>NZ_CP194934.1:6145000-9043573 GCF_051094245.1 Lentzea xerophila | reverse complement strand
GAACCGGAGAGTAGGCGTTACTTCCGGTAACGCCTAGTCCCCGATCGGTTCAGACGGGCGAGACGCGGTCGTGAAAGCGGTCCAGAGGTCGACCGCCTGCTCCAGGCTCAGTGCCGCGACCTGCTCCGGAGGAACTCCGGCGGCGTGCACGAGCCGCTGCGCGAGCCAGTCCTGAGGCGACGCAGGTCGTCGATCGCCGCGTCGATGAACAGCACGTCAGCCATCGAGCTCACGGGTGTGCCCGAAGGCGGCCAGCACATCGTCGAAGGACGTGCGACGTCCTGAACCCACCGCCGAACGCGCAAGTACGAGCGCGAGATCCCTCAGATCGGCGGACGCTTCGTCGATCTCGCGCAACCGACTCATGGGCACGACCGCGGCGACCGCGCGGCCGTGCCGAGTGACGACCACCGGGCCATCATGCTCGACATCAGCGATCAGACCGGCGACACCACGCTTGGTGGCTTCGGTGACGGTCAGCTCCTGAGCCTGGCGACGAGCGGTCATGTGGACAGGTTATGAGGGCGCCGGAGCGGCGCACGTCCTGGTCACAGGACCAAGCCCTCGATCACCCACACCATGAACGCCACGACCAGAGCCGTGATCACCAGCCCCCCACAGATGAACAGGACCAGGGCCTTCCAGCCGATGCCGTCCGCCTCCGGCGCGTCCTCGTCGGCGCGCGGCTCGTCGGGGTCAATGTCGGTATCGGGGTCGATCGTGTCCACACTGCTGTCGCCGAACAAGGCATCCAGTTCCACGCTCAGTTGGACGCACGGCGCGTCGTTCGGTTGCAAAACCAGCTGCCGCGGTCAGGCGAGGTACGCGAGTTCGGCGTAGATCGCGTACGCGATGAACCCCACGGCGACCGCGGCCAGGGCCACGCCGGCGTACCACCACGCTGACGTGCGCTTCTTCCGCTTCTCCGCCCTGGACTCAAGCCGGTCGGCGGCCAGCTCGGCGGCATCGGACGCAGCCGCGAACCTCTGCCGGTTGCGCGTCACCGCCTCGTCGCTGTCCGAGCCGAGGAAGTCCAGCCAGTCACTCATATCCGTCCAACGTCCTGTCCGGCCTGCGCGTTGCACCCGGTTCCGCGTCCGGACGGCCAACCGCGGCACGCGGAAGGGCGCGTCCCCGCAAGGGAACGCGCCCTTCTCGGCGATCAGAGCTCAGCCGCGGATCGTCAGGCCGACCTTCTGGAACTCCTTGAGGTCGGAGTAGCCGGTCTTGGCCATGGCGCGCCTCAGCGCGCCGAACAGGTTCGTCACGCCGCGCGGGTCGGCGGACGGGCCGAACAGCAGCTTGCGCAGGTCGAGCTCCTGGTCCACCGCCTCGGCGACGAGGCTGCGCGGCACCGACGGGTGCGCGGAGGCGGCCGTCCAGTACAGGCCCTGGCCCGGTGCCTCGGTCGCGGCGGCCAGCGGTTCGCCCAGCATCACGGCGTCGGCACCGCAGGCGATGGACTTCGCCACGTCGCCCGAGGTCGTGACGCCGCCGTCGGCGATGACGTGCACGTAGCGGCCGCCGGTCTCGTCGAGGTAGTCGCGGCGCGCGGCCGCGGCGTCGGCGATCGCGGTGGCCATCGGCACGCCGATGCCCAGGACCGAGTCGGTCGTGGTGACGCCGGGCGTGTAGCCGTAGCCGACGATCACGCCCGCCGCGCCGGTGCGCATCAGGTGCATGGCGGTGCGGTAGTCGCCGACACCGCCGGCGATGACCGGGACGTCGAGGTCCGCGATGAACGACTTCAGGTTCAGCGGCTCGCCGTCGCGCGACACGTGCTCGGCCGAGATGATCGTGCCCTGCACGACCAGGATCTCGACGCCCGCGGCCAGCAGGTCCGGGGTCAGCTCGGCGGCGCGCTGCGGGCTGACGCGGGCCGCGACCGTGACGCCCGACTCGCGGACCTGCTTGATCGCCTCGGCGACCAGGTCCATCCGCAGCGGAGCCGCGTGCAGCTCCTGCAGCACCTTCACGGCCGCCGCCGGGTCGTCGCTGTCCTCGGTCGCCTGGACCAGGCGGAACAGCGCCTCGTCGACGTCACCGTGCCGCGCCCAGAGGCCTTCTGCGTTGAGCACGCCGAGGCCACCGAGCTCGCCGACCGCGACCGCCGTGCCCGGCGACACGATGGCGTCGGTCGGGTGGGTGATCAGCGGGATGTCGAAGCGGTAGGCATCGATCTGCCACGTCGTGGAGACGTCCTTCGACGACCTCGTCCGACGCGACGGGATGATCTCGATGTCGTCCAGCTCGTAGGCCCGCCTCGCGGTCCGGCCCATGCCGATCTCGACCAGATCGCGCACCTGTGGTTCTCCTTCGTCCGGGGGTCTGGGGGCCGCCCCCAGAGAAAACACGGCGAGCGACCGTGGTCCGCGCTTTCCACGGACACACGTCGCCCTGAGCGAGCCCAACGGCCCGCAGCACCCTAACGGGTGGTGTAGTTCGGGGCCTCGACGGTCATCGTGATGTCGTGCGGGTGGCTTTCCTTCAGGCCCGCCGCGGTGATGCGGACGAGCTGCTGGTTCTGCAGCTCGGCGATCGTGCGGGAACCCGTGTAGCCCATCGCCGCCCGCAGGCCGCCGTTGAGCTGGTGCACGACCTGCGACAACGGGCCGCGGAACGGCGTGCGGCCCTCGATGCCCTCGGGGACGAGCTTGTCCTCGTTGAGCACGTCGTCCTGGAAGTAGCGGTCCTTCGAGAACGACTTGTTCTCGCCACGGGACTGCATCGCGGCCAGCGAGCCCATGCCGCGGTAGGTCTTGAACTGCTTGCCGTTGACCAGGATCAGGTCGCCGGGCGCCTCCTGGGTGCCCGCGAGCAACGAACCGAGCATCACGGCGGACGCGCCGGCCGCGATGGCCTTGGCGATGTCGCCGGAGTACTGGATGCCGCCGTCACCGATCACCGGCACACCGGCGGGCGTGCAGGCGAGCGAGGCCTCGTAGATCGCGGAGATCTGCGGCACACCGACACCGGCGACGACACGGGTGGTGCAGATCGAGCCGGGACCGACACCGACCTTCACGCCGTCCGCACCCGCGTCCACGAGCGCCTGGGCACCGGCCCGCGTCGCGACGTTGCCGCCGACGACGTCCGCCGAGTCGCCGAGCTCCTTCTTGATGCGGGCGACCATCTCCAGCACGCCGCGCGAGTGCCCGTGCGCCGTGTCGACCATCAGCACGTCGACACCCGCCTCGGCCAGCGTCATCGCGCGCACGAACGAGTCCTCGCCCACACCCACGGCGGCGGCGCACAGCAGGCGGCCGTCCGGGTCCTTGGTGGCGTTCGGGTACTGCTCGGTCTTCACGAAGTCCTTGACCGTGATCAGACCCTTGAGCTTGCCGTCACCGTCGACGATCGGCAGCTTCTCGACCTTGTGGCGGCGCAGCAGCCCCAGCGCGGCCTCGGCCGACACGCCGACCTGCGCGGTGACCAGCGGGCCGTTGGTCATGACCTCGCTCACACGCTTGCTGTGGTCGAGCTCGAACCGCATGTCGCGGTTCGTGATGATGCCCACCAGCTTGTTGTTCGCGTCGGTCACCGGCACACCGGAGATGCGGTACCGGGCGCACAGCGCGTCGACCTCGGCCAGCGTGGCGTCGGGCGAGCAGGTGACCGGGTCGGTGACCATGCCGGCCTCGGACCGCTTCACGGTCTCGGCCTGCCTGGCCTGGTCCTCGATGCTCAGGTTGCGGTGCAGCACGCCGATGCCGCCCTGACGCGCCATCGAGATCGCCATCCGGCCCTCGGTGACCGTGTCCATCGCGGCGCTGGCCAGCGGAATCTTGAGCGTGATGTTGCGCGAGATCCTGGTGCTCGTGTCGACGCCGCTGGGCACGACGTCCGACTCGGCAGGCAGCAGGAGCACGTCGTCGAAGGTCAGCCCCAGCATGGCGAACTTCTGCGGGACTTCGGCCGGGAGCGCCGTGTTGAGCTCGCTGGTCATAGCGGGTGACATGCCTTCCGTGGTGCGGTCTGCGCTCTGCCTGCCCTTTTGGGGACCTGCGTGTCCAGTTTCCGCAGGCGGAGGCGGTGATGCCCATGGTATCTGGACGCCCACAGGGGTACGGCGGGTACCGTGCGGGGTCGTGCCGCACGACGCGTTGCCACCAGACCCCTTCGAAGGCGACCCAGAGGACCCCGCGCGCTCCCTGGGCGAGCCCGACCACGACCATCCCCCGATGGACGACGACGAACGGACGGAGCTGGTCAGCGACCTGAGCGACCTCGCCGTCTACCAGGCCCTCCTGGAACACCGCGGTGTCAGAGGCATCGTCGTGGACTGCGGCGAGTGCGAGGAACCGCACTACCACGACTGGGCACTGTTGCGAGCCTCACTCGAACAGCTCCTCGCCGACGGCCGGATGCGTCCCCACGAGCCCGCCTTCGACCCGGATCCGGGTGCCTATGTGAGCTGGGAGTACTGCCGCGGCTACGCGGACGGCGTCACGGCCACCGAATCGGCCCGCTGACCGTGGGCCAGACCTCGAGTCGCGAGGAAAACAACCTCGGGAGCGTCCAGGCCGGTCACATTCCACCTGACGTGTGAACACCCGAGCATGTGAACGGCCCCTGACCTCGAAGGTTCAGGGGCCGTTCACACTGCGTCTCAGTTGGAGCCCGGCCTCAGTTCGACCCGGTCTCCCCGGCGCTCTCACCGTTGACCCCGGTGGACCCCGGCGTCTGCGAGCCCGGCTCGACGGGCGGCGGCGGCGGGTTCTCCGCGCCGTTCGAGGTGGGCGGCGGCGGAGTCTCCGAGGTGCTCGACGGCGACGGCTGGGTCGTGGTGGGCTGGGAGGTCGGCACCGAGGACGACGTCGGGGGCTTCGACGACGGGGTCGGCTTCGGCGCCGACGTGGTCGTCGAGGGCGGCGACGTCACCGAGGTGTTCGTGTCGAGCTCCTTCTCGAGCTCCTTGTGCTTCTCCTCGAGCTGCGCCTTGCCGTCCGCGGTCGACACCGAGCCGAGGCTGGCCTCGACCTTGTCGAGCTTCTCGCGGGCCTCGTTGACCTTGCCCTCGCGCAGCGCCAGGCGGGCCGCGTCCAGGTCGGTGTTGATGATGGCCGCTGCCTCGATCGACTTCGCGTGCTCGGAGTAGAGCACCTGCGTCAGGCCCCAGAGAGCATCACCCGGCTGGGCGTCGCGGGCCACGAGGCTCATGCCGGTGAAGGCGATCGCCAGGACCGCGGCGGCGGTCGCCAGCGGGATCAGGAAACGCTGCCTGCTCACCGGCTGCGGGCGGGCGGCCTGGATCGTGGCGATGGCGGTGTCGGTGTCGACGAGTTCGCCGAAGGGCGCCGTCTCCACCTCGTTGCGCCATGCGAGCAGCAACGCGTTCAGCTCGTCGTCGACCAAGGAGCCGGCCGCACCCGGTGTCGCGGACCCCAGCGCGTCCAGCAGCCTGTCATCGGCCTGTACAGCCGAAAGATCGTCGGCGACGGGTTCGTGCGGGGTTCTATCGTCCTTTCCGCGCACTTCCTCGTCGTCCTTTCCGTGTTCGTCGGCCACTCAGACCACCTCCTCCGCTGCCAGCGACTTGCGGAGCCGGGCAAGTGCGCGGTGTTGCGCCACGCGGACCGCACCCGGCGTCGAACCGACCGCCTCGGCAGTTTCCTCGGCGGAAAGTCCGACCACCACCCTCAACAGCAGGATCTCCCGCTGCTTCTCCGGCAGGACACGCAGCAGGACCGCCATCCGGCCGGAGAGTTCGCCCTGCATCGCCCGCTGCTCCGGACCAGCTTCGGTCTCCGGCGCGTCGGGAACTTCGGGAACGGGCTCGGAGCGGTTCCTGGCGGCAGACCGATGTGCGTCGGCAACCTTGTGCGCCGCGATCCCGTAGACGAACGCGAGGAAGGGCCGACCCTGATCGCGGTAGCTGGGCAATGCCGTGAGCACCGCGAGACACACCTCCTGGGCCACATCGTCCGCCGAAGCGAAGCTTCGCTCCTGCCTGCCAACTCGGGCGCGGCAGTACCGCACTACCAGAGGACGAATGGAGGCCAGCAGGCGTTCGATCGCCTGGCGGTCGCCGTCGACGGCCGCGCCCACTTCGGCGTCCAGTCCGTCCCCCAAGTTGGTCATCGCAGACAACAGCCCTGGTGTTACTTGTTGGCGTACCGACATGGAACAGCGCGAGTCACGCTCAGCGACTCGTTGCAGCAGGCCTCACCGTACCGGTCTTCAGGCCCGTGTTCATCGGTGGGGTATGGACACCCCGCGTGACCAGCCGACACGCCCGAACGGGTGCAGCCCGGCGACATTGTCACCGGGCTGGACCAAACACGCGACCCGGAGAACCACCGGTCGCACGGGCGAGCCGCCTCATGCCACCGGCCCCGCTTCCCCACATGCGACATATGAGGACGCGGGGCCGGTGCGGCGAGAGCGACTTACTGGACGAGGCCTCGCCGGAAGCCGTGGGCTACCGCCTGGGCGCGGTCGCGAACACCGAGCTTACGGAAGAGACGACGCGCGTGCGTCTTCACCGTGTCCTCCGACAGGTAGAGCTCGCGGCCGATCTGGCCGTTGCTCTTGCCCTGGCTCATGCCGCGCAGCACCTGGAGCTCACGCTCCGTGAGCTGCACGCCGGGGTCGGAGGGCTGACGAGGCGCCGGTACCGAGGTGCTGGCGAGCGTGTGCGCGAGGGCTGCCACAAGCTCGGGACGCGAGGCGTCCCACCTCAGGTAGCCGCGTGCACCGCCGGCGATCGCCGCGGCGATGCTCCCGGCGTCGTCGGGTGCTCCGAAGACGATGACGTTTGCCTGCGGATTCGCGGAGACGAGCCGACGGGTTGCTTCAACCCCGGTCGGTACGGCGCGCTGGGTTCCCACCAGGACGACGTCGACCGGCTGCCTTGAAAAGCGAGCCAACAACTCGTCACCGTGCGCTACGCAGTCGATGCGGCTAACCCCGGGGACAGCCGACATCACGCGGGTGAGACCCTCCCGCACACTGCGCCGGTCGTCGCAAATAAGGACCGTGGTCACGGGGACTCCTTTCCTGCAGCCGAGTGACGTTCCATCTCCCCTATCGGACGCTGGAGGCCCGACCTTGACACGATCCGGTGCTTAATCCGTCAAGAAGTTCGTCTGAGGGTCTGCGTTCGGGGGTTCCCCGGAACGGAGCAGCCCACTCGGCACCCATGGGGAATCAAGGGCGACCTGTCGGCTGGCGGGATCAGCTCTGCGTAACACGCAGCTCAGAGCCTCCGTCGCCCGGTCGATGGCGGTTGCGCCCACCGTGGGGGCATGGCCCGCCAGGACGAGAGCGCTCGGCCAGATCAACGGATGAAGGCCCTTCTCGGCACTGTGATTTAGCTCACACTCGACTAGTTCAACGCCTCGCATCAGGCCGTCGGGTGTCCCCCACACGGCCAACGAGGTGCCCAGCACCAGTGCCGACTTGAGCTCGTACCGCAGCGCCTTTTTCCTCGTCGCCATGCCATACGCCGCCTCGGCGGGAGCCACCGCCGCCTCCGCCCTGCCGGAGGCGAGCTCGATCTCCGCGGTGACCCACCCCCGCCGGACCTCGCTCCGCCACGAGCGCGTCTCAACTCGTGCGAGCAACCTGCGGGCCTCACCGAGGCGTTGCGCACCGAGCGAATCGGCGGCGAGACCCAACAGGGCGTCCGTCCGGGCACCCGACGCGTCGATCCCGTCGGGGTCGTCCTCACCCACGGCCTGAACGCGCGCGAGCGCCGCACCGTCGAGTGCGCGCGCCAGCGCGTGCGCTCCCAACTGACGGTGGTGCGAGGCACGCGTGGAGAGGGACAGCGAAGCGATCACCGGGTCGGGATCGTGCCGGAGCGTGTCCAGCACCGTGGCCGCCGCCGCGTAATGCCCCTGCCCGCCGAGCACCACGGCCGCGAGCCACCGGGCCCGAGCGCTCGAAGCGGACACCGCGGCCCAGACGTCGCGGCCGGGCGAGTCACCGAACGCGGCCCGGCGCAGTTCCTCTTCGAACACGAGGCAGGAGTCTGTCAGGTGACGGCGGACTCGACGGCGGCCACGGCGGCGGCGAGGTCCTCCACCCGCTCGGCCGGCGCGGTGACCACCCCGCGCCGCCACCCCGGCCCGCCGACGAACACCCGCACCTGCTGGCGGGTGCGCGGCAGCGCGGAGATCACGCCGGGATCGGCGTACCGGGGCAGCTGCGCCCACAGCACCACCGCCGAGGGAGCGGTGCGGCGCACGGCGGCGGCCAGCGCGGCCATCGGCAACGCCGCGCCCAACTGCCGGACGACGATGCCGCGATGCGCCAACTCGGCGGCCAGCGGATAGAGGGGAAGGGTGTGCCGCTCCTCCGGCATGCACGCCAGCAGCACCGGCCGATGGTTGCGCCCGAGAGTGACGAGCGGTGTCGCGCGCACGAACGCGGCGAGCACGCACTCGTTCAACAGGTGCTCCACCTCGACACCGGTCCCGGTCAGCTGCCACCGCGCGGCGACGGCCGTCATCACCGGGCGCACCACCTCGTTCCACGTGGCGATCACCCCGTCGGACGCCAGCGAGTCGGCGAGCATCCCCTGCACGGTGATCGAGTCCATGGCGACCGCCGCCCGGCCGAGCCCACGCGCCAGTTGAGACGCTCCAGGCATTTTCAGGCCCCGTCCACCACCACCCGATGGGGCGACAGGCACCTCGCCGTGGGTCATCGACGATTTCGAGTCCAGCGCGAAACGGGCCGCCTCCGCCGATGACGCGCCACGAAGAAGAGCGCGCTGCATCAATTCGAGCCGGGCGACATCCAGTGGCCCGTATTTCCGGTGCCGCCCCACGGTGTGGCCGCTCGGACCGAGTCCGTAGCGGCGGTCCCAGGTGCGGAGGGTGGCGGGAGCCACGCCGAGTCGCCTGGCCACCGCGGCCACTGAGAGAAGGGGCTCACTCGTGTGACCACCGGCAGATCTGTGCTCCGGCGGTGTCATCACGGGAGCCATGTTCCGTTCACCTCATCCGGGCGGCAACTCCGGGCGGTGAGTGATCGAACACGCGTGCCGTCACCCATCAGTTGATTTGGGTCTTCAGCCTCTTGAACAAGTTTTGACGCGGTTCTACGGTGGATCATCGTTAAGCCGAATGGAGCAGTCGTCACGGAGGCGGTCTCGATGGCGGACACCCGAAGGCTCCCCGGTCCCAACGCAGATCTGTGGGACTGGCAGATGCGCGGTTCGTGCCGGGGCATGGACAGTGCGTTCTTCTTCCACCCCGACGGCGAACGGGGTCCGGCGAGAGCACGGCGGGAGGCTCGCGCCAAGGCTGTCTGCCTCGCCTGCCCGGTGCTGGAGTTGTGCCGCAAACACGCGCTGGCGGTGCAGGAACCGTACGGAATCTGGGGCGGGCTCTCGGAATCCGAGCGCGACAGCATCATCAAGGCGAGAAAGCGCCAATTGGCGATCGTTTAAAAACAAACGGGCGGCACCCGGAGGTGCCGCCCGTTTCGTTCGTTCTCACGAGCCGCGGGCTGGACGTCTGCGCGCGGCCGAGCTTCGCGAGTTCGCGCCGGTCGTCCGGTCACCCGCTCACGCCGAAATCGGCGAAGCCCATTTCGGCGTGAGCGAGTCGGCCGGACGACCGGCTTCCCGGCGAACTCGCCGCCGTCTGCGGAGCAGCGGCAGAAATTTCAGTGGCCGTGGCCATGCCCGTGGCCGTGGCCACCGGCAGAAGCGGGCTCTTCGGCCTTCTTCTCGACGATGGCGCTCTCGGTCGTGAGCACCATGCGCGCGATCGAGGCGGCGTTCGCCACGGCGGACCGCGTGACCTTCACCGGGTCGATGATGCCCTGCTCGAGCAGGTCACCGAACTCCAGCTTGGCGGCGTTGATGCCGAAGCCCCACTCGCCCTCGCGGACCTTGTTCACCACGACGGCGCCTTCGAGGCCCGCGTTCGCGGCGATCCAGAACAGCGGCGCGGACAGGGCCTTCGCGACGAGCGCGACACCCGTGGCCTCGTCACCGGACAGGCCGAGGCCGCCGTCGAGCACCTTGGCGCCGTGCACGAGAGCGGAGCCACCGCCGGGGACGATGCCCTCCTCGACCGCGGCCTTGGTAGCGGCGACCGCGTCCTCGATGCGGTGCTTGCGCTCCTTGAGCTCGGTCTCGGTGGCGGCGCCGACCTTGATCACGGCGATGCCGCCGGAGAGCTTCGCGAGGCGCTCCTGGAGCTTCTCGCGGTCCCAGTCGGAGTCCGTGGCCTCGATCTCGCGGCGCAGCTGCTCCGCGCGGCCGGCGATGTCGGCCTTGGTGCCGCCGCCGTCCACGATCGTGGTGTCGTCCTTGGTCACGACGACGCGGCGGGCGGAACCCAGCTGCTCGAGCGTGGTCTCGGACAGCTTCAGGCCGATCTCCGAGGAGATCACCTCGCCACCGGTGACGACCGCGAGGTCGTCCAGGAACGCCTTGCGGCGGTCGCCGAAGAACGGCGCCTTCACGGCGACGACCTTCAGGGTCTTGCGGACGGCGTTGACCACCAGCGTGGACAGGGCCTCGCCCTCGACGTCCTCGGCGATGATCAGCAGCGGCTTGCCGGACTCCGCGACCTTCTCGAGGATCGGGAGGACGTCGGCCAGCGCCGAGATCTTCTCGCGGTGCAGCAGGATGCGGACGTCTTCGTAGACGGCCTCCTGCGCCTCGAGGTCGGTCGAGAAGTGCGTCGACACGTAGCCCTTGTCGAACTGCACGCCCTCGGTGATCACGAGCTCGGTCGCGAGGGTCGACGACTCCTCGACGGTGATGACACCGTCCTCGCCGACGCGCTCGATGGCCTCGCCGAGCAGGGCGCCGATGGACTCGTCACGCGACGAGACCGTGCCGACCTGCGCGATGTTCTCGCGGCCCTTGACCGGGGTGGCCTTGGCCTTGAGCGCGTCCACGACGGCGTCGGAGGCGGCCTGGATGCCACGGCCGAGCGCGGTCGGGTTCGCACCCGCGGCGATGTTGCGCAGGCCTTCCTTGACCAGCGCCTGCGCCAGCACGGTGGCGGTGGTGGTGCCGTCACCCGCGACGTCGTTGGTCTTGGTGGCGACCGACTTGGCGAGCTGAGCGCCGAGGTTCTCGAACGGGTCGTCCAGCTCGATCTCGCGAGCGATGGTGACACCGTCGTTGGTGACCGTCGGGCCACCGAACTTCTTGTCGAGCACGACGTGGCGCCCGCGCGGGCCAAGGGTGACCTTGACCGTGTCCGCGAGCTTGTTCACGCCGCGCTCAAGCGCCCGACGAGCGTCCTCGTCGAAGCTGATCTGCTTGGGCATTACTGAAAGCCTCTCTGAGTAGCGAAACGCCCCGGAAGCCCCGGATGGGGCGCCGGGGCGTCAGGCATGACAGCCGCAGTCGTTAGTTGACGACGGCCAGCACGTCGCGAGCGGAGAGGATGAGGTACTCCTCGCCGTTGTACTTGACCTCGGTGCCGCCGTACTTCGAGTAGATGACGACGTCGCCGACAGCCACGTCCAGCGGGACGCGGTTGCCCTTGTCGTCGATGCGGCCGGGGCCCACCGCGAGGACCTTGCCCTCCTGGGGCTTCTCCTTCGCGGTGTCCGGGATCACGAGGCCGGAGGCAGTGGTCGTCTCGGCCTCAGAGGCCTGAACGACGATCTTGTCCTCGAGCGGCTTGATGTTCACGCTCACCGGGATGACCTCCACGGGTCGTTGGCAGGTTCGAATTAACGGCTCCTGCCACCCCGCCGTCGCGGGGGTCGGGGCGGTGCTGGTGCCGTGCAGTTGGCACTCTACCCATGAGAGTGCCAACGCTTCAACGAGGGGGGCCGAACCGCTCACCCGTCCGGAGCCGTATTCAGGGCATGTCCTCGTTGACGCGCCGAACGCTGCTGCTCGCGGGCGTGGCCGGAGTCACAGCGTTCACGGCCGCGGCGTCGGCCCGTCCGGGCGACCCTTTCACACTCGGTGTGGCCTCGGGGGACCCGGCACCCGACGGAGTGGTGTTGTGGACGCGGCTGGCCGTGCGGCCGCTCGCCGAGGACGGCCGGGGAGGCATGCCGGCGCGTCCGGTCGAGGTCGAGTGGCAGGTCGCCGACGACGAGCGGTTCACCCGGATCGTGCGGCGCGGCTCCACCACGGCTCGACCCGAGGAGGGCCACAGCGTCCACGTGGAGCTCGTCGGGCTGGAGCCGGGCCGCGAGTACTTCTACCGTTTCAGGGCCCTCAACCACCTCTCTCGGACGGGTCGCACGCGCACAGCGCCTCCTCCGGGCGTGTTGCAGGTGCCGCTCACGATGGCCTTCGCGTCGTGCGCGCAGTACGAGCACGGTTACTTCACGGCCTATCGCAGGCTCGCGGAGGACGAGCCCGACCTGGTGCTGCACCTCGGCGACTACACCTACGAGTACGAGAGCGGGATCCACGTCGCGCCGAGCGGCAACGTCCGCCACGTCGAGGGCCCGACCACCGTGGCGCTCGGGGACTACCGGCGGCGGCAGGCGCAGTACAAGACCGACCCCGACCTGCAGGCCGCGCACGCCGTGGCGCCGTGGGCGGTGGTCTGGGACGACCACGAGATCGACAACAACTGGGCGGGCCTGCTGCCCGACCAGCCGCAGCCGGACTTCCCCGCCCGCCGGGCCGCGGCGATCCAGGCGTTCTACGAGAACATGCCACTGCGCAGGTCACCAAGGCTGTACCGGCGGATCGGGTGGGGTTCGCTGGCCACGTTCCACCTGCTCGACACCCGCCAGTACCGGACCGACCAGGCCTGCGGCGACGGCCTGCAGCTCTGCCCGGACCGGCTCGCTCCCGAACGCACGATGCTCGGCGCCGCGCAGGAGGAGTGGCTGTTCGACGGCTTCCGCGGCTCGAAGGCCCGATGGGACGTGCTCGGGCAGCAGGTCTTCTTCTCGCAGTACGACTACATCCCCGGCGAGGTCGACAAGTTCCTGCTCGACGCCTGGGACGGCTACGTCGCCGACCGCGACCGGGTGGTGGCGCGGTTCGCCGACGTGCGGAACCCGGTCGTGCTGACCGGGGACGTGCACGCGGCGTGGGGCGCGGAGGTCAAGCAACGGTGGAACGACCCGTCGTCGAAGACCCTCGCGACCGAACTGGTGACCACGTCGATCACGGCCGGTGGTGACGGGTCGGAGGAGTACGCCGAGACACCGTCGTGGCTGCGCGAGAACCCGCACGTGAAGTACTTCAACAATCGGCGCGGTTACACGCTCACCAGGTTCACGCCCGATGAGCTGCGCACGGACTTCCGCGGCCTGGACTACGTGACGAAGCCCGGAGCTCAGGTGACCACGAAGGCGAGCTTCGTCGTCGAAGACCGGAACCCCGGGCTCAACCGGATCTAGAGGATCTGGACCGTGCTGACCGGGAGGCCCGGCGTGGTCGAGATGTCCATCGGCGACGGCTTCGCGCCCGCCGCCACCAGGTGGGCACCGAGCGCCGCGATCATCGCGCCGTTGTCGGTGCACAGCCGTGGCCTCGGCACGCGCAGTTCGATGCCCGCCTCGGCGCAGCGCTCGGCGGCGAGACCGCTCAGGCGCGAGTTCGCCGCGACGCCGCCGGAGATCACCAGCGTGCCGACGTCCAGGTCCTTCGCGGCACGGATCGCCTTGGCGGTCAGCACGTCCGCTACGGCCTCCTGGAACGACGCGGCGACGTCGGCCAGCGGGATCTCCTCGCCGGCCCGTTCGGCGCGCTCGACCCAGCGGGCGACCGAGGTCTTCAGGCCGGAGAACGAGAAGTCGTACTTCGCGTCGCGCGGACCCGTCAGGCCGCGCGGGAACGCGATCGCGCACCCGTTGCCCTGCTTGGCGAGCTTGTCGATGGGCGGGCCGCCGGGGTACGGCAGGTCGAGCAGCCGGGCGACCTTGTCGTACGCCTCGCCGGCCGCGTCGTCCACGGTGGACCCGATCTCGGTGATCGAGTTCGCCAGGCCGCCCTCGACGAGCAGCAGCTGCGAGTGACCGCCGGAAACCAGCAGCGCGAGGCAGCGTCGCGGCAACGGGCCGTGCTGCAACGTGTCCGCGGCGACGTGGCCCGCCAGGTGGTTCACGCCGTAGAGCGGCTTGCCGAGCGCGGCCGCGTACGCCTTCGCGGCGGACACGCCGACCAGCAGCGCGCCGGCGAGACCCGGCCCGGCGGTGACGGCGATGGAGTGGATCTGGGACAGCTCGACCTTCGCGGTGTCGAGGGCCCGGCGCAGGGTCGGGACCAGCGCTTCGAGGTGGGCGCGCGAGGCGACCTCCGGCACGACGCCGCCGAAGCGGGCGTGCTCCTCGACGCTGGAGGCGACCTCGTCGGCGAGCAGTTCGAGGGAGCCGTCCGGACCGAGCCGGACGATGCCGAAGCCCGTCTCGTCGCACGAGCTCTCGATGCCGAGAATCAAACGGTCAGACACGTTGAGCAGGCCTTCCCATCGTGTACGCGTCGGCACCCGACGGCTGGTAGTAGCGGCGGCGCAGGCCGAGGTGCTCGAAGCCGTGCGCCAGGTAGAGAGCGATAGCGGGCTCGTTGTCCGTGCGGACCTCGAGGTAGACCGGCACGTTGATCTCGTCGACGCGGGCCAGCAGGTCCCCCAGCAGCATCTTGCCGACGCCCCTGCCCTGCCAGTGCATGATGACGGCGATCGTGTGCACGCTGGCCTCGTACTCCGAGGCGGCGAGCCCGGCGTACCCGATGAGCTCGTCGTCCACGTACGCGCCGATGTAGTAGTTGCCGTTGTCGAGCTCGCTGCGGAACGCGTTCTCGCTCCACGGGTCGTCGCCGGGGAACAAGGCCAGCTCGATCTCGTGGCACCTCGGCACGTCGGCGTGCCGCAGCGGCGCGAGCGCGACGGTGCCGGTGGTCATGCCCTGGTCACCCGCTTGCGCCCGGTGGGCTCCACGGCGTCCGGGCGGCGCAGGTAGAGCGGGGTGAGCGCGGCCGGGCGGGCCTTGGCGAGCACCTCGGCGGCCGCGGCGGCGACCAGGCCCTCCGGGCTCGGGTGCTTCGCGCTCAGGAGCTCGAGACCGAGGATCTCCCGGTAGATCTCGGCGCCCTCACCGGTGGCCTGGCGCACGCCCATGGCCGGCAGCTTCTCGGCGAGGTCCTGCGGGCGCTCGACGTGCGGGCCGTCGGTGCGGCGGCCGGCGGCGTCGTAGGCGGCCCAGTAGACCTCCTTGCGCCGCGCGTCGGTCGCGACGAGCAGCGGGTGGCCGCTGGCGGCGTCCCTGGCGATGGCGTCGGTGGTGGCGACCGGGTAGACCGGGCGGTTGAGCGCCTGGCCGAGCGCGGCGGCGGTCGCGAGGCCGACCCGCAGGCCCGTGAACGGCCCGGGACCCGCGCCGACGACGATCGCGTCGAGGTCGGCGAAGGTCTTGCCGGCCTCTTCGAGCGAGGCGCTGATGTGCGGGGTGAGCAGCTCGCCGTGCGCCTTGGCGTTGAGCGTCACCCGCTTCGCGAGCAGGCGCGGCGGGGAGTCGGGCGCGAGTTCGACCACACCGGCGGTGACTGCGGGGGTGGCCGTGTCGACGGCGAGCACTAGCACGATTGTCCAGGGTAGTACGTGTCCGGACCCACACTTCCGAGGCGTCCGTCCGGCACGCGCCCGGCCCTGGATCCAGGTTCACTCGACCGAGTGGTCGCAGGACGCCGAGTGGTCGGCCGTGTAGATCTCCAGCGGGCCGTTCCACTGCCACGGCGCGGCGCACGCGGCGTCCAGCACGCTGATGTCCGACCCACCACCGGCACGGTCGCCGTCACACACGGCGTAGCCGGGCACGTAGCTCTCGTGCAGCAACGACAGCGGACCGTTCCACTGCCACGGCGCGGCGCAGAGGTGGTCGGCGACCTGGATGCCGTCGGCGGAAGAGAACGCGGCCACGGCGAGCAGGGCACCACCGACGGCCGCGAAGAGCGCCTTCTCGATCATGGAAGTCTCATCGGCTCGCCGCGCATCGTCCTTAATGGACTTCACGACGCCGACCCGGGGTCACACCGGCAGGGTACGAGCAGCCCACTCGCCGTGCGGGATCAACTGGGCCGTGCGAACGTCGTCGGCTCCGCGTTCGAGGCGGATCAGCAGATGGTCCTCGCTGAGGCGTTCCGCGACGCCCTCGCCCCATTCGACGGCGACCACGGCGTCGACCAGGTCCGTGTCCAGGTCGAGGTCGTCCAGCTCGTCCAGGTGACCCCCGAGCCGGTACGCGTCGACGTGCACCAGCCGCACGCCTCGCCCGTCCTCGGCCGGCTCGTGGACGCGGGCGACGACGAACGTCGGCGAGGACACCCGGCCCTGCACGCCGAGGCCGCGCGCGAGCCCGCGCACCAGCGCCGTCTTCCCCGCCCCCAACGGGCCCGCGAGCAGCAACAGGTCGCCCGCCCGCACGAGTTCACCCAGTTTGCGGCCGAACTCCTCGGTGTCGGTCACCAGGGGCAGTTCGACGGTCTTCACGCTCGGCGCCACCACTTCTTCCGGCTCTCTCCGCGATCGGCCGCGCAGCGTTCGACGAGCGCGACCAGGTGGTCGTTGACCAGATCAGCCTGCTCCATCATCACCATGTGCCCGGCACCGGGGGCCCGGACGAGGGTGGCGTGCGGCATCTCCTCGGCCATCCGCTCGGCGTGCGAGAACGGGGTGAGTTTGTCCGCGTCACCACTCAGGATCAGCACCTCGCAGTGCCGCAACCCGGCGAGCGCCTTGTAGCGGTCGTGGGTGCCCAGGGTCTCCAGGAACTCGGTGAGCACCTTCACCGTCGTTC
Organism: Lentzea xerophila; assembly: GCF_051094245.1. NCBI lineage: Bacteria > Bacillati > Actinomycetota > Actinomycetes > Pseudonocardiales > Pseudonocardiaceae > Lentzea > Lentzea xerophila. The sequence goes on along the minus strand of NZ_CP194934.1, from coordinate 9,026,881 downwards.
CGTTGATCATCTGCTCCATCAGGTCCACAAGGGACGGAGACACCTTGCGGTCGCCGAACGCCAGCGTCCGGATTCCGCTCCAGGTAAGACTTTTCGCGCTCTTGCGAACCCACTCGACGAGACCGGGCTGCACACCGGCGAGCCGGCCGACGCCGAGCGTCACGGGGTTGTACCGCGACAGCACGGACTTCGGCAGTCCCGCGCCACCCACGGCACCGGCGGCCGTGCCGATCAACGCGACGCCGCGCACCCGTTCGGAGAACAGCTCCGGCTGCTTCTCGGCCAGCGCCATGATCGTCATGCCGCCCATGGAGTGGCCGACGAGCACCAGCGGTCCCTCCGGTGCCACCGAGCGGATCACCGAGTCGAGGTCGAGTGCGAGCTGGTCGATCGTGCTGGCCTCGGCGGTGGACCGGCCGGACCGGCCGTGGCTGCGCTGGTCGTAGATCACCTGGTGGACGCGCGGGTCGAACAGCTCGGCGAGGTCGCGGCGCTGGAAGTGGAAACACCGGCGGTCCAGCGCGAACCCGTGCACGAGCACGACGGTGATGTCCGGCTCGCCGCCGTCGGCGGGGTCGACCTCCTCGACGGAGATCGGCACGCCGTCCTCCGCCGCCACGGTCGACTCGCGATCGGGCCGCAGCGTGCCCAACGGCTCGTCGGCGAGGCTGTCGGACGCGGTCTTCCGCTCGTGCGACACCTTCGCGGTCTGCGCCACGGCGGCACCGGCCACGGCGGCACCGAGCGCGCCACCAACCCATCCGACGACCTTCCACACCGGCTTCACGTGTAGATCCTCCGCACCCGCGGCCGGTACATCCCGCAGACGATCTCGTAGTCGATCGTCCCGGTCAGCTCCGCCCACTCCGTCGCCGTCGGCTCCCCCCGGCTGCCGTCGCCGAACAGGACGACCTGCGCACCCTCCGCGATCTCGTCGTCGCCGCAGTCCACGACGATCTGGTCCATGCAGACACGACCGACCACCGGGCGGCGCTTCCCCTCCAGGAGCACCTCCATCCGGCCGGAGAGCGCCCTCGGGACACCGTCCGCATACCCCGCCGGCACCAGCGCCAGCGTCGTGTCGGTCCGCGCTGTCCATGTCATCCCGTAGGAGACGGACTCGCCCGCGGGGATACGTTTCGTGAGCGCCACGTGCGAGCGGTAGCTCATGACCGGCCTGAGGTCGTGGCCGGTCGGCACCGGGTTCAGCCCGTAGATCGCGATGCCGGGCCGCACGAGGTCGAAGTGCAGGTCGGGCCTGGTCAGCAGGGCGGCGGAGTTCGCGATGTGCCGCATCGGGTCGAGCCCGTGGGCCCTGGCCACCTCGTAGGCGTCGTCGAACCTCTTGGCCTGCAGGTCGATGGACGGATCGCCGATCTCGTCCGCGGACGCGAGGTGCGACCAGATGGCCACGACCTCGTGCTTCTTCGCGGCTTCCACGAGCTCGGGCCAGTCCTGGGGCTGGCAGCCGTTGCGGCTCAGGCCGGTGTCGATCTTCAGGTGCAGTCGCGGGCGGGCGTCGGCCTCCTGTGCCGCCCGCTCGACGCGGCGCAGGTCGGACAGCGACGCCACGGACATGTCGACGTCGGCCGCGAGACCGGCGGCCAGGTCCTCGTCCGGGGCGTCGAGCCAGGCCAGGATCGGTGCCCGCAGGCCGGCCGCCCTGAGCGCCAGTGCCTCCTGCGTGGAGCACGAACCGAGCCAGGTGGCACCGGCTTCCAGTGCCGCGCGGGCGACCTCCACCGCGCCGTGGCCGTAGCCGTCCGCCTTGACGACGGCCATCGTCTCCGCGGACGGGGCAAGGGCGGCGAGCAGCGCGACGTTGTGCCGCAGCGCGCCGAGGTCGACGACAACTTCTGAACGGGCCATAACCTGTTCATGGTGCCATGGGTTCGCAGCTCATCAGGTGTGAGCGAGCGCTCAGGCCAGGCGTAGTGCCCTGATCGCAGTGGGGATCGCCTCCATCAGACCGGACGCGGGCACCGGCGCACCGGCGGCGCCCAGTTCAGCGGCCAGAACGTGCAGGTAGGCCGCGTAGCCGGCGGCCAGGAACGGGTCCAGCCCGCTCGCCAGCAGCGCGCCGATGATGCCGGAGAGCACGTCCCCGGACCCCGCCGTCGCGGGCCACGACGACGTGGCCGAGTTGACCAGTGCCCGTCCGTCCGGCGCCGCCACGACGGTGCGATGCCCCTTGAGCAGCACCACGGCGTCGAACCGCTGGGCGGCTTTCCTGGCCGCGGCGACGCGGTCCTGGCCCACCGGGCCGGCCAGCCGTTCGAACTCGCGGTCGTGCGGGGTCAGCACCAGCGCGGAGTCGGGGTCGCGGGCGTCCCACAGCTCGGGGTGCTGGGCCAGCAACGTGATGGCGTCCGCGTCGGCGATCACCGGCACGTTCGCGTCCAGCACGAACCGCAGGACCTCGGCGGAGGAGCTGCCGGTGCCCATGCCGGGACCGACGACCCACGCCTGGACGCGTCCCGCGTCGGTGATCGAGCCGGTGCAGATCGTCTCGGGCCAGCGCGCGCGGATGGCGTCGGCGGCAGGCCCGGCGTAACGGACCATGCCCGAGGTGGCGAGCACGGCTGCGCCGGTGGACAGCACGGCGGCGCCCGGATAGGTCGCGCTGCCGGCCGCCACCCCCGTGACGCCCTGGGTGTACTTGTCGTCGGACGGGCCCGGCACCGGCCAGGCGATGTCGGAGCGGTCCAGCAGCACGAAGTCGGGATCGGCCGGGCGCAGTCCGATGTCGACCAGGTGCACCTCGCCGCAGTCGGCCAGCGCGTGCACCGGCTTCAGGCAGCCGAACGTGACGGTGGTGTGGGCCTGGACGTGCGGCCCGGTGATCTCGCCGGTGTCCGGGTCGATGCCGGACGGCAGGTCCACCGCGAGGATCGGTGCCCGCACGCCTGCGACCAGAGCGGCCGCGTCCGGACGCAGGGGACCGCGCGCGGAAAGGCCGACGATGCCGTCGATGACGAGGTCAGGAGTGCCCACCTCGGAGACGATCCGGCCACCGGCCCGGCGGAAGGCCCGGAGGCCCTCAGCGTGCGCCTTCGCCGGGTTCAGCAGCACGGCGGACACCGCGACCCCGCGGCGGCGCAGGAAGTACCCGGCCCACAGGGCGTCGCCGCCGTTGTTGCCCGCACCCACGAGCAACGTCACCCGGCGGCGGCCCCGCAGCAGCCTGAGGGCGTGGGTGGCCACACCGAACGCGGCCTTGCGCATCAGCGAGCCCGGCGGAACCACCGCCATGAGCTCTTCCTCAGCGGCCTTGACCCGTTCGGTGTGCCAGACGCCCCTCACTCACTCGACGGTAACGGACTTCGCCAGGTTGCGAGGCTTGTCCACGTCGTAGCCGCGGCTGCGCGCGATCTCGGCCGCGAGCACCTGCAGCGGCACCGTCGAGATGAGCGGCTGCAGCAGCGTCGGGACGGCCGGGATCTCGATCAGGTGGTCGGCGAACGGGCGCACGGTCTCGTCGCCCTCCTCGGCGATCACGATCGTGCGGGCGCCACGGGCCTGGATCTCGCTGATGTTCGACACCAGCTTCGAGTGCAGGACGGCACGGCCCTTCGGCGACGGCATCACGACGACCACCGGGAGGTCCTTCTCGATCAGCGCGATCGGACCGTGCTTGAGCTCGCCGGCCGCGAAGCCCTCGGCGTGCATGTAGGCGAGCTCCTTGAGCTTGAGCGCGCCCTCCAGTGCCACCGGGTAGCCGACGTGGCGGCCGAGGAACAGCACCGCCTTCGAGTCGGCGAGCTCGCGACCGAGCGTGCGGACCTGCTCGACGGTGCCGAGCACGCGCTGCACGGCGGCGGGCATGGCCTCCAGCTCGTGGAACTCGCGGGCGACCTCGTCCGGGTACTTGGTGCCGCGCGCCTGCGCCAGGGCCAGGCCGACGAGGTAGTTCGCGGCGATCTGGGCGAGGAACGCCTTCGTCGACGCGACACCGATCTCCGGACCGGCGTGCGTGTAGAGCACGGCGTCGGACTCACGCGGGATCTGCGCGCCGTTGGTGTTGCAGACGGCCAGGACGCGGGCCTTCTGCGCACGGGCGTGGCGCACGGCCTCCAGCGTGTCCGCGGTCTCGCCGGACTGCGACACGGCGACGACGAGCGTGTCGCGGTCGAGCACCGGGTCGCGGTAGCGGAACTCGGAGGCCAGCTCGACCTCGACGGGCAGGCGGGTCCAGTGCTCGATCGCGTACTTCGCGACGAGACCGGAGTGGTACGCGCTGCCGCAGGCGATCACGAAGACCTTGTCGACGTCGCGCAGGTCCTGGTCGGACAGGCGCTGCTCGTCGAGGACGATCCGGCCGTTCGCGAAGTGGCCGCGCAGCGTGTTCGCCAGCGCCTCCGGCTGCTCCTCGATCTCCTTGAGCATGAAGTACTCGTGGCCGCCCTTCTCGGCGGCGCTGAGGTCCCAGTTCACCGTGAACGGCTTGGCCTCGGCCGGCTCGCCGTCGAAGTCGGTGACCTCGTACCCGTCGCGGGTCAGCACGACCATCTGGTCCTGGCCCAGTTCGACGGCCTCGCGGGTGTGCGCGATGAACGCGGCGACGTCGCTCGCGACGAAGTACTCGTTCTCACCGACACCCACGACCAGGGGCGAGTTGCGGCGCGCGGCGACGACCTGGTCCGGCTCGTCGGCGTGCGTGATCACGAGGGTGAACGCGCCCTCGAGCCTGCGCGCGATCTTGCGCACGCTGGCGGGCAGGTCGCCCTTCGTGTCGCCCTCCGCGTACGCGAACGCCACGAGGTGCGCGACCGTCTCGGTGTCGGTGTCGGACGCCATCTCGACGCCGAGGCCTTCGAGCTCGGCGCGCAGCGCGAGGAAGTTCTCGATGATGCCGTTGTGCACCACGGCGACGCGGTTGGACGCGTCGCGGTGCGGGTGCGAGTTGCGGTCGATCGGCGCACCGTGCGTCGCCCACCGCGTGTGGCCCATGCCGACGGTGCCCGCGAAGTTGTCGCGGCCCACCTCGTCGAGCCTCGTCTCCAGGTTCTGCAGACGACCTGCCTTGCGTTCGACGGCGAGGTCGTCGCCCGTCACGACCGCGACGCCTGCCGAGTCGTAACCCCGGTACTCGAGCCGCCTCAGCCCGTCCAGCACGACGTCGAGCGCCGCCTGGTGACCCACGTATCCCACGATTCCGCACACGGAAAACAGACTAGCTAGACCACGCCCCCAACCCTAATGAGCGAGCGTGCTCGGTTTGCGCAGGTCAGCAGCGCGTATGGTGTAGACCAATCTTGGGTGTGGTGCGCACGACAGGATCGACTACGGTTCACGGCATGGCTCGCCGCGTGATCACGCTGACCGCGAAACAGGCCCTTGAGCAGCTGAGCAGGCCCGGCCCGCACCCCGTGCTGCGCGGCGACCTCGCGCTCGTGGGCCTGCCGGGCGTGATCTTCACGCCCCGGTCCGGCCTCGGTCTGCCCGCCCTCGCGTTCGGACACGGCTGGATGCAGCCCGTTCGCCGCTACCACGGGCTTTTGCGGCACCTGGCGTCGTGGGGCGTGGTCGCCGCGGCACCGGCCGTGGAGCGCGGGCCGCTGCTGTCGTCACGGGTGCTGGCGGCGAACCTGCTGACCACTTTGGACATCTGCACCGGCGTGCGGCTGGGCGCCGGCGAGATCAGCGTGGACCCGTCCCGGCTGGCCCTCGCCGGGCACTCGATGGGCGGTGGCGCGGCCGTGCTGGCGGCGTCCGAGTCCGAGCGCGTCCGAGCCGTTGTGACTTTGGCCGCAACGGAGACGCGCCCGTCCGCACTGGACGCCGCACGTTCCGTCCGCGTGCCCGGACTGCACCTCGCGGCGGGCGAGGACCGCATCGCGCCACCGGTCGGCCACTCCGAGGCGATCGCGTCCGCGTGGGGCGGCCCCGTGCAACTGCGCCTGCTGCCCAAGGCCTCGCACCTCGGGTTCACCGAGGGCAGGCACTGGAGCGAACTCATGCTCGACGGGCACTCCGAGCGGGGATCGCACAAACTCGGCCGCGCGTTCGTGACCGCGTTCATGCTGCGGGTGCTGACCGGCGACCGGACGTACGACGCCCTGCTGGACAGCGACCTGAAGAACGCGAGCCTCGTCTTCCAGCGGGAAGCCCTGCGCACGCGCTGACGCGCCCACGCCCGTCCCGGTACCGAGGTTGATGGGGGGAGCTTTCCTCAACCTGAGGCTGAGGAAAGCTCCCCCCATCGACGTTGTCTCGCGGCCTGGCTCAGCTGAGCCAGGTCTGGCCGCTCAGGTCGTCATCGTCGTCCACCGGCGCCGGGCGGCGCGGGCGGGCGGGTGGCGGCGGCGGAGCGACCGGAGGTGCCACCGGTGGCGGGGGCGGCGGAGCGGACACCGGCGGCCGGTAGCCGCCGTCGTCGTCCTCCGGGCCGAAGGCGAGCTCGCCGGTGCCGCGTTCCGGACGCTCCCACTGCGGCTTGCGCGGCTGCGCCTTCTCGCCCTGCTTGCCCAGGGTCTCGGCGCTGTCGCGGGCCGCGGCGAGATCGCTCTTGTGCTTTTCCTCGCGTGCCTCGACGGCCGCGGCGACGCGGTCCTGGCCGGCCTTGAGCTCGGCCGAGACCTCGGTGGTGGCACGGCGGGTCCGGGCGAGGTTGTCGTCGTACAGCGCCTGGACCCGCGGGTCCACGTCCCCGATCATCGCCATGGGTTGGCGGCCTCCCCTCGGTCGTCGCCCAGCGTGGTCTGCATGGCGCTCAACGGGTTGTTGTTGTCATCGTCGAACAACGTGCCCGTGGTGCGCCACTGGCTGGCTCCCCGCTCGGTGTCGCCGCCCTGCTGACCACCGGCCCCGGCACCGGCCATGCCGCCGCCCATCATCCCGCCGCCCATCATGCCGCCGGACGACGCACCGGTCGGCGCCTGGCCGTGGGCGTCCTGCATCGACGGCAGGTTCGCGGAGCCGGGCTGGCCGGCCTCGGAGGTGTTCGTGTCGAACGAGCCACCGCTGCTGTCGCTGCCGTTCGGGCTGCTCCACACGCTGTCCGCGTTCGAGCCGCCGAGCACGGACTCGCCGCTGCTGCTGCCACCACCGGTGAACGAGACGCCGGAAGCCGTCGTGCTGTCCGAGCTCTGCGCGTACAGCGGGCCTTCCGCGGCGACCCGCTGCTCGCCGACGTGCGGCATGATGCCGTTGTCCTCGATGTAGCTGCGGCCCATCGACTCCTGGAACCGCTCGCCCAGACCGGGACCGTCCTGGCCGGGCGGGTTCCACACCTGCTGGTCGGTTGCGGAGGCCGGCGCGGGCATCGGCTGGAACTCGGCCTCGGCGGGCATCGTGGTGACGCCGCCCTCGGCCGGCATCGGCTGGAACTCGCCCTCGGCCGGCATCGTCGTGAAGCCGCCCTCGCCCGGCACGGGCTGCGGGAACTCCGACTCGGGCAGGCGCAGGCCGTCTTCGAGCCGTGCGCCGTCCCCACCGCCGCGACCGCCCTCGGTGCCTTCACCGGTGGTGGAGTCAGGGGTCTGCGCGGCGGGGTTGGGGTCCTCGCCGAAGCTCACGCCGATCTGGTCGGGCGTGCCATCGCCGTTGTCCGCGGTCAGGTTGATCTCGCCGGTCTCGGCGTTGACCTCGGCGGTGAAGTTGACGCCGTCCTGCTCGATGTGGATCTTGCCGTCGGCGCCGACCTCGACCGGGATCGGGTTCGACTCCGAACCCAGCGGTCCGGTGCCGGGCGCGGCACCGCCGCCGGGCGCCGGCGTGCTTCCCGGAGTGGCACCGGGCGCCGCCGTGGCCTGGGGCGTGCCCGAACCGGTGAGCGTGTTGGCCATGTTCGTGATGGCCTGCTCGCCGTTCTGGCCCATCAGGGCCTTGGCGGCCTCGGGGTTCTTGCTGAAGTCGAGGTCGTAGGTCTTCGGCTCGCCCTTGGGCGTGTCGATCGTCATCTTCACGTGCCCGTTCGAGTCGGGCTCCGTGACCGTGATCGTGTTGTCGCCGGCCTTGACCGTGACGCTCTCGAGCTCTTCCTCCGGCTTGGGCTGGTCCGGCTTGCCGTCGCCGTCGAGGTCGTCGGGCTTGCCGTCGCCGTCGGTGTCACCGGGGACGTCGGGCTTGCCGTCGCCGTCCTTGTCGAGCGGGTTCTCCGGCTTCGGGATCTCCGGCGTACCGCCGCCCCCGCCCCCGTTGGAACCGCCGCCGCCACCACCGTTGGAACCGCCGCCACCGCCGCCGTTGTTGACGTTCTGGCGTCCGTTACCGGTCTCGGTGAACGACGGCGGGTCGCCGACCTGCTGGAACGGGTCGCCCCCGAACGCGGAGGTGAGGCCCTTGAACATCGCGTCGTAGTCGGCCTGGACGCCGGCCTGCACGGCCTCGCAGTAGCCGTCGAACGCCTTCTTCTTGGTGTCGAACTCCTCGCAGAGCGCCTTCAGCTTCTGCTTGGCCTCGTTGATGATGTTGTCGCGGGTGTTGCCGACCCAGGTGCCCCAGCCGAGACCGACGAGCGCGCCGGGCAGGCCACCACCGCAGATGGCACCCATGATGGCGCCCGAGATCGGGCCGGGAACGCCGGCGATCCAGTCGAGGATGCCGCCGTCGTTCTCGTAGAGGTCGCCGTTCGCGTGCCGGATCGCGGTCTCGGCCTCCTCGACGGACAGGCCGCCGCACTTCTCCGAGTACTGGTCGTGGATCTGCTGCGCGAAGTCCTTGACGTGCTTCTGGATGTTGGTCACGCCGCCGGTGATCGCACCGGGGCCCGTGCCCGACTTCTGGATGAACGTCTTCGCGGTGGTGGCGAACTTGTCGTGGTAGCCGCGAGCGGCCTCGGCCGCCGGGCCCTCCCACGAGCCGAGCCCGTTCCACGCGGTGCCCAGCTGGTTGTCGTGGCTCTCGGCCTTCTTGACGTTCTCGGTGAGCTTGTGCGCGTCTTCGCGGAACTTCGCGAAGTCGATGTCGCGGACCTCGTCGTAGCGGCGGTAGATGTCGCTCTGCAGGTTCGGCGCGGCGCCCTGGTGACCGCAGGCCGGCGCGGCCTTGGCGTAGACCGGGATGAACTTCTCGAAGAACCGCAGACCGGGGGCGCCGGCGTCGAGCAGCGTGTTGCTGTTCGGAACGTCGCCCTGCTCGTTCAGCACCTTCTGGGTGGCGCCGAGCTCGCGCTCCTCGCCCGCCTTCTTGACGAGCTTGTCGGCCTCCTCGCCCTCCATCGTGAAGGCGCCGTGGTCGATCTCCTTGCGGACGTTGTTGGACGCGCTGAAGCCCAGCGTCAACGGCGCGAGCACCGCGCCCACCACGTGATCGCCCACGCTCGGGTCGTCCGGGACGTCCACCCCGTTGGCCTTGCCGTAGCGCTCGACCTCTTCCTGGGGAGCGCCGGCGCCGGCGAGGGCGCGGACGAGTTCCTTCTTGGTCTCCGGCGTGACGTTCGGGTCGTCGAGGAGCTTCTTGATCTCGTTCTGATCCGCCACGGCCCGTTACCCCTTGAACTGACTCGAGGTCTGCGCCTCGTTCGACTCGTAGGTCTTGGCGACGTCCTTCAGGCGCGTGGCGATGCCGGTCGCCTCTTTGCCGAACTTCTCGAGGCTCGTGCCGAACTGGTCGAAGAAGGTCTTGTACTGCGCGGCGACACCCTGGAACTTGCGCCCGACCTGCCCGGCCCCCACGCCTGGTACGACCGAGGACTTCATCTGGACGAGTTGTGTTCCCTCGGCCTCGTACGTCCCCGCCGTCTTGGTCAAATCGCCGGACTGTACGCCGAACCCAGCCATTCTTCGCCTCCCCTGGTCCCCGATCTGACGCAATTCGGCCTCATCGGGTTCCGCCATACAGTGCCAGCTCGGATCACGCGGTGACCGGAGCTCCACGAGGTCGGTTGCCTTAGTAAACAGCCATTCGGCGTAGGTCGCCGACGATCACCACTGATCGGGTGGCCGTGGTTGCTGACCAGGCTGTTGCGGGAGCGGGGCACCCTGGTTCGGCGCGAACTGCTGCGGGTGGGGCTGCTGGGGATGGGGCTGCTGCGGGTAGCCGGGCGGGTACGGGGGCTGGGCGGGCTTACGCCCCGACATCGCGACCACGACGATGACGACCGTTGCCACACTTCCCAGCAGCACCAGGAGTACGAGCAACATCAACATCGACATCTCCAGCCCCCCAACGGTCCTCAGTGCACCGAGGAAACCACACCCGCCAGGCGTTGCGCTGCCGACTCGGCCTGTTCGTGACTCGTGGCTTCGACCATCACCCGCACGAGCTGCTCGGTGCCGGACGGGCGCAGCAGCACGCGGCCGGTGTCGCCGAGCTCGGCCTCGACGGCGGCGACGGCCTCGCTGACCGACGCGGCCTTGGCGACGGCGGCCTTGTCGGTCACCTTCACGTTGATCAGGACCTGCGGCAGGCGGCGCATCACCGAGGCGAGGTCGGCGAGCGACTTGCCGGTCTCGGCCATGCGGGCCATCAGCCGCAGCGCGGTCAGCAGGCCGTCGCCGGTGGTGGCGTGCGCGGGCAGCACGACGTGGCCGGACTGCTCACCGCCGAGCGAGTAGCCGCCGGCCTTGAGGTCCTGCAGCACGTAGCGGTCGCCGACGGCGGTGGTGCGCAGCCGGATTTTGGACTCCCGCATCGCGATGTGCAGGCCGAGGTTGCTCATCACGGTGGCGACGAGCGTGTCCTCGAACAGCTCACCCGCGTCGCGCATGGCGATCGCGAGCACGGCGAGGATCTGGTCACCGTCGACCGGGTCGCCGTTGGCGTCCACCGCGAGGCAGCGGTCCGCGTCGCCGTCGTGGGCGATACCGAGATCGGCGCCGTGCTCGCGGACGGCGGCGGCGACGACGTCGATGTGAGTGGAACCACAGCCGTCGTTGATGTTGAGGCCGTCCGGGTTCGCGTTGATCGCGATCACCTCGGCCCCCGCGCGGCGGTAGGCGTCCGGAGCGGCCACCGACGCGGCGCCGTTCGCGCAGTCCACCACGACCTTGAGGCCGTCCAGGCGGTGCGGGGTGACCTTGAGCAGGTGCTCGACGTACTGGGTCTCGGCGTCGGGAACGTCACGCACCCGGCCGATGGCGGCACCGGTCGGGCGGTCGAACCCGCTGCCCATGTGCTGCTCGATCTCGTCCTCGACCGCGTCGGGCAGCTTGTGGCCACCGGCGGCGAAGAGCTTGATCCCGTTGTCCGGCATCGCGTTGTGCGACGCGGAGATCATCACGCCGATGTCGGCGCCGAGCGCGGAGACCAGGTAGGCGACGGCGGGCGTGGGCAGTGCGCCGACCCGCAGCACGTCCGCACCGGCCGAGGTGAGGCCCGCGGTGACGGCGGCGTCGAGCATCTCGCTGCTCGCCCTGGGATCGCGGCCGACGACGGCGACCGGGCGGTGGGAGCGGTCGTGCTCGGCGAGCACCCGCGCCGCCGCGGCGGCGACGGACAGCGCGAGCTCAGGGGTGAGATCGGCGTTGGCGAGACCGCGTACTCCGTCGGTGCCGAACAGGCGGGCCATGGAACCTCCGATGAGGACTGCGAGGCGGCGGGAAAGACCCGGAAAACACTGCGGGAGCAGCAGTTCGAGGTGAACTGCTGCTCCCACAGGTATAGCTGAGGCTCGGGGCACGGGTGTCCCCGCATCCATCGCGGTTCGAGCCGAGGTCTGAAGTAGACACGGCTCGCCCAGCGACGAAGACCCTCGGGGTGCGGGGTGTCCCCGCAGTCACCGGGTTCGAGCCGAGGTCTGAAGCAGACACGGCTCGCCCAGCGAAGAACGCCCTCGGGGTGCGGGGTGTCCCCGCAGTCACCGGGTTCGAGCCGAGGTCTGACGAAGCAGACACGGCTCGCCCAGCGAAGAACCCGTCAGCGCTTGGAGTACTGAGGCGCCTTGCGGGCCTTCTTCAGACCGTACTTCTTGCGCTCCTTGACCCTCGGGTCACGGGTGAGGAAGCCGGCCTTCTTGAGCACCGGGCGGTCCTCGGAGTCGACGGCGATCAGCGCACGCGCGATGGCGAGACGCAGCGCACCGGCCTGGCCGGTGATGCCGCCGCCACGCAGGTTGGCGATCACGTCGAAGGTCTCGGGCTTCTCCGTGGTGACGAGCGGCTCCTTGATGAGCTGCTGGTGCACCTTGTTCGGGAAGTAGGCCTCGAGGGTCTTGCCGTTCAGCGTGAACTTGCCGGTGCCGGGCACGAGGCGGACGCGGACGACGGCCTCCTTGCGACGGCCGACAGTCTGCGCGAGGTGCGCGGCGCCGTTCAGCGAGGGAGCGACGACCACCGGTGCGGAGGCTTCTTCCTCGACGACCTCAGCCTCAGCGGCCTCGGCCTCGGGAGCAGCCTCGACGACCTCGGCCTCGACAACCTCAGCCTCGACCTCGGGGGTCTCGACCTCAGGGGTCTCGTTCTCAGGGGTGGTCACAGGAACTTCCTCGGTGTACTCGTCGCTCACTGGGCGATCTTCTTGATCTCGAAGGTCTCCGGCTGCTGCGCCGCGTGCGGGTGGCTCGGCCCGCTGTAGACCTTCAGCTTGTTCGCGATCTGGCGGCCCAGGCGGTTCTTGGGCAGCATGCCCTTGATCGCCTTCTCCACCAGCCGGTCCGGACGGGTGTCCAGGACCTCGCCGAAGGACTGCTTGCGCAGACCACCGGGGAAGCCGGAGTGGCGGTACTGGAACGCCTGGTCGCGCTTCGAGCCGGTCAGTGCGACCTTGTCAGCGTTGATGATGACAACGAAGTCACCAGTGTCAACGTGAGGCGCATAAGTCGGCTTGTGCTTGCCGCGCAGCAGCGTCGCGGCCTGGGTGGCGAGCCGGCCGAGCACCACGTCCTGGGCGTCGATCACGTGCCAGGTGCGGGTCACCTCACCGGGCTTCGGGCTGTACGTGCGCACGGATCTACCTCGTCGTCACTTGCGTCTGGGGTCACTGCGGCGGTTGCCCCAGACCGATCTTGGACTTGCCAAGCGGTGGTTCCGAGACAGGCGCGGCACACATGGGCGCCAGCTACCGCACAACAACGTAAGAAGATACCGGATGGGTGGGGCGGGGACCAAAACGGCCCCTCCGAAGCCACCTTCTCCGGACGTACGCGAGCCCCGGACCACGTGGTTCCGGGGCTCGCGAAGGTAGGGCGACTGGCGGCCGGCTCAGCCCCAGCGGGAGGCGTTGCGGCGCTCACCCTCCTGGTAGGCCTCGGCGGCCGACTGAACGGCGACACCGATGGAGGAGAGCACCTGTGCCAGTTCGGCGGCGGCGGTGTCCCACTGGCGCTGGGCGTTGTTGTACGCCTCGGAGCTCTCGCCTTCGTAGCCGGCGAGCACGTTCTTGACGCGACCCTCCAGCGCCTCCAGCTCACCGGTGATCTTGCCGTACGCGCTGTTGATCTGCGACGAGGCGTTCATCAGCTCGCCGAAAGTAACCTTGATCATTGCTTTTGTCCCCTTGAGTACCGAAGAAGTCCGACGATGGAGATACTTGCCTAGCCAGAACGCGGGAGAGGTCAGCCGAGACGGCCGGCGATGCCCGTCATGGACCCGCCCTGCTCGTCTTCCCGGACCTCCATGTCCTGCGCCGTGCCGGCGAGGCCCTCGCCGATGACCTCGAGGGCCTGCTGCAGCTTGGTCTGGCTCTCGCGGTAGCGCTCCATCAGCTTGCTGAACGCCACAGCCGCGGGACCCTCCCACGAACCCCTCAGCGTCTCGCAGGTCGACTGGACCCCGCGAAGGATGCCGTCGAACTCCGACTTGGCGTTGTTGACGTCCCTGGAGAGGGTCGCGATCTCCTGCGGAGTCGCGTTAAAGCCACCAGCCATTGCAGATCCCCTTAGTTTGGTACGTGGGCCGTACTACTTGGTTCGTACGCCTCTTCCGACGAGAACCCTGCCACGCCGGTTCCATCCTGTCCCGAGATGGTTCCAAGTAGTTGCTCAAGTAAACGGACCGCAGGCGCGAGAAGGTTCAATACAGGATTCGCGACTGCGAAAAGTCCTCGTCATCGTCACTCACACGGGGAAGCTGACCACTCGGACCGGCGACGGCCGCGGAACCGAGAGTGGCCGGTTTCGTCTCAACTGGAGCAGTGACCGGCGGCGCGGTCAGTTCCGTGGCGTCCGGCACCTGTTCGACCGGCAGGCCGCGGTCGACGCGGAACCCCTTTGCTGCATCCCGGACGTCGCTAGAAGTGGCTTGAGCACCGGGCTCCACTTTGCGCTCACGGGCCTGCGCGGCCAGGTCACGAGTGCGTTGCCGCAGGTTGGCATTGCGTTCACCGATCTCGCCCGAGGCGCGGCGGGCGCGCGTGACGGCGGCTCCGACCTCGGCGCGGAACCGGGCGAGGACCTCGGTGGCGGACATCGGCGACTCCCTGGATCTTGCGGCTACGACTTGATGACCAGCGTGCGGACGATCTGCTCGCAGGCGGCGCTGACCTGGGCCTGCGTGGCTCCGGTCGCCTGGCAGCCCACGCTCACCTGGACCTTGCCGGCGAACTGGATGTACCACTCGACCCCGGTCGACCCGACCGCTTCGCGATAGTGAACAACAGACTTCCCCGCGAATGTGGCGTCGTCGGCGAAGTCGGCGACGCCATCGCCATTGTCCTTGCGTTCCTGATATGTGCGCTTCAACTCACTCAACGCGCGAGGACGATCCTGGTCGCTGTTATAGGTGAGAATTTGCTCCTGCACAGCAATGCGCGCTTCCGGTTGTTTGCTATCGGAATTCCCGCGCTCGATCGGTTGCAAAAGCACCTGCCGGTCGCCGGCCGCGCCGCCCGTCTGCTCCCAGCCGTCCGGCCGGGTGAAGCTGTAGTCGTAGACGGCGATCTGAGTGCCCGGCGGGGTGGGCTGCCGCGTCTCCTCGCGGGAGAGCCAGAAGTAGCCGCCGATCCCGGCCGCCACGAGCACGGCCACGACACCGACGACGACGAACAGCGGCGCCCTGCTCTTCTTCGGGGGATGCTGCGGCGACGCAGTGGGGAACGACACCGGGAACTGCCCGGGGGGCGGCGGCTGGATCCGGCGGGTGATCTTGCGGGTGGTGTCGTCGCCGACCCGCAGGTTGTGAGTCACCTCACCGGATGAACCTTGCGGCTGCTGGCGGGCCTGTTGCGAGGCCATGCCCCCGGTCCGTTCCGGGTCGAGGCTCACCGCCCGCAGCGCACCACGGGCGACGACGGTCTCCGGCTGGTCGATGCTCGTCGGCACCACCCGGAGGTGGTCGTGCACCAGTCTCGCGACGAGCGGGATCCGGCTGGACCCGCCGACGAGAAAGACCCCGGCGAGCTGCTGGGGCTGCAGCCCGGCGTCGCGCACGGCGGCACCGGCCAGCGCGGCCGCCCGGCTCAGCGGCGCGGTGATCAGCTGCTCCAGGTCCGAGCGCGTCACGTGCGCGTCGGGAAACGGCGGCGGCATCGGCACGTCGGTGTAGGCGTGCCGGGACAACGTCTCCTTGGCGCCCCGCACGTCCTGCCGCAGCACCCGTCGCTTGCGCCGGTCCGCCATCTCGCGGCCCTCGACGAGCTGCCGCCACGCCTCGGGGTCCTTGGCCGCCACCAGCCCGCCGACGTGCTCCAGCAACGCCTGGTCGATGTCCGCGCCACCGAAGCTCGGATCACCCTTGGCCGACAGCACCCGGAAGCTCTTGCCCGCGCGCGCCACCACGCTCGCGTCGACCGTGCCGCCACCGAGGTCGAGCACGGCGAGCGCGGCACCGTCCGGAATGGAGTGGCTCGCGGAGTGGAAGACGGCGGCGGCGACGGGTTCGGGCACCAGCACGACCTCACGGCCGAGTCCGCGCGCCGCCTGGAGCAGCACGCGGGTGCGGACCGTGCCCCAGTCCGCGGGGTGGGTGAGGACGAGGAGATCGACCGGCGCTCCGCCACCGACACGCCGTGCTTCTCCCACGGCCCGTGTCAGCACCGCGCGCACAACGTCCACAACGGGCAGCACTGTGCTACCGAGCAGCAACTCCCCCTCGTCGACGCGGCGCTTCGGGTGCGGCTCATAGCGAGCGGGGTCGACCGCGGCCTGACGCTCGGCCTCCTGCCCGACGAACACCGTGCCGTCGGCCGCCGCGAACACGGCGGACGGCACCAGCGGCTGGCCGTCGAACACGACGACCTGCGGCTCCCGGCCGTGCGCGGAGATCGCGACGCAGGTGCTCGAAGTGCCGAAGTCGACCGCGACGTGCAGGCTCATGCACCTTCCCCTCTTTCGCGCACATGCTTACCCGATACGACTGACCTGGACGACACGGATGACGAAGGTCGGCTCAACGAGTTCAGCGCAACGCCGCGACCCGCGCGGCCAGCGCGTCCGCCCGGACGTCGCCCCGTGAGCGGTAGATGTCAGCGGCCTCCTGCCAGGCAGCCGCGGCTTCGTCGAGCCGGCCCTGGCCGACGAGCACGTCACCGATCAGCCCCAGACCCTCGGTCACACCGTCGGTGTCGCCCATCCTCCTCATCACCTCCACGACCGCACGCAGCTCCGGCTCGGCCTCGGCGTACCTGCCCGCACCGGCGAGCGCGGCGGCGCGGTAGCCGCGCACGCGAGTGACGAGGAACTCGTCATCGAGCCGGGCTGCCAGCGGCGCGGCGAGGTCCGACTCCGCCAGGGCCTCCGCCCACCGCTCGTCGCGGTTGAACCGACTGGCCAGGTTGCAGTGCAGGATGGTCTGCCGGTAGACGTCGTCGATCTCGACCGCGATGGCGAGGGCCTCGCGGATCGAGGCCTCCGCTTCTTCACGGCGCCCGAGCGTGCTGTAGGTCCTGGACAGGTTGGTCAGCACTCCCGCGACCAAGGCCGGCTCACCCATCGCTCGCACGAGCGGCAGCCCGATCTCGAAGTTGCGCAGTGCGTCCTCCTGCCGGCCAAGAAAGTCGTAGAGAGCGGCCAGCTTGGTGCGAACGAGCCCCTGCTCGCCCACCGGCCCGAAGCCGCACACCGCCTCGAACAGATCGATCGCGTCGTGCCGGTGGGTGCTGTCGACGACGAGGTAGCTGAGCAACTGGACCGGAATCACCATGGCCTGCCGCTCCCAGCCTCGTGCGAGCGCGGCGAACGCGACCGCCTTGAGGTTGGCCCACTCCTGCCGGCGCCACCTGAACCCGTCGGACCACGACGCGAAGCCCTGAGGCACCACGTCGGTGGTCAAGGCGTCAGCGCGCATGCTGATCTGCGCCGGGTCAAGGGAAGTCGCGTTCTCGAGCGTGTGGACGTACCACTCGGTCAGCCGTAGCGCCGCGTCTTCGTCATCACCGCACAGCTCAGCCGAGTACGCGCGCAGCAGGTCGTGCAGGTCGTACCGCCCAGGAGTGCGCGACTGCACGAGGTGGTCCGCGACCAGCCGCTCCAGCAGACGACGGGCCCGGACGACGGACACACCGGCGAGCGCGGCTGCCGCGCCGACGTCGAAGTCCACACCGGGATGCACGGACAACAGCCGGAACATCCGCGCCGACTCGGCGTCCAAAGCCTTGTAGGACCAGGAGAACACCGCGCGCACGTCGATGTCGTCGAAGTCCGTCAGCGCGTCGAGCCTGGCTTCTTCCAGCTCGGCGACGAACTCCCGCAGCGACACGTCGGGGAAACGCGCGACCCGTTCCGCGAACACCCGCAGCGCCAACGGCAGTCCCGTGCACCGCTCGACGATCTCGCGCGCGGCTTCCGGTTCGGCGTCGAGCCGCGCGGCACCGAGCACGGCCGCGAGCAAGGTCAGCGCCGCGGCCACGTCCAGCTGGAGCAGACCGATCGCGGTGGCGTCGTGCTGCGCGACCAGTGCGCGGAACTGGTTGCGACTGGTGATCACCACGCGCACACCGGAGGTGCCGGGCAGCAGCGGCAGCACCTGCCGGGGCGAGGCGGCGTTGTCGAGCACCAGCAGCAGGCGCCGGTCGGCGAGTGTGGTGCGCAGCAACGCGAACCGCGCGTCCGGGTCAGCTGGGACGGCATCCACGCCCAGACCTGCGAGCAACGTCTCCGCCGCGGCGGCCGGGTCGACGGGTTGAGCCTCCGGGGCGAACCCGCGCAGGTCCAGGTAGAGGTCGCCGTCCGGGAACCGGTCCCGCGCCGCACGTGCCCAGTGCAGGGCCAGAGCGGTCTTCCCGACCCCGCCGACGCCGTGCACGACGGTGACTCCGCTCGTCTGGCCGAGCAGGCGCAGCTTGTCGTCGCGGCCGACGAAGTTCCGGATGCCGGCGGGCAGCTGCCGCGGCACCTGACGCCCGCCCGCGGGCACGTCACCGCGCAGGATCTGCCGGTGCAGCTCCTGCAGCGCCGGACCGGGATCGACACCGAGCTCGTCCGCGAGCTTCTCGCGGACCTGCTGGTAGGTGGCGAGAGCTTCGGCCTGCTGGCCCGCGCGGCACAGGGCCAGCATCAGGTACCGCCAGAACGACTCCCGCAACGGATGGTCGCCGACCAGCGACCTCAGCTCGGCGACGAGCTCGCGGCCGAGGCCGCGGTCCAGGTCGGCCTCCATACGCGACTCCAGCACGTCCAGCCGTTCGTCCTCGAGCCCCGGCACGTCGTCGCGGTGCAGCGAGTCCGAGGCGACGTTGCCGAGCACCGGACCGCGCCACAACGCCGACGCCGCACCGAAGTCACCGGCACCGGCCAGCGCGCGGAACCGCAGCAGGTCCAGCTGGTCCGGCTCGACCTCGGCGAGGTAACCGCCGGGCCGCGTCCGCACGCAGTCGGCAGGTGCCAGTGCGGACCTCAGCCGCGCCACCACCATGTGCAACGTCTTGCGCGCACGACCGGCCGTCGGCGGTGCGGAGTCCCAGATCCGCTCGACCAACTCGTCGACCGGCACGAACTGGTTGGGACGCAACAACAACGTCGCCAGCAACGTCTGCAGCCGACCGGCCGGCACCGCGACCGGCTCGCCGTCGAGCAACACCTCCAGCGGCCCCAGCACGCGGTACTCGGCTAGCACAGGTCCCTCCAGGTCACGGCCGGCCTAAACGGTACGTGATCGCGGTGTGAGCGAAGTGTGAGCGGGGTCGGGCAGAGTACTTCTCAGCGGTGCTGGTGGCAAAGGTTCCTGGGGGGCCACCAGCGCCGCTCACCAGTTTCCGGGCCTCGCCGGGAAACCCGGTCCGTCCCGCAGCGACCTGTGACCGATGTGTGAGCGTTCTCAGCGACTCTGTCAGTGGCCGGTCCCACCGCGGTCACTCCCTCTTCACCGCGGCGGGGCCGGCCGCTGGGCACACGCGCATGGGCGTGAACTTCATGTGACCGGAGTGTGAGTGGTGTCGGGCAAAGTAGTCATCAGCCGGTCGACGAGAGTGACAACGAGGATCTGGGGGGTGTCACGATCGGCGAACTCCAGCCGGGCCGCCCCTCCCCAGTGGGTCGGTCCGGAGGGAAACCGGTCATGGGGGGACCGGACAGTCCCCTGCTGTCTGGTGGTGGGCCCGCGGCTTCGGCTGCGGGCCCTTTTTCTTGCCCCGGAAACGACTCGTGGGTGGCCCCGCGCAACGGCGAGACCACCCACGAAGACGTCAAACAGGCCCTAGTCGGGCTGGATCCAGGCGAACTGGATGCGCTGCTGACCGTGCTTGCGGGTCACCAGCGTGCCCCGGCCGGGAGGCTGCGGCGACGGCTTCAGGTTGCCGATGATGTTGCCCTCCTCCTTCGAGCCGGAACCGACGAAGATCGGCGCCGCGATCTCCTTCAGCTTGCCGATGATCGGGTCGTACATCGCGCGGGACGCGCCACCCATGCGGCGGACCACGACGACGTGCAGACCGACGTCCTTCGCCTGCGGGAGGAACTCGGCCAGCGGCTGCATCGGGTTCTGGCCGCCCTGCGGTGCCACCAGGTCGTAGTCGTCGACGACGACGAACACCTCCGGGCCCTTCCACCAGGACCGGTTCTTGAGCTGTTCCTGCGTGACGTCCGGGCCGGGCATGCGGCCGGCCAGCGACCCCCTGACCTCCTGGACGTTCTGCGTGAACTGGGTGCCCGACACCGCGTAGCTGAGCAGGTGGTCGGTGTCGATGAACCCGAGCATCGTGCGGCGGTAGTCCGCGAGCAGGATCAACGCCTCGGACGAGGTGTAGCTCTGCATGATGCCGCGGACGATCGTGCGCAGGATGTTCGTCTTGCCGGCCTCGCCGTCGGCCAGCGCCACGAAGTGCGGGTCCGCGTCGAAGTCCAGGTAGACGGGCGCGAGCTCGTCCTCGTTGACACCGACCGGGACCAGGTGGCCGCGGTTGGGGTTGTGTTGCTGGACCTGTGCCATGAACTGCGCGTGGTCGAGCAGGTCGGGCAGCATCCGGACCTGCGGGGCCCGCGGGCCCTGCCAGGCCTGGTTCAGCTTCATGCTGAGGTCCTGGACACCCTGGGAGACCGTGCTCGGGTCCTGCGAGGTGTCGATGCGCGGCAGACCGGTGAGGAGGTGCAGCTTGTCGGCGGTCAGACCGCGGCCGGGACGGCCGGGTGGCACGTTGACCGCGACCTTGCGGTCGATCTCGGACTCGCTCGGGTCACCGAGGCGCAGCTCGAACCGGGTGCCGAGGAGGTCCTTCATCGCGGGCCGGATCTCCGCCCACCGGTTCGCGGCGACGATCACGTGCACGCCGTAGGACAGACCCTGGGCGGCCAGCGCCTGGATCTGCGGCTCGACCATCTCGAACTCCTGGCGGAAGTTCATCCAGCCGTCGACGATCAGGAACGCGTCACCGAAGGCATCGTCGTTGATCTCACCGCGGCGCCTGCGGTTGCGGAACTCGGCCATCGAGTCGATGCGCTGGTCGCGCCACCGGAGCTCGCGCTCGGTGATCAGCGTCTGGAGCTCGGCCACCATGCGGCGGACCTTGTCGACGTCCAGACGGCCGGCGAAGCCACCGACGTGCGGCAGGTCCTCCATCGCGGCGAGCGTGCCACCACCGAGGTCGATGCAGTAGAACTGCGCCTCCTGCGGAGTGTGCGTGAGCGCCGTCGACGCGATGATCGTCCTGAGCAGCATCGACTTGCCCGACTGCGGGCCACCGACGACCGCGCCGTGGCCGGCGGCGCCGGAGAAGTCCGCCCACAGCAGGTCGCGGCGCTGCTCGAACGGCTTGTCGACCACGCCGACCGGGATCTGCAGCGTGCCGTTGGCCGGGTAGCCCGGCGACGTGAGACCGCGGTCCGGCGTCACGTCGAGCGGCGGCAGCATCGTGTCCATCGTCGGCGGCTCGTTCAGCGGCGGCAGCCACACCTCGTGCGCGGGCGGGCCCTGGCCGACGAGGCGCTCGACGATCAGTTCGAGCTGGGTCGGCTCGTTGGCGTCTTCCTTCTTCGGCGCCTCGACCTTGACCGGCTCGATCGGCCGCTCCGGCTCCTTCGGGATCTCGATGAAGTCCGGCACGAAGAACCGCGGGCGCTTGTCGCTGCGCACGGCCACCGACTCGCCGACGGACTGCAGGCCCGACGGCCGGTAGGTGCCCGAGACGTAGAGCGCCTTGAACCTCGTCAGCGGCATGCCCTGCACGCTCAGGTAACCCGAGCCCGGGATCGGCGGCAGCTCGTAGGCGTCCGGCACACCGATCGCGGCGCGGGACTCGGCCGCGTTGAAGGTCTTCAGACCGATCCGGTACGAGAGGAACGTGTCCAGACCACGCAGCTTGCCCTCCTCGAGCCGCTGCGACGCGAGGAGCATGTGCATCTGCAGCGACCGGCCGACACGGCCGATCTGGAGGAAGATGTCGATGAAGTCCGGCTTCGCCGTCAGCATCTCGGAGAACTCGTCGATGCAGATGAACAGCGCGGGCAGCGGGTCGAGCTGGGCGCCGTTCTCGCGGGCCTTCTCGTAGTCCCAGACGTTCTTGTAGTTGCCCTTCGCCAGTTCCTCCTGGCGGCGCGACACCTCACCGGCGATGGCGTCCTTCATGCGGTCGACCAGGCTGAGGTCGCCCGCGAGGTTCGTGATCGTCGCGGCGACGTGCGGTGCCTTGTCCAGGCCGAGGAACGTCGCACCACCCTTGAAGTCGACGAGGATCATGTTGAGCGCCGTCGACGAGTGCGAGGCCAGCAGGCCGAGCACCAGGGTGCGGAGGAACTCCGACTTACCGGAACCGGTCGCGCCGATGCACAGGCCGTGCGGGCCCATGCCGTCCTCGGCGGCTTCCTTGATGTCGAGCTCGACAGCCTGGCCGTGCTCGCCGATGCCGAACGGGATGCGGTAGCGGTCGCGCTTGGGCCGCGGCCGCCACGCCTGCTGCACGTCGAACGTGATCGGGTCGCCGGGGATGCCCATGAACTCGAGCAGCGGCGGGTTGTTGGTCATGGCCAACGGGTCCTCGCCGCTGTCGCCACCGGCCTCACCGGCGGCGCCCATGCGGTACGGCGACAGCCTGCGGGCCAGCGCCTCCGCCTCCACGACGGACAGGCGGTCCGGCGCGCCGAACCACTCGACACCGCTCGCGGAACGGGCTCCGAGCTGGTTGTTCTCGACGACGAGACGCAGACCGCGCCGTGCCGTCAGGTTGCCCAGGCACTCGGACAGGTCCAGCAGCGTGACGCCGACCAGACCCTCCTCCAGGATGATCATCTCTTCGCGGCTGATGTCGCCGTCGTCGATGACGATCACGATGTGCGGCTGGTCGGGCGGCGGCGGGGCGTTGCGGGTGAACCGCTGCCGGTCGCGCAGGTTCTCGTCCAGCATCGCCTCGATCTCGGCGAGCGAGTTCGCCATCATGCGGCGCTGGCCGATGCCGTCGATGTCGGTGGGGTGCTGCGCGTGCGGCAGCCACTTCGCCCACTCCCACAGCTGCTTGGTGCGGCCCGCGCTGACGACCGCGATCAGCAGGTCGTCCGGGGCGTGGAACGTGACGAGCTGGGCGATGAGGGCACGCGCGAGGTCGCGGCGGTCCTCGATCTCACCGAGCAGGCCGACCGCGGCGAAACCGCGCAGTGCGATGGAGATCGGCAGGTCGGGCACGAGCGAGTGGGCGCGCACGAACCGGCGCAGCGCCAGCGTCGCGATCGGCTCCAGCTCCTCGACGGGACCGGTCTGCGGCGGCACCAGGCGGGTGGCGAGGCGCTGCGAACCCCGGCCGGCGCGCAGGTGGCAGAAGTCCGGGTCGTTCTGCCGACGCTCCCACATGCGGCGGGTGGTGGCGAGCGACCACAGCATCTGCGGGTCCGGGTGCACCCACTCGCGCTCGGCGCGCTGCTCGTCGGCGGCCTCACGGGCGCGGTCGCGCATCTGGCCGAGGTACCGCAGGTAGTCCTTGCGGTCCTCGTTCATCTCGGCGTTCTTCTGACCCTTGCCCGAGCCCATGCCGCTCGCCATCATGCCGATGGTCGAGATCATCATCATGCCCGGCATGATCATGGCCGCGGGCGACCGCGGCATGAACACGAACATCATGGCCATCATGCCGACGGACGCGACGATCATGACGACGGGCATCGCCTTCATCATGATGTTGCCGGGGATGATCCGGGGGACCTCGGGTGGCGGCTCGAGGTGGACCTCACCGCCCGGAGGCCGGGGAGCAGCAAGGCGTGCCGTTCGCTTGAACTGCAGCGTGCTCAACTGACAGGCACCTCTTCGACTCTTGTTACGCCACCAGTAGCAACCGACACTATTGCGCATCCGCGCGCGTCACGAAGGTGGGTCGGAAAAAAACCCAGTCCAACGTGTTCTGCGAACCGCACGTGCAAGAGGCGTCGGTGCGGCCATACTAGGGCCGCTCGGCCACCGCCCAGGTGGACCAATAGGGTCGGGCCGTTGATTTGTAAGCGCTGATCTGACTTAGGGGGCCCTGGTGGCGACCGGTACGACGGTGTTCAGCCGTGTCACGGTGGTGGCACCTCGAACGCGTATCGACGTTGCGCTGCCCGCCGACGTGGCGGTGGCCGATCTCCTGCCGATGCTGCTCGACATGGCGAGAGAGGCCACTCCGGACGGTGGCGTCCGGCACGGTGGCTGGTGCCTCGCCAAGCTCGGCGACAGCCCGCTCGACCCGGCGCGCACGCTGGCTTCGCTCGGCGTCGTCGACGGCGAGCTGCTGCAGTTGCGGCGCCGCAACGAGAACCCACCGCCGCCGTTGTACGACGACGTCGTCGACGCGATCGCGGAGTCCGATCCGGACTCGTTCCGGCCGTGGACGAAGGAGACGGCGCAGAAGTTCGGCCACGTCGCCGGCGCGCTCGCACTGATCGCCGCCGCGGTGGCGCTCTTCCTGTCCGGCCCGGTGACGCAGGGCGGTTCCGGCAGCGGGCTCGCCGCCGCGATCGCCGGTGGTGTCGCCGCGATCGCCGCGCTGGCCGCGGGCGCGACCATCTCGCGTGCGTACGGGGCGGCGTCGACAGGTGTGCTGATCGCCGCGTGCGGTTCGCTGCCGATGGCGTTCGTCGCGGGCTACCACGCGGTGCCGGGTGTCGGCTTCAACCCGAAGATGCTGCTCGCCTCGGCGCTGCTGATGATCTTCGCGTGGGGCGGCATCCTGCTGATCGGCCAGGGCATCACGGTGTTCATCGCCGCGGCGACCGGCGGCACGCTGGTGGCGCTCGCGTTCCTCGTGGCGACGTTCGTCGAGCACCCGCTGGCCGGTGTGGCCGCCGCGACCGGTGCCGTGGCGCTCGCCGCGCTGTCGATGCTGCCGCGGCTCACGCTGCAGCTCGCCAAGATCCCGCCGCCCGTCGTGCCGACGAACGCCGAGGACCTCAAGGAGGACAGCGGCTTCCCGGAGTACGCGGTCATCGAGCGCCGCACCGCCGTGGCGCACGAGTACCTCACCGGCATGATCATCGGCACCGGCACGGTCGCGGCGCTGGCCGCCATCGTCGCCGCGGGCAACGCGGGTGACTCGGTGTGGGGCCCGATCTACGGCGTCGTCGTCGCGATCGTGCTGATGATGCGGGGCCGGGCGTACGCGAACGGCGCGCAGGCCGTGGCACTGCTGTCCACCGGCATGTTCGCCAGCGTCGGCATCCTGCTCGGCTGGCTGGTCACGTCGACGTCGTTCGACCGCATCGCGTTCGTCTTCGGCACACTGATCGTGCTGGGCGCGCTCGCACTGGTGCTCGGGGTGATCTTCCCCGGCCAGAAGTTCTCGCCGCCGCTGCGCCGGACCGTCGACATCATCGAGGCGATCCTGATCGCCGCCGTGCTGCCGCTGGCACTGGCGGTCATGGACATGTACGCGGTGTTCCGAGGTCTGATCCAGCTATGAGGACCGGCATCAGGCGCACCACGGCGGCAGCGACCGCCGGACTGCTTCTGCTGACGGGGTCGCTTCCGCAGGCCTCCGCTCAGCCGGCCTCGTCCGCACCGAGTTCGGCCCGGCCTAACTCGGTGCCGCCGGACCTGCCGCCCGGCACCCCGCCGCCGGAGGACAAGGGCATTCCGGACGTGAAGTACGAACGCACCTCCAAGGGGTGCGTGGAGTCCGACACCAAGAGCGAACTGATCGAGTACATGCCGTGGGGCCAGGTCTACCTGAACCTGGAGCAGGCACACAGGTTCGCGACCGGCAAGAACATCAAGATCGCGATCATCGACACCGGCGTCGACCCGAGCAACCCGCGCTTCGGCAACAGGGTCCAGGGCGCCGGCGAGTACGTCGACAACAGCGGTGGCAAGAACGGCACCGACGACTGCGACGGCCACGGCACCGAGGTCGCGGGCGTCGCCGCGGCGGCCAAGACCGAGGGCGACTTCGTCGGTGCCGCACCGGAGGCGACGATCCTCGCGATCCGCCAGACCAGCGACCGCTACGAGTTCAAGGGCGACGCCAACAACGAGAAGCGCTCGTCGGCCGGCAAGGTCGCCACCCTGGCGCAGGCCATCGTGCGCGCGGCGAACGCGGGCGCCAAGGTCATCAACATCTCGCTGACGAACTGCAGCGCCCCCAAGGGCTTCAGCGCGGACGACCAGAAGCTGCAGGCCGCGATCAGGTGGGCCGTGGACACCAAGGACGCCGTGATCGTCACGGCGGCCGGCAACCTCAGCGACCAGGGAACCGGTTGCCCCGCCCAGAACAACAACCTGGACCCGGCCAACGTCAACGCGGTCTCGTCACCGGCGTGGTTCGCCGACGACGTGCTGTCCGTGGCCTCGATCGCCCGCTCCGGCGACGTCTCGTCGTTCAGCGTCTGGGGCCCGTGGGTCAGCATCGCCGCACCGGGCGAGGAGATCATCTCCGTCGACCCCAAGGGCAAGGGCCTGACGAACGCGAACGTCACCGCGCAGGGCGTGCAGGACATCAAGGGCACGAGCTTCGCGTCCCCGTACGTGGCGGGAATCACAGCGCTGGTGCGCGAGAGGTTCCCGGAACTCAAGGCACGTCAGGTGATGGACCGCCTCAAGGCCACGGCCCTGCACCCCGGTGGCGTGACCGGCAAGGACAACAAGGTCGGCTTCGGCATGATCAACCCGGTCGCCGCGCTGACCGCGGTGCTGCCCGCCGAGTCGGCCGGTTTCTCCGAGGAGGAGCCGAGGGAGATCAACACCTCGGTCACCCCGCCGCCGGGGCTGGACTGGCCGCCGATCATCGTGGCGCTGAGCGGGATCGGTGTCGGCGGTGCGCTGCTGATGCTGACGCTGCTCGTCCGCAACTCGATCAACCGCAGACGCGAGAAGACCGCTTAGGACTCGAAGAACGAGCGCCCCGCCGGATCTCCGGCGGGGCGCTCGTCGTTGCGGGACAGGAGTTCTACTCCTCGCCGATCGTCTTCGGCGCTGCCTTCTTGGGCTTGCCGAGCAGCTCGTCGATCGAGCCGGTGAGCCGCTGCTTCGGCTTGTGCTCCTTGTCGCCACCCTGCTGGCCGCCCATGGGACCCATCATCGGCGCCATGCCCATCATCCCGCCGCCGGAAACGCCTCCAGAACGGCCACCAGCGGCCGCGGCGGCCGGGGCAGCCGCAGCACCCTTCTCCGCCGGCGGAACCTGCTCAGCGACACCGGTGGCGCCGCCGAACTGCATCGGCTGCTCGGCCGCGGCGGGCGCACCCACCGAACCGACTCCGCCGGCGCCCACGCCGCCACCGACCGCGCCACCGCCACCGCCCCCGCCGGACGGGGCGCCCGTGCCCGCGGCGGCCGTGACCGAGGCCTTGGCCGGTTCCGGCACCTTGGTCTCCGGCTTGGCGGGTGCCGCGTAGGTCCAGTCCTGCTCGGGGTACTTGTGCTCCATCCGCACGGCACCGAAGCCACCGGCGTCACCGGACATCCCGTCGCACAGCTTGAGGAACGCCTCCAGCACCTGCCGCGCGGACTCGTGCAGCTCGCGGACCGGGTGCTTGAGCTCCTCGATGTGCTTGACCGCGCGCTGGTCGCCGTCCAAGGGCAGCGCCGCCGTCCCGGACACCGAGTCGGCGGCGTCGGCGAGCACGTGCGCCATGTCCTGCACGATGTCGCGCACGCCGTCCGCGGTCTCCTCCAGCGCGTCCGCCATGGCGTTCATCGCGTCGGACATGTCTCCGCCCGCGAGCCCCACCTTGCGCATGTGGTCGAGGAACGCGTCGGCGTCCTTGCCCTCCCACCGCGCGTCGACCCCGCCCAGCGGCGCGCCGACGTGCTTGGTGACCGCCTCGGTCACCTTCGCCGCCTTGCGCCAGCGCTCGGCTTCCTCGCGCAGGTCGTTCCAGTCGCCCACGAGCGGGTCGAAGAAGTCGTGCACGAGGTCCACGACACCGAGCTTGCGACTCACCCGCGAGAGGTAGTCGAGCTCGGGACCGACCTCGGCCGCGATCTGCCTGCCGTCCTTGGCCACCACAGCTCTCCCCCTACCGCCGGTCGGCCTTCTTGATGGCCTGGACGCTCTCCTCGTCGTCGTGCCCGTACTGCTCCGCGACGGCGTGCAGGCCCCTGGCGGCCGCGTCGAGCGTGTCGCAGGCGCGGGCGAGCTGCGAGTTGAGCAGCTCGGCCGCACGCGCGTAACCCTGGGCCGTACCAACGGTCCGGCCGATCTCGCCGAACGACTGCGGGCGCAGCGGGGACACCTTCATGGCGTCCCGCACCCGCCTCAGATCGTCCGTCGTCCCGTCGATGCGGTCGGCATAGGACTCCAACCACTCGGCATCGACGCTGATGCGACCAGCCACAACGATCCCCCAAACAACTCCGGGTGCCAGGTGTGGCGACCACAATCGCCACCACGTCTTTCGGCGCTCAGCAGGGCACCTCGCAGCGCCGACCCCCGCCCCCCATATGCCCGATATGAGGGGCGGGGGTCGGCGCTGCGATGCACCCGTCTGAACGGCGAAGGGCGCGGCGGCGGTTAGTGGCCGCCACACCTGTCCTATTCGACGGTGATGCACCCGGCCCGGTTCCGCTACTTCTGGACGGCCTGCGGATCCTTGATGGTGCCCTTGGGCGCCGGGATCGAGTCGTAGCTGCGGTTCGCCTCGTTCTTGTTGAGCTGCGGTCCCATCGGCAGCAGGCTCAGGATCTGGTTCGGTGCCGGCGGGAACGTCCCGTCGAGACCCAGCGCCGCCGCGGTGCCGGCGTCCGGGACGCCGTAGCGGACGCCGCGGCCCGTGACGACCTGCACCGGACCGGTCCCGAAGTCACCCTTGCCCTGGCTCGCCCGCACGACGGCGGCCTTGCCCGGCAGCATCATGAACTCGTCGATGATCTCGCCGGCCGCGCCGGCCGCGTTCAGCTCGACCGGGGTCATCTCCTTGGGGCCGGGCAGCTTGGAGCCGATCGTGACCGAGGTGTGCTCGGCCTTGTTCTGCTCCGTGTGGTTCTCGGCCTTCCAGCCCAGGCACACCACGGTGTTGTTCGGGTTCGCCTCGAGCGTGGTGGGGATCTTGTCCGGGTACGAGCCGAGGTCGAGCTGCTCGGACGGGTCCCGGTGGTTCGACACCGCGTTCGGCGAGAGCAGGATCGCCTTCTGGTTGTTCGAGTACGACCAGCGCAGCAGGTCGCCGACCGTCTGGTCGACCTCCTGGAAGCCGTCCTTGAGCGCCACCATGAACGTCGCGGTGCCGGTCAGGTTCACCTCGACGACCTCGCCGATGTTCACCCTCGTCTCGGTGACGTAGGTCGCCTGCTTGCCCTGGTCGGTGATGACCGGCGCGATCAGCGGGGCGACCTCGGGGATCGCGGTCAGCATGGCCGTGCTGATCGCCCGCGGCTGCTTGCCCTTGAGCCTCAGGGCGTTCATCACCTTGTCGTTCTTGAGATCCACCTCGGCGCGGACCGTCGACGAGGAGATGTCGCGCAGGTCACTCGGCTTCTTGTAGATCAGGTAGGCCTTCTTGTCGCCGGTGCGCTGCTGCACCAGGATCGCCTCTTCGCCCAGTTCGGCGTTGCCGCCGCTCACGCCCGCGATCACGGAGGTCTTGATCTGGTTCTCCGCCGCCTGGTTCTCGCGGAACTCGTCCAGGTCGAGCGTGTCGCAGACGGACCACTGCGCGTCGATGCGCAGGCTCGGGTTCGGCAGCACGTCCGGCGCGTCCGGCAGACCGGTGAGCCGGCCGCGCGGCAGGCTCGCCAAAGCCTTCTCGCTCACCAGCTTCGGGGTGCCGCCGGCCGCCTCCTGCGGGCCGGCGCTCGCCATGCCCGCCGGCGCGTCGCCGCCGCCCTGCCCCTGCTGCTGGTCAGGGTTCTTGCGCGAGTACCAGAGCAGCCGGGCCGACGCCAGGTTCGTCATCGGGATCAGCCGCCGCGGCGAGCTGTCGACGACGTAGACCTGGCCGGTCTCCTTGCTGATGGCGATCTGCGTCTGGTCGTCCAGCCGCGGTGCGGGGCTGAAGAGACCGACGATGAGGAAGCCCAGGAGGCCGACGACACCGAGGACCACACCCACCGCTGTCGCGCGCGAGTGGTTGCGCATCGGGTCGTGCAGCATGACCGCGTCTCTGCGAACGAGCGCGGACTGCATCCGTCGCAGGACGAATTTGTAGGCCTGGACCTGTGACTTGGTGGTGGGTGTTGATGCCATTCTCGGCTCGCTGCTCTCCCAGTCGCGGTACGGTTCGGCAGGATAGCCGGACGCAGGTTGCTCCGTGGGCCGGTTCGCCAAGCCCACCGACCATCGAGGGGAAAGAGACCACAACGGATGTCCGTGACCACTCCACATCCGCCCCGGCCCAACCCAGGGATGGCACGGCCGCAGGGACCTGGCGGTCCTGGCCAGCAGGCACCAGCGCCTCCGCGTCCGGTCGGGCGTGTCCGTCGCAGAGCCGCGGGCGTGAGCCTCGGCTCGTTGCCCGTCTCGAACGTAGTCACGATCGAGGTCGGTCTCGCCATCGCCCTCCTCGTGCTGACGCTCATGGGCGTGCAGACCGACGGCGGCGCGCTGAACGTCGTCTCGGTCTCGATCGCCGGCGGTGTGCTCCTCATCGCACTGATCCTGGCCTTCACCCGTTCGCGTGGTCGCTGGCTGACCCAGTGGATCGGCGTCCGGCTGCGCTACAACTTCCGGTCGCACGCCCGCACCGCGAAGCGCCAGGACCCGCAGGAGTCCAAGCCCGGTGACGACGAGATGCAGGTGCTCGGCCCGGAGGACCCGCGCGTCGCGTTGCTGCGCCTCGCGATCCCGGACCTGGTGATCGCGAAGGGCGCCGACCACGAACGCCGTCCGCTCGCGCTGTCGTGGCACGACGGCGTGTGGACCGCGGTGCTGCTCGTCGACCCGACCCCGCCGCTGATCTCCGCGGTCGGCTCGGCGCCGTCGCTGCCCCTGGGAGCGCTCACACCGTGCCTGGAGGACCGCGGCGTCGTGCTGGACGCGATCACCGTGATCTGGCACTGCTACCCCGGCAGCGCGGCTCTCCCGCCGAGCTCGCCGGCCATCAGCTCGTACATGGAGGTGCTCGGCCCGCTGCCCGCGGCGGCCCGGCGCACCACGTGGATCACGGTCCGGCTCGACCCGCGCCGCTGTGGCGAGGCGATCCGGGAGCGCGGCGGCGGCGTCGTCGGCGCGCACCGCGCGTTGATCGGCGCGTTGTCACGTGTCCGCAGCGCTTTGGAGTCCGCCGGCGTGACGATCCGCCCGCTCGACTCGGACGAGCTGCTGCGCGCGGCGATCTCGTCGGCCGAGCTGACCGCCGCCGTCGGCGGCACGAACCCCGTGTCGCTGCGCGAGAAGTGGAAGGGCGTCACCGCGGGTGGCGTCGGGCACGCGAGCTACGCGATCACCGGCTGGCCGTCGAAGGGCCTCAAGGGCAACCTGAACGCGCTGACCGGTGTGCGCGCTCTCTCGTCGACGCTCGCGATGTCGATCTCACCGTCGCGTGAGGACGGCCAGGTCTCGCTGCGCGGCCTGGTGCGGGTGAGCGCCCGCACGCCGAGCGAGCTCGACCGCGCCGACGACCAGTTGTCGAAGCTGAGCGACAAGCTCGACATCACGCTGACCCCGTTGCGGGGCATGCAGCTCGCCGGCCTCGCCGCGACGCTGCCGCTGGGAGGTGTGGCATGAGCTCGTCCCGTCTGCTCGACTCGCGCGGCCGAGGCGCGGTGGCACCGGAGTTCCTGGTGTCGCCGAACATGCTCGACCTGGTCAGCCCCAGTGGTGACCGCGGCGGCATGATGCTGGGCCAGGGCACCAAGGGCGAACCGCTGAGCGTGTCCGTCCTGCGCCCGACCCCGACCCGCATGGTGGTCGTCGGCGGCCTGTACCTGGCCCGCCAGATCGCGTTGCGCGCCATGGCGACCGGAGCGTGGATCATCATCGCGACCGGACGCCCCCAGGCGTGGCAGCCGGTCGTGCGCGCCGCCGGGCAGGGCCCTGACGGCCGTCCGTCTCAACTGGTGCAGCTACGCCGCCTGTCCCCGGCGGACCTCCCGCGCCCGACGGAGGACATGCCGCTGCTGGTGATCCACGACGGCGGCCACGTCCCGCAGGAGCTGTTCCCGCCGCGCGCCCCGTGGCAGACCACGATGTACGTGCTGCCGTACCTGCACCCGCAGGCCTCGTCGACGGCGAACAACGCGGACCTCGTGCTGCTGCAGCGCCTCCCGATGGGCCAGGCGCAGCTCGCCGGCCAGATGTGGCGCCTGCGCCCGCAGATGTTCCAGCAGCTGACCCAGCTCAAGGACGACCAGGTCATCGCGATGGGCCAGGACATGTGGGCGCACCTGCGCCTCTACACGACCCCGGCCGAACAGCAGATCCTCGGAGCAGTCCGCCGAGGCGACTGATTTTTCGGCCGCTGGCGCGGCGGCTGTGTTTGTTGGCCGCTGGCGCGGCGGCGAGTTCGTCTCAAGTCGGTCGTCCGGTTGCCCCTTCGGGCCTAATCGCCTTCGGCGGTTGACCTGAAGGGGCAGCCGGACGACCGACACGAACTCGCGAACTCGCGCCCGGCTGCCTTGTCCGGTGCCTTGTCCGGCGTCTCTCCCTGCCTCTGTCGTCTTCGCCTCGAACGAGTTCGTCGTTCGGGGCGCAATTGTTTTGTAAAGAGATCAGCGGAACCAACTAATTCACATCGCGGTCAAATCTGTGGATTCGCCATTCGAAGGCAATTTCGTGGACCTTCTTGTGCGTAATCAGTCCGCGCCACTAAGAAAACTCTCACTGCACAACCCTGCGACGAGGGAGCTTGCTGCTATGGGAGAATCGTGGGCCAGACGAGCGGCTGGAATCGGGCTGGTGGCGGGCACTGCGCTCGTCCTGTCGTCCGTCTCCGCCACCGCTGCGCCCGAGGGGGAGATTCGGAACCTCGGTGCGTCCAACGCGGTCAAGGACAACTACATCGTCGTGCTGAAGGACGTGAGCACGGCCAGTGTGGAGAACCTCAGCGCTAAGTACGGCGCGAAGGTGAAGCACTCATACAAGTCCGCTTTGCGCGGTTTCTCCGCGCAGATGTCCGAATCCCAGGCCAAGCTCCTGGCAGCAGATCCGGCCGTCGCCTACGTCGAGCAGGACGGCGAGGTCCGCATCTCGGACACGCAGGCGCCGACCCCGTCCTGGGGCCTCGACCGCATCGACCAGCGCGCGCTTCCCCTGGACAACAGCTACACCTACCCGAACCGGGGCGCGGGCGTCACCGCGTACATCATCGACACCGGCATCCGCATCTCCCACACCGACTTCGGCGGCCGCGCCGTCCACGGCCGTGACACCGTGGACAACGACAACGATGCCACCGACTGCAACGGCCACGGAACCCACGTCGCGGGCACCGTGGGCGGCACGAAGCACGGCGTCGCCAAGGACGTGAAGCTGGTCGGCGTCCGAGTCCTGAACTGCTCCGGCTCCGGTACCTTCGCGGGCGTCATCGCCGGCATCGACTGGGTCACCGAGCAGGTCACCAACACCCCGGCCAACAAGCCCGCGGTGGCCAACATGTCCCTCGGCGGCGGCGCCAACCAGACCGTCGACGACGCCGTGAAGCGCTCCATCGCCGCAGGCGTCACCTACGGCCTCGCAGCCGGCAACGACAGCGGCGGCAACGCCTGCAACACCTCCCCGGCCCGCACCCCGGAAGCCATCACCGTCGGCTCCACGGACCGCACCGACGCCCGCTCGTCGTTCTCGAACCTGGGCAGCTGCCTCGACATCTTCGCCCCCGGCCGCGACATCACCTCGTCCTGGCACACCAACGACGAGGCCACCAACACCATCAGCGGCACCTCGATGGCCACCCCGCACGTCGTCGGCGCCGCGGCGGTCTACCTCGGCTCGTCCCCGACGGCGACCCCACAGCAGGTCCGTGACGCCCTGGTCGAGAACTCCACCAGCGACGTCGTCACCAACCCCGGCACCGGCTCCCCGAACAAGCTCCTCCACATCACCGGCACCGCCCCCGGCAACCCGCCCGGCCAGTGCCCCGCGGCCACGAACGACACCGACACGGCCATCCCGGACGCCTCCTCGGTGACCTCCGACATCACCATCGCCGACTGCAACGGCAAGGCGAGCGCCACGGGCTCCGTGAAGGTCGCCATCAAGCACACCTACCGAGGCGACCTGGAACTGGCCCTGATCGCCCCCTCGGGCGCCGTGAAGCTCCTGAAGGTCTCCAGCGGCAACGACGGCGCGGACGACATCAACGCCACCTACGCCGTGAACGTCTCCGCTGAGGACGCCAACGGCACCTGGCAGCTGCGGGTCCGCGACATCTACCGCCAGGACACGGGCCACATCGACTCGTGGACGCTCGACATCTAGGACACGCCCCCGCGCACCACCCCTCGGAGCCCCCGGCACTCGCTGGGGGCTCCTCCCTTTGCGCCCCACACGCCCGTGCGTCAACGCTCCAAAGTACGAACCCGCCGAGTCATCTCAGCCCGAGCCGCCAGCTCGGCATCCCCGGGAAAGTCCACCCGGACGAGGCACAACCCATGCGCCGGAGCCACGGCAACCCCGCTGGCCCGCCCAGAAAGCGCCAGCAGTGACGAAGGCCACTCCACCGGCTTCCGACCCTCCCCGACAGCCAGCAACGCCCCGATGAGCGACCGGACCATCGAGTGGCAGAACGCATCGGCGGACACGAACGCCGTGACGACCCCGTCGGCAGCCGACCGCACCAGCTCCAGCCGCTGCAGCTCCCGGATGGTCGTGGCCCCTTCACGCCGCTTGCAGAACGCGCAGAAGTCGTGCTCCCCCAGCAGCAACTCGGCCGCGGCGTTCATGGCGCCGACGTCCAGCGGCCGGGGCCAGGCCAGGGTGTCCAAGCGCCGCAACGGATGTGCGCCGAACGCGGCGTCCGAGACCCGGTACTCGTAGTGTCGCCGCAACGCCGAGAACCGGGCGTCGAACGCTTCGGGCACCACCCGAGCGCCGAACACCCGGACGTCCGAAGGCAACGCCCGAGCCAGCCGCTTCGGCAGCCCGCCAACATCAACGGCGGCCGGCAGGTCGGCGTGAGCGACCTGGCCCGAGGCGTGCACCCCGGCGTCAGTCCGGCCGGCGACGGTCAGCACGACGTCCTCGCGCAGCACCATCGACAGCGTGTCCTCGAGGACCCCGCACACGGTCCGGCGGGACGGCTGGCGGGCCCAGCCGGAGAACTCGGTCCCGTCGTACCCCAGGTCGAACCGCACACGAACGAGCCCGCCGTCCCCAGGGGGAACGACGGGCTCGTCAGCAGGAGAACCGCTCAGGACTGGTCCTTCTTGTCCTTGGCCTCTTCCGCCTCGACGTCCTCGGCCGACGGCTCGCCGTCAACCTCGACAGCGCCCTCGGCGGGCTCGTCGGCGGCGTCCTTGGTCGCGGACTCGGGCGCCTCGGCGTCCTGGTCGACGACGGCGGTCTCGGCCGGCTTCTCGTCCTTCGCGAACTTGGTCTTGCGCGCAGCCTCGGCCTCGGTGGAGACGAGCTTCTGCTGCACCAGCTCGATGATGGCCATGGGGGCGTTGTCGCCCTTGCGCGCCAGCGTCTTGGTGATGCGGGTGTAGCCACCGGAACGGTCGCTGAAGAACGGACCGATCTCGGCGATCAGCTTGTGCACGACGTCCTTGTCGCGGATCAGCTTCATGATCTCGCGACGGTTGTGCAGGTCGCCGGCCTTGGCCTTGGAGATGATCTTCTCGGCGTACGGACGCAGCCGCTTCGCCTTGGCCTCAGTGGTCTTGATCCGGCCGTGCTGGAACAGCGCCGTCGCCAGGTTGGCGAGCAGCAGCCGCTCGTGCGCCGGAGACCCACCGAGCCGGGGGCCCTTGGTAGGGGTGGGCATCGCTTGCTCCTGTAGTTACTAAAAGAGATCCTCTAGCTCTGAATCAGAGCGTCAGAGCTGCTCGGTCTCCGCGTAGTCCTGGCCGTCGTCGTGCGGGTCCAGGCCGGTACCGGCGCCCCAGCCCGTGTCACCGGGGTGGTAGTCGGCAGCGGCCGCGGACGGGTCGAACCCAGGAGGCGAGTCCTTCAGGGCGAGGCCGAGGCCGACGAGCTTCATCTTGACCTCGTCGATCGACTTCGCACCGAAGTTGCGGATGTCCAGCAGGTCCGCCTCGCTGCGCGACACGAGCTCGCCGACGGTGTGGATGCCTTCCCGCTTCAAGCAGTTGTAGGAACGGACCGTGAGGTCCAGATCCTCAATAGGCATCGCGAACGCGGCGATGGTGTCAGCCTCGGCCGGCGACGGGCCGATCTCGATGCCCTCGGCGTCGATGTTCAGCTCGCGAGCGAGGCCGAACAGCTCAACCAGGGTCTTACCCGCGGAGGCAACAGCGTCCCTCGGAGTGATCGAGGGCTTGCTCTCCACGTCGAGGATCAGCTTGTCGAAGTCCGTACGCTGCTCGACACGAGTGGCCTCGACCTTGTACGTCACCTTGAGAACCGGCGAGTAGATCGAGTCGACGGGGATGCGGCCGATCTCGGCGCCCGCCTGCTTGTTCTGGACAGCCGGGACGTAGCCGCGACCGCGCTCGACGACGAGCTCGATCTCCAGCTTGCCCTTGCCGTTCAGGGTGGCGATGTGCAGGTCGGGGTTGTGCACGGTGACACCGGCCGGAGGCACGATGTCGCCCGCGGTCACCACACCGGGGCCCTGCTTGCGCAGGTACATGGTCACCGGCTCGTCCTCCTCGGACGAGACGACGAGCTCCTTGAGGTTCAGGATGACGTCGGTGACGTCCTCCTTCACCCCGGGAACCGTGGTGAACTCGTGCAGCACGCCGTCGATGCGGATGCTCGTGACAGCAGCACCGGGGATCGACGAGAGCAGCGTGCGGCGGATCGAGTTGCCGAGCGTGTAGCCGAAGCCCGGCTCCAGCGGTTCGATGACGAACCGGGAACGGGTCTCGGAGACCGCTTCCTCGGCGAGCGAGGGGCGCTGGGAAATCAGCACTGGGTTCTTCCTTTCAGCAACGACGCCCGCTATTTGACGCCGTCAACAACAGCCAGCCACGAGGACCGGCAAACGCACTCGGCACACCCTTCGCGCCGATGCGGGACCCGACCCGAGCGCCAGTCCCCAGAGTGATCGAACACTGTGGACTGACGCTCGGAGAGGATCACTTCGAGTAGAGCTCGACGATGAGCTGCTCGGTGACAGGCGTGTCGATCTGCGCGCGCTCGGGCAGCTGGTGCACGAGGATGCGCAGGTTCGACGGAACGACCTGCAGCCAAGCGGGAATCGGGCGGTCACCGAAGGACGCGCGAGCAGCCTCGAAGGGCAGCGTCGGCATGGACTTCGGCTTCACGTCGATGATGTCGAACTTCGACACCTGGTAGCTCGGGATGTTCACCTTCTGGCCGTTGACCAGGAAGTGGCCGTGCGCGACCAGCTGGCGAGCCTGGCGACGCGTGCGGGCGAGGCCCGCGCGGTACACCACGTTGTCGAGGCGGGCCTCGAGGATCTGGAGCAGGTTCTCACCGGTCTTGCCCGGACGACGAACCGCTTCCTTGTAGTAGCGGACGAACTGCTTCTCGAGAACGCCGTAGGTGTACCGAGCCTTCTGCTTCTCCTGGAGCTGCAGCAGGTACTCGGACTCCTTGACCCGGCCACGGCCGTGCTGGCCGGGCGGATACGGACGGCGCTCGAACGCCTGGTCCCCACCAACGAGGTCGACCTTCAGGCGGCGCGAGATACGCGTCGCGGGTCCCGTGTAACGAGCCATTAGTTCTTACTCCTCCCCGTGCCTCAGACCCGGCGCCGCTTGGGCGGGCGGCAGCCGTTGTGGGGCTGCGGGGTCACGTCCTGGATGGTGCCGACCTCGAGACCGGCGGCCTGCAGCGAACGGATCGCGGTCTCACGGCCGGAGCCGGGACCCTTCACGAACACGTCCACCTTGCGCATGCCGTGCTCGGCGGCCTTGCGGGCGGCGTTCTCGGCAGCCATCTGCGCCGCGAACGGCGTGGACTTGCGCGAGCCCTTGAAGCCCACGTGGCCGGCGGACGCCCAGCTGATCACGTTGCCCAGCGGGTCCGTGATGGACACGATGGTGTTGTTGAACGTGCTCTTGATGTGCGCCTGGCCGTGCGAGACGTTCTTCTTTTCCTTGCGCCGGATCTTCTTGACCCCGGCGCCCGTGCGGGACTTGGGTGGCAAAACGAACTCCTAAGTTGAGGGCAGCAGACGCGAGGTCTTACTTCTTGCCGGCCTTCTTCTTGCCGGCCACGGTCTTCTTCGGACCCTTGCGGGTACGGGCGTTCGTCTTCGTGCGCTGCCCACGAACGGGCAGGCCGCGACGGTGCCGAAGACCCTCGTAGCAGCCGATCTCCATCTTGCGACGGATGTCGGCCGCGACCTCACGGCGAAGGTCACCCTCGACCTTGTAGTTCGTCTCGATGTGGTCCCGCAGCTTGGCGAGGTCGTCGTCCGTCAGATCCTTCACCCGGAGGTCCGGGGAGATCTCCGTGGCGGTGAGCAGCTCCTTGGAGCGCGTACGACCGATGCCGAAGATGTAGGTGAGCGCGATCTCCATCCGCTTTTCGCGGGGGAGGTCGACGCCAGCGAGTCGTGCCATGTGGCGGTTAACTCCTGTCGATTACTTCCAGGTCTGCTCCTCGCCCAATTCCGGTGACTGACTCGCTGTGTGTCGTTCCGGCTGCTCTCACAGCCGGTGTCCCGGCCCCGGCCTGGAATCCGGGGGTGTCCGCACGCTTGAAGCCCTGCGTGCGGCAGGTGCGAGGAGTTTCTCGTTACTGCGTCATCGACGATCTCGACGAGCGCGAGTGGAACTGCTCAGCCCTGGCGCTGCTTGTGGCGCAGGTTCTCGCAGATCACCATGACCCGGCCGTGACGGCGGATCACCTTGCACTTGTCGCAGATCTTCTTGACGCTCGGCTGAACCTTCACGCCTGAGATCTCCTGCTACTGGAGGTCACTTGTAGCGGTAGACGATGCGCCCGCGGGACAGGTCGTAGGGCGAGAGCTCCACGACAACCCGGTCCTCAGGGAGGATGCGGATGTAGTGCTGTCGCATCTTGCCGCTGATGTGCGCGAGTACCTTGTGACCGTTCTCCAACTCGACCCTGAACATCGCGTTGGGGAGCGGCTCGACTACGCGGCCCTCGACCTCAATGGCCCCGTCCTTCTTGCCCATGTCCTCCGCGTTTCGTGACGGTGATATTAACCTTTGGACGCGCGCCTACCCGGTTCGATCTCACCTGCGAGGGCATGACAGAACCGGCGCGACTGATGCGCCACCTGACCAGTGTACGCAGTTCACTCCGGCAACCCAAATCGGGTCCGGTCAGGGCCGCCATCCGGCCGTACGGCCCGCTCCAGCACCGGCCGGAGCTTGGCGATGCCGCTGATCCCGGACTCGTGCGTGCCGAGCACGGACCGGAGCGTGCGCAGGCGCTGCGCCGCGGTCCGGACGCCGTACCCGCTCTCGTCAGAACACCTCTGAGCTGCGTTGTTGAGCGCGGGATCGCCTGTTCCGATGCCGTAGCTCGCCAGGCTCGGGTCCCCCGGCCCGCGCTGGGTGAAGCCGGCGCGGTCGAGGCAGTGCAGCAGCATCGCACCGGTGGCCCGCGTCTCCGCGGCCTCCGGGCCCGACCGCAGCCGGACCTCCCACTCGCGCACGACCGTGTCGTGCAGCGCCGTGATGCGGCTCACGGCGTCGATGTACTCCTGCGAGGCGGCGGACCGTGCCGTGCCGCCACAGCCGCCGTCGACGGGAGGCGGTGGACTGACGAAGTTCGGACGGTGGACGTTGACGTCGGAGAACGGCGGCTCGCACTGCTCGACCGCCGCGATGGTGCCGGCGAGGAAGAGCCGGTCGGCGATCCTGTCCGGCGGGACGTCCTGGTAGGTGAGGTCGGTGGCCGGCTTGGCAGCAGCGCAGCCTGAGGCGGAGATCAGAAGGGCGGACAGGACGAAACGGGAGATCCGCACAATGCCCCCAAGCATTGGACTCGTTCGTCACCCCGACCGTATCGGCGGTGACAAACGAAATAACCCCGCCCACCGCGAGGGTGAACGGGGTCGGTCCGCTGCCTGGGAGCTCAGTCCTCCTCGGGTGCGGTGAGCACCCAGGGACCGTCCTCGGTGATCGCGACGCTGTGCTCCCAGTGCGCGGCACGCGTGCCGTCGAGCGTGATGACGGTCCAGCCGTCCTCGAGCTCCTGGGAGTCGTCCGTGCCGAGCGTCAGCATCGGCTCGATCGCGATGGCCATGCCGACCTTGAGCTTCGGCCCCTTGCCCGGCTTGCCGTAGTTCGGCAGGAACGGCTCCATGTGCATCTTGGAACCGATGCCGTGGCCGCCGTAGTCCGCGACGATCCCGTACTCGATGCCGTCGCGCTCGCCGGAGGCGATGGCCGAGGACTCGATGGCGAACGAGATGTCCGTGAGCCGCCCACCCGGCACCGCGGCCTCGATGCCCGCGAGCATCGACAGCCGGGTCGCCTCGGACAGCTTGTGGTCCGCGGGCGAGAGCTCACCGACGCCGACCGTGACGGCGGAGTCGCCGTGCCAGTCGTCGAGGATGGCGCCACAGTCGATGGAGATCAGGTCGCCCTCGGCCAGCACCTGCTTGGGGCTGGGGATGCCGTGGACGATCTGGTCGTTCACCGACGCGCAGATGCTCGCCGGGAAGCCGTGGTAACCCTTGAACGACGGGATGGCGCCGGCGTCGCGGATGGTCTGCTCGGCGATCTCGTCGAGCTCCCCCGTGGACACACCGGGCTTCACCGCGTCGACGACGTTGCGCAACGCGCGGGCCACGACCAGACCGGAGGCGCGCATGGCCTCCAGCTCACCGCGGGTCTTGATCTCGATCTTGCTCATGCGTTCACCGAATGAATCAACTGGGCGGGTTCACGAAGCGCTGGGACGCAGCGCCCGAACCCGCGAGGGGCCGGAGGGTCGTCCCCCCGACGAATACCGCGGGCTCCGGCGAAGCCGGCCGAAGGCCGGCGAACACCGAAGCCCGCCTGGTCCACCTGTTACTTCTCGTCGCGCAGCGAGTTCAGCGCGGCCAGTGCCCGCTCGCTGATCTCGTCGATCTCACCGACGGCGTCGATGGAGATGACCTTCTCCGCGTAGTAGCTCAGCAGCGGGGCGGTCTCGTTGCGGTACACCTGCTGGCGGTGCCGGATGACTTCTTCCTTGTCGTCCGTGCGCCCGCGCGCGAGCAGCCGCTCCACCACGACGTCCTCGTCGACCCTGAACTCCAGCACCGCGTCGAGCGCATGGCCGCCGACAGCCAGGAACTCACCCAGCTTGTCGGCCTGCGCGACGTTGCGCGGGAACCCGTCGAGCAGGAACCCGTCCGCCGCGTCCGCCTCGGCCAAACGCTTGCGCACCATCTCGTTCGTGATGGAGTCCGGCACGAGAGCGCCCTCGTCGAGGATGCTCTGCACCTCCAGCCCGAGCTCGGTCTGGTTGCTGATGTGTGACCGGAAGAGGTCGCCCGTCGAGATGTGCGGCACGCCGAGCTTGCGGCTCAGAACTTCGGCCTGGGTGCCCTTGCCCGCACCGGGCGGGCCAACGAGAACGAGTCGCATCTAGCGGAGGAACCCTTCGTAATTGCGCTGCATGAGCTGGCTCTCGATCTGCTTCACGGTGTCGAGACCGACACCGACCATGATCAGAACCGCGGTGCCGCCGAACGGGAAGTTCTGGTTCTGGCCGTCACCGGTCAGGTCCAGGAACAGGTTCGGCAGGATCGCCACGATGCCGAGGTAGAGCGAACCGGGAAGCGTGATGCGGCCCAGGACGAACTTGAGGTACTCGGCGGTGGGACGACCCGGGCGGATGCCGGGGATGAAGCCACCGAACTTCTTCATCTCGTCAGCACGCTCGTCCGGGTTGAACGTGATGCCGACGTAGAAGTACGTGAAGAAGACGATCAGCAGGAAGTACGAGGCGATGTGCACCGGGCTCGACTGCTTGACCAGATGCGTCTGCACGAACGTCGAGAACCAGTTCGGCTCAGTGGACGTGCCCTGGGTAAGGCGCACGATCAGGTCCGGCAGGTAGAGCAGCGACGAGGCGAAGATGACCGGGATGACGCCGGCCTGGTTCACCTTGAGGGGGAGGTACGTCGAGGTGCCGCCGTACATGCGGCGACCGATCATGCGCTTGGCGTACTGCACCGGGATGCGACGCTGGGCCTGCTCGACGTAGATGACGCTCGCGATGATGAGCAGAGCGGCCACGACCACGAGGATGAAGGTGACCCGGGTCTCGTCCTTGTCCCAGATGTTCTTGCCCTCGGCCGGGATACGGGCGGCGATGCCGGTGAAGATCAGCAACGACATGCCGTTGCCGATGCCCTTCTCCGTGATGAGCTCACCCAGCCACATGATGACGGCGGTACCGGCGGTCATGGTGATGACCAGCACGATGAGGGTGAAGATTTCGTCCTTGCCAGGAATGACGTCCTGGTCGCACTCACCGAACAGCTGCCCGCGGACCGCCAGCGCCACGAGACCGGTTGACTGCAGGATCGCGAGACCGATCGTCAGGTAGCGCGTGTACTGCGTCAGCTTGCCCTGACCGGCCTGTCCTTCCTTCTTCAGCTGCTCGAACCGCGGGATCACCACGGTGAGGAGCTGAATGATGATGCTCGCGGTGATGTAGGGCATGATGCCCAGCGCGAACACGGACAGGTTCAGAAGCGCGCCACCGCTGAACAGGTTGATCAGCGAGTAGATGTTCTGGCCTTCGAGCTGCTCAGCACACGCCCGCACGTTCTTGAAGGACACGCCTGGCGCGGGCATGGTCGCACCGAGCCGGTACACAACGATGATCCCGAGCGTAAACAGGATCTTCTTGCGTAGATCCGGCGTCGCGAGAGCCGAGCGGAATGCGCCGAGCACGCGAACCTCCTGAGCGTTGCCGACCCCCAGGGACCGGCACATGCGGTAGTTGGCAGGCCGCAGCAGGCAGCCACGACCAAGCAACCCGGAGGACATCCGGGTTCAGCCCGCGACTCTAACAGTCCTCAACGACCTGCCCGTACCCAGTGGCCAATCACAGGGTCCAACTCGTTGATCTCTCACCGCACCACTAGCCCATCCGGGGTACCGACAACCACAATTCCGTGCTACGAGCAGCGATTTCGCCGACCGCGAACGTTTGCGGCAACCCCGAAGTTCCCCCAGAAATCCCCGTAGAGCGAACCCGCCGACATGCCGTGGCGAGGCCGCCCGCGTGTGCAACCCATATCGAAGCGAGGCCGCAGGTGAGCAGTCCTGACCGAGCGGGCCGGGCGGTGGGGTCCCGTCACGAGTCGCTCCTGGTGCGGCTCGTGACGGGACCCCACCGCCACGCAACCACCTACGCAACCGGCAGCCGCCCGAAGCACCAGGCGTGCCATCAACCCGCGAGCGCGCGGTCCCCCCGATCAGATTGCCGGGAGTCTGGGGGCAGAGCCCCCAGGGGGAGCACGCACCGCAAGGCCGCCGCCCGCAAGCCGACCACCAACCCGGCCGCGACGCGCAAGCCGACCACCCACAAAGCCTCAACACGCAAGCTGACGCAGGGCGTCCCCCCTCTCTGGGAACCCCTACATCACAACGTACTCAGAGGGTCCGACATCCCCAGAGGAACGCCAAAGGGCCCCAGGATCGAATCCTGGGGCCCTTCAGACCGCATCTAGCGAGGCGTTCACGCCACAGTGGAAGACCCACCAGCAGCAGCCAACTTCTCCACAGCGGACTTGGAGAACTTGTTGGCGGTGACGTCCAGCTTGACGCTGACATCGCCGTCGCCCAGCACCTTGACGAGCGAGCCCTTGCGGACCAGCCCGGCCAGCACCAGAGCGGGAATGTCCACCGAGCCGCCCTCCGGGAAGGAGGCAGCGATCGACGAGACGTTCACGACCTGGTACTC
The DNA here is from genome assembly GCF_051094245.1 of Lentzea xerophila. NCBI lineage: Bacteria > Bacillati > Actinomycetota > Actinomycetes > Pseudonocardiales > Pseudonocardiaceae > Lentzea > Lentzea xerophila. Next base: position 8,983,330 of record NZ_CP194934.1, on the reverse strand, counting down.
GGTGCGGAACGGGTTCTTGAAGCCCTTGAGCTTCGGGAGCCGCATGTGCAGCGGCATCTGGCCACCTTCGAAGCGCGGCGAGACGTTCTTGCGAGCGCCCGTGCCCTTCGTACCGCGGCCGGCGGTCTTGCCCTTGGAGCCTTCACCACGACCGACGCGGGTCTTGGCGGTCTTGGCTCCGGGGGCCGGACGCAGATCGTGAATCTTGATGGTCACGACTGGACCTCCTCGACAACCACCAGGTGGCGCACGGCGTTGATCAGGCCGAGCACCTGGGGGGTGTCCTCACGCACGACCGACTGGCGGATCTTGCGCAGCCCGAGGGTGCGCATCGACTCGCGGTGGTTGTGCTTGGTGCCGATGGTGCTGCGAACCTGGGTGATCTTGAGCTGAGCCATGATCACACCCCCTGGCCCGCGCGAGCGCGGATCATGCCGGCGGGGGCGACGTCCTCGAGGGGCAGGCCACGGCGGGCCGCGACCTCTTCGGGACGCTGCAGGCCCTTGAGGGCCGCCACGGTCGCGTGCACGATGTTGATCGCGTTGTCGGAGCCGAGCGACTTCGACAGCACGTCGTGCACGCCGGCGCACTCGAGGACGGCGCGGACAGCGCCACCCGCGATGACACCGGTACCGGCGGAAGCCGGGCGAAGCAGAACCTCGCCGGCGGCCTTGCGGCCCGTGATCGGGTGGGGGATGGTGCCGGCGATGCGAGGCACGCGGAAGAAGTTCTTCTTCGCTTCCTCGACACCCTTGGCGATGGCCGCGGGAACTTCCTTGGCCTTGCCGTAGCCGACGCCGACCATTCCGTCGCCGTCGCCCACCACCACGAGGGCGGTGAAGCTGAACCGACGACCACCCTTGACCACCTTGGAGACGCGGTTGATCGCAACCACGCGCTCGAGGTGGGGGGTCTTCTCCTGGGCCGCGCCGCCGCGGCCGCCGTCACGACGGTCGCGGCGCTCTCCGCGCTCGCCCCCGCCGCCTTCGCGACGCGTACGTCCTGGCATCAGGCGTCCCTCTCAATTCCGGTGATGATCATTGTCAGAACTCCAGCCCCGCCTCGCGAGCGGCATCAGCCAGAGCAGCGATCCGGCCGTGGTACGCGTTGCCGCCGCGGTCGAACACGACCGCCGTGACACCGGCGTCCTTGGCGCGGGCCGCGGCCAGCTGGCCGACCTTGGCCGCGCGGGCCTTCTTGTCGCCGTCCAGGGCACGGACGTCGGCCTCCATCGAGGAAGCGGACGCGATCGTGTGGCCCTTCAGGTCGTCGATGATCTGCACGGTGATGTGCTTCGACGAACGGTGCACGGCCAGGCGCGGACGCTCGGCGGTACCGTTGACCTTCTTGCGGAGGCGGAAGTGGCGACGGGTCTTGGCAACACGACGCCTGGTGGAGATGTCCTTGCCCACCGGCTTGCGCTTCGTAACAGTCGACTCGCTCATGTCACTTACCCGTCTTTCCGACCTTGCGACGGATCTTCTCGCCCGAGTAGCGGACGCCCTTGCCCTTGTACGGGTCGGGCTTGCGCAGCTTGCGGATGTTGGCGGCGACCTCACCGACCAGCTGCTTGTCGATACCCGAGACGGAGAAGCGGGTCGGGGTCTCCACCGCGAAGGTGATGCCCGCGGGGGCCTCGACCTTCACCGGGTGGGAGTAACCGAGCGCGAACTCGAGCTCTGAGCCCTTGAGCGCGACGCGGTAACCGACGCCGTGGATTTCCATCTTCTTTTCGTAACCCTGGGTCACACCGACGACCATGTTGTGCACCAGCGTGCGCGACAAGCCGTGGAGCGCGCGGTTGCGGCGCTCGTCGTTCGGGCGCTTGACCTCGAGAGTGCCGTCCTCAGCCTTCTCCAGGCTGATCGGCTCAGCGATCGTCAGCGTCAGGACACCCTTGGGGCCCTTGATGCTCACGTCCTGGCCGGCGATGTTCACGTCGACCCCGGAGGGGACAATGATCGGCTGCTTTCCGATGCGCGACATGTCTACTCCCCCTTACCAAACGTAGGCGAGGACTTCTCCGCCCACGCCTGCCTTGTTGGCCTGACGGTCGGTCATGAGACCGCCAGAGGTCGAAATGATCGCCACGCCGAGGCCACCGAGAACTCGGGGCAGGCCAGTGGACTTCGCGTACACGCGCAGACCCGGCTTCGACACGCGGCGGAGGCCGGCGATGCTGCGCTCACGGTTCGGGCCGTACTTCAGCTCGACCACGAGGTTCTTGGCGACCTCGCCGTCCTCGTCGCGGTAAGAGCTGATGTAGCCCTCGCGCTTGAGGATCTCGGCGATGTTCGCCTTCAGCTTCGAGTGCGGCATCACGACCTTGTCGTGGTAAGCCGAGTTCGCGTTCCGCAGACGAGTGAGCATGTCTGCGATGGGATCGGTCATCGTCATGGTGACCTGGTCAACCTTTCTCGCTGCGGTTCACCGGCTCAGGGTCCAGACCTGTCCTCTCCCCCGGGAGGGAGAGGACAGGACGGTCGTGTGCGGGCCTACAGCGAAGTAATGGAGCTTCGAGTTACCAGCTGGACTTGCTCACGCCAGGCAGCTCACCGCGGTGAGCCATCTCGCGCAGGCAGATCCGGCAGAGGCCGAACTTGCGGAACACCGCGTGGGGGCGGCCGCAACGCTGGCACCGGGTGTAACCCCGGACCTTGAACTTCGGCTTCTTCGCGGCCTTGTTGATCAACGCCTTCTTGGCCATCGACTCAGTTCTCCTTGAACGGGAAGCCCAGGAGCTTCAGCAGCGCCCGGCCCTCCTCGTCGTTCGTGGCGGTGGTGACGACGGTGATGTCCATGCCGCGAGGCCGGTCGATAGCGTCCGGGTCGATCTCGTGGAACATCGACTGCTCGTTCAGGCCGAACGTGTAGTTGCCGTTGCCGTCGAACTGCTTGCCCGAGAGGCCGCGGAAGTCGCGGATACGGGGCAGCGCGATCGTCAGCAGGCGGTCGAGGAACTCCCACATGCGGTCGCCGCGCAGCGTGACGCGCGCACCGATCGGCATGCCCTCGCGCAGCTTGAACTGTGCGATGGACTTGCGGGCCCGACGGACCTCCGGACGCTGGCCAGTGATGATCGAGAGGTCCTTGACGGCACCCTCGATCAGCTTGCCGTCACGGGCGGCGTCGCCGACACCCATGTTGACGACGACCTTCACGACGCCCGGGATCTGCATCACGTTGGCGTAGTTGAACTGCTTCTGCAGCTCGCCGGTGATCTCAGCGCGGTAGCGCGTCTTGAGCCGCGGGATGATCTTCTCTGCGGTAGTCATGCTCAGATGTCCTTCCCGTTACGACGGGAAATGCGGACCCGCTTGCCCTCGTCGTTCGTACGGTAACCAACACGGGTCGGCTTGCCGTCCGAGTCGACCACCATCACGTTGGAGACGTTGATCGGGGCTTCCTGGGTCACGATGCCACCAGACTGCGCGCCCCGCTGGGTCTGCGTGATCTTGGTGTGCTTCTTGATCCGGTTGACACCCTCGACCAGGACCTTGCCGGTCTCCGGGTAGGCCATGATGACCTTGCCCTTCGCGCCCTTGTCCTTGCCGGCGATAACGACGACCGTGTCGCCCTTCTTCACCTTCATGGTCAGAGCACCTCCGGAGCCAGCGAGATGATCTTCATGAACTTCTTGTCGCGCAGCTCACGACCGACCGGGCCGAAGATGCGCGTACCGCGGGGCTCGTTGTCGTTCTTGATGAGCACGGCGGCGTTCTCGTCGAAGCGGATGTACGAGCCATCCGCGCGACGGCGCTCCTTGACGGTGCGGACGATGACGGCCTTGACGACGTCACCCTTCTTCACGCCGGCACCGGGGATCGCGTCCTTGACGGTCGCGACGATGATGTCGCCGATGCCCGCGTAGCGGCGGCCCGAACCACCGAGAACACGGATGCAAAGGATCTCCTTCGCACCAGTGTTGTCGGCGACACGAAGCCGCGACTCCTGCTGAATCACTTACTTGCTCCTGACCATTCCTGGCCCGCCGGATTTCCGACCCGACGGGCTCGGTCTGTCTGAAAAGGAATTACTTGGCCTTCTCGAGGATCTCGACGAGCCGCCAGCGCTTGGTCGCCGACAGGGGCCGGGTCTCCATGAGCAGGACGCGGTCGCCGACGCCAGCCGCGTTCTCCTCGTCGTGCACCTTCACCTTGGTGGTGGAGCGCATGATCTTGGAGTAACGCGGGTGCTTCTTGCGGTCCTCGAGCGCGACCACGATCGTCTTGTCCATCTTGTCGGACACGACGAGGCCCTCACGGACCTTGCGGTCGTTGCGCTTCTCGGTCTGGACTTCGTTGCTGTCGGTCATGCCGCACCCTCACCAGTGGAATCCGGCGTAACGGAGAGCCCGAGCTCCCGCTCCCGCATCACGGTGTAGATCCGGGCGATGTCATGCCGGACCGTGCGCAGCCGCCGGTTGTTGTCGAGCTGGCCCGTGGCCATCTGGAAGCGAAGGTTGAAGAGCTCTTCCTTCGACTCCTTCAGACGCAGCACGAGCTCTTCCTCGGTGAGCTCACGCAGCTCGGAAGCGGTGGTACCCGCTGCCATCAGAACTCACCACCCTCACGCGTAACGATGCGGCACTTCATCGGGAGCTTGTGGATCGCGCGGCGGAGCGCCTCGCGAGCGACCTGCTCGTTCGGGAAGGCCATCTCGAAGAGGACGCGACCCGGCTTGACGTTGGCCACCCACCACTCCGGCGAACCCTTACCGGAACCCATGCGGGTCTCGGCCGGCTTCTTCGTGAGCGGACGGTCCGGGAAGATGTTGATCCAGACCTTGCCGCCACGACGGATGTGGCGCGTGATGGCGATACGAGCGGACTCGATCTGCCTGTTGGTGACGTACGCCGGCTCGAGAGCCTGGATGCCGTACTCACCGAAGGTGACCTTCGTGCCGCCCTTGGCAGCACCCGACCGCTTGGGGTGGTGCTGCTTGCGGTGCTTGACCCTGCGCGGGATGAGCATGACTCAGCTCTCCGTCTTCTCTGCAGCAGCCGGGGCCTCGGCCGACGCCGAAGCGTCAGCTGCGGCACGACCGGCCTCGGTGCTCGTCGCGGTGGTGCCACTGGCACCGGAGCGACGGGCCCGGTTCGGACGCTCGCCACGGTCGCGGCGCGGGGCGCGGTCGGCCTGCGAGGGGGCCGCGTCGCGCTCGCGCTTGGCCGAGATGCCACCGACGATGTCGCCCTTGTAGATCCACACCTTCACGCCGATACGGCCGAACGTGGTGCGGGCCTCGAAGAAGCCGTAGTCGATGTCGGCGCGGAGCGTGTGCAGCGGCACGCGGCCGTCGCGGTAGTGCTCCGAGCGGGACATCTCGGCGCCGCCGAGGCGGCCGCCGCACTGCACGCGGATGCCCTTGACCTGCGAGGAACGCATGGCCGACTGAATGGCCTTGCGCATCGCACGCCGGAAGGCGACGCGGTTGGACAGCTGCTCGGCGACACCCTGTGCCACGAGCTGCGCGTCCGACTCGGGGTTCTTGACCTCGAGGATGTTCAGCTGGACCTGCTTCTTGGTGAGCTTCTCCAGCTCACCGCGGATGCGGTCCGCCTCGGCACCGCGACGGCCGATGACGATGCCCGGCCGGGCGGTGTGGATGTCGACGCGAACCCGGTCACGGGTGCGCTCGATTTCCACCTTGGAGATGCCGGCACGCTCCATGCCCTTGCTGAGCAGGCGGCGGATCTTGACGTCCTCCGCCACGTACTCGGCGTACTGCTTGTCGGCGTACCAGCGGGACTTCCAGTCGGTGGTGATCCCCAGCCGGAAGCCGTGCGGGTTGATCTTCTGGCCCACTACCGGGTTCCCTTCGCGCTGGTCTTCTTCGGACGCGACTCCACCTCAATGGTGATGTGCGACGTCCGCTTGCGGATCCGGTACGCGCGGCCCTGGGCACGCGGGCGGAAACGCTTGAGGGTCGGACCCTCGTCCACGTAGGCCACCGAAACCCAGAGGGTGTCGGGGTCCAGGGACATGTTGTTCTCGGCGTTGGCCATGGCGCTGGCGAGCACCTTCGCGACCGGCTCACTTGCCGCCTGCGGCGCGAACTGGAGCACGGCCAGGGCCTCGCGGGCGTTACGTCCCTTGATGAGCTCGACGACGCGGCGCACCTTCATCGGCGTGTCGCGGACGTAGCGAGCCCGAGCCACGGCGCGCGGAAACTCCTGCGCCTCAGCATCTTTACGGGCGTTCATCGCTGCTTCCCCTTGCTCTTCCTAGTTCGGCGCCTTAGCGGCGGCGAGACTTCCGGTCGTCCTTGATGTGGCCCTTGAAGGTCCGGGTAGGGGCGAACTCGCCCAGCTTGTGCCCGACCATCGCCTCGGTCACGAACACCGGGACGTGCTTGCGGCCGTCGTGCACCGCAATGGTGTGACCCAGCATGTCCGGGATGATCGTGGACCGGCGGGACCACGTCTTGATGACCGTCTTCTTGCCCGACTCGTTGAGAACGTCCACCTTCTTGAGCAGGTGGTCGTCAACGAAGGGGCCCTTCTTAAGGCTGCGAGGCATCCTTCACTCCCTTCCTGCTCAGCGCTTCTTACCGGTGCGACGACGCCGGACGATGAGCTTGTCGCTTGGCTTACGGCGGCGGGTACGGCCTTCGGGCTTACCAGCCGGGTTGACCGGGTGGCGACCACCGGAGGTCTTACCTTCACCACCACCATGCGGGTGGTCGACGGGGTTCATGGCGACACCGCGGACGGTGGGCTTCTTGCCCTTCCACCGCATGCGGCCTGCCTTGCCCCAGTTGATGTTCTGGTGCTCCTTGTTGCCGACCTCGCCGAGCGTGGCGCGGCAGCGCACGTCCACGTTGCGGATCTCGCCCGAAGGCATCCGCAGCTGGGCGTACGGGCCGTCCTTCGCCACGAGCTGCACCGAGGCACCGGCGGAGCGCGCGATCTTCGCGCCGCCACCGGGGCGGAGCTCGATCGCGTGGATCACGGAACCGACCGGGATGTTGCGCAGCGGCAGGTTGTTGCCCGGCTTGATGTCGGCCTTGGGGCCGTTCTCAACCGTGTCACCCTGCTTGAGCTTCTCCGGGGCGATGATGTAGCGCTTCTCGCCGTCCGCGTAGTGCAGCAGCGCGATGCGCGCGGTGCGGTTCGGGTCGTACTCGATGTGAGCGACCTTGGCCGGCACGCCGTCCTTGTCGTGGCGACGGAAGTCGATCAGGCGGTAAGCCCGCTTGTGACCGCCACCCTTGTGCCGCGTGGTGATCTTGCCCGAGGCGTTGCGGCCACCCAGCTTGTGCAGCGGGCGGATCAGCGACTTCTCCGGAGTCGACCGAGTGATCTCGGCGAAGTCGGAGACGCTCGCACCGCGACGACCGGGAGTCGTCGGCTTGTACTTGCGAATGCCCATCTCTACGCAGTCCTCGTCATCAGGCGGCAGGGCCGCCGAAGATCTCGATCGGCTTGCTGTCCGAGGACAGGGTCACGATCGCGCGCTTCGTGTCCTTGCGCTTGCCGAACCCGGTGCGGGTGCGCTTGCGCTTGCCCTGCCGGTTGATGGTGTTGACGCTGACGACCTTCACGCCGAAGACCTTCTCCACGGCGATCTTGATCTGCGTCTTGTTCGAACCCGGCGCCACCAGGAAGGTGTACTTGTTCTCCTCGAGCAGTCCGTAGGACTTCTCGGAGATCACGGGCGCGAGCAAGACGTCCCTGTGGTCGGGGATCACTTCGAGGCCTCCTCGTCCACCGCGGTCGCCGTGGCCTCGGCCGAGCCAGAACCCTGCTGGGCCTTGCTGGCGAGGAACACGTCGAGCGAGTCCTTGGTGAACACCACGTCGTCGTTGACGAGCACGTCGTAGGTGTTGAGCTGGTCGGGCGCGATCACGTGCACGTGCGGAAGGTTCCGCACGCTGACCCACGCGACCTCGTCGGTGCGGTTGAGCACCACGAGAACGCGGCGGGCCTCGGTGACCGACTCCAGGACCTTGCGCGCGGTCTTGGTCGACGGGGTGTCCCCGTCCACCAGGCCGGACACGACGTGGACCTGGTTGGCGCGAGCCCGGTCGGAGAGGGCGCCCCGCAGAGCGGCGGCCTTCATCTTCTTGGGGGTGCGCTGCGAGTAGTCACGCGGCTGCGGGCCGTGGACGATGCCACCGCCGGCGAACTGCGGAGCACGCGTCGAACCCTGGCGGGCGCGACCGGTGCCCTTCTGGCGGTACGGCTTCTTGCCACCACCACGAACCTCGCCGCGGGTCTTCGTCGAGTGCGTGCCCTGGCGCGCGGCGGCCTGCTGGGCCACCACGACCTGGTGCAGCAGCGCGACGTTCGCCTGCGCGTCGAAGACAGCCGAGGGGAGCTCGACCGTGCCGGCGGACTTGCCGTCCGGGGTGCGGATCTCAACCGTCGACATCAGGCACCGCCCTTCGCGGCAGTCCGGACGAACACCAGACCACCCTTGGGGCCGGGAACAGCGCCCTTGATGAGCAGCAGGCCGTTCTCGGCGTCGATCTTGTGCACCTTCAGGTTCTGGGTCGTGACGCGCTCGTGGCCCATGCGACCGGCCATGCGCAGACCCTTGAAGACGCGACCAGGCGTGGCACAGCCACCGATGGAACCCGGCGAGCGGTGCTTGCGCTGGGTGCCGTGGCTGGAGCCGAGGCCCTTGAAGTTGTGGCGCTTCATGACACCCGCGGTGCCCTTGCCCTTGCTGGTGCCGGTGATGTCGACAACAGCGCCGGCCTCGAACACCTCAGCGGTGATCTCCTGGCCGACCGTGTAGTCGCTGGCGTCCGCCGTGCGCAGCTCCACCAGGTGGCGACGGGGCGTGACCCCGGCCTTGGCGAAGTGCCCAGCAACGGGCTTGTTGACCTTGCGCGGGTCAATCGCGCCGGCCGCCAGCTGGACGGCGGTGTAGCCGTCCTTCTCTTCGGTGCGAACCTGGGTCACGACATTGGGCTCAGCCCTGACGACGGTCACCGGGACGACCCGGTTGTTCTCGTCGAAGACCTGAGTCATGCCGAGCTTGGTGCCCAGGATGCCCTTCATCTGCCTGTCAGACATTGGTCCGTTACTCTCCGCGCCCAACGCTTACTGGATGTTGACGTCGACGCTGGCCGGCAGGTCGATGCGCATGAGCGCGTCAACCGTCTTCGGCGTCGGGTCGAGGATGTCGATCAGCCGCTTGTGCGTGCGCATCTCGAAGTGCTCGCGCGAGTCCTTGTACTTGTGCGGCGAGCGGATGACGCAGTACACGTTCTTCTCAGTGGGCAGCGGCACGGGCCCGACAACCCGAGCGCCGGTGCGCGTCACGGTCTCAACGATCTTGCGCGCAGACGCGTCGATCGCCTCGTGGTCGTAAGCCTTGAGCCGGATGCGGATCTTTTGTCCCGCCATAATGGCTTGCCGTTCCTCTGCTTCTCGTAACCGCTGCGGTGCGGTGCCTCGGATGAGGCCTGTTACAGCCTCTTGGCGCGCTCCGCCCCTGTTGAAGTGTCATGGTGCCCGGTCCACGCGGTCGGGCGTGTCGCGCCCGGTGCGCATACCGGTCCCACTCAAGGTCTCCCCGGTGGGATTGGGCCTACCACAGCCCATGCACCCTGATGCCCATCTCCGCAAGGAGGCGTTCACTAACAGGGCGCGGACGCTCGGTCGAAGGATTCAGGCACGCACGGATGCGACCCGGCCTTCGTCGAGCAACCCGTAAAGAATGCCACACGGGGGTGAGGCACTCCAAATCGGGGTGGGTGAGTAAGAGGCAGATCACGTTGGGATCAAGGTCCGCGAACCTGCCGCGGCACGCTCGAACCCGCTGTGTGACTCTTCACTCCCCTTGTGCCACAACGACAAAGGCCGGGCCAACGGAGTCGTTGGCCCGGCCTTGCCGAACTAACAGCGGTTGCCCGCGGTCAGAGCTGGGTCACTTGATGATCTTGGTGACCGAGCCGGCGCCGACGGTGCGGCCACCCTCGCGGATCGCGAAGCGGAGGCCCTCGTCCATGGCGATCGGCTGGATCAGCTTGACCGACATACCGGTGGTGTCACCCGGCATGACCATCTCGGTGCCCTCGGGCAGCGTCACAACGCCGGTCACGTCCGTCGTGCGGAAGTAGAACTGCGGACGGTAGTTGTTGAAGAACGGCGTGTGGCGGCCACCCTCGTCCTTGGACAGGATGTAGACCTGAGCCTCGAACTCGGTGTGCGGGGTCGTGGTGCCCGGCTTGACGATGACCATGCCGCGCTCCACCTCCTCGCGCTTGATGCCGCGGAGCAGCAGCGCGGCGTTGTCACCGGCGCGACCCTCGTCGAGGAACTTCTTGAACATCTCGATCGAGGTGACCGTCGTCTTCTTCGACGTCTCCTTGATACCGACGATCTCGATCTCGGAGTTCACGTTGATGATGCCGCGCTCGATACGACCGGTCACCACGGTGCCGCGGCCGGTGATCGTGAAGACGTCCTCGACGGGCATGAGGAACGGCTTCTCGGTGTCGCGCTCCGGCTCCGGGATCGCCGTGTCGACGGCGTTCATCAGGTCGAGAACGGACTTGCCCCACTCGGCGTCACCCTCGAGCGCCTTCAGCGCCGAGACGCGCACGACCGGCAGGTCGTCGCCCGGGAACTCGTACTCGGAGAGGAGCTCGCGGACCTCGAGCTCGACGAGCTCCAGGATCTCCTCGTCGTCGACCATGTCGGCCTTGTTGAGCGCGACGACGATGTAGGGGACGCCGACCTGGCGGGCCAGGAGGACGTGCTCCTTCGTCTGCGGCATCGGACCGTCGGTCGCCGCGACCACCAGGATGGCGCCGTCCATCTGCGCCGCACCGGTGATCATGTTCTTGATGTAGTCGGCGTGCCCGGGGCAGTCGACGTGCGCGTAGTGACGGTTCTCCGTCTGGTACTCGATGTGCGCGATCGAGATCGTGATGCCGCGCTGCTTCTCTTCCGGCGCCTTGTCGATCTGGTCGAACGCGAACGAAGCGTTCACATCGGGGTACGCGTCGTGCAGAACCTTGGAGATCGCCGCGGTCAGCGTGGTCTTGCCATGGTCGATGTGACCGATGGTACCGATGTTGACGTGCGGCTTCGTCCGCTCGAACTTCGCCTTGGCCACTGGATTGTCCTCCTGGACTTCTTTTTTGCTGGTCCGGCGGGCATCTGTGGCCACCCGCCGGACTACACGTCAGGGTCGGAAAGTGCGGACCCCAGGGATTCGCCCCCGGAGAGCCCGCGGTGGAACTGCGGTGCTCCGGTGTGGGGTTATTCCCCAGTCGCCTTCGCGATGATCTCCTTCGAGACGTTCGTGGGAACCTCTGCGTAGGAGTCGAACACCATCGAGTAGTTGGCACGACCCTGGGTCTTGGACCGCAGGTCACCCACGTACCCGAACATTTCCGACAGCGGGACCAGTGCCTTGACGACACGGATACCGCTGCGCTCCTCCATGGCCTGGATCTGGCCACGGCGGGAGTTCAGGTCGCCGATCACGTCGCCCATGTACTCCTCGGGCGTCGTGACCTCGACGGCCATCAGCGGCTCGAGGATCGCGGGAGACGCCTGACGGGCGGCTTCCTTGAGGGCCATCGAACCAGCGATCTTGAACGCCATCTCCGAGGAGTCGACCTCGTGGTAGGCGCCATCGAGCAGCGTCACCTTCACGCCGACCAGCGGGTAGCCCGCCAGCACGCCGTACTGCATCGCGTCCTGTGCACCCGCGTCGACCGACGGGATGTACTCACGCGGGATGCGACCACCGGTGACCGCGTTGACGAACTCGTAGAGAGCGCCGTCGTCGGACTTCGGCAGCGGCTCGACGGTGATGAGCACCTTCGCGAACTGGCCGGAGCCACCGGTCTGCTTCTTGTGGGTGTAGGAGTACTTCTCCACCGCCTTGCGGATGGTCTCCCGGTACGCCACCTGAGGCTTGCCGATGTTGGCCTCGACCTTGAACTCGCGGCGCATGCGGTCCACCAGGATGTCCAGGTGGAGCTCGCCCATGCCGGCGATGATGGTCTGGCCCGTCTCCTGGTCGAGGTTGACCCGGAACGTCGGGTCCTCCTCGGCGAGCTTCTGGATCGCGGTGCCGAGCTTCTCCTGGTCCGCCTTCGTCTTGGGCTCGATGGCCACCTGGATGACGGGCTCGGGGAAGGTCATCGACTCGAGCACGATGGGGTGCTGCGGGTCGCACAGGGTCTCACCGGTCGTGGTGTCCTTCAGACCGATCACGGCGTAGATGTGGCCCGCGATGGCCTCGGTGACCGGGTTCTCCTTGTTGGCGTGCATCTGGAAGATCTTCCCGATGCGCTCCTTGCGGTCCTTGGTCGCGTTGACGACCTGGGTGCCTGCGGCGACCTTGCCCGAGTAGACCCGGATGTAGGTCAGCTTGCCGAAGAACGGGTGCACGGCGATCTTGAACGCCAGCGCCGAGAACGGCTCGTCGCTGGACGGGCTGCGCTTCACGACCGTCTCGCCGTCCTGCAGCGTGCCCTCGACCGGCGGAAGGTCGAGCGGCGACGGCAGGTAGTCGATGACCGCGTCGAGCATGGGCTGAACGCCCTTGTTCTTGAACGCCGAACCACACAGGATCGGGTACGCGGTGCCCGCGGCGACGATCTTGCGGAGGCCGGCCTTGATCTCCTCGATCGACAGATCGCCGTTCTCGAAGAACTTCTCGGTCAGGTCGTCGTCGGTCTCGGCGACGGCCTCGAGCAGCTGCTCGCGGAACTCCTGCGCCTTCTCGAGCAGATCCGCGGGGATCTCCTCGACCGCGTAGTCCTCGCCCTTCGAGACTTCGCCACGCCAGGTCAGCGCGCGCATCTCGATCAGGTCGACGACGCCGATGAACTCGCTCTCGGAGCCGATCGGGATCTGGAGCGGCAGCGGCTTGGCGCCCAGCCGGTCCTGGATCGTCTTGATCGTGAAGTAGAAGTCCGCGCCGAGCTTGTCCATCTTGTTGACGAAGCAGATGCGCGGGACGTCGTACTTGGTCGCCTGCCGCCAGACCTGCTCGGACTGCGGCTCGACGCCCTCCTTGCCGTCGAAGACGGCAACGGCGCCGTCGAGGACGCGCAGGTTGCGCTCCACCTCGACGGTGAAGTCGACGTGGCCGGGCGTGTCGATCAGGTTGATCTGGTGGTTCTTCCAGTAGCAGGTCGTCGCGGCCGACGTGATCGTGATGCCGCGCTCCTGCTCCTGCTCCATCCAGTCCATCACGGCAGCGCCGTCGTGAACCTCGCCGATCTTGTAGCTGATCCCCGTGTAGAAGAGGATCCGCTCAGTCGTCGTGGTCTTGCCCGCGTCGATGTGGGCCATGATCCCGATGTTGCGGACCTTGGCAAGATCAGTGAGCACGTCCTGTGCCACGGGTCTTTCCCCTGTCTTGAGCTAGTGAGCTCACTAGGGCTGGGAGAGCCCGGCCTGCTTCCAGGCCGGGCGTCAGATCACCAGCGGTAGTGGGCGAAGGCCTTGTTGGACTCGGCCATCTTGTGCGTGTCCTCACGGCGCTTGACGCTCGCACCGAGACCGTTGCTCGCATCGAGCAGCTCGTTCATCAGACGCTCGACCATGGTCTTCTCACGGCGCTGCCGGGAGAAGGTGATCAGCCAGCGCAGCGCCAGCGTGGTGGAGCGGCCCGGCTTGACCTCGATCGGCACCTGGTAGGTCGCACCACCGACGCGGCGGCTCTTGACCTCCAGCGACGGCTTCACGTTGTCCAGGGCGCGCTTCAGCGTGACGACCGGGTCGGTGCCGGTCTTCTCGCGAGCACCTTCGAGGGCTTCGTAGACGATCTTCTCGGCCACGGAGCGCTTACCGTCGACCAGCACCTTGTTGATGAGCTGGGTCACGAGCGGCGAGCTGTACACCGGGTCAGAGATAAGCGGCCGCTTCGGGGCCGGTCCCTTGCGGGGCATTAGCTCTTCTCCTTCTTCGCGCCGTAGCGGCTGCGAGCCTGCTTGCGGTTCTTGACACCCTGCGTGTCGAGAGAGCCACGGATGATCTTGTAGCGAACACCCGGCAGGTCCTTCACACGACCGCCGCGCACGAGCACCATCGAGTGCTCCTGGAGGTTGTGACCCTCACCGGGGATGTAGGCCGTGACCTCGATACCGCTGGTCAGCTTCACGCGAGCGACCTTGCGCAGTGCGGAGTTCGGCTTCTTGGGGGTGGTGGTGTAAACGCGGGTGCACACACCGCGCCGCTGCGGCGAGCCCTTGAGGGCCGCCGTCTTCTGCTTGGCCACCTTGTCCTGGCGGCCCTTGCGGACCAGCTGCTGGATCGTTGGCATTCGCCGGCTGCTTCTTCCGTCTTTGAGGGTTCGCCTTCCGGTTCACCCTCGTGTTTCTTGATCCCTCTCTGCACCCGAGGTCGGGCGTGTCGCCCGCTCCCAAGGTCCGCAAGCAACAGTTCAACTGCCACTACGAGTGGAGGACACCGCGGCCTCGCGGGCACGCGGAGCGGCCCGACATGGGTCGGGCACAGATAGCAAAGATACCCGCCCACGTCTACCTGGGTCAAAACGGGGGTACCGCATCCGCGCATGCGCTAGACATGACGCGCTCCGTCAAGATCGTCCTGGGGGGAACAGCCTTGTCACAGGTGTGCGCGACAACCGTTCGGGTGAGCGCTGTGACCATTGTCGCAGACCGTCGGAAGGTCTGAGATGAAGAACTCCGGCAAGTGGTACTTCCGCGTCATCGCCATCTTCTTCGGCCTGGTGGTCATCGTGCCGATCGGCTACTTCGGCTACCGCGAACTCGCGCCGGACCCCCTGGTCGGCGAGTGCGTGAAGCAGGTGGACCACGGCGCGGCCGACCTGACGTTCGAAGAGGTCTCGTGCAGCAGCCCCGGGCGGAGGTCGGGATCGACGGGCAGGGAGTTCGAGGTCGGTGCGATCGCGGCGGCCTGCCCGCCCGGCGACTACACGGCGGTGCCCAGGGGCGACGAGAAGGCCTGCTACCTGCCGGCTCTGAACGTCGGGGTGTGCTTCGTCTCCAAGCAGTTCGGCAACACGGGCCAGCCGGTCCTCGTCCGCGGTGACTGCAAGCAGGACGGCGCGCGGAAGGTCGAGAGCACCGTCCAGGACGTGTCCGACAAGTCGAGGTGCAAGAACCCGGAGATCTCGCTCGCGTTCTCCGAACCGGCCAGGACCATCTGCATGGCGAAGCCGTGATCGACCGTCCGGCCGACAGGACGCGAGTGCGTTCGGTAGGTTGCCGCAGTGCCCGATGACGATCAGGTAGCGCTCGTAACGCAGAGTTGCGCGGCACCCTCGACAACCTGATGAGGGACCTGAAGCAGCGCACGGACGGGTTGCGCGACGCCCAGGCGGCGATCGCGGCGATGTCCGGCGTGGCCTCGTCCCCCGACGGCAACGTCGTGGTGACCGTCGACTCGACGGGCGTGCTGGACAAGCTCGAGCTCGGGCCGCGCGCCTTCGAACGGGTGACACCCGAACAGCTGGCGCAGACGATCACGCAGGTGTCCCGCCGCGCGGCGCGGAACGTGCGCGAGCAGGTCGACGCCCACATGGCCCCGCTGACCTCGGAAGAGGGCACCATCGACCTGCCGGACATCGTGCCCGGCGCACCGTCGATCAAGGACATCTTCAAGGTCGAGCAGCGCGACGAGCCGGCCGTGCCGCCCCCACCGTCCGATGAGGACTTCGGTTCCTCGGTGCTGCGCAAGGAAGTCCGTCCGGTGCAACGCGCGACCACCACCGGTGAGGACGAGGACTTCGGCGGCAACTCGATCATGGGCAGGGGGAACGGCTGGTGATCGCCGGTGGCCACACGTACACGGAGGCCGCCGGCGTGCGCTCGGCGGCGGCGAAGATGGTCCGCACCGGTGAGGACATGACCGGCAAGGCCGCCGCGCTCGCCCGCGGCCTCGACGCCGAGGGCCGGTGCTGGAGTGGCGACGAGGCTGGCCAGAAGTTCGGCACCGACTACGTCCCCGCCGCCGACGGCGTCCGCAACGTGATGGCGAAGGTCGCGCAGACGTTGCAGGACATCGGGAAGAACCTGGCAGAGTCCGCGAACCTGATGGAACAGCAGGACCAGCTCAACGCACGCGGCCTCAGCGGCTAGCGGTCTGGGGGAACTACCGCGATGGGCATCGAGTTGCCCGCCGAGGTCCGCCGGCTCATCCCGATCGTGGTGGGTGACAGCTGGCCGGAAGGCGACGAAACGGCGCTGTGAAGGCTCGCCGAACTGCGCAGGCAGGACCTGCCGGAGGAGATCCACGAGCAGGAGCCGGTACGGCACCCCGACGTACAACTGGTGCGCGTGTTCGACGGCGCCGACGACAACGGCATGCCGCTCGCCTACCGCGCGCGGTGGCGTACTACCTCGAGCACCACGACCTGGCACCGGATCAGGAGTTTCTCGCATACATCCGCGGCCGGGGCTACCAGTTGCCCGAACGGTTGCCGTCGATGACGAAAGCCCGTGCACTGGCTGCCGCTACCGACGCACCGGACGAGGCTCCTGGTTTCGACGGCGAGTGGGAGCTCGCCATGCGATGGGTGGATTCGTCGGTGCGGCAGTTCCAGATCGACCCGGCTCGGTTCTCCGTGGGCAGCGACCGTGAACCGGCCCTGTGCCTGACCCGCCAGGAGGACCGGTGGAGCGTTTACTGGCTTTACCAGGGCGAACGGCAGATGTATGCCGAGTTCGACACGCCACTGCAGGCGGTCACGTACTTCTCCGGCTACCTCGCGATGTACGGCAGCAACATGCGGCTGCCGCCACCCGCGACCTGATCGACGACCTGATTCACTGTGCGCGTGGACGACCTGATCGCGGCGATAGCCTCGTTGACCGGCTCCTCCGCCGACCCCGAGGTGCTCGGCGGTGACCGCGGTGACGTCGTGGTGGTGCGCGTCGGCGACGTCGTGGCCAAGGCGCTGCCCGCGGACACCGACGTCGAGGCGCTCGAGCAGCGGCTGGAGATCGCGGCGGCGCATCCGGAGTTGATGCTGCCGCCGTTGCAGCCCCTGCGGTTCGTGGACGACCGGCCGGTGACGGTGTGGCCGTACGGGACGCCGGTGAGTCAGGAGGATCCCGACGCGGCGCCGTGGGAGGAGAGCGCGGTGCTGCTCGCGAAGCTGCACGCGTTGCCCGTGCGGGGACCTGTGGCTGGTGCGCCGGAACGGATCGTGCGCGCGATTCGGGCGTTGCCGCCGGAGTTGCCGCACGCCGATGTGGTGCTCCGGGCGTTCGAGGTCCTGCCGCCGCTCGACATGTCGAGGAAGACGCTCATCCACGGCGACTGGCATCTCGGGCAGCTCGTGCACCGGGGTGCGTGGCGGCTCATCGACGTCGACGACCTCGGGGTCGGCGATCCGGTGTGGGACTTGGCGCGACCTGCGGCTTTGTTCGCGGCGGGGATCCTGCCGGGTGACCTGTGGGCAAGGTTCCTCAACGCCTACCGTGAAACAGGCGGTGTGGCCGTGACGACATCGGAATGGGATGCCCTCAACATTCCGGCTCAGGCGTACGTTGTTCAGATGGCAGCGCGGGCACTAGTGACCGGTCTGCAGGCAGTAGAACCGCTGGTCGATGCGTGTCGTCGGATCATCGCGACGCACGACAACGGCGACCGCGGCTAATATCGTTTTTGTCCGGTCCCATCGCAGGAGGCTCACCACGATGCAGTGTCCCAAGTGTCATGCGAATATGCGCACGTTCGACCGCATGGGCGTTCACATCGAGCAGTGCGACGGCTGCCGCGGGGTCTTCCTCGACTACGGCGAGCTCGAGTCGATCACGCGCCTCGAAGCCCAGATGCAGGCTCCGCCGCCCGCCGCTCCGGCTCCGCCGCCCGCCGCCTACCCGCAGCCGGCCCAGCCCGCCTGGGGTGCCGCGCCGCAGCAGATCCACCACCACCACGGCGGCGGTCACGCTGGTTACGGCGGCTACGGCCACCGCAAGCACCGCGGCCTCGGCGGCCTCTTCTTCTCCTCCTGATCTGCGCGACGGCCCCGGATCCCTGCTCCGGGGCCGTTGACGACTACCGAAAAACGGGTAGATAATCGGTAGTCAACGGGAGGAGTAGCCATGTCCGTCGCGACCGAGGCCGCCCAGATCCGCGATCTCTTCGACACGATCGAGGAGATAGAAGCCGTCGCGTCATCCCTGTCAGAAGACGACGAACGCCGCCGCCGCCTCGACGGCGTGGTGGCCAAAACCCTCCGCCAGGCCCCACCGGTCCGTCCCGTGGTGGCAGGCGAGCTCCTCGACCTCACCGAGAAGACCGTGAAGGCCTGGGCCCGCGAGGGCGTCCTCGCCATCCACAGCCAAGAACCGCGCATGCTGCTCGACACCGTGCGCCTGCATGAGGTCCTGCACCTAGTCGCCGACCTCCGCCGCGCCGGCAAGACCCGCGGCCTCATCGACGAGGTCCACCGCCGCCTCAGCGACCAGTCACTGCTGGACCGCCAGGACCTCGCCAACTCCCTGGACGAGATGCGCAGCGGCAAGGGACGCGTGGTCCGCACAGC
The DNA here is from genome assembly GCF_051094245.1 of Lentzea xerophila. Classification (NCBI taxonomy): domain Bacteria; kingdom Bacillati; phylum Actinomycetota; class Actinomycetes; order Pseudonocardiales; family Pseudonocardiaceae; genus Lentzea; species Lentzea xerophila. Next base: position 8,964,869 of record NZ_CP194934.1, on the reverse strand, counting down.
TTGATCGAAGTAGTAGAAACCCACACCGCACACGCCCAGGCAAACGGCCTGCGCGGCCGAGCCCGCGTGGCCTACGACCGCTTCCTGGACGAACTGGCCCACTCCGGCTGCGCAGCCCTCGGCTACCGGGTCACCGGCCCGGAACCCCTGCCCCGCCTGTGCGTGAAACACCTCCGAGGCGCCGACCGAGTAGTGGTCGCCTTCCCGTCCCCCGAAGTCGTGTGGGTGCTGCTGGTGGGCCCACACGACGACGACCCGGGCCTCGACCTCTACGAGGCCCTGTACGAGATGGCGGGCGTCCGCCCACGCCTCTCGGAGAAGCGCACCAAACCCCGCTGCTGCACCGACGAGTCCGGCGTCCCACCCCTGGTGGACGAGCACCTGGTGGACGACCTCGTGATCCGCGCCAGAGCCCTGGCCAGGGCCCGCCGCCGCTGACCGCTGCACGTACCCGCCCCAAGCAGACGTCACCGACAAATTTTCTTGTCAAGACAGGGATAGTTGTCCTAGGCTCGTGGTCACCAGACGAACGGAGACCACAATGTCCTTCCAGGCCTACCTCGACGGCGCGGAGAAGAAGACCGGCAAGACCCCGGCCGACCTGCTGGCGGAGGCCGCGGAACGCGGGTACGACGGAACGACCAAGGCGGGCGTGTTCCTGGAGTGGCTGAAGACCGACTACGACCTGGGCCGGGGCCACGGGATGGCGCTGTACCACGTGCTGAAGAACGGCCCGCAGATCAGCGAGAAGCACGTGGGTTCGAAGGGCAGCCACCGAGACGAGTCGGCGACGCTGCGGCTGGACGGCATCGCCAACCGCTGACGGGCAGGCTGACGCAGTGGTCCCCTTGGATTCAGCGTCCCCCGCGACCCAACGTACAGAGCAGGTCTGACACTCCGGCGAGTTCGTCTGACACTCCCGCGAATGAAGGGCACCTGGCCGCACGCGACGCCGCAGGCGAGCCGCCTGATCGCTCGCGAAGCCGCAGGCGAGCCGTCCTTACCGAGCGGGCCGGGCGGTGGGGTCCCATCACGAGTCGCACCCTGCAAAGCAACAGGCAGCCGCTCTGAGCAACGGGCGTGCCATCTACCCGCTCACAGCGCTGGCCCCCATCTCAGATTGCCGGGGGTCTGGGGGCAGAGCCCCCAGGGGAAGCACGCAAGGCACCGACCCGCCCGCAACAGGGGGAACGCCCCGCAACAGAGAAACGGCCCCGGAGCGAAAGCTCCGGGGCCGTCCCATGTCAACTCACACGACTAGCGGTAGTCCCGCCCAAAGTCGTAGTCATCCAGCGGCACCGCAGCACCAGTCCCAGTCCCGAAGACGTCGGGCGTGTAGTACCCGTCGTCGTAAGAAGGAATGGCGTAAGCAGCAGCCCGCGCCTCCTCAGTCGGCTGAACCTGGATGTTGCGGTAGCGGTTGATGCCCGTACCAGCCGGGATCAACTTACCGATGATCACGTTCTCCTTGAGACCGATGAGCTTGTCCGAACGCCCGTTGATGGCGGCGTCGGTCAGCACACGGGTGGTCTCCTGGAACGACGCCGCGGACAGCCACGAGTCGGTGGCCAGCGAGGCCTTCGTGATACCCATCAGCACCGGACGACCAGCGGCCGGCTCGCCACCCTCGGCGACGACCGCGCGGTTGCCCGACTCGAAGTCGGCACGCTCGACCAGGGACCCGGGCAGGAACTCGGTCGCGCCGGAGTCGATGATCGTGACCCGGCGGAGCATCTGCCGGACGATGACCTCGATGTGCTTGTCGTGGATCGCCACACCCTGGGCGCGGTACACCTTCTGCACTTCCTGCACCAGGTGCAGCTGGGCCTCGCGCGGGCCCATGACGCGCAGGACCTCGTGCGGGTCCGGGGTACCTTCCAGCAGCTGCTGGCCGACGGCGACGTGGTCGCCGTCCTGCAGCGGGCCGGTGGCCGTGTTGGCGAGACGCTGACGCTTGGACAGCTTCTCGAACACGATCTCCTCGGAGCCGTCGTCCGGGATCAGCGTGATCTTCCAGAAGCGGTCGCCGTCCTCGATGCGGACGCGGCCGTCCACGTCGGCGATCGGCGCCTTGCCCTTCGGGACGCGGGCCTCGAAGAGCTCCTGGACACGGGGCAGACCGGTTGTGATGTCGTCACCGGCCACACCGCCCTGGTGGAACGTACGCATCGTCAGCTGCGTGCCGGGCTCACCGATCGACTGGGCGGCGACGATGCCGACGGCCTCGCCGACGTCGACCAGCTGGCCGGTGGCCATCGAGCGGCCGTAGCAGGACGCGCACACGCCGACCGCGGACTCGCAGGTCAGGACCGAGCGCACCTTCACGCGGAGGATGCCGGCCTCGACCAGCGACGCGAGCGCCGGGTCGCCGAGGTCGTCGCCGCGGTTCAGGACCAGGTTGCCCTGCGCGTCGGTGATGTCGTCCGCGACCGTGCGGGCGTAGACCGACGTCTGCGCGAACTCGTGCAGGCCGACCTTGTCGCCCAGCTGCTCGCCGACGGTCATCTGCACACCACGGGTGGTGCCGCAGTCGACCTCGCGGATGATGACGTCCTGCGAGACGTCCACCAGACGACGGGTCAGGTAACCCGAGTCGGCGGTACGCAGCGCGGTGTCGGCCAAACCCTTACGGGCACCGTGCGTCGCGATGAAGTACTCCAGCACCGACAAGCCCTCGCGGAACGAGTTCTTGATCGGGCGCGGGATGTACTCACCCTTCGGGTTGGTGACGAGACCACGCATACCCGCGAGTGAACGGACCTGCGTCATGTTGCCGGCGGCGCCGGACTGCACGATGACGCGGATCGAGTTGTCCTCGGGGAAGTTGTCTTCCATGATCTCGTGGACCTGCTCGGTGGCCTTGGTCCACACCTTGACCAGCTCGGAGTTGCGCTCGTCGTGCGAGAGCTGACCGCGCTGGTAGCGCTTCTCCACCGCGTCCGCGAGGCGCTCGTGCTCCTCGAGGATGTCCTGCTTCGCGGCCGGCACGAGGACGTCCGAGATCGCGACCGTCACGCCGGAACGGGTGGCCCAGTAGAAACCGGCGTCCTTCAGCTTGTCCAGCGTCCGGGCGACGGTGACCATCGGGTACCGCTCGGCGAGGTCGTTGATGATCACGGCCTGCCGCTTCTTGGGCATGACCTCGTTGATGAAGGCGTAGTCCTGCGGCAGGATCTCGTTGAACAGCACGCGACCCAGCGTGGTCTCCGCGAGCCACGGCTGACCGGGCTCCCAGCCCTCGGGCTCCTGGCCCTTGGGCGGGTTCTTGTCGGAGACGCGGATCTTCACCATCGACTGCAGGCCCAGGACCTTGCGGTCGAACGCCATCAGGGCCTCGGCGGGCGACGAGTACGAGTGGCCCTCGCCGATGTCGCCGGGCTTGTGACGGGTCAGGTGGTACAGGCCCGTCACCATGTCCAGACGCGGCATGGCCAGCGGCTTGCCGGACGCCGGGGACAGGATGTTGTTCGACGACAGCATCAGGACGCGGGCCTCGGCCTGCGCCTCGGCGGACAGCGGCAGGTGGACTGCCATCTGGTCACCGTCGAAGTCGGCGTTGAACGCCTCACAGACCAGCGGGTGCAGCTGGATGGCCTTGCCCTCGACCAGCTGCGGCTCGAAGGCCTGGATGCCGAGGCGGTGCAGCGTGGGTGCGCGGTTGAGCAGCACCGGGTGCTCGGTGATGACCTCTTCCAGCACGTCCCACACGGCCGGGCGCGCACGCTCGACCATCCGCTTGGCGGACTTGATGTTCTGCGCGTGGTTGAGGTCCACGAGCCGCTTCATCACGAACGGCTTGAACAGCTCCAGGGCCATCTGCTTGGGCAGACCGCACTGGTGCAGCTTGAGCTGCGGGCCGACCACGATGACCGAACGGCCGGAGTAGTCGACGCGCTTGCCGAGCAGGTTCTGGCGGAACCGGCCCTGCTTGCCCTTCAGCAGGTCGGACAGCGACTTCAGCGGGCGGTTACCGGGACCGGTGACCGGGCGGCCGCGGCGGCCGTTGTCGAACAGCGCGTCGACGGCCTCCTGCAGCATCCGCTTCTCGTTGTTGACGATGATCTCGGGCGCGCCGAGGTCGATCAGTCGCTTCAACCGGTTGTTGCGGTTGATGACGCGGCGGTACAGGTCGTTCAGGTCGGACGTGGCGAAGCGGCCACCGTCGAGCTGCACCATCGGGCGCAGGTCCGGCGGGATGACCGGGACGCAGTCCAGCACCATGCCCTGCGGGTTGTTGCGGGTCGCCTGGAAGGCGGCAACGACCTTGAGGCGCTTGAGCGCACGCAGCTTCTTCTGGCCCTTACCGCTGCGGATCGTCTCGCGCAGGATGTCGGCCTCGGCGTCGACGTCGTAGTCACCCAGGAGCCTCTGGATGGCCTCCGCGCCCATGGCACCGGTGAAGTAGTCGCCGTAGCGGTCGTACAGCTCGCGGTAGAGCAGCTCGTCCGCGATCAGCTGGGCGCGCTCGAGCTTGGTGAACGTGGACCAGATCTCGTCGAGGCGGTCCAGCTCGCGCTGGGCGCGGTCGCGGAGCTGGCGCATCTCGCGCTCGCCGCCCTCCTTGACCTTGCGGCGCACGTCGGACTTGGCACCCTCGGCCTCGAGCTCGGCCAGGTCGGCCTCGAGCTTCTGGGCGCGGGCCTCCACGTCGGCGTCGCGGCGGTTCTCGACGCGCTTGCGCTCGACCTGCATCTCGCTCTCGAGCGTCGGCAGGTCGTTGTGGCGCAGCTCCGCGTTCACGCCCACGATGACGTAGGCGGCGAAGTAGATGATCTTCTCGAGGTCCTTGGGGGCCAGGTCGAGCAGGTAGCCCAACCGGCTGGGGACGCCCTTGAAGTACCAGATGTGCGTGACCGGAGCGGCGAGCTCGATGTGGCCCATGCGCTCACGACGCACCTTCGCACGCGTCACCTCGACGCCGCAGCGCTCACAGATGATGCCCTTGAAGCGCACGCGCTTGTACTTGCCGCAGTAGCACTCCCAGTCCCGGGTGGGACCGAAGATCTTCTCGCAGAACAAGCCGTCCTTCTCAGGCTTGAGCGTGCGGTAGTTGATGGTCTCGGGCTTCTTGACCTCGCCAAAAGACCACTGGCGGATGTCGTCCGCCGTCGCGAGTCCAATGCGGAGCTCATCGAAGAAGTTGACGTCGAGCACGTCTACTCTCTTCCCCTTTTTAGATCGGTGGCAAAGGAGCTGGTCGGAGGGCCGGTGAAGGGGACGCGGGAGGCATCCCCTTCACCTGCCGGCGAGGTGACTAGTTGACGACGTCGTCCACGGAGGGCGACTCGGACCTCGACAGGTTGATGCCGAGGTTCGCGGCCGCGCGCTCCAGGTCCTCGTCGTCGCCGTCGCGCATCTCGATCGCGGCACCGTCCGAAGACAGCACCTCGACGTTGAGGCAGAGCGACTGCAGCTCCTTGAGCAGCACCTTGAAGGACTCCGGGATACCGGGTTCCGGGATGTTCTCGCCCTTGACGATGGCCTCGTAGACCTTCACGCGGCCGAGCACGTCGTCGGACTTGATGGTGAGAAGTTCCTGCAGGGTGTATGCGGCGCCGTACGCCTGCATCGCCCAGCACTCCATCTCACCGAAGCGCTGACCACCGAACTGCGCCTTACCACCCAGCGGCTGCTGCGTGATCATCGAGTACGGGCCGGTCGAACGCGCGTGGATCTTGTCGTCCACCAGGTGCAGCAGCTTCAGGATGTACATGTAGCCGACCGACACGGGGAACGGGTACGGCTCGCCGGAGCGACCGTCGAAGAGCTGCGCCTTGCCGTTCTCCTTGACCATCCGCTCGCCGTCGCGGTTCGGGATCGTCGAGCCGAGCAGGCCCGTGATCTCCTCTTCCTTGGCGCCGTCGAAGACGGGGGTCGCGGTCTTGGTGCCGGGGTCGACGTCGTACAGCTCTTCCGGCAGGTTCTTCGCCCAGTCCGGGTCGCCGTTGACGCTCCAGCCCTGCTTGGCGATCCACCCGAGGTGGGTCTCCAGCACCTGGCCGATGTTCATACGACGCGGCACACCGTGGGTGTTCAGGATGATGTCGACCGGCGTGCCGTCCTCGAGGAACGGCATGTCCTCCGCGGGGAGGATCTTGCCGATGACGCCCTTGTTGCCGTGGCGGCCGGCGAGCTTGTCACCGTCCTGGATCTTGCGCTTCTGGGCCACGTAGACGCGGACGAGCTCGTTCACGCCCGGAGGCAGCTCGTCGTCGTCCTCACGCGAGAAGACGCGGATGCCGATGACCTTGCCGTACTCACCGTGCGGCACCTTCAGCGACGTGTCGCGGACCTCGCGCGCCTTCTCACCGAAGATCGCGCGGAGCAGCCGCTCCTCCGGCGTCAGCTCGGTCTCGCCCTTGGGCGTGACCTTGCCGACGAGGATGTCGCCGGGCTGGACCTCGGCACCGATGCGGATGATGCCGCGCTCGTCCAGGTCGGCCAGGACCTCCTCGGAGACGTTCGGGATGTCCCGGGTGATCTCCTCGGCGCCGAGCTTCGTGTCGCGGGCGTCGATCTCGTGCTCCTCGATGTGGATCGAGGTGAGAACGTCGTCCTGCACGAGGCGCTGCGACAGGATGATCGCGTCCTCGTAGTTGTGGCCCTCCCACGGCATGATCGCCACGAGCAGGTTCTTGCCGAGCGCCATCTCACCGTTCTCGGTGCACGGCCCGTCGGCCAGGACCTGACCCACACTCACCCGGTCGCCCTCGTTGACGATGGGCTTCTGGTTGATGCAGGTGCCCTGGTTCGAGCGACGGAACTTGTGCAGCGCGTAGGTGTTGCGCGCACCGTCGTCGGCCATGACGGTGATGTAGTCGGCGGAGACCTCCTCGACGACACCCGTCTTCTTCGCGACGACGACGTCACCGGCGTCGACCGCGGCACGCAGCTCCATGCCGGTGCCGACGAGCGGCGACTCGGAGCGGAGCAGCGGGACCGCCTGACGCTGCATGTTCGCACCCATCAGGGCGCGGTTCGCGTCGTCGTGCTCGAGGAACGGGATCATGGCGGTCGCGGCCGACACCATCTGGCGCGGCGAGACGTCCATGTAGTCGACGTCGGTCGGGTCGATGAACTCGACCTCGCCGCCCTTCTTGCGGACCAGGACGCGGTCGTCGGTGAAGTTGCCCTCGTCGTCGACCGGCGAGTTCGCCTGCGCCTTGACGAAGCGGTCTTCCTCGTCCGCGGTCAGGTAGTCGATCTGGTCGGTGACCCGGCCGTCGGTGACCTTGCGGTACGGCGTCTCGATGAAGCCGAACGGGTTGACCCGCGCGTAGCTCGAGAGCGAACCGATCAGGCCGATGTTCGGGCCTTCCGGCGTCTCGATCGGGCACATGCGGCCGTAGTGCGACGGGTGGACGTCGCGGACCTCCATGCCGGCCCGCTCACGGGACAGACCACCGGGACCCAGCGCCGACAGGCGGCGCTTGTGGGTCAGGCCCGCGAGCGGGTTGGTCTGGTCCATGAACTGCGACAGCTGCGAGGTGCCGAAGAACTCCTTGATCGCCGCCACGACGGGACGGATGTTGATCAGGGTCTGCGGCGTGATGGCCTCGACGTCCTGCGTGGTCATGCGCTCGCGGACGACGCGCTCCATGCGGGACAGACCGACGCGGATCTGGTTCTGGATCAGCTCACCGACCGTGCGCAGGCGACGGTTGCCGAAGTGGTCGATGTCGTCGACCTCGACGGGAATGTCGGTGCCGTTGGCGGCGTCCATCTGCGTCTCACCCGCGTGCAGGCGGACGAGGTACTCGATCGTCGTGACGATGTCGTCCTCGGTCAGCACACCGGTGTTGATCTCGGTGTCCAGGCCCAGCTTCTTGTTGACCTTGTAGCGGCCAACCTTCGCCAGGTCGTAGCGCTTGTCCTTGAAGAACAGGTTCTCCAGCAGGGCCTGCGCGGACTCCTTCGTGGGCGGCTCGCCCGGGCGCAGCTTGCGGTAGATGTCGAGCAACGCCTCGTCGGTACCCGCGGTGTGGTCCTTCTCGAGCGTGGTCAGCAACGTCTCGCTGAACGCGAACCGCTCGCGAATCTGCTCCGTGCTCCAGCCCAGAGCCTTCAACAGCACCGTCACCGGCTGGCGACGCTTCCGGTCGATGCGGACACCGACGGTGTCGCGCTTGTCGACGTCGAACTCCAGCCAAGCACCCCGGGACGGGATGATCTTGACGCTGAAGACGTCCTTGTCGGTCGTCTTGTCGACCGCGGTGTCGTAGTACACACCGGGCGAACGCACGAGCTGAGAAACCACCACGCGCTCGGTGCCGTTGATGATGAACGTGCCCTTGTTCGTCATCATCGGGAAGTCACCCATGAACACCGTCTGGCTCTTGATCTCGCCAGTGGTGTGGTTGGTGAACTCCGCCGTGACGAACAGAGGTGCCGCGTACGTCATGTCCTTGTCCTTGCACTCCTCGGTCGAGGCCTTGACCTCGTCGAAGCGTGGGTCGGTGAAGGACAGTGACATGGAGCCGGAGAAGTCCTCGATCGGCGAGATCTCGTTGAGGACCTCTTCGAGGCCGCCCGTCGGGGTCTCGTCGCCGGCGTCGACGCGGCGCTGGAACCACGCCTCATCGCCGGTGAGCCATTCAAAGGACTGGATCTGCAGGTCGAGCAGGTTGGGCGTCGAAAGCGGCTCGTTAATCTTCGCGAACGAAACCCGCTTCGGCGCTCCAGGGATCCCCGACGTGGAGTTGGTCGCAGCAGTGGCCTTGGTCGCGCGAGAGATCGCCAAGATGCGTCCTTCCAGGGACAGGTAGCTGGCTAGAGCGAACTAGCACGGCTGTCAAGGGTGCGGCGATGCCCGACTAATCCACGCTCTCGGCGAAGGGCAAGCGGAAAATGGGCAGCGCAAAGGGGCAGTCTAGCCACGCGCACGGCGACTGTCGAGAGGCACCTGGAAGGACCCTCCTCTTGCTCACCGACAGAGTGACCCTGCATGAGCGCCCAGTCAAGATGTTGCGTACCGATCCACCCTCTGGATGGAGCGACGTTTACTTCCTGTCACTCAATTGACCTGCACAAACACGTGTGCGGCCGTTTTGGTGGGAAGTTGGCGGCTTCAAGCGGTCTTACAGAGGGCCACGAGATTTGTGTGACCGAGATCACGCGTGTCGGGGCTGGCGGAGGGCGTCTGTTCGGTGCATCTGAGGCTCCTGCGGCGACCTCACAGGGTTGTTGATCTTACCGGCCCTTGATCAACTACTCACCGCCGGCCCGCCCCAAACGACCCCGGGGAACGCCGGGGTAGCCGGTGCCCGCGCGGCAGGTGCCCGCGGTCACATCAGCAGCCCTGGAGCTGGCGGGCCTGGTCCGCGGTGGCGCCGAACATCTCCATGTTGTCGATCTTCCAGCGGTCGTCGACCTCGACGGCGCTGACGCGGAGCATGGCGGTGCCGCCGCCCGACTGGTTGTCGGTGGTGCGGATGGTGACCTGGTCGGCGAAGACCAGGACGGTGGCGCGACCGTCCTTGAGAGACGACACGGCAGACGACACCACACGGACGGTCACGACCAGCTTCTGCTGCGGCGCGACCTCCTTCACCGGGCCGAACACGGCGTTGTACTGGCACAGGGCCTTGCCGGTGAGCAGCTCCCTGGCGGCCTTCTCGGTGGACTCGACGTCGGCGAAGTTGTACGAGAACGACTTCTCCACGGCCTCGCGGACCTGGCCGTTCACGGCGGAGGTGGTCGCCGGGTCGACGAGGGCCTGGTCGTAGGACACCGACCGCGACTTCACCAGGAAGAACGCGCCCAGGCCGCCCAGCAGAACCGCCACCACGAGCAGGGCCAGCGGGAGCAGCCACGCCTGCTTCGCACCGAGCCGGCCGGGCTCGTCCTGCTTCTCCGGCTCGGGCTCGGGCTCGGGCTCCATCGTGGGCGACGGTGTCCAGTCGACGGCCTCCGGCGCCTTGAGCTCGGCCTGCTCCTCCACGACCTCGGGCACGACGGCCTCGGCGGGCTCCTCGACGGGCTCCGCGGCGGGACGCCGGTTCAGGCCGGCGACCTTCGGCCGGCCCCCTGCGGGCGGCGTGGGGATGGGGCGGCGGCGGGATGGAGGCACTGGCTCAGTCCAATCAAACGCCCGCCCGCAGGGGACCCAGCTGGCTCAGCTTCCAGCCGTCCTCGGTGCGGGTGAGCTTGGTCAGGTACCGGTTGATCTTGGTGACCTTCTGGCCGCCGTCGGGCGTCACGGTGCTCTCCACGACGGCGATCATCGACGCGCTGCCGGCGCGGTCGTCCAGCTCGGTGAGCGCGGCGTCGAGGACCTTCGACGTCGTCACCGACTTGGCGTCGACCAGCTGCTTCTTGCGCGAGTCCTTGTCCTTCTCGATCTCGGCGCGCAGCTCGCCGGTCGACGAGCTCAGCCAGCGCTGCAGGTCCGCGTCGACCTTCTTGTAGTCGAGAGTCAGGAAGTTCGTCATGCCGACCTGGCCGGAGCGCAGTGCCTCGTCGCGCGTGGCGGCGAACTCCGCCTCCGCCGAGTGCGACGCCGAGTACCAGGCCACGCCCGAGTACGCGGCGAAGCCGAACGTCAGCACCGCCAGGACGGCGGCGGCACCCAACATCAGTCTGGCCGTGAAGATCCGCACTACTTCTTCTCCTCTGGCAAGCCCAGCAGCTGGCCCAGCGACGTCAGCAGGGGCATCTCCGGCGCCGCCTGCTGCCCGGCCGGTTCCTGACCCGGCTGTGTCGTCGCGTTGCCGACCGGCGTCGTCGGCGTTCCACCATACGGAGCATTCTGCGAGCCTCGCACCGACGTCGCCGACCCGCGCGCGAGAGCGCAGTACGCCTGCGTGTTCAGCGGCGCGGCCGAGGTGTCGTTGCCCGAGCGGATCGTCGTGCCCTCGTAACCGACCGTGCACGGCATCGGGTCGAAGACGTTCAGCGCGAGCCCGAAGTGCGCCGTGCCGTCACCCGGCGCCACGGTGAAGCCACCGCCCACGACGATGGGGTACGTCACCGCGATCTGCTCCAGGCCGTCACGCCTGGTCACGAGGATGTTCGACGTGGTCAGCAGGTTCGCGAAGACCACCCCGAGGTTCGGCCCGCTCTCCTTCAGCAACGCCGAGACCTGCTCGGACGCCGGTGGCACCGCGACGATCAACCGCCGCAGGTCGCCGTCGGAGGCCTTCAGCTGCTCCGCGAGCAACCGCAGGTCACCGCTGAACGACCGGATGGCGCCGCCGGACGCGGCCTGCGTGGCCAGCACGATTCGCCCGTCCTGCAGCAACTGCGTCGTCTGCGGCAGGTGCTCGCGAGCGGCGGCCGTGAACGCCGCGGTGTTGTCGATCAGCACCTGCAGGTCACCGCCGGTGCCGTTGAACGCGGTGTGCAGCTCGTCGACGACGGTCTGCAACGAGTCCGTGGGCACCGACGACGCGAACGCGTCCAGGTTCGACAGCAGCCCGTCGACGGGAGGCGGTGTCTTCGTGGCCGACCGCGGGATGACCGACCCGGCCTGCAGGTACGGGCCGTCGTCGCTCTTCGGCCGCAGGTCCACGTACTGCTCACCCACCGCCGACCGGTTCGCCACGACGGCCTCGGTCGCCGCTGGCACGCGCGGCGCGTCGGCGTCCAGCTCCAGGTCGACCTCGATGCCGTCCGAGGTCAGCCGCAGCTGCCCGACCCTGCCGATCGTGACACCGCGGTAGGTGACCTCGGCGTTGGTGAAGATGCCACCGGAGTCGGCGAGCTGCATCGTGACGACCGTGGACGCCGACTTGAACAGCCCGACGTAGGTCGCGCTGACGTACGAGACGCCCAGCAGCGCGACCAGCACGAACGCGCCGATCTTGACCTTGGTCCCGCGTGTGATCACTTGCGACCACCTCCCAGCAGACCGCCGAGCACGTCGCCCAGCCCGGACCCGGTGTCCTGCCCTAGGCCCGGCAGCGGGATGTTCGGCATCGGCAACGGCGTGCCCTGGCTCGGCGCCGGGAGGTGCCCGTCCAGCGGCGACTGCCGCGACCGGCCGAGGTTGTCGAGGACCGTACCGAGGTTGAGGTCCAGATCGGCGTAGAGGTTCGTGTAGTCGCCCTTGATGCCGTCGAGCGCCTCGTCCGGGAACGGGTAGGTCAGCAGCAGCTCCAGCGACTTCGGCAGGTTCTGCCCCGACTCGACGAGCTTCGTCAGCGTCGGCTGCAGCGCCTTCAGGTCCGCGACGATGTCGTCACGGCTCTTGTTCACCGTGTCGGTGGCGACGTCGGAGAGCGTGTTCAACGACTTCAGCAGCGTCACGAGCTGCGTGCGCTGCTCGGCCAGCACCTTGAGACCGGGCTCCAGGTCCGTCAGCGCGACGGCGATCTTCTCGCGCTGCTGCGCCAGCGTGCCGGCGAGCCGGTTCATCGAGTCGAGCGCGCGGACGATCTCCGCCTTGTGTTTGTCGAGCTCCCCGACGAACGTGTTGAGGTTGCCCAGCAACGAGCGGATCTCCTGCTCGTTGCCCTCCATCGCGGCGTTGAGCTCCTTGGTGATGTTCTGCAGCTGTGCGACACCACCGCCGTTGAGCAGCATCGACAACGCACCGAAGACCTCTTCGACCTCGGGGTTGCGGTTGGTCCTGTCCAACCCGATCACGGCGTTGTCGGCGAGACTGCCGGTCGCGTCCTTGGGTTTGCCGAGCTCGACGAACTTCTCGCCCAGCAACGCGGACTGCCGCAGCTTGGCGAACGCGTTCGCCGGGAGCTTCACGTCGCCGTTGACCAGCATCGTGACCTCGGCGGTCCAGCCGTCACCGGCCAGGTCGATCTTCTCGACCCTGCCGACCGGCACGTCGTTGACCTTCACGCCCGCCTGCGGCACGAGGTCCAGCACGTCTCTGAACTGCGCCTTGACCCGGTACGGGTGATCACCGACGTCCGCGCCGCCCGGCAGCGGCAGGTTGTAGACGCCGTCGAACCCGCCGGAGCCGCAGCCCGACAGCAGCACCAGGGCGGTCAGCCCGACTACCAGCTTCCTCACTGGGGCACCCCCGCGAGCGGCAGGGGCAGCGGCAGCTTGCCCGCGTTCAGGTCGGTGAGCACCTCGGCCGGCGACTTCAGCGGAACGGCGCCGGTCAGCAGCGGTTCCAGCTGCTTGCACGTCTGCGCGAGGATCGGCGGCACGTTGTTCGGCGTCGCCTGCTGGACCAGCTTGCAGATCAGCACGATCGGCGGCTGGTTGAGCTCGTTGATGTTCGCGCGGGTGTCGAGCGTGCCGGACGCCGCGTTGTAGGAGTTCTGCAGGTTGCCCAGCGCGAGCGGGGCGACGTCGAGCGTCTCGGCCAGCGCCGCCCGCTGGTTCACCAGCACCTGCGTGATCGAGGCCAGCTTGTCCACATTGGACTTGAGCACCTCGCGGTTGTCCTTGATGAACCCCTGCACCTGCCCCAGCGCGGTCGCCAGCTCCGCGAGCGCCGCGCCGAGGTCACCGCGTTCGTCGGCGAGCATCTTCGACACGTCGGCGAGCTGCTTGTTGAAGTCGCGCACCTGGCTGTCGTTCGCGGCCAGCATCGCGGTGAACTTCTGCAGGTTGTCCACCGTGGCGAAGAGGTCCTCCTTGGACCCCGACAGCGTGCGGGTGGCCTGGCCGAGGTTCTTCAACGTGTCGTTGAGCGCCTGGCCGTTGCCCTCGAGGTTCTTCGCCGCGGTGTTCAGCAGGTCCGCCAACGCTCCGTCGGCGTTCGCGCCGTTGGGCCCCAACGCGGTCGTGAGCTTGTCGAGCGACGAGTACAGCTCGTCCAGCTCGACCGGCGTCGCGGTGCGTTCGCGCGGGATCACGGCGTTGTCACCCAAGACAGGTCCGCCGGTGTAGGCGGGCGCGAGCTGCACGTACCGGTCGCTGACCACGCTCGGCGAGACCACGACGGCCTGCGCGTTCTCCGGGACCCGCACGTCGCGGTCGACGGTGAACACGACCTTCACGGTCTTGCCCTCGGGCGTGACCTCGTCGATCGTGCCGACCTTGACGCCCAGCACCCGCACGTCACCGCCGGGGTAGACGCCGACGGCCGCGGCGAAGTGCGCGGTGACCTTGCGCCCGTTCATGCCGTTGAAGACCCACCACAGGCCTGCGGTCATGACCAGCGCGAGCACGCACGCGATGGCGATGAACCGGCCGGCCTTGCTGTTCACGACAGTGGTCATCGCTGCACCCCCGGAGGCAGGCAGCCTTCCTCGTTGAACCCGACGACGCCGAGGTTCACCGAGGGCGGCAGCAGACCGCAGATGTAGGTGTCGAACCAGCGCCCGTTGCCCAGGGTGTTCGCGAACACCCGGTAGAACGGCGCCATCAGCGCCAGGCTGCGGTCGAGGTTGTCCTGGTTGCGCTGCAGGATCGTGGTGACCCGGCCGAGCTGTTCCAACGCCGGCTTGAGCTGGTTCTGGTTGTCGGTCACGAGTCCGCTCAGCTCACGGGAGAGGTCGCGGGTGCCGGTCAGCAGCGCGCTGATCGCCTCGCGTCGCTTGCGCAGCTCACCGAGCAGCAGGTTCCCGTCCGCCAGCAGCTTCTCGAACTCGGCGTTGCGGTCGGCCAGCGTCTTGGTCAGCTGCCTGGTGTTGTCCAGCAGCTTCGCGAGCTGCTCGTCGCGCGAGGAGATCGTCTTCGACAACGCGGACAGGCCGTCCAGCGCGCCACGGACGTGCTCCGGCGAGTTCTTGAAGGTGTCGGACAGGACGGTGAAGCTGTCCGCGAGCTGCTTGGTGTCGATCTGGCCGACGGTCGTCGCGAGCCCGTTGAACGCCTCGTTCACGTCGTACGGCGCGAGCGTGCGTTCCTTCGGGATCGGGTCGCCGGGCGACAACGGCTGGCTGCCCTGCGGGTCCAGTGCCACGAACTTCTGGCCCAGCAACGTCTTGATGCGGATCATCGCGGTCGTCCGGTCGCCCACCCAGGCGTCCTTGACCTTGAACGTCACCCGCACCCGGTCGCCGTTCAGCTTGACCTTGGTGACCTTGCCGACCTTCACGCCGGCGACGCGGACCTCGTTGCCCGGCACCAGCCCCGCGGCCTCGCTGAAGTCCGCGGCGTAGCTCGTGCCACCGCCGACGATCGGCAGGTCGTCGGAGTAGAACGCGGCCAGCAACAGCAGGGCGATCAGGGTCAGGCTGATCGCGCCGGTCCGGATCGGGTTGCTCTGCTTCATCGGCGGCACCTCTGTTGGGTCACCGGCAACGCCGTGATCGGAATCGGGTCGTTGATGACCGGCGGCACGGAGACCTGGCCGGTGCCCTCGCACAGGAAGAAGTTGAACCACGAACCGTAGGTCGCGGTCCGCGTGATCGTCTCCAGCTTCGTGGGCAGGCGCTGCAACATGCGGTCGACGAGCACCTCGTTGTCCGCCAGCGTCTTCGAGACGATGCCGAGCTGCGCGATGTCGTTCTTCAACGGCTCACGTCCCTGCTCCAGCAGACCGGAGGTGGCGTTCGTCAGGTCGCCGAGCGCGGTGATCGCGTCACCGATCGGCTGGCGGTCCTGCGCGAGCCCGGACACCAGCGTCTGCAACGTGACCACGAGGTTGTTGAAGTCCTCGTCACGCGAGTTCACGGTCTCCAGCGCGGTGTTGAGGTTGTCGACGACCTCGCCGATCACCTTGTCCTTGCTCGCGAGCGTGCTGGTCAGCGAGGCCGTGTGCTGCAAGAGGCTGTCGATCGTGCCGCCTTCTCCCTGCAGCACCTGGATGATCTCGAACGACAGCTTGTTGACGTCCTCCGGCGACAGCGCCTGGAAGAGCGGCTTGAAGCCGTTGAACAGCACCGTGAGGTCGAGCGCGGCCTTGGTGCGGTCCAACGGGATCGTGCCGCCTTCCGGCAGCACGGCCCTGGTGTCGCCGGTGCCGGACTCCAGCGCGATGTACCGCTGCCCGACCAGGTTGCGGTACTTGATCGTCGCGGTGACCGACTCGGGCAGCTTGCGCTCTCCGTCGATCGAGAACGCGACCTCGGCGGTCTTGCGGTCGACGACCCTGATCTCGTCGACCTGACCGACGCGGACGCCGGCGATGCGGATGTCGTCGCCCTCGTTGAGCGCGGTGACGTCGGTGAACTGGGCCTTGTAGTCCGTGGCACCGCCCAGGTTCACGTTCGCGATGGTCACCGCGAGCAACGTCGTGGCGAGGATCGTGACCACCGCGAAGGTGATCAGCTTGAGCAGCGGAGCGAGCACGCCCTTCACTTGACGGTCACCTCCGTTCCGCGGACCAGCGGTCCCAGCAGCAGGCTCGACCAGCCCGGCATCTCCCGCGGGTCGACGCCGATGCGCGGGCCGAACAGCGCCGCGATCAACCTGGCCTCCTCCGGGGAGTTGGCGAGCCGCAGCACGTCAGCGGACTGCGGCACCGTGGCGTTGCCGGCGGTGGCGGGCGGCAGAATTCCGTCGTTGGCGACGCGGGCGGGCGGCGGCGAGCTGGAGCCGTCCTGCACCGGACCCTCCGGCGGGTACTGCGGGAACGGGTCGGGCCGCGGGATCAGGTCGTAGCAACGCGGCCCGCGCTTGTCCCTGTACTCGGGCTCATCGAGGTTCGGCTGGTACTTCCCGCGGTTCTGGGTGATCTCCAGCGTGATGTGCAGGCCCGGCTCGTTCGTGCCCTCGCCGAACGCCTTGCTGATGACCGGCTCGAACTCCGCGAGCCCCTTGAGCAGGCAGGGGTACTCGGGCGCGTACTTGGCGAGCAGCTCCAGCGTCGGGCGGCTCGTGTCGGCGAGGGAGATGATGTTGTTCTTGTTGACCGTGACGAAGCTCGTGACGTCCTGCGACGTCGTGGTCAGCGTCCCGTAGAGCGCGAGGAGGTTGTCGCGCTGCTCGACGACGGTCTTGGTCGTCGTGGTCATGTCGTTGAGCGCCTGCAACAGGTCCGGCGCGGCGTCCGCGTAGACGTTCGAGACGTCCGCGAGCCTGGAGATGTTCTCCTTCAGCGCGGGCAGCTGCGGGTTGAGCTCACCGAGGTAGGCGTCGAGCGACACCAGCGTCTCGCCGAGCGGCTTGCCCCGGCCGTCGAGTGCCTGCGACAACGCGGTCAGCGTCGTGGCGAGCTTCTCCGGCTGGATCGCCTGCAGCACCGGCATCAGGTTGTCCAGCACGCGTTCCAGCTCGATCGCGCTGCTGGTGCGGTCCTGCTCGATGACCGCGCCGTCCTCGATCGCCGCGCTCTTCCGTTGCGGCAGCACGAGGTTCACGTACCGCTCGCCGAACAACGTCTTGGGCAGAAGGCGCGCGCTGACGTTCGCCGGGATCTGGTCGACCTTGTCCGGCTCCAGCGCCAGCTCCAGCTCGGCGCCGTCCCCGCTGGTGCGAATGGCCTTCACCGAACCGACGATCAGCCCGCGCACCTTGACGTCGCTCGCGGTCTGCAGCTGGTTGCCGATGTGGTCGGTCTTGAGCGTGACCTTCACGTAGTCGCTGAAGACGTCCTTGTACAACGCCACCGTGAGCGACAGGAACATGGCGATCGCGAGGAGGAAGGCGATGCCCAGCATGCGCTGTGTCCCTCTCTTCGGCATCATCCGGCGATCCTCACCGTCGTGGTCGCGCCCCAGATCGCGAGGCTCAGGAAGAAGTCGAGCAGCGCCGTCGTGACGATCGCGGTCCGCACCGCGCGCCCGACCGCCACGCCGACACCGGCCGGACCGCCGGAGGCGCGGTAGCCGTAGTAGCAGTGGGTCATGATGATCACGACCGCGAAGACCAGCACCTTGCCGAACGACCAGAGCACGTCGATCGGCGGTAGGAACAGGTTGAAGTAGTGGTCGTACGTGCCCGCCGACTGCCCGTAGAACTCCACGGTGATCGTTCTGGCCGCCAGGTAGCTCGTCAGCAGGCCGATCACGTACAGCGGGATGATCGCGACGAACCCGGCGATGATCCGCGTGGTCACCAGGAACGGCAGGCTGGGGATGCCCATGACCTCCAGCGCGTCGATCTCCTCGGAGATCCGCATCGCGCCGAGCTGGGCCGTGAAGCCGGAGCCGACCGTGGCCGAGAGCGCGAGACCGGCGACCAGCGGCGCGATCTCACGGGTGTTGAAGTACGCGCTCACGAAGCCGGCGAACGCACTCGTGCCGATCTGGTTCAGCGCCGTGAAGCCCTGCAGACCGACCACCGTGCCGGTGAACACGGACAGCCCGACCATCACGCCGATCGTGCCGCCGATGACCGCGAGCGCCCCCGATCCGAAGCTGACCTCGGCCAGCAGCCGCAACGTCTCCTTGGAGTACCGCCTGAGCGCGCGCGGGGTCCAGGCCAGCGCCTTGAGGTAGAACGCCAGCTGGTCGCCGAAGCCGTCCAGGGTGGACAGCACCTTGTTCGCCATCAGCTCCCCTTCGCGGGCACGACCTGCAGGTAGATCGTGGTGAGGACGAAGTTGACGAAGAACAGCAGCAGGAACGTGATGACCACGGCCTGGTTCACCGCGTCACCCACGCCCTTCGGCCCACCGGCCGGGTTGAGGCCCCGGTAGGCGGCGACGATGCCCGCGATGAACCCGAAGATCAGCGCTTTCAGCTCACTGATCCACAGGTCCGGCAGCTGGGCGAGGGCGCTGAAGCTCGCGAGGTAGGCGCCCGGCGTGCCGTCCTGCATGATCACGTTGAAGAAGTAGCCACCGAGCACGCCGACGACGCTCACCATGCCGTTGAGCAGCACCGCGACCAGCATCGTGGCAAGCACCCGCGGCACCACCAGCCGGTGGATCGGCGACACCCCGAGCACTTCCATCGCGTCGATCTCTTCGCGGATCTTGCGCGACCCGAGGTCCGCGCAGATCGCCGAGCCACCCGCACCCGCGATGAGCAGCGCCGTCACGATCGGACTGGCCTGCTGGATGATCGCGAGCACGCTGGCCGCACCGGTGAACGACTGCGCGCCGATCTGCCTCGTGAGGCTGCCGAGCTGCAACGCGATGACCGCGCCGAACGGGATCGAGACCAGCGCCGTCGGCAACACCGTCACGCTGACGATGAACCAGCTCTGCTGGATGAACTCCTTCAGCTGGAACGGCCTGCGGAACGACGTGCGCACCACGTCGATCCCGAGCTGGCACAACTTCCCGGTCTCCCGCAGCGCGCCGGCACCGGGGAAGGTCGTCTGGGTGCTCACAGCACACCGCCCTGCCGGGGCCACGGGCTCGGCGTCGGAGCCGCGACCGGCGCCCCGACGTGCACGCCGTACCGCAGCTGCTCCTCGGCCGTCAGGCTCGCGATGATTCCCTGCTGAGCCTCGAACGGCAGCTGGTGGATGATCGACATGACCCGGTCCTTGCGGCG
The DNA here is from genome assembly GCF_051094245.1 of Lentzea xerophila. Classification (NCBI taxonomy): domain Bacteria; kingdom Bacillati; phylum Actinomycetota; class Actinomycetes; order Pseudonocardiales; family Pseudonocardiaceae; genus Lentzea; species Lentzea xerophila. Next base: position 8,945,625 of record NZ_CP194934.1, on the reverse strand, counting down.
CCGGACGGCGTCCCGGTAGGGCAGTCCCGGCGTCGGCTCCAGCTGCGGCACCACGCCGCGCATGTCCTCGTCCGGCGACCCGTCCGAGTGCCCGGCGTCCGCGTGCGCCTGCTCGGCGGCCATCGTGGCCTGGTCCTTCTCCTCGGACATGCCGATGGGACCGAGCCGGCGCCCGTTCAGGAACTGCTCGACGACCGGCTCGTCGCTGGTCAGCAGCACCTCACGAGGCCCGAACATGACCAACTCGCGCCGGAACAGCATGCCGAGGTTGTCCGGCACGGTCCGCGCGATGTTGATGTTGTGCGTGACGATCAGGATCGTCGCGTCGATCTGGGCGTTGAGGTCGATCAGCAACTGGCTCAGGTACGCGGTCCTGACGGGGTCGAGCCCGGAGTCCGGCTCGTCGCACAGGATGATCTCGGGGTCCAGCACCAGCGCCCGAGCCAGGCCGGCCCGCTTGCGCATACCGCCGGAGATCTCACCGGGCAGCTTCTTCTCCGCCCCGACGAGACCGACCATCTCCATCTTCTCGAGGACGATCCGGCGGACCTCGGCCTCGGACTTGCGGGTGTGCTCCCGCAACGGGAACGCGATGTTGTCGTACAGGTTCATCGACCCGAACAACGCGCCGTCCTGGAACAGCACGCCGAACATCTTCCGGATCTCGTAGAGCTTGTGCTCCGAGCACCGCACCAGGTCCGTGCCGTTGATGATGATCTTGCCATGCTCCGGCTTGAGCAACCCCACCAGCGACTTCAGGAACACGCTCTTGCCCGTACCCGACGGTCCGAGCATCACGCTGACCTCACCTGGCGGCAGCGTGAGCGTGACGTCCCGCCAGATGGTCTGCTTGCCGAAGGACTTGGTCAGACCCTCGACGACCACCTCGACGCCCATCCGCACCTCCGCACACGCCCGGCGACGCCGCGGCGATCGGCGTCATACCTGGGGCAACGAGTTCGTTCGCGGCAGGTTACTCACCAGTTGGGCTAACGGCGGTTGCGTTCGGATAACGCCGCCGGTTCGTAAACCGCAAAACGGCCGCTTCCGTGCGTTCCGGGCGTGCGACACAGGTGAGGCGGACATGCAGAACGGGCGTGCACCCCGTTGAAAGGTGCACGCCCGTTCAGGCACTGCAAGGCAGAACGCAAGCCCCCGGAGGGGCTCAGATCACTTGAGGGTGATCTTGGCGCCGGCAGCCTCGAGCTTCTCCTTGGCGGCGTCGGCGACGTCCTTCGCCACGCCCTCCAGGATCGCCTTCGGAGCGGACTCGACCAGCTCCTTGGCCTCCTTCAGGCCCAGGCCCGAGACGACCTCGCGGACGACCTTGATGACCTGGATCTTCTTGTCGCCGGCCGACTCGAGGATGACGTTGAAGTCCGTCTGCTCCTCGACCTCGGCAGCGCCACCGGCGGCGGGGCCGGCAGCGGCGGCAACGGCGACGGGCGCCGCGGCGGTGACCTCGAAGGTCTCCTCGAACTGCTTCACGAACTCCGACAGCTCGAGGAGGGTCATCTCCTTGAACGCGTCGAGCAGCTCTTCGGTGCTGAGCTTCGCCATGATCGGCGGTCCTTTCTAATCTCCCGCGCGAAAGCGTCGGGTGTGTCTTCGGGTGATCAGCTTTCGGCGGGAGCGTCGGCTTCGGCGGCGGGAGCCGCGGCGGCCTTCTTCTCCTGCAGGGCAGCAGCCAGGCGAGCGACCTGGGAAGCCGGGGCGTTGAACAGACCCGCGGCCTTGGCCAGGTTGCCCTTCATCGCGCCCGCGAGCTTCGCGAGCAGCACCTCACGGCTCTCGAGGTCCGCGATTGCGGTGACCTCGTCAACCGAGAGCGGACGGCCATCCATGTAGCCGCCCTTGATGACCAGGGCCTTGTTGTCCTTCGCGAAGTCGCGGATCGCCTTGGCGGCGTCGACGGGCTCGCCCTCGACGAACGCGATGGCGGTCGGACCGGACAGGAGAGCCTCGAGGCCCTCGACGCCGGCGTCCGCAGCGGCCAGCTTGACCAGCGTGTTCTTCGCGACGGTGTACTTGGTGCCCGCGCCGAGAGCGCGACGCAGCGTGGTGAGCTGCGCCATGGAGAGGCCACGGTACTCGGTGACAACCGCTGCCGAGCTGGTGCGGAACTGGTCCGCGAGCTCAGCGACCGCCGTAACCTTCGTGGGCTTCGCCATGATCGCCTCCTCTCTGGGCTGGGTTAGACCGCCGATCAGAGAAGGTCCCGAAACAACAAAAACGCCCACGCGCACAAGCAGCACGGGGCGTCACACGGAGCTAGGCCTCGTCCTCCCTGCGCGGGCCGCCCGTGTTGCAACGGGGCCTTCGTTCTCCTCGCGGAGAAAACCTGCGGTCTTCGGTAGAACCATCGAAAACAGTACTCGACTGTGTACCGGCGATCCAAATCGGCATGATGTGACGTGTGACCGACGAGCCCGGCAAGGACCTCGCGCCCCGCCAGCCGCAGCCGCAACCGCCCGCCCCGCCGATGGATCCGGAGCAGCTGCGGCAGTTCCAGGAGTTCCAGCGCTTCCAGGAGTATCAGCGCTACCAGGAGGCCACGGGCCAGGCACCCCAGGCCCCGAAGCAGCCGGGCGGCAGGCGCTGGTGGCTCGTCGTGCTCGGCAGCCGGATCTTCTGGCGCGCGCTGTTCTTCCTGCTCGTCGTCTTCTCGGCGATGTGGGCCTACAACCACTTCTTCGGCGTGGACGACCCCGGCGACGTCGCGCAGGACAGCGGCGGCGTCACCGGCTCGGCGCAGGGGCCACGGTCACCGACGGGCCAGCAGGGCACCGTGGGCTTGTTCTACAACCACGTGGCGCATGGGAACCCAGCTCTCGGCTGCCCCCTGATGGTGAAGGAAGAGACCCAGCAGAAGTTCGCGGAGGCGTACGGCGCCGCAGACTGCACGGAAGCCTTCGCGAAGCTGAAGTCCCAGGTCACCAGCGTCGCGAAGTACGAGCAGATGGCGTTTCCGCCGGACATGATGAAGACGCCGACCACGACCAAGATCACCGTCGACTCGTGCGACCTGACCGTCGACGGCGGCCCCCGCCTGGGCACGTTCGTCGTCGAGAAGGTCGACTCGGGCTGGGTCATCACCGACTGGAGCCCCAGCACCTGTGGTTGATTTGGGTGCATGGCAAACGCGCTGGGGGTGCCCAGCCCCGACAAGGTCGAATACCTGGCAGACGCCGCCGACCTCGGTCGTGACTACAAGCAGCAGTTGCTCGTCTCGCTCGACCTGAGGCCCGGCCACACGGTCCTCGACGTGGGCTGCGGCCCCGGCACGGACCTGCCGGTGATGGCCGACGCGGTCACGACATCGGGCCGCGTCATCGGCGTCGACGTGGACCCGGCCATGGCAGGGGCGGCCAGGAGCCTGCTGAACTACTACCCGCAGGTGGAGATCCGCCTCGGCGACGCCCACGCGCTGCCCGTGGACCCCGGCACCGCCGACCGGGCCCGCATGGACCGCGCGCTGCAGCACGTCGAGAACCCGGCCACGGTCCTCACCGAACTCCACCGAACCCTGAAGCCCGGCGGCCTGCTGCGCATCGCCGAACCCGACTGGGACGCCCTGGTGGTCGCCGGCGACCTGGAGATGAACAGGGCCTTCAACCGGTTCGTCTGCTCGACGATGGTCCGCAACGCCACGATCGGCCGCGAACTACCCCGTCTGGCAAGGAAAGCCGGCTTCGAGGTCGAGACCGTCCGCGCCGCCACGACAGTCCTCCGCGACTTCGCCAGGGCCGACTACACCCTCGCCCTCACCCGCAACACGGAACGAGCGATGCGCGCGGGAGCCATCGAGCGCACGGACGGCGAACGATGGCTGGCCGACCTGCGCGGCGGCGACTTCCTGGCGTCACTGACGGTCTTCCTGCTGTCCGCCCGCAAACCGTTGTGACACAAGGCCGAACGACTCGACGACACGGGAGAGGCTAGCCTCCCCGTGTCCCTCGTCGACCTGCCGATCGACCAGGGCCTTGAACGCGTCGAGTGCCGCGAACGGCACCCCCTGCGCCTCAGTGGCCCGGATGAGCGTGGCCACTCCCGACCGGTTCATGGCAATGCTCGACTCGGCACTGTCGTAGCTCGCGCCGTCGATCTCCTCCGCGAACGTGGCCAGCGCGGGCTGGAGATCCGTCAACCAGGACAACATCATCGGCGTCAGCTCGCTGACCTTGATGCCACCGGCCCGCGCCAGCGCGGCAGCGTGCAGAAACCCGCCGAGCAGCCCGTACATCCCGGAAAGGATCGCCACGTCGTACCCGGAGGCACGACCGGCGTCCGCCCCCAGGAACGTCGCCTTCCCCAGCAGCGCCAACTGCTTCTGCCAGCGCTCGAACACAACAGGGGAACCGCTGTAGATGATCGAGGACGCATCGGTACCGATCGTCTGAGGCACCGCATAAACCGCGCCGTGCAGGTACTCGGCCCCGTTCTCGGCAGCCCACTCGGCCATCTCACGCGCGTCACCAGGTGTTCCGGACGTGAGGTTCACCAGCGCCCGCCCACGCACGTCCACACCACTCAAAACCCGTTGCGCCGCCTGATGGTCAAGCACGGCAACCACCACAAGCTCACTGGCCGCGACCGCCTCCCGAACACTCCCCGCCACGCCAGCCCCAAGCCCAACAGCCTTCTCGGCAGACCGGTTCCAAACCGTGGTGGCATACCCGGCCCGCACGAACGTCTCCGCCAACGCGCGCCCAAGATTGCCCAGTCCCAGCACGGTGATCGCTTCAGATGTCATGCCTCCACCCTCGCCGCAGGTGATCACCCCAACCAGTGACCGGATTGACGCCCTTCACCAAATTCCTGCCATAGGCTGGGTCGCATGAGCGCTGGATCCGTCGCCCTCATCGTCCCCAGCGACTTCGGCGTAGCCGACCTCTACGAGTTGGGCATCCCCGCCGCCGTCTTCGGCACACCACAACCAGACCTGGCCGACCCCTGGTACGAACTCCGGCTGTGCGGCACCGGCTCCAACACCAGAGGCGCCAACCCAGGCTTCACCCTGCACACCACACACACCCTCGACGACGCCGCAGACGCGGACACCGTCTTCGTCTCATGGGTGCCAGAGGAAGTAATCGAGGACAACGCCCCAGTCCCACCCGAACTGGTCTCAGCCCTACGCAAGGCCCACGACAACGGCGCACGAATCGTCTCGCAATGCGTCGGCGCCTACGCACTGGCCGAAGCAGGCCTCCTGGACGGCCGCAGAGCAACCGCACACTGGATGCACACCGCCCTACTGGCCGAGCGCTACCCAAAAATCCAGGTAGACGACTCAGTCCTCTACGTAGACGAGGGCGACGTACTGACCAGCGCAGGCATGACCGCAGGCCTGGACCTCTGCCTGCACCTGGTCCGCCAAGACCTGGGCGCCCACGTAGCCAACCAACTGGCCCGCCGAATGATCGTGCCAGGACACCGCCCAGGCAGCCGGAGCCAGGTAATCGACCTCCCCATCCCCGCAAGCGACAACCAAAGCCTCGACTCAGCCCTCGACTGGGCAAGAACCCGCCTGGACGAGCCCCTGACAATCGAGGACCTGGCCCGCAGAGCGGCGATGAGCCCACGAACGTTCTACCGCCGACTCCACGCCACCACCGGCACGACACCACTGCGGTGGCTGCTCAACGAACGCATCGCCAGGGCGCAGGCGCTATTGGAGTCCACCAACCTGTCCGTGGAGAGAATCGCGGGCCTGAGTGGCATCGGCACGGCGAACAACCTGCGCCACCACTTCCTGAAGCAGGTAGGCAAAACCCCAAGCGACTACCGGCAGACATACAGGGCCAATGGCGCAGCTGAGGCGACCGCCGACCCTGCTGAGCAGCGGTAATGACGCAACCAACGCAATCGTCGCGAAGCGGCGATGAATAGACCCGACCCGGTAAAGGCTCAATGGCGACCACCTACGCAAAAAGAAAGGCCCCCGGCGAACCGGAGGCCTTCCCAAAAACTAGACAAACCGAGGCTCAGGCCTCATCCACCAGCAGGTTGCGGGTGCGGTTGGGGTCAACCGGAATACCAGGCCCCATAGTCGTGGAGACGGTGACCTTCTTGACGTACCGCCCCTTGGCCGCGGAAGGCTTGGCCCGAAGGACCTCATCCAACGCGGCCGCGTAGTTCTCGACCAGCTTCTCGGAGTCGAACGACACCTTGCCGATGACGAAGTGCAGGTTGGCCTGCTTGTCAACGCGGAAGTTGATCTTTCCGCCCTTGATGTCGTTGACGGCCTTCGAGACCTCGGGGGTCACGGTGCCGGTCTTCGGGTTCGGCATCAGGCCACGCGGGCCCAGGATGCGAGCGATGCGACCGACCTTCGCCATCTGGTCGGGGGTCGCGATCGCGGCGTCGAAGTCGAGCCAGCCACCCTGGATGCGCTCGATCAGGTCCTCGGAGCCAACGGCGTCCGCACCGGCGGCCTCGGCCTCGGCGGCCTTGTCACCGGTTGCGAAGACGATCACGCGGGCGGTCTTGCCCGTACCGTGCGGCAGGTTCACGGTGCCGCGGACCATCTGGTCGGCCTTGCGAGGGTCGACGCCGAGGCGAATCGCGACCTCGACAGTGGCGTCGAGCTTCACCTTGGACGTTTCCTTGGCGAGCTTGGCGGCCTCCAGCGGCGAGTACAGCCGCTCCCGGTCCACCAGCTCGGCGGCGGCCTTGTAGGCCTTGCTGCGCTTCATAACTCTGTCCTTACCGTGGATCAGTTCGTGGTGAATGAGCCGCGCTCGGCTCTCCCACGCTTGCTAGAAAGGGGTGCGATCAGCCTTCGACCGTGATGCCCATGGAACGGGCGGTGCCGGCGATGATCTTCGCGGCCTGGTCGATGTCGTTCGCGTTCAGGTCGACCATCTTGGTCTGCGCGATCTGACGCACCTGCTCCATGGTCACCTTGGCGACCTTGACGCGGTGGGGCTCGCCCGATCCCTTGTCGACACCAGCGGCGGCGAGGATGAGTCGCGCGGCCGGCGGGGTCTTCAGCTTGAAGTCGAACGAGCGGTCTTCATACACGGAGATCTCAACCGGCACGACCTGACCGCGCTGCGACTCGGTCGCGGCGTTGTAGGCCTTGCAGAACTCCATGATGTTGACGCCGTGCTGACCCAGCGCGGGACCAACGGGCGGCGCCGGGTTGGCGGCACCAGCCTTGATCTGCAGCTTGATGATCGCTGACAGCTTCTTCTTCTTGGGTGGCATTGTCCGTACTTCCTGTTATTGCGGTGTCCGCGCGCGGCCCTGCCAGCCGCAGCGTGGCCGATCGGTCTCCCAGCCGGGAGACCGGTCAGATCTTGGAGACCTGGCTGAACGACAGCTCGACCGGCGTCTCCCGGCCGAAGATCGACACCAGGACCTTCAGCTTCTGGCCGTCCGCGTTGACCTCGCTGATCGTGGCGGGCAGCGTGGCGAACGGGCCGTCCATGACGGTGACCGACTCGCCGACCTCGAAGTCGACCTCGATGGTCGGCTTCGACACGGTGGTGGAAGCGGCCTTCTTGCCGCCCTCGGCCGGCTTCTGCTCCTGCTGCGGGAGCAGGAACTTCAGCACCTCGTCGATCGTGAGGGGCGAGGGCTTCGAGGTGGCTCCGACGAACCCGGTCACGCCCGGCGTGTTGCGGACGGCGCTCCAGGACGCGTCGGTGAGCTCCATGCGGACCAGGATGTAGCCGGGCAGCACCTTGCGCTGCACCAGCTTGCGCTGGCCGTTCTTGATCTCGGTGACCTCTTCGGTCGGCACCTCGACCTGGAAGATGTAGTCCTCCATGTCGAGCGTGTGGATACGAGTCTCGAGGTTCGCCTTGACCTTGTTCTCGTAACCGGCGTAGGAGTGCACGACGTACCAGTCGCCGGGCGCGTGGCGCAGGGCCTGACGCAGCTCTTCGGCGGGGTCGGCGCTCTCTTCGTCGATCGGCGACTCGTCGATCGCGAGGACGTCCACGTCCTCGGCGGTCTCGTCCGCGGCGTCGGTGTCCGAGTCCTCGGAGTCCACAGCCTCCGACTCGACCGTCTCGTCGATCGTGGTGTCCTCGGACACCTCGTCGTCGGTGAGGTCGGTCTTCTCCTGGGCGTCAACGCCGTTGTCGGAGGTCACTGTGGATCTCGCTTCCTGGTTGCAGCGGCAGCTGTCCGGCTCAGCCGAACAGCTCGAAAACAGCCGCGCCGAAGCCGAGGTCGAGAGCCCACACCAGCGCCACCATGAAGACCACGAACACCAGCACGACGCCGGTGTAGGTGACCAACTGCTTGCGCGTCGGCCAGATCACCTTGCGGAGTTCGCCGATGACCTCGCGGATGTAGCGGAAGCCCCGCCCGATCAGCGAGGGACGCTTCTCCTGTCCTTCACGGGTCTTGGTCGGGCGACCCTTCTTCACGTCCTCGTCCGACTCCTCGGACTTGGCGACGCTCTTCTTCGACTCAGCGCTGCTGCCGTCCTTGCGGGCGGCTGGACGAGAGGAGGCACGACGCTCACGTCGCGCCGCAGCAGTGGACGGCCGGACAGCGCCTTCGCGCTCCTCCGGCTGGTCCTGCTCGCGGCCCTCGCTCATGCCGTCCTCCACTCCACCCATGACGCTTCGACAGCAGGGGCGACAGGACTTGAACCTGCAACCTGCGGTTTTGGAGACCGCTGCTCTGCCAGTTGAGCTACACCCCTTTGAGATCTCAAGCGAGACCCCCTGGCCAAGCAGGAATTGTACGGGAGGCTGTCCCGTCCATTCCAACCAGACCGCTCAAGCACTTGCCGAGCGGCCTGTCGCACAGCCTACCCACACGGGAGCCGAGAACACGAATCAGGGTCGCGCAACCGCAGGACCACTGGGACCCGAATCTGCCGTGAGCACTGCAAACACCACCGGACCGGGTGACCCGGTGGTGTTCTTGATCACATGATCAGCCGACGCGCACGCGGGCGAAGGCGCCCGTCAACACCGACTTGCCGTCGAAAGCCGCGTTGATGTTGACCTTCACAGTTCCGTCCTCGAAGGCCTTGGTGACCTTCGCCGTCACCTCGACCAGCGCGCCCTCGTCGTCGTTGGGCACCACGACGGGCCGGCCGAACCGGCAGCCGTACTCGACGATCGCGCCGGGGTCGCCGATCCACTCCGCGACGATCCGCGAGGCCACGGCCATGGTGAGCATGCCGTGCGCGATCACGTCCGGCAGACCGACGTCCTTGGCCGTCTTCTCGTTCCAGTGGATGGGGTTGAAGTCGAGTGAGGCGCCTGCGTAGCGCACCAGGTCGGCGCGCTTGAGGCGGACGGACAGCGCCGGCAGCTCGGTACCAACTTCGACGGTCATGCGTCCTCTCCCCTCACGACGAGCATCGATCGGGCGGTGGTGACGTGCTCGCCGCCGACCGTGCTGATCTCGGTCCGCACGGTGACCATGTCGTTGCCCATGCGGGACTGGATGCCGTCGATGTGCGTCACGCTGACGAGCTGGTCGCCCGCGGTGATGGGGCGGTGGTGCGTGAAGTTCTGGTCGCCGTGCACGACGCGGCTGTAGTCGAGCTCCAGCTCCGGGTCGAACATGACCATCTCGTTCGTCTTCATCGACACGACGATCGCGAACGTCGGCGGCGCGATGACGTCCCTGTGCCCCAACGCCTTCGCCGCCTCGGCGTCGCGGTAGGCCGGGCTGGTCGCGCCGATGGCGTCGGCGAACTCGCGGATCTTCTCGCGGCTCACGTCGTACGGCTGCGACGGCGGATAACTACGTCCGGTGAAGGCGGGGTCGAGAGGCACCGAAGGAGCCTATATGCGACGAGGCCCGCCCCACGTGTGGGACGGGCCTCGTCGAAGACCGGCTACGCGCTCAGCGGGTTTCCTTGTGCGCGCGGTGCGTCTTGCAGTTCGGGCAGAACTTCTTGATCTCCAGGCGGTCCGGGTCGTTGCGCCGGTTCTTCCTGGTGATGTAGTTCCGGTGCTTGCACTCCTCGCACGCGAGGGTGATCTTCGGGCGTACGTCGGTTGCAGCCACGGTCCTTGCCTTCCTGAGAGCACATGAACCCCGTGAAACCCAGTCCGGGCTTACCGTCTGGCGGGGCGGGCGGCGAAGCTGCCACCCTGGAACCCCGGTCAACCATGGCACCGGGGGCCTAGCTTCCCGGTCGAACCTACGCACCGGGGGCTTGGGGGCTTGGCCCCCAAAGTTATGCGAAGCGAGACAAGGTCCGCGCTTTCCGCGGACATGCCCCACCCACTCGCGTAGCGGTGGCCGGACTTGAACCGGCGACACAGCGATTATGAGCCGCTTGCTCTACCAACTGAGCTACACCGCTTTACACGACACAAGCCGCGATGCTCGCATCGCGGCTGAGTCATGGAGCCCCTTTACGGAATCGAACCGTAGACCTTCTCCTTACCATGGAGACGCTCTGCCGACTGAGCTAAAGGGGCTTGCTCTTTCGTGCTTGCCGAGCGAGGAGAACTCTACAACACCCGCCCACCAAGAACGAAATCCGGGGGTGCCTCTAGTGCACCAGCGTGAGCACCGTCTCATCGCGAGCACCCCTGACCTGCACCGTTCGTGCCCGCAGCCAGGCCTCGAAGCGGTCCTCGGACAGCGGCCGGGAGATCAGGTAGCCCTGCGCGACGTCGCAGCCCATGCCGACCAGCTGGTCGCGCGCGGCGTCGTCCTCCACGCCCTCGGCGACGACGACGAGACCGAGTGAGTGCCCGAGCTCCACGATCGACCGGACCACGGCCATGTCCCCGAGGTCGGTGCCCATCCCGAGCACGAACGACTTGTCGATCTTCACCTCGTCGACCGGCAGCTGCCGCAGGTACGCGAGGGACGAGTAGCCGGTGCCGAAGTCGTCGACCGCCAGGACGACACCGATCGCGTGCAGGCGCCGCAGCACCGGCAGGGCGCGCTCGGGATCGGCCATCACGCCCGACTCGGTGAGCTCGAAGGTCAGCAGTCCCGGGGGCACGTCGTGGCGCTCCAGCGCGGCCGCCACGCGGTTCGGGAAGTCCTCGTCGCCGAGCGTCCGCACGGAGAGGTTCACCGCGATGGACATCCGCAGCCCGCGGTCGAGCCAGCGGCGCACGCGTTCCAGGGCCCTGTCCATCACGAAGTCCGTCAGCACGTCCACGAGACCGGTGGCCTCGACGGCGGGCACGAACTCGTCCGGGTCGACGCGGCCGAACTCCGGATGTGTCCAGCGCACCAACGCTTCCGCGCCCACGACCTGACGGGACGGCAGGGCGACCTTCGGCTGGTAGTGCACCGAGATCTGCCCGGTCTCGACGGCCTGGCGGAACTGCGTCACGAGCTGGAAGCGGCGCAGGAACAGGTGGCCCATCGAAGGCGCGTACGCCTTCACCGGCGTGCCCTCGGAGGTCGCGCGCACGGCGACGTCCGCCCGCTGCAGCAACGCGTCGGGGTCCGGGTCCTCGGTCTCGGAGTCCGCTTTGGACGCGTACCCGACGACCGCGGAGGCCTCGACGGTCAGGCGGTCGACCGGGTACGGCACGGATAGCCCGGCGCGCAGCCGTTCCGCGATCTCGTGGGCGTTGGCGGCGCGGGCGTCGTCGAGGTAGGCGGCGAACGCGCCACCCTCCAGCCGCGCCAGCGGCACGTCGGCACCGAGCGCGTCACGCAGCCGGCGTCCGGCGGCGACGACCATCCGGTTTCCCCAGGCCTGGCCCAGCGCGTCGGAGACCGTCGACAGGATGTCGAGGTCGATGCGCAGCACCACACCCCGCTGGGACTCGCGCAACGGCTCGGCGCACGCCTCGCGCAGGCCCGGCCGGTTCAGCAGGCCGGTCAGCGGGTCGTGGTAGGCGTCGTGGCGCAGGCGGGCGAGCAGGCGCCGGTTGTCGACGGCCGTCGCGAGGTGTGAGGCCAGCGTGCGCAGCAGCTGGATGTCCGCCTTGCCGAACCCGCGCCAGCGCGACAGCCGGTCGTGCGCCTCGACGGCGCCGAGCAGCTGGGTCGCGCCGCGCAACGGGACGACGAGCGCCTCCTGCGCGTCGCGGCGCAGCAGGGCCTCGGTGACGTCCTCGGTCGCGTCGGCCACGCGGTAGTAGCGGACGTGCGTGCCGGGCAGCTGCAGGACCGGGTCCTCACGCACGGCCCGCGGGTCGGTCGCGGTCATCTCGTCGGGCAGTGGTTCGCCGGCGACGAGGGTGATCATGGCTTCCTGCGGGTCGGTGCGCAGGCGCAGCACGACCCGGTTGGCGTTGAGCTGCTCGCGGATGCGTTCCGCGATGAGCTGCCACTCGTCCTCTTCCACGCCCGTGGTGAGGTCGTCGTCGGGCTGGCGCGGGCCGGTGCCGTGCTGTCCCGACCTCGCGACGCGGAGGCTGACCTCGCTCAACGCCTCCAGGTCGCGCTGTTCGCGCAGCAGCCCGGAGTAGGCGAGGTAGGTGGCGACGATGCCCGCGAGCACCAGGACGATGAGGACGCCGCCCCACTCGGTGGTGGAGACGATCTGGTAGGCGACGAGGCCGACCGAGGTGTTCAGCAGTGCCACGACCAGCGTCTGCAGCACCAGACGGAGGCTGTTGCTGACGCGCATCGACTTGCCCATGAGGCGCAACGCGCACAGGCCCAGGACGCTCGCGAGCAGCGGCACGGTGATCGTGCCGACGAACGCGCCGGCCCAGAAGGGCCCACCGGCGCCGATCATCCGGTTCACCGCCTCCGCGACCGCGAAGGCCACGGAGATCTCCATGAACATGAGGCCCGCGTTGTAGACGGCGCGGTCCAGGATCCGCCTGCCGAGCAACGTGCCCACGCCCGCGACCACGTGCGCGGCGAGCACGATCTCGAACGGGGCTACCAGCAGGCCCAGTACCAGCGGAATCTCGGTGAAGGAGATCGTCCACGCGACGCCGCTGCGGACGTCGACGTTGATCGCGAGCTGTTCCGCCAGCAGGAAGCCGACGACGAGAAGCGGGCCGATCCAGAAGAGGGAGGTGTTCTCCTTCTCCGGCAGCCAGGCCGCGACCATGCCCGCGCAGACGACGCCGGCCACCAGGAGGGTGACGGCGAACGTGCTGAACGCGCGGTTGGTCGACTTGGCCGACCAGGCGGCCGAGTCCGACACGGGGGCCGACGCTCGGTCGGACATCCAGCCTCCTCGTCGGCCTGGGTGGGGAAACCTCTAGGCGTGACTGAGGGGTCCCGCACTTGGCGATCAGGACCCCTCCAGGGGCACCAATGTACCCCGCTCGGGGTACGAAATGGCAGGTCGAGCACGTGTAGTGACGTCGATTCACCCAGACGTGACTACCCGTTCAGACGTCCCCGGAGCACCGTCACAGCCTGGCCCGCGAGCAGTACGCGATCTTGGTCGAGAGTCGTCCTGACGAACCCCCCGCGCGGCGATGCCTGCTCCGCCAGCAGGTCAGCGCGCTGGAGCCGAGGCACCCAATAGGACGCAAGGGTGCAGTGGGCCGAACCGGTGACGGGGTCCTCCGGGACGCCGTAGGCCGGGTAGAAGCACCGGCTGACGATGTCCGCGGCGCCGTCGCCGACCGCCGTCACGATCACTCCCCGTGACGGAATCTGTGCCAGTCCTTGGACGTCAGGTCGCAGGGAACGGACCTCCGCCGCGCTGCCCAACTCGATCAGGTAGTCGAAGCGTCCGCGCGACACCGACTTGATCGTCGCATGTGGCAGCGCTTCCGCTAGACCGATTGGCGGGTCAGTCAACTCTGGAGGGTCTGCTGGGAAGTCCATCCGGACCCATCCATTGTCATTTGCGCATGTGAGCACCCCGCTACGCGTGGTGAACTTCTGCTCCCCGCCCAGCACGTGCGCGGTGGCGAGCGTGGCGTGCCCGCACAGGTCGACCTCGGTCACGGGCGTGAACCAGCGGAGGTGGTTGTCCGGGGTGACGAAGGCCGTTTCGGCGTGCTTCATCTCGGCCGCGACGGCCTGCATCCAGACGTCGTCGCGCGGCTCGGTCAGGAGCACGACACCGGCGGGGTTGCCCGAGAAGGCCTTGTTGGTGAACGAGTCCACGACATAGATCTCCACACCGCGACCCTGCCATGCTCAGATGAGGCGTGGCCGACACTTTCTCCTACCGCGAAGCAGATCCGGACTCCCTGCTCCCGACCTGGGGACCGCTGCGCACGCACAGCCTGGTCTGGCGCCCAGGCTGCGACCTGCCGGCGTTGCTCGACGCGTGGGAGGCCCGCCTCACCGGCCTGGACGACCCGGACACCGCGGCGATCGTGACGCTGCCGAGCCACGAGACCGCCGGCGCGCTGCCGTTGATCCGCCGCGGTTTCGCGCCGCTCACGGTCATCGCCGAACGCCTCGCCGGACACTCGCCGGCGCCGCGGCCGTCCGGGGTGAGCGTGCGGGCGGCGACGCACGCGGACCTGGACATCGCGGTCGAGCTGAACCTGCACACGATCCGGTACGACGCGGCGTTCGGCATGGTCACCGAGCGTCCGAACACCGCCGAGCATCTGCGGTCGGCGCTGGCCGGGGTGCTCGGCCGCGACCACGAGGCGATGTGGCTCGCGGTCCACGGCGACACGCCCATCGGCATGATCTACGTCGACATGCCGCAGGACGCGGGGTGGCTGGAGCGGTTCACCTCCGCGCGGCCGTTCGCGTATCTCGGTCATCTCGGCGTACGACCGGACGCACGCGGCACGGGTGCCGGCGGTGCTCTCGTGGCGCACGCGCACGCGGTGCTGGACGGCGCCGGCGTGGCATCGACGCTGCTCCACCACGCCCTGCCGAACCCGCGCTCCACGCCGTTCTGGTACTCGCAGGGCTACCGGCCGCGCTGGACGATGTGGGTCCGCCGCCCCGCGGCGCGCACTTCTCCCGGCGTGTCTTACGGCGTGTCTGCACAACCCGAACGGCCCAGTGCGACATGATCCAGCCGTTCGCACAAGTGAAGAACCCACACGAACCCGTACTTGTGGAACGAATCCGGCCTCTATTTCGACAAAGGGGTAGCACGGATTCGGACACCACACCTGGGGGGTCGAGATGGAACTCAGCGGAAGAGCGAGGTCGATGCTGCGGGCTGTCGCCGCAGGGCGTGCCGAGGTCACAGGTGGCGTGGAGCCTGAGCTTTACGTCGACGGACTGCCCTGCTGCGACCAGATGGCGACGCACGACCTCGTGCACGCGGGACTGCTGCGCCCCACGCAGCCAACGAGCTTCGGCCTTCGCGTCTGCGCGGAACTGACCGACGACGGCCGGGCGGCACTCGCCGCGAGTTGATCGGCGTGTTGATCGCCCAATGATCGAACATATGTTCGACATGGGGTATGCTTCGCGCTGAGGCCGGCACGCAAGAGAGAGGAAGCTCTTGCGCGCCGGCCTCAACCCTTCACCCGACTTTCTGCTGCGTGGCCACGTTCATGCGGTTCCACAGGTTGATCGCCCCGATGGCGATCACGAGGCCGGCGAGCTGCTCCTCGGTGTAGTGCTTCGCCGCCTCGTCCCACACGTCGTCGCTCACGTGCACGTGCGTGATCTGCTCCGCGAGCGCGAACCCGGCCTTCTCGGCGTCGGTGTAGTACGGCACGTCCCGCCAGCCGGCGACGGCGTAGATCCGCTCGTCCGCCACGTTCGCCTTGCGCAGCAGCTTGGTGTGGTAGTCGATGCACGCGCCGCAGCCGTTCATGATGCTGACGCGCAGGCAGATCAACTCCACGTAGTCCCCGTCCAGCCCCGTCTTCCCCGCCGCCTCGGACAGGTCCAGCAGTGCCTTCATCGCGCCGGGCACGGACACAATCGGGTTGGCGATCCTCATCTTCGTTCTCCCTGTTTGTCTTCGTCTTCCGCCTGCTCGACCCGGCAGGCGGCGAAGGTGTGACAGGTTCTTCGAAGATTTCTGCTACGCGGACACGCCCTGGCCGAGACCGCCGTCGACCGCGAGCTCCGCGCCGGTGGTGAAGGTGGCGTCGAACGCCAGGAACAGCACGGCCTTCGCGACCTCGTCCATCGAGCCGTGGCGCTTGAGCGGCGTGATGCGGTCGCCCTCCTCCTTGAACCCGTCGAGCACCTCCTGCGGCACGCCCGTGACGCCCATCGACGGCGTGTCGATGAAGCCGGGGCTGACGACGTTGACCCGCACGTTCCTCGGCGCCAGCTCCGCCGCGAGCCCCCGCGCGAACGCCCGCACCGCCGCCTTCGCGCCCGCGTAGACGCTCAGACCCGGCGACCCCAGCACGGTGGCGACGCTCGTGGTGAAGACGATCGAACCGCCCTCCTTGACCAACGGCGCCAGGTGCTGGGCGGTGAAGAACGCGCCCTTGGTGTTCACGTCGAACGTGCGGTCGTAGTCGGCCTCGGTGGCCTGGTCGAACGGTGTGAGCGTGGAGAACCCGACGTTGATGAACAGCAGGTCGATGTCGTCGAACCGCTGCGCCACCTCGGTCCTGAGCCTGGCGATGTCGCCGAGGTCGGCCGCGTCAGACGCGATCGCGTGGGCTTTGAGGCCCTCGGCCTTCTCCGTCGTCCGGCCGGTCAGCACCACCTCCACGCCGTTCTCGACGAGCATCTCTACCGTCGCGCGGCCCATGCCGTGCGTGCCGCCGGTGACGACGGCCTTCTTCCCCAGGTACTTCACTTCCGGATCACCTCGATGACGCTCGCGATGCTGTGCGCGCCGTGGCCGTTCAGCTGGGCGCGCCGGTACAGGTCGTGCAGGGCTTGTGGGAGTGCGGTGTCGAGGCCTTGCCCCTCGTTGGCCTCGACGAGCATGCGCAGGCCCGACACGTTGATGTCCAAAGCGGACACGTCGGTCTCGTAGGCGCGGTGCCGGATCTTCTCGCCCATCTCGGGCAACATGGCGCCGATCTCGTTCAACCAGGCCGTCGCAATCGGCGTGAACTTCTCCGGCGCGATGCCCTCGGTACCCATGAGCGCGACCGCCTGCAGGTAGCCGCCGAAGGTCGCCCACATGATGCCGAGCAGCGCGAGGTCGTACATCGCGGCGAGCCCGGCGTCCTCACCCACGTGGACCGGCTCGCCGAACGCCTGCAGCACGTGGTGGTTCTCGCTACCGCTGAACAGGATCCGCGCTCCCGGCGTGCCGATCTGCTGCGGCACCGCCATGATCACGCCGTCGACATACTCGACGCCGTTGTCCCGCGCCCACCTCGCGGTGGCGCGGGCTTGTTCCGGCGTGCCGGACGTCAGGTTGACGAGAGTCCTGATGTCCTTGGTAAGCAACGGTTGTTGCACTTCGTAGGTGGCCAGGCAGGTGACGACGACGTCCGCCGCGAACGCCTCCTGCGGCGTCCCCACCCTCCTCGCTCCGGCCGGTGTCGCCTTGTCGCCGGACCGGTTCCACACGGTGACTTCGTACCCCTCGTCGACGAGGGCTTTCGCCAGCGCGCTGCCCATCCGGCCGAGGCCGAGCACGCTCACGGTTTTCTTGATCCCCATGCCGGCAATGCTCGTTCTAATGCTGCCGAAACGACAAGTACCTACTATTTTGTCAGGTACCCACTTTTTGGTAAGGATCCAGGATGAAGCCACGACAGTACGCGTGCGGCCTCGACGCGGCGATCGACGTGATCGGCGGCCGATGGAAGGCGCTCATCCTCTGGGCGCTGCACCACGGCCCGATGCGCACCGGTGAGCTGCGCCGGTCCGTGTCCGGCATCAGCGAGAAGATGCTCATCCAGGTGCTGCGCGAGATGGAGGCGGACGAGATCGTGCACCGCGAGGTGTTCCACGAGGTGCCGCCGCGCGTCGAGTACTCGCTGACGCCGCTGGGCGCCCGGCTGAACGAGGCGCTGCTGCCGTTGGGCGACTGGGGCGAGGACAACATGCCGGCGATCGCGCGCCGCCGTGGCGTGGAGCCGGCGCCCAGGCACTAAGCCTTGCGCAGCAGGGGTTCTGCCCACTGCGGGATCTCCACCGCGGCGGCGACGAACTCGGCGGGCCGGCCGACCTCGGTGAAACGGACGCTCGACGCGTCCCGCAGAACGACGTCGAGCGCGGAGAGCGTCACCGGTCGAGATAGACGACAGTCGCGTCGTCGGAAATCTTCTCGCGCGGCCATTCGACGGCCTTGGCGTCTTCTTTTTCGACCGCGCGCATTCTGCGGATCAGGTCGTCCGGCCCGTTCGACGCCATCAGTTCGAGAGCCTCGGGCCAATCGAACAGGTGGAACAGGTCGACGGCACGTGCGGCGCCATCGGAGAGGATCGCGACGCGGCGCACGTCCCGCAGCGGGAACTCACCGGTGAGCGCGTGCTCGACGTCAGCGGGCTTCGCGCCGGCCGTGCGGCTGGTCCGCGTGTCGCTCACGACGTGCAGCTCGCGCTTGGTGTCGACGACGACCGTGGCGTCGCCCAGCACCAGGTACCGCAGCACGTCGCCCTCGACCTGAACCAGTCCGACCGCCGCGCTCGGCGAGTCCGGGTGGTCGAGGTCGCAGGTGCCGGAGTGCAGCTCAGCGGCCTGCGCGATGGCCTCCCGCAGTGCCGCGGCCGGCTCGAGGTGCGGGACCCGCAGGATCTCCGCGGACAACTGGTCGGCGAACCAGCCGACGCCGTGCGTGCAGCCGTTCTCCGGCTTCGCCGTCACCCCGTCGAGCACAGCGAGCAAGTTCGGTCCGACGAGCGCGCGGTCCTCGCTCGGCGCGGTCGACCTTCCCGCCTCGGTTGCCATCTGCGTGCGCACAGCGTCCCCCTCTGCACCAACAGCCGATGTATGACGATGGGCCCCTGACCTTGTCGGTCAGAGGCCCATCGGTCATGCGTGGCGGGTAGAGGATTCGAACCTCTGTAGCTTTCGCGACGGATTTACAGTCCGCTCCCATTGGCCGCTCGGGCAACCCGCCCCACACCGCCGTAACGGTGCGGGCAGAACAATACATAACCCCGCCGAGAAGCCCCAAATCGGGGTACCCCAGTAGCATCGACGCTGGCTGTGACCCCGAGACCGTTGAGGAGTGAAGTCGTGGCGGACCCGTCGTTCGACGTGGTGAGCAAGGTGGACCGGCAGGAGGTCGACAACGCGCTCAACCAGGCGGCCAAGGAGCTGAGCACGCGCTTCGACTTCCGCGGGACCAACACCACCGTGGCCTGGGCCGGCGAGGAGGCGATCACCTTCACCTCCGAGACCGAGGAGCGCTGCAAGGCGGCGATCGACGTCTTCCAGGAGAAGCTGGTCAAGCGCAACATCTCGATGAAGGCGTTCGAGGTGGGCGAGCCCGCGATCTCCGGGAAGGTGTTCAAGGTCACCGGAAACCTCGTGCAGGGCATCACGTCCGAGAAGGCCAAGGAGATCGCCAAGAAGATCCGCGACGAGGCGCCCAAGGGCGTTCAGGCGCAGATCCAGGGCGACCAGTTGCGGGTGTCGGGCAAGAAGAAGGACCACCTGCAGGACGTCATCGCCCTGCTGAAGGGCTCCGACTTCGGCATCGCCCTGCAGTTCACCAACTATCGGTAAAACGGCATCGTCCTCGCCGGCGGCAGCGGGACGCGCCTGCACCCGATCACGCAGGCCGTCTCCAAGCAGCACGCGTCCTCTTTGGACGGCTGCGTGCTGTTCGGGTACCAGGTGAAGTCAACCTCGTGGAGCTGAGCCGCGGGTTCGCACCGGACCGGTGTGCGAGTACCTCATGGCGGTGGCGCGGCCGGGCCGTTAACGGGCTCTGCGCGCCATCTCCTCGAGCCTGCGGACGCGGTCGGCGATCGGTGGGTGGGTCGAGAACCACTTCGCGAACCGCTCCCCCGGGCGGAACGGGTTCGCGATCATCAGGTGGCTCTGCGACACCACCTCCGGCTCCGGTGCGAGCGGCGCCGCCCGCGTTCCCAGCTCGATCTTGCGCAGCGCGCTCGCCAGCGCCAGCGGGTCGCCGGTGAGTTCCGAACCCGACTGGTCGGCCTGGAACTCGCGCGAGCGGCTCACGGCCAGGCGCACGACGGTGGCCGCGATCGGGCCGAGCAGCGCGATCAGCACCAGGCCGAGCGGGCCTGGGCCGTCGTCGTCATCGCCGCCGCCGAAGATGCCGGCGAACAGGGCCAGGTTCGCGAGCATCGTGATCACGCCGGCCAGCGCGCCGGCGACGCAGCTGATCAGGATGTCGCGGTTGTAGACGTGCGCGAGTTCGTGGCCGAGCACGGCGCGTAGCTCACGTTCGTCGAGCAGGTCCAGGATGCCCGTGGTGCAGCACACGGCGGCGTTGCGCGGGTTGCGGCCCGTCGCGAACGCGTTCGGTGCGACCGTCGGGCTCAGGTAGAGCCTCGGCATGGGCTGGCGCGCCTTCTGCGACAGCTCCCGCACGATCGCGTAGAGCACGGGCTGCTCCACCTGCGACACCTGCTGGGCCCGCATCGCCCGCAACGCGAGCTTGTCCGAGTTGAAGTACGCGTAGGCGTTCACGCCCAAGGCCAACACCAGGCCGATGACCAGTGCGGTCCGGCCGAACAGGCTGCTGACCACCACGATCAGCGCGCTCATCCCGCCGAGCAGCAAGGCCGTCTTCAACCCGTTGAAGTGCTTGTGCACGGTTCCGCCTCCGGGTTTTACGTCCGACCTCTCAACGAACCAGGCCGCCTGCCGGTTCCGGTGGCCGTTTCCGGCGCGGCCTCGGCAGCCGGGTCGAGCGCGGGCGGCGGTGGCACCTTCTCGACCCACGTGGCGAGCACGTCCCGTTCGTGGACCAGCTCCGCGACCGCCCCGTCACCCTCGATCGAGCCCGTTCCCGGATAGCCGAACTCCGGCGCCCAGTGCAGGGCGTCGAACGGGCATGCCTCGACGCAGATCCCGCAGTAGAGACACTGGCCGTAGTCGATCGCGAACCGGTCGAGCACGTTGCGGCTGCGCGGGCGGGCGCTTCCGGGCTGTTCCTCGACCTCGGTGTGGCTCGTGATGTGGATGCACCAGTCGGGGCACTCGCGCGCGCAGATCATGCAGACCGTGCAGTTGGCCTCCAACAGCGCGATAACGCCCCTCGTGCGCGGTGGAAGGTTCGTCACGGCTGCTCCTCTTCACGGTCGTTCTCCCTGCGCGGGCCCCACGACGGGTCGGGCACGCCAGGTGGTGCGGTACGGCGGCGGCTCGGGGCGCTCGTGTTGTCCTCGCCCGGTTCCAACCGGCCCGGCCAGGGGCGCACGACGCGGGAGGCGAGCACGAAGTCCTTGCGCAGCGGGTGGCCCTGGAAGCTGTCCGGGAGCAGGAGGTGCTCGGGCGTGCTGCCGACGGTGATGCCGAACATCTCCGCGGCTTCCCGCTCGTGCCACCGCGCGCCCTTCCAGAGGCCGGCGACGCTCGGCAGCGCGTCGCCGGGGCCCAGTTCGGTGCGCAGCATCACGCCCTCGCGCGTCCGCGGGTCGATGACGTGCAGGAACACCGCGTGCCGCTGTCCGGCGGCGCCGGGACGGCCCGCGTCCTCGACGCCGAGCCAGTCGAACATCACGAAGCCCTGCTCGTGGTGGTTCGTGGCCGTCGTGAGCCAGTCCGCGAGCTCCACGTGGTGGATGGTCTGGCCGAACGCCGTCTTCGGGGTGGTCATGCGTTCACCAGCCCGTGCAGCGCCTTGAGGCCTTCGAGCAGCGCTTCCGGCCGCGGCGGGCAGCCGGGAACGGCGACGTGGACCGGCAGGGCCTGGTCGATCCCCTTGGTGACGCTGTAGGAATCCCAGTACGGGCCGCCGGTGTTGCTGCAGGCGCCCACGGAGATCACGTAGCGGGGTTCGGGCATGGCCTCGTAACTGCGGAGGACAGCGGGCAACATGACGTCGGTGACGGTGCCGGAGACAACGAGAACATGCGCCTCACCCGCGCCGTCGACCGGCGTGACGCCGAGGTCGGGAAGGCGGTCGAGGGCTGCCATCACTTCGACTCCACAGCAGGCGAGTCCGAGTTCAAGCACGGTGACCCGGTAGGTGGTGCCCCAGTTCAAGACAACACTGTCCAGGCGAGCGGAAGCCGTCACAAATGGCGAGGGTAGTACTTGGGGGCCCGCCGGCTTGCGCCTGCGGACCCCCACCCCCAATGATTCCCCCCGGAATCGGCTCCCACGCGTGGTCGCCGCGGATAGTTTTGTACACGGCGCGATTAGTGTCCAGGGATTCGCCGACAGGATCTGCAGATAATTTGTCGGTGAAATGCGGTCAAGTTCAGTTCAACTGATCGATAGAACATCAGAGAGGGTTCCGATGTCCGGCTCGTCCCAGTTGGTGCTTCCCACCAGCACGTCGCTGCACCGCCTGCTGAACATGCCCGGCGCTCTCCTGGATACCACAATGGACCAGCTCAGGACACTGTTGACGGTGCATGAGACCCGTTCGGCGCTGCGGGCGGCGCGGGCGTTGGGGCGCGAGCAGTCGAGCGTGCAGAAGCAGCTGGACACGTTGAACAGGAACTTCGTGGAGCTGTGCGGCGAAGCGCTCGTGGTGAAGCAGGGACGCGGGAAAGACGTGTTGTTCACGCCGACTGGTGAGTCACTCGTCGAATTGGCGCGCGAGACGCTCGCGGAGTGGCTCGACGGAATTCACGAGTGCCGCCGCAAGCTCGGAACGACCGTCACCGTCGGCACCACGCGATACATGCTCGACACGCTCGCGAAGGCGTGGCACCACGTCGCGGACGAGTTCCGCGAGCGCGACGTGGACCTCAAGGTCGTGCACATCCGCACCAAGGACATCTGGGCAAAGCTCGAGACGCGGGAGGTCGACGTCGTCTGCGGCAGCGTCGTGACGCGGGCCGGTGCCGGCTGGGAGCGGCCGGAGTTCGACGTGATCGAGTGGCGGCGCGGCGGGCTCGCGTTGCTGACGAACCTGCCGAAGACGGTCGTGGGCGACCGCGTACGCGTGCCACAGCTGCGCTCGGTGCCGCTGGTGGTGCCGGCGGCGGGGTTGATCGCGGAGTTCCTGCGCGGCTGGTTCGGCCAGGACTACCGCCAGGGGCTCGACATCGCGGCCGAGATCGACGAGATCCAGTACGGCATCTCGCTGCTGCGCTCGAACCTCGTCCAGGGAGCCATGATCGTGACGTCTGGTTTGGGCGTGGTGGCGTCGAACAACGAGCTCCGGGAGGGAGGAGGCCTACGCGTCGTCGAGCTCTCAGACGACTCGCTGGAGCGGCTTGTGGGAGTTTTCGCCCGAACGGACGAGCTGGCGAAGCATCCGGCCGACCACCCCCTGAACCTGCTGTGGTCGGCCTTCCAAGCAGAAGCGCCCCGACCGTAGCCGAGGCGCTGGTGCTTGCTTCTCGCTGGTACTACTTCTCCGCGGGTGTCATGGCGTCGTGATCAGGCCTGCGTTGCTCGACGTTGGGACGATGCTGCGCTTTGGCCATCTTGGCCAGCCAGCTCGTCGCTTCCGAGCGGATCTTCTCCAGCTCGTCGTCGCGTGCCTGTTGCTCGTTCATCGGCCACTCCCTGCGTTCGGGGATCGCGTTCGATGGGAGCACTACCGGGCGTGCGCCCGCTAGGGCCGCCATGCTTGTGGGTGAACCTAATTGACAGCATCGTCCGCCGATGGGTTTCCCGCACCCCGACACGGCGTGTCTTCAGTACCCCCGGTACCCGCCACCCAGGTTCATGCTGACCAGCCCGGGGTGGTTGTGGAAGCCGCCGTAGCGCGCGTAGGTGTACCGAACGCCCGCGATGATGTTGTCGACCGGCGCGAGGATGTTGTCGTAACCGGCCAGCTTGTAGGCGCGGAACGTCGGGTCGATGCACTGCATCAGGCCCTTGGACGGCGTGCCGCGCATCGCGTTGGAGTCCCAGTTGTTGACGGCGTTGGGGTTGCCGTTCGACTCCTTGATGATGATCGTGTAGATCTCGTCGATGCTGCTGTTGTCGATGTTCGTGCCGTTGGCCTGCAGCACCTTGATGGCTTCCTTGATCCAGCCCTCGATCTCGCGCTGCTTGGCGGGCTTGCGCATCTCGGCCTGGCGCTCGGCCTCGGCCTTGGCGGCCGCCTCGCGCTGAGCGTGCGCGTCCGCGGCGACCTTGGTGGCCTGGTCGAAGGCCTGCTGCGCGTACATCTGCTGGAGCTGCAGGAGCCGGCCGGCCTGGCTACCGGGGTTCACGTCGTGAACCGTCTGGATCGTCTTGGCCTGCTGGTCGGGGAGAGCGCCCAGCTCGGCCGCGCCCGCGGCGAGTTCGGTGGCCGTGCCGCTGGTGGCGGCGTTGGCGATGGCCGCGGTGCCGGCGGCGACACCCGCCGCGACGACGATCGCGCTCACGCGGTGAGCCAGCGGAACCTTGTCGTCCTCGACGCGATGCGCGCCGGGTTTCACTTCTGCTCTGGGCACGACCGTGTACACGGTTCGGCCAGCGGCCTTGCTGTGCCGGGCCAAGGGGGAGCCTCCTGCGTCGGGGAGCTTGGCCACCGGGCTGTCTCGGCGGGGGATTCCGAGCCGGACTTTGGACCCTACGAGCTGTGGTTCCTGTGTCCTGCCGGTGACCAAACCGTTATCGGCGGGCGAGAACGTAACCTCGCGTCACCAGCTCAGGCAAGCTTGAGCGGCCGTTGGGTGACTCTCATCACGTTTGCGACGAGTTGGGCTATACGCTGCTAACAGACAGTCAGCGAGCCGCATGTTTTCTGCTTGAGCTCATCGTTGTCTCCTGACGGGCCTGCGGGCTCTCTGCTGGGCTGACCTGCGGGATTTGATCACCGGACGGTGTTTCTGCTGAGGGGTACGGAGAGGGCGCTTCGGCGGTTCACTCCGTTTGGGAGGACCCGGTGGGTGATCGTGAGGAGCGGCGCCAGGCGGCGCGGGAGGCCGTGCCGCAGGCACGCCGGGAGGCCGCGCGGCCTTGGTGGCAGAAGCGGGTCTTCTCGGTGCCGGCTCGGCGGTGGCGTTCTGCGAAGTGGTTGGCGCGCGAAGTCGGCAAGGGGGTCCAGGACCTGCTTCTGACGGTGGCCGCCCTCGCGCTCGTAACGGCCGTCTGCCTGCTCGTGTGGCGGTCGGCGCTGGTGCCCGCCGTGGTGCTGATCGCGGGCTTCTTGCCGTTCCTCTTGTACGGCGTGGCGGAGTCGTTCTGGATGCGCAGGCGTGGGCGGCTGGCGTTGACCGTGGTGGCGGCTTTCGTGTTCGTCGCGCTGTTCGGCTTGTTGTTCTAACGGTCGCGCCGCTGTTCGAGGGCCTTGAGCACCCAGTCGGGGCTGTCGCCGGGGCTGTCGTTGAAGGCGATCGCCGCGTGCGGCTGATGCCAGTGCACGAGGTTGACCACGGTCTGGAAGAGCTCCAGCAGCCCGGGACCCTTGCGGATGCGGCCGCCGACCACGACGCAGTCGTACTGCGTGGTTTGAAGCCGCTCGATCAGCTTGGCCTCGGCCGCGCCGCCCAGTTCGGCGAAGTCGATGAGGAAGAGGTCCTCGGCCAGGCCCAGCTCGGCGAAGACTTGACTGCCCCGCTCGATGGCGGCGGCGACGGGCGCGGGGTCGAAGCCGGGGATGGTGTGCGGGTCGAAGCCGATCACGAGGATGGTGGGCACGCGCTCGACGCCAGCTCTCTGCGCGCGGTCCGGGAAAACGCGGAGACAGGCCGGCCGCACCTGGATAACGTCCGCCGGAACGCGGCAGGAGCAGCGCGGCAGGCACTGGAGGTCTGAACCGAATGCGCCGGGCAGTGCCGAAGCTGACCTACCGCGAGGTCGTGCGCATGCCGCATGTCCGGCCGTTGCTCGGCGCGGCGCTGTGCTCTCGTCTCGCTGAGCAGATGTTCACCTTCGTGCTGGTGCTGCACGTGCTCGACGTGTTCGAGTCGCCGTCGCTGGCCGGTGTCGTGGTGTTCGCCGCGGTCGCCCCGGGCCTGGTCGTCAGCCCGGTGGCCGGCGCCCTGCTCGACCGCATCGGGGCGACGCGGTCGGTCGTGGCCGACCTGATGGCGAGCGCGGTGCTGGTGGGCGCACTGGCGTTCTTCTCCGGTGACATCGTGGCGGTCCTGGTGCTGGTGGCGCTGTACTCGCTGACCAGCCCGCTGAACATCGCCGGGGTGCGCGTGTTGCTGCCGAGGCTGGTGCCCGGCCACGCCGCCGAACGCGCGAACGCCCTGGACATCGGACTGTTCAACCTGGTCGAGGTGCTGGGCCCGGTGCTCGCGGGCGGGTTGTTCGCGCTGGCCGGCGGGCAGGCCACGATGGTGGTCGTCGCCGTGCTCTACGCCCTCGCGTGCGCGTTCATGGTGGTGCTGCCAAGTGGGCGCCCTGTGCAGACGGAACACCGGCCGTTGCTGCGCTCCACTCTCGAGGGCGTGCGTTACGTACTCACGCACCCGGTGTTGCGGGCGCTGGTCGTGTCCTACGGCCTCTATCAAGTGGCGTGGGGCGTTCTGGTGGTGGCGGTGCCGGCGGTGGCGGGCAGCACGCGAGCGGGCCTGTTGTGGGGTGTCGCTGGGTTCGCGGGCATCGTCGGCGCGTTGATCGTCGGTCACGTACTGCACGAGGGCCGCGAACGCGCCGCGATGATCGTGGGAATCGCGATCACTGCCGCCGCGACGGTCGTCGCCATCGGCGGCCTGGCCGGGCTCACCGTCGGCCTGATCGCGATCGGGCTGGCGTCCGGCCTGGTGAACGTGGGCCTGTTGACGCTGCGCCAGCGCCGGACCGATCCGGACAAGCTCGGCCGGGTGCTGGCCGTGTCGATCAGCCTCAACGTGCTGGGCATGCCCATCGGGTCCGCCGTCGGCGGCTTCGTGGTCGAGAGGTCGTCCGCTCTGGCGTTCGCGGTGGCGGGTGCTGCCGCGGTGGTCGGCGCGGTGGCGGCGTGGGTGATGGTGCCGAAGGAGCCGGCGGGACAGCACGACGAAGGCCCCCGGCGCCGTTGACGGGGGCCTTCGAAGCAGACTGCGTGGGCGAGGTCTAGCCGCGCAGCTCCATCGTGCAGCACTTCGGGCCGCCACCCGACTTGCGCAGCTCCGAGATGTCCACGAACACGGGCTCGAACCCACGCCGCGCCACCTGCTCGGCCAGATGAACGGCCTCCACGGGCATGACGACGTGCTTGCCGTCGGACACCGCGTTCAACCCAAGGCAGACGGCGTCGTCGTCGTTGGCGATCACCGCGTCCGGGAACAGGCGGCGTAGGACCTGCTGCGAGCCGGGAGAGAACGCCTCCGGGTAGTAGGCGACCAAGGGTGATGGCGACTGGTCGTCGAGCATGAACAGGGCCACGTCGAGGTGGTAGAAGCGCGGGTCGACCAGTTGCAGGGAGACGACCGGGACGCCGAGCACCTCCTGGGCCTCGCCGTGCGCGTGCGGGTCGGTGCGGAAGCCCGTGCCGGCCAGCAACAGCGAGCCGGTCCAGGTGAAGTCGCCCTCGGCCTCGTTCACGGCGGTGGGCATGACGACGGACTTGTAGCCCGAGCCGAGGAACCAGCGGCGGAAGTGGTCGGCTTCGGCTGAGCGCTGGGCGGCGCGGAAGCGGGAGCCCAGGACTCGGCCGTCGATCACGGTGCCGCTGTTCGCGGAGAAGACCATGTCCGGGAGGCCTGGGACGGGGTCGATCACCTGCACGTCGTGGCCCAGGCGCTCGTAGGTCTCCTTCAGCGCCGTCCACTGCTCCACGGCCAGCGAGGTGCTGGTGGGCTGGGTGGGATCCATCCACGGGTTGATGGCGTACTCAACCGTGAAGTACGTCGGCGGGCACATCAGGTACCGACGGGTCGTCGGCATGCGCGTCGGCGCGACGGGCGTGGCGATGTCGAGCGTGATCGGCTCGCCGGGCCCGGAGATGGATACGGTCATGGATCGAAATGTAAAGGGCCGCTGGACCATCGGACAACGCCGCCATATTGCGTTAACTAGGGCAGAATGTTGCGTGTGGACAGCATCGACCAGCGAATCATTTCGTGTCTCATGAGCAACGCTCGATCCAGCTACGCGGAGATCGGCAAGGAGGTGGGGCTGAGCGCTCCGGCGGTGAAGCGTCGGGTGGACAAACTGCTGGACAACGGGGTGCTCAGGGGGTTCACGGCGGTGGTGGACCCGGAGGCGCTCGGGTGGGGTACCGAGGCCTTCGTCGAGGTGCACTGCAAGGGGAACGTGGCGCCGCACGACATCCAGCACCGGCTGGAGCCGATGGCCGAGGTCAGCGCGGCCTACACGGTGTCGGGGGCGGCGGACGCGATCGTGCACCTGCGGGCCGCGGACATCCATCACCTGGAGACGGCGCTGGAGCGGCTGCGGGCGGTCGAGATCATCGACCGGACCGTGTCGACGGTCGTGCTGTCCCGGCTCCTGGACCGGCCGCTGGCACCCTAGGGTTCGGGTCATGGGTGAGGTTCTGCTGGAGCACAACGATTCCGTCGCCGTGATCACGATCAACGATCCGGAGCGGCGCAACGCGCTGACGATCGACCTGTCACAGCAACTGGCGGACAAGGTCGCGGAAGCGGAACGAGAGGCCAACGCGCTCATCATCACGGGCGCGCCGCCCGCGTTCTGCGCCGGCGCGGACCTCACGCAGCTCGGCAACTCCAAGGACGAGGGCCTCAAGAAGATCTACCAGGGCTTTCTCGCCGTGGCCAACGCGAAGATCCCCACGATCGCCGCGGTCAACGGCGCGGCGGTCGGTGCCGGGCTCAACCTCGCGCTGGCGGCCGACGTCCGGATCGCCGGGCCGAAGGCGCGGTTCGACGCACGGTTCCTGCAGCTCGGCATCCACCCCGGTGGCGGCATGACGTGGATGCTCCAGCGGATCACGAACGCGCAGACGGCCACGGCCATGACCTTGCTGGGACAGATCCTCGACGCCGACGAGGCCGTCGCCAAAGGCCTCGCCTACGCGAGGGCCGAGGACCCACTGTCAGTGGCGAAAGAGCTGGCGAAGGCCTCTGCCGAGGCTCCGGCGGCACTCGTGCGGACGATCAAGGCGACGATGCGGGCGACCGATGTCATGCACGACCACGCGGAAGCCGTCGAGACCGAGCTGCGGCCACAGGTCGCTTCGATCGACACTCCAGAGTTCGCTGCGAGGCTTGCCGCGATGAAGGCTCGGATCAGCGGGCGGTAGGTGTTACCTTGAGTAACAGATATCGGGGGTGACGTCTGCCGCATTCGGGTATCCGCTGGTAGCGCTGTGCTTACCGTTGAGTTAACGACCCGGTGCGGCAGATGGGACGGTTTGTCTCGCCTAGTGATACAGGGCCCGTCCTGCGGGCGGTCCTGGCGACTACCCTCGCGGTGGGGCACAGCCACCCTTGGAGAGAGGTATCGGCGTAGGAATGAGCACTGAGACCCGCAAGCTGGATCGCGTTGTGATCCGCTTCGCCGGCGACTCCGGTGACGGCATGCAGCTCACCGGAGACCGGTTCACGTCGGAAGCGGCGGCGTTCGGCAACGACCTCGCCACGCAGCCCAACTTCCCCGCCGAGATCCGCGCACCACAGGGCACCCTGCCCGGTGTGTCGTCGTTCCAGCTGCACTTCGCCGACTACGACATCCTGACGCCCGGCGACCGTCCCGACGTCCTCGTCGCGATGAACCCGGCCGCGCTCAAGGCGAACGTCGTCGACCTGCCGGACGGCGGCATCCTCATCGTCAACACCGACGAGTTCTCGAAGCGGAACCTGACGAAGGTCGGCTACGACTCGAACCCGCTCGAGGACGACTCGCTCGAGCGGTTCCAGGTCCACAAGGTCGCCATGGCGACGCTGACCATCGGTGCCCTCGAGGAGACCGGCCTCGGCAAGAAGGACGCCGAACGCGCGAAGAACATGTTCGCGCTCGGCCTGCTGTCGTGGATGTACCACCGGCCGACCGAGGGCACGGAACGGTTCCTGCGCGAGAAGTTCGCGAAGAAGCCGGACATCGCCGAGGCCAACGTCCTGGCGTTCCGCGCCGGCTTCTACTACGGCGAGACGACCGAGGCCTTCGCCGTCACCTACGAGGTGGCGCCCGCGAAGCTCAACGTCGGCACGTACCGTCAGATCACCGGCAACACGGCGACGGCGTACGGCATCGTCGCGGCCGCGCAGCTGTCGAAGCTGCCGGTCGTGCTCGGCACGTACCCGATCACGCCGGCGTCGGACATCCTGCACGAGCTGAGCAAGCACAAGAACTTCGACATCACCACGGTGCAGGCCGAGGACGAGATCGCGGGCATCGGCATCGCCCTCGGCGCGTCCTACGGCGGCGCGATCGGCGTGACGTCGACGTCCGGCCCCGGCATCGCGCTGAAGTCCGAGACGATCGGTCTCGGCGTGATGACCGAACTGCCGCTGCTCGTGATCGACGTGCAGCGCGGTGGCCCGTCCACCGGTCTGCCGACGAAGACCGAGCAGGCCGACCTGCTGCAGGCGATGTTCGGCCGCAACGGCGAGTCGCCGGTGCCGATCGTGGCACCGCAGTCCCCCTCGGACTGCTTCGACGCCGTGGTCGACGCGACCAGGATCGCGCTGAAGTACCGCACGCCGGTGCTGTTCCTGTCCGACGGCGCGATCGCGAACGGCTCCGAGCCGTGGATGATCCCGGACGTCGAGACGCTGCCGGACCTGACGGTCGAGTTCGCGACGGACCCGGAGAACTTCCAGCCGTACTCCCGTGACCCGGAGACGCTGGCACGCCCGTGGGCCGTGCCCGGCACCCCTGGTCTGCAGCACCGCATCGGCGGTCTGGAGAAGCAGGACATCACCGGAAACATCTCGTACGACCCGGAGAACCACGACAAGATGGTTCGCCTGCGCCAGGCCAAGATCGACGGCATCGAGGTCCCGGACGTCGAGGTCGACGACCCGAGCGGCGAGGCGAAGGTCCTGGTCGTCGGCTGGGGCTCGTCCTACGGCCCGATCGGCGCGGCGGCACGCCGGGTGCGCAAGCTCGGCCTTCCGGTCGCGCACGCGCACCTGCGGCACCTCAACCCGTTCCCCAAGAACCTGGGTGATGTGCTGAAGTCGTACGAGAAGGTCATCGTGCCGGAAATGAACCTGGGCCAGCTGGCGTTGCTGTTGAGGGCGAAGTATCTGGTGGACGCCGTGTCGTACACCAAGGTGCAGGGCCTTCCCTTCAAGGCGGAGGAGCTGCAGGACGTGCTCGCTGACGTGATCAAGGGGGTGTCGGCGTGACTGCGATCGATATCGGGCTTCCCGGGTTGACCGGGGTTCCCACCACCGACGAGAAGCAGACGGCCAGGGACTACAAGTCCGACCAGGAAGTCCGCTGGTGCCCGGGCTGTGGCGACTACATCGTGCTCAACACCATGCAGTCGTTCCTGCCGTCGCTGGGTCTCAAGCGCGAGAACATCGTGTTCGTGTCCGGCATCGGGTGCTCGTCCCGCTTCCCGTACTACATGAACACGTACGGCATGCACTCCATCCACGGCCGTGCGCCCGCCATCGCCACGGGTCTCGCCGTGGCGCGGCCGGACCTGAGCGTGTGGGTGGTGACCGGTGACGGCGACGCGCTGTCCATCGGCGGCAACCACCTGATCCACACGTTGCGGCGCAACGTGAACCTCAAGATCCTGTTGTTCAACAACCGGATCTACGGCCTGACCAAGGGCCAGTACTCGCCGACCTCCGAGGAAGGCAAGGTCACCAAGTCGACCCCGCTCGGGTCGCTCGACCACCCGTTCAACCCGGTGTCGCTGGCACTGGGCGCGGAGGCCTCCTTCGTGGGCCGGGCGCTCGACTCGGACAAGGCCGGTCTCACCTCGGTGCTGCGCCAGGCGGCCGAGCACCGCGGGTCGGCGCTCGTGGAGATCTACCAGAACTGCCCGATCTTCAACGACGGCGCGTTCGACGTGCTGAAGGACGCGGACGAGGCGCAGCGGCGGATCATCAACGTCGTCGACGGCGAGCCGATCCGGTTCGGCCGTGAGGGCGAGTACTGCGTGGTGCGCGAGGGCTTCGGGCTCGCGGTCGCGAAGTCCGCGGACGT
Organism: Lentzea xerophila; assembly: GCF_051094245.1. Lineage (NCBI taxonomy): Bacteria > Bacillati > Actinomycetota > Actinomycetes > Pseudonocardiales > Pseudonocardiaceae > Lentzea > Lentzea xerophila. Next base: position 8,913,834 of record NZ_CP194934.1, on the reverse strand, counting down.
GGACGCGAGCGACATCGTCATCCACGACGCGTCGGACCTGAACCTGTCGTTCGCGCTCTCGCGGCTTTCGACGCAGGACCTCACGCACACCGTCACGGGCGTGTTCCGGCGTGCGGACCGCACGACGTACGACGACGGCGTGCGCGCGCAGGTCAACGAGGCCAAGGCCGCGAAGGCCGCGGACCTGAGCAAGCTGTTGCACGGCAAGGACACCTGGACCGTGGTCGGCTGAGGCCGACCCCGGACAGACGAAGAAGCCCCCACCGGCTCGGTGAGGGCTTCTTCGCGTCACGGGGTCACGGGCGTCACGGCGCCGGTCGGAACCCTGCCTTCTCCGCGTCCGCCTCGGTCCGGAACCACACGTCGGCCCGCGTCTCCCCGAAGTTCGCGGAGCCCTCGGTGTAGTAACGACGACCGGTCAGGGTCGCCTTCACCGCGAAGTCGGTGGCCGGCGCCATGCCGTCCGACCTGGGCAGCACCGAACCGGGACCGAACGGCGACCGCGGGTTGAAGCCCTCCGGCTGCTGGAACCGCGCCGACGACGGGCTGGGCGGCGCCCCCGCCCCGTTCGGACGGCCGCCGGTGGACGGCGAGTAGCCGACCGGACGCGGACGTGCCGGCAGTGCCGGTGCGGGCGGGGCCTCCGGTTTCGGCGACTCGAAGGCCTGGAACGCCGGGAACGTCTGCTGGCGCTGCGTCGTGGTGCGCCGGGCCTCACGGATCGGCAGGCCCGCCTCGGTGTGGCGCTGCGGCAGGTCGGCGACGGGCTCGGGTTCCGGCTCCGGCGGTGCGGCGAGCAGCGGCTCGTCGCTCGGCACGAACGTCGGCACGAACGGCTGGTCGTCGCCCGTGTCCGGCAGCGTGCGGGTCTGGCCGAGGGCCGGCAACGGTTCGTCGGCGTCCAGCAGCGGCTCGAACAGCGAGCGCGGATGGTCGGCGACGGGAGCCGGCTCGGGAGCCTCCGTACCGTGCGAGAAGGCGGCACCGACGGCACGCGGGGTGCGTTCCGGGGCCTCGTCGATCTCGACGCGCGGCTCGAACGCCGAGAACGGCGCGGGGGCCGGGGCACCGGGCGCCGTGAACGGCTGGGAGAACGAGGGCTCGGTGTAGGTGACCTCGGGCTCGACGAACTCCTCGAAGACCGGCTCCGGCTCCTCACGCAGAGCGTGCGCGGACTCCGGTTCGGGCTCGCTGAACGACTGCTCCTCGGCCAGCGTCGTCTCGAAGACGCCGTTGCGCACGTGCGGCGCGTCCAGGTCGATCGGCTCGATCAGCCCGGTCTGCTCGGCGGGCGTCTCCGGCTCGGTCTCGTCCTCGGCCTCCGGCTCGGTGAACCCGTCCAGCTGCCCGGAGATCTCGTCGCGCAGACCGGGGTACTCACCGGTGAGGTCGTTGTCCGGCCAGCCGCTCTCCTCGACGGCGATGTACGTCGTCTGCTCGGAACGGGTGGCGGCGGGCTCGTCCTCCTGCTCGGCGGCCTCGTCGAGGAACGCCTCCTGCTCCTCCTGCGCCCAGACCTCACGCGGCTGGTAGATGAAGTCGTCAGGCCCGCCGTCGACCTCCGGCGGCGCGGTCGGCCTCGAGGCCGGGGCACCGGGCTCGGCGACCGGCTCGACGGTCGGCACGTACGACGTCTGCTCGGCCGGGAGCTCCGGCTCGTCGTCGAAGTCCGCCGCCTCCAGACCGGAGCGCGACAGGACCGTCGTCATCTCGGCCGGGGTCTCCTCCGGCGTGAGGCGCTCGAACAGCGACCGCGGGCGGTCGTCGTCGGCGTCGGCCAGTGCCCGCTGCTCGGCCAGCTGCTCCTCGAAGCGGCGCTGCGCCTCGTCCGGCTCCAGGTACTGGCGGACCGGGGCGGCCGGTTCCTCCTCGTACTCCTCGGCCGGAGCGGGCTCCTCCACCACCGGGGCCGGGGCGGGCACCGGAGCCGGTGCGGGCTCCGGCACGGGCTCACCGAAGTAGGCGGGCGGCTCGACGTACGGCGCGGGCGGCTCGACGTACGGCGCCGGCGCGGGCGGCGCCAGCACCTCGTCGCTCAGCGACCTCGGTGGCGCGTCGCCCCACTCGTCGATCTCGAAGTCGTCGACGGGGACGGGCGCCGCGATCGGCGAGGCCGACCTGCGCGCGTCGAGAAGTTGATCATCGAGGTCGGCGATCTGCTTACGCGCGGGCCGCACCATCACCAACCAGGTGAGCAGCACCCCCGCAACGAAGGACAGCAGGCTCCACAGCCAGACCTGCCCGAAGATGTTCACGGGTAAGCCCCTTCTACGACCACACTCCGACCCCACTCACTCGGAAGGGTGAGCATGGCCAAACTACAGTGCCTTTGATGATGCTCCGTCACTACGCCGTTCAGCGCAAATAACGGGTGGAAAGCCCAGCGTAGAGTGGGATTTTGTGCCCACTCTGACGACCCCGGCCAACACTTCGCCAGAAGTTCACACCCAGGGGCGAGGGATCACCTACGGCGCACTCGCCTACGTCCTTTGGGGACTGTTCCCGGCGTACTGGCCACTCCTCGTACCCGCCCAGCCGGTCGAGGTGCTGGCACACCGGATCGTCTGGTCGTTCGTCACGCTCGCCATCGTCGTCGCACTGCTCAGGCGCTGGCGTCCTTTCCTCGAACTGTCCGGAAGAGGCTGGCTGATCGTTACCGCAGCAGCCGTGTTGATCACGGTGAACTGGGGCACCTACATCTACGCGGTCAACAGCCACCACGTCGTCGAGTCGGCGCTCGGCTACTTCATCACGCCACTGGTGAGCGTGGCACTAGGCGTGATCTTCCTCAAGGAACGATTGCGTCTCGCTCAGAGCGTCGCGATCGGCGTGGTCGTAGTCGCTGTGATCGTGCTCACCGCCGACTACGGCAGACTGCCGGTGATCTCGCTGGTTCTGGCGTGTTCGTTCGGCGTCTACGGGTTGTTGAAGAAGAAGGTCCCGCTCGACGCCATCTCCAGCCTCACCGCGGAGAGCGCCGTGATCGCCCCGATCGCTCTGGTCTACCTGCTCGTGCTGGGCAGCGCGAACACCTTCACCACCGAGGGCACCGGTCACGTGCTGCTGCTTCTGAGCACCGGCGTCGTCACGGCGGTCCCGCTGGTGCTCTTCGGCGCGGGCGCGCAGCGGATCCCGCTGATCACGATGGGCATGCTGCAGTACCTCGCGCCGATCCTGCAGTTCGCGTGGGGCGTGTTCGTCGTGCACGAGCCGATGCCGGCCAGCCGGTGGACCGGGTTCGGCCTGGTGTGGCTCGCCCTGGCGGTCTTCACGGTCGACGCGGTGCGGAACCGGCGCAAGCAGGCGCTCGCGCCGGTCAGCTGACTACCGGGTCCGCTCCACGACGTACGTGGCGAGCTCCTCCAACGCGTCCCGTGCGGCGCACGGCGGCAGCTTGCCCAGCTCCGTGCGGGCCCGGTCCGCGTAGTCGTCGAGGGTCTCGCGCGCCTTGTCCATGCCCGAGGACTCGCGCAGCAGCGTCAAAGCCTCGTCCACCAGCTCGTCGTCGGTGATCGGCCCCGACAGGAGCTCGGCCAGCCTGGTCTCGGACTGGTCGGCGAGCGCGTAGAGCATCGGCAGCGTCTTCACGCCCTCGCGCAGGTCGGTGCCCGGCGTCTTGCCGGACTCCACCGACGGCGACGCGATGTCGATGACGTCGTCGGAGATCTGGAACGCCGCCCCGATCACCTCGGCGTACCGGCGCAGCGCGTCCGTCTGCTCGTCGGTCGCGTCGGAGAACATGCCGCCGAACCTGGCCGCGGTCGCGATCAGGACGCCGGTCTTCTCCTCGATCACCCTGAGGTAGTGGGAGATCGGGTCCTCGCCGGGCTGCGGGCCGACGGTCTCGCGCATCTGGCCGGTCACCAGGACCGAGAACGTCTCCGCGATGATCCGCGCCGCGTCCGTCCCCAGGTCGGCTGTCAGCCGGGACGCGTGGGCGAACAGGAAGTCGCCCGTCAGGATCGCGATGCTGTTGTCCCACTTGACGTTCGCCGAGACCGCGCCGCGGCGCATGGTCGCCTCGTCCATGACGTCGTCGTGGTAGAGCGTCGCGAGGTGGGTGAGCTCGACCACAGCGGCCGCCTTGATGACCTTCTCCCGGTCCCAGTCGGCGCCGAACTGCGATGCGAGCAGTGTGAAGAGCGGGCGGATCCGCTTTCCGCCCGCCTCCACAAGGTGGAGCGAGGTTTCCGTGACCGGGTGGAACTCGCTCTGCACGACGTCGTGCAGGATGCGCTCCACCTCGGCCAGGCCTTCCTGGACTACCTCGGTGAGCACGGGGTCCACCAACGCGAACCCCGGTCCCTCATGCTCGCTACTGGTCACACCAGCAGACTACGTACACCTAGCTGAGGAAGGTGCCGGTACCCGCCCAATCGAGCACGAAGGTGGGCCACAAACCGAGCACCAAGGTCACGACGGCACCCAACGTGATCGCGATCGTGGTGAACGCGCCGGGCACGGTGACGGTCGGGCCGTCCGGTGCCGGGTCGCTGAAGTACATCAGCACGATCACCCGCAGGTAGAAGAACGCCGCGACGGCCGAGGCCACCAGTGCGATCACCACGAGCGGCATCAGGCCGGCGTCGATCGCCGCGCTGAACACGACGAACTTGCCGATGAAGCCGGACGTCAGCGGAATGCCCGCCAGTGCCAGCAGCAGGAACGTGAAGGTGGCCGCCACGATCGGCGACCGCTTCGCGAGGCCCGCCCACTGCGACAGGTGCGTCGCCTCGCCGTCCGAGTTGCGGACCAGCGACACGATGCCGAACGCGGCGATCGTGGTGAAGCCGTACGCCAGCAGGTAGAACATGGTCGCGCTCACGCCTGTGCCGTCCGGCACCAACGCGATCGAGCCGATCAGCAGGAAGCCCGCGTGCGCCACCGACGAGTACGCGATCATGCGCTTCACGTCGGTCTGGGTGAGGCCCAGGACCGCGCCGATCACCATCGACACGACCGCGACGCCGTAGAGCACGCCACGCCACTCCCACTGCGTGTTCTCGAACGCCACCGTGAGCACGCGCAGGATGCCGCCGAACGCGGCGACCTTGGTGCACGCGGCCATGAACGCCGTGATCGGTGTCGGCGCGCCCTGGTAGACGTCCGGGGTCCAGGAGTGGAACGGGCCGACGGCGGCCTTGAACAGCAGGCCCACCACCAGCAGGCCGAAGCCCGCGAACAGCAGCGTGTCCGAGCGGTCCGTACCGGCCGCCGCGGTCGCGATGGCCGAGAGCTTCACCGAACCCGCGTAGCCGTACAGCAGAGCCACGCCGTAGAGGAAGAACGCGGAGGCGAACGCGCCGAGCAGGAAGTACTTCACGGCCGCTTCCTGCGAGAGCAGGCGACGGCGGCGAGCCAGGCCGCACAGCAGGTACAGCGGCAGCGACAGGACTTCCAGCGCGATGAACATCGTCAGCAGGTCGTTCGAGGCGACGAACGTCATCATGCCGCCGAGCGCGAACAGCGTGAGCGGGAAGACCTCGGTCTGCATGCCGGTCTTCGTCGCCTGCGCGCGGTCCTGGATGGTGCCGGGACGGATCGCGGCCTGCGCCACGAACGCGCCACCCGGCTCCACCGAGCGGTCGGCGATCAGCAACACCGAGCCGAACCCGAGCACCAGCAACGTGGCCCACAGGAACAGCGACGGCGAGTCGACCGCGATCGCGCCCGCCAGCGTCGCCACGCCCTGTTCGGGGCGCTCCGAGTTCGCGTAGACGATCAGGGCGCCGGTGGCACCGACCAGCGTCACGAGCGTCAGCACGAGCTGAACGGCCCACCGCTGGTACTTGGGCAGCAGGGCTTCCAGCAGCACGCTGACGCATGCCGCGCCGAGCACGATCAGCAGCGGCGCGATGGCGCCGTAATCGATCTCCGGCGCCTCGATCGTCTGCGCCTGAGCGACGAGAAGGTTCACGTCACTTGCCTTCCTGCACGGTGACCGGGTCGGTCACGCCGACCTCGGTCAGCGTCGCCCCGACAGTCGGGGTGATGACGTCGAGCACCGGCTGCGGGTAGAACCCGAGTGCCAGCACGATGACAACGAGCGGTGCCAGCACGGCGATCTCACGCTTGGTGAGGTCGCCGATGGTCGTCTTGCGCTCCGGGTCGCCGACGGCGCCCGGACCAGCCGCGGCACCGATGAGCGCGTCGCCGCGCAACGGGCCGGTCATGATCCGCTGGTAGAGCCACAGCACGTACAGCGCCGCGAGCACCATGCCGACGGTCGCGATGATCGTGAACACCGGCTGCGTCGGGAACGAGCCGATCAGCACGAGGAACTCCGAGACGAACGAGTTCGTGCCCGGCAGCGACAGCGTGGTGAGACCTGCCAGCAGCAGCATGCCCGCGAGCAGCGGCGCCACCTTCGACATGCCGCCGTAGTCGGAGATCAGCGAGGAACCACCGCGAGCGATGATCATGCCGACCACCAGGATCAGCATGCCGGTCGAGATCGAGTGGTTGAGCATGTACGACACCGAGCCCACGCCGGCCTGCGACGTGAACGAGAAGATGCCGAGCGCGATGAAGCCGAAGTGGGCGATCGAGACGTAGGCGAGGAACCGCTTCATGTCCCGCTGGCCCGAGGCGAGCAGCGATCCATAGAGGACGCCGGCCACCGCGAGCACCAGCACGAACGGCGCCAGGTTCTTCGACGCCTCCGGGAACATCGGCAGCAGGTAGCGCAGCATGCCGAACGTGCCGACCTTGTCCAGGATGCCGACGACGATCACCGTGACGCCGATGGGCGCCTCGGCGGCCGCGTCGGGCAGCCAGGTGTGGAACGGCACGAGCGGCGCCTTGATCGCGAACGCCAGGAAGAAGCCGAGGAACAGCCAGGTCTGCGTCGTCGAGTCGGCGTCGCGGACCACCGTCACCAGGGTCGCCCAGTCGAACGTGCCCTTGCCCAGCTCGTCCGACGCCATCGCGTAGGCGCCGATCGCGGAGGCCAGCATGATCAGGCCGCCGAGGAACGAGTAGAGGAAGAACTTGACCGCCGCGTACTGCCTGCGCGCGCCGCCGTAGCCGCCGATCAGGAAGTACATCGGGATCAGCATGACCTCGAACAGCACGTAGAACAGGAAGACGTCGGTGGCGGCGAACACCGCGACCGTCAGTGCCTGCTGCACCAGGATCAGCGAGAGGTACCCGCCCTGCGAACGGCCGGCGGGCAGCTTCTCCGTCCAGCCGGCACCGATCACCAGCGGGATCAGCAGCGCGATGACCGCGATCATCACCAGCGCGATGCCGTCGATGCCGAACGACAGCCGCACGCCGAACGCCGGGATCCAGTCCACGCCGGTGGCGAGCTGGATGCGGTCGCCGTCCGGGTCGTAGGCGAACCACAGCAGGGCGGCGAGCACCAGCTCGACGATCGAGAACCCGAGTGCGACGTACTTCGCCTTCAGGTCGTCGTTGCGCAGGAACGCCACCACCAGCGCGCCGACCAGCGGCACCACCAGCAGTGCGATCAGAACCCAGGTCACGAGAACCTCACCACCAGGAGCGCCCCGAGCACGAAGATCGAGCCCAGCAGCATGGACAGTGCGTAGGAGCGGACGAACCCGGTCTGCAGCCTGCGCAACCGGCCCGAGCTACCGCCGAGCAGCGCCGCGGTGCCGTTGACCACACCGTCGACGCCCTTGAGGTCGAGGAACACCAGCGCGCGGGTGAGCCAGGTGCCCGGCCGCGCGAACAGCGCCTCGTTCAGTGCGTTGCCGTAGAGGTCCGCACGGGCCGCGCGCACCGGGAACGACACGCGCTCCGGCCGCTCGACCGGCTGCTTGCGACGGCCGAAGAGCAGGAACGCGAGACCGGCACCGGCGAGCGAGAGCGCGACGGTCAGGATCCCGACCATGCTGTGCGACAGCACGCCGTGCGACTCCTGCAGCTCACCCAGCGAGGGCTCCAGCCAGCCGGCCAGACGTCCGCCGGAGGAGAGGAACCAGCCGCCCGCCACCGAACCGACCGCCAGGATGATCATCGGGATGGTCATCGACAGCGGGGACTCGTGCGGGTGGTAGTCCTTGCCGTTCTCCGCCTTCAGTTCCTTCCAGCGGGGCTTGCCCAGGAAGACCAGGATCAGCAGGCGCGTCATGTAGAACGCGGTCAGCGCGGCACCGAGCAGCGCCACACCGCCGAAGACGTACCCGCGCCAGCCCTCCGCGCCGAACGCCGCCGCGATGATGGCGTCCTTCGAGAAGTAGCCCGCGAACGGCGGGATGCCGATCAGCGCGAGGTAGCCGAGCGTCCAGGTGACGAAGGTGATCGGCAGGAACTTGTAGAGCCCGCCCATCCGGCGGATGTTGCCCTCGTCGTTCATGCCGTGCATGACCGAACCGGCACCGAGGAAGAGCCCGGCCTTGAAGAAGCCGTGCGTCAGCAGGTGCATGATGCCGAGCGCGTACCCGATCGGGCCAAGACCCACCGCGAGGATCATGTACCCGATCTGCGAGACCGTCGAGTACGCCAGGACCTTCTTGAAGTCGTCGTAGGCGCAACCGATGATGCAGCCGATCAGCAGCGTGAGGCCACCGATGATCATGACGACCAGGCGGCCGTCCGCGCTCAGGTTGTAGAGCGGGTTGGCGCGGGCGATCAGGTACACGCCCGCGGTGACCATCGTCGCCGCGTGGATCAGGGCGGACACCGGGGTCGGGCCGGCCATCGCGTCGGGCAACCAGGCCTGCAGCGGGAACTGACCGGACTTGCCGCAGGCGCCCAGGAGCAGCAGCAGCGTGATCGCGAGGACCTCGGCCGAGGAGAACTCGCTGACGCGCGCGAAGACCTCGGTGTACTGCGTCGTCCCGAGCTTGTTGAACATCAGGAAGATCGCGATGGCGAGGCCCAGGTCGCCGACGCGGTTCATCAGGAAGGCCTTCTTGGCCGCCGACGCCGCTTCGGGCTTGTACTGGTACCAGCCGATCAGCAGGTACGAGGCGAGACCGACGCCCTCCCAGCCGAAGTACAGGGTCACGAAACCGTTGCCCAGCACCAGCAGGAGCATCGCGGACACGAAGAGGTTCAGGTAGGCGAAGAACTTCCGCCTGCCTTCCTCGTGCGCCATGTAGCCGATCGAGTAGATGTGGATCAGCGAGCCCACACCGGTGATCAGCAGCACGAACGTCAGCGACAGCGGGTCGATCCGCAGTCCGAACTCGACGGTCAGCGCGTTGACGTCGATCCAGTCCCACAGTTTCAGGTTCTGGGTGCGCTCCTCGGGGTTCGAGACACCGAGGGTCGAGAAGAACAGCGCGAGCGCGTAGCCGAACGACGCCAGCAGCGTGGCACTGCCGAGCAGGTGGCCCCACTTGTCGGCGCGCCTACCACTGACCAACAGCACCGCCGCACCGAACGCGGGCAGCGCCAACAGCAACCAGGCGAAGCTCGCGACCCCGCTGGCGACAACAGGTTCCGTCACCGGTGACCCCTCAGTACTTCAGCAGGTTCGAGTCGTCGACCGAGGCCGAGCGACGCGTCCGGAAGATGGACATGATGATCGCGAGGCCGACGACGACCTCCGCCGCGGCGACGACCATCACGAAGAACGCCATCACCTGACCGTCGAGCGAGCCGTTGATCCGCGCGAACGTCACGAGGCTCAGGTTGACCGCGTTGAGCATGAGCTCGACGCACATGAAGACCACGATGGCGTTGCGGCGCACCAGAACGCCGACGGCGCCGATGCTGAACAGCAGTGCCGACAGCAGCAGGTAGTACGTGGGAGTCACGACTCACTTCCCTTGAGCGCGTGCGAGTCCGGCTGGTGCCCGGTGCCCGCGACCTCGGCGACGTCGTCCGACAGGGTGGACTTGTCGGTCGTCTCGATGACGTCGAACAGCGACTCCTCCGACACGCTGCCGTCGGGCAGCAGGGCGGGGGTCGCCACCGAGTTCGCGGTGGCGAAGACACCGGGGCCGGGGATGGACCCGACCCGCTTGCCGCTCTGGAAGCGCTCCTCGACGAGTTCCTTCTGCGTCTTCCTGACGGACTTCCCTTCGCGGCCGACGAAGGCCAGGATCATCGCGCCGAGCGCGGCGGTGATCAGCAGCGCCGACGTGAGCTCGAACGCGAACAGGTACTCCGTGAAGAGCTTCGTGCCGATGTTGACGACGTTGCCGCCGTTGGTCGTGTTCGCCTCGGCCAGACCGGCGGGCTGCACCGAGGTGAGCGCGCGGGCGACGGAGCCGACGACCAGCACGGCGAACCCGATGCCGAGCAACGCGGCCGCGAGTCGCTGGCCCCGGATGACTTCGACGACGGAGTCCGAACTGTCCCGGCCGACCATCATCAGCACGAACAGGAACAGCATCATGATCGCGCCGGTGTAGACGATGATCTGCACGAAGCCGAGGAACGGCGCCTGCTGGACCATGTACAGCACACCGAGGCTGAGCATCGTCACGACGAGCCACAGCGCGGAGTGCACCGCGTTGCGCGCGAAGAGCATGCCGAGCGCGCCGGCCAGGGCCAGCGGGCCGAGCACCCAGAACGCGATCGCCTCGCCGGTGGTCACGGTGTCGACCGCGCGCTGCACCGGTTCCGGCTGCTGCGCGAGGAAGGTCAGGAGGCTCACTGCTGCTTCCCTTCTCCCTCTTGGGCCACCTTGGCGAGCTGCGGGCCGTTCACGTAGTAGTCCTGCTCGTTCTCGCCGAGCCGCATCGGGTGCGGCGGCTGCTCCATGCCGGGCAGCAACGGGGCGAGCAGGTCCTCCTTCGTGAAGATCAGGTCCTGGCGGTTGTCGTCGGCGAGCTCGTACTCGTTCGTCATCGTGAGCGAACGGGTCGGGCACGCCTCGATGCACAGGCCGCAGCCGATGCAGCGCAGGTAGTTGATCTGGTAGTCCATGCCGTAGCGCTCACCGGGCGAGTAGCGCTCGTCCTCGGTGTTGTCGCCACCCTCGACGAAGATCGCGTCCGCCGGGCAGGCCCACGCGCACAGCTCGCAGCCGACGCACTTCTCCAGCCCGTCCGGGTGCCTGTTCAGCTGGTGACGGCCGTGGAACCGCGGCGCGGTCACCTTCTTGACCTCGGGGTACTCCTCCGTCACCACCTTCTTGAACATGGTGCCGAAGGTGACTCCGAAGCCTTTCACGGACTCGAACATCCCTACTCAGCCTCCTTACCGGTGGTGACGGCTGCCGTCTCCTTGGGGAGGGTGGCGACCTTGACCTTGCGCTTGGGCGCTGACTTGGGAACGGCGAGGTCGAGCGGCGGCACCGGGAAGCCGGAGCCCGCGAGCGGAACACCCTTGGTGTCGGCGACCTTCTTGTCCGGCAGCAGGAACGAGACCAGCAGCACCAGGCCGACGACCACGCCGAGCGCGATGAGCCGCTGTGCCGTGGAGAGCTGCTGGATCGCACCGGTGCGGATGACCGCGACGGCCATGATCCAGACGAGGCTGGTCGGGATCAGCACCTTCCAGCCCAGCTTCATGAACTGGTCGTAGCGCAGGCGGGGTAGCGAGCCGCGCAGCCAGATGAAGAGGAACAGGAACGCCAGCGTCTTGCCGATGAACCAGAACAGGCCCCACCAGCCGGTGTTCATGAACTCGCCGCTCCACGGCGCGTGGTAGCCGCCGAGGAACAAGGTGGCCGTGAGCGCCGAGAGGGTGACCATGTTGATGTACTCGGCGAGGAAGAACAGCGCGAACTTCAGCGAGCTGTACTCGGTGTGGAAACCACCGACCAGTTCCGACTCCGCCTCGGGCAGGTCGAACGGCGCGCGGTTGGTCTCACCGACCATCGACACCACGAAGATGACGAAGCTCGGGAACAGCAGAATGCCGAACCAGCCGGGCAGGAAGCCGAGCACGGTCGTCGCCTGCGCGCCCACGATGTCACCGGTCGACAGCGAGCCGGTGAACATGACCACCGCGATGACCGAAAGACCCAGCGCGAGCTCGTAGGAGATCACCTGCGCGCTCGCGCGCAGCGCGCTGAGCAACGGGTAGGGCGAGCCGGACGCCCAACCGGACAGCACGATGCCGTAGACACCGATCGAGGAGCAGGCGAGCACCACCAGCACGCCGACCGGCAGGTCGACCAGCTGCAGCGCGGTCTGCTCGCCGAACATGCTCACTTCGCCGGCCAGCGGGATCACCGAGAACGCGAGGAACGCGGGGATGCAGGAGATCACCGGGGCGAGGAAGAACACCCACTTGTCCGCGAGGACCGGGCGGATGTCCTCCTTGAACGCGAGCTTCAGACCGTCCGCGAGTGACTGCAGCCAGCCGTTCGGGCCGACCCGGTTGGGGCCGGGGCGGTGCTGCATGCGCGCGACGACCTTGCGCTCCCAGTTGATCATGAACAGGGTCATGACCACGAGGAAGGCGAAGATCCCGACGACCTTGATCAGGATCAACCAGATGGGGTCGTCCGCCAGGAGTTCGGCGGTGTCACCGATCTCCGCTGCGAAGTTCTGCGTCATGACTTTCCTCCGCTGACGGAGACGATCGAGCCGTGGCCCGCGCCGAGCGTGGCCCGGACGGTCACGTCACCCGAGTTGGTGGGCAGCCAGATGACGCCCTCGGGCAGGTCGTCGGTCTCGACCGGGAGCGTGATCGCGCCGCGGTCGGTGGAGACCGTCACGTGACCGCCGGTCTCCAGGCCGAACTGCCGCGCGGTGGCCTCGGCGACCTTCGCGACGACCGAGCGGGCCGTGCCGGCCAGGTGCGGCTCGTCGACCTGCAGCGAGCCGTTGCCGATCAGGCGGTGCCAGGTGGCGAGCACGGCCTTGCCGGGACCGGCCGGGGTCTGCAGCGGCGCGGCGACGTTGAGCGAGGAACCGCTCGGGGCGCCTTCGCCGAGGCGAGCCAGGTCGGCGGCCGCGGCGGCGGGCGTCTGCGTGAACAGGTCCGCGTCCATCTCCACCGCGAGGGTGTCGAGCACGCGGCAGTCCGGCAGCGCGCCGGTGGCCTCGAGCGTCGTGCCGAACTCGCGGCGGCGGCCCTCCCAGTTGAGGTAGCTGCCGGCCTTCTCGACCGCCGGGGCGATCGGGAGCACGACGTCGGCGTGCGCGGTGACCGCGCTGGGCCGCAGCTCCAGGCTCACGATGAAACCGGCTCCCGCCAACGCCTTCTCCGCGAGCAGCGGGTCGGGCAGGTCGAACGGGTCGACGCCGCCGACCACCAGGCCGGACAGCTCACCGTTCGCGGCGGCGTCGAGGATGCCCGTGGTGTCGCGGCCGGGCGTCGCGGGGAGCGAGCCCTCCTCGACGCCCCAGGTGCGCTCGACCTCGGTGCGCGCGGCGGCGTTCGCGACGTGGCGGCCGCCGGGCAGCAGGTTCGGCGTGGCACCGACCGCGAGCGCACCGCGTTCACCGGCGCGGCGCGGGATCCACGCCACCTTGGCGCCGGTGCGCTCGGCCAGCCGGGCGACCGCGGTGAACGCGCCGGGGATCACGGCGGCGCGTTCGCCGACGAGGATCACCGCACCGGGCTTGCTCAGCAGCTCGACGACGTCGGAAGCGTGCTCCGGCAACGCGTTCAGGGCGTTCGCCTCGGCACCCGGCACGCAGGCGAGCAGCGTGCCGAGGGTCTTCTCCACGGCCGGGGTCGTGAACTGGCCGAGGTGGAAGACCTTCGTGGTGCCCTTGCGAGCGGCCTTGCGCAGGCGCAGGAAGACGATCGGCGCCTCTTCTTCCGGCTCGAACGCGACCAGCAACGCGGCCGGTGCGGACTCGATGCCCTGGAAGGTGACGCCGTTGTCCGGGTTCGTGAACACCGTGGTGCCGGACAGGAACTCCAGCTCCTCGGCGCTGTGCGGCCGGGCGCGGAAGTCGATGTCGTTGGTGCGCAACGCGATCCGGGCGAACTTCGAGTACGCGTAGGCGTCCTCGACGGTCAGCCGGCCACCGGTGAGGACACCGACGCCGTTCGCGTCCCGCGCGGCCGTCAGACCGGCCGCCGCGACCTGCAGCGCCTCGGTCCAGGACGACTCGCGCAGCTCACCGGTCTCCTTGTCACGCACCAGCGGCCGCTTGATGCGGTCGGCGGTCGTGGCGTAGCGGAAGGCGAACCGGCCCTTGTCGCAGATCCACTCCTCGTTGACCTGCGGGTCGTCGCCGGCGAGCTTGCGCTGCACCTTGCCGCGCCGCCAGTCGGTGCGCTCGGCACAACCGGAGGAGCAGTGCTCGCAGATGCTCGGCGTCGACACGAGGTCGAACGGCCGGGCGCGGAACCGGTAGGCCGCGCTGGTGAGAGCACCGACCGGGCAGATCTGGATGGTGTTGCCGGAGAAGTACGACTGGAACGGCTTGTCCTGCGCCACACCGATCTGCTGCTGCGAGCCGCGCTCGAGCAGTTCGATGAACGGGTCGCCGGCGATCTGCGCGGAGAACCGGGTGCAGCGCTGGCAGAGCACGCAACGCTCGCGGTCGAGCAACACCTGCGTGGAGATGTTGATCGGCTTCGGGAACGTCCGCTTGTGCTCGTGGAAGCGGGAGTCGCTGCGGCCGTGGGCGATCGCCTGGTTCTGCAGCGGGCACTCACCGCCCTTGTCGCAGATCGGGCAGTCCAGCGGGTGGTTGATGAGCAGCAGCTCCATCACACCCTGCTGGGCCTTGTCCGCGACCGGCGACGTCAGCTGGGTCTTCACGACCATGCCGTCCGCGACCGTCATCGTGCAGGAGGCCTGCGGCTTCGGCATCGGCCGGCCGCCCATCTCGACCTCGACGAGGCACTGGCGGCAGGCGCCCGCGGGCTCCAGCAGCGGGTGGTCGCAGAAGCGCGGGATGACCGTGCCGAGGCGCTCGGCCGTGCGGATCAGCAGCTCACCCTTGGGCGCGATGACGGTTTCGCCATCGATGATGAGCTTGACGTGGCCTTCCGGGACAACGACCTCGTCGGTGGTGGGCTTGTCAGGCGCGATGGTCATGCGTTCGCTCCAGCCAGGACCTTGGAGTTCTGGTCGCAGAGAGCCAGGAACTCGTCCTTGAAGTACTTGATGCCACTGGTGATCGGGCTGACGGCACCGTCACCGAGCGCGCAGAACGAGCGGCCGAGGATGTTGTCGCAGACGTCGAGCAACGTGTCGATGTCGCTCGCGTTGCCCTCGCCGCGCACCATCCGCTGCAGGATCTGCACGAGCCAGTAGGTGCCCTCGCGGCACGGCGTGCACTTGCCGCACGACTCGTGCTTGTAGAACTCCGTCCACTTCATGACGGCCCACGGCACGGACACGGTCTCGTTGAAGATCTGCAGGGCGGTGGTGCCCAGCATCGAACCGGCCTCGGCGGCGCCCTCGAAGTCCAGCGGCACGTCGAGGTGCTCCGCGGTGAACAGCGGGGTGGACGAGCCACCCGGCGTCCAGAACTTCAGCGGGATGCCGTCCTTCATGCCACCGGCCATGTCCAGCAGCTGCCGGAGCGTGGTGCCCATCGGCGCCTCGTACTGGCCGGGGTTCGTGACGTGGCCGGACAGCGAGTAGATCTTCGGGCCGGGCGACCGGTCGCGGCCCATCTCGCGGAACCAGTCCGCGCCACCGTTGACGATGAAGGGAACCGACGCGATGGTCTCGACGTTGTTCACGACAGTGGGCGACGCGTAGAGGCCCGAGGTCGCGGGGAACGGCGGCTTGAGTCGCGGCTGGCCACGGCGGCCCTCCAGCGAGTCGAGCAGCGCGGTCTCCTCACCGCAGATGTACGCGCCGGCGCCGGCGTGGATCACCACGTCGAGGTCGAACCCGCTGCCGAGGATGTCCTTGCCCAGGTAGCCCTTGGCGTACGCCTCGCGCACCGCCGCGTTGAGGCGGCGGATGCAGTGCAGGACCTCGCCGCGGACGTAGATCGCCGCGAAGTTCGCGCGGATCGCGAACGACGTGATGATCACGCCCTCGATCAGCGAGTGCGGGTCCGCCATCATCAGCGGGATGTCCTTGCAGGTGCCCGGTTCGCCCTCGTCGGCGTTGATGACGAGGTAGTGCGGCTTGCCGTCGCCCTGCGGGATGAAACCCCACTTCATGCCGGTGGGGAAACCCGCGCCGCCACGGCCGCGCAGTCCGGAGTCCTTGCACTGCTGGATGAGCTGGTCCGGGTGGGCCTTCAGCGCCTTGGGCAGGGCGGTGTAGCCACCGGTGCGCTCGTAGGTCTCGATGGTCCAGGACTTGGGCTCAGTCCAGCGCTTGGTGAGAACGGGAGTCAGCGGGTCAACCATTTTGTCCCTACTTCTTTTCCGGCAGGGCAGGGAACTCGGCATTCTTGGGAGTCGCGGGAGCGTCCCAGCCGCGTTCCTTGGCGATCTGCGCACCGGCCAGCGTCTCCGGCGCCGCCGACGGGCCGTCGAGGTCGGCGTCGCGACCCTCGAAGAACCCGGCAAGCTGGAGCTCGGCCTGCTTGAAGTCGGTGAGCGGCGCGCCGCGCGTCGGGGCGGGCTTCTCCCCCGACTGCAACGCCTTCACGAGTCCCAGCGCCTTGTCCGGCGTCTGGTTGTCGTAGAACTCGTAGTTCACCTGCAGCACCGGGCCGAGGTCGCACGCGGCGAGGCACTCGGCGTGCTCCAGGGTGATCGAGCCCGGCGTGCCCGGCTCGCCCGCGGTCTCCTCGTGGCCCACGCCGAGGTGGCTCTTGAGCGTCGAGTAGATCTCGTCGCCACCCAGTGCCGCGCACAGCGTGTTCGTGCAGACGCTCACGAGGTGCTCACCGCACGGGCGGCGCTTGTACATCGTGTAGAACGTCGCGACCGCGCTGACCTCGGCCTCGCTCAGGTCGAGCTGCCCGGCGCAGAACCGGATGCCGTCCTGGGAGACGTAGCCCTCGACCGACTGCACGAGGTGCAGCATCGGCAACAACGCACTGCGGGACTGCGGGTACCGGGCGATGATCGCCTGCGCCCGGTCCACAGTGGACTGGTCGAACGCGGTTTCCTGTGCCTGAGTCATCGGTCGCAACCACCCATCACGGGGTCGATCGAGGCGACGGACGCGATCACGTCGGCGACCATGCCGCCCTCGCACATCGCGGGCATCGACTGGAGGTTCACGAAGCTTGGTTCGCGGACGTGCACGCGCATCGGCCTCGTGCCGCCGTCGGAGACCATGTGGTAGCCGAGCTCGCCGCGCGGCGACTCGACCGGCACGTACACCTGGCCCGCCGGCACCTTGAAGCCCTCGGTCACCAGCTTGAAGTGGTGGATCAGGGACTCCATGGACTGGCCCATGATCTTGCGGACGTGCTCGAGCGAGTTGCCCATGCCGTCGCTGCCGATCGTGAGCTGCGCGGGCCATGCGATCTTCGCGTCGGCGACCATCACCGGACCGGTGGGCAGGCTCTTCACGACCTGCTTGATGATCCGCAGCGACTGGTGCATCTCCTCGAGACGCAGCAGGTACCGCGCGAAGCAGTCCGCCGCGTTCGAGGTCGGCACGTCGAACTGGTAGTTCTCGTAGCCGCAGTACGGCTCGACCTTGCGCAGATCCCAGCCGAGGCCGGCGGAGCGCAGGATCGGGCCGGTGATGCCGAGCGCGAGGCACGCGTCGACGGGAAGGTAGCCCACGCCCGCGAGGCGGTTGCGCCAGATCGGCTGGCCGGTGAGCAGCTTGTCGTAGTCCGGCAGCCGCTTCTCCATGACCTTGACGAACGCGGTGATCTTCTCGACCGCGTCGGCCGGCAGGTCCTGAGCGAGGCCGCCGGGTCGGATGAACGCGTGGTTCATCCGCAGGCCGGTGAGGTGCTCCAGCAGGTGCAGCGCCTCTTCACGCTCACGGAACCCGGAGGTCATGCCGGTGAGGGCACCAAGCTCCATGCCGCCGGTGGCGAGGGCGACGAGGTGCGAGCTGATGCGGTTGAGCTCCATCAGCAGCACGCGGATCGCCTGCGCCTTGTCCGGGACCGTGACGCCGAGCAGCTTCTCGACGCCCATGCAGTACGCGGCTTCGTTGTGCAGAGGCGCCAGGTAGTCCATGCGCGTCACGAAGGTGACGCCCTGGACCCAGTTCCGGTACTCGACGTTCTTCTCGATACCGGTGTGCAGGTAGCCGATGACGCTGCGGGCGTGGGTGACCGTCTCGCCCTCGAGCTCCAAGACCAGACGGAGCACGCCGTGCGTCGACGGGTGCTGCGGGCCGAGGTTCATGACGATGCGCTCGTCGTGCACCGCGTCCGCGAGCACCTCGTCCCAGTCGCCGCCGGTCACCGTGTAGACGGTGCCCTCGGTGGTCTTCCGCGAGTCCGCGATCTCAGGAGTCTCGGTGCGGGTGGTGACGTCGTCCGTGCTGTCGCTACCGGTCGCGCTGGTGTTCGTCCCGGTGGTGACGTCGGAAAGCCGCTCGGTCATGAGTAGGACCGCCTCTGGTCCGGCGGAGGAATCTCCGCGCCCTTGTACTCGACCGGAATGCCGCCCAGCGGGTAGTCCTTGCGCTGCGGGTGGCCGTCCCAGTCGTCCGGCATGAGGATGCGGGTCAGTCCGGGGTGACCGTCGTAGATGATCCCGAACATGTCCCAGGTCTCGCGCTCCTGCCAGTCCGCCGTCGGGTAGACGTCGATCAGGCTCGGCACGTGCGGGTCCTCGACGTCGACCGCGACCTCCAGCCGGATGCGGCGGCGGTACGTCATCGACGTGAGGTGCGTGACCGAGTGCAGGCGCTGCGGCACGTCGGCGCCGTAGTCGACACCGGACACCGAGCTGCAGAGTTCGAAGCGCAGGGACGGGGTGTCACGGCAGATGCGCGCGACCTCCAGCAGCGTCTCCGGCCTGAGGTAGAAGGTGATCTCGCCGCGGTCGACCGTCACCTGCTGCACCGTGTCGGCGGGCAGGCCCTTCTCGCCGATGGCGGCGATGAGCTCGTCCGCGACCTCGTCGAACCAGCCGCCGAACGGGCGCTCGGACGGAGCGGCCACGTGGGCGGGCAGGCGCAGGCCACCGAAGCCGGACGTGTCACCGGAGCCGGTGACGCCGAAGAGGCCCTGGCGCTCCTTGCCCGCGAAGATCGGCGCTTTGGCTTCCGCGCCGTTGGTCTTTTCGAGGCCCTCCACAGCGCGGTCGGCGCTGGAGTGCTCTCCCCCTGGCTCGGTCACTTCTTCCTCGCAAAACGCTCGGAGGACGGGATGAGATCGGTGCGGTAACCCGAGTCGGCGAGTGCCTTGGCGCGCACGGCGTTCAGCGGCTCGTCCATGATCTTGGCGTGGATCTTGAGGATCGCGTCCATCAGCATCTCCGGCCGCGGCGGGCAGCCCGGCAGGTACATGTCGACGGGCACGACGTGGTCGACGCCCTGCACCACCGCGTAGTTGTTGAACATGCCGCCACTGCTGGCGCACACGCCCATGGCCAGCACCCAGCGCGGCTCGGGCATCTGGTCGTAGATCTGCCGCAGCACCGGCGCCATCTTGTTGGTGACGCGGCCGGCCACGATCATCAGGTCCGCCTGGCGCGGTGAGGCCCGGAAGACCTCCATGCCGAAGCGGGCCAGGTCGTAGCGCGGACCACCCGTCGTCATCATCTCGATGGCGCAGCAGGCCAGGCCGAAGGTGGCAGGCCAGAGCGAGGACTTGCGGGTCCAGTTGACCAGCTTCTCGACGCTGACCAGCAGGATGCCGTTCGGGAGCTTCTCCTCGAGACCCATGACTTCCTCAGTTCCAGTCGAGGCCGCCGCGACGCCACACGTAGACGTACGCGAAGCCGACCGTGGCGACGAACAGGACGATCTCCACCAGCCCGAACAGGCCCAGCTTGTCGGCGGCCACGGCGAACGGGTAGAGGAAGACCATTTCGATGTCGAACAGGATGAACAGCATCGCCGTGAGGTAGTAGGCGACGGGCATGCGCCCACCACCCACGACCGGCTGCGGGCTCGGCTCGATGCCGCACTCGTACGCGTCGAGCTTCGCCCGGTTGTAGCGGCGGGGTCCGATGTAGGGCGCTGCGGTCACCGAGAACAGTGCGAACGCCCCGGCAAGCGCGAACATCAATACGAGGGGGAGGTAAGGGTCAAGCACGCTCCGTCGTCCTTTCCTCGCGGTCGAGGCGCACCCTAAGGGTGTTGTTCTCCGGCTCGTTTGTTAGGCGAACCTAACAAACGCTTGTGAAACAGTTCACAAGCTAGTTCACACTGTTGTGAACTGATTCACAAGGTCGCCCGCCAGTGTAGAACGCCTGTAAATGACCTGGATCACAGGGTCTGACCTGGGGGTTTTACCGGCCGGACATATGCGAAACGGCACCGGCTCGTATTGAGCCGGTGCCGTCCCCTATTCGGAGTAATTCAGGCCGTGGGAGCGAGCTTCGTGGCGGCCACGATCAGCCGGTCCATTGCGTCGCCGTCCTTGGGGTCGTAGAGGCCCGCGAGTAGCTTGAGCACCAGTTTCATCAGGCGTTTCCGCGGCATTCCGTACTTCGTTGCGGTCCGCATGATCGCCGGGTTACCGATGAGCTTCGAGAAGACGTTCCCGAGCCGGTAGTAACTGCCGAGCGCCTCCTCGATCCGGACCGGGTAGCCGTGCAGCGCCCGTTCACGGTTGACGCCGGTGCGGGCGAGGGCCTGGACGATGCTCTCGGAGGCGATCTTGGCCGACTCCATGGCGTAGCCGATGCCCTCGCCGTTGAACGGGTTGACCATGCCGCCGGCGTCGCCGACGAGGAGGAGGCCCGCCCGGTAGTGCGGCTTGCGGTTGAGGCCCATGGGGAGCGCGGCGCCGCCGATGCGGCTGGTCGCGTTCTCCTCGCGGAAGCCCCACTCCTCGGGGGTGCCGTCGAGCCAGGACCGCAGCAGTTGGCGGTAGTCGGTGGTGCCGTAGGCCTTCGACGTGCTGAGGATGCCCAGGCCGACGTTCACGCTGCCGTCGCCCATGCCGAAGATCCAGCCGTAGCCGGGCAGCAGCTGGCCGTCCGGCGCCCAGAGCTCGAGGTGCGACTCGAGGTAGTCGTCCTTGGTGCGCGGGCTGCTGTAGTAGCGGCGGACCGCCACACCCATGGGCTTGGCGTCGTCCTTCTGCAGGCCGACGCTCAGGGCGAGCCTGGCGCTGACTCCGTCGCAGCCGACGACGATGGGGGCCTTGTAGGTGACCGGGTTCTTTTCCGGTCCCTGCTTGGCCTCGACACCGACGACCCGGCCGTTCTCGATGATGGCCTTGGTGACCGTGGTGTTCTCGTGCATGCGCGCGCCGGCTGCCTTCGCGGCGTTGGCGAGCATCTCGTCGAAGTCCATGCGCGGCCGCACGAGGCCGTAGTTCGGGAAGGTGGCCAGGTCAGGCCAGTCGAGCTCCATCGTGACGCCGCCGCCGACCACGCGCAGGCCCTTGTTGTGCAGCCAGCCGTTGCTCTCGCGGGTGTCGATGCCCAGGTCGATCAGCTGCTTGACACCTCGGGGGGTGAGGCCGTCGCCGCAGACCTTCTCCCTGGGGAAGGTGCTCTTCTCCAGGAGGAGGACGTCGAGGCCCGCCCTGGCGAGGTAGGTCGCCGCGGTCGAGCCCGCCGGTCCCGCCCCCACCACGATGACGTCGGCGTCCTCGTTGATCCCGCGCCTGCTCATCCAGACTCCCTAACGTGTACCGGTCGTCACAACTCAACACAGCTCACAGCTCTGTTCGCGACTCTAACCGGCGCCCGCTGAGACCCCGCGCCCCAAGCCCGCTGCCGCGCACCCAAAGGCCGCGCTCCGCCAGCTGCCGCTTGGGGAACGCGGGGGCCCCGCGTTCCCCAAAAGGAAACGCAGGACTCCCGCGTTCCCTCGAAGATCGCAAGTTATCCACATGTCGATCATGCGGTGGTTGCCGATCACTGCCAGATGTCCATGATTGGCTGAATGACGAAACGGGCTGCGGCTGACTACGGACGTCTGGCGGATCTGTTCGAGGACGGCGTGGCCGCCCGCCGTGAACTGCTGGTGCTGGGACTAACGGGCAAGGCCATGGCACTCAAGTGCCGGCCTGGCGGCGGTTGGACGCGGATCTTCCTCGGTGTCTACCTGCTCAACGGCGGCATTCCCGACCGAAGACAGCTCGTCCGGGGTGCGTTGTTGCGCGCGGGCCCGCTCGCCTTCCTGACGGGATTGGAGGCTGCTCGGAGGCACGGCGTGCGGCGTCTTCCTGAAGACCATCGCATCCATGTCCTCGTACCTCATGGAAGAGGTCTCGCGAGCCAGGGCCCTCTTCTCGTCGAACGATCCAACCGGCCATGGTCAGGGAGCTTGATCGACGGTTTTCCCACAGTCCATCTCGCTCGTGCTCTCATCGACGCCGCACGTCGGGAGGCTCGCTTCGACGTGGTCCGGGCGATGATCGCCGATGCTGTCCAACGACAACTCTGCTCACCAACAGCACTCACGGCGGAACTGAAAAACATGCACCTCGGCGGCACCGCCCTACCCAGAACGGTACTCGACGAGGTGTCGGACGGCGTCCGCTCCGCAGCCGAAGCGTGGGCGCGATCGCTGGTCAGCCGTTCCTCGCTGCCGTCGCCGCAGCGGAACGTGCTGATCCGCTCGGCATGTGGACAACAGCTCGCGATCGTGGACGGCTGGTGGGACGAGGTCGGGTTGGCCTGGCAGATCGACTCGAAGGAGTTCCACATGTCCCCCGCCGACTATGCCCACACGATGGCACAGCATTCAGCATTGCTGGCGCACGGCGTGATGACCGTACACACCGTTCCATCTCGACTTAGGGCCGATCCGAACGGCGTCATCTCAGAACTACTGGGCGCCTACCGCTCCGCATCTACGCGCCCGCGTCCAGACGTCAAAGCGACGGTGTGGCGGCCCGTCTGACGGGAACGCGGGGGCCCTACGTTTCCTTCAAGGGAACGTAGGGCCCCCGCGTTCCCGGCGGACGGGCGGACGGGCGGGCGGGCGGTCAGGTGGTCGGCTCGGGAGATTCGGCCGGCTCGGGCGTCGGCTTGGGCTCGTTCGGCTTCGCGTTCGGCTTGGGCTTGGTTGCTCGGTGGAGGGCGACCATGCCACCGGTCAGATTGAACCAGGCCACGTCCTCCCAGCCCGCCTGCGAGATCAGCTCGCCCAGGGTGCGCTGGTCGGGCCAGGTGGCCATGGATTCGGCCAGGTAGGAGTAGGCGACCGGGTTGCTCGACACGAACTTCGCGATCAGCGGGAGCAGTTTGAGCAGGTAGCGCATGTAGACGAAGCGGAACGGCTTCCAGACCGGGGTGGAGACCTCGCAGATCACCATGCGGCCGCCCGGCTTCGTGACGCGGGCCATCTCCTGGAGGGCGACGACCGTGTCGTTGAAGTTGCGGATGCCGAAGGACACCGTGACGGCGTCGAAGGAGTTGTCCTTGAACGGTAGGCGCAGGGCGTCAGCGGCTACCTTGGGGACTCGGCGGTGGGCGCCTGAGGCGAGCATGCCCACGGAGAAGTCCGCTGCTACGCACCAGGCGCCGGACTCGGCGTACTGGACGGTCGACACGGCGGTGCCCGCTGCCAGGTCCAGGACCTTCTCGCCGGGGCGGGCGTCGAGGACGCGCCTGCTCCACTCCCGCCAGCGGCGGTCGAAGCCCAGCGTCATGACCGAGTTCGTGCGGTCGTAGCCCTTGGCCACGCCGTCGAACATCTCGGCGACCTCGCGGGGGTTCTTGTCCAAGCCGGCTCGCGACATGAACTAAAGACTAAGTCAGACTCGCTGAGATCATCTTCAGGGCACCTTCAGGGCGGTCAGCATGCCGTCCACCGCCGTGTGCCACGGGTACTCCTCCGCGCGTGCCCGGGCTGCCTCCCTGGAGCCCGATTCCAGCAGCTGCCGGGCTGCCTCGGCGAACGCCGTCGCGTGGTCGGAGACGGCCGCGCCGCATGATGGCTGGACGATCTCCTTTAGAGCGCTGCTCTGGCTGACGACTACCGGGGTGCCGCTGGCCAGGGCCTCCAGGGCGGCCAGGCCGAACGTCTCGTGCGGGCCCGGTGCCAGCGACAGGTCGGCCGAGGCGAGCAGGGACGCTACGTCCAGGCGCGATTTGACGAAACCGAGGAAGGTTATCGGCAGGCCTGCCGCGCGCTTCTCCAGGAATGAGCGCCTGGGGCCGTCGCCGGCGATCACCAGGCGTGCCGAGTGGCCCTGTTCGTGCAGTTCGGCGAGCGTGTCTACGGATCGTTCGACGTGCTTCTCCGGGGACAGGCGTCCACAGTGGATCAGGAGGTTCTCCTTGCCCTGCAAGAGGTCCTGTCGCAGCTCTGCGGAGTGCCGGTGCGGGGTGAAGGTGGCTAGGTCGACGCCTAGTGGCACCTGGGTGACGTTCTTGGCGCCGATTCGGTCGAACTCCTCGCGGGCGAAACCTGTCGTGCAGACGACCGTGTCGTAGGAGTCGGCCATGCGGCGGTTGGCCCAGTCCGCACCGCGCTCGGCCGGGCTGGGAGGCAGCACCAACTGCAGCAGGCGGTCCAGGCGTTCGTGGGAGATCACGACGTTGGGGATGTCGCGTTCGCTCGCCCAGGCGCCCATGCCGCGTAACGTCAGCCGGTCGGAGACCTCCAGCCGGTCCGGCCGCAGGTGCTCCATCAGGGATTTGACGCGCCACGGGTCCACGACGCGGTAGCCGCCGGTGTACGGGACCTTGAGCGCGGGCAGCGTGATGCGCCGGACCCCGCCGGGCAGCACCTCGTCCGCGCGGCGGGCACCCGGCACGACCAGCACCACCTCGTGGCCCGCCTGCGCGTAACCCGTGCCGAGGTGGTGCAGTGCCGTGCGGAGACCGCCCGACCTGGGGCCGTAGAAGTTGGCGAGCTGCACGATCCTCAAGCGGCCGCCTGGTGACTGAGTCCCAGAACAGCGGCGTAGTGACCCATCAGCTCGTCGCAGACCGCCGGCCAGGTGCGGGACAGCACCGACTTGCGGGCGGCGAGACCGAACCGCTTGCGCACCAACGGGTCGCGCAGCAGGTCCACGTACTGCGCGATGTCGTCCTCGAAGAGGTACCCGGTGCGGCCGTGGCGGACCAGGTCGCGCGGGCCGCCGGCGTTCGGTGCGAGCACCGGCAGTCCGGTCGCCAGCGCCTCCTGCACGGCCTGACAGAACGTCTCGTGCGGGCCGGTGTGGATGAAGACGTCCAGCGACGCGTAGGCCTCGGCGAGCTCCTGACCGGTGCGGAAGCCGAGGAACTCCGCGTCGGGCAGGTCCTTCTCCAGCTGCTCGCGGTCCGGGCCGTCGCCGACGATCCGCAGCCGCACGCCCGGCAGGTCGCGGAGTTCGCGCAGCCGGAACACCTGCTTCTCCGGCGCGAGGCGGCCGACGTAGCCGATGGTCAGCTCGTCGTTGTGCTTCGGGCGAGGGCGGAAGAGGTCGATGTCGACGCCGCGGCCCCACCGGTGCACGCGCGGCACCCCGTGCTGCTCCAGCGCCTCGACCGCGGAACTCGACGGCGCCAGCGTGCGGTCGGCGAGGGTGTGCAGGCGCTTGGTCCACCGCCACGCGGCGCGCTTGGTGAGCCCGAGCCCGTAGTTGCCCGCGAACCCGGCGACGTCGGTCTGGTAGACCGCGACGGCCGGCACGTCGAGCTTGCGCGCGGCTCTCAGCCCGTACGCGCCCAGCACGAACGGCGACGCGAGGTGCACGACGTCGGGCTGGAAGTCGGTGAGGGCGTGCAGCACTCTCGGGCTCGGCACGCCGATGGGCAGGCTCGTCACCATGGGCACGTCGACCGTGGAGACTCTGACGACGGGCGTGCCGTGGTGCTCGTCGGCACCGGCTCCCGGCGCCACCACGAGCGCCTGGTGGCCGCCTCGGCGCAGGTGCTCCAGGACTCTGAGCACGGAGTTGGTGACGCCGTTCACCTGAGGCAGGAAGCTCTCGGTCACGATCGCTACTCGCACAGGGACACCCTGAGGTGCCCGTATGAAGTCCGCGTGACGCGGGATTTGACGCGGACAGAACACCTCACGTCGTGGCCAGGTGATCGTCGATTCGTCATCTGCGCTTCGGTTGCCGGTCATCCGACCCGGTGAAACTAGGCCAGCATGACCGTCTTGTCGTCCCGTCCCGCGCACCCGGTAGACCCCGGCCTGGTGTCCATCGCGCTGGAAGTGGCCGGTCGCCTGGCGAACGACGCCTCGGACGTCATCATGGCCACCGCCGGTCGCGGCGTGCGTCCCGACTCCGGCGAGTCCCCGTTCGACTGGGTCACCGACACCGACCGCACCCTGGAACGCCACACGAGGCGCGTGCTCACCGCCGAGTTCCCGTCGATACCGGTGTTCTGCGAGAACTCCGACCCGGACGTCCCGGGCGACTCGGAGTTCCGCTGGGTCGTCGACCCGGTCGACGGCACCGCGAACTACACGGCGGGCATGCCGTGGTGCGCCTACAGCCTCGCCCTGGTGGACCGCTGGGGCCCCGTCGTCGGCGTCGTCGCCGACCCGTACCGCTCGCAGATCTACGCCGCCGCCCGTGGCCGCGGAATGCGCGCGAACGGCACCCCGGTCCGCCTGACCGAACGCCAGGGCGATTCTCTTGTGGTGTGCACCGAGATGACCCGCACAGGCCCGTGGCCCGGCATGGGCGAGTTCATCTCCACGGCCGCGATAGCAGGCACGGGCGTGCGCGTCCTCGGCTCGAAATGCCTCGCCGTCGCACAGGTGGCTTTAGGCCACGTGGCGGCTGCCGTGCTGCACGGCTATCACGAGTGGGACGTCGCCGGTGCGGTCTCTCTGGCCGTGGAGTCCGGTGCCGTCGTGCTGGACAGACGCGGCGCAGGCAACCAACTGCCCGTGGACGGCCTGCTGGTGGCCGCCCCCGAGGCGGCCGACGAGGTGCTGAGCTGGTGGCAGTCGGCGCTTCAGGTCGACAACTGAGGCAGCTGCTTCTCCAGCACCTCGAGATGCGTGCGCGCCTCGTCGAGCTCCGGGTGGTCGAACATCTGCAAGGCCACCCGGCCGACCTCGTTCTCGAACTGGTGGAAGTCGTGCGTGGCCCTGAGCAACCGCTGGTAGACCGGGTGCTGCCGGTCGACGGCCCCCAGTGCCCGCCCGAGCTGCGCGATGCCGCGCACGTCGTCGAGCTCCCCGGTCAGCTGCTCGCTGATCCGCTGCAGCCACTCCTTGGCGGGTGAGCCCGGCACCGTCTGGACGGCGGCCGCGACCCTGCGCGTCGACTCGGCGCACCGTTCGACCAGGTCGGACCACATGTCGTAGGGCTGGTGCGGGATCGGCGGTTGTATGGGTTTGAGGGCCTGGCGTGGCCGTTGGATCGAGCGGCGGACGAAGCCGGCGCCGGTGCCGATGACCGCGCCGGGGAGGCCGCCGAACAGGAGGGCGATCGCGAGGATCGCGAGGATCGTGATGAAGGGCGAGGACGGCGGCTTGTCACTGGCGACGGCCAGGTCGATGGCCGTGGTGATGGCGCCCATCAGCAGCGTGCCGATGGCGGCGCCCCAGAGCGCTGAGCGGACGACGACCCCCATGGCACGTGATCGTGCCATGTTCATCCGCCGTTCGGTGCCCTTCCGAGTTCACGAGCAGCGCATCGTTTCTGCTATAGTTCTTGTTGCCGGTTCCAATAGGAGCCGGAAGTGGACCCGGTTCACCCGCCGGACGACGGGTTGCCGGGTTTCGCGCTGTCTAGGGGATTTTTACCGCCGCCACCTCACCTATCAGGTCGCAGGCCCGCCGGCGCCAGTCACCACCCGCACCGTATGACCACGCGATCGCGTCGCTGATCCACAACAGCGGATCTTCGGCCGGCTTCAGGTGCTCGTAGGTGAACGTTCCACCGAACTTGCGGATGCCGGCAGCGAGCACGCGACGGTCGGCGGCGTCCTGGTGCTGGCAGCTTTCCAGCACGAGCCGTGCGACATCGAGGTCCACCAGGCGAGGGATCATCTCGAACAGACACGCCGAGCGTGCAATCGCATCGTTGCTGTTCTTGCAGGTCCAGACGTAGGCACTCACGCCGAGGGCACTGATCTGGGACAGCACCTCCTTCCTCCGGCGATCCCCCTCGTCGTTGAAGTGGATACGCCGCTGCCCGTGCTTCACCAGACCGCGCATCACCGATCGCATCGCGTCGAGGTCTCGAGAACGCACCAAGGTCACGGCGATCAGGTAGGTGGTACCTCGCCGCGACTCGTCCAGAAATCCGTGCCACATGGACCATATGGTCTCAAAGGAGTAACGGACTACTCCGATCAGGCGTCGAAATCGACCGTCACGCACTCGCTGGTCGGCAGCGCCTGACAGGTCAGCACGAAGCCGGCCGCCACCTCGGACTGGTCGAGCGCGTAGTTGCGTCGCATCTCGACGCTGCCCTCGGTCACCAACGCACGGCACGTACCGCACACCCCGCTCTTGCACGCGAACGGCAGGTCGGCGCGCACGCGTTGAGCGGCGTCCAGGATCGGCTCGTCGGCGGGCAGCGGCAGGGTGGTCGACTTGCCGTCGAGCACGACCGTCACGGAGGCGGCGGCGTCCACGACGGCCTCGGCGCGGCGGGGTGGGGGTGGCGGTTCGTCGACGTAGAAGAGTTCGTGGTGGACGCGTTCGGCGGGCACGCCGCGATCGCGCAGTACGGCCGTGGCGTCCTGGACCATCTCGTAGGGGCCGCACAGCCACCACTCGTCGATGGCGTCGAACGGGACGACGCTGCCGAACAGCGCTGTCAGCTTCTCGGCGGTCAGGCGGCCGGTGAACAGCTCGACGTCGCGGGGTTCGCGGGACAGGACGTGGATGAGCTGGAACGTGGCCGGGTAGCGGTCCTTCAGGTCGGCGAGCTCGTCGGCGAACATCACCGTGTTGGTGCTGCGGTTGCCGTACATCAGGGTCACGCGGGCGCCGGTGGCGAGGACCGTGGCGGCGATCGACAGGGCCGGGGTGATGCCGGAGCCGGCGACGACCAGGCCGTGGTGCGTGCCGGTGCCGGAGGGCGTGAACTTGCCCAGGGGCGGCAGGACTTCGAGCACGTCACCGGGGACGACGCGGTCCACGAGCCAGGTGGAGAACTGGCCGCCGTCGACGCGGCGCACGCCGATCCGCGGTGGAGAACCCGCCGGGGCGCAGATCGAGTACGAGCGGCGTTCGTCGCCCTGGCGCAGGGTCAGGTACTGGCCCGCGGCGAAGGCGAACTCCTCCGCCAGGTCGGCCGGCACGTCGAAGGTGACGGCCACGGCGTCGTCGCAGAGGCGGTCGACGCTCGCGACGGTGAGCTTGTGGAAGGCAGCACGGCGAGCCACTCAGATCTCCTTGACGTGCTCGAACGGTTCGGCGCAGGCGTTGCAGCGACGCAGGGCCTTGCACGCGGTCGAGCCGAACCGGGAAATCTCCGAGGTGTTGGGCGAGCCGCACTGCGGGCAGGCGACCTGGCGTGACGGCGGCACCAGGTTCAGCGGCACCGGGCCGGCGACCGTCGGGCCGATGCGGGACGGCGGTGCGATGCCGGCCTCGGCGAGCTTGGTGCGGCCTTCTTCGCTGATCCAGTCCGTCGTCCAGGCCGGGGACAGCGACAGCCGTACCTCGACGTCCTCGAAGCCCGCGCGGATCAACGAACGGCGCAGGTCGGCGCCCATCTCGTCGATCGCGGGGCAGCCGGAGTAGGTCGGGGTGATGGTGACGACGACGCGACCGTCGACTTCGGACACGTCGCGGAGCACGCCGAGGTCCGCCAGCGTGAGGACCGGGAGTTCCGGGTCCCGCACGGCCGACGCGATCTCGAGTGCCGTGGTCACCAGACCGCTCCCGGCAGCGAGCGGTGCAGGTGCTGCATCTCGGCGAGCAGGTAGCCCATGGCCTCGGTGTGGACGCCGTCGCGGCCCGCCATGCCGGCGACGCGGGCGGCGCGGGTGTCCGCGGGACGCGTGAGGCCGGCGGCGTCTAGCACCGCCTGCAGCACACCGTCCACTTCGGACCGCAGCGACGCGGGGTCGACCGCGACACCGGCCAGGGCGGCCTCGACGGAGTGCGTCGCGAACAGCTCGTCCACGAACGGCCACACGCGCTCCAGGCCCGCCTGCATGCGCCGGTGCGACTCGTCAGTGCCGTCGCCGAGACGAACGGTCCATTGAGCAGCGTGGTCGCGGTGGTAGGCCAGTTCCTTCAGGCCCTTCTCGGCGATCGCGGCGAGGACCGGGTCGGCCGAGCCGCGCAGGCGGGAGAACAGCGCGAGCCGCCACGACGAGAACACCAGCAGGCGCGCGATGGTCGTCGCGAAGTCGCCGCCGGGACCGGGGCCGCAGTCGATCTCGGCGAGGTGCACGTTGCGGAACTCGCGTTCGTCGCGCAGGTACGCCAGGGCGTCCTCGTCGCGGCCGAGCACCTCGCCGGCGCGCGTCAGCAGCATGCGAGACTGGCCGAGCAGGTCCAGCGCGATGTTGGCGAGTGCGATGTCCTCTTCCAGCTCGGGAGCGCGCGAGCACCACTCCGAGAGCCGCTGCGAGCAGATCAACGCGTCGTCGCCGAGCATGAGGCAGTACGCGGCGAGGGCTTCGCGGTCGACTCCGGCCGGGAACTCGCGGTTCACGCCGGAGAGGGCCTCCGAGAAACCCGTCCCGAACGCCCAGTGCGCGTCCTCGTGGCCGAGGAGCGACTCGTACGCATTGTCGAAGCTCATAGGTGCGGCACGTCCTCGGGAATCGCGTAGAACGTCGGGTGCCGGTAGACCTTGTCGCCGGACGGCGCGAAGAACGGGTCCTTCTCGTCCGGCGAGGAGGCGGTGATCTCGGTCGCGGGCACCACCCAGATCGAGACGCCCTCGTTGCGGCGCGTGTAGACGTCACGGGCGTTGCGCAGCGCCATCTCCGCGTCCGGCGCGTGCAGCGAACCGACGTGCACGTGGTTCAGGCCGCGCTTGCCGCGCACGAACACTTCCCACAACGGCCAAGACGTGCTCACGCGGCACCTTCCTTCGCAACGGCGTGCTTCGCGGCGTGCGCGGCGGCGGCCTCACGGACCCACGCGCCGTCCTCGTGCGCCTTGCGTCGGTGGGCGATGCGCTGCTCGTTGCAGACACCGCCGCCCTTGACGACCTGCCAGAACTCGTCCCAGTCCGGCTGACCGAAGTCGTACTCCCCGCGCTCCTCGTTCCACTTGAGCTCGGGGTCCGGGAACGTCACGCCGAGCGCCTCGGCCTGCGGCACGCTCATGTTCACGAACTTCTGCCGCAGCTCGTCGTTGGTGTCGCGCTTGATCCGCCACGCCATCGACTGCTCGGTGTTCGTGGACTCCGAGTCCGGCGGGCCGAACATCATCAGCGACGGCCACCACCAGCGGTTCACCGAGTCCTGGACCATGTCGCGCTGCTGCTGCGTGCCGCGCATCATCGTCATCAGCAGCTCGTAGCCCTGCCGCTGGTGGAACGACTCTTCCTTGCAGATGCGGATCATGGCGCGCGCGTACGGCCCGTAGGACGTGCGGCACAACGGGACCTGGTTGCAGATCGCGGCGCCGTCGACCAGCCAGCCGATCACGCCGACGTCGGCGAACGTGAGCGTCGGGTAGTTGAAGATCGAGGAGTACTTCTGGCGGCCCTCGATGAGCTTGGTCGTCAGGTCCTCGCGGTCGGCGCCGAGCGTCTCGGTCGCCGAGTACAGGTACAGCCCGTGCCCGGCCTCGTCCTGCACCTTCGCCAGCAGGATCGCCTTGCGGCGCAACGAGGGCGCGCGGCTGATCCAGTTGCCCTCCGGCTGCATCCCGATGATCTCGGAGTGCGCGTGCTGGGCGATCTGCCTGATCAGGGTCTTGCGGTAGCCGTCGGGCATCCAGTCGCGCGGCTCGATGCGCGATTCGGCCTGCACGGTGCGCTCGAAGCGCAGCTCCAGGTCATCCGCCATGACCCGATGTTACACCCGAGTGCCGAATCTGCGCAGAACTGTCACAACCGCTGCGATGACGATCCAGACGGACACGAGGAAGGTTCCGACGGGCAGCAGGCTGAGCACCGCGGTCCGGCCGGCGACGCGGGTGAGTTCTGGGTTCGTCTGGTCGTACTCGACCCGCACGTTGTCCCCGACCTTGAGCCCCTCCGGGTACAGCACGCCCTGCGACGGGATGATCACGCGCCCGTCCGGTGTGGCGTAGCGCACAACGGTCCGGTTGAAGGAGACGGAGTCGACCTGCGCGACCGCCTGCCCCATCGACCGCTCGATGGCCACGTCGTCCCGCCAGCACGCGATCGGCAGCAGCACGCAGACGAGCGTGATCACGCCACCGACGACGAACAAAGCCCCGCAGACCGCACGGCGGACGCGTGCACCGCTGGGCATCCTGGTCACTGCGTCCTCCACCACAACTGAGAAGTCTAGAGCCGGGCGGATGCCGCGCTTTCAGGTTGATGTCCATACAGTCGAAGCGTGACCTCAGCACCCACATCGCGAGCACGGCAGCGAATCCGCGTCCGGTCGAGGCGGGACACCGCCGGTGACCTGCTCGGACTGCTGCCGGACCCCGAGCACGCGCTCGCCTGGGTGCGCGACGGGTCCGGTCTGGTCGGCTGGGGTGAGGCCGCACGCCTGGAGGTCAGCGGTCCCGACCGGTTCGCGCAGGCGGACAAGTGGTGGCGCGAGTTCTGCGCGCACCTGGACGTCGACGACTCGCTGGGCGTGCCCGGCAGCGGCCCGGTGGCCTTCGTGTCGATGGCCTTCGCCGACGAGCCCGGCGACTCGGTGCTGATCGTCCCCGAGGTCGTCGTCGGCCGCCGCAACGGCGAGCAGTGGGTCACCACGATCGGCGCCTCGGACCCCGCACCGCTGGTCGCGCCGCTGACGCGCCCGTCGACCGTGCGGTACGCGAACGGCCAGCTGCCGGTCACGCAGTACCGCGAGGTCGTGCGCGAGGCCGTGCGCCGGATGCGCGGCGGTGAGCTGGACAAGGTGGTGCTGGCGCACGACTTGGTCGCGCTGACGGACCGGCGGCTGGACCAGCGGTTCGTGCTGCAGGGGCTGGCCCGCCGGTACCCCGAGTGCTGGGCCTACGCGGTGGACGGGCTGGTCGGCGCGACGCCGGAACTCTTGTTGAGGCGGACCGGGTCGGTCGTGGACTCGCGGGTGCTGGCCGGGACCACCTGGCCGCACGACGGGGTGTCGAACGAGGAGCTCGCGTCGGCGTTGATGTCGTCGGAGAAGAACCTCGAAGAGCACGACTACGCGATTCGGTCTCTCGCGGACACCTTGAAGCCCTTTTGCTCGACGATGTCGATCGAGGGGCCTTCCGTCCTGCGGCTGCCGAACGTGTCGCACCTGTCTTCTGACGTGATCGGTGAGCTGGAGTCGCCGGTGTCGTTGCTGGATCTCGGCTCGGCGGTGCATCCGACTGCTGCCGTGGGTGGGACGCCCCGGCTGGACGCGACTCAGCTGATCTTGCAGTTGGAGGGGATGGACCGCGGGCGGTACGCCGGGCCGGTCGGGTGGATCGACGGGAACGGGGACGGGGAGCTCGGGATCGCCCTGCGGTGTGCACAGATTTCCGGGTCTACAGCTCGGTTGTTCGCCGGGTGTGGGCTGGTTGCCGACTCGGATCCGGACATCGAGGTGCAGGAGGCGCACGCCAAGATGCGGCCTATGCGTGAGGCCCTCGAAGGGCTATAGGACGCCGTCGATGAACGCTGCTTTGCCTTTCGTGTAGGCCCCACACGGCGCCACGGGTGATTGTCGAGTTCTGGTGGCACGTCGGCCCAGCCGGTGGCGGTGAGACGTTGTGGCCGCGCGCCCTCGATCGACCGATCAGACGTGTTCGAGGAACGCGCGCCAGGCCGAGGTGCTGAAGGTCAGCACCTCACCGGCCACGTTCTTCGAGTCGCGGACGCACGCGTCGCGGGTGAGCGAGACCTCGACGCAATCACCTTCTGGCGTGCCGTTGCTGTAGCTGCTCTTACGCCAAGTGCGGTCCTCGGTCATCGAGATCCTCTCGCGGTGTGCCGACGTACTCCGCCAGCTTCCTCCGCGATTGTTCCTCCTCCAAGGCGACCTCGGCCAAGCGGTTGAAGATCAACCTAGTCCGCGCGATGGCCCCCAGGTCCTGCACGAACACCTGGGTCAGATCCGTCTCGCTGTAGGCGATCGGCATCGCCGACCTGTTGCCGCAGTGCTAGCTCATGCACGTAGAACAAGCAATCCGGCCGCTCGGTACAGGGCGTCGGCGTACCTCTCCGTCTGGATGAGACCCGGAACCGTCAGCGTGTCGTAGTTGAGCATCGTCTTGGCCGTCGATTCGGCCATGGCGAGCGTGCGCACGTTGTCGGGGACCTGCACGATGTACTCGTCGAACACGTTGCGGTAGCGGCGTTTGAAGTCCTCGAAGAAGTCGATGTCCTTGCCGCACATCGTCAGGAACTGGACCAGGTCGATCTCGCTGGGCCGCGCCTTGCCGTGCTCGATGGTCGAGACCTTGCTGGGGGTCCCAGCCGAGGCGGTCGGCCACCTCGTGTCCCTTGAGGTCGGTGCAGGTCTCGCGCAATCGCCGCAGCTCATCGCCCAGGTCTCGGCTGTACGCGGTGGATGGGGTACTAGGTGCCATAGCCATCGACGGTATGACTTGGACTTGATCCACGATACGGGCTCGTTCGGGTGGAAACGGGTCAGCCGTGCGGCCCTCCGCTGACGTAGATGACCTGGCCCGTCACGTAGTCGGCGTCCTCCGCCGCGAAGAACAGGACGGCGCGGGCGATGTCGTGTGGCGTACCGACGCGGCCTCGCGGGATCGACTTCCGTTGCACTTCGATGTGCTCGTCGAGGGTGCGGCCCGCGCGGGCGGCGGACACCTTGGTCATCTCGGTCACCACCACGCCGGGGCCGACCGCGTTCACGGTGATGCCGAACGGGGCGAGGTCCAGTGCGGTGGCGCGAGTGAAGCCTTCCAGGCCTGCCTTGGCGGCGACGTAGTTGGCGCGGTCGTCGTCGACCAGTGCGGAGATGCTGGAGATGTTGACGATGCGGCCCCAGCCCGCGGCGCGCATGGCCGGCGCGATGGCTTTGAGCATCAGGAAGCTGCCGCGCAGGTGGGTGTTCATCACGGCGTCCCAGTCGGACAGCGGCATGTCCAGGACCATGCTGTCCCTGGCGAAGCCGGCGTTGTTGACCAGGATCTCCACCGGACCCAAGCGGGTCGTGATCTCGGCGACCGCCTGGGTGACGGCGTCGGGGTCGCTGATGTCCGCCGGCACCGCCACCGCTGTTCCGCCGGACGCGGTGATCTGCTCGGCCACCGCCTGCGCCCGGTCGGTTCGGTCGACCAGGGCTACCCGGTGGCCCAGGGCTGCCAGGGCTTGGGCTGTTCCGGCGCCGATTCCGGAACCGGCGCCGGTGACGAGCGCGACACGAGGGTGCATTCGTTGATCGTGCTCGTCACCGGGCGGGTTCGCCACCGACTTACCTGTGCGCGTCCAGCAGCTCGTGCGTCAGCTGGATCTTGGCGCGCGACTTCGGCTCCGAGGCCTTGGCGACGGACAGCGACTGCGAAGCGGCGTCCGCGGCACGTCCGGGCGCCTCCGCGGGCTTGCCCTTCGTGAAGAGCCACGTCTGGAACAGCTGGTCGAGCTGCTGGCCCGACACCCGCTCCGCCAGCGCGATGAACTCCTCGATCGTCGCGTCCGAGTACTTCTTCTCGGCCACCCAGGTGCGCAGGATCTCGAAGAACTTCTCGTCACCGACGGCAACGCGCAGCGCGTGGACAGTGAGGGCGCCGCGGTCGTAGACGGCGCCGTGGAACACGTTGCCGGCGCCGGGATCGCCGGGCAGGACGTTCCAGAAGTCGCTGTCGGCCGGGTAGGAGTCGTAGACGAAGTCGGCGTTCTCCTGGGCGGTGCCCTCGCCGACGTGCTCGGACCACAGGAACTCGGCGTAGGAGGCGAAGCCCTCGTTCAGCCAGATGTCGCGCCAGTGGTGGACCGACACGGAGTCGCCGAACCACTGGTGGGCGACCTCGTGCGCGACGACGTAGGTGTTGGCGCCGCGGCGGAAGAACGCGTCGTCGTAGGTCGAGCGGGTCTGGTTCTCCAGCGCGTAGCCGAGGTCGGGCGTCACGACGCCGCCCTGGGCCTCGAACGGGTACGGGCCGAAGTTCTCCGCCAGGAACTCGGTGACCTCGGGGGTGCGCTCGACGCTCGCCTTCGCGGCGTCGGTGTGCTCGCCGAGGCGCTCGGAGTAGGCGTTCACGACCGGCTGGCCGTTGGGTGCCGTGGACTGGCGGACCTCGAACTGGCCGATCGAGAGGAACGTCAGGTAGGTCGCCTGCGGCTTGGTGCTGCGCCAGTTCCAGCGGGTGTAGCCGTTGATCTGCCGCGTCTGGCCGACGAAGGTGCCGTTCGAGATGGCCTCGACGCCGTTCGGGACGGCCACGTTGACGTCGAAGGTGGCCTTGTCGGTCGGGTGGTCGTTGGACGGGTACCACCACGCCGAGATCTCCGGCTCGCCGATGGCCAGTGCGCCGTCGGGAGTCTTGGTCCACGCCGTGAAGCCGTTGCGGTCCTTCACGGTGGACGGCGAGTCCGCGTAGGTGACGACGATCGTCAGGTTCTGGCCGTTGCGGACGCCGCCGCGCGGGGTGAGCGTGAGCTCGCCGTCGTCGGAGACGAACGGCGTCGGCACGTTGTTGACCCGCACCGACTTCACCTTGAGCAGGAAGTCCAGGTTGAACTGCGTGAGGTCCTGGGTGGCCTTGGCCAGGATCGTCGTGGTGCCCGAGAGCTGGTCGCCGTTCGGGTTGTAGTTGAGCCTGATGTCGTAGTGGGAGACGTCGTAGCCGCCGTTGCCGTACGTCGGGAAGTACGGGTCGCCGGCGCCGGGAGCACCCGGAGACGCCGCCAGCGCCGTCCCCGCGAAGAGCGTCATCGCGGCCGCGGACGCCACCGCGGCCGTCGCCTTTGATCTGATCGACATGCGGCGGACGCTATCCATAGGATCATGGGCGAGCCACCGACTTACGTATGTTTCCTATCTGCTGAAAACGATTGACACAGTGGACCGGAGGCGTTGGTGCAGCGCGCGCAGTTCGTCGCGTTTTGCCTGCACTTCGACCACTTGGAGGCCCTTCGGCGACGCAATCGCGCTACGGAACTCCTCCTGGCCGTCCACTTTGGAGTGCGGAATTCGGTAACCCGCGCACAAAGCGGTCAGGTCCGTCCCTTGTGGGGTGCCGAAAATCCTCTCGAAACTACCGCCGTACTCCGGCGCGCCTTGTTCGAGCAACGAAAAGATCCCGCCGCCGTCGTCGTTGAGCACGACGATCGTCAGGTCCGGACGGTGGTCGGCGAGCAGGCCGTTGCTGTCGTGCAGGAACGTCAGGTCGCCCATCAGCGCGTACGCGGGGCCATCGTGCACCACAGCGAGCCCGAGCGCCGTGGACACGTTCCCGTCGATGCCCGCGGCACCCCGGTTGGCGTGCACGGTGATGTCCGGCCGCCGCTCGCCGGCGACGTCGATGTCGCGGATCGGGTTGGACGACCCCACGAACAGCAGCGAACCCGGCGGCATCGCCTGGGTCAGGTCACGGGCGACGTGCAGGCCGGTGGGCCACGGCTCGGCGTCCAGGAGGTCGTCGACGGCCACGCTGACGCTCTTCACCGCGGTCTGCCACGCCTGCGTCCACTCGCCGTCGAGCGCCGCGGGCTCGGGCAGCCACGTCGACGCGTGCGTGGCGTTGAACTGCGTGTCCGGCCACTGCGCCTGCCCACCAACGGCGTGCACGACCGGTGTGTCCTTCAGGACGGCCTGCTGGCCTCTCGACAGCGTCACGCGGCCCACGACCAGCACGGCGTCGGGCCGCAGGTGTTCCGGCAGGCCCGCGTTGAGCAGCAACGACCCGTGCCGCAGGCCGCCGGGCGCGGTCGGCTCCGCGATCACCGGCCAGCCGAGGCCCGCGGCCTGAGCCAGCCGCTCCGGGCGGTCGTCGCCGAGCAGCACCAGCGTGCGGGCGGGCAGGTCGGACGGCCGGGTCTCGACGGTGAACGTGCGGTCGGTCCGGGTCCACGGGATCCGGTCGGAGGACGGCCATGACGTGTCGTCCGGGGTGAGCGGCGGCCGGAACGGCACGTTGACGTGGGTCGGGCCGGGCGTCGCGATCGCGCGGCAGATCAGCGAACGCGTGGTCGGCGCGTCGGCGGCCTCCGGCATGTGCAGGGTCGGAATGCCGAGCAGGTCGTACTGGTCGATCGTCTGGCTGGCGCCGGCGCGGTAGAGGTCGACCGGGCGGTCGGCCGTCAGCGCGATCAGCGGGACGCCGGTCAGCCGCGCCTCGATCACGGCGGGGTGCAGGTTCGCCACGGCCGTGCCGCTCGTGCAGGTGACGACGGCGGGCGTGCCCGTCTTGGCGAGCCCGAGCGCGAGGAACCCGGCGCTGCGTTCGTCGATGCGCACGTGCACCGTGAGCAGGCCGTTCTGCTCGGCCTGGTGCAGCGCGAACGACAGCGGGGCGTTGCGTGAACCGGGGCACAGCACGGCGTGGCGGACGCCGTTGCGGACCAGTTCGTCGACGATCACCCTCGCCTGCGACGTGGACGGATTCATGCGCCTAGAGTCTCAGACCGTGGCAGATCAGGAGCTCTTCGACCCGTCGCTGTGGAAGCCGATTGAGGGCTTCGACTTCACCGACATCACGTACCACCGCGCGCTTGACCAGGGCACGGTCCGCATCGCGTTCAACCGGCCCGAGGTGCGCAACGCGTTCCGGCCGCACACGGTGGACGAGCTGTACCGGGCGCTCGACCACGCGCGGATGTCGTCCGATGTCGGATGTGTGCTGATCACCGGCAACGGCCCCAGCCCCAAGGACGGCGGCTGGGCCTTCTGCAGTGGCGGTGACCAGCGGATTCGTGGGCGCAGCGGCTACCAGTACGCCTCCGGTGAGACGGCGGAGACCGTGGACCCGGCGCGCGCGGGGCGGCTGCACATCCTGGAGTGCCAGCGGCTGATCAGGTTCATGCCCAAGGTCGTCATCGCCGTCGTGCCCGGCTGGGCCGCGGGTGGCGGGCACAGTCTTCATGTGGTGTGCGACCTCACGATCGCGAGCGCCGAGCACGCGAAGTTCAAGCAGACGGACGCCGACGTCGGCTCGTTCGACGGCGGCTACGGCTCGGCCTACCTCGCGCGCCAGGTCGGGCAGAAGTTCGCCCGCGAGATCTTCTTCCTCGGCCGCACGTACTCCGCCGAGGACATGTACAAGATGGGCGCGGTCAACGAGGTCGTGCCGCACGCCGAGCTCGAGACCACGGCGCTGCAGTGGGCGCGCGAGATCAACGGCAAGTCGCCGACCGCCCAGCGGATGCTGAAGTACTCGTTCAACCTGATCGACGACGGTCTGGTCGGCCAGCAGATCTTCGCCGGTGAGACGACGCGGCTCGCGTACATGACCGACGAGGCCGTCGAGGGCAGGGACTCCTTCCTGGAGAAGCGCGCCCCGGACTGGTCGAACTACCCGTACTACTTCTGAGCAGGTGCCCATGCTCGACGAACTGCGCGCGGCTCTGAGCGGCGGAGAACCGCTGGTCAACGGCCCGCTGGACGGCTGGGAGAAGCAGGCCGTGCTCGGCGTGCCCACCTCCGGGTCGACGGGCGAGCCGAAGACCGTGCTGCTCGACGCGGACGCGTTGACGACGTCCGCCGAGGCGACCCACGAGCGGCTCGGCGGCCCCGGAACGTGGCTGCTGGCGTTGCCCACCGGCCACATCGCCGGGATGCAGGTGCTGGTGCGGTCGATCGTCGCCGGCACCACGCCCGGAGTCCTGGACATGTCCAAGGGCTTCCGCGCGATGGGCTTCGCGCGGGCCGCGCGGCCGGTGCTGGCCCAGCCGGGACGCCACTACACCGCGTTGGTGCCCACACAGCTCTCGCGGCTCGTCGTGGGCGAGGGGCCGGGGCTGGAGGCGCTGCGGCAGTTCGACGGGGTGCTGATCGGCGGGGCCGCCACCCCGCCGAAGCTCCTGCACCAGGCGCGCGCGCTCGGCGTGCAGGTCGTCACGACGTACGGCATGAGCGAGACGGCCGGTGGGTGTGTGTACGACGGTGAGCCGCTGCGGGACGTCGGGCTGCGCACCGACGACGTGATCGAGATCAGCGGGCCGGTGCTGGCGCTGGGGTATCGCGGCAGCGCGGACCCGTTCGGCGACTGGTTCCGGACCGGGGACCTCGGCAGGCTGCGCGACGGGCGGCTGGAGGTGCTGGGCCGCGCGGACGACGTGATCGTCACGGGCGGCGAGAAGGTGCCTCCGGTGCTGGTGGAACGGGCTCTGGCGACCGTTGAGGGCGTGCTGGAGGCCTGTGTCGTCGGCGTGCCGGACGACGAGTGGGGCCAGGTGGTCGTGGCCGCTGTCGTGGCGCGCGGTGAGAAGCCTTCGGTCGACGACCTGCGGGCTGCCGTCGCGGAGGCCGTGGGCCGGGCGGCGGTGCCGAAGCAGGTGCGGTTCGTGTCCGAGCTGCCGTTGCGCGGGCCGGGCAAGGTCGACAGGACCGCCGTCGCCCGTCAATTTAGGTGAACCTTTACCGCTGAGGACGACTCTCGCCGCGAAGCGCGCGGAACCCTGACCGCGCGCGTTGGCGATGGGAGTTTCTCATGCGCTACCTGTTACCGCTGGTCGCCGGTGCCGCGTTGGTGGCCGGCCTCGCGAGTCCCGCCCGGGCGGAGGCCGCGTCGAACGAGTGGACGGCCGACGTCAGCGGTCACGCCGTCTCGTGGGGCGGTTCTCCCCAGGTGGGCCTGATCGAGCTCGGTTCGCACCGGCTCGCCCGGCCCGCCAACGCGGTCACCGCGGTGGTGACCGGCGATGGTGTCGTCGACGTGCGCGGCCTGCGTCCGGACGGCCAGTGGACCGAGTGGCTGGAGGCGCCGGCCACGTTGCCGGTGACGACGTCCACCGTCCAGACGCGCGTGGTGCTCGGCAGCGGCAAGGCGAAGCGGGTGAAGCTGACGGCCTCGCAGGTGCCCGCCGCCGCGGACGACGTCTCCGTTGCCGCGGCTGGACGTTCGTACCGGGTGTACGCGACGCGCGAAGGTCTCGTCGGCGGCACCACCGCGAACGGGCACGTGATCCGTTCCCGCGACCACTTCGTCGCGCTGCCGTCGCGGCGTGGCCTGGCGGGCAGGAACTCCGGCAACTACAGCGTGCAGGTGTGCGCGTCCAACGGCCGTTGCGAGTGGGCGCCCGTGTGGGACGTCGGCCCATGGAACACCAAGGACGACTACTGGAACCCGTCCTCCACCAGGGAGATGTGGAAGGACCTGCCGCAGGGCAAGCCCGAGGCGCAGGCCGCGTACCAGGACAACTACAACGGCGGCAAGGACCAGTTCGGGCGCGAGGTCGCGAACCCGGCGGGCATCGACCTCGCCGACGGCACGTTCTGGGACGGCCTCAAGCTGACCACGAACGCCTGGGTGACCGTGACGTACCTGTGGACCGGCTCCGGTCCTGTCGGGACGGTGCGCACGTCCGCGGCCAACGGCACGGTGAACGTCCGCAGCGGCGCGAACTCCTCGTCCTCGCAGGTGGGTCTGGCCGCGAACTACGCCCAGGTCAGGGTGACGTGCCAGCTCACGGGCGAGTCGGTGGCGGGCACGCAGGGCACCTCGAATGTCTGGTACCGCATCGCTTCCGGCAAGCACATCGCGAAGGCGTACGTGGCGGGCGTCTCCGGAGCGAGTAGCTGCTGACAGCCCGGTTGGCGGGTCCTCAGTGGGCATGGCGGAGGATGGAGGCATGGCCTCAGTCGTCCAGTGGATCCAGGGGACCCGCCCGCGCACGCTGCCGAACTCGATCGCACCGGTGGTCGTGGGCGCGGCCGCGGCGCACCACATCGACGAGTTCAACGCGCTCTACACGGTGCTCGCGCTGGTCGTCTCAGTGGCGTTCCAGATCGGTGTGAACTTCGCCAACGACTACTCCGACGGCATTCGCGGCACCGACGACAACCGGGTGGGGCCGTTCCGGCTGACCGGTTCCGGTGCGGCCGAGGCGTCGAAGGTGCGGCTGGCGGCGTTCGTCTCGCTCGGCGTCGGCGCGGTGGCGGGACTCGTGCTGGTGGTGCTGTCGGGTTATTGGTGGCTGCTCGGGTTCGGTGCCGTGTGCATGCTGGGAGCGTGGTTCTACACGGGCGGCAAGCGTCCGTACGGCTACGCGGGTCTCGGCGAGATCGCGGTGTTCCTCTTCTTCGGCCCGGCCGCGGTGCTGGGCACGCTGTACGTCCAGAGCGGTGAGATCACCGGCATCGGCATCGGGGCGTCCATCGCGATAGGGTCGATCTCGGCCGCGGTGCTGGTGGCGAACAACCTGCGCGACATCCCGACGGACGCGGTGTCGGGCAAGCGGACCCTGGCCGTGGTGCTGGGCGACAAGGACACCCGCCGGCTGTACCTGGCGCTGGTGGCGGTGCCGTTCCTGATCGCACTGGGCATGACCGTGCGGGTGCCCTACGCGTTGCTCGGATTCCTTGCGGCGCCCGTGTTGCTGCCCGCCGTGCGCCGGGTGGCGGCCGGACGTGGCGGGCGTGACCTGATCCCGGTGCTGCAGTTCACCGGGATCGCGATGCTCGCCTGGGCGGTCCTGGTCAGCGCCGGCCTGGTCCTCGACTGATCACCAGGCGTCCTCGGTGAACTGAGTCGGCTCGTCGTCGTCCGTCCGCGCGGGCCTGCGCGGGGCGGGCGGCGGGGCCGTCTCACCCTTGATCAGCTCGTCGAGCCTCGCGCGGTCGGCGTCGAGTGCCTGGCGCACCAGCGGGTCGTGGCCGGCCTCGCCGGTGAGGACCTGACGCCAGCTCAGGCCGGCGCCGCGGGCGATGCGGTCGGCGAGCTGGCGCATCGCGGGTGAGGCCTCGCCGGACCTGGCGAACTGCATCACCCTGCGAATGTCCTCAGTGGACGGCTCCCTGCCCTTGAGCCCCTGCTGGGCGGTCCGCATCGCGCGTTCCGCGTCGGCGACGGTGCTGGTGAGGAAGTCCTCCGCCGCGAGGATGTCCGATGTCCGCCAGGCCGTCATCACCACTTGTCCTCCGTGAAGATGTCCGGGGCGTTCTCGTCATCGTCGTCGCCACCCCGGTTCCTGCGCGGGTCCTGGGCGTTCATGATCTCTTCCGGGGTCAGGCCCTCCTGCAGCATCTGGAACGCCTGCTTCATCTTCTGGACGTTCTCCTGCTGCATGGCCTGCACGTCCGGGTCCTGCGCCGCCTTGCCCGAGACGACGTCCTCCCAGGTGAACTCGCCCGCGT
This sequence comes from Lentzea xerophila, assembly GCF_051094245.1. Classification (NCBI taxonomy): domain Bacteria; kingdom Bacillati; phylum Actinomycetota; class Actinomycetes; order Pseudonocardiales; family Pseudonocardiaceae; genus Lentzea; species Lentzea xerophila. The sequence continues at coordinate 8,870,796 of NZ_CP194934.1, read as the reverse complement.
CCACCTTGCGCTTGAGGGCCTTGAGCTGTTCTGGGGCGTCCTTGTCCTGCGCCGCCCGCTCGACCTGCTGGGCGATCGCCTTGAAGTCGATCGGCGGGACCGGCGGCAGCGGCGTGTCCTTGAGGCGGTTCGCGAGGTCCTGCGCCTCCTTGAAGCGCGCGTCGACCTGTGCCTCGGCCGCCCGCAGCTCCGCGGGCTTCCAGCCGTCGTTCGGGGTGGTCATCAGGAGTTCTCCCTGCCGAAGAGGCCGCGCTGGATCGGCCGGGCGTCGCCGCGGATGTCGTTCACCTCGGTGCGCTGGGCGATGGTGCGCCACTGCCGGAAGTCCACTTCGGACAGACCGAGTTCCTGGGCCGTCTCGTGGTTCTCGCCGATGAAGTGCAGCACGGCCTGCTCGCCGAGGACACCGACGATCTCGAACTCCGCACCCCGGTACGTGCAGAGCGTGCGGACCAGCTTGAGGTCCTCGACGGCCGCGTCCGGCACCTCGAGGAACCGGGCCTCGGTGAAGTCCGGTGGCGCGGGCTGCCCGGCGAGCGGGTGCAGCAGAACGGAGCCGGGCGCGGGTCCGAAGTCGACGTCGAAGTCCTGGCCGCGGTACCTGCCGATCAGTCCACGCCGAACGGTCGGCCGGTGCGGAACCGGTGCCTGCCAGTACCTTCCGGGACCGAAGGGGACGTCACCCGTCGGGATCCAGCCGGTCTGGCGGTGCACGTACTTGCCGACGCTGCGTCCCTGGCCGTCCGGCTCGAACCGCCACAGTTCCGTGCCCGCCGGGAGCTCGGTGAGCTCCATGACGTACTCGGGGATCGGGTTGGCGCTCGGGGTGTAGCCGGTGCCGGTGAACGGAACCGGGTAGACGCGGGTCGTGCCCATCTTCCGCGCGCCGTCGAGCGTCGGCCCGCCGAAACTGGTGTCGAAGATCTCCGTGGTGTGCGCCAGGAAGCGCAGCAGGTACTGCGTGCCCTTCGGCCAGTCCGCGACCTTGTCGACGCCGAACGCCTCCGCGAACTCCTCGGAGGTGCCCTGCGGGAAGTCCTGGCCGCGCGTCACGAACCCGGCCGCGCGGTGCGGCTCGAACTTGCCGGGCACCACGACGTTGCCCAGGTAGAGCTGCGCGATCGCGGGGTGCACGATCTTCTGCAGGATCGTCTCCGGCCCGATGCCGGCCGCCTTGCGCACGGCCTGAGGGGTGCTCATCCCGGGTTCTTCTCCTTCCACCGCGCCAGGAAGTCGGTGCGGTCGACCTGCACGTTCGCGAGCTCGTCGACGTCGAGCGTGGCCGTGTAGCCGTTGTACTGGTCGCCTTCGAGGCCGTTCTGGGCCGCCCAGACGTACTCGCCGCCCGCGTACCCGGCCTCCGCCTTGCCGTCCTGGATCCTGACGATGGTGAACGGCTGCCCACGCCAGGTCGCCGTGCAGGTCTCGACGTACCAGGCGTCGAGGTCGGTCACGGCGACCGTCTTGAGCTCACGGTCGCCGTAGGTCTGGAAGCCCTCGGCGTTGGCGTAGGTGACGCCCGGAACCTTGCGGATCCAGACGTCGTTGCCCTCGCTGCCCGCGAAGTAGACCTCGCCCCGGTACTCGGCCATCTCCTGGGAGTACTGGGTCATCAGAGCTTCGTCCAGCCGAACTTGCGGTCGTACACGGCGTGCAGTTTCTCAGTTCCGTCCGCGTTCACCTGCCAGATCTCGGCACGATCAGGCAACGGTGTGCCGCCGTCGACGCGCCACTCCGGCATGCCGCCCATCGTGTACCCGGTACCGGTGAACGGGTCGTAGCCGTCGTAGACCTTGGCCGACCCGCCGGCCGCCGCCATCTGCTTCTGCGACGCCTCGTAGTGCGCCTGCTCCTGCGGCGACTGGTACTCGCTCTCCTGCCGCGGCCCGAACTGGTTGAAGTCCGGCACGTCCTTCTTCGGCCCGCCGAACGGCACGTTGTGCGCCGCCGCGTTCTGGTCGGTCACCTCGTACCGCAGCTGCATCGCGGTCTGCGCACCCTCGGGGATGGGCGTCCAGCCCTTGCCCTTGTCGTCGAGCGCGAGGCCGTCGCGCAGCCCCTGCGGCGTGTTGACGTCGACCACGTCCTGGCCGCGGGCGATCGAGCCACCCATCTGGTTCTGCCAGGTCTCCTGCTTGCTGCCCGCGGCGTGCGGCTGGTCGGGCAGGTAGGTGCTGAGCGCGCCCTGGTTGAGGGCCTTGGTGACGATGTCGCCGCTGTCGACCCTGATCTGGTTGCGGACGTCGGCGACGTGCTGGGCCTCGTCCGCGCTGAGGTCGGTGGACAGCTTCTGGCTCAGCTCGACGTAGCGGTCGCGGTCGGCCTGGTTCGGCAGCATCTGCTCCAGCTGGTGCTGGTAGCCCTGGCCCTGCGCGGCCATGGCGGACGCGTCGAAGTGGCCCTTGAGGTCCGGGCCGGTGGGCGGCGGGGTGCTGCTCGGGGCGTCGCCGTTCTCGGTGTGGCTCGGGGTCGGGTTGTCGGTGTGGCTGGTGGGCGGGTTGTCGGTGTGGCTGGTGGGCGGGTGGTCGGTGTGGCTGGGGGTGGCGTCCGCAGGCCTGGGGTCGGGGTCGTGGCCGGCCGGGGTGAGGTCGGGACCCGGCTGGGGATCGTGTGCCCTGACGTCGGCGCCGCTGGGAGCCGAGTGGTCCGTCGTGGGCCTCGGGCTTTCGGGAACCGACGGGAGGCTGCTGCCCGAACTCGGAGGCGTCGGCAGGCCGTTGCCTGAACTGGGAGGAGTGGGCAGGCCGGGGCTGGGCCGCGCGCCCGAAGCGGAGTTACCCGAAGCCGGGTTCCCTGAAGCGGGAGTGCCGTGGCTGGGCGGGGTCGGGAGGCCCGAACCGGCGCCGGGAGGCGTCGGCAGGCCGCTGGGCGCCTTGGGCGGGCCAGCGGGCGTGCCCGCGCTCGGGAAGGCCGGGACACCACCGGCGCCGGGGCGGGCGCTCGAACTGCGGGTCTGGTCGCCGCCCGCGCCGGGAGCCATGGGGGCACCCATCGGCATCGCGCCGCCCATGGGCGTCTGGTGCGACGACGACGGCGGGGCGGCGGCAGGAGCCGCGCCGGCCGCGTGGGTCGTGTCGAGGCGCGGAGGAGCCACCGGACCGTGACCGCCACCACCGGCGGGCACACCGCCGCCACCGCCACCCGAGCCGGCACCCGGCGACGGCGGCGCGGACACGGCCCCACCCGCGGCGGCTGCCGTGTGGGTGGCGGGAGTGTCGGCCGAGCCGGTGGGCAGGGGCGGGGGTGCGGCCACCGGGGCGCCGCCAGGGGCCACCGCGGAGACGGCGGCCGGTTTGGTGTCCTCGTCGACGCCAGGCGGGGAGTGGATCTCGCGGACCTTCGTGCCGATGTCCTGACCGCGGTCGGCGATCTCGGTGGCCGACTCCTTGATGGACGAGAAGTCGTCGTGGATGTCGTTGACGGCGTTGCGGACGTCCCGGCCGGCCTCGGCCACCTCCTGGGTGGCGTTCATGGCCTCGGCGAGGGTGTCGGCGTCCTTCAGCTTGCCGATGGCCGAGAAGACGCGGCCGACGGCGTCGAAGAGCGCCTTCACGTCGGAGATGAGCTTCTGGACCGTCTCGATGATGTCCATCACGCGCCGGTAGATCTGGTACGCGTTCCAGACCATCTCGGCGGCCTTGATCCAGCCCGCCACCGGGATCCAGACGGTGGCGGCGGCCTCCAGCAGCTTGTTGACGAGGTAGTCGAGCAGGCGCGCGGCCTGCTTGCCCAGGGCCTCGGCGCCGGACGCGACGGTGTCGAAGCCCTTCGCGATCAGCTGGGCGACGCCCATCTCGGCGAGCAGGCCCGCCTTCCAGCCCAGCGCGATGTACCGCTCGTGCGCGCGCGCCGCGTCGCCGTCCCAGTGGTCGCGCACCTTGCCCACGGCGTCGGTGAGGTTGTACGAGACGTCGTTCATCGCGTTGCCGACCATGCGCCACGCGTCGCCATCGGCACGGATCTTCGACCAGTCGCCGGTGATCGGCGTGATGATCGTGGCGACCAGGCTCTCGCCGGTCACGGCCTCGAACACCCAGTTGACCGCCTGGACGCCCCAGCCCTGGTCCTGCAGGACGTCGTTGAGCGAGGCCCTGTCGACCTCCGGCTGCTTGAGGGAGGCGGTGACCGGGCGCGGGGACCCGTATGCCGTCGTCGTCACTTCAGCAGCCCCTCGAAGATCCGTCGCTGAGCGGCGTCGAGGTCCTCGTAGACCTTGGCCGTCGCGTCCACCGCCGTCGCCGCGCCCTCGAGCTTGGACTTGCCGAAGTCGAGCGTCTCGTCGAACAGCGCCCGCACGATGTCCACGCCCGGCTGCAACAACGAGAGCAGGCCCGTGAAGCCCGCCTTGTCGCACGCCGTGACATGGACGTACTTGCGGATCGTCTCGAACTCTTGGGCCTCGGTGCGCAGGTACTCGGCGTACGCGCGCAACTCGGCCGCGTCGGTGAACAGCGACGACACAGCGTCCCCCCTGCGGACTCAGGTGCTCAGGTCACGCTGTGACGCACTGCTCTCGTCACCAGTTCCCCGTGCGATGGAAGTTGTTGAGCCGTTCAAGGCACGGGTCGAGGTGCATGCCTTGCGCGGTTACCCATGTGTCGTCGTAGTAGGTGTTCGCGTAACGCTCGCCGCCGTCACACAGCAGAGTCACGACGCTTCCGCGCGTACGGGACTGCCGCATCTCGGCGATGATCTGGAACGCTCCCCACAGGTTCGTACCGGTCGAGCCACCGACCCGCCGTCCGAGCAGGTCCTCCACGTACCGGATGGTCGCGATGGACGCCGCGTCCGGCACCTTGATCATCCGGTCGATCACCTGACCGATGAACGACGGCTCCACCCGTGGCCGCCCGATGCCCTCGATGCCCGAACCACGCGTACCCACCAGGTCGGGGTTGCCGTCACGCCACGCGTCGAAGAACACCGAGTGCTCGGGGTCGACGACGGCGAGCCGGGTGTTCAGCTTCTGGTAGTGGATGTAGCGGCCGATCGTGGCCGACGTGCCGCCCGTGCCGGCGCCCACGACGATCCAGTCGGGCTGCGGCGACGGCTCCAGCTTCATCTGGTCGAAGATCGACTCGGCGATGTTGTTGTTGCCCCGCCAGTCCGTGGCGCGCTCGGCGTGCGTGAACTGGTCCATGAAGTGCCCGCCGAGCTCGGCCGCCAGCCGCCGCGACTCGTCGTAGAGCGCCGACGGCTCGTCGATGAAGTGGCACCTGCCGCCGTGCCGCTCGATCAACGCGACCTTCTCCGCCGAGGTCGAACGGGGCATCACCGCGATGAACGGCAGCCCCAGCAGCCGCGCGAAGTACGCCTCGGACACCGCCGTCGACCCCGAGGACGCCTCGATCACGGGCGTGCCACCGGTGATCCAGCCGTTGCAGATCGCGTAGAGGAACAGAGACCGCGCCAGCCGGTGCTTCAACGAGCCCGTGGGGTGCGTCGACTCGTCCTTCAGGTAGAGGTCGATGCCCCATTCGAGTGGCAGCGGGTAGCGCAGCAGGTGCGTGTCCGCGCTGCGGTTCGCATCCGCCTCGATGATCCCGACGGCCTCGCACACCCAGTGCCTGGTCCTGCTGCAAACGCGGTCAACGGAGGTACTCACAGCGGCACGATAACCGCGCCGGGCCGTCACGCCTGGGTGACAGGACCTTCGTCACCACGCAGCTCGGACCGCAGCTTGTCGCGCTCGGCCCTGCGCACCGCCTGCTGCGCGTTCAGCCCGGCCGCCACCCGCTGCCGCAGCCCCTTGAAGATGAACAACGACGCCGGCAGCGCGACGACCACGCCGACCGCGAGCGCCGGCAGCAAAGGAACCTTGAACAACAGGAGTGCGCCCGTCACCACCGCGACGAGACCGAGGCGGGCGAGGACGTAGAGCGTCACATCACGAGCGAGCACCCGTTCAGGTTACGTCGCCTTCCTCGTCACCGGTGTTCGGGCGTCCTTCGAAGCGCGTGGAGAGCACCACGGTCGTGCGCGTCCGGGCCACCCCGTGGATGCGCCGCAACCGCCCGAGCGAGCGCTCCAGATCGTCCACCGTGGCGACCCTGACCTTGACGATGAACGACTCGTCTCCCGCCACCCGGTAGCAGGACTCGACCTCGATGAGCTCGCTCAACGCGTCCGCGACCTCGTTGTCGTCCGCGATGTCGGTGGGGTGGATGCCGATCAGCGCGGTGACGCCCAGGCCGACCGCGCTGGGGTCGACGACCGCGTGGTAGCCGACGATGACGCCGCTGGCCTCGAGCTTGCCGACCCGCTCGTGCACGGCGGACGCGGACAGGCCGACCTGCCTGCCGAGATCGGCGTACGTGGCCCTGCCGTTGGCGCGCAAGGCGGCGATGATCTGGCGATCAAGAGCATCCACCCGCGACAGCGTATAGGCCCGCCGCTGCGCAGATGGCGGCGGACAGCTCGCCAAAGGCTCGCGAGTTCGCGTCGGTCGTCCGGTCGCCTCTTCGTCGCGGATTCGGCGAAGCCCAATCCGTGGCGAAGCGGTGGCCGGATGACCGACTTCCCGGCGAACTCGCCGCCGCCTGCGAAGCAGCGGCCAACAAGCACTGTCCGACTTCCCGGCGAACTCGCCGCGCGAGTACAGCGAGCGCCATGAACACTGTCCGAAACGCGACAGTCGTCCCTTACTACCTCTTTACCAAAAAACAAGCGTTCGAGTACCTGATGGGTCAGATGCCACGATCAGACCAGAACGTCTGATCTGAGGAGGACGAGTGACTGCAGCCACTGAGCGCCTGTTGACGCCCGGGGAAGTCGCCAATCTGTTCCGGGTCGACCCGAAGACCGTGACCCGATGGGCCACCGCCGGTCGGATCGGGTCGATCCGCACGCCTGGAGGACACCGCAGGTTCCGTGAGGCCGAGGTGAAGGCGCTGCTGTCGGAGCTGACCACCGAGGCAACTGAACCCGTTCGGCACTGAAACCGTAGTTATCCCTGTGTCACGGGTAATCTCGTGGCAAAGGGAGGTGGCGACCAGATGATCTACCTGCTGGCAGTGATCGGTGCGCTCACCGTGGCTGTGCTCGTGTGGCGAGCGTTCGCCCCGCAGCACTCGGAGTACACCCCAGGCCGCAAGGTGATCGCACCCGACGACGACCCGGAGTTCCTGCGCAAGCTCGACGAGCAGCGCAAGCGCGAGGAGTGAACGGAAAAGGGGCCCTGAATCGCAGGACCCCTTTCCGTCGCAGTCGCCTACCCGCTCAGGCGTGTGGGAAGTCGTCCGCGACGACCGCGGCGAGTTCCAGCAGCGCGAGCCGGGTCTCCGGCGCGAGCTGGTCCAGCGCGATCTCGGCGCCTTCTTCGAGGTGCTCGTCGAACGGCAGGCGGACCACGGCACGGCAGCGCTGCTGGAAGTGGGCGGCGAGCTTGTCGAGGTCGACCTTGCCCGACTTCGGGCGCACCGAGTTGATCACGCAGACGGACTTCGCGACCAGGTCGCGGTAGCCGTGCGCCTCCAGCCAGTCGAGCGTCGCCGCCGACGTCTGCGCGCCGTCGACCGAGCCGGACGACACCAGGACCAGCGAGTCCGCCTCGTCCAGCACGCCCTTCATCGCGGAGTGCATCAGGCCGGTGCCGCAGTCGGTCAGGACGATGTTGTAGAAGTGCTCCAGCAACGCCACCGTGCGCCGGTAGTCGTCCTCGCTGAACGCCTCCGACACCGCCGGGTCCTGCTCGGACGCCAGCACCTCGAGGCGCGCGGGCGACTGTGAGGTGTACGCGCGCACGTCGCTGTACTTGGTGATCCGCGGGGCGTCGCGCAGCAGGTGCCGCACGGTCGCCGTGGTCTCCCGCGGGATCTTCAACGCCAGCGTGCCGCGGTCGGGGTTCGCGTCGACGGCGATCACCCGGTCGCCGCGCAGCGACGAGAACGTCGAGCCCAGCGTCGTGGTCGTCGTGGTCTTGCCGACGCCGCCCTTGAGCGACAGCATCGCGATCTTGTAGCACCCGCGCAGCGGCTGGTTGATCCGCACGATCAGCTCACGCCGGCGCACGTCGGCAGGGCTCTCGCCGAGGTTGACGGCGCCACCGGTGAGCGAGTGCAGCGACTTGCGCCAGCCCGACGTCGGCGGCCGCTTCTCCTTCTTGATCAGCTGCTGCGACGACACCTCCTGCGCCTGGGAGCGGTACTCCTGCTGCGGGAAGTTGTTCGGGAACTGCGCGCCGGCGAACTGCCCGTACTGCGCCGTGTTCTGCGGTCCGGACTGACCGCCGCCCACGTTGTACGGCCCGGACTGGCCGCCGGTCACCGGATGAGCACCCGATTGGCCGCCGCCCACCTGGTACGGCCCGGACTGCGCGCCGGGGACCTGGTACGGGCCCGAGGCGTTGCCCGGGACCTGGTACGGGCCCGAGGCGTTGCCGGGGACCTGGTAGGGACCTGAGGCGTTGCCGGGCACCTGGTACGCCCCCGACTGGGTGCCGCTCACGTGGTACGGGCCGGACTGGCCGCCGCTGACGTGCTGCGGACCGGACTGCTGCGGGTCGAGGTAGGCCGCCGCCTGCGGGTCGACGTACTGCGGACCGGAGCCCTGTTCCTCACCCGGTGATTGCTGCCAGTTCACCGCTGTGGCCCTCCCTGAACAAGCTGGACCAGGACTTCCCCGACCCCCAGGTTGCGACGGTACGCAACCACCGGCGGTTCCATCGACCTGGGGGCTCAACTCGTTAGAGACCTGCGTACGAATGCAACCCGGTAGTGACCAAGTTGATGAAGAACAGGTTGAACACGTTCAGCGCGAAGCCCGCGACGTTGATCCAGGCGGCCCCACGGCCACGCCAACCGGCCGTCGCGCGCGCGTGCAGGTACGCCGCGTAGACCACCCACGAGACGAACGCCACCGTCTCCTTGGGGTCCCAGCCCCAGAACCGGCCCCACGCGGCCTCCGCCCAGATCGCGCCGCAGATGATGCCCGCGGTGAACAGCGGGAACGCCAGCACGGTGGTCCGGTACGACATCCGGTCGAGCACGTCGGCGGACGGGAGCTTGGGGAAGCGGTCGGCCTTGCCGTCCTTGAGCAGGTAGAGGAGCGACGTGACGCCGGGGATCAGCAGCACGCCGGACGAGATCGAGATCACCGACACGTGGATCACGAGCCAGTACGACCGCAGCGCCGGCTGGACGGGCGCGGACTCGGCGTAGAGGACGGTGCCGCCGAGGAACAGCAGGATCCAGATCGGCGTCAGCACGAACGCGCCGAGGCGGCGGATCGGGAACTTCGCCATCAGCACGATCCACGTCACCACCGCGGCGAGGCACAGCAGCGACATGTACTCGTACATGTTGCCCCAGGGCGCGCGCCCGGCGGACAGGCCGCGCATCACCAACGACCCGAGGTGCAGCAACGCGCCGAGGATCGTCAGCGCGGCACCCATGCGGCCGAAGCGCTCCGACCTCGTCGGCGCGCTCTTCGGCTCGTCCTGGAGTACGCCCGGCGCGCCGGCGCCGACCAGCGCTTCCGCCTTGCGCGGGGCACGCGAGAAAGCCTGCTCGACCGCGTAGAGCATGATCGCGAAGAGGTAGACACCCAGCGCGCTGCGGTACAGCCAGTCGCTGTAGGTCGCGAGGGTCTCGTTGACCGGCATCAGGACTTCTCCTCGTTCAGCACCGCGCGGGCTAGCCGCGTGAACTCCTCGCCGTATCCTGCCTGGTCAGTACGGGCGAGCCCGCCGACCTCGACCAACGTACGCCCGTCGGGAAGAGGGGTCGCACGCACCCACACCCTGCGGCGCTTGACGGTCAGCGAGACCCCCAGGCCGAGGATGATCAGGATGGCGAACGCGAGCACGTACCCCTGGGTCGGGTCGTGCGAGACCTGCAATGACACCCAGTCGCTCACGGAGTCGAAGCGCACCTTGGTGCCGTCGTCGAGCGCGATCTCCTCGCCCAGCGCGAGGTTCTTGCGCGCGACCTTCTGCAACCGGCCCTGCTCGACCATCTTCATGTCGATCGAGAAGATCGACTGGCCGCGGCCGTCGTCCACGCCGAGGTCGCCGCGGTACACGTCGACCGCGACCATCGGGTTGTTCAGCGCGGGGAACTTCGAGTTCAGGATGCTTCCGTGCAGCAACGGCGTCGGCGCCAGCAGCCCGGTGACGGCGATCTGGTTCTTGCGCCGCGTCTCGGAGTCCGTGATGCCCGGCGGGTCGAACTTCGTCGCGCCCTCCGAGGCGAGCGTGAGCTGGTCGCTCGGCAGCCACTGGATGCCCTGCGTGCGCTTCTCGCCGTTGGGGAACGTCACGGTGAACGTCGGCGTGTAGCCGTGGCCGAGCAGGTAGACGCGGTCGCCGCCGGTCCGCAGCGGGTGGTTGACCTGCAGGTTGTACGGCTGCCACGTGTTCGTGGCGAGGTCCTCGCCCGACTGGTAGCGGATGTCCGCCTGGTAGCCGACGGGCTGGCCGTTCTCCAGGTACTCCGCGGAGAACTTGCCGATCTCGACGCAGAACGGCGTGAGGTCCGTGCCGTCGACCTGCAGCCCCGGCCGGAACGAGTCGTAGTTGAAGATGCCGCCGTTGCAGAACTGGCCGCCGTTGGCCTGGACGATGACCTGGCCCTCGTAGCTGAACATCTTGCCCAGCGCGAACGACACCAGCAGGCCCAGCAACGCGAAGTGGAAGACCAGGTTGCCGGTCTCGCGCAGGAACCCGCGCTCGGCGCTGACCGTGCCCTCACCGGTGTCCGTCCGCCAGCCGCGCAGGGTCGTCCGCGCCCGCTCGACGGCCTCGTCCGCCGTCACGTCGAGCTCAGCCTGGGCGTGGTGCGGCATGCGTGAGAGGTTGCGCGGCGTCAGCACCGGCTTCGCGCGCATCTGCTTGAAGTACTCCCAGGTGCGGGGCAGCAGGCACCCGACGAGGGACGTGAACAGCAGCAGGTAGATCGCGGCGAACCACGGCGTGGCGTAGACCTCGAAGAAGCCGAGTTCGAGCAGCAGCTCGCCCCACCAGCCGTGCTGGGCGATGTACTCGTCGACCTTGGCCGCGTTCAACGACAGCTGCGGCAGCAACGCGCCGGGCATCGCCGCGAGCGCGAGCAGGAACAGCAAGGTCAGCGCGGTCCTCATCGAGGTGAGGCCGCGCCACGTGTTGCGCAGGAAGGCGATCACTAGAGCGGCAACTCCACGACGTCGACGAACGAGTAGCGCAGCCACCCGACGAACTCGGCCCACAGCCCGGTGACCAGCGCGATCCCGACCAGGATCAAAAGCACGCCGCCGAAGATCTGGACCTGCCGCGCGTGCGTGCGCAGCCACTTCGTCACGCCCAGCGCCCACCGCGCCCCGAGCGCGAGCACCACGAACGGCAGTCCGAGCCCCAGGCAGTAGGCCAGGACCAGCACGGCCCCGCGCACCGTCGACGACCCGACCTCGGTGCTGCGGGCGACGGCGAGCACGCCCGCCAGGGTCGGGCCGAGGCACGGCGTCCACCCGAGTGCGAACACCGCGCCCAGCAGCGGCGCCCCGATGAGCCCCGTCCTGGGCCTGGTGTGGAACCGGACGTCCTTCTGCAGCGCCGGAACGAGACCGATGAACACCAGTCCCATCAGTATGGTGACGACGCCGCCGATGCGCTGGAACAGATCGGCGTTGAGCAGCAACGCGTCCGTGGCGCCGAGGATGGTCATCGAGGCCAGCACGAAGACGACGGTGAACCCGGCGACGAACAGCAGCGAAGCCCCTGCGACCCGCAGCCGACCGGCCTTCGCGGGCTCGTTCGCCTCGACCCGCGGCGCCTCGGCACCGACCAGTCCGGCCAGGTAGGCGAGGTAACCGGGAACGAGGGGGACCACGCAGGGTGAGGCGAAGGAGATGAACCCGGCGAGCAGAGCGACCCCGGTGGCCAGCAGCAACGGCCCGGAGATCGCCAGATCGGTGGGGTTCACACACCTCAGGGTAGGTAGTTGCCCGGATCACGTGACCACCGGTGTCCCTTTTAGCGTCAGCCGGGACTGAGCCGGAAGTACCGACGATTGCAGCTTGTGGGTGACATCACGGTTGCTTAGCGTCAACACATGCATCGTTCCCGGCTGGTCCTCCCGGCGCTCACCGTCACCGCGTTGGCTCTGTTCGCGCAGGTACCGGCCGGTGGCGCCGCACCGGCCATGGAATGGCGCGAGGTCTTCCACGAGGACGGCTCCATCACGCAGGCCCTCACGCCGAAGGCACCGGCCGAGAAGTCGGCGGACGTGCGTGCCCTGGCCGCGGCCGAGGTGACCAGGGTCTTCGGTGACCGCGACCCGTCCGATGCCTTCGACCTCGTTTTCGTCGGCGACGGCTACACGACCGACGACCTGGCGACCTACACCGCCAACGTGAAGAGCAAGTGGGAGGAGCTCTCGGCCGTCGAGCCGTTCGCCACCTACAAGGCCTACTTCAACGTCTGGCAGGTCGACGTCGTCTCCACCGAGTCCGGTGTGGACCACGACCCGACCAAGGGCGTGCTCAAGGACACCGCGCTGGACATGGGTTTCTGGTGCCAGGGCCGGGACGCCAACACCGAACGCCTGCTGTGCGTCAACGAGACCAGGGCCAAGGAGTTCGCGGCACTGGCCCCGCAGGCCGACCAGGTGATCGCCCTCGGCAACACCACGAAGTACGGCGGCGCGGGCGGTTCGGTGGCCACCGCCGCCGGCTCGAACGCCCAGGCGGGCCAGATCGCGATCCACGAACTCGGCCACTCGATCGGCGGCCTGGCCGACGAGTACGACTACCCCTACGAGACCTACACCGGCACCGAGCCGCGCGAGATCAACGTGACCAAGGACCCGACCGGCGCGAAGTGGGGCGAGTACCTGGGCCAGCCCTCCCCGGACGGCGGCGTGATCGCACCGGTCGAGGGCGCGCGCTACTACAAGTACGGCCTCTACCGGCCCACCACGAACTCGATCATGCGCACCCTCGGCAAGGAGTTCAACTCGATCGGCAGGGACGCCATGATCAAGGCCTTCAAGGCCAAGATCCCGTCGTTGGACACCACGGCGCCGCCCGCGCCGTGACCGCGGACGGCTTCGTCATTCCTTGGCCAGGTCGTCCAGCACCGGTTGCAGGTCGGAGGCCAGCACGGGCACCAGGAACACCGCCGCCACCTTGTGGTTCTTGTCCACGATGAACGTCGACGGCACCGTGTTGGCCGGAATCCCCTTGAACACGTTGATGAAGCTGCGCGACGAGGCGTCGTAGATGGACGGGTAGGTCAGCGACCGGCTCCGCATGAAGTCCTGCGGGTGCTCCTTGGACGTCTCCTTGACGTCCACGCCGAGCACCTGGGTCCCGGCGTCGAAGACCTTCTGCATCTCCGGGGCCTCGGTGCGGCACGGACCGCACCACGCGCCCCAGACGTTGATCACGACGGGCTTGCCCGCGTAGTCGGAGAGCCGGACGGTCTTCCCGTCCTCCATCAGGGACTCGCCCTCGAGGCCCTTGAGCTCCTTGCGTTCCGCGGGCGCGTACCGGATCTTGACCTGCCCACCCGGTGCGACCAGGTAGAAGTCACCGGCACCGATCTGCGCGGCGTCCTTGCCGGTGGTGCAGCCGGCGAGCAACAGCAGCAGGACCAAGAACCGCTTCATGCGCCGGTCACCCGCGGGTTCGTCGCGCCGACCGGCTCCGTGTAGGAGATCCGCACCAGCTGCTCACCCTCGAAGATCAACGACGTCAGCGAGGCCAGCGAGCACTCACGACGGCGCGGGTCGTGCCACATCCGCTTGCCCTCCAGGAACCGGCGCACGGTCCAGATCGGCAGCTGGTGCGACACGCAGACGGCCTCGTGCCCCTCGGCGGCGGCACGAGCCTTCTGCACCGCGCCCAGCATCCGGTGGGCGATCTCGAGGTACGGCTCACCCCACGAGGGCCGGAACGGGTTCACGAGCTTCGACCAGTGCTGCGGCGAGCGCAGGGCACCGTCGCCGACCGAGACCTTCAGCCCCTCGAACTGGTTGTCGGCCTCGATCAGCCGCTCGTCGGTCGCGAGCTCCAGGCGGTGCGAGTCGGCGACGGGCGCGGCCGTCTGCTGTGCACGGTCCAAAGGCGACGCGACGACGTGCGCGATGTCGTGGTCCGCCAGGTGCTCGGCGACGGTCAGCGCCTGCTTCTGGCCGCGCTCGGACAGCTTGAAGCCGGGGATCCGGCCGTACAGGATGCCCGTCGGGTTGTGCACCTCACCGTGGCGGAGCAGATGGACGACGGTGCGGGTCACTTGCGGGCCTCCTTGGCGGCACGGGCCGCGTGCGGCAGCGCGTCGGCGATCACGGCGAACTCCTCTTCGCCCATGGCGGCGTTCACGAACCATGCCTCGAACGCCGACGGCGGGGCGTAGACGCCTCGTTCCAGCAGAGCGTGGAAGAACGGCGGGAAGCGCCACGTCTCACACGCCTGCGCGCCCGCGTAGTCCTTCACCTCGGAAGAACCGAAGAACACGCTCACCAGGTTCCCGGCGAACTGCACGCGGTGCTCGACACCGGCCTCGGTCAGCGAGGCGGTGAACAGCGCGCCGAGGCGCGTGGCGTTGCGGTTCAGGGCCGTGTAGACCTCGTCGTCGGCCGCGCGCAACGTGGCCAGGCCGGCGGCGACGGCGACGGGGTTACCGGACAGCGTTCCCGCCTGGTAGACCGGGCCGGACGGGGCCAGGCGCGCCATGACGTCCGCGCGGCCGCCGAACGCCGCCGCGGGCAGGCCACCGGACATGACCTTGCCGAACGTGTAGAGGTCGCCCTTCACGCGCTCCAGGCCGTACCAGCCGGCGCGCGAGACGCGGAAGCCCGTCATGACCTCGTCCATGATCAGCAACGCGCCGTCGGCGTCGCAGAGCTCGCGCAGGCCCGCGTTGAAGTCGGCGCCGGGCGCGACCGCGCCCATGTTGCCCGCCGCGGCCTCGGTGATCACGCAGGCGATCTCGCCGGGGTTCTCCGCGAACGCCGCCCGCACGGCCTCGATGTCGTTGTACGGCAGCACGATCGTGTCCTCGGCCTGCGCGCCCGTGACGCCGGGCGAGCTCGGCAGGCCCAGGGTCGCGACGCCGGAGCCGGCCTGGGCCAGCAGCGCGTCGACGTGACCGTGGTAGCAGCCGGCGAACTTGATGACCTTGCGTCGCTCGGTGAAGCCGCGCGCGAGGCGGATCGCGCTCATCGTGGCCTCGGTGCCCGAGTTGACCAGGCGGACCTGGCGGACCGGCTCGACGCGGTCGATGATCTCGGCGGCGAGGTCGATCTCACCCTCGGTGGGCGTGCCGAACGACAGGCCGGACGACGCCGCCTTCTGGACCGCCTCGACCACGGTCGGGTGGGCGTGCCCGAGGATCATCGGCCCCCACGACGACACCAGGTCGACGTACCGGTTGCCGTCCGCGTCCCACAGGTGCGGACCCTCGCCGCGCACCATGAAGCGCGGGGTGCCGCCGACGGAGTGGAACGCCCGCACCGGAGAGTTGACCCCGCCGGGGGTCAGCGTCGACGCGCGCTCGAACAGGGCCTGGGATCGACTCGCAGTCACGTACCCCAGTCTCACATGTCGGGGCCGGCGGCATTCTGCGGCCGGGTGCGCACGGCCAGCAGGACCTGCCGCACCGCGTCGAGACCGAGGACCACGGCCAGCGTGACCGCGCCGGCGGCGGTGCCCAGCCAGTTGCCGTGGTAGCGCGTGGACGTCAGCGTCTCGTGTCCCTCCATCGGGTACGCGAGCGGCACGACGCCGCGGTTCCAGCACCACACGGCGGCGACGACCAGCAGGACGATCGCGACGGCCTCGCCGGCGGCGACGAACCACCGCCAGGGCTGGTGCAGGCCAGGGCCGGCGGGTGAGGCCTCTTCGGACTCTTCCACGACGGTCTCCGGCTCGGTCACAGCCTCTGTCACGTCGCTCACCTTCTCACGACCCGCCGCAGCGCCGCGAGCAAGGCTTCCGGATCGCGCGCCCATCCCAGCACCACCGTGCCGCCGACCAGCCGCAACGGCACCGCGACCGTCCCCTTGGGCACCGTCCAGCCGCCGCCGAGCACCCGAGCACCGGCGGGCGCGCCGACGTCGGAGCAGGCCTCGATCATCGCGATCGGCAGCGTCTCCCGCCCGAACTGGGCCTCGTCGGCCGTCAGCACGACGCTGCCGGTTTTCACCCGCCCGTAGACCCACAAGACCGCGCCGAGGGTCAGCCCGAGTCCCACGATGGTCCACAGCACCACGGACGCGGGCCCGGTGATGAGCTCTACGAGGTACCCGGCGACCGCGAACGCCGGTCCCCACAGCAGCGGCCACCAGCTGCTGCCGGACTCCCGGTAGAGCACTACCGGACGTACTTGTTCGAGGCCGGCAGGAACTGCAGCACGACGGCGGCGACGGTGAGGCCCATCACGAGGATGCTGATGGTCACACTCGGTTGCCACACCTGTGTTCCCAGCGCGATGAACGTGATCCCCATCATCGCCAGGAACCCGAGCACGCCGAGGACCGTGAGCAGGATCCGCGCCCAGTTCTGGCCGTTGCGCAGCACGACCGCGAACGCGACGTACGGCGCGGCGGCCACGAGCATCGCGAACCCGAAGATCAGCGCCAGGGCCCGCACGCCGAACTCCTCCGCCTGGCGTTCCTGTTCGGTGACGACCCCGCCGTCCTGGGTGAGGAAGAAGTCGGCGTTGCCGAGGAGCAGCACCGGCAGCACCGCGACCGAGAGCACCGCGGCCGCGACCCAGATCCACATCGCGGCGGTGACCGTGGCCGGCCGCCCCGGCGGGAGCTCGTGGGGCAGCACGGGTGAGAGCGGTGCCATCGAGAAGCTCGCCTGGCCGACGTGGCTCACCTGGTACTGCCCGCCGGACTCGGGCATCACCGGGTACGCACCGGCCGGGTTCTGCCAGCCGGCGTGGTCGAGAGGCGGCGCCGGCTGGGGTGCCGACGGCATCGGCAGAGCCATGTTGTTCACCGCGGTCACCTCGTACGTCCCGAACGACGCCCCGTCGTAGCCGGGCCGCGGCTGCGGGGTGTCCGGGTTGTGCTGCCAGGGGTTCGGGTTCTGCGGGTCGGTCACTGCTCACGCACCTCCGCCAGCCACTTTGCCGTACGCGCCTGCCACGTGAAGACGATTGCGACGGAGATGAGCAGCAGTGTGACCAGGTTCGCCGGGGTGACCCCGACGAACAGGATCCAGATCATGTGGACGATCGAGACGATCGACAGCGCGACCCGTGCCCAGCCCCTGCGCTTCAGCAACAGCCGCGTGAGCCAGGCGTAGGCCGCCACGAAGATCAGCGCGGCCACCGTCAGCGTCGCCAGGAAGCTCGTGGCCTCGGCGGACGTCCACCCGGTCAGCTCCTGCACCGCACCGCGCTCGAACCACAGCCCGGCGGTGGTGAACAGTACGAAGACGGCGAGCGCGAGCCAGAGGCCGACCGCGATGCGGACCGGCAGGGGTGCGTCGTTCACGACAGCTGCTCGCGCTCGGCCAGGTACTCGGTCGACTGCCGGAAGTAGAACAGCACCAGACCGGAGATGGCGATCAGCATCGTCACGATGCCCAGGGTGTTCGTGATCATCTGGAAGAACAGGCCGATCAGCAGGGTGATCATCAACCCGGTGCGGCTCTTCTTCAGTCCGCCCCTGACCTTGCCCGCGAGCCACACCGCGAGCCCGGCGACCACGGCGGTGACCACCAGCGAGACGATCACCAGGCCGTTGACCGTCGAGGCGACCATGTCCGGCGTGATCTTCGGGTCCTTGTTGCCCTGGAGGGCGGCGTCGACCAGCGCCTGCTTGTTGAGCAGCACGAACAACGCGGCCAGCACGCCGAGCGCCGAGCCGGCGACCACCAGCCAGTAGCCGATGGTGATGGTGCCGGGAGGGCCCGATTCCTTCAGAAACTTCACGCTCGAAACCTAGGACCGCGGGAGAGCGCTGTCCACCGTGACGTGTTTCCTGAAGTGCGACGACACCCGGTACATCAGCACGATCGCGGTCGCCTCCAGCGCCGTGGTGACGACCGTGACGGCGAGGTCGACCGGCCGCATCTGGACCCCGAGCCCCGCCGCGACCCCGCTGCCCCACGCGCCCAGCCGGAACAGTCCGAACGCGACGGACGCGCCGCCCAGGACCGTCAGCACGATCCGCGCCCAGTTGCGGCCGCGCGCCATCGTGTTCGCCAGCCGCGTGTACGCGAGGAGGATCACGACGACGATCAGCAGTCCGAAGAGGACTCCGCCGTTGACGCCCGCGTCGATCTGGTCCTGGCCCAGCGCCGGGTTCTGGCGGCGTGCCTGCGCCACGAGAGCCTCACGGTCGAAGAGCTCCACCAGAAAACGCAGCATCCCGACGCACGCGCCGGCGATCCACAACCAGCGCGCGACGTCGATCAGCTTCGGGACGGGGGCGGCGGGAGCTACCGGTCGAGCCACCGAGCGGCTTCCGCTGCCCAGTACGTCAGGACGATGTCCGCGCCGGCCCGGCGGATGGACGTGAGCGACTCGAGGATCGAGCGCTCGCGGTCGATCCAGCCGTTCGCGGCGGCGGCCTCGATCATCGCGTACTCACCGGAGATCTGGTACGCCGCAACGGGAACGTCCGAGATCTCGGCGACGGACCGCAGCACGTCGAGGTACAGCAGCGCCGGCTTGACCATGACCATGTCCGCGCCCTCGGCGAGGTCCAGCTGCACCTCGCGGATCGCCTCACGGGCGTTCGCCGGGTCCTGCTGGTAGGTCTTGCGGTCACCCGCGAGCTGCGACTCGACCGCGTCGCGGAACGGGCCGTAGAACGCCGACGCGTACTTGACGGCGTAGGCGAGGATGCCGGTGTCCGCGAAGCCCGCGGCGTCCAGGGCGTTGCGGATGAAGGTGACCTGGCCGTCCATCATGCCGCTGGGGCCGACGACGTGAGCACCGGCGCGGGCCTGCGCCACGGCCAGTTCGCCGTAGGCCTCCAGCGTCGCGTCGTTGTCGACCGTGCCGTCGGCGGCGAGCACGCCGCAGTGGCCGTGGTCGGTGAACTCGTCGAGGCAGCAGTCCGACATGAGGACGGTGCTGTCACCGAGTTCCGCGCGCAGGTCGCCCAGTGCGGCGTTGAGGATGCCGTCCGGGTCGGTGCCCGCGGAACCGACGGCGTCGCGCTCGGCCGGGACGCCGAACAGCATGATGCCGCCGACGCCCGCCTGCACGGCCTCGACCGCGGCCTTCCGCAACGAGTCACGGGTGTGCTGCAGGACGCCCGGCATGCTGCCGATCTCGGCGGGCGCGGCCAGGCCTTCCTTGACGAACATCGGCAGCACGAGCTGCCTCGGGCGCACCTCGGTCTCGGACACGAGGCGGCGCATGGCGGGCGTCGTACGCAGACGCCGGGGCCGGTGAAGTGGGTACATCTCCAGACTCCCTGTGGAGCTTTCCAGAGGGCCGGCCTCTTGGTCGGCTCTCACCGGGTTCGCGATTTCGCGTTGGTCATCCGGTCACCCGCTTTTCGTGATTTCGGCGAAGCCCAAATCACGAAAAACGAGTCGGCCGGATGACCAACTTCCCGGCGAAATCGCCGCCGCGCCGGAGGCGCGGCCTATGAACGCCGCAAACGCTTGGTCTTGCGCGGAGGGGGCAGCGCTCCCTCGGCGCGCAACCGGGCGGCGTGCGCGGCCAGCGCGTCGACCAGCGCGGGCACGTTCGCCTCCTCGGGCTGCACGTCGACCCGGAGGCCGAACTCCCGCGCCGTCTCGGCGGTCTGCGGGCCGATGCACGCGACGAGCGTGCGGGCGTGCGGCTTGCCCGCGATGCCGACCAGGTTCCGCACGGTCGACGACGAGGTGAAGCACACCGCGTCGAAGCCGCCGGACTTGATCATCTCGCGGGTGTCGGCGGGCGGCGGGGCCGCCCGCACGGTGCGGTACGCCGTCACGTCGTCGATCTCCCAGCCACGTTCGCGCAGGCCGGCGGCCAGCGTCTCGGTGGCGATGTCGGCCCGCGGCAGCAGCACGCGGTCGACCGGGTCCAGGATGTCGTCGTAGGGCGGGAAGTCGTTGAGGAGACCCTCGGACGACTGCTCGCCGGACGGCACGAGCTCCGGGATGATGCCGAACGAGCGCACCTTCGCGGCCGTGGCCTCGCCGACGCAGGCGATCTTCACGCCGGAGAACGCGCGGGCGTCCAGGCCGAACTCGCGGAACTTCTCCCACACCGCGCGGACGGCGTTGGTCGAGGTGAAGACGACCCACTGGTAGCGGCCGTCGACGAGACCCTTGACCGAGCGCTCCATCTGCGCGGGGCTGCGGGGCGGCTCGACCGAGATCGTCGGCACCTCGACGGCGACCGCGCCGTGCGAGTGCAGGCGCTCGGACATCGCGCCGGCCTGCTCCTTGGTCCGCGGGACCAGCACTCGCCAGCCGTACAGCGCCCGCGACTCCCACCAGGAGAGCTTCGAGCGTGCCGCGGCGGCGGCGCCGACCGTGACGACCAGCGGGCCGCCCATCTCACCGGCGTCGGCCGCGACGGCGGCCAGCGTGGTGTCGATGGTGCGCTGCTGGAAGCCCGTGCCCTCGGCGGTCACGGCGACCGGGGTCTGCGGCGCGAGGCCGTTCTCGACCAGGTTCGACGCGGCCTCGGCCAGGTGCGAACCGGTCGCGTGCAGCACGAGCGTGCCGGGCGCGGCGGCGAGGCCCGCCCAGTCCGTCACCGCGCGCACGTCGACCTCGGTGTGCACGCCACCGAGCGCGACACCGGCGTAGGCCGGGACCGCGGTGCCCGAGGGCACGCCGGGTACGACGTCGAACGGGATCGTCGACTTCGCGACGGCCTGCGCTTCCTTCACGACCGAGTCGAGCGTCAGCGGGTCGCCCGCGACGAGGCGGACGACGGTGGATCCGTTGCGCGCCTCGTTCACCAGGTCCTTGGCCACGTCGGCGGACTCGCCTACAGCGGGGCGGACCTCGACTCCCTCGGCCACGGTCGCGAGGACGTCCGCGGGGACGTCCGGGTCGGTGACCACGAGTTCAGCCCTGGTGAGCAAGTCGTGGGCCCGGACCGTGAGCAGCCCGGTGTCGCCGGGGCCGGAGCCCACGAAGGCGATGCGTCCGGGGGTCTTGCGTGCGCGGGTCATCAGGGCACTCCCCATCGATTACGCCTCTGGACCGCTGAGAACCGCGGCCCCGAGGTCGAGCAACTCGGCGGCCAGCGCCCGGCCGAGTCCCTCAGCTTCGGTCAAGTCACCGGTGGCGGACGCCCGGAGGAGATCGTTCTCCGGCGTCGCAGCGACCCCGCGCAGGGAGAGTCGGTACACGACCTTCCCGTCGTCATCGAGGTCTTCCACCACATCGGCCAGCGCGCCGACCGGCGCGCTGCAACCCGCTTCGAGCGCGGCCAGCATGGCGCGCTCAGCGGTCACAGCGGCCCGGCTGGCCGAATCGTCCAGCGTCGACTGGATCAGGTGCTCGGCGTCGACGTCGTCGACCCGGCACTCGACTGCCAACGCACCCTGCGCGGGCGCGGGAAGCATCTGGATGGGCTCCAGCGTCTCGGTGATCTCGGCAGCGCGACCGAGGCGCGAGATGCCGGCACGGGCCAGCACCACGGCGTCGAGCTCGCCACTGCGGACCTTGCCGATGCGGGTGTCCACGTTGCCGCGCAGCCCGACGATGTTCAGCCCGAGGCCGAGGGCCTCCAGCTGAGCCGCGCGGCGCGGGGAGCCGGTGCCCACGGTGGACCCCGGCGGCAGCTCGCCGAGCGTGAGGCCGTCGCGCGCCACGAGCGCGTCGCGCGGGTCCTCACGCTGTGGCACCGCCGCGAGCACCAGACGTGGGTCCGGCGCGGTAGGGAGGTCCTTGTAGGAGTGGACGGCGATGTCGATCTCACCGTTCGCGAGCGCGTCGCGCAGCGCGGACGTGAACACGCCGATGCCGATCTGGGCGATGGGCGCGTCGGACAGGTCACCCGGCGTCTTGATGACGACGATCTCGACCTGTGCGCCGGCAGCCCTGAGCGCCTCGGCGACGGTTCCCGTCTGCGCGAGCGCCAGTGCGCTGCCTCGGGTACCCATCCGTAGGGTGCGGGTCACCGCGTTTCACCATCCACTGAAGACTTGGTCTGACTGACGACCCCAGGTGTCTGGGGGTCGAGCCCGAACAGTTCGCGGAGAGCCTCCGCGTAGCCGGTACCACCAGGGGCGGAGGCGAGCTCCTTCACCCTGACGGTCGGCGTGTGCAGGAGCTTGTCTACAACGCGGCGCACCGTCTTGGCCAATTCACCGCGTGTCGCGGCGTCCAGTTCGGGAAGTCGCGAATCGAGACGGAGCAGTTCGGCGTCGACCACCTCGGCGGCCCGCTTGCGCAGGGCCGTGACGGTCGGCGTGACCTCGGCGGAGCGCTGGCCCGCGAGGTAGGCCTTCACCTCGCCGGCGACCAGCTGGGCCGCGAGCCGGGCGTCCTGGCCGGCGGGAGCGTCCGAGAGGCGCCGCTGCAGCGTTTCCAGGTCCACCACACGAACGTTCGGCAGCACGGCCGCCGCCGGGTCGACGTCCTTGGGCAGGCCCAGGTCGCACACGACCAGCGGCCGCGAACGCTTGCCGATCATGTCCGCGTGCACGACCGTGTCGACCGACCCGGTGCACGCGAAGACGATGTCCGCGAGATCGATCTCCACGGCCAGCGCGGTGAGGTCGACGGCCGTCGCGGGGACGCCCTCGGCCTTCAGCGACGTGGCGAGACGCACACCGTTGGCCTGCGTCCGGTTCGCGATGACGACCTCGCCGACGCCGGCCCGGCGCAGGTGCGCGGCGGCCAGGCCACCCATGGCGCCCGCGCCGACGAGCAGCGCGCGCTTGCCGACGAGGGTGCCCAGCTCGGTCTCGGCGTCACCGAGGGCCTCGGACACGACCGACGCGCCCGCGTGGTCGATGCCGGTCTCGGTGTGCACGCGCTTGCCGACGCGCAGCGCGTTCTGGATGAGCTCGTGGACGGTCCTGCCGACGGTGCCCGCCTCGTCCGCCGCCGCGTACGCACCGCGCAGCTGGCCGAGGATCTGAGACTCGCCGACGACCATCGAGTCGAGGCCCGCCGCGACGGAGAACAGGTGCTCGACGGCAGCGGCGGCGTAATGCACGTAAAAGTGCTCGTAGAGCGACTGCGGGTCGACCTGGGCGTGCTGCGCGAGGACCTCGACGACCTCGGACATGCCGCCGTGGAACGACTCGACGACGGCGTAGACCTCGACCCGGTTGCAGGTCGACAGGACCATCGCCTCGGAGACGCTGGGGGCGGCGAGGAGCTGGCCGAGGACCTTGGACAGGTCCGGCTCGGCCACGGTGACGCGTTCCAGGACCGGGACTGGGGCGGTGCGGTGCGACAGACCGACTACGAGCACACTCATACACTCACCACGTCTGCCGGAGCCGTCTGGCTCACGCTCACGGGCGAATCACCATCCCGTCCACACCGAGTCCGTTGTTGCCGACCGAGACGCCGCCGTTCGCGTTGTGCACTGCCTCGTCCGCACGTCGAGCGACGTGGAACGACAGGATCTGCATCTCGACCGCCAAGTCAACCTTGCGCACCTCGACGTTGTCTGGAACCTGAAGGACAACTGGTGCAAAGTTCAGAATGCACTGGACGCCCGCAGATACCAAACGATCGCAAACCGACTGAGCGGCGGGCGGCGGCGTCGCGATGACGCCGATCGACACCTCGCGCTCGAGGCAGATCGCGGTGATCTCGTCGATGTGGTTGACGGGAATGCCCCCAACAGGGATTCCGATGAGATCGGCGTCCACGTCGAAGAGGGCGGTGACCGGGAACCCGCGACCGGGGAACCCGCCGTAGTTGGCGAGAGCGTGACCAAGGTTACCGATGCCGACGACGGCCACGGAGTGGTTGCGGGTGAGCCCGAGGATGCGCTCGATGTGGCTCACGAGGACCTCGACGTCGTACCCGACGCCCCTCGTGCCGTAGCTGCCGATGTAGCTCAGGTCCTTGCGGAGCTTCGCCGCATTGACTCCGGCCGCCTGGCTCAGTTCCTCGCTGGAGACCGCCGTCACGCCGCTCTCGGCCATGCCGGACAGCACGCGGAGGTACACGGCGAGCCGGGCCACGGCCGCCTCGGGAATCGCACGGGCGCGCTCGGAGTCGGCAGGCTCCGCAGGGGTGGTGGTCGTCTCACCTTCGCCCCGCTGTGATGCCACGCTCTCCGACCTCCGGGTGTGCTTCACCGCAGGAACCCCGCGGCGCTGGTGATGAACACACCGTACCGCTTGTGAACGCATGCACAAAGTCGGTGCCAGGCCGTCACAGCGCCCGTCACAGGGCGTGACCAGCACTTCGTCGGTTCATGATCACTACGGGGTGAGCGCCTACTCGACGGTGAAGGTGACCGAATGCCATCCCGTCGCACCGTCGGGAACGGGGTCGAGGCGTGCCTGGTCCTGCGTGTACCCGGACTTGTCGGTGGCCCGGCACTCGACCGTGTGACTGCCCGTCGCGAGGTCCATCTCCACCCGCCACATCCGCCAGGTGGTGTCGCTGACGTCGGCCCCGAGCTCGGCGTCCCGCCACGGCCCGCCGTCCACCCTGACCTCGACCCTGGCGACGCCCCTGGGCTGCGCCCACGCCGTTCCGGCGATGACCGCCCTGCCCTGGAGCTTGCCCATGCGCCTGGGCCGGTCGATCCGCGAGGACGTCTTGATCGGCGCCCTCGTCGCCCAGCCGCGCGGAATCCAGTAACCCTGCTCCTTGGCGAACGTGGTGACGTCGAGATCGGTGACCCACTTGGTCGCGGAGACGTAGCCGTAGAGCCCCGGCACCACGAGGCGTGCGGGGAACCCGTGCTCGGCGGGCAGGGGCTGGCCGTTCATCCCGATCGCGATCAGCCCGCGTTCGAGGACGTAGTCGAGCGGGCTGCCCGCCGTGAACCCGTCGTCGCTGGTGCTGAACAGCTGGTCCGCACCGGCCTGCACGCCGGCTTCCCTGAGCACGTCGCCGATGCGGACGCCGATGAAGTTCGCCGTGGAGATGTACGGGCCGCCGATCTCGTTGGACACGCAGGTCAGGGTGACGGTCTCCTCGACGAGGTCGTCCCTGTTCCGGATCTCGTCGAACGTCAGCACCATCGGCCGGTCGACCATGCCGTGCACCCGCAACGCCCACTCCTCGGCCCGGAGGCGCGGCACGCTCAGCGCCGTGTCGATCCGGTAGAAGTCGTCGGCGCTGGTGATGAAACTCGGGGTGCCGTCCCTGACGAAGTCGGCGCCGGCCGGGATCTCCGGGGCCTTGGTCTTCGGCGTGAGGTCACCGATGGCCCTGCGGGAGCCCTCGACGTCCGTGCGGCTGCCGAAGACCTGGCCGACGACGCCCGCCGTGACGGCCAGTCCCGCGGTGATCAGGA
Source organism: Lentzea xerophila (assembly GCF_051094245.1). NCBI lineage: Bacteria > Bacillati > Actinomycetota > Actinomycetes > Pseudonocardiales > Pseudonocardiaceae > Lentzea > Lentzea xerophila. The sequence goes on along the minus strand of NZ_CP194934.1, from coordinate 8,845,463 downwards.
ACCCGCGCCTGGACTCGCTCCGCTGCGACTCCTTGTGCAGGTAGCGGAACACGTAAACGCCCGCGGCCGTGCTGGCCACCGGCGCGAGGACGGCGAGCTGGCCGACGTCCGGCCTGGTCACGACCGCCACCACGCCCACGAACCCGAGCAGGACGGCCACCAGCGACCCCGGCCCCGGGTTGGTCCTGCTCGCCAGGCCCGCCGCGACGCCGATGCCCGCCAGGACCACGGCCATGCCGGTGAGCAGCACGAGCTTGTCGGCGGTGCCGAAGGTGGCGATCGCGAAGTCCTTCAGCCACGACGGCGTGAGGTCGATCGCGGCGTTGCCCACCGCGAGGTACGGGGAGGCGCTCAGGCCCACGAAGGCCGCCACCAGGTGCCCTGCCGCCAGGGCGGCGACGAGCGCGAGGAGTCCGGTGAACGCGGCTTTGGCGGGCTTCATGCCTTCCATTCGACACCCGCCCGTCCCTGGTTCGCCCGAGCCGTAAGGCCCCGGTAATCACCGCACCTCCGCCGCGACAAGGTTGATGAGGGGAGCTTTCATCAACCTGAGGTTCATGAAAGCTCCCCTCATCAACCTCGCAGCCGGGTCGGGCTGGGCACCGGTGATCAGGCGAGAGCCGCCCGCAGGCGGTCCTCCTCCACCTTCCAGTAGCCGTGCTCGGCCCCGTCCACCAGGAACACCGGCACCCGGTCGCCGTACTCGGCCCGCAGCTCGGGATCGCTGTCGACGTCCTCGACGGACCAGGTCGCGCCGAGGTCCGCGCAGATCCGTTCGATCTCGACCGCCGCCTCCTCGCAGGCGTGGCACGACACCCGGCTCAGCAACGTCACGTGGTGGGTCATGACCTCATGCTCCCAGCGGCTTGCGCAGGACGGCGCGCGCGAGCTTGCCGGTCGGCGAGTGCGGCAGGGCCGGGGCGAACTCCACCGACGTCGGCACCTTGAACTTGGCCAGGCGGGCGGCGCAGTGGGCCACGACCTCGTCGGAGGTGAGCTGCTGCCCGTCGTGCAGCACGAGGACGACCTTCACCGACTCGCCGGTCTTCTCGTCCGGCACGCCGACGGCGGCGGCCTCGAGCACCGACGGCAGCTCGCCGACGACCTGCTCCACCTCGTGCGGGTAGACGTTGAAGCCGTTCACGATGATCAGGTCGCCCGCGCGGTCGACCAGGTGCAGGTCGCCGTCGGCGTCGATGAAGCCGACGTCGCCGGTGCGGAACCAGCCGGTGGAGTCGGGGCCGTGCGTGCCGTCGGGCCAGTAGCCGCTGAAGAGGTTGTCGCCCTTCGCCGAGACCAGGCCCGTGCCCGGCTCGTCCTCGTCGATGTCGAGCACCGAGCCGTCCGTGTCGACCAGGCGGATCTCCACTCCGGGCAGCGCCTGACCGACCGAACCCGGCTTCGGCACGCCGCCGACCAGCGTCGACGTCAGTACCGGGCCGGTCTCGGTCAGGCCATAACCCTCGAAGACCGGGATGCCGAGCGCGTCGCGCATCTCCGCGATGACGCCCGCCGGGAGCGGGGCCGCGCCGGAGGTGAACAGCCTGACCGTGGCGAGCTTCTCGCGCAGCACCTCCACGGGGTGCGCGAGCAGCGCCCGGTACATGGGCGGCACGCCGACCATCGTCGTGACGCGGTGCTCCTCGATGACGTCCAGCGCGGTGGCGGGGTCGAAGCGTTCCAGCAGGACCGCCGTGGCGCCGGCGCCCGCGACCTGCAGCAGGCCGGGGCCGAGGCCGTAGACGTGGAACAACGGCAGTGCGAGCAGCACCCTGTCACCCGCCGTCACCGGTGCGGGGCGGAGCGCGGCGCACTGCGCGACGTTCGCGAGCAACGCGCGGTGGGACAGCATCGCGCCGCGCGGCACGCCGGAGGTGCCCGAGGTGTAGCCGAGCACCGCCAGGTCCTCGCCGCCGCGAACGGCCTCGACCGGCTCACCGGTGGCGTGGACGTCCGGAACGTCCAGGACCCGGGCGTCGGAACCCTCGCCGTCGCCGATCAGGAACGTGGCACCGGAGTCGGCCAGGATGCGCTGGAGCTCGCGCGGCGGGTTGCCGGGGCCGGTGGGCACCACGACACCGCCCGCGCGCAGGATCCCGAACACCGCGACGGCGAACTCGGGGCTCGTGGGCAGCCGTACCGCCACCCGGTCGCCGGGTTCGAGACCGGAATCGGCCAAATGGCGGGCGAAAGCATCGGTCGCGCCGTCGATGGTCTCCCACGTGAGGCTCTTACCGCTCGCTACGTCGACCAGAGCGACGTGGCCGGCTCCCCGCTGTGCCGAAGCACGGACCAGATCTGAGACATTGCGAGCGGAAGTCAACATGGCCTCCTCATGAACAACTGGACGCTGCGAGCAGTCTTCCACGCGTGACGAGCGTCATGAACCCGCGGTTGGCGCGTCTCCACCCCAGAACCATCCGCTACCTACTACGGAGTAACAACACGTATGCTGCCGCCACGGCGACTCTGTGGAGGTTCCGCCAGCCGATGACCGCGCGGGCACGACCGAACACGATGAGGACCACCCGAACCATGGCGGGAGGTCAGCACGACAACGCCGCCGACGAGCCGTGGCAGCTCGTCAAGGCCGCCCAGCAGGGTGACACCGAGGCGTTCGGAGTGCTGTACGACAAGTACGTCGACATGGTCTTCCGCTATGTCCTCTTCCGGGTGGGCGGCGACCGCGCGTTCGCCGAGGACGTGACGAGCGAGACGTTCCTGCGCGCGCTGCGGAGCATCGGTTCGGTCAGCTACCAGGGCCGCGACGTCGGGGCGTGGTTCGTGACGATCGCCCGCAACATCGTGTTCGACCACGTGAAGTCCAGCCGGTACCGGCTCGAGGTCACGACCGCCGAGCTCCAGGACAACCGCGAGGAGACGAGCGGCCCCGAGCAGGAAGTCATGACCGAGGCGACCAACGCGGAGCTGCTCCGGTGCGTTTCACAACTAGGTGACGACCAGCGCGAGTGCATCGTGCTGAGGTTCATCGAGGGCAAGTCGGTGTCCGAGGTCGCGCAGCTCATGGACCGCAACGAGGGGGCCGTGAAGGCGTTGCAACACCGGGCCGTCCGGCGGCTCGCACAGATCCTCCCGTCGTGGCTGCGGTGATCGCGATCGCACACGCGTAACCCAAAGCAGATCAACTTCGTTACTCGGGCTGAGATGGACGGCAAGGGAAGAACACCGCGGTGGCGGCAGACGGAGCACGAGCGATTCGCCCGTGCCGTTGAAGGCGGCCCTCAACCGGTGGGCAACGACGACCTCGCGGAGGACCTCGCGATCGTCGAGCTCCTCCGGCGGATGGACGTCGGCCCGGACGCCGGGGCGCGCGAACGGATGAAACAGCGCGTCCTGACCGCGCCCCCGCCCGAGAAGCCGCTGGCGCTCTCGTCGGTAAGACGGGTGGGAGCGCGCGCGCGATTAGCGGTCGCGGCGGCCGCGGTCCTGTGCCTGCTGTTGTCACTCGCCGGCATGAGCGTGCTGCTCAGCCGTGACGCGCTCCCGGGAGACCCGCTCTACGGCGTCAAGCGCACCACCGAGGGCGCCTCGCTCGGCCTGACCTTCGACGACGAGTCCCGTGCGCTCAAGCACCTCGAGTTCGCCGCGTCCCGCGTGACCGAGATGGAGACGCTGGCCGACCGCACCGCCGACTCGTCCGCCCAGCTCACAGCCCTGGCCGACCTCGACGCCGACGCCGTCGAAGGCGCCCGCCAGCTCACGACCTACGGCACGTCGACCGACGAGACCGCCCTGCCGGCGCTGCGCGACTGGGCGCTCGACCAGTACGAGAAGCTCGGCACCCTGCGCCCCCGCCTGCCGCAGGACGCGGGCGCGCACGCCGACACCACGATGTGGCTGCTCGCGAGCATCGCCCAGCGAGCCCACGACCTGGCCGCCCGCGCCGGTTGCAGCGCCGTGACCAGCGGCTCCTCCGACCCCCTCGGCCCGGTCCCGGCCAGGAACGAGTGCACTCCGGTCGCACCCGAGGCCTCCACCAGCCGCGTCCCGTCCTCGGTCCCGCCCACCGGATCGGGTCTGCCGGTCCCGTCCGGCTCGGCGGACCCCTCGGTCGCGCCCACCGCGTCGGAACAGCTGGGCTCCGCGATCCCGTCGTCGGCGCAGCCGGGCACCTCGACCCCACCGTCCACGGGCAAGCCGGAAATCACGATCCCGCTCCCGCTGCCACTCCCGAGCATCTCGCTGCCGTTGCTGCCCGGCATCAGCTTCGGCTGAGTCGGGCGGTTTCCGACGAACCTGATCGCTAGGCTTGTGACATGGCAGGCAAGCGTGACGTGGAGAGCGACCGGCTGGCCGAACTAGCCGGCGAGGCATCGGCAGACGCGGCGATCCAGGCCGCCGCAATGGCGCCAGAGCTCGAAGCGTCGCTCACGGTGCCACCGGACCTGACCGCGGCCGCCTTCTTCGACGTGGACAACACGATGATGATGGGCGCGTCGATCTTCCACTTCGCCAGGGGCCTGGCCGCCCGCAAGTACTTCTCCACCTCCGACCTCGCGGGCTTCGTCTGGCAGCAGCTGAAGTTCCGGGTGGGCGGCCGCGAGGACCCGGAGTCCGTCAAGGCCTCCCGCGAACAGGCGCTCTCCTTCGTCTCCGGCCGCAGCGTCGCCGAGCTGGTCTCGCTGGGCGAGGAGATCTACGACGAACTGATGGCCGACCGCATCTGGAAGGGCACCCAGGCGCTGGCCCAGATGCACCTGGACGCGGGCCAGCGCGTCTGGCTGGTCACCGCCACGCCGGTGGAGCTCGCGCAGATCATCGCCCGCCGCCTCGGCCTCACCGGCGCGCTCGGCACCGTCTCGGAGTCCGAGAACGGCATCTACACGGGCCGCCTGGTGGGCGACCTCCTGCACGGCAAGGCCAAGGCCCAGGCGGTCCGTTCGCTGGCGGCCAAGGAGGGCCTGGACCTCCGCCGCTGCACGGCCTACTCCGACTCGTCGAACGACGTCCCGATGCTCTCCGTCGTGGGCACCGCCGTCGCCGTGAACCCCGACTCGCAGCTACGCGAGGTCTCGCGGCGCAAGGGCTGGGAGATCCGCGACTTCCGCACGGGCCGCAAGGCCGCGAAGATCGGCGTCCCCTCGGTCCTGGGCGCGGGCGCCCTGGCCGGCGCGGTGGCCGCGACCATGGCGTACCGCCGGCGGGTCAAGTAAGCCCGAGCTCCTTCCAGCCCTCCTCGCCCGCGGGAGTCAGCACCACGGCGCGGCTCGTGCCGATCCTGCGCACCCAGCCGCGCTCGAAGAACACCTCGCACAGGAACGCTCCGGCGGCTCCGGCCAGGTGGGGGACGCGTTCGGTCCAGTCCAGGCAGGCCCGGCCGAGCTGGCGCCTGGAGGGCTCGAACCCGAGCTCCTTCAGCCAGAGCATCCCGGGTTCGGTGATCACCAGCTCGTCACTGACGACTCCGAGTTCGAGAAGCCCTGCCTTCAGCGCGATGCCGAGCTTGCCGGCGAGGTGGTCGTAGCAGGTCCGTCCCCTGGCCAGCGCCTCCGACACCGCGGCCGCCCTCAGCCCACGCGGCGCCACCCGCGGCCCGGCGAACGCCACCATCGCCTCCAGCAACTCGGCGACGTGCGGCCCGGCCAGCGCCACGTACCTGTGCCGTCCCTGCCGATGCTCCACCAGCACCCCTCCCTCGACCAACCGCGTGAGGTGCTCGCTGGCGGTGGAGGCGGCCACTCCGGCGTGCGCGGCCAGTTCCCGTACGGTCCAGGCCCGTCCGTCGAGCAGCGCGCCGCAGATCGCGGCACGGGTGTTGTCCGCGAGCAGTCCGGCGACCTGGGCGAGGGCTTCCACCCCGCCATTCTGCGACCCGGACGCTTCGGCCGGCGCCGAAGCGTGCAGCCCCTAACGTCGTCCGGCATGAGCGAAGAGCTGCTGAGCCTCCCGGTCCCACCCGTACCACCGGGCGGGTCGGGCGTGGCCTGGCTCAGGTCGTCCGTGGTCAGGTTCAGCAACGGCCAGGAACACACCCGCAGGCGTGCGCTGACCACCCGGCTCCTCGACGGCGTCGACGCGACCACCCTCGACGAGCTGGCCACGGCACTGGGGCTGCCCGGTGCGATGGGCGACATCGCCCGGATCGCCCCCTGCTACCAGCCGCACGAGCCCGTGACCGCCGAGGCGGACGCGGCGGTGGAGCGGCTGGCGCGAAGCCACGACGAGGTGACCGCGGCGAGGATCGGCCTGCTGGTCCAGGCCTGGGCGGCCACGAACGCCCTCGCATACCACCTGACCAGCGGAAACCCGGCCCCGCCGGTGCCGATCACCCGGCGGGCCACCGAGACCGGCACGATCGAGGTCAGCCTCGCGGCGCACCCGTTCGGCCACGGCCCGCACGCCTGTCCGGGCCGAACCCTCGCCACGAAGATCGCCAAGAACATGGCCTTCCATGCGATGCACCACCGCGAAGACCCGCTGGTCCTCCCCAACGCCTGGGACTACGCCTCCGCCGTCGCGCTGCACGCGGCGGGGTTCACCGCCATCGGCACGACGAGCCTCGGCGTGGCGGCGGCCCACGGCCTCCCGGACGGCATGGGCCTGGCCGGCGACCAGGCCATCGCGCTCGCCAGGTTGCTCACGACGCTGCCCTGCCCGGTGACCGTCGACCTGGAGTCGGGCTTCGGCAGGAGTCCCGAGGAGGTGGCCGAACTCGTCAGCGGCCTGGGCGTGGCGGGCGTGAACCTGGAGGACGGCCGCCCGCACGGCCTGGCCGCACCGCAGGACCAGGCCAAGCTGATCAGGGCCGTGAAAGACCGTGCGCCAGGGGTGTTCCTCAACGCCCGCATCGACACGCACTGGCAGGGCATCGCACTGCACGAGACCGAGGAACGGGCACGCCGGTACGTCGACGCCGGCGCGGATGGCATCTTCGTCGCGGGCCTCACCGAGCCCGCCGGCATCGAGAGGCTCGCGCCGCTGGCCCCGCTCAACGTCCTGGCCCAGAACCGCACGCCGGCCGAACTGGGGAACCTCGGCGTGAAACGCGTCAGCACCGGATCACTGCTGTTCCGGGCAGCCCTCCGCCACACCGTCGCGGCCGCCGAGGCAGTGCGCGACGGCGAACCCGCCCCGGCGTCCTTCAGCTACGACCAGGTGCAGGACCTGATCAGCCGAGGAACACGTTCCGACGCTGGGTGAGCAGCCGGTACAGGGTCTGCTGGATCGTCTCCCGCACCTGGTCGGTCAGGTTGAAGACGAGCATCGGGTCGTCCGCCGCGCCGTCACCGAACACGTCGGTGCGGATCGGCTCGCCGAACTCGATGTACCACTTCGAGGGCAGCGGGATCGCCCCGAGCGGTCCGAACAGCGGGAAGAACGGCGTCACCGGGAAGTACGGGAAGCCGAGCAGCCGGGCCAGGGCCTTGATGTCGCCGATCATCGGGTAGATCTCCTCGGCCCCGACGATCGAGCACGGGATGATCGGCGTGCCGGTCTTCAGCGCCGCCGCCACGAAGCCGCCGCGGCCGAAGCGCTGCAGCTTGTAGCGGTCCTTGAACGGCTTGCCGATGCCCTTGAAGCCCTCCGGCCACACGCCGACGAGCTCACCGGACGACAACAGCCGTTCGGCGTCCGGGTTGCACGCCAGGGTCTGGCCGGACTTGCGGGCCAGCGCGCCGAGCACCGGCGTGCGGAAGACCAGGTCCGCGCCCAGCATCCGCATGTGGCGCTGTGCCGGGTGCTCGGACGCGATGCCGTAGGACGTCATCAGGGCGTCGAGCGGAACCGTGCCGGAGTGGTTCGCCACGATCAGCGCGCCACCAGCCGACGGGACGTTGTTCAGCCCGATGGTCTCGACGCGGAACCACTTCTCGTACAACGGCTTCAGCGGCGGCATCAGCACGTTCTCGGTGAGGTCGCGGTCGAAGCCGAACTCGTCGACCTCGTAGTCGCCCGCGATTCGCCTGCGCGCGAACGACAGCAGGTCGGTCAGCCTGCGTTCCCAGTCCGGTGTGGCGGACTGCTGCTGCTCTGGCTCCGGGACCACCTCGACGTGGCGCGATCTGCGCGCGGCGTCGCGTTCCGGGTCGTGCAGCGGGATAACGCGTGCACCTGCCACTGCGTTCATCTCCTCAAGGCAAGATCAGCGGAAACGAGCGGCCGCGTCGAGGATTCCCCGTTCCGCGGCGTCAACCGTCTCCGGGTCGATGAGCGGCTTCAGGCCCCGGCCGCTCACGTAGTCGTCGAACGCCTGCTGGGTGGTCCACCGCGGCGTGAACCCGAAGTCCTTCTTCAGCAGGGTGGTGTCGACCACGCGCCCCCAGTTGAGGAACCTCATCTGGTCGGGCGAGAAGTCGACGAGCCGGGCGCTCCGGAAGAAGCCGCCGACCGTGGGCACGGCCGCACTGGGCACCGGCAGGTTCAGCCTGCCCGCCCGCCGAATGGCCTGCGACAGCAGCAGAACGCCGTCGCCACCGACGTTGAACACACCGGGCAGGTCGTGCAGCGTCGCGCGTTCCAGGACCGCGAGAGCGTCCTCGGAGTGCAGCAGCTGCACACGAGCGTCGTAGCCCAGAACGGTGGGCACGACCGGAAGAGCGAAATAACGCGTCAGCACCGTGTCGATGCGCGGGCCGATGAAGTTCGTGAAGCGCAGCGTGGTGACGTTCACGTCCGGCCTGCGGCGGCCGAACCCGCGCACGTACCCCTCGACCTCGACGGCGTCCTTGGCGTAACCGGACGACGGCAGGTCCTTCGGGCCCATGTCCTCGGTGAACACCGCCGGGTCGCGCGAGCTCGACCCGTAGACGGCGCTGGTGGACTTCACGACGAGCTTCTGCACCTTGGGCGACTTCTGGCACGCGGCCAGCAGCTGCATGGTGCCGATGACGTTCATCTCCTTCATCACCGTGCGGCCGGTGGGCCCGGCCGGGTTGGCGGTGACGGACGCGTGGACGACCGTGTCCACGTTCGCGGTGGAGATGACCTTGCTGATCAGCGGGTTGCGGATGTCGGCCCGCACGAACTCCGCCCTGCCCATCCGGCGCAGCAGGTCGCGTGGCGGCGGCTCGGTGTCCACACCGAGCACGCGCTCGATGTCCGGGTTCGCGGCGAAGCGCGCGGCGAGGTGGCCGCCGAGGAAGCGGCTGACTCCGGTGACGAGGACGACCTTGGGCGTCATGCGACTCCAAGCACGAAGGGCGTGGCGATTGGTCGATGCTACAGACCGGACAGAAAACCGCAGGGGGCCGGAACGCCGTCTTGACGCAGGTCACGCGGGCTTTACGAGCCAATCACCCGAACGGCGGCCCCCGTTCCCGTGGTTGCGCCACGAGATCTCAAGGAGTGATATTCCGTGCCGGCGCAAGCACCCGGATGGGCCCTGTGGAAACGCGACCGCCGCCGGCCCCCTGCGAGAGGTGACCGGCGGCGGTAGAGCGCATGCGGGCTTACTTGCCGCGCTTCCTGCGCTGGACCCTGGTCTTGCGCAGCAGCTTGCGGTGCTTCTTCTTCGACATGCGCTTGCGGCGCTTCTTGATGACCGAGCCCATGCGGGTTCCTTAGCTCTAGACGTTGCTTTGACTGGCGCGCCCCAGCCTTGGCCGTGTCAAGCACGGCGCGCCGGTAAGCACGATCGGCCTACCAGTCTACCCGGCGGGGTTCGCCAGCCTTCAGCCAGCGTCGAAGTACGCGTTCTCCAGGTAGGCGTGCACCGCCTTCTCGGGCACCCGGAACGACTTGCCGACCCGCACCGCGGGCAGCTCACCGGAGTGCACCAGGCGGTACACGGTCATCTTGGAGACCCGCATCATCGAGGCCACTTCGGCCACGGTCAGGAACTGGACCTGAGCGAGACCTGTTCGTTCGTTCTCCTTCGCAGGCATGTATCACCGCATCCTTCGACACGTGTCGTGCCGTCGGTCTTCCCCACCGACGGTTCGACACGCACGTGCTGTCTTGAGAGTAGCGGGACTGGTGTGACTCCTGCGACGCCCAACCAGAGTTGTTTGCCGGGAACGCGGGGCCCCCGCGTTACCGCCAGCGAAACGCGGGGCCCCCGCGTTGCCACCAGGGAAACGCGGGACGCCCGCGTTACCGCGGCGAGACGCCCGGCCCGGCGCTGCCACCAGGGGAACGCGGGGGCCCCGCGTTTCCCTGAAGGAAACGTGGGACCCCCGCGTGCTGCTTTCGTGTACGCGGGGCGCCTTCGTGCTGTGTGTTGGTACGGAAGCGCCCCGCGTGCGCTCAGTCCTCGTGCTGGCGGCCCAGTTCGACGGAGCGGTCGCGGGCCGATTCGATGGCCGCGAGCAGGGCCGCGCGGACGCCGTGCTTCTCCAGCTCGCGGATGGCCATGATCGTCGTGCCCGCGGGCGACGTGACCGCCTCGCGCAGGATCACCGGGTGCGAAGAGCCCTCGGCGAGCATCGTCGCGGCGCCCACCGCCGACTGGATGATGAGCTGCGAGGCCAGGTCGCGCGGGATGCCGAGCAGGATGCCCGCGTCGATCATCGCCTCGACCAGGTAAAAGAAGTAGGCGGGCCCGGAACCGGACAGCGCCGTCACCGCGTCCTGCTGCGACTCCGGCACGACCGCGACCTTGCCGACGGTCGACAGCAGCTCCTCGACGACCTTGAGGTGCTCCGGAGTGGCGTTGGAGCCGCCTGAGACGGCGCTCATGGCCTCGCCGACGACCATCGGCGTGTTCGGCATGACCCGCACCACGGGCGTGCCCGCGGGCAGCCTGCGCTCGTACAGGGCCGTCGGCAGGCCCGCGCACAGCGAGACGATGAGCGTGCCCGCGCGCAGCACCGGCCCCAGTTCGGCGAGCAACGGCTCGATGTCCTGCGGCTTGACCGCCACGACCAGCACGTCGGCCTTCTCGGCCGCGCCCGCGACCGTGACGGCCTCGAACCCGTACTGCTCGGTGAGCGAGCGTGCACGGGACTCGTGCTTCTCGGTGAACATCAGATCGGTGGCCGCGCGGCCACCCTGCAGAAGCCCGGACAGCAGCGCCTCACCGATCTTGCCCGCGCCGAGCACCGCGATCTTCGTCATCGGTCAAGTCTCACACAGCAGGCGTCAGCGCAAGCTGTCGTGCCTGGCACACCAGCCGCCCGGTCGAGTCGATCACCGTGGCGTCCTCGTCGAACCACTGCCCGTGCACCGCCTGGCAGGTGACGTGGATGCGCAGCCACCCCGGCGCCGGCCGCGCCCGCAGCAACGCCGTCAGCTGCACCGTCGGCGACCACCCGAAGCGGCCGAGGTTGAACGTCACCGGCATCGACAGGTCACCCGCCACCAGCGCGAAGTACGGGTCGGGCTGCTCGTCGGCCGGCCGGGCCCACAGCTTCAGCGTCAGCGGCCCGTCCGTGCGCCGGTCGAGGAACGACGCCGACTCGCGGTCCACCCGCAGGTCGCAGAGGGAGCCGACCTTGTAGACGCCGCCGGTCGGGAACGTCCCGAGCTCCACGGCACCGGGAGGCGGCGCGGCGGACATCGCCGGCAGGTTCGCGTAGTCGGCGCGGTGCTCGGGGATGCGTCCCGTCGTCACCGACGCCTCGACGCACACCTGACCGCGCTGCTCCAGCGACACCGCGATGACGGTCGCCGTCCTGCCGGACTTGCGCACGTCGGTGCGGACCAGGACCGGTCCGACCTCGGGCGCCCGCAGGAACTGCGCGGACACCACCAGCGGATCGCCCTGGGCGGCTTGGGCGGCCGCGCGGGCGATCACCGCGAGCAGGAACCCGCCGTGGGGTTTGGGACCGACGGTCCACTCGGCTGGCAGGGACGCCGTGAACGTTCCGTCACCGAGCGACCGGACCGCGCTGGACTTCGTGAAGGTCATGAGCGGCTGGCCAGCGACCGCAGGAAGAAAGTCACGTTGGCAGGCCGTTCCGCAAGTCGCCGCATGAGATATCCGTACCACTGCTCGCCGTAGGGGACATAAACGCGAGTGCCGAGACGCCGCTGCTCCTCGGGCCGGATGCCGTAGAGCATCTGGTACTCGAAGTCAGTTTTGTCATACCAGCGTGCTCGTTCGCCAATGATTTCGATCAGCCGCGGGTCGTGCGTGGCGAACATCGGGTAGCCGTCGCCGGCGAGCAGGACGTTCACGCACCGCACGTAGTTCAGGTCGACCTCATGGGGGTCGTGGATCGCCACCTCGGCCGGCTCCGCGTAGGCACCCTTGACCAGCCGAACCCTGCTCCCGGGCCCCGCGAGCTGCTTGCAGTCGTCGAGCGTCCGGTGCAGGTACGACTGCAGCACCGCACCCACCCACGGCCAGGTGCGCCGCAACTCCAGCAGGACCCGCAGCGTCGAGTCGGTGGTGGTGTGGTCCTCCATGTCGAGCGTGACCGTCGTGCCGCACTGCTCGGCGGCGGCGCAGATCCGGGAGGCATTCGTCAGGGCGAGCGCCTCGTCGAGCGACTGCCCGACCGCGGACAGCTTGACGCTGACCTCCGCGTTCCGGGCCAGCCCCGCGGCGTGCAGCGCGTCGAGCAGCTCCAGGTAGGCCTGCACGGTGCGCTCGGCCTGGGCCTGGTCCGTGGTGTGCTCGCCGAGGTAGTCGAGCGTCACCGGCAGACCGAGGTTCCGCACGACCTCGACGGCGTCCTTCGTGCTCTCGCCCGCGACGAACCTCTTCACCACGTCACGGCTGATCGGCGCGTTGGCGACGAGGTGGCGGACGGTCTCGTTGCGAGACGCAGCCATGATCAACGCTCGCAGCGGGTTCACACCACGAACCCTAACTCGCCAGTCGGCTTACCGGCGGCGGGGACTCGCTGCCGGTGCCAGGCTCAGCGGGACAGCCCCGGCCGAGCCTTCCCGGCGCCACCCTCGGCAGCCCAGTCCAGGTGCAGCCGCGCGAACAGCAACGCCTCCGCGAGCATCTCCCGCCGCGCCGCGGCCGACCCCGCGCGCCGGGTGTTGACCTCCAGCACGACCTGCCCGTCGAACCCGGCCCGCGCCACCATCTCGCACAGCTCGGCACAGGGCTGGGTGCCGCGTCCCGGCACCATGTGCTCGTCCTTCGGCGCCCCCGACCCGTCGGCGAGGTGGATGTGCCGCAGCCCGTCGCCCATGCGTTTGGCCAGCTCCAGCGCGTCCATGTGCGCGGCGGCCGAGTGCGAGAGGTCGAGCGTGTAGTTGCGGTGGCCGACGTCGGTCGGGTCGACGGACGGCTTGAAGGCGTTCATCTCCACCGAGCGCCCGCGGCCGAGCGGCCGGCGCACCGGGAACATGTTCTCGACCGCGATCGCGATGCCGCTCTCGTCCTCCAGGGACGAGACCAGCTCGGCGAAGCCGTCCGCGTACTTGCGCTGCCACCGGAACGGCGGGTGCAGCACGACGGTCGGTGCGCCCAGGTCACCCGCGGCGCGGACGGCCTTGCGCAGGCGTTCGGACGGGTCCGGCGACCACACCCGTTGCGAGATCAGCAGGCAGGGGGCGTGCACGGCGAGCACCGGCATGCCCGATCGGGACGACAGGCGGTCGACCGCGCGGATGTCCTGCGACACCGGGTCGGCCCACACCATCAGCTCGACGCCGTCGTAGCCCAGCTCGGACGCGATCTCGAACGCCGCTCCGGCGGGCTGCGGGTAGACCGACGCCGTGGAAAGCCCGACCGGGATGCGGGCCGTCAACTCTTCACCAGCAGCATCGCCGCTGGTGAGACGGTGACGATGAGGCCTACGAGAATGGCCAGGAGGGTGGTTTGGAGGTCGTCCGCGCGGCGGATCTTTCGCACCAGCAACACCAGGCCCACGGTAACGGCCAGCGCCACCACGAGTGCGGCCACCGCCTGCGTGCGCCACAGGAAGTTGAACGCGAGCCACAACCCCGCGCCGCCGAGCACGCCGACGGCGAGCTGGCCGATCATGACCAGCCATTCCTTGCCCGGCGAGCGCTGCGACTCGTCGTCCGGGTCCTCCTCGGCCTCGTCGGCGTCGTCGAGACCGGCGGGACCCTCGTCGTCTTCCTCGTCGTTGTCCGCGAGGTAGTCGTCCTCGGCGCGGTAGGCGGCGTACTCCTGCGAGTCGTCGTCCACGTACGGGCCGGGGTGCGCCGCGGTCGACTCCATCGGCGCCATCGACAGGTCGGTGTGCGCGTTCGGGTCGTCGTCGCCGAACCAGGCGTCGGGCACGTTGTTCGGCAACGGCTCCGGCAGCCTCGGCGGAGCCGGCGGCACGATCAGCACGGACTCGGTCTCGAGCGCGGCGATCTGGTCCACCGGCGCCTTCGCCGGGATGCGCGGGAGCTGCTCGGTCATCGCCTCGCGCGGCGGTCCGGGGACCGGCATCTGCCCCGACGGCGGCACCGGCTTCGGCCGGGTGATGTTCGGGCGCGACGGGTTCGGCGCCGGGTCGAGCCGCGACTCGATCCGCCCGGCGTCCGGGCGCGGCAGGTCCGAGCGGGACGGCTGGTCGCGGACCTGCGGCACCTGCCGGGTCTGCTCGGCGGCGGCCGGGGGTGGCATCGGCGCGGCCGCGGGCTTCTGGGCGGGCGGCGCCGGCTTCGGGGTGGGCGGGGCCGGTCTGCGGACCTGCGGCGGCTGGGCCGGCGGCACCGGCAGCTGCTGCGACGGCTGCGGTGGCTTCGGCTGAAGAGGCGGTGCGACCTGCGGTTTCGGCTGGTACGCGGTGCGCTCGGCAGCAGTGGGCGGCGGCCCGGCGGGAGCCTGGGGTTCGGGGGCCGCACGACGACCGGACGGCGGTGCGTCGTCGTCGCGGATGGCCATCAGCCGGCCGCTGTCGGACAGGACCCGCTCGATGATCGTCTGGGGCGCGGTCTCCGGCTGCTGGGCCTCGTCGGGGTCGTCAGCCGCCCGGCGGCGTCGCCGACGTGGCGCACTCTCCGCGCTGCCCCCGTACTGGGCGAGCAGCTCAGCGACAGTGCGCTGCGTCTGGTCCGATCCGCTCTCTCGACTCATCAACTCCACCGTGCCCCGGTCTGGCCAGTCCGTCCAGTATCGCTCTGGTCCGTCCCATCAGTGTGGTCCAGGCGCCGGAGGATGACACCCTCCCGGAGTGCCCACGGGCAAATCTCCAGCTGCGTCAGTGAAAGGGCTCGCATTGTTGCCTCCGCGACCAGTGCGCCCGCGACGAGCTGGTGGGCGCGTGAGGTGCTCACGCCCTCCAGTTCGGCGAGGTCACCGGCCGACATCCGGGAAATGAACGCGATCAGCTGCCGCAGGCCCGCGTCGGTGAGCACCCGACGCGCCCTGGGACCGGCAGACGATGGCGCGGCCCCGGTGAGCCGCGCCAGCGTTCGGAAAGTTTTTGAGGTCGCAACCACCCGATCGGGTTCTCCCGCGCGTTTCAGCTTCCGCGCCACGGGCGCGAGCTGATCGGCGAGCCAGTCGGTGGTCTCGCGGACCTCCGAGCGCCGGGGCGGGTCCTTGCGGAACCGGGTCCTGGTCAGCCTCCCCGCGCCCAGCGGCACGGAGAAGGCCAGGTCGGGGTTCTCGTCGCGACCGATGGCGAGCTCGAGCGAGCCGCCACCGATGTCGAGGCTGAGCAGCTTGCCCGCGGACCAGCCGTACCAGCGGCGGACCGCGAGGAAGGTGTACTTCGCCTCGTCCTCGCCGGAGAGGACCTTGAGGTCGACCCCGGTCTCGGACCGCACCCGGTCGAGCACGTCGGCGGAGTTGCCCGCCTCGCGCACCGCCGAGGTCGCGAACGCCATCAGGTCCTCGCAGCCGGACCGTTTGGCCGACGCCTTGGCGGCGGCCACGGCACGAACCAGCTGGTCAGCGCCCGCCTTGGAGAGCTGGCCGGAGTCGTCGAGCTGCTCGGCGAGACGAAGGATCGTCTTCTCGGACGTCATGGGGATGGGGTGGGCACCACGATGCGCGTCCACCACCAAGAGGTGGACGGTGTTGGACCCCACGTCGAGAACGCCCAGGCGCACGCCGGAAACGGTACCTGGTCGTGTCCGTCAGGACTCGAACTTGTAACCCAGACCCCTCACGGTCACCAGGTGCCGCGGTGCCGACGGGTCCGGTTCGATCTTCGACCGGAGCCGCTTGACGTGCACGTCCAGCGTCTTCGTGTCGCCCACGTAGTCGGCTCCCCACACGCGGTCGATCAGCTGGCCCCTGGTGAGGACGCGGCCGACGTTGCGCAGCAGGTACTCCAGGAGGTCGAACTCCTTGAGCGGCAGGCTGATGTCCTGGCCACTGACGGTGACGACGTGGCGTTCCACGTCCATCCGCACCGGACCGGCCTCCAGGATCTGCGGCAGCAGATCCTCGGACTCGCCGCCGCGGCGCAGCACCGCGCGGATGCGGGCGATGAGCTCCCGCGCCGAGTACGGCTTGGTGACGTAGTCGTCCGCGCCCAGTTCCAGGCCGACGACCTTGTCGATCTCGCTGTCGCGCGCGGTCACCATGATCACGGGGACCGCCGAGCGCTGCCGGAGCTGCTTGCACACGTCGGTGCCGCTCATGCCGGGCAGCATGAGGTCGAGCAGCACGATGTCGGCGCCGTTGCGGTCGAACTCCTCGAGCGCCTCCTGGCCGGTGGCGGCGAGGGCCGCGGTGAACCCCTCCTTGCGCAGCAGGAAGGCGAGCGGATCGGCGAAGGACTCCTCGTCCTCCACGATGAGCACCCTGGTCACAGCTCTCCTCCAGTGTCACCCGCGGCGGTGGGGACCAGCGCCGGGTTGGGTTCGGCCGCCGCGGCGGGGATCCGCAGCGTGAAGGTGGACCCCGTTCCTGGCAGGCTCCACAGCTTCACCTCGCCGCCGTGGTTGGCGGCGACGTGCTTGACGATCGCGAGCCCGAGGCCGGTGCCCCCGGTGGCGCGCGACCGAGCCTTGTCGACGCGGTAGAACCGCTCGAAGACCCTGATCTGCTGGTCCTCGGCGATGCCGATGCCGCGGTCGGTCACCGCGATCTCGACGTGCCCGTCCACCAGCCTGCGGCTGACGGAGACGGGGCTGCCGGGCGGCGAGTACGCGACGGCGTTGTCCAGCAGGTTCGTCAGCGCCGTGACCAGCAACGCCCGGTCACCCGGCACGACGAACCCGCTCGGTTCGTCGGTGGTGATCGAGATGTTGACCGACTCGGCGGCGAGCTTGGACCGCGACAGCGCCTCGTTGATCACGACGTCGACCTCGGTGTCGCTGAGCTCCGGCAGCTTCTCGGCGCCCTGCAGGCGCGACAGCGCGATGAGCTCGGTGACGAGCGTGCCGAGGCGGGTGGCCTCCTGCATGATCTTCGCGCTGAAGCGGCGGACCTCGTCCTGGTCGTCGCTCGCGTCCAGCACGGCCTCCGCCAGCAGCGCCAACGCGCCGACGGGCGTCTTCAGCTCGTGGCTGACGTTCGCCACGAAGTCGCGCCGGGTCTTCTCCAGCCGCACGGCCTCGGACTCGTCGGTCGCGTCCACGACGATGAAGTTCTCGATGAGCAGCCGGACCTCGGCGTGCACGGCCTCCGGCTGCCGACCGGTCCGGTAGCCGTCCAACGGCGAGAGGTCGACGTACACGACCTCGTTGCTGTTCCGGACGCCCTCGGCGGCCTTGCGGGCCCGGTCGTCGACGCGGTTGTTGCGGACGATCCCGAGCTCTTCGGCGCGGGGGTTGTGCAGCACGACGTCGCCGAAGTGGTTCAGCACCACGATGCCGTCGTGGGAGTCGTGCACGATCTGCTGGATCAGGTCGGCGACCGTCAGGCCGTCCGGCTTGCGGGCGTGTTTCGGTGCGGTGAACCTGCCAACGAAGAAAGCGGCGATCACGCCGATGAGCGCGACGCCGATCGACACAGCGAGGTAACCCGTTGTGGTCACGAGGCGAATGGTAAGCAGCTTCGAGGTGTCTTGGCCTAGTGCGGAAGCGTGAACCGTGACACCCGTGACACCTCAATGGACGGTTGTTCCGTCCCTGGTCAGGCGCCGTTCACCCAACCGTGATGGAGAGGGGTGGCCACTGCTTCGCGGCCGGCGGCGAGTTCGTCGGGAAGCCGGTCGGACTCGCGACGAGAAAAGGGCGCACCCGACGCGCGGGTACGCCCTTTTCAATCCTCTTACCGGCCCTGGTTGGCGACCGCGGCGATGGCGTCCTTGGCGGCCTCCGGGTCGAGATACTCGCCGCCCGGCTTGATCGGCTTCAGGTCCTCGTCGAGGTCGTAGCGCAGCGGGATGCCGGTCGGGATGTTCAGCCCCGCGATGGCCTCGTCCGAGATGCCGTCGAGGTGCTTCACGAGCGCGCGCAGCGAGTTGCCGTGCGCGGCCACGAGGACCGTCTTGCCGGTGCGCAGGTCCGGCACGATCGCCTCGTCCCAGTACGGGAGCATGCGCTTCACGACGTCGAGCAGGCACTCGGTCAGCGGCAGGTCGGGCCCGAGGTCCGCGTAGCGCGGGTCGGTGTCCTGGCTGAACTCGCTGCCGGGCTCGATGGGCGGCGGCGGCGTGTCGTAGGAGCGGCGCCAGAGCATGAACTGCTCCTCGCCGAACTCCTCGAGCGTCTGCTTCTTGTTCTTGCCCTGCAACGCGCCGTAGTGGCGCTCGTTGAGGCGCCAGTCCCGCTTGACCGGGATCCAGTGCCGGTCGGCGGCGTCGAGCGCCAGGTTCGCGGTCATGATCGCCCGGCGCATCAGGCTCGTGTGCAGGATCTCCGGCAGCACGCCGGCCTCTTTGAGGAGCACCCCACCGCGGCGGGCCTCCTTCTCGCCCTTCTCCGACAGGGGAACGTCCACCCAGCCGGTGAACAGGTTCTCCGCGTTCCACGTGCTCTCGCCGTGGCGGAGCAGCACCAAGGTTCCGACAGACATGGCAGCTAGCCTGCCATGTCCGTCGTCCTGCCGTACCCCGGCAGGTCACCGTGATCCACGCCATGGGACACCTGCACGAGGATCTCCCGCCCGTCCGGGCCATCGCGGCCGACGGCCGTTGCTCGCCCCGATTCCGGCGCGTCACGCGACGAGATTCCGGCTGAAGCGGAAATGCGGCGCGGCGGCCCACCGGGCGCCGCCGCGCCCACTGATCAGGCCTGCTCGCGGGCCCTGAGGTCCTTGCGCAGGATCTTGCCCGCGGCCGACTTCGGAATCGCCTCGATGAACTCCACCGCGCGCACCTTCTTGTGCGGAGCCACGTTCGCCGCCACGAACGCCATCACGGCCTCACCGTCGATCTCCGACCCCGCCTGCCGCACGACGAACGCCTTCGGAACCTCCTCGCCGTCGGCGTCTTGCACGCCGATGACCGCCGCGTCGGCGATCTCGTCGTGCGTGAGCAGCACGGCTTCGAGCTCGGCCGGCGGGACCTGGTAGCCCTTGTACTTGATCAGTTCCTTCACGCGGTCGACGATCGAGACGATGCCGTCGGCGTCGATCACGGCCACGTCGCCGGTGTGCAGCCAGCCCTCGTCGTCGAGGGTGGCGGCGGTGGCGTCGGGGTTGTTGAGGTAGCCCTTCATGACGTTCGGGCCGCGGCACAGCAGCTCGCCGCGCTCACCCGCGCCGACGTCCTCACCGGTGGCGGGGTCGACCAGGCGGCACTCCAGGTTCGGGATGATCACGCCGACGGTGCCGACCGAGATGTCGTCGCGGCCGTCCGGGATGGCGTGGCTGACCGGTGACATCTCCGTCATGCCGTAGCCCTGGACGACGCGGCAGCCGATGCGCTTGCGCACCGCGGCGGCCAGGTCCTCGTCCAGCGGCGCGGCGCCGGAGAAGAGGGTCTTCATCGGGGAGAGGTCGTAGTTGTCGACGATCGGGTGCTTGGCCAGTGCGACGGCGACCGGTGGGGCGATGTAGACGCGGTCGGTCTTGTGCTCGGCGATGACCCGCAGGAACTCGGGCAGCTCGAACTTCGGCAGCGTCACGACGACACCGCCGATGTACAGGCCGTTGTTCATCAGCACCTGCATGCCGTAGATGTGGAAGAACGGCAGCACGGCGAGGATTCGGGTGTGCGGGCCGACGTCGTCCAGGATCGGGCCGCACTGCACGATGTTCGCGACCAGGTTGCGGTGCGTCAGCATCACGCCCTTGGGCAGCGCGGTCGTACCGGACGAGTACGGCAGCACCGCGACGTCCTCGGCCGGGTTGATCTCCACCTCGGGCACCGGGTGCGAGTTCGCGAGCAGCTCCGGCAACGACGGGTAGCCCTCGGCGCCGTCCAGGACCACGACGTCGGTGACGCCGGCCTTCGCGGCACCGGGAGCGGCGTTGGGCAGCAGCACGGACACCGTGAACAGCATCTTCGCGCCCGCGTCGTGCAGCTGGTGCGCGACCTCGTCGGGCGTGTAGAGCGCGTTGATCGTGGTCGCCGTGGCCCCCGCGCGCAGGATGCCGTGGAAGACGACGGCGTAGTAGGGCGTGTTCGGACTGAGGATGCCGACCACGTCGCCCTTGCCGATGCCGCGCGCGGCCAGCGCCGCGGCCATGCGGTCGATCGCCCCGGCCAGCTGGCCGTAGGTGAGCGTCGCGCCGGACATGCCGTCGATCAGCGCGACCCGGTCCGCCCGGTCGGCGATGTCTCCGAACAACAGCTGATGCAGCGACACGTCAGGGATCTCGACATCGGGATACGGACTGCGAAAGACCATGCGGCGACCTCATTCACTCGCTGTACACCCAGCCTGTGGGGTCATCGTGATCCAGCCCACTGAGCTGGTCAAGGACCGTCGATCGCTACAGAGACGTTACTTTGCTCGGCTAAATACACTCGAATGGAGCAATACAAGCACTTGTGATCGCAAGGACGTATCTGGGAAGTTGATACCGCCTCCGCGAGTCGGCTCCCACGCTTACTCGACGAGCGCGAGGCACCGTGCGCGGTTCGTCATCCCCCGTCGAATCGCGTGGCCCGCTTGGGATCCGCAGGCTCCCCCCGTCCACGGATCCACTGCAGCGGGGACCTTTGACGCGGGACGGCTCGATGCGACTCCCCCTCTCTCCCGAGCCGTTCCGCGCATCATCAAAGGCACACTCTCAGTAGAACTTGATCATGCTGCTTCGTTCATTCGAGTGACGCGCCTGCGTCGCCGCAGCACGTAGACCACCGCCGCCGCCGGCACCCCGAGCGCCACCAGGAACGGCAGCGTGGCGCCGATGCCGATCATGATCACGCTCAGGACGGCGACCAGCGCGTCCCAGCCGCCGGCCAGCGCACCGAGGAACCCGACCTTCTCCTGCTCGACCACGATCGGAACGGTGCTGACCTGCACCGTGAGCGTGGCGAGAGCCACCTTGCCCTTCAACGACTCGCTGCGCCGCTGCATCGACTCCAGGTCGGCCTGCCGCTTGGTCAGCTCGGCCTCGACCTGCGCGATCTCGGACGTCGACCCGGCCCGGTCGAACAGCACGCGCAGCCGGTCGACGCTGGCCCTCTGCGTCGCGATCCGCGCCTCGACGTCGACCAGCTGGTCAGTGACGTCCTCGCTGCGCACCTCGCTGCGTGTCACCTCACCGACGCTCGCGAGGTCCCGCACGACCTTGTCCAGCTCCGCGGACGGCACCCGCACGGTCACGGACCCGTTCTTCCTGGTCGAGTTCTCCTCGCCGGCGAACCCACCGACGGCCTGCGCCCGGTCCTTCACCTGGCCGATCGCCTTCAGCACGTCGTCGCTGCGCAGGTCGACGGTCGCCGTGCGCACCAACTGCCGTTCCTGCTGCTGCACCGACTGCACGGCGGCCGGGGCCTTCTCCTGCTGCGGCGCCACGTTCTGCGCCGCCTGCGGAGGTGCGGCGGCATCCCTCGCCGACGTCCCCCCACCGCTCGTACCGCTTCCGCACCCGGCCGAAGCCAGGGCCAGCAACGCGACTCCCACCAACAGCACTGGTCTGCCCATGCCAGTCGGACGGCACGGGACGGACCAGTGGTTGCCGCGTAGGCCGAAACGAGTTGCCGGCTAGTCCGAAACGAGATGTTGGAACGCCTGCAGGTTCGCCAGCGACTCCCCGCGGGACACCCGCCACGCCCACTCGCGGCGGATCGCGTCGGCGAACCCGATCTCGAGCAACGGGTTGAAGTCGCCGTCCGCCGCCTCCAGCACCTGGCCCAGCACGCGGTCCAGCTCGTCCGCCGTCACAGCGTGCTTGCCGACCCGTCCGACCAGGTAGATGTCACCCTCGGCGTCGATCGTGTAGTGCACGCCGTACAGCCGTGCGTTGCGACGCAGCAGGAACCGGTAGACGTCCTCGAACGACTGGTCCGGCCGTCGGCACACGAACGCCTCGACCAGCAGCGCGTGCGTCGTCTCGACCAGCCACACGTTGGTCTGCAGCTTCTTGGTGCCCGGCAGCGTCACGAAGAACTTGCCCTCCTCGCGACGGTCGTACTTCAGCTCTCGTTCGTCCAAGAAAGCCTTGATGACACTGTCGACGCTCAAGCGAAAACCTCCCGGCGGAACACCTCTGCCGCCTCTTGGTACCCCGTGAGCAGGGCATCAGTCGTGCGGTCCCACGAGAAGCGTCGCGCATGGCCCACGGCGTTGCTCGCCAGGTGCTCCCGCTGCGGCAGCGCCACCCCGCTGATCGCCGCGGCCCACTCACCGGGCTCGTGCCCGTGGACCAGCACACCGGACATCCCGTCGTTGACCGCGACCGGCAGCCCGCCGACCGCCGCCGCGACCACCGGCGTCCCGCACGCCTGGGCCTCCAGCGCCACCAGCCCGAACGACTCGTTGTGGCTCGGCACGGCGACCAGGTCCGCTGCCCGGTAGACCTCCGCGAGCGACGGCCCCGGCTGCGGCGGCAGGAAGCGCACCACGTCCGCGATCCCGAGCCGCACGGCCAGTTCCTCCAGTGCCTTCGGCCGTTCGGTGCCGCTGCCGGACGGCCCGCCGACGATCAGCACGACCAGCCGCGACCGCAGGCCGGGATCGCGCACGAGCATCTCCGCGGCGGCGCGCAGCAGCACGTCGGGAGCCTTCAACGGCTGGATGCGGCCGACGAACGCGAGCACGACCGCGTCCTGCGCGATGCCGAACCGCTCACGGGCTTTGCGCTGGTCACCGGGCGTGAACCGGTCGAGGTCCACACCGGGCGGCACGACGGCGACCTTGGACGCGTCGGCGTCGTAGAGCTTGATCAGTTCGCCGGCCTCGATGTCGGTGTTGGCCACCAGCCGGTCCGACTCGGCGACGACCTGCTCCTCGCCAATCACGCGCATCCGCGGCTCGGGGGCGTCGCCCTCGGCCAGCGCCAGGTTCTTCACCTTGGCCAGCGTGTGCGCGGTGTGCACGAGTGGCACGCCCCACCGTTCGCGCGCGAGCCAGCCGACCTGGCCGGACAGCCAGTAGTGCGAGTGGATCGCGTCGTAGTAGCCCGGTTCGTGCCGTGCCTCGGCGCGCAGGACACCCGCCGTGAACGCGCAGAGCTGGCCGGGCAGCTCCTCCTTGCCCAGCCCCTCGAACGGTCCGGCGGCGACGTGCCGGACGCGCACGCCCGGCGCCAGTTCGGCCACCGGCGGCAGCTCCGACGACGTCGCGCGCGTGAAGATCTCCACCTCGACACCGCGCTGAGCCATCCGGGTGGCCGTCTGCACGATGTAGACGTTCATCCCGCCCGCGTCGCCCGTGCCGGGCTGCTCCAGGGGCGAGGTGTGGACCGAGAGCACCGCTACGCGCTTCATCGGACCACCCGCGCCAGGTCGGCGGCGAACCGCGCGGGCTGCTCCAGGAAGGGCGCGTGCGCGGTGTCGGGGTACAGGCTCAACTCGGCTCCGGGGATCAGGGCGGCGGAGTACTCGGCGGCCGCGGGAACGACCACCTCGTCTTGAGTTCCGTGCACGACCAGGGTCGGCACGTCTACGGCCTTCAACACGCCGGCGCTGCCCACATCCCTGCGGAACAGCTCCCCTCGCACTTTATGGCTCACGGAGGTGGCGGCGGCTGTGAGTTCGCTGACCGTCGCAGCGGGTAGCGCGGGGGCCATGGCCTGGCAGAACTCCGCCAGCACGGCGTCGTCGGTGATCGCGCCGGGCAGTGCGGCCCGCATCACGGGGCCGGTGGCGCCGCCGGGGCGGCCGCGGCCGATCTCGGTGATGGCGCTCACGAACACCAGCGCGTCGATCAGCTCGGTGCCGTGGAAGCGCAGATAGTCGGCGATCACGAGGCCGCCGTAGGACCACCCGGCGACGGTCGCGGGGCCGGTGTGGTCGAGCACGGCCCTGAGGTCCGCGGCCCAGTGGGCGGAGTCGCGGTAGTCGCCGAAATCGTCCGACTCGCCGTGTCCGCGCAGGTCGACGGCGTAGGTGTGGAAGTCGGGGAGGTCCCAGACAGCGCCCGTCTGCGCCCAGCCGTGGATGAGGACGACAGGTGGCGCGCCGGGCGGACCTGCCTCACGGACGGCCAGTCGTCCCCCGCCGGCCGCCGTCACGTGTGTCAGTTGCACACACGTTACGAACGACCTGGTCGGGGGCCGCGTTCCCGGACGGGCTGGCTACTGGATGGCGGACTTGGCCTTCCACTGCTGCCAGGAGAGCTGCCAGTCGTACCAGTCGAACTGCGCCGGCAGCGTCGTGATGGAACCGGTCACCTCGACCGGGTCACCGACGAGCGCCGAGTCGTAGTACGCCTTCGCGTCGGCTTCCAGCAGGTTCGCGCAGCCGTGCGAGGTGTTGTTCTTGCCGATGTTGCCCGCGTTGTCGTTGTTCTCGTGGATGAACTCGCCGTGGTTGGAGAACCGGACGGCCCACTTCTTCACGACGTTGGTGTAGCCGTAGCGCGGGTTGTCGAACGACCAGGTGTCGTGCTTCGACATGACCACGAACGTGCCGTTCGGCGTCGTCAGCTCGGGGTCGGCGTCCTTGCCGAAGGAGGCCGGGTACGAGGCGACCTGCTGGCCGTCGCGCAGGACCACGAGCTGGTGCGTCGGGTTGTCGATCTTCACGACCTGGTTGCGGCCGATGGTGAAGTCGCTCGTCACGTCGGCCTTGCCGAACGCGCCGCCGCCGTAGTTCACGCCGTAGAGCTTCGCCTCGACCTTGATCGTGGTGTTCGCCGGCCAGTACTTCTCCGGCCGGTAGTGCACTTCCTGGGCGCTGAGCCAGGCCCACGAGCCCTGGACGTTCGCCGAGTTGGTGACCTTGAGGGCCTTCTCGACGGTCGCCTTGTCCTGGACCGGCGCCTCGAACTTGACCATGATCGGCGCCGCGACGCCGACAGTCATGTTGTCGCCGGGCCAGAGCGTCGCGCGGGTCTGCGAGCCGGGCGCGACGGTGGTGAACGAACCCTTGAGCTCGACCGGCTTGCCGTCGGTTCCGACGACCTTGCCGGAGAAGCTGTAGGTTTTGCCGTAGCCCAGGGGCTCGGCGGTCGTCCAGCCCGACCTGTCCTCGGTAAGGGTGCCCTTGATCTCCTTGCCCTCGGGCGACTTCACGGCGACGGACTCGATCTTGCCGTCCACCACCGTGACCTGGACCGGGGCCGTGACCTGCACGTCCTTGGTTCCGTCGATCGGCGACAGGGTCACCTTCGCGGACGGCAGCGAACTGTCCGCCTTGGGGCTTCCCGTCTCGACACTCGAGCATCCGGTCAGCAGCGTCAGCCCGACGACCAGCGCGGCAAGTGTTCTCTTCACGGTTTCGACCTCCCACCATCAGGACGTCCGACACGACCGGGTGGTGCGAGTGATGTCGGTCACACACCCTTCGGCCGCCTACGATCGAGGTCGTGAATCGACCTGTCGCAGTTGTGACCGGAGCTAGCGCGGGCATCGGCGAGGCCACCGCGCGGCGGCTGGCCGCCGAGGGCTTCCACGTCGTGCTCGGCGCACGTCGTCTGGACCTTCTCCACGTTATCGCGAAGGAAATCGACGGAACGGCCATCGAGTTGGACGTCACCGACGAGGCCTCCGTCACCGCCTTCGCCGACCGGGTACCCGAGGCGCGGGTGCTCGTGAACAACGCGGGTGGCGCGCGCGGGCTCTCGACCGTCGCCGAGGGCAGCCCCGAGGAGTGGCGCTGGATGTGGGAGGCGAACGTCCTCGGCACCCTGCTGGTGACCAAGGCGTTCATCCCGAAGCTGGTCGCGTCCGGGGACGGGCACATCGTCTCTGTGACGTCCATCGCGGCGTACGAGGCCTACGACAACGGCTCGGGCTACACGAGCGCCAAGCACGCCCAGTCGGCGCTGCACCGCACGCTGAGGGGCGAGCTGCTGGGTCAGCCGGTGCGGGTCACCGAGATCCAGCCGGGCATGGTCGAGACGGACTTCTCGGCGAACCGGTTCGGTGGTGACACCGAGCGCGCGGCCAAGGTCTACGAGGGCCTCACGCCACTGACGGCCGACGACGTGGCGGACGTGATCTCGTTCGCCGTCACCCGGCCCTCGCACGTGAACCTGGACACGATCGTGCTCAAGCCGCGGGCGCAGGCCTCCGCGACTCGGGCACACCGGGAGTGAGCAGTTCCACGTCGAGCTGACGCAGCACGGCGTCGACGGGGTTCGCGTATCCCGTCGACGCCGAGCCGGCGACGTACAGGCCCACGACCCGGTTGTCGGCGTCGACCAGCACCGCGCCGCTGTCGCCGTGGTCGCCGAAGCGTTCCGACGAGTACACGCGGATCTGGTCGCGCAACGTCCGGACGCCGATCCCGTCGCCGAAGTCGAGCCGGACGGTCGCGTCCGTCGAGGTGATCACGCCGTAGGTGAGCTCGGTGGTGCGGCCGCGTTTGCGGACGGTCGAGCCGACGACCGCCCGCGCGCTGCCGGTGATCGCGCCGACGTCGAGCACCTCCGCGCGGAACGGCCGCGCGCCCATCCGCAGGCCCGCCGCCGACACGGCGCCGGCGAGTGCCGCGCGGTCCAGCACCGCCACCTGGTCCACGCAGGGCACGCCACCGTCCACTCTGGACGGATGCACGAACTCGTCGCCCACCGACCACGAGTCGTCGACGCAGCCGACGTGGAAAGCGGTGAGCCCCAACACTTTTCGCTCGGCGTCCCTGGTCACCGCGAACGCGCCGAGCGTGCCGGCGATCACGTACTCGCCGGCCTTCCGCACCTCCGGCGGCACGACCCGGAACGACCGTGCCGGCCCGATGCCGATGCCACCGCGCAACACCGGATGCCGTTCGGCCACAACGGGTTGCTCGGCCGCGTCGCGGGAGATCCTGGCCCGGTGCAGCACGATCGACTCGGCGACCACGTCCGTCGGCACACCGCCGACCTCGGCCGGGATCTGCCGCGGCTGCTCGGGTCCCTTGGCGCACACGTAGACCACGATCGCGGCCCGGCCCGTCGGGCGTCCGCCGGTGACCTTCTCCCCGATGTCGACGCCGATCACGCCCGGCCGGGTCAGGAACTCGTCCTCGACCATGCGTTTGACCGGCCTGATGACCTCGCGCGCGTTGTCGTCGAGGTAGCTCATGGCGACCTCCGTTTCACCCCTACCTCAATGAAACACTCCCGGTAGCGGCTGGTCACATAGAGTCACTCGAACAGACCTACAGCTGCACGCCCACGAAGACCGGTTCCGGGTGCAGCTCCACGCCGAACGCCGCCCGCACGCCGTCGCGCACCTCTCGCGCCAGGTCGAGCAGGTCCTCGGTCGAGGCGCCGCCGCGGTTGGTCAGGGCCAGCGTGTGCTTGCCGGACAACGACACCCGGCCGCCCGGACCCTGGTGGCCCTTGCGGAACCCGGCCCGCTCGATCAGCCACGCGGCGGAGAGCTTCCTGTGGCCGTGGCCCGCGGGGTAGCTCGGCACGTCGACGTCGGCGCCGAGGCGTTCGGCGATGCGGATCAGCACGCCGCTGAAGGTCGAGTCGTCGATGATCGGGTTGGTGAAGAACGAGCCCGCGCTCCACGTGTCGTGGTCGGCGGGGTCGAGCACCATGCCCTTGCCGCGGCGCAGTTCCAGCACGGCCTTGCGGGCCGCGTCCGCCGGAACCCGATCACCTTGCGCCACACCGAGAACGCGCGCCAGCTCTCCGTAGCGGATCGGTGCCGACATCCCACCGGCGGTGAGCGAGAACCGGGTGCGCAGCACGACCGCGCTGTCCGTGCCCTTGAGCACGCTGGTGCGGTAGTCGAGGCCCAGCTTGGCGGCGGGCACCTGGTGCACCTTGCCGCTGCGCCGGTCGAGAAGATCCACCGACTGCAGCACCTGGGAGATCTCGACGCCGTACGCGCCGACGTTCTGCACGGGCGTGGCACCGTTGAGGCCGGGGATGCCGGAGAGGCATTCGAGACCGCCGAGGCCCTGCGCGACCGCCTCGGCGACGACCGCGTCCCACTCCTCGCCCGCCTCGACGGTGAACTGGACGATGCCGCCGCCCAGCGGGTCGAGCCGGAAACCCTTGGTGGCGACGTGCACGACGGTGCCGTCGAAGCCGCCGTCGGAGATCACGAGGTTCGAGCCGCCACCGAGCACGAGGACCTTCTCGTCGGCGGCGGCGTCGGCTGTTCGCACGGCTTCGACCAGCTCAGCGGCGGTCGTGGCGTGGACGAACCGCGCGGCCGGCCCACCGAGTCGGAGCGTGGTGCGCTCGGCCAGAGGTACGGACTGCGTGGTGGTCACAGACGTCAACGGTAGCCTCCGCGACATGGCACGCCGCATCGAGCACCACACCACGTCACCCCATTCGGCGGAGAAGGTCTTCGGCGCGATGGTCGACGAGACCTATCTGCGGGACAGGCTGGCCGCGATCGGCGGTACGAACGCCGAGCTCGTGTCGTTCGACTCGACAGAGGAACGCACGTCGTACCAGCTCAAGCAGGGTGTTCCCGCCGAGCACCTGCCGTCGGCGGTCAAGGCGGCACTCGGTGGCGACCTGGTGATCCAGCGCACGGAGACCTGGGCCGCCGGCGCCGGCACGGTCGAGGTGGCGGTCGGCGGCGTGCCCGGCCGGCTCGAGGGCTCGTTCACCGTGCTGGGCAACGGCTCCGGCTCCAGGACCACCCTCACCGGCGAGGTCAAGGTGAGCATCCCGCTGCTGGGCGGCAAGCTGGAGAAGCTGATCGCCGAGCAGGTCGCCGTGCTGCTCGACAAGGAGAGCGAGTTCACGTCGGAATGGCTCGCAAACCGCGGCTAGCGGCCGGGCGGGCCCGTGCGCTCGGCCTGCCGACGCGCGGCACCACCAACCCGAACCGCCTGCGCCGGGTCGACCGGTGGATGACCGGGACGCTGCGCTCGTTCCTGCTGGACTCCACCGATCCGCTGGTGGTCGACCTCGGTTACGGCGCGACGCCGATCACGACCGTGGAGATGGCCTCCAGGCTGCGGGTCGTCCGTCCGGACGTGCGCGTGCTCGGGCTGGAGATCGACGCCGACCGGGTCGAGGCGGGCAAGGCGGTGGCCGACCCGCCGTGGCTGGACTTCCGGCGCGGCGGCTTCGAGCTCGCCGGTGCGCGGCCGGCGTTGTTGCGCGCGTTCAACGTGCTGCGCCAGTACACCGAGGAGCAGGCGTTCGAGGCGTGGGACACGATGCTGTCGCGGATGGCTCCCGGCGGGCTGGTCGTCGAGGGCACCTGTGACGAGATCGGCCGCCGGTGCACGTGGGTGACGCTGTCCGCGGCCGGGCCGCAGACGTTCACGCTGGCGTGCAAGCCGTCCGGGATCGAGGTGCCGTCGGACCTGGCCGAGCGGCTGCCGAAGGCGTTGATCCACAAGAACGTGCCGGGTGAGCGCGTGCACGCGTTGCTGACCGAGCTGGACGCGTGCTGGGCCACCGCGGCGCCGTTCGCGCCGTTCGGGCCTCGGGCGCGGTGGGTGGAGTCGGCGCGGTTGCTGCGCGAGCGCGGCTGGCCGTTGCTCGACGACCGGCGGCGCTGGCGGCTGGGCGAAATCACGCTCGAATGGGCGGCCGTCGCGCCTTAGGGTGGGTCCGTGGACTTCGTCGCTCAAGTCGAGACCCAGGCATCGTTGTTGCGTTCGGCCGCTCTGCTGGCAGGCCCGGACGCCCCGATCCCGACCTGTCCTAAGTGGACGGTGCTGGACCTGGTGCGGCACATGGCCGAGGTGCACACCTGGGCGGCCGAGGCCGTCGTCACCGCACCCGACGACGGCCGGCCCGCGTGGCCGCAGGCGCCCCAGGACTGGGACGAGGCACTGGCCTGGTGGGACACCGGGACGTCCCTCCTCGTCGCACGGCTGCGCGAGACGTCGCCGGACAGTCCTTCCTGGACGTTCCAGGGTCCGCGGCGCGCCGGCTTCTGGGCACGCAGGCAGGCCCACGAGACGTCGATCCACCGCCTCGACGCCGAGCTCGCGACCGGGCACGAACCGCCGACGCTGCTGTTCGACTCGGAGTTCGCCGCCGACGGCGTCGACGAGTTCCTCACCGTGATGGCGCCCCGCCAGCTGGAGCGGGGCAAGGTCATCGAGGCGACGGGCAAGCTGCTGGTGCACGCCGCCGACGCGGGCCGCACGTGGGAGGTCTGGCTCGCACCCGGCGAGCCACTGGTCGTGACGGGCGTGCTCGACTCCGCCGTCGACGCCGACGCCACCCTCGCCGGCACCGCGGACGCGGTCTACCGCGCGCTGTGGAGCCGCCCGGGTCACGCGATCGTGTCCGGCGACGAGTCGCTGTTGGCGGCGCTGCCCAGGGCGTGAATACTTCTGCGGCGTGTCATCGCCTGAACGTCGCTATGTGATCACCTTCGGCTGCCCGGACCGCACCGGCATCATCGCGAGGATCTCGTCGTTCCTCGCGGACAACGGCGGCTGGATCGTCGAGGCCGCGTACCACACCGACCCGGAGACGGGCTGGTTCTTCACCCGCCAGGAGGTCCGCGCGGACTCGCTGCCGTTCGGCGCGGACGAGCTGCGCACCCGCTTCGCCGAGGTGGCGGCCTCGCTGGGCGCGCAGTCGACGTGGACGGTGACGGACACGGGCTCCCGCAAGCGCGTGGTCATCCTGGTGTCCCGCGAGGGCCACTGCCTCTACGACCTGCTGGCCCGCGTCGCGACCGGCGAGCTCGACGTCGAGGTGTCCGCCGTCGTCGGCAACCACCCGGAGCTCGGTGACATCACGCGCGCCCACGGCATCCCGTTCCACCACGTGCCGTTCCCGGTGAACGACCCGGAGGGCAAGCAGGCGGCGTTCGCCCAGCTGCGGCTGCTCGTGGAGAAGCACGACCCGCACGCCGTGGTGCTGGCCCGCTTCATGCAGATCCTGCCGCCGGAGCTGTGCGCGGCCTGGTCCGGCCGCGCGATCAACATCCACCACAGCTTCCTGCCGTCGTTCATCGGCGCGCGCCCGTACCACCAGGCACATCGCCGCGGCGTGAAGCTGGTCGGCGCCACGTGCCACTACGTCACCGCCGACCTCGACGCCGGGCCGATCATCGAGCAGGACGTGCTGCGCGTGCACCACGGCGACTCGGTGGCGGACATGGTGCGCAAGGGCCGTGACATCGAGAAGGTCGTGCTGGCGCGCGGGCTGCGGTGGCACCTGGAGGACCGCGTGCTGGTGCACGGCAACCAGACGGTGATCTTCTAGCGCTTCAAGGTCTCGGGGGAGAGACGCGTTGACGGAGAACGAGAACAACCGCGGGTGGCACTGGCTGCTGCCCGTCAGCCTGGTCGCCGACGTCTCGGCGGTCGTGACCGTGCTGTCCGGATCGGCGTCGACGGCGGCGCTGGTGATCGGCGTCGTGGCACTGCTGATCGGCGCGGGCCTGGTCGTCGCGAAGATCGGCAAGCCGGTGGACAGGGTGGTCCTGCTGGCGCTCGTCGGGATCATCGCGGGCACGGCGGCGGTCACCGTCGTCACCACCCGTGCCCTGACGGACGTGCCCGGCCAGGCCTCGGGTGCGACCACGTCCAGCCCCGTCACCACCACGGGCAGCCCTGTCACTACCACGCAGGCCACGACGACTCCGCCCACGACGTCGCAGCAGACCGGCGGCGTCAAGCGGAAGAGCGAGGATAAGCCGGTCCAGCTCACGCAGGGCTACGGGGTGGACCTCGACTCGGCGGAGCTGAACTGGGGTTCGGCGCGAACGGGGTCACCGGACGCGGCCAGGCACGACCTGAAGTACGACGGTTCGTACCTCTGGGCGGCCGCGGACCTCGCGCCGGCCAAGGCGGACGCGACCGTCGAGGACTGCATCAGGGCGGGCTACAAGCGTTACGCGAAATACGAGGAAGTCGTTCCCGACGCCGTCTTCTGCGTGAAGACCAACAGCAACTCGTTCGCCCGCGTGCGGCTCGCCAGCGTCGACTCGGGTGACCTGCTCCAACTGGACGTCCTCGTGTGGGCACCGCAGGACTAGGGCCGGTATCGAAGTCCCGTTCGATGAGAGTCGCCCAGCTATCGCGAACATGGACTTCGATACCGGCCCTAGCGACCTGGGTCGAGTTCGCCCGCTTCCGAACGCGGCCCGTACTTGCGCTCCATCTCCACCACGTCGCCGAGCTCGAACTCGACATTGGACTTCAGCAGCTCGGCACCGGAGGCCTCGGCGAAGCGCGCGGTGAAGTCGACGTCGCGGCCCGTGCCGGTCCAGTAGTCGCGCTTCACGATCTCGAGCGCCCGGTCGGCGGTGGCCTCGTCGCGGACGGTCGCGGTGACGATGATGCGTTGCCGGTAGTCGACGTCCGACCTGTGCTCGACGACCACGTCGGAGACGCCGTCCTCGGCGTTGAGGTCGGCGGTGATGCGGTCGGCCAGGTCCTCGACGGTGGAGTCCGAGGTCCCGCACCCGGCGAGCAGCAGGGCGAGCGCGACGAGCAGGAGGCGCCTCATCCGCCCGGCCTCGTCGGACGGGGGCCGAAGCGGTGCTCGAGCTCGGGGCCCAGGTCGACGTCGCCCTCGCGCACCGGCTTGCCGGAGTCGCGCTCGTCCGCGTACGGCGGGTCGTCGGTCGAGTAGATGACGTAGCGGGCCGGGCAGTCCTTCCAGGTGCCCCGCCAGCAGCCGCGGCGGGCGATCTGCACGAGTTCGTCGACGACGTCGTCGGAGATCGCGTCGGCCTTCACCATCACCTGCAGGATCAGCCGGTCGTCCGCGTCGAGGCCGTGGGTGTACTCGAACTGCGCGGCGGCGACCTCCTGGCGTTGCTCCCAGTCGGCCACGACCTGCTTGCCGATGGCGTTGAGCTGCGGGTCGAAGCCCTCGAGCAGGCCGCAGCCGGCCAGCAGCACGAGCAGCGGAAGCAGTCTGAACACGGCGGACCCCACACCGGGATCTTGTCAGGGGCCCGGCCGTGCGTGTCAGGCGGACTCAGATTCCGGCCGCCGCGTCGAGCAGCCACCCGGCGTCGACGGACCGCCCGTCCGGCAGTTCGACGCCGAGCATCAGGCCACGGCCGGAGGCGATGACACGGGCAGCGCGGCCCGCGGCCGCTCGTCGAAATGGCGAGCGAACCTCAGTTCCCACCACCACATTCGGATTGCGCGGCCCGCCGGTTCGCCTGGGGCATAGGCTTTTCCGCGTGCGGATCGAAATCACCGACCTCGACCAGCTGCGGGCAGCCCCTGACCTGCGCAAAGCCGTCATCATCGGGCTGGACCTCACTCGCGAGGACGTGCGGGTGCCACTGGACGGCGCGATGCTGCTCGGCTGCACCCTCAGCGAGACCATGCAGCGCCGGGCGGAGGCCGCGGGCGCGTTGATCTTCCCGGTGATCCCCGACCTGCCCTACGACGTCTACCGCTCGTCGCTCTACACGCCGCGGGAGCTGTTCGCGGGCTTCGACCCAGCGAACCCGAAGTCGTACGCGGACACCCCGGACGCCGAGATCTACCGGCACAGCAGACAGCAGGGTCACCACCCGGACGCGTTGCACGCGCTGGCCGAGCGCCTGCACGACCACTCGATCACCGAGGCCCTCGACGAGGCGCTGACGGGCTCGCCGGTCGCGGTCATGGGCGGCCACGCGCTGGCCCGTGGCTCGGCCGGCTACCGCAACGCCGTCGAGCTCGGCGCCGCGCTGGGCAGGGCCGGTTTCACCGTGCTGACCGGCGGCGGGCCGGGCGCGATGGAGGCCGTACCGCTGGGCGTCCGGCTCGGCGAGGCGAACTCCGACGTGCTCGACGCGATCGCGCAGGTCCCGGGCTTCGGCCACGACGACGAGTCGATCGGCCGGTGGCTGGCCGTGTTCCCGGAGATCCCCAGCTTCGAGACGCCGCGCACGATCGGCATCCCGACCTGGTTCTACGGCCACGAGCCGCCCAACCCGGCCTGCGAGGTGCACGCCAAGTACTTCGCGAACTCGGTGCGCGAGGAAGGCCTGCTGACCGTCGCGACCGGCGGCATCGTCTACACGCCGGGCAAGGCGGGCACGGTCCAGGAGGTCTTCCAGGACTTCACGCAGAACTACTACGGCAGCGTCGGCCCGGCCGCGCCCATGATCTTCCTGGGCAAGGACTTCTGGACCGACGAGGTCCCGGCCGCGCCGCTGGTGCGCAAGCTCGCGGCGGGCCGGAAGGCGGAGCAGTGGATCCTCGTCACCGACGACGTGGACGAGGCGATCGAGCTACTGCTCAAGTACACGGGCTAGATCTGGGAGGACCTCGGCACCGGCGAGCTTCATCAGCACGTCACCCGGGATGAGGATCTTGCTGCCGCGGATGCCGCTGCCCACGACCAGTTCCGGGGCGGCGGCCACCTCGGGCGAGACGAGGATCGGCCAGTCCGCGGGCACGCCGACGGGCGTGATGCCGCCGTACTCCATGCCGGTCAGCGCGACGGCCTCGTCCATCGGCGCGAACGACG
Source organism: Lentzea xerophila (assembly GCF_051094245.1). Lineage (NCBI taxonomy): Bacteria > Bacillati > Actinomycetota > Actinomycetes > Pseudonocardiales > Pseudonocardiaceae > Lentzea > Lentzea xerophila. The sequence goes on along the minus strand of NZ_CP194934.1, from coordinate 8,810,888 downwards.
CCTTGCGCGCGTCGAGCCGCCTGCGGACGACGCCGTTCACGTCCGCGCGCATGGTCGCCAGCACCATGCAGGCCGCGTAACGGATCTCGCCGCCGCGCTTGCCCGCGACGACCACGCAGTTCGCGGAGGCTTCGAGGGGCGAGCCGTAGTGCGCGCAGAACTCGGCGGTGTCGGCGAGCGTGGGGTCGATCTCCGCCACCGCGACGCGGTCGGCGCCGTCCAGCGTCTTCAGCGCCGCCGCGACCGGTTCGGGCACGAGGTCGAGGCGAGACAACACGGGCACGGGTTTCAACGATCCAGCGATAGTCCACACGCCCCCATTGTCACTCCACGACCAACGCCACCCGTCCCGCCCCGTTCGGATGGCACGCGGGGGCCCCGCGTGCCCCAGTGGGAAACGCGGGGCCCCCGCGTTTCCCACAAAGTCGCGTTGACATTGACGCTGCGTCAACCTTTACCGTCGTTGGTGAGCGCGAAGGGGGAACCGAGATGGCCTGGTCGATCGCCCAGGTGGCCCGGATGTCGAAGGTGACGTCCAGGACGCTGCGGCACTACGACTCGATCGGGCTGCTGCCGCCGGCCTGGGTCGGCGACAACGGTTACCGCTACTACGAGAAGGAACAGGTGCACCGCCTGCAGCAGATCCTGCTGCTGCGCGAGCTGGGCCTGGGCCTCGACGTGGTGGCGGAGATGTTGAACGGCTCGGACCAGCTGACGGTCCTGCGCAACCACCACCGGTGGCTGCAGGACGAGAAGCAACGGCTGGACCGGCTCGCCAACACCGTCGCGCGAACTATCCAGGAACTGGAAGGTGGGGACGAGATGAAGATGGAAGAGCTGTTCGACGGCTTCGACGCGCAGAAGCAGGAGCGGCACGAGGCCGAGCTCGTCGAACGCTACGGCGAGGGCATCAAGGAGCACCTCGCCGAGAGCAGGAAGAAGCTGAAGACGTGGACGCGTGCCGACGCGGACCAGTTCATGGCCGAATGGCGGGACATCGCCCAGAAGCTCGGTGGGCTGTTCACGGCCGGTAAGGCGATCGACGCTCCGGAAACGCAGGAGCTGATCGACCGCCACTACCACTGGATCTGCCTGAGCTGGACGCCGAACCAGGAGTCGTACAAGGGCCTCGGTGACCTCTACGTCGACTCGGACGAGTTCCGGGCCAACTTCGAGGTCGACGGCGGCGGCAACATGGCCGAGTGGACCCGTGACGCCATGGCCCACTACGCCGAGACGCGCCTCTAGGACCGGTGCGGGAGCTGCAGATCCCGCATCACCCCAGCTCGAAGGCCTTCAGGGCCTCCCGGTTGAACGCCGGCAGGTCGTCGGGGTTACGGGACGTCACGAGCTTCCACCCGTTCATGTCGCACACCCGGACCTCCTGGTCCGCCCAGTCACCGCCCGCGTTGCGGATGTCGGTCCGCAGGCTCGGGAACGAGGTCAGCATCTTGCCCCGCACGACGTCGGCCTCGACCAGCAACCACGGTCCGTGGCAGATCGACGCGATCGGCTTGCCCGCCGCGACCAAGGCCTTCACCAGCGCGACGGCGTCGGCGTCCATGCGCAGGAAGTCCGCGTTCGCCACGCCACCGGGAATCACGGCGCCGTCGTAGTCGTCCGCGCTCGCGTCGGCGAAGGTCGTGTCGACGGGGAACGAGTCGGCGGGCGTGAGGTGGTTGAACCCGCGGACCTCACCGAGCTTCGGCGCGAGCAGGCGCGGCATCCCGCCGGCCTTCTCGACGTGCGCCCACGGGTCGGTGAGCTCGACCTGCTCGATGCCCTCCGTGTCGACCATGAATGCGATCTTCTTCTGTTCAGCCATGCACTTCGGCTACCCGGCGAAGAACTCGACCAATCGATGCCGGACCTCGGCACGGTGGGTGATCATCGGCGCGGCCGAGTCGACCAGCCACAAGTCACCGTTCGGGAACGCCGCGGCTGTCGCCTTCGCCACGTCCTCGGGGTGCAGCGGGTCGCCGACCGCCCCGATGACCAGCACCGGAGCCGTCACGGCCGCCAACGACGAGGCGTCGGCGACGGCGACCTGGCCGGGCAGCTGGTCGGCGGCGGCGGTCAGCCTCTGCAACGCCTGCCGCCGCTCTGCGACGTAGCCGGGCGGCCCGGTGGTCAGGTCCGCGAGCTGCCGCAACGTGAAGGAATGCCGCGGCTGGTCCAGCACCGCGGGCAGCAGCAGCGCCACGCGCCGGAACCGATCGGGTTCCGCGGACAGCAGCCGCACCAGCGCACCGGCGCCGAGCGAGACGCCGACGGCGTGGTCGGCGGGAACGGTTGCCAGGTCGGCCGCGATCCGGCCGTAGTCCCAGTACCCGGCGGGTGCGTCCGGAGCGTCCCCGTGCGACGGCAGCGTCACGACGACACGGGTGCCGGGCAGCCCGGAGGCGGGGATCCGCGCCTCGCCGGGCGTGGCGCCGAGCCCGTGGGCGACCAGCGTCACCGGTGAGCCGGAGCCGTACGAGCGGGTGATCACCAGCGGGGGCCGCGCTGGATCTCGATGAGCTTCGGCCGCACGTCCACCATGTACACGAGCACCGCGATGAGGCCGGCCAGCCAGAAGATCGACCCGACTCCGCCGGGGCCGAACAGCAGCAACGCCGCCGCGCCACCGCCGGTGATACCCAGCCAGGCGGGCTTGGTCATGCGTTCGATCGCGTTGTACGCGTCGACGCGCTGGGTCAGCGCATGGAAGAACGCGAACAGCCCCAGGATGCTGAACCCGAGGTCGAACACGAAGTACACGACGGTGTCGAGGTACCAGATGCTGAAGATCGGGATTTGGAACACGCACTCAGACTACGTGGACGTACGACGGGAGGGGAGCAGCCCTCTCGGACTGCTCCCCTCCCGGTGGACTTCAGCGCGTCACTTGGCGGTGTTCGGCGTGGTCTTCTTCGCGGCGGCACCGGTGGTGGTGCTGCGGGTCGTCGTCGCCGGCTTGCGCGGGGCCGTGCGGGCGGCGGTCTTGCGGGTGGTGCTGCGCACCTCGTGCGCGGCCTCGCCACCGACCTCGACGATCTCCTCGGCGAGCTTCTCAGCGGCGCCCTCGACCTCGTGGGCGACCTTCTCGCCGACCGAACGGGTGCGGCGGGTCACCTTGCCGAGGACGTCGTCCGCGATCACGCGGGCGTCGGCGGCAGCGGTGCCGGCGCGCTTCTGGGCGGCCTCGACGGCCTGCTCGACCTGCTCGACGGCCTGCTTGACCTGCGGCTGGGCCTTGATCTGCTCCAGCGTCTGCTCGCCCTGATCGGCGAGGTAGCTGTACAGGTTCACCGCGGAGGTGGTGTAGGCGTCGACCAGCTTCTTGAGCTCGGCCGGCTGCAGCTTGTCGCGCAGGTCGCCCAGCTCGGTCGGGAGGTCCTTGGCCTGGGTGCGGGCCTCTTCGGCGCGCTCCTTGGCCTTGTTCAGCGCTTCGACGACGGCCTTGGCGGCGAGGTCACCGGCACCGAGTGCGGCGAGCAGCGCCTGGCGTGCGGCGTGGGCGCCCTGCTCGGCGGCCTTGCGGACGTCGTCCTGGGTGAGCTTCGGCATGGGGATCAGTCCTCCTGGTTGTTGGCGGAGTTCTCCCGCCTGAAAGATTCGTAAACGTCGAGCAGCACCTGCTTCTGCCGCTCGGTCAGATCGGTCGCGGCGACGATGGCGTCCGCCAGCGCACCGCCTTCGCGCTGCTGGAGGATCCCGGCCTCGACGTAGAGCACCTCGGCCGAGATGCGCAGCCCCTTGGCGATCTGCTGGAGGATCTCCGCGCTGGGCTTGCGCAGTCCCCGCTCGATCTGACTGAGGTAGGGGTTGGAGACACCCGCCTGCTTCGCCAACTCCCGCAAGGAGATCTTGGCGGTGTTGCGCTGCTCGCGGATGTACTCACCGATGTTGCGGCCGAGGTCCGCGACTGCCTTGTCGATGGACTTGTCCACTGTTCCCGCTCCCGTTCCTCGTGCCACCGACCACGTTAGCGACGAGTGCTAGCAGTTGCAAGCACCCTGCTAGCAACTGCTGCGTGTGCTCCGCCACAGCGATACCGTGGAGGTGCCATGGACGACGCCGAGGCCCTGCGAGCCGAGCTGACGGACCACCTGCTCGGCGACGGCGTGCTGCACGATTCCAAGTGGCTCAAGGCTTTCCGGGCGGTGCCGCGGCACGAGTTCCTGCCGCGCTTCTACCGCCAGCGGGCCGGCGGCGAGTGGGAACCGCTCACCGCCGAGCACCCGGACTGGCTCGTGCTCGTCTACGCCGACCGCGTCTGGGTTACCCAGTTCGACGGCGACGACACGGTGACCGGCGGCACACCGACCTGTTCGTCGAGCATGCCCACGATCATGGCGATCATGCTGGAGGCACTGGACGTCCACACCGGACAGACGGTGCTCGAGGTGGGTACCGGCACCGGCTACAACGCGGCCTTGCTCTGCCACGCAATGGGTTCGGAGAACGTGACCACGATCGACGTCGACCCGAACCTCTCCCGTCGAGCACGGGAACGCCTGCACAGCAACGGTTTCTTCCCGACCTGCGTGGCGGGCGACGGCGCGTTGGGCCATCCGGGCCGCGCGCCGTACGACCGCTTGCTGGCCACCTGCTCGGTCGCGACCATCCCGCCCGCCTGGCTGGAGCAGGTGCGGCCCGGCGGCCTGGTGGTCACGACGTTGCACCGCCCGATCGGCGCCGGGCTCGTCCTCGTCGTGTCGAACGGCGACGGCACCGGGGAGGGCCGCGTGCTCACCGAAGACGGGCGCTTCATGCCGTTGCGCGCCCACGCCCGCCGTCCCGCACCGGCGGGAGCGGGATCGTTCGACCGCCGCACCACCACGTTGCCGCTGAACACCGTCATCGATCCGGCGAGCCCGTTCGAGTTCTTCGCGGGCATCGCGCTGCCGGGTGTGGCGGCGGGACGGGACTGGCTGGCGCACCCGGACGGTTCCTGGGTGCACCACCACGGCTCGCACGTCGACCAGGGCGGTCCGCGGCGCCTGTGGGACACCGCGGAAGAGGCCGTCGTCGACTGGCGCGACCTGGGCGAACCCCGCCGCCAGGACTTCGGGATCACCGTCGGCGCCGACGGCCAGTTCCTGACCCTGGGCGACCTCAGGTGGCCACTGTGATCAACAACCAAACGTCACGACACGGGTCACTGAATCGACCTCACACGGATGCGGTGCGTCATGATTCGACGCATGTCCAGATTCCGCCAGCAGGCGTTGCTGACCGGCTGCGTGCTGGCCGCGTTGCTCACCGCGGCCGGTCTGTTCGTGACCGACCACGGCATCAACCCGCACCTGTGGTTGATCGTGCTCGCACTGGCGTTCCTGGGTTTTCTGGCATTACTCGACCCCTGGGTCAGGCGCAGGCACAACGCCGAGCTGAGCACCGACGAGCACCTCGACGCCGCGTGCCGGGCGCTCGCCACCGGCCTGCGGGCGCAGTGGAACGAGGAGGTGCGCTCGCGCGGCCTCACCGACCCCGACGTGCTCGACCTGCACTGGATCGCGCCTGAGCTGGACGTGAGCGACGAGCCGGCCGCGCCGCCCGGACGCAGCGACGCGGTGGTGGGCGCGTTCGAACGGCAGATCAACCGCCGGATGGTGGTCATCGGCGAGGCCGGCACCGGCAAGACGACGGTGTCGATGCTGCTGACGTGCGGCCTGCTGGAGCGCTACGACGGCGGCATGGTGCCCGTGCTGCTGCCGCTGTCGACGTGGAACCCGGCGGTCGAGGACATCCGCACGTGGATCACCCGCAGGCTGTACGAGGACCACCCTGCGTTGCGCAACACCGAGCTGTACGGCAGCTACGCCGGCGATCTGCTGGTCGAGCAGCACCTGGTCCTGCCCGTGCTCGACGGACTGGACGACATCCCCGCCCACCAGCGCGCGGACGCGCTCACGCGGATCGCGAAGGCGTTCGGGGCGAACCGCCCGCTGGTGCTGACCTGCCGCACCGCCGAGTTCGCGCAGGCCGTGCACCTGGCCGGACCGCTGCCCGGCGCCGACGTCGTCGAACTGGCCCCGCTCGACCTGGACGAGGTCTGCGCCTACCTGCGGGCGAGCGCGGACAGCTGGGGCGCCGCCCGCTGGGAGCCGGTGTTCATCCAGCTGCGCGAGGAACCGGACGGCAGGCTCGCGGACGCACTGTCGACACCGCTCACGATGTGGCTGGCCAGCATGGTCTACGCCGACAGCGAGGCCGAGCCGACCGAACTGCTCGACCGCGGCCGGTTCCCGGACGCGCGGGCGATCTCCGACCACCTCTGCGACGAACTGGTGTCGCGGGCGTTCGGGAACAGGGCGTTCGCGCACCACGCGAAGGCCTCACAGGTCTGGCCACGCGACCGCGCCCGCCGGTGGCTCGAGTTCCTCGCCCACGAGATGCGCGACCGGGACATCCGCGAACTGGCCTGGTGGGAGCTGCGCCGGTCGGTCGGCAGCACCTGGCTCGCGGTGCTCGGCGCGCTGGTGCTGGGCGCGATCGGCGGGTTCGGCGTCGGCTGGCTGATGGCATACTCAATCACGCCCTCGCTCGCCCCGATCACCGGCCTGGTCGCGGGGATCGGCGTCGGCGCGGCGGCACTGACCGCGGCGCAGGAGCGCACCACCAAGCCGCGGCTGGGAATCTGGCGCAGCCTGCTGCTGGTACCCGGCGTGCTGGGACTGGCCGCCGGGCTCGTCTTCGGTGCGCTGTACGGACTTTCGGCGGGCCTGGTGGTCGGCCTCGGCCTGGCCGTGGCGATCGCGCTGCGGTTCGCGTTGTCGAGCGCGACCGAGCTCTCGCAAGCCTCCAGTCCTCAGTGGACGATGGCGCGCGACCGGATCGCCGTGTGGACCGGATCCCTCGTGCTGGCCGTGGTCTTCGGTTCGGCGGCGGCACTGGTGTTCGGTCCCGGCCAGACCGGCATGGTCGGGCTGGGCCTCGCGTCCGGGCTGATGCTCGGGTTCGCCCTCGCCGTGCTGCACCTGCGCTGGTGGTGGTTCACCGTCGCACGGATCTGGCTGGCGCTGCGCGGAAAGCTGCCGTGGGAGCTGATGGTCTTCCTGGAGGACTCCCGCAAGCTCGGCGTGCTCTGCCGGGCGGGAGCCTGCTACCAGTTCCGGCACGGACTGGTGCAGGACCGCCTGGCAGAGCACGAGGTGACTACTCGGTCCGCAGGCCAAGTGCTCCGGTCGCCCTTCTCAGCGAAGGCAACGTCAGAGCAGTGACCAGCACGACCAGCCCGACCGAGATGGCGGTGACGATGCCGATGCCCGTCCAGTCGAAGGCCACCTCGGTGCCGAACACCCGCGTGACGAGGACGCCGAGCAGGATGCCGGTCGCCACCGACACGACCGTGGAGATCACCAGCGGAATCCCGTTCTGCCACAGCAGCGACCGGGCGAGCGTTCCGCGCGGCACTCCGCCGGCGGCCATCACGGCGAGCGGCCGACGCCGTTCCCGCACCTGCTCCAGCCCCACGACCAGCAGTGACGCTCCGGCGAGCAGCAACGTGATCAGCGCCGCGCCGTACAGCGCCCTGCGGATCCCGCCGAACACCTGCTCGACCTGATCGGTGTCGTCCTGGCCGATGTAGTAGGCGTACACCCGCCACGAGTAGGGCGCGATGGCGTTGCGCACGTGCTCCGCGACGTCCGGAAGCGCCGTGTTCAGCTCGGCCTGGAACTCGACGGAACCCTTGGCGAGACTGAGTCCCCCGGCCGCGGCGGGCGTGAGGTAGAGGCCTGGGCGGTTCCCGGTCGCCTGCTCCAGCGCGGGAACCGTCCACGTGCCCTCGGTCTTCTCGACGACGATCGAGTCGCCTGCCTTGGCGTCGGTCTGGCCGGAGCCGATCGGCACGACGTACGCCTTGCCGTCCACGCAGTTGGCGATGGTCGCCATCGACCTGAGCGCGGTGCACGTTCCGACGGTGATGCTGACGTAGTCGTCGTCGGGCAACGCCCCGTACGTGCTGGTCAGGTTGTGCACCGCGACGACACCCTCGGTCCTGGCCAGCAGGGCCGGCAGTCCGGTGAGGTCGACGGTCTCGTTCACGGAGACGCTGAGGTAGTTGTGGCTCGCCTCCGCCTTCTCCTCGGCCGTCACCTCACGCTCGACGCCCGCGAGGATCATCTGCAACGTCACGACGCCGGCGAGCACCACCGCGACGCCGCCGACGACCCGCGCCGCCGTGCCCGCGTCGAGCTGCAACCGGCGCGCGGCCAGTTGCAGCGCGGGCGTGGCACCGCGCACCCGGTAGACGACCCGTTCGACCAGCCACGGCAGCAGCACCGGGATCGCGAACATCAGCAGCACGACACCGAGCACGATCGGCAACTGGGCGGGCTTCGACTTCTCGTCGAGCTCGCCGAACTGGCTCGCCAGCAGCGCCGCACCGGCCAGCGCGGGCACGACCCGCCACCACAGCCGGCGCCGCACCGGCTTCTGCTCGCGCACCACGCCGAGCGGTTCGATGATCGTCCGGCGCATGGCGAACACCGAGGTCAGCACCGCCAGCACCGGCACCGCGATGACGACGGCGAGCGTCAACGGCAGCGTCGGCGTGAGGTCGCCGGGGAACACCGCCATCTCGGGGATGGGGATGTCGGCGGCGAGCGGCCTCATCGCGAACAGCAGCCCGAACCCGATCACGAGGCCTGCCAGCGCGCCGGCCAGCGCCTCACCGGACGCGATCAGCCGCACCCGCATCGCACCGGCCCCGACCAGCCGCAACGCCGCCAGCCTGCGGTCGCGCTGCGCCGCGGCGAGCCTGGTCGCGACGCCGACGAACACCAGTACCGGGAACACCAGCACGACCGTGCCGACGATGCTGAGCATCACCAGGATCGTCGGCATCCCGCCGCCGTAGCCCGCCCGCCCGAACGCGTAGACCCCGTTGCCCTCGTGCGGCTCGATCTTCGCGTCGCCCGCGAGGAACCTCAGGTCCTGCGGGCCGTCCAGGCCCGCCGGGGCGAACGTGCCGATGATCTTCTGCGGGAAGCGCGGCCGCAGCAGTTCGCCTTCCTTGCTCGCGAGCAGTTCCGCGAGCCGCGGCGACACGACGATCTCGCCGTCGCCCGGCAGCCGGTCGACACCGGCGGGCTTCGGCGCGTCGGCCGTGAGTGCGCGCACGTAGACGCCCCGGACGTAGTCCGAGCGGAACGCCACCGACGCGTCCTCCAGCAGCAGCGGCGCGGGCCCGGTGCCCTTCGACACGACGTTGCGGGTGTCCGCGCGCTGGTCCCGGTTCCCGAGCGCGTTCGGGATCGACGCGGCGAGCAGCAGTACCGCGACGCACATGCCGATGCCGATGCCTTGGAGCAGGAGCCTCACCCAGGAGTTCCGGCTGCCCCCGACGGCCAGCCGGACACCCAGGGCGAGGTCGCTCAGCACGCGGTTCACCTGGCGAACTCCACGTCCCGCGAACGGCCGTCGCGCACCACGACCTCACGGTCGGAGTAGGCGGCGACGCGCGCCTCGTGCGTGACCAGCACGACCGCCGCACCGGTCTCCCGCGCCGCGGTCGTGAGCAGGTGCATCACCCGCTCGCCGTTCAGCGAGTCGAGCGCGCCGGTCGGTTCGTCCGCGAAGATCACCTTCGGCGCCGTGACCAGCGCGCGAGCCACCGCGACCCGTTGCCCCTGACCACCGGAGGTCTCGCCGGGCCGCTGGTCGGCGACGGTGTCGACCTCCAGCCGGGCCATCCAGTCCTTCGCGGCCCGTTCGGCGTTCCTGCGCTTCATGCCGCTCAACCGGAGCGGCAGCGCGACGTTCTCCAGGCAGGTCAGCTCCGGCACGAGCTGGCCGAACTGGAAGACGAACCCGAACTCGGTGCGCCGCAACTCGCTGCGCGCGCCGTCGTTCATCGTGGTCAGCTCGCGGCCGCGGTAGGTGACCGTGCCGGAGTCCGGCGGCAGGATGCCCGCGAGGCAGTGCAGCAGGGTGGACTTGCCGGACCCGGACGGGCCCATGATCGCGACGACCTCGCCCTCCCGGATCGCGATCCCGGCACCGTCCAGCGCGTTCGTCTTCCCGAACGACTTGTGCAGCTCCTCGGCGGTGAGCAGGGTGTTCGTCATCGGGTCACCTCCTCGGCGAGGGAGTCCAGGCGAGCCGCGGTCAGTTCGAGCCACCGCAGGTCGGCTTCCAGGTGGAACAGGGCGAAGTCGCAGATGAGCTGGTCGGCGAGGTCGCCGTCCGCCTTGCGCCTGGTGAGCTCCCGCATCTTCGCGAGGTGCGCCGACCGTTGCGTGTCGAGCACCTCGATGGCGCTGCGGCCGGAGAGCAGGGCCAGCACGACCTTCGAGTACAGGGTGTTCTGCAGGTACAGCTCCGGCTTCTCCGGAGTGCCGAGCCAGCGTTCTACATCAGTGACCCCGGCGTCCGTGATCGCGTAGCGCCTGCGGTCCGGGCCGTCGCCCGACTCCACCCCGGCCTCGGTCACGTACCCGTTCTTCAGGAGTCGCGACAGGGTCGAGTACACCTGCCCGTAGTGCAACGGCCGGTCCTGACCAAAGCGCTCGTCGTAGGCGCGCTTGAGGTCGTAGCCGTGGCTTGGACCGCCCTCTAGCAGGCCCAACAGTGTGTGTCCGATCGACATGCGGAGCACTATACACACTAGGTATACACCGGTTGTATTCCTCAGATGCCCTGACGGGCAACCGCCGTGGCGCCTACAGTGGTGGGGTGACTGGTCTGACTGTCGGCTGGGATCACGACGTCGAGCTGCTGCTCGACTTCCTGAACACTCGACACGTACTGGACAGTGAAGCCTCCTGGCGCGCATGGGTGACCGAGCGCGGCCTTGGGCGGAGCAGTGAAATCGCGCAGGCGCGCGCGGCTCGTGCGGCGCTGCGGTCGTCCATCGAGGGGTCGTCAGGACCCCAGACGGCAGCGGGCGTCGTCCACATCGAGCTGACCGACGGCGTCCCGGTGCTGTCGAGCTCGGACGCGCTCGGCGCGGTGCTGGCCGCGTCCGCCCGCCTCGCGGTGCTGGGGTCGTGGGAACGCTTCAAGATCTGCCCCGCCGACGACTGCCGGCGGGCGTTCTTCGACAGATCCCGCAACCGCTCGCGCACCTGGTGCTCGATGCAGGTGTGCGGGAACCGCGAGAAGGCGCGCACGTTCCGCAAACGGTCCCGCGCTCAGAACAGCACGTTCGCCGCGGTGTAGATCACCAGGCCGGCGAGCGCGCCGACCACCGTGCCGTTGATCCGGATGAACTGCAGGTCCCTGCCGACCTGCAGCTCGATCTTGCGCGAGGTCTCCTCCGCGTCCCAGCGCTCGACCGTGTCCGTGATCAGCGTGGTGATCTCCGCGCGGTAGTTGCCGACCACGTACCCGGCGGCCTGCTCCAGCCAGCCGTCGACCTTGGCACGCAGCTCCAGGTCGTCGGTCAGGTTGGTGCCGAGCGTGATCAACCCCTGGGTGACGCGCCTGCGCAGCTCGCTGGACGGGTCCTCGGCGGCGTCGAGGAGCATCTTCTTGGCCGTGCCCCACGCGCTGCTGATCAGCTTCTGCACGTCCGGGTGGTTGATGACCTGCTGCTTGACCTGCTCCGCGCGCTGCATCGTGGACGGGTCGGTCTGCATGTCCGAGGAGAACTCGAGCAGGAACTGGTCCACCGCGAGACGCATCGGGTGGTTGACGTCGGTCTTGACCGCCCAGGCGAAGTTGACCAGCTCGGTGTACACCTTGTCGCCGAGCATGGCGTCGACGAACTTGGGCGACCAGGTGGGCGCACGGTCCGAGACGATGAGGCTGACCTTGTCGTAGTTGTCCCGCACCCACTCGTACGCGCGGTCGCACATCAGGTCGACCAGCTTGTGGTGCGCGCCGTCGGTGAGGACCTGGTTGAGCAGCTTGCCCAGCGGCGGGCCCCAGGGCTTCTCGGTGACCCGTTTGACGATGGCGTGCTCCACGACCGCCTGGACCTCTTCGTCCTTGAGGACCGTGATCGCGCCCTTGAGGACGTTCGCGAGCTCGTTGGTGATCCGTTCGGCGTTCGCGGGCTGCTTGATCCACGCGCCGGCCCGTTCCGCGATGCCGGCCCTGCGGAGCTTGTCCTGCACGACCGCGGGACTGAGGAAGTTCACGCCCACGAAGTCGCCGAGCGTCTGGCCGAACATGTTCTTGCGCTCGGGGATGATCGCGGTGTGCGGGATGGGCAGGCCGAGGGGGCGCCGGAACAGCGCCGTCACGGCGAACCAGTCGGCGAGCGCGCCGACCATCCCGGCCTCGGCGGCGGCTCGCACGTAGCCCACCCAGGCACCCTCGAACGCGTGGGTGCCGAAGAAGATGACCGTCGCGCCCACGAGGAAGCTCGTCGCGACGAGCTTCATCTTGCGCAGGTCCTTGCGCTTCTGCTGGTCAGCGGCGGTCAGTTGCTCCACACACTCATTGTCCGTGATGATCCTGCGTTGTGCGGGTACCAGCGCTAGTTCCCCGGTTGCAGCCGTTCACGTCGACCATCTTCGCGGAGATGACGGCGCTGGCCGTGCAGCACGACGCCGTCAACCTCGGTCAGGGCTTCCCCGACACCGACGGTCCGTCGTCGATGCTCCAGGCCGCCCAGTCCGCGATCGCGTCGGGGATGAACCAGTACCCACCCGGCCCCGGCATGCCGGTGCTGCGCCGTGCCATCGCCGCGCACCGCTCGCGGTACGGGATGTCGTACGACCCGGACACCGAGGTCCTGGTGACCGTCGGCGCCACCGAGGCGATCGCCGCGTCGTTGCTGGCCCTGGTCGAGACGGGCGACGAGGTGATCCTCATCGAGCCGTACTACGACTCGTACGCCGCTTCCGTGGCCATGTCCGGCGCGACGCGGGTGACCGTCGGACTGCGCGAGGACGCCTCGGGCCGGTTGGCTTTGGACGTCGACGCCCTGCGCGCGGCCGTGACGCCGCGGACGCGGGCCATCCTGGTGAACTCGCCGCACAACCCGACCGGCACCGTCTTCCGCTTGGAGGAGCTCCAAGCGATCGCCGCGTTGTGCGTCGAGCACGACCTGCTGGCGATCACCGACGAGGTCTACGAGCACCTGGTGTTCGACGGTCTCGTGCACATCCCGCTGGCCTCGCTGCCGGGGATGGCGTCGCGGACGTTGTCGATCTCCGGTGCCGGCAAGACGTTCAACTGCACCGGCTGGAAGATCGGCTGGGTGTGCGGGCCGGCCCCGCTGGTCGGCGCGGTCCGTGCGGCCAAGCAGTTCATGACCTTCGTGGGCGGGGCCCCGTTCCAGCCCGCCGTCGCCCACGCCCTCACCGCCGAACTGGACTGGGTGACGGACCTGCGTGACTCGCTGGCCTCGAAGCGGGCCCGCCTGGCCGAAGGACTGCGCGCGGCGGGGTTCGAGGTGCGTTCGTCGGAGGGCACGTACTTCATCTGCGCCGACGTCCGCCCTCTCGGGTACTCGGACGGCCTGGCGCTGTGCCGTGACCTGCCGGCCCGGATCGGGGTCACCGCCGTGCCGGTCCAGGTGTTCACGGACACGCCGGACCAGTGGAAGCACCTGATCCGGTTCGCGTTCTGCAAGCAGGACGCCGTGATCGACGAAGCCGTGGAGCGCCTCCACAAGCTTTAGTTGTCCACAGGTGTGGATGAGTTTCTCCACAACTGTGGACAACCCACTTTCGGGTGAGACCGGGAGCCTCGGCGGCCGTGTTCGACTCCAAATGGCATGGACTCGAACACTGAGGTTCTCGTCGGCTGGCGCACCGGCTCGTGCGGCTGGGACGCGCTCGTCGAACGCTACTCCCGGCTGGTCTGGTCGGTGCCCAGATCGTTCCGCCTGAGCCACGCCGACGCCGCCGACGTCTACCAGTGCACCTGGCTCTGCCTGGCCGAACACCTGACCAGGCTGCGTGAGCCAGAGCACCTGGCGTCGTGGCTGGTCCGTACCGCGACCCGGCAGTCGATCACCGTGCTGCGCACCCGTGGACGTGAGGTGTCGTACGACCTGTGGGAGCCGGAGTCACCGCTGCCGGCGCCCGACGAGGTCGTCATCACCAATGATCGGCAGCGCCGGCTGTGGTCCGCGCTCATGACCTTGAGCGAACGGTGCCAACGGCTGCTGAAGATCGCCGCCCACAGCCCCGAGCTGAGTTATGCACAGGTTGCCGACGCCCTGGGGATAAAGCTGGGGAGCGTTGGTTCCACGCGCAGCAGGTGCCTGGCTGAGCTGCGGCGGAAGCTGGAGGGCCTGCGATGAGGGACTCGCTGCTCGACGAGATCGCCGACCTGCTCAGCTCGGACGTCCCGCCACCCGCTCTCACCCCGCGGCCGACCGGTCTCGACCCGATGGAGGCTGTGGACGAACCGGTCCGCGGGCCTTCCCGCCAGCTCGTGTTCCACGTCGGCACGGGCCGGTTGCACCTGCAGCTCGACTCCGGTCATCTCACCGGCGTGCTGGACGACAGCGGCGTGACGGTCGAGGTCCGTTCGCCGTCGTCGGTCCGGGCGCTGCGGCCGGATCCCGAGGGCTGGTTCCGCGCCGACGTCGAGCCGGGACCGGTGTGCGTGACGGTGCCCGAGCTGGGCCTGACGACGGGGTGGTTCGTCGCATGAGCGCCAGCGCCGACCCACGGGCGACGATCGCGAACACCGAGGTTCGCGGCACGAAGGCCGAGCGGGCCGACGCACTGCACGACCTCGGCGTCGCCCACGTCGAACTGGGGCACCTCGACGTCGCGGCACGGTTCGCGCGGCGCGGACTGCGGCTCACGGGTGAGGCGAGGTTCCACCTCACGCTCGCGTGGATCGACCTGGACAGAGGCCGGCACAGCCAGAGCCTCCGGCATCTCGACCTCGCCACGCCGCACCTGCGAGGCCGGGAGCTGGCGAGGGCCAGGTGCCTGCGCGGGCTGCACCTGTGCCAGTCGGCCGAGCCACGGCTCGCCATCGCCGAGCTGACGGCGGTCATCAGGGAGTTGCGCAGATGCGGTGACGAGCGCTGGCTGGCCAACGCGTTGATCGGGCGCGGGATCGCCCGCTGCAACGCCACCCAGCTGACCAGGGCCGAGGCCGACTTCGCCGCGGCGCAGACGTTGCTACAGGCCGTGGGAGAGCCGGGGCGTGCGGCGATGTGCCTGCACAACAGGGGTTTCGTCGCGATGCTCGCCGGTGATCTGCCGCTCGCCCTGCGCCGGTACGAGGAGGCCGCGAAGGCGGGACTCGACTCGGCGAGCAAGCCCGAGGCACTGGTCGACAGGGCTGAGGCGCTGCTCGCGGCCGGGCTCACGACGGAGGCGCGGCGGGTGCTCGCACCCGCGATGGAGCTGCTGCGCCGGTGCCGGCGGCACGTGCCCGAGCTGGCGGTTCTGAGTGCGCGGTGTGCGTTGCGCGACGGCGATCCGGCGCCAGCACGCAAGCTCGGCGGGTCGGACGTCGAGTTCATGCTGGCGGCGGGGAAGCTGGATGCCGTTGCGGCGCACCGGTTCCGCGGGCCGGTGCAGACGCGGGCGCTCGGGTGGCTCGCGCAGGCCAGGAGGTCGGATCGCCGAGGTGCGCTGGCCGCGTGCCGGGCGGGGTTGAGGTTGCTGGACGAGCACCTGGGCGACTGGCCTCGGCGGGAACTGACCGGGCACGCGCTGGGACTCGCCCGCACGCCGCGCGAGGTGCTGCACTGGTCCGAACGGCATCGCGCTTCGGTCACCTTGCCTCCCAACGAACCCGAGCTCGCGCGGGCGCTCACGGAACTGAGACGAGCGAGGGCGTTCGGGCTGCCACTGGAGGCACTGGAGCGGGACGTCCGCAGACTCACCCTCGCCTCAGCGGCACAAGCAAAAGACCACACGACAAGGGATCCACAGCTTCCACTGGTCAGCTTCATCGTCCACGAAGGACAGACAAAAGCGGTCACACTGATCGACGGACGCGCCAGCCTGCGCACGATTCCCGAACCCGCCGAGCTCGTCCGCACAGCGAGGCTTGCGCTGCGTGCGGGCCGCGCGGTCACCACGGACCTCCTGCCGGAAGCGGACGAGATCATCGTCGTCCCGGACGGCGTACTCCACGACATGCCGTGGGCGGCGCTCGGCCGTCGCGTCCACGTCGTCCCGTCACTGCGGCACTGGCGTCCGTTCAGCCACGGCGGACGTCGTGTCTGGGTGACCGGACCGCGCCTGAGAAGCGACGAAACCACCGCACTGCAACGAAAACACGGCGGCGAAGTACTCAAGTCCACTGTGGAGGCAACCGTAAAAGGGCTGGAGGGAGCGGGAATCGCGCACATCGCAGCGCACGGTCACGTCAACCCGGACAACCCGTTGTTCTCCTACCTGGAACTGGAGGACGGCCCGCTCTACGGCTACGACATCGCGCGCATCGAGAACCCGCCGGAGATCGTCGTGCTGTCGGCCTGCGAGTCGGGCCTCGCCCGCGCGTTCCTCGACGCCGGCACCCGCGCCGTGATCGCCGGCGTCCTCCCGGTCCCGGACGCGCGGATCAGCGAGACGATGGCCGAGGTCCACCACCGCATCGGGCACCCGGCCGAAGCGGCGAGGGCCGTCGCGCACCTCGGGTTCAGCTGTTACGGCACCGGGACCAGGGTCGCCGCGTGCAGGGCGGCCGCGAACGAGGTGCCGGTGCACAGCAGCTGCGACGAACCCACCGTGGCCGGCACGTCGACGCCCGAAGCGACCACGTCCACCCACGAACCGTGTCCCGAGAATGCCTCCGAGGCGCCCACCGCCGTCACCGCGGGCAGGGCGGCGGGCCACCAGGGACGCGACGACCCGCCGTTGCCCGCCGCGGCCACGACGTTGCGGCCACATTGCGCAAGAACCGGCGGACACGCGTCGTCGAACGAGTAGGTACCGGACGCGACCAGCACGACCGGCAGGTCACGGGTCGCCCTCAGGGCCGCGGCGAGAGTCAGGTCGTCGCCGAAACCGGACGGTGTCAGCACGGGGAACGGACGCACCGAGGCGCCGTGGCGGTGCAGGACTCCGGCCACCAACGAGCCGTGCGGCGCATCGAGAGGGGTGTCGAGCAACGCGACGGTGCCCTCTCCCAACAGGTCGGGGAAGCGTTCCCCCACCACCGGCCGGGAGGTTCCGATCATGATCGGACACGAGATGTGAATGTGGTTCGGAGTGGCTCCGACGTCCGAGGCGATGTCCACGACGCGCGCTCGTTCGGGTGCTTTCAGGTACATGCGGATGGCACCCGAAGCGATCTCCTCGTGCGAGTAGATGCCTCGCAAGCGCTTGCGCACAGTGGGTGCGTCCACCGGCAGCACGACCAGTTCCCCCGAACGGACCAAACACTCGTTTGGGCCACCCTCATCGTGCACGTGTATCGGGCCGAGCGCCCTGGAGGCATGACCGACCAGCTCAGAGAGGCTGTTCACCTGCTTGGGCGCGTCCACATCGGACACGATCCCGCGCCGCGAGCCCGTCCACACGGGACCGACGCGCAATGTCACTCGATCCGATGACGACACTGACGGTGTTCATGCCTGATCAGGGCAACACGGACAGCCGCATGAGACCGCCCGTCCGGGTGTTTAAGCCCGAGTTGGGCCGCAAACCCACTCTCCAGTGCTAGACATAGCTCAACGTCGACCTCCGACGGCGCTCTGGCGTTGGCGATGACCTCAACGGTGGACGGGTGGTGATCCTGTGGCGAGTGGTGGAGCCGGCGCACTGCTGCTGCGGGCCGCTGCGCTCGGCGGCCTGACCGCCGCCGCCTGGTTGCTCGGCGGGACGACCGCGTCCGCCGACTCCGAGCCGCCGCCACCCGTCGAGATCTCCATCGAGGTTCCGACTCTGTCCGAGGGCCCGGTTCTGTTCGAATCCCTCGCGCTGTCCGAGGACCCAGCGGCCTGGGCCAGGTCCTTCACCGCGGCCGTCATCGAGAAGAACCAGCCGGAGAAGCTCGTGTCCCCGCCGGTCGTGACCAAGCCGGAGGAGCAGCCCCAGCAGGAGCGGCCCCAGGAGGAGGACGAGGGCCCGACCCTCGACTTCAGCGGCGGCACCCAGGGCAACACGCGGTCCGGCTCCATCTCGAACACCGCACCGCCCGAGGTCATCGCGGCGAAGGCTCAGGCCCGCGCCGCCAGGAAGGCCGCGAAGCTCGCCGCCGAGATGCCGCCTCCGCCACCCGCTCCGCCCGTCGTCGCGGTCACGAGGACCGTGCCGCTGCTGCCCGTTCTTCGGGTGCCTGCTCCCGTGAAGACGGAGCCGGCGCCCGTCAGCGACCTCAACTGGACCGTTCCCGGCCCGGACGCGCCGCTGCCCGCGCCGCCGTCCGCACCCGTGGTCACCACGGCCTCCGCGTCGTCCGGCCACACCGACAACTCCGGTGGCACGCGCGGCGTGCTCGCCGTCCTGACGTCGCACAACTCGCTCTTCCCGCCCACCACGTGGTCGGTCGACGAGCGTCGCGACGGCACTGTGCCGGGCAGCATTCCCGGCCTTCCCGCCACGTCACCTGACTGAGTCCGACAGGACAAGTCTGCCCTCTGCGCGATTTGTGACCGTCTCGTGCCGTCGCGCCAGTAACTCCTTCTTCGATTTCCCGTTGTACGCAAGGAACCCAAGTCTTCCTGACCTGCCAACCGCGCCCTGGCAGGTCGGGTCTGGTCCGAGTGCCGCGCTGCCCCCGCAGGCTCGGACCGCACGGGAAACCTGCGGACGGGGGACGTCAATCCCTGGGACGTTCCCCGCCGCAGGCCTCTCGGTGGCAAGTTCGTCGGCCCGGTCTCCACCGCTGCGGGAGACCGGGCCGACGTGTCTCACGCGACCGGTACCGCCAGGTCGGCATCCGCCGGAAACCCGGTACCCGCAACGGATGCAGCCACCACACCCAAACGGCCGATCGCCTCGCGCAACACTTCGGGCGACTGCGTGTACGGCACTCGGAGCATCTGCTCGCACCCGCCGTGCACCGCGAACCGGGGGCCGGGGACGAGTCGCAGACCGTGGTTCTGCGCCACCACGGCGATCCGCGTGCTGACCGGGCCGTCGAGCGCGCACCACACCCCGAGCCCGCCGGAAGGCACCTCGAAGCTCCACTGTGGACAGTGAGTGCGCAGTGCCTCGACCGCCACGTCCCGTTGCACCAGAGCCTCCGCGCGTCGTTGCCGGAGAACGCTTTCCGGTGACTCGAGCAACGCGGCCAGCACGAGCTGCTCGAACACCGGCGTACCCAGGTCGATGGCGGCACGGGTCGACAGCAGCCGGTGCACGATGTCGGCGGACGCCCTGATCCACCCGATCCGCAGCCCGCCCCAGTGCGACTTGCTCGCGGACCCCAGCGTCACCACCGACTCGCCGCCGAACGCCGCCATCGGCAATGGTGCCGGGGAGTCGTCCAGCACGAGCTCCACCAGGGTCTCGTCGACGACCAGTGGCGTACGCGCCTTGCGCAGCACGGCGGCCAGCGACTCGCGCGACTCGGACGACATCCGCAGTCCGGTCGGGTTCTGGAACTCCGGGATCAGATAGGCCAACCGGGGGCCTGCCTGACGCAGCGCCGCCTCGAATCCCTCCAGGTCCCAGCCGTCACCGAGCATCGGCACGGGTACCGGCACCCCGAACGACGCCCGCACCGCCTCCAGCGCGTTGGGGTAGCTCGGCTGCTCCACCAGCACCCGGTCGCCGGCCCCGACGAAGAGCCGCAGCACCAACGCCCACGCGTGCTGCGCGCCGGACGTCACGACGATCTGGTCGGGTGACGTCGGCAGCCCACGTTCCGCGTAACGGTCGGCGATCCGCTGCCGCAACACCGGGAGCCCACGTTCGTCGTACCCGTGCGACGCGAGGTGCTCCGGCATCTGGCCCAGCGCGACGTCCATCGCCAGCCGGATCGACGGCAACGCGGGAGGCGCGGCGCGGGACAGGTCGATCAACGTGTCGTCGGTACCGGTGATCCCCCCGCCGGTACCGACCGGCCCGTTGATCCACGACCCGGCGCCGCGCCGCGACTCCACCACCCCCTCGGCCCGCAGCTGGTCCAGCGCGGCGGTGATCGTGGTGCGACTCACAGGGAGCACGTCGGTGAGCTCCCGCTCGGACGGCAACCTGGTACCCACGGGCAGTCGGCCGTCCGCGACCAGCAGTTTCATCGCCGCGGCGAGGTCGTTCGAGCACTGCCGGGCACCGCCGCGCTGCCACGATCCGAGCAGCCGGACGAGCCGGACACCCGATATACGTCCACCTGGTGGGAGCATGAGGCCAATTATCCCGAATTGGCTATGGATTACCAGGCCAATCACAACTCACTATGGCCACATGGCCTCCATGACCGCACTCCACCAGGTCTCCGTCCGGATCGCACCCGCCCGTCGCCTCCCGCAGCTCTTCGCAGGCCTGTGGCTCTACGGCGCGAGCATGGCGATGCAGATCCGGGCGACGCTCGGCCTGAACCCGTGGGACGTGCTGCACGAGGGCCTCACGAAACGAACCGGCCTGAGCTTCGGCCTGATCACCGCGATCGCCGGCGTCCTGGTGCTGCTGGCGTGGATCCCGCTGAGGCAGAAGCCCGGCCTCGGCACGATCGCGAACGTGGTGCTCATCGCCGTCAGCGTCGACGTGACGCTCGCGATCCTGCCCGCGCCGGAGGGACTCGTGCCCAGGATCGCGTTCCTGACACTGGGCATCGTGCTGAACGCCGTCGCGTTCGCCGCGTACGTCGGCTCCCGGCTCGGGCCGGGCCCGCGCGACGGCCTGGTCACCGGCTTCTGCCGCCGCACGGGCATCTCCCTGCGCGTGACGCGCACCGTGCTCGAACTGCTCGTGCTCGGCACCGGCTGGCTGCTCGGCGGCACGGTCGGCATCGGCACGATCCTCTACGCGCTGGGCATTGGCCCGCTCGCGCAGCTCTTCCTGCCCGCGCTCACCTGGCGCGAGCGCTCGCGGCCCGCTTGCGAATCTCCTCGTACGTGACACCGCGCTCGGTCAGCACCTCGGCCACGATTCCCTTGCCCACCAACAACGCCAGCAGAATGTGCTCGACCCCCAGGTAGTTGTGGCCGAGGTCGCGCGACTCGCGCAGCGAGTTCTCCAGCGCCTTCTTGAACGCGGGCTCCAGCGGCATCCCGAACCACCGCCGGCGCGGTCCCGGCCGCAACACCCCGGCGCCAAGCGAGTGCTCGACCGAGTCGATCACCGCGTCGACGTCGATCCCCAAGCCCCGCAACGCTTCCGCGTCCGCCTTGGTCAGCCCGCCCTTGCGCCGGTAGTCCCGGAACGCCGTCTCCAGCTCGTCGCGCGGCAGGTCGAACCCCGCCAGCACCGGCGAGTCGAGCAACGCCAGCAGCAAGTGCTCCACGCCGACCTCGGCGGCGTGGACCCGTTCCGCGTCCCGCACCGCGGCCTTGACCGCCTCACGGGCTTCCTTGGTGAACCGTTCCGCGATCATCATCGACCCCCGTGCTTCTTGTGCACCGCCTGGCGCGAGACCCCGAGCTCCGCCGCGATGTCCTGCCACGACCAGCCCTGGGCCCGCGCACTGCGGACCTGGGCCGCCTCCAGATGTTCCAAAAGTCGCCGCAGAGCGGTGACGGCCCGCAACCCGATCTTCGGGTCGCGGTCCCCAGCCGCTGTGG
This sequence comes from Lentzea xerophila, assembly GCF_051094245.1. Lineage (NCBI taxonomy): Bacteria > Bacillati > Actinomycetota > Actinomycetes > Pseudonocardiales > Pseudonocardiaceae > Lentzea > Lentzea xerophila. The sequence goes on along the minus strand of NZ_CP194934.1, from coordinate 8,789,356 downwards.
CGAGATCCGTCGCTTCGGTCATGATGTCAACGTACGTTGACAACCGCCGTTCGTCAACCAAAGTTGACACGTACGGTGAGGACGTGCAGATCGAGACCGCCGAACAGGGCGCTCCCGGACGAGTCACCGAGGACCGGATCAGGGTGCTGCCGAACGCCGTCGTCGTCCTCGACGGAGTCACCTCGCGAACCAGGCCACCCGACCGCAACGGCGGTTGGTACGCCACGGAACTCGCCGACGAGCTGGCCCGGCTGATCAACGACACCGACCCGTTGACGGACCTGCTCGCCCAGGCCATCACGAACCTCGTGCGGCGACACGATCTCGTGCCCGGCGACTCGCCGGCCTCGACCGCGGCGATCGTGCGCTGGAACGACGAGACCATCGACGCGCTCGTGCTGTGCGACACCCCGGTGGTCGCGTTCGGACAGTCCACTCGCGTGCTCGAGGACACGAGGCTCGAAGATCTCCGGCCGGACCCGGACATCCTCCGATGGACGAACAGGCCCGGCGGTTACTGGGTCGCCGAGGCTGAACCCGGTGCTGGACACCAGGCTCTGACCACCACCTGGGTTCGAGCGGAGACCACAAGTGTGATCGCTCTCACAGACGGTGTCTCCTGTGGAGTGTCCGAGTACGGGCTCTTCGCCTGGGAGGACCTCGCGGAACTGCCGCTGGACGAGGTGCTGGCCCGAATCCGCGAAGCCGAGCGCGGTGATTCGGAGCGCACGCGTTGGCCCCGCTACAAAACCCACGACGACCAGGCCATCGCCCGGATCAGCTTCAGCGCATAACGAAAGAAGCCCCGCAGCGTTCCGCGGGGCTTCTTTCGAAGAAGGATGGCCAGGGGCGGGGTCGAACCGCCGACCTACCGCTTTTCAGGCGGTCGCTCGTACCAACTGAGCTACCTGGCCATGAGAAGAAAAAGCGACCCAGACGGGACTCGAACCCGCGACCTTCGCCGTGACAGGGCGACGCGCTAACCAACTGCGCCACTGGGCCTTGCTTGTTGCTGTCTTACCGTACCGTACTACGTGCCCCCAACGGGATTCGAACCCGCGCGACCGCCTTGAAAGGGCGGGATCCTAGGCCGCTAGATGATGGGGACTAGCTGGTCTCTGGAAGCATCGTAAGCATATGCCATAGGTCCACGCACCTCCAAAACGGGGGTCCCACTTGTGCGTTGAGCTGCTCAAACCCGCTTCCGGGCGAGATCGGCCAGATCAACAAATGCCTGTTCAGGGCCTGGCGGGGCCTTCAGGACTTTTCCCGCGCACTTTGTGATCCAGACAACTTCCACGCGGAACACGCGACGGAGGGCAGCACATGGCCCAGCACCTCGCGGATTCGGTCGGGGAAGTCAGCGCACCCCGTCGTCGCCGAGGAGATGAGCCGGGAACCGAGGGCGGCGCCGCACAACGTCCGCGCGACGGCGTCCGGATCGACGCCGGGACGCAGGTCTCCGCGCTCGCCCGCCTCGATCACGTAGGTGGCGACCAGCTTCTCCCACAGCAGATGCGTGTTCGGGACGCCCGGATAACCGACCTCGCGATCGGCGTTCAGCCGTACGCCGGCCCGCAGCACGACGTCGGTGGCCATCCGGTCGGCCGACTCGACGAACATGCCGTGCAGCGCGCTCAGCGGATCGAGGCCGCGCGCCCGCCACGACTCCCTGAGCTGGGCCCACAGTTCGCTCTGCCGCTCGATCAGGGCGTCGGCGATCGCGGCCTTGGAGGGGAAGTGGAAGTAGAAGGCGCCCTTGGTGAGCCCGGCGCGCGCGAGCACGGCGGTCAGCGACGTGCGCTCGTACCCGAGCCGGTCGAACTCCTGCGCCGCGGCGTGGAGGATCGCCTCACGGGTCGCGTGCGCCCGGTCCTGCTGGGGCATGGACCAAGGTTAGCCGTTGCCGCTAAAGAGACCCGTGGGTATGTTTCGAGATGCGGCCCTGTCCCGCAGACGCGCTCCGGGGGGTGCGCGTCTGGAGTCAGGGCCGCATTCGCGTGCCCATCACGTCACCGCTGCACCGGGGGCGTTCCTCCGTCCTCGCCCGGTGACAGGCCCAGCATGTCGAGCAGCATCCGGCAGTCCTCGGTTCCGAGTGCGCTCCGCGCGACCGCGAGCCTCGCCCGGTGGACCTGCTCGTCGGAGATCCGCGAGGGTTCTCCGCTGCGCTGGGCCGGCACGCTCGGCCCGCCTTGCCGCGACATGCTGTCGTCCTGTGTGATCAGGAACTTCCGAACTTCCAGTGACCCGCTCATGAGAACCCTCCCCGACTTGAGGTTGGCGCGAGGCTAAGCGACCTGGGACAACGGCCGCAGCCCCCCGCAGAGTGATTCCACCGGCACCCAGCGTTACTTTCCGTACAGGTGCGGCGTGTGTCTCGTGGGGAACTGGCCAGGGGATGATGGACAGATGACTGACCCCACGCCGGAGCCTTCCCCCGAAGCAGAGGGCCAAAACGCGTCCCAGATACCGCCCTCGGTCGACCAGCGGGAGATCTTCAAGGCGATCAGCGGCATCGACCTGAACACGATCGACGCCGACATCGAGTCCGCGTTCGGCTCCAGGATGGCCGAGCTCGACAAGATGCTCGAGGGCCTCGACGAGCTGGTCGACAAGATCGAGAGCAACATCCAGAACCTGGACCAGCCCAAACCCGAGAGTCCTCAGTAGATCGCGTACCCCAGGGGGGTATAGACTCGGAGCCCCGTAGAGAGAAAGGGCTCCCATGTCCGTCACCGCCACCTACACCGTCACCGGCATGACCTGCGGCCACTGCGTCAGCTCGGTCACCGAAGAGCTCGGCGAGGTCGCCGGCGTCACGGGCGTCGACGTCGTCCTGGAGACCGGCGCGGTGACCGTGACCAGCGACCGCGAGCTCGACCGCGCCGAGGTCGTCGCCGCCGTCACCGAGGCCGGGTACCAGGTCGCCTGATGACCACGACCGAGCCTCGTCACGTCGAGCTCAGCATCAGCGGCATGACGTGCGCCTCCTGTGCGCGGCGCATCGAACGCAAGCTGAACAAGCTCGACGGTGTGTCCGCCACCGTGAACTACGCGACCGAGAAGGCCAGCGTTCAGTTCCCGGACAGCCTGCACGTCACCGACCTGGTGTCGACAGTGCGGGCGGCGGGCTACGACGCCGAGGAGCCCCGGCCGGAGGCTCCCGAGCCCGACGAGGCCGGTGAGCTGCGGCTGAGGGTCACCCTCGCCGCGGTGCTCGGCGTGCCGGTGATCGCGTTCTCGATGGTCCCGGCGTGGCAGTTCCCCACCTGGCAGTGGGTGTCGCTGGCGCTCGCGAGCGTGGTCGTGTGGGTGTGCGGCTGGCCGTTCCACCGGGCCGCCGCCGTGAACGCGCGGCACGGCGCCAGCACCATGGACACCCTCGTCTCGATGGGTGTCACGGTCTCGTACCTGTGGTCGCTCTACGCGTTGGTCCTCGGCGAGGCCGGGACGATCGGCATGCGGCACGAGTTCAGCCTGCTGCCGCGCCCCACGACCTCCGGCGACATCTACCTGGAGGTCGCGGTCGGCGTGACCGTGTTCCTGCTGCTCGGACGCTGGCTGGAGGCCCGGTCCAAGCGCAGCGCGGGTGCGGCCCTGCGGTCGCTGCTCGCCCTGGGCGCGAAGGACGTGGCGGTGCTGCGCGACAGCGGGGAAGTCCGCGTGCCGATCGCACAGCTCCGTGTCGGCGAACGGTTCGTGGTCCGTCCAGGTGAGCGGATCGCCACTGATGGGCTAGTGGACGAGGGCAGCTCGGCCGTGGACCGCTCGATGGTCACCGGGGAGTCGGTGCCGGTCGAGGTCAGTGCGGGCGATTCCGTCGTCGGCGGGACGGTCAACGCGGGCGGCCGGCTGGTCGTCACGGCCACCTCGGTGGGTGCCGGCACGCAGCTCGCGCGGATGGCCAGGCTGGTCGAGCAGGCCCAGGCGGGCAAGGCCGAGGTGCAGCGGCTGGCCGACCGGGTCTCCGCCGTGTTCGTCCCGGTCGTCGTGCTGATCGCGCTGGCGTCGTTCGCCGCGTGGCTGCTGGCCGGGCGGCCGCTGGAGTTCGCGGTGACAACGGCGGTGGCGGTGCTGGTGATCGCGTGCCCCTGTGCCCTGGGACTGGCGACGCCGACGGCGTTGCTCGTGGGTACGGGCCGCGGCGCCCAGCTCGGGATCCTGGTGAAGGGTCCCGAGGTGCTGGAGTCGACGCGGCGCGTGGACACCGTCGTGCTGGACAAGACCGGCACGGTCACGACGGGGCGGCTGACGCTGGTCGACGTGGTGCCCGCGGACGGCGTGGCGGGCGACGAGGTGCTGCGGTTCGCGGCGGCCGTCGAGAACGCGTCCGAACATCCGATCGCCGCGGCGATCGGGCGCGAGGTCGCCGAACTGCTTCCGGTTTCCGACTTCGTTTCCACCGATGGCATCGGTGTCAGCGGCGTCGTGGAAGGCCGGCGCGTCGTCGTCGGCCGGGTGCGCGACGTTTCCCTGCCACGGGAACTGACTGAGGCCGCAGTTGCACACGCGACTCGAACGGTTGTAGCGGTTTCCTTTGATGACAAGGTTGTCGGAATCATCGCCGTGTCGGACGTCGTGAAACCCACGTCGGCACAAGCGATTCGCTCGTTGCGCGAACTGGGCCTGCGCCCGGTGTTGCTCACCGGCGACAACGCCTCGGTGGCCGCGCAGGTGGCGGCCGAGGTGGGCATCGACGACGTCATCGCCGATGTCATGCCCGACGGGAAAGTCGCCGCGGTCCGGAATCTGCAGGCACAGGGCCGAGTCGTGGCCATGGTCGGCGACGGCGTGAACGACGCGCCGGCGCTCGCGGCCGCGGATCTGGGGCTGGCCATGGGAACCGGGACCGACGTCGCGATCGAGGCGAGCGACCTGACCCTGGTGCGCGGCGACCTGCGCGTGGCGGCGGACGCGATCCGGTTGTCCCGCAAGACTTTGGGCACGATCAAGGGGAATCTTTTCTGGGCGTTCGCCTACAACGTCGCTGGACTTCCACTCGCGGCGCTGGGCCTGCTGAACCCCATGATCGCGGGGGCCGCAATGGCTTTCAGCAGCGTGTTCGTTGTTACCAATAGCTTGCGACTGCGGGGTTTCCGCGCATCGGCAACTTAAGAATCTTGCTTGCGAACTCTCCCCAACGGGCGTGTGCGCGTGCAACAATCCAAAGAGCTGACACACCCCCGGTCAGCGCCTGTGGAGATCCCCTCCGGCCCCCGCGTTCCTCCCCCTGGCGCGGGGGCCTCCGCAGCTGTGCGTGAGTCTGCTCGGCTTACGCCTCGCCGCCTCACGCTGCGGGTGTCTTCTGGGGGCCGAGCCCCCAGACCCCAGCCGGGGGCAAGCCCCCGGACCCCCGTAGGTCGGCCATGGATCTTCGCCAATCGTCCCCGGCCCGGGTTCGCTTGGAAACCACACCTTGGGGTGACCCGGCTCACAAGGGTTTGGGTTCCGTGACCGAGCCGTTATCGTGTCCCGGTGCCTATCGGATCCCTCGGACGCTCCAAGTCCGGCCGTCACCGCCCCGCGGACGAACCGCAGGCGGAGACGCTGCCCGACGAGGAGCTGACCTCATACCTGGCCGCCCTGGCCCCGGACTCGGACAACGAGACCACCGCATCGGGCTTCGGCAACGCGCAGGTGTACCAGCTGCGGCTCCAGCTCATGGCCAACGAGCAGCTCAAGGAGCTCGCCGCCGAGCGCCAGACATCCCCGCAGGCGCTCGCCACGGAGTGGGTCATGCAGCGCCTGGAGTGGGAAGCGCGGCAGCGCGGCCACTAGTACAACGACTAGTACTGGCGAAAGCGAAACGAGGAAGGACCCCCGACCGAGCCCGGTCGAGGGTCCTTCGCACGTACGACTCGAATTGCGGCGTATTGCTGTGAATCAGACCGCGCGGACGTTCTGGGCCTGCGGACCCTTGGTGCCCTGGCCGACCTCGAACTCCACTCGCTGGTTCTCCTCCAGGGTGCGGAAGCCCTGACCCTGGATCTCCGAGTAGTGGACGAAGACGTCTGCGCCGCCGTTGTCCTGGGCGATGAAGCCAAAGCCCTTCTCGGAGTTGAACCACTTGACAGTGCCCTGTGCCATGTACCTGCCTCCATCGCAGGAAAGCTTGGGGCTGCACCGTGCAACCCCGGCCGTCCCGGGGGCGTTCGGCTCACTCCGTGAGAGCGCACCGCACGCCCGCGTGTCGTTCCGCGAGCGTGTGAAGCACGAACACAGAAACCACGGCCTGCGCGGGTCAGCCTAACGTGTGATTGGTCATAGCACTACTGGTCATTACTGGCCAGTCGCTTGCCTCAATAGGGGTAAACCCGCTGGTCCGAGCGGGTGATCGCAATCTCCCAAGCAACGTGTAGCGACCCTGCGCGTCTTCTCCAGCGTTGGACGAGGGGATCTTGGGGAGAGCACGTGATCCGGCCACTGGTTTTGGCTTTGTTACTGGGGATGACGGCCTGCAGCGCCGTGCCCGACACGTCCGGTCCGGCGACGCCGCCCACTACGCCGGCCGCGGCGGAGAAGGCGGCGGTCACCGTGACGCCGGCGTCGGGTGAGGGGATCAGCCCGGCGGGGCCGTTCCAGGTTGGGGTGACTGGAGGTGCACTGACCGCCGTCGCTCTGACGGGCGCGGGCAACAGGGTGGTCAAGGGCGAACTGACCGCGGACAGGTGGGTCGCCACCGAGGATCTGGGCTACGACAAGGTCTACACGTGGTCCGGTTCGGCGAAGGGCCAGGACGGCACGGAGGTTCCGGTCTCCGGTTCGTTCCGCACGGTCAAGCCGCAGCGGCTCACCAGCGCGCGGATGAACGTCGGCGACCACCAGACGTACGGCATCGCGCAGCCGGTGAAGGTGACCTTCAGCGCGCCGGTCGCGGACAAGGCCGCCGTGCAGGAGTCCATGACTGTCACGACCTCCGTGCCGACCGAGGGCGCGTGGGCCTGGCTGTCCGACACGGAGGCGCACTGGCGGCCGCGCGAGTACTGGAAGCCGAGCACCGAGGTGTCCGTCGACGTCAACGTCTACGGCGTGCCGTTCGGGGGCGGCGCGTACGGGGCCGCGGACGTGCACGTTCAGTTCAAGATCGCCGATAGGGCCCTGGTGGCCAAGGCGAACACGAAGACGCACCGGTTCGAGATCTACCGTGACGGCGTGCTGCTGCACGACTTCCCGGCGTCGTACGGCATGGAGAGCGACAAGCGCGCGGAGACCCGCAACGGCATCCACGTGGTGCAGCAGAAGGAAGCCGCGCGGACGATGACCAACCCGACGTTCGGCTACAAGGACATCCCGGTCACCTGGGCGGTGCTGATCTCCCAGAACGGCGAGTTCGTGCACGAGAACAACGGCACGATCCCGTCGCAGGGCCGGGAAAACGTCTCGCACGGGTGCGCGAACCTGTCCGGCGCCAACGCCAAGATCTTCTACGACCTGACGATGATCGGTGACCCGGTCGAGGTCGTGGGGTCGTCGGTTCCGCTGGGGCCGGCCGACCGCGACTACTGGGACTGGACGCTGGACTGGCCGACCTGGACCTCCAAGTCGGCAGCCAATCCGTAAGACAACAGCTGTTCAGCTCTTCTCCGTGATCTGGGGCGGCGCCGGGATCTCGTAGCCCGACGGGCCGACGTTGCGTTCCAGCGCCCGCTTCCACTCACCGCTCGAGATCATCTTCTCGATGGCCTCGTTGACGGCGTCCCGCGACTCGGTGTCACCCTTCGGCACGCCGATGCCGTAGCGCTCCTTGGAGAACGTCTTGCCGACGAGCTTGAGCAGCTCGGGATTCTCGGCGGCGAACCCGGCCAGGATGACCTCGTCGGTCGTGACGGCGTCGACGTTGCCCGCCATGAGAGCGATCACGCAGTCGGAGTACTGGCCGTACTCGACGATCTGCACGGCCTGCGCGAAGTCCGTCTTCACCTTCTGCGCGGAGGTGGATCCCTTGACCGAGCACAGCTTGCGGCCGTTCATGGTCTCCGGGCCCTGGATGGACTCCTCGGTGTAGCGCACCAGCATGCCCTGGCCGGTCTCGAAGTAGGGGCCGGCGAAGGCGACCTTCTCCTTGCGGGCGTCGGTGATCGAGTAGGAGGCGATGATCAGGTCGGCCTCGCCGTTCTCCAGCATCGACTCGCGGGCGGCGCCGCGGGCCTCCACGAAGTTGATGCCGGCTTCTTCCACGCCGAGCTCGTTCGCGACGTACTTGGCGACCTCCACGTCGAAGCCGACGTACCGGCCGTCGAGCCGCCTTTCACTCAGGCCCGGCTGGTCGTAGCGGATGCCGATGGTCAGGTTCCCGCTGTCAGCACGTCCGATGACTGTGCTGGTGTCACCGCTCCCACAGGCGGTGGCGAACACCGCTACGGCAGTCAGAAGCGCGGCACGACGGATCACGACAGGCCTTCCAGGGGTGGTGTGGAGTCGTGAGCAATGCTACGGACCTGCGGCGATGATCAACTGTGACGTATGACATCTACGGAAGCCTCGCCCTGCTCGGGATCGCCTGCTTTCCGAGTCGTTCGATCGCGCGCCTCAGATGGCCGGGCGGAGCCAGTCTCCTGATCTTGCCCGGCACCAAAAGCGCAGCTCGGCGCATGATCTTGAGCCACCGGTCGGCGTGTGCGTAAGGCTCGCGTCCATGCAGCTCGAGCGCCCAATCTGGCAGCACCGAGTACGCCAGGTGGCCCACCAGGACCCGGTAGAGCGGAAGGCCGTGGCGGACGAAACCTTGCACCGGTGGGCCATGCAAGAAGGTGTAGATCACATCTGAATCGTGCGTTCGGGCCAGAACGGGACGCATCCGGTCGAAGTACTCCGCCATCTCGCGCCGCGATCCCGGTACTTCATCCGGGTGCAATCCGACCAAAGCGGCGGCAGATCGTTGTTCGGCGTAGTAGAGGTCCTTCTGCCGGTCTGACAGTCCGTACCCCGCGCGGTCGAGAACTGTTTCGAAGCTGTAAACCTCCGAGCAATGTACCCACAGCAGCAGTTCGGGCTCGTCGATGCGGAACGTCCTGCCGTCGACGACGCCACGCAGGCTGCGGTGCGTGGCGCGCACCCGTGCCGAGGCGGCGGCGATCTCCTCGTCGGTGCCGTAGACGCCGAGCCCGACGAAGTCCGCCGTGCGCCTGAGCCTGCCGAGCGGGTCCGCCTGGAAGTTCGAGTTCTGCACGACACCGGCGACGGCCTTCGGGTGCAGTGCCTGCAGGTAGAGGCTCGCGATCCCGGCGATCCACATCGTCGGATCTGCGTGCATCTGCCAGCTCACGGAATTCGGATCGGGCATGCGGACATCGTCCCGCCTCGCGAAGATGAAGACCATGGACCTCGATCAGGCACGGGAAGTGCTCCGCAGCCAGCACCGCGCGGTGTTCTGCGCGCTGAAGCCGGACGGCACGCCGTCCATGTCACCGGTGCTCGTCGCGCTCGACGACAACGGTGACGCGCTCGTTTCCACTCGCGCGACGGCGTACAAGACGAAGCAGATCCAACGTGATCCGCGCGTGTCGTTGTGCGTGCTGCCGGACAGCTTCTTCGGCCGGTGGATCCAGATCAACGGCACCGCGACGGTCGTCGGGCTGCCGGAGGCGATGGATCTGCTGGTCAAGTACTACCGGACGATCTCCGGCGAGCACGAGAACTGGGACGACTACCGGGCGGCGATGGAGCGTGAACAGCGGGTGATCCTGCGCGTCGCACTGGCCAGTGCGGGACCGGACAAGACGGGCTGAGCCCGGGCAGTAACACCGTTAGCGGGCGGAACGATTCCACGGGGACGGCGGCTACCGGGCAGGCGGAACCTGGGGAGCGGAAGCGATGACTGGTGTCAGACGCCGCGGCTACTTCGCAGCCGTGGTGGCGGTGATGGGCGCGGCCCTGATCGCGGCGTTGTTCGCGGTACCCCCGGACAAGCCGGTCGACATCCGTCTCGTCGCCCCGCCACCCGCTCCGCCCGAGGTCGTCACCGCGACCGCCACCACGACCGTCTCCGCCGTCGGTGCCGTGGTGCACACACCGCCACCTGCGCCGCCACCGCCTCCCCCGGCGGCCACCGCCCCGCTTCCGACGCAGAAGCCGCCACCGCCGTCCCCCGGTAAGCCGTCGAAGCCGTGGCCGCCCAACCTGTTCGACCTGCTGCGCTGCGACTCCGAGCTCTTCGGGAAGGCCCTCGAGCGCTGCCTGGAGCTGCCGCTCGACGCCGACGAGCTCTGCGACTTCCTGGAGGAGCACGACCTGCGCCCGGCCGGTCCGCAGGACCGGGGCGGGCGCGGCCGCGACCCGTTCGACGTGGACTGCGACTAGGCCTTGAGCTCGCGCAGTCGCGCGAGGTTCGCCTCCGCGAGACCGCCGAGCAGCTGTGCCTCGCCGAGGTAGTGGTCGTCGATCAACGCCTCGACCTCGTCGTCGTTCATCGCCGGCACGATCCTCGCCGCCATCCGGTTCATGTTGCGGTAGCTGCCCTGCAACAGGAACGGCTGCTCGGACGGGTTCGCGGCCGACGCGATGTACGCCTGGTTGACCTTGAGCACGACCTGCTGGATCCGTTGGAGCTTGCGCACGACGGACAGCATTCGTTCCAGTTCAACGGTTTCGTGGTCGTGGCGGACGCTCTCGCCGTTCGCCAGGCGTACCAACGGTTCCACGTCGACGCCGTTCAGCGTCGGGTTCGAGCCGGACGCGTTCTCCAGGTAGCTCAACGCAAAGAGGGCGTCGCGACCCGACAGCACGTCGCCCAGGTTCCACACGTCCGCGCGGTTCGCGAGCATATCGGGAACGCGGAACGCGCGGCCGGTCTCGGTGTACGGGTTGCCCGCCATCGACACCGCGAAGCGCTTGCCCCGCAGGTCGAACGTGCGTGTCTCACCGTCCCAGACGCCGTCAACGCGTCGTTGTGCGTCGCACAGCGAGATGAACTTCTGCAGCAGCTCAGGCGATGTGTGCTGGATGTCGTCGAGGTGCAGCAGAACGTTGCTGCCCAGGGCGAACGCGAAGTTGATCCGCTCGACCTCCTGGCGTGCGGTGGCATTCGGTGCCTCCTGCGGGTCGAGCGAGGTGACGCCGGTGCCCAGCGCCGGACCGTTGACCTTGACGAAAACCATGCCCAGGCGGTTCGCGACGTACTCCATCAACGTCGTCTTGCCGTAGCCGGGCGGGGAGATCAGCATCAGCAGTCCCGTGCCGTCGTTGAGCTGCTTGGAGAGGTTGTCGCCGATCAACGGCAGGTAGACCTCGTTCAGCAACCTGTTGCGCACGAACGTGTTCAGCACCGCGGGCTGGTAGTCGTCGAGCCTGAGCCTGCGGCGTTCCTCGGCGAGCAGCTCGTCGCGCCGGCGCTGGTAGGCACGGAACGCCGGGACCTGTTCGGTGGTGAAGGTCCTGAGCCTGGTCAGGACCTCGTCCAGGCGCAGGTCCATCGACTGGCCGGTCACGCGCGGGTGCGTGCCGAGCAGGCCGGTGACGGTCTCGGTCAGTGACGCACTGGAGTCGTAGCGCGGCAGGTCGGTGAGCAGGACCGCGACGACCTCGGGGAACTCCGGGCAGTCCTCGTCTCCCAGGAACGCCCGCAGCCACGCCTCGATCAGGTCGCGGTCGTGCAGTTCCTCGGTCACCACGGCGCGGAACCTGTCGATCACCGCGCGGGCGGTCTTGCTGGTGACGAACCCCTTCGGTTCACACGCGAGCTCCTCGAACAGATACTCGGCGGCGAGCGGGTCGAGGCCGAACTGCTCCGTCAGCTCCGCGATTCCGTGCGTGCCACCGAAGATCGTGCGGGCGCGGGCCAGTGACTCGGCCTTGCGCGCCCACACCGCGCGTTGGTCTTCTCGTTGCTCGGACCAGAAGACCTGAGCCGCCGCCCGGACGACCGGCGGGTACCTCAGCAGTCCGGCACCGGCGTGAAGTCGTCGCAGGACAGCCAGAATCTTCTCGGCGTCGTGATCGTGGACGCCCTTCTCGTAGCCCTCGTCGTACCGTTCCGCGGCCGCGTTCGCGGCATCGGTGCGGCCTTCGGCGAGCAGGCAGCCCGCGAGGTGCTCGGACCGGTAGACGTCCTGGGTCTCCGACACCAGCAGCTGGTCCCAGAACGGCCTGGTGGCCTCGAACGCCGGATCGGTGACCTCGCTGCGGTAGTCGGTGCCGGTGACCGCGTAGAACAGGCGGCCGTCGCGCGGCACCAGCGTGAGGTTCATCGGCTCGGTCGTCACCGGGAAGCGGTGACGACCGAGCACGATCGACGCGCCGTCGTACAGATCGGCCCGGTCCCGCAGTGCCCGGCCTCCCTCTTGCCGGGCATCACGCAGACTCGCGTCGAGCTCGTCGGCCCGGACGTCGCCCAGCTCCCGTAGCTGTTCGGCGACCGTGCGGACCTTGGCGACCATCGGGTCGCCGGCGAAGTACGTGTTGATCTCGTCGGCCGAGCCGAGCTTGCCGACTCGACGGCGGATCGTGCCGAGCACCCGTTCCGCCGACTGCACGAGCCGGTCGGCCTTGCGCGCCCGTTCGTCGAGCAGCGTCTGCTTGCGCGACGAGAAGGCCTCGTAGACGTCCGTGCGCTTGGCGCCGACCTGGGCGAGGAAGTCGTCGAACTCACCGAACCGCGACTCCAGGTTCTCTAGCTGCAGCAACAGCCTGCCGAGCTGGTCGTCGCAGCGCTGCGGGGTGTCCGCGACCGAGAGCGCGCCGGTGATGGCCTGGCCGAGCAGCGCGAACTCCGCGGCGAACTCCGCGCGGCCCTCGGCGTTCGCGAGCTGCGCCCGCCGACCGTCCACTGTGGCCCGTGCGCGGTTGACCGCGGCCAGCACCTCACCGATGCTGGCCAGGATCCGCGTGCGGGTCGTCGTGTCAGCGGCGTCGAGCGTGCTGACGACCTCGGTCAGCACCTCCAGGCCGGTCTGCTGCTGCGCGAGCCGTTCGCGCAACGGCTTCGCCTCGGCGGCGGTCGTGAGCTCCACCGCCGCGATCCGGTCGATTTCCTCGTGGTACTGGGAGAACGCGCCGTCACCGCTGAGGAACGCGACGGCTCTGCGTGCTGACGCGCCGAGTTCCTCGACCAGTTCTGCTTCGCGCCGGTCGATCTCGTCGAGGTCGACGTACTTCAGGTCCTTGAGCGTGATCAGCCGGCCCTGGGCGGACCTCAGGTCGGCCAGCAGCCGCACCCACTCGTCGGCGCTGCGCGGCGCGGCCGAGCGGGCGAGCCTGACCAGTGAGGCGAGCTTCTCGGAGGCCGCGTGGAGCTGCCCGGCGGCGTGTTCGGTGAGCGTGCGGACGGCCTCGAACTCGTCCAGCACCTGCTCCGCCGTGGCGCGCACGGCCAGCACGGCCTGCTTCAGCCCCAGCTCGCCGAGCCAGTGCACGCCGTCGATCACCCTGGTGCACAGGGCGATCAGACCCTCGAACACCGGCGCGCTCGGCGTCATCTCGGCGCTCATCCTGGTGATGGACAGGCAGTCCGAGATGCCGCGGACCAGTTCGGCGTTGCCGATGCGGGCGAGTGGACCCGCCTGCTCCGGCAGTTCCTCGTCCTGCAGGAACGGCGTGCGCCACACCTGCATCGGGTGTACCCGCACGGGTTCGGAGCCGGTCTCGCGGAAGATCACCAGCGTGCCGTCGGCGAACAGCGAGTACCCGTGGCAGACCAGCGGCGTCGCGACTTCCTTGCGGATCACGTTGTAGGGCAACAGGAGGCTGCGGCCATCGCGGCGGGCGTGGAAGACGTACAGGACGTCCTCGCCGTTCGCGGACCGGACGACCCGCTCGAACTCCAGCTCGTCGGTGTCGACGTCGAACGTCTTGTCCGCACCCGTGACCAGGTAGTAGCCGCCGGGGAAGATGATTCCCTGGTCCTCGGGCAGCCGCTGGCAGGCCTGGCCGATGCCGTCGAGCCTGGTGACCTCCTTGGTGCGGGTGTTGAACACCAGGTGCCGCCAGACCGTCTCCTTGTACGGCAGGATGCGCAACAGGATCAACGGGCCGACGCGGGCGTAGTGCACGTCGGCGTCGGCGAGGCTCTGCAACGGCTCGTCGACGGGCTCTTCGTAGACACCCTGGCCGGACTCGGTGTTGTTCTCGACCTTGACGGTGAGCGTGCCGCCGACGGTCTCGACGAAGACCTCGTTGTCGATCGCGATGTGCGGGTGCCGGCCGAGCACGTGCTGCTCGCGCGTCGTCTCCACCCACGTGAAGTCGTGCGAGGGCGGGAAGACGTGGTCGCGGTCGCCGCGGTTGTCGACGTAGGTGACCGTGCCGTCGACCTTGACGTCCCAGCGCAGCACGCGGATGTCCTCGATCCGCGCGCCGGTCTGGAACACCGCGAGCAGCCGTGACTCGACGATGCGCAGCTGGAGCAGTCGCGTCTCGCGGTAGTACCGGTACAGCTCGGCGAAGTCGTTGCGGAACCTCGGGTCCCGCAGGAACTCCGCCTCGACCGTGCCGAAGTCCCTGCCGTGCGCCGCGAAGACGTCGTCGACCGTCGTCTCGGGCTTGAGGCCCATGAAGACGTTGTAGCCGAACAGCATCACGTCGCCGAGTGCCACGATGTCGCGCGGCACGCAGTTGTTCGCCGTACGGATCCGTTCGGTGGCGACGAGTTCGAGCGCGGTGCTGCCGAAGGTCTCGACGCGCTGGGCGTTCAGCGCCTCGGTGCTGCGGGCGAGTTCGGCGGCCTGGTCGGCGAGCCGGGCCCGCAGCACCTCGTAAGTGCCGGCGTCGAGTTGGGTCATGCGGGCTGGCCGTTGTTCTTGGCCATCTGCGTGAGTGCGATGGCGGCGGCGATGTTCTGCGCGTCACCCGTGGTGAAGGAGCTGAGGATCTTGGTCAGGTCCTCGGGGAAGTTCGCCGATCCGTCCATCCACTTCGACCCCAGCGCCTGCACGACGTCCGAGTTGCCGACGAAGCCGTCGACCTGCTTGCCCGCGGTGATCGCGCTCGCGATCTTGTCGAAGAACATCGTGTCGCCACCGATGATGTCGATGTCGGCCTTCTCCAGACCGGCGGCCAGCACCATGGCCTGGGCCTCGGCGATCTGGCGCTGCACGTCGATGCCCCTGAGGCGGATCTCCTTCTCGGCTTCGAGGCGCAGGCGGTACTCCTCGTGCTCACGGGTCGCGGTGTCGAGCGCGGCCATCGCCTCCGCCTTGTGCGACAGGCCTTCCGCCTCGCCCTTGAGGCGTTCGCGGATGCCCTCGGCGTCGGCCAGCGCCTTCTGGCGGTCGACCACGGCCTCGGCGAGACCGGTCGCGGCGAACTCGGCCTGCACGCCCTCGGCGAGCCTGATCTTGGCCTGGGCGTCGAGGTCCGCCGCCTGCTGGCGCGACTCGGCGAGCACGACGACCTCGCGGGCCTTGTGCTGCGCGGCCTGTTCCGCGGCCTCGGCGGCCTTGATGTCCTTGACCAGCGACTCCTGCGCCTGCGCCTCGGCCCTGATGACGATCTGCTGGCGCTCGCGCTCGGCCTCCTCGACCGCGCGCAGCCGCTTGATGTTCTCCTCCTGCTCGGCCACCGTCTTCTCGACGGCGACCCGCTCACGCACCAGGTCGGCGATCGCGCGGCGCTCGTGCTCGAGCTCCTTGTCCTTCTCGATCATGCGCAGCGACGTCTCGCGTTCGCGGGCGATGACCTCCAGCAGGCGGTCCTTCTCGATGCGCTCGGTCTCGACGGCGATGACGCGCTCGCGGTTCTTCTCGGCGACGGCGATCTCGCGGGCCTTGTTCTCGGTCTGGATGCCGAGCTGCTCCTCGGTGCGGATGAACGCGGTGTTGGCCTTGAGCCGTTCCTCGGCCTGCACCTTCTGCGTCTCGGCCTCCTGCTGCGCGCGGGCGGTCTCGATCTCGCGCTTCTGCTTGATCTCCGCGTCGGCCTGACGTCGTTCGAGCTCCAGGATCGCCTCACGCGCGCTGACGTTCTGGCGCGTGATCTCCTTCTCCTCGTTGCGGGTGAACTCGTTGGTCTTGACGTGCTCGATCGCGGTCAGCTCGGTGATCTTGCGGATGCCCTGCGCGTCCAGGATGTTCGCCGGGTCGAGCTGCTTGAGCGGCGTCTGCTCCAGGTAGTCGATGGCCGCGTCCTCGAGGCTGTAGCCGTTGAGGTCGGTGCCGATGACCTGCACGATCCGGTCGCGGAACTCGTCGCGGTGGGTGTAGAGGTCGACGAAGTCGAGCTGCTTGCCGACGGTCTTGAGCGCCTCGGAGAACTTGGCGTTGAACAGCTCCTGCAGCGTGGCCTCGTGGCTCGCGCGCTCGGTGCCGATCGCCTGCGCGACCTTGATGACGTCCTCGACGGTCTTGTTGACGCGCACGAAGAACGTGATGCGGATGTCCGCGCGGATGTTGTCCTTGCAGATCAGGCCTTCGTTGCCGGCCCTGCGGATCTCGATGGTCTTCACCGAGATGTCCATCGTCTCGCACCTGTGCAGCACGGGCAGGACGACGGTTCCGGTGAAGGTCACGTCGACCTTGCGCATCTTCGAGACGATCAGCGCCTTGCCCTGCTCGCACTTCTTGAACAACCTGCTGAGCGTGATCGTCGCCAGGATCAGCACGACGACGATCACGGCGATCAGCACGATCAGCCCCGTGGAGATCGCACCCATTTCAGCCCCCTGTGGTGATGTCCACGACCCAGAAGAACTCGCCTTCTGCGTCGTAGTCGAAGATCAGTGCGGTTTGACCCGCCTTCAGTTCGGTGCTCTGCGCGGCTCGCACCTGCACGACCGCCGTGCCGCCGTCGTCGGCGGTCACCTCGGCCTGCCCGTAGTGTTCGGTCACCCTCGTCGTCCGGACGATCGCGGTACGGCCCACGAAGTCGTTGCGGGACGCGGGTTTCTCGGGTTTTGTCCAGTTCCTGACCGGGATCAGCAGGATCTTGGTGACCAACGCGCCCACGAGCAGCGCGCCGGCGAGGACTGCGTACCGCAGTGAGCCCTCCGGCGTGAGCACGGTGCCGACGAGCGCGGCGAACCACGTGACCACGACGAACAACGAGATCGAGATCGGGAGCACCGGGGCGTCGAAGTCCAGGCCCACCAACGCGACCGTGAGCCAGTACGCCAGCACCACGAGCACCAGCAGGCTGAACAGCACGGTTGGGAAAGCCACCGCGGCAGCCAGGAACTCGGTCATCATCGCCCCCTCTCGGACACTCTGATGCGCGAAACCCCGAATCCGTTGCATTCCGGGGAATGATCGACGCAGATCGATCGTTGGCCCGGTCATGGACATCGGGGTGCAGGGGCTCAACATCGGCGACACCGCCGGACCGGACGAGACGCGACGACTGGCCCAGTTGGCCGAGTCACTCGGCTATCACTCCTGGTGGGCGTCCGACCACGTGGTGCTGCCGTCGCCGCGGGTGGACCCGTCACCGTCCGAACCGGACACCGTGATCGTGGACCCGCTGACGCACCTCGGTTATGTGGCGGCGGTCACGTCCCGGCTGGAGCTCGCCACCGGCATCGTGATCCTGCCCCAGCGCAACCCGCTGGTGCTCGCGAAGCAGGTGGCGTCGCTGGACCTGCTGAGCGGCGGCCGTTTCACCCTCGGCGTCGGCGCGGGCTACCTCGAACCGGAGATGACCGCCGTCGGGGTGTCGTTCGACGATCGCGGCGCGCGGACCGACGAGTACCTGGACGCGATGGACCAGCTGTGGCACGCGCCCTCGCCGTCGTTCGCGGGCAGGTTCGTGTCGTTCTCCGGCGTGGACGCGCATCCGCGGCCGTCCAACGTGCGCGTGGTCGTCGGCGGCCACAGCCGCTCGGCGTTCCGGCGGGCCGTCACCCGTGCGCAGGGGTGGTTCGGCATCGGGACTCCCGCCGACATCCGCGGCCACCTCGACCGCTTTCCCGAGCGTCCCGCCGGCTTCCGGATCAGCGTGTCCGCGCAAGTCCCGCTGTCGAAGCCGGTGATCAGGGAGTACGAGGACCTGGGCGTGGACGAGCTGGTGATCTACCCGCCGTCGTTCGAGGGCAGCGTCGACGAGGTGCTGAAGAGGAACTCGGAGTTCACCGGCTAGCCTCGGTCGTCGTGATCCCCGTAGTCGTGCTCGCCGGCTTCCTAGGTTCCGGCAAGACCACCCTGCTCAACCACCTGCTGCGCACGTCCGGCGGCACGCGGATCGGCGTCGTGGTGAACGACTTCGGGCGGATCAACATCGACGCGTTCGCCGTGTCGGCGCAGGTGGACTCGATGGTGTCGCTGTCGAACGGCTGCCTGTGCTGCGCGGTCGACGGCACCGAACTGGACGGGATGCTGGCCAAGTTGGCCGCGGCGGACCTGGACGTCATCGTGATCGAGGCGTCCGGCCTCGCCGAGCCGGCGGCGATGGTCCGGATGGTGTTGCAGGCTCAGGACGTGTCCTACGGCGGGTTGATCTACGTGGTCGACGCGGTGGAGCTCGACGCCGTGCCGCACCTGGAGCGCGACCTCGCGCTGGCGGACCTGGTGGTGCTGAACAAGGTCGACCGCGTTTCGTCCCTGCCCGCATTGCCTTGCCAGGTGCCCGTCGTCCCCGTGTCGTACGGGCGGATCGACCCGGCGTTGCTGTTCGAGGTGCGGCCACCGGACCTGGGGCCGCGGCAGCTGTCGTTCGACGACCTGGACGACCACTCGACGCACGCCCACGCCTCGTACGACAGCGTGTCGTTCGAATCAGCGGAGCCGATGCATCCCAAGCTGTTCATGGACTTCCTGTCCGCACGCCCGGAGGGGTTGTTCCGCGCCAAGGGTTTCGTGCGGTTTCCCGGTGGCACGTTCATGCTGCAGACCGTCGGCGCGTACGTCTCGTTCACGAAATGCGACGACGCCCCGACTCAGCTGGTGCTGATCGGGGCGGGCATCGATCCGGAGTCGCTGACCGACTGGTTGCTGGCGTGCGTCGCGGACGGACCGGTCACCGAGCAGGACATGCTCTGGGTGCTCCGGTACGCCCGCTGACGCACTTCCGGCTCACTTCCGGCAGAACGCGCTGTCCATCACGTCGATCATCCGCTGGTACTTCTTCGCCGGGTCGTCACCGAACGTGCCGGGCAACGCGGTGAGCGTGATCGCCGCCGACTTGCCGCCGTCGGTAGCCGCACCGAGCGACGCCCACCCGTGGATCGAGCCGCCGTGGCCCCACGAAACCCCGCCGCAGCTCAGCTTCGTGCTCTCCAGGCCGAGCCCGTAGGCGCTCCGGTCGTCGACCTGGACGGTCTTGCGCATCTCGTCGAGCTGCGCCTTCGGCAGAAGTCCGCCCTGCAGCAACGTCTTGTAGAACTTGGCGACGTCGGCGGGCGTGGAGACCATCGCGCCGGACGCCCACGCCGCGGACGTGTCGAGCCTGGTGGCGTTGACGACCTTGGAACTCGGGTCGAGCAGGTCGGTCAGCACGAAGGCCTGGGCGTGGCGGCCGCGGATCCGTCGCTCGCCCTGGTCCGGCCAGTAGGTGTCCTTGAGGCCGGCCTTGGTGATGACCTTCTGGATCGCCTCGCCGACCGGCCGTCCGGTGACCTTCTGGATCAGCAGGCCGGCGACGACGTAGTTCGTGTTGCTGTACTCGTACTTCTCGCCCGGCTGGAACAGCGGCGGCTGCGCGAGGGCCACGTCGAGCAGGTCGTGCGGCGCGAAGTACCTGTTCCGGATGTCCTCGATCTTCGGAACGCCGACCTGGATCACGTAGTCCGGCAAACCGCTGGTGTGCTGCAGAACCTGGCGCACGGTGATGCGGCCGTCCTTGATGTGCGGCACGAACCGGTTGACCGGCTCGTCGAGCCGCACCTTGTTCTCGGCGACGAGCTGCAGCGTGGCGACCGCCACGAACGACTTGGTGATGCTGCCGATCCGCACCTGCCCGTTGACCGGCGCGTTGCCCGCGGCGTAGTTGCGGCCGTTGACGTGGGCCTCGACTCCGGGCGTGCGTTCGTGGACGATCTGGTCGAGCTGCTGGGGGATGAGCAACGACAGCGTTGCGACTGCTGCGGCGATGATCACTTGGCACCACACAGGGCAGCGTCCACAGTGGCCAGAACCGCGTCGTGGGCCTTGGCGCCTTCCTCAGGCGTGCCCTGGAAAGTACCGGGCAGCGCCGTGACGGCGACCGAGAAAGCCCTGCCGGTGTCGGTGACCCCACCACGCGTCTCGAAGCCGTGGATGTCACCGCCATGGCCCCACGAGACACCGCCGCAGGACAGCGGCGCACTGGCGATGCCGAGCCCGTACTCGACACCCGGCCACATCTCGCCGGCGGTGTCGACGGTCTTCTTCATCTCGTCCAGCTGGGCCTTCTTGAGCAGATCACCCTTGAGGAGGCTGCGGTAGAAGGTGTTGAGGTCCTTGGTCGTGGAGATGATCTGTCCGGCGGCCCAGCCCCACGAGGGGTCGAGCTCGGTGACGTCCTCAATCCCGTTGCTCGTCCTCGCGTACCCGTGCGGGTGCTTGCCCCGGATGGTCTCGTCGCCGACACCGGGCCAGTAGGTGTCGCGCAGGTTGAGCTTCTTGATGATCCGCTGGTCGACGTTCTCCGCGACCGGCCTGCCCGTGATCTTCTGGATCAGCAGACCGAGCAGCACGTAGTTCGTGTTGCTGTACTTGAACTTCGCGCCCGGCTCGTTGGTGACCGGATTCGCGTTGCCGACGTCCAGCAGCTCACGCGGCTCGAAGTAGCGGTGCCGCAGCTCCTCGAACTTCTCCAGCCCCAGGTACTGCGTGTAGTTCGCGAGCCCGCTGGTGTGGTTGAGCAGCTGCCGAACGGTGATCCGGTCGTCCTTGACCGCTCCTGGCAGGTAGTGGTTGATCGGCTTGTCGAGCTCGACGCGGTTCTCGCCGACCAGCTGCATGACCACCGTCGCGACGAACGCCTTGGTGTTCGAGCCGGCCCGCACCTGCCCGTTCCTCGGGACGGGCGTGCGCTTGTTCAGCTCCGCCGTGCCCGAGGTGAGCGACATCGACCAGCCGCCGGCCTCGGTGATCGTCGCCAGCGCCGCCGGAAACTCGTGTTGTTGCGTGAGTCCGTCGAGCTGCTTCTGCACCTGGCTGCTCGGCGTGGCCATGGCCGTCCCGCTGAACAGCATGGCCGCTGCCAGGACCCCTACCAGCGTCTTCTTCATCCTGCGCCTCCCCTTCCGTCGATGGGGAAACACTCTCAGCCGGCGCCTTCCGGCACAGTCACGCACACTTCCGTTCTCGGGGTGGAGCAGGCTCTACCTCAGTAGCGGACGTCGCTGAGCAACAACGGCGGGTAGACGTTCGACGGCTCGCCATCCACCGTCGCGCCGGCAAACTGCAGCATCGCCCGCAACTCACCGTGCAGCGGCGCGGGGTAGTTGAGCTCGGGCCGCGAAACGTCGTCGAGGCGCGCGACCTGCTGTTCGGTGAGCGTGACCTCCTCGATGTTGCTGGTGAGGTGCTCCAGCTTCCGCGCCCCGATGATCGGCACCACGTTCCCTCGCTGCCTGAGCCAGGCCAACGACACCGCCGCCGCAGTCGTGCCCAGCTCGTCCGCGATCCCGGTGACGACGTCGATGACCTCGAACTCCCGCTCGCTGGGCCCGCCGACGAACTTGGTCCGCTCCGAGTCGCTGACCTGCACGTTCCGCCGGTACTTGCCGCTGAGGAACCCGTTCTTGAGCGGACTCCAAGGCACCAGGGCCATGTTGAGCTCTTTTGCCATCGGCGCGATCTCACCCTCGACCGTCCGCGCCAGCAACGAGTACTCGACCTGCAAGGCGATGAGCGGCGTCCAGTCCTTCAGCAGTGCCATCGTCTGTGCCTGCGCCGTCACCCAGGCAGGCACGTTGGAGAACCCGATGTACCCGACCTTGCCCGATCCCACCAGATCGTCGAGGGTCCGCATGGTCTCCTCGATGGGGGTGTTCCGATCCCAGTTGTGCATCCAGTAGAGGTCGAGGTAGTCAGTCCTCAGCCGCCGGAGCGTCTCGTCGAGCTGCCGGCGAATGGCCCCGCGTGCCGCCCCGCCACCGTTGGGGTCGCCGGGGTGCATGTTGAAGAAGAACTTGGACGCGAGCACCACCCGGTCCCTGCCGCCGTTGCTGCCGAAGAAGTCGCCGAGGATCTTCTCCGAGTGCCCGTTGGTGTAGAAGTTGGCGGTGTCGATGAAGTTCCCGCCTCGCTCGAGGTAGGCCCTGAGAATCTTCTCGGACTCCTCGACGCTGCAGCCGGCGGCCCCGGCGTCCTCGCCGAAGGTCATCGCGCCGAGGGCGAACGGGCTGACGCGGAGGCCGGAGCGGCCCAGGGTGACGTAGTGGTCGAGCGGCATCTTCTCTGCTCCTCTGGGTCGTCGTTGTGACACCTCCAATTCCAGCTGCTTCGGGTTGGTGGTGGTACGACGATCCGCTTGTGTTCTTGCCTGATCCTCTCTTTCGTGGCTGGTTGGGTGCTTGGTGGCGGGGGTTGGGGCGCGGCGGGGGTGAGGTTGGCAACCCGGAGGACATGCGGCCTTGGAGATCGGTAGGCTGTCCGGCGAGGGCTGCTAGCTCAATTGGCAGAGCAGGAGACTTTTAATCTTCGGGTTCAGGGTTCGAGTCCCTGGCGGCCCACCAAACCCCCAGGTCACAGGCCTGGGGGTTTCGCTTTGCAAGATCGCTGGCACACCTTTGGCACGCTTTACGCCTCTGACTCTCAAGCTGCGGCATCCGGCGGACCGTCCTCGATCTGGTCCTCTTCGTCCTCGTCAGCGTCTCGCTTCGGCACGCCGAACGCGCCCTCAAGAGCGTCAGCAGCTCGCTTGTCCACCACCTTGCGGGCGAAGTAGACGTCCTGCGTCATCGAGGGCCGGGCGTGCCCGAGCTGGTCCGCGACCAGGCGCGCGGAGAGCCCCGCCTCATCGAGGATGGTTGCCGCCGTCTTCCGGAAGACGTGCGAGGTGACCCACGCGAACTCTTCGCCGCCGCGAGCCTTGCGGAGGTCCCTCCGAACGTTGGACGGGTCACGTAGGCCGCCGAGGCTGCTGGGGAAGACAGGCCCGTTCGGGAAGAGGGTGATCGCATACCGCCGCTTCAACATGTCCAGCGCCCACCGAGGCAGCGGAAGCGTGCGCTCTCCAGCCTCCGTCTTCGTGGACTTCCGGATCAGTCCGATGCCCTTGGCCCTGATCACGGTGTAGTTCACCGCGACCGTGCCCGCCTCGACGTCGACGTCCTCCCAGTAGACGGCCAGCGCCTCACCGATCCGGACACCAGTCGCCATCATGAAGCGCGACAGGTCAGGAAGGTCCCACTTCACCGCCTCCTCATCCGACTCGAGCATTTCGAGCCACAAGAGCCGTTCTTCGAGCGTGAGCGCCCTCGGACTCTTCTTGCGCCCAGCCTCGAGCCGATCCGTCTCGCGAACCGGGTTGGTGTCGAGCGCCTTGTCCCTCACCGCGATCCTCAGCGCCCCGGAGAGCACCGAACGGGCCGTCTTGGCGGTGTCGACGCTGACCGACCGCCACAGCGTCTGGAGGAACGCGTCGATCCGCGCCACGGTCATCTCACGAAGCCGCAGCTCACCGAGGCCAGGCAATACGTGACGATCAAGAATGCTCCGGTAGGTGTCGACGCTGCCAGGCGACCTCTTGCCGGCATCGGCGAGCGCCTGGAACTTGCCGAACCACAGAGCCGCAGCCTCCTTGAACCGGCTGTCAGGCGTCAGCCCATCACCGGCAGGTGCCTTCCTCTCAGCCAACGCCTTCTTGAGGTTCCGCTCAGCCTCAGCCTTGGTCTTCCCGCGCCGCTGAACCGGCCGTGTCTGGCCGTCGTAGTCGCGATAGTTCGTCTGTGCGCGCCAGCCCTTTGCCTCTTGGTAGCAACGGATCGCGCCATAGGTGCCGATGTCGAGAGGTGGCCGTCCCATCAGGCAGCCTCCTCAAGCAGGTGCTCGAACCAGCTCCGCACCTCGGACGGCAGGTACCGCAGGTGCTTCCCCAAGCGCCGTGCGGGTGGGCCATAGTTCTTCGTGCGCCAGCCGTAGAGCGTGTGGACCGGGACGTTCAGGTAGGCCGCAACGTCACTGACTGTCCACAGCGGCTCAAACTCGCGTGCTTCCATGATGTTCTCCCCCTTGATCAGGCAGCTTGCGGAGTTGCCGAACTTTCTGGCGGTCCGGCGGATGCGAGGAGCGCGGCGGTGTATTCGGCCTTCCACCTGCGCCGCTCAGCGACAGCGCTCAACAACAGGTGTGCTCGAGGCGGCACGTTCGGGTCACCGGGCTGGACGTTGTTCCAGACGACGCGCTGCGCCTGGTCCTCGGGCTTGATCCCGACATCCGCGAGCAGTTGCCGAACGAACGTCTTGCGGTCGTGCTTGTGGTCCGCGAGCGACTTCCCCGACCACTTCCGCGACACAAGGACCCGCCGACCAGCGACGCCGAGCGTGGTTCGCTTGTGCGCCTTGCCTTTGCACTTCCCCGGCACCGTGGACAGCCGAGCCCCACGAGGCTGGACGCCGTAGATCAGCCACACCGCGCACTGCGGCGAGCAGGGCGTCACGGCCAGCTCCGCACACAGCCGTTCGGCATGGTCTTCCTGACGGGCCGTCTGCGCCTCGTAGCACTCGTTGATGCTCTTGGTGAGGTACTTCGTCAGGTAGCCGATGTGGCGGCCGGCCTCTTCGGTGCCGCCGAGGATGCCCTTGGAGTGCACCTGCACCCCGAACCGCGCTACATGGGCCGGACGCTCGACCTCATCTAGGGCTTCTTCCCAGGTAGGCAAGGCCCTGCGTGTCTGCGGATCAACGAACCCCTTGGCCCGCACATCCCAGAACGGCAGGTTGTCGCCGCTGTACTTGATCTCGTCATGCTCGGGCCACCAGACCTGGTGGTACGTGGCCTCAGCGACCGCCCGCAGTTCTGTCCGTGAGACCGAGCCTCGAACGGCTGCGTGCCAGTGCGGAGCCAGCCGCCGCTGTGGCTCGACCGTCGAGAAGTACTGAACTTCCCAGCCGACACAGCGCCGGAGGTTCTGGACGAACCGATCGAGCAGCGCCGCGAAGTGCACCGCATCCCGAGCAGCCCGCCGGTAGTTGTACGTCGTCGGATCTACCGGGGTGCCATCGCTGCGGACCTTGCCGTAGGTGTCGAGCGTCAGCGTGAGGAACGTCGAGGGCTGGTACTTGCCTCCGAAGACCTTGCCCACGGTGCGCTTGCTGACCGGCCGCCGAGGCAGGTTGGGCGCGTCCTGCCGCCGCCTGGTCGACCGCTTCCGAGCAGCTGTGAGCGGCACTTCCAGGGAGGGGAGGGAGCCGCGGACTCCGAGTTGCCGAAGTTCGGCGTCGACCTCCGCGACCTCCTCCCGCACCTCCTCCGCTCCAACTTCGTCGCCCTCATCGAGGGCCAGGCGGAAGGCCTTGACCAGGTCAGCCCGGTACTCGGTCAGCTCCCGCTGATCGTCGCTCGGAGCGTCCGGAGTGAAGTCCGGTTCCTCGGTCAGGTGCCATCCCTCGCGGCATTGCGCCATCCGCAGACGGCGGTTCTTCTCAGCACAGGTCGGGCAGACGCTCGCGACCGTCGAGCCGCACGGCACAGGCACGATGTCCACGCGCCCGGTGTCGAGGTCGATCCGCTCCTTGGCCAGAGGCCGGACGCAGACGCCGTGTTCCTCTGCGACGGCTCGGACGACGTCGAGCGCGGCCGGCTGCTTCATCCGCTCCGAGCGGGTCAGGTACTCGGTCATGCCGCCGCCCTCCCGTCTGTCAGCTCGGGGAACTCGTGGACGGTGGCCGGGGCAAGGTAGACGCCCAGCTCGACCAGGTCCGCGTCCGTGACGTTGAAGGCCCGTGCCCTCTCGGGTTCGCGCTGCCCGTCCTCCTTGCCCCAGGCGACACCGGGCGTGTTCTCGCTGATCTCGTGAGCAGCCGCACCGCGCTGCCGAACGCCATCGCCCAAAACCATGTCCACCTGCACCGGCTCATCGAGGCGCAGCGCCACGCGGGTGGTGAACAGGTGTCGGAAGCCGACGATCTCCTTGCGCGGGTCCTGGACCAGGCCGACGACGGCGTAGCCGGGTGCACGTCCCTGCGAGGTGATCGTCTGGATAGCGCGCGTCGCGCGGTCACGCAGGTTCCGGTCCGCCTGATAGGCGATCAGGTCCGCCAACTCGTCCACGATCAGGACCGTGAATGGCTCACCAGTGCTGCGCGCCCAAAGCCGCCGGATACCCCGGTAGCGAGAGGCGCGCTCTTTGACCTCAGCCGCGATTTCTTCAAGCAGGGCAACAGCTTCCGGCCCGTTGTCGTAGACGACCTTCTCGAACGCGTCCGGGCACTGGCCCAGCTCCATGCCGCCCTTGGGGTCGATCCCGACGAGCCGGACCATGTCGGCTTTGATGGCCGGGGCGAGTTGCCAGACGATCGACCACAGCACCGAGCCCTTGCCAGCACCGGGCACGCCGACCACGAGGACCTGGGAGCCGAGCAGCCTCAGCCGCCAGGGCTTGCCGGTCTCAGTGCGACCAACGACGACGCGCTTGAGGTCGACCTCTCCGGCGTCGGCGAGCTGCGGCACCGCGACCGGACGCGCCAACGGGTCAGCGTGGACGAAGTCGAGCTCAAGCACGCGAGGCTTCAACACCCGCACACGGCAGGACCGGGCATTGAACGAGTGCGCCAGGTTGTCCCGACGCGCTTCCCACTGCTCCGGCGACTGCGCCGGGATCATCCGCACCCGGACCTTGTCCCGCCAGCCCTCAGAGCGAACGCGGCGCAACTTCGGCCGGTACTCCCGCCCCCGGTTGTCCCTGGACAGCTCCGCCAGCCGCATCACGGTGCGCCACTGCGGCACGTATACCGTGAGCCGCCGCCACTCGGTAAGCACGCGGTACCAGCCGTGCCGCAGGTACGAGTCCCTATGAAGGCCGTACCAGACGGTCAAGGCGCACACGAGCGACAGCAACGCGATCACCAGCGGCGACAGCCCGAACTGGCGGTAGGTGACGTAGCCGCCGAGGCCGGCCGTGACCGCGATCGGGTACCGGACTGCCGTCACGGCCAGCCGCACGACCAGGCGGACCGCGAGCCAGAGCAGCCCGAACGGCGCGAGCACGAGCTTGACCCAGCCGGGAAGCCACACCCACCACGGAACCTGCGGACGAGAGCCCTCGAACGGCGCGGGGTCTACCCAGCGGCTGCCCTTCATCGTGCACCGCCAGCGCACTTGAGGCACTGGAAGACGCTGCCCACGCTCGGGATGCGCCCAACAGGCTGGAACGCTCCCGAAGCGGCGGTGTGCTGCGCCCGGCAGGTCAGGCATTCGAAGCCCCTGGCCTGCGCGGCCGTGAGTTCCATCGTCTCCAGTGAGCCGCTATCGAGCATCACGGCGTAGCTGGAAACGGTCTGCCTGCCGGAGATCATCTGATCCCCGTCTAGCGCACGAATGCGCTCAGGCTCTACGCTCATCGTTGTTCACTCCTGAGTTGGGTGGACAACGCAGGAGCGGCGAGGTTGGTAGCCGGGTTCCGCTCCTGCGTCTCACGTTCTCTTTGCACCGCAACAAGACGTGCGGCATCGCCACGTGACCCAGCAAAGTCACGCGCTCTGTCCAATAAGGACTTCTGCTTACTTCTTCGCCGTCTTCGTGACCTTGATCGCCTCCCCCTTCTCGCGCTCACGGTTCGCCCAGTACATGGCCTCGTGGTGGTGGCTGCGGTCGGTCTCAGCGACTCGCGCGTAGATGGCGGCCGAGCGGAGGTAGTAGTCCCGCAGAACAGCGGGAGCTGCCTTCGGGTTGGGCATGAGTTTGCTCAGCACGTCGTGCGCCTCGCTCAGCGTCCGAGCCTGCTCAGCCAAGCCCCAGTGCATAGCCTCAGCCGAGGACATCGGGAGCCTCCTCCGCGAGCGCGTGACGGCCTTCCTGGTTGTCGAGGTGATCGGCCAGCTTGGCCGCCTCGCGCGACAACTCCCGACAGAACCGCATCAGCACGTCCGAGCCACCGGGGAAAGGCGGAAGCTGGATCGCGATGTTGACCGGATCGAGGTAGATGGCCAGCGCCGGAACCTCAGGCGTCACGCGGATCATGGCCGCGCCCGCGTCTTGACCGGGCGTGCAGGTGGCGTTGAACCCCATCACTGACCACCCCGCGCCGCATCGAGAGCCGTCTGACCCTCCGCGATCGCCTCAGCAAGCCGGGGCAACGCTTCCGCGTCGACCACCAAGACGGCCGGGAACGCGTTGCCCAGCCGGAACTCGACCCGCCCAGCGAAGACGAGCGGTTCCACCCGGATCGGCAGGTTCGCCGTCAGGTGCAGGCGCATCAAGTCAGGCACGGATCACGCCGCCTTAGGTGCGGGCTTGGCCGCAACGATGGCCTTCATGCCTGTGGCCCGCAGGCTGTAGCCCAGCTTCGCCCGGCAGCGGTGGCGCTCCCCGACGTGGCCGCCACGGCATCCCTTGTCATCGATCCACGGCGTCACCGTCAGACCCTCGAACATCGCCGGGCGGATGTCCGTACCCGGAATCGCCTCCGGCGGCACCGGCTGGTGAGGTGCCGAGATCTTGACCGTGACCGCAGCGTCCGCCTTGCGCTCCGCAGCCTGGTCGATCACCAGGACGGACCACACGAGCTGACCGGTCTCCTTGTCCGTCTCCTGCTCGGCGGGGAGGCCCTTGGCGCGCTCCTCAGCCGACTGGAACTTGAGCACCGGCTCGACGCCCATCACGAGCGCGCCCCTCGGGAACACGAAGTCGTGACCCGCCGGGAACCTGCTCCCACCTGTGATCGCCATCGTCGTTCTCCTGACGTTTGTGCCGGTCGGGGCCACTCCCCGACATCTCGACACCTACGACTTTCGACGAATCGCGAGGACGTCCACACCACACAACAGGACAACTACAGACGTCTCGGCTACATTGAAGTCGTCCCTAGTTGTACGGAGGGTGGATCATGCCGAACCAGCGCCTGCGGGATGCGTTGCTGCGCAACACTTTGGGCTTCGATGAAGTGGCCAAGGCAACCGGCGTAGACCCGAAGACCGTCGAACGGTGGATCACGCAGGACCGGACGCCGTACCCACGTCACCGGCACGCCATCGCCGCGATGGTCCGCGAGACCGAGACCTACCTCTGGCCAGACGCCGTCGCGCCAGAGAAGAAGAAAGAGATCAACGAGTCCGAGGTCGTCCAGGTCTACGCGCACCGCCATGCCGTGCCGCAGGACATCTGGGGACACCTGATCGAGCAGTCCAAGATCAGCATTTCGATCCTCGTCTACGCCGGCATGTTCCTGGTGGACAACCCAGCTTTGATCAAGACGCTTCGCCAGAAGGCAGAGAGCGGCGTCAAGATCCGGCTGCTGCTCGGAGACCCCGCGAGCCGAGAGGTCGCGCGCCGCAGCGAGGAAGAGGGCATCGGCAAGACCACGCTTGGCGCGAAGATCCGGAACGCCCTCGCGGTCTACAAGCCGTTGGCCGAGGTGTCTGGCGTGGAGATCCGGATTCACGGCACGACGCTCTACAACTCGATCTACCGCTTCGATGACGAGATGCTCGTGAACACGCACGTGCACGGCTTCATGGCAGCGCACGCGCCGGTCCTGCACCTGCGGCGGTTGTCCGGGGGCGACCTGTTCGAGACGTACGCCGAGAGCTTCCAGGGCGTCTGGGACGGCGCGAAGCCGCCGAAGTGGTAGGCAGGTAGGCATGGCTCGCACTGATCACTACAACGACCCGAACGCGCCCAAGGCGACCAACATCGTCGTGGCGGTGACGGCGTTCGTACAGGACGAGCACGGCCGGCTGTTGATGATCCGGCGGACCGACAACGACCTGTACTCGATCCCCGGCGGAGCGCAGGACGTCGGCGAGACCATCGGCCACACCGTCATCCGCGAGGTCAAGGAAGAGACCGGGATCGACGTCGAGCCCGTCGACATCATCGGCGTGTACTCCGACCCCGCGCACGTCATCGCCTACACAGACGGCGAGGTGCGGCAGCAGTTCTCCATCTGCTTCCGGGCACGGCTGATCGGCGGCGAGCTGCGGACTAGCAACGAGTCCAGCGAAGTTCACTGGGTAAGCCGCGGAGACCTCGACACGCTCAACATCCATCCGTCGATCCGACTTCGGATCGAACACGGGTTCGAGGAGCGATCGACACCCTACTTCGCGGTGTAGTCGACACCCGCCGCGCGTAGCCGTTCCTCGGTACGCTCGACCGCAGCGACCAACTCCGGCTTGGCCTGCCGGATGAAGAAGGTCACCAGGTCCTCCGGGCCGTAGCGCTTCTGTATCTCTTCGATTCGATCATGAATGTTCGTCGGCTCACCGTCGGGTGTCGTGGTCATGTCTGCCCACCAGAGCGCGTCACGAACGGGCGTGCGCTCATCAGCCCATTGCGCCAGATGAGCCGAGAGCCCGCGCAGTTCAGCCTCTCGGTACGCACACGAATGATGCGCAACCAAGGCGCATAGGCGGCCCGGAGCAGCAAGATCACGAAGGTGGCAAGCGCCATCGAGCGCATGAAATCCCGAAGTGGCCACGTGGCTCGCATAGCCCACGTCATGCAGGAACGCAGCCGCGACCAGCATCTCGCCGTCTTCGACCGAGAGGGCCTCAGCCGCCATGCTCGCGCGCCTTGCCACGCCGCGTACGTGTGCCCAACGACGCGGGAGACCAGCTAGATCACGCTCAGCCTGCGCACATGCCCAACTAGTAACGTCCACGGAGCCAACCTACCGAGACTTCAGGGCAGCTCGACATCTACACTGAGATGCCGATCACATCGACGACGCGGAGCTGATTGTATTGCATTCCTACGCATTCTGGAACAACAAAGGCGGCGTTGGCAAGAGCTTTCTTTGCTTTACGGCCGCTTGCCAGCTCGCGCATGACAACCCAGAAAGCGACATCTATGTGATCGACCTTTGCCCGCAAGCAAATGTATCCGAAACTCTACTCGGAGGTTTCACCCCAACAGATCCACCTATTCAAGAACTCGCCCAAGAGCGACCAAGACGTACGGTAGCCGGCTACCTTGAAGCGCGCCTCAGCAACCCTTTTGGCACCGTATCAGCAGCCGAGGTAGAGAAGTACATCAGCATTCCAAATGAGTTCAACAGCAAGATTCCAAAGAATGTCAACCTGGTTGCGGGCGACAATCTTTTGGAAATCTTGAGCGAAGCAATTCGGCAAACGTCTGCCCTGCCAATTCCATCAGATGCCTGGAAACGGGTTCTCGAATGGGTGAGAGACCTTTGCAAGGCACTCTCTGCACGTAGCGCCGATCGGGATGCATACGTACTTATCGACTGCAATCCTTCTTTCGCGGTCTACACCCAGCAGGCACTAGTGGCAGCAGATAATATAATTATTCCCTTCACCGCAGACGATAGCTCGCGCCGCGGCATTGAAAACGTATTTGCACTCCTTTACGGGGTCGGGCAGGGCGATATCGCCGAGTACGCAAAAATCAACTTCGCCAGGCGCGCTGAGGCCGAAAGAGTGGAGACGCCCAAGCTTCACACCTTCGTAAGCAACCGAGTCACGCTGTACGGAGAGACTGCTTCTAAGGCCTTTGAAATCGCAGCGAAGATCATCAAGTCGACCGTAGAGAAGACTTATAAGGAACATCCATCCCTGTTCCAGGTCGGAATCGGCAAGCTCGACAAGACCTTTACCGAGGTACCGGATTACCACTCCGCCTGCATTATATCAACAATCACCGGTACGCCGATTCACCTACTTAAGCCCGGCCCCAAGACAATCAATGGCGAGCGAGTTCAGATCAATATCGCCCCGCTTAACAGGTACAAAGAAGCACTCGCCAACTTCACTTCAAGACTGTGATGGCCGCCCATGTCATCAAAGTCAATCGTATCCTTCCAGAATGCTCTTACAAGTGCAGACCTTCTGCTTCAGGATCTGCCGTCGAATGGACCAGAATCAGTCCTGACATCGAGCTATAAACAAATTCGCTTCCGAGCCCACTTGGCTGCCTCTGTTGCCTCGTGGGAGGCCTACGTCGAGGCAGTAACCGAAGAGTTCCTACTAGCGTACGGGAAGAAGGCCCGTAAGCCGTTGGAGTCCGCTCTTCATCAGCTGCTACTCGCGGAGCAGGAGCGCGCCCGAGGAAGCTTCAACACACCAAATTGGGAAAATTGCAGGACGCACATAAGTCGATACACCGGCTTTGATGTCTTGCCCCTGTGGACATGGCCGAAAGGCCAACTGACAACACCTATCGCGGCCCAGCAACGCCTCAACGAAATCCTCACTGTCAGACACTCCTTTGCACACGGATTCTCCCTTCCGGCATTCAGCTGGCTGGAGAAACGACCGACAGGAATGTGGCTTTCGGTCGTTGTGTGCCGAAGAGTCTCCGAGTTCCTGAAGCACCTATCGGCCCAAACTGATCTTGGCCTGGAAGGACAGCTACAAAAAACGCTTGGACAAACTGTGACCTGGTAGCGAGTGGCTTGCCGAATTTGGCTCTACGGGATCAAGGCCGCCGCTGGCGGCACGCTCCGCGTGTACGGCGAACACCTTCCATCCCGGCGCTCCCGGCATCCGCTTCGCTGCGCCGGTCGGCCGGGCGGCGCTGCGCGCCGTCCTTCGGCCTTGCCCCAACCGATGAGCTTTCTCGTGGAGCCATGTCGTCCAGCAGCTCCCTACGAGCGCCGTCAGGGTCACCGCGGACTGCTGGTCCTGGCGCTCGACTGCCGCGACGGCTGCGCCGCCTTGCCACCGATCAGGCACCAGACGAAGCAGCGGGAACGCCCCGACGAACGCCAGGCCGAGCCACCCCGACGCCGCGAGTCATGACAACGGCCGGCAGCGCCGCGTCAAGGCTGGAACGAGTACCTTGACCCAGCACCACCGGCCGCGTTCGAGGCTCAGTATCGGGATGATGGCAGGGGTGCGGACGGGCCCAGAAGGACCAAGATCATGATGTGCTTTAGTCTCGTAAAACGTCGATAAACGTCGCGAAGTGATCGTCCACAGTGCTCAGATCAAGACCGCATCCGTGCAGGTAGTGAGCACTGTCGAGGAAGATCGGCGAACAACGCCAAGCGAAGGCTCTTACTCTTCGGGTTCAGGGTTCGAGTCCCTGGCGGCCCACCAAACCCCCAGGTCACAGGCCTGGGGGTTTCGCATTGGGTGATCGCTGATACACCTTTGATGCGCTTTAACCCCTGACTCCTTTAGCAGCGGCATCGGGCAGCCCGCTCTGTTCGCCCTGGTCAGGCCTCTCGGTCTTGTCATGCTCGGGCTTGTCCAGGGCGCTCTCAAGGCGCCGCCGCTGGCGGCGCGTCCGGGGCCTTCGTCGAACAACATCCATCCCGGCGCTACCGGCAGCCGCTTCGCTGCGCCCGGTCGGCCGGGCGCAGCGCTGCGCGCCGCAACTCCGGCCTCACCTCAGCCAGCGAGGTTTCACCCGTGGAGCTAAGTCGTCTAGCAGCTCCCTACGAGCGCCAGCGGGGTCACCACAGCTTGCAGGGCATGCGCTCGACTGCCGCGACGGCTGCGCCGCCTTGCCACCGAACGACGGCCAGGACGAAGCACCATGAACGCTCAGCGAACACCAGTCCGACCCCTGACAGCGGAAGCGCGGCGCCGGCGGGCGAGTGTTGGACGGCGGCACGCAGCGTGGTATTCGCTGACCGGGTCACTGTGCCGGCCAACTTCACGGGACTGGTCGGCCAGATATGCGATTTCGCTCGAACCGTGGTCGTGATTCCGCACATTGTCCCGGTGACCCTGTATGTCTGCGCGAACTGCGATCACCCTCTCACCGGCGATCTCCTGGAGTCAGAGGCATTCCCGGCTGGCGATCACCTGTCCGACCATCGCATCGCAGACCCGCGGGTGGCGCAGGGCACCTACGCGATCAATTACAACGCCACGCTGTTCATCCTGCATCCTGACGACGTGCCAGGCACTGCTCTGCATCCCGATCGCAGACGGCGCGCCGGTTGCTGCGGACTTGACGGCCAGGACGGCCCCAACCTCGTCTGTGCAGCCTGCGGTGCCGAGGTCGCCACCAAGGAGTCGGACTGCTGGACCGACAACCTCGTAGCGCTCATAGCCGCTGCAGTCGTCAGCCGAACGCAATCTCAGGCTTGAAGCTGTTGACTTCCGCGCCGGACGCGATCGGCCCCTGGCCGGGATGATGGCAGGGTGTGGACGATCGCTGATAGGAGCAGCGGGGGCGATCCGTTCGAGATCAAAGCCCCCGCTTACCCCCCACTTTGCAATCAGTTGCCCGGCGAGCTAGCCCGGTTGCGGCGCGGCGGCACACCCAGCGAAGCCCCGGTTCCCTGCGCTGGCAAGGGACCGGGGCTTTCGTGCGTCAGACGACGTCGTTGAGCCAGTTGATGACGGCGCGCTGGTAGTTCCGAGTGTCCGGGTGGAGGTTCAGGTCGTGCGACCCGCCGGGCAGCACGTACCCGCGCAGGTCCGGGGAACCCGCGTAGGCCAGGCGTTCCTGCTCCACAATGCGTTCGGCGGTGGAGCAGTCGCGTGCGATGGGGCTGCACAGCAGCGGGTCGACCTCGCCGATGGCCAGCAGCACCGGCACGTTGATCCGGATCGAGTACGGCAGCGCCACGCCGAGGGTGAGGCCCGTGGTGATCTCGACCATGGACGCCACGTCCTTGGTCGCCTCGTCGGCCGTCACCATTGCTGCCTCGACCTGGGAAGGAGCGTGGAACACGTGGTAGCGCTCACCGGGCTTGGTGGTGAGGTAGCCGGGGTCCAGGACTGACCGCGGCTCCATCCTGGTGGCCGCGAAGTCCAGGAACGTCGGCGCGTCCATCAGGTGCGTTGCCGCGGTGATCAGGACCGCGTCGACGTTGCGGTAGGTGGACGCGGACACGATGGAGATCATCGAGCCCAGCGAGTGGCCTCCCAGCACGACCTTGCGGAAACCGCGGTCCCGCAACGACTGCACGACGTCGTTGACCGCGGCGGCCTGCCGGGCCGCCGTGACGGTCACGCTGAGCGGCTTGTCGCTGCGGCCGGTGCCCAGCCGGTCGACGGTCGCGGTCGCGTAGCCCGCGGCGTTCATCGCCTTGCTGAACGAGTACAGCTCCGGGCGGTACGGGAAGTCCCAGTACGCCGAGTTGTACGTGGCGCCGGGCACGAGTACGAGCGCGGTGTCCGAGCCGGGGTCGCACAGGTTGGCGTGCATGCCGCTCGCCGTGGTGATGTCCGTGCAGGCGGGAGCGGCCGCGTTGGCGACCGCCGGCGTGCACAGCGCCAGCACGAGTGCGGCGACCAAGGTCCTCATTGTGTTTCCGGATCTCCTTCAACAGGTTGTGAGAGCGCTCTCACGCAGAGTGAGGGTTAGCAGGCAGCCCACAGGTCGTTCCTGTCCTGAACCGGATCCGGGCACCTCGCCTGGCCGGCACCCGCCGCGATCGCGGGCCGGCGGACGAGGCTTACACCTTGAAGACCGGCGAGGCCGGTGCCGCCTTGAGCATGTGCGGAACCTACCTCCGGTGGGGCGCCACGGACATGATCGCGGTGAACAACGCCCGAACACCCACTGGATCGGTCCCCTCCGCACCCAGGCGAACGTCGACAAAGGACTGTCCGCCAAACAGTTCCGGCCAACCAGCCGGGCGACGAGTGGTGGCCGAACCAGCGGGTACAGCTGCTCCCGGATCGCCACCCACGTCGGGTGCAACGAAAACCCCCAGGTCCAAGACCTGGGGGTGTCGTCGTTCTGACGGCTCAGTGGACAGGGGCGGCGGTGCCGGTCGAGCTTCGGTTCGGCAGCAGGGCCGCTACCGCGATCGTCGCCGCGGCGATGACGGCCGCCACCACGAAGGCCAGCTTCATGCCGCTCAACTGGGCCGACGCGGCGGCGGTGCCGTCGGCGACCAGTTGGCTGGAGCGCGCGGACATCACGGTCACCACCAGTGCGGTTCCCAAGGCTGCCGCGACCTGCTGCAGCGTTCCGAGGATCGAGCTGCCGTGCGGGTACAGGTTCGACGGGAGCGCGCCCATGCCGAGGGTGAAGATCGGGGTGAACGTCGCTGCCAGGCTCACCATCAGCAACGCGTGCAGGGCCAGGACCTGCCAGTACGGCATGGTCATCGAGACCTGGGTGAAGCCGGCGAGGGAGAGCACGATGCCGATCGCGCCGGGCAGCACCAGCGGGCGGCTGCCGAGGCGGTCGTAGAGCCTGCCGACGGTCGGGCCGAGCAGGCCCATCGCGAGGCCGCCCGGCATGAGCAGCAGACCGGTTTCCAGTGGGGTGAGGCCTCGCAGGTTCTGCAGGTAGAGCGGCAGCAGGATCATCGAGCCCATCATCGCCAGGAACGCGACGCACATGAGGGCCAGCGCCAGCGCGAACGTGCGGTGTTTGAGGGTGCGCAGGTCCATCAAGGGGGCGCCGGTGCGTTGCAGTTTGAGCTGGCGGAGCACGAAGATCGCGATGGTGGCGGCGCCCGCGACGGCGATGCCCGCGCCCAGTTCGGCGTCGCCTTCGCCGAACAGGCTCAGGCCGTAGACGAGGCCGCCGAAGCCGAGGGCGGCCATGGTGGCGCTGAACCAGTCCAGGGAGCTCACCTTCGGCTCGCCGATGTCGGCCAGCTGGCGGAGGCCGAAGTAGGTCACGGCGCCCGCGATCGGCAGGACGGCCACGAACAGGAGCCGCCACGAGCCGAGTTGCAGGATCAGGCCGGAGACGGCCGGGCCCAGGGCGGGCGCCACCGAGATCGCCAGCGTCACGTTGCCCATGACGCGGCCTCGGTCC
The DNA here is from genome assembly GCF_051094245.1 of Lentzea xerophila. Lineage (NCBI taxonomy): Bacteria > Bacillati > Actinomycetota > Actinomycetes > Pseudonocardiales > Pseudonocardiaceae > Lentzea > Lentzea xerophila. Next base: position 8,752,706 of record NZ_CP194934.1, on the reverse strand, counting down.
TGTTCGGGCACGACGGTCATCAACGTGGTCATCAGCAGCGGCATCATCACGGCCGTGCCCGTGGCCTGCACGATCCGGCCGATCAGCAGCACCGCGAACGACGGGGCCACGGCGCAGAGAGCGGTTCCCGCCAGGAAGACGCCCATCGCGATCGCGTAACCCTGGCGGGTGGTGACGCGCTGCAGGAACCAGCCGGTGATCGGGATCACCGCGGCCATGGTGAGCATGAACGCGGTGGAGACCCACTGCGCCGCCTGCTCGGTGACGTGCATCGACTCCATCAGGCGCGGAATCGCGTTGATCATGAGCGTTTCGTTCAGGATCACGACGAACGTCGCCAGCACCAGCAGGCGCACCACCAGTGGTGTCTTGCCCGCTTGCGCGGTCGGGCGGTCTTGGATGGCAGCAGGCATGTCAGGGCCCTCACTAGGTTGCTGGCACAGTCGTGTCGCGGCCAAGGCCGCCGGTGTCGGCGTTCTTCGTGACACCGGTGAAGACCGGCGGGTACTGCGGAACTCATCGGTAGGTCCGAGTGTTCCTCATCGCCGCGTCAGTCTCATCCGAATTCGCCGGGGCGGATCCGGTCCTTGCCCTTCTACCCACACGTCGAACGGCAGGGGCGCGGATCGACAGTCCGGCCGCGCGGGACGAGATGTGGTGATCCAGGGACATCACCGGCAGCGCGAGCTAGCGTGCCCCACGTGGTCTTTCTCCGGATTGTTCGTATTGCCCTCATCGTGCTCGGCATCATCGCGGCCGCCCTCGGGATCATCCTGATCGCCGTCGACGCCAAGGTCTCCGGTGGTCCGCTCGAAGCGTCGTGGAGTTGCACCAACAGCGGTAGCGGGACCACCGCCCGCATGACCTGCAAGACGCAGAGCGCCAGGTACAGCGGGCCGTCGGGGCTGACGGACACCATCAGTTACCTCGGCCTCACGATCGGTGGGGTGGCGTTGATCGGTGCCGCTGTCGCGATCGGACAGTTCGACCGGACCCGGATCGCGGCCGCGCCGGCTCAGCGGCCGGGGCCGATGCATTCCGGACCGCCGTTTCCCGGCCCTGGGCCTCAGGTTCCGCCTGGGCAGCAGCACGGATTCGGTCCGCGACCGTGATGACGACGCCGCCGCGTTCGCGTGCACGGGGATCTCGGACCGTGGTCTGAGGCACGGGTCGGACCGAAGGCCGATCACAGCAAGCCGCAGCGGTGGCAGCGTCAACGACCATGAGGTTTCCGAACGGGTGGGTCGGTGGCGTGGCGCTGGTGCTCGGGCCGGTACTCCTCTTTGCCGGCACCGTGTTGCGCTCGCCGTTCAACTTCTTCTTCCCCGACCAGTTGCGGGCGGTGGCCGAGCATCCGGAGTTGATGCGGGCGGCCTACACGGCTTTCCTGGCGGGGAACGTGGTGATGTGGGCCGCGGTCGCCTTCCTCGCGCAGCGCATCGGGGAGAAGAAACCGAGGTGGGCGGCCTGGGGCGGCCTGCTCGTGACGGTCGGGCTGTTCGGGCGGACGTTCCACGCCGGGATGGACCAGGCCGCGTTCAACGCCACCGGCTCGCTCGGGGTCGAGGGCGCCATCGAGCTGGTGGCGAACGGGTACGGGGAGCTGCACCTGTTCAGCTTCCTGTCCTTCACGATCATGTTCGGCTGGTACGTGCTGGCGATCGGGGCGTACCTCGGCGGCGTGCTCGGGAAAGTGCGTGCGGTGGCGTTGGCGGCCATGGGGTTGCTGCCGCTCGGGGTGTTGAAGGGCACCGAGGTCCTGTCGATCGTCGGGACGGCCGGGTTGTGCATTGCCTTGGTGCCGCTGGGAATTCACGTGCTGCGCGAACAACCGCGGCCTACAAGGAGGAATGTGCTGACGGCGGTGCCGGTCGCGATCGGACTAGGCGCCCTCGCCGTCCTCAGCACCCTCGGGTGAGGCGTACGGCAGGACGAACCAGAGGCCGGCGAACACCGCGAACGCCAGCACGCCGACGGCGATCGCTGGCCAGCCGCCGAGGATCACCTCGGCCAGCATGAGGACGGTGCCGGTCATGGCGAGGGCCAGGAAGGCCAGACCGGTCAGGGCGAACGCGTTGCCCTTGCGGACCACATCCTCGCGGCGGCCCTGGCGGAAGAGGACCCGGTGCCACGCGGCGGGAGCGGTGAGGAAGGCGACGGCCACGGCGGCGCACAGCACGGTGACCAGGTGGGTCACGCGGATGTACGCGCCGACGGACGCGTACTTCTCGGTGAACGCGATGGACAAGAGGAATCCGAACAGGATCTGCACGCCGGCCTGCGCAACGCGGAGCTCCTGCAGCAGCTCGTTCACGTTGCGGGCGAGTCTGCGTTGGTCGGATTCCTCGGCTTCGCTCACCAGCACTGCTTACCCGGAACAGGCCGGTTGAAACACCGGTCCGCGCGCAAAGTGCTGCGGCTGATCACGACCTAGACGTTTCTGATCACCTGGAAGTCGGTCACGAACGCGACCGGATCGCCCGCGGTGTTGCGGCCGACCCACGTCGGGTAGACCCCGTCGCCCCACCCGGTCGAGAACGCCACCACGTTCAGGCCGGACTGGAAGTCCGCGACGTTGGCCGGGCCGCGACCGCCGCCCACCTTGTCGAGGGCGTCGATGAGGTCGCAGTTGCCCACCTCGTCGTCGCTCGCCAGACGATCCAGCGCCTCGGCGGCGGTGAGGTCGAAGAACGCGCCGGTGCTCGACTTCACCTCGTAGCCGAACTCCTCGTGCATCGGCACGCGCTGGCCGGGCAGCACGGCCGGCGTCCACGAGTACGCGGGCTCGTCCCGCACCGTCACCTTGGCCGCGGCGACGCGGTAACCCTGGCGCAGGTCGGGGAAGCCGTCCCCGTCCACCCACGACACCAGCGAGACCGACACCGGGTACGCGCCCGGCGCGACCTCGGTGGTGAACGCCTCGGCGTCCTCCGGCCACAGCACGAACGGGTCGGCCGCGACGAGCCTGCCGCTCGGCAGCGCCAGGTCGCCCACCTGCTGCACGGCGACGACCTGCTGTTCGCCGCCGCCGGTCGGCGAGCCGACGGGCCCGTCGACGAAGAACCGTTCGAACCCGGACCTGATCAGTTGAACCGCCCCCACGCGTAGGCCACCTCCAAGGGCATGTTGGCAGAAGCCCCCGACACCCGATCGGGGCACCGGGGGTGTTCGCGCTCGGTGAAGAGCGCCCGGTTCCGGCGAAACCGCTGCGGCGCTGGTGGGCGTGGGGCGATCGAGGCGGCATCACGGCGGAGCGGGTCGACGTCATCGTCACGGCAGCGAACGTGACAAACGCCGCAGACTGGTCGCGGTCCTCGACGCGATCGCGGTCACTCTCGGTGAAGATCGCGGCAGGTCAGTGCCGTAACCTGGGGAGCGTGTCCGTTCCCTCCACGCTGAAGATCGGCCCGTTCGCCGTCGACCCGCCCGTCGTGCTGGCCCCCATGGCCGGCATCACCAACGTGGCGTTCCGGCAGCTGTGCCGTCAGTACGGGGCCGGGCTCTACGTCTGCGAGATGATCACGGCGCGCGCGCTCGTCGAGCGTGACCCGATGACCATGCACATGATCACCTTCGACGAGGGTGAGAGCCCGCGGTCGATGCAGCTCTACGGGGTGGACCCGCGCAACGTCGGCGAGGCCACGAAGATGATCGTGGACGAGAACCTCGCCGACCACATGGACATGAACTTCGGCTGCCCGGTGCCCAAGGTGACGCGCAAGGGCGGCGGGGCGGCGCTGCCGTACAAGCGGGAGCTGTTTCGGCAGATCGTGCGGGCCGCGGTGCGCAACGCCGGTGACATGCCGGTCACCGTGAAGTTCCGCATCGGCATCGACGACGACCACCTGACGTACCTCGACGCGGGACGTATCGCGCAGGACGAGGGCGCACAGGCCGTGGCGCTGCACGCGCGCACGGCGTCGCAGCGCTACTCCGGCAAGGCGGACTGGACGGCCATCGCCCGGCTCAAAGAGGCCGTGACGAGCATTCCGGTGCTGGGCAACGGCGACATCTTCAGCGCCCAGGACGCGCTCGACATGGTCGCGCGGACGGGCTGCGACGGTGTGGTCGTCGGGCGTGGCTGCCTGGGGCGGCCGTGGCTGTTCCGCGACCTGCAGGCGGCGTTCCGGGGCGAACCGGTCCCCGAGGGGCCGACGCTCGGCGAGGTCGCCGAGGTCCTGCGCAGGCACGCCCAGCTGCTCGCGGCCCACGACGGCGAGCACAAGGGTCTGCGTGACCTGCGCAAGCACATGGCCTGGTACTGGCACGGCTTCCCGGTCGGCGGCGACACGCGGCGGGCGTTCGCGATGGTGTCGAGCCTGCAGGAGCTCGACGACCTCATCGGCACGCTCGACGGGTCCGTCCCGTTCCCCGCGAACGCCGAGGGGCCGCGCGGCAGGCAGGGCTCGTCGGCGAAGGTCGTGCTGCCTGAGGGCTGGCTCGACGACCCCGAGGACGCGACGGTTCCGGCCGGTGCGGACGTGATGCACTCCGGTGGCTGAGCGCATCGCGGTCCTCCTCGCCTCGCTCGTGCTCCTCGCGGGCTGCGCCGGCCCGGTCGCGGGCACGGCACGGCCGGTCCAGCTGTCCGACGGCGACCGAGCCAGGTTCAAGGCGTTCTACGAGCGTCTCAACAAGGCGGGCGACGAGGGCGCGAACCAGCAGCAGAAGCTGCTGAAGGAGACGCAGCACCCCGACTTCCGGCAGAAGACGTGCGAGCTGCGCGGCGCCACCATCAAGGTCGAGCCGACGTGGGCGACGCTTCGCATGGACGCCGACTGGGCACCCCCTGGTGAGAAGGCCCATCCGCGTGGGGACGTCTACGTCGTCGCCGTGACCATCACGCTGCGCCAGAAGGACCAGGTCATCGGCAGCCAGATCGGGTCACTGCACGTCGTACTCCTGGACGACGAGGTGTACGGGTTCGCGCCCTGTCTCGGTGGCTGAGCGGATTGTCGATCTTCCAAGCTCACTGGATCGGAGCAGCTGACGGTCAACCGGACGGGGGAAATCCCGCCTCCACGCGTCCTTCTAGCTCAAGCGCTGCCTCTCAGGAGACGACACCTGGCAAGTAAGGAGGTGACCGCGATGACCGCGCTGCGACCCGAAATCGCAGATTCCCAGCCAATCGACGCCAGCGTCGACGAGCAGGGGACCGGGCCGATAAGCCTGCACGAGTCCATCGCGGCGTTGCTCGCCTCCCGCGGCCAGTGGCGGCAGGCGTACCAGCACCTGCGTTCCGCGCTCGACCTCCTCTACGCGGACCAGGACGAGCAGCCGCACGTTCCCGAGCAGCTGCGGCGCGAGGTCGACAGACTGCGCCGGGAGCACGCCGAGGCGCGCGAGCAGAGCCTGCGCGACACCCTCACCGACTCCTACAACCGCCGTTACCTCGACCAGCGGTTGATGGACCTGCTGACCGAACACGGAGCGTGCCGGCACGGGCTCGCCATCGCGCTGATCGACCTCGACTGGTTCAAGCAGGTCAACGACACGTTCGGGCACCTGCTCGGCGACCGCGTGTTGCAGCGCGTGGTCGAACTGCTGCAGCAGGGCCTGCCCGAGGACGCCTTCTGCGCCCGGTACGGCGGCGAGGAGTTCGTGCTGGTGCTGCCGCGCGTGGACGCGGTGACGGCCGTGGAGATCGCCGAGGCGGCGAGAGAACGTGTCGAGCGTCACCTCTGGCAGGAGCTCGCGCCGGGGTTGCGCGTGACCGTCAGCGTTGGCCTGGCGTACGAACCGGCCGCCGACGAGGCGCCGGAACGTCCACCCGTCGGCGCCGAGCAACAGCTGCTGCGGGCCGACAGCCTGCTGTACACCGCCAAGCAGTCAGGTCGCAACGCCGTGGCGTACCGTGCCGACGGACGGGTTCGGCTCGCAGGTGCTGCCGCGGGCAGGCGTGCGGTCACAGAGACACGTGTTCTCGGTTACTACTGAGTGACCTGGCTCACCCGTTCAGGGCAAGCAGACTGCTCGTAATCGCGTACGGATCGCAGACGTATCACCCGGAGTGGTCGTCAGAAGTCGCCTACATCCGTAGTATCGCGGGCGCAACTGACACGCCGGTGATGCAACCCTTGTGTCCCGGTCGTCGTCACTTCGTAATGACGAACCACTTTTTCAGCTTCTGACCCAGAAGGGAGATTGGGTGCCCGACGACCCCCGACGTGGCGGCCCCTCTTCCCGCGGTGATCAGGATCCCCAGCTCGACCAGCCGACCGGCCGTAGACGTCGCTCGATGGAAGGCTCTGGGGGCCTGAGCGTCTCGGACCTCATCGAGCAGCACAGCAGGACGAACATCCCCCGACCCGTCCCGCCAGGCTCGCCCGACGCATCCACGACAGGCAGGCGTGCCCTGCCAGAACCACCCGCGACCGGCCGGCGTGCGCTTCCTGACCCGCCGGCCCAGCCGCACCAGCCCCAGCAGCCACCACAGGCGCCGCGGCAGCAGCCGCCCGCCGCTCACCGGCCTGGTGAGCAGACGGGCCCGCGCCCGCGTCCTGAGCAGGCTGCTCCGCAGAACTTCTCCGGTGACCAGACCGGCAGGCGGCGCAGGCCGGACGCACCCGCGGAACCGAACGGCGTTCAGCAGCCGGGTGCGCGACCGCGTCCCGCGCCTGGTGAGCAGACCGGATCCCGGCCGCGGCCCGTCCAGAAGCCGGCGCCGAACGGCGCCTTCCCGCCGCCCGGCGAGCAGACCGGTCAGCGGCCGCGTCCCGACGCGACGGGCAGGCAGCGCCGCCCGGCACCGGGAGAGCAGCAGCCGAACGGCACTGCCCGACGCCCCGCACCAGGGGAAATGGGCTCGAACGGCGTTCCGCCGCGCAGGCTCGCCCCAGGCGACGCACCGTCGTCCGGCGGCATCCCGCGCCCGCCCGCGCCCAGTGAACCCACCTCGAACGGCGCGCCCAGGCCACCGGCACCCGGTGAGCCGCGGCGGATGCCTCCCGGCGACGCGCCGTCGTCGAACAGCGTGCCCCGGCGCCCCGCCCCTGGTGGAGCGCCCGAGGCGGCCAACGGCATGCCCAGCGGCACGATGCGCCGCCCGGCCCCCGACGTGAACGGCGCACCGCCGCGCCGGCTCGCCCCCGGCGACGCACCGTCGTCGGACGGCATCCCGCGTCCCCCCGCGCCGGGAGGAACGCCGGACGGCCCCGCGCCGCGCCGGCTCCTGCCGGGCGAGGCCCCGTCGTCGGGCAGCATTCCGCGCCCGATGCCGCCGCGCGCGGAGTCGAGCGGTCCCCGGCCGATGCCCCCACGGGCAGAGTCGAGCGGCCCACGTCCGGCGCCCAACGTCATCGCCAACCGGCTCGGCGTGACGCCCCCGACGCCCCAGACGCCTGCGGCACCCACACCGCCCACGCCGCCCCAGCCGGTCGAGGAGCCCAAGGCCGCCGCGCCCGGCCCCGAGGCCACGCAGATCACCTCCGCGGCGGGCGTGGCCAAGGTCGAGAAGCGCGAAGAGATGGACCCGACGTGCCTCACGACCGAGATGGAGGCCATCGGCGACGACGTGAAGAAGCGCCGCGAGGTCGACCACACCCTCGCGCGGTTCTCCGCGGTGCACGACGAACTGCTCGAGCAGGAGCGCCAGCGCAAGGAGCGGCGCGCCAAGCTCATGCCGTGGGTCAAGGACGAGGAGGACGAGGAGGCGACCCAGTTCGCCGACCCGGTCGTCGTTGAGGAAGACGGCGAGCAGCGGCCCGTCGGACGCACGCCCAAGCAGCGCAAACTGATGCGTACCGCCAGGATCGGGGCGATCGCCGCCGCGGCCGCGGTGTTCGCGTCGACCGGCATCGGCTGGGCAGCGATGCAGTGGGCCGACTCCAAGTTCCAGAAGATCGACGCGCTCGGCGGCAACTCGCAGGCCGTGCACCAGGCCGAGAAGCAGCTCGGTGACGAGAACTTCCTGCTGGTCGGCTCGGACACCCGAGCGGGCGCGAAGGCGGGCGACAACGTCGGCACCCAGCAGCAGGAGGGTGGCGCGCGGTCGGACGTGATCATGCTCGCGCACATCCCCAAGGACCGGAAGCGCATGGTCATCGTGTCGCTGCCGCGCGACGTCCGCGTCGACCGGCCGGCCTGCCGCAGCTGGAACCCGGACACCGGGCAGTACGCCGGTCCGCTGGCTCCCGAGAAGCAGGTCATGGCGAACTCCGTCTACAACGACGGCGGGCCCGAGTGCGTCGCCAACATGATGACCCAGCTGTCCGGCCTCCAGATCAACCACTTCGTCAGCATCGACTTCATCGGCTTCCGCGAGATGTCGACGGCGATCGGCGGCGTGGAGATCTGCACGCCGACGAAGATCGTCGACGACGAGCTCGGCGTCGTCATCGACAAGGCGGGCAAGCACGTCCTCAAGGGCGACCAGGCGCTGCAGTACGTGCGCGCCCGCAAGGTCGCCGGAGACGGCGGCACGGACTTCGACCGGATCAAGCGCCAGCAGGGGTTCATGTCGGCGATGTTGCGCCAGGCGCTGTCGAACCAGGTCCTGCTGAGCCCGACCAAGCTCAACAACTTCATCAACGCGCTCACGACCTCGACCGCCGGCGACAACATCGACGTGGCGTCGTTGCTGGAGCTCGCGAACTCGTTGCAGGGCCTCGAAGCGGGCCGCGTCTCGTTCGTGACGATGCCGCACTGGACCGACGACAACAAGCTGATCAACAACCCGGACGACAACATCGAGCGACTGAAGGACGACGACGTCAGGGCGTTGTTCCAGACGATCATCGATGGCACGCCGTTGCCGCAGGAGAAGGTGGCCGAGCCGAAGCCCGGCGACCCCAACGCTCCCGCCCAGCCCGGCACGGTGATCGACCCCAAGGAGGTCACCATCCAGGTGCTCAACGGGGACCCGTCGAACGTGGGCGCCGTCGGCAGGACGTCGACCTCGCTGGAGCAGTACGGGTTCAAGATCGCCCGCAAGGACAACGCCCCGGAGAACGCGCCGAAGACGACCATCAGGTACTCGAAGGGCCAGGAGAACAAGGCGGCGACCCTCAAGGCCGCCGTGCCCAGCGCGGAACTGGTGGAGGCGCCCGAGATGGGCGGGGCGGTCGTGCTGACGATCGGCGCGAACTTCGACGGCAAGGTCGTCAATCCGCAGGGCGGAGCGCCGCAGCAGGGCGGGACCCCTCAGCAGGGCAACAACCAAGGTCAGCCCGGCGACGACCTGTCCGTTGTGAACGCGGCACAGGACCCCTGCGCGGCGAAGTGATTCGCCTGGGGTTCACCTCGGGTTCATGCTGGCATGTCGCTGCCGCGAGGGTCGGGACGTAGGCTGAGCGCCATGCGCGAGGCCTACCACGACCAGCTAGAAGAACTCGCCGACCGACTGGCCGACATGACCGGCATGGTCGCCGAGGCGATGGAGAACGCGACCGCTGCCCTGCTGCAGGCCGACCTCGGTCTCGCGGAGCAGGTCATCAGCGGTGACCAGAAGGTCGACGACGTCCGCTCCAGCATCGAGGAGCAGTCGTACGCGCTGCTCGCTCTGCAGGCACCGGTCGCGACCGACCTGCGCACTGTGCTGGCGGTGATCCACGCCGCCGAGAGCGTCGAACGGATGGGCGACCTGGCGCTGCACGTGGCCAAGGCCGCACGCCGCCGGCACCCGGCGTCGGCGCTGCCGGAGGACGTGCAGCCGTACTTCTCCGAGATGGGCCGCATCGCGGTCAAGCTCGCGAAGGAGGCCGCCGAGATCATCCGGGAGAAGAACGTCGACCGTGCTCGCGCCCTCGAGGCTGAGGACGACGCGATGGACGACATCCACCGCCACCTGTTCTCCGTGATCATGGACAAGGAGTGGCAGCACGGCGTCGCCTCCGCCGTGGACGTGACGCTGCTCGGCCGCTTCTACGAGCGCTACGGCGACCACGCCGTGTCGGTCGCCAAGCGCACGGTCTTCGTCGTCACCGGCCGGATGCCCGGCTACGGTGGCGACGAGAAACTGTAGGAACCTTCAGCGAAACTGCCCATCGCGCTCAGCCACCAGCTCCGGATCGGCGTAGGCCTCCGCGAACTCGGCGAGCACGGTGGGCAGTTCCTCATCCCACGCCGCCCGCGCCTCGTCGCGCGGCAGGTCCCGCACGTCCACGGTGAAGTACGCCCACGCCCGTGCGATCTCCGGCAGCAACGCCAGATCCGCGTCCGAGACGTGCAGGCGCGCGGCCACGTTCAGGATCAGCACCGCGGTGAGCGACGCGGGTCCGTACACGACCGGATCGCGGTTCTGCTCGACCGCAGCGGAAGCGACGATCCGCGCGAACGCCCGCACGGCGTCGACGTCGGCGATTCCGTGCGGTGAAGCCACGAACGCCTCGACCACCTCGTCCGTCCTCTTCGGACTGACGGTCGGGATCTCGTACTCGTCGGGCACCAGCGCGCTCACGCGGGCATCGGCGAGAGCGATCAGCTGGACTGGGTGCCGCACGTCCTCGGAGCCGATCAGGCCCTCTTCGGCCTCCTCGTCGGGCCCGTCCGCCCAGAACTGCTCGACGTCCGGCCACACCCGGTCGTAGACGTCGGAGGCGCTCAACGGCGTGATCTCGTCGCGGAACGCCTCGGGCGTCGAGGCGATCATGTCCTCCAGCAACGCCACGGTGCCCTCGTCCGGCGTCGAGAACAGCTCGATCGCGGTGGCCCCGAGCACCGGCTGCCGCATGAACAGCACGGTCTCGCCGACGCCGGCGCGTTCCTGGGTGATCGCGATGACCTCGACGTCCCCCAGCAGGTTCGTGACGAGGAACGCGTCCCGGAAGTCCGCGACGGTGCCGGCGACGTACCACGACGGCTCGGCGACTCCACGTGCCGCGACGGCCTCCGCGGCCTCGGCGGCCTCGCGCCGGTGCTCCTCGGAGCCCACACCGGACAGTGCGCGCAACGCCGTGAGCGCCGCCGGGTCGTCCATCGCCCGCAGTGCCTCGACCATCGGCGTGTGGCCGGAGCCGGCGAGCCAGAGCGTGGCGTAGAGCTCGCTCGCCCAGGCGTCCGCGAGCAGCCACGACTCCGAACGCAGCGCGGCCGCCGACTCGAGCAACGCCCCGTACGGGGACTGCTGCTCGGGCCTGCGGCCGGGTGCCTTGCCTTGCTTTTTCTTGCGGGACTTGCTTTGCGGGCTCACCCGCAGCAATCTAGCCGAACCGGCCGGAGATGTAGTCCTCGGTCGCCTTCTGGCCCGGGTTGGAGAAGATCTTCTCCGTGTCGTCCACCTCGATCAGCTGTCCTGGCTGACCGACACCCAGCAGGTTGAAGAACGCGGTCTGGTCGGACACGCGCGCCGCCTGCTGCATGTTGTGAGTCACGATGACGATCGTGTACTCCTTCTTCAGCTCGGTGATCAGGTCCTCGATCGCCAGCGTGGAGATCGGGTCCAGAGCCGAGCAGGGCTCGTCCATCAGCAGCACGTCGGGCTGCACCGCGATGGCGCGCGCGATGCACAGACGCTGCTGCTGACCGCCGGAGAGGCCGCCACCGGGACGTTCGAGCCGGTCCTTGACCTCGTTCCAGAGGTTGGCACCGCGCAGCGAGCGCTCGGCGACCTCGTCGAGCTCCTTCTTGTTCTTCATGCCCGCGAGCTTCAGCCCGGCCACCACGTTGTCCCGAATGGACATCGTGGGGAACGGGTTCGGCCGCTGGAACACCATGCCGATGGTGCGGCGCACCTCTACCGGGTCCACAGTGGACGCGTAGATGTCCTCGCCGTCGAGCAGCACCTTGCCCTCGACGCGCGCGCCGGGCGCCACCTCGTGCATGCGGTTCAGCGACCGCAGCACGGTCGACTTGCCGCAACCGGAGGGGCCGATGAACGCGGTCACGTTCTTCGGCGGCACCGCGAGCGAGACGTTCTCGACGGCGTGGAACTTGCCGTAGAAGAGGTTCAGGTCCTTGATGTCGAGTCGCTTGGCCATGTCCGCCCGCTCACTTCGTCTTCGGCGCCAGCACCCGCGAGATCACGGTGGCCAGCAGGTTGAACAGGGTGATGATCAGCACGAGCGTGATCGCCGCGCCCCAGATGCGCTCGAAGCCCGCCTGCGTGGGGTTGTTGCGCTCGTTCACCATCATCAACGGCAGCGAGGCCATCGGGCCACTGAACATGTTGAAGTTGATGTACGCCGCGTACGCCGCCAGCACCAGCACCGGCGCGGTCTCGCCCATGACGCGGGCGAGGGCGAGCATGATGCCGGTCAGGATGCCGGAGAGGGCCGTCGGAATGACGATCTTGACGATCGTCTTCCACTTGGGAATGCCCAGCGCGTAGGAGGCCTCGCGCAGCTCGTCCGGGACGATCTTGAGCATTTCCTCGGTCGTGCGCACGACGACCGGCACCATCAGCAGCACCAGGGCGAGCGACACGGCGAGCGCGCTGCGGCCGAAGCCGAAGTACGTGATCCACACCGTGTAGACGAAGAGCGCCGCGACGATGGACGGGACACCGGTGAGGATGTCGACCATGAACGTCGTGGCCTTCGCCAGCCGCGAGCGGCCGCCGTACTCGACCAGGTAGATCGCGACCATGATGCCGATCGGCACGGAGATGACCGCGCAGACGAGGCCCTGGACCAGCGTTCCGTAGATCGCGTGGTACGCGCCGCCACCCTGCTGGCGGGCCAGCAGGCCGGACAGCGACTTCTGCCACCAGTCACCGTCGAGGATGACCGGGAAGCCGCGCTGGACGACGGTGTAGAGCACCCACACCAGCGGGATGATCGCGATGAGGAACGCGCCCCACACGAGTGCGGTGGCGATGCCGTTCTTGAAGCGGCGGGCGGCGCCGACCGCCTGGAACGTCGGCGGCGTCGCGAGGCGCGCCGGGTCAGCGAGGTTCGTGCTCACTCGTACTCCTTGTGGCCGGCGACGATCGAGCGCGCGATGGCGTTGACCACGAAGGTCAGCACGAACAGCACCAGACCGGCCGCGATGTAGGCACCGGCCGAGCGGGGGTCGTTGAACTCCGGTGCCGCCAGGGCGATCTTCGAGGCGAACGTGTTGCCGCCGTCGAAGAGCGACCAGCCGAACGAGCTCGACGCGGTGCTCAGGATGATCATCACGGCGATGGTCTCGCCGAGCGCACGGCCGAGGCCGAGCATCGAGGCACTGATGTAACCGGCCTTGCCGAACGGCAGCACCGTGGTCCGTACGACCTCCCACTTGGTCGCACCGAGCGCGATGGCGCCTTCGATGTGCATCGTGGGCGTGCGCTCGAAGACCTCGCGGCTGACCGCCGTGATGATCGGCAGGATCATCACCGCGACGACGATGCCCGCGGTGAAGACGGTGCCGCCGAGCTGGAGGTTGACGTTGCCCTGGGCGAAGAGCGGGAACCAGCCGAGGTTCTCGACGAGCCACGTCGAGAACGGGTACAGCACCGGCCCGAGCACGAACAGGCCCCACAGACCGAAGACGATCGAGGGGACCGCGGCCAGCAGGTCGATCACGTACGCGAACGGCCGGGCGAGTTTGCGCGGCGCGTACTGCGTGAGGAACAGCGCGATGCCCATGGAGATCGGCATCGCGATCAGCAGCGCGACCACGGCGACGACGACCGTGACGATCAGCAGGTCGAGGATGCCGAACCGGAGGTTGTTCGCATCGCTGGTGCTCCACTCGCGACTGGTCAGGAAGTTGACCTGGTCCAGTCCGAGCGACGGGATCGCCTGCAGGATCAGGAAGAGCCCGATCGCGCCGATGATCGCGACGATGAAGACGCCGGAACCCGTCGCAAGGCCGCGGAAGATCCGGTCACCTGGCCGAACGTGAACCTTGGTCTGAGTTTCTGAAGCTTCCGGTGTCGGGGGAATCGGAGCCTCCGTGGCAGTGGGAGCAGCCGCGACGCCCCGCTCGGCTCCGGGGTCCCCGGAGCCGGCGGGGCGCAAGGCCGCGACGGGATCGTTCATCGCGTCAGCGTTGGTCGCAGTCTCGCATCAACCTCAGGCGATCGCCTTCACGGCGGTGAGGAGCTTCTCCTGGAACGCCTTGGGCAGCGGCACGTAGCCGGCGTCCGCGAGCTGCTCCTGGCCGGTGGTCGCGGCGACGGTGAGGAACGCCTTGACGGCCTTGGCGGTGTCGGCGTCGTAGCCCTTCGAGCACACGATCTCGTAGGTCGCGAGCAGCAGCGGGTACGCACCGGCGGCCTTGGAGCCGTAGATCGAGTCGAGGTCGAGGACCAGGTTGTTGCCCTCGCCCTTGATCTTCGCCTCGTCGATGGCCTTGCCGGCCGACTCGGCGGTCAGCTCGACGGCGCCGGCACCGGAGTCGATCTTGGCGATCGAGAGCTTGTTGTCCTGCGCGAAGGACCACTCGACGTAGGTGACCGCACCGTCGATGGAGCCGACGGCCTGCGCGACACCGGCGGACTTCTCCTTGCCCTCGCCGACGCCACCCTTGAACTGCTTGCCGTCACCCTTGGTCCAGCCGCCGGCGACCTCCAGGTACTTCTGGAAGTTGTCGGTGGTGCCCGACTCGTCCGAGCGGTAGACGACCGCGATGTCCTTGTCCGGCAGGGTCGCGGAGCCGTTCAGCGCCTTGATGGCCGGGTCGTTCCACTTCTTGACCTCGCCGGAGAAGATCGCGGCGGTGGTCTTGGCGTCCAGCACGAGGCTGTCCACACCGGAGAGCTTGTAGCCGATCGCGACCGGGCCGAAGACCAGCGGCAGGTTCCAGGCCGGGTTCTCCTGGCAGCGCTTGGCGGCGTCCGTGGTCTCGGTGCCTTCCTTCAGCGCGGAGTCCGAGCCACCGAAGTCGACCAGGCCGGCGTTGAAGTTCTTCACGCCCGCGCCGGAACCGGACGGGTTGTACGCGACGTTCACACCGGGGCAGGCGGCCTGGTAGGCCTGCACGAACGCGTCGACCGCGTTCTTCTGCGCCGACGAGCCCTCCGCGTTGAGGTTGGTCTTGCCACCGCACTCAACACCGGACGCAGCGGGCGCGTTGGTGCCGCCCGTGCCCGCGTTGTTGTCACTGCCGCACGCACTGAGCAGAAGCGCGCCGGCCGCGACGAGGCCGAGTACGGCGCCGTGCCGCTGGATCTTCACCTGAGTCCTCCACCTTGCGGAAGCATTAGCGGTTTCGCGACGGACGTCGCCGCTCGCTACGGAAGGTAGGTAGCCAGAATGGACAGTCCGCCTAGACGAGGTGAACGCGAGGTGAACACAGGACGGGAAGTGACCAGGCACACCGCCATTAGGGTGACGCCGTGACCTGCGCGTATGCGCTTTGTGACAGTTTGTTCACTACCTGGCGTATTGGACGTCAGCGTCCCAAAGGGTGAAGCCGAGCCCCGTGTAGACGCGAACCGCCGGAGCATTGTCCGCCTCCACGTAGAGCATGACCTCCTTGACCCCCTGCTGCTGCAGGTGGCGCAGCCCGACCAGGGTCAGCGCCCTGCCGAGGCCACCGCCCTGGCGGTCCGGGTCGACGCCCACGACGTAGACCTCGCCGAGCGCGGGGGTGTGGATCTTGGTCCAGTGGAAGCCCGCGAGCCTGTCCTCCGCGTCGAACGCGAGCAGGAAGCCCTCGGGGTCGAACCAGTCCTCGTCCTCCTTGGCCCGGACGTCCTCGATCGACATCGCGCCCTGCTCGGGGTGCCAGTCGAACGCGCGGTGGTTCACGTAGACGACCGCGGCCTCGTCCTTGCCGGGGACGAACGGCCGGATGGTGATGCCCTCGGGCAGTTTGGGCTCCGGCAGGTCGTACTCGACACGCAACCGCATCCGCAGCAGCTCGCGCACCTTGCGGAAGCCGAGCTTCTCGGCGAGCTTCTCGGCGTCCGGGTGGCCACCGTGCGCCCAGATGCGCAGCGACTCCTGGGGCAGCGCCTTCAGCAGCGCCTCGCCGACGCCCTGATGGCGGTGCCTGGGATGCACGGCGAACTCGGCGACCTGGTGGCCGCCGGAGTCACCGATCAGGTCGACGTGCGCGTACCCGGCGAGCTCGCCGTCCAGGTGTGCGAGGAGATGCCTGCTGCCGGTCGCGCCGGGGCGCATCCGCAGTCGCACGGCCTCGCCGACCGGTGCCACGCCGTCGGTGTGCTGCGCGGCCTCCAGCAGACCCGTCACCTCGGCGGCCTGGTCGGCCGTCAGCTCCTCGAACCAGCTCAGTTGCGCCACACAGGCGAACCTACCGCGCGATCAAACGATCATCCAGGACGTGGGCGGAGTCGTCGATCTCGACCTCGGCGACGTCGGCCGGGCGGCGCGACGATCCCGGCCGAGGCGGGCGGACGAACTTGTAGCCCACGTTGCGGACCGTGCCGATCAACGCCTCGTGCTCGGGGCCGAGCTTGGCGCGCAGCCGTCGCACGTGGACGTCGACCGTGCGGGTGCCGCCGAAGAAGTCGTAGCCCCAGACCTCCTGCAGCAGCTGGGCGCGGGTGAACACCCGGCCCGCGTGCTGCGCGAGGTACTTGAGCAGCTCGAACTCCTTGTAGGTGAGGTCGAGCGGGCGGCCCTTGAGGCGCGCGGTATAGGTGGCCTCGTCGATCACCAGGTCGCCGAGCTGCAGCGCGCCGTCACCACCGGGCGCGGTCGTGCCGCGGCGTGAGCGCACCAGGCGCAGGCGGGCGTCGACCTCGGCGGGACCGGAGTTCGGCAGCAGGATCTCGTCGACCGACCAGTCGGAGTTGACGGCGACCAGACCACCCTCGGTGACCACGGCCACCACGGGCACGTCCACACCGGACGAGTCGAGCAGGCGGCACAGCGAACGGGCACCGGCGAGATCCGTGCGGGCGTCGACCAGCACGATGTCGTGGGGGCCTGCCTCGAGCAGTGCGGAGACCTCGGGACGCAGCGGGCGCACGGCGTGCGGGAGCAGGGCCAGCGCGGGAAGAACAGCCTCCGGGTCCGGGTCTGTCGTCAGCAGAAGCACGTCGATGCTCATCGCGGCGCCCTCCAAGTCGGCCGTGGTCAGGTCACCTCGACCAGACCAGCGGCGTACGGTGACCGGGCCCCGTTGCCTGCGGATGACGGAGACGATACCGGTGCAGCCCGAGAAAGTCCCAGGTCAAGAAGCCGTGCTCACACTTGTTTCCACAGGCGTCACGCCTGTTACATCCATGTCACATGACGGGGTGCGCCTGCACGGCGTCCACTACAAGGGTGAAAGCGACCTCGCTTTCGTTGTGGGACACGGGTTCACGAACAACGTGCGCAAGCCGTACGTCGCGCGGGTGCTCGCCCGTCTGGCCAGGAACGCCGGTGTCGTCGCGTTCGACTTCCGCGGACACGGACGGTCGGGTGGGCTCTCCACGGTCGGTGCCGACGAGGTCCACGACATCGAGGCCGGTGTGCGCAAGGCGCGCGAGCTCGGTTACTCGAAGATCGCCACGGTCGGGTTCTCGATGGGCGCGTCGATCGTCCTGCGGCACGCCGCACTGACCAAAACCGAGGGGCTGACCAGGCCGGACGCCGTCGTCGCGGTGAGCGGGCCCGCCCGGTGGTGGTCGCGGGAGACGGCTCCCATGCGCCGCGTGCACTGGTTGCTGGAGCAGCCGCACGGCAAGCTCGCGGTGCGGGCGATGGGGGTTCGGCTCGGCGCCGGCTGGGTACAAGCGCCGGAGAGTCCGCTCGAGGTGGTCGGGCGCATCACGCCGACCCCACTGCTGCTCGTACATGGTGACCTGGATCACTATTTCGGTGTGGAGCACGCCCGGTCACTGCACCGCGCGTCCTCCGGACATGCCGAGCTGTGGATCGAGAGCGGCATGCGGCACGCGGAATCGGCCGCGACTCCAGACCTGGTAGACCGGATGGCGGCATGGATCGCCGGCAACGTCGAGGACGAGGGATGACTGCGCAAACCCCTGCACGGCCGAGGAAGAAGTCCCGGCGAGGGAAGTTCCTGATCATCACGGTGATCGTGCTGGGCGTCCTGCTCGTGGCGGCCGACTTCGCGCTCGCGGCGGCCGGTGAGTACCAGATCGCCCAGCGGATGCGGGAGAAGCTGCAGCTCGACGAGGACCCGTCGGTGCGCATCAACGGGTTCCCGTTCGCCCTGCAGGCGTTGCGCGGCGACTACCAGCACGTGGAGATCCGCGCGCACGGCGTGCCGATCAAGGACGAGCAGCAGGGGGTCGACCTGCGCGACCTCGACATCGAGGCCGACCTCCTGCACACCCGCGTCGAACTGGCCGACCTGCTCGCGGGCAACGTCTCCAAGGCGACCATCGACACGGTCAAGGGCAGCATCAAGATCAAGGCCCTGGACCTGAACCGGCTGGCGAACCAGGTGACGCCGTTCGACAAGCTCTCGATCGAGCCGGACAACCGCGCCGCCACCCAGGCGCCGGTCGACCCGAAGGCGCCCAAGACGACCGCCGCGATCAAGCTCTCCGGCGAGACCAACGTCGCCGGCAAGGTCGTCCCGCTCACCGCCTACGGACAGATCGCGCTGGTCAGCGGCACCATCCAGATCAACATCGACGACATCGAGCTGAACGACGCGTCGCTCAAGCAGATCATCCCGCAGCTCCGCCAGGCGCTCGCGATCAAGATCGCCCCCGGCTCGCTGCCGTTCGGGGCGACGCCTACCGCCGTCGAGGTGGAGAGCGGTGCGTTCAAGCTGAGCGGCGAGATCGCGGATGTACCGTTGGACCAACGATGACCGGTGTGTGGGCGCTGCTGGGCGCGCTGGCCGTGGCCGGCGCGATCGGTGTGCTGCTCAAGGTCCGCGAGGGCCGCATCTCCCGCCGTGAGGCCATTCCTGGTTCTCTCGGCGACCTGCCCGCCCCCGTCCGCGACCTGCTCGCGCCGGGGGTCACGCTGGTCCAGCTCTCCACCACGTTCTGCGCGCCGTGCCGGCACGCGAAGGTGATCCTGCGCGACCTGGCCGACCGCACCGACGGCCTCACCCACGCCGAGCTCGACGTCACGAACCTCCCGGACGTCGCCACCAAACTCGGCGTGATGCGCACCCCGACGACGTTGGCACTGACGGCCGACGGCACCGAGGTCCTGCGAGTCGGCGGCGTGCCGAAACGCGACTCGTTGCTCGAGGCCCTGCGCCCTCATTTGTCCTAGTCCGGTCGGGTGAACCTGGGTTGTTCCACCAAGTGGACATACCTCCCGCACCGAGGGATTGAGGGCTACTCTCGCTGCCATGACCATGCTGCTCACGAAGCGACGCGCGGTTGATCTGTGCCGCGTGCGCAGCAGCCTGTGTCGCACGACGAGCTGATTGGGCCGCTTGACGCCCAACAGCTACCTCTGCCGGACTGAATCCTCTCGTCCGTCTGCCCGGAGGTCGTCGTGCCCAAGGACTCCCCTGTAGACCCGCGCGGACCGCGCTTCTCCGCCTGGATGACCACGGTCATCCTCGCGATCGTGCTGCTCACCGGCTGGTGGCGTCTCCTCGCCGCCCAGACGGTGCTGTTCGCGATGTGCGCGTTCATCTCGCTGAAGCTGAACCCGTGGGGTCACGTCTACCGCTACGCGATCCAGCCGCGCCTGACCCCGACCACCGAACGCGAGGAAGCCGCCCCACTGCGGTTCGCGCAGGGCGTCGGGTTCGTGTTCGCCCTGATCGGCACCCTCGGTTACGCCACGGGTCTCACCACGCTCGGCATGGTGGCAACCGGTTTGGCACTGGTGGCAGCACTGCTCAACGCGGCGCTGGGCTTGTGCCTCGGGTGCGAGATGTACCTGCTGCTGCGCCGGTACGTACCTGCCCTCGCTCGACCGCAATAAGACACGCACTACTACAGGAGCAACTTCCCATGAGCCGTGAGAACGTGCTGGTCTCGGCCGCCTGGTCCGAGGAAAACCTCCAGGCGCCCGGCGTCGTGTTCGCGGAGGTCGACGAGGACACCACCGCGTACGACGGCGGGCACATCCCCGGCGCCGTCAAGATCGACTGGAAGAACGACCTCCAGGACCCGGTCCGCCGCGACTTCGTCGACCGCGAGGGCTTCGAGAAGCTGCTCTCGGCCAAGGGCATCTCCAACGACGACACGGTCGTCCTCTACGGCGGCAACAACAACTGGTTCGCGGCCTACGCGTACTGGTACTTCAAGCTCTACGGCCACCAGAACGTGAAGCTCCTCGACGGCGGCCGCAAGAAGTGGGAGCTCGACGGCCGCCCCCTGGACAAGGAAGAGGTGGTGCGCGAGACCACCTCCTACACCGCCCAGGAGCAGGACCTCTCGATCCGCGCCTTCCGCGACGAGGTCGTCGACGCCATCGGCAACAAGAACCTCGTCGACGTGCGCTCCCCCGACGAGTTCTCCGGCAAGCTCCTCGCCCCGGCCCACCTCCCGCAGGAACAGGCCCAGCGCGGCGGCCACATCCCGTCCGCCGTCAACGTCCCGTGGAGCAAGGCGGCCAACGAGGACGGCACCTTCAAGTCCGACGAGGAGCTCCGCGAGCTCTACGCCGAGGCAGGCTTCGACGGCAGCCGCAAGACCATCGCCTACTGCCGCATCGGCGAGCGCTCCTCGCACACCTGGTTCGCCCTGCGCGAGCTGCTCGGCCACGAAGACGTCAAGAACTACGACGGTTCTTGGACGGAGTACGGCTCGCTGATCGGCGTGCCGATCGAACTCGGTTCCGGCAAGGAGTCCTGATCATGAGCAACGGCTGCGGCGCGCCCACCCAGGGCGGCTCGATCGACGTCTCGACCACGGAAACCGTCCTCGAGGGCAAGGTCGTCTCCGAGGGCACCCCGGTAGGCGGCGCCTTCGTCCGCCTGCTGGACTCGACCGGCGAGTTCACCGCGGAGGTGGTCACCTCCCCGGAGGGCGACTTCCGCTTCTTCGCGGCCCCCGGCAGCTGGACCGTCCGCGCCCTGCACCGCACCGGCAACGGCCAGGCCGACGTCTCGGCGACCGGCCCCGGCGTGCACGCGGTGGAGATCGCGGTCGCCTGACCTGTTCGGCATGACGGCCCCGGCGGTGTGGTTGGCACCGCCGGGGCCTTTCCTTGTCCCAGCGATGCCGCAGGCGAGCCACGCGAAGGCGAAGCCGAGCAGTCCCGCCCTTCGCCGTTCACCGAGCGGGCCGGGTGGGGTGGTTTCGTCACGAGTCGTGACACAGTTCTTGCCGCGCGCGAGGAGGAGGGTCAAGTCGACACGCCTTCGTCGACTTGACCCTCCTCCTCGCGCGCGGCTCGCTCTGGCTCGACTCGTGACGAAACCACCCCACCAACGCAAGCACCTACGCAACAGCAAGCCGCCCGACGCACCAGGCGTGCCATCAACCCGCCGACGGCGCAGGCCCGGTTTCAGATCAGATCGGCGGGGTTTGGGGCAGCGCCCCAAGAAAACCCACACAACCGCAAGCCGCCCCCGCACCGCAACCACCTACGAACGACAAACCGGCGCCCGCCGACGCAACAGGGGGACGACCTACGCAACCCGTGCGCTCAGCAGAGGGACGGCCTACGCAACCCGTGCGCTCAACAGGGGGACGACCTACTCAGCCCGTGCGCTCAACAGGGGGACGACCTACTCAGCCCGTGCGCTCAACAGGGGGACGACCTCCCAAGAGTGCCCCAACAGGTGACCGCCCAGGTGTCCTCCACCACCACAACCCTGCACGTCAAACCAGCCGAGATATCCTCTCCCCCGTGGAACACATCTTCACCGGACTCCTGGTGCTAGTGACGATCGCCGTAATGTGGTTCGCTGGCTACGTCGTCTACCGCCTCTACTCCGACCAGCGATGAGCAGCGGCGACGAGGCCATCCGCCTGGCCGAAGAGCGAGCAGCGGCCACCAGGGCGCGCAACCTCCCGCAGTTCGACGACATGCCGGTCCCCGGCGACACGGCGAACCTGCGAGAAGGCGCGAACCTGAACGACGCCCTCCTCGGCGTACTGCCCCTGGTGGGCGTGTGGCGCGGCGAGGGCGAGATCGTCTACCCGACGATCGACGGCCCGTTCCGCTTCGGCCAGCAGATCACCTTCGCCCACGACGGCCGCCCGTTCCTCGTCTACGAGGCCAGGTCCTGGCTGCTCAACGAGGCCGGCGAGGTCATCCGCCCCGCGGCCCGCGAGCAGGGTTTCTGGAGGCCGCAGCCGGACGACAGCATCGAGCTGCTGCTCACCCACAACACGGGCATCGTCGAGCTGTACTACGGCAAGGTGCGCACGCAGACTTCCTGGGAGTTCGATACCGACGCGGTCATCCGCTCGGCGAGCGCCAAGGACGTCAAGGCCTCGAAGCGCCTGTACGGGATCGTCAACGGCGACCTCGCGTACGTCGAGGAGCGCGCGATGATGGGCCAGGAGATGCAGCCGCACGCGTCGGCGCACCTCAAGCGCATCGTCGGCTAGGGATTGCTCAACGGTCCAACCGCCTCGCGGGATCGCCGTATCGCTGGATCGTAAGATCGTTGAACAATCCCACAACCCAGCTCGCCGATCGCAGGATTGTTGAACGATCCGCCAGCTAGCTCGCCGGTCGGATCGCAAGATCGTGGGATCGTTGAACAATCCGACAACCGCGTCCGCGAGGTCGCTGGATCGTGGGATCGTGGAATCGTTCAACGATCCAAGCCGAGCCCCCGGTCATGGCATCGTTCAACGATCCAGCAGCCGCATCGCCGCACCGCCGCACCGCCGCATCGTTGAACGATCCCCCACGCATCGCAGGATTGTTGAACGATGCGCGTGTCGGATTGTTCAACAATCCCACGATTCCCCGTAACATGGGTCCATGCTGCTCCGCCGCTGCGGAACCGACGCGCTCCTGGTCGAGGTCGACTCACTGAGCGAGGTCGCGGCCGTCCGCGCAGCCCTCCAACGACTCGAAGGCGTCGAGGAACTCGTCCCGGCCGCCCGAACGGTCCTGGTCAAGGGTGCTCTCCACGAAGTCAGGGAGGCCCTCAAGACCGTCGACCTGACCAAGGCGCCGGCCACGCACTCCCGCGAGATCACCATCCCGGTGATCTACGACGGCCCCGACCTCGCCCTCGTCGCCGAGACCGCCGAAATCACGCCGGACGAGGTCGTGAAGCTCCATACCGAGGCCACCTACGAGGTGGCGTTCTGCGGCTTCGCCCCCGGCTTCGGCTACCTCACCGGCCTCCCGGAGTGCCTCCAGCAGCCAAGACTCGACTCCCCGCGCACGAAGGTCCCCCAGGGCTCGGTGGGGATCGCGGGCGAGTTCACCGCCGCCTACCCCAGGTCGACACCGGGCGGCTGGCGGCTGATCGGCCGCACCGAGATCACGCTGTTCGACGCGAAGGCCGAGACCCCCGCGCTGCTCCAGCCCGGCGACCAGGTCAGGTTCGTGGTCGCATGAGCCGCAACGTGACGATCATCAGGACCGGGCCGCAGGCACTGGTGCAGGACCTCGGCCGGCCGGGCAACGCCCACCTCGGCGTCCCACCCTCCGGCGCGGTCGACGCGCACTCGCTCAAACTCGCCAACCGCCTCGTGGGCAACCACGAAACCGCGGCCGGGCTCGAACTACTGTTGGGCGGCCTCACGATCCGCGCGAACGCCAGCTGCACGATCGCCGTCACCGGACCGGCGGTCACGATCCACGTCAACGGCAGGCTCGCCGACTCGCACCACCCGGTCCACCTCAAAACGAACGACGTCCTCCAAATCGGCACCCCGCAAACCGGACTCCGCAACTACCTCTCGCTCTCCGGCGGCATCGACGTCGCGGAGGAACTCGGCAGCCGCTCCACCGACCTGCTCTCCGGAATCGGTCCAGACCCTTTGCGGGACAACGACGTCCTCAACCTGGGCACCCCGAACCCGGCGATCGGCGCGGATGTCGTGCCGCCACACCAGGCGTTGCAAACGTTGGTCATCCCGATCCGCCTCGGTCCGCGCGACGACTGGTTCGACGACGCGGAAGCCCAGTTGCGGCAAGGATCCTGGACGGTGTCGGACCGCAGCAACCGCGTCGGCGCAAGACTCAACGGGACCAGACTGAATCGTCGTGACGGGGAGATTCCCAGCGAAGGAATGATCACCGGCGCGGTTCAGGTGCCGCCGGACGGCCAGCCCGTGGTCTTCCTCAACGACCACCCGACGACCGGCGGCTACCCCGTCATCGGTGTCGTCGACCGCGACCACCTGCGGTTTCTCGGCCAGGCACGGCCCGGAACTCAAGTCACCTTCCGCCCGATCGACTGACCACCCGAGCAACAAACCGACCGACGATCGCACCGTTGACGAGAGTGGTCCAGACCAAATACCGTAACCACCAGGCCGCCGCGGAATCTCTACCAAACTGGAGTTCCGCATGCGCCGAATCCCTGCCCTGCTAGCAGTTCTGGTCGTCGCACTGGCCCTGGCGGTCCCCGCCCAAGCCGCCACGGGCATCACCGCGACCTTCTCCCGCACCGGCACGAGTGGCAAGTTCGTGGTCGCCAACGCGAGCACGACCGCGCTCAACGGGTGGTCGATCAAGTTCGACCTGCCGGCCGGAGTCACGGTGAGCAACGTCCAGAACGCCACCACCACCCAGAGTGGCACGCGCGTGACGCTCACCCCTGCGTTCTACATCAACAACCTTCCGCCGGGACGCGACACCGAGCCGTACAGCCCGACGTTCACGCTGAGCGCCGCGGCCGACCCGACCGCCTGCTCGATCAACAACATGGCGTGCGACGGCACTGGTAATCCGCCGCCGCCACCGACCGGGCTCACCGCCGACTACTCGGTCTCGGGCGGCACGGCGAAGTTCATCGTCCGCAACCACACCACCGCCGCCGTCTCCGACTGGTCGATCGTCTTCACGCTGCCCAACGGCGTGACGGCGAGCAACGGCCAGAACGGCACGGTCAGCCAGAGCGGCAACCAGGTCACCGTCACCCCTGCGCACTACAACAAGACGGTGGCCGCGGGCGGCAGCACCGAGCCGTACAGCCCGACGTTCTCCATCAGCTCGAACGTCGACCCGGTGACGTGCCGGATCAACAACGCGAACTGCGACGGTAGCGCGGACACTCCGCCAAGCGTCCCAACGGGTCTGACGTCACCGACGAAGACCACGCGCACGGTGAGCCTGCAGTGGAACGCCTCCACGTCCGGATCACTGCCGATCGCCGGCTACGACGTCTACAACGGCGCAAACCTCGCCGGCAGCTCCACCACGACGTCGACGATCATCACCGGTCTGAACCCGAACACCGCGTACTCGTTCACGGTGCGGGCCAAGGACACCAAGGGAACGCAAAGCGCTCCGAGCACCGCGCTGAGCGTCACGACCAACAACCCGGCTGACGACACGACGCCGCCGACCGCGCCGGGCAACCTGCGCTCGACGGCGAAGGACGCGGGCAGCATCACGTTGGCGTGGAACGCATCCACCGACAACAGTGGCGTCGCGAACTACGACGTCTACGTCGGCTCGGCGGTGAAGACGACGGTCACGGGGACGTCGGCGACGGTGACCGGGCTGTCTCCGTCCACGAGTTACACGTTCACCGTGCGCGCACGGGACATCTACGACAACATGTCCGCGGCGAGCAACTCCATCACCGAAAGCACTGGTGACATCGTCGGCGGGTACGCCCGTGTCGGATACTTCGTGCAGTGGGGCATCTACGGGCGCCAATACTTCGTGAAGGACATGGACGCCGCGAAGCTGACTCACGTCAACTACGCGTTCGGCAACATCGACCCGGTCAACCTGACGTGTCTGCACGGCGTCACGAAGGGCACGAGCCCGGACCCGCAGGACCCGAACCAGGGAGACGGCGCGGGTGACGCGGAAGCCGACTACAGCAGGCCGATGAGCGCCGCGCAGTCCGTCGACGGCGTTGCGGACAGCGGCTGGGAACCGTTGCGCGGCAACTACAACCAGCTGAAGAAGCTCAAGGGGAAGCACCCGAACCTCAAGGTGCTGATCTCGCTCGGCGGCTGGACGTACTCGAAGTACTTCTCCGACGTCGCGGCCACGGACGCGGCGCGCAAGAAGTTCGTGGCGTCGTGCCTCGACATCTACCTCAAGGGCAACCTGCCCGTGTACAACGGCGCCGGCGGTCCCGGCACCGCGGCGGGCATCTTCGACGGCATCGACCTCGACTGGGAGTGGCCGGGCGCCGAGGGCCACGCGGGCAACCACTTCGGCCCGCAGGACAAGGTCAACAACTCGCTGCTGATCGAGGAGTTCCGCCGGCAGATGGACGCGCTGAGCACCACCACGGGCAAGCGCTACCAGCTGACCGCCTTCACTCCGGCCGACCCTGCCAAGATCGCGGCGGGCTGGGAGCTCGGGCGGGTCGCGCAGTCGATGGACATCTTCAACGTCCAGGGCTACGACTTCCACGGCTCCGGCAGCGACAACTCGTGGGAGCCGAACCGGACCGGTCACCAGGGCAACCTCTACCCCGACCCGGACGACCCGTACACGACCAAGTTCAGCGTCGAGAGCACGGTGCAGGCCTACCTCGACGCCGGGGTGCCGCCGCGCAAGATCACGCTCGGGCTCGCGTTCTACGGCCGCGGCTGGCAGAACGTGACCAACGGCGGCAAGAACGGCGAGTGGCAGGCCGCGGGTGGTGCGGCGCCGGGCCAGTTCCCGGAGGAGTCGGGCACGCGCGGGTACGCCAACCTCGTCGCGTCCGTGCCGAACTGCACCGTCCATCACGACGAAGTGGCCGTGGCGACGTACTGCTACACCGGCAACCAGTGGTGGACCTTCGACGACGCCTGGTCGATCCAGAAGAAGACGGCCTGGCTCAAGTCGAAGAACCTGCTGGGCGCGATGTTCTGGGAGATGTCGGGTGACCGCGGGCCGTTGATGGCCGCGGTCGACGCCGGACTCAGGTAGAAGCCGATGAGGGAAGCTTCCCGAACTTCAGGAAGCTTCCCTCATCACCTCAGTACTCGGACTCGTAGAGGGCCTGGAGCTCGGTCAGCAGGGCGGCCGAGTCCGGGAGCTGCTTGCCGTCCAGCACGTTCACCCGCGTGATCTTGCGGACGCTGGACGCGAGGAACACGCCATCGGCGTCGTAGAGCTCGCTGGTCTGGATCGGCTCCACGTGCACGGTCCAGCCGGCGCGCTCGGCTGCGCGGAACAACGCGTACTGCGTGGTGCCGGGCAGGATGCCGAGCTTCGACGGCGGCGTCACCAGGGACTTGCCGCGCACCAGGATCACCGTCGAGGTCGGGCCCTCGAGCACCGAACCGGCCGACGTCGTGAAGATGACCTCGGCGGCACCGCGGCGCTCGGCCTCGCGGAGCGCGGCCATGTTGATCGCGTACGACAGCGACTTCGCGCCCAGCAGCAGCCACGGCGCGCGGTCGGCGAGGTCGGCGTCGATGCCGCGGTCCAGCGTCACGGCGGACAGGCCCTCGGCACGCTGCTTGAGGACCTTCTGGCCGATCTCCATGCCGAGCGCGAACCCGGTCGGCGTGCCGTCGCCGCCCTCGACGCCGCGGGTGTAGACGAGCTTGAGGGCGAACTCGGCGCCGCCCGCCCAGTTGCCGATGACGAGCTCGACCGCGCGCTCGAACTCCGCACGCGGAGGCGGCTGCATGTCGAGCATGGCGGCGGACCGGTCGAGCCGGTCGAGGTGCGGCGTGAGTTCGCGGGGCTTCCCGTCGACCACGAGGATCGTTTCGAACACGCCGTCGCCGCGCAGGAGTCCGAGGTCCTCGACGCGGATCTGCGGCGAGTCGGGGTCAGCGAGGGTTCCGTCGAGCAGTGCCAGCACGCGCATGCGCCGAGCCTACTAGCAGCGATTAACATGGCCGACGTGGAGACCGCAAGAGGCCTGCGCAAAACGCTGCACGACCGCGGCATGAGGATGACGCCGCAGCGCCAGCTCGTGCTGGACGCGGTCAGAGCGCTGGAGCACGCCACTCCGGAGCAGATCTGCGCGCGCGTCCAGGAGACGGCGCCGACGGTCAACATCACGACGATCTACCGCACGCTCGACCTGCTCGACCGGCTGGGACTGGTGCGGCACACGCACCTGGGCCACGGCGCGCCGAGCTACTCGGTCGAGGAGCACCAGCACGTGCACCTCGTGTGCCACGTCTGCGGCTCGATCCAGGAGATCCCGTGTGAGCTTCTCGACCCGTTGGTCGGAACATTGCGCGAGCGCGACGGGTTCGAACTTGATGCAAGCCATCTCGCGCTGTCCGGCACATGCCGCGACTGTTCGAAGCAGGAGCAGGAGACCGAGTGAGCCTTCCAGGTGCCGTCCCCCCGCCCGACGACTCCACCGACGCCGGCGTGGCCTGGCACTACGGCGACCCGTTCGCCGAACAGCGCTCAGCCGCCCGTTCGGTCGTCGTCGTGGACCGTTCGAACCGCGGCATCATCGCGGTTCCCGGTGAGGACCGGCTCACGTGGCTGCACCAGCTGACGAGCCAGCACTTCGAGCAGCTGGGCGAGGACGAGGCCACCGAGGCGCTGATCCTGGACGCCCAGGGCCGCCTGGAGCACCACATGGTCGTCGCGAACGTCGGCGGCACCGTGTTCCTCGACGTGGAGAAGGTCGACGACCTGCTCGCGTACCTGAAGAAGATGGTCTTCTGGTCGAAGGTCGAGCCACGCGACGCCACGGGCGAGTTCGCGCTGCTGACGATCACCGGACCGGACGCGCCCGCGCTCCTCGACAAGCTGGGTGTCCCGCGGCCGCCGAACGTCGCCGCGCTGGGCGAGGGCTTCGTGCGCCGCACCTCGTGGCCGGGTCAGCACTCCTTCGACCTGCTGGTGCCGCGCGCCGAGCTCGGTGACTGGTGGCAGCGGATCACGGACGCGGGCGCGCGCCCGGCGGGCAGCTTCGCGTTCGAGGCGCTGCGGGTCGAGTCGCTGCGGGCGCGTCAGGGCATCGACACCGACGAGCGCACGATCCCGCACGAGGTCGGCCTGATCGACCCGGCGGTGCACCTGAGCAAGGGCTGCTACCGCGGCCAGGAGACGGTCGCGAAGGTGCACAACGTGGGCCGCCCGCCGCGCCGGATGCTCCTACTCCACCTGGATGGTTCTGCCGACGCCCAGCCGGAGACCGGTGACCCGGTCACGCTGGACGGCCGCACGGTCGGCCGGGTGGGCAGCGTCGTGCTGCACCACGAGCTGGGCCCGATCGCGTTGGCCCTGGTCAAGCGGTCCGTACCGATCGAGTCCGAGCTGGTCGCGGGTGCGCCCGAGCGAGAGGTCCAGGCACGGATCGACCCCGACTCGGTGCCGCCGGACACGCCTGGTCTGGGCCGGGAGGCCGTCCGCAACCTGCGGGGCTGACCTCGTCGGCTACCGGCCTTCAGCTGCGGTTTCGCCACCAGGAAGGGCGGCTCTCTCGTGCATCCGGGAGCGCGAGGGCGGCCCCTGCCGAGCGCCGAAA
Organism: Lentzea xerophila; assembly: GCF_051094245.1. Lineage (NCBI taxonomy): Bacteria > Bacillati > Actinomycetota > Actinomycetes > Pseudonocardiales > Pseudonocardiaceae > Lentzea > Lentzea xerophila. Next base: position 8,723,453 of record NZ_CP194934.1, on the reverse strand, counting down.
GCGACGGTGAAGGTTGGGGTCCGGACCGCTACAGTCGCGCCTATGTCCCTGGGCACGCTGATCACTGTCGCTCCCACCGGAGCGGAGCACGCCAAAGCCGACGTCCCGCAGCTTCCGGTGACCCTGGAAGAGCTGGTCGCGACGGCGCGGAGCTGTGAGCAGGTCGGCGCGGCGATGATCCACGTCCACATCCGTGGCGAGGACACCAAGCCGTCGCTGGACCTCGGCCGGCTGAAGGCCACCGTCGAGGCCCTGCGCTCCGAGACCGGCCTCGTCGTGCAGCTCTCCACCGGCGGGTCGGTCCACGACCCGGAGGAGAACCGGCTGCGCGTGCTCGAGGCGATGCCGGACTCGGCGTCCTGCACGATGGGCACCGTCAACTTCGGCGACGACGTGTTCATGAACCGCTGGGAGTTCATCGTCTCCCTGCACAAGGGCATGCAGGAACGCGGCATCGTCCCGGAGTACGAGATCTTCGACATCGGCCAGCTCGCGTCGCTCAAGCGGCTGCTGGACCAGCACGGCCTCCCTGCGGGCGGGCACGTGCACGTCGACTTCGTGATGGGCGTGCCCGGCGGCATGCCCGGCGACGCGGCGACGCTGGTCGCCGCAGTGAACGCTCTGCCGGACGGCGCAACCTTCTCCGCCACCGGGATCGGCCGGACCACCCTGCCGGTGATGTTCACCGCATTGGGCGCGGGTGGCCACCTCCGAGTGGGTATGGAGGACACGACCAGCTACTCGCGGGGCGTGCCGGTGCGGGACAACGCACAGCTCGTGGCACGTGCCGCAGGTCTCTCGAAGATCGCCCAGCGACCCGCTTTGTCACCTGACGAGGCACGAAAGCTCCTGGGTGTGCACATTTGAGACACGTTTGGTGCATGGGATGTGTTGGCGGGTGAGGAGGATCTACCGCAGGATGGACACGTGATCGAGGTGCGTCCTGGCGGGCGCCGCCGAATCGACAGGGTGCTCGCCCCCGACTACACGGAGGGCGTCGAGCAGCGCCCGCTCGTCGAGGTGCGCGAACTCCGCGACGAGGCCGCGCAGGAAGAGACAGACCTGTCCTACCTGCGGCGGCTGTTGCACGCGCGCATCGACATCGTGCGCGCGGAGCAGGAGCGCCGCAGTTCCGGTGGCTCGGCCGTGGTCGAGCAGCTGGCCACGATCCTGTCCACGAACGCCGTGGGTCCCGCGACCGGTCTGGGCAGGTACCAGACCCATGAGCCGTCACGCGCTGATGCGCATCAACGGCACGTCGAGGCGCTCATCTCCGACGTGGACCTCTCCGACGTGAGCTCGTTGTCCGACGCCCGCCTCGGCGAGGTGCTGGAGACGTTCATCTCCGAGGAGGCGTCGGTGTCGGTGCGGCGGCGCGAGGTGCAGGTGGTCGTGGACAAGCTCAACTCCGAGATCGCCTCCCGCTACCAGCGCGGGAGTGCGTCGGTGGACGAGCTGCTGGCGGCTGAGCGCGGACACCACCGTCCCAAGAAGTAAGACAAGTTTTCCACTTTCTGAGCAGCGGACCTAGCGTGCCCCCATGGGGTACCGCTGGGTCGTGCTGTCCGTCGGAGCGTTGGCGCAGGGCACGAACGCGGCCGTCTTCCTCGGCCTGCCCGCCATCAGCCCACAGCTCCAGCAGCACTTCTCACTGACGTTGCCCCAGGTCGGGCTTCTTCTCGGTGCCGTCAACCTCGGCACGATGATCGCCCTCGTGCCGTGGGGAGTCGTCGCGGACCGACGCGGCGAACGACTCGTGATGACCATCGGTGGCGTGGGTGCGGCGGTCTGCCTGCTCTCCGTGGCGCTGGGCAACGCCTGGATCGCCGGTCTCGCCTTGCTCGGCGCCGGGCTGTTCGGGGCCAGCGTCAACGCGGCCAGCGGCCGGGCGGTGATGTCGTGGTTCGGCAAGGAGTCGCGCGGGCTCGCGATGGGCGTCCGGCAGACGGCGACCCCGCTCGGGGCAGCCCTCACCGCGGCCGTCCTGCCCGGAATCGCCATCTCGTCCGGGGTGCCCGCGGCGTTCGTGGCGCTGGCCGGCGTGACGGCGTTCGTGGCGCTCGCGGTGGCGTTGCTGGTCAGGGAACCGCCGGAGGCGGTCCGGGCGGGCTCCGACCACGGGCTGATGCTCAGGGACCCCCGGTTGCTGCGGCTCTCGCTCGCGAGCGGGCTGCTGGTGGTGCCCCAGTTCACCGCCACCGCGCTGCTGGTGCCCCTCCTGCATGATCACCGCGGCATGAGCGTGACGGCGGCCGCGGCGGTCTTCGCCGTCGCGCAGGCGCTCGGTGGGGCCGGGCGGCTCGCGGCCGGCGTGTGGTCGGACCGGGCACGCAGCCGGATCGGGCCGTTGAAGATCGTCTCGGTGCTCACCGCGAGCGGGTTCGTGCTGGTCGCGGCACTGGACCAGGCGCCGTTGCCGGTGCTGGTGGCGGTACTGGTGCCGACCTCGGTGTTCGCGTTGTGCTGGAACGGGCTGGCGGTCACCGAGGCGGGTGAGCTCGCTCCGGAGGGCCGCAGCGCCACCGCGATCGCCATGCAGAACTCGGCGAACTACCTCAGCGCGGCCCTGACCCCGTTCGTCGCGAGCTTCGTCGCGGTGACCGTCGGCTGGCCGGCGGCGATGGTGCTGGCGGCGTCGTCCGCGGTGGTCGCGCGGGTGCTGCTTCAGCCGTGGCGTTCCCTGCGGGCCAGCTCGCCCCAGAACTCGCGCAGCGTCTCGTAGCGCAACGCCACCTCCTCGGCGTCGTCCGCTTCGAGGGCGTCGATGATGGCGTTGACGTCGGCCGCGGAGGTGTCCTCCAGCAGGTCCTTGTCCTCCAGCAGCTGCACCAGGCCGCCGTAGTCGAGCTCGACGGCCGAGTGCGGGTGGAAGTGCTCCAGCCAGCGGCCGGTGTCGGCGAGGACCTTGGCCGGCCCCTCCTCGCCCAGCGACCGCTGCACCACCTTGAGCGCCCGCGCGACCCTGCGCCGGGCGTCGGCCATCGCCACCCGCCACGACACCTGCCGTTCCGGGTCGTCCTGGGCGCTCGCGAGCACCACCCGGCGCTGGGCCGGGTCGACGAGGGCGAACCACGGCAGCGGCACCGTCCAGGTCGTGGAGATGACGTGGACCGCGCCCGCGGACAGCTCGGCCATCACGGCGGACGCGCGCGAGCGGACCGTCTCCGGCGAGAGGTCGAGGGCGGCGTCCTGCAGGATCGGCGGCGAGGAGGCCAGGAAGCCGACCAGAGCGGCGGCGGAGCGGGCCCTGAGGTCGAGCGGGCAGACGAGCGGGCCCGGGCCGACCCTGGCCGCCTCGGAGGTCGGCACCTCGGCCGGACTGATCGTCATCACGTCGAAGGACTCGCCCGGGAGGAGCTTTCGTCCCAACTGTGATCGCAACCACAGCTGCCGTTCCCGGTCGCCTACCTCCGAGCGGGGGATCGGGCCGGTTTCCAGGCCTTTTTCGACCTTGGCAGCTAGCGCTGCGTCCAACACCGATAACGGTTCGTACACCCTCAGGTAGGCGACGAACGGTCTGGGCACCTGTGCATCCTTCCACGCGAGGGCGGCCGCGAGATTTGGCGGTGCGTGTCACGCCTACCGCGTCGCGAGGAACCCCATCGGCACGGTACGGTAGTTACCAGGAATCAGTTGTCGAGACGAGTGGGGCCGCCGTTCCCCCGGCCGCCCCCGTCCCTGTGCGAGGGGGTCGAGCCATGGGGCGCGGCCGAGCGAAGGCCAAGCAGACGAAGGTCGCCAGGGAGCTCAAATACAGCTCTCATGAGACCGACTTCGCTGCGTTGCAGCGCGAGCTGTCGACTGATGAAAGGTCGCCGAACGGGAGTGGTGGTGGCGATGAGCCACACGACGACCCGTACGACGATTACGACGACTACCGTCGCTGAATTCAGCCTTCGGAGTTCAAGGGTTGGGCGACCGGTGACCCCGGCGCCCAGCCCTTGAACTCTGAGGGCTCTTTCAGAACGCCCTGGCGTACTGCCTCGGCGCCCGGACCTCCACACCCAACTGCTGTGCCGCGTGCAGCGGCCAGTACGGGTCGCGGAGCAGTTCGCGCGCGAGCAGGACCAGGTCGGCGGAACCGTCCGTCAGAATCTGTTCGGCCTGAGTCGCCTCGGTGATCAGGCCGACCGCACCCGTGGGCACGTCTGCCTTGCGTCGCACCGCTTCGGCGAGCGGCACCTGGTAGCCGGGCCCGACGGGGATGTCCGCCTGCGCGGTGTTGCCGCCGCTGGACACGTCGATCAGGTCCGCACCCGCGGCCTTGAGCGCCTGTGCCAGCACGACGCTGTCGTCGGCGGTCCAGCCGTCGTCGACCCAGTCGGTGCCGCTGATCCGCACGATCACGGGCACCTCGGGGCCGACCGCTGCCCGCACGGCCGCGGTGACCTCGACGGGGACGGCGATGCGTTCCTCGATGCTGCCCTCGTTCGTCAGCGGCGAGTAGTACTCGTGCAGCAGGTAGCCGTGGGCCGCGTGGACCTCGAGCACCTCGAACCCGGCCTCGATCGCCCTGAGCGCGCCGTCGACGAACGCCTTCACGATCGTGGTGTGGTTCGTGAGCTTCTCCGGCTGGTTGCCGCCGGGGAACGGTTCGGTCGTGGGCGCCACCGGCACCCAGTCGCCGATCGCCTTGCGACCCGCGTGCGCGAGCTGGATGGCGGGCACCGAGCCGTGCTCCCTGATGAACTTCGTGATCGGCTTCCAGGCCTCGACCTGCTCGTCGTTCCAGATGCCGGTGTCCTGCGGCGAGATCCGGCCGCGCGCCTCGACCGCCGTGGCCTCGGCCATGACGAGGCCGGCACCGCCGACCGCGCGGGAGCCCAGGTGGACGAGGTGCCAGTGGGTCGGCACGCCGTCTTCCTTGTCGACCGAGTACTGGCACATCGGGCTGACCGCGATGCGGTTGGGCAGCGTGACCGAGCGCAGGGTCAGTGGGGAGAACAACAGGCTCACGGGAGCTCCCTCGAACGTTCGTAGACCTAACTAATCGTTCAAGGGAGCTTGTGCGCGTGTTGTTCCCGGATGTGAGGCATCTCAGTCACTGGACGGTGACGGACGGTGCGAATGCGGTAGAACGTCCGAATGGGGCGGACCAACAACAAGAGCACTGGCACGGTGTTCGGCACCGTCATCCAGGCGCACGCCGTGCAACTGCCGACTGCCGCGCCCACAGCGATGGCGGGGCTGCCGCCCGTCGATGCCGAATTCACTGGTCGCGCCGATGACCTCGTTGTGCTCACCGATGCGATGAGCACAGCAACGGTCACCGTGGTCAGCGGGCTCGCGGGAGTCGGCAAGACGACGCTTGTCCTCCAGGCGGCCGCGGGCTTCGACGGCCAAGCCATGTTCATCGACCTGGACGGCTATGGAAGCCCGGTCGAGGCGGTTGTCGCACTCTCCCACCTGCTGACGGCCCTCGGTGTCTTGCCGGAGCACATCCCCTCAGATCAGGCAGCATGCGAGGTCCTATACCGCTCCCAGCTTGAAGCCCGACCAGAACCCCTTCTGATCCTTCTCGACGACGCGGCATCCGCAGCCCAGGTCCGAAGTCTGCTGCCGAGAGCTGCTCGGCATCGAGTGGTCATCACCAGCAGACACACCCTGGCTGAACTGAACGCGCGGTTGGTCGAACTCGACGTGCTGCCCACCGAGGACGCGATCGCTCTGATCTCCCGGGCGCTCATCGCGCGTCGGCCGGACGACCCGCGCATTCCCACCGGCGAACTGGTCGAGCTCGCCGACCGACTCCCGTTGGCGTTGGGCATTGTGGCGGCCGTTCTCGCCGACGACGTCAAGTTGTCGATCTCGGACATGACCGAGTTGCTCCGACCGTCCGCAGACCGGCTCGACGAGTTGCGATCACCGGACGGTGACAGCGGTGTGCGGCTGGCGTTCAGCCTCTCCTACGCCAGGCTGAGCGCGGGCGAGCAACGGCTGTTCCGGCTGTTGTCCATCGCGTCCGGCAACGAAGTCGGCATCGACCACGCCGCCGTACTTCTTGGGAGCGACTCCAAACAGGCACGCAAGCTGCTCAACTCACTCCGACGGGCCCACCTGCTGGAGCACGGACGAGTTCATGGCCGTTTCCGGTCACACGATCTGCTTCGCCTGTACTCGGTCGAGTTGGCCGGTTCAGAGTGCGATCCGGCCGAAGTGGCCGCAGCACGCGAGCGACTCGTCGGCCACCTCGCCGAGTTGAGCGACGATGTCGTCAACGGCCTCGCCCCCAGCTTCGGTCAGTCCCGGTTCGCAGATGGGCGCGAGGCGGTGGAGTGGCTCGACCTCGACCTGCCGATGCTGGTCGGCCTCGTCGAAGTCGGTTCACGACTGGAACAGCACGACGTCGTGGCGAAGCTCATCCCCGCTGTCATGACGTTCACGCAGCTACGTGGTGGCTGGCGCGATCTGTTGCGGCTACTCAGAATTGGACTGGTCTCGGCACAACGGCTCGAAGACCGCTGGCTGGAAGGGATGTTGCACCACGCCATCGGGTATCAACTTCTCCGCCTGGGACAACCGAGTGCGGCAGCGAGGTCCTTCTCGTCAGCGAGAGAGATTTTCATCGACCTCAAGGACGGAGACGGACTCGCCATGTCGGTGACCAGTGCGGCGGCGCTGATGAAACAGAACGGCGATCTCGACTCGGCTGAGGAGATGTACCGAGCCGCGCTCGTCATGTATCTGAAAATGGCCTCCTGGGAAGGCATCGCACGAATGCACTTCGAGCTGGGCCGCATCGCGCATCAGCGCGGTGATCTCAGCGCAGCCGAAAGGAGCCTGCTCACGGCAGCTTGCCTCACCACCATCAACGAATTCCCGGCCGCAGCAGCCAACACGATGGTGGAACTCGGAGTGGTGCAGGCCAGGCTCGGACAACACGAGACTGCGTTGAGCACGTTCCAGAGAGCTCTGCAGCACGCCGAGATCGCCGGAGAAGTGGAAGCAACCGCTGAGATCTCAAGCCATCTGGCGAGAATCCACTTTTTCGCGCTGAACGACCCTGGAGAAGCGATCCGCCATCTCCGCCGAGCAAAGCAGCTCTACCTGACGATGGGCGAGAACGCCACGGCCGACAGTGTCGCGGAGGTCATCACTTCGCTGGAGGATCAGGTCAGGTAGCGGACCTGCCTGGCTTTGCCGTCCAGCACGTCCTGGCGGGCCTGGGCGATCGTCTCGCGATGTGAGAGCTCCGGCACGCCGACCTCCCACCACGCCCCCGCCTCGGTCCACGACGACGGGTGCGTGCTGATCACGACCACGGCCGGGCGTTTCTCGGCGACCGCCGCCTCGCGGGCCTTGCGGTAGGCGCCTTCGAGGCCGGCGAGCGAGTCAGCCGGGAAGACCGCGCAGCCCATCGCGGCCGCATGGGCGGCGAAGTCCGTGCGCGGGGGTTCGGCGTGACTCGTCGTGCAGTCGGAGTAGAGGTTGTTGAAGCCCGCGCCGCCCTGGCCCGTCTGCAGGCGGTGGATGACCGCGTAGCCGTCGTTGTCGCAGACGACCGCGACGAAGCCGTGGCCCGCGAAGGCGGCGGAGAAGAGTTCGGAGTTCAGCATCAGGTACGAGCCGTCGCCGAGCAGGGTGGTGACGACGCCCCCGGTGTGCGCGATCGCGGCGCCCCAGGCGCCGGCCAGTTCGTAGCCCATGCAGGAGAAGCCGTACTCGACGTCCATTGTGGACTCGCCGGTGGCTCGCCAGCCGCCGATCAGTTCGCCGGGCAGGCCGCCGGACGCGGTCATGACGTAGTCCGTGGGGCCGCTGACGTCGTTCACGACGCCGACCACCTGGGCATACGTGGGCAGGCCGGCGGACGGCTCGCGCAGCGAGCTGATGTGGGAGTCCCACTTCGTGCGTTCGGTCAGGGCGCGCTTGGACCAGTCGGCCGGGGCCTGCCAGGACGCGAGCAGGTCCGTCAGCTCGCGCAGGCCCTCGTCGGCATCGGCGACCAGGGCGAACGAGCCGTGCTTCACGGCGTCGAAGCGGGCGGCGTTCAGGGAGACCAGGTGCACGTCCGGGGAGAAGACGGTCCAGGACGCGGTGGTGAAGTCCTGCAACCTCGTCCCGACCGCGATCACCACGTCGGCCTCGGCCGCCAGGACGTTGGCCGACGTCGAGCCCGTGATGCCCAGCGGGCCGGCGTGCAGCGGGTGCTCGTGCGGGACCAGGGTGCGGCCAGCGGTGGTCTCGGCGATCGGGATGTTGTGCTGTTCGGCGAACCGCAGGGCGCGACCGGCGGCGCCGGAGTAGCGGACACCTCCACCCAGGACGAGCAACGGGCGCACAGAAGAACGGATCGCCTGGGCGGCCTCGGCCAGCGCACGAACGTCGGGGCGCGGCCGCAACGGCCGGTGGACCACGGGAGCGAACAACGCCTCGGGGAAGTCGTAGGACTCGGCCTGGACGTCCTGCGGCAGCGCCAGCGTCACCGGCCCGCAGTCGACCGGGTCCGTCAGCACCCTCGCCACCTGCGGCAGCGTCGACAGCAGCTGTTCGGGGCGGGTGATGCGGTCGAAGTAGCGGCTGACCGCGCGGAACGCGTCGTTGACGGTGGCGGTCGGGTCGTGGAAGTGCTCGACCTGCTGCAGGACGGGGTCGGGCGCGCGGCCGGTGAAGGTGTCGCCCGGCAGCAGCAGGAGGGGCAGGCGGTTGGCGTGGGCGACGCCGGCGGCGGTGACCATGTTCAGGGCGCCGGGGCCGATCGACGACGTGGCGACACCGACCTGGCGGCGGTGCGAGGCCTTGCCGATGCCGACGGCGGCGAGGGCCATGCCCTGCTCGTTCTGGCCGCGCCACACCGGGATCTCGTCGCGCACCTCCTCCAGGGCGTTGCCGAGGCCGAGGACGTTGCCGTGGCCGAAGATCGCGAACACGCCGGGGAACAGCGGCGCGTGCGTGCCGTCGAAGAGTTCGGTGCGCTGCGCCAGCATCCAGCGGACCAGCGCCTGCGCGGTCGTGAGCTTCACTTGACCCGCCCCTCTGCTGTGGTGACCGGGCAACGGGGATCGAGCTCCTGCGTCGCCCAGCTGTCGCGGACCCAGGTGTGCGCCGGGTCGTCGCAGAACGCCATCGAACGTTCGGGGCCCGGACCGGCCAGAACGTTCAGGTAGTACATGGGATATCCCGGCGCCGCGACGCACGGGCCGTGGTAGCCGCGCGGGATCAGGAAGACGTCGCCGTCCCGCACCGTCACGTCCTCGTCGATCGTGCCGTCGTCGGTGTACGTGCGGTGGAAGCCGAAACCGGTGCGAGATGGCGTGACCTGGTCACGGTCGGCGATGCGGAAGTAGTAGATCTCCTCGTTCTCGACCTCGCACGGCTCCGACGAGTCGTGCTTGTGCGGCGGGTACGAGGACCAGTTGCCGTCCGGGGTGATCAGTTCACAGGCGTTGAGCTTGTCCGCGTGGTCCCACACGCCCGGCACGCCGAAGTTCGTGACCTGGCGGGTGGCGTTGCCGGAGCCACGTACCTCGACGGGGACGCCGTCGGCCGGGCCGTACTTGGGTGCCAGCTTGTTCTCGCACCGCGCCATCGGTAGAGCTACCTCGCAGCCCTTTTCCGTGGCGAGATGGACCGTCTCGTCTCGGGGGACGTAGGCGAAGTCCGTGACGCGGGTGAACACGGAGTCACGGCCCTGCAGCTCGAACCGCTCGCCGCCGACCTCCACCGACAGGGAACCGGCCAGCGGCAGCACGAACGCCTCGAACTCGCCGGTCTCGATCGTGCGCCCGGCACCGGCCTCGATCCGCAGCACGCGCAGGCCGGTGTAGGCCCAGCCCGCGTCCTCCGGGGTCAGCGAGATGACGTCGGACGGGGTCGAGAGCGTCCCATGTGGACGGTGCAGGGTCATTCCGTGACTCCCTTCGCGGTGCGGAGGATCTCGGCAGCGGCGGCAACGGCGGCGGCGACATCGCCGTCCGGCGGGTAGAGCAGCGCGCGGCCGACGACCAGGCCGCGCACAGTCGGGTGGCGCAGCGAGCGGCCCCACGACGCGAGGTCGTCCTCCGGGTTCGCGGACGGCACGCCGCCGAGCACCAGGGCGGGCAGCGCCGTGGTGTCCAGCACGATGTCCGGCTCGTCCGGTGCGGGCAGCTTCAGCCAGGTGTAGGCGGAGGTCGCGCCGAGACCGGCGGCGACGGCCGAGGCGCGCGAGAGCGCCGCGGAATCCTTCTGCAGCACCAGTTTGTCGTTGTGATCACGCTTGTACGGCAACGGTTCCACCATCGCCATCAACCCGTGCTCGGCGAGCTCGGTGACGGCTCGCGCGCAGCCTTCCAGGGTCGGGATCGTGCCGGGGTCCGAGTCGACCAGGCGCAGCAGCATCTTGCCGCCGTCCAGCCCGAACGTCGCGATGGACGACGCGTCGTACGCGGTGAACCTGTCGTCGATCTCCCAGTCCGCGCCGGCCAGGCCGCCGCGGTTCATCGAGCCGATGACCACGCGTTCGTTCAGGCCGTCCAGCAGCAGCAGGTCCTCGATCACGTCCGGCGTGCCCAGCACACCGTCGACCTCGGGATTGGCCAGCGCCGTGAGCAGACGGGCCAGCAGCGACCGCCGGTCGGCCATCGCCAACGGGTCGCCGCCGACGCCGAGGGCGCCGCGCGCCGGGTGGTCCGCCGCGACGAGGAACAGCGTGGACTTGCCGTTCAGCAACGAGTTGCGCCGCTTGCGCGACTGGTAGGCCCGTCTGATCGAGCCGGGGTCCTCAGCCCGCCGCCACAACAGTTCGCGCCACTGCCCATCAGTGATCACAGTAGTTCCTCGATCTTCTTCAGGTCGGGCATCGCGTCGGCGCAGGCCAGGCGGGAAGCGACGATCGCACCGGCCGCGTTGGCATAGCGGGCGATCTTCACCGGGTCCCAGCCCGACAGCAGGCCGTGCACCAGCGCCCCGCCGAACGCGTCGCCGGCTCCGAGCCCGCAGACGACCTCCACCGGGGTCGGCTCGACGGTCCAGCGTCCGTCGGGCGTGGCCACCAGAACCCCCTCGGCACCCTTCTTGACCAGCGCCAACGAGATTCCGCGGTCCAGCAGGCGCGAGGCGGCCTCGTCGGGATCGGACGTGCCGACCGCGATCTCGCACTCGGTCCGGTTGCCCACGGCGACCGTCACGTGGTCGAGCATCCAACTGATCTCGGCGCGCGCCGTCTTGACGTCCGGCCAGAACATCGGCCGGTAGTCGAGGTCCAGCACGGTGTGCCCGTGCCGTGCCCGGTTCGCCAGCATCATCCGCTGCGAACTTCGTGCGGGTTCAGCGGAAACTCCGGTACCGGTGACCCACAACAGCGGGACGTCGCGCGCGAGCGACCACGGCACGTCGTCCTCGTTGAGTGTCAGGTCCGGCGCGATCGGCAGGCGGTAGAACAGCAACGGCGGGTCCGCGGGCGGGTTGAGCTCGCAGAACACCACCGGTGTCAGCAGGTCCGGCGACGTGCCGACGTACTGCGACGACACGCCGAAGCCTTCCAGCGCCTCGCGGACGTAGGTGCCGAAGCCGTCCGGGCCGACCTTGGTGAGCACACCGGCACGACGGCCGAGTCGCGCGGCGGCGACCGCGACGTTGGTCGCGGTGCCGCCGAGCGACTTGGCGAAGGTGCTGACCTGGGCCAGCGGCACCCCGGACTGCTCGGGGTAGAGGTCGACGCCGACCCGGCCGACGGTCAGCACTTCCAGCGACGTCACGCCTCGACACCTCGCAGCTCGTGCTCCAGCGCCTCCAGTTCGGCGCCACCCGCCATCTGCTTCGTCAGCTCGTTGATGTCGATCTCGGACTTCTCGTAGCTGCCCAGCGCCCGGCCCCGCTTGAGCAGCAGGAACCGGTTGCCGACCGGGTAGGCGTGGTGCGGGTTGTGCGTGATCAGCACGACGCCGAGGCCGCGATCACGCGCCTGGGCCACGTACTTCAGCACGACACCGGCCTGCTTCACGCCGAGCGCCGCGGTCGGCTCGTCCAGGATCAGGACCTTGGCGCCGAAGTGCACCGCGCGGGCGATGGCGACGCACTGCCGTTCGCCACCGGACAGCGTGCCGACCGGCTGTTCCACGTCCCGCAGGTCGATGCCCATGTCGGACAACGCCTTCTTGGTGATCTCCTTGCCCTTCTTCCGGTCCAGGAAGCCGAACTTCGTGGTCGGCTCCGAGCCCAGGAAGAAGTTGCGCCACACCGACATCAGCGGCACCACCGCGAGGTCCTGGTACACGGTCGCGATGCCGTGGTCCAGGGCCTCGCGCGGCGATGAGAAGCGGATCTCCTGACCCTCGACCCGGAACGAGCCCTGGTCGTGCTGGTGGACTCCGGCCAGGATCTTGATCAGGGTCGACTTGCCGGCGCCGTTGTCGCCGAGCACGCAGGTGACCTCACCGGCATTGACCACAGTGGACACGTCGCTCAGCGCGATGACGCTGCCGTAGGTCTTGCCGATGTTCTCGGTCTCGATGAGTGACGTCATCGCCGGACCCTTTCCGCTCGGCGGCGCAACATGTTGTTCACCAGCACGGCGGCCAGCAGCATCACGCCGAGGAACAGCTGGAACCAGTCGCTGTTCCAGCCCGCGTAGACGATGCCCTGCCGGGCCATGCCGAAGATCAGCGCGCCGATCGCCGCACCCACCGCGGAACCGAAACCACCGGTCAGCAGGCAGCCGCCGATGACCGCCGCGATGATGTACTGGAACTCGAGCCCGATGCCCTGGTTCGCCTGCACGCTCGCGTACCGCAGGATGTTGATCGAGCCGACCAGCCACGCGGCGAACGCCGTCGTCATGAACAGCAGGATCTTCGACCGCACGACCGGCACGCCGACCGCGCGCGAACTCTGCGCGGCGCCACCGATCGCGAAGATCCAGTTGCCGAACTTCGTGCGCAGCAACAGGGTCGACGCGACCACGGTGAACAGCACCCACCAGATGATCGACACGTAGAAGCTGGTGCCGCCGATCTGGAACGTCGAGGCGAACAGGAAACCGGCCGACTCGTAGCCGGCGGTCTCCCGCATGCCCGACACCTGCACACTGCCGGTCACCAGGCGCGTGACGCCGAGGTTGAGGCCCTGCAACGCGAGGAAGCTGCCGAGCGTCACGATGAAGCTCGGCAGTCCCGTGCGCATCACGAGCCAGCCGTTCAGCGCGCCCACCGACAACGCGAAGGCGAGCGACACCAGCAACGACAGCCAGACGTTGAGGCCCAGCTGGGTGGCGAGGAGAGCCGTGACGAGCGCGGTCGACGCGGTCATGACACCGGCGGACAGGTCGAACTCGCCACCGATCATGAGCAGTGCCACCGCGACCGCCATGATGCCGAGCATGGAGGCGTCGTCCAGCCAGGTGGCCGCGCCGCCCATGCTCAGGAACTGCTCGGTGGCCACGGAGAAGAACACGAACACGAGCAGTGCGCCGAGCATCGCGCCGATCTCGGGGCGCTTGATCAGCTGATCCATCGCCCTGGGCTTGCCCAGCCGTTCGTCGGCAGCCGGTGGAGCTGTGGCTGTCACGGTCATCTCCCCGCCTCCTCCTTACCTCTTGCCGTTCTTGGCGTACTCCGCGACCTTGTCCACATTGGACTTGTCGACGAAGCCGGGACCGGTGAGGACGGGCTTGCCGCCACCGAGGGTGTTGGCGTTGTCCTTGAAGAGCTTCAGCATCACGACCGGCAGGTAGCCCTGCTGGTACTGCTGCTGGTCGACGGCGAACAGCACGTCGCCGGACTTGATCGAGTTGACCACGTCGGCGTTGAGGTCGAACGTCGCGACCTGCGCCTTCGAGTTCGCGCCCTTGATGGCGGCCGCCGCGTTCACGGCGACCTGCGGGTTGAGCGCCAGCACGCCGTCGACGGCGGTGTCGGACTGCAGCTTGGCCTTGATGCGGGCCTCGATGTCGGTCGGGTTGGAGATGTCGACCTGCAGGTTCTCCACCGCGCCGCCGAAGCCGGTGCGGGCACCGTCGCAGCGCTGGTTGAGGCCCGTGTTGCCGGCCTCGTGGATCACGCAGAGCAGCTTGGTCTTGCCCGCGGCCTTGAGCTTCTTGCCGGCTTCCTCACCGGCGATCGACTCCTCCTGGCCGACGTGCGCCATGGCACCGAACTCCGCGCTCTTCGCGCTGCCGGAGTTGATGGTGATGACCGGGATGCCGGCCTGCACCGCGTTCTCGATCGAGGTTTTCAACGCGTCGGGGTTCGCCATCGACACCACGATGCCGCCGACCTTCTGCGACACGGCGTTGTCGATCAGCTTCGCCTGGGCGCCGGGGTCGCCGTCGGAGTTGTACGTGACACCGACGCCGAGCTGCTTGCCCGCGTCCTCGGCGCCGACCTTCACGACGCTCCAGAACGCGTCACCCGCGGTGCCGTGCGTGATGACGGCGACCTTCAGGTCTCCGGTGGCCGGTGCGCTGTTGTTCTGCGTGTTCTGGGTGTTGGTTCCCGTGGGACCGCTACAGGCGGCGAGTAGAGCAACACCGGCGAGGGCAACGCCCGCACGGATGACCAGACGAGACTTCATCGTCTCCAGTCCCTTCAGAGGATCTTGCTGAGGTGCGCGAGACTGCGCGCGGTGTCCTGAAGTGGCTTGTCCACCGGACTTCCATCCTTGAGCCGAGTGTCCTGCTCAAGCACGAACCAACCGGCGTAGCCCGCCTCTTGAACGAGCTGCACCAGCGCTTCCACGTCCACGTCGCCGTCCCCGAGCGGCACGTAGATGCCCTGTTCCACGGCATCGGTGTAGCTGAGCTCGCCGCTGCGCACCTTCGCCGCGATCTCGTCACGCACGTCCTTCAGGTGCACGTGACCGATCCGGTCCGGGTAGCGGCGCGCCAGCTCGACCGGGTCCGTGCCACCGATGAGGAGGTGGCCGGTGTCCAGGCAGAGCTGGAGATCGGAGTCCGCGAGGAACCTGTCGACCTCCGCCTCCCGCTCGACGTGGGTGCCCACGTGCGGGTGCAGCACGGTTCGGAGGCCGTGCTTTCCGGCGATGTCGCGGATCTTCGCGCAGGTGTCGACGAGCGTCTTCCACTCGTCGTCGGTGAGCTTCGGCGTCTCGTCGTAGCCGTCGAGGCCGGTCGCGGCGGCGAGCACCAGGACCTCGGCGCCACCGGCCTTGAGGATCGCGGCCACCCGGTCGGCTTCGTCCAGAGTGGACTGGACGTCGGTGTGCAGGGTCACGGCGAGGAAGCCGCCGACCAGCGTCAGTTCGTGGCCTGCCAGCAGAGCCTTGAGCTGTGCGGGGTCGGCGGGCAGGTAGTCGGGCGGGCCCAGTTCGGTCGCGGTCAGGCCGAGGGAACGCATTTCGCCCAGCACCGTGTCGGACGGGAGCACGTCGCCCCAGCCCGGCACCTCGCAGACGCCCCACGAGATCGGCGCCCCAGCGATCTTCGCCATGCCTAGTTCCCCTCGATCTGCACCGGCGCACCGCTGCGGCGCGACTGCTCACACGCTTCAGCCAGGCGAAGGCTGATCAAACTCTCTCGCGCCGGCGACGGATTCGCGACCTCGCCCTTGATGACCTGCGTGAACAGGTTCATCTCGTTGACGTACGCGCGGTGGAAGCGCTCGGGGAAGCCGGGGTAGGCGTCCGCGCCGGCGACGTGGCCACCGGGTTCCAGCGAGTTCAGCGGGGTGCGCGGGTCGACGCCGGCGACCAGCGAGTCCTTGCTGCCCAGCACCTCGATGCGGTGGTCGTAGCCGATCGGGTCGTGGCGTCCGCCGGCCAGCGTGGCGTGCGCGCCACCCGCGAACTTCAGCATCACCACGGCGTTGTCGACGTCGTCGGCGTCCGCGAACGCCTGGTGCACCAGAACCGAGCCGCTCGCGTAGACCTCGACGACCGGCTCGCCGACCAGCCACGGCACGCAGTCGAGGTCGTGGATCAGCAGGTCGCGGAAGATACCGCCGGACGCGGGCAGGTAGGAGAAGTCCGGCGGGTCGGCGTCGTTGCCGACCGCCCTGACCAGGTAGATGTCGCCGACCTCGCCCGCGCGGATGCGGCGGTGCAGCTCGTAGATGGCCGGGTCGAACCGGCGCTGGAAGCCCACGAGCACCTCGACGCCGGACTTTTCGACGTCGTTGACCAACGCGGTCATCTCCGCCACGTCGCTCGCGATCGGCTTCTCGCACAGCGTGGGGACACCCTTGGCGATCGCCGCGCGGAGCATCTCCGGGTGGGTGTTCGTCGGGGTGGCGAGCAGGACGCCGTCGACGTTGCCCAGCAACGTGTCGAGATCGTCCACCGCCTTGGTCCCGGCGAGTTCCGCCGACGCCTGCGATGCCCTGCCAGGCACCGGGTCGAAGAGGAGCACCTCGTCGACCCGATCCAGTGCGGCGAGGTTGGTCGCATGCATGGTGCCGATCCTGCCGACACCCGCTACTCCGATCCGCATCGCAGGTTTCCCCTGTTCGTGACTGTGATGGATTAGAGCGCTCTATTGGTTGGAGCGCTCTAACCCTGTAACTTCGGCCACAAGGTGTCAAGAGGGGAGGTGGTTGCGAAGTGGTCAGGCCGACGATGGAGGACGTCGCTCTGCGGGCGGGCGTGTCCCGCGCACTGGTGTCACTGGTGATGCGCGGTTCACCCAAGGTGAGCGAGCTGCGACGCAGCGCAGTGCTGAAGGCCGCGGACGAGCTGGGGTACTCGCCGCACGCCATGGCGCGATCGCTGGCCTCGCGCACGTCGACCGTGCTCGGCGTGATGGTGTCCGACCTGCACAACGCGTTCTTCGCGGAGGTCGTCGACGGCATCGACGAGGTCGCGCGCGAGCAGGGGTTCGACGTCATCATCAACACCGGCGGCCGCTCGCCCGCCCGCGAGCGCCGCGCGCTGGAGTCGCTGCTGTCCTTCCGGCCCGCCGGGCTGATCCTGCTGTCGCCGGTCGTGCCGGCGACCGCCATCGGCAAGGCCGCCGAACAACTGCCGATCGTGCTGGTGGCGCGGTCGTCGCGGGTGTCCACTGTGGATACGGTGAACGACGACGGCGAGACCGGCGCCCGGCTCGCTGTTGACCACCTGGTTTCTTTGGGGCACAAGCGCATTGCGCATCTAGACGGCGGCGAAGGCACTCAGGCCGGGCCTCGGCGGCGTGGGTACGTCGCCGCGATGGAAGCCCACGGACTCGTGCCGCAGGTGGTGTCGTCCGAGTACACGGACGCGGCCGGTGCGCGGGCGATTCGCAGGTTGATAGCCGACAACGCCTTGCCCACGGCCATCTTGTCCTGCAATGACTTCAACGCCGTCGGCGCTATCTCCGCGCTGGAGGACGCGGGGTTGCGCGTTCCGGCCGACGTTTCCGTTGTGGGCTACGACAACACGTCGTTGGCGGCGCTGCGCCACGTCTCCCTGACCACGATCGACCAGCCTCGTGCCGAGTTCGGCCGGTTGGCTGCGGAGGCGCTGTTGCAGCGCGTTCGTGAAGAGCGCACCGAACCTGTGCGCCATCTCCTCATTCCCTCGCTTGTCGTTCGGAACACGACCGCCCCACCAGCGACCAATAGACACGGAGGACCGCGTTGAGCACCATCCCCCACTGGATCGACGGCGCCCGCACCACAGGGGTGTCGTCGCGAACCTCTGACGTCTTCAACCCGGCCACCGGCGAGGTTGCCGCGCAGGTCGTGCTGGCCGAGCAGGCGGACGTCGACCTCGCGGTCTCCTCGTCGCTGAAGGCCGCGCAGTCCTGGTCGGAGTCGTCGTTGTCGACGCGGTCGCGCATCCTCTTCGAGTACCGGCACCTGCTGCACACGCACCGCGACGAGCTCGCCGCGATCATCACGTCCGAGCACGGCAAGGTGCTGTCGGACGCGGCCGGTGAGGTGCAGCGCGGGCTGGAGGTCGTCGAGTTCGCGTGCGGCATCCCGCAGCTGCTCAAGGGCGAGCACTCCGAACAGGTCTCACGCGGGGTCGACGCGTACTCGCTGCGCCAGCCGCTCGGCGTGGTCGCGGGCATCACGCCGTTCAACTTCCCCGTGATGGTGCCGATGTGGATGTTCCCCATCGCCATCGCGTGCGGGAACACGTTCGTGTTGAAGCCTTCCGAGCGCGACCCGTCGGCGTCCGTCCGGCTGGCCGAGCTCTTCGCGGAGGCCGGGCTGCCCGACGGCGTGCTGAACGTGTTGCAGGGTGACGCCTTCGCGGTCAACGCGCTGCTCGACCACCCGGACGTCGCCGCGGCCTCGTTCGTCGGCTCGACCCCGATCGCGCGGCACGTCTACTCGCGCGGCACCGCGGCCGGCAAGCGCGTGCAGGCGCTCGGTGGCGCGAAGAACCACATGGTCGTGCTGCCCGACGCCGACCTCGACGTTGCTGCTGACGCCGCAGTTTCCGCTGGTTATGGCTCTGCGGGTGAGCGCTGCATGGCGATCTCGGTGGTCGTCGCCGTCGGTGAGACCGGTGACGCACTGGTCGAGAAGATCGCCTCGCGGACCCGCGACCTGCACCCGTCGGTGCTGCCCGGCACGCACCCGGAGGCCCAGATGGGGCCGCTGGTCACGGGTGTGCACCGGGACAAGGTCAAGTCCTATGTGGACGCCGGTGAGGCCGCTGGCGCGTCTCTGGTCGTCGACGGTCGCGGGTATGCGCCGGAGGGTGCGGAGAACGGTTTCTGGTTCGCGCCGACGCTGTTCGACCACGTCACCCGCGACATGTCGATCTACACCGACGAGATCTTCGGGCCGGTGCTGACGGTCGTCCGCGCCGACACGTTCGAGGACGCCCTGGAGCTGGTGAACGCCAACCAGTACGGCAACGGCACGGCCATTTACACCGGTGACGGCCTCGCGGCGCGCGAGTACCAGCGGCGGGTGCACGTCGGCATGGTCGGCATCAACGTGCCGATCCCCGTGCCGATGGCCTACTACTCGTTCGGTGGCTGGAAGGACTCGCTGTTCGGCGACACGCACGTGCACGGCGCCGAGGGCGTGAAGTTCTACACCCGCGCCAAGGCTGTCACGGCGCGGTGGCCGCAGCAGCACGGCGTCAACCTGGGATTCCCGACCCACGGCTGAAAACCGGGGAGATCTCGTCCCGTCGCGCCACCTACCCGGTGTACCGCAACGGAAAGGGGTCTCCCCGATGATCAACCGACGACAGGTCCTCGGCGCGGCGGCCGCGCTCGCCGTGGCGACCACCGCTACCACCGGCACCGCACGCGCGGCGCAGTCCGGCTGGGCGTCCTGCCCCCAGTGCCGGTCGCTGTGGTGGCCGAACACGCCGTACGCGATCCCGTGCCCGGCGGGCGGCCACCACGCGAAGGACGGCAGCTTCGTCTACCAGGTGAAAGTGCAGTCCGACGGCGGCGCCGGGCAGAGCGACTGGCGGTCCTGCGCCGCCTGCCGGTGCCTGTGGTGGTCCGGCGGCACGGCCGGGCGCTGTGCCGGCGACCCGAACGGGCACCGGATCTCGAGCTACGCCGTCCTCAAGTCCTGGTACTACCTGGTGGAGTTCGAGCCGGAACGCCCCGGCGTCCGGCACCAGCTCGGCTGGCGGTCGTGCTCGAACTGCAGCGTGCTGTTCTTCACCGCCACCGGTGACCCGGACGGCCGGTGCGCGAGCGGTGGCCGGCACCAGCCGATCGGGTCGTGGAAGTACCTGCTGAGGCACTGAAAAGGGGAGGCCGCGGGGTGCCCGCGGCCTCCTTCACCGTCCGGGTGTGCGGACGTACGCGACCCCGAAGTCCGAGTCCGCCGGGAGGCCGGCCTGGTCGAAGCAGTGCACGTTCAGCCAGACGTTGCGCGCGGGCACCGAGTACGAGTTCAGGCCGATCGCCGTGCACGTCCGGGCCGAGCCCAGTGTCGTCACCTGCACCGCGTCCGCCGGCCAGACGACGGGATTGCCGAGCGTCCGGTACTTCACCTGGTACCGGCCGGCCGAGGTCCGGACGATCTCCGGAGTCTCCCCGAACGAGCGGAGGACCTGCCCGCTGCCGGACGCGGTCAGGTACGCGGCGGGCGCGGCGGTGTCCTGGTGCAGGCCCGTTCCGTGGACATGGCTGAGCCGCCAGCGCGTGTCGCGGTCGCAGACCACCCGGAACCGCACCTCGCCACCGGTCGCGGTGCCGCCGTCGTGGCCGCACTTCGCCGGACCGTCGCCGAGCGGCGTCACCTTGGCGAAACCGGCTTCAGCGCCGGGAACCGCGACCTCGTACTCACCGGGACCTACGCGGGTCGCCCGCTCCGACGTCGCCGTACCCGACTTCGGCACGCCGAGGAACAGGTGGAACGGCACGTCCTTCGGCAGCGACGCGTTGTTGTAGCAGTTCACGCCCACCAGGCCGTCGATTCCGTCGACACGGTGGTCGCGGACCACGCAACCGTCGGCATACAGCGAATAGGCCGTCACGTGTGGAATCGCGTGCGTAGAACCGATTCCCGGCATCCGCACCTCATACCTGCCGGTGCCCTGTCTGATCACCGTCACCTTGCGCGACCACCACGAGTCGTTCGCGCTGAGCCGGCCCGCCCACGTCGACCACTGCCAGTACGGGTGCAGCTGCGTCGGCACGCCCACCGGCGTCGACGGCCACAGCACTTGCACGTAGCCCCAGCGGTCGCCGGGACCGTGGACACCGGGATCGGTGGGGCGCAACGGGCCGACCCGTTCGCCGGGTGCCAGTGGAGGCCGCAGCGCCGCGACGCCGAACGGCAGGTCGGTGACCGCGCCGGAGTCGTCGACGCACTGCACCGTCACCCACACGTCGTTGATCGGAACGGCGAAGGACGACCAGTTCATGACGTGGCAGTACCCGGTCTCGGTGGCACTCGCGTGGACGGTGCCGCCGAGGAGTCCGATTCCCTTCATCAGCACCAGATACTGACCGGTGCCCCAGCGTTGCAACGTCATCGCGCCGCCCGCGCTGTTGTACGACCTGGCCGAGTCGATCCGCAGATCCGGTACGGTGCCGGTGGTCTGGGCGTAGCCGCCGACGGCACCGGCCAACGGCGTGTTCTCCACGTACGTCAAGGCGAACCGGCTGTCACCGGTGCAGTGGACGCGGATCGTCACGCCACCCGCGGTCGGCCGCACACCACCGGTCTGGCACCGCACGTCGTTCGGCGAGTACGGGGTGACCTGGGCGTATCCGTTGCCCCGCAACGAACCTGGGACGTCGACCTCGTAGCGGCCCGCGCCGAGCGCCCGAACCGGATCGGCGGGACCCACGACCGCCCGGCCGTCCGGTTCGGCGAGCAGGACGGTGAACTGGAGGTCCTTGGCCGCGGCGCGCTCGTGGCAGGCGACCCGCACGACCTGGTCCGCACCCTCGGACCGGTTGTCCCGCACCACGCAGCCGACCGGGTTCGGCAGCTGGTAGTACGCGACCGTGACGTGCGCGATCGCCGACGACGAGGCCGCGCCGGGCATCCGCACCCGGTAGCCGCCGGTGCTCTCGCGGACCACGGTGACCGATCTCGTCGTGCCCCACTGCCACGCCGGCAGGACGGGAGTCTCCCGGCCGATCGGCGAGGTGAACTGGTCGATCCGCGCGAACGCCCACTTGGCCGGAGGCGGTGGCGGAGTGGTGGTCGGACTGGGCTGAGTCGTCTTACTCGGCTGCGTTGTCGCCGGCCGAGCGGTGGACGTCGGTTCCGGTGTCTTCGTCACCGCGGTGGTCACGGCGACGAGCGGCGCACCACGCGGTGGCGTCGTCGTGGTCACGACGACCTGGTCATTGGTGGTGGAAGTCGTTGTGCTGGAGGAGGTTCCGGTCGGCGCGGGCAGGGCGGTCTCATCCGGCGGACTGTCGTTGGCCACCGCGAGCAGCGCGATCAGCGCCGCCGCGACCAGTCCGACGCCACCGGCCACCACGCGGGCCAGGGCCGGGTTCTCCTGCGCCAGCCGCACCACCGTGTCCACGCCGGGCACAGTCGCCACGCGGGTCGTGATGGTGCCCAGCACGCTCGTCCGGCCGACGGCGAAGTCGCTGCCGCGGCTGAAGAACGCGATGGCGGTGCGCTTGTTCTCCTCGTCGTCGACCAGGCCGATCAGACCGGGACCGAGTGCCCAGCGGCTGTAGTCGCGGGCTTCTGCCATGTGCGCTTCGCACGTCGCACAGCCTGTCGCGTGCTTGATCACCCCGGCCGACATCTTCGCGTCGAACGGCCCGGTGACCAGCGCGTCCAGTGCCGCGCAATGCCTGCGGCCCACACGGGTCAGCACGTACGAGGCGATGGCCGCGTACGTGGCGTCGCGAGCCCGTTTCAGCTGCCGGTCCGCCTGGCTCTTCGGGATGCCCAAAGCGGCGGCCAGCTCACCGCCGACCACCAGGTGGTCCTGCTGCAACGTCAGCCGCACGTGCGTCGTCATCACGTGCCGCAGCGCGGGTTTCAGGCCGTCGAGCGCCGCGTTGAGCACGGTCAGCAGCTCGGCACGGCCCATCAGTTCGGTGATGTCGACGCTGTCGTCGGCGAGGTCGTCCGGCACCTCGCGGTCGTCGCGCCGGCCGCTCTCGGCGTAGCGGTCCTTGAGCAGGTTCCAGGCGATCCCGGTCAGCCACGCGTCGAGCACCTGCGGCTGCTGGCCGTTGCGGATCCCTTCCAGCGCACGGACGACGACCTCGCTCACCAGGTCGTCGACGTCGTGGTGACTGCGCAGGCGGCTGCGGAAGTACGGCCGCAGCTTGGCCTGACACCGTGCGAACAGTTCATGCCGGGCGGCGCCCTCGCCTGCCCGGAGTCGGTTGACCAAGTCCTCATCGGCCATCAACGACACCATCTCTCCCAGTGGCGGCGGCATTACGCGCCCTGGGCCGGGTGGCCCAGGGCGCAGTGCTCTGATCAGGCCGGATAGACCGCGAAATCATCCATTTGGACCCATGAGTCCGTGCCGGGAGCCCAGTAGCCGAGGAACACCGTCACGCCGCCGTTCGCGCCCGTGGCGAAGTCGATGGTGTGCTCCTGGTAGCCGTTCACGACGCCGTACGGCCGCTCCACCAACCCGTTGGCCGCGCCGCGCACGCCGAGGTAGCCCGCGCCGAACACCGGCGACGTGCGGAGGAAGACGCGCATCCGGTACGAGGCGTACGGCCGCAGCGGGACGTACTGCGTGACGGCGTTCCAGTTCCGGGAACCCGTGCGGATGAACGCGTTGTTGCCGCCGGAGTTGGCATAGCCGAGGCGGATGTCGACGCCCTTGTAGTCCGGGCCCTCGGCGTACCACGGCGAAGAGATGCCGCGGTGCGGCTGCCGTTCGAAACCGCCGTCCTTCACCAGGTTGCGGTACACGCGCATGGTGACGGTGAAGCCGCCGGTGTTGTCGGACAGGTTCTCGTCGTTGATCCCGAGGTCGACGTGGTCGGCGCCGGTGGAGTAGTAGGTGGCCGGGTCGAGGCAGCCGGTGTTCGCGGCCAGGAACCTGGTGTTGTTGCTGCGGAACTTCCCGTAGAGGGAGTAGATCCGGCCGCCCTGGTGCGGCCAGTTGCCGCCCCAGGTGATGGTGTTCTCGCCGGCCGGGCCGTGGCTGCCGGACCAGCCGCCGGTGTTGATCGTGCCGGTGGCGCTGACGTGGATGACGTCACCAGGCTCGAGTGCGAGGGGCGCGGCCGTCAGGTACGCCGATCCGGGCACCCACTTCGTCGCGGTGAACGTCGGCGCCTGACCGGCACCACATCGCGACCACGGGGTCATCGGCGCCGGAGCGGCACCGGCCGCGGGTGCGCTCTGCACACCCGCGGCCAGGCCGATCATCGTCAGGACCAGGAGGAGAAGGTTCCTCATCGTGCACTTCCTTCCCGAAGGCGGTGGGCCTTGCGAGAGGTACGTGCGCGGTTCGGAGCGGATCTCCCCGAAAACTTCGAAGATTTTTTAGGCGTCGGCCTTCTCTCGTTCCGGCTGAGCCTCCGCGGTGGGAGGCTTCGGCAGGAACCGCCTGATCAGCGGGAAGAACAGGATCACCAGGATGACCACGTAGACCACGACCGCCATCGGGCTGTTGACCAGGCCGGTCAGCGAGCCGTCGGAGAGCTGCAGCGAGCGGCGCATCTGCTGTTCCGCGGCCGGGCCGAGGATCACGCCGATGATCGCGGGCAGCACCGGCAGGCCGTAGCGGCGCATGGCGAAGCCCAGCAGGCCGATCACGAACATCAGCAGCAGGTCGAAGATGTCCGCGTTGACCGCGTAGGCGCCGACCGAGGCGAAGAACAGGATGCCCGCGTAGAGGTACGGCCGCGGGATGCGCAGCAGCTTCGCCCACAACGGCGCCAACGGCAGGTTCAGCACCAGCAGCAGGGTCAGGCCGATGAACAGCGACGCGATCAACGCCCAGACCAGACCGGCCTCGCGCTGGAACAGCAACGGACCCGGCTGGATGCCGTACTGCTGGAACGCCGCGAGCATGACCGCCGCGACCGCCGTGGTCGGCAGGCCCAGCGTCAGCATCGTGACCAGGGTGCCCGCGGCCGAGGCGGAGGCCGTGGACTCCGGACCCGCCACGCCCTCGATGGCGCCCTTGCCGAACTCGTCCTTGTGCTTGGAGAGCCGCTTCTCCGTCACGTACGACAGGAAGGTCGGGATCTCCGCGCCACCGGCCGGGATCGCGCCGAACGGGAAGCCGATCACCGGGCCGCGCAGCCACGGCTTCCAGGTGCGCTTGAGGTCGCTGCGGGACAACCAGGGCCGGCCGACCGGGATCGGTTCGAACGGCTTGCGGCGCAGGTGGGCGGTGACCCACAGGGCCTCGCCGACCGCGAACAGCGCCACCGCGACCACGACGATGTCGATGCCGTCGGCCAGGTGCAGCGAGCCGAACGTCAGGCGCTGCTGGCCGGTCATCTCGTCGAGGCCGACCAGGCCGAGCGTCAGGCCGATGAGCAACGAGGCGAACCCGCGGATGCGGGACGCACCGAGCACCGAGGTCACCGCGATGAACGCCAGCACCATGACGGCGAACAGGTCGGGCGCGCCGATGTCGACGGCGTGCTTGGCCACGAGCGGCGCCAGCAGGACGATCAGGATCGTGCCGATGATGCCGCCGGTGAAGTGGCCGATGGCGGCGGCGGCAAGCGCTTGCGCACCACGTCCCTTGCGGGCCATGGGATTGCCTTCGAAGGCGGCCACGACCGCGGCGCTCTCGCCGGGTGTGTTCAGCAGGATCGACGTGGTCGAGCCGCCGAACATGCCGCCGTAGTAGATGCCCGCGAACATGATGAACGCGCCGGTCGGCTCCATGCCGTAGGTGACGGGCAGCAGCAGGGCCACCGCCATGGCCGGGCCGATGCCCGGCAGGACACCGATCGCGGTGCCCAGCAGCACGCCGATGGCGGCGAACAGCAGATGTGTCGGCGTCAGCGCGGTCGCGAAGCCGTCGAGCAGTTGTTCCACCTAGAACACCTCCATCAACGGGCCACCGGGGAGCGGGACACCGAGCAGGTTGTTGAACACCGCGAACGTGAAGATCGACAGGCCGGCCGCGATCAACGGGTCGCGCACCAGGTTGCGGCTGCCGAGCGCGTAGGCGGCGCCCCAGAACAGAATCGCGCCGGAGATCGGGAACCCGACCACGCCGATCAGCGCGGCGTTCGCGAGGAAAGCGCCGCACAGCAGCAGGACCGTGCGCCAGTCGGCGGGTGCGGACAGGTCGACGTCCTCGCCGGCCTCCGCCTCGCCCTTGCCGCCGCGCAGCACGTCGCGGGCCAGCAGCGCGGCGACGATCAGCAGCAGCGAGCCGATCAGGATCGGCACCGCCTTCGGGCCGACGGGACCGCGCTGGGCGAAGTCCGTGGGGATGCGCAGCGCGTCCGTGAGCACCAGCACGGCGAGCACGACCAGCAGGGCGCAGATGCCCAGCTCGGAGTGGTCGCGGAGCCAGCTCCTGCGCTCCGGCTTCGTCACGGTCGTCATGCCAGCCCCAAGTCCTTGAGCACCGTTTCCACCCGCTTGTTCTCGTTCTCCAGGAAGGTCCTGAACTCGTCTCCCGGCGCGAAGGCGTCGGTCCAGCCGTTGCGCTGCAACGCTTCTTTCCACTGCGGCGTCTTCTGGAGGTTCTGGAACACCTCGACCAGCTTCGCCCTGTCGGTCGGCGAGATGCCCGGCGGCGCCACGATGCCGCGCCAGTTGGTGAACTCGACGTCCACACCGGACTGCTTCAGCGTCGGCGCGTCGATGCCGTCGATGCGGTCCTTGCTCGTCACCGCGAGCACCCGCAACGTGCCGGCCTCGATCTGGTCGCGGTACTCGCCGACGCCCGAGACGCCGAACGCGACCTTGCCGCCCAGCACGCTCGCCAGCAGCTCGCCGCCACCGTCGAACGGGATGTAGTTGACGGTCCTCGGCTCCAGGCCCACGGCCTTGGCGATCAGCATCGGCGCCAGGTGGTCGGGGCCACCGGGAGCCGAACCGCCGCCGACCGTCACGGTGCCGGGGTTGGCCTTCCAGGCGTCCACGAGTTGTTGCATCGACGTGTACGGCGAGTCCTTCGCGACCACGACGATGTCCGGTTCCTCGATCAGCTTCGCGATCGGGGTGGTGTCGAGCAGCGAGTTCGGCGACTTGTTCGTGTACACCGCGCCCACGACGCCCAGGCCCATCGACATGATCAGCTTGCCGTTGCCGCGCTCACCGACCGTGCGGCCGAGCCCGACCGTGCCGCCGGCGCCGGGGAGGTTGAACACCTCGGCGTTGCGCAGCAGGTCAGCGTCCTCCATGGCCTTCGCCGCCGTGCGGGCCGTGATGTCGTACCCGCCACCGGGCGCGTTCGGCACCAGCACCCGCAGCGCTCGCACCTGGCTCGACTCGCCGCTGTCCGCACCCGGCGTCAGCAGCGGTGGCACGAGCAGGACGGCGAGCAACGCCGTCGCCACCGCCACCCACACCTTCACCGACACTGTGATCCCCGCCTCTCGTCCGCGTGGTTGGACATGTTGCTCTGGTGTAAACCTTGATGTCGCTCTTGCGCTTCTAAGGTTTCTTTCGGTCTTTCTGGTCACGGGAGGTTTCATGCGTCGCCGCCGTTCCCTGGCCAGTCAACTCCTCGCATGGCAACTGGTAGTCGTCACGTTGCTACTGTGCGCGGTGGGCGCACTGACTGTCGTCCAGACGGGCAGCAACTTTCGCTCCAACGAGGAACGGCGAATGCTGTCGGTCGCCGAGACGGTGGCGGCGAACTCGCTGGTCCAGGAGCGGATGGGCAACTGGCGCGAGCTGTCCGCGCCCGCCGAGACGGCCCGCAGCCTGTCCGGTGCCTCCTACGTGCTGATCCTCGACGACGAGCGGCTCGTGATCGCCTCGCCGGACCCGGCGCAGATCGGGTCCACTCTGGACACGAGGACCACCGCGCTGGAAGGCAGGTCCTGGACTGGCACGATCGGCGACTCGATCGAGGCGCACGTGCCGGTGTTCGACCCGGTCAGCCGCCAGGTCAACGGCATGGTGATCGCGGGCGCGGAGGAGCCCGGCATCTTCGCCGGCGCGCTGGAGCAGCCCGTCGACGTGCTGCGCTACCTGGCGATCGCGCTGATCATCGGCGTCACCGGGTCGTTGCTGCTGGCCCGCCGGGTGAAGAACCAGACGCTCGGGCTGGAGCCGCACGAGATCACGGCGCTGGTCGAGAACCGCGAGGCGTTGCTGCACGGCATCCGCGAGGGCGTCGTCGGCCTCGACGGGCAGAACCGGATCACGCTGGTCAACGACCATGCGAGCGACCTGCTGGCGTTGCCGGGGGACGCCCTCGGCCGCTCGGTCGAGGACCTGGAGCTCAACGACCGGCTGCGCGACGTGCTGACCGGCCGCGCGACCGGCGTCGACCAGCTCGTGCTGCGGCAGGGCGTGGTGCTGACGTTGAACCGCATGCCGATCGAGGGCGGCGAGGGCGCGGTCGTCACGATGCGAGATCGCACGGAACTGCTTGCGCTGCAACACGAACTCGACGCCTCACAGCACGCGACGGACACACTGCGGGCGCAGGCGCACGAGTTCGCGAACCGGCTGCACACCATCGCCGGACTGATCGCGCTGAAGGAGTACGACGAGGTCACCAACTACATTCACCAGATCAGCTCGGCACAGGACCAGTGGCGGGCCGAGGTCGGCTCGTCGATCGGCGACCCCGCCGTGGCCGCGCTGCTGATCGCCAAGGCGTCGCTCGCGGCCGAACGCGGCACGGCGCTGCGGATGGGCCCGGACAGCGTGCTGGGCCGGGTCGACGAGGCCCTGTCGGCGGATCTGGTGATGGTGCTGGGAAACCTCGTCGACAACGCGTTGGACGCGCTGAGCTCGCCCGGCACCAACGGGGCTCAGAAGTGGATCGAGGTGGGTGTGATGCAGTTGGACGACGAGGTCCAGGTCGTGGTGCGCGACTCCGGTCCCGGTGTGGCGCCGGAACTCGCCGACGAGGTGTTCCGGCACGGGTTCACGACGAAGGCGGCATCGCACGGCGAACGCGGCATCGGGCTCGCGCTGATCAGGCGGGCGTGCCTGCGGCGCGGCGGTTCGGTGAGCGTGTCCGGTTCGGTGTTCACGGCAAGGCTGCCCTGGTGATCCGGGTGCTGGTCGTCGACGACGACTTCATGGTGGCCAAGGTGCACAGCGGTTATGTCGCGCGCACAGAGGGTTTCGAGGTCGTCGGTGTCGCGCACACCGGCGGCGACGCGTTGCGGCTGGTGTCCTCGTTGAAACCGGATCTGGTGCTGCTGGACATCTACCTGCCGGACGTCAACGGACTGGACGTGCTGAAGTCGTTGCGCGCCAACGAGGACGTGGACGTCATCGTGATCACCGCGGCGACCGACGTGGAGACCGTGCGCAGCGCGATGCGCGGCGGCGTGCTGCACTACCTGATCAAGCCGTTCGACTACTCGGCGCTGCGCGACCAGCTCGCGCACTTCGCGTCGTTGCGGGAGAAGCTGCACGGCCTGGACTCGGCCGGGCAGGCGGACGTGGACCAGGTGTTCGGTGCGCGGCCGACCTCGAAACCGTTGCTGCCCAAGGGTTTGACGCCGGAGACCGCACGGCTCGTGGAGAACGCGCTGCGGTCGCACCCGGAAGGGTTGTCGGCATCGGAATGCGCTTCCTCCACCGGCGTTGCCCGCGTGAGTGCGCGCCGGTACCTGGAGCACTTCGTGTCGATGGGACGGGCGGAGGTCCGGCTGCGGTACGGCGGAACCGGCCGTCCCGAAAGGATCTACGCGCTAGTGCCGTGACCGGCAGCCTTTGCCCCGTATTTCGACGTTCAGACGGGTGCATCGTGGTGCCGGCCCCGCGTCCTCATCCTGGATGGCTGTGGGCGTGGGGCCGGTGCCGCGAGGCGCCCTGCTGGGCGCCGGAAGACGAGGTGAAGGTTGCCGGTCACGGCACTAGTAGTGCTTTGTTAGGTGTTGCTGACCTGGGGTGTTGTTGTGGGTGTTGGGGTCTGGACGGGTTGTCGGCAGGTGTGGCAGACGCCTGTCCAGACCGCGAGTAAGGCCTGGAGTTCGCGCAGGACCGCGTAGAGCGTCAGGCCTGCGCAGGGGCTTTTGGGGTGCGGCGGAGCTGGGTGCAGATGGCTTGGGCGACGGCGGCGAGGGTGACGTGGCGGTGCCAGCCGAGCCAGGAGCGGCCTTCGAAGTGGTCCAGGCCGAGGCCGTCTTTGAGTTCGCGGTAGTCGTGCTCGATGCGCCAGCGGATCTTGGCCAGCCGCACCAGGTCCCGCAGCCGGATGTCGGCGGGCAGGGTGGAGAGCCAGTAGTCGGTGGGCTCGGGTGCGCCGGGCGGCCATTCGGCCAGCAGCCAGCACTCGGGCAGGCTCCCGTCGGCGGCGCGGGGGATGTTGCGGTTGGCCGGCCGGACTCGCAGCGTGAGGAACCGTGACCGCATGCTCGCGGTCGGATTGCCCGGTGACTTCTTGGTTCCGTGGCGCCAGACCACGAACCTGCCGGCCGATCGGCCCGCGTTCATGACCAGAGTCTTCAGGTCGACAGGTTTGTCCTGGTAGCGCGGCCCCGGCGGGCGGCCGTTGCCGGCCCAGGCCGCGGTCGTCGGCATCGCCTCGGCGGGGTGGGCGGTCGCGGCCGGGCTGACGGCCAGCACGTAGGTCAGGCCGCGTTCGGTCAGGCCGAGCCGGAACTCGGTGGCATCGCCGTAACCGGCGTCGGCCACCACCGGCCGCTGCGGCAGGCCCCAGTCGCCGGTGACCTCGTCGAGCATGTCCAGCGCGAGGCGCCACTTCTCCCGATGCCGCACCTCGTCCGGGATCACACTGCGGGCCCGGCGCGTCCGGATCTCGGCGGCCGTTGTGTCATCGGCGGTTTTCTCGTCGTCCCACGATTCCGGCAGGAACAACCGCCAGTCGATCGCGGCCGAGGCCCAGTCGGTGACCGCGTGCACGCTCACCCCGATCTGACAGTTCCCGGTCTTGCCCAGCGCGCCGCAATACATGCGTGCCACACCGGGGGAATCCTTGCCGTCCTTGGGAAAACCGGTGTCGTCGATGACCAGCGCGTCCGGGTCGACGAACTTGCCGGCCCAGGCCGCCAGGCGTCGCCGCACCTCGACGTGATCCCACGTCGAGGTGCTCACGAACTGCTGCAACTGCTGATGATCGACCCCGAGCCGCTCCGCCATCGGCTGCATCGACTTGCGCTTGCCGTCCAGCATCAACCCGCGCAGATACAGCTCACCCTTCGCCCGCTGGTCACGTCGCGCGAACCCGCCGAACATCGCCGCGGCGAAGTCCTCGATCACCGGCCGAACCCGAGCCATCTCCTCCGGAGTCACCCGGCAAGAAGATCACACACGACAGCCACCCGAACATCCCACCTAACAAAGCACTACTAGTCCCAGGAGCCTGAACGGCCGCGCTTGGTTTCGGCGCGACGCTTCTTGCCCGCGATGCGGCGTTCCTTCGAACCCTTCGTGGGCTTCGTCGGCCTGCGCACCGGCGGTGGCGCAGCGGCGGCCGCACGGAGGATCGCGGCGAGGCGTTCGCGGGCGGCGGCGCGGTTCTGCAGCTGCGCGCGGTGCTCGGACGCGGCGATCGTGAGCACGCCGTCGACCAGTCGGTTCTCCAGGCGGTCGAGCATCCGGCGCTTGAGGTGCTCGGGGATGGACGGCGAGGCAGCCAGGTCGAACGAGAGCTCCACGCGGCTGTCCGCCGTGTTCACTCCCTGCCCGCCCGGCCCACCTGACCTGGAAAAACGTTCGCGCAACTCGGACGCCGGCAGCACCAGCGTCCGAGTCACGGTCACGTCGTTCATGTCTTCCAGGTTAGAAGGTCAGGCCCGGAAGTGTCGCGACCTTTATCTGGGCGCTCCCACGACCTGCGGTTGGCCGTAGCCGGCGAGCCGTGGCCTCAGTATTCGCGGGTTTCGGAGTCCGCTGATCCACGATCGCGACTTCTCGCCCTCTGATCAACGGTTGTGCGATGATCATCGGCAGCCTGATCACGTCCCCCGGCCGCGCCCAGTCCGTACGACCGTTGCGGCGGTGCAGCGCCACCGTGCCACGGAGCAGAGGACACCCGCGCGTGGTGGTCACCGTGGTCGAGCGTGATCCCCAAGTGGCTTCAGCTGTTCGCCGGGCTGGAAGGCATGGCCGACAGCATGTTCCTCTACGAGCCGCTCCTCGTACTCGGCCGAGAACGGGGCGTGCGTCGAGATGGCAGTGGGTTCGGCCGCCACCGGCGTGCGGGACTCGAAGAACCCCGGCGGGCCGAGGCTCGCGTTCGGCCACGCCGGTTGGACGGCGTTCCTCGACTCGGTTCGCGCTCAGTAGCGATCGCCGGCCAGGCGGCCGGCGATCTCCTACTCGCGTCTGCCGACGCTCACCCTCAGAAGCGCGGGTGGTCGCCGACGAGCGCGGCGCCGCCCTCCGCGGACTTGGTGATCTCGCCGAGCACCCACGCCGGGACGTGGCGGGCCGTGAGGACGGCCAGTGCGCGGTCGACGTCCTCGGGCGCGACGACGGCGACCATGCCGACGCCCATGTTGAACGCCTTCTCCATCTCCTCGCGCTCCACGCGGCCGCGCTGGGCGATGAGCTGGAAGACCGGCGCGGGCGTCCAGGTGCCGCGGTCGAGCTTCGCGTGCAGGCCCTGCGGCAGGACGCGGGCCAGGTTCGCGGCGAGGCCACCGCCGGTGACGTGCGAGAACCCGCGGACCTCGGTCTCGGCGATCAGCGCGAGGCAGTCCTTGGCGTAGATCTTGGTCGGCTCCAGCATCTCCTCGCCGAGGGTGCGGCCGAACTCCTCGACGTGGCCTTCCAGCGGCATCCGCGCGATCTCCAGCAGGACGTGCCTGGCGAGCGAGTAGCCGTTGGAGTGCAGGCCGGACGAGCCCATCGCGATCACGACGTCGCCGTCGCGGACGCGGTCGGGGCCGAGCAGCTTGGAGTGCTCGACCACGCCGACGCCGGTGCCGGAGATGTCGTAGTCCTCGTCGCCCATCAGGCCGGGGTGCTCCGCCGTCTCGCCGCCGAGCAGCGCGCAGCCGGCCTGGACGCAGCCCTCGGCGATGCCCTTGACCAGCGCCGCGATCTTGTCGGGGACGACCTTGCCGACCGCGATGTAGTCCTGCACGAACAGCGGCTCGGCACCGCACACGACCAGGTCGTCCACGATCATGGCGACCAGGTCGACGCCGATGGTGTCGTGCTTGTCGAGCGCCTGCGCGATGGCGATCTTGGTGCCGACGCCGTCCGTGGAGGAGGCGAGGACCGGCTCCTTCCAGCGGTCGAGCTTGAGCTGGAACAGGCCCGCGAAGCCACCGATGCCGCCCAGCACCTCGGGCCGGTTCGCCTTGGCCGCCCACGGCCTGAGCTTCTCCACCGCCTCGTCACCTGCGGCGATACTGACTCCGGCGGCGGCGTAGGTGGCCTTGGCGCTGTCGGTCACGTCAACTTCTTCCACTTAGGTTCTGTCGAGCTCAGGGGCGACGCAAAGCGTCTTCGGCACCATAGCCGTTGGCCAGGACGGGAGCGGCCGAGCCCGAGACACCCTTGAGGCCCTCGAGCAGGTGCTTGCCGATGAGCGCGTCCTGCGGCAGTTCGATCGGGTACTCGCCGTCGAAGCACGCCGAGCACAGCCGCGTCTTGGGCTGCTCGGTCGCCGCGATGAGCTGCTCCAGCGACACGTACCCGAGCGAGTCGGCGCCGACCGACCGGCGGATGCCGTCGTCGTCCAGGCCGTTCGCGATGAGCTCCGCCCGCGAGGCGAAGTCGATGCCGTAGAAGCACGGCCACTTGACGGGCGGCGACGCGATCCGCACGTGCACCTCGAGGGCACCGGCCTCACGCAGCATGCGGACGAGCGCGCGCTGGGTGTTGCCACGCACGATCGAGTCGTCCACGACGACCAGCCGCTTGCCGCGGATGACGTCGCGCAGCGGGTTCAGCTTCAGCCGGATGCCCAGCTGGCGGATGGTCTGCGATGGCTGGATGAACGTCCGGCCGACGTAGGCGTTCTTGACCAGGCCCGACCCGTACGGGATGCCGCTGGCCTGCGCGTAGCCGATCGCGGCCGGGGTGCCGGACTCCGGCACCGGGATCACCAGGTCGGCCTCGACCGGGTGCTCCTTGGCCAGGCGGCGGCCGATCTCGACGCGGGTGGCGTGCACGCCGCGCCCGGAGATCGTGGTGTCCGGTCGCGCCAGGTAGACGTACTCGAAGATGCAGCCCTTGGGCTCGGGGGTCGCGAACCGGGTCGACCGCAGCCCGTCGGCGTCGATCGCGATGAGCTCACCGGGCTCGACCTCGCGCACGAAGCTCGCGCCGACGATGTCGAGCGCCGCCGTCTCGCTCGCGACGACCCAGCCGCGCTCCAGCCGGCCGAGGACCAGCGGGCGCACGCCGTGCGGGTCACGCGCCGCGTAGAGGGTGGACTCGTCGGAGAACGTCAGGCAGTACGCGCCCCTGACCGTGGGCAGCAGCTCCAGCGCGGCCTGCTCGATGCCCTTGTCGGCCGCCGCGTGCGCGAGCAGGCCGCAGAGGATGTCCGAGTCGGTGGTGGCACCGTTGCGCTCGACGATGCCGAGGCCCTTGGCCTTGTCCAGCAGCTCGGCGGTGTTCACCAGGTTGCCGTTGTGGCCGAGGCTCAGCCCCGACCCCGCGGCGGTCGTGCGGAACGTGGGCTGCGCGTTCTCCCAGGTCGTGGACCCGGTGGTGGAGTAACGGCAGTGCCCGACGGCCACGTGGCCCTTGAGCGACTGCAGGACCTGCTCGTCGAAGACCTGGCTGACGAGCCCGAGGTCCTTGAAGACGACGACCTGCGCCCCGTCACCGACCGAGATGCCCGCCGCCTCCTGGCCGCGGTGCTGCAGGGCGTAGAGCCCGTAGTAGGTCAGCTTCGAAACGTCTTCACCGGGAGCCCAGACGCCGAAGACGCCGCACTCCTCACGGGGTTCCTGTTCGGACTGGGAATGGTCGTCGACCACCGAATTGGCTCCCTCACGACGGGGCTGGCTGCAACCCGAGTGTATGTGGAGCAGGGGGCCAACTACCCCCTTCCGACCCCTGGTGAGGTGATGAAACTCATGCCTTCAGCCCACTTCAGGCCTTCCTGCACCCGCTGAGCGTCGTCTGGTCCGACTCGTGCCGGGCGACGCAGACCACACCGTCGTCCACCCCGACCGTGCCGGCGATCTCGTGCTCCTGGGCGGACAGGCCCTTGAGGTGATCCTGTTCCGCGTCCTGGGGCAGGGAGCCGACGGGTTCCAGCCGGACCCGCTTCTCGACCGCGCCGCTGGCGTCGATCTTGTGGTCGTAGAGCTCGGCGACCTTGAGGGTGATGTCGCCCTGCCAGTTCGAGGAGCAGCCGGCCAACACAAGGCAACCGGCGAGTGCCGCGATGGTCTTCCGCATCACGCCTTCTTACAGTTCTTCAGGTGCGTCACGACGTTCGAGTTCCCGAACGCGTTCCCCTTCTCCTGTTCAGCGGAGCACAGCAGTTCGTCGCCGACCTGAGCACCTTCGACTTCGAACGTCAGCAAGAACTGACTCCTCAACTGCTCAGGTTCCAGCGTGCCCTTGGGCGGATCTCCCACCAGTTCGAGGTCGAAGAACTCGGACGAGCTGGTGTTGTGCGATGAGACGATCTTGTACCGAAGCTCCTGTTGCCAGGACGCCGCACATCCGGTCAGCGCCAGACAGCCGATCAGGACGACCGCGAGCTTGCGCATCAATGCCCCCGTCCGACCTGGAGGACGTCCAGCACGCGCTGGTCGCCGGTCATCTCCTTGAAGTTCATCCGGTTCCACAGCCAGAAGTAGACGAGTTCGGCCTCACCGGTCACCTGCGCGTCGCCCTCCTCGCCGGGAGCGGCGGCACGAACCTCCGGCGCCTCGCCCGTCGCCAGGGAGATCAACCACGACTCGGGCACATCGGCCGGCCGGACCGTGGCGGTGCCGGCCACCAGGTTCGGCACGTCGCCGTCGAGCTTGGCCGCGACGATCGTCGTCAGCACCTCGTCGATGCCGTCGACGCAGAGGTCGGCGTCGGTGGCCACGACTCCGCGGACGACCGTCTGCGCGTCGAACCGGCGCAGCACGGTCTCGTGCGCGATCCGGCGGTGCCAGACCCACGCGAGGTCGGGCGCCGCGGGCGAGAACGTCCAGACGGGGCGGTTTCCCGGCACGGCGGTCAGGATCTCCGCGGCGGCGGTGATCTGCAGGTCGAGGTACTCCAACGGCGACAGGCCCGCCTGCGGGGCGGGCGGCTGCATCGCCGTGCGGCTGCCGGTGCGCAGGTACGGGGTGGAGGTCTCCAGGAAGCGCCCGAGGTGGATGACCAGGTCCTGGACGGTCCAGCCGGGACGCGTCGGCACCTCGGCCGCCGGGTCGGCGTCGGCCACCGCCTTGCGGAACATCTCTACCTGCTCGATGAACACAGCGGTCCACCGCTGGGCCGTCCACCCTGTCTGCACCATGAGCGACATCGTGCCCGAAACGTTCATCGCGCGAGTGGGGAACCGGCCATCATGTAGCTGCGTCGCAGTGATCGAGGACCAACACGGGGGTGGCGATGTTCGGCGTTGAGCCAGAGCTGCTGCGCAACGCGTCCAAGGAGTTCGGCAACGGCTCCGACGCGGTGCGCGAGGCAGCGGAGATGATCTCGATGCTCAGGCTCGACGCGGGTGCGCTCGGCGAGGTCGACGCCGCCGCGGAGTTCGCGGACGCGTTGTCGAAGTTCGTCGGCACGCACTCCCAGGACCTGCGGCGCGGTTCCTCCTGGTACACCGACGCGGCCGAAGGCCTCGTGTCGAACGCCGAGACCTACCAGCGCACGGACGACGACCACGCGTCCGCGTTGAAGAAGCTGCTCAGCGGTATTGGGGGCGGCAGGTGAGCTACCCGGATCCGGAGAGCCTCTACGGCAGGCTGGCGTCCGGCGACGTCGGCCGCATCGCCGCCGCCGCCGACCCGATCACCGGGGCCATCAGCGCGGTCGGGCGTGCGGGCGAGTCCGTCGCCAACGGCGGGAAGACCGCCGTCAGCAACTGGACCGGTGACGCCGCCACGAAGTTCACCGCGCGCGCCCAGCTGTCCGCCACCGCCGCCAAGACCGCGGCCGAACGACTCGGCGCGGGCGTCGACATCGTCCAGGCCGCCTCGCGCGCCTACGGGCAGATGCGGGGCGCGGCGGACCAGGCGATCAGTGTGTGGCGCGGCCGTCCGCCGGGCATGGACGCTGAGCAGACCCGCCAGCTCGCGAACCAGGTCAACAACGCCCTCAACAACGTGAAGTCGGGCTACGACAACGTTCTGCGGTCCTACGCGAGTGCGCTGACGAAGATCCCGCCTGGCTTCGAGGAGTCGGCACGCTCGGACAGCGGCTGGAGCCGCGCCGCCCAGGGCGTTGGCGCGGGTGGCGCACTGCCTCCCGTCCCGCCGCCGGGAAGCGATCCCAAGGCCGTCGCCGACTGGTGGAAGTCGCTCAGCAAGGAACAGCAGGAAGCGCTCAAGAACACCAAGTACCAGGAGCTCGGCCAGCTCCGCGGCCTGCCGGCGGATGTGCTGGACTACGCGAACCGCAAGCGGATCCCGGAGGACGCGGCGCGGTTCAACGCGGAGAAGGACCAGCTGAAGCAACAACTGGCCGACCGTGCACGCGAGCTCGGCGTCGATCCGAACTCTTCAGAGGGCCAGCGCGCTCTGCGCAACGACGCCCAAGGCTCGCAGCTGATGTCGCAGTACGACGAGGCGGCACGTCGCGCGAAGAACGCGGACGATGCGGTCGGCGCGTTGGCGGAAGCCGAAAGGCTGAGCAAGGAGACCGGTAAGCAGGCGTACGTCCTCGCGTGGAGCCCCGACGGCGCCGGCGCCAAGGAAGGCGCGATCGCCGTCGCGTTCGGCAACCCGGACACCGCGAAGAACGTCGCGGTCTGCGTGCCCGGCACGACGTCCACGCTCAGCAGCTTCGGCCTGGACCAGGCCTCGAACCTCAGCGCGAAGATGGGCGACGACGGTGCGGCCATCCAGTGGCTCGGCTACGACGCGCCGGAGTTCCTGCCCGGCCAGGTGAACGACCCCGAGCAGGCCCGCGAGGGTGGCGCGATCCTCGCGCAGGACGTCGAGGGGTACCGCACCGCCAACCCCGGCGCGCACGTCACGGTGATCGGCCACAGCTACGGCAGCACGGTCGTCGGCTACTCCGCGATGGACAACGGTCTGAAGGCGGACGACATCGTGTTCATCGGCTCGCCGGGCGTCGGCGCGTCCAACGTCGACCAGCTCTCGGCCGGTGCCGGGCACGTCTACGTCGGTGGCACCGAACACGACCCGGTCATCCAGGCCACGAGTGGTGACTGGTTCACCGAGGACGGGTCGTCGACCGGTCCGTACGACTCCTCGTTCGGCGCCAAGACGTTCGGCACGTCCGGCGAGGACTGGATCGGGCATGCCCACTCGTCGTACTACGACAAGAACTCCGAGTCGCTGCAGAACCTCGCCAGGATCGCGAACGGTGACGGCGGCAGCGTCACCGAGCAGCGCTGGCAGGACGCTCCCACGCCGCGTGAGGTGCCCGGTTCCGACCTGCCGGTGGCGGGTCCGATCATCGACTGGGGGGTCAACACCGGCAAGGAGGTCGCCGACATCGGCGAGGACGTCTGGCGCGGCGGCGGCCAGGTCGTCGAGGACGTCTCGAACGGCAACTGGGGCGACGCGGCGGGCCACGCCTGGGACACCACCAAGGAGGTCGCCAGCGACGCGGGCGACGTCGTGGTCGACACGGTGGGCAACGCGGTGGAGCTCGGACGCGACGTCGTCGAGGGTGTCGGCGGCGCGGTGGAGACGATCGGGTCGTGGTTCTAGAACCTTCTAGAACTTCACGACCGGCAGCAGGTGCGAGAGGTCGGCACGGGTCCCCGACGCGGTGACCCGGCCGTCCAGCGCGTCGACCCACTCCAGCCTGCCCGTGGCGAGCTCGAGCCACGTCCGCGCGTCGGTCTCCACGACGTTCGGGGGCGTGCCGCGGGTGTGGCGCGGGCCTTCGACGCACTGCACGGCGGCGAACGGCGGAACGCGCACCTCGACGCTGCGGCCGGGCGCGATCTGTTCCAGCGTGCGCAGGCTCAGCCGGACGGCGGCGGCGAGCACGGGACGTTCTGGCTGGTCAGCCTCACCGCGCAGCCACGGGAGCACGGCCTGCACCGCGGCGCGCATCTCGGTGGGGTCGACGGCTCTGGCTGGCACGCCGCCCACATTAGCGAAGGGGGCAGCGGTGCTCCCGGAGCTGTTGGTATATCTGGGCGGTGATCAGGAACTTCGCCGTCGTCGGGCCAGGGCAGGCGACGAGGGAGCGGCTGACGGCGGCTCTCGCGGCGTCGCCGGACACGGCCGTCTACCGGATCGGCCGCGGCGCGGACCCGTTGCCCGTCTCGGCCACCTTCGACCCCGCGGACCAGCCGGGCTGCCGGAGCGTGCTGGACTGGTTCGAACGCGGTGCGCCTTCGGGTGCGGTGCTGCTGGTGGACGACTGGGCGCTGTGCGTCGAGTTCGACCCGGAGCTGGACCGGACCGTCGAGTGGATCGCCGCGTTCGGGCCGGCGCAGGGTGTGCAGGTCGTCGTGACGGCGCGGAGGTGGGCGGACCTGCCGGACCGGTTGCGGCGCCATCTGCTCGGCGAGGCCACGGACTTCCTTGCGTGGCACGGCATCGAGGCTGATCTCAGCAACAAGTACCAGCGCAACGACCTGAGGGCCGCCATCGGTGGCGACGCACGCGGATGGCCGGTGTACCTGCACATCGCCGTTGGCGCCGACGGGTACTCGGGCGCCTACTACGGCACGGCCGCGCAACGGGAGCAAAAACTGCTCGCCGCGCTGCTGGGGCTCATGGTCACGCACTCCTCGAAGGACCTGAACTTCGGTTGCTTCGACATGAGGAACACGGGCATGTTCGACGGGCTGGATCACGCGCCGCACATGTCGTTCAGCCTCAACGGTGACGTGCCGGACGAGGTGTTCGAGCGGTTCCGGGTCGGTCTCGACGGCGAGCTCGCGCGGCGGCAGGAACTCGTGCACCAGGCCGGTGGATGCCGCAACTTCCACGACTACCGCGACAAGCTCGACGCCGGTGAGGACCTCGAACCGATGGCCGCCCTGCTGCTCTGCGTCGACAGCGCCGAGGTGCTGATCGAGCGGTGCCCCCGCTTCCAGGACACCCTGACCGCGCTCACCCGCGCCGGCCGGACCATGGGCGTCTACCTGCTGTACTCCGGTGCCGCGTTCCCGGAGCAGCTGCCGTTCACCGTCCCGGAGTGGCCCTTCGGAGTGCCGCCGCACGACCTCGAGGAGTGGGCCGAGGTGCTGCCGCCCGCGCTGGCCGGTTC
Organism: Lentzea xerophila; assembly: GCF_051094245.1. Lineage (NCBI taxonomy): Bacteria > Bacillati > Actinomycetota > Actinomycetes > Pseudonocardiales > Pseudonocardiaceae > Lentzea > Lentzea xerophila. The sequence continues at coordinate 8,683,755 of NZ_CP194934.1, read as the reverse complement.
CGGCCCGCCCGCACGCCCGGTCGTCCAGCCACCGCTGCACGAGAGCCAGGCCGGCCTCACGCTGGACATGCTGCCGCCCGGCGCCATCGGCCTGGTCGACATGCCGTTCCCGCAACGCCGTGACGCCATCATCCCCACGTTCACCGAGGAACGGCGGCACGGCGCCATCGTCGGCAAGCCGGGCACCGGCAAGAGCACGACGCTGCGCACCCTCGGCGCCGTGCTCGGCCACGACGTCGGGCGCTACCAGTTCCTCGACGGTCCGGGCGAGCCTCTCGACCCGCAACGCCACATCGTGGTGACGGCCCGCTCGTGGGACCAGGTGCCGCCGTTCATCAGGAACAGCCTGGGGTTCGCGATCGAGTTCCGGCTCGACGACCCGGCCACGTCCCTCGTCGACGCCCAGCAGGCCGCCCGCGTGCCGGACCAGCCCGGTTTCGGCCTCTCCGTGCCCCACCGGCTCCCCGCACGGATCGCGGTCCCGTGACCCATCTCGCCCTCGTCGGCCCACCGCACCTCACCACGCCGCGAATCCCCGTGGGCCAAGGCGTCTACCGCATCGGCAGAGGTGAGGCGGCAGGAGTCGCGGTGAGCTTCGACCCCGCCGACGAACGGCGCCGCCGGAACCTGCTGGCCTGGTTCGAGCGCGGCGCGGAGCCCGGTGCGACGTTGCTGATCGACGACTGGAAGCAGTGCGGTGACAGCGATCCCGGCCTCGCCGACTCCGTGCGGTGGATCACCGCGGCCGCGCGGGAGGTGAAGGTGGTCATCACCGCGCGGTCGCTCGGCGACCTGCCGGACCGGGTGCCGCTGCGGGTCGAGGTGCTGGACATCCTGTCCCTGCACGGACTGGGCCGCTTCACCAAGGCCCTCGCGTGGAAGGGCAGGTGGTGGAAGGTTCCCATCGGTGTGGACGGCCGCGGCGAACCTGTCGTGGTCGAGCTGACCCACTTCGCCGACGGGAAGTGGCGGACGGGGTCGCATCTCGCCGTCACCGCGCGGGAGTCGTTGCGCAGCCTGCTGCTGGGCCTCATGACGACGCACTCGCCCAAGCTGTTCCAGGCGATCCTCGTCGACGCACGTGACTCCGGCCTGTTCGCCGGGCTGGACCAGGCACCGCACGTGCAGGCTCATCACCGTGACGTGGCAAGGGATCCGGCCCCGCTGGCGGCGGCGTTGCTGGCGGAGTCGGAACGCCGGCTTGAGATCGTCGGCAACACCTGGACGATCTTCGACCACCGCGGCTTCGACCAGGTGCTGCCGCAACTCCTCATCTGCGTCAACGGTTTCGACGACCTCAAGGCGACGGAACTCGGCAGGGCGCTCGCGACCATCGCGGCCGACGTCGGCAAGTCCGGGATGCAGCTGCTGATCGACGCTCCGCACGAGGTGGCGGACGTGCTGATCGACGACTGCACGGCGCCCGCGAACCTCGAAGAGCTCGCCCGTGAGCTGCCAAGGCTGATGCACCGGCCCGCGCCGTCACCCGACTTCTTCACCCTGCACGAGATGCCGAACCGGTTCGACCGGCCGCACGCCTGGCGGCCGAGGCCCGTCAAGCTGCAGTACCGGGTCGCGGTGGGCACGGACGAGCACGGTCAGCCGATCGAGATCGACATCAAGTCGAACCACCTGCAGGACGGGATGGGCCCGCACGGCGAGGTGGTCGCGCCGGACGAACGACGTGCGGAAGGCATCCGTGCGCTGGTTCTCGGCCAGATGTTGCGGCACTCACCGGACGACCTGCAGGTCGTGTTCGTCGACTTCCACGGCATCGGGGTCTTCGCGGGTCTCGCGAACGCGCCGCACGTCCGGGCCGTGGACCTGCTGGAAGACCACGAGCTGCGCACCAGAACGCTGGCGGAAGGCAACTTCCGGAACATCTGGGACCACCGGGCGGCGGGACTTGTCCTGCCCGAGCTCATGATCTGCATCGACGGTGTGCACGGGCTGCTGGCGGAACGTCCGGAGTTCAGGGAGGTCCTGCGGACCTTGGCCACGGCGGGACGCACCTACGGGCAGCACCTGCTGCTGTCCGACACCACGCCCAGCGAGCACGCGTCGTACCGGCTGGAGTTCACCGAGCAGGGCTGGACGCGGCGCATCGGCAGGTCGGTGGAGAGGTTGACGCTCCCCACCGACCTGGACGACGTGACGCGGTCGCTGCCGTCGGCTATGTCATGAGCGACGTAGTTTCCGTTGCGCGTCATAGAGGTTGCGCGGGGTGACGTCGGTCGTGCCGTAGAGCTCCAGGCGCGAGTTCAGCTCGCCTGCGAAGTCCGGCCTGTCGACCTGGCCGAAGTCGCGGACCTCGGAGATCGCGACGGTGGCGCTGCACGGCGCTACCTGGTCGATGCGGACGTTGCCCGCGCGCTGGTTGGTGACGGTGACGTTCCAGTGCGCGAACCGGGCGCCGTACAACGGGCCGGCGTTCGCGCTGCCGCCGTGGGCGCCGACGTTGTTGATGGTGATCTCGGTGCGGACGTTGGCGAACGGCAGGCCGCGGTGGGTGTCGAAGACGTCGTGGTCCATCCGGCCGCGGGTCCAGACGTTGCCGCAGGACAGGCCTTCGACGTTCAGGCCGTGGTTGCCCGCACCGGTCTGCGACGGTTCGGACGGGGCCTCGATCACGAAGCCGTCGGTCAGGTTGTCGTGGGACTGCTCGCGGGTCGCGTACGCGTGGTGGTGGCCGCGACCGGAGACACGCGTGTTCAGCAGCGAGATTCCCTTCGCCGAAACCAGGAGGAAGCCGTTGTCGACGTCCTGGACGTGCACGTCGTCGGCCCAGCAGTCCCAGGCGCACTGGAACGCGAGCCCGTTGTACCCCTTGTCCTGCAGGTGCTTCGGCGTCGGAACCTTGAACATCTCGATCTTGATGCCCTCGACGCCGGCGCCCCTGACGACCGGGGCCATCGTGGTCAGGCGCGGCTTCCACTCCGGACGGATCTCGAGCGGCAACGGTTGCGCGAGCTTGACCCTGTTGCCGCGCACCCACTCCACGCGCACCGGCCACAGGAACGGGAAGTACGACAGGAGCTTGTCCTTGTCGTCCCACCTGTAGGTGGCGGTGCCGGGGACGTCGCCGCACATGTGCTTCGGCAGCGAGTAGCCGTCGTCGTCCAGCCGCAGCAGAACGCGCTGACCGGCACGCAGCGTCCGTCCATTCTCGACGGTCACCACGAACGAGCCGCGCGCGGCGGAACCGGTGACGGCGGTGAGCGTCTCGCCGGCCTCCAGCTCGTTGCCCGTCCAGCCTTCGAACGGCCACTGGCGAGCCTTGATCGCGTCGACCAACGGCTGGTAGCGGTCGCGGTGGCACACCCACACCAGGCCGCCCGACCAGCTCCACGCCGAGTTCTCCGAGCCGTAGCGGCTGCGGTTGATGCCGACGATCTCCTCCAGCGACCGGGTCGCGTAGAACGTCGTCCGCGCGCTGCCCGCACCGCGCAGCACCACGTTGTCGTAGCCGATGCGGACGATGTCGTCGATCCGGTACCGGCCCGGCGGCACGAGGACGGTGCCGCCACCGAGCCTGCCGATGAACTCGATCGCCTTGTTGATCGCCGCGGACGCGTCGGCCGAGCCGTCCCGGCGCGCTCCGAAGAACAGCACGTTCGCGAGGACCGGCCGGCGGGCGGGCTTCTCACCGGTGCGGTAGCCCGCGTAGGCGACGTTGGGGATCTGCGGGTGGTTGTAGGGGTTCGCGACGAACTCCTGCCACAGCGAAGCGGGGGACGCTGCCGAGGCAGTCCCCGCCATCACTGGCGTGCCGACCAGCGCAACCCCTGTAGCCAGCAGGAATCGCCGTCTGTCGATGTTCATTTCGCCGTCTCCAAGGGGTCTTGGCCACGGCGGCGGTGGTCAGATCAAACCAGACATCACGCGCCCGCGGAACGAACCGCCTCGGAGATCAGCTCGTCGACCTGGTGCAGCATCCGGCGCGCGTCGGTCGGGGTGAACGTGCTCCACGGCGGCTGGCCGTTCGACGAACGGCGTTGCTGCAGGTAGCGGCCCTCTTCGGTGTCGAAGAACGCGACCACGCGCTCGGGCCGCCAGCGCTTGCCGTACTTGTCGCGAGCCGCGGCACCGAAGTTCCCGGTGTGCACGATCCCGGTGAACATCTTGACCATCGCCTTGGCGTCGGCCTCGCGCAGGCCGACGCCGCGGAACGCCGCCTCCATCGACTTCGGCGAGCCGTCGGTCTGCGAGATCGCCTTCTCGACGTCCGCGCTCGGCAGCGTCACCGACAGCCCCGTGCCCGCCGGGTGTGCGGGCAGCGTGGACAGCACCGCCGAGGCGAGCCCGGAGCCCGCCCACGGCTGGAACGTCAGCTGGTCGTCCCGCAACGTCGCGAGCGCGCCCCAGTCGCCGTTCGCCACGGCGAGGACGCGCAGGCTGTGCCCGAGCCAGAGGCGGCCGTCCGCCTCCCGCTCCGGCTTGACGAACATGCGCAGCAACCCCTCCAGCTCGGAGGAGAGGCCGCGCGAGTTGCCCAGGCGGCGGTGGTCCAACTGCTGGTAGACGCGGTTCTCCAGCTGAATGCGTTCGTCCCGCGTCTTACCGGGGGTGGGAACCTTGAGAACGAGCGGCATGGGGCCGACGTTCATGCGTTCCCACACCACGTCGAACTCCTCGGCGGAGAGAGTGATCGGCTCCCTCTCCGCCGGACCGCCGAACAGACTCACTCCGAGAAGCCGCCGATGACCGGCGGCGCGACCATGCGCTCGTCGCCGAACACGTCGTCGGTCTCGACCAGGTAGTCGGCCGCCTTGTGCTCGATGTCGTCCTCGCCCTCGCCCTTCTGGCCGTGCGCGCCACCGGCACCCATGCCGGCACCGGCCGCGCCCTTGCCCGCGCCCGCACCGGCACCCGTACCGGCACCCGCGCCCACGGCACCGCCGCGCACGCCGTCAGGGCCGGAGCCCATGCCGGACATGCCGCCGGGCAGGCCGCCCTTCAGCGCGCCCTGGCCGGACGCGCCGAGCGAGCCCGACATCGGGCCGAACGCCTTGCCGCCACCGGGACCGGGCTGACCACCGCGAGGACCACCGGGGCCGGGCTGACCACCGCGAGGACCACCGGGGCCACCGGGGCCGGGCACGCTCGTGGTCGGCCGGGTGAACACCGGTCCGCCGGTGATCGGCGTCGGGGTCGGGGTCGGGGTCGGCTGCGGCAGGTTCGTCGGAGGCGGGGTGTACGTGGGCGGCGGCGTCGACGGCGGCTGCGTCCACGACGTGTGCGTGGAGTCGGTCGGCGGCGGGGTCCAGCCCGTCGAGACCTGGTGCTGCGGGGTCGGGGTCGGCTGCGTCCACGACGGGTTGGTCGTGTCGGGGTTGCCGGTCGGCGAAGGGGTGCCGGTCGGCGAGAAACCCACGCGCGTGCTGCCGGTGCCCGTGTCGCCGGGCGGCGGCGTGTCGATCACGACCTGCGGCGGCGTCGGGAACTCACCGAGCGTCGAGGAGTTCCAGCGGCTGTCCGACTGGTAGTCCTCCATGACCTTGACGGCCTGGGCGGCGGCGTTGTCCGCGGCGGCTTCCTGCCGCTCGTGGTCCATCTGCTGACCCACGACGTGCGCCATGCCGACCGGACCGGTCAGCGCGCCGACCGCCATGTCCATGAAGCCGGGCTTCTCGGTCGTGATCGGGACGACCTCGGGCATCTTCTTGCGCGCGTCGGCGATGTACTCGCCCTGCAGGCGCGCGGAGCTCTCCATGGTCGTCGCGCCGTTCTCGGCGAACCCGGCCCACTCGGCCAGCGGCGACAGCGCGCCCTGGGCGGCGCTGGCGGCGTCGGACTCCCAGTCCGCGCCCATCTTGGCCAGGCCGGCGTGCAGGTCGGCGTCGATCTGCGCGAGCGTCGCGGCGATCGTCTTCCAGCCCTGCTCCACCGGGATGGAGGCGGCGACGCCGGGACCGGAATTGATCATCTGGTACAGCTCGGGGTGCGCGTACCCCTGGAAACGGTGGTCAGTCATCGGTCAGTCCCCCCTCTCAGTCCTGGTCCCGCAGGTGCTTGCCCCACATGGCCGCGTTGTCGCCCTCGGTCATGCGGTACTGCTCTTCGATCATCTTGAGCTGGTCGATCACGCCGACGAGCTGGTTTCGGTAGAAGTCCAGCGCGGCCAGCGCCTTCTCGGTGGTCTGCTCGTTGAACGCCTTCGAGGTCTCGCTGCTGATCGGGTCCTCGGCCCACGGCCTGGTGGGCAGGTCGTTGACCGCATGCGTGACCTTGCCATCGAACTCCGCCAGCGCGTGCTCGAAAGCCTTCCTCGCCTGTGGAATGGCTGACGGGTCCACCTTCAGCTTGCGCTGACCGAACTCGGGGGGCGACGAAGCGCCACCTCCACCATCCGCGAGAAACACGGCACACCCTCCTCAGATACGGCCCCCAGGGGTTGGGCCGTGTGTGCATTTGGGACGACTTTAGCTCTGATGCATTACGCGAGTGACCGGTTCCCGATACAAGGCGCGTAGTTCTACTCAACTGTCATTTGGTCGCCAGCACGGCGGCGACGGCGCCGGCGAGCGCCTTGGCCTGGTCGCACGCGACCTCCGCGGTGTTGGTCTTCACACCGAACACCCCACCCACGTCCACCAGCAGCAACTGGCCCTCGTTCGCGTCGATGTAGACCTCGCAGACCGGGGCGCCTCCCGGGGCCACCCGCTGCGCCAGGTAGGCGGGATATCCCGCGACCTGAAGCGGTGTGAGCTTCGCCTCACCCATCGTCCGCTTCAACCTGTCCACGCCGCCGTTGAGGAGCGTGTGGATGCTCGAGACGTACTTGATCTGCGTATAGGTCTGGTCGCACCGCTTGCTCTCCTCCCCGTAGTCGGAGAGCGGCTTGCCCGGTTCGACCTTGCTCAGCCCCAGAGCGGTCTTCTGCTCCGGCGTGATCAGCGAGCACGGGTCGATGGTCTTGAGGTCGACGGCCTTGGGCCGGTTCACCGGTGCCGTACCGGCCGAAGATCCGGTCGTCGGCGCGGAGCCCGTCTGGTTCCCCGCGGACGGCGTCCCGGGCTCTGTCGCAGAACACCCGGTCAGGACCGCTGCCAGCAGGAATGGGACGGCAAGTCGACGCATGCCGGCCAACGTATCGGATCACCGGGCACGGAGGGTGGCGAACGGCATGGTTCGCGTCACCCGTAAGCCGCCTTGCCCGCGAACACTGGAAAAGGAAACCTTCTTTACGGTACCCCGAAGCGCCGCCGCCCCGATGCGTCGAGGAGCGACATGCTGCGCAACCGACCACTGCCGACACTGGTCGTGGCGGCGGTGGGCCTGGCCCTGCTGGTACCGGGCACCTCAGCCAACGCGGGGCCCGTCCCCGGCACGGGAGCGGCGCTCGAGGTGGCCGCCCGCCCCGGAACGACCTCCACCATCCCGGACTGGCGCATGCAGAGCAGCGCCACCGCCACGCAGAACGGGGACGTGATCTCCGGTCCGTCCTACTCGGACTCCGGCTGGCTGACCGTGCCCGCGCGGTCCACCGTGATGGCCGGCCTGATCGCCAACGACAGGTACCCGGACGTCAACCACTCGGAGAACCTCAAGCAGGTCGACCCGGACGACTTCAAGGTGCCGTGGTGGTACCGCAAGGTCTTCCAGGCGGACCCGCGGCCGGGCGTCAACACGTTCCTCAAGCTCAACGGCGGCATCATCGCGCGCGGCGAGATCTGGTTGAACGGCACCAAGGTCGCGGGGACCGACACCGTGGTCGGCGCGTACCCGACGCACGAGTTCGACGTGACCTCGTTGCTGCGCAAGGGCGACAACGCGCTGGCGATCAAGGCGTCGCCGTCTGACCCGCAGAACGACCTGCTGATCCACTTCATCGACTGGGCGCAGCTGCCGCCCGACCGCAACCAGGGCATCTTCCGCGACGTGCAGTTCACGCCGAGCGGCCCGGTCTCGCTACGCAACCCGCGCGTCGACTCCGACCTGCCGCTACCGAGCCTGAGCAGCGCGAAGATCATCACCAAGGTCGACGCGCGCAACAACACCGGCGCCGCTGTCACCGCCGACGTCACCGCGACCGTCGCGGGCCAGGTGCTCCGGCAGCAGGTGCGGCTCGCCGCGCACCAGACTCGGACCGTCACGTTCTCCCAGGACCTGCGCAACCCGCAGGTGTGGTGGCCGTTCCAGATGGGCGCGCAGCCGCTCTACCTGGCCTCGCTCACCGCGACCGTCGGCACGGCCGCGTCCGACACGGCGAAGACGACCTTCGGCGTCCGCGAGGTCACGTCGGGCATCCGCGGCAGCGGTCGTCAGTTCACGATCAACGGCAAGCCGTTCCTGGTCCGCGGTGGCGGCTGGGCGTCGGACCTGTTCCTGCGCACCGACCTGCGCTACATCGAGGACCAGCTCGACCTCGTCAAGGCGATGGGCATGAACACCATCCGCCTGGAGGGCAAGCCCGAGAACGACGAGCTGTACGACATGGCGGACCGCAAGGGCATCATGCTGCTCACCGGCTGGGAGTGCTGCTCCAAGTGGGAGAAGTACGACACGTTCGACGCGGAGGACAACCGTGTCGCCGGTGAGTCCGCGGAGAGCGAGGCCAGGCGCATCCGCAACCACCCGAGCATGATCGGCTTCCTGATCGGCTCCGACGCCGCTCCCGGCGCCGGCCTCGAGAAGATCTACCTCGACGCTCTCCGGCGGGCCGAGTGGAACCTGCCGATCATCTCGTCGGCGAAGAACATCGGCTCTCCGCAGCTCGGGAACCCCGGCATGAAGATGGAAGGCCCGTACTGGTGGGAACCGCCGGTCTACTGGTTCACCAAGCAGAAGGGCGGCGCGGCGGGCTTCGCGTCCGAGATCGGCCCCGGCGCCACGATCCCGGAGATGGACGAGCTGAAGAAGTTCCTGTCCCAGGGTGAGATCAACAAGCTGACCGACTACAACGCGACGCAGTACCACCTGTCGCCGTCGTCGACGTTCAACAAGCTCAGCTTCTGGGGCACCGCACTCGACCACCGCTACGGCAAGCCCACCGGCGTCGAGGACCTCGTCCGCAAGGCGCAGCTCGCGAACTACGAGACGAACCGCGCGCAGTTCGAGGCGTTCGGCGACAACTTCAACGACTCCACCAACCCGTCCACGGGCGTCATCTACTGGATGCTCAACAACGCGTGGCCGACGCTGTACTGGCACCTGTACGACTACTACCTCGCCACGGCGGGTTCGTACTTCGGCGCCAAGACCGGTCTACGGCCGTTGCACGCCCAGTACTCCTACGACGACAAGTCGCTGGCCGTGATGAACACCAGCTTGCAGAACGCGACCAACCACAAGTTGCAGATCACGCTGTTCAATCTCGACGGCACACAGAAGGCCGACGAGACGCGCAACGTGAACGCGACGGCCAACGGGCCGACCAAGGTCGGCACGCTGCCGCAGCCGTCCGGGCTGTCGACGACGTACTTCGTGCGGCTGCTGCTCAAGGACGCGGCCGGCACCGTCGTCGACCGCAACGTCTACTGGTTGTCCACCAAGGCCGACACGCTGAACTACGGCGCCTCCACCTGGTACCACACGCCGCAGTCCGGTTACGCGGATCTCAAGGGGCTCAACACGTTGAAGCCCGGCACGGTGTCGTCCACGGTGTCCACGGCGTCCGCGGGTCCCGACCAGCAGGTGACCACCGTGACGCTGAGGAACACCGGCGACACCGTGGCGTTCTTCGTGCGGGCGTCGCTGCGCAAGGGCCAGGGCGGCGCCGAGGTGCTGCCGACGCGGTGGAGCGACAACTACGTGACGCTGTGGCCGGGCGAAACCCTGACGCTCAAGGCCGAGTACCGGTCCTCGTCGCTCGGGGCCGCCCAGCCCGTCGTGGAGGTCTCCGGCCACAACGTGGCCAGGAGGTCCGTCAGCTGAGGTAGCGCTGGACGACGACGGACGGTCGCTCGACCGGCTCGCCCCGGTCGAGCGACCACGCCAGCCGCACGTACTGCGCGTGCGTCCAGGCGAGCGGGGTGGCGGAGGTGGTGCCCCGGCCGTTCCACACCTGTTCGGGCAGCATGAGGCCGCTGTTCGCGGTGGCCGCGATCTCACGCAACCGCTGGGCGGCAGTGCGCTTGGCGCCGTTGAGCAGCTCGTACTCGCCGCGTTCGCCGCTCAGCAACGGCCACAGTCGGCCGTACGTCCTGGTCGGCGTCGGCCAGTTGATGCCCCACGGCCTGCCGTCCGCCGTCTCGCCGTAGCCGTCCTGCGTGAACCGGTGCCAGTAGCCCTGTTCCTTCAGCTGCTGGTCGACGACGGTGACGGTGTTGCGGACGACGGGGTCGTCGGCGCGCTTCACGCCGAGCCGCACCAGTTCGAGGAAGCTCGGGTCCACGACCGCGCGCTGGTCGATGTCGGTGGGGTTGTTGTCGCCCAGGTTGTACCTGGTGCCCTGGTCGGGTTCTCCATCCTTGGTGACGCGCAGGTAGTAGGGCTTGGGCTCGTACGGCCCGGTCCTCGTCGCGGTCCAGCCCTCCACCTGCCGTTGCCACTCGTCGGCGGCGGCGAGGTAGCGGTCGGCGTTCTCCCCGGTGCGCCGCAGGAGGTCCGCGAAGCACACCAGGCCGGCGACGACCGAGGCGATCGTGGCGGGCGAGTAGCCGTCCTGGTTCTCCCACCGCTCCTGTTCGCTGAACGGCGAGTCCGGGTAGCTCAGCAGGTAGTCGGCTGACCGGCGCAGGGCGTCCACTGTGGACTGGTCGTGCCGGTCCAGGTGCCAGGCGAGCAGGAGCGGCGCCGCGGTCTGGTCGAGCTGGACCTTGGTCCACACCGGGGTGCCGTCGACCCGCGTGTTCTGCGGCAGGTGGCCGTCCGGTTCCTGTTGCTCGCGCAGCATGAAGTCCAGCGACCGCCCGGCGAACCCGCGGTCTCCGGCCGCGATCATGGCCGTGGACACGTGGTACAGGTCGCGCGGCCACACCAGCGCGTACGGGCCGAGCTCCGGCGCCAGCTCCCGGTCGAACCCGAAGGCCCACGGGAAGCTCGGCGACGCGATCGACGCGCCGGGATGCCTCTTGTCCTCGGTCGCCGCCAGCACCATCACGGACATGTCGTAGAGCCGCCGGTCCGCGGACCTCGGGCGCTTCAGGCCGTCCAGGTAGGCGCGCCAGCCCCGCGCGTACTCCCGTGCCGCCGCACCGAACCCGCGGTCCAGCGCGGCCTGCGTGACGCCGTCGCCGAACCCGACCGCGAACGTGCCGTGCGCGCGCCGAACCGGTTCGGTGGGCAACGTGGTGCCAACGGAACTTCCGGCCTTCATCGGCACGTGGTCAATCGACAGCCGGACCGGGCGCTGCGCCGTGAGCTGCACGTCCGCGAGCACGGCCGGCCGCTGCGGATCGGTCACGTAGGTGATCACGGCCCGCCACCCGTCGCCGCGCAGGTGCTGCCGGAACGTGAGCGACCTGTCGTCGGCGGGTTCGGTGCGCGCCTGACCGGGCTCGCCGTCGACCAGCAGCCGCGTCTCGCGGGTCGCGGGTGTGCTCAGGTCGGGGTGGAAGATCTCGGAGAGCCCCTGGTGGCCGAGTGTGAACCAGACGGGGCTCGCCGCGGACCTGGCCGTACCGAACGCCTGCTTGTCGGCGGGCAGCGGGACGACCTCCTCGGCGGCGTGGACGGCCGGAGTCATCGCGGCGAGCAGGAGCACGACGAGCGCCAGGGGTTTCATGGCACTCGGAGTTCCCCGAGCTAGAGATCACCACGCAACAGGCTGTCGATGTTCTCCGGCGGACCGGGCCGAGCGAAGAACCACCCCTGCCCGGTGTCGCACCCCAGCCGCAGCAACCGCGCGGCCTGAGCCGGCGTCTCCACGCCCTCGGCCGTGACCCCCAACGAGAGAGCGTGCGCCAACTGGACCAGGGTCGCCACGATCTGCGAGTCGACCGGGTCCTCCTCGTTCTCGGCGCGCAGGCCCTCCATGAACGAGCCGGCGATCTTCAGCTCGTGCACTGGCAGGTGCTTGAGGTACGCGAGGTTCGAGTAGCCGGTGCCGAAGTCGTCGATCGCGATGCGCACACCCATGTCGCACAACGCCCGCAGCGCTTCCAGCGGTTCGTCGGCGGTGCCCATGATCGCCGACTCGGTCAGCTCCAGCTGCAGGTGGTGTGGTGGCAGCCCGCACTCGTCCAGGATCCGCTTGACGTCTCGGACCAGCTCGGGGTCGCGGGACTGCCGCACGGCGAGGTTCACCGACACGAACGGGGCCGCGTCGTCGAACTCCTCCAGCCAGCGCCTGGCCTCCTCGCACGCCTTGCGCAGCACCCACCGGCCCAGCGGGACGATGAGGCCGGTCTCCTCGGCCAGCTCGATGAACCGGTCGGGCGCGAGCCGGCCGAACTCCGGGTGCTGCCAGCGCACCAGGGCCTCGACACCGGTGACCTTCGAGTCCTCCAGGCGCACCAGCGGCTGGTACTCGACGTAGAACTCGCCGCGTTCCAGGGCTCGCGGCATCGTGGCGGACAGGGTGAACCTGGCGACCTCGCGCGCGTTGCGCTCCGGGTCGTACAACGCCCAGCGCGCCTTGCCGTCCGCCTTCGCCCAGTACAGCGTGATGTCCGCGTCGCGCATGAGGTCCGCCGACGTGGTGCCGGACAGCTGCCGTTCGACGATGCCGATCGACGCCGACACGGACAGCTCGTGGCCCGCGATGCGGATCGGCGCCTCCAGCTCGGTCAGCACCCGGTCCGCGACGTCCACGATGTCCTGCTCGCCGGACGAGCCCTCGACCAGGATCACGAACTCGTCGCCGCCCATCCGTGCGACGAGCTTGCCCTCGCCGGACACCGAGTGGTCGAGCCGGCGGCCGACCTCGACCAGGAGCTGGTCGCCCGTGTCGTGGCCCAGCGAGTCGTTGATGACCTTGAAGCCGTCCAGGTCGAGGTAGCAGAGGCCGGCCCGGACGTGCTTGGCGCGGTTGTTGAAGACGCGGCCGAGCCGTTCGAGGAACAGCGCACGGTTCGGCAGGCCGGTCAGGGGGTCGTGCAGGGCCTGGTAGCGCAGCCGGTTCTGCAGCAGGTGCCGGTCGGTGACGTCCTCGATCATCGCGACCTGGTACTGCGGCTCGCCGTGGTCGTCGCGGACCAGCGACAACGTGAGGTGCGTCCACACCTGCTCGCCGTCGGCGCGGTGGAAGCGCTTCTCGGCCCGGTAGTGGTCGCACTCGCCCGCGATGAGCTGGTCGTAGAGCCGCCACACGCTGCCCGCGTCCTCGGGGTGCATGAGGTCGCGCACGTTGTACTGGCGCATCTCCTCGACGCTGAACCCGAGCATGTCCTGCAGGGCCTGGTTGACGTCGAGGATCCGGCCGTCGATGTCGGCGATGCCGATGCCGATCGCGGCCTCGGTGAACATCGCGCGGAACCGGGCCTCCGAGGCCCGCAGCATCGACTCCGCCTGGTCACGGGCGTCCAGCACGGCCGCCCTGATCGCCTCCTGCTCGGCGAGCGTGCGTTCCCGCAGCGCGCGGGCGTACCCGGCGGCCAGCGCGCCCTGCAGTGCCGCGAGGCGGGAGGTCAGGTGGTCGTCGCCGGGGAAGCCGAGGTCGGCCAGCAGGTCGTCGCCGAGCAGCTGGATGGTGCGGCCGAGCGTGTCCGTGCCGGTGAAGTGGGCGTCGACCAGCCGGGAGCCGATCTCGTAGCCGGGTGCCGTGCGGAACGGGCTCGCGAACAGCGCCTCGACCAGCAGCTCGGTGAGGTCCTGCAGGTGCTGCGCCACCTCGGCGCGGGTCATGGGGACGTAACTCGACCCGATGACGGCTGTGGCCCAGCTGCGCGCGAACGCCTCGGCACCGGCCAGTACGGCCGGGCCCAAAGGAGAGCGATCGTCACGCACTCGCTGGTCAACCCGTTCGGTCATCTTCTCGGCCCTAACGCCACGAACGCGCAGCATACGGGCGGTTGCCGTCCGGAGTCATCTCTACGCCTTCCGGCCCAACGCGGCGAAGCCCGGGAAACGCTTACCCGACTTCTCCACGTCGTCCTGCGACTCCGGGTGCCAGGCGGGCACGCGCACCACACCGGGCTCGACCAGCTCGAATCCACCGAACAGGTGAGTGATCTCGGTCCTGTCGCGCAGCGTCATCCGCGTGACCTGCCGGTCGTAGATCTTGCGCGCCTCGCGCGACGCGTCCGTCTCCTCATCCGCCTCGTAGCCGGCGTGCGAGATCGCCAGGAAGCTGCCGGGAGCGAGCCGGTCGCGATAGCCGCCGATGATGCCCCACGGGTCCTCGTCGTCCGAGACGAAATGCAGCAGCGCGATCATCAGCACGGCGACCGGCTCGTCGAAGTCGAGCTGCTTGGCGACCTCGGGCGAGGCGAGGACGTTCCCGAAGTCGCGGACGTCGGCCTGCAGCACGCTGACGTGGCCGTTGCCGTTCAGCAGCGACCGGCTGTGCGCGACGGCGACCGGGTCGATGTCGACGTAGACGATCCTGGCCTCGGGGTCGACGGCCTGCGCGATCTCGTGCACGTTGCCGACGGTCGGGATGCCGGAGCCGAGGTCGAGGAACTGCCGGACGGCCCGGCCGAGCAGGTGGCGCACGGCCCTGCGCAGGAACGCGCGGTGGTTCAGGACCACGGTGCGCAGCTCGGGCATGGTCTCCAGGGTCTTCTGCGCGACGGCCCGGTCCGCTGCGAAGTTGTGCGCGCCGCCCAGCCAGTAGTCGTACACCCGCGCCACGCTGGGCCGCTCCAGGTCGATGTCCCCCGGCGCCCAGTTGGGCCGCTCCACCCGCTCACCTCACCCAGGTTCGGACCGTTCCGGCCCATCATGCACCCGCCCCTTGGCAGAATGCCGCTCTCGTGAGGAAAAGTTTGCTGCTGTCGACCATTCTCGCCTCCATCGGTGCGTTTCTGCTGGTCGGCGGCGCTTTGTTGCTCGTGGACCCCGGCGCGCCCAAGCACGAGGCGATCAAGACCGGCGGTCTCGCGGGTGGCGCGATCGTCGCGTTGTACGCCCTGTGGCTCAACGACCGGCGGCGCAGGGTCGAGGAGGCCCGCCAGGAGCTCGAGAGCCAGCGCATCGAGCACGACAGGTCCCGCGTGGCCGACGAACGGTTCGCGCGTGCCGTCGAGCTGCTGGGTCACGAGACGGCCCAGGTGCGGGTGGGCGCGCTGCACGCGCTGGCAGGCCTCGCGAAGTCCAGGGTCGAGTACACGCAGACCGTTCTCGACATCCTCTGCGCGTACCTGCGCCGGCCGTTCAAGAGGTCGCGCGACAGCGACGCGGACGCCGTCGAGGACGAGCTGGAGGTCCGGCTCACCTCACAACGGCTGATCGAGGACCTGTTGCCGCGCATCGAGGAGAAGGATCCGGTGCGCTACGACCTCAACCTCACCAAGGCGCACCTCGAGTACATGGACCTGTCGTACCGGCAGGTCGGCGACCTGGTCCTGCGGGTCGCGCGCCTGAACGAGTCCAACGCGTTCCACCACATGGTGGTCCACGGCGACGTCTACCTCACCGACGCCGACGTGACCGGCCGGTTGTACCTGCACCACAGCGAGTTCCGCCGCAAGGCGTGGTTCAGCAGGGTCAAGGTGCGCCAGCTCGCGGTGTTCACCGAGTCGAAGTTCCTGGGCGAGACCAAGTTCGCGAACTCGGAGTGGGCGGACGTGAAGGCGGACGGCTGTACGTTCGCGGTGGAAGCCGATCTTCCGGAAGCGTGGAGGAACTGACGTGCGCTGGCTTGCCGCGGTGTTGCTGGCCGCGATCGTGACGGTGGGGACCGGCGTCGCGCTGTACCTCGTCAAAGCCCCCGCCATCGAACTGGTGAAGACCGCCGGGGTGGCCGGCGGCGCCATCGTCGCGCTGTACGCGTTGTGGCTCAACGACCGCAAGCACGAACTGGAGGGCGAGAAGGTCGCCGACGAGCGGTTCTCGCGGTCGGTCGAACTGCTCGGCAACGAGGCCGACCAGGTGCGGGTGGGCGCGATGCACGCGCTGGCGTGGCTCGCGAGGTCGACGCCCCGCTACCGGCAGACCGTGATCGACGTGCTGTGCGCCTACCTGCGCCGTCCCTTCGAGCACCCCGCGTACCAGGCCAGGCCCGAGGATCCCGACCAGGACTTCGGCGAAGTCCCCGAGGAGATCCGCCGGGAGCACCAGGTCCGGCTGACCGCGCAACGGTTGATCAAGGACACCCTGTCGTGGGGGAAGAAGCGCAGGCACGAGCACTGCAACCTGGACCTGACCGGCGCGGTGCTCGAGTACTTCTCGCTGGACGGCAGGCACGTCAACCGGTTCGTCGCCCGGCGCGCGCAGTTCTACGGCATCACGAACCTGCGCAACGTCCACGTGCAGAGCGTGACACTGTTCTCCGGCGGGGCGTTCCACGGCAGGCTGGAGATGGAGAACGGCAGGTTCGAGGGCGGGATCTCCTTCCAGGAGGTGACGTTCGCCGACCGGGTGGAGCTGAGCGACCCGAAGTTCGGCGTCGCCGAGGTCGGCAGGTTCTTCCACCCGTCGCCGCAGCCGCCCACTTCGGTGAAGGGCGAGCTGAAGGTGCTGGAGAAGACCGAGTTCCGCCGGCCCGCGACGGGCTGGCCGCTAACCGGCAGCACGGAGGCGGCCGGACTTGGCCTGAAGAACCAGGTCGAGCAGGACGCTCGCGGCGGCGCCGACGGTGTTGCCCGTGACGGCGACGGTCTCGGCAACGGGCGCGTCGCCGTGCAGGCCGACGAAGTGCGCGCGGTCGGTCTTGAGGGCGAAGGACTGCGGGACTAGCGCGACGCCGAGTCCGAAGGCGACGAAGTCGAGCAGTGAGTGCACGTCGTTGACCTCGACGGCGACGTGCCGCTCGACACCGGCGGCGGCGAGCGCGCGGTCGACCTCGTCGCGCGTGCCCCAGCCGGGGTTGAAGTCGGCGAACGACAGCCCGGACAACTCGGCGAGCGCGACGGATTCCCTTGCGGCGAACGGACTCTCCGGCGCGCACGCGAGCATGAGCGGTTCACTGGCCAGAGTGGACACCCGCAGATCGTCGGCGATCTTCGGCTGACGCGTGACGAACGCGACGTCGAGCCGGCCCGCGCGCACGTCCTCGACCAGCTCCGCGTTGCCGGACTGACGCATCCGGATCTCCACGCCGGGATGCCGCTCGTGGAACCGCGCCAGCACGGCCGGCAGGTGCACCACGTGCAGGCACTGCAGGCTGCCGACGGACAACGTGCCGCGCAGCAGGCCTTGGACGGCGGCGACCGCGTCCCTGGCCGACTCGACGCTGCCGAGCGCGCGCCGGGCCTGGGGCAGCAGCGCCCGCCCGGCCTCGGTCAGCTCGACCTGGCGGGTGGTGCGCAGGAACAGCGGCGCGCCGAGCTCCACCTCCAGCGCGCGGATCGACGCCGACAGCCCCGACTGCGCCACATGCAGGCGTTTGGCGGCCCTCGTGAAGTGGCACTCCTCGGCGGCCGCGACAAAGTACTCGAGCTGTCTGAGTTCCATCATTCATCACCCAAGCTGCTGAATGAGATCACTTCCTTGCGTTGGACAGCTTAATCAGAAGGGTCCAGAGTGGAAGGCATGCAGAAGCGTCGCATCGGAGAAGTGGAAGTCAGCGCCATCGGCCTGGGCGGCATGCCCATCTCCGTGCAGGGGAGGCCGGACCGCGCACAGGCGATCGAGACCATCCACGCCGCGCTGGACGCGGGCGTGACGTTCATCGACACCGCGGACGCCTACTCGCTCGACGACACCGACTTCGGCCACAACGAGTCGCTCATCGCCGAAGGGCTGCGGGGGCGTTCGGAAGAGGTGTTCGTGGCGACCAAGGGCGGCCACACCCGCGTGCCGGGTGGCGGCTGGGACCTCGACGGGCGCCCGGAGTACCTGCGCAAGGCAGTCGACGGGTCGTTGCGGCGGCTCGGTGTCGACCAGATCTTCCTGTACCAGTTCCACCGGCCCGACCCGAAGACGCCGATCGCGGAGTCGGTCGGCGCGCTGAAGGAGCTGCTGGACAACGGCAAGATCCGCTACGCCGGTGTCTCGAACTTCAACCCGGACGAGATCGTGCAGGCCAACGACATCCTGGGCGGACGGCTCGCGGCCGTGCAGAACCAGTTCTCGCCGCTGTTCCGGTCGAGCGAGCCGGAGCTGGAGCTGTGCGCGAAGCTCGGCATCGCGTTCCTGCCGTGGAGCCCGTTCGGCGGCATCGGCAAGGCGGGCGCGTTGGCCGGTCCGTTCAAGGAGGTCGGCGACGCCCACGGTGTGAGCGCCCACCAGGTCTGTCTCGCATGGATGTTGGCGAAGTCCGAAGTGGTGATCCCCATTCCGGGTGCCTCCCGGCCGGCGAGCATCCAGGATTCGGCCTCCGCCACCCACCTGGAGTTGACCGAGGACGAGTTGACCCGCCTGGACGGGTGATGATAGTAGAAAATTAGGACAAATGGTCGCACGATCTAGTCCATGCGGACCTTGATCAGCATCGTGGCGATCGTCGCCGGCATGGCGCCGGCGCCCGCGGCCGCGGCGCCCTTGCCCGAGGGCTCCGCGGACCACACGGCGGGTTCTCAGATCCTCAAGCACGAAGGCGCGGGCAACCTGCGGTCGGGGGAGTCACCGCCCACCGAGGGCAAGGTCCCCGGCATGGACGTGAGCAGCCACCAGGGCGACGTCGACTGGAAGTCCTCCTGGGACAAGGGCGCCCGGTTCGCCTACGTCAAGGCGACCGAGGGCACCCACTACCGGAACCCGAAGTTCACCCAGCAGTACACCGGTTCCTACGACATCGGCATGATCCGCGGCGCGTACCACTTCGCGCTGCCGGACCGCGCGAGTGGAACCGCACAGGCGAACTTCTTCGTCGACAACGGCGGCGGGTGGTCGCCCGACGGCAAGACGCTGCCGCCCGCGCTCGACATGGAGTACAACCCGTACGGCGAGTCCTGCTACAACCTGAACCAGGCGGCGATGACCGCGTGGGTGAAGGCGTTCAGCGACACGGTCTTCGCGCGCACGAAACGGCATCCGGTGATCTACACGTCCACGAACTGGTGGAACAAGTGCGTCGGCGGCTCGGTGAAGTTCGGCGACAACAATCCTTTGTGGATCGCGCACTACAGCTCGAAACTCGGGCCTCTCCCCGTCGGTTTCGACTTCCACACGATCTGGCAGTGGCAGGCCGCCGGCCTCTTCCCCGGCGACCAGAACCTCTTCAACGGCAGCTTCGCGCAGCTCCAGCGCATCGCCGCCAGCTGACCCTGTCGCCCGCGGCAGCAGCCGTCACGGGAACGCGGGGGCCCCGCGTTTCCCAGAAGGAAACGCGGGGCCCCCGCGTTACTTTTGAACAGCTAGTCGAACAGGGCGGGGAGGGTGGCCTCCCAGGCCTCGCGGAGCTCGTCGAGCGGGAGCGAGCCCAGGTCCTGGATCTCCAGGGCGTTCGACTCCGGGTCCACGACGCCGACCTTGCGCCACGGCAGAGCGCGCGCGGTGCACATGTCGGTGAAGCGCTGCTCCTCGGTGCGCGGCACGGCGACCAGCACGCGGCCCGCGGACTCGCTGAACAGCTCGGTGAACAGGTCACCGTCGAGGAACACCCGCGCACCCGTCTCGCCGACGAGGCACGTCTCGACCAGCGCCTGGGCCAGACCGCCCTCGGCGAGGTCGTGCGCGGCGGAGACCATGCCGTCACGGGAACCCGCGACGAGGACCTCGCCGAGCAGCTTCTCCCGCCGCAGGTCGGCCTTCGGCGGCAGACCGCCGAGGTGACCGTGGACGTGGTGCGCCCACTCCGACCCGCCGAACTCGGCCTTCGTCTCGCCGAGCAGCAGCAGCGTCTCGCCGGCCTCGGCCCCGATCCCGGTGGGGATGCGGCGCCGCACGTCGTCGATCACGCCGAGCACGCCCACGACCGGCGTCGGCAGGATCGCCGTGGAGCCGGTCTGGTTGTAGAAGCTGACGTTGCCGCCGGTCACCGGGATGCCGAGCTCCACGCAGCCGTCCGCGAGGCCCTTCACGGCCTGCTCGAACTGCCACATGACCGCCGGGTCCTCCGGCGAGCCGAAGTTGAGGCAGTTCGTGACGGCGACCGGCGTGGCACCGGTGGCACTCACGTTGCGGTAGGCCTCCGCGAGCGCCAGCTTCGCGCCCTCGTACGGGTCGAGCTTGGTGTAGCGGCCGTTGCAGTCCGTCGAGAGAGCGACACCGCGGTGCGTCTCCTCGTCGATCTGGATCATGCCGCCGTCGCTGGGCTGCGCCAGGACGGTGTTGCCGCGCACGTACCGGTCGTACTGCTGGGTGACCCACTTCTTGGAGGCCAGGTTGGGGCTGGCCGCCATGGTCTTGATCAGCTCCAGGACGTTCTCCGGCCTGGGCAGGCTGTCCGGCGTGTTCGCCTGCAGCTCGTCCTGGTCGGCCGGACGCTGGATCGGCCGGTGGTAGACCGGGCCCTCGTGGGCGACGGTGCGCGGCGGCACGTCCACGACGACCTCGTCGTGGTAGGTGATGACCAGACGGTCGCCTTCCGTCACCTCACCGATCTCGGTGGCGATGACGTCCCACTTCCGGCAGACCTCCATGAACGCCTCGACGTTCGCCGGCTCGACGACCGCGCACATGCGTTCCTGGGACTCGCTGGAGAGGATCTCCGCCGGGGTCATGCCCGTGGCCCGCAGCGGCACCCGCTCCAGCCACACGTGCATGCCACCGTCACCCGCGGACGCCAGCTCGCTCGTCGCGCAGGACAGGCCCGCGCCGCCGAGGTCCTGGATGCCGACGACGATGCCCTTCTCGAAGAGCTCGAGCGAGCACTCGATCAGCACCTTCTCGGTGAACGGGTCGCCGACCTGCACGCTCGGCAGCTTCTTGCGCTTGCCGGCGCTGTCGTCGAACGTCTCGCTCGCCAGCACGCTGACGCCACCGATGCCGTCGAGGCCGGTGCGCGCGCCGTAGAGGATGACCTTGTTGCCGGCACCGGACGCGTGCGCGAGGTGCAGGTCCTCGACCTTCATCGCACCGACGCACAGCGCGTTGACCAGCGGGTTGCCCTGGTACGACTCGTCGAACACGACCTCGCCGCCGATGTTCGGCAGGCCGAGGCAGTTGCCGTAGCCACCGACGCCCGCGACGATGCCGGGCAGCACGCGCCTGGTGTCCGGCGCGTCCGGCTTGCCGAACCGCAGCGGGTCCATGACCGCGAGCGGGCGGGCACCCATGGCGAGGATGTCGCGCACGATGCCGCCGACGCCCGTCGCCGCACCCTGGTAGGGCTCGACGTACGACGGGTGGTTGTGGCTCTCGACCTTGAACGTGACGGCCCAGCCGTCGCCGATGTCGACGACGCCGGCGTTCTCGCCGATGCCCGCGAGCATCTTGCTGCGCATCTCGTCGGTCGTGGTCTCGCCGAAGTACTTCAGGTGCACCTTGGACGACTTGTAGGAGCAGTGCTCGCTCCACATGACCGAGTACATCGCCAGTTCGGCGTCGGTCGGGCGGCGCTTCAGGATCTCCTTGATGCGCGCGTACTCGTCGTCCTTCAGGCCCAGCTCCTTGTAGGGCTGCTCCTGGTCGGGCGTGCTCTCGGCGTTCTTCACGGTGTCCACGGTCATGCCTTCACCACCGAGTCCAGCAGGGACAGGAACATCCCGAGTCCGTCGTCGGTCGGGCCGGTGAGCGCGTCGATGGCGTGCTCGGGGTGCGGCATGAGGCCGACGACGTTGCCCCTGGCGTTGGTGATGCCCGCGATGTTGTTGCGGCTGCCGTTCGGGTTCTCGCCGACGTACCGGAAGACGACCCTGCCTTCGCCTTCGAGGGTCTCGAGGGTTTGGGCATCTGCCTGGTAGCCGCCCTCGCCGGACTTCAGCGGCACGAGGATCTCGGCGCCTTGGTCGTAGCGGGTGGTCCACGCGGTCGAGTTGTTCTCGACCTTCAGCCACTGGTCGCGGCACACGAAGTGCAGCTTGTGGTTGCGGACGAGCGCGCCCGGCAGCAGGTGCGCCTCGGCGAGGATCTGGAAGCCGTTGCAGATGCCGAGAACGGGCATCCCCTTGTTCGCGGCCTCGATCACTTCCTGCATGACCGGCGCGAACCGCGCGATGGCACCGCACCGCAGGTAGTCACCGTACGAGAACCCACCGGGCACGACGACCGCGTCGACACCCTTCAGGTCGTGGTCACCGTGCCACAACGGCACGGCCTCCCCGTCCGCGTACCGGACGGCCCGCTGCGCGTCGACATCGTCGAGCGTGCCGGGGAAGGTGATGACACCGACCCTCATGCCTCGACCCTGCGCACGGTCCAGTCCTCGATCACGGGATTGGCGAGGAAGGTCTCAGCGATCTTGGCGAGCGTGGCGTCGTCGACGTCGTCGGCGACCTCCAGCTCGAAGTGCTTACCCTGGCGGACGGCGGTGATGCCGTCGAAGCCGAGGCGCGGCAGCGCGTTCGCCACCGCCTGGCCTTGGGGGTCGAGAATTTCGGGCTTCGGCATGACGTCGACGACGACTCGGGCCACGACAGACTGCTCCCGGGTTTGAGGGGGCTGGCGGTACTCGGGGAGCCTACCTGACCTGGGTGTTCATCAACTCGACAGGTGTTCGGAGGCACATCTTCACCGGGTTTCACCATCGGGTGAACGCCCTTGCCATGGTTTGGCGGTTTGGTAATCTGGTGTCAGCTTCGGCCCGTAAGCCGGAGAAGTGAGCACGGTGCCCGTCCGGACGGTCGGCCGCCGTGCTTCGCGCTTTCTAGGGCGATCGCGTGTCGATGACGTCGCCGATCAGCGGGCGAACTCGGCGCAGCCAGTCGCCGCCGGCGCCGTAGCACCAGGCAACGATGTCCGGGATCCACAGCAACGGATCGTTCTCGCTGGGCAGGTGCTCGTAGAACAGGCCCGTCCCCCATGAGGACTGGCCGAGAGCCCTGCGGATGGTCAAGAGGTCGTTGTCGTCGCGGACTTCACGACTGTCGAACACCAACCGGGTGACTCCGAGCTTCCGCAGGTCATCGGTCAGCCTGGCGACGCAGGTCTGCCTCGCCCGTTCCTCACCGTTGCGGCAGCACGCGAGATAGACGTCGACATGGATAGCGGCCGGCACCAGAGCGGAAAGGATCTGCTTACGTCGGGCCGGGGTCTCCTTCTTGAAATGCAGCTCTCGCTGGTTCGGCATGCGCAGACCCATGAGCAGCTTGCGCAGTGGGCTCAGCTCACGGGGGTCGATCACGGCCGCAGCCAGCAGGTACGTGTTGTTTCGCCGCGACTCGTCGACGAAGGCGTGCAGACTCACGGAACGTTCATCGGGCGGACCCGAACGACGCTGTAAGAAGTCCAGCCGATCGAGGCGTTACGCCGAAAGCGGAGAACGGTGGCACTTCCGCCGCATCGCACGGATGCTGGAGATCATGAAGATCCTGGTGCTCGGCGGAACCGTGTTCCTCAGCAAGGCGATCACGGCGGAGGCCCTCCGCCGGGGCCACGACGTGGTGTGCGCGGCCCGGGGCGCTTCCGGCGTCGTGCCGGAGGGAGCCACGCTCGTCCAGGTCGACAGGAACAGACTCGGCGCGTTCGACCAGCTCGCCGGCGAGCAGTTCGACGCCGTTGTCGACGTGTCCAAGTACTCGGTGAACTGGGTGCGGGACGCGCTGGAGGCGTTCGGGCCGACGACGCCGCACTGGACGTTCGTGTCCAGCATCTCGGTCTACGCGGATCACTCGACGAGCAGCGACGAGCTGCTGCCGCCGCTGGAGGACGACCCGGCGGCGGAGTTCACGTCGGAGCGGTACGGCAGCGTCAAGGTGGCCAGCGAGAACGCCGTCCGGGAGGCCATGGCGGGGCGGGAGTTCGTCGTCCGCGCCGGGCTCATCACCGGGCCGGACGACCCGAGCGACAGGTTCGGGTACTGGCCCGCGCGGATGGCTCGGGGTGGGCGCGTGGCCGTGCCGGACAGTCCTGACCTGGGGTTCCAGCACATCGACGTGCGGGATCTGGCGCAGTGGATCGTGTTCGCGGCCGAGGAGCGGGTCACCGGCACGTACGACTCGACCGGGCCTGCCATGCCGTTCCAGATGGCCATCGGCGAGATCGCGGGGGCGACCGCGCCGCCGGGAACGCAGCTCGTTCCGGTCCCCGAGAGCGTGCTGAAGCAGCTGGAGATCAACCCGTGGGCCGGGCCGCGGTCGCTGCCGCTGTGGCTGCCGCGGGAGTGGGCCAAGATGGTCGGCCGCGACGTGAGCAACGCGCTGGCGAACGGGTTGCGGACCAGGCCGCTGGCCGAGACCGCGCTCGACTCGCTGGAGTACGAACGCGGCCTCGGGCTGGACCGGCTCCGCAGGGCCGGGCTCACTCAGCAGGAAGAGGAAGAGCTACTTACAGCAGTGAGTTGATCTGCGCGGCGACGAGGTCGATGCGCACGCCCTGGTTCGGGCAGCCGCCGTAGTGGTGAAGGCCGATCACCTTGTTCGTGCGCCTCGACAGCACCGGCGAACCGGACGAGCCGCCTTCGGTGTCGCACATGTAGCTGATGTCGGACTGCGACGAGCTGCCGTTCACGCGCACCGCGCGCACGGAGCAGTAGCCGCCGCCGTTGGTGTTGTCGCGCAACGACAACTTCTTCAGCTTCCCGGCCGGGTGGCCGATGATGTACATCTCCTCACCCACGGCCGGAACGCGCGCGTCCAGCTCGAGGTAGCCGAACGAGCTGATGGCCGAGAAGTTGTTCACGGTGAAGAGGGTGTAGTCCAGCGCGGCGTTCGTGCGCAGGACCTGGGCCGCCAGCACCTTGGTCGTCGGCGCCGACGAGGTGCCGCCGCAGGTCGGGCACTGGTAGTTGAACCACACCTCGATGCCGGTGGTGCTGGTGAAGCAGTGGTTGTTGGTCAGCAGGCGGTTGTTGGGGCCGACGCGCCACGCCGTGCACAGCGAACTGCCGTTGCGCAGCAGCTTCGCGACGGACCTGGTCCGGCCGAACTCGGTCGGGTTGCTGGACTGGTAGCAGACCGCGTCCCGGTAGTCGTTCGTGCCGCAGATGCTCTGCACGGACGGCTGCGAGGACATCTCAGCCTCGGTATAGCCGCGCGTGATCTTGTCGATCCGCACGCGCGACAGCGGGTTCGTCACCGAGACCACCGCGCGGGAGCCCGTGATCGACATGGCCCAGAAGCCTGTCGCGTCGGGGGTGGCGGTCAGGGAGGACTTCAGGTCTCTGGTGTACGTGTACTTCTCGGTGCCGTCAGGACTCGACACCGTGAGCACGTCGCCGGGCAGGATCCGGAGGTCGGTGAAGTGGATCTTCACGTACCCGGAGCCCGGCCTGTCGACCACGGTTGAAAGGGACTTTCCACCCACGCGGACCGAAACCGACTCCTCGGTGCCGATCTCCTGCGACTGGGGCTGCTGCGCCTCAGCCTGGGCAGGTGTAGAGGTGGTGGTAGCAGGGACGAAGGACGTCATCGGCAGGGCGAGCGCCAGTGCCGTGAGGAGTTGCAGGGTTTTCCTCATGCTCTTTGATACTTCCGACGTCACCTGACCGTGTCAGCCCGCCAAACGTTGGTAATGGAGGAATTCGTGCATCTTGTCCACTTCGGTCATGCCTGCGTGCTTGTCGACACGGGAACCAGCCGCATCCTGATCGATCCCGGCACGTTCTCCACCGGGTTCGAGGAGCTGACGGACCTGGACGCGGTGCTCATCACGCACCAGCACTTCGACCACGTCGACGCCGAGAAGCTGCCGGCGCTGCTCAAGGCCAACCCGCGGGCGCGGCTGATCGTGGACGAGGGCACGGCGCCGAGCGTCGAGAACCCGGCCGTCGCGCGGCCCGGTGACACCTTCAAGGTCGGCGGCACGACGGTCAGGGTCACCGGCGGACAGCACGCGCTGATCCACGAGGACATCCCGATCGTGCCGAACGCCGCCTACGTGATCGACGACGGCGCGTTCTACCACCCCGGCGACTCGCTGTTCATGCCGGACGAGGACATCGACGTGCTCGGGCTGCCCGCGGGCGCGCCGTGGCTGCGCACCGGCGAGGCGGTCGACTTCATGCGCGCCGTCCAGCCGCGCGTCGCCGTGCCGATCCACGAGAAGACGCTCGCGAGCCCGCAGATGGCCGTCCGGTTCTTCGACCTGCTGAAGCCGGAGGGCACCGAGGTCAGGCTGCTGACGCCTGGCGAGGCGACGGCAGTCTGACGTAGGTGGTCGGTGTGGCGTCGTGGGCCAGTGCGATGTCCACGGCGTCGAGCACGGCCTGCCGCGCACCGGGCCGGTGCAGGTCACGGGCGTCGACGGTGATCCGGGTCAGGCCACCCCGGCGCGCGGACCGGGCCGTCGCGTAGACCAGCGCCAGCGACCGGAGCTCACCGAAGCTGCTGCGCTCGGTCAACGCGTGCAGGCGGCCGAGCGTCGCGAGCCCGCTGCCGACCTCCCGGACGGCGTGCGCGTCGGCGCAGCGGTGGAAGTTGTGCTTGGCCAGCGCGAGCAACGTTCCGGGCGACGCCACGCAACGCCGTGGCGCGAACGTGTCGGCATTGAGCCCGATAGCGTCCATCTGTACGCGGGCGCCCATCAACAACAACCCCGCCTCGTAGGCGGGCAACCGCCGTTGGCCGAGTCCGTGGAGCACGACGGCGTCGCCGAGCGCGGCGCGCTGCCGCACCCATTCCTGCGCCCCGCCGAGCTCGCGAGGAACCACGAGCAGCGACAACGGCACCTGCCGCGGCTGCAGGGCCGCGGCGAGATCAGCGCATCGGTCGAGTGTCTGCGGACCGATGCCGGACAGTGAGACCACGAGCTGTGAGTGCACGTTCTGAGTGCGCCACGCCGTGGTGACATCCGCGTGAAAGCGGAGCTAACTCACGCGAGCCAGTCGGCGAAGGACCGGCCCGTGAGCCGCTCGTAGGCCTCGACGTAGCGCTGCCGGGTGGCCTCGACGACCTCCGCGGGCAGTGCGGGCGGCGGCGTGTCGCTCCGGCGGTCCCAGCCGGACGCGTCCGACGTCAGCCAGTCGCGCACGTACTGCTTGTCGAACGACGGCTGCACGCGACCGGGCTCGTAGCCCTCGGCCGGCCAGTACCGCGACGAGTCCGGCGTGAACACCTCGTCCGCCAGGACCAGCTCGCCCGAGGCGTCCAGCCCGAACTCGAACTTCGTGTCCGCCAGGATCAGGCCGCGCGACAACGCGTACGCGCGCGCCTCGCTGTACAGCCCGATCGTGCGGTCACGCAGCTTCGACGCCAGTTCCAGACCGTGCTTCTCGGCGATGACGTCGAACGACACGTTCTCGTCGTGCGCCCCGATCTCGGCCTTCGACGCGGGCGTGAAGATCGGCGGGTCCAGCTCGGACGCCTCGACCAGCCCGGCCGGCAGCTCGATCCCGCACACCGCGCCGGTGGCCCGGTAGTCGGCCATGCCCGAGCCCGTCAGGTACCCGCGCGCCACGCACTCGACGTCGACCATCCGCAGCTTGCGCACCAGCAACGCGCGGCCGCGGACCTCGGCGGGGATGCGCGGGTCGTCGAACGCGACCAGGTGGTTGGGGGCGAGCCGCTCGAACCAGAACACGCTCATCGCGGTGAGCACGCGACCCTTGTCGGGGATCTCCGAGCTCAGGATGTGGTCGTACGCCGAGATGCGGTCGGACGCGACGAACAGCAGCAGCTCGTCGTCCACGTCGTACAGGTCGCGAACCTTGCCGCGGGCGACGTGCTGGTAGTCAGCGAGCGTTGGCACGCTGGTCAGCCTACGTGGCGATGTCCGGAAACCGACGTACACCCCGGCACCACTACAGATCAAGGGCGAAGACGCTTAAGGTGCACCCGTGCTCACCAGAAAGGCCCTGTGGATCCCGGCTCTGGCCAGTGCGGGACTGCTCATCGTGCTGGGCGTGGCCGGGTGGAGCTTCGACTCCAGCCCCATCTCGTCTCCCACGTCGGACTCCCAGAACACGAGCACGACCCAGTCGGTGAGCATCGTGCCGACACCGGACGTCGCCGAGATCACGGTCAAGACGTCGTCCACGACGTCGACAACCACCACGACGACCACCGCGCGGCCGAAGCCGCCACCAGCGCAGACGCCTCCGCCCGTGCTGCAGCCGACGACGACCACCGAGTCCCCGCAGCAGGGCCTGCTGGTCAACGAGGGCGCGCGGTGCGATCCCGAAGGCGCGAGCGGCATCGGGCTGACCGGCGAGAAGCTGGTCTGCCGCAAGGACCCTGAGCGCGGCGACCGCCTGCGCTGGCAGAAGGCCTAAACCGCGTCCGGGGATCGCCACCGCGTGACGTCGATCTTGTCGCCGACGGCGATGGTGCCGGTGCGCACGACCTGGGCCTTCATCCCGAACGTCACGCCGCCGTCGCCGTCACGGCGGTAGGTCGCGAGCGAACGGATCGGCTCCGGGCCGTCCTTCAGCCCGGTCTCCTGGTCGACCATCGGCACGGCGCACCGCACGCAGTCCTTGGCGTAGGCCAGTTCCACGTCACCGATCACCGCGCGCCGCACCCGGTCCTCGGTGTGCGGTTCCGGCCAGCCGGACACGACCACGTTGGGGCGGAAGCGGTTCATCGGCACCGGATCCCCTCCACGTTCCAGGATCCGCTCGTTCAGGCCGTCCAATGAGGACAGCGAGAGCACCAGCAGCGCGTTGCCGTCGGCATAGCCGATGACTCCGGTGGTCTCGCCCGTCGTCTCCCGGTGGATGTCCGGCGGCGTCCGCACGAGCCGCACCGACTTCCCGAGCGCGTCGGAGAAGTACGCGGCGGCCGCGTCACCCTGGTCGATTCCGCTGCCGTGCCAGACGTGCACGACCACCGGAACCCGCGGCCCGTCGACTACGACCGGGAAGGACTCGCCACCGATCGACAGCGCCGAGTCCACGAGGGACGGACGTAGCGCGGCCATCGCCGGAACCTTGCGCTGCGACAGGAAGACGCCCTCGTCGTCGACGAGCATCATCATCCGGTCGCCGCGCAGCCCGGTCGGTTCCACCTCCGTGGAGGCGACGGAGTACCCGCCGCAGCCCTTGACCGGGTAGACGACGAGGTCGGACACGATCACAGGATCGGCTCCGGCTCGTAGGCCGGGTACTTGTCGACGATCGCGGCGACCTGCTCCACCACGGACGCGACCTGCGCCGACGCCACACCGGTGAACGACAGGCGGTCGGCCAGCAGCGCGTCCAGCGCGGCCCGGTCGAGCGGGAGGCGCTCGTCGGCGGCGAGCCGGTCGAGCAGGTCGTTCCGCGCGAGCCCCTGCTCGCGCATCGCCAGCGCCACGGCCACCGCGTTCTCCTTGATGGCCTCGTGCGCGGTCTCGCGGCCGACACCCGCGCGCACCGCCGCCATCAGCACCTTCGTCGTGCCGAGGAACGGCAGGTAGCGGTCCAGCTCGCGCGCCACGACGGCCGGGTACGCGCCGAACTCGTCCAGCACCGTCAGGAACGTCTCCAGCAACCCGTCGAACGCGAAGAACGCGTCCGGCAGCGCGACCCGGCGGACCACCGAGCACGACACGTCGCCCTCGTTCCACTGGTCGCCCGCGAGCTCGCCGACCATCGACAGGTAGCCGCGCAGGATCACCGCGAAGCCGTTCACGCGTTCGCACGAGCGGGTGTTCATCTTGTGCGGCATCGCGCTCGAGCCCACCTGACCGGGCTTGAAGCCCTCGGTCACCAGCTCGTGGCCCGCCATCAGCCGGATCGTCTTCGCCACCGACGACGGCGCCGCGGCGAGCTGCACGAGCGTCGACACGACGTCGAAGTCGAGCGACCGCGGGTACACCTGGCCGACGGACGTCAGCACGCGCTCGAAGCCGAGGTGACCGGCGACCGTGCGCTCCAGCTCAGCCAGCTTCTCGGGCGTGCCGAGCAGGTCGAGCATGTCCTGGGCGGTGCCGACCGGGCCCTTGACGCCGCGCAACGGGTAGCGGGCGATCAGCTCTTCGAGCCTGCCGAACGCCACCAGCAGCTCGTCGGCGCCCGTCGCGAACCGCTTGCCCAGCGTCGTGGCCTGCGCGGCGACGTTGTGCGAACGGCCGGCCATCACCAGGTCGGCGTGCTCGGCCGCGAGGCGCGCGAGGCGGCCGAGGACGGCGGCGACCTTGGACCTGATCAGCTCCAGCGACCGCAGCACCTGCAGCTGCTCGACGTTCTCGGTCAGGTCGCGCGAGGTCATTCCCTTGTGGACCTGCTCGTGGCCCGCGAGCGCGTTGAACTCCTCGATGCGCGCCTTCACGTCGTGCCGCGTGACCCGCTCGCGTGCGGCGATCGACTCCAGGTCGACCTGCTCCAGCACGCGCTCGTAGTCGGCGATCGCGGTCGCCGGCACCTCGATGCCCGCCGCGGCCTGGGCCCGCAGCACCGCGAGCCACAGCTGACGCTCCAGCACGATCTTGTGCTCGGCCGACCAGAGCGTCGCGAGCGACGTGGAGGCATAGCGACCTGCGAGGACGTTGGCGATGCGGGGCTTGGTCACGCCCACAGGTTAGTGCACACCGGACTCACTCCCAGGGCGCGGACGGCTCCGTGACCAGCGCTGTGAGCACCTCCACAGTCACCGGGATCATCTGGCGGACACCGGTGCCCGTCGACGGGTTGCGCGAGTAGCTGGAGATCACGACCGACCTCTTGCCGTCCCCGATCGTGCGCGTCGACACCGCCTTGACGGTCTCCGACGCCCTGCGGAACTCGGCCTCGATGACGACCGAGCCGTCGCTCTGCCGCTCCTCCCGGCAGAAGTTCACCGACTCGTCGCCCTCGACCCTGCACACCTGGTCGACCGAGACCGCCTCGCCCGTGGTCACCAACAGCGCCGTCGGCCCGATCGAGTCGGTCAGGTACACGAACCCGTACAGGTCCGGCGAGTCCTGACCGGACCGGACGGGTTGCAGCGGCGCCTCCGGCTTGAACCCCGAGCCGCTCCAGCTGAAGCCCGCGGCCACGTCCTTCAGGTCCGGCCGCGTCCGCTCCAGCTTCCGCGTCAACGCCTCGCCGATCTTCTTCTCGCGTTCGCGAACCGACATCGACGGCGACGTCGAGACCGTCGACTGGCCCTCCGCGCCGAGCCGGCTGCCGTCCTGGTCACGCGACTTGAGCAGGCCGGGCAGCGAGAACGACGCCACAGCGATCATCGCCGTAGCCACTCCCACAGTGACCAGCGCTCGCCGGCGACTTTTTTTCTGCTCGACCCGCCTGATCAGGGTGTCGGGGTCGAAGTCGAGCGGCGGCTCGTCCCAGACGGCCAGCAGCATTCCCTCGCGGATCTCCTGCTCACTCACGACGCGACCCTCCCCGAACTGTTGTCGAGCTTCTCCACGATGGTGCGCAGCGTCGCGAGGCCACGCGCCGTCTGGCTTTTGACCGTTCCCTCGGTGCAGCCCATGGCCACCGCCACCTCGGCGACCGACAGGTCTTCGAAATAACGCAGCACGAGCACCGCCCGTTGACGCGGAGGCACCTGCAGCAACGCGGTGTGCACCAGCTCACGGGCCCACAGCTTCGCGCTGGTCGTGTCCGGGTCCACGGTGGCGTCCGCGGCGTCGGGAAGCTCCCCGTCGCGCTGCTCGGCTCTGCGCCACGGCCTGCGCTTCTCGTCCAGCCAGGTGCGCAGCAGCACCTTGCGGGCGTACGCGATCAGGTTGTCGAGATCCTTGATGCGCTTCCAGGCGAGGTACATCTTCATCAGGCTCGACTGCATCAGGTCCTCAGCCGTGTGCCAGTCGCCGCAGAACAAGTACGCAGTGCGTCGCAAAGACGCGGCATTGGCTGCCGCGAACTCGCGAAAGCCCTGCTCATCGGCCTTGCGCATGCGATCCCCTCTCGCGTCCTCAACCAGGGGAACGCATCAGGGGAACGCGAGGTTGCATCACGCGTGACGCGAAAGAGCCGAACGGAGCATCCTGGCCGCGACACCGCGCGGGTCCGGCTTCAGCTCGATGAACGCGTTCACCATCGTGCCGTCGACCAGCGCGATCAGCTCCTCGACCCGGTCGGGCGTGATGTCGCGGCCGGACCTGGCGAAGATGTCGGCGATCAGCTCGTGCAGCTCGGTGGACAGCACGTGCATCAACGGGCGCAGGTACGGGCGGCGGCCGGTCGCGACGAGACGTTCGTAACGCAGCAGCATCGTCTCGGTGTCGGTGACGTCCTGGCCGACCAACAGGTCGAGGACCAGCTCGACCAGCACGTCGGCGTCGGACAGCTGGTCCGAGATCGTCGCCAGGCGTTCGCGGCAGCTCGCGAGCTCGGTGCGGCCGTGCAACTCGACCGCGGCGGTGATCAGCTCGTCGAGCGAGTCGAAGTAGTACGTGGTCGACGCGAGCGGCAGACCTGCGCGTTCGGCGACCGCGCGGTGCCGGACCGCGTCGAACCCGCCCTCCACGAGCAGTTCGGACGCGGCCTCCACGAGCGCCTGCCGCCTGCGCTCACCCTTGGGGGTTGCTGCCGTCATAGTCGCGCCAGGGTACTGGGCGGACGATCAGAACCGGGGGGCCAGTGCGTCCGCGAACCGCTTGGCCTGGCCTTTCAGCTCGCCGTCGCCCTCGGTGAACACGTAGAGGTCCTGGCCCTGGGCGGTCCTCGCCTTCTCCGCACCGGCGGGCGCGTCGAACGACTGCGGCGTGACGATCGCGGTGATCGTCAGCCCGTCGATCTTGAACGCGGCCGCGCGGGAGTCGGGCGAACAGCTCCGCGTCGGCGGCACCGCGAAGTCCGGTGGAACCGAAAGCTCGACGGCGAGGGCGTCGGCGAGCTCTCGGTCCACACCTGCGCAGCCCTGCACTGCGCGATCACTGACCGAAGGGCCAGTGCTTCCCGGCGGCTGCGCGTCCCCCTGCGTGGACGAGCTGTCGCCAGGGAAGTCCTTGTTCGGAGGCTGGGCCTCCATCAGGGTCATCGGCGATTGTGCCGTGTCGTTCTCCTGCTGCCCAGCACCCGCGCTGGTCGCGGTGCCGTCGTCGCGGCCTGCCGAGTTCGTACCCGCCAGCACACCGCCGAAACCGAGCACCACGACCAGGGTGGTGCCGGCGGCGATCGAGTTGCGCCTGCGCCGCGTGGCGCGGAGCGAGGCCGTCCGGACGTCGCCCGCGTCGAAGGACGCCGGTGGTGCGTCGTGTGCCGCGTCGCGGAACAGGTCCGCGAGCTTCCGCTCGTCCATCTACGTCCTCCTCTCGCTGGTCACGACGCCGGTCGCAGGTCGTCGATGGCGTCACCCAGAGCTTCCCGCAACGCGGTCAGCCCCCGGGCGGTCTGACTTTTGACAGTTCCTTCCGAGCATTTCAGCGTCTCGGCCGTGGCCGTCACGTCGAGGCCCTCGAGGAACCTCAGCACGAGCACGGCCCGTTGCCGCGGCGGGACTCTGCGCAGGCCCTTCAGCAACGCCTCGCGCGTCGCGACCGTCTCGCCGACCTCGGTGTCCGTCGCCGGCGGTTCGGGCATCTCGTCGGTGAACTTCTCGCGCCGCCACGGACGACGCGACTCGTCGATCACCGCACGCACGACGGTGCGCCGGACGTAGGCGTCGAGAGCCTGCTTGTCCCGGATCTTCCGCCACCTCCTGTGCACCGCCACGAACGCCGTCTGCGCGAAGTCGTCAGCGCGGTGCCAGTCGCCGCACAGCAGGTATGCCGTTCGGCGCACGGCCTCACGGCGAGCCACGAAGTACTCCGCGAACTCCTGCTCGTCGCGCTGATCCACGCGGACTGCTCTCCGCTCGTTCCTCGAGTTGCACTGACTGGACGGAAGGTGGGGCACCAACGGTTGCACGAACCGCCAAGGAGAGCTACATCACCGTTCAGGAAGCGTATAAAACGTGTCCTGAGCCGTCGCCTCGCGGCGCGGCGTTGACCTCAAGGGCCTTCCCGTGGCAGTACCTGCTGCGCCGCGAGGCGACGACTTACATAGGTTTCCGTCGGGCTCGTTTACCGTCACGGTGCAACTCACCGAAGACGTGCCCTCAACGAGAGCGGCCAGGTTGCGTGCGGCGTTGAGATCTCGATCCAGGACCAGCCCGCACGCCTGACAGTGATACGTCCGCTCGGACAGGCGCAGCTTGGCTTTCACCGCGCCACAGCCCGAACAAGTCTTGGAACTGGGAAACCAGCGGTCGGCGATGTGCAGGCGCACACCCGCCCAGGTGGTCTTGTATTCGACCTGGCGGCGAAGCTCAGCCAGGCCTGCCCCGGCGATGTGGCGAGCGAGCGTGCGGTTGCGCAGCATGCCGGCGACGTTGAGGTCCTCGATCACCACCGTGCCACAGGCGCGAACAAGGCGGGTGGTGAACTTGTGCAGGCCGTCCCGGCGCGCATTCGCCACGTGTGCGTGTAGTCGCGCGACACGGGATCGGGACTTACACCACCGTTGCGACGGCGTTCGTCCTGTGCTCCTGTCCGGCCCGTTCCGACGCGCCGCTTGGCGTTGGAATCGGCGCAGTGCTCGCTGCGCCGATTCCAGGTGCTTCGGGTTGGACACCGTCTCGCCGGTGGACATCACAGCAAGGACCTTCAGGCCGAGATCGACGCCCACGACGGGCTCAGTCTGGGCGAACACCGGGTCGGATTGCCGGATCTCGACGGAGAGCGACACATGCCACCGGCCTTGCCGGAGCGACACGGTCGCGGAGCGGATGCGGGCCGTCCCCCGCTCGACACGCCTGGCGAGTTTGCGGGTGGACTCATGGGTGCGCACGACACCGATCCGAGGCAGCTTCACATGCCTGCGATCGTGGTCAGCGAGCCCGAACGCCCCGGTGGTGAACCGGCACGACAACACCGACCGTCTGCTCTTGAACCTGGGGAATCCCAGTTTGGATCTCTTGCACGTGCCGCTCCTGGACCTATCCCAGTTGCGCAACGCGGCAGCCAGATTCGCCAAACCTGACGAATAGGCCTCCTTTGAGTTCTCTGACCACCATGGCGCGACCTCATCCTTGGCCTGGTTCCAGTACTTACGCAGGCTGTAGGCAGACCAGTTCAGCGGCGCTGTGAGCTGATCAGCCTCCACGCCGTATGAACGTTCGGCACCTCGCTGGTCCGCATTGGCCTTCACCAGCGCCAAACCCCAGTTGTAGGCGAACCGCTGCCCGCCGCAATGCGACCGCAACGCGGCATCCTGCTCTGCCGTGGGCTCCAGCGCGTACCGATAGGCACGGACCAACTCAGCCACACCAGGAGTCTATCGAACAGGTGATCGACTGACGCGTCGCCCCAGCCAATGCCTCGGTCGTTCATCCGATGTGATGTGATCGGGGCGTGACACCCATTGACCTGCGCTCGGACACCGTCACCCAGCCGGACGAGGAGATGCGCCGCGCGATGGCGTCGGCCGAGGTCGGCGACGACGTGCTGGACCACGACCCGACGATGGCGGCCCTGGAGGAACGCGTCGCCGGGCTGCTCGGCGTCGAGGCGGCGCTGTGGGTGCCGTCCGGGTCGATGGGCAACCTGATCGCCCTGTACCTGCACCTTTCGCGCGGCGACCGGTTCCTGGCGCCTCTCGGCGCGCACGTGCTGGACGCCGAGCTCGGGACCGCCGCGTGGCTGGCGGGCGGGATGCCGCACGCGCTTCCCGTCGTGTCGCCCGAGGCGGTGACCGCCGCCGCCGGTGGTGAGTCTCCCTACTACGGGTTGCGCACCACGTTGTTGTGCCTGGAGAACACGCACAACGCGGCCGGTGGCACGGTGACCACGCCGCCGGTGCACGACTCGCTGGTCGCGGCCGCCCGGTCGGCTGGTCTGGCGGTGCACCTGGACGGTGCCCGGTTGTGGAACGCGTCCGCCGCTCTCGGGGTCGCGCCCTCGGTCCTGGCCGCCGGGGTGGACACGGTGCAGGTGTGCCTGTCGAAGGGCCTCGGCGCGCCGGTCGGGTCGGTCGTGGCGGGGTCCGCCTCGTTCGTCGTCGAGGCGCGGCGCGTGCGGAAGATGCTCGGCGGCGGGGTGCGGCAGGGTGGCGTGCTGGCCGCCGCCGGCCTGGTCGCGCTGGACCGGATCTCCCGGCTGGCGGACGACCACGCGAACGCCGCCGCTCTGGCGTCCGGGCTGCGGTCGCTGGGCTGGGAGGTCGGGGAGCCGGCGACGAACATCGTGCTGGCGTCGGTGCCGGACCTCGACAAGACGCTGTTGTCGTTGCGGGAGGCGGGGATTCTCGCCAGCCCGATGTCGGGCAAAGTCCGGTTCGTGACGCACGGCGACGTGGACTCGTCCGGCATCGCCGAGGTGCTGCGCCGCGTGGAAGAGGGAGTCTGAGATGCGCTGGATCGTGTTCGACTTCGGCGAGGTCATCAGTCAGCGCAACCCGGCGCTGCCGGCGCTGGCTGCCCGGCTCGGGGTCTCGCTGGAGTCCTTCGAGGCCGCGTACTGGGACCGTGACGCCTACGACCGCGGTTGCTCCGACGCCGAGTACTGGGCGTCGATCGGGTCGTCCCTGGGGCTCTCGTTCGACTCCGCCGCCGTGCGCGAGCTGACCGCGCTGGACAACGCCGGCTGGCTGGACGATCCGGTCGTGGAGACCGTGACGCTGATCGAGGACCTGGCGGCCCTGGGCGTGCCGCTGGCGTTGCTGTCGAACGCGCCCGTGACGTTCTCGCGGCTGGCCGAGAAGGTGCCGTGGGCCAAGCACTTCAAGCACCTGGTCTTCTCCGGCGACCTCGGCTACGCGAAGCCGGACGCGGCGATCTGGAAGCACGTCGAGACCGTCATCGGTTCGTCGGACGTGATCTTCTTCGATGACCGCCGGCCCAACGTGGACGGCGCGCTGGCCGCCGGCTGGGACGCACGGCTGTGGACGTCAGCCCTGGCCGCGCGCGCCGAGCTCCGCACGGAGTTCCGCGATCTCGGCGCGTAGGTTCCGCAGCTCCTGCACGGTCTCGAGCTCGGCCTCCTCGACGCCGCGCAGCTTCTCGACGAGCCAGCTGGCGATCGTGCCGGTGATGACACCGAGCAGCGCGATGCCGCCGACCATGAGCAACCCCGCCACCAGCCGCCCCTCGCCGGTGACGGGGTAGCGGTCGCCGTACCCGACCGTCGACATGGTGGTCATCGTCCACCACAACGCGTCGCCGAACGTGGTGATGGTGGCGTTTTCCGCGTGCCTTTCGGCGTCCAGCACGGCAAGGCTCGCGCAAAACGCGACGAGGATTGTCACGCCGGCCACGTAAATGATGACCCGTTGCCTGATCTTGTGCTGGAACTTCTTGTTCAGCAACGTGATGACGGTGATCAGTCGGAGAACCCGCAGCTGCCGCACCATCGGCAGAACGACAGCGGCAAGATCGAAGATGTGCGTTCTGAGAAACCTCAGCTTGTTCTGCGCGAGCGTCAGCCTCGTGATGTAGTCGGCCGCGAACACCGCCCAGACCAGCCACAACACGATCTCCAACGGGAGGTGCATCACCCCGTGGTCGTCGAAGACCTGCCAGGCGTAGGCGGCGAGGAACACCACGGCGAGTGCCGTCAACGGCCACTCGACCTTTCGCTCCCACCGTTCGAGGCGCGCCTCGTTGGCTAGCAACACCGCCCCATGGTGAGCGGTCCGTTCTCATTTATCCAGGGGTCAGCGCCTGGATTTGATCGCACCGTAAGCCGCTGTGCCTGCGAGGAGTAGTCCTCCAATCACAGCGAGCCAGAACAGGCCTTTCACGACGGCCCCGACGACGGCCAGCACGATCCAGATCGCCACCAGCCACCCGATGATCGCCCACATAGGACCTCCCCTCCTGCTGGGTGAACGTCCGGGAGGCCCGGTTTGTTGCGCTGCTCGTTGTTTTGGCGTTGTCCGGCTCAGAGCCAGGCCTTGAGCCGTCGCAGGGCCTCCTCGATGTCCTGCGTGGCTCCCGCGAACGACATCCGCACGAAGTGGTGCCCGTCCACCGGGTCGAAGTCGACGCCGGGCACGATCGCGACCCCGGCGTCGTCCAGGAACCTCCGGCAGAACCCCATCGAGTCGTCCGTCAGGTGCCTGACGTCGGCGTACACGTAGAACGCCCCGTCCGCCGGCGCCAGCTTGCCGATCCCGAGGTCCGTCAACCCCTCGAGCAGCAGATCGCGATTCACCCGGTACCGCTCGAGGTGCCGCGCCGTCTCGGCGTAAGCCTCGTCACTGAACGCCTCGACCGCCGCGTACTGCGCCAACGCGGGCGGGCACAGCGTGAAGTTGCCCGTCAGGCAGTCCACGGCCCTGCGCAGCCGTTCCGGCAACAACATCCACCCGAGCCGCCACCCGGTCATCGCGAACGCCTTGGAGAACGAGTTCACGACGATCGCATCCCTGCTGTACTCCCAAGCACACCGCAGGGGCTCCCCGTAACTGATCCCGTGGTAGATCTCGTCGCTGACCAGCTGCACCCCGTTGTCCGCACACCACCGCGCAATCGGCTCGACGTTCGCAACGGTCCCGGTCGGGTTCGCCGGGCTGGCCACGATCACGCCCTTGAGCCCAGGATCGAGCATCTCGACCGTCGGCTGGAACCGCGTCTCCGGCCCACACGGCAACTCGACGACCTCACACCCCAACGCCTTCAGGATGTTGCGGTAGGCCGGATACCCGGGCCGCGCCAACGCGACGCGATCCCCGGCGTCGAAAGCGGCGAGGAAGGCCAGCGTGAAGGCCCCCGACGACCCGGTCGTCACCACCACGTCGTCCGGCGACACATCCAGGCTGTACTGCCGCTGGTAGTGCCCCGCGATGGCACCCCGCAGCTCAGGAATCCCCAGCTGCTCGGTGTACCCCAACGCCTGCTCACCCAGCGCCCTGGCCGCGGCCTCGCGCACCGGCCGCGGCGCCGGGCTCGACGGCTGCCCGGCAGCCAGGGAGATCACGTCCCCGTGCGTCCGCTGCCTCCGCGCGGCGGCGGACAGCACGTCCATGACGTGGAAGGGCGGGACGTCGGCGCGGGCGGCCACGGTCAGCATGCCGCCAGGCTAACTCGCCGTTGTGCGGGCGAGCGGCGTGACGGACGGCACTGGTTGCCTGGCAGGCGGGGCGGCGAGTAGGGCGCGGGGCTCAGCGAGCAGGGCGCGGGGGCGCGGTGTGACAGTCGGGCGGGAGACGCGGCGGCCACGGCGCCCGTGTGGGTGTGGATAACCAAAACCCGGCACATTTCCGTCACTGAACAACAGACGGAGAAGCGCCGGGTTCCGGACAAAGACCACCCAATCGTGCGTCGCTAATACCCTTGGTAACCGCCGCCCTGGGACATCGCCTTCAGGCCGGGGTGGCCTTCGAAGCCGCCGTAGCGCGAGAACGTGTAACGGACGCCGGCGACGATGTTGTCGACCGGGTTCCAGATGTCGTCGTGCCCAGGCAGCTTGTGGGCGTTGAACGTCGAGTCGATGCACTGCATCAAACCCTTGGAGGGCGTGCCCTTCTGGGCGTTGGAATCCCAGAGGTTGATGGCGTGCGGGTTGCCGCTCGACTCCTTTTCGATGATCTTCCAGATCTCGTCGATGTTCTCGTCGGTGACCGGGATGCCGTTCGCCTGGAGGATCTTGATGGCTTCACGGATCCACTCCTCGACGTTGCCAGGAGGCGGACTGCCCGACGGCGGCCCGCCGCTGGAGCCGAGACCGCCCACGCCTCCGCCACCACCACCTCCGCCACCGGAAGCGCTGCCACCGCCTCCACCACCGTGGTCGGTGGCGACGGGCTTGGGCCGCGGCGAGTCCGATGTGGACGAAGTCTTGGTCGAGTCGTCGGGCGGTGGGGTCGGCGCCCACTCGACCGGCTTGCCGGGGGCCGGGGTGAACGACTGGGTGTTCGGGTCTTCCAGCGACGAGAACTTCGGCGCCAGCGCGCCGGGGCGGCCTTTCAAGGTGCCTGCGGCGGCGTTCAAGGCGCTTTCTGCCTGGGAGATAACGGGTTTCGCGTCGCCGAGAGCCTCGGCGCAGTAGCTGCGGATGACGCTGTCGACGTCCTCCTGCGGCTGGTTGCGGAGCTGCCGGCGCGTCTGACGGGCGCGGCTCAGGAGGTTCTCGCAGATGCGGCTCATCGAGGACTTCGCGGTTTCCAACGCGTTCGCGGCCGCCTCCAGGTCGGTCGCGGCGCCGTTGAGCGCGTCGGTCATCGAGGTGCCGCACTTCGTCACGTTGCCCATGTAGGCGACGAAGCCGTCCGAGGACTTGCCCTCCCAGGCGCCGTCGAGCTGTGTGACGGACCTCTGCAGGGCGTTCGTCTGGTCACCGCACTTGCCCGCCGCCTGCTTCCAGCGGTTCGCGATGTCGCGCACGGCCTGCGGTTGCGCGGTCTCGACCTTGTCCGCGAGCGCGGCCAGTTCCGCACCGCCGGGCAACGCCGCGACCTCGTCCATCGCGCTCACGTCACACCGCCCTCATGGAGTTCTTGTTGGCTTCCTCGACACTTGCGAGGTTGGTCTGGATCGCGTCGAGCGCGCCTTCGACCTTGCGCAGGACTTTCTCCGCCGACTCGAACTCCTGCGTGCCCGCCTGATCCATTGCGGTCACCGCGCCCGAGATAGTGCCGGATGCGCTGAGTTTCCCGAAAATGTCCGGATTGCCGTACTGGTTGGAAAAGCCGTCACCGATCGCGCCGAATTGTCCGGCTTGACTGCTCACGGTGGTGCGGCACTGTTCCATGGCTTCGGTGTTGTACTTCGTCACAGCCATGCGCGCCTAACCCCCTCAACGTCTACTCGAAGACTTTAGAACGAATTGCACCGGGCAGGGCGTCAATTCGCTCTTTCGAGATGACCCGTGCCCGCCACTTCGACGGGCGGGCACGGAAGGGCGTTCCGCGGTCAGACCTCTTGCAGGAGCTCCCAGATGGAGCCCGCGAGGCGGTGGTTGTCGACGGGGGTGATGGTGCACCAATTGCGCCCGTCGCTGCTCGGCTTGAGCTGGCGGAGATAACGCCCGTTGTGCGTGTCGTGGAACGAGATCACGCGGCCCGCGCGCCGCCCGTTGCGCTGCACGCCGAACTGACCGCGCGTGGACATGCCGTCGAGCATCCCGGCGAGCTCCTGGGCGTCACCGAGCCGCATCCCCTGCCGCTCCAGCGTGGTGATCATCCGTTGCGCGTCCTGCCCGACGTCCTTGGCTGCCGCCACCAGCTCGTCGTACGGCAAGCTGATCGAACGCCCGAACCCGGCGGGCATCTCACCGGCGACCGACACCGCGGCCTCGGCGAGCGCGGTGCCGCGGGCCTCGATCAACCACATCTCGTCGCGGTCCTGCACCGCCAGGATCGCCTCGTCCCCGATCGCCGCGGCGAGCCCGCTGATCTGCCGGTCGGCCCAGATCCACAGGTCGATCGAGACCTGCGGGTTCGCGAGCAACGCGAACCCGTCCGCGAGCTCGGGCACGACCCGGCCGTTGCCGGCCAGGCCGCGTGACTCGAGCGACTCCCAGGCCCGCTTCACCACCTCGGCCTTCTCGGTGTGGGTGATGGAGGGAATCCGCGTGTCGAGCGCGACGTGGGCGGCCGGGAGGCGTTGCGCCTCCCAGACCACGGCGAACTCCACTGTGGACAGAACCACAGAACCTGGTGAGCTCAAGGGATCTACTTGTCCTTCGGTTCTTCGCCGATGACGGACTGCACCACCATGCGATCGTCACCGAACACGTCGTCGGAGTCGACGCCGTACTTGCGCACGTGCTCGCCGTCCTCCTCGCCTTCACCCCTCGCCGCACCGGCCGCGGGCGACATGAGCGGACCGGCCCCCTTGCCGGCCACACCACCCTTGCCGGCGGCAGCCGCAGCGGCCCGGTTCGCCTCAGGCCCGACACCAGCGGCGCCACCAGGCGTGACCACACCCTTGGCAGCGGCACCGGTAGCACCAGGCGCACCGGCACCGGGACCACCCGCACCACCGCCACCGGCTTTGCCGCCACCGATGGTGCTGGGCGCACCCTTCGGCCCGGCAGGCGCGATAGGCGTCTTCGGCGCCTGGCTGGGCCCA
This sequence comes from Lentzea xerophila, assembly GCF_051094245.1. Lineage (NCBI taxonomy): Bacteria > Bacillati > Actinomycetota > Actinomycetes > Pseudonocardiales > Pseudonocardiaceae > Lentzea > Lentzea xerophila. Next base: position 8,641,930 of record NZ_CP194934.1, on the reverse strand, counting down.
CGCCCACCACCAACGACCTGCGCCGCACGCGCGCCACCCGCGGCACCGGTCGCCGCAGCAGCCGCAGCCGCCGCGGCAGTCAGGCCGATCGGCGGAACGCCGAACGGCTTGGGCAGGCCGGGGCCGCTCGCAGTCGGGTTCGGCGTGGTGGTGCCGGGAAGGATGCCGGTGCTGTTGCCGGGAGTGCTGGGGATGGGGCCGACCGGGCTGCCGGGTGAGCCGGGGCCGACGGGCGAACCGGAGAAGCCGGGGGTGCCACCCTGGATGCCGGGAACGCCTCCCGCGGGCGGGGTGACGGCCGGGCCGACCGAGGTGGAGACGGCGCCGCTGGCGACCACGATGTCCGGAGCCTGGCTCGGCGGACGGAACCCGTCCAACGCGCCCTGGCTGTTCGAGGTGTAGCCGTTCAGGGCGTCGATCGCCTGCTGACGAGCCTTGTTGGTGGCCTCGACCTCAGCGGCGTGATCAGTCTCGATGCCGACGAAACCGGCGACCTTGTCTCCGAAGTTCTGTTCGGTGTCGCCGCGAAGGTCCTGCGAGCTGGGTGTGCTGTGGCGAGCGGAACTGGTGCTCTCGCCCTGTTGCGTCATCGCCTGCGAGTTCTGCTGCGATGCTTGGCTGCTGTCGTCGATGCCAGCGGCCACGACATCCGTCTTCTCGTGACTCTTCTCGCCGGCAGCGCCGCCCCAGTCAATCTTGAGTTCCTTGAGCTGGTCGCGGATCGTCTGGTCGATGGACTCAAGAGTGCCGGCCAGCGTGCGTAGCGCGTTAGACGCTTCGCTGAAATCCGACGCGACCGTGCTGCTCGAGAGCTTCTGAACCTCGTCCGCCAGAGCCTGGTTGGACCAGCCTTCGAAGTTCCAGTCATTGAGCTGCTTATAGCCCGACATGACTCCCCCTCAGTTCAATGTCTTGAGCGTCGCGAGCGCGAGTTCGGCGGCCTTCTCAGCCTTGCCACACAGGGCGGATTGGTCTTTTTCCTTGGTCGTGGTTGGAATGTAGCTGACCATCAACTGCTGACCATCGGCCACGTCGATTGCCACAGAGCAATCGAAACCCGAACCGCCTTTCAGCTTGACCTCGACCGCACCGTAATCGGCAACCTTGATCACCTTCGCGTCAACGTTGCCGCCACCCTGAAGCCAATAGGAAACACCTTTATGGGTGACCGCACCAACCTGATAACCGAAACCGCCGTCACCACTGTAGTCACAGCTCGGCGATTGCTGCCCTTTCACCAGACTGAGCTGCTCGGGCCTGGCGACAGGAGCCTCGATCTGCTTCATCTGATCTTCGGTCAGCAACTTGCAGGTGTCGACCGAATCCAGCTTGATACTGGCCGGACGAGTGGGCATCTCGTCACCAGAACCTTCACCGGAGGAACTGCTCGACGGCGCTGCGGTGGTCGGGTTTCCGGTCTCGCCGGTGGTCGTGCAGGCCGATACCATCACCGCCACAGCGACCACGGCGACCAGCTTCGAAATACGCATTGTCACTCTTTCGGCCTAAACGCAGCGGAGATCTCTTCTTCGTTGAACCCATACTGCTGTGCCGACGCCTTCAGCTGGTCCGAGAGGTTCTCCAAAGTCTCCATGTAGCGCTTGATCCGCTCGGCATAGGAGTCCGTGTGGTAGACGAGTCGGTCATTCCAGGCTTCAACGACATCTGCGGTGACCTGGTCGTCGGAGGTCGGAATCCGCAGTAGAGGCACATGCTTCTTGTATGCGCGTTCAAGCTCTTTCCACTGGTCGTGGATCACCGTGCCAGCCTTCAAGACGGTGTCCTTGTCGACGCGGAACTGCTGGGTCGATGGTCCCGACGAGATTCTGTCCATCAACGACGACGCGGCCTTGAACGTTGCAACCGCCCCCGCGACCGCACCCCCGGCCAGCCCGGCAGCGGCACCGAGAACGGCATCCGCCCCCGCGTTCTCCTGTGTCACGACGTCCTACCCCCGTACGGTTGGTAACGGTTCGGTCCCGCTTCGCAGGCTACCAACGTCTGAGTAAGAGAGACCTGTGGTTGGACGAAGACTGCCCGTAGATGGTTCCCGCCGGGCTCAGAGGTCGTAGTCGCCGTCCTTGACCCCAGCGACGAACACCACCCACTCCTCGTGGGTGAAGACGGCCATACCTGCGTCAGGACGGAGGTTGTTGCGAACGTGCACCCCCTCTGCCGTGAACTTGGTCTCCACACACGTGTTGCTGTTGGAGGTGCGACGCGGCACGAACCACTCGTTGATCTTCAACGGCATCGACTAGTCCACTCCGAGCTCCTGGTGGACCCGCCAAAGGAACTCCGTGCTTTCGCTCAGGCCGAGTGCAGCTGCCTTCAGCAGGTCCAGATGCTGTGTCGCACGTGCGACCTCAACGGGATTGTCCCGCACGATCTCGCGGCCGTAACCCTCCACAAGGAGCATGTCCGGAGCCGGAACCTGGAAGCGATGCAGCGTCACTGTCATCCCAAGGAAACCGTGCGCGCCGGAGCCCAGCGGCAGTACCTGAATCACGACGTTCTCCATGCTGGCGTTGAGTTCCGCCAGATGCGCTACCTGCTCAGCCATCACGTCGGCACCGCCCACCTTGGCTCGCAGTGCGGCCTCACCGAGAATGCACCAGTAGCGCAGCGGCGGCCGGTCGGTCCGGGTGAGGACAGCAGCCCGCTCCATCCGCAACTGCAGCAGTCTCGCCACTTCCTCTGGCTCGTTCTCGCGGCTCCAAGTCAAGATCGCTTCGGCGTAACCGCGTGTCTGCAACAGTCCGGGAATAAGCTCGGCTGAGCAGAAGATCGATGAGAGGGCTTGGGCTTCGAGGTCGACCGCGCGCCGATGATGGGCCGGGATCACGGAGGCCATGTGCGAGCCGCGGGGTCGCCGTCCACGCGACTCGCGCGCGAACCGCACCAGCTCGTCGCGCTCGCCGACGGGGATGCCGTAGTGGTCGAGCAGTCGTTCCAGTTCCTGGGGCTTGGGTTTGGACCGGCCGGTCTCCAGGTCGCCGATCTTCGACGCCGTGCACCCCAACACCGCCGCGGCCTCGTCACGGGCGATCTTGGCCTGCTCGCGCATGCGCTTGAGCGTTGCCGCCACCTGGACGTGCTCGGTGTTGAGCTGTCGGCCGGCCATTGCACACCCACCTCATACTACGAACGTAGTTTCACTCTCCCGAGCACTCCCTCAAAACTACGGACGTAGTCTACCGTTCGTTTCGAGTCAAACCACAACAAGCCGGAGGCGTGTCATGGAATCTGGGTTCGTTCGCGGCGGGATGTGGGCGGCGCTGGACGACAGGAGTCGGATCAACCTGAAGGTTAAGCCTGCCGATCGGCACGGAGAGATCACTTTCTTCGGCTCCTTCGAGGTGAGCCTCGGAATGACCGAGGAAGCCATGATCAAGTGTCGCGACCTGCTCAGCGATGCCCTGCGCGACATGCACGAGGAGCAGACGGAGCGGTCCTGGATGCGTCCGGCCGCGCCAACCGACTGACAGCACCTCGTTGCCGACCCTTCATTTCGCGACCTTCTGGGGGAACGCGTGAACCGACCACAGCAGCCCTTCCCGTACCAAGGGCCATATCCCTTTCAGCAGCACCCGCCACGACCACCGGAGAAGAAGCGGACCGGGTTGATCATCGGTGCGATCTTCGCGGCGATCATTGTGGTCGGTGGCGGTGTCACGGCGGCGGTCCTGATCAGGAGTGACGAGAACTAGGTGACGCAGGCGCCCGAGCCGACCGAGGACAGCGTCGTCGTGCAGCAGGTCGAGTCCGAGGTGGTCAAGTACGGGGACGTGGCGGTGTTCGACGCCTGCACGATGATGCCCGCGACGCTGATCGAGGAGCTCGGGTTCAAGGCCGCCGCACACGGGTGGCGCAGCCAGACCTATGTGCCGCGGTCGGTTCCGGTGGCGGAGGCGACGGTGAAGAACCAGGTCGGCGATCCGATCTCGTCTTGCCTCTACGAGCCCCATGAACGACAAAGAGATCGCGAGGTTCACGTTGACGGTGCGGCAGACGCCGTTCCACGGCCTGTACCGCGACAAGGGCCCCGACAAGGACGAGACCGCATTGCCCGTTGCCGGTGTGCAGGCCTACCTGGCGCCCGGCACCAAACCGGACAGCTTCCACGCCCGCATCGTCAGCGCCGACAGCAAGGTTCAGGCGACGTTGGGTGCCAGGACGATGGCGGACAACAAGGACGTCACCGACTACCGCGGGACATTCGTCAAGCTGGTGGAGCGAGTCGCGGAGAACTTCGCCAAGGGGCCGCAGGGGCGGAGCACTCACGTGCACACCGGCCGCTACGAGGGTATGCCGAACGCGTGCGACGTGCTCAGTGCCGAACTTTTCCAGGAGCTCGCCCAGGACAAGGACTCCGGCCTGGTCGAGGCCGACTTCCGCGTGCCTGAGAGCCTGGAGAAGTTCGTCACCGACAAGAACGAGACGCGGTATTTCTACTCGAACCAGCAAAACTGCCGACGCCTGTCCCCGGAATGGTTCAACGCCAAAAAACGCAGTGAGGGCAAGGCGTTGAAGGTCGAACTGCGGACTTATCGCGACGCGGACATGGCGGTGAAGGACGCGCAGGACTGCAACCCGAACTCCCCGTCCCGTGCCATCACCGGTGAGGCCGTCCTGACCGAGGAGACGATCGGTGACCACGCGGCCTGCAGCTTCCTGGTGGGCGACTCACCGACGATGTCCTTCGTCGCGGGACGCACGCAGGTGCGGCTGACCGGATACGGCGACTGGGCACCGGACGACCCCAGGAAGTACAACGAGGTCTTCACGCCGATCGCCAAGCGGGTGGTGGACGAGGTGCGCGAGGCGATCGGATAGGGCACGAGAAGTCGGGTGCCGACCCTCCAACACCAATAGCGTTGTGGACGTGCTGGAACGACTCAACGAGGCCATGGCCCGCATCGAGGAAGACCTCGAAGGCGAGGTGGACGTCAAGCTGCTCGCACGGATCGCGGGCACGAGTGAGTACCACCTGAGAAGGCTCTTCAGTGCGCTCGCCGGGATTCCGCTCAGCGAGTACATCAGGCGCCGGCGGCTGACGAAGGCGGCGAACGAGGTCCTTAGTGGACAGAGTTCGTTGCTCGACATCGCCGTGCGGTGGGGGTACGGGTCCAACGAGGCCTTTGCCCGCGCCTTCAAGGCCATGCACAAGATCGGTCCGCAAGAGGCGCGGGCCACGAAGAAAGCGTTGCAGTCGCAGCCGATTCTCACGTTCAGACTGGTTGTCGAGGGGAGTACGAGCATGGAGTACCGGATCGTCGAGAAGGAAGCGTTCCAGGTGGTCGGCAGGGGGACGCGGGTGCCGTTGGTGCACCTGGGGATGAACCCCGCGATCGTCGAGTTCGTCAAGGGCATCGGGATGCCGACGCTCGACAGGATGAAGGCGTTGAGTGATGGGGAACCGGCGGGGATGCTGGCCCTCACGTTCAACCAGGAGGGTGTCGAGGAGGGCGCCCTGCTCGACTACTTCCAGGGGGTGGTGACCAGCCAGGAGGCGCCGGAGGACATGGAAACCCTTGTCGTGCCCAAGAACACGTGGGCGGTGTTCACGGCTGAGGGGCCGTATCCGGAGACCATCCAGTACATGTGGCGGGATGTGTACACGCAGTGGTTCCCGTCCACCAGCTACGAGAGTGTTGAGGGGCCGTCGATGTTGCGCACGGAGATCGACGGTGACACGGCCACGGCCGAGTTGTGGATTCCTGTCACCAGCTGAGGACTAGGCGTTCCATCACGTCGCGGAGTTCCAGAACGGAAAGCCACGACTGAGGGATCACGGCAACGCCGTCGCGGGCGCCCAGGATGTTGCCGCAGATCGAGCCGGTCGAGTCGCTGTCTCCCGAGTGGTTGACGGCGATGCGCAGGGCCGTGGGGAAGTCGGGCGCGACCAGTGCGGCGTGCAGGCCGATGGCCAGGGCTTCTTCGCCCACCCAGCCGCCGCCCAGTTCGGCCTCGATCTCCTCCGGGGTCAGCGGGCCGAGGCCCATCACCTTGTCCAGCAACGAGGTCTGCTCCTCGTGGCCGTCCCAGCGGACCAGTTCGGCGCGGGCAACTCCCACCGCCGACACCAGGTCCGAACCCGCCAGCAGCGACTGGACGATCACGGCCAGGGCTCCTGCCGACAGGTAGCCGCTCGGGTGGTGGTGCGTCATCTGGGCCGTACCGACGGCCAAGGAGAAGACCTCGCGCACGTCGGTGGACCAGACGGCGACGGGGGCGGCGCGCATCACGCCGCCGCAGCCCTTCGAGTTGTTCTTCTCGTTGTGTTTCAACGCGGTGATGCATGTGTGGCCCGGCGCCCGCCGTGAGTGCAGGCGCTGGTCCGCCATCAGCCAGCCGTCATCGGCAACGAGTGGGCCGCCCTGCGTGTGCAGCCAGCGCGCGTAGGCGGCCCGCACGGTCAGCAGCGGGTCCACGCCGTGTTGTCGCGCCAGCAGGAGCCCTTCCAGGGTGAAGAGCACCATCTGGGTGTCGTCGGTGATCTCCAGCGACGGCAGGTCGACGACGCCGTCGGGGCCGTGCTGACGGCGGATCACGTCGATCGACGAGAACTCGATCGGCGCGCCGAGGCCGTCGCCGACGGCCCCGCCCAGCACACATCCCAGGAGGCTCACGGGAGTGTGATCTTTCCGTCGACGGCCTTCAGGGCGATGTCCGAACGGTGGTGCGAGCCGGTGAGGTGGATGTCCGCGACGCGCTTGTAGGCACGTTCGCGCGCCTTCGACAGCGACTTGCCGGTGCCCACGACCGACAGCACGCGGCCGCCGGCGGAGACGACGGCGCCGTCCTCACGGCGGCGCGTGCCCGCGTGCAGGACTCCCTCGGCCTCGGAGCCGGTGATCACGTCACCGGTGCGCGGGAGGTTCGGGTAGCCCTCGGCCGCCACGACGACGGTGACGGCGTAGCCGTTCTCCCACTCCAGGGCCGGCAGCGAACCCAGCGACCCATTGGCCGCCGCCAGGAACAACGAAGAGATCGGCGACTTCAGCAGCGCGAGTACGGACTGCGTCTCCGGGTCGCCGAAGCGGCAGTTGAACTCGATCACCTGCACACCGGACGACGTCAGGGCCAGGCCCGCGTACAGCAGCCCCACGAACGGCGTCTCGCGCGCACGCAGCTCGTCGACGACGGGCTGCACGCACCGCGAAACGATCTCGGAGACCAGGCCCTCCGGCGCCCACGGCAGCGGCGCGTAGGCACCCATGCCGCCGGTGTTGGGGCCGGCGTCGCCGTCGCCCACGCGCTTGAAGTCCTGCGCCGGGATCAACGGCACGACGGTCTCGCCGTCGGTGACGCAGAACAGCGACACCTCCGGACCGTCCAGGAAGGACTCCAGCAGCACCGGGTGGCCGCCGTCGAGCAACGTCATGGCGTGGGCGCGGGCTGCGGCCAGGTCCGAGGTCACCACGACGCCCTTGCCCGCGGCCAGACCGTCGTCCTTCACGACCCAGGTCGGGCCGAACCGGGCCAGGGCGGCGTCCAGGCGGGCCGGGTTGTCCACGACCTCGCTGTGCGCGGTCGGCACCCCCGCCGCGTTCATGACGTCCTTGGCGAACGCCTTGGAGCCCTCGATCCGGGCTGCCGCCTTCGAGGGCCCGAAGCAGGGGATTCCCAACGCCCGGACCGCGTCGGCGGCCCCGGCAACCAGAGGTTGTTCGGGGCCGATGACGACGAGATCGGCCTTCCACTCCTTCGCGAGGGACGCGACCGCCGAGGCGTCCGCGACGTCGACACCGCAGATCTCGGCGTGCCCGGCTATGCCTGCGTTGCCCGGCGCGCACGCCAAAGCAGTCAGCTGCGGGTCGCGCGACAACGCGAGGACAAGGGCATGCTCACGGGCTCCAGACCCGATGACCAGGACGCGCACGATGCCTGAGCGTAGTTTAGCCGAGCGCCTGCTTCGCTCCAGGGTGCAGCGGGACCGGGTCGGAGGCCGCGGCCTTGTCGCGGGAGATGTCCTTCACGGCCGGGTGAACCTTCTCCAGGTCAGCCTTCTTGTCGAAGATCAGCTTGGTCACGGCGCACGCGTTGTTGGCCGCGAAGTCCTCGCGCACGAGGAGCAGGTTCGGCACCACGATCGTGGACACTTCGGCGACCCCGTAGGTCGCCGCCGGGATCGGCGCGGTGTCGTACACCGGGCTGATCTTCTTCATCTCCGGCAGCATCGGGGCGAGGTCGATGAACTTCACCTTGTCCTTCATCGACGTCGTGATGTCCGTGATCTGCGGCGTCGGCAGACCGCCCGACCAGATCAGGCCGTCGATGCTGCCGTCCTTCATGCCGTCCGCGGTCTTGGTCAGGTCGAGGCGCTGCGCGGCGACGTCCGAGTCGATGTTGAGACCCGCCGACTTCAGCAGCCGGCCGGCGATCACCTCGGTGCCCGACTTCGGCGACCCGGTGGAGATCCGCTTGCCCTTCATGTCCGCGATCGAGTTGATCCCGGAGTCGGTCCGGACGAGCACCTGCGTGTAGTTCGGGTAGATCCGCGTCAACGCCGCGATCTTCTGCTTCTGCCCGTCGAACGCGCCGGTGCCGTTCACCGCGTCCGCCGCGGTGTCCGCCAGCGAGAACGCGATGTCGTACGTGCCGGACACGAGCTGCTGGATGTTCTGCACGGACGCGCCCGTCTCGGCGGACGACGCCTTCAGCTTCGAGTTGTCGCTGATCAGCTTGGCCAGACCGCCGCCGACCACGAAGTACACGCCACCGGAGTTGCCGGTCGCGATCGTGATCCGGCCGTCCGAGGCCTCACAGGACCCACCACCACTCGACGCGTCCGGGGTCGTCGGCGTGCGCTTGCCACCGCACCCGGAAACCACGAGCGCCAAAGCGATCGCACCGATCGCATACTTACGCAGCTGCATCACGAACCCTCCCACGGGTAACCAGGTGTACCGCCACGGCCACCACGAGGAACGCTGCCCCGATGGCGATCGTCAACGGCTGCAGGTAGAGCAGGAACAACGCGGCCGGCACGCACAGGATCCGTTCCGGCCAGCGCGCGGGACCGAACAACCAGCCGCCGGTCAGCACGGCGAGGGCGGCCACGCCCAGTGCGGACGCACCGAACGCCCACACCGAGTCGAGCAACGGCCCGCGCAGCAACAACGCGGAGCCCGCGTCGGTCAGCACGAACGCCAGCGGCACGAGGAACGCCGGCAACGTGTACTTCCACGTCTGCCACATCGTCTTCATCACGTCGCCGCCGGTCAGCGCCGCGGCGGCCACCGCCGCGAGCGCCGTCGGTGGCGTGACCTCGGACAACACCGCGTAGTAGAAGATGAACATCGCGGTCTCGGCCGGCTCGACGCCCAGGGTGATCAACGCCGGCCCGATGACGACCCACGAGATGATGAACGACGCCGTCACCGGCACCGCCAGGCCGAGCACCGACACCGCCACGGCCGCGAGCACCGCGGTCAGCATCAGCACGACAACGGGTTCGGACGTCAGCAACGAAGCGAGCTTCACCAACTCTCCCGCAAGCGCCAGACCCAGGCCGGTCTTGGTGATCGTCGAGGTGATCACACCGGCCGCCGCGCAGACCGCGATCACCGGGAACGCCGACCGCACGCCGGCCGACAGCGCGTCGGTGATCAGCCGGAACCAGTCACGCCGGTGGTTGATCAACGCGAACAGCGCGGCCACGCCCGTCGCGTACACGACGGCCTTGTAGACCGGGATGTCCATCGCCAGGAAGACGATGATGATCCCGAGCGACAGGAAGTGGTACCAGCCGAGCTTCAGCACGTCGAAGAACCGGGGCGCGTCCACGTCGACGGGCCGGGCACCGAACCGCCGCGCGTCGGCCTCCACCGCGAGCGCGATGCCCAGGTAGTAGAGCAACGTCGGGATGATCGCCCAGACCAGCACCGACAGATACGAGACCTCCAGGTACTCGGCGATGATGAACGCCGCCGCGCCGAGCGTGGGCGGCGACAGGATCGCCCCGATGCCGGACGCCGCGAGCAGCCCGCCCGCGTTCTCCTTGGGATAGCCGGCCTTCTGCAGCATCGGCCACGTCACGGCGCCCAGCGACACGGTCGTCGCGGTGCCGGAACCGGAGACCGTGCCCAGGAGGAAGCCCGCGGTCGCCGCCGTGCGGCCCGGCGCGGTCCGCGACTTGCGGAACGCGGCGAAGCTGACGTCGACGAAGAACTTGCCCGCGCCGGAGGCGTTCAGCACGGCACCGTAGATCGTGAACAGCACGATGTAGGTGGCCGCGACGTCCAGCGGAGTGCCGTAGAACCCGCTGCCGTCGTTGAAGAACCCGTTGATGATCTGCGGGAAGTCGACGCCGGAGTGCGAGATCGACCACGACGGCGGCAGGAACCCGCCGTAGTAGCCGTAGGCGATGAACGCCAGGCACACCAGCGGAAGGACCCAGCCGGTCGTGCGCCGGCACGCCTCCAGGATCAGCACCAGCAGCACCGAGCCCGCGAGCACGTCCAGCGTCGTGAGCTGGCCCTGCCGGTTGAGGAACTCGTCGTAGCCACCGAACAGCGGATACGCGCCGACGACGAACGCGACGAGCGCCAGCACCCAGTCCCACCAGGGCGGCTGGTGCCCGCGGCCGTAGGACAGGAACACCAGCGGCAGCGTCACCGCGAGGAAGATGATCAGGTAGTACTGACTTCCCTTGGCGAACGGGAAGAACACCTGCTTCAGCACAAGAAGCGCGATCAGCAGACCGGCGATCCACAGCGCACGCTCCCACCGGGGTGAGAGCGAACGCGACGGCATCTCCTCGTCGTGCTCCGCGACGATGCGGGCGAGGTCCGGGTTGGCCACGCTCGAACCGTACTGTGGGGGCCATCACAGGGGCAGTGGATCAATCCAAAGGGACTGCAAAGTCCTCCAGGACCGAGCTCAGACGATCGCACTGTCCACATAGCACCAGCGCCAGTCCTCGCCCGGCTCGAACGAGCGCATGACCGGATGCCGGGACGAGCCGAAGTGCGCGGTCGCGTGCTTGGCGGGACTGGAGTCGCAGCACGCCACGTGCCCGCAGGACAGGCAGATCCGCAGGTGAGCCCAGTTGTGCTCACCCAGAGCGAGGCAGTCGACACAGCCCTCGGTCGACTCCGGCGCCACCGACGGGGGCAGCGTCTCCACGTGCGAACAGGTCATGCCTTCCATCATTCCGCAGAATGAGCGCCATGCACGGGCCTGAACTTCTGCTGCTGTTGCTCGGGGCGCTGGTCGTCACGTCCATCGCCCGGCGCCTGAACTTCTCGGCGCCGCTGGTGCTGGTCGCGGTCGGGCTCGTGGTGTCGTTCATCCCGGGCGTGCCGGAGTTCGAGCTCGACCCGCACCTGATCCTGCTGGTGGTGCTGCCGCCGCTGCTCTACAGCGCCGCGCTGGACAGCTCGTACCTCAACATCCGCGCGAACCTGCGGCCGATCGGCCTGCTCGCGGTCGGGCTGGTGCTGTTCACGACGTTAGTCGTCGGCGTGACCGCCAACCTGGTCTTCCCGGACCTGCCGTTCGCCGCGGCGCTGGTCCTGGGCGCGGTCGTGGCGCCACCGGACGCCGTCGCCGCCGTCGCGATCGGGCGCAAGCTCGGCCTGCAGCGCCGCGCGATGACGTTGCTCGTCGGCGAGAGCCTGATCAACGACGCGACGGCGCTGACGGCGTTCAAGGTCGCGGTGGCGGCCGCGGCGGGCGCCGCCATGCACCCGGTCGAGGGTGTTGGGCTGTTCCTGCTGGTCACGGCGGGTGGCATCGCCGTCGGCCTGGTCGTGGGCGTCGTGGTCAGGTTCCTGCGCAAGCGGCTCTGCGAGGGCGTGCTGGAGAGCGCGCTGGGGCTGCTGGTGCCGTTCGGCGCCTACCTGATCGCCGAGGAGGTCGCGCACGTCTCCGGTGTGCTCGCGGTCGTCGTCGCGGGCCTGTACATCGGGCACAACGCCCCGCGCGGCAAGTACTCGACGCGGCTGCAGGACGCGGCGGTGTGGAGGTCGGTGGACGTGCTGCTGGAGTCGTTCGTCTTCGCGCTCATCGGACTGCAGGTGTCGGCGATCGTCTCCGACGTCGACCTGGACGCCGGCCTGCTGCTGGGCGCCGGGGCCGTGCTGCTGGCGACGATCCTGGCCAGGTTCGTGTGGATGTACCCGGCCGCGTACATCCCGAGGTACCTGTCGAAACGCCTGCGCGAGCGCGAACGCCAGCCGCACGTCGGTCAGGTGACGGTGATCGCGTGGGCGGGCATGCGCGGCGTGGTGACGCTCGCCGCGGCCGCCGCGATCCCGGAGAACGTGCCGGGCCGCGACGTCATCGTGTTCTGCGCCTTCGTCGTCACGGTCTCGACCCTGCTGCTGCAGGGCACGACGCTGCCCTGGCTGATCAACAAGATCGGCTTCGAGGGCGACGACGCCCGCACGGACGCGCTGGCCGAGGCCCAGGTGCAGCACCGGGCCGCTCAGGCGGCCGTGACCAGGCTGGACGACCAGGTCGGGGACGTTCCCGACCACGTGCGCGCCCAGCTGCGCTCGCTCGCCGAGCACCGGGGCAACGCCGCGTGGGAACGGCTGGGGCGCCAGGACCAGGAGAGCCCGGCGGCCGCGTACCGGAGGCTGCGGCGGGTGATGCTCAGCGCCGAACGTGACGAGTTCGTCAGGGCCAGGGACTCCGGCGAGATCGACGACGAGGTGCTGTTCCGCGTGCTGCGGGAGTTGGACCTGGAGGAAGCCGCACTGTCTCGTGAGTAACCGTTCACCTGCTTTTCGTGTTGCGATGCTTGGGTGCGCTCTCAACACGAAACGGGAGGTCAAGCGATGCATCCCAAGAGGGTTCGACGCAGAGGTCTGGTCACCGTGGTCCTCGTGTTCGCGGGTGCGGTGGTGGCGTCCCTGCCCTCCGCGTCCGCACACGACGACAAGGGCCCGATCGTCATCGGGCACCGCGGCGCGTCGGCGTACCGGCCGGAGCACACACTCGCGGCATACGAGCTCGCGGCACGCATGGGCGCCGACTTCATCGAGCCGGACCTGGTGCCCACCAAGGACGGCAAGCTGGTCGCCCGGCACGAGAACGAGATCGGCGGCACCACGGACGTCTCGGCCAGGCCGCAGTTCGCCGACCGCAGGAAGACCAAGGTCATCGACGGCGCCGCGATCACCGGCTGGTTCACCGAGGACTTCACGCTGGCCGAGCTGAAGACGTTGCGCGCCAAGGAACGCATCCCCGCGATCCGGCCGCGCAACACCCTCTACGACGGCCGCTTCGAGGTACCGACGCTGCAGGAGGTCATCGACCTCTCGAAGCGCCTGTCGCGCGAGCTGCACCGCGAGATCGGCATCTACCCGGAGACCAAGCACCCGACGTACTTCCAGTCGATCGGTCTCGCGCTGGAGCCGAAGCTCGTCGACGTGCTGAACCGCAACGGCCTCAACCGCCGCAGCGCCAAGGTCTACGTGCAGTCGTTCGAGGTCGCGAACCTCAAGGAGCTCAACAGGTCGCTGCGGGTGCCGATCGTGCAGCTGGTCAACGCCTCCGGCGCGCCGTACGACTTCATCGTGGCGGGCGACAAGCGCACCTACGCCGACCTGGTCACGCCGGCCGGTCTGCGGGAGATCAGGTCGTACGCGGACGGCGTCGGCCTGGCCAAGGACGTCATCATCCCGCGTGACGCCAACGGGTTCCTGAAGGCGCCGACGACGGTGGTCAAGGATGCGCACCGGGTCGGCCTGACCGTGCACTCCTGGACGTTCCGCAACGAGAACTCGTTCCTGCCCGCCGACTTCCGGTCCTCGACCGACCCGGCCGCGTACGGCCGGGCCTTCGAGGAGTACGACGTGTTCTTCCGGACCGGCATCGACGGCGTGTTCGCGGACAACCCCGACACGGCCGTCGAGGCCAAGGTCAAGCGCTGAGAGATCAGACGCCGGCGAGTGTGAGCGTGCGGTCCACGTCGAGCAACCCGCGTTGCGCGGGCAGGGGCCGCACGCCGCACCGAACCAGGCCAACGGCAGAGTGACAGCACGGGTGTGCAGCGATCAACATTCAGGCATGGATCAAGAGGGGGAGAGACCGAGGGTGCCTTCGGGCACCACGCTCCGGTTCGCGTCGCTGGTGCTGCTGGCGGTCGCGACCACGTTGCAGATCTTCGGTCAGTACGCGTCGGTGTGGCCGGTGGCCACCTCGCTCGACAACGCCCGGTGCCAGGTGCGGTCCGGCCTCTACCTCACGTCGACGCTGGAGGTTGACCCCGACGAGTCCAAATGGGACGGTTATCGCGCGTGCATGGCGACGTTCCTCGGCGGCCGCGCGGTGTGGCTCGCCGGCGGGCTGGTGCTGCTCTTCGCGGTGGCGTGCCTGATCTACCTGCTGCGGCCGGCGTGGTTTCGGCACCGGCGCGGCCTGTCGCCCGTTCCCGAGGAGCTGGTCGCACCGCTCGCCGAACTGGTCACGGAGGCTGGGCTCGCGAAGGCTCCGACGTTCCTGCTCGACCCTACGAAACCCCGCGCGGGCGGCGTCGCGTTCGGCACCCACCGCCGCAAGTACGTCGCGCTCAACGCCGGCATGGTGACGTTGTGCCGCACCGAACCTGAGACGTTCCGCGCGATCGTGCTGCACGAGCTCGCGCACGTCCGCAACGACGTCACGATCACCTACGCCACGCTGGCGATCTGGCGCGCTTTCGCCGTCGCGGTGCTGGCGCCTTACGTGCTCACGCTGTTCAACCCGTTCCTGCTGTCCCTCACGCCGTGGCGGCTGCCGGAGTTGCCCGGCGACTGGTTCGCCTTCAGCGTGCTGTGGCGGGTGATCGTGCTGGTGCTGCTGGTCTTCGCCGCCCGTGTCGCCGTGCTGCGGGCGCGCGAGAAGCACGCCGACGCGCTGGTGGTGCGCTGGACCGGCGACCCCGACCCGTACCGGCTGCTGCCGGCGACCGGCTGGCTGCGTCGCTGGCTCGGCCACCACCCGGCGCCCGCGAGCCGCCAGGCCGTCATGCGGGACCCGAAGTCCCTGCTGCGGCCGGGTTTCTGGGAAACGCTCGGCAGTGCGCTCGCCGTGCAGATCGCGTGGTGGCACATGGTCACCGGGCTGCGCGACCTGACCTGGTACCGGGCGGGCAACGAGTCGTTCCTGGTCATGCGGATCGTCTGGGCGGTCCCGGTGGCGGCGCTGATCGGCCTGGTCGCCTGGCGCGGCGCGGCGTTCGGCGCTCGGCGCGGCACGTTCGCGTTGCCCGGCCTCGCGATCGGGCTCGGTCTGGTGCTCGCGGACCGGCTGGACACGCAGAACCTCCTCCCGCTCACTCCGCTCAGCGTCGTCGGCTCGATCGCGCTGGCCGGGACCGCGACGCTGGTGACGATCTGGGCCGGGCACTGCGCGACACTCGCGCGAACCCGTTGGCACGGCTGGTCCCTCGGCCTGTCGATCGCCGTGGTCGCGTACACGCTGCTGGGCTGGTTCACCGAGGTCCGGCTCGCCGGTGCCCTGTGGCGCAACAACATGACACCGGTGATGGACCTCCTGCACGGCTACGCGCAGACGTTGCCCGACGAGATCGCCCTCAAGGCCGTGGCGATTCCGTTCCTGATGAACTACAACCGGGTGCCCACGGTGGTGGCGCTGGCGCTGCTGTGGCTCGTGCCGCTGGTGCTGCGGCGAGAGTTCCCCCGCGGCGCCGTCCCGGCCGGTGTGGCCGGCGGCGTGGTAGCCGTCGCCGCGGTCGTGCTGTTCGGCTCCACGGGAACGCCGTTGGTCGCCACGGCCTGGCAGATCCTGGCCGTCGTGGCGGTCCAGCTCGTCGTGGTGCTGGTGGCCCGCCTGGACCGGGTGGGCGCGCTGCTCACGACGTGGCTGATCGGACTGCCCGCGACGGCCGCGATCTGGCTGACGCACCTGGACGACGCCGAGGTCGACAGCATCCTGGCGGCGCGTCCGCACCAGGTCCTGCCGGTCCTGGGAACGCTCGCGGCCCTGCTGGTGGGCGGACACGGTCGCGTGGGCGGCTACACCGGCTCACGGCCGGTCTGGGCGGCCGGAATCGCCGGCCTGGGAGTGGCGGTGGCGGCGTGGTGGCCGCACGCGGCGGCGAGTGCGGAGTCGTTGCAGCCGCCGGTGCCCGCGGGAGCGGCGGTGGACACCGACGAAGCACTGGCCATCTGGCTCTACGGGGGCGGCCAGGACCGGATCATGACCGTCGTCCAGGCGAACGACAAGGTGTTCGCCGGAGTGCGGGCCGAGGACCCCGCGGCGATCGCGGCCGGGTGCGAGGCGCTCGGTCCGGTGCTGCGGGAGGAGTTCCCCGCACCACCGGACGCGAAGATCGCCGCGACCTGGACGGAGGCGTTGCGCGCGTTGCAAAGCGGCACGCGCTCGTGCCTCGTCGTCTTCCGGGACGAGGGTTTCGACGATGGCTCGATGGCGAAGGAGTTCCTCAGGGGCCTCGACCAGTTGAAGGTCGCGCAGACCGCGCTGGTCGAGGCCCAGGAACGAGCGATCAGCTGAGGACGTCGTGGCGCACGATCGTCTGGTCGCGGCCGGGACCGACCCCGATCGCCGAGACGCGGGCGCCGATGATGCTCTCCAGGTACTCGACGTACGCCTTGGCGTTCGCCGGCAGCTCGTCGAACGAACGGCAGTGCGAGATGTCCTCGAACCAGCCCGGCAGCTCCTCGTACACCGGGACGGCGTGGTGCACGTCGGTCTGGGTCATCGGCATCTCGTCGACGCGGCGACCGTCCACTTCGTACGCCACGCAGACCGGCACCTTCTCGAGACCGGAGAGGACGTCGAGCTTGGTGAGGAAGTAGTCGGTGATGCCGTTGACGCGGCTCGCGTACCGGGCGATCACGGCGTCGAACCAGCCGGTGCGCCGCGAGCGCCCGGTGGTGACACCGAACTCGCCGCCCTGCTTGCGCAGGTACTCGCCCTGGTCGTCGTTGAGCTCGGTCGGGAACGGACCGGAGCCGACGCGGGTCGTGTACGCCTTCAGGATGCCGATCACGGTGCTGATGCGGGTCGGGCCGACACCGGAGCCGACCGTCGCGCCACCCGAGGTCGGGTTCGACGACGTGACGAACGGGTAGGTGCCGTGGTCGACGTCGAGCAGGGTGCCCTGCGAGCCCTCCAGCACCACGATCTCGTCGCGGTCGAGCGCCTGGTTGAGCAGCAGGCGGGTGTCGGCGATGCGGTGCACGAAGTGCTGACCGTGCTCCAGCACCTGGTCGACGACCTGGTCGGGGTCGAGCGCCTTGCGGTTGTAGACCTTGACCAGCACCTGGTTCTTGAAGTCCAGGGCCGCCTCGACCTTCTGCCGGAGGATCTTCTCGTCCAGCAGGTCCTGCACGCGCACGCCGACGCGGGCGAGCTTGTCCTGGTAGGCGGGCCCGATGCCGCGACCGGTCGTGCCGATCTTCGCCTTGCCCAGGTAGCGCTCGGTCACCTTGTCGATGGCCACGTGGTACGGCATGATCAAGTGCGCGTCCGACGAGATCAGCAGACCGCTGGTGTCGACGCCCTTCTCCTCCAGGCCCGCGAGCTCGGTGAGCAGCACGCCGGGGTCGACGACGACACCGTTGCCGATGACGTTCTTCACACCGGGCGTGAGGATGCCGGAGGGGATCAGGTGGAGGGCGAACTTCTGACCGTCCGGGAGGACGACGGTGTGACCCGCGTTGTTGCCGCCCTGGTAGCGAACGATCCACTGGACACGCTCACCGAGGATGTCGGTGGCCTTGCCCTTGCCCTCATCGCCCCACTGGGCACCGATCAGCACGACGGCCGGCATGTGAAACTCCAAGCACTTGGACTGGTTCAAGGGAATGCCGGTAAGCGAGGGTAGACCAGGAGATGACCGTGCGCGGAATCGTGTTGGCCTGCGGAAACACGCAGTTGCCAATGATCACTCAACGTGACGGTGTGCAGGTCGTCCCTGCCCGCCCCGGCAAGGACCACGTCGACCCTCACCTGGACACCGACCGGCTCGTCGTCGCGGGCACGGACGCGGACCTCGCGGCGGTGGCGTTGCGGTTGCTGCGCAAGGAGAAACTCGGTTCGGTGGCACTCGGTTTCGTGCCGGTCGCCGACTCGTCCGTCGCCGCGCTCTGGGGGCTGTCGACCGATCCGGCGAGGGCGCTGGACGTCGCTCTGAACGGTGACGTAGATCCCGTCCCGCTCGTCCGCGACGACGTCGGCGGCGTGCTGATGGGACTCGGCGTGTTGTCACCGGTTCGTGGCGTTGGTTACAGCGACGCGGACAACGTGCTGCGCGGCCAGGCGTCGCGGATCGAGTGCACGCCGGACACCGAGGGCGGTCTGGGTCTGCGGATCCGGATCGTCAACAAGCGACTGTTCGGGTCCAGGGTCAAGGAGAGCCGCCCGCGCGCGTTCCAGCTCGGCTGCCTCCCCACGACCGCCGTGCTGGACGGCCACAAGCACCCGCGCCCGGTCGACAAGTGGACCTGGTACCGGCACACCGAGGACCTGCGGCTCGTCCGAGGCGTCTAGCCGTCCGCTTGTCATTCACTTGGGTGTCACTCGAAGGCATTGCCTAATTTCATAGCGTGACCAAGGGTAGGTCCCGATCACTTTCCAACACGGAAGGTCGGGACGATGTCAAAAGTTAACCGAACCATTGGTGTTTTGGTTGCCGCAGCGGCTCTCACCTTTGGTTTTGTTTCCCCTGCACTCGCGACACCGCCTAATATCCCCAGCGCCGCCACGGCCAAGTCGGAATTGGCGGCACTCACCGTTCGCGCGGACGGTTCGATGACGGGCTATTCACGCGACAAGTTCCCGCACTGGATCACCCAGTCGGGCACCTGCAACACCCGTGAGGCCGTGCTGAAGCGCGACGGCACCAACGTCGTGACCGACTCCAGCTGCGCCGCCACCTCGGGCCGCTGGTTCTCGCCGTACGACGGCGCGACGTGGTCCGCGGCGTCCGACGTGGACATCGACCACATCGTTCCGCTGGCGGCCGCCTGGAGGTCGGGAGCGTCGTCGTGGACCACCGCGCGGCGCCAGTCGTTCGCCAACGACATGTCCGGCCCGCAGCTGATCGCGGTGACCGACAACGTCAACCAGGCCAAGGGCGACCAGACCCCGGCCACCTGGAAGCCGCCGCTGACGTCCTACTGGTGCACCTACGCCAAGATGTGGGTACACACCAAGTACCGCTGGAGCCTCAGCGTGAACTCGGCGGAGAAGACCGAACTGACGGGCATGCTCGGAAGGTGCTGATGGCGTCCCTCTCCACGCTCTTCGTGGCGGGCCCCGGTGGCGTGATGACCGACGAGGTCGGCGTCGTCACCGGAGACCTCGAACTGTGCACGGACCTTTCCGACGACGGGAAGCTGCGCGCACTGGTCCGCTACGAGGGCGCGGAGGAGTGGTACGCCATCACGGGCGCGGCGTGCGTTCTGGCCGATCCTCGCGATCACGAGCAGGTGCACTCTCTTCTGCACGGGCTTTTGCACCGGCCGGAGGGCTGAGCGGCGGCAACGCCTCCATCGCCTCGGTCCGGCTGAGCCCGGTGGCCTGCAGCAGGTCCACGGCGACACTCCGGATCTGCGCCAGCACGACCTTGGACGAGAACCCTTCCCCGCCGAGGCGCCGCGCGGTGAGATCCCGCGCGGCGTCCCGCACGGCCTCCCTCGTCTGCCTGGGCTCCTTGCCCTTCTCGAGCTCGGCCTTGAGGCAGTCCACGGCGTCCGCGTAGTGGCCGAGCACCTCCGGCACCCCGTCCGGAATCGGCTCCTCGGCCTTGAGCGCCGCCATGACCCTGCGCGCCAGCACCCGCGTGTTGCGGATCGCGTAGTCCACCGGCCCGGCCGCCGTCTGGTACCTGCTGAGCTCGTACTTCGCCCGCCACCGGATGGGCGCGATCTTCGCGATCTCACTGCCGGTCTGCAACGCGGACTTGTAGTCGTCGATCGTCGTCTGGCTGGTCCGCAACTCGGCCAGCACCCCGGCGGCCTTGACCGCGTCCTTCTCGCCGAGGGCCTCGGCGAGGTTCCGCAACGCACCGCTGAGGGTGTTCGTCAGCGCCTTGAGCTGCCGTTGCGCCACCGTGACCGGGTTCGCCGGGATGAGCGCCGCCACCGCGAGCCCCACCAGCCCACCGGTCAGCGCGTCGATCATCCGGTCGAGCCCGCCGCCGGCGCTGGGCGGCAACAGGGTCGCCACCAGCACCGCGCTGCTCCCGGCCTGCAACGCGATGACCGAGCCACCGTCCAGCAACACCGCCGCCGACATCGCGAGCGCGACGACCAGCGCGATCTGCCACGGCCCGCTGCCGATCCAGCCGATCAGGGCGTCCCCCACCCCGACACCGACGGAGACGCCGACGACGAGCTCACCGACCCGCCGCAGCCGTTGCCCCAGCGACACCCCGAGGCACACGACCGCGGCGATCGGCGCGAAGAACGGGTGCTGGTGCCCGATGACCAGCGTCGCCACCAGCCACGCGAGGCCCGCGGACAGGGCACATTGGACGATCGGCAACGCGGCCCCGCGCCACCGCGTGAGCCCACGTCCCACCGCGTCCCTGACCGCGCCCACCGCTCACTCCGACCTGGTTCGCTCGCTTGTGCCGCCGTCAGTCTCAAGCCCGCGGCCACCGGTCACAAGCTGCGGTGACGCGGTTCGTTGGTTGAGCGGCCGCGCTGACGCGCCCCCCGGCCTGGGGAACCGGTGTGGATTCCTTCGCGCCGGTCTGCTTCTGATCGTGACCAGGACGCCAGGATGATCACCGCCGACACAACCAACAGCTGCGGCGGCGCGGAGCCCTGCTGAGGCGTCCTCCCGGTCTGGGAACCGGCGCGAACTCCGCGCCGATCCGCTCCCGACCGTGACCAGCAAGAACGCCAGAACGATCACCAGCGACGCAACCAGCAGCACCCGCGGCGACACGGATCTCTGCTTGGGCGACCCACGCTGACGCAGGCGTCCCCCGGTCTGGGAACCCCTACATCACAACGTACTCACGGGGCCGACAAGATCGTCAGACCAGTCCCAGCGCGGCAGGGGCCTCCGGGTCCGAGTCGGCGAGGAACTTGGAGCACCGCTCCCACTCCTCGTCCTCCCCGATGTCCCGAGCAGCGCGGGCCAGCGCGGCCAGGGCCCGCAGGAACCCCTGGTTGGGCCGGTGCTCCCAGGGCACGGGCCCGAAGCCCTTCCACCCGGACCGCCGCAACTGGTCGAGCCCGCGGTGGTAGCCGGTCCGGGCGTACGCGTAGGCGGCGACGGGATCGCCGGCGTGCAGTGCACGTTCGGCCAGCAGGGCCCACGCCTCGGAGAAGTCCGGGTAGGCCCGGACGATCTTGCCGGGATCGGTGCCGCCGTCAGCGGCGGCCTGCGCCTCAGGGCGCTCGGGTAGACGGGTCGGCTCCGGCCCGAGGAGGTTGTCACGCATGCGGCCCATCGTGCCCCACTCACCGGTCCAGCTACACGAACACCCTCATGACGGCGGCCACAACGGCCAGCAGCAAAGCGGTGACGAGCACTCCTGCGACGATCTTCGTGGCCATGGCCGTGCATGCTTCCCGGCACGGCCGGGCAGATCAACGGCGTTCACCCGGTCGTGCCTACGAATCGGCAACATCAGGGTAAAACCAGGGGCATCCCGCCTACCTGGAGACGTGACCACCGCTCATGATGTCCGGATGGTTCAGGGGGTACGACAGTTCCGGGAGCGCTACTGGGAGCGGGGCGCGCCGGGCAGGGAGACACCGGCGGTGCTCACGAAGCAGCTCTACCAGCTGTGGCTCGTCGGTCTGCTGCTCAAGCTGATCGGGTCGTCGTGGGACGTCTCGTGGCACTTCAAGTGGTTGCGCGACGACCTGGCGCCGCCGCATCTGATCAACACGGTCGGCACGGTGATCGTGGTCGGGCTGACGTTGTTCCACACGTTCACCGGGTACGGGGTCGACAAGCTGACGCTGCGGCTGATGCAGGTCGGGTGCGGGATCTTCCTCGTCGCCCTGCCGATCGACATCATCAACCACCGGATCAACGGGCTCGACATCACGAGCTGGAGCGGGTCGCACGCGCTGCTCTACCTGGGCACCGCGGTGATGCTCGCCGGCGCGATCCGCGGGTGGATCAAGTTCTTCCCGAACGGCAACGCCAGGACGTTCGGGCTCGTCGCGCTGTGGTTCTTCTTCCTGGAGAACGTCTGGTTCCCCAACCAGCACCAGGAGTACGGCGTGCGCGCGTTGCTGGCCTGGGACAGCGGCAAGCCCGAGGCCGAGCCGATCCTGCTGCAGTTCGCCGCGGACCAGCTCGGTGTCCCGGTCGGGCGCGAGGCCCTCGTGAACTTCGCGCTGCCGATCGCGGACTGGGTGTACCCGGTGTGGGGCCTGGTCGCGGCGGCGATCGTGCTGGTGATCGCGCGGCGCACGCTCGACCGGCCGTGGACCGCCACGGTCGTCGCGGGTGGTTATGTCGCGTACCGGTGCCTGATCTGGCCGTTGCTCGCGGGCATGGACTTCCCGAAGTCCGCCGTTCCGCTGTTCCTGATCCTCGTGGCGCTTGCGATCGACGCGGCGCACGCGGTCAAGATGCCGACGCCGGCCGCGGCCGTGCTCGGGTCGGCGGCCGTCACGACCGTCGGGTACGTCGGCATCTGGTTCCAGCAGCAGTACCTGTGGGGGCCGCCGATCTCGTTCTCGTCGGCGGCGGTCACGGCCGTGCTGCTCGCTGTGCTGTGGACGGCCGGGGACATGGTGGTCCGCCGGCCGGAGACGCAGATGATCGCGTCAAGACTGAAGCTGGGCTGACAGCCTGCTGGTGATCCGGCCGAACAGGTCGGCGAGGGGCTCGCCGACGTCCCGCCCGAACTCGGTCAACCCGTAGGTGACCTGGGGCGGCGTCGTCGGCTCCACCTTCCGCCAGATCAGGCCGTCCTCGACGAGGCCGCGCAGGGTCTGGGAGAGCATCTTCTCGCTGATGCCGCGGATGCTCTCGCGCAGCTCGAAGAACCTGAGGTCGTTGGTCTGCAGGGAGATCAGCACCCAGATGCCCCACCTGCTGGTGACGTGGTCGACCATCTCGCGAGCGGGGCAGTCGGTGTGAAACACCTCATACCGCTCTGTCATCTCGTTACGCGTGAACTGCAACCCTCCCGGCATGTCGGGAGCTTACCTCCAGGTACGTCCTTACAAAATGTAAGCCCGGTTCCTAGCGTCGTGCCCACAACGACGAAGGAGCTGTTCATGATCGTGGTGACCGGGGCGACCGGAAACATCGGCAGGCCACTCACCCGCGCGCTGGTCCGGGCGGGCGAGCAGGTGACGGCCGTGTCGCGGCACGCGGCGGAGGTGCCGGACGGCGTGCGGCACCAGGTGGCCGACCTCGCCGATCCGGCGAGCCTGGACCTCACGGGCGCGAAGGCGTTGTTCCTCCTGCTGTCCGGTGACCTGCACGCGGTCGGGGCGAACCCGGCCGAGCTGGTCGGACGAGCCGCGGCACACGGGGTGGGTCGCGTGGTGCTGCTGTCCTCGCTGGGTGTGCGGACCAGGCCGTTCGGCACGACGCGGATCGCGATGCGCGGGCTGGAGGACGTGCTGCGGGAGTCCGGGGTGGACTGGACGGTCCTGCGGCCGGGCGGGTTCGCGTCGAACGCACTGTGGTGGGCGGAGTCCGTCCGCGCGCACCGGACCGTCGCCGCGCCGTTCGGGGACGTCGGTGTGCCGGTCGTCGACCCGGCGGACATCGCCGAGGTCGCGGCCGCCTGCCTGCTGGGCGACGCGAACGGCGTCCTGGAGCTGACCGGCCCGGAGGTGATCACGCCGAAGGAGCAGACGGCCGCCATCGCGAAGGCCCTGGGCGAACCGGTGCGGTTCCACGAGCTCACCCGAGCCGAGGCCAAGGCCGGTATGGAGCAGCTGATGCCGGGCGAGCTCGCCGACGACACGCTGGACATCCTCAGCTCGCCCACCGAAGCCGAAACCCAGGTCAGCCCGGACGTGCGGACCGTCCTCGGCCGCGCACCGCGCACGTTCGCCGACTGGGCCGAACGTCACGTGGAAGCCTTCCGCTGAAAGCAGTGAGGGCCCCGGCGCACGAAGCCGGGGCCCTCCTCACAGCCGACGTCAGCCCGCGATCATGCGGCCCGACGACTTGAGGTGCTCGCACGCCTGCGCGATGCGGGCGGCCATGGCCTGCTCGGCGGCCTTGAGGTAGCTGCGCGGGTCGTAGGTCTTCTTGTTGCCGACCTCGCCGTCGATCTTCAGCACACCGTCGTAGTTCGCGAACATGTGCGCCGCGATCGGACGGGTGAACGCGTACTGCGTGTCCGTGTCGATGTTCATCTTGATGACGCCGTACGACACGGCCTCGTGGATCTCCTCCAGCAGCGAGCCGGAGCCGCCGTGGAAGACCAGGTCGAACGGCTTCGAGCCGGCCGCGAGGCCGAGCTTGCTCGCCACGACGTCCTGGCCCTGCTTGAGGATCTCCGGACGCAGCTTCACGTTGCCCGGCTTGTAGACGCCGTGGACGTTGCCGAAGGTCGCGGCGAGCAGGTAGCGACCCTTCTCGCCGGCGCCGAGCACCTCGACGGTCTTCAGGTAGTCCTCTGGCGTCGTGTAGAGCTTGTCGTTGATCTCGTTGTCGACGCCGTCCTCCTCGCCGCCCACGACGCCGACCTCGATCTCGAGGACGAGCTTCGCCTTGGCGGAGAGGTCGAGCAGCTCGCTCGCGATCTGGAGGTTCTCGTCCAGAGCCACGGCGGAGCCGTCCCACATGTGCGACTGGAAGAGCGGGTTGCCGCCCTTGTCCACCCGCTCCTGGCTGATCGCGATCAGCGGACGCACGTACCCGTCGAGCTTGTCCTTCGGGCAGTGGTCGGTGTGCAGCGCGATGTTCACGGGGTACTTCGCCGCGACCACGTGTGCGAACTCCGCGAGCGCCACAGCGCCGGTCACCATGTCCTTGACCTTGGTGCCCGAGGCGAACTCGGCACCGCCGGTCGAGACCTGGATGATGCCGTCGCTCTCGGCCTCGGCGAAGCCGCGCAGAGCCGCGTTGAGCGTCTCCGACGACGTGACGTTGATGGCGGGGTAGGCGAACTCGTTCGCCTTGGCCCGGTCCAGCATCTCCGCGTAGACCTCGGGAGTTGCGATGGGCATCGGTGGTCCTCCTCAGGCGCCCTGAACGGGTGTCGACCCGCATCCTACGAGGCTGTGTCAGGGGGCCGCGCCAGTGGCCGCCCTCACAGAGGGATCGATCAAGTACCAGCTGACCAGCCGGTCTGCGCTACCCGCCGGTAGGGGGATAGTGGATGACATGGCAACCGCTCAGTGGAACGGCAAGATCATCGCCTCGAGCGACGACACGGTCGTCGTCGAGGGCAACCACTACTTCCCGCTGGACTCCGTCGATCCGGACGTCCTGAAGCCGACCGACCACACCTCGCACTGCCCCTGGAAGGGCGACGCGAACTACTACTCGTTGCAGGTCGACGGCGCCGAGAACACCAACGCGGCCTGGTACTACGCCGAGCCGAAGGAGGCAGCCGCGGAGATCAAGGGCCGCGTGGCGTTCTGGAACGGCGTCGAGATCAGCGACTGAGCCCCAGCGCGGCGGCCAGTTCCGCGTAGTGGCCGTTCAGCGACTGGACGGCCACGTGGTCGGCGCCGGCGTCGACGTGGGCACGCAGCTTCTCGGCCACCTGGTCGGGGCTGCCGTGTGCGACCAGCGCGTCGACCAACCGGTCCGACCCCTTCACGTCCTCCTCGGAGAACCCGTACCGCCGCCAGTTGTTCACGTAGTTGGTGAGCGTGAAGTACACCGCCAGCTTCTCGCGCGCGATGGCCCGTGCGGCGTCCGGGTCCTCCTCGACGACCACGGTGAGCTCGGGCGCGAGGAGCTTGTCACCGAGCGCCTCGCGGGCCTGCGCGGTGTGCTCGACCGGCACCAGGTACGGGTGGGCGCCCGCGGTGCGGTCGGCGGCGAGCTTCAGCACCTTCGGGCCGAGCGCGGCGAGCACCAGCCGCTCGGCCGGCACGTCGAGCCGGTCGAGATAGCCCACGAGCTTGTCGTAGGGCTTCTCGTAGGCCTGGTCGAGCTGCCGGTGGCCCACGCCGACGCCGAGCAGGAACCGGTCGCTCGCGAGGCGGTGGAACTCGGCGGACACCTCCTCCGGCTCGCTCTGCCAGACGTTGACGATGCCGGTGGCCACGGTGATCGATTTCGTGGCGTCCAGCACCTGCCCGGCCAGGGCGACGTCCGGCGAGCCACCGATCCAGAAGGTGCCGTAGCCGAGCTCCTCCAGTTCCGCGATTCGGTCGATCTTGCTCGACCACTCGTAGTGCGAGCCCCAGACACCGAACGTTCCCAGCATGCGATCCCAATCGTCGTGGCGGACTACCTTGCGCAGTATGTCGATCTTGAGCACCACAGACCTGGACGTGTCGCGCCTCTGCCTGGGCGGCAACGTGTTCGGCTGGACCGCGGCCGAGCACCAGTCGTTCGCAGTGCTCGACGCCTACGTGGAGGCGGGCGGGAACTTCGTCGACACCGCCGACTCGTACTCGGCGTGGGCGGAGGGCAACTCCGGCGGCGAGTCGGAGACGATCATCGGCAGGTGGCTGGCCAGGCGCGGGCGCCGCGACGACGTCGTGGTGGCGACGAAGGTCGGCATGCTCGCCGGGTTCAACAACCAGAAGCGCGACACCATCCTGGGCGGCGCCGAGCGCTCGCTGAAGCGGCTCGGCGTCGACCACATCGACCTCTACTACAACCACCTCGACGACCCGGCCACGCCGCTCGAGGAGACGCTGGCCGCCTACGACCAGCTCGTCCGCGACGGCAAGGTCCGCTACGTCGCGGCCTCCAACTTCTCCGCCGAACGGCTGGCGAAGGCGCTGGAGATCCAGGAACGCGAGGGCTTCGCGAAGTTCGTGGCCCTGCAACCCGAGTACAACCTGGTCAGCCGCGCCAAGTTCGAGGGCGCGCTCCAGGACACCGTCGCGCGGCACGGCCTCGCCACCGTGCCGTTCTGGGGGCTCGCGAGGGGGTTCCTGACCGGCAAGTACCGGCCGGGCGTCGTGGTCGAGAGTGCGCGGGCCACCGCCGCCTCGCAGTACCTCGACGAGCACGGCCTGCAGGTCATCGAGGTGCTTGACGAACTGGCCGAGACGCACGGCACCACGGTCGCCTCGGTCGCCCTGGCGTGGCTCGCCCACCAGCCGACGGTGGCCGCGCCGATCGCGTCCGCCCGCACGTTGGAGCAGCTCAACGACCTGCTGCCGGTGCTCACGCTCGAACTCACGCAGGCCGAGGCAGACCGCCTGAGCGCAATTTAACTTGCCAGTAGCTTACCGGGAGTAGGTTGCGTTACCGTGACGGCATGGACGTCACGGGCAAGGTGGTACTGATCACCGGCGCGGCCAGGGGCATCGGCGCCGAGGTGGCAAGGCAACTGGCCGCGCGCGGGGCTCGGCTCGCGCTCGTCGGGCTCGAGAAGGCCCTGCTCGAAGAGGTAGCGCGGGAGACCGGCGGCAAGGCGTGGGAAGCCGACGTCACCGACTGGGACGTGCTCGAACGCGTCACCAACGAGGTCGCCGAGCACTTCGGCGGCATCGACGTCGTGGTGGCGAACGCGGGCATCGCGGCCACCGGGTTCGTGCGCTCCATGGACCCCAAGGCGTTCGAACGGGTCATCGAGGTCAACCTGCTCGGTGTGTGGCGCACGGTCCGCACGGCGCTGCCACACCTGATCCGCAGCCGCGGCTACTGCCTGGTCGTGTCGTCGCTGGCCGCGATCGTCCACATCCCCGGCAACGCGGCCTACTCGGCGGCGAAGGCGGGCTGCGAGGCGTTCGCGGACAGCCTGCGCGCCGAGGTCAGGCACCTGGGCGTGGACGTCGGCACCGCGTACTTCTCGTGGATCTCCACGGACATGGTCAACAGCGCCGACGAGCACCCGGTCTTCGGCAAGCTGCGCAAGGGCATGCCGGGCCTCGCCGGCAAGAAGTACCCCGTCCGCAACGTCGGGAAGGCCGTCGTCCGGGGCATAGAGAAGCGGGCGAGGGCGGTCCACGTCCCCGGCTGGGTCGGCGCCTTGAAGTACTTCCGCGCGTTCACGCCGGTGGTCGTGGACCGCCAGTTGGTCGACGAGGTGGCCGACGCCGACCGGCAGATGGCCGCGAGCGACACGTCGGGCCTGGTCGGGCCGGGCGGCCAGGCCGCTGGTCGGTGATTCGCCGCGCCGGGGCGCGGCCATGTCACAGGAGCCAGGCTCCCAGCACGACGTTCCACTCGCGGACGTTCCACTCGGCGACGACGTCCGCGGCCGTGTACGGGTCGGCGGCGATGATCTCCTTCACCGCCGCCTCGTCGTCGGCGCTGTAGACGATCATCGCGCCGGCGTCGTCCGCGAACGGGCCACCGGCGAGGACCACGCCCTTCTCGACGAGAGAGGCGACGTACTCGCGGTGCGCGGGGCGGGTCGCGAGGAGCTTGTCGCGATCGGGACCGAACACCAATTCGACTGCAAAGCGGGCCATGCGCCCACCGTAGTGAAGCTGACCGGTACCGTCCTACCTTGTGGTTGGCGAAGAAACCCCGCGCACCGTGCAGGACACCCTGACCAACCTGCGAATCAAGGACGGCGTCGCAGGACCTCCCACAGGGCCGCTCACGCTCGAAGACCTGTACAAGCAGCACCGCATGCGCCTGATCAGGCTCGCGCTGCTGCTCGTCGACGAGCCCGCGACGGCAGAGGACGTGGTCCAGGAGGCCTTCACCGGCCTGCACCGCAACTGGAAGGGCCTGCGTGACGCGCAGGCGGCCGTCGGCTACCTGCGCACGGCCGTGGTCAACGGCTCGCGCAGCGTGCTGCGCCGGCGCAAGACGGCCCGCGACTACACGCCACCGCACGTGGCGAACGCGCGCTCGGCCGAGTCGCTCGCGATGCTGACCGCCGAACACCAGGCCGTGGTCAAGGCGTTGCAGCAACTGCCGCCGCGCCAGCGCGAGGTGCTCGTGCTGCGCTACTACGGCGACCTGTCGGAGGCCGAGATCGCCGAGGCCACCGGCATCTCGAAGGGCACCGTGAAGTCGACGGCGTCCCGCGCGCTCGATGCCCTGCAGAAGATCATGGCGGGCTGAGCCGAGCAGGCAACAAACTTCACCGTTTCCCCAGCTGACGCCGTTTTGCCCGATGCGACGGTTTCAGCTCGTAAGACCACACGCCCAAATCGGTACTTGGTATAGACCAATAGGCCTCCCATGCCGCAGGATCAGTCCCCGTGGCACGCAGACACGTGGTCGCCGTTGACATCGGTGGCACCGAAACCAAGGCGGCGCTGGTCTCCGGGACCTCGGACGCGGTGGCGGCGGAGAAGCACGCACGCCGGGCGACGCCGGGCGAGCTCGAACCGCTGCTCGCCGTCATAGCCGAGCTCGTCGACGAGCTCAGCCAGGCTTCCGAGCACAAGATCGACGCCGTGGGGATCGTGGCGCCGGGCATCGTGGACGAGGCCAACGGTGTCGGCGTGTACACGACGAACCTGCCGTGGAGCCAGTTCCCGTTCAGCACCGTCCTCACCGAACGGCTGGGTGTCCCGGTCGCGTTCGGTCACGACGTGCGTGCTGCTGGCCTGGCCGAATGCCGCATGGGGGCCGCGAAGGATTTGCGCAACGCGGTGATCATGCCCATCGGCACCGGGATCGCCGGCGCGCTGCTGCTGGACGGGAAGATCTACAGCGGCGAGGGCTACGCGGGTGAGATCGGACATGTGAACGTCGGCCACGGCGTGCCTTGCGCGTGTGGCCAGATCGGCTGCGTGGAGACAGTGGCGTCCTCCGCGGCGATCGCCCGCCGGTACACCGCACGTACCGGCACCCCCGTCAACGGCGCCGCTGAGGTCGCACTCAGGGTGAAGAACGGGGAGCAGGACGCTGTCGCCGTGTGGCACGAGGCCGTGGACGCGCTCGCCAGGGGCATCCTGGTACTGGCGACGCTGCTCGGCCCGGAGGCCGTCGTGCTCGGCGGTGGGCTCGCACTCGCAGGAGACCTGCTGGTGGAGCCGTTGCGGGAAAGGCTGGACGGGCTGATCGCCTTCCAGCGCCGACCGGAGCTGCGGCTCGCGGCGCTCGGCGACGAGGCAGGTTTCCTCGGCGCGGCGCTGCTGGCCATCGACACGCTGGAGGCGTGATGAGCACGTGGGGTGGACCAGTCGACGTGACCCTGACCGGTGGTCGGGTCGTCACGCCGGGCGGGGTGCTCGAGAACGGGTGGGTGAGCGTCCGCGACGGCAGGATCGCCGCGGTCGGCGAGGGGATGGCACCCGACGGGCCGGCGACCGACGTCAGCGGCTGCACGATCGTGCCCGGGTTCGTCGACATCCACTGCCACGGCGGTGGCGGTGACGCGTTCACCAGCAGCGACCCGGTGAAGATCCGCAAGGCCGCGGCGGCGCACCGCAGGCACGGCACCACGACGTTGCTGGCCTCGCTGGTCTCGCGCCCGGTGCCGGAGCTGGCCGACCAGGTGTCCGCGCTGGCCGAGCTGGCTCAGGAGGGCGTGGTCGCGGGCATCCACCTGGAGGGCCCGTTCCTGTCCGCTGCCCGTTGCGGCGCGCACGACCCGGCGATCCTGTGCCCGCCGGAGCAGACCTCGGTGACCAAGCTGCTCGACGCGGGCAAGGGCACCGTCCGCATGATCACCATCGCACCCGAGCTGGAGGGCGCGGTCCAGGCCGTGCACCAGCTCGTCGACTCGGGCGTCATCGCCGCCATCGGTCACACCGACGCGACGGAGGCGCAGGTCCGGCCGGCCGTCGACGCCGGCGCGTCCGTGGCCACGCACCTGTTCAACGGCATGCGTCCGCTGCACCACCGCGAACCCGGCCCGATCGGCGCGCTGCTGGACGACGAACGCGTGACCGTCGAGCTCATCTGCGACCTCGTGCACCTGCACCCGACCGCTGTCCGCCTGGCCGCGCGTCACGCGGGCCTGGAGCGCACGATCCTGATCACCGACGCCATCGCGGCGGCCGGTGTCGGTGACGGCGTGTACGACGTCGGCGGGCTCGAGGTGCGCGTCGTCGACGGAGTGCCAACGCTGGCAGGCGGCGCGGCGCTGGCCGGCAGCACGCTCACGATGGACATGGCGTTCCGCAACGCCGTCAACTCGTGCGGGCTGTCGCTCGTTGAGGCCGCCTACGCCACCTCGACCCGTGGCGCCGAGCTCCTCGGTCTCGACACCGGCAAGCTCCAGCCGGGTTGTGCGGCGGACCTCGTCGTGCTGGATGCAGAATTGAAGCCGAGGGACGTGATGGTCAGGGGCGAGTGGGTCAAGGAATAGGTGGATGGCGGACGATCCGGAGCGACTGGTGACCGACGCGCTGCGAGCGCAGGCGACCAGCACGAATGCCGGATTTGTCGCACCTGCCGCAATTGCCGACGAGCGTCCCGCACCCATGTCCGCGTGGTGGGTGCTGGGCCTCGCCCTGCTGTTGGGCCTGGCAGCGGGCACGGTGGCCGCAGTGATCACGCTCAGCTGACCTGTACCGTTGTCGCCGTGACGATTGCATTGGGCCCTGACTGGCTGGACCCCACCGTGCTGCTGAACGGGCTCGGCCCGTACATGCTCATCGGGCTGTGCCTCATCATCTTCGCTGAGTGCGGGCTGCTCGTCGGCTTCTTCCTGCCCGGCGACTCGCTGCTGTTCACAGCGGGTCTCTTCGTCGCGGCGGGCACCATCGACACCCCGCTGTGGCTCGTCTGCGTGCTGCTGACGATCTGCGCGTTCGTGGGCAACGTCGTCGGCTACTACATCGGCCGCAAGGCCGGTCCGGCGTTGTTCAGCAAGCCGGAGTCGAAGATCTTCAAGAAGGAGTACGTCGACAAGACGCAGGAGTTCTTCGACAAGTACGGCGCGCGCGCCATCGTCCTCGCCCGGTTCGTGCCGATCGTCCGCACGTTCATCACGGCGATGGCCGGTGTCGGCAGGATGGACCCGAAGAAGTACTTCACCTACTCCGCGATCGGCGGCGTCGCGTGGGCCGCTGGTCTGACGGTCCTCGGCTACTTCCTCGGCCAGGTCTCGTTCATCAAGGACAACCTCGAGATCACGCTGCTCGCCATCGTGTTCCTGTCGATCGTGCCGATCATCGTCGAGGTGATCAAGGCGCGCAGGGAGAAGAAGTCGCTCCTGCAGGAAGAGGCGGACGACATCACGCAGATCATGGACGCACAGCTCCACGACGACTCGACGCAGGTCATCCCCCGCGTCGAGCGCTGACCGCAGAGAGCCCGTCCGCTCCGGCAGGCGGGTTTTTTGCTGGCCAGATTCGAATACAGAGCTGTACTGTATTAATATGATCACTGTGGTGGGGGCGGGTCCGACCGGCTTGGCGCTGGCGTGCGGACTCAGGCGGTTCGGGGTGGACGTGCGGGTGGTGGACGCGGCCGGTGGCCCGGCCACGACGTCGAGGGCGATGGGCTTGCAGCCGCGCGGCGTGGAGGTGCTGGCGCGGCTGGGCGCACTGAGCGACCTCGCCGAGAAGGCGGTCCGGTTGCGGTCGATGCGCCTCAACGGCGAGGTGGCGCTGGACATGAGCGCGCTGCGCGAAGCCGGTCAGCTGGTCGTCTCGCAGGCCCGCGTGGAGGAACGGCTGCGCGACCGGCTGTCCGCGCTGGGAGTGGAGGTCGAGTGGAACACGCCGGCCTCCTCCGTCACGGAGTGGGACTGGCTCGTCGGCTGCGACGGCGCGCACTCGGCGGTGCGCAAGATGGCCGGCATCGCGTTCGAGGGCTCGCAGGTGATGGAGAACTTCCTGCTGCGTGACGTCCACGCGGCGTGGGACCTCGACCGCGAGTCGATCCACATCTTCGCCGACGGACCGTCGATGACGACGATCTTCCCGCTGCCCGGCGGCGTCTGGCGCGTGATGTCACCGGACGGCGGGCGGTGGACGCCGGGGCCGATCGACTCGGTGGAGTGGGAGTCGACGTTCCGGATCCACCGGCGGCAGGCCGCGACCTACCGGCGCGGCACCGTGTTCCTGGCGGGCGACGCGGCGCACATCCACAGCCCCGTGGGCGGACAGGGCATGAACACCGGTCTCGGCGACGCGGAGAACCTGGCGTGGAAGCTCGCGCTGGTGGTGCGGGGCAGGGCGACCGAACGGCTGCTCGACACCTACGAGGCCGAACGCCGGCCGATCGGCGCACGGGTGCTCGCCTCGACCACTCCGGCGACGCGGCTGGTGCTGGGACCGGGCCTCGTGACGCGGACGATCCGGGACCGGGTGATGTGGCCGCTGCTGAACGCGGGTCCCGTGCAGCGGCGGCTGGTCCGGTTCACCTCGCAGCTCGACGTGAGGTACTCGGGACCGCTGGCGGCCGGACGGCGTGGCGGCGAGCGGGTGCCGGCGTTCGCACGGGTCGGCAGGTGGGTGCTGGCGGGGCCCGCGGCGTGCCTGGAGGTGGCGCGGGACCGGCTCGGGGACGTCGTGCACCATGAACGCGCCGGCGACACGCTGCTGGTGCGTCCCGACGGGCATCTGGCGTGGCGCGGCCCGACCTCCCCGGAAAGGCTCTCCGCGTGGCTGAACGAAGTGCTGGGCGTCCCCGCGACCCCGAGGCTGACAACGCGATCCTGACGGCGGCGTTCGAGCTGTTCCTGGAACGCGGCCTCGACGGCACCTCGATCGAACAGGTCGCGAGGCGCGCGGGCGTGACCCGCGCGACGGTCTACCGCCGGTTCGCCACCAAGGAGGACCTGCTGTTCAGCGTGATCGAGCTGCCGCGCACCGTCGCGGCGCTCGATCCGGAACGGATGGCCGTCGCACCGCCGGAGGAGACGCTCAGGGGCTGGGCGGCGTTGCTGTCGACCGAGCAGTCGGTCCAGCTGCTGCGCCGGATCGTGGGCGCGTCCGCGGACAACTTCGAGCTGATGCGGCGGTACTGGACGCTCTTCATCGCCCCGCGGCGAGCGGTGCTGAAGGACCTGCTGTGTCCCGGTTTTCCGCCCGGTACCGACCTGGAGGTCGTCGTGGACGTGGTGGGAGGTGCGCTTTTCTACCGCGCGCTGACCCGTCCGGAGCACAACACGGCCGAGGCACTGGAAACCTACCTGCTCCAGGTGTTGCACCAGGTCGGATACCGACCCTAGGTTGTTTTGGTCTAAACCACTAGGTGGAGGCCACCGATGTCGTTGCTCCGCAAGGGACTGGCGGTCGCACTGGCCGCACTTTCCGTCTCAGTTGGCATTGGCGCCGCCGAGGCCGCGCCGTCCAGGAAGATCGTCGGCGCCTACTACGGCAACTGGTACAGCGGCTCGAAGCCGATCTCGTCGATTCCGGCGAACACCCCGATCACGCACCTGTTCTACGCGTTCGCGCTCATCGAGAACGGCAGGTGCGTGATGCCGGCGACCACCGCCGCCAAGGACTTCGCGGACATCCGGGACCTCAAGCAGCGCAAGCCGTCGTTGAAGGCGCTGATCTCGCTGGGCGGCTGGGGTGCGGGCGGTTTCTCCGACGCCGCGCTGACCGCCGCCTCGCGCAGGACGCTCGTTCAGTCCTGTGTGGACCTGTTCTTCACCGACGGCACGTTCGACGGCATCGACATCGACTGGGAGTTCCCGGTCTACGGCGGCCCGGCCGACATCACGGACCGCCCCGAGGACAGGCGCAACATGACGCTGCTGACCCGCGACTTCCGCAAGGCGCTGGGGTCGCGCAAGCTCGTCACCGCCGCGCTGCCCGCCGGACGGCTGCAGACCGACGGCCCGTACGACCCGGCGAAGTCGTTCGAGCTCCGCGAGCTGTCGCGGATCATGGACTTCATCAACGTCATGACCTACGACCTCGGCACCGGTTTCTCGCCCGTGGCCACGTTCAACGCCGGTCTCCGCGAGGTCTGGAACGACCCGATGCCCGCCGCCGACCGCAGGTGGAACAACGTCGCCGGTGCCATCGACTACTACCAGCGGCACGGCGTCTCGCCGCGCAAGATGGTGCTCGGCACCCCGTTCTACGGCCGCGGTTTCAACGTGCGGACCGAGGGACCGCAGCACGGCCTCTACCAGCCCTACGACAGCGCGTTCTGGGTCGACGGCTACCAGGAGGTGCTGAAGCTGAAGGCGACTCCCGGCTGGCAGGAGTACTGGCACCCGGTCGCGCAGTCGCCCTGGCTGTACAACGCGGCCGAGAAGAAGTTCGTCTCGTACGAGAACCCGCGCTCGATCGGGATCCGCGCGGACTTCGCCCGCTCCCGCGGCCTGCTCGGCACGTTCATGTGGGAGCTCGGGCACGACGACGCGCAGCACTCGCTGCTGAAGGCGATGACGCGCTGAGCCGATGCACCAGCAGGTGGAGGACCGGATCGCGCTGCTGCGCCAGGAGCTGACCAGCCGGGAGACGTGGCGGGTGGCGGCGGCGCTGCACTACGTCGCCGAGACGCTGGACCACGAGCACCGCGCGGCGCTGGTGCCCGAGCTCGCCGAGCTCAGCACCAGCCCGCTCTGGGCGGTCAGCGCGCGGCAGGTGCTGGAAAGGATTTGAGTCTGACGTAACGTCAAGGTGTTGGTTGGACGGCATGACCGACACCACTCGACGCGAAGTGCTGGGATGGCTGGGCGGACTCGGTGCGGCGGCGGGCCTGGGCCTGCTCGCACCGGGCACCGCCGGTGCCTCCGTGAGCGTCACCGCACTGCGCGGCGCCACGCTCGTCGACTCGTCCGGAGTTCGCTCCGGCACCACGATCGTGCTGGCGGACAACAAGGTTCTCGCCGTCGGCTCGTGCGACCTGCCGTTGCCGCGCGGCTCCACGGTGCTGGACGTGGCCGGCAAGTTCGTCATCCCCGGCCTGTGGGACATGCACGTGCACGGCGCGTACCTGGACCGGATCACGTTGCCGTTGTGCCTGGTCAACGGCGTGACGGGCATCCGCGAGATGTGGGGCTTCCCGCCGATCTACGAGCTGCGCGAACGGATCGAGCGCGGCGAGGTGTTCGGGCCCCGGCTGGTCGTCGGCAGCTCGATCATCGACGGCCCGCACTCCACGTTGCCCGGCGCCCTGATCGTCAGCACGCCGGACGAGGGACGCCAGGCCGTGCGGGACGCGAAGACCCAGGGCGCCGACTTCGTGAAGGTCTACTCGTACCTGGACCGGCCGACGCTCGCGGCCATCGCGGACGAATGTTCCCGGCAGGCCATCACGTTCGCCGGACACTGCTCAAACCACGTGGCCCTGGGCGACGCGAGTGACCTGGGACAGCGGACCTTCGAGCACATGTACGGCCTCTCCCTCGCGACGAGCGCACGGGAAACCCAGCTGCGCCAGGCGATCGCGGACCTCCCGCTCGACCCGGCCAACTCGTTCGCGTGGTTCAAGCAGGTGCTGGAGCTCGAACGCCAGGCCGCGCTGTCCCACCGCCGCACGAAGGCCATCGCGGTCGCGAAACGGTTGCGGCGCAACAACTCCGCGCTCTGCCCGACGATGGTCGCGATGCGGGTGTACTCGAGCCCGGCGGACCGGTTCGCCGACGACCCGCGGATGAGGTACATGCCGGCGTTCTACCGGGACTTCTGGCGCGACGGGCTCCAGCAGTGGGCTCCCGTGACACCACAGGAGATCCGGCAGCAGGCGGAGTTCTTCCGGCGCCGCCTGGACCAGGTCGCCGAGATGCACGCCCACGGCGTCGAGGTGCTGGTCGGCACGGACGCCGGAAATCCCTACTCGTTCTCGGGGTTCTCCGTGCACGACGAACTGGAGCTGCTGGTCGAGGCGGGCCTGTCGCCCGAGGCGGCGTTGAAGGCCGGTACGCGCGCCGGCGTGGTGCAGGCCGGGGCGGAGGCGAACCTCGTGGTGCTGGACGGGAACCCGCTCAAGGACATCCGCAACACGCAACGGATCCACGCCGTGCTGACCCGCGGCCGAGTGCTCGGGGCGGCCGAACGGCAGAAGATGCTCGCCGATGTGGAAAAGGCCGCGCAGGAGCCGTTCCCGCCGGCCGTCGCCACCTGTTGCTAGAGACTGAACATCGAGCCGGGGTTGAACAGGTTCTCCGGGTCCAGCGCGCGCTTGACGTCACGGTGCACCCGGAGGCCCACCGGCCCGATCTCCTTCTCCAGCCACTCCCGCTTGATCTTGCCGATGCCGTGCTCGCCGGTGACCGTGCCGCCCAGGGACAACCCGACGGCGAGGATGTCGTCGAACGCCTTCTGGGCGCGCGCGAACTGGTCGGCGTCGGTGGGGTCGTAGACGATCGTCGGGTGCATGTTTCCGTCGCCCGCGTGGCCGACGACGGCGATCTTGAGGCCGACCTCCTTCGCGATGTCCTCGCAGCCCTGGATGAGCTCGGCGATGCGGGTGCGCGGCACGCACACGTCGTCGGTCAGCCACGAGCCGTAGACCTCCAGCGCGGTCAGCACGGCGCGGCGGGCGGTGAGGAGGTCGCGGCCCTCGTTGACGTCGTAAGTCGAGTAGACGAGGTCCGCCTCCAGGCAGATCTCCTCGATCTTCCGCAGCTCCTGCCGGGCCTGCTCGCCGCCCGCGTCGGACTGGCAGATCAGCAGCGCCACGCAGCCGGGGCCGGCGCCGAGCTCGGTCTTCAGGTACTGCTCGACGGCCTCGATCGAGGTGCGGTCCATGATCTCCATCAGCGACGGCACCAAGCCCTCGCGGACGATCCGGCTGACCGCGGCGCCCGCCGTGGCGGTGCTGCCGAACGCGGCGACCAGCGTGGCCGGGGCCTGCGGAAGGGGCCTCAGCGCGAGCGTGGCCTTGGTGATCACGCCGAGCGTGCCCTCCGAGCCGATGAAGAGCTTGGTCAGGTCGTAGCCGGCGACGCCCTTGACCGTGCGGCGGCCGGTCCTGAGCACCTCGCCGTCCGCCAGGACGACCTCCAGGCCCAGCACCGAGTCGGTGGTCACGCCGTACTTCACGCAGCACAGGCCGCCCGCGTTGGTGGAGAGGTTGCCGCCGATCGTGCACCAGTCGTAGCTGCTCGGGTCCGGCGGGTAGAACAGGCCGTCCTTCTCGACGGCGCCGCGCAGGTCGAGGTTGACCACGCCGGGCTCGACGACGGCGAGGCGGTTGTCCGCGTCGATCTCGACGATCGCGTTCATCTTGGTCGTGACCAGGACGACGCAGCCCTCGATGGCGTTCGCGGCGCCGGAGAGGCCGCTGCCCGCACCGCGCGGGACGATGGGGACGCGGTGGCTCGCGCAGGCCCGCACCACCGCCTGGACCTGCTCGGTGTTCAGCGGGAACACCACCGCCAGCGGGCTGCCGTGCGGCGCCAACGGCATCATGTCGCGCTGGTAGCTCGCGGTGACGTCGGCGTCGGTCAGGACGCCGGAGTCACCCACTGCGGTGCGGAGTTCGGCGAGCAAGGTCTCCATACCGTCACGCTAGTGGGAACGGCCCGGATCGTCGGCCGTGAATTCGCACTCAGCGGGACGCCTCGTGGTACCGCCCCGTACGTCCGACAGGAGTACGGCACGACACGTCCATCTGACGGCGAGTTCACACGGCATGTTCCAATCTGCCCCACTGGTCCGATTCGACTGGTTCACTCGATGATGATCACCACCGGAAGGAGTTCATGTAGTGACTCAGCGTGCTCAATCCAGATTTCGCCATCCCGTTAGCCCGATGTCGCCACGTCGGCGACGCGGCACGACGTAGGCTGGCTCACCGTGGCGCATGCTTTCGCCTCGCTGGAGACCGCTGGTCCGGTGGCCGTGTGGGTCATCGTGCTGAGCTTCATCTTCGTCGAGTGCGCTTTCATCTTCGGGCTGTTCCTGCCCGGTGACTCGCTGCTGTTCGCAGCCGGCGTCGTGCTGGCGACCCACAGCAGTGAGCTGTCGGCGTGGGCGCTGTCCCTCGTGGCCCTGATCGTGGCCGTCGTCGGCAACCAGGTCGGGTACTACATCGGACGGGCCACCGGCACGCGCGTGCTCGCGCGCAAGGGCGGCAAGGTGCTGAACCGGGAGAATCTGCAACGCGCCGGCGAGTTCCTCGACCGGCGTGGCTTCTGGGCCGTCGTGCTCGCCCGCTGGATCCCGTGGATCCGCACGCTGGCACCGATGATCGCCGGTGCCGCCCGCATGGACATCCGCCGGTTCACCCTGGCCACGACCATCGGCGCCATCGCGTGGGTGCCGACGCTCGTACTCGCCGGCTACTACGGCGCCGGCATCCTGCAGCAGCTCCCGTGGCTCGAGACGGCGGCGATCGTCATCAGCGTCGCGTTCTTCATCGGCGGCACCGGCTGGGGCACCTGGCGCTACCGCCAGGAGATGCGCAAGCCGATCGACGAGACCAGCGAGGACCTCGAGCACGTCAGCCACCCGCACGCGGGCTGAGGCACGGCAACCCGGTTCATCCGCGGCAGGTCACGCGCCGTCGCCCCTTAGAGGACCTCGGTGATCAGCAGGTCCGCTGATCCCTTCGACGAGTTCACCATCAACGCGTTGACGTGGTCCGTGCCGTGCAGCACCCGTTCCTCCGCCTCCGACAGGGTGCGCCCGTACCGCAGGTGGCGGTCGATCAGGCGTTGCACGCGCACGTCCTCGTCGATGAACAGGAACCACGCCTCGTCCAGGATGATCCGGACGCGCTTCCACTTGTCGTAGTTGAGCAGCAGGTAGTTGCCCTCGGTGACGACGAGCGGGACGTCCGGGTGCACCGGCACCGCGCAGGCGACCGGCTCCTCGATCTCGCGGCGGAACTCCGGCGCGTAGATCATGTCCGGCCCGCACGCCTTGATCCGGCCGAGGAGGTCCACGTAGCCGGGGATGTCGAACGTGTCCGGCGCACCCTTGCGCTCGACCAGCCGCAGCCGTTCGAGCTCGCTCTGCGCGAGGTGGAAGCCGTCCATCTCGACCAGCACCGCCTGGCCGTCGAGTGCCTCGACGAGCCGGCGCGCGAGTGTCGACTTGCCGGAACCGGGTGCTCCGCCGATGCCGAGAATCTTGCGCTCACCCTGATCGGTGAGCACCCGAGCCCGTTCTAGCAGCTCGTCGAACCTGACCTGCTGTCCTGCCACCGCGCCAGCTCCTCAACCCAGTCCCCGACCGCACCGACGCGAACGGCTGCCGCCTCCGACGCGTAGCCGATGGCCCGCACCGGGTCCGCCCCTGCCGCGAGCGCATGGGCGTACGCGCCGTGCCAGACGTCGCCGGCACCGTTCGTGTCCATCACCTGCACCGCGGGCACCGGCACCTCTCCGGCCGAGCCGTTCCGCGACCAGGTCACCGGCTCCGCACCGTGCGTGCGGATGACCAGCGGCACCCCGTAGGAGTGCACCTCGGCCTCGGACAGCTCGAACCCCGAAGCGCAGGCAGCGACGTCCACCAGCGGCAACAGGTGATCGAGGACAGGTTTCCAGCTCCCGGCGTCGAGCACCACAGGCAATCCCAGCTCTTTCGCCTGCCGGGCGGCGGGGATCACCAGCCCTTCATGGTGTCCATCCAAGAGCACGACGTCCGCGGCGGCGAGCAGTTCGGACAAATCGGGCGCTTCGACCGGCACCGAGGCGTTGCGGGAGACGACCGTGCGCTCCCCATCAGCGTCTCTGACGACGACCATGCTCACGGGCGTCGTACCGGCCACGGCGGTGACTTGGACCGGGTCCAAGGAGGCCCGCACGAATTCACCCAGTGCGTCGGCACCCAACGCGGTGAGCAGAGCCGCCTTTCCGCCCAGCGCCGCGACGGCACGGGCCGCGTTCGCCGCCGGACCGCCCGGCGACAGCACGGCGTCGAGCGAGCGGATCTTCTGCCCGGGATCGGGGAAGGCGTCCACCCGTTGGGTCAC
The DNA here is from genome assembly GCF_051094245.1 of Lentzea xerophila. Lineage (NCBI taxonomy): Bacteria > Bacillati > Actinomycetota > Actinomycetes > Pseudonocardiales > Pseudonocardiaceae > Lentzea > Lentzea xerophila. The sequence continues at coordinate 8,601,178 of NZ_CP194934.1, read as the reverse complement.
GTCGAGAGTTGTGAGCCCGACACACAGCACGGCTGCCATCAGGGCTTCCTCCAAACGGGTAAGGTCCCGAGCCATGGTCACCATGCGGGATGTCGCGGCTCTCGCGGGGGTCTCCATCACCACGGTGTCACACGTGATCAACGAGACGAGGCCGGTCGCCGGAGACACGCGCGAGCGCGTCCAGAAGGCGATCGACGAGACCGGGTACACGGGCGACGCCATCGCGCGGTCGCTGGTCATGGGCGGCACGAAGTCGCTGGGCCTGGCCGTGTCGCTGGTCTCCCACCCGTACTTCGCCGAACTGATCGCCGCCATCGAGTCCGAGGCGACTCGCAACGGCTACTCGCTCGTGCTGATCGACACGCGGGACACCCCCGAATCCGAGCAGACCGCGGTCAGGATGCTGCGGTCCAGACGGGTCGACGGGCTGCTGCTGACCCCCTCGGCCGGCGGCGGGAGCCTCGTGCTGCCGGAGCTCAAGCGGCTGAACATCCCCACCGTGCTGGTGGACAGGCTGACCGTGGCCAAGGACATCGACCAGGTCGGGCCGGAGAACGTGCAGGCCACGTCGGGCCTGGTGAGGCACCTCGCGGAACTGGGGCACCGCCGGATCGGCATCGTCTGCGGCAAGGCGGGCGTGGCGACGACCGAGGAGCGCATCCTCGGCTACCGGCTCGGGCTCGGCCGCGCGGGCCTCAAGTGGGACGAGGCACTGGTCTCGCAGAGCGGCTGGCTCGCGCCGCTGCTCGACCAGGACGACCCGGCGACGGCCGTCGTCGCGGCGGACCACCTCGTCACGATCGGCATGCTGCACGAGGCACGCGCCCGCGGCCTGAAGCTCGGCACCGACCTGGCCGTCGTCGCCTACGACGAGGTCGAGTGGGCCACGTTGATCGAACCGCCGCTCACCACCCTGGCCCAGCCCGTCGAGGAGATCGGACGGACCGCAGTGAAGCTGCTGCTCTCCCGGATCGCTGACCCGGACCGGCCGCCGGAGACCATCCGGCTGGCGCCGTCGCTCCTGCACAGGCAGTCCTGCGGATGCTGATCCCCGGACTCGTCTCGGTGACGTTCCGGCAGCTCACCGTCCCCGAGATCGGTGAGCTCGCGCTGGAGTGCGGGCTGCAGGCCGTGGAGTGGGGCGGTGACGTGCACGTGCCGCCCGGCGACTTCGAAGCGGCACGACGGGCGCTGGACACCGGGCTGAAGGTGGCCGCGTACGGGTCGTACTACCGCGCGGGTGTGTCCGATCGCGGTGACCTGGCGGCGATCCTGGAGACCGCGGCCGAGCTGGACGCGCCGTTCGTGCGGGTCTGGGCGGGAAGGTCCGGGTCGGCCGAGTGCCCTGATCGCGGACCGGTGGTCGAGGCGCTGCAGCACGCCGTGGAGCACGCCGAGGCGATGGGCACGCGGATCGCGCTGGAGTACCACCCCAACACACTGACGGACACGCTCGACTCGACGGTGCAGCTGCTGGACGAGGTCGACGGCGTGGTGTCGTACTGGCAGCCGGTCGGGGGCCAGGACGTGTTCTCGGCCGTGCACGAGGTCCGGACGCTGGAACCGGTGACGGCGCACGTGTTCTCGTGGGGTCCGGGTGGCTTCACCGACCGGCTGCCGCTCGCCGGGCGCCGCGACCTGTGGAAGCCGGTGCTGGCCGAGCTGGCGCGGGACGGCGTCGAGCGCAACGCGCTGCTGGAGTTCGTCCTGGACGACTCGCCGGAGCAGTTCCGTGAGGACGCCAAGACGCTGTTGAGCTACATCACGCCGTAGCGACGTCCAGGCCGTTGCGTTCGAGCAGCGCCGCGGCCTCCAGGCACATCCAGCCGCCGAGCTGGACGGACAGGTCGCGCCCTTCCTCCTCGTTCGCCGGGGCCGTCCACTCCGGACCGAACAACGGGCCGCTCACCGCCATCACACGGCCCATCCACACCGCGTCCGCGGACTGGACCACGAGCTCCCTGGCGAGGTCCGCGGTCTCGTGCAGGTCGGGGTCGAGATCGGGGATCGTCAGCGCGGCCTGGGCGAGGTAGCGGGTGAGGATGCCCGCGAACAGGCCGCCGTCGCCGCCGCCCTGCCCCTTGATCACGCCGTTGGTGGCGAGGTCGTCGTGCACCGCGGTGATCGTGCGGGCGGCCTTGCCGAGCCACTTGTCCGGCTGGCCGTGCCTGGCCAGCTCGACGCACGCACCGATCAGAACTCCTTGGCAGTACGTGTAGATGTTCTTCTCGTACTCGCGGATCTCGCCGTTGGGGTGGATGTGCAGGCCGTCCCAGGCGAGGCCGCTGCCGGGATCGACCAGGTTGTCCTCCACCCAGTCCACGATGGACCGGGCGCGGGCGAGGTCGGTGCGTTCGTCCTGGCGGGCCAGGAAGATCGCGGCGGGTCCGTTGGCGGGGACGTTCTTGAAGTCGTCGTCGCGCCGCCACCAGATGCCGCCGCCGGCGTGGTCGGTCCAGCCCTCCCGCAGCTGGTCGCCGATCGCCCGCAGTGCCTTGGGCTTCGCGATGCCGACCTCGGTCCGGGCGCGTTGCAGGGCGAGGCCGAGCCACGCGATGTCGTCGTAGAAGTCGTTGGTCCAGCCGAGGATGTTGCGCACCCGGATGCCCCGCACGACCTTGGTGATCGCCGTCCTGCGCAGCTCGTTGGGCGCGCGCAGGTAACCGTCGATCATGCAGTCGAGCAGATGCGCCTGCCACCAGTAGTTGAAGCTTGTGTGGATCTTGTCCCGGAACAGCGGGGGCCACGCCCGCGTGCCGAGCAGCGTGCCCGGCACGCCCCAGACCCGTCGAAGGTGCCTGGAGTACACCGCACGCTCCGCGACGCCCGCGCGCGCAGCCAGCAGTTTCGCGATCACCACCTGGCCATGGTGCGTGCTTGACCGATCAAGAAGCTCGGTGAATCGCCCAGTGGTACAGCCCCATGGCCACAGAAGTTGTCAGGTTGTAACTGCTGACCTTCTCGCGCATGGGCAGCCGGACGATCCTGGCGGCCTGCGCGCGCACCTCCGGGGAGAGCCCGTGGCGTTCCGACCCGAAGGCCAGCACGGCGTCGTCCGGGATCGGGCCTTTCAGCAGGTCACCGTCCGCGTCGAACGCGATGAGCTCGCCGGGGAAGTCGAGGTTCTCCGCCCTGGCGACCGGCAACGCGAAGTGCAGGCCGGCGGATCCGCGCAGCACGTTCGGGTGCCAGGGGTCGACGTCGCCCGTGGAGAGCACGCCACCGGCGTCGAGGCCGGCCGCGACCCGGATCGCGGCACCGAAGTTGCCGAGGTTGCGCGGGTTGTCGAGCAGGACGATCGGCGCGGCGCGGTCGAACGGCAGGTCCGGCTGCTCCGCGAACCCGGCCACGCCGGTCGGGTGCGTGCGGCCGACCCGGAGCTTGAAGTGGTTCTGGTCGACCTCGGTGGCGGCCGCGAACCGCTCGCGCAGGTCGGGGGCGTGCGTCTCGGCGAGGCTGACCGCGGCGGCGAGGTCCGTCGTGATCAAGGGGTGCACATCGGCGCCGAAGCGCAGCGCGTGCTTAACAGCGTGAAAGCCTTCGAGCAGCACGGCCGCCAGCATAGAAGCCGATCCACGAGACCATCACGATCGACCCCAGCACCAGCTGGACCAGCGTCGCCGCGCTCTCCGGGTACCAGACGCCGTCGATGTAGTGGTCGATGAACCCTGTCTCGAGCAGCGGCCTCCCCGCCATCGCCCGGAAGTCGTTCTCCCACACCGTGAGCGGGCACACAGTCGGGGTGATGATGCTGAGGATCGCCCACGCGCCCAACGCGAGGTGCGGGTAGATCACCCAGCGCCACCGCCAGGCGAGGAAACCGCCCGTGAGCAGGAACGCCAGCACCGTGAAGTGCAGCGCCACGATCGCTTCGGCGAAGAGTCCGGCCATTCGCACCACCCCGTCCTCCAGACTAGGACGGGGTGGCTCGAAGCGCTCTCGATAAAACCTCAGGCCAGCCCGAGGTCGTTCAGGTCGAGCAGGTACCGGTACTGCAGGCCCTCTGCCTCGATGGCCTCCTTGGCGCCCGTGCCGCGGTCGACCACGGTGGCGACACCGATGACGTCGGCCCCGTGCTCACGCAACGCCGTGACGGCCGTGAGCACCGAACCGCCCGTGGTGGAGGTGTCTTCGACCGCGAGGACCCGCTGCCCGCGCACGTCGATGCCCTCGATCTGCCGCTGCATGCCGTGCGCCTTGTTGGCCTTGCGCACGACGAACGCGTCGAGCACGTCACCGTCGACCGCGGCGGAGTGCATCATCGCGTAGGCCACGGGGTCCGCGCCGAGCGTCAACCCGCCGACGGCGACGAAGTCCCAGTCGGACGTGAGCTGCCGCAGCAGCTTGCCGATCAACGGTGCCGCCGCGTGGTGCAGCGTCGCCCGCCGCAGGTCGACGTAGTAGTCGGCTTCCTTGCCGCTGGACAGGGTCACCTTGCCGTGCACCACGGCCAACTCGCTCACCAGACGAGCGAGTTCCGACTTCGAGTTCGCGTCCAAGACCACTTCAGTTCGCACGGGTCGTCAGCTTCGCACACCCGCGCGTCCAACGCCTCGTACGCTCCATCACCGTGAGCACCCTCTCCGTCGAGCAGCCGTGGACCGCGATGAGCCTGCTGTTCCGGCCGCACTACCGGGTGGAGGTGTTCGACGAGCACGACGTGCCGGTCGCGGTGGTCAGGGAGCGATCCGGCCCCGGCCTGCAACGACCCCTGCGGCACACCGGGTTCTCCGGCTGGACGACGTTCGACCTCGACGTCGTCGCGCCGCACGGACAACCGATCATGCGCATCGGCAAGCAGTTCGGGCGACGGCCGCACGTACGGGTCACCACCCCGCAGGGACAGCTGATCGGGACGATCAAGACGCACGGCGCGTGGCAGCAGTCACTGCACGACGCGACCGGCCGGCGACTCTGCCACTTCGCCGACATCGCGCGGATCGAGACCGGGAGGCGGGCCAAGCGCGACGGCAGGCGGGTCCGCCGGGACGTCGTCCGGATCAACCCGCAGGTCACCGAGCCGCTGCGGACGCTGGCGACCGCCTGCGCGGTCGCCTTCGACGTCGTTCGCGGTACCGGGACCAGCCACACGAGCAGCGGCGGCGTGGACTGGCCCGCCTGACGACGGCGCCGCTCAGGTGCGGCCCCGGCCACCCGCGACCCGCGACGCCAGCCTGCGCAGCAAAGGCCGCGGCAACAGCCTCGCGCCGATCACGATCGCCTTGTACTGCAGGCCGGGGATCGACAACAGCTTGCCGCGGCGCAGGTCCCGCAGCCCCTCGTGCACCAGCCGGTCGGCGTCGACGTAGAGCCAGTTCGGCGTCTTGGACATGTCGATGTTCGCGCGTTTGTGGAACTCGGTGCGCACGAAACCGGGGCACAGCGCCATGATCCGCACGCCCGTCCCCTCGGCGGCGAGGTTCATGCCCTCGGAGAACGTCGTCACCCACGCCTTGTCGGCGCTGTAGCTGGTGCCGCGGCCGGGCAGGAAGCTGGCCACGCTGGACACGTTGATCACGTCGCCCTTGCCACGCGCGATCATGGCCGGAATCGCGGCTCGGCTCAGCCGCAGCACCGTGGCGACGTTGACGTCGAGCTGCGCCTGCAACTTTTCGATGTCCGCGGTGAAGAACTCGCCGCTGCTGGCGAAGCCCGCGTTGTTGACCAGCAGGTCGACGGCCGACTCGGCCAGCCGGGCCTCGACCTTGGCGCGGTCCGCCGGGTCGCTGAGGTCGGCCGGCAGGACGTTCACGTGGACGCCGTGGCGGTCGTGCAGCTGCTTCGCGAGCTCCTCGAGTGCGGACGCGGTACGTGCGACCAGCACGAGGTCATATCCCTCGGCCGCGAGCCTGCGGGCGAAGGCGGCTCCGATCCCGACGGTCGATCCGGTCACCAGTGCGGTTGGCATACCGCACGGTAACCGGAAAGCTCCTGGGGCCGAAGGGCCGGTCAGGGCTGCTTGCGACCGAACGAGGGCCGGTAGACCTCGCCACCCTCGTCGTCCTCCGCGACCGGCTCCTCGCGCTCGGAGGGGTCCGGGTCGAACGGGTCGATGACGTCCGCGAGCTCACCGATGTCGCGCAGCAGCCGTTCGAGGCGCGCGGGCGACGAGTTCGGCGGCGCGGCGGCCAGCACCCAGTCGTTCTCCAGCCAGACGACCGTGACGTCGCCCCCGATCTCCTCGGCGGCGTCGATCAGGTCCGGCGTGATGATCTTGCGAGCGGCCGGCACGTCCGTGACGAACGCGTACCGCGACCCCACCGGCCCGAGCAGGTCCGGCATCGGCATCTTGTCGTTGTCGCGCTGGAACGGCACCGTCGACAGCCACAGCTCGATCACCACCGACAACGCCCTGCGGCAGCGCACGCCGACCAGCACCGAGTTGACCTTGCCGCCGGTCTCGTGGTCGAGCACGTAGACCTGCCGCCGCCCGTCCGCGGTGAAGGTCGAGCCGGCGACGACGTCCCGGGCGAGCCCGGTGCCGTAGTACGCGATGGCCCCCGCCTCCCACCGGGTCGGCAGCACGTGGTCCGTCTCCTCGAACTGCCAGCCACGCAGGGCAGCCCAACGGCGCCGTTCACGATTACGCGCGGTTCGTTGCGCCCGGTCGGTCGCGAGCAGGGCGAACCCCGCCACGGCCGCCACCGCGGCGACGGTGAACCAGACCCACGCCGGTATGCCCACAGCTGAAGCGTAGTGGGTCGAGGGCGAGGAACGAAGATCACTTCCGCGCGTCGTGGCCGGGGTGTGCCTTTCCCCTCGTCAGGCGCCGCACGAAGGCGGCACGACGACGACCTGATCCGCGTCCTCGTAGACGATCCGGCCGGGGTCGTCGCTGTCCAGCCGCGCCCACGGCACCCCGTGGGCGTCGAGAACGTCCAGGTAGCCCGCGACCCGCGAGATCAGGTCCCGCGAGGACAACCGAAACCACGCCACCGCCTCCGGCCGCGCGTACACGGTCGGGTCCACGGTCGACGGGTTGGTGTAGTTGGCGTCGTACCAGTCGTTGTTCAGCCGCCGGAACAAATGCTGCGCCGGGGTCAGCTGATCCCGCCGCGACAGCATGTTGACCAGGGCGAAGACGCCGAGAAAGCGGCCCTGCCGATCCGGCAGGGCCGCTTGGAACCTCACGTAGGTCACGCCGCGCGACCCACGATCAACCCCGAGTTGTCGTCCAACACGTCGACCCGCACCGTGTCGCCGTCCCGCACCTCACCGGCCAGCAGCTCCTTGGCGAGCTGGTCACCGATCGCCGACTGCACCAACCGCCGCAGCGGCCGGGCCCCGTAGATCGGGTCGAACCCGTTCAGGGCCAGCCAGTCGCGGGCCGACGCGGTGACGTCCAGCGTCAGCCGCCGGGCCGCGAGCCGGTCCGCCAGCCGGGCGATCTGGATGTCCACAATGGACGTCAGCTCCTCGGTGGCGAGCGCGTGGAACACCACGACGTCGTCGAGCCGGTTCAGGAACTCCGGCTTGAAGTGCCGCTGCACCACCGCCATGACCGCGTCGCGGCGCTCCAGTTCGGTCAGCGACGGGTTCACGATGGTCTGCGAGCCCAGGTTCGAGGTGAGGACCAGGATCGTGTTGCGGAAGTCGACCGTGCGGCCCTGGCCGTCGGTCAGGCGGCCGTCGTCCAGTACCTGCAGCAGCACGTCGAACACGTCCGGGTGCGCCTTCTCGACCTCGTCGAGCAGCACGACCGAGTACGGGCGGCGGCGGACCGACTCGGTCAGCTGGCCGCCCTGGTCGTAGCCGACGTAGCCGGGAGGCGCTCCGACCAGGCGGGCCACCGAGTGCTTCTCGGAGTACTCGCTCATGTCGATGCGGATCATCGCCCGCTCGTCGTCGAACAGGAACGACGCCAGCGCCTTGGCCAGCTCCGTCTTGCCGACGCCGGTGGGGCCGAGGAACAGGAACGACCCCGTCGGGCGGTCCGGGTCGGCGACGCCGGCGCGGGTCCTGCGCACCGCGTCCGACACGACCCGCACGGCCTCGGCCTGGCCGACGACGCGGCGGCCGAGCTCGTCCTCCATGCGCAGCAGCTTGGCGGTCTCGCCCTCCAGCAGGCGTCCCGCCGGGATGCCGGTCCACGCCGACACCACGTCCGCGACGTCGTCGGGGCCGACCTCCTCCTTGAGCATCGCGGTTTCCTGGGTTGACTCCGCGGCGACGGAGAGTTCCTTCTCCAGCTGAGGGATCCGGCCGTAACGCAGCTCCGCGGCACGGCCGAGGTCGCCGTCGCGCTCGGCCCGTTCCGACTCGCCGCGCAACGACTCCAGCTGCTCCTTCAGGCCGCGCACGCGGTCGATGGAGCCCTTCTCGTTCTGCCAGCGGGCGGTCAGCGCGGACAGCTCCTCGCGCTTCTCGGCCAGCTCGGCGCGCAGCGCGGAGAGCCGTTCGACGGACGCGGGGTCGGACTCCTTGGCCAGCGCCATCTCCTCGATCTCGAGGCGGCGGACGGCACGTTCGACGGTGTCGATCTCGACGGGCCGGGAGTCGATCTCCATGCGCAACCGGGACGCGGCCTCGTCGACGAGGTCGATCGCCTTGTCCGGCAGGAAGCGAGCGGTGATGTAGCGGTCGGACAGCGTCGCGGCGGCGACCAGGGCGGCGTCGGTGATGCGCACGCCGTGGTGCACCTCGTAGCGCTCCTTGAGGCCGCGCAGGATGCCGACCGAGTCCTCCACCGACGGCTCGCCGACCAGCACCTGCTGGAAGCGGCGTTCCAGGGCGGCGTCCTTCTCGATGTGCTGGCGGTACTCGTCCAGCGTCGTCGCGCCGACCATGCGCAGCTCGCCGCGCGCCAGCATCGGCTTGATCATGTTGCCGGCGTCCATGGCCGACTCGCCGGTCGCGCCGGCGCCGACGATCGTGTGCAGCTCGTCGATGAACGTGATGACCTGCCCGGCCGAGTCGGTGATCTCCTTCAGCACGGCCTTGAGCCGCTCCTCGAACTCACCGCGGTACTTCGCGCCCGCGACCATCGAGCCCAGGTCCAGGGCCACGACCTTCTTGCCGCGCAACGACTCCGGCACGTCACCGGCGACGACGCGCTGCGCCAGGCCCTCGACGATCGCGGTCTTGCCGACGCCGGGCTCGCCGATCAGCACGGGGTTGTTCTTGGTGCGCCGCGACAGCACCTGCACGACGCGGCGGATCTCGGCGTCGCGGCCGATCACCGGGTCGAGCTCGCCCTTGCGCGCGCGTTCGGTCAGGTCGACGCCGTACTTCTCCAGCGCCTTGTAGGTGCCCTCGGGATCCGGCGACGTCACCCGCGCCGATCCGCGCACCTTCGCGAAGGCCTCGGTCAACGCGTCCGGCGCCGCGCCGTGCCGCCGCAGCAGGTCGGCCACCTGGCCACCGTGCTGCGCGAGCCCGACGAGCAGGTGCTCGGTGGACACGTACTCGTCGCCCATCTCGGTGGCGAGCTCCTGCGCCTTGCCGAGCACCCGCACGGCGTCACGCGACAGCTGCGGAGCCGACACGGTCGAACCGGAAGCGCTGGGCAACGAGCGGGAGAGCTGTTCGAGCTCCTTGCGCACCTGCGCGGGGTCGGCGCCCACCGCGGAGAGCAACGGCGCGGTCAACCCGTCCGTCTGCGCCAGCAGTGCGCCGAGCAGGTGCACGGACCCCACGTCCGGGTTCCCGTTGAGCGTCGCGGCCTGCACCGCCGCGGACACGGCCTGCTGCGTCTTGGTCGTCGGGTTGAAAGCGTCCATCTCCTCCACCTCGTGGTCAGCCTCCAGCATGGACCATCATCCCGCACAACGTCAGAAAAGTTGAGCGTGTTCCGCTCAACCCTGAAGCCGGTCCAGATCACACGCCCGCCGGAAAATCCGGGCACGGGTCGCACGGGTCAGGCGAAGATCAGCGCCATGACCTCAATCATCCACAACATCACGGTCGACGCCCGCGACTCCTACGAGATCGCCTCGTACCGGCTGCATGTCGACCTGCAGCCGACCGACCTCACCCGCGACGAGGAGGTCGAACGCCTCGTCGCCATCGGCGCGACGGTCTTCGACGATCAGCGCAGGCCCGACGGCACCGGCTGGGTCACGATGCGCGACCCCGAGGGCAACGAGTTCTGCGTGGAACGCAGCGCAGCCGAACGCGCCGCAGCCTCCTGATCGCCGTCACTCGAAAGCACCAACAGCCTGTCCACAGCGGAAGCTGACTTATCCACAATCGGCTGTTCAGTATCCACAGGTGAATCAAGTTCAGTGGCGACCGTCTGTGCACCAGAACCCGTTGGAGTGACAATCTCGTCGTCCACCGAGTCCCGCAGCGGCTGCTCCTTGATCAGCAACACCGCGATCACCGTGAACACGGCGAGACCAGCGGCGATGAGGAACAACTCACCCATCGCGTCGCCGTAGGAGTCCCGCACCGCCGGGGAGAGGGAGCCGGGGTCGAGCGTCTGCGTGCTCACGTGCGCCGCCAGCACGGCTCCGAGCACCGAGACGCCGGCCGTCCCGCCCAGCGACCGCAGGAACGTGGCCGTGGAACTGGCCGACCCCAGGTCGGCCATCCCCACCCCGTTCTGCACCGCCAGCACCAGGTTCTGCATGGTCAGCCCCAGCCCGACGCCGACCAGCGCCAGGTAGGCCCCCATCAGCACCAGGTTGGTGCGGTGGTCGATCGTCCCGAGCAACGCCAAGCCCGCGACCAGCGAGAACGAGCCCCAGACCAGGTAGCTCTTCCACTTCCCGCTCCTGGCGATCAACTGCCCGCTGACCGTCGACGAGATGCTCAGCCCCAGCACCAGCGGCACCGTCAGCAGCCCGGCCTTCGTGGGCGAGAACCCGCGAGCGATCTGGAAGTACTGCCCCATGAACACCGAGGCACCGAACATGGCCGTGCCCACCGCGATGCCACCGAGCATCGCCAGCACCACGGTCCGGTTCTTGAACAGGTGCAACGGGATGACCGGCGCCGACGCCCGGCGCTCGACGAAGTAGGACCCGACGATCGCCAGCAGGGCCCCGCCGACGTACAGCGCGCTCTCCCTGGAGAACCAGGGGAAGTCCTTGCCCGCGAACGACACCCACATCAGCACCAGGCTCACGCCACCCGTGATGAGCGTGGCCCCGAGGTAGTCGATCTTCACGTGCTGCTTCTTGACCGGCAGGTGCAGCGTCTTGTGCAACACGGCCAGCGCCACCAGCGCCAGCGGCACGCAGACGAAGAAGCACCACCGCCACCCCGGCCCGTCGACGAGGAACCCGCCGACCAGCGGCCCGCCCACGGTCCCCGCGGAGATCACCATGCCGGTGTACCCGCTGTACCGGCCGCGCTGCCGCGGACTGAGCAGTGCCCCCACGACGACCTGCCCGAGCGCCTGGACACCCCCCATCCCGAGTCCCTGGAGCACGCGGAACCCGATGAGCTGCTCCATGTTCTGGCTCAGCCCGGCCAGCACCGAGCCGACGACGAACAACACGATGCTCGTCTGCAACAACGTCTTCTTGTCGAACAGGTCCGCGAGCTTGCCCCACAGCGGCGTGCTGGCCGTGGAGGCGAGCAACAACGAGGTGATGACCCACGTGTACTGGGTCTGCGTGCCCTTGAGGTCGGCCAGGATCGTCGGGAGAGCGTTGGAGACGATGGTGGAGCTGAGAATCGCGACCAGCAACGCCACCCAGATGCCGGACAGCGCTTCGAGGATCTCCCGATGCGACGTGGGCCGGTTCAAGCACACCTCCAGTAGTTAGTTGATGCGATACAACTATATCTGGAGATAGTTAGCTAGGCCAAGTAATTCGGTGGCTGATGCGTCACACCAAAGCCGGACCCACGTGCAGCGGCGGCTCTCAGTTCCTCTCGGTCGCCGCCTTGTCGGCCTTGACCCCGAAGAAGTCGCCGCCCTTCTTCCGGGCGTCGTCCGTTCCCCAGTGCCGGACCCGCTCCACCGGCACCATCCGCGGGATGTGCTTGCGACAGTGGACGTAGGCCTCCCGCACGGACACCACGACCCACCGCTCGATCTTGCGGTCGTCCCCGGCGAACTCCGCGAACTCGTCGAGCGGGGCGATCCGGGCGCGGCCGTTCACGTGCAGCCCGATCAGGTCATCGGCGAAGTCCACCATCAGCATCCCGACGTGCGGGTTCTCCATGATGTTGCCCAGCGACGCCATCACCCCGTTCCCCCGGTACTCGGGGTACACGACCGTCCGCGAGTCCACCACGCGCAGGAACCCGGCAGGCCCGGCCCGCAGCGTCGAGTCGCACTCGCCGTCGGCGTCGGCGGTCGAGATGAACGCCATCTCCATCCGGCCGACGAACTCGGCCATCGCGGGGTTCAGGTGGTCCAGGACCTGGTCCGAGTAGAAGCGTGTAGCGCGATCGGACGTCTCCAGGGCACATTGGAGGAAGTGCTCACCGCGTGAGCCAGGCAGTGCGTCCGGTAGCTCAACACGGTCGGGTGAGGTGGTTTCAGTCAACTCAGGCAGGGACACGCGCCCCACCCAAGCACGCAAGCGCGTAAGCCGGTACAGACGGGCTCCGACTTTCACACTGTTGCGGGAACAACTAGTTGCACACGGTAGTCATACTTCGCTCGAAGGTGGCATCAAGGAGCCAACAGGCCCGATCAGGGGTTAGTGTCCACCCTGTCGGGGGACGGATGCTTGACGAGGACGAAAGCGCCTGGACAGTGCCTTGCCGGCGCCACCGAACGCCAATGAGAACGTGGAGACTGCGCGCGGACCATGACTGCGAACGCTGTGCTGAGCCCCATCCCTTCCCCGCCACACCGAGAACCCCCGCCCGGCGTCACCGCGATGGTGCGGATGATCCGGGAGAGCTTCGCGGTGGTGGAGCCGCATTCCGAAGAAGTGGCGAAGTTCTTCTACGGGATGCTCTTCTCGCTCTCGCCTGCCACACGCGAGATGTTCCCCGCGAACATGGAGGTGCAACGCAGCCGTCTGCTGCGCGCCCTCGTGCACGTGGTGCAGATGGTCGACCGCCCGGACGACCTGATCCCGTTCCTGCGTCAACTGGGCCGTGACCACCGCAAGTTCGGTGTCATCAACGTCCACTACGAGGCGGTCGGGACGGCACTGCTGTCCGCGGTGAAGAAGTTCTCCGGACCGGCCTGGACGCCGAAGGTCGAGATGGCGTGGGCCGAGGCCTACACGCTGATGGCCAGGGCCATGCAGGAGGCGGCCGACGCCGACAACGGGCCCGCGTACTGGCACGCGACGGTGCTGGAGCACCAGCGCGTGTCGTGGGACCTCGCGGTCGTGCGGCTGCAGCCCGACCACCCGGTCAACTACAAGGCCGGTCAGTACGTCAGCGTGGAGACGCCGCAGCGCAAGCGCCTGTGGCGGTACTACACGCCGGCGAACGCACCACGCGAAGACGGCGTCATCGAGTTCCACATCCGGTCCGTCGACGGCGGCTGGGTGTCACGCTCCGTAGTCGGCCACACGCAGGCGGGCGACACCTGGCGGATCGGTCCGCCGATGGGACGTCTCTCGGTCGACCGCACGGCCGGGTCGGACATCCTGATGGTGGCCGGTGGCACGGGCGTCGCGCCGATGCACGCGATCATCGACGAGATGGCGCAGTACGGCGAGAACCCGCGCGTGCACCTGTTCTACGGCGGCCGCACCCGCGAGGACCTCTACGACCTGGACAACCTGCAGCGCATCGCGACCACGAACCCGTGGCTCACGGTCGTGCCGGTGCTGGAGTCGGACCCCGGCGTGCGCGGTGTCGAGCAGGGCAGCCTCGCCGACGTGGTCACCCGCTACGGCGCGTGGGAGGACCGCGACGTCCTGGTCTGCGGCAGCCCGGCCATGATCAGGTCGACGGTCTCCCGCATGCTGGTCGCCGGAACCCCGCTCGACCGGATCAAGTACGACCCGTTCACGCTGGACTAAACTCGGCACGTCGAAGCGACTGGCGTGCCGAGGGTGGAACTGACCACCGGGAAGCGACGGCCGAGCGCACCGAACGCCTGGGTGCCCGGCACGGAGTGATGCCGTGCTGCGCGAAGTCGATCCCGAGATCGCCACCCTGATCCAGGCCGAAGAACGTCGTCAGGCCAGCAAGCTGCGCATGATCGCGTCCGAGAACGACGTGTCGGCCGCCGTGCTCGAGGCAACGGGCTCGGTGCTGACCAACAAGTACTCCGAGGGTTACCCCGGCAAGCGGTACTACGAGGGCCAGCAGGTCATCGACCAGGTCGAACAGCTCGCGATCGACCGGGCGAAGTCGCTGTTCGGCGTGGACCACGCGAACGTCCAGCCGCTCTCGGGCGCTCCGGCGAACCTGGCCGTCTACCTGGCGTTCCTGCAGCCCGGCGACACCGTGATGGGTATGTCGCTGCCGATGGGCGGCCACCTCACCCACGGCTGGAGCGTGTCCGCGACGGGTAAGTGGTTCCGCGCGGTCCAGTACGAGGTCCGCAAGGACACCGGCGTCGTCGACCTGGACGAGGTCAGGGCACTGGCGCTGGCCGAACGCCCGAAGGTGATCTTCTGCGGCGGCACCGCCATCCCGCGCACGATCGACTTCCCTGCCTTCGCGCGGATCGCGGACGAGGTCGGCGCGATCCTGGTCGCCGACATCGCGCACATCGCCGGACTCGTCGCGGGCGGCGCCCACCCGTCCCCGGCCGGACACGCGCCGGTGATCACCACGACGACGCACAAGACGTTGCGCGGCCCGCGGGGCGCCATGATCCTCTGCGACGCCGAGCACGCGAAGGCGATCGACCGCGCGGTCTTCCCCGGTCTGCAGGGCGGCCCGCACGACCACACGACGGCCGCGATCGCCGTGGCACTGCACGAGGCGTCGCAGCCAGCGTTCCGCGAGTACGCGCACACGATCGTCGCGAACGCCAAGGCACTCGCCGACGCACTGCTGGAGCGCGGCTTCGACCTGGTGTCCGGCGGCACGGACAACCACCTGATCCTGATCGACCTGACGTCGAAGCTGATCGGCGGCAAGCCGGCCGCCCGCGCACTGGACCGCGCGGGCATCGAGCTGAACTACAACGCGGTCCCGTTCGACACCCGCAAGCCGTTCGACCCGTCCGGCATCCGGCTGGGCACGGCGGGGATCACCACCCGCGGCCTCAAGCCAGGGCAGATGCCGTTGATCGCGAACTGGATCGACCGCGCGATCGCCGCCCACGACAACGACCAGGCGCTGGACCGCATCGCCGCCGAGGTCGGGGAGCTACTCAGCGCCCTCTAGATGTGATGTCCAGGGAGGTTGGTCAGCCGGGTGATGGGTGGCTGGCCTCCGAGGGCGGAGTGGGCTCGGTGGTGATTGTAGAAATGGATCCAGCCGGGCAGGGCGGTTCGGCGCTCGGTTTCTGACTGGTAGTGGCGGGCGTAGGCCCAGCCGTCAGCCAGGGTGCGGTGGAAGCGTTCGACCTTGCCGTTGGTCTGAGGCCGGTAGGGCCTGGTGCGTTTGTGCCGGATGCCAAGTTCTGCGCAGGCGTCGCGCCAGGCGAAGGAGCGGTAGGCGGAGCCGTTGTCGGACAGGACTCGTTCGACAACGACTCCGTGCTCGCGGAACCAGGCGGTCGCGCGGCGCAGGACGGCGGTAGCGGTGTCGCCTCGTTCGTCGGTGTGGATTTCGGCGTAGGCGATGCGGGAATGGTCATCGACGACCGTGTGCAGGAAGGCTTTGCCGGTCAAGGGTTTGTAGTCTTTGCCTTTGGGCAGGCCTGGCATGGCTCGCTTGTTGCGGTCGCCTTGCTGGCGTCCGACGAAGCGGTGTCCGCCGCCGTCGGGAATGTTGCCGAACTTGGTGACGTCGACGTGGATCAGCGAACCGGGGTGGGGGTGTTCGTAGCGGCGCAGGGGTTCGCCGGTGACGCGGTCGATGCGGGAGAGCCGGTTGATCCGGCAGCGCACCAGCACGGCGTGCACGGTGGAGGCGGCCAGGCCCAGCCGGCCCGCGATCTGGACCGGGCCCAGCCGGTGCCGCCAGCGCAGGAGCACGATCTGCCGCACGAGCGGTTCGGGTGTGCGGTTCGGGCTGTGACGCGGACGCGAGCTGCGGTCGAGCATCCCGGCCCCGCCCTCGTCGCGATAGCGGGCGGCCCACTTGCGTGCGGTTCGCTCCGCGACCATGAACATCTTCGCCGCTTCGGCGGGCCGCCAGTCCTGTTCCACGATCAGGCGAGCCAAGCGCAGTCGAGTCCGTGGGGTCAGCGTGGCGTTAGGGTGGGACACGAAGGCCTCCGGTGTGTGAAGCGGTTCCTAGACAGCTCCACTTCACATCCAGAGGCCTTCACCTGTCTTCACGACAGGCCATCACGTCCGGAACAACGTCCCTGGACATCACATCTAGACCCGTCTTCCGCACATAGAAGTGAGTGACTTGATCAGGCGGCCCAGTGGCTGCCTGATCAGGGAGTTCTGCCAGGGTGTCCGGTCGTGGATCAACGTGGACAGCGGGCCCGGTATGTGACGGCGAGGCTGGAGAAGTCGCTGGGCGCGTTGCCGGTCGTGGCCGACTACTGCCGCCGCCTGGACCTGGCCGGGATCATCGACCGGGCGTGTCCGGTGCGTGATCTCGCGCATCTGAGCCACGGCCAGGTGATCGAGGCGCTGATCGCGAACCGGCTCACCTCGCCCGCGCCGCTGGTCCGGGTATCGGAATGGGCCGGCCAGTGGGCGGTCGAGGAGGTTTTCGGCATCGCCGCCGAGCTGCTCAACGACGACCGGATCGGCCGGGCGCTGGACGCGATCGCGCCCGAGCTGGACGGGATCATCGGATCCGTTGGGGCCCAGGCGATCTCGGCGTTCGGGCTGGAGGTGTCCCGGCTGCACTGGGACATGACCTCGATCTCCCTGCACGGGGACTTCGCCGGCAACGACGAGGACTACCCGGCCCCGAAGTACGGCCACCCCAAAGACCGCCGCCACGACCTCAAACAGATCCAGGCCGGGCTGGCGGTCACCTCCGACGGCGCGGTCCCGGTGTTCCACCGCGCCTACGACGGCAACGCCGGCGAGGTGACTCAGGTCGTCGCGGCGATGACCGCGCTGACGAAAATGGCCGCGCCGCGGGACTTCTTGCTGGTCGGGGATTCCAAACTGGTGTCCTACAGCAACCTTGTGGCGATGGCTGATGCCGGTGTCGCGTTCCTGGCGCCCGCGTCCAAGACCTACGTCCCGGCCGCTGTCCTTGCCACGCTGGACATCCACGCCGCAGTCGAGGTCGACCACGTGGCCGAACGAGACCTGGGAAAGCCTACCGCCGAGCAGGGCCGGTGGCGGGTGCTCGAGGACACTATGACGCTGACCGGGCCCCGCAAGAAGGACCCCGTGCTCACGCTGCGCCGGGTGTTCGTGCACTCCACCGCCCGCGCCCAGGCCGCCGTCACCGCACGAGAACGCAAACTCGCCCAGGCCCGCGCCGACCTGGGGCGGCTGGCACGCGGGCTGGGCAGCCGGCACTATCCCGACGCCGCGTCAGTCACCGCCCGGATCGCCACGATCAGCAAGGCCCGCCGGGTCAGCGCCTTGCTGCGCGCCACGGTGAGCACCGACCCCGCCACCAGCAAACCCGCCCTGGCCTGGGAGTTCGACGACCAGGCCCTGGCCGCCGAGGCCGCCCTCGACGGCTGGCACGCGCTGCTGACCAACCTTCATCCCGCCGACGCCGACACGGCCGAAGTGCTGCGCCGCTACAAGGGCCAGGAAACCGTCGAACGCCGCTACGGCGCGTTCAAGGGACCACTCGCGGTGGCGCCGCTGTTCCTCAAGAACAACCGGCGCATCGCCGCGCTGATCACCGTGATCTGCCTGGCACTGCTGATCTTCTGCCTGATCGAACGCCAGACACGACTCGCGATCGCCCCGCACACCACACTCGACGGACTCTACGTCGGACGCCCCGCCAAACCCACCGGCCGGCTGATCTTCGAGGCGCTGGCCCGGCTCCGGCTCATCCCTGCCACCGCGAACGAACCTCCCGGCATCCCGCAACCACCACCACTACAGGCCACACTCCTGGCCCTGCTAGAGGTTGATCCAACCAGGCCAAGATGATCAAATCCCACCTCGGAAATGATCACCAAAGTTGATCAACCCCCATGTGCGGAACGCGGGTCTAGAGCTGTGACCGCCGCACGGACGTCGGCGAGCGACCGGCGGGCGACTTCGGCGAAGTCCCCGCCGGTCTCCAGCCAGCCGCTGTAGGCGCGCCGGAACGCCAGCAGGCCGAGCTCGGCCGCCACGCTCGCCTCCAGTTCCGGCACGCCGCGCTGCCTCAGCGCGTCCGCCATCGCGGTGGAGAACCCGACCATCTTCAACGCCTCGCGTTCGCGCAGCTCGACGTTGCTCGCGACCACCGCCAGCCGCTGCGGTCCGTGCTCCCGGCGCTCCTCGGTGAACCCGGCGGAGATCGCCGCCAGCGCCGCCTCGACCGCGGCCAGCGGCTCCGCCGACTCGGACGCACCGGCGATTCCGCCGGCCAGCAGGCCGGACAGCGCCTCCTGCCCGCTGAACAGCACCTCGCGCTTGTCCCGGAAGTGCCGGAAGAACGTGCTCTTCGTGAGGCCCGC
The DNA here is from genome assembly GCF_051094245.1 of Lentzea xerophila. Taxonomy (NCBI): domain Bacteria; kingdom Bacillati; phylum Actinomycetota; class Actinomycetes; order Pseudonocardiales; family Pseudonocardiaceae; genus Lentzea; species Lentzea xerophila. The sequence continues at coordinate 8,582,643 of NZ_CP194934.1, read as the reverse complement.
GCGTTCGGCGATCTGCGCGACCGCGGTGTTGTCGTACCCCTGCTCGCTGAACAGGTCGAGTGCGGCGCGCACCAACCGCTCCCGCGCGTCCGGCTCCCATCGACCCATGCCGCACAGTCTAAGTGATGCGACTCAGTCTCATCACTCTGCTACTGTTGATGAGACCAAGTCGCATCACTTCGAGGAGTGTCATGAAGGTCTTCGTCACAGGCGCCAGCGGCCACGTCGGGTCGGCGCTGGTCCCGGAACTGCTGCGGGCAGGGCACGAGGTCGTCGGGCTGGCCCGCTCGGACGCGTCCGCCGCCAGGCTCGAAGCCCAGGGCGTCGCCGTCCGGCGAGGCGATCTCGACGACCTGGACGGGCTGCGCAAGGGGGCGGCCGAGGCAGACGCCGTGGTCCACCTGGCGTTCAAGCACGAGGAGATGTTCTCCGGCGACTACCGGGGCGCCTCCGACGCCGACATCGCGGTCGTCCGGGCGTTCCTCGACGAGCTGTCCGGCACCGGCAAGACGCTGGTCGGCACCGCCGGCACGCTGTCCTACTCCGGCCTGGGCCACACGGCCACCGAGGACGAGCGCGTCCCCGACGACCACTCCCGCGGCACCGCACGCAACCTGATCATCGACGCCACCACCGTGCGGGGCTCGGTCGTCGTGCTGCCACCGACCGTCCACAGTGCACTGGACACGGCCGGTTTCATCCCGATCCTGGTCAGGACCGCCCGTGCCACCGGCGTGTCCGGCTACCCCGGCGACGGCGCGAACCGCTGGTCCGCCGTGCACACGCTGGACGCGGCGCGGCTGTACCGGCTGGCCGTCGAACGGGCTCCCGCCAACGCGGTGCTGCACGCGGTCGCCGAGGGGGCCGTGCCGCTGCGGGCGATCGCCGAGGTCATCGGACGGAAGCTGAACCTTCCCGTCGAGAGCATTACGGCGGAACGGGCGGCGGAGCACTTCGGCCCGCTCACCGACATGGTCGCGCGCGACGCACCCACGTCGAGTGAGCGCACGAAGGCGTTGCTGGGCTGGGAACCGCGGGAACCCGGCCTCCTGGAGGACCTGGAGACCGGGTTCTACTTCGAAGAGCGCTGACCCAGCGCGTCAGAAGCGCTCGGCCTATTTCCTGGGCTTGGGTTTCCACACCACGAGCGCGGTCTCCTGCCGGATCGGCACCAGGTCGCGCCGGTAGGACGCGTGCACCGCGGCGGCCGCGGCGTCGGCCGCCGCGTGCGCCTGCGCCAGTTCCTGGGTCAACTCGCTGACCCGTGCTCGCAGGGCGTCGACCTGGTTCTCCAGATCGATGATCCGCTTGATGCCGGCGAGGTTCACGCCCTCGTCCTGCGACAACCGCTGGACCTCGCGCAGCAGCACGATGTCGCGCATCGAGTACCGGCGCCCGCCACCGGACGTGCGGCCGGGGGAGACCAGGCCCATCCGGTCGTAGGAGCGCAGGGTCTGGGCGTGCAGCCCCGACAACTGGGCCGCCACCGAGATCACGAAGAACGGCGTGTCCTCATCGGTCCCGGGAGGGAACGGAAAACCCACCGAACTCACCGCCCTTCAAGCAGCGCGTTCAACTCACCGCGCGGATCATGGTCAGTGGTCACGTCGGCGTAGGCCTCGAGGGCCTTGCGGGCCTCGGACGAGAGGTTGTTCGGCACCGCGACCTCCAGGGTGATCAGGAGATCGCCCGCGGACCCGTCCCGCTTCGTGATCCCCTTGCCCCGCGCCCGCAGCACCCGCCCGGAGCCGGTGCCCGCGGGCACCTTCAAGGTCACCTTGCCGTCCAGTGTCGGCACGGTCAACGTCGTGCCGAGCGCCAGCTCGGAGAACGTCATCGGCGCCGTCAGCGTCAGGTCGTTGCCCTGGCGGCCGAACACGCTGTGCGGGTTGACGTGCACGCGCACGAACAGGTCGCCGTTCGGGCCACCGTTGCGGCCCGGTTCGCCCTGTCCCGCGAGCCGGATCCGCTGGCCGTCGTCGACACCCGACGGGATCCGCACGGTCAGCGTGCGGGTGCGGGTGCTGACGCCGTCGCCGGCGCACTCGGGGCACGGGTCGTCGATGATCCGGCCGGTGCCGCGGCAGTCACGGCACGGCTCGCTGAACGCGAACGCGCCCTGCGAGCGGGTGACCAGGCCGGAGCCGGAACAGGTCGCGCAGGTGTGCGGCGTGGTGCCCGGCCTGGCACCCGAACCACCACACGTCGTGCAGGCGGCGGGAGAGGACAGGCGCAACGGCACCGTCGCCCCGCGAACCGCCTCGGTGAAGTCGATGCGGACGTCGGTCTCGACGTCCTCGCCACGACGCGGCCGCGTGGGCGAACCGCCCGCCGCGCCGCCACGCCGGTTGAACAGGCCGCCGAGCAGGTCGCCCAGGCCGCCGCCACCGGTGCCCTGCGCGGCACGGCCGAACAGGTCGTTGACGTCGAAGCCGCCGGAGCCGAAGCCACCGGAGCCGGGGAAGCCACCACCGCCGGCGAACAGGCGGCGTGCCTCGTCGTACTGCTTGCGCTTGGCCGGGTCCGACAGCACGCCGTAGGCCTCGGAGACCGACTTGAAGCGGGCCTCGGCCTTGGCGTCACCGGGGTTCGCGTCGGGGTGCAGCTCGCGGGCGAGCTTGCGGTACGACTTCTTGATCTCGTCCGCCGACGCCTCGGAGGAGACGCCCAGCTCGCGGTAGAAGTCCTTTTCGATCCAGTCCCTAGCACTCACCGGACGTCTCCTCCTCTCGTCAGTTCTCTTCGGCCTGCGGTGCGGCAGCAGGCTCGTGGTCGGTCACCGCGACGAGCGCGGGCCGGACGAGCTTGTCGCCGAACGTGTAGCCGCGGCGCAGGACGGCGGTGACCGTCGGCCCCTCGACGTCCGGGGACGTGCTGTGCTGCACGGCCTCGTGCACCGACGGGTCGAACGCCTCGCCCTCGTGCGCGAACGGCTCCAGGCCGGTCTTCGACAACGTGGACACGAGCTTGTCCGCCACCGCCTTGAACGCACCGGTCAGGTCGCCGTGTGCGGCGGCCCGCTCGATGTCGTCCAGCACCGAGAGCAGCTCGGAGGCGACGGACGCCTTCGCGTTGGTGATCACCGCTTCGCGGTCGCGTTCCACCCGCTTGCGGTAGTTCGCGTACTCGGCGGTGAGCCGCTGCAGGTCGGCGGTGCGCTCGTCGAGCTGGGTCTTCAGCTCGGCGGCGACGGAGTCCACGACCTCGGCGACCAGTGGTTCGGAATCCGGAGCAGCGTCTTCCTCGTCGGCGGCGGCGTGGGCCGGCGACCGGACCTCGCCCGTCTCGGGGTCGATCCGGCGCCGGTCGTTCACGACGACCTGAGGCTGCTCCTCGTCAGGGGCGGCGTGCCTCGGCTCGGTCACTTCTTCTCGTCCTCGTCCACGATCTCGGCGTCGACGACGTCGTCGTCCTTCTTGGCGTCCGCACCCGCGGCACCCGGCGCGTCGGCACCAGGGGCCTCGGCGCCCGCGGCACCCGGCGCGTTGGCGTAGATCGCCTGGCCGATGGCCTGGGACTCGGTCGCGAGCTTCTCGACGGCCGTCTTGATGGCGGCGATGTCGGTGCCCTTGAGCGCCTCGTTCGCCTCGGCGATCGCGGCGTTGACCTTGTCCTTGATCTCGGCCGGGAGCTTGTCGTCGTTCTCCTTGACGACCTTCTCCGTCTGGTAGACGAGCGTCTCGGCCTGGTTGCGGACCTCGGCCTCCTCGCGGCGGCGCTTGTCCTCCTCCGCGTGGGCCTCGGCGTCCTTGACCATGCGGTCGATGTCGTCCTTCGGCAGCGCGGAGCCACCGGTGATCGTCATCGACTGCTCCTTGCCGGTGCCGAGGTCCTTCGCCGACACGTGGACGATGCCGTTCGCGTCGATGTCGAAGGTGACCTCGATCTGCGGCACGCCACGCGGGGCGGGCGGCAGGCCGGTCAGCTCGAACATGCCGAGCTTCTTGTTGTGCGCCGCGATCTCGCGCTCACCCTGGAAGACCTGGATCTGCACGGACGGCTGGTTGTCGTCGGCCGTCGTGAAGGTCTCGGAACGCTTCGTCGGGATCGTGGTGTTGCGCTCGATCAGCTTGGTCATGATGCCGCCCTTGGTCTCGATGCCGAGGGACAGCGGGGTGACGTCGAGCAGCAGGACGTCCTTGACCTCACCCTTGAGGACACCGGCCTGCAGGGCGGCGCCGACGGCGACGACCTCGTCCGGGTTCACGCCCTTGTTGGGCTCGCGGCCGCCGGTCAGCTCCTTGACGAGCTCCGCGACGGCGGGCATGCGGGTCGAGCCACCGACGAGCACGACGTGGTCGATGTCGCCGACGGAGACGCCGGCGTCCTTGATCACGTTGTTGAACGGCGCGCGGGTGCGCTCGAGCAGGTCGTTCGTGATGCGCTGGAACTCGGCGCGCGACAGCGTCTCGTCGAGGAACAGCGGGTTCTTGTCCGCGTCGACCGTGATGTACGGCAGGTTGATGGACGCCTGCGACGAGCTGGACAGCTCGATCTTCGCCTTCTCCGCGGCCTCGCGGATGCGCTGCAGGGCCATCTTGTCCTTGGTCAGGTCGATGCCGTTGGCCTGCTTGAAGCGCTCGACCAGCCAGTCGACGACGCGCTGGTCCCAGTCGTCACCGCCGAGGTGGTTGTCACCGGAGGTCGCCCGGACCTCGACCACGCCGTCGCCGAGCTCGAGCAGCGAGACGTCGAACGTGCCGCCACCGAGGTCGAAGACCAGGATGGTCTGCTCCTTCTCGCCCTTGTCGAGGCCATAGGCCAGAGCGGCCGAGGTCGGCTCGTTGACGATGCGGAGCACGTTGAGGCCCGCGATCTGGCCGGCCTCCTTGGTGGCCTGGCGCTGCGCGTCCTCGAAGTAGGCGGGGACGGTGATGACCGCGTCGGTGATCTCCTCGCCCAGGTAGGCCTCGGCGTCGCGCTTGAGCTTCATCAGCACGCGCGCGCTGATCTCCTGCGAGGTGTACTTCTTGCCGTCGATCTCGTCGGTCTGCCAGTTGGTGCCGACGTGACGCTTGACCGACCGGATGGTGCGGTCGACGTTGGTGACGGCCTGGTTCTTCGCGGGCTGACCCACGAGAACCTCGCCGTTCTTCGCGAACGCGACGATGGACGGGGTCGTCCTCGAGCCCTCCGAGTTGGCGATGACCGTCGGCTCACCGCCCTCGAGAACAGCGACGACAGAGTTGGTCGTCCCCAAGTCGATGCCGACTGCACGCGCCATTGGAGTTCCTTCCGCTAGTACTTGTTGAGCGTTGCTGGCTCAAGTTTGCCATCCGCTCAGCCTTGAGCCTACCCGACTCAAGCTTTCTGACTGACCCAACGGCCGGGAAGGTCTGGTTGTTCCCTCAGAACGCGTCGAGGGCCACTCCTTGTGGAGTGGCCCTCGACACATTCCCCCTGGTGGAACTCAGACCCCGAGCACGTCGACTTCCCCGGAGCCGGTGGTGAGGTTGAGTTCCAGCGACGCGCTCGGATCGGTGGCGACGTGAATCCTGCGGTCCCCGCTGCTCGTGGAACCGGTGACCTTGTACGGACCTCCCGGCACCCGGACGGTGACATCGCCGGAGCTGCTGTTGACCCGTACCGACCTCGCGGTCGTCAGGGTCAGGTCGACCCGTCCGGAACCGGCGTCCACGATCACCTCGTTGTCCAGGGCCGTGCCGTCGATGTCACCGGAACTGCTGACGGCGAGCACCTTGCCCTTCACCGAGTCCAGGTCGATCTGACCGGACCCCAGGTCGGCCGTCACGGTGCCGCCGATCCTGGTGGCCGTGAAGTCGCCGGACCCGGTCTTCACCTTGACGTCCCCCGCGATGTCCCGGGTGGTGATCCTGCCGGACCCGGTCTTGAACTCGACGGCGGCGACCCCCTCGACGATCGTGTCCCCCGACCCGATGTCACCGACCACCGTGATGTCCGCGGACGGGACCACGACCTCGTAGTTGATCTCGCAGTCGTTGCCGCAACCGTTCAGCACCAGCGTGGTGCCCTCGACGTGGTGCGCGATGCCCGACGGCTTGTTGTCCTTCGTGTGCTCGACCTTGCGGTGGATCTTCGTCTCGGTCAGCCCCTGCTGGTACCGGATCGTCACGTCCCCCGAGTCGTTGTCGCTGCGCACCCGCACGGACGTGTACTTCTCCGCGACGACGTGGTCGTCGGCGAACTCGTACTTCATGATGCGGATGCCACAGCCCGTCAGCACCGTAAGCACCGTCCCCGCAAGCAACGCCACCAGCGCCGTCCTCATCATGAGCACAAAACTAGAGGTGGTGGCGCTCAGCTACACGGCAGTCAGCCCCCGAAGGCGGGGTGGGGCTGTCCCTACCAGGAGCTAGGGCCGGTAATGGCCCTAGACGAGGTCTTCGAGCACCGCGCGCAACGCCGGTGCCGTGCGCGCCGGGTCGTTCAGGAACCGCGTCGACGCCAGCACGTGCGCGGGCGCGAACCGTTCCCACAGCAGGCCGTCGACCGGCACCTCGGCGATGTGCAGCTCCACGCTCTGCGCCCACCGGCCGATGCGCGACTCGATGCCGCGCAGCACGTCGCCGATCGGCAACGCCGCCGGGCTCTGCACGCGGTGCAGCTGCTCGATGCCCGGCTTCAGCGCGAGCACCGCGGCCCGGCTGGCCAGCCTGGTCAGCAACGCCTCGGCGTCCTCCGGCGTCATGGGTTCGGCACCCCGCGTGCACGCGTCCAGCGCGTCGGCCCACCAGCCCGGCCACTCGGCGGTCACCGCGGCGCGGTCGACGCCCGCGGGCACCCGCACCGGCAGCGACGGGTCCAGTCCTGGCACGTGCGGCTCGACGTCGACCGACAGGGCAAGCGAGTCGCGCACGTACAGCGCGGCGAGGAGCCCCAGGCTCACCCCGTGGCTGATGCCGGACACCTCTCGCGCGAACTTCATGACCTCATTGTTCCCGCGCGACGGCCGTGAGTTCGTCGCAGCCGCGGATCAAGAAGGACACGATTGGCTCCAGCTCGTCCTCGTTCGGAGCAACGTCGGCGATCAGGCCCTGGATCAGCAGCCCGTCGATGGCCGCGAGGAACGCCCGGAACGCGACGGGGTCCGCCGGCCGCACCGCCTCCACGGCCAGGTCCAGCCACCGGCGCGCGGCAGGTCTCAGCTCGGGACGACGCCCGGCCAGCAGGTAGAGCTCGTACTCGGCGAGCGTGCGGCCGCGGTTCTCGTCCACCGCCCTGGCGAGGCTTCGGGCGATCTCCCGCGCGGCGCCGCCGCTCGCGACGATCTGCAGCATGTCGACGCACAGCTCTTCGGCCGACCACAGCAGCGTGGCGATCAACAGGTCGTCGAGCGTCGCGAAGTAGTAGGTGGGTGCCGTCGTCGGCACGCCTGCTTCGCGGGCGACGCTGCGATGCGTCACGCCGGCGATGCCCTCGCGTTCGATCACGCGCAGGGTGGCCTCGACGATGGCACGCCGCTTCTTCTCCCCGCGCGCCTTGCGGCCGTCGACCTTCTGGCTCTCCACTACCGCGGTCAGTGCGTCCTCCCGAGCTCGAGCGTCACCACGCCTCCGATGATCAAAGCGAGGCCGATGACCATCGTGGGGTTGAGGGTCTCGCCGAGGAACTTCCAGCCGATAATCGCAACGGCTGCAACGCCGATGGCAGACCATACGGCGTAGGCGACGCCCACGGGCATACCGAACTTCAACGCGCGCGAAAGTGCCGCAAAGGCGATGGCGTACCCGACGACGACCACGACCGACGGCCACAGTCGGGTGAAACCCTCGGACAACTTCAACGAGACGGTGGCGGCGATCTCCGCGCCGATCGCCGCAGCCAGATACAGGTACAACACGGCGACCTCCAGAGGTTCGGACAACTACCTGAACGATTGTTCCACAAGTTTTTGATCAATTTCCGGCTACTTGACCGGTACGTGAGGAGACACCGGCCACGTCCAAGTGGTTACCCGCGAGTAACGTGGCCTAGAATCCCGCCATGACCCTCCAGCTGGTTCTCGGACTCGTCGCCGTAGCGGTGAGCGTCGTCGCCTGGGGCGTGTTCGTCGCCGGCATCTGGAAGATGATCAAGATCATCCGGCTCGGCCAGCCGGACGGCACCCGCATGGGCCCGTTCTGGCCGCGGCTGAAGACGTTGATCGTCGAGTTCGTGGCGCACACCAGGATGGCGAAGTTCCGCTCGGTCGCGCCGTGGCACTGGATGGTGATGTGGGGCTTCCTCATCGGCTCCGCGGTGCTGTTCGAGGCCTACGGCGAGGTGTTCGACCCGCACTTCCACTGGCCGATCATCGGCACGTGGTCGATCTGGCTGCTGCTGATCGAACTGCTGGGCCTCGGCACTGTCGTCGGTGGTGTGGCCCTGGCGGTCATCCGCCAGCGCAACCACCCGCGACGCGCCGACCGGGTCTCCCGGTTCGCCGGTTCCGACTTCAAGTCCGCCTACTTCGTCGAGGCGGTCGTGATCATCGAGGGCGTCGGCATCCTCATGGTCAAGGCGTTCAAGCAGTCGAGCGGCCTGGAGACCGCCCCGCTGTGGACGTCGTTCGTGACGCAGCCGCTCGCGCAGATCCTGCCCGCCGCACCGATCTGGGTGTCGGTGATGGCGCTGGTCAAGCTGCTGAGCGGCATGATCTGGCTGGTCGTCGTCGGCCGGAACCTGACGATGGGCGTCGCCTGGCACCGGTTCTCGGCGTTCTTCAACATCTACTTCAAGCGCGAGGACGACGGTGGCGTCGCCCTGGGCGCGCTGAAGCCGATGATGTCCGGCGGCAAGGTCCTGGACCTCGAGGAGGCCGACCCGGACAAGGACGTGTTCGGCGTCGGCAAGGTCGAGGACTTCAGCTGGAAGGGCTGGCTCGACTTCTCCACCTGCACCGAGTGCGGCCGCTGCCAGTCGCAGTGCCCCGCCTGGAACACCGGCAAGCCGTTGTCGCCGAAGATGGTCATCACGCAGCTGCGCGACCACGCGTTCGCCAAGGCCCCGTACCTGCTGGCCGGCGGCTCGCGCGACATGGCAGGCGACGAGGTCGGCCTGACCGAGGACAAGTACGAGGACTACAAGAAGCGCCTCGAGTCGATCGACGTGCTGGCGATGGCCGAGTCCGAGCGCCCGCTGGTCGGCGGCCCGGACGAGCTCGGCGTCATCGACCCCGAGGTGCTGTGGTCCTGCACGACCTGCGGTGCGTGCGTCGAGCAGTGCCCGGTCGACATCGAGCACGTCGACCACATCGTCGACATGCGCCGCTACCAGGTGCTGATCGAGTCGAACTTCCCGACCGAGCTCGGCGGCATGTTCAAGAACCTGGAGAACAAGGGCAACCCGTGGGGCCAGAACGCCAAGGACCGCCTGGCGTGGACCGAGGGCCTCGACTTCGAGGTGCCGGTGTTCGACGGCGAGCTGGGCGACGCGGAGTACCTGTTCTGGGTCGGCTGCGCCGGCGCGTTCGAGGACCGCGCGAAGAAGACCACACGCGCCGTCGCCGAACTGCTGCACACCGCGGGCGTTTCCTACACCGTGCTCGGCCCGGAGGAGACGTGTACCGGCGACCCGGCCCGCCGCGCCGGCAACGAGTTCCTGTTCCAGATGCTCGCGCAGCAGAACGTCGAGGTCCTCAACTCGGTCTTCGAGGACCGGCCAGTGGGTTCCCGGAAGATCGTCGTGACGTGTGCGCACTGCTTCAACACCCTCGCGAACGAGTACCCGCAGGTCGGCGGCACCTACGAGGTCGTGCACCACACCCAGCTGCTGAACAAGCTGGTGCGCGAACGCCGCCTGGTGCCGGTCGCACCGGTCACCGAGGACGTCACCTACCACGACCCGTGCTACCTGGGCCGCCACAACAAGATCTACGAGGCACCGCGTGAGCTGATCGGTGCGTCCGGCGCGAAGCTGCGCGAGATGCCACGCCACGAGGAGCGCTCCATGTGCTGCGGCGCCGGTGGCGCCCGCATGTGGATGGAGGAGCGAATCGGCAAGCGCATCAACCTCGACCGCGTGGACGAGGCACTGGCGACCGCGCCGTCGAAGATCGCGACCGGCTGCCCGTTCTGCCGCGTGATGCTGACCGACGGCGTGACCGCCCGCCAGTCCGACGGCCAGGCCGGCGCGCACGTCGAGGTCGTGGACGTGGCGCAGATGCTGCTGGAGTCCGTGCGGCGCGGCAAGGAGAAGCAGGACACGCCGACCGACGAGGTGCCGACCGGCACGCCGTTGCCGGACGAGGACAAAGCGAAGGCCTGAGCCGGATCCAAACGATCTTCGCCGGCCCGGTACTCTCCGGGGGTGGAGGTAGAGCAGAAGAGCTCAGAAGCAATGCCATTGCCGTTCGACCCGCTGGTTGACCTGCGCGGCATCTGGACGACTGAGCTGGCCTCGCGCTACCTCCCCATCCCGGGCACCCCTCGGGTGAAGTACGAGTGCTTGGACGGTTTTCTGGTAACGAACCCGTTTGAGGGGAGCCCGAACGGCTTCGGCATGCTCAGGCTCGCGATGCTCATCGACGGACCGGCGATGAGCGCCGGCAGGCGGGTCTATCCGACGGTCAACGTCGGGTTCGGCCCTCAGCGGTGGATCCAGCCCGACCTCACCGTGCTGAAGCAGCCCATCGAGGATCTCACCTGGATCCCCGCCGACCTGGTGCTGATGCCCGTCGAGTTCGTGTTGGCTTCCAGCCGCCGCCGTGACCGCATCGACAAGCCCGCCGAGTGCGCGCGTGCGGGAATCCCGTACTTCATGAGCGTCGAGTTCGCCAAAACGGAGCGCACGGTGAAGATCGAGCTGTCACAGCTCGACGGCGACCGGTACAAGCCTCTGGCCACTGGTTTCTCGGGTCAGAAGTTCGAAACCGACGTTCCGTTCCCGATGAGCTTCGATCCGGCTCAGCTTCTGGAGTCCTGGTACGCATGAAAAGGCTCTCGGTCCGATGTGGACCGAGAGCCTTTTCGTTGGTGTGTCAGTCTTTGTCGGTGATCTTGTCGTAGATCACGTTCAGCACCCAGCCGGTCAGGGCGACGATGATCGCGCCCCAGAACGCGGGCCAGAATCCCTCGACGCGGAACGGCAGGTCGAGCTGCTCGGCGATCCACCCGGTGAACATGAACAGCAGCGCGTTCACCACGAGCCCGATCAGGCCGAGCGTGACCAGGTAGAACAGGCAGCCGAAGAACTTCACCAGCGGCTTCACGACCGCGTTCACCAGACCGAAGATCACCGCGACGCCGACCAGCGTGAGGATTCTCGATCCGGTGGTGCCCTCGCCCAGGTCGATGCCGGGGAGGGCGGTCGACACCCAGACCGCCACGGCGGTCAGCAGCACATGCACCAAGATGCCCATGCCGCGCAGACTAGCCGTGACAGGTCCTAAGTGGTCAGGACCGGCTACGGCGCGCCTTGCTGTCGAGTGCGAGCCTCGTGCGACTCGACCTCGGCATCGGTGTCGCCCGCTTGCCCATCCCACGATGGAAGTTGCGCCGGAACGCGGAACGGCCCGCGTCTCTCCCGGACGCGGGCCGTTCCGTCTTACCCCCTGGTGATCAGCGTCCCCCCGGAGCAGATCCCGCACGTAAGACACCGCAGCCTTCCCGGATGTTGCGCCAGTTCCTGAATGTCACTCGAATGCAGTAGCGGACAGCTGCTTCGCGCGCTCCGTCCTAGGCTGATCTTCATGAGCGAGAAGCAGCAGGGCTCGGGCGAAAGCACGTTGACCGTCGTCCTCGCGCTGCTGGTCAACCTGGCCATCGCGGTCATGAAGGCCATCGCGGGCGTGTTGACCGGTTCGGCGGCAATCCTCTCCGAAGCCGCCCACTCGGTCGCCGACACGTTCACCGAAGCGCTCCTCCTGACCGCCCTGCGCCGCTCGGGCCGCCCCGCCGACCGCCGCCACCCGTTCGGGTACGGCAAGGAGCGCTACTTCTGGTCGCTGCTGGCGGCCGTCTCGATCTTCGCCTCGGGCGCGATGTTCGCGTTCTACGAGGGCTTCCGCACGGTCTTCGGCGAGCCGGAGGAACAGACCCGGCCGCTGGTCGGCTACGTCGTGCTCGGCCTGGCCTTCGCGCTGGAGACCATCTCGTGGACGCAGGCCTTCCGCCAGGTGCGCTCCGAGTCCGCCAAGCACGGCCGCGGGTTCTTCGACTTCCTCCGGGTGTCCGACGACCCGACCGTGAAGACGGTGTTCCTGGAGGACTCCGCCGCGCTGATCGGCTTGGTGCTCGCGTTCGCGGGCCTCGGCCTGCACCAGCTCACCGGCTCGTCGCTGTGGGACGGCCTCGCCTCACTGGCGATCGGCGTGCTGCTGGCCCTGGTGGCGTACATCCTGGCCCGCACCAACCGCGGCCTGCTGATCGGACGGCAGGCGGACCCGGTGATGGTGAAGGCGATCTGGCGCCGGCTGACCGAGGTCCCGGAAGTCGACGCCGTCGTGGACGTGCTGACGATGCTCATCGGCACCGACCGCGTGCTGCTGTGCGCGCGGCTCGACTTCGACGACTCGCTGACCGCGCACCAGCTGGAGGACGCGTGCGTGCGCATCTCCGCGGAGCTGCACGCGGAGTTCGGCGACCTCGACGAGGTCTTCCTCGAACCCGTGCCACGCACCGACCCGGAACTCCGGCGCCGCGTGCTGGAGCGCTACGGGGACCTGAGCTAGCGGCGCGTGTCCGTGCGGTGGAAGTTCAGGTAGGCACGGCTGGGCGTCGGCCCGCGCTGCCCCTGGTAGCGGCTGCCCGCCTGCTTCGAGCCGTACGGGTGCTCCGCCGGGCTCGACAGCTTGAACAGGCAGAGCTGCCCGATCTTCATGCCGGGGTGCAGCGTGATCGGCAGGTTCGCGACGTTCGACAGCTCCAGCGTGATGTGGCCGGAGAAGCCGGGGTCGATGAAGCCCGCCGTCGAGTGCGTCAGCAGCCCGAGCCGGCCGAGGCTGGACTTGCCTTCGAGGCGTCCGGCCAGGTCGTCCGGCAGCGTCACCATCTCGTAGGTCGAGCCCAGCACGAACTCGCCGGGGTGCAGCACGAACGGCTCGTCCTGCGGCGCCTCGATCAGGCTCGTCAGCTCGTCCTGCTGCTGCGATGGGTCGATGTGGGTGTACTTCGTGTTGTTGAAGACCCGGAAGAACCGGTCCAGCCGCACGTCGATGCTCGACGGCTGGAGCATCTCGGCGTCGAAGGGGTCGAGGGCGAGACGGCCGGACTCGACCTCTTTGCGCAGATCCTGGTCACTCAGCAGCACCCGGACAGGCTAGCCCAGGCTTGTGTATGATCGGCGACGCACTGCTTCGCGGGTGTAGTTCATTGGTAGAACGACAGCTTCCCAAGCTGTAGAGGCGGGTTCGATTCCCGTCACCCGCTCCACGACGAAGGCCCTGGTAAGAGTCACATTCGACTCGCCAGGGCCTTCGTTTTTGATCTCGTGAGGAGGTCACCGTGCGATCCAGGTGCAACCAGCCAGCCGGGACGAGCACGCCCGCAGCACCGTCGCCGTCGTCCTTGTCGCTGGTCGGCCACTTGGGCTTGCGCTCCTCCGCGATCAACGCGTTCAGCCCGGCCGCCAAACTCCTTGTCCGCTTCATCGGTCGCATGCTGATAGATCAGCGCCTCGCCGACCTGGCTCCTGGTCAGTTCCGGGAAGGAGCCCGGTACCTCTGGTACTGGTCGATCATGCGATCGACCTGCCCCTGGGTGAACACCCGCGCATAGGTCCCGTAGGACATGAAGTTCCAGAGCGGATCTTTGCCGGGCTTGTCGGGGCAACTGTCAGGGGCCGGATCGAGGAACGACGGAGCGCTGTCCACGAGGTGTTTGGGCGTGTCCTCGACACCGTCGTCGCCGGAGTCGCCGCAGCCGCCTTCGAAGGTGTGGCCGAGCCCCAGCCAGTGACCGGCCTCGTGCACGATCGTGGACGCCGCCGTGCTGTAAGGCTTCGCCGTGAAGCTGGCCGGATTGAGCCAGATCATGTCCTTCTGCGGATCCCTGACGGCCCACTCGGGTGCGAAGGCGGAGGAGGTGCCATAGGTGCCAGGGCCCGTCGGGCTGATCACGTTCATCGCGTTCAGACCGCCCTTGCGCACCTTCGCGAGCAGCGACCTGCCCTCGATGTCGTCGGGCTTGTACTTGTGCTCGTTGTACCAGTTCGCGTCCTCCGTCCAGTCGACGTCCTTGAGGACGAAGCGGAACGGCGCGGGTGTGGACGTGCCGTCCCTGGGCCCCCAGTCGCTGCCCCAGGTGCCGGGAGGCGGCGCCGGGAAGCCCTTCGCGAAACCCACGTTGAGCTGCTCGACGACACGTTCGACGTCCGCCCGCTGCCAGTGGCCCACGCCCTGGTTGGTCACCAGGTGGAAGTACACCGGGATCTCGACCACCGTGGCGGTCGAGGCGGCGGACACCGCAGGGGGGAGGCGTTCGCGGAGGGCAGAGCCACTGAACCCGACGCCGCAAGAACAGTCACCAAGCCGGCGCTGAGCACACCGGTGAGCCGCCTTTGCCTATTGATCATGGACGTTGAAGTTGGCGTCTCGCAGGTGAAGAGTGGGTGTGATCGCGAATTCGGGCAGTCAACGCTGCCCTTTGACACAGAGAACGGAAGGCGAGCCGGAATGGAAAGTCGCCAACGCCACCGCCGTTCTCCCGAGCTGTGCCTGCCGCAGCTATGTCCATGCGGTTAGGCGGTATGACGGTACGCGCGGATGACTCCGCCGAGACGACCCGGGCGATCGGTTCACGCTCGCACGACATGGTGACGCAACGGATTCCCAAGCTGTAGAGGCGGGTTCGATTCCCGTCACCCGCTCAAGCAACGAAAGCCCAGGTTGAAGTCGCGATCGACTCGCCTGGGCCTTCTTCGTTGATCTCGTGCCTAGGTCGCTGTGCGCTCTACGTACGGCAACGCCGGGCACAGCTCACACCGCTGACGGTGAGCAGATGCCTGTGGAACGGGAACGCGAACAGCACCGCACGTGGCGAACCAGAGCGGTATCCCGTGGAAGTCGATCTGTGGCGAGTCCGGCGTGATGACGTGCAGAAGCTGCCGGAAGACTCCCGCCCCGACCCGGTGCGCAGTTACGGCGTCCAGATGGAAGCTGACCGCGTCGGCTCGCGTGATCATGCTCCGCTCACAGCGTCGAACTGAAGCTGAGCCCGGACGCGGGCCACCAGCGTGAACACCAGGATCAGGAGAGGACCGCAGAAGATCGAGATCACCATGCATCGGACCGTAGGAACGGTCACTCACGATCTTTGCCTGCGTGGCAAAGTCGCCTGATCGGGTTAGACGTGAAGACCAGCTCGGTAAGCCATGCCTCTGAGCTCCCGGCCGGTGCTGTCCCGCTTCACCTTCATCAGGAGCTCGGCCAGGATTGAACGCATGAACGGGTGACGATGAATCCGCGTCGGCGAGATCGCCTCCGCGCGCCGCAGCATCATCACGGCGTCATCGGTCCTGCGCGGCAGATGAGCCAGCGCCCGGCCGTACTCCCGGTAGTAGGCCGATCGCCGCGTCGGCGACGGAAGCGCCCCGGGGTCGACCGTGGTGGCGATCCGAGCAGCCTCCGCGTGGTCTCCCGCTTCGAGCGCGACGGACATCTGCCACACGCCGACGTTGCTGGGGCCGAATCCGAACCACAGGGCGTTGCCTTCACCTGTGTGAGCGGCAAGATCAGCTGCGTGGTCCAACGCTGCGGACCGCGCTGCCCCGTCCGCCCGAGCCGCAGCCAGCAGTGACGACGTGAGCGACAGCATCCCGGCAGCCTGCATGGCCTCTGACGTCGCAGTGCCGGGATTCGTCGCCGAGACGGTGCGCGTAGCAAGATCGAAGGCACCAGCGCCCATCAAGCCGAAGGCTGTTCCGAACGCGCTCACGGCGTGGGTGAGCGGATCATCGACCCGGTCGGCGGCGTCTTTGGCGAGAGCCGCTGCCTGCCAACCGAGATCGAGACTTGCCCCGACGTCCATCAGCCAGGCTTGGGTGCCTTGCACGTGAGTCAACGTCACGAGACGAAGCAGCGCTTCGACTTCGCGGCCCGCAGCGAGCGTCGTGTGCAGGTCTCGGATCAATCCGGGCAGAGCGCGCCCGACCTCGATGAAGTCACAGTCTTTCTGATGGTCCAGCAGTTCGGTCACCCGAGCCTGAAGGCCATCGAGCGGTACGACCTCACCCTGAGGTTCGCCCATGCTCACCGAGAGCAGTGCGAGCCGAACACCGTTCAGGGATCGATCTTCGTCCGACTGGCCAGGAAGCACGACGGCTGCACCGGTGATCTCGCTTGGCGCGACCTCCAGCGCGTTCGCCAGCGCCACGACGAGCGAACGACGGTCCAGCGCCCGGTCCCCGCTCTCCAAGCGGGACAGGTAGGACGCTGAGATTCCAGCGAGTCCAGAGATCGCCTGCAGTGACTTCCTGCGGGCATGGCGGATCTGCCGCAGTCGATGGCCGACCTCGTTTGCGGGCTCGTCCGTCACGGCAGCACCTCCGCTGCTGGATGTCATCCGCCGGTTCGCATCCAGGCCCAGGTCCTGAGTTGAGCGAGGAAACGCCTTGTCACCAGGGTAGCCGTGGAGCCGGCCGCGCTGACTGGTGTGCGTCACCCTGCTGGCAGCCGTTAGGTTCCTGTCGTGCCCGTCTCCCAACGCGACCTGCTGCGCTGGCAGTTCGACATGACCTGGTCGTTGTTCGAGTACCACCTCGACCTGCTCACCCCGGCGGACCTCCTCTGGGAGCCGAGAAGCGTCCACGTCTTCACCATGCGACGCGACGGCGCGGCCTGGGAGCGCGACTGGCCGACGCCCGAACAGGAGTCCGCCGGGGTCGCCACGATGGCCTGGCTGACGTGGCACATCGGCTGGTGGTGGACGGCCGCGATCGACCACGTCGAGCAGGTCGAGCCGCGTGAGTTCGCCTGGCCGGGTCCTGAGGGCGCGATTGGCTCGTTGCGGGGGCTGCGCGACGAATGGCTCCGCACGCTGGACAGCGCCGATCTGGATGCGCGGACCACGTTTCCGTGGCCGGACGGCGGGATGACGGTGGCGCACACCGTCGCGTGGGTGAACGCGGAGCTGATGAAGAACGTGGCCGAGATCGGGCAGTTGCGGCGGCTAGTCGACCGCTAGGCCCCACGGCCGGCGGTCCAGTTCCACCCAGCCGCCCCCGTGCGCGAGGGCAGCGCGCACCCCGGCGACGTGGTCGGCGAACGACGCCAGGTCGCCGTGCAGCAGTTCGGCGCGCTCGATGTCCAACGGGTGTGTGTCGTCGTGCCACAGGTCGACGGCGAAGGAAGCCACGAAGGACATCGACTGCAGTAGCTGCAGCAGCGCCACGGACGGGCGGGGAGACTCGGCCAGGTAGGCGAGCCGGATCTCCTCGCACACGGTCAGCAGTGCACGGACCTGGCGGATCGCGTCGGCGGGGGTGCCGTCCCACGACGGGTCCGGCCACACGCGGTCGCTCAGCTCCAGCCAGAGCCGCCAGCCCGTCGCCAGTTCCGCGTCGTCCGCGGGACTCCACTTTCCCATGTATCCACTGTGCATGCGGACTACGCGAGAGTCTCGTGACGATGACGCACGCCACGGCAACCGATGCGCCACACGGACGTCTTGTAGCGCATAACGCGCGTGCTCGAGCACGCCGAAGCCCTGCCTGAGGCTCGCGGCGACGACCCTGTTCGGGTGCGCCGCCGCGAGATCATCAGGAACGTCGCTACGCCTTGACGGCTTCCACGTCGGGCTCGTCGGACTTCAGCGAGTCGATCAGGGCGTCGCGCTCCGGGCTCGGTTCCGGCTTCGCGAAGCCGATCACCAGGTACAGGGCCAGGGAGACCAGCAGCGGCGTCGAGACGATCAGCGCCTGTGAGACGGCGAAGTCCTTCAGGAACTGCTGCTCGACGTAGAGGAACACCCAGGTGCCCAGGCCGCCGACGGTCGACGACAGTGCGGCCGTGGGGCCGAACTTGCGGAACCACGGGAGCAGGCCGAGCATCAGCGGGATCGCGATCGGGCCCATCGTGGCCGCCACCAGGGCGATCACGACCTTCAACACGAAGCCCTTCGTGTCCGCCGTCAACGCGATGGTCATCGACAGGCCGATGAACAGGAACGTGGTGATGCGCGCCAGTTTCAGCTGCGCCTCCGCGGTCATCGCACGAGCGCCCTTCCACAGGCGCGGGAGGATGTCACGGGTGATGACGGCGGTGATGACGTTGGCGTCGGAGGAGACCATCGCCATCGTGTGCGAGAAGAAGCCGGCGAGAACGAGGCCCACCATGCCCGCGGGGAGCATGGCCTTGCCCATCTCGACGTAGGCCTGTTCGGCGTTGGCCTCCATGCCCGGCACGATCAGCGGGGCCGCCCACATCGGGAAGAACAGGATCAGCGGCCACACGAGCCAGAGCGCGGCCGACAGCAGTGCCGAGCGCTTCGCGGCGAAGCCCGAGGGGGCCGCCATGTAGCGCTGGGCCAGGTTCCACATGCCGCCGTTGTACTCGAGCGTCTTGATCAGGAAGAGCGCCATGAAGAACGTCAGCGTGTAGGGGCCGGTCAGCGGCTCGCTGTGGCTCTCGGGGAGCTTGTCCCAGATCGTCCACATGAAGTTGATGCCGCCGAAGTGCGAGGCGACCGCGAAGAACATCGCGAAGCCCGCGAGGCCCTGGATGATGAACTGGCCGAAGTCGGTGAGCGCGTCCGCCCAGAGGCCGCCGAGCACCGAGTAGACCATCGTGACGACGCCGACGAGCGCGATGCCCCAGAAGATCGGGACGCCGGCGAAACCCTGCAGCAGCAACGCGACCGCGACCCACTTGGCCGCGATGTCGACGACCTTCAGTCCTGCACCGGCCCACGCCATGACCTGCTGGGTCGGCACGTTGTAGCGGATGGCCAGGTACTCGAGCGGCGACTTGACGTCGTGCTTCGAGCGCAGCCGGTTCCAGGCGGGTGCCCAGAGGAAGGCGCCGATTCCGACGCCGAGACCGATCGTCAGCGACCACCAGATGTAGACCGTGAGGCCGAGCCGGTACGCCTCCGCCGCGAACGCGACGAACATGACGGCGCTGTACCCGGACATGTGGTGGGAGATGCCCGACAACCACCACGGCATCTTGCCGCCCGCGGTGAAGAAGTCGGCGATGTTCTTGATCCGCCCTCGGGACCAGAGCCCGATGCCGACCATCACCACGAAGTAACCGGCGACCACGATCCAATCGAGGGTGCCCATGTGACCTCCTTGCGTGCACACACGTGTGCCCGCGAGAGCACCAGGCCTCATGGCGGCGGGAACCTGGCACATCCGCACGGGATATGTGACGTAGGTCTTACGAGACTGTTGCCGTGGCGCGGAAGACCTTGGCGAGTCTTGAATCACATTCGTGACCCTTGTTCACCCACGTGAACCGTATGGGCGCGCCGAACCAGACGCGCGACCACACGCACGCGATTACCGGCCAGGACTGCTGGACGGCTGCCCATCCGTGCTCGAGCAGCCCGAACACCTCGTCCGCTGCCCGCTCGCGGCCGGGCCGGTCGAAGATCACGTCCCGGGCCTCCAGGGCGAACCGGGCCGGCGCCGCGCACCTGACGTCGTCGTCCGGCGCGCCGATCTCCGCGGCGATGACCTGCGCCAACGCCGCCTGGTGCCGCATCCACATCCGGTGCCCGTAGGCGCGCAACGCCGGCGTGGTCCGCACCAGCCGCTGGAAGTCGGCGAACAGCGGGTGGTCGGCGTCGCCGAGCAGCGTCACGCCGGGCCATGTCGCCCCGCGCGGTGGACTTCGCCGAGCGCACGACGCCAGGGCTGCTGGAGATGGTTCCCGAGCGTCCGGTACGCGTCTGACCGGCACTCATGCCTGATTCAGGTCGCCGGGAGGACTGTCTACTTCGCCACCACCGGGTGGTCGGCCTTGCCGGGGTTACTGTCGAGTAATACTCTGTTGTTACCGGTCAGTAGGCGACCCCGCCGCGACCCTGAGGAGTGAGCTGACGAGATGGGCCACTACAAGAGCAACGTCCGGGATCTCGAGTTCAACCTGTTCGAGGTCTTCAACGTGCAGGACCACCTCGGCACGGGGCCGTTCGAGCAGTCCGACGAGGACACGGCGCGCAGCGTGCTGGCCGAGGTGAAGAACCTCGCGGAGGGTGTCCTGGGGGACTCCTTCGTCGACGCCGACCGCAACCCGCCGGTGTTCGACCCGGCGACGCACTCGGCGACCCTGCCGGAGTCGCTGAAGAAGTCGTATCAGGCGGTGTGGGACGGCGAGTGGTACCGCCTGTTCCTGCCGAACGAGCTCGGCGGCTTCGGCACGCCGCCGTCGGTCACGTGGGCCGCGTCCGAGCTGCTGCTCGGCGCGAACCCGGCCGTCTACATGTACCTGGCGGGTCCGAGCTTCGCGACGGTCGTCTACAACAACGGCACCGACCGCGACAAGCACTGGGCCAACCTCATGATCGAGCGCGGCTGGGGCGCCACGATGGTGCTGACCGAGCCGGACGCCGGTTCCGACGTCGGCGCCGGCCGCACCAAGGCGATCAAGCAGGACGACGGTTCCTGGCACATCGAGGGCGTGAAGCGGTTCATCACGTCCGCCGACCAGGACCTGACCGAGAACATCATGCACATGGTGCTCGCGCGTCCGGAGGGCGACGGCATCGAGGCGAAGCCGGGCACCAAGGGCCTGTCGCTCTTCCTGGTGCCGAAGTTCCACTTCGACCCGGAGTCCGGTGAGCTGGGCGAGCGTAACGGCGCCTTCGTCACCAACGTCGAGCACAAGATGGGCCTCAAGGCGTCCACCACGTGCGAGCTGACCTTCGGCCAGCACGGTGTGCCCGCCAAGGGCTGGCTGCTCGGCGAGGTGCACGACGGCATCGCGCAGATGTTCGACGTCATCGAGTACGCCCGGATGATGGTCGGCACCAAGGCCATCGCGACGCTGTCGACCGGTTACCTGAACGCGCTGTCCTACGCCAAGGAGCGCGTGCAGAGCGCCGACCTGACGCGCATGACGGACAAGACCGCGCCTCGCGTCACCATCACCAACCACCCCGACGTGCGCCGCAGCCTGATGCTGCAGAAGGCGTACGCCGAGGGCCTGCGCGCGGTGTACCTGTACACGGCGACGTTGCAGGACAAGGTGATGCTCGGCGGCGACGACGCGAAGCTCGCGGCGAAGGTCAACGACCTGCTGCTGCCGATCGTCAAGGGCGTCGGTTCGGAGCGCGCGTACGAGCAGCTGGCGCAGTCGCTGCAGACGCTGGGCGGGTCGGGCTTCCTGCAGGAGTACCCGATCGAGCAGTACATCCGCGACGCGAAGATCGACTCGCTGTACGAGGGCACCACGGCCATCCAGTCGCTGGACTTCTTCTTCCGGAAGATCATCCGCGACAAGGGCCAGGCGCTCACGTTCATCAACGGTGAGATCCAGAAGTTCCTCGACAACGAGGGCGGCAACGGTCGCCTGAAGGAGGAGCGGGCGCTGCTCAAGCAGGGTCTCGAAGACCTGCAGGGCATGCTCGGCGCGCTGGTCGGCTTCCTGACCACCTCGCAGGAGGACGTCCGCAACCTCTACAAGGTCGGCCAGAACTCGGTCCGCCTGCTGATGACCGCCGGTGACGTGCTCGTCGGCTGGCTGCTGCTCCGCCAGGCCGAGGTCGCGCTGGAGAAGCTCGGTGGCACGCCGTCCGCCAAGGACAAGGCGTTCTACGAGGGCAAGGTCGCGGTGGCGTCGTTCTTCGCGAAGACCGTGCTGCCGGAGCTCACCTCGCGTCGCAAGATCGCCGAGTCCACGGACAACGCGCTGATGGACATCGACGAGAGCGTTTTCTAGAAGACGCCTCAAGGACTACGGGTCCGCGCACCTCCTGCCCGAGGTGCGCGGACCCGTTTCATTGCGCCGGCTTGTTCATTCCTTCAGTGCTCGCGCGGCGACGAAGCAGTAGACGCCGAACGCCGCGATGCCGATCGCGACCGCGCTGAGCAGGAACACGCCGTAAGGCTGTGCTGCCAACGTGTGCAGCGCCTTGTCCATGCCGCCCGCCTGCTCCGGGTCCGCGTTGATCGCCGCCAGTCCGATGAGGACTCCGATCACGCCGTAGGCGAAACCCTTGCCGATCCAGCCGATCCGGCCGACCGGCTCGATCCACGACGGCGCGCGGCCCAGGTCGAGGTCCTTCTCGAAGGACTTCTTGAAGCCCTTGTAGGCGATCACGCCCGCGGTGACGAGCACACCGATCGCGACCGCGCCGACGAACCACTGGCCGCCCGGCCACGCGAGCACCTGCGCGGTCAGTTCCTGCTGCTGCTCCGTCTGGTTGCCGCTGCTGCCGCTCGTGGCGAACTTGAAGGCACCGAACGAGATACCGCCGGCGGTGATGGCACGGGCGGCGGAACCGATGCGCTTCGAGACGCGTTTCCGCGTCTTGCCGATGTAGGTGTAGCCGACGAAGGCCAGGATCAGCTGCCAGACCGCGAAGAAGACCAGGCCGATGGCCACGGTCCACAACACCCAGGCGCCACCGTCCGCGAGCTCGGTCAGCGCGCCCTTCGAGTCCGTCCGCTTGGCGCCACCGCCGAACGCGACCTGGAGCGCCAGCCACGCGATGAGCACGTGGACCGCTCCGTACACGACCATTCCCACCCGCCCCAACGTCTGGACGACGGGGTGTCTTCGCGCTTCGTTCGCAACAGTGGCCACGAACGGGTGAATACCCGCGCGTGGCCACTGTGAATCTGAAAGCTGCTCAGCCGCCGGGCGGCGGCTCGCAGATGATCTTGAACTGCGGGTCGTAGCGGACCGTGCGCGACTCGCTGCGGGACTGGCCGGTGCGGCGGTCCGTGATCGTGCGGGTGTCCGTCACCGAGAAGCCCGGAGCGCCGTTGCTCGGCGTGCACCCGGCCTTGTTGACCTTCTTCTCCTGCGGCTGAGTGGGGTTGAACTCGCCGCTGGTGGAACCGGTGACGTCGTAGTTCTTGGTGCCCCAGAGCACGATCTTGAGCGAGGACGGCGTCCAGATCGTCTGGATGGCGACGCCCGTGTCGTCCGGGTTCGTGAACGCGATGTCGATCAGGCTGTTGCCCGCGTTGTCCATGAACACGGTGGCCTCGCGGCCCTTCGGGTACCGCGTGATCCAGTAGCTGTGCTCCCGGTGGCCCGCGTCCTTCATGCCCGCGTAGTAGTACGCGTTGTAGAGCGTGGTCGCGAACTGCGAGATGCCGCCACCCACCGCCGTGCCGGGGATGCCGTTCTCGATGATGCCCGCCTCGACGTAGCCCTGCGCGGTGCCGCGGGGGCCGGTGTACTTGTTGAGGCTGAACGTCTCCTTGGGCTTCACGATCGCGCCGTTGACCTTCTCGGCCACGACCCGGATGTTGACGCCCGAGGCGGGGGCGAAGCCACCGGTCTGGAACTCGCCGATGACCTCCTTGATGCCCATCTTGTTCGCCTGCTCGGTGGTGACCTTCGCGGGCGTGTGCTTGTACTCGAACTTGACCTCGCGGCCGTCGGTCTTCTTCAGCGTGTCGAAGTAGGGCTGGAGGTTCTTGTCCCAGTCGAGGTCGAGGCCGTCCACCGACGGCTTGACCGTCGGCCTGCCGCCCTCGAAGACGATCGCGGCGTCCTTGCCTTCCTTGACCGTGTCCTTGAGCTGCGCCAAGGTCACCTCGACGAGCTTGTCCTTGTTCGGCGCGACGTTCAGCGCGCCGCCCTCACCGGGGGCGAACGTCAGCGTGGTGCCGATCTGCTCCGGCGTGAGGGTCGCGTCCTTGCCCTCGCCCTTGATGACGACGGGACCGGAGACGGCGGTCTTGACGATGTCGTTGAGCGCCTGCTCGACGCCCTCCTTGGTCGTCTTGACCGGGGTGAAGTCCATCGGGATCTCGACCGGGTTCCCGGACGCCCAGTTCGCGACGACGGCGTTGGCGGCCTCTTCGGTCTTGAGCTTCTGGCCGTCGTGCGGCTCGACGGCTACGGGCGTGGCGCCCTCGAACCTGATGGTGCCCTCGATCGGGTCGTGGTCGAGCTTGGGGCGCAGGGCTTCGAGGGCACCGGAGACCTTCGCGTCGTCGGCCTTCGTCGCGACGCCGACCTCGCGGCTCGTGAAGAACGACGTGACGCGCGTGACAGGGCTGAGCGGCTGGCTGCCCGCACGGTCGATCGTGCCGGCCCAGTCGAGCTCCAGACCCGCGGCCTGCGGGTCGAGCTCGGCGTCGACGTCGCCGGCCTTGAGCGCGACCGGCTTGCTCAGCCGCGGGCCGATCTCGTCGCGCAGCTTCTTCTCGGCGTCGTCGTGGCTCATGCCGCCGACGTCGACGCCCGCCACCGTCACGCCGCGCGGCACGTTGCCGCTCGAGACGAGGATGTCGAGGCCGTAGAGCAGGCCGAAGGCGCCGATCACGGCCGCGGCCACGATCAACGCCTTCCTCTTGGCGAACCCCGGCTTCGCGTCGTCCTCGCCGGGCTCGATCATCACGGGCCCGTAGACGCCCGAGTCCTCTCCCCTGGGCTCCGGGGGCGCCACCGGCTTCATGTACTCGGTGGCGTCTTCGCTGGCCGGGAAGCCGACACCGGGCACGGCCGCGGTGACGGTCGGCTCGTTCGAGTCCGGTTCCTCCGACGGCCACGCCTCGGTCGAGGCGTTCACCTGGACCGGATTGATCTTGGCGGTCTGCTCGGAGGACGTGCCGCCGGGACCCACCGGCGGCATCGCTCTCGTCTTGTCAGCGTCGTACGGCACAGCTCTCCCCGTTGCCCTGTCTCTCCTGAGGTGGCATATGTGTGTAGCTATCAGACGCAGATCACGAACCGGCGGCTCATAGGTACAGACCAGTACCGTGCTCGGTGAGCTCCGTCGCAACCGCGTGCAGATCGCGTTCCCTCATCACGAGATACGTGGTGCCGTGCACCTCGACCTCAAGCTGATCCTCCGGGTTGAACATCACCCGGTCCCCGACCTTCACGTGGCGCACGCTGGTACCGACTCCGAACACATCACCCCACGCCAACCGCTTCGCCATCTGGGCCGTAGCGGGGATCACGATGCCTCCGCTGGAGCGCCGCTCGCCGTCCTCCGGCGAGATGCGGACCATCACACGGTCGTACAGCATCTGGATCTCGAGCTTGACATCAGGCACCCGCAGAGTCTACGTGGCTTGCGGACCCTCCTCGTCCATGCCGCCCATCAACAACGGCAGCCTGCTGGGTGCATCCGCAATCACTCGAACGGGTACACCCCAGTCCTGCCTGGTCAGGCGGCACACGGGGTGTTCCTCCGCCGGATCGTCACTGCAACTGGCGGCCTGCGCCACGACGTGCAGGACACCGTTCGTGACCTGATCGTTGATCCGCAACGCCCGTACCAGTTCGGTGCCGACGCCCGCGCCCTCCAGAATCAGCTCCGGCGGTGAGCTGGTGATCTCCAGACGAGTCGACGGGCCGTACCTTTCGTCCAGTTTCGTCCCGGTCGGCGGGGTGAACACGACAGCGAGCTCGAACTGCCCCGGCGCGATGCCCGTGGACGGCCGCTTCACCTCGTGGGCCTCGCCGTCGATCTTCGTCGCGGCCGCCGCGAACCGTTCGAGCCGATGCGCCGCACTCGCGACCACGACGAGTTCGTTCTCGACGAGGAGCGCGTCGGACGGCTCGGCGATGTCCGTGGCGATGGTGGTCAGGATGTTCGTCTCAGGGTCGAAGCGCCTGATCGCGTTGTTGTAGGTGTCGCTGATGACGACGGAGTGGTCGGCGAGGACCGTGACGCCCAGCGGGTGCTGCAGCAGGGCCTCGTCCGCGTCGCCGTCCTTGTGGCCGAACGCGAAGAGCCCCTTGCCGATCACGGTGTGGACCTCGTCGTTCTCGAGGTAGCGCAACGCACTCGTCTCGGAGTCGACCATCCACAACCGGTCGCCGTCCGCGGCCAGCCCGGACGTCTGCGCGAAGAAGGCCTCGTCCTTCGGCCCGTCGTTGATGCCTTCGACCGTCGTGCCCGCCAGGCGGCTGACGGTGTTCGTCGCGGGGTCGAAGAAGCCCAGCGTGTGGTTGCCGGCCATGGCGATGGCGACGCCGCCGTTCCACCACGCGACGTCCCACGGGCTGGTGAGCTCGATCTTGTCGGCCGGCCCGTCGGTCTCGCCGTCCCGCCACTGCTCACCGGTGCCCGCGAGCGTCGTGACCTCGCCGGTGGCCAGGTCGAGACCGCGGAGGAGGTGGTTGACCGTGTCCGCGATGACGACGTCATAGCCGTGGGTGTTGGGCACCAGCGTGAGGCCGGCGGGCTCGGAGAAGGTGGGCGACTTGCCGTCTGTTCTGCCGCGTTCACCGGTGCCGATGCGGCGGATGACGGTCTCGCCGTCCGCCTCCAGCTCGACGATGCTGTGGTGGGCCGAGTCGCTCACCAGGATGGTGTTGTCCGGCGTGACGATGGCCTTGGCCGGGAACCGGAGCGTGGTGTCCGCCGGCTCCGGCGCCTGGTACGGCCCCGAACCGCGGTGCAGCGTGCCCTTCTCGTCGTGCTCGTGGACGATCTCGCCGATGATCGTCTTCAGCGCCTCGACATGGCCCTCGCCAGCGGCGACATGCACGACGTAGCCCTCGGGGTCGACTAGGACCAGCGTCGGCCACGCCTTGACGGCGTAGTTCTGCCAGGTCGTGAGCTCCGGGTCGTCGAGGACCGGGTGGTGCACCTCGTAGCGCTCGACGGCGGCCTTGAGCGCCTCGGGGTCGGCCTCGTGGACGAACTTCGGCGAGTGCACGCCGATCGTGACCAGGACGTCCTCGAACTCCTTCTCGAGGGGGCGGAGCTCGTCGAGGACGTGCAGGCAGTTGATGCAGCAGAACGTCCAGAAGTCGAGCAGCACGATCTTGCCGCGCAGGTCTTTGAGGCTGACCGTGGCGTCACCGGTGTTCAGCCAGCCGCGTCCTACCAGTTCGGGGGCACGGACACGGGTTCGGCGCTTCACAGTCGTCACGGCCGTATCCAACACTGTGGACGGTTGCGGTGTTCCGACGTCCAGAATGTGGACCGGCCAAGCAGCCGGCGAGCTTCCGCTGCGGCGGTGCGCAACGGCCAGCCGATCGACTCGGCCTCGTCGCGCTCGTCACAGAAGGCGTCGTCGACCAGCCGGTGGATCGTCTTCGTGACGCCCGGCGACCTTTCGACCGGGTCCGGCGTGTGGGCTACGTGTGCCTTCTGATTGACCAGAGCAGGCCGCAATCCACATGATGGACGGTAACCGCCCGTCTGAACCTTTGCGCCGTCGTTGGCGTAGAGGACGCCGGGAGGTGCGTGATGGTGGAGTACCTGGTGATCGGTGCGGGCCCGGCGGGCTTGCAGATGGGGCGTTTTCTGCACCGCGCGGGCCGCGACTACCTGATTCTCGAGGCGGGGCCGGAGCCGGCGAGCTTCTTCAGGACGTTCCCGCGGCACCGTGTGCTGTCGACGGACGACAACTCGCTGTTCGACGGTGTGCCGTTCGCGCGCTACAGCAAGCGGTCGTTTCCCAACGCGGACGACCTGGTGCGGTATCTGGAGGATTTCGCGCGGCCGTTGAACGTCCGCTACAACACGCCGGTCAGCGACCTCGACCGGTACGACGCGCGGCACGTCATCATCGCGACGGGCAAGAAGCCTTACCGGCCAAGCATTCCGGGCATCGAGCACGCCGAGACGTACGCGAGCGCCAGCACCGATCCGACCGAGTACGCGGGGAAGCGGGTGCTGATCATCGGGCGTGGGCACAGCGCGTTCGAGACGGTGGACAACATCGCGGCGACCGCCCGGCTCACGCACACCGTCGGGCGGACGGTGCAGCGGATCGTCAAGGATGGCAACGAGTTCGTGGCGTTGATCGACGGCACGGGGGCGCTGCGGTACGACCGGGTCATCGTGTGCACCGGTTTTCGGCGGGAGACGTCACTCGACAGCCCGCAGGCGCACGTGATCAGCGGCGACTCGATCAAGGCGATCCGGCACGCCGCCAGGGCGTTGCACCGGACGCTCGAGGCCGAGCACCACGGGGTGCCGTGGCCGCACCGCAGGCTGCGCAACCGGCCGGACGCGCTGGCCGCCACCATCGCGACGCGTGCCAGTGAGATTCCCGACGGGCTGGCGGACGTCGTCGTGACGCAAGGGCAGCACGCTCTGCTCTACGACGAGATGCCCACCACCGAACGGCACGGGTTCGTCGTCACGAGCACTCAGGTCAGGCACTACCGGCGCAACGAGCTGATCGCCGTCGAACGGCGGTTGCACCGCAAGCCGCTGGAGAAGTTCTTCTCCCAGCAGCTCGCGGTGCCGTGCATCGCCTGACGGCTCAGGCCGGGAGGGTGCGCGCGAGGAACTGCGCGGTCAGGTCCCAGGCGCGGTCGGCGGCGGCCTGGTCGTACCAGGGGCCGAGGTGGTTGAGGAACGCGTGGCCGGCGGGCTCCAGGTGGATCTCGGCGCCCTCGTGCTCCTCCACCGCGTCCACCACCTTGTCGTACCCGGTGATGTACTCGTCCTCGGTGCCGAAGTGGAACAGGATCGGGCACGACACCTGGTCCAGCGTGTCGATCTGGTCCGGCACACCGGAGCCGTAGAACGACACGGCGGTGTCCGGGTCGGAGGCGACGGCCGCGTTGTAGGCCAGCGTGCCGCCGAGGCAGAAGCCGAGCACGCCGACGCCACCGGTCACCTCGGGCAGGCCGCGCAGGTACCGCACCGACGCGACGACGTCCTGCACGGCGAGCGGGAAGTCGAGGTTGCCGACTACCTCCATCGACTTCTGAATGCCTGCCTGGTCGTGCTCGCCCACCCAGCCCGGCTGGAAGCGGTGGAACAGCTCGGGCACGGCCACGACGTAGCCGAGCGCGGCGAGCTTCTCGGCGATGCCCCGCAGGTATCCGTCCAGGCCGAAGATCTCCTGGATCAGCACGATGCCGGGGCCGGAACCGGACTCCGGGAGCCAAACCGGCAACGGCATGTCGTCAACTCGATGAGTCATGACCTTGATCCTGCCCGAGCGGGAGGGGTCACCGGCCGACGACCTCCACGGACGTCCCGGTGAGGCGCTCCGCTTCCGCCCACAGACGTGCGGCCAGCGCCTTGTCCCGCGCGGACCGGGGCATCGAGGCGGGCTTGGTCGGACCGACGAGCGCCCAGCGCGGCCCGTAGTAGCCGCAGGCGACGGCACCGGGGTCGGCTGCCGCGTACAGGAGTGGTTCGGTGCCCTGCTCGACTCCCTGCGAGGGGGTGAGCTTGTAGCTGATCGACTCGACGAGGCCGGGACGGCCGCCGTTCAGGCGCGGGCCCGAGGTCGTGAGGTTGGTGCGGGTGTAGCCGGGGTGCGCGGCGAGCGACAGCAACGGCCAGTCCCGCTCGGCCGCCAGATCCGCGAGGTGCACCGTCATCAGCAGGTTGGCCAGCTTCGTGCGGGCGTAGGCCGGCATCGGGCTGTACCGGCGGCGCGCCTGGAGGTCGTCGAAGTCGATCCGCCCGAGGTACGCGGCACCGCTGGCCATGGTCACGACCCTGGGTGCGGGAGCGGCCAGCAGCAACGGCAGCAGCCGGACGGTCAGGGCGAACGGGCCGAGGAAGTTGCTGGCGAGCTGGAGCTCGAAGCCGTCGCCGGTCTCGGTCCGCGCGGGCACGTTCATCACACCGGCGTTGTTCACCAGCACGTCCAACGGCTTGCCGCCGGCGATCAGCTCGTCGGCGAACGTTCCCACCGAGGCCTGGTCCGCCAGGTCGAGCCGCCGGACCTCGACGAGAGCGCCGGGATGCGCGGTGAGGATCTCCGCCTTCGCCTGCTCGCCCTTGGCCTCGGTGCGCACCGCGAGGACGACGTCGGCGCCGGCTCCGGCCAGGCGCTTGGCCGCCTCCTTGCCGGTGCCGCTGTTCGCGCCGGTGACGACGACGCGCTTACCTCGCTGGTCAGGTACCTGGTACATCGCAACCCCTCGTTACGTACTGCCGGTCTCTTATGCCTCCAACATAACGGACCGTCGGTCTTTTAGTAAAGTACCGCCGGTCTGTAACATGCACGACATGGGTTTCCAGCGGGCGCGCACCGAGGAGCAGCGCAACGAGCGACGGCGGCAGATCCTCGACGCCGCGGCGGCGATGCTCAGCGAGATGCCGGTGGCCGAACTGACCCTCACGGGGCTCAGCCGCCGCGTGTGCCTGGCCAAGGCCAACGTCCTGCGCTACTTCGAGTCGCGGGAGGCCGTGCTGCTGGCGCTGCTGGAGGCGGAGGTGGCGGACTGGATCACCGAACTGGAGAGCGCGGCGACGCCCGGCGGCGGCTCCGCCGCGGAACGCGGAGACCTGCTGGCCGAGCTCCTGGCCACCTCGCTGGCACGCCGCCCGGTGCTGTGCGACCTGACCAGCGCACAGGCCACCGTGCTGGAACGCAACATCTCCGCCGACACCGCGCTGCGGCACAAGCGTGCCGTCCTCGAGCATCTGGAGGCGCTCGTCCGGTTCACCGGACGGCTCCTGCCCGAACTGGATGCCGAGGACGCGGGCACCCTGATCCAGACCGTCATGCTGATTGCGGTCGGCGCCTGGCCGAGCAGCCGCCCACCTCAGGCCGTTCTCGACGCCTTCGCCGCCGACCCCGCCATGGCCATGATGCGCGTCGACTTCACCGGCGTCGTGCGCCGCACCGTCGAGGTGACCGTCTCCGGCCTGCTGGCTCGGGCGAAAGTCGCTCCCGCGCAGGAGAGTCCTGCCCGATAATCGGCCGATGATCAGGTTGATCGCGACCGACCTCGACGGCACGCTGCTGCAACCGGGCGGGGTGCTCAGCGACCGCACCCGCGCCACCCTCGGCGCCGTCGACGCCGACGTCGTGGTCGTCACCGCACGGCCGCCGCGGTTCGTGCAGGACCTGGAGCTGACCGGTACGGCGATCTGCTCCAACGGCGCGATGATCTACGACCTGACGCACCGCGAGGTCACGCACGCGCAGACGGTGCCGCTGGACGTCGTGCGGAAGGTCGCGGAGACGTTGGCCGAGGTGATCCCGAACGTCGGCATCGCGGTCGAGACCGGGCTGGAAGTGTTGTCGGAGCCCGGTTTCCAGGGGTTCGGGCCGAAGAATCCACACAGGACACTGGAGTTGCTCGACCACGTCTTCGCGGAGGCGCACCAGGTCGTGCAGATGCTCGCGTGGGCGCCGGACGCCGAGACCGACCACCTGATGGAGATCGCCAGGGAGGCCGTCGGGCAGCACGTCACCGTCACGCACTCGGGCGGGATGGGGCTGCTGGAGATCAGCCCGCCGGGTGTCTCGAAGGCCGCCACTCTCGAATCCCTCTGCGGGACAAGGGGAATCACCAAGGAGGAGGTCATCGCGTTCGGGGACATGCCCAACGACCTGTCGGTGCTCGGCTGGGCCGGCACGGCGTACGCGATGGGCAACGCGCACCCGCTCGTGAAGCAGGCCTGCGACAACCACGCCCCGCCGAACACCGAGGACGGGGTCGCGCAGGTCCTCGAACGGCTTTTCCGGCTCTAGCTTGAGCTAGCGGCGCGGCACCGAGGTGGGTCCCGCCACCTCGGCACCCAGCGCCGTCACCCGCTGCCGCAACTCGCGGTCGGCGGTCACCACCGTCACCGAACGCCCCAAGCCCTCGGTCCGCACGACCTCGACGATCGTGTCGTCACCCTCGCCAGGGGCGGCGACGACCCGGACGTCGTCGATGCTCGACACGGTGCGCGCCTTGCCTTCCACGACCAGGACGACCTCGACGTCGTCCCGGCCGCGCAGGGCGTCACGGAGGCGTTCGGCCGCGCCCGCCCGGTCGCGCCACCAGCCGTCCGGCACCGATCCCACGACGTTGGCTGCGTCGACCACGAGCAACGGCTTCACGCCCCCAGCGTGCCTCAGCCCCGGCGCGCCCGCAGCGCGTCCAGCGAGTCCGGGCCCTCGTCGGCGGCAAGCGCACCGGCGGAAGCGGCGACGCCGGCCCAGCGCAGCACCGCTGCCGTCGCGGCCGCGCGCTCCTTCTCGGGCAGCTTGGCGATGTTCGCGCCGTGGTTGCCACCCGGCACCGTGAACGACAACGAGTCGCGCGTCCCCCGCCCGAGCCGGAACGGTTCGGCGCTCCACGGGTCGTTCTGCCCGTTCACGAACAGCAGCCGCGAGCCCTGGTGGCGCACCCAGCGGTCGACGTCCGCCATCGCGCGCTTGTCGAAGCGCGGGAACCTGATCGAGTCGGGCACCATCGTCCGCGGCACGCTGGAACCGGGGTAGCGCAACAGGTCGCGCACCGCGGACTCGTCGGCTTCCGGCCAGCCGAGCTGCGTTCCGGCCTGGTAGTAGTAGGTCTCGTACGGCGCGACGCCCGCGTCGGTGTAGAAGTCGAAGCCGACGGTCTTGTCGATGAACGTCCACAGGTCGTCCACCGAGGCGCCCGCTCCCGGCACGAGGACGCACTGGTCCTGGGTCCCGTACTGCCAGAACGTGAACGGGGTGTCGAGCACCAGGACTTCCAGTGCCCGGTGCGCGCCGCCGAACTGCTTGTACGTGTATCCCTTGGCTTCCAGGCGGGTGACGAACGCGTCGCGGTGCTGCAGGATCTGCCGCTGCACGCCTTCCAGCCGCTGGTTGCACGACGGGTCGTTGCCGACCTCGCGGATGAACTCGCCGTAGACGTCGCGGTCGTTCACCACGTCGTTCGGCGCGACGTACGCGATCGTCGCGTCGACGTCGCGCGGGAAGAACCGGCGGTGGTAGATCGACGTCATACCGCCCTTGCTGGCACCTGTGGAGAGCCAGCGAGCGCCGTAGATCTTCTTGAACGCCGTGACGATCTTGTGGTGGTCGTTGGCCGCCTGCCAGATGTTCAGGTCGTCCCAGTCGGCCGGCGCCGGCCGTGACGGCGTGAAGAACCGCTGTTCCACGCTGATCTGGTTGCCGTCGACGAGCCGGGCGGGCTCGGACGCGCTGATCGTGCCGGACAGGTGGTAGCCGGAGGTGTGCAGCACCATCGGCTTGGCTTCCGCCTTGTGCAGCAACGAGAAGCGCTGCTCGAACCACGGGCCGCGCGGCTTGCGGTGGTCCGCGGGCTGCTGGATGCCGAGGACGAACGTCCGCGCGGTGCCGGACGTGCCCTCGTTGATGATCCGCACGCCGGGGATGGCGGCGATGCGGTCGGCGATGTCGGGTGCCGCGGACGCGACTACGGCGGTGGCCACGACCTGCGCGGATGCCAGGCCGAACGCCAGGACGGAGCGTACGAGTCTGTTCACCAGGCCACGCTATTGAGCCCGCACGCCCGCCGGACCGGCCGATCGTCGGGCTTATCGGTAGCCGGTGCTCATTGGTAGCTGGCGTAGTAGGACGCGGCCATGTCCTCGGCGCCGTGTCCCTTGGTGACGGCGCGGTTCAGCCGCGCGCTCGACGCCTGCGCCACGTCGAGGTGCACGTTCGCGCGGACCGCCGCCTCGTTGACGAGCAACGCGTCCTTCAGCGCGTTCTGCACGGTGAAGGCGGGCGGGAACGACCGTTCGATGATCGCGTTGCCCTTCGTCTGCAGGTACGCGCAGTCCATCGCACCGCCGGACACGGCCTCCAGGAACAGCTTCGGGTCGAGCCCGGACGCCTCCGCGAGCGACACGGCCTCACCGACGGCCGCGGTCAGCGCGAGCACCCAGCTGTTCGCGACGAGCTTCAGCTTCGTGGACGCCCCGGCCTCGCCCACCCACATCGTGCGGGCGCCGATCACGTCGAACACCGGCTGGACGCGCTCGCGCAGTTCCTCGGCGCCGGAGGCGAGCACGACGAGCTTGCCCTCGGCCGCGGGCTTGGTGCTGCCGAGCACGGGCGCGTCGACGAACTCCAGGCCGAGCGAGCGGGCCAGGTCGATGTGGTCCTCGGTGGCCGCGACGCCGACCGTGGACGCCTGGATCCAGACCGCGTCGTGTGGCAGCGAAGGCGCGGCGTCCTGCATGGTCGCGGTGACCGTGGGGCCGTCGTTGAGCACCGTCAGCACGATCTCCGCACCCTCGACGGCCTCGGCGGGCGTGCCGGCGACGGTGGCGCCCTTATCGGCGAGCGGCTCGGCTTTGGCGCGCGTACGGTTCCAGACCCGGACGTCATGTCCGGCGGCGGCGAGGTTGGCTGCGATGGGGGCACCCATGAGGCCGGTGCCGAGCACGGCGATCTTCATGTCCCCAGCAAACAAGAAACCTCGCGGTGCTGCCAGGTCGGGGGTCCGACAGCACCGCGAGGTCAACAGTGACATCGGTGGACCGATGCGCGCTGTTACAACGCCATCATACTGTGGCGTGGATCACGTTTAACAGAGTGAAAACCCCTGGAGCGCGGGAGGTGCTCCAGGGGTTCCCGTTTGGGGAGGCACTCGCGGCGGGGCGCCGTCGAGCGAGTGCCGGGTCGATAGTCAGCGCAGGGTGGTGACCTGAGCCTGGGCGATGGCCATCAGCTCGTGACGCATGGACGGGGTGGTCGCCATGTCGATCGCGCGAGCCACGGCCTTCCGGTTGCGCGCCTCGGCACGACGGGCGCGGAGCTTCGCTGCGAAGTTCATCTCGGTCTGCACTTCCCTCTTCGAGGTCTTGTTTGGCTGGTGACTTAAGTATGCACCTTCCCAAGCGTGAACGCACGCGATTATCCGGTGAGGTGGCGCACACGCCGATGAATCATCGGCTGACAACGTGAACAGCCGGACAACGACAGGGTTGCCCAGGTCACTCCTCGCGGCCGAGCAGGAACCGCCCGAAGTGCGGCACGGTGAAGGCGATCTGACCCCGTTCCGCGCTGTAGACCAGGCCTTTCTTGATGAGCGAGTCCCGCGCGGGCGACAGCGAGGAGGGCTTGCGACCGAGGTGGTCGGCCACCTGGGCGGTGTTGACGCCCGCATCCTTTCCGTCGGTCAACTCGGCCATCGACCGGAGATACTCGCGTTCGGCGGGCGTTGCACGCTCGTATCGGGAGCCGAAGAAGCCCACCGCCAGCTCGGCGTCGGCCTCCGGGGCGGCCACGGAGACGTCCATGGCGGTGATCGGATCGGCCGGCGCGGCGTCCCAGGCGGCCTTGCCGTAGGCCTGGATGAAGTACGGATAGCCGCCGGACGCGTCGAACAGGGCGTCCATCGCCTCGTCGGTGATGCCCGCGTCCTCGCGTTCGACCGGGGCGAGCACGGCGCGGTCGGCGTCCTCGCGGCTGAGGCGGTCGATGCGGACGTAGCGGAAGAGGCGTTCCGAGTAGGACTTGCTCGCGGACAGCACCGCGGGGAGGTGCGGCAGGCCCGCGCCGACGACCACGAGGGGCGCACCGAGCTGGGACAACTCGTGGCACGCCGCGCACAACGCGCTGATGTCGTCCGGCCTGAGGTCCTGCATCTCGTCGATGAGCAGCGCGACGCCCGTGCCGACGTCCTGCGCGAGCTCGGCGACGTCGGTGAACAGCTCGACCAGGTCGATCTCGATGTCACCGGAGTCGGCGCGCCCGCTCGCCGCCGGGACGTCGATGCCGGGCTGCCAGCGGTCGCGCAGCCTGGCGCCGTCCGGAGCGGCCCTGAGCGCGAACGCCTTGAGCACGCCGAGGATCGCCTCGACCCGGTCCGGCGCGCGGTGCCGGACCGCGATGTCCCTGACCGCCCGGTGCAGCGCGGCCGACAGGGGCCTGCGCAGGTCGGCGTCGGGCCTCGCCTCGATCTTGCCCGCGCCCCAGCCGCGTTTGACGGCCATCGACCGCAGCTCCCCGAGCAGCACGGTCTTGCCGACGCCCCGCAGCCCCGTCAGCACGAGGCTGCGTTCGGGACGGCCGCGGGCCACACGTTCGAGCACCACCTCGAACGCGCCGACCTCTTTGTCCCGGCCGGCGAGCTCAGGAGGCCGCTGGCCTGCACCGGGAGCGAACGGGTTGCGCACCGGGTCCATGGCTCGCACCGTATCCGCGTTTCTAGCGCTGGCCTTAGAGACGCGCAGACGAAGCTCGAAGTGCGGCCGGATGCGCGTGTATATGTTTTTCTAGTGATTGAGCAATAGAGACTAATAGTTGCGGATGAACCCCCATGCCGGTTGGCTGGCTCACGTGGCTGAAGTCGTGACGAAGGGGACCGGCGAGGTCGAGCGAACCGCCGACCGCGCCCAGGTGGACGTGACGTTCGAGGCGCTCGGCGCCGAGCGCTCCGAGGCGGTGAGCATGCTCAACCAGCGCATCTCCGCCGTCGAGCCGCTGCTCGAGGAGTTCGAGGTGCGGTCGCGGCAGCTGTCCGCGCACGACAACTGGGACAACAACCAGCGCGTCGGCAGCCGCGCGTCGCAGCAGTACGTGATCCGGGTGAAGAACCTGGACCGCCTCGACGCGCTGCTGGCCGAGCTCGTGCAGGCCGAGCCGTCCTGGATCAACGGCCCGTCGTGGACGCTCGTCGACGACACCGAGGCCATCCGCGAGGCGCAACGGGAAGCCGTGGCGGACGCACTGCGCCGCGCCGAGGGCTACGCGACGGCGCTGGGGCGGCGGCTCGGGCCGTTGCTGCGGATCGGCGACACCGAGGGCGGCGCGCACTACTCGCCGCGGATGATGAGCGGCGCCGCGTCGTTCGAGATGGCCGGACCGGCGGGGATGGTGGACCAGCTGAACCTCAAGGCGCAGCAGATCACCGTGTCGGCGTCGTGCACGGCCGCGTGGTCGCTGCTCGACTAGATCACTGAACGAAACCGTCTGATTACGCAAACAGCCAGCGTTGCCCTCGGCGCGTCGCTATGGTCGGTCCGTACGCATGATCGCTACGGAACTCGGGGGAATGCGTTGTGCCTCTTGAGCACATAGAGCTGGCGAGGTTGAACGTTCCGGACAACCCGCAGATCAGAGCTCGCCTGGCCGAGCTCACCCATCCCGGGGGCGTCGCTCTGCAGGCCGCCGACTCCTATGAGGCCCGCGATCCCGCGGGGATCGTCAGCATCGTGGTGGACAAGAACCAGATGGTGACGAACGTGCGCATTCGCCCACATTGGATCGACCAACTGCGCCCGGAGGCTTTTCCAGCCACCGTCTACAACACGTACGTGACCGCGGTTCAACGTGCGATCGCCGTGGAGTTCGCGCACCGTGGTCCGGATCCACAGAGCCGATCCGCATCCCCGGTGCCGCAGACTGATCCCGCTGACGTGCCGCTCGTTGAATGGATGGCGGGCACGAGGTCCCGGCTCAACGCCATCGACGCCGAGTACGACGCGATCCGCCGCCGGGAGCAGGCACCACCGCAGACCGACGTCACGGAGATCCGCAGCCCGCTCGGCTACCTGTCGATGCGGATGCGCAACGGTGGACCGATCTCGCTGCACGGTGACCCGCAGGCGCTGGGCAACTCGTCCGACACGGTGCTGGCCGACGACGTCCAACGTCTCTTCGTGCGCGCGGGTCTCGGTATCGATCCCGGCGAACGCGCCGCGCCGGCTGCTCGGCCGCGAACCGGCGGTGGCGAAGGGGACGACGACTACTTCACCGATTTCCGTGTCCTGGACGAGGGGGACTGGAATGGCTGACTACAAGGTCGTCACCCAGGATCTGCGCGAAGAGGCCAAGCTCTGGCAGGAGAAGGCCGACAAGGCCGAGCCGGTCGTGCAGGCCGTGCGCGACGCACACCTCTCAGCTGCGGCGTTCTTCGTGGGCGACCTCGCGACCCTGGGAGCCGGGATGGTCAACGCCGCGTTCGAGGCGGGCCAGTACGAGCAGTTCCGCGCGTTCATCGAGAAGTGCGTGTCGGGAGCGGTCACCGAGTTCAACCAGATCGACGGCGCGTTGCGCGCGATCGCGGACGAGTACGACCGCACCGAGAGCGTCAACGAGATCGACCTCGGCAAGATCTACGGCTAGTAGGAGCACCACAGTCCCATGAGCGGTCCCGATGAGTTGACCAACCTGTTCGAGCGCGGGTTCCAAGGGCTCGAAGACAAAGCTCGCGAGTGCGCCCAGAAGTTCAACGCCGGCATCGACCACATCAACGACTGGCGCTTCGTACTCGGTCCGGCGATGCTCGTCATCAATCCGGCTCTCGACACCATTCGCGAAGCCATGGAGAAGATGTTCCAGCTGATCAGGACCGCGGTGGAGCACCACATGCCGGTCGTGTCGCTGATCTGGCAGTCCTTCAACTGGGTCGAGAAGGTCCAGCAACCGATGAACGGACTCAGTCACCAGCCGTCCGACACCCTCCTGGCCGCCCGCTGGTCCGGCGAGGCCGCCACCGCCTACTCACAGCGGCTGACCTCGCAGAACGACGCGATCAGCGCTGTCTCGACCAAGGCCGACGGCGTCAGCAAGTGGCTGATGGACATCGCCAAGTACAACGTCGAGTACATGACCGAACTGTCGAAGATGGTGACCGAGTTCCTCGGCGCACTGGTCGCCGCCGCGCTCGAAGGTGCCACGGTCGTCGGCATCGTGTTCACGGTCAAGGACCTCGCCGGGGCGATCGGCACCCTGGTCACGCAGTCGCTCGACAACCTGGTGGGCATCGCGAAGCGGTTCGTCGAAGCCCTCAGCAAGGTGCGGGACATCATGAGCATGATGACCGACATGAAGCTGCCCGACCAGGGCTGGCCGCAGGCGGTGAAGGGGTGAGGGCGTTCGCCGCTGCGGTGGCGGCACTGGCCCTCGTCGCCGGCTGCAGCGTCGAACGGGCGGAGACGCCGACGTTCCAGTCGACCCCGACGCCGGTCTCCACGCCGCCCGTGAAGCCGAGCGGTCCATCCCCGGCGCCGGTGAAGTACGCGACCGAGCGGCTGAAGAGCTGTCTGGACATCCGGCAGCAGGTGGGCGCGGAACTCCCGGTCGCGGAACCGGACGACGACCAGTCGGCGGGTTCCCACTCGTCGTCGCGAACCTGCACGTTCAGGGCACCCGAGCAGACGACCGTGTTCAGCGTCCGCTCGTGGGAGAACACGGACGACGCCACTGGCGTCATGTCCGGTGGCGACCACGCGAAGAAGTACTTCACCGACCGCTCCGCGTCGTGGGAGAAGGACGGTGACGTGAACATCGGTTCGGACGCGCGCTGGCGGGAAGGGCGGGCTCCGGACTGCGCGTTGGAGGTTCTCGACGAGAACGCCGTGCTGGTGGTGGTACGCACTGGCGACACCGACGGCGAGCAGTGTCGAGCGTCCGCGCGGGAGCTCGCGAAGAAGTTCTACGCCGCCGTGCAGCCGTAGTGCTGACGATCGCCGCTAGTTCTCGTTGAGAGACTCCATCGCGTGGTGCACCGCGACGGCGTCACGGTCATCCGGACGCGCCTTGAGCCAGTTCTTCAGCCACTCGACCCGGCGCTCGGCCGCGGCCGCCAGCGTCAGCGTGATGTAGGCGCGGCGTTCCCACTCCCGCGCCGACCGCATCGCGTCGGCGGCCGGCCGCCACTCGTCCCGGAGGGCTCCCACCAGCGCACGCGCCAGCACCGGGTCCCTCTCAGGATCGACCTGCAGGTCCCGCACTCTCGCCCCACCCCCAGTACCGCCGCGGCGCGGTCCTGTGAGTGTGCATGACGAACCGTCGTGTTCGGCAGGCCTGAGTGCGTCACCGTTCCAGGATCGCCGTGATTCCCTGACCGCCGGCCGCGCAAATGGACACGAACCCGCGTCCACTTCCCTTCTGGTGCAACAACTTCGCCAGGGTCGCCACGATGCGGGCGCCGGTGGCGGCGAACGGGTGGCCTGCCGCGAGGGACGAGCCGTTGACGTTCAGCTTGGACCTGTCGATCTCGCCGAGCTCCTTCTCCCAGGCCTTCAGCGTGGCCAGGACCTGGGACGCGAACGCCTCGTGCACTTCGTAGAAGTCGAAGTCCTGCAGCGTGAGGCCCGCCTTGGCGAGCATGCGCGGTGCGGCGTGCACGGGTGCCATGAGCAGGCCTTCGTCGCCGTGCACGTAGTCGACGGCGGCGGTCTCGGCGAACGTCAGGTAGGCGAGTACCGGCAGCTTGCGCTCGCGGGCCCACTCCTCGGTGGCGAGCAGGACGGCGGAGGCGCCGTCGGAGAGCGGGGTCGAGTTGCCGGCGGTCATCGTGTCGCCGAAGACCGGCTTGAGCTTCGCGAGCTTCTCGGTGCTGCTGTCCGGGCGGAGGTTCTGGTCGCGGGTCAGGCCGAGGTACGGGGTGACTAGGTCGTCGAAGAAGCCCTCGTCGTAGGCCCGCGCGAGGTTCTGGTGGCTACGCGCGGTGAGCTCGTCCTGATCCACCCGGGTGATGCCGTACCTCTCGGCGGTGATGGCCGCGTGCTCGCCCATGGACCTGCCGGTGCGCGGTTCGCCGTTGCGCGGCAGGTGCGGCACGACGTGGCTGGGGCGGAGCTTCGCCAGCAGGCTGATCTTGCGGGTGCGGTTGAACTCCAGCAGGAGCTTGCGGAAGTTCTCGTTCACGCCGATCGGGGCGTCGCTGGTGGTGTCGACGCCGCCCGCGATGCCCGCCTCGATCTGGCCGAGCGCGATCTTGTTGGCGACGGCGATGATCGCCTGCAGCCCGGTGCCGCACGCCTGCTGGAGGTCGTAGGCGGGGGTTTCGGGGCTGAGCCTGCTGCCCAGGACCGACTCGCGGACGAGGTTGAAGTCGCGCGAGTGCTTGAGCACCGCTCCCGCGACCACCTCGCCGAGCCGCTCGCCCTGCAGCCCGAAGCGGCTGACCAGGCCGTCGAGCACCGCGGTGAACATGTCCTGGTTCGACGCGGTGGCGTACGGGCCGTTCGAGCGGGCGAACGGGATGCGGTTGCCGCCGATGATCGCTACTCGCATGCCGTCATACTACCTACTAGCGGGTAGACTTACTAGCGAGTAGGTTGTGTGACGTGGACAGGTACCAGAAGTTCGCAACGTCGGGGCTGGGTCGTCAGCTCGTTCGCAGGCTCGGCCTGCCGAACCCGTATCCGCTCCGCCGCGATGCCGCGTTGGCCACGCCCGTGCTGGTCGGTGGAGCTTCCAGGCTGCCCTTCCTCAAGCAGCTCGAAACGGGCTCGGCTCCTTACGGCGCACTCGTGTTCGACGCGTCCGAGCTCTCGGCCGTCGCCGATCTGCGGCAACTGCACGACTTCTTCCACCCCGCGATCACGCAGCTCGGACCGTGCGGCCGGGTGATCGTGATCGGGCGGTCGCCGGACTCCGTGGCGCAGCGGGCTCTCGAAGGCTTCGTGCGGTCGGTCGGCAAGGAGCTGCGCCGCGGCGGCACGGCCAATCTCGTCTACGTGGCAGACGGCGCGGAGGACGGGGTCGAGTCGACGCTGCGGTTCCTGCTGTCCGGACGATCGGCTTACGTGTCCGGCCAGGTCATCCACGTTTCCGCGAACTCGCCGACCGGCACGCTGGCGGGCAAGGTCGCGCTGGTCACGGGCGCCTCGCGGGGCATCGGTGCGGCCATCGCCTCGACGCTGGCGCGCGACGGGGCGCACGTGGTCTGCCTCGACGTACCCGCGGCCGGTGACGAGCTGTCGAAGGTCGCGAACTCCATCGGCGGGTCGGCGCTGCAGCTCGACATCACCGGCGATCCCGCGAAGCTGACCTCGTACCTGCTGGAACGGCACGGCGGCGTGGACGTCGTGGTGCACAACGCGGGCATCACGCGCGACAAGACGTTGGCGCGCATGGACTCCTCGCTGTGGGACTCGGCGCTGGAGGTCAACCTCGCGTGCCAGGAGCGGGTCAACGAGGCTCTGCTGCACGGCGACGTGCTGCGCACGGGTGGGCGGATCGTCGGGGTGTCGTCGATCGCGGGCATCGCGGGCAACGTCGGTCAGACCAACTACGCCACGTCGAAGGCCGGCGTGATCGGGATGGTCCGGACGCTCGCACCCGTCCTGGCCGCTCGCGGGGCCACGATCAACGCCGTGGCGCCCGGTTTCATCGAGACGAAGATGACCGCGGCGGTGCCGTTCGCGACGCGCGAGGTCGGGCGGCGGATGAACAGCTTGTCGCAGGGCGGGCTGCCGGTCGACGTCGCGGAGACCGTGGCGTGGTTCGCGTCGCCGGGTTCCGGTGGGGTGAACGGCAACGTCGTGCGGGTGTGCGGCCAGATGCTCTTGGGGGCCTGATGTTGTTGCGTGCCGCACTGACGTCGTTCCGGCGCGGGGAAACCCTTGCCGCCCAACCGGTCTCGGCTTCCGTCGACGTGTCGCTGGATCACCTGAGCGCCTACAACGCGGTGTGCGGCTTCGGGTTGCGTGACGCGCTGCCCCTGACGTACCCGCACGTGCTGGGCTTCCCGTTGCAGATGAAGCTGATGTCCGGCAAGGGTTTCCCGTTCCCGCTGCCCGGTCTTGTGCACGTCGCGAACCGGATCACGCAGTCGTGGCCGCTGACGCTGGACGAGCCGTTGGAGATCACGGTGTCCGCGCGCGATCTGCGGCCGCACCCGCAGGGCACCCAGGTCGACGTGGTGACGTCGGTTTCCGGTGTCTGGGAAGGGGTTTCGACCTATCTGCGGCGGACCGGCGGCGCGCCGG
Organism: Lentzea xerophila; assembly: GCF_051094245.1. Classification (NCBI taxonomy): domain Bacteria; kingdom Bacillati; phylum Actinomycetota; class Actinomycetes; order Pseudonocardiales; family Pseudonocardiaceae; genus Lentzea; species Lentzea xerophila. The sequence goes on along the minus strand of NZ_CP194934.1, from coordinate 8,540,272 downwards.
GCACGGGCGAGGAGCTGGAGCGGCCGGCCGGGTCGGCGGTGTGGCGGGTGCCCGCGGACGTCGGACGGCGCTACGGCGCGGCGTCCGGCGACCGGAACCCGATCCACCTGCACCCGTTGGGCGCCAAGCTGTTCGGCTTCCAGCGCGCCATCGCCCACGGGATGTGGACGAAGGCGCGCTGCGTCGCGGCGCTGGAGGGCAGGCTGCCCGGGGCCGTGACGGTCGGCGTGCGGTTCAAGAAGCCGTTGCTCATCCCCGGTCGCGTCGAGTTCTCGGCGGCCGAGGGTGCTGACGGCTGGGAGTTCGCCGTGTGGGGCAAGGGACCCCACCTGATCGGCTCAGCCCACGAGCTAACGACGTGACGGTGGATGCCAGACCCTGCCGTCGACCAGGTCGCCGAAGCCCATCCAGACGAGGTTCATGAGGCGTGCCGCGACGACACCGGCGGGTTCCTCCGGGTGGTCGAGCCACCACTCCGCGAGCGACTCACCGGCCCCGACCAGCGCGGCGGCCAGCGACTCGGCCTCCAGCTTGGTCGCCGGCGCCTTCGTCGACTGGGTGAGCAACGCCGCGACCAGCGAGACCGCCCGGCCGCGCATGTCCGCGAGCTCGACCGCGAACGGACCGCCCTGGGTCTGCGCCTGCCGGTGCAGCACCTGCCAGCTCGCCCGGTTCTCCCCCACGAACCCGAAGAAGGCCCGCAGGCCGCTCCACAGCTGCACGTCCGGTTCCTGGTCGGGCTCGACGCCCGTCGCGATGGCCTCCATGATCCGCGTGGCCTCACGCCGGATGCAGGTCGCGAACAGCTCTTCCTTCGACCCGAGGTAGGCGTAGAGCATCGGCTTCGAAATGCCCGCGACCTCGGAGATCTCGTCCATCGAGGCCGAGTGGAAGCCGAGCCGTGAGAAGACGTCCACGGCAGCATCCATGATCTGCCGCTCACGCACCGCGCGTGGCAAGCGCTTGGCTCGACCTTCTGTGCGCATCACTACCTCTCAGTTCGGATCCACAAGATTATCCGATCAGCTTGCCGCTCTATCTACTCATCAGTAGTCTTACTCGCGAGTAGGTACCAGGAGGTGTGTCAATGACGCTCGACCTCACCACCGAGGCGATCGCGAAGCTCAGCCCTGCCGAGCTGATCAGCACGTTGCAGCAGGTCTCGCCGGACGATCCCGCCCTCAAGGGCGTGAACATCGACGTCATCGCCCGCGGCATCGACCCGAAGAAGCTGGGCAAAGACGACTTCGCCGCTCTGCTGAACGCCCTGGGCGCACTGGCCGACGGCGGCGCGGACCTCGACCTGTCGAAGATGGACCCGGCCAACTTCGCCCGCATCATCTCGCGCGCCTCGAAGGACCAGATCGAGGCCGTCGTGGCCGACCCGGCCCTGCGCACGCGCGTGCTCGACGAGGTGTTCCGGCGCATGGAGGTCCACTTCCGCGCCGACAGGGCGGGAGCGACGCGCGCCGTCGTGCACTTCCACGTGCTCGAAGACGTGTACGAGGCCATCATCGAGAACGCGGAGTGCACGATCAACAAGGGCGTGACGCGCGAGGCCCGTGCCATCGTGACGCTGACGCCCGCGGACTTCCTGAAGCTCGCGACCGGCAACGCCTCCGCGCCCGTGCTGTTCATGACCGGCAAGCTGAAGGTGAAGGGCGACCTCGGGTTCGCGGCCGGTTTCATGAGCCTGTTCAACATCCCGAAGGCTTAGGAGACATTTCAGTGGGTGGCTTCTCGCTCGAGCTGAACGAAGACCAGACCGACCTGCGGGACTGGGTGCACGGCTTCGCCCGCGACGTGATCAGGCCCGCGGCCTCGGAGTGGGACGAGCGCGAGGAGACGCCGTGGCCGGTGATCCAGGAGGCGGCGAAGATCGGCCTCTACGGCTTCGAAGCCCTCGCGACCTGGTTCGCCGACCCGATCGGCCTGTCGTTGCCGATCGCGACCGAGGAGCTGTTCTGGGGCGACGCGGGCATCGCCCTGGCGCTGATGGGCACCGGCCTGGCCGTCGCGGGCATCTTCGCCTCCGGTGAGCCCGAGCAGCTCGCCGAGTGGGTACCGGAGTGCTTCGGCGACGAGAGCGAGCCGAAGCTGGCCGCCTTCTGCGCCTCGGAACCCCAGGCGGGCTCGGACGTGGCCGGCTACCGCACCCGCGCGCGCTACGACGAGGCCACCGACGAGTGGGTGATCAACGGCCAGAAGGCCTGGGCCACCAACGGCGGCATCGCGAACGTGCACGTCGTCACCGCCGTCCTGGACCCTTCCCTCGGCTCGCGCGGCCAGGCCGGGTTCATCATTCCCCCTGGCACACCTGGGTTGTCGTCGCCCGGAAAGATCAAGAAGCACGGCATGCGCGCCTCCCACACCGCCGACGTGTTCCTCGACGACGTGCGGGTGCCCGGCCGCTGTGTCCTCGGTGGCCGCGAACGGGTCGAAGCCCGGCTCGCGCGCGCCCGTGAGGGCCAGAAGGCCGGCGGACAGGCCGCGATGGCGACGTTCGAGACCACGCGCCCGACCGTCGGCGCCATGGCCGTCGGCGTCGCCCGTGCCGCCTACGAGTACTCGCTGGACTACGCGAAGGACCGCGAGGCGTTCGGCCGCAAGATCATCGAGAACCAGTCGATCGCCTTCGACCTCGCGAACATGAAGATGGAGATCGACGCGGCGCGGCTGCTGGTGTGGCGCGCGGCGTGGATGGGGCGCAACAACGTGCCGTTCACCGCCGGCGAGGGCTCGATGTCGAAGCTCAAGGCGTCCGAGGTGTCGGTGTGGGCGACCGAACGGGCGATCCACATCCTCGGTGGGGCCGGGTACACGCGGGAGCACCCGGTGGAGCGGATGCACCGGGATTCCAAGATCTTCACCATCTTCGAAGGAACTTCCGAGATTCAGCGTTTGGTCGTGTCGCGCGCGATCTCGGGCATGCAGATCAGGTGAGCGGTCTCGTCATCGGCGGCGACAGAACGTCGGAACCCGCCCAGCGGTAGAGCAGCGCTGGGCGGCCGCCCTTGAAGGTGCGCCGGGTCTCGCCGACCGGAACGATGACCGTTTTGTAGTTTTCGACGATTTTGCGGCGGAAGTTGGTGGCGTTGAGCGAGACGCCCCACACGATCTCGAAAACGCGGCGCAGTTCGGGCAGCGTGAACGAGGGCGACAGAAACGCGGTCGCGAGGTTCGTGCACTCCAGTTCTCGGCGCACGGCCTCGATCGCGTCGCGCAGGATCGTGCCGTGGTCGAAGGCCAGGCGGTCGAAGAGGGTGTCCTCCACCTCTACCCAGTCGGCGCGGTGGGCGTCTCCGCCGCTGATCGGGACCGGGAGGTTCGGCGCGACGGCGAGGAACGCCGTGGTGATGACGCGGCCGCGTGGGTCGCGGTCCGGGTCCGAGTAGGTCTTCAGCTGGCGCAACGGCAGCTGCGTCGCGTCCAGGCCGGTCTCCTCCTGCAGTTCCAGCCCGGCCGTGTGCTCCAGCGCCTCGCCGGCGCGCAGGAAGCCGCCGGGCAGGGCCAGATGGCCGCGGAACGGCGGGTTGCCCCGGACGACCAGCAGCACCTTGAGCTGGTCGTCGCGCACCGTCAGCACGACCAGGTCGACGGTGTGGGTCAGCACCGTGGCGCGAACGGAATGACGGGACGACGTGGACATCAAGCACCGACCTCGCGTGTCTGTACTCTTCTCATCAATTCACCGGGCGCGCACACGTTTTCCAGCGGAATCGCGATGGGAAGGTCCTCCGGCACCTCGGAGAAATAGACCGGAATTCCTCTTTCCTGCACGCAGCCGAGTTCATAACAGGTGGTGCGCCCGACATATCCGCCGGGCGCGACCAGGTAGACGACGTCGGAATCGAGGATCTTGGCGAGCGTGGCGGCCTGGATGTCGAGGTTGGACAGCTGCGGCAGGTCCGTCTCGAACCGCACGTAGGCCGCGCCGGGGTTGATGATGCGGGAGACGACCGGCGAGCGGACCTCGAAACCCGCCTCCTCCAGCTCCCGCACCACGGCCACGACCTCGGCGTAGTGCCTCCGGAAGCTGCCGATCACGGCAGCGGAGAAGCCCATCACCGACCACCGTCCGAACCGCGCCGCAGCCGCCGGACGAGCTCGGCGGCGGCCACCGAGGTCGTGGTGACGGCCGCCGTCACGACGCCCAGGTCGTGCCCGAACGCGACCAGCAATGCCGCGAGTCCGAACACGAGCAACACGATTAGGACAGCATAAGCTTCCTTCCACCCGCCGCGCCGCTTTGTCGGGCTGACCACCGTTGAACACCTCCCGAATTCAACTCCGTGCCTACAGAGTCGCACGGTTGACAAGCGGAGGCGAACAGCGAACTATTCACGATGAACTAAACCCGCACCAATTCAGGTAAGGCTTCCCTGGCTTTTGTAAGCCTATTCTTTGCCGGTCGGGGAGCCCCCGCTAGAGCGGCAGCTGCAGGACCGCGCCGACGCGTTGAAGCTCCCGGCGGTGCACGGCGAGCAGTACGACGTCCTTGGGGCGGCGGAAGTGCAGCACCACGAAGTTCGGGTGCGGCGGGTCCTGGTCGACGATCTGCTCGACCCTGCCCTCGTCGTCGCTGAAGACGATCCGCTCGTCCCAGATGATTTTGGTGGGACCGAAGAACAGCTCGCCCTCGTGCCACTCGCCGTCCAGGAAGACGTCGCCGTCCCCGCGCGAGTGGTCGTCGCCGGACGGACCGAAGGCCTCCGCGAGCGCGCCCCCGAGGAGCTCGAAAAGTACGGACATGAAGTTCCCCCTTCGTTGCCACAGGAACGAGCTGGGCGCCCAGCCGGTTCCCGCGGGATCTCGGAGGTCTAGCCGAACGGCTGGCCGGCTTCGCGCAGCCAGGCCCGCTCACGCGAGTGGTCCGGCATGGCGGGCCAGCCGTTGACCTTCGCGATCAGCACCCAGTACCGCTCGGCACGCGGGTCCGCGAAGTCCGCGAGCTCGCGCAGCCGCTCGACGAGGCGTTCGTCGTTCGGCAGGTCCAGCGTCTCCGCCCACTTGGCGTTCACGCGGTCCACGACCTCGCGCGCGGCGTCCGAGTCCGGCGCGATGCCGGCGTCGAGTGCCGCGCGGGCCTGGTCGATCGCGAAGTTGAACGCCTCCATCTGGTTTCCGGGCGGCGGTCCCATGTCCGCGCCGTCACGGCGGCGTTCCTCGTGCTGCTGGGACATCCGCTTGACCGTCGCGCGGAAGTCCGGGTCCTGCACGAGCTTCGCGAGCTCGACCCACGCCTCCAGCTGCTCGGTCGTCGGGTCGTCCGGCAGCTCGATCCGCACGGATCGCATGTGCTGCTCGAACTGCGGATCCAGCTCGTAGGGCCCGAACACCTCCTCGAAGAAGTCGTCGAGGATCCGCTGGCGCTCCTCGTCCGACATGCGTGCCAACTCGTTCATCAGTTCCATCTCCCCTCCCTTGGCGACGGCGCGCAAGACGGCGCGGCGCAGCCGCAACGTCTTCATCTGCGCGTCGATCGCTTCCGCATGTGCACGCGCCACGTCGGTCACCGACACCTCACGGGCCAGAACGCGGCCGGCGGTCGGCAGGTCCACGCCCAGGTCTCTGAGCGTGCGGACCAGCTTCAGCCTCGCCACCGCGTCCGCGTCGTAGGTCCGGTAGCCGCCGGAGGTTCTGTCCGCGGGCGGGATGAGGCCCGAGTCGGAGTAGAACCTGATGGTGCGGACGGTGAGTCCGGTCATCCTGGCCAGCTCGCCGATCTGGTAGCGCGTCACGGGAACTACTGTGAACCCTCCAGTCGCTGGAGGGTCAACCTGAATAACCGAACGGGTGGCTGAACAGCGAAAAGGCCCCCGCACCGGAGTGCGAGAGCCTTCTCGGGATGGAACCTCAGTAGGTCATCGCGATGCCAGGCTCGGCCAGCAGCGCGCCCACGTCCGCGAGGAACTGCGAACCCTGCTGACCGTCGACCACGCGGTGGTCGAACGAGAGCGCGAGCTGGCAGATCTTGCGGATCTTGATCTCGCCGTCGACCACCCACGGCATGTCGCGGATCGCGCCCAGGGCGAGGATCGCGGACTCGCCGGGGTTGAGGATCGGCGTGCCGGTGTCGACGCCGAAGACGCCGACGTTGGTGATCGTGATGGTGCCGTTCATCATGTCGGCCGGCGACGTCTTGCCGTCACGGGCGACGGTGGCGAGCTCGTCGAGCGCGATCGCCAGTTCCTTCAACGACATCCGGTCGGCGTCGCGGACCTTCGGGACCACCAGGCCGCGCGGAGTCGCCGCCGCGATGCCCAGGTGGACGTAGTCCTTGTAGACGATCTCGTTCGCGGCGCTGTCCCACGTCGCGTTGACGTCCGGTGTGCGGCGCGCGGCGAGGATGACTGCCTTGGCGCAGAACGCCAGGGGCGTCAGCTTCACGCCGCGGAACTCCGGCGCGTTCTTCAGGCGTGCGCGCAGTTCCATCATCGGGGTCACGTCGACCGTCAGGAACTCGGTGACGTGCGGTGCGGTGAACGCGCTGTCCACCATCGCCTGCGCGGTCGCCTTGCGGACGCCCTTGATGGGCACCCGGCGTTCGCGCGTGCCGTTGTCCACAAAGGACTGAGCGGGAACCTCGGCCGGTGCGGAACGGGCGCTTTCGACGTCCTCCCGCGTGATCACGCCGCCGGGGCCGGAGCCCGTGAGCGCGTGCAGGTCGACGCCGAGGTCCTTCGCCAGCTTGCGCACCGGCGGCTTGGCCAGCGGCACGTAACCACCGGGAGCCTGGACCGGAGCCGGAGCGGCGACGGGTGCGGCGACCGGCGCGGGAGCGGTCACGACCGGCGCGGCCGGCGTGATCGAGGCCGCGGCGGCGTTGGCCACGGCCGGTGCGTCCTTGCGGGCACGGCGCTTGGCCGCACCGGACTTCGGGCCGTAGCCGACGAGCGTCGCGATGCGCCCGCCCGGCATCTCCTCGCCGATCTTGCCGGACGAGGCGCCGTTCGCCTCGGCCGCGGCAGCGGCCGGAGCGGGTGCGGCGGGTGCGGCCGCGCCACCGGGGTCGGTGTCGATCGTGATGATCGGGACGCCGACCTCGACGGTCTGGCCGGGTTCGGCCAGCAGCTCCGTCACGACACCGGCCCACGGGCACGGCAGCTCGACGGCGGCCTTGGCCGTCTCGATCTCGACGATGATCTGGTTGACCGTGACCGTGTCACCCGGCTTCACGTGCCAGGTGAGGATCTCGGCCTCGGTCAGCCCCTCTGCCGTGTCGGGCAGGGGGAATTGCTTGTACTGCGGCATTTCCGGTTGTCCCCTTACCAGGCGAGAGAGCGGTCGACGGCGTGCAGCACCCGGTCGAGGTCGGGGAGGAACTCCTCCTCGAGCTTCGACGGCGGGTACGGGGTGTCGAAACCGGTCACCCGCAGCACCGGTGCCTGCAAGGAGTAGAAGCACTCCTGCTGGACCTTGGCCGCAATCTCGCTTGCGATCGAGGACTCGGACGGCGCCTCGGACACGACGACCAGCCGGCCGGTGCGGCGCACCGACTCGAACACGGGCGCCAGGTCGAGCGGCGACAACGTGCGCAGGTCGATGACCTCCAGGGAGGTGCCGTCCTCGGCGGCCGCGTTGGCGGCGTCCAGCGACGTGCGGACCATCGGGCCGTAGGCGACCAGCGTCGCGTCCGTGCCCGGACGCAGGACCCGCGACTCGAACAGCGCGCCGGGCGTGGTCGTGGTGTCGACCTCGCCCTTCTCGTAGTAGCGGCGCTTGGGCTCGAAGAACAGCACCGGGTCGTCGCAGTCGATCGCCTGCTGGATCATCCAGTACGCGTCGGCCGGGTTCGAGCACGAGACGACCTTGAGGCCGGCGGTGTGCGCGAAGTACGACTCGGGCGACTCCGAGTGGTGCTCGACGGCACCGATGCCGCCACCGAACGGCACACGGATCACGATGGGCATCTTGATCTTGCCCTGCGTGCGGTAGTGCAGCTTCGCGACCTGCGACACGATCTGGTCGAAGCCGGGGAAGATGAAGCCGTCGAACTGGATCTCGCACACCGGGCGGTAGCCGCGGATCGCGAGGCCGACGGCGGTGCCGATGATGCCGGACTCCGCGAGCGGCGTGTCGAGCACGCGCTGCTCACCGAAGTCCTTCTGCAGGCCGTCGGTAATTCGGAAGACGCCGCCGAGCTTGCCGATGTCCTCGCCCATCATGATGACCTTGGGGTTGGCCTCCATGGCCGCCCGCAGACCCATGTTGAGCGCCTTGGAGATCGTGAGCGTCTGCACCGGCGAGGCCGGGGCGGCAGCCGTGGAACGGTCCATGGTCGGAGCAGCCATCAGTGCTCACCTCCAGCAAAACCCGAGACGTAGTCGAGGAATTCGTCGCGCTGCGCTTCGAGGTTGGGGTTGCCCTCGGCGTAGACGTTGCTGAAGATCCGTTCAGCGGGCGGGTCGGGCATGTTCGTGCAGAACTCCCGCAGCTCCTCACCGAGCTTGTCGGCATCCGCCTCGACGCTCTCGAAGAACTCGCTGTCGGCCCACTGCTGGCGGACCAGGTAGACCTTGACCCGCTCGATCGGGTCCTTGAGCTTCCACATCTCGAGCTCGTCCGACAGCCGGTAGCGCGTCGGGTCGTCGGAGGTGGTGTGCGCGTCCATCCGGTAGGTGAACGCCTCGATCAGGATCGGGCCGTTGCCGTGGCGGCACTCGTCGAGCGCCCACCTCGTCACGGCGAGCGTCGCGAGGACGTCGTTGCCGTCGACCCGGATGCCGGGGAAGCCGTAGCCGCGGGCGCGCTGGTACAGCGGCAGGCGGGACTGGCGCTCGGTGGGCTCGGAGATGGCCCACTGGTTGTTCTGGCAGAAGAAGACCAGCGGCGCGTCGTAGACCGCGGCCCAGACGAAGCCCTCGTGCACGTCACCCTGGCTGGTCGCGCCGTCACCGAAGAAGCACATGGTGGCTTCTCCCTCGTCGTCGCCGACCTTGCCGTCGAACTTCTGGCCCATCGCGTACCCGGCCGCGTTGAGGACCTGGTTGCCGATGACGATCGTGTACGGGTGGAAGCGCTTCTCGACCGGGTCCCACGTGCCCTGGTCGGTGCCGCGGAAGATGCCGAGCAGCTCGCGCGGGTCGATCCCGCGCGTCCACGCGATGCCGTGCTCGCGGTAGCTCGGGAACGCCATGTCCGTCTGGCGCATCGCGCGGCCGGCCCCGATCTGCGCGGCCTCCTGGCCGAGCAGCGGCACCCAGATGCCGAGCTGGCCCTTGCGCTGCAGCGCGTTCGCCTCGCGGTCGACCCGGCGGATCAGGACCATGTCGCGGTACAGACCGCGCAGCTCCTCCGGCGTGATGTCGATGTCGAAGTCGGGGTGCGTGACCCGCTCACCCTCGGGGGTGAGGAGCTGCACCAGGTCGGCGCCGCCCTCGTCGGTCGCTCGCAAGCCTGCGATCACCTGTTCCGCTGTCGGTTTCGCGGCAGTGGCGGCCGGCGCTGCGTCCGGCTCAGGGTGCGTCCATTGCTCAGGGGACGACATGCGCCTTCTCCTCTGTCTTCTCCGACCGCCTGATCGCTCGTGACGATCTCGTGCGGCGACGCCGGCGGTCGCCGCCAACCCTGTGGGGCCGGGAGGCAGCCGTCGACGGTGACGGTGGCTTACGACCACATCCTGACACGGCCTCACCCGAGTTGGTGAGACCCGTCCCACTTCGTAACACACGAGTCAACGTTCTGATCAGCGACAACTGTCGGAGGTTCGACATTTTTACCTCCGACTAGGCCGTCCGATTAACGGACACCGTTGTCCCGGTTACCGATCGTTAACTTAGCTGGCGGCCTGTGACTAGAGGCTACGGACGCGAGCGGAGGCCGAGTCGTGACAGGATCGAGAGGTGGACCGCTCAGTTGTGACCAGCACCGTCAGGACGCTCTGGGACGACGACATCGTCCCGAGCCTGTCTCAGCTCGTCGCCGTGCCGGCGATCTCGCCCGCGTTCGACCCGGCCTGGGAAGAACACGGCGAACTGGCCGCCGCGATCGACCACGTGCGCCTCTGGATCGAGTCACGCGCGCTTCCCGGAGCAGTGCTGGAAGTCGTCCAACTGGCGGGACGTACGCCACTTCTGATGGTCGACGTGCCCGCGTCCGGTAACTCGTCCGACGACACCGTGTTGCTCTACGGACACCTCGACAAGCAGCCGCCGGTAGGTGGCTGGGGCGAAGGACTGGGTCCGTGGACCCCGGTCCTGCGTGACGGACGTCTCTACGGCCGTGGCGCGGCCGATGACGGTTACTCCGGATATGCCGCGATCGCCGCCATCGAGGCCGTGCGCGCCGCCGGCGGTTCGCACGCCCGTTGCGTCGTGCTGCTGGAGACCGGCGAGGAGTCGGGTTCGCCCGACCTGCCCGCGTACCTGGAGCACCTGTCTTCACGGCTGGGCCAGGTGTCTCTGGTGGTCTGCCTGGACTCGGGTGGCTCCGACTACGACCGCATGTGGCTGACGACCTCGCTGCGCGGCCTGGTGCAGGTCACCGCCACCGTACGGGTGCTCGACGGCGGTCTGCACTCCGGCATGGCGTCCGGCATCGTGCCGTCGTCGTTCCGGATCGCCCGGACCCTGCTCGACCGGATCGAGGACTCCGCGACCGGCGAGATCCTCGTGCCGGAGATGCACGTCGAGATCCCGGCCGGGCGGCTCGCCGAGGTCCGCGAGGCCGTCGAGGCCGCGCCGGGCGCGCTGTGGGACCCGGTGCCGCGCGTCGGCGACCTGCAGCCGATGTCGTCCGACGAGGTGGAGCTGGCCCTCAACTCCGGCTGGCGGCCGACCCTGTCGGTCACCGGCGCCGAGGGCCTGCCGCTGCCGGACGACGCGGGCAACGTGCTGCGCCCGTTCACCTCGCTGGTGCTGTCGTTCCGCCTGCCGCCGACGGCTTCCTCGTCGGCCGCCCTGGAGGCGGTGCGCGAGAAGCTCACGACCGACGTGCCCTACAACGCGACCGTGGAGCTGTCCCGCGTCGAGGCCGCCGACGGCTGGAACGCCCCTGAGCTGGCCCCATGGCTCTCCGCCGTCCTGGACGAGGCGGGCAAGGAGGTCTTCGGCGCGCCGTGGCGGACCGTGTCGCTGGGCGGCTCGATCCCGTTCATGGGGCTGCTGCACGAGGCGTACCCGGACGCGCAGTTCGTCGTGACGGGCGTGATCGGGCCGGACTCGAACTGCCACGTCCCGGACGAGTGGCTGCACCTTGCGCACGCGGCTCGCGTCACCGAGGCGGTCGCGCTGGTGCTGGACGCGCACGCGAAGCAGTCCTGACTCACCGCTACTCTCAACTACTCTAAGGTACTTGCAAGTCACGGCCTTAAAGTTGAGAGTGGAGCGCGGTGGAAGCCTCGACCTTGCAGTCCCTCATCGAACGTCTACGCCGGACGGGCGCGGAGATGAGCGACGTCGAGGTGAAGTCGGCTGCCGGAGGTCTGCCGAAGAGCGCAGCCGAGAGCTTGTCAGCCTTCGCCAACACCAACGGCGGCATGCTCGTGCTCGGACTGGACGAAACCGCTGGTTTTCGTCCAGTCCGGCTCGCTGACCCCGCGAAGTCGCGCGACGATCTCGCTGCCCTGGCGAGCGACTGTCTGCACCCTCCACTGCGCATAGCGGTGGACGTCGTCGAGTTCGAAGGCCTGTCGATCGTCGTGGCCGAGGTCGATCCGCTGCCTTCCGACCACCGCCCGTGCTACGTGGAGTCCAAAGGAATCGCAACAGGCTCGTACGTGCGGGTAGGCGACGGCGATCGCAGGATGACCCAAGCGGAGATCGGCCTGGCGATCGCCAACCGCGGGCAGCCCCGCTACGACCTGGAAGCCGTGCCGGACGCGGTGATCGGCGACCTGGACCGCGTTTCCTTCGGTCGCACGATCGAACGTGTACGGCAGACTTCGCGAGCGTTTCGCGACATGGACGAAGTCACAGCGCTGGAACGTCTGCGAGTGCTCGTGCGAGCCGAGAACGGAACGCTGGTGCCCTCCATCGGAGGACTGTTGACCTTCGGTTCCTATCCTCAGCAGCACTTCCCTCAACTGACCGTGTCAGTCGTGGTGTACAGCGGGAACGAGAACGGGCCGCGCTTCGACGACAACCCCGTGATTCGAGGCCCGATTCCAGAACTGGTGTCCGAAACGATGTCGGTTCTGCGCAGGCACATGAGAGTCCGGACTCACGTCGACGCCAGCGGTCGCCGTGAGCAGCTCGACTACCCGATGGAGGCCGTACGGGAGGCTGTGGTCAACGCCCTCCTGCACCGTGACTACAGCGGCGGGACCCGTGGCACCCAGGTCCAGATCGAGCTGCACCCCGACCGACTGCTCGTGCGCAGCCCGGGAGGGCTGTTCGGCCCCGTCGTCCTGGAGGATCTCGGCACCGAGGGAGTGAGCTCGTCGCGCAACTCCTTCTTGGCTTCGTTGCTGTCCGACACCTACCTGCCGTTGAGCGACCGGCTCGTCGCCGAGAACAGAGCCTCCGGTGTTCCCTCGATGATCAAAGAACTGCAGCGGTCCGGTTTGGCGCGGCCGATTTTTCGCAACTTCGCAAACCGGTTCGAGGTTGAGTTCAGCAGGTCAGAACTGCTCGACCCCACTACCCGCCAGTGGCTCGCACGACTGCACGAGCCTGGACTCACCCAACTACACGAACTCGCCCTCGCGACGATGTACCACGGCCGCCCGATCAGCAACGCCGCTCTGCGGCAGTTCGGCGCAAGCCAAGCTGACGCGACGGCCGTGTTGCGCGACCTGGCGAACAAAGGACTCGCCGTACGCACGGGCGGACGCCGGTATGCCACCTACTCGCTCGGTGCATCAGCTGAGACTCCAGACCTCTTCACGGTCAGCTCACCCCGGACCGATGTCGCCGACATACTGCGCTCACTCGGTTCGGCAAGCGCCAGGGAGCTCATCGCGGCGACCGGGTACTCACGACCGACCGTGCTCCTCCGACTGGAAAAGCTGATCGAGGAAGGCCTGGTCACCGCCGAAGGCGCACCGAGAAGCCCCAAGCGCCGGTATCTGTGGTCAGGCGCTCGGTAGAGCGTTCACACCCGGTTTCGGTCCACCCGCCTTTAGTGAGGAACGACTCAGCCGAGACGTGGGCCCGACCGTTCGTCCGACCTCGTATCCCACACTGGGGCGATGGGCGAACAAACGGAACGGGCGCGTCTCGCGGAGTCGGACACACCGACTGCGCCGTGGCGGCTGTGGGGGCCGTACCTGTCTGGTCGCCAGTGGGGCACGGTCCGCGAGGACTACTCGCCCGAGGGTGACGCGTGGGCGTCGTTCCCGTTCGACCACGCCCGTTCCCGCGCCTACCGCTGGGGCGAGGACGGCATCGCCGGCATCTGCGACGTGCACGGCTTCATGAACTTCGCCCTCGCCCTGTGGAACGGCAAGGACCCGATCCTCAAGGAGCGGTACTTCGGCCTCACCAACGAAGAGGGCAACCACGGTGAGGACGTCAAGGAGCACTGGTGGGTGACCGACGGGACGCCCACCCACTCCTGGATGCAGGTCGTCTACCGCTATCCGCAACGCGAGTTCCCGTACGCGCAGCTGCGGGAGATGGCGCGCAACGCGGGCCGGGAGAACCGGGAGCCCGAGCTCAGCGACACCGGGGTGCTCGACGAGAACCGGTTCTTCGACGTCCAGGTCACCTACGCGAAGGCCGACACGGACGACATCTGCGTCGAGATCAGCGCGACCAATCACGGGCCTGAGGACGCGCCGTTGCACCTTCTGCCGCAACTGTGGTTCCGCAACACATGGGCGTGGGGCCGGGACCAACGGCCGTGTCAGCTCGTTGCGAGCACCACGACCGGACGCAAGGTCACGGCTGACCACGGCAATCTCGGCCGGTACACGCTGCATCTGGACGACTCGCCGTCGATGCTCATGACGGACAACGAGACCAACGAGATGTCGCTCTTCGGGGCCGGGCACAACCCGTCGCCGTGGACCAAGGACGGCATCTGCGAGTACGTGGTGCGCGGCAGCACGTCCGCGTGCCAGGTGGTCGGGCCGGACGACGCGGGCGCGGCGGGCACCAAGTTCGCGGCCTGGTACTCGTTCGACCCGGTGGAGCCGGGCGAGACGGTGACGATCAGGCTGCGGCTCGTCGGCGGTGACGGGCACCTGGACCCGTTCGGGCCGAGCTTCGCGGAGACCATGACCGCCCGCCGGCTCGAAGCGGACGAGTTCCACGACGCCGTCGCGCCGCAGACCAGTCCCGAGGAGAAGCACGTGCTGCGGCGCGCGCTGGCCGGGCTGATGTGGACGAAGCAGCACTACCGGTTCCGCACGCGTGACTGGCTCGACGGCGACCCGACGAAGCCCGAGGCGCCCAGCTCGAGACGTACGCCCGAGGCGCGCAACGTGCACTGGCGGCACCTCGACGTCGCCGACGTGATCTCCATGCCGGACGAGTGGGAGTACCCGTGGTTCGCGGCGTGGGACCTCGCGTTCCACACGATCCCGTTCACGCTGGTCGACCCCGCGTTCGCCAAGGAGCAACTGCTGCTGTTCTGCCGTGAGTGGATGATGCACCCGAACGGCCAGATTCCCGCCTACGAGTGGGAGTTCGGCGACGTCAACCCGCCCGTGCACGCGTGGGCGGCGTTGCAGGTCTACCGCGCGGACGGCAGCAGGGACCGGCAGTTCCTCGCCAGGATCTTCCACAAGCTGCTGCTCAACTTCTCCTGGTGGGTGAACCGCAAGGACGCCGACGGCAGCTACCTGTTCGAGGGCGGGTTCCTCGGCATGGACAACATCGGGCCGGTCAACCGGTCGGAGCCGATGCTCGGTGAGTGGCGGCTGGAGCAGTCCGACGCCACGTCGTGGATGGCCTCGTACAGCCTGCACCTCATGCAGATCGCGCTGGAGCTGGCGCGTGGCGACGAGTCCTACGAGGACGTCGCCACCAAGTTCGTCGAGCACTTCCTGTCGATCGCGGAGGCGTTCACGCACTTCGGGTCGCACGGCGGCGGCATCTGGCACGACGAGGACGGCTTCTGCTACGACCGCGTCTCGCGCCGCCGCCCGGACGGCCACGTCGAGTCCGAACCCGTGCGTGTGCGGTCGATGGTCGGCCTCATCCCGTTGCTGGCGAGCGCGGTTCTCGAGCCGTGGGTGCTCGAGGAGCTGCACGGGTTCACCAGCCGGTTGGAGCACCTGCTCAAGCGCCGGCCGGAGCTGCGGCAGTTCATCACGTTCCACTACGAGCGCGGCGCGTTCGTCTCGCTGCTGGACGAGCACAAGCTCAAGCGCGTGCTACACCGGATGCTCGACGAGCAGGAGTTCCTGTCGCCGCACGGCATCCGCTCGTTGAGTGCGGCCCACCGCGAGGGCCTGGAGGTCAACGTCGCGGGCCAGGACCACCGCATGGGCTACGAGCCGGGCGAGTCGCATACGCCGATGTTCGGCGGCAACTCGAACTGGCGCGGCCCGGTCTGGCTGCCGACGAACGCCCTGCTCGTGGAGGCGCTGCGCACGGTCTGCGCGTTCCACGACGGCATGTTCCAGGTCGAGATGCCGACGCACTCGGGTCGCTGGGTCACCGCGGGCCAGGTGGCGGACGAGCTGAGCGACCGGCTCGTCGGGCTGTTCCTGCCCGACCACGACGGGCGCAGGCCGTCGGACGGCAAGCGGATCGAGGCCTCCGAGTCACCGCTTTGGCGCAGTCACGTCACGTTCAGCGAGTACTTCGACGGCGACACGGGCGAAGGGCTCGGGGCGACCCACCAGACCGGCTGGACGGCCCTGGTGGCGGGCCTGATGGCCGAGCGCAGGCGCTGAGCAGCGCTGTCGTGATCAAATCCTGATCAAGGACGCGCTCGCAGATGGTTATCATTCGTGTGCAATACGTGAAGACGTTGTGTGATCTGACCCAAATGGCACAAGATTCTGTGCCCAATCGCCCGATTTGACGCAAAATCATTGCAAGGCAGTGGCCTGTAACACCCACGTGCTGTCCACCACGTCACCCGGGTGGCAGGATCCCGTTCACTCGTCCGCAACAGTTACGAGGAGTGACGCAGTGGCTCGTCGACCCAGGCACGTGCTCGCCCTACTGCCCGCAGCGGCCCTTGCGCTGACCGCGCTCGCCGGATGCGCGACGAGCACCAACAGCGGCGGTGGCACCACCGACGGTGGGATCAAGCTTGTCAAGGAAGGCAAGCTTGTCACCTGCACCCACCTGTCGTACAAGCCGTTCCAGTACACCGACGGCGACAAGACCGTCGGCTTCGACGTCGATCTGGTCAACCTGATCGCCAAGGACCTCGGTGTCGAGCAGGAGATCTTCGACACCCAGTTCGAGACGATCACCTCCGGCGCGAGCTTCAACGCGAACCAGTGCGACCTCGCCGCCGCCGGCATGACCATCAAGGAAGAGCGCAAGCAGGGGATGGACTTCTCCGACCCCTACTTCGAGGCGACGCAGGCCCTGCTGGTCAAGAAGGACTCGCCGATCAAGTCGCTGGCGGACCTCCGGGGCAAGAAGATCGGCGTCCAGCAGGACACCACCGGTGAGATCTACGCGAACGACAACAAGGCCGCCAACGGCTACGAGGTCATCCAGTTCGAGGACCTCCCGCTGATGGAGACCGCCGTGCGCACCGGCGCCGTCGACGCCGCGATCAACGACAACGGCGTGCTCCTCGACTACGCCAAGGAGTTCCCGGACACCCAGGTCTCCGCCGAGTTCGACACGAACGAGCAGTACGGCATCGGTGTCAAGAAGGGCAACACCGCTCTGCTGGAGAAGATCAACGCCGTCCTGAAGAAGGCCAAGGAAAGCGGCGAGTACGACACGATCTACGAGAAGTGGTTCGGCAAGAAGCCGGAGAAGAAGTAGCTCTCGAACGAACGGGGCGGCGGAGGACGCCGCCCCGTTCGCGTCCGAACCACATCCGCTAGGAGTCACAGAATGGCGCTGTCGAAGCGCAAGCGGGCCGAATACTTCCGGTACTCGCAGTACACGCTGCTCGTCCTCATCGCCGTCGTGATCGCGTTCCTCGCCGACTGGGAACAGATCCGCACGGCGTTCTTCAACTTCGAGACGATGGGGGAAATGCTCCCCAACGTCATCACCGTCGCGTTGAAGAACACCCTCATCTACACGGCGCTCGGCTTCGCGTTCGGCCTCGCGCTGGGCCTGGTCCTCGCGCTGATGAAGCTCTCGTCGATCGCGCCGTACCGCTGGATCGCGACGATCTACATCGAGTTCTTCCGCGGCATTCCGGCACTGCTGGTGTTCATCGGCCTCGCGTACGGCGTGCCGCTCGCGTTCCAGATCCAGTTCGACATCTACTCCACGGTCATGCTGGCGCTCGGCATCGTCGGCGCCGCCTACATCGCCGAGACCATCCGCGCCGGCCTCCAGGCCGTGCCGAAGGGGCAGGTCGAAGCGGCGCGTTCGCTGGGCATGTCCCAGGGCCGCGCGATGATCACCATCGTGATCCCGCAGGCCTTCCGGATCATCCTGCCGCCGCTGACCAACGAGCTGATCCTGCTGACCAAGGACTCCTCGCTGATCTACATCATCGGTCTGGCCCGTGACCAGTACGAGCTCACGAAGTTCGGGCGGGAGACGCTGAGCCGCAGCCCGTCGCTCACCCCGATCCTCGTCGTCGGTCTCTGCTACCTGATCATCACGTTGCCGCTCGGGCACCTGTCGAGGTACCTGGAGCGCCGCTCCGGCGGAAAGAAGGTGTCCGTCCTGTGAGCGAGATTTCCGTTGAGATCACCGGGCTGAAGAAGTCGTTCGGCTCGTTGGACGTCCTCAAGGGCATCGACGTCACGGTCAACCGCGGTGACGTGGTCTGCATCATCGGCCCGTCCGGTTCCGGCAAGTCGACGTTGCTGCGCTGCGTGAACCTGCTGGAGGAGCCGAACGGCGGCAAGATCGTCGTCAACGGCGTCGAGCTGACCGACCCGGACGTCGACATCGACCGGGCGCGCACGAAGATCGGCATGGTCTTCCAGTCGTTCAACCTGTTCGCACACCTGAGCGTGCTGAACAACCTCACCGTCGCGCAGCGCAAGGTGCTCAAGCGCAGCGAGAAGGAAGCGCAGCAGATCGCGCTGCGCAACCTGGAGCGCGTGGGGTTGACGGAGAAGGCGAACGCCATGCCCGCGCAGCTCTCCGGTGGCCAGCAGCAGCGCGCGGCGATCGCCCGCGCGCTGTCGATGGACCCCGAGGTGATGCTGTTCGACGAGCCGACCTCGGCGCTCGACCCCGAGCTCGTCGGTGACGTGCTCGGCGTGATGCGCCAGCTCGCCGACGAGGGCATGACGATGCTGGTCGTGACGCACGAGATGCAGTTCGCCCGCGAGGTCGCCGACAAGGTGATCTTCATGGACGGCGGCTACATCGTCGAGGAGGGCCCGGCGGCCGACGTGATCGGCAACCCGCGGGAACCGCGCACCCAGGAGTTCCTGGCCCGCGTGCTCGACCCGACGCACCACGGCCCGAGCGACCCGGTCTAGGTCGCGTGGCGAGGGGGAAAGTCGCCGCGGCGGACGTGCTGCGGGGGCTGTTGGGGGAGAACGACAGTTCCGGTGGTGGCGGGTGGAGGTTGCCGCGGCGCAAGCCGAGCACCCCGCCCGTCATCCGCGTGGTGGACCGCGTAATCACCGACGTGCTCGACCTGCGCGCGGTCGAGGTGCCGTACGTGCTGGAGTTCGAGCGCTGCCAGTTCGAGGCCGCGCCGGACCTGCGGCAGGCGAACCTCGCCGGCATCTCGTTCGCCGACTGCGACCTGCCGGGTCTCGAGGCGCGCAACCTGAGCAGCAGCAACGACGTCTCGCTGCTCGGCTGCCGCGTCACCGGGCTCACCGACCTCACCGACGCCGAGATCGCGGGCTCGGTGTTGTTGCGGGACAGCAGGTTCAGCGTGCCGGGCGGACTGTGCGTGCACGGTGACCGGCTGACGGTCGCGGGCGCGCTGCTCGGGTTCGGCATCCACACCGAGGGTGAGGTGCGGCTCGCGGGCGCGCGCATCGGCGGCAACGTCAACCTCGGCAGCTCGGTGCTGCGGAACGCCGACGGCTTCACGTTGAACGGCAACGGCATGCAGGTCGGCGGCAACCTGCTCGGCGCGTTCACCTCGCACGGCGTGGTGTTCCTCGCCAACGCCCGCATCAGCTCCACGCTGTCGCTCAGCGGCGCCACGCTTTCGCGCGGTTCGGACTTCCGTGAAACCAACGACCCGCACGCGGACCCGTCCGCGACGCTCTTCCTCGACCGCGTGGACGTCTCCGGCGACCTGGAGCTGGACCGCGGTTTCACCAGCCAGGGCACCATCCGCGCGGTGAACGCGAAGATCGGCGGCACGTTCTCGCTGGCGGACGCCGTGCTGGACGCCGTGTCGCCGCCCGCCGTCGGCAACGACCCGACCGGTTCGGGCCGCGCGCTGCACGTCGACGGCGCGGAGATCGGCGGCGACGTCGTCGGGCGGCACGTGCAGATCAAGGGTCAGCTGCGCATGGTCGACACGCACGTGCGTGGCAGCATCACGATCGAACGGGCCACTGTGGACAATCCGGCCGCCGACGCCGTGCTGGCCAACCGCTCGCAGATCGGCAGCAACTTCGTGGTGCGCGAGTCGGACGTCTCCGGCGGCCTGGAGCTGCGCGGCATCACCGTCGGCGCGAACCTCGACCTGCGCGGCAGCCGGCTGACCAGGCCGGGCAAGTACCGCCACCAGCCACGCGAGAAGCCGTCGCTCGACATCGGCGGCGCCATGATCGGCCGCGACCTCATCTGCGCGCGCGGCGACAAGGAGTTCGTCGCGCACGGCGGTGTGCGGTGCCGGCGCGCGGTGATCGGCCGCATGGCGAACTTCAACGGCGCGGTGCTCGGCTACAAACTGGACAGCCACGCCTTGAACGCGATGGGCATGCAGGTGCAGGAGCTGATGCTCAACGTCGTGTCGCCGCCCAAGGGCCTGGTGACGCTGCGGCAGGCGCGCTGCACGTCGTTGGACGACAACGAGAACTTCTGGAACGCCACCGGTTTCATCGACCTCGACGACTTCCGCTACGACTCGCTCGCCTACCCGATCGACCTGCGCGACGACGATCAGGTGCAGCAACGGTTGCGCTGGCTGCGGCAGGCGATGCGGCGCAGCTACCGCCCGCGCCCGTACGACCAGTTCGCCGAGATGCTGACCGCGGCGGGCAACGAGGAGCACGCCTCCACGGTGCTGATCGAGAAGCAACGCCTGCGGTACCGCGCGGTCGCCGAGGGCATGCGGTTCTTCGGCCCGCTGGTGCTGCTGTGGAGCTTCCTGCAGCGCTCGATGGTCGGCTACGGCTACCGCCCCGCGCGCGCACTGGGGTGGCTGATCGCGGCGTGGGCCGCCGGCAGCATCTGGTTCCACGTCAACGGACGGTTGGACGAGATCAACGCCGACGACCACCTGCACTGGAACGCGTGGCTCTACACGATCGACCTGGTCGTGCCGATCGTCGACTTCGGCAACAAGAACCGCTGGCAGACGTCGGGCGCGTCGCAGTGGATCGCGTCGGGGCTGATCGTGTCGGGCTGGGTGCTGGCGACGACCGTCGCCGCTGGTCTGACCCGGATGCTGAAGCGGTAGAACGCCACCATCGTGGTATTTCGTCCGGTGCGGAACGATGGTGCGATGCTCGGGTGATCGCTGCCGAGTCCACCGAGCTGTTCGTCGGACCTCGGACCGCGTTGCTGCAGGTGGTGCGGTTGACCTCGCCCACCCTGGCGGGACCGGTGCACGCGCACGTCCGCGGCCGCGGCCTGCACTCGCCGCGGCACGGCTGTCCGCTGGCGGAGGGCCCGTTCGGCTACGAGGTCGCCGTCGACGTCTCCGAGCACCCGCCCGGCGCCGTGGTGCCCGCCCAGGTCGTCGTGCGGTCCGCGGCCGGCACGGAACAGTGCGCGTTCTCGCTGGTCGTGGGCTCGCCGGGGTGGACGGTGCACCTCGTCGCGCACGTGGCGGGCGATGCGCCCTTTTCTGCCTTGCGGGCTCACCTGGACCTGGCGCTGACCGACCTCGCCTACCGGTTCGCCGTGACGTCGGCCGAGCTGGTGCAGCCCTACTGGGACACGTTCCCGCAGCACCGCTCGCTGCTGCTGCGGCTGATCGCCGAGGGCCGCGTCGAGGTCGTCGGCTTGGAGTCCAATGTGGTCGGTGTGCGGCCGTTGCTCTCGGCGCTGCCTTCCGGTTCCTCGCTGACGGCTGCTTCGCTGGGGGAGGCCGAGCGCTCGGTCTACGCCTCGTTCCTGGAGCTGCGGGACTCGGCTTCGGCGCCGCACGTGATGCTGCCGGTCGGGGACGCCCGTTCCGCTCCGAACCCGTGGGTGACCGCGATCCACCACGACTGGAGCGCGCGCTACACGTGGCCACGAGTCATCTGCTCGTTGCCGCGCGACTACTACGTGCGGAGCTCCGTGCCAGTACCGCGCGCTCCGGAGGACGACTCACCCGCCGCCGTGTTCGCCTCGCACGCGTCCCGGCTGACCGGCGCCACCTTTCCCACCGCCGCCCTCGCGCGCGCCGCCCACGCGCACCCGCGGGAAGCCTTCGACCTGCGGTCCGAGGTCATCTCGCGCTCACTCGCCGCCCTGACGTCCACTATGGACTCGTCGGTCGTCGTCTGGAACCCGTTGTCCGCGCCGTGCACCGACATCGTGTCCGTGCACCTTCCTTCCGCTCGCAACGTGCACGTGGAGTCTGAGGGGTCCGTGCTGCCGACGTTGGTGGACGGCGTGACCGTGACGTTCCTGGCGCGCGACGTGCCGGCACATGGTTGGCGCACCTACACGTTGGTCGAGGACGACATCGACCACGGCTGGAAACGCGGCGGCGGCACGGAGATCGCGTCCACTCACTTCGCCCTGTCGTACGACCCGATCGCCTCCCTCGTCGCCGTGGACGGCCCGGTTCTCCCGGCGCCTCACCTGATCGGCCCGGTGAGCGTCTGGCACAGCGAGGTCGGCGAGAAGATGGTCGGCTCCACGACCGTCGCGCTGTGGAACGACGTCGACCACCTCGACCCGTCACCGCTGGTCGGCGTGCTCGGCGCGCGAACTCCCCCGGCCGGCACCCTGCCGTCCGTCCCCTCCCGGCTCTCGCTGGCCGGACCGCCGCTCGGACCCGTCCGCCCCGCCGTGACCCCGGTCTTCGCGCGCTACTGGCTGCACGAACCCGCACCGCTCGGCGGCCTGCCCGCGAACCTGCACCTGGAGGTCCTCGGCCCGGCCCGCCTGCGCGTGGTCGCCGTGTCGGACGGCCCCGCGTTCACGGGCACCGTCCGGCTGTCGCTGCCCGACGGCTGGTCGGCGTCCTGGGAGACGCTGCCGGTCTCCCTCCCCGCGGGCGGCCACGTCGCGGCCGAGGTGAGCCTGGTTTCGCCGCGCACCCCCGGGTGCCACCCGATCCGTGCCACGCTGGAGGGCCTGCCGTTCGACGTCTACGACGTCGCGCTGCTCACCGTCCCCGAATGGGACGCGGAAGACCCGGTCGAGGTCCTGTGGGTGGCCTCGGCACCGACTTTGGTGTCGGTGCGCGCCGGGGAGTCGTCGGTGCTGCGGGTGGTCCTGGCTTCCGGTGCCCATGGTGACCTGCCGGTTCAGGCACGGCTGCTGTCGCCACGGTCCTCGTGGGAGATCGTCGGGCCGTTCTGCGTGGGAGGCCTTCTTCCCGCACGGGGCCGGTTGCCGCTCGACTTCACGGTCTCGGCGCCCTCCTGGGCCGCGCCGGACTCCTGGTCGGCGGTCGTCCGCGTGGCTGCGGCCGACCTGGTCAGAACCACTGCCCCCATCCGCCTGGAAGTAGCTGGTTAGCATGGCTTCCCGTGACTGATCTCGTGCTGGCACTGGACTGCGGCGGCACCAAGATCGCTGCCGCCCTGGTGGACCCCTCCGGCAACGTGGTGCGCTCCACCCGAGTCCCCACGCCGGCCGCCGACCCCTGGGACGCCGTCGTCTCGGTGATCTCCGCGGTGGTCCAGGACGCGCCGGTCTCGGCCGTCGGCATCGCCTCGGCGGGACCGGTCGACACCCACGCCGGCACCGTCTCCCCGATCAACGTGCCGTCGTGGCAGGACTTCCCCCTCCGCTCCGCGGTCGCCTCCCTGTTCCCCGGCCTCCGGGTGGAGCTGGCGGGTGACGGCGTCTGCATGGCCCTCGGCGAACACTGGCGAGGCGCGGGCCAGGGCAGCACGTTCATGGTCGGCCTGGTCGTGTCCACCGGCGTGGGCGGCGGCCTGGTGCTCGACGGACGTCCCTTCGGCGGCCGGACGGGCAACGCGGGCCACATCGGTCACGTCGTGGTGGACCCGGACGGCGACCCCTGCACCTGCGGCGGCCGGGGCTGCGCCGAAACCGTGGCGGGCGGCCCTCGCATGGTCGACTGGGCGCGCCGCGCCGGCTGGCAGGCCCCGGACGACGCCGACGCCGCCCACCTGGCCGCCGCCGCACTGGCCGGGGAGGAGATCCCGCTGGCCGCCTTCGACCGAGCGGGCCAGGCGGTGGGCATGGCCATCGCGGGCGCTGCGGCGGTGTGCGACCTGGACCTGGCCGTCATCGGCGGCGGGGTGGCGCAGGCCGGTGAGCTGCTGTTCGAACCGGTCCGCCGCACGCTGAAGGCGCACGCCGGGCTGTCGTACCTGGCCGGACTGGAAGTGCGGGCGGCCCGGCTGGGCGGTGAGGCAGGCCTGGTGGGCGCGGCCGCGCTGGTCCGCTAGGCAACATCAGGAGACGCCGGTCACCCGGCGACGCGCGTGTGCCGCAGCGGCGACTCGACTCGTCCCATCTCTACCCCGGCGCCCTCCAGCGCCACCCGGACCGCGCGGGCGATCTCCACCGCGCCAGGCGTGTCCCCGTGCACGCAGATCGAATCGGCGGCGATCCGCACTGGCCGTCCGGAAACGCTGCGAACCCAGCCCTCGACGGCCAGCTGCACGCACCGGGCGGCGATCTCGGCGGGATCCCGCAGCACAGCCCCCGGTTCACCACGGGGAACCAGCGTCCCGGCGGCCGTGTAGGCCCGGTCTGCGAACGCCTCGTGCCACACCCGCAACCCGGCCACCGAGGCGCGCTTCAACCACACGGCCCCCGGCGGCCCGAGCACGGCGAGCCCGGGATCGAACAGCCGGACCGCGTCGACGACGGCATCAGCCTGAGCCTCGTGCCGGACCAACGCGTTGTACAACGCGCCGTGAGGCTTCACATAGGAAATCCGAGTGCCGGCGGCACGCGCGAACGCGGACAACGCGCCCAGCTGGGCCAGCACCTCGTTGGTCAACGTGTCCGGCGAGACGTCGATGAACCGCCGCCCGAACCCGGCGAGGTCGTGGTAGCCGACGTGGGCGCCGACGGTGACACCAGCGGAAGCGGCCAGCGCGCAGGTCTCGCGCATGGTGTCGGCGTCCCCGGCGTGGTAGCCGCAAGCGATGTTCGCGCTGGTCACGACGGACAGCAGGGCCCGGTCGTCGCCCAGCCTCCAGTGTCCGAACCCCTCACCGAGATCCGCGTTCAGATCCATGCCCGCCCCCTCCAGCCCTCACGACCTCGCAGATCGTTGGATTGTTGAACGATTCTACGATAGTGCAATAGAACGATCCTGCAAATAGACTGCCGAGGTGACCGAGACGTGGGTGTCGACGCTGGCGCAGGGCAAGGCCGACCTGGAGCGCGCGAGCACCGCGCAGAAGGTCGCCGACATGCTGCGGGAGCGGGTGCTCGACGGCGAACTGGAGCCGGGGCTGCGGCTCAGCGAGGAGGCGATCGGCGGGGCGCTGGGCGTCAGCCGCAACACCCTCAGGGAAGCGTTCCGGCTGCTCACGCGTGACCGGATCCTGGTGCACGAGCACAGCCGCGGGGTCTTCGTCCGCCGGCCGACCGGCGACGACGTGCGCGACCTCTACGCCGCACGCCGGGTGATCGAGTGCGGCGCCCTGCGCCTGTGGAACGACGTCGGGGATGCCCAGCGCGAAGCGGTCAGGGCGCCGGTACGCCAGGCCGTGGCGCGGGCCGAGAAGAACGACTTCAGCAAGACCGGCAGCGCGAACATCCAGTTCCACCGCGGCATCGTCGGGCTCGCGGGCAGCATCCGGCTGAGCGACGAGTCGGACCGGCTCTTCGCCGAGCTCATGCTCGCCTTCCGCGTCGCCCACGAGGTGGACGCGTTTCATCAGACCTACCTGCCGTGGAACCGCAAAATCGTCGAATTGTTGAACAAGGGAACGGTTGATCAGGCGGTCGCACAGCTCGACGAGTACTTCGACGCCGCCGAGCAGGACCTCGTCAGCCGTCTTGCGGCGGATCAGTCCAAAGAGAACGTTAAGTCGTAGGCAACGATTCCGATCACGAGGCTGACGGCACCCTTCATCAGGCCTAACATCCGCGCAACACCGCGTACACGGAGGGCCCACCATGCCGTCGGATCACAGGACCGGCTTGCGCTGGAGCAACTGGAACCTGCTGCTGATAGTTCCGCTGCTCATGCTCATCACGCCGTGGTTCAACCAGGACGAGCCCCGGATCTTCGGACTGCCGTTCTTCTACTGGTACCAGTTCGCGTTCGTCCCGCTCGGCGTGCTCTGCGTCGGGCTGGTCTACGTCAAGACGAAGGACCAGCCCGTGGTCACCGGCAAGCCGGACAAGCTCGGCGTTGACGACCTGGACGAGGGAGCGAACTGATGCAGTGGACCGAGCTGATTGTCTTCAGCGCCCTCTTCCTGCTGGTCACGGTCATGGGCTTCCTCGCAGCGAAGTGGCAGAAGGGCGATACCCTCGACCACCTCGACGAGTGGGGTCTCGGCGGTAGAAAGTTCGGCAGCTGGATCACGTGGTTCCTGGTCGGCGGCGACCTCTACACCGCCTACACCTTCGTCGCGGTGCCCGCCCTGATGTTCGGCGCCGGCGCGATGGGCTTCTTCGCCCTGCCGTACACGGTGATCCTCTACCCGATCGTGTTCCTGCCGCTGGTGCGGATGTGGTCGGTCAGCCGCGTGCACGGTTACGTCACGCCCGCCGACTTCGTGAAGGGCCGCTACGGCTCGCACTGGCTGGCGCTGCTGATCGCGATCACCGGCATCGTCGCGACCATGCCGTACATCGCGCTGCAGCTCGTCGGCCTCGAAGCGGTGCTGCGGTCCATGGGCCTCAACGGTTCCGGCATCCTCGGCCACCTGCCGCTGTTCATCGCGTTCGTGATCCTCGCGCTCTACACCTACCAGTCGGGTCTGCGGGCGCCGGCGCTGATCGCGTTCGTCAAGGACATCCTGATCTACATCGTCATCCTGGTGGCGATCGTCTACCTGCCGTCGAAGTTCGGCGGCTGGGGCGAGATCTTCAACGACGCGCAGGCCAAGTTCGACGCGACGCCGACGCCGGCTGACGGCATCCTGCTCAACGGCAACAACCAGCTGCAGTACGCGACGCTGGCGCTCGGATCGGCGCTCGCGCTGTTCATCTACCCGCACTCGCTGACCGGCATCCTGGCCAGCCGCGGGCGCAACGTCATCAAGCGCAACATGGTCGCGCTGCCGGCGTACTCGCTGGTGCTGGGCCTGCTGGCGCTGCTCGGCTACGTCGCGATCAGCGCGGGCACCAAGCCGATCGTCAACCAGGCGACCGGCCGTCCCGACACCAACACGATCGTGCCCGAGCTCTTCGGTGCGAACTTCCCGTCGTGGTTCGCCGGCATCGCGTTCGCGGCCATCGGCATCGGCGCGCTGGTGCCGGCGGCGATCATGTCGATCGCGGCGGCGAACCTGTGGACGCGCAACGTCTACAAGGAGTACATCCACAAGGGGGCGACCCCGGCGCAGGAGGCCAAGCAGGCCAAGCTCGCGAGCCTCGTGGTGAAGTTCGGCGCGGTCGCGTTCATCGTGTTCGTCGACCCGCAGTTCTCCATCGACCTGCAGCTCATCGGTGGCGTCATGATCCTGCAGACGCTGCCGGCGGTCGCGATCGCGCTGTACACGCGCTGGTTCCACGTGTACGGCCTGATCGCCGGCTGGATCGCCGGTATGGGCTACGGCATGTGGCTGCTCTACAACATCGGCAACCCGGCCATCGGCAAGGCACACTTCGCCGGGTCGGCACTGCCGCTCGGCAAGCTGTCGATCTTCGGCTGGCACCCGTTCGGCGACTCGGCCATGACGATCTACGTCGGCATCGTCGCGCTGGCGGTCAACCTGATCTTCGCCGTCATCGTCACGCTGATCGCCAAGAAGGCCAAGATGTTCAACGGCACGGACCAGACCGATCCGTCCGACTACCACGTCGACGAGGACAACCCGCGCGTCAAGCCCGTGGCTGCCCACTGAGACACTGCGTTAATACAATGGGCCACCCGCCGGTTACGGCGGGTGGCCCTCTTCCGTTGAGATCGAAGACGTGAAAACCATCGCCGGACTGGTCGGACTGACCGCGCTCGCCCTCACCCTGAGTCCTGCCCTCGCGCACGCGCAGGACTCGAACTGCTACGACACCACCGTGCCGCTCACCGTCGAGGAGCAGCGGCTCGACGACACGCTCGTCACGGGCGGCCCCGCTGTCGGCCCCGCGCTCGTCGAGCTCGCCGGGTTCGACGCCCGCGTCACGGACTTCACCGCCAAGCTCTGCCGGCAGGTCGTGCCGAAGCAGGCGAAGCAGTTCGTGGAACGCGAGGGCAACGCGCTGTGGAAGGCCGCTGTCGCCCGCGCCCAAAGCACACAACCCCTGGCACACGACGCCTACGACGACCGTCCGCTCTACTGGGCGCGGCTGCGGCTCAGCGCCGCGTTGCGCCAGTGGACGCCGCGGTTCGCCCTGCCGCCGAACGACCGCGCGAAGCTCATCCAGCAGTTCGACTGGGCCTCCCGCGGACTCAGCGACTCGGCCTTCCCGGCCACGCCCGGCGTGCGCAGAGTCGCGGTCACCGGCTTCGACCCGTTCCAGCTCACCGGCACGAACGTGCGGCGTGCCAACCCGGCCGGTGCGGCGGCGCTGCAGCTCGACGGCCGCGAGATCGACACGCCGACCGGCAAGGTCGTGCTGCAGGCCTCCGTGCTCCCGGTGCTGTGGGGCGGGTTCGACGAGGGGATCGTCGAGCAGTTCTACGGGTCCGCGTTGCAGCAGAAGCCAGACGCGTTCGTGACGATCAGCCAGGGTCGGCCCGGCCGGTTCGACATCGAGCGGTGGGCGGCGCGCTGGCGCGGTGGCTTCGCGGACAACAACAACATCGGCTCGTACGGCAGCGTGCCCAACGCCGCGGGCTGGCCGCAGCCGGCGAACGAGTTCATCGAGACGAGTCTGCCGTTCCAGAAGATGATCGACGCGGGTACCGGCCCGTTCACCGTGGCGCTGAACCGGAGCTTCTGCGAGTGGGTCGTCGTCGGCTCGCAGCAGTCCTGCCGCACGGACGAGCCGACTCCCGGCAGGGTCGCGGCCTCCGGCAGTGGCGGTGACTACCTCTCCAACGAGAGCATGTACCGGGCCAACCGGCTGCGAATCGGTTACGGCGCAACGAATGTCCTCGGCGGACACCTGCACACTCCGGTGCTCGGGCAGCCCGCCGACCCGGCCGCGCTGACCGATGCGGCCTTCGAAAAGCAGCGCCGGGACATCGCCGATCAGGTGAAGGCCCTAGTCTCTGTGGTGTGACTCGTGTGCGGCTGGCGGTGGCAATTGTCCTGAGCACGTTGACGCTGTCCGCGTGCACGATTCAACTGGGAGGGCAGGCGGTCCCGGGACCGCTGCCGTCCACCGCCTCCGCCGCCGCACCCACGCTGCCCAAGGCGGGTCAGTGCATGAACGCCGACAGGCTGTTGGTGTTGCAGTGCACCGAGTCGCACGAGGCCGAGGTCATGAGCGTCGGTGAGCTCACCGGCCTGCCCACGACCTACCCGGACACGCAGGCGCTGCGCAAGGCGGCGCTCCCGCCGTGCCGCCAGACGCTCAACGAGTACCTGGGCAGCCCGGACGCGGACTCGACGCGCCTGCGGGTCTGGGCGTTCTGGCCGAACGAGCAGGGCTGGAAGGACGGGCAGCGCTGGCGGCTGTGCACCGTCGTGGAGATCAGCCCGGACGAGAAGCCACTGGCGCGCAAGGGTTCCGTGAAGGACGCTCTCAAGGGCGACGGCTTCAGCACGTTCCAGACCTGCACCCAGGGTTCGCCGTCCAAGGACCAGGAGGTCAAGGTCGTCCCCTGCAACACCTCGCACCTGGCGGAGGCAGTGCCCGCCGGTGTCGTGTCCCTCGGCAGGTCGACCGACCCCGCTCCGTCCAAGGAGCAGATGAACTCGATCGCGAGCGAGAAGTGCACCAAGGCCGTGCACCACTACCTGGGTTCGACCAAGCGCACGGACGTGTTCCCGGCGTGGCGGAACCCCGGTTCCCAGGCCTGGTCAGAGGGTTGGACCAACGCCGTCTGCTACGCGGAGGCCACGAAGACCTTCAGCAGCACCCTCTTCGGCATCCGCGACAACCCGCTGCCGAACTGATCCGGCGATCGCGACCCACCGGCTGTGGAGAACTCCCCAGGCTTGTCCACAGCTATCCACAACCTGTGCACAGAGCCGTCCACACCTGTGGACAACTTCGTTTCAAGTAGACGATGAGCTGCGCTGACTCACAGAAAATTGCTGCACAGGACCACTCCGGCGACCACGCCGACGGTTGAACCGAGGACGAACACGAGCGCGTAGCGCCACCACGGCGTACGGGCCGGTGGGGCGGGCGGCACGGGGTAGTAGCGCACGATGCCCGTGGTCGGGCCGACCTCCACATCACGCCTGGACCCGTCGTAGTTCAGCCCGCCGAGGAAGTCGTCCTGCGTCACACCACCAGTAGTACCGCATAAAGATGCCCCAGCGGTCGCCGTTGACCGCCGGGGCATCGAACACCTGAGAAGGATCAGCCCAGGCGCTGCTTCAGTGCCGCCAGCTCGTCGCGGAGCGTGGTCGGGACCTTCTCGCCGATCTTCGCGAACCACTCCTCGACCAGCGGGATCTCGGCACGCCACTCGTCGGCGTCGAACGCCAGCGAGGCCTCGATGTCCTCACGCGACGCGTCCAGGCCCTCGAGGTCGAGGTCGTCGGCCGTCGGCACGTACCCGATGGGGGTCTCGACGGCGGCGGACTTGCCCTCGAGGCGCTCGATGGCCCACTTCAGCACGCGCGAGTTCTCGCCGAACCCAGGCCACAGGAAGCGCCCAGGCTTGTTAGACACAGTGTCGCCCCGGCGGAACCAGTTCACATAGAAAATTTTTGGCAGCTTGTCGGCGTCGGCGCGCTTGCCGAGGTCGACCCAGTGCTGGAAGTAGTCGCCGGCGTTGTAACCGATGAACGGCAGCATCGCCATCGGGTCGCGGCGGACGACGCCGGTCTTGCCGACCGCGGCGGCCGTGGTCTCCGACGAGAGCGTGGCGCCCATGAAGGTGCCGTGCTGCCAGTCGCGCGACTCGGTGACCAGCGGGATCGTCGTGGCGCGGCGGCCGCCGAAGAAGATCGCCGAGATCGGCACGCCGTTCGGGTCCTCCCACTCCGGCGCCTTGATGTCGCACTGCTCGATCGGCGTGCAGTAACGGGAGTTCGGGTGCGAGCTGAGCTCCTCGCTGTCCGGCGTCCAGTCCTGGTGCTTCCACGAGGTGAGGTGGGCGGGCGGCTCGCCCATGCCCTCCCACCAGACGTCGCCGTCGTCGGTCAGCGCGACGTTCGTGAACAGCGAGTTGCCCTTGGCGATGGTGCGCATCGCGTTCGGGTTGGTGTGGTAGTCGGTGCCGGGCGCGACGCCGAAGAAGCCGTTCTCCGGGTTCACCGCGTACAGGCGGCCGTCCTCACCGAAGCGCATCCAGGCGATGTCGTCGCCGAGCGTCTCGACCTTCCAGCCGGGGATGGTCGGCTCCAGCATCGCGAGGTTCGTCTTGCCGCAGGCCGACGGGAACGCGGCGGCGATGTAGTACGCCTTGTTCTCCGGCGAGGTGAGCTTGAGGATCAGCATGTGCTCGGCGAGCCAGCCCTCGTCCCGGGCCATCGCCGAGGCGATGCGCAGGGAGAAGCACTTCTTGCCGAGCAGCGCGTTGCCGCCGTAGCCGGAGCCGAAGCTCCAGATCTCGCGGGTCTCCGGGAAGTGCGAGATGTACTTGGTCGTGTTGCACGGCCACTGCACGTCTTCCTGGCCGGGCTCCAGCGGAGCGCCGAGCGAGTGCAGCGCGGGGACGTACGGAGCGTCCTCACCGAACAGCGCGAGCGCCTTGCTGCCCATGCGGGTCATGATGTGCATGGAGACGACGACGTACTCCGAGTCGGTGATCTCGACACCGAGCATCGGCTTCTCCGCGTCGAGCGGGCCCATGCAGAACGGGATCACGTACATCGTGCGGCCACGCATGCAGCCCCGGTAGAGCTCGGTCATGATGGCCTTCATCTCGGAAGGGTCCATCCAGTTGTTCGTCGCGCCCGAGTCCTCCTCGCGCACGGAACAGATGTAGGTCCGCTCCTCCACCCGCGCGACGTCGCTCGGGTCCGAAGCCGCCCAGAACGAGTTGGGCTTCTTCTTCAGGGGCACGAACGTCCCGGCGTCGACGAGCTTCTTCGTGAGACGGTCCCATTCACCCTGAGACCCGTCGGCCCAAACAACCTCGTCGGGGCAGGTCAGCTCAGCGACTTCCTGAACCCAGGCGAGCAGACGCGCGTGGTTGGTGGGTGCCTGTTCGAGACCGGGAATGGTCACTGCCGTCATCTCGTCTCGTCTCCTGACTGAACGCCTCGGCAACCCGAGCACGTGGTGGTCCGGTGCAGGACTTCGTCGTCCTCGGGAATAGCTCCGTACGCCCGGTGGGGCCGGGCGTACGTGGAAGGGGATGGACCGAGGTTAGCCCGGTGAATGGCAGGTAACGCACCCCCAGCCTGTCGCTTCTCTCACAAAACCGATTCTGGAATCGATTCAGCACTCGGACGGCGTTAAGGCGAGCTTGAGATCGGAAAAACACAAGAGGCCCCGGTGCGGTTCTCACCACACCGGGGCCTGTGAGCTGCGCTTCAGTTCACACGTCAGTTCGGGCTGATCCACTGCCCGGTGGTGGAATCGATTCGGACGACACCGTCGAACCGTTCTTCCTCGAGCCAGTCGTCCGAGTCGTCCAGAATGCCGCTCTTCGAGTCGGTCACGTACCGGCCGTCGGACTCGATGTGCCCGTGCTCGACCTCGACCCAGTCGTCACCGCGGTGTTCCGACATCGTGACCTCGCCAGACCGTGTGATCTCGGTCGCCACGTCGGCCTTGCCGTCACCGTTCTTGTCCGTGAACAACCACGTGTCGCCGCCGTCGTCACGGACGACCGCGGTGTCGGCCTTGCCGTCGCCGTCGGTGTCCTCGGTCGCCTGGCCGACGTTTCGCTCACCTTCGTCGGTGTCCACGACAATCGCCTGCGTGGATGACGAATTCGTCTTTTCCTGATGGGTGTCGTTGGGGTCGACGGCGACCCACTCACCGGAATTCTCCTCGAACCGCGCCTGGCTCAGGAGATTGCCGTCCTTGTCGAACGTGCTCATCAGATCGGCGTCGCCGTCACCGTTCGTGTCGGTGAACGCGAGATGACCACCGTCATCGGTCTCGACGACGGCGGAGTCGTTCACGCCGTCGGAGTCGAGGTCGAAGGTGACGTCGGCGGTGTACTCCTCGTCCTCGACGGTCACCTTCAGCTCGGCGTCGGCCGCACCGTTCTCGTCGATGTACACCGGGACACACCTCCTACTTGCTCATGTACCGGTATGACCCACGTTAGGCGTGTTTGGTTCCCCGGCCAACCGTTTGAGCCGGTCCGGACGACGTTCCTCCTCCTCAGGCGCGGTCGCGGACCGAACGGATGCGGCCGAGCAGCTCCTCGGCCTTCGACCGCCCCTGCTCCACCTCGGCGAGCTGCCGGATCACGGCCTGCAGCTCGCGGCCGCGTTCGCCGGCCTCCATCCGCAACGCCCGGTCGACCTCCCGCAGCTCCGCCTCGATGGCCTCGATGCGCTTGGCCAGCGCCTCGTCCAGGGCCAGCGAGAGAGCCTGCTCGGCCTCGATCAGCTGCTCGGCGGCCAGCTGGTCCACTGTGGAGCGGGCGTCGGCGATCGAGTCGGAGAGCCACTGCTTGACGTGCTGCTTCTCGGCGGTGTGGGTGCGGGTGCGGGCCATCCACCAGCCCGCGCCGAGGCCCAATGCGATGGTCACGGGCAGGACGATCGGGTTCAGCGCGGCGATGCCGAGACCGGCCAGCGGCATGACGGCCAGCTTGCCCGCGCCCAGGCCGCCGGAGACGCCCATGAACACCAGCAGCTTGTCCTCGGCCGTCGGCGGGCGCTTCTCCTTGGGGCGTAACACGACGGGGGGTTGCACACCGCGGGCGAACTGGCCGCGGATCAGGGTCAGTTCCTCCGACGAGAACAGCGTGGCCAGGACGGCGTCGGCGACCTGGGACAGGCGCACGGACAGCGCGGTGGAGATGCGGCCGGACACGACCTGCAACGCGGTGTCGACCTGCTGCGGCAACGACGCCAGAGCGGTGCGGTCGGCCGCGTCGATGGCCTGGCGGTACCAGGTCTGCAGCTCGCGCATCTGGCGGGAGATCTCGTGCGAGTTCTCGACGCGGGCGCGCTGGACCTCGCCCCGCAGCCGCACCTGCCAGCCTCGGGTGGACGAGCGGCGTTCGGTCTGCAGCTCTTCGCGGCGGGCGCGCAACACCGCGGCCTCATCCTCGCCCACGGACAGAGCGCGCTTCTCGTGTTCGAGGCGAACGACGAGCTCGTCCAGCACGGTCGACAACGCGCGCAGGGCGTTGGCCTCGGCCAGCATTCCGGCGCGGCCCGCGACGAGCTCCTGCAGAGCGGTCTGCAACGACGAGATGCCGGAACGCTCCCGGAGCATGGCGGCCGCGTCCGGGTTCGGGGCCTGGGCGGCCAGGTCGAACATGCGCGACGACACCGGGTGGAACGTCGCGTCGGCGAAGCGCGGGGCGTGTTCGGCCAGCAACGCGCGGTCGGCGTCGAGGACCTGGCGCCAGCCGCGGTACTGGTCGGTCTTGGTCAGGGCGAAGACGACGGTCTCGACGCGGTCGCCGACGCGTTTCAGGAAATCGAGCTCGCCGCGCGTGAACGGGGACGAGGCGTCGACGACGAACACCAGGGCGGTGGCCGAGGTGACGGCTTCGAGCGCCAGTTCACCGTGCACCGACTCCAGGCCGCCGACGCCGGGAGTGTCCACAACGGACATGCGCTCCAGCAACGGGATCGGGGCGTCGACCTCGACGTAGCGCGGGGGCAGCTCGCCCTCGGGCAGTTCGTGGGCCGCGGAGACCCAGTTGATCAGCGCGGGCAGCGGGAAGCCGACGGGCGCGAGCAGGCCGGGGTAGCAGGCGCGGGCCGCCCAGGCTGGGCCGTGCTGGAAGACGAGGTACGTCGAGGTGGCGACGTCCGCGTCGACCGGCGACAGGCCCGGGGTCGCCAGCAGGGCGTTGACGAGCGAGGACTTGCCGCGGTTCGTCTCGCCGACGATCACGACCGACGACACCTCGGGGGCCGAACGCCGTGTGACCCAGTCGGCCATCGATGAATCTAGCTCGCGAACGAGAGAGGTGAGACGTTCGCGCGTCTGCCGGACGGTCTGCGAGAGGTTGCTCATCGGGCCGTGTAGACCGTCACGATCGGGGCGCGCAGGACACGACCGCGGTCGCGGAAGCCGGGCACCTCGGTCTCGGCGACCAGGCCCTGCAACGCCAGGTCGTCGGTCGGCAGGGTGCCGCCGGCCTCGTGCCGCGACGGGTCGAAGCGCTCACCGTCGGCGCGCACCGCCACTACTCCGATGGACGACAGGCCTTCCTCGATGCGTTCGACCACCCCGGCACTGGCGCGGTCCAGCGCGTACAGGCACAGCTGGACCAGCGCACGGCGTTCGGCCAGCGCCTGGTCCAGCAGCTCGTCGGCAATGGTCTCCACACCGTCGTCCGACGCCATGCCGGGGTGTTCGGTTCCGTTCACGCTCATCGGTGCCCCCCAGCACGTAGTTGCTGCCAGATGAGGAAGTACGCCCGATGCACGACGTGCGCCACCCGAGCCTGCGCCGGCGTCGCGCCGAACGACGCGAACGACCGCCACCAACCCGCGCGTTCCAGCGCGAACGCGGCCAGTTCCGCGCCGGGACGCCCGGCGAGGCCCAGCCGTTCGGCCACGTCCGGGGTGCTGCCGACGCGCAGCACCTCCTCGGTCAGGTCCGGTGCCAGCGCCACGGCACCGGACGAGACCAGCGTCAACGCCTCCAGCAACCGCAGCTGGTGCGCCTCCGGGCGGGCCAGCAGGACCTCGATCGCGTCGTGCACGCGCTGCCGTTCGCCGGGATCGCCCGCGGCCAGCGACGTGACCGAGGCCAGCGCGGCCGCCGCCTTGATGCCGTCGGCGCGGGCCCGGAACACCGCGTCCAGCCGTCCGCGCACGGCGGCGAACCCGGAGGCGTCGAACAGCACCCGCCGCAGCGCGCCGGCGGTCAGCGCGGGTTCGGCGTCGAGGGCCTGCAGGGCACGGCCGATGCCGTACAGGTCGAGCTTCTCCAGCAACCGCGACCGCACCCCCGCCGCGACGTCGCAGCCCCACGACGTGAAAAGGTCGCCGGACATCAGCATCATCGTGCGGGTGTCCGCGTCCAGGGCGGCCAGCGCCCGCAACGCCTCCGCGTCCGCCGACGTGAACTCACCGGTCTCCGCGGACTCGGCGAGCAGGCTGATCACCGGCAGTACGTCCGCGACCCGCGGCTTGAGCAGGTCGGCCTGCTTCGCCGCGAGGATCTCCGCGGCCCGCCAGACGTCCCCTTCCGAGCCTTCGACGGTTTCCGGCGCGACGGCGTCGACCTTGTTCAACGCGGCGATGGCGTTGACCGGACCGGCTTCGCGTGACGCCGTCGCGGCGGTGAAGGCGGCCAACGCCGAATGGTCGTCCGCGCGCACGCCCTGCGTCACGACGTAGAGAACGGCCTCGGCACCGGCGACGGCGTTGCGCGACACGGGATCCAGCAGTTCCTCGGTGCGTGCGACCGAGGCCGCGTCCAGCGAGCCGAGCCCAGGGGTGTCGATGACGGTGAAGTCGCGCAGCACCGCGTTCGTCAGATACGCCTCGATGTGCGAGATGCCTTCCACGCCAAGAGAAGCGGGGATCATGCCGTTCGCGTCGAACGGCAACACCTGCCGCCGGCCGTCTTTCAGTACGACTTCGATGCGGTCGACAGTTCCGTACTGATAACGCGTGACGAGCCGTGTGCACTCACCGATGTCGGTGGGCGCGACCCGTCGTCCGATCAACGCGTTCACCAGAGTCGACTTGCCGGACTTGATCCGCCCGGCCACCGCGACCTGCAACGGCGCGTGCAGGCGGCGCAGCACCTCCTGGAACCCGGCGGCGGTCCGCGGGGAGACCTGCGGCTGCAGGGCAACGCACAAATGGGCCACCGCCGCGCACAGCGGCCCAGCCAGTTGTTGTTGTCCCTGCAACGCCGTCACGGGCACAGATCGTGCCACGGTTTGTGCGCGCCCGTGCGCGGGTAGCCACAGCGCATGGGTGACAGCTACGTGACGTTCCTAGTGCTGGGGATCGTCCTGGTCGTGGTCGACGGCCAGCTGATCTACCACAGCGGCAAGGGATATTTGAAGCGCGCCGCGTACGACGACGATCAGGTCGGCGGCATGATGAAGCTGACCGCCGTGCTGTTCCACCTCGTCGTGCTCGGCCTGTTGGCGCTGGTGTCGATCATCGACGTCGAGACCGGTGACCCCGTGAAGAACGTGGTCGTGAAGCTGGGCATTGTGCTGTTGCTGCTGGCACTCGCACACGGCGTCACGATGGCGATCCTGGCCAGGATTCGGGATCGTCAGCTCCAGCAGCAGCTCGCGGACCAGATGGCCGAGGAGCACCGAATCTACGAGGAACGCCACTCACATGTGAGCGAACCGCGGCCCGCGAACAAGATCGAGTCGCCTTACTCACCCACGTAGTGGGCTCGCACGGCGTTCAGTGCCTCCCCCTCACTGGCGCCGAGTGACCGAGCGACGGCGACGAACTCCGCCGCGGCGGCGGAGAGCGGGTCCGGTGCATGCGAAGGCAGGGCAGCCACCACGGTGCCCTGCCTTCGTCCTGTTGTGATCACGCCCACGGTCTCCAGCTCCCGGTACGCGCGCGCCACGGTGCCCGCCGCGAGCCCGAGGTCGGCCGCGAGCTGCCGGATCGTCGGCAACCGCGCCCCGACCGGCAGCACCCCACCGCTGATCAACCGGACGAGCTGGTCCCGGACCTGGCGCCACGGCGCGACGCCGTTCTCGACGTCGACGACGATCCGGGGAGCTGTCACCAGACGATCTTCTTGGACACGACGTTGGTGTTGGCCATCAGCACCCACGCCGCGATGCCCACGAGGGCGAACACCCCGCCGACGAGCGCACCGACCACCGCCGCGCCGAGCCCCGCCGACACGTGCACGCTGCGGGTCCGCAGTGCCCGGTCGACCTCCTCGTCACCGTCCGCGGGCCGCGCCACCGCCGCCCAGGTGACCGCCGCGACCGCGCCGACGGACACCACGAGCACGGGCAGCTGCCCGATCTGGAGGGTCACGACCAACCAGACCAGCCCGATCGCCACGATCGCGGCGTAAGCGATCAACACGTACTGTGACCCGATGTCGAACAGGCCGCGCGGCGTGAGCGAGGCCACCCGCTGCGAGCCTTCCCGGGGCAACGACAACGCCAGCAGCTCGGCCAGCAACGTGCCGCCGAGCACCACCGCGGCCAGCGACCCGACGCCACGACCGGTGGCGAACGGCACGAGCGTCAGCCCGGCGTAGAGCCACGGGTAGAGCAACCGCCGCCGTTTCAGGTACCGGACCGCGTCGTCGATCTGCGCCGGCGTGGGGTCGGTCACCTTCCAGCTCTTCAGCAACCGCCTGCCGGTCGACCGCGTCGGCCACAGGACGACCAGCAGCACCAACCCGGCGCCGGCGGCCCACAGGACGTCGTACATGGCGCACCCCCGAACTTTGTGTCAACCCCTCAGCACAATAACTCACACTGAAGTCGTACGCAGCGTCAGCCCGTGGCGCGACGCGCGGAAGTTCGGCCCGCACCTAACCTTGTGCAGTGCGGCGGTTCAGCCTGTGGATGAAGTCTCATCCGGTGTTCGGGGACTCCCTGATCGCCGGAGTTCTGCTGATCTTCGACATGGGTTTCGCCGTCACCGCGGCCGACCGGGGCGTGTCGTTCTCCGCCTACCTCGTCGTCACGCTGCTGATGCTCGGCCCGCTGCCGTTCCGCCGCTACCACCCGCTCGGCAGCAGCTACCTGATCCTCGGTGGCGCGTTCCTGCAACTCTTCACGCACGGCGGCGAGGCCGGCATCCCGGTCCGCATGTCGGACTTCGCACTGGCCATCGCGCTCTACACGCTCGTCGCGTACACGAACCGCAAGACGGCGCTGATCTACGCGGGCTGGCTGCTGGCCGGCACCCTGCTCTGGGGGATCTTCCGGATCGGCGAGCTGCAGGCCGTCTTCTTCGTGTTCATGGTCTTCGTGATCTTCGGCTTCAGCTGGGCGATGGGCGAGTTCATCGGCGCCCGCCGCGCCTACCAGCGCGAGCTGGAACAACGCCTCGCCCTGCTCGAGACCGAACGCGACCAGCAGGCCAAGATCGCGGTGGGCGAGGAGCGCTCCCGGATCGCCCGCGAGCTCCACGACGTCGTGGCGCACTCGGTGAGCGTGATGATCGTCCACGCCGACGGCGCCGCTTACACGATCAGGTCACAGCCGGAAGTGGCCGAGAACGCGGTCCGCACGATCGCCGAGACCGGCCGCCTCGCCCTCACCGAGATGCGCCGCCTGCTGGGCGTCCTGCGCAGCGAGGACACCGAGACGCAGTGGGCTCCCCAGCCCGACGCGCGGGGCGTGGTCGACCTGGCGGAGAACACCCGCGCCGCCGGCGTCCCCGTCCGCCTGGAGATCACCGGCGACGTGGACGACCTCCCGGCAGGCGTCGGCCTGGGCGTCTACCGCATCGTCCAGGAAGCGCTGACCAACACCATCAAGCACGCGGGAACGGGCACGACCGCCCTGGTCCGCCTGGCCCGCACGCCGGAAGAACTACGGCTGGAAGTCATCGACAACGGCTTCGGCACGCCGCACGACGTGGTCAAGGTTTCCGGTGGCAACGGCCTGATCGGCATGAGGGAGAGGGCCGCGGTGCTGGGCGGCGACTTCGAGGCGGGCCCCAACCCCGGCGGGGGCTGGCGCGTGCGCGCGACATTTCCACTAGCCGCATAGGGTGATCGAGTGATTCGGGTACTGCTGGTCGACGACCAGGAACTCATGCGCATGGGCTTCCGCATGGTGCTGGGGGCGCAGGAGGACATCGACGTGGTCGGCGAGGCCGCCGACGGCCTGGACGCCGTGCAGATGGCCGACAAGCTCCGCCCGGACGTCGTCCTCATGGACGTCCGCATGCCCGTCCTGGACGGCGTCGAGGCGACCAAGCGGATCGCCGCGGCCGACACGGCGAAGGTCCTGGTCATGACCACCTTCGACATGGACGAGTACGCGCTCTCGGCCCTGCGCAACGGAGCCAGCGGGTTCCTGCTGAAGGACACCCCGCCGGCCGACCTGGTCTCGGCCCTGCGCGCGGTGGCCTCCGGTGACGCCGTGGTCTCCCCGTCCGTGACGAAGCGGCTGCTGGGCCGGTTCCTCGGCGACGGCGGCGGCGAACTGCGCGACGCCTCGGTGCTCGACGTGCTGACCGAACGCGAGCGCGAGGTGCTCGTGCTGATCGCGAAGGGCCTGTCGAACACCGAGATCGCCCGCAAGCTCTTCCTGTCCGAGGCGACGGTGAAGACCCACGTCGGCCGGATCCTGGCGAAGCTGGAACTGCGGGACCGGGTGCAGGCCGTCGTGCTGGCCTACGAGACCGGCCTGGTCCGTCCTGGCGACGCCTAAGCGGCATTGAGGTTGATGAGGGGAGCTTTCATAAACCTTGCCTAGCGGTACTGCTCGGGGTCGGCGTCCACGACCGCCCCCGCCATCCGCGGCTGCACGACCTCGTCCCACCAGCGGCCCCAGTCGGGCTGCGAGCCGTCGAGGTCGGTGAACCCGTACTCGCGCTTGAGCTTCCACGACGAGAGGCACTGGCCGGAGAACCTCGCGCGGTCCTTGTCCGCCGCGAGGTGTGCGAGGCCTCGGCCCAGGTAGTGCGGCGTCTCGGACAACGCGTAGTCGGGCACGTCCTTGATCGCGTCACGCCAGTTCGCCTCCGTGACGCCGAAGCCCTCCAGCATCTGCTCGGAGCGCAGGAACCCCGGCGTGGCGGCGACAGCGGTCACGTTCGGGACATCGCGAAGGTCCTTGGCGAGCACCTCGCCGAACCGACGCACGGTGTTCTTCACCGCGTCGTACGGGAGGTTCACGAAGTACGCCTCGCCGTCCTCGCCGTCGGTCACCTCGACCACGAGACCGTCGTCGGACTTCAGCAGGATCGGCATCAGCTTGTGGATGGCGATCAGGTGCGTCTCGACGCCGTTGCGCCACATGTGCAGCTGCCGGTCGAGGTCGTGCTCCCAGAACTTGCCCCACTCGACGAGGTTCTCGCCGCCCCAGGCGTTGTCGATGAAGATGTCGAGCCGGTCGATGCGCGCCGCCAGAGCGTCCACATCGGACGGCTTGGTGAGGTCGCAGCGGACCGCGATCCCCCTGCCCCCGGCCGCGTCCACGAGCTCGGCGGTCTCCTCGATCGTCTCCGACCGGCCGACCTCCGACTGCTGCGCCCGCGTCGTCCGGCCGGCGACGAACACCGTCGCCCCGGCCGCCCCCAGCTCGACCGCGATCGCCCGCCCCGCACCGCGCGTGGCACCGGTGACGACCGCGACCTTCCCGCTCAGATCGAGCTCACTTCTTGACGACACGGCGAGTTCCCCTTCCCTCGTGCCACGACAGGACGACCATCCCGTCCCCTTCGACGATGAGCTGCACGACCTCGGTGACGTCGAACCGGAACAGGTCCAGCTCGTCCGGCTCCGGCCGCCACCCCGTGCGCTCGAACAGTTCCTTCAGGTAGAGCTCCTTGTCGGTCCAGAACTCGGCCGTGCCGCCGACCTTCGCGTCACCGGCCTCCGTCATCGAGGCGGTCGTCGTCATGCAGTGCAGCGCGAACCGCGGATCACGCCGCAGGTCGCGGGACTTCAGCGAGTTCGGCATCATCCCCGCCCACAGCTCGCCCCGCGTGAAGTCCGGCTCCACACCGCTGATCCGCGGCGAGCCGTCCCGCCGCAGCGTCGCGATCAACGCGTGCCGGTCCGCGGCGAACCTGCTCTCCACGAACGCGGCCATGTCGGGCTGTTCCGCCGTGAACTCCGCCCAGGTAGCCATCAGCGCATCCCCTTCAACACCAGATCTATGTCCTCCGCCGTGCGGGTCAGCAGATCTCCGCGCGGCCGCACCGACCAGTCCATCGAGATTCCGTAGACCAGTGCGGCGAGGACGCGGGCGGCGTTGCGCGGCAGTCCTTCGGCCGCGCACAGGATCTCCAGCTCC
Source organism: Lentzea xerophila (assembly GCF_051094245.1). Classification (NCBI taxonomy): domain Bacteria; kingdom Bacillati; phylum Actinomycetota; class Actinomycetes; order Pseudonocardiales; family Pseudonocardiaceae; genus Lentzea; species Lentzea xerophila. Next base: position 8,498,722 of record NZ_CP194934.1, on the reverse strand, counting down.
GCCTCCAGCACCGCGTAGTGCCGTGCCAGCAACGCGCGCAGCTCCGGGTCGATCAGGTCGACGCCGAGCTGCGCGAGGTTGTTCGTCGCGACCACCGGGTCGGCCAGCCGGTCGAACCAGGTCAGCAACGCCTCGCGGACGCTGCCGGCCGCACGCGTCCGGCGGACGACCTCCTCGGTTCCCGCACGGGTCAACGCCTGCAGCAGGCCGCTCTTCGACCCGAACCGCTTCGCCACCGCACCGACCGACACCCCGGCCTCCGCGGCCACGTCGGCGACGGTGAACTCCGGTCCGCGCCGGTCGATGACGGCCGCGACGGCGTTCAGGATCCGTTCGTCGGTGATCGTGCGAGGTCGTGCCACCGCATTAGTGAACCACAGTTCACTAACCTTCGCATAGGGTCGCACCAGTGAACTGGAGACCGCGCCTGGTGGCATTGGACATCGACGGAACCCTGACCCCGGTCGGCTCGAACGAGATCGCGCCCGCCGTGAAGGCGGCCATCACCCGCGCGACGGAACACGGCGCCAAAGTCGTGCTGTGCACCGGCCGCAGCCTCATCGGCACCACCCCGATCGCCGCGCAGTTGCCCGCCTCGTTCGCCGTGTGCTCGAACGGCGCCGTGTGGTGGGACCCGGTGCGCAACGACGTGACCAGGCGCACGACGTTCGACCCCGGTCCGACGATCAAGGCGCTGCAGGCGCTGCTGCCCGGCGCCGTGTTCGCGATCGAGCAGACCGGCGTAGGCAACCTCTCGCTCGGCCACTTCCTGCCGGGCGACCTGTGGGGTGCGACGACCGACGCGACCTTCGACGAGATCGCGGCCACGCCGACGCCGCGGCTCGTCGTGCGCTGGCTCGACCACACGCCGGCCGAGCTGTCGTTCGCCGTGAAGGACCTGGAACTGCCGGGCATCGAGTGGTCGGTCGACCACACCGAGGCGTGGCTGACCGCGGTGCCGCTCAACGTCACCAAGGGCTCGGCGCTGGAGGAGCTCAGCGGGCAGTTCGGCATCGACGCCGCGGACGCGCTCGCGATCGGCGACGGCACCAACGACGTCGAGATGCTGAAGTGGGCGGGCCTCGGCGTCGCGATGGGGCAGGCGCCGGCCGGTGTGCACGCGGTGGCGGACATGGTCGCGCCGACCGTGCTGGAGGACGGCGCGGCCCAGGTCCTGGAGCGGTTCTTCCCCGCCTAGTCGGAGACGTTCCGGACGGCGACGACCTTGTCGGCCTTCACCCGGACGACCAGTTCGCCGGGCACGCCGTTGCGCTCGGCGAACTCGTCGGCTCGGTCGTCGCCCATGTAGCGGGCCGCTGTGCGGCCCGCCCAGTACTTCAGCTGATCAGGGTCCTCGTCGACGACGGCCTGGCCGGTGATCGTGACGAAGTTGAACGGCGGGTTCTCGTCGTCGAAGCACAGGGCAACGCGGCCGTCGCGCAGGATCGACTTGCCCTTCACCGTGTCGCGCCCGGTCAGGAAGACGACGTCGGGGCCGTCGAGGTCGACCCACACCGGCGCGACGTGCGGCGAGCCGTCCTTGCGGGTGACGGCCAGCTTGGCGGTGCGGGCGGGCTTGGCCAGCACGAACTCGCGCCACCAGCCTTCGGGAGCTTCCGTGTATCCCATGTGGCTCATTCAACTACGACGGAGGTAGCGGTACCCGGCGACGGAAGTTGACGGGATTCGAAGACCGCAGGGCGATGTGGCGTACCCCCTCGGAGCAGCAAGGTAGTACCCGTCACCGAGAGGGGAAACCAATGATCGAGGCAATCGGCCTCACCAAGAGATACGGCAGGACGGTCGCGGTCGACGACCTGTCGTTCACCGTCCAACCTGGACGCGTGACCGGATTCCTCGGTCCGAACGGCGCCGGCAAGTCCACCACCATGCGGATGATCCTGGGGCTCGACCGTCCGACGGCAGGCCGCGTGCTGATCGACGGCAAGCCCTACGCCGACCTGAACCGTCCACTGCGGACGGTCGGTGCGCTCCTCGACGCCAAGTGGGTGCACCCCAACCGTTCGGCCCGCGCCCACCTGCGCTGGCTCGCGAAGTCCAACGGCCTGCCGGGCGACCGCGTGGACGCGGTGCTCGACGCCGTCGGCCTCACGCAGGTCGCGGGCAAGAACGCCGGCGGGTTCTCGCTCGGCATGTCGCAGCGGCTGGGGATCGCCGCGGCACTGCTCGGCGACCCGAAGGTCCTGCTGTTCGACGAGCCGGTCAACGGCCTGGACCCCGAGGGCATCCTCTGGATCCGCACGTTCATGCAGAACCTCGCCGCCGAGGGCCGCACGGTCCTGGTGTCGAGCCACCTGCTGTCGGAGATGGCGCTCACGGCCAGCGAGCTCGTGGTGATCGGCCGGGGGAAGCTGATCACCCAGACCAGCACGCAGGAGTTCATCGAGCGCTCGACGGGTAACTCCGTCCTCGTGCGCAGTCCTCAGCTGTTCAAGCTCGGCCCGCTGCTCGTCGACAAGGGCTTCACCGTTCGCGACGGCGCGGACGGCGCGTTGTCCGTAACGGGTGCCACCAGCGACCAGATCGGTGACATCGCCGCCGCCAACGGTGTCGTCCTGCACGAGCTCAGCCCGCAGCGCGGCTCCCTCGAAGAGGCGTTCATGCAGCTGACCGGCGATGCTGTCGAGTACCACGCAGAGATCGGGAAGTGAGTCTGATGACCCTGTTGGCAGTCGAGAGAATCAAGCTTTTCTCCACCCGTTCGCCCTACTGGTGCAGCGCGCTCGCCATGGTCCTGGGCGTCGGTCTCACAGCGATCATCGCGGGTACGACCGACGGCCCGGTGCCGCTCGGCGTCACCCAGATCGGCAGCAGCCAGCTCGCCATCGCCGTGGTGCTCGTGATGGCGGCGCTCGCGGTCACCACGGAGTACCGCTTCAACACCATCCGCTCCACGTTCCTCGCGGTGCCGAACCGCACGTCCGCGCTCGTCGCCAAGACCGCCGTGGTCGCGTTCATCGCCGGTCTGCTCGGCGAGATCATCGCGTTCGGTTCGTGGGGCGTGGCCAAGCTGCTCTCGCCGAGCTCGGATCTCGCGATCAACACGGCGGCCGAGTGGCGGCACGTGGCGGGCGTCGGCCTGATCTACGCCGTCGGCGCGGTCATCGCCGTGGCCATCGGCATCCTCGTTCGCCAGACCGCGGGTGCGGTCGCGATCCTGCTCGTCTGGCAGATGCTGGCCGAGGGCCTGATCGGGATCATCCCCAACGTCGGCGTCAAGATCCAGGCCTGGCTGCCGTTCATGAACGCCACCCACTTCGTCTCGATGGGAGAGGCGAGCCCGGAACAGGGCGGCACGGGGGTCGACTTCAAGCTGAGCGAATGGGGTTCGCTCGGCTACTTCGCCGGCATCGCGGTCGCGCTGCTGGTGGTCGCGCTGGTCGTCGCCAAGCGGCGGGACGCGTGACCAGGTGCCGTGACCGGCACCGGTAAGGGGGAGCGGGACGTGGGTCATCCGTCGGGGGGTGACCCACGTCCCGATCAGTCTTTCGAGCGAGCCAGCGAACGGGAGAGGCCATGATCGAAGCAGTGCGGTTGCGCAAGCACTACGGCCGGACCAAGGCCGTCGACGACCTGTCGTTCACCGTCCGGCCCGGCCGCGTGACCGGGTTCCTCGGTCCCAACGGCGCCGGCAAGTCCACGACCATGCGGATGGTCCTCGGCCTCGACACACCGACCGGCGGCGACGTCACGATCGACGGCAAGCACTACGCCGACCTCAAGCAGCCGCTGCGCAAGGTCGGCGCGCTGCTCGACGCGAAGTGGGTGCACCCCAACCGTTCCGCGCGCTCGCACCTCAAGTGGCTCGCCGTGTCCAACAAGATCCCGGCCAGCCGGGTCGGCGAGGTGCTGGAGGTCGTCGGCCTCACCGAGGTCGCGCACAAGAACGCCGGCGGGTTCTCGCTCGGCATGTCCCAGCGGCTCGGGATCGCGGGCGCGTTGCTCGGCGACCCCGAGGTGCTGCTGTTCGACGAGCCGGTCAACGGTCTCGACCCCGAGGGCATCCTCTGGATCCGGCAGTTCCTGCACCGGCTCGCGGACGAGGGCCGCACGGTGTTCGTGTCGAGCCACCTGCTCTCCGAGATGGCGCAGACCGCCCAGGACCTCATCGTGATCGGCAAGGGTCAGCTGATCGCGCAGACCTCCACCGAGCAGTTCATCGCCGACGCCACCCAGGACCACGTGCGGGTGCGCTCACCGCACGCCGCGAAGCTGCGCGAGATCCTCGCGGCACACGCCACGGTCACCGACGACTCGGTGAGCGGAGCCCTGGTGGTGCACGGGCTTCCGGCGCAGCAGATCGGTGAGATCGCGGCGGAGCACCAGATCGTGCTGCACGAGCTCAGCCCTCAGCGCGGGTCGCTGGAGGAGGCCTTCATGCAGCTCACCAGGGAGTCGGTGGAGTACCACGCTCACTGAGCGGGGGCACCGGCGGCCGCGGGCGGCGTGACCTGATGGCGGGCAGGGCGATCAGCAGCCCGGTCAGCAGGGCCGTGCCGCCCGCGACGGCCGCGACGAACGGCAGCCGGTCCTCGATCACGACGGCCGGCTGGGCGACCGCGGTCGGAGCCGGTCGCGTGGTCGAGGGCTTCGGCGGCGGCAGCAACGGGTTGCGTTCCACCGGCGGGAGCTGCGCGGTGAGCGCGCCCATCGGGTCGACCAGGCCGAACCCCGTCGCCGCGTCGCGGCCGGGTTCCGCCATGTCCTTCGCCGTCTTGATCAACGCGTTGACGACGTCCTTCGCGGCCATCCGCGGGTGCTTCGCCCGCACCAGCGCCGCGACACCGGACACGATCGCCGACGCCGCGCTGGTGCCGTCCATCTCGGCGTACCCGCTGGCGTAGACGCCCTGCGGCGCGGCCGTCACGATGCCCTCCGCCGGCGCCGCGAGCACCGTGTCCGCGCCGACGTTGGACGACTTCCACGGCTTGCCCTCGCGGTTCGTGCCCGCGACCGCGATGACGCCGCCGATGTTGGCGGGCGCGGAGACCTCCCCGCCCTCGTTACCGGTGGCGGCGACCAGGACGACGTCCTTCTCGATCGCGTAGTTCACCGCCCTGACCAGGCTCGGTGTCATCGAGCTCGAGAAGCCCAGCGACATGTTGATGACCTTGGCGCCGTGGTCGGCGGCCCACCTGATGCTCTCCGCGACGACGTCGAGCGTGAACTGCTCCTTCTCGGCGCTCGCGATCGGCAGGATCTGGGCGCCGGGCGCGATGCCGAGCGCGCCCCCGTTGCGCCCGGTGGCGGCGATGATCCCGGCCATGCCGGTGCCGTGGCCGTCGGTGTCGGTCGTGCCGTCCGTGCCCTTCGAGCTGCCGAAGCCGGTGCCGGGTAAGACGCGTCCGGCCAGGTCGGGGTGCTTGGCGTCGACCCCGGAGTCGATCACCGCGACGATCACGCCATCCCCGCGTGCCTGGTCCTGCGCCGAGTAGATGTCGAGCGCGTCGAGGTGCCACTCCTGTTCCTCGATCGTCTGCGCGGCGAGCAGCAACGGCAGTGCGACAGCGAGCGCGGACAGCAGAGGCACGTCAGCTACATCGTGTTTCCACGTCAGGGCGCAACGTGCCCGGCGTCACACGTTGCGTAATAGTGCTGTTAACAAGCCGTGAAAACCGGCAATCTGGACATCACCGGCGTTTGAGTTCCCGTTCAATTGGGTTATCCCCGCCGCGGAGGTGGCCAGTGGTCCGTGTGGAAGCAATGCTCGGCCTCGAGTGGTCCAGTGCGCTCGAAGCTCCCAACCCTGCCGAAATCGCCCTCACCCCTGCCGACGCCCGCCGTTCCTGGGTGAACCGCGCGAACGAGGACGAAGTGCTCGCGCTGTACCGCTCCGTGCGGTCCGCCGAGGACGTGCCCGCGCCGTGGTGGCTGCGTGCGCTCGACCGGGGCCGTCTGCGCTCCCGTGCCGAAGGTCACGCCGTCGAGGACGCGGTGACCGCGCTGCTCTCGTCCCGTCCCGGCTGGGTGTTCGTGCCCTGGGTCGACCTCGGCGAGGTCGGGTACTGGGAGTACGTGCCGTCCGAGAGCGGTGTCTACGGACCCGCCATGCCGACGACGGTGCAGTTCACCGACGCGCATCGCGGGTTCATCCATCTCGTCCCCGCGCACCGCGGGCCGGGTCACCCCCAGGCCATCGACTTCACCGTCACTGACCTGCGGAGGCAAATCGAGGACATCGAACTGATTGCCTAGACTGCTCGGTCGTGACCAGGCCTGAGTTCCCCCGTTCCATCGTCAGCTTCGTCCAGCGCGGCGAGCGCATGACCGTGGGACAGGAGCGTGCCTGGGACACGTACTGGGAGAAGATGGGCAACGACGTGAAGTCCCTGCCCGAGGGCCCGCTGGACTTCACGTCGTGGTTCGGCCGTTCCGCTCCCGTGCTGCTCGAGATCGGCTCCGGCATGGGCGAGACCACGTCCCAGCTCGTGGCCGCCGCGCCCGAGCTCAACTACGTCGCCGCCGAGGTCTACAAGCCGGGGCTCGCCCAGCTGCTGCTGCGCGCCGAGCACCTCGGCGGGCTCGACAACCTGCGCGTGCTGCGCGGTGACGCCGTCGACCTGCTGACCGACCACATCGCCCCCGCCTCGTTGCACGGCGTGCGGATCTTCTTCCCGGACCCGTGGCCGAAGAAGAAGCACCACAAGCGCCGGCTCGTGCAGCCGGAGTTCGTGTCGCTGGTGGCGTCGCGACTGGAGCCGGGTGGCGTGCTGCACCTCGCGACGGACTGGGAGAACTACGCCGAGCAGATGCTCGCGGTGTGCTCGGGCGAGCGGTTGCTGACGAACATGTACGACGGCTGGGCGCCGCGACCGGACTGGCGGCCCGTCACGAAGTTCGAGCAGCGCGCCGTGAACGAGGACCGGGTCTCGCACGACCTCATGTTCCGGCGGAACGACCTCACCTGATCGAGGTCTCAAGCCGATCGAGTGAGCACCCTCGGTCTAGCCTTCACTCGTTGGAGTGGCAGGTGTTGATCACCCGAAATGCCCCGAGTGGCAGTGACGCGTGAGCCTCTTCCGGGCTTAGCGTCTCGCTCCGTGACCCCCGACGTCCTCCCCGTCGCGGAGGAGTTCGTTCGCATGTTCCACGCGGCGCACTCCGACGCAGGCTCGCTGTCCGCCCGCATCGCACAGGTGCGCGCCGAGATCGCCGAGACCGGAACCTACCGCCACACCACCAACGAGCTCGCGTACGGCGCGCGGATAGCGCTGCGGGACTCCGGTTGGTGCACCTCGGGTGTGCCGTGGCGCCGGCTCAAGGTCCGCGATCTGCGCGGCTACCGCAACGCCGCCGCCGTCGCCGGCGAGTGCGTCGAACACCTGCGCCTCGCCACCAACGGCGGTGAGATCCGGCCGCTGGTGACGGTCTTCGCGCCGGACGCGCCCGGTTCGCCCGGGCCGGTGATCTGGAACGAGCAGCTGATCCGGTACGCCGGGTACGCCGACGGGATGGGGGACCGCCGGTACACCCAGTTCACCGAGACCATGCAGGGCATGGGGTGGCGGCCGCCGGTGCGGCGTTCGCGCTTCGACCTGCTGCCGTTGGTGGTGGAGACCCAGCACGAGGGACCGCGGCTGTTCACGCTGCCGTCCGAGATCGTGCACGAGGTGCCGCTGGAGCACCCGAGTCTGCCGTGGTTCGGCGAGATGGGCCTGCGCTGGCACGCGGTGCCGGTCATCTCGAACATGCGGCTGTCGATCGGTGGCGTGCACTACCCCGCCGCGCCGTTCAACTCGTGGTTCGTCGGCGCCGAGATCGGCACGCGGTCACTGGCCGAGGAAGGTGCCTACGGCGTGGCGCGCGAAGTCGCCGACGCGCTGGGTCTGGACACGTCGTCCGAACGCACGCTGTGGCGGGACTTCGCCACGGTTCACCTGAACGCGGCAGTACTGCACTCGTTCGACAAGGCAGCCGTCACGATCACGGACCACCACGCGGAAGCGTTGCACCGCCTCGCGTGGCTGCGTTCGCGTCAACGCCCGTCGGCCGCGCGGCCCGCGTTCCGGCTGGACACCGCGGCCGCGGCACGCGCACGGACCGGTACTCCGGCGCGCTTCACCACCGCGTTGGACGAGACCCGTCCCCAGCCGACGAGCAGGCTGGCGGAGCTGCTCCGCCAGCACCATTCCCTGACCAGCGTCTGACTTCCCCATCACACGCCGGCCCCGACTCCGGACCTAGCTCTGCGAGTCGATCATCACGCCCGAGAGAGCCATCAGCGCAAGGACCAACAGGCCGACCACAGCGGCGGCCCAAGTGAACACAACTGACAACATGGCGTCCTCCGTTTCCCCGACTATCGCTCCTCCAGAGTCCGTGACCGGGGCGTGATCCGGCATCCGCCGTGAGGGTATTTCCGCAGGTCGTCCACTCAGCCTTCTGGCTGACCCCTGGGTAGACCTCGGTCGGACGCGGGATCACCCTTTCGGCCTTACTGTTGCCCGGGTGGAGAGCACGGACTTGAACTGGCGGTTGCTCGCCAAACGCCAGTGGCCGCTGGCACTCTCGCTGACCTTCATAGCGGGGCTCGAACTCTTCACCGCGGACTACACGAACCCGTGGTGGCAGGCCCCCGGTGTCGCGGTGATCTGCGCGATCGCGGTGCTCGCACCCCGGCGCCCGTTCGACGCCACCCTCGTCCTCGCCGCGGCGATCGTCCTCACCGCCGGCTACCTGCGCTTCATCGGCGTGGCCCTGCAGCCGCACTTCTTCGTCAGCGGCGCGTCGGTCTCCGTGACGGGTGCGGCGATGGCGACGATCGCGATCGTCGTGCGCGAGGCGCCGCGCTGGTACGCGGTGTCCGGCAGCGTGATCGTCGTCGCGGCGATGGTGAGCGCGGAGTTCATCGGCTATCCGATCGTGGCCGCGGACTTCTACCGGCGCTACGAACCCGACTACACGGGCTACCTGTTCGGCGCGGTGCTGATGCTGGTGATCGCGATCGGGACGGGCCTGTACTTCCGGGCACGCGACAACGAACGCGCGTCTCAGCTGGCGGCTTCCGTTGCGGCGGCCCAGAACTCGGAGCGGATGGCGCTGGCCCGCGAGCTGCACGACGTGGTGGCGCACTACGTGACCGCGATCGTGGTGCACGCGCGGGCCGGTCAGATCAACCGGGACGCCGCCGAGCAGGTGCTGCCGACCATCGAGGCGTCCGGCCACGAAGCCCTGACCGCGATGCGGCGGCTGGTCGGGACGTTGCGGGACGGTGAGTCCTCCGGACCGGCCGCGTCCTCGTCCCTGGTCGACGACGTGCGGTCGCTGGCCTCGGAATCCGGCCTGCCGGTGCGACTCTCGTTCGACCTGCGGTCCGCCGTGCCGCAGGAGCTCGCCCGGTCCGTGCTTCGGTTGGTGCAGGAATCGCTGACGAACACCCGGAAGCACGCGGCGGCAGTGTCCTCAGTGGACCTCGCACTGTCCTCAAGCGACGGTGTGCTGCACCTGACCGTGGTCGACGACGGCGTCGCGTCGGGCGTTCCCGTTGGCGGATCAGGGGGTTACGGGCTCGTCGGCATGCGCGAGCGCGTGGAACTGCTGGGTGGCACGTTCTCCGCAGGCCGACGCGAACCGACTGGGTGGACGGTCCGCGCCGAACTGCCGATCAGCTAGCTGTCAGCTGTCGTCGCGGATGACTTCGAACTCCTGAGTCATCTCGACATCGCTGAACTGGTCGTCGTTCTGAGGGTCGATGTCGGCCACTGATGCCTCCGCATGATCACGCCCGTACCGTGGGGTGTGATCATGCCAACTCAGCGCCGGGTCGGCGGCTTGGGGGTGGCGGGCTTCTGCGCGCGGCGGAACTGTCCACTGGACGTGCACGGCTTCTTCGACATGATCTTGAGACGCCCCTGTCCTGCCGGTGGTTGCCTGCGAATGCACAAAGGGCCCGCCGCATGCTGCGCGTAACGGGCCCCTTGGATGGGGAAAAGTTAAAGGCCGGGGCGGACCCTGGGGGTCGGCCCGCGCCCGACACAGCGAGGATTCCCACCGGCCACCGATGTATGCATGATTGTGATCGGCATCACAATGGCAGGATTCTCCGCATGTCACTGCGTCTGCACGCCCCGGTCGTCCTGCCCTGTGACCCGTCCTGCTCCGTGTTGCGCGACGCGGTCGTGGACGTCGTCGACGGCCGGATCACCTACGTGGGCGAACTGGCCTCCGCGCCCGCGTTCTCCGGCGAGGTCCGCTCGCTGTCCGGCATCCTGATGCCCGGCCTCGTGAACACCCACGCGCACAGCCCGATGACGGTGCTGCGCGGCCTGGGCTCCGACCTGCCGCTACTGCGGTGGCTGCAGGAGCAGATGTGGCCGAACGAGGCGCGGATGACCCCCGCCGACATCGGCACGGGCATGCTGCTCGGCGCCGTCGAGATGCTGCGGCACGGCGTCACCACGTCCGCCGAGATGTACTTCCACGGCCCCGAAGTGGTGTCCTCGGTGCTGGCGGCCGGATCACGGGTGGTGTTCGGCGGCGCGATCCTCGACGTGCCGGGGATGGACTGGCGTTCGCTGACGGACGAGATCTCCGCCTGGATCGACGCCGACGGACTCCGGTTCGGCCCCGGCGAGCGGGTCGAACTGGCCTACGGACCGCACTCCGCGTACACGCTGTCGGCCGCCCAGCTGACCGCGGTGGCCGTCGAGGCTCGTTCGCGCGGGGCGCTGCTGATGGTGCACGTGGCCGAGTCGCCGTTCGAGGACGAGGCACAACGGGCCGAGTACGGGTCGGTGCCGGCACTGCTGAAGGCTTCGGACGTGCTGGGCGGACGGGTGCTGTCCGCACACTCCGTCCACCTCTCGGATGACGACATCGCGCTGTACGCCTCCTTCGGCGTCGGCGTGGCGCACTGCCCCGGCTCGAACGCGAAGCTCGCCTCGGGCATCGCGCGGGTGCCGGAGATGCTGGCCGCGGGCGTGGCGGTCGGGCTGGGCACCGACGGTCCGGCGTCCAACGACGACCTGGACCTGCTGGAGGAGGCGCGGCTGGCCGGCTTGTTCGCCCGCGTGTCCACAATGGACGCGACGGTGCTCGGGGCCGCGCAGGCGTTGCTGATGGCGACCAGGGGCGGGGCCTCCGCGCTGGGGCGCTCCGACATCGGTGCTCTCGAAGCCGGCCGGTGGGCCGACGTCGTGCACGTCGACGCCGACGACCCGGCGTTCGCGACCGGGCTGGACGCGCCGGACTCGCAGGTGCTGGCGAACCTGGTGTGGGCGGCGGGGGCGCGCCGGGTGACCGACGTGTGGGTGGCCGGGGATCACGTGGTTTCCGGCGGGGAGTCAACTCTGGTGGACCGGCGCGAGGCCCAGGCCGGCGTGGCCGCGGTGGCTGCTCGACTGCGGACTGCGTAGGGGCCGTTAGCGGCGCGCAGCAGCAGGTACGCCGTGACTCCGCGACGCGCGGGCGGCCGGACACGTGTCGTGTCCGGCGGCGAGACGGCGCGGCCGGACCGGCACGAGGCCCAGGCCGGCGTGGCCACGGTGACTGCCCGACTCCGGACTGCGTAGGAGCCGTTAGCGGCGCACAGCAGCAAGTACGCCGTCGCTCCGCGACGCGCAGGCGGCCGGAGACCGCGTCGTTCCCGGCGGCGAGACGGCGCGGGCGGACCGGCGCGACGCCCAGGCCGGCGTGGCCGCGGTGACTGCTCGGCTGCGGGCTGCGTAGGGGTTGTTAGCGGCGCGTAGTAGTAGGCACGCGCCGGGTTCCCCCAATACCAACTTTACCGTCCGTCACGACTTGACCACAGGATGTTGACAGGCCTGTGGACAACTCACCTCGGCCGCGACCGGACGTTGATCTCGGTGATGTGGGCGTCGGGCGTCGCCAGCACGGCCGACGCCACCGCCCGCCCCACCGAGGCGGGGTCGATGTACTTCGACGGGTCGTAGTCGCCGCCTTCCTGGCGGCGCACGTCCTCCTGCATCGGTGTCGCGGTCCGGCCGGGGTACACCGAGGTCACGCGCAACGACGGCTCGTCGCCGCGCAGGCCGTCGGCGTAGGCCCTCAGCGCGAACTTCGAGGCCGCGTAGACGCCCCAGCCCGGGTTGACGTTCAGGCCCGCGCCGGAGTTGATCAGCACGACGTGTCCGGAGGCGGCGCGCAGTTGCGGCAGCACGAGGTTCGTGAGTTCGGCGACGGCGAAGACGTTCACGTCGAAGGTCCTGCGCCAGTCCTCTGAGGACGCTTCGGCGAGCGGGCCCAGCAGGGCGATGCCGGCGCTGTGGACCAGCACGTCCAGGCGCCGCAACGGGGTCAGGTCCGCCGAGGCCACGTTCGTGAGGTCGAACGGCCAGGGCTGCGCGCCGGGTAGTTCGGCGGCGAGCAGCGCGAGGGACGTCTCGTCACGGCCGCCTAGCAGCACGTCGTGGGTTGGGGCCAGACTGCGGGCGATGGCCGAGCCGATTCCGCTGGATGCCCCGGTGACGAGGGCGACCGGACGATCACTCATGGGGGGACCATAGTGCCCAGGAAGTTGATCTTGCCCTATCTGTGCCTGCTCTACTTCATCAACTACCTGGATCGGGTCAACATCGGCTTCGCCGGGCCCAACGGCATGTCGGAGGAGCTCGAGCTCTCGGCGACGGTGTTCGGGTTCGCGTCCGGGGTGTTCTTCATCGGATATCTGCTGCTCGAAGTCCCCAGCAACCTCGCGCTGCACCGGTTCGGGGCGCGCAGGTGGATCGCGCGGATCATGGTCAGCTGGGGGATCGTCGCGACGGCCATGGCGTTCGTGCCCAACGGGACCGTGCTCATCGTGCTGCGGTTCCTGCTGGGCGTGGCGGAGGCCGGGTTCTTTCCCGGGATCATCCTGTACCTCACGTACTGGTACCCGCAGAAGGACCGCGCGCGGATCGTCGCGCTGTTCATGGTGGCGGTGCCGATCTCGACGGCGCTCGGGGCCACGTTCAGCGGGTTGCTGATCCAGTGGACGGACTGGCGCACGATGTTCCTGATCGAGGGGCTGCCGGCGATCGCGCTGGCGTTCGTGACGTGGTTCTGGCTGCCGGACAGGCCGGAAGAGGCCGTCGAACAGCCCCAGGAAGAGCACTGGCCGCTGAAGAAGGCCCTGACGCACCCGCGGATCCTGGCGTTGAGCTTCGTGTACTTCGGGATCGTGTACGGGCTGTACACGCTGGGGTTCTTCCTGCCGACGATCATCAAGGGGCTCGCGCCAGGGGCGGGCATCGTCGAGCGCGGGCTGATCAACGCCATCCCGTACGTCCTCGGCGCGGTCGCCATGGTCCTGTGGGCCAGGCACGGCGACCGCACCGGAGAACGGAAGTGGCACGTCGCCGCGCCGATGCTGGTCGGTGGCGCGGCGATTCCGGTGGCGCTCTACCTCGACCACCCCGTCGCGGCGATGGTGGCCGTGTCGGTCTGCGCCATCGGGGTGTGCGCCGCCCTGCCCACGTTCTGGGCGCTGCCCACGAGTTTCCTGGGCGGGACGGCGGCGGCGGGCGGGATCGCGTTGATCAACTCGTTGGGCAACGTGAGCGGGTTCGCCGCGCCTTACGTGACCGGGTGGCTGCGTGACCTCACCGGCACCCAGAAGACGGGGCTCTGGGTCGTCGGCATCACGATGGTCAGCGCGGCCGTGGTCGCGTTGGTTCAGCGAGCGGGCGCGGAGAAGGTGTAGAGCGCCTCATATGGAACGGACGTCTGCGCGCCTTCCGTACAGCCGCCGGCCGGTGCGACGCCGCCCTTGGTGGCGAGACGCTGCACGTAGCTGACGCCGGCGAACACGCCCGCGCCCCTGGTCGACTTCGCCTTCAGCAGGAGCTCCGGAACGGCTCCCGCCACCTCGCTGCGGGCGCCGTCGACCGGGGCGGCCTCGACCGCGCTGCCGTCGGCGGTGGAGACCCAGACCGGGCCGCGGGAGTGCAGGCCGACGGCCCGGCCGAGCCGGTCGGCCAGGGTGGCGGCGGGTTCCAGGCCCTTCCACGCACCCGTTGTGCAGCTATAGGTCTGCACGCCCTTGGCGTAGAACCTGGCGACGATCTGGTGGCCGGCCGGAACCTGAACGGCGGGCGCGACCCGCACGTCCGCTCCGTTCATGACCGCCGGGGTCGGTGCGGCGGTGGAGCCCGCCGCTCCCGCGCCGATGCCGATCAGAGCTGTCGCGACGAGGACGAGACCAGCACGCTTCATCAACACTCACTCCTAAGTGGACAGACAGTGCGACGTGTCTCGGCTGTCCGCGGTGCAGCCACCTGGGCATACGGTGTGGTCTCCGCACCGGTTTCCAGCTGAGCGAGCCAGGATCAGCCGCAGATGCGGCGGCGGTCCTTGCGCCAGACGACGGCGACGGACGGACGCGGCTGCGAGGTGCCACCGTCCGGCCAGTGCGACAACGGGTTGTTCGCCGACGCGCCGTCGAGCTCACCGGGGTGCTGCACGGACACCAGGACGAAGTCGTCCGTGATGACCGGGCCGCACGCCTCCGCACCCTTGGGCACGGTGAGGAACTGCTTCACGTAACCGCGGCGCCTGCCCTCGACCGGCACCGCGAAGATGCCGTCGTTGGACTTCAGGGCGTTCCCGTCGGTGGAGATCCACAGGTTGCCCTGCGAGTCGAACGCGACGTTGTCCGGGCAGGAGATCGGGCTGACCTGCGACTTGTCGTACCCGCCGAAGTAGGTGTCCGGCGACTTCGGGTCCCCGCAGACGAGCAGCAGCTTCCACGAGAACGTGGTCGCCGTGTTGTCCGAACGGCGCTCCTCGAGCTCCAGGACGTGGCCGTGCTTGTTGTTGATACGCGGCGCGACCTCGGTGGCGCCTTCCTTGCCGGGCTTCACACCGCGGTCGGTGTTGTTGGTCAGCGCGGCGTAGACTCGGCGGTTCTTCAGCGACGGCTCGACGTCCTCGGGACGGTCCATCTTCGTGGCGCTCACCTTGTCGGCGGCCAGGCGCGTGAAGACGTAGACCTCCTCGGCGGTGAACCCGGGGACGAACGACTTGTCGTTGTGCGCCAACGGGATCCACTTGCCCGAGCCGTCGAACTCGCCGTCGTTCGGCAGCTTGCCGGTGCCGTCGATCTCGGCGACCGGGCTGTCGCCGGTGAACTGCGCGACGTAGAGCGTTCCCTTGTCCAGCAACCGCTTGTTGTGCTCGCGGGCGCGCTTCGACTCGCCCTTCTGGTAGCGCTCGTCGGAGACGAACTTGTACATGTAGTCGAAGCGCTCGTCGTCACCCATGTACGCGACGACGCGGCCGTCCTTGGCGACGATGACGTTCGCGCCCTCGTGCTTGAAGCGGCCGAGCGCGGTGTGCTTGACCGGCGTCGACGTCGGGTCGAGCGGGTCGATCTCGACGACGTAGCCGAAGCGGTTGGCCTCGTTCGGCTCCTGCGCGAGGTCGAAGCGCTTGTCGAAGTTCTCCCACTTGCGCAGCGACGCCTTGCCGGAGAAGCCGTAGCGGCCGAGCTTCGCCTTGGTGTCGGCGTCGGTCACCAGGTCCGCGTTCGCGAAGTACTGGTTGAAGTTCTCCTCGCCGGACAGGATCGTGCCCCACGGCGTGACGCCACCGGCGCAGTTGTTCTGCGTGCCGAGGACCTTCCTGCCGGACGGGTCGACGGAGGTCTTGAGGTACTTCGAGCCGGCGGCCGGGCCACGCACCTCGAACGGCGTGGTCATGGTGATGCGGCGGTTGTAGCGCTTCTTGTCCTTGGACACCACGAGCTTGCCGGAGCGGTGGTCGCGTTCGACCTGCACGACCGACAGGCCGTGCGCGGCCCACGCGATCTTGACCTGCTCCTCGGTCGGGTTGGCCGAGCTCCAGTTCTTGAACATGAACTCTTCGGACGTGTACTCGTGGTTGCTCACCATGAGCCAGCGGTCCCAGCCCGGCAGCGGCACGAGACCGCAGAAGTCGTTGTTGTACCCGAACTGCTTCGCCTGGGCGGCGGCGGTCTGGTTGTCGAAGTCGAACTTCGGCGCGTCGTGCGTGACAGCGTCGCCCCAGCGGATGACGACATCCGTCTGGTAGCCCTTCGGAACGGCAACCTCGTCGAGGGTGTTGGGCTGCACCGCCTCGAAGTTGAGCCCGTCGCGGTCGCGGCCGAACCTGCGGTCCAGGTCGAGATCGAGGTCGATGTCGACCCCGGCCGGGGCAGCGGCGGCGGAACCGGAGAACGCGAGCGCACCGGCGCCGGCGGCCGCGACGACCGCACCGGCCTTCAGCATGCCGCGGCGGCTCACGACCTCCTTGACGACGTCACCGAAGTAGGCGTTCTCCGTGACGTTGGGCGCGTCGTGCGAACAGGCGTTGCCGCAGCGGAACTCGCAGGTGACGGCCTGACGCCCGAGCGGGTGGTTCGTCGGGAGCAGGGGCAGCAGGCGGCGGCCCCGATCGGTGGGTGAGGACACGAAGGCCTCCGAGATCGGTGTCAGTGTGGGAACTGGCCGAACCTAAGAGCCCAACGAGATCGCCTGCCGTCCAGAAGGTGAACGGCAGGCGAACTCGTCCTACTCCCCAACGATCACAGCACGCAGGGTGATCAACCGATTTCACCCAGCTGACGGCGGCCCTTGCGCCACACCGCTACGACCGACGAACGAGGTTGCGACTTACCTCCGTCCGGCCAGTTCGAGGCGGGGTTGTCGGCACTCGCGCCGTCCACCTCGCCGGGGTGCTGCACGCACACGGTGACCACTCGCTCGCCGATCACCGGACCACACGTCTCGCCACCGCGCGGCACCGTGAGGAACAGCTTCAGGTGCCCGCGCTCGCGTCCGTCCAGTGGAACGCCGTAGAGGCCGTCGTTCAGCCCGTTGAGCGCACCGCCCGAGTCCGTGGAGATCCACAGGTTGCCGTGGCGGTCGAACGCCACGTTGTCCGGGCTGGAGATGGGACTCACCTTGGACTTGTCGTAGCCGCCGAAGTAGGTGTTCGGGTCCGACGGGTCGCCACAGACGAGGAACAGGTTCCAGCTGAACGTGAGCGCGAGCGCGTCGCCGCGCCGTTCGGTCAGCTCCAGCACCTGGCCGTGCCGGTTCTTCACGCGCGGGTTCGGCTCGGTGGCGCCTTCCTTGCCGGGGTTGCCGCGCTCGCTGTTGTTGCTCAGCGCGCAGTAGACCGTGCCGGTGCGCGGGTGCGTCTCGATGTCCTCGGGACGGTCCATCTTGGTCGCGCCGACCTTGTCCGCCGCGAGGCGCGTGAAGACGTACACCTCTTCCGCGGTCATACCGGGCACGAAGGACTTCGTGCCCGCCGCCAACGGGATCCACTCGCCGGAGCCGTCGAACTTCCCGTCACCGGGCAGCTTTCCGGTGCCGTCGATCTCGGACGCCGGGCTGTCGCCCTTGAACCGCGCGACGTAGAGCGTGCCGTCGTCGAGCAGCGTCATGTTGTGGCGGCGCGCCGCCTTGCTGTTGCCGCGCTTGACCTTGCCGTTCGAGATGTACTTGTAGATGTACTCGAACCGCTCGTCGTCACCGGAGTACGCGACCACCCGGCCGTCGTCGGCGATGCGCACGTTCGCGGTCTCGTGCTTGAACCGGCCGAGGTGCGTGTGCTTGACCGGGGTCGAGTCCGGGTCGTTGGGGTCGAGCTCGATCACCCAGCCGAACCTGTTGACCTCGTTGGGTTCCTGGGCGAGGTCCCAGCGCTTGTCGAAGCGTTCCCACTTGCGCGTGGTAGCCGTGCCGGTGACGCCGTACCTCGTGAGTCTCGGGTCGTTGCGGCCGGCGGCGTTCGCGAAGTACTGGTTGAAGTTCTCCTCGCCGGACAGGATCGTGCCCCACGGCGTGACGCCGCCGGCGCAGTTGTTGATCGTGCCCAGGACCTTGCGGCCCGTGGGGTCCACGGAGGTTTTCAGCAGGTCGCTGCCCGCCGCCGGTCCGCGCACCTCGAACGGCGTGTGCAGGGTGATGCGGCGGTTGTACCTGCTGAACTTCGCCTTGTAGTGGCCGGAGAACAGCGACCGCTTGATCATGAACACCGAGAGGCCGTGCGCGGCCCAGGCGATCTTCACCTGTTCCTCGGTGGGGTTCGCGGAGTCGTAGCCGCGGAACATGAACGACTCGCTGGTGTACTCGTGGTTCGTGACCATGATTCCGGTCAGTTCCAACGGGTCCAGTGGGAGGATCGCGGCGAAGTCGCAGTTGAAGCCGAACTGCCTGGCCTGCTTCTCGGCGGTCTGGTTGTCGAAGTCGAACTCGGGGACGCCGGGGAAGAGCGGGTCGCCCCAGCGGATCACGATCCCCTGCTCGTACCCCTCGGGGACGACGACCTCGTCCTTGGTGTTGACCTCGACCGGCGTGAAGTCGAGGCCGCGCGGCGGCCGGTGCCCCTGGGCCTCGGGCTGCGCGGCGGCGGTCGTGGGCAGAGCGACCGTCGCGGCGGCCGCGACGACGGCACCGGCCTTGAGCGCGGTGCGGCGGCTGACCAGATCGCCGAAGTAGGGGTTGTCGGAGGTGTTCGGGACGTCGTGGAAGCACGCGTCCCCACAGCGGTACTCGCATGTCACCGCTGCTCTGCCCACGCGGTGGTTGACGAGTGGCAGAGGGATCATGGTGGTGGCCTCCTACGGTCGGTGCGGGAACCGCAACCGACCGTAGGCTTCCGTTCATGCTTTGTTAACCCACAAGTTGTTCACCCGCGAGGACAGCTTCGGACGGAACGTCCCTTGTGTCCGTCCTGTTGAACGCCAGCAGTCCGGCGGCGACCACGCAGAGGACCGCGGCGACGACGAACGGCTGCGCCAGGTGGCTCACGAACGTCGCGGCCAACGCGCCGCCGAGCCAGCGCAGGAAGTTGTACCCGGCACTCGCCACGGGCCGCGGCGCGTCGCCGACGCTCATCGCGGTGCCGGTGAACAGGGTGTTCAACAGGCCGCTGACCAGGCCACTCACGATCACGGCGACCACCAGCACCGGCTTGCTGGGCACCGCCATCAGCAGCATCAGCACGGCGAACGCGAGCACCGACCCGATGATCGCCGCCCTCTCGCCGACCCGGTCCGCGAGCCGCGGCGCGAGGAAGACGCTCGAGACCGCGACGCACACGCCCCAGCCGAAGAAGATCAGTCCGATCTCGACGGCACCCCACCGCAGGACGAACGGCGACCACGCCAGCACTGTGAAGAACGCGGCCGTGTAGAGCGCCGCGCCGATCGAGATGCGCAGCAGAACGGGGTTGCGCAGCGCCTTCAGCGGGTCGAGCAGCCCGATCCGGGGGCGTTCCTCGTGCGAGTCCCTGGCCAGGAACGTTGCACAAAGGATCAGCGCGACGGCCATCAGAACCGCAGTCCCGAGGAACGGCCCGCGCCACGAGAAGCTGCCGAGCAACGCACCGAGCAACGGCCCCACACTCAGACCCAGACCGAGCGCGGCCTCGTAGAGCAGGATCGCGCCCTTCTGCCCGCCGCTGGCCGCGCCGACGATGACGCTGAGCGCGGTGGCGATGAAGAAGGCGTTGCCGAGCCCTCAGACGGCCCGCAGCCCCACGAGCTGCCCGATGCTCCCCGCCGCCGAGCACGCCAGCGTGGCGACGACGATCAGCGCGAGCCCGCCGACGAGCGTGCGCTTGGCCCCGAACCGCGCCGTCGCGGCACCCGTGAAGAGCATCGCCACGACCTGGACGCCGAGGTAGGAGGAGAAGAGCAGGGTGACCTGCGACGGTGTTGCGTGCAGACCCTCCGCGATGGACAACAGGATCGGGTCCACGAGCCCGATCCCCATGAAGGCGATGACCGCGGCGAACGCCGTGATCCACACCTGCTTGGGCTGAGCCTTGAAATTCACTTAGCTACCCTAACAGATATTGCTTAGCATAGCGAAGCATCAGGCGCGGTACGGTTCTGCTCGTGGATGCGGTGATCTTCGACCTCGACGGCGTGCTGATCGACTCCGAGCAGGTGTGGGACGAGGTGCGCCAGGCGTTCGCCGCCGCGCACGGCGGGGCGTGGACTCCTACCGCGACCCGTGACATGCAGGGGATGTCGACGCCGGAGTGGGGCGCGTACCTGGTGTCGGCCGTCGGCGTTCAGCTCACTCCTTCCGAGGCTTCCGCCGGGGTGATCGCCGAGATGGAGAAGGCGTACGCCGCGCACCTGCCGGTGATCCCCGGTGCCGTCGAGGCCGTGAGGGCCGTGGCGTCACGGTTTCCGGTCGCGATCGCCTCTTCGGCTCCGGCCGTGCTGATCAAGGTGTTCCTGGACGTGACCGGGCTGCCGGTGCCCGTGGCGGTCTCGTCGGAGGAGTGCGCCGCCGGGAAGCCCTCGCCGGACGTCTACCTGCTGGCGGCGTCGCGGCTCGGCGTTGCTCCGGCTTCTTGTTACGCGGTCGAGGACTCGACCAACGGGCTGCGCGCCGCGCTCGCCGCCGGGATGACCGTGCTCGCCGTGCCGAACCCGCACTTCCCGCCTGCCGCGGAGGTGCTGGACCAGGTGCGGGTGCTGGCCTCGATCGCCGACCTGCCGGACGCGCTGGCGTAGCCGGTCACGACCAGCGGCGATCACCGGTTTTCCGGCTAGACTCGCCCACTTTCAGGCGATTCGGCCAAGCGTGTCGAACCTGTGTTCGATAGGATGTGACCGTGGTGAACCGGCGTGAACAGGCGGCGCTCCTGCTCGCACTTCGCGACAGCGAGCGCGGCTGGGCCGACGTCACGAACGCCGTGGAGAACGCCGGCTCCGCCCTCTCCGTGCTGGAGTCGCTGCTCACCCCGGACCAGCCCACGCTGGACCACATCGCCTCCGACGTGGCCGGACGGCTGGAGCTGGTCGAGAAGGAGATCGAGTCCTGGGAGGACGAGGGCATCCACCTCGTCACCGTGCTCGACGAGCAGTACCCGGTTCAGTTGCTCATGGTTCACCAGCGACCGCCTTTTCTGACGTGCAAGGGTTTTCTGGACCCCGCAGACCAGTTCGGCATCGCGGTCGTCGGCAGCAGGCACGCGAGCGCGCGAGGACTCCACATCACCCGCGAGATCGCTACGACGCTGACCAAGCACGACATCACGGTCTTCAGCGGTCTGGCCGCAGGCGTCGACACGGCGGCACACCAGGCCGTTGTGGATGCCGGCGGACGAACGGTGTCCGTGGTCGGCACGGGCCTGCGTCGCTGCTACCCGGCGGAGAACAAGGGTCTCCAGCAGGAGATCGCCAGGACGGGTGCGGTGGTGTCCCAGTTCTGGCCGGACGCCGGTCCCGCCAAGCACCACTTCCCGATGCGCAACGCCGTCATGAGCGGTTGCAGCATCGCGACCGTCGTCGTGGAGGCGGGCGAGCACAGCGGCACCCGTATCCAGGCCCGGCTCGCGCTGGAACACGGCAGGCACGTCTTCCTGCTGCCCGAGGTCGTGTCCGGCACGATTTGGGGCCGGGAGATCGCGGAGCGGCCGAACACGACCGTCCTGGAGAGTCCCGACCACCTGCTGCGCGTGCTGGACGAGCTGCGCGCCGGAGTTCCGGACTTGATCGATCTGAGGTGAGCCCGCTCAGCCGCATTCTGGAGCGGTACCGCAACTTCCTCGTCCTGCCCTCAGCTCGCGGACCGAACGTGTGCGTGACATGCCGACGCACGACCGATGGATTCGAACGGTGCTGGCACGGGTGCTGTCCCAGTACAAGAACAGCCAGTCCGCCGAGGTGCGGCGGCAGTTCACGAACGAGCTGGCGTACGTCCTCGCGACCTTTCTGGCCAGGCACGGGGATTGTCTGAGCGACTTCGACCTCGTGACAGTCGTACCCAGCTCACAGGGCCGCACTCCACCGCTGGTCGACGTTCTCGGCAGGCGCATCGGCCTGACCAGCAGGCGATTCGCGGAAGCTCTCATGACCAGCTGCAAGAACGACCGGAGGATGCGGCCGCACTGCTACGACGTGACGGCCGATGTCCGAGGACGGAGCGTCCTGCTGGTCGATGACACCTGGACCTCAGGCGCGAGTGTGCAGTCGGCAGCGGTCGCGTTGAAACGTGCCGGCGCCGGCCACGTGGCCGGCCTGGTGATCGGCAGGCACCTCGACGAGCCATGCCCTGCAGCGCCGGTTCCGTTCGACTGGGACACGTGCTGCCTCTGCCGGCGCGGCTAGCGTGGCGGCCATGACGCAACGAGTTGCTGTGGTCACCGGCACGGCGCAGGGCATGGGGCTGCGGATCGCGGACGTGCTGCGCGAGGACGGGTTCGCCGTCGTCGGGTTCGACCTGCGGGAGAGCAAGGACGGCATCGTCGGCAACGTCGCCAGCGCCGAGGACGTCCAGCGGCTGACCGATCACGTCACCCGCACCCACGGCCGGGTCGACGTTCTGGTCAACAACGCGGGGATCGCGGGCATCGTGCCGTTCGAGGACACGACGCTCGAGCAGTGGGAACGGATCATGGCGGTCAACCTGACCGGGCCGTTCCTGCTCACCCAGGCGCTGGGCAAGGTCATGCTCGCGCAGAACTCGGGCAGCGTCGTCAACATCGCGTCCGTCGCCGGGCTACGGGGTGTGGCGGACCGGGCGGCGTACAACACGACCAAGCACGGGCTGATCGGGCTGACGCGGACGCTCGCCGTCGAGTGGGGCGGGCGGGGGATCAGGGTCAACGCCGTGTGTCCCGGCTGGGTCAAGACCGAGATGGACGTCGAGTCGCAGGCCGGCGGGTACTACGTCGACGACGACATCACGGACCACGTGCCGATGGGCCGGTTCGCCGCGCCGGACGACATCGCGCAGGCCGTGCGGTTCCTGGCCGGCGACAACGCGCGGTACGTCAACGGCGTCGCGCTGCCCGTCGACGGCGGGTGGACCGCGGACGGCAGCTGGCAGAACCTGCGGCTCTCCAAGCGGTGAAGGAGGGGGCCGCCCGAGAGCGGCCCCCACACGTCACGCCTCGCCGCGGATGAACTTCTCGACGGCCTCGTGCGCCTCGGAGTCCGAGTACTGCACGGGCGGGGACTTCATGAAGTACGACGACGCCGAGAGGATCGGGCCGCCGATGCCCCGGTCCAGGGCGATCTTCGCCGCGCGGACCGCGTCGATGATGATGCCCGCGGAGTTCGGGGAGTCCCAGACCTCCAGCTTGTACTCGAGGTTCAGCGGCACGTCACCGAACGCGCGGCCCTCCAGGCGCACGTAGGCCCACTTGCGGTCGTCGAGCCACGCCACGTAGTCCGACGGGCCGATGTGGACGTTGCGCTTGCCCATCTCGCGGTCGACCTGGGAGGTGACGGCCTGGGTCTTGGAGACCTTCTTGGACTCCAGGCGCTCCAGTTCCTTCATGTTGAGGAAGTCCATGTTGCCGCCGACGTTCAGCTGCATGGTGCGGTCGAGCTGGACGCCGCGGTCCTCGAAGAGCTTCGCCAGCACGCGGTGCGTGATGGTGGCACCGACCTGGGACTTGATGTCGTCACCGACGATCGGCACGCCGGCCGCGCGGAACTTCTCCGCCCACTCCGGGTCCGACGCGATGAAGACCGGCAGGGCGTTGACGAACGCCACACCGGCGTCGATGGCGCACTGGGCGTAGAAGCGGTCCGCGTCCTCCGAACCGACCGGCAGGTACGAGACCAGCACGTCGACCTCGGCGTCCCGCAGCGCCTGCACGACGTCGACGGGCTCGGAGTCGGACTCCTCGATCGTCTCCCGGTAGAACCGGCCGAGACCGTCGTAGGTGTGACCGCGCTGGACGACGACGCCGAGCGGCGGCACGTCCGCGATCTTGATGGTGTTGTTCTCGCTGGCCCCGATCGCCTCGGCGAGGTCGACACCGACCTTCTTCGCGTCCACGTCGAACGCTGCGACGAACTCGACATCGCGCACGTGGTAGTCACCGAACTGCACGTGCATCAGACCGGGCACGCGGGTGGTCGGGTCGGCGTCACGGTAGTACTGGACGCCCTGCACCAGCGACGCCGCGCAGTTGCCAACCCCGACGATGGCCACTCGAACGGTGCGGCGGTTTTCGCCCATTGCCGAGTCCTCCTTGTTCAACGATGAAGTGCTGCTCAGTCCTGCTCGGACTGTTCGTGCTTTTCGTGCGCGATGAGCTCGTTGAGCCACCGCACCTCACGCTCCGTGCTCTCCAGGCCCTGCCTGTGCAGCTCACGGGTGTAGCGGTCGATCTGCTCGCCCGTGCGCGTGAGCCGCTCGCGGAGCCCCTCCCTGCGTTCTTCGACACACCGCCGGCGGCCTTCCAGGATGCGCATCCTGACGTCAGCCGGCGTGCGCGAGAAGAACGCCAGGTGGACCCCGAACGAGTCGTCGTCCCAGGTCTGCGGACCCGCGTTGGCCAGGAGGTCGGCGAACCGCTCCTTGCCCTCCGGCGTCAGCTTGTAGACCTTGCGCGCCCGACGTCCCCAGGAGAGAGCTGGCTCCTCCGGCCCCTCCTCCACGATCAGGCCCGCACGTTGGAGTCGCCGCAATGTTGGGTACAGCGACCCATACGAGAACGCGCGAAACGCTCCGAGCAGGTCATGCAAGCGCTTGCGCAGCTCGTAGCCGTGCATGGGCGCCTCGTGCAGCAGGCCGAGCAGCGCGAACTCGAACAACGAGTCACCTCCTCGCGCCTGCACCGATAGGTGAAGCGATTATATCGCCGCGATACATCGATGGCTCCTCACAGTGTGGGATGTGGCACACCGTGATACCGCGCCGGAGGTCGCTGCCCTGAACGGCCCATCTCGCCAAAGCAGTCGGCACGTACTCTGGGCACGTGCTGATCCAACGACAGGTGGTGGACTACTCGCTGCAGCGCCGTGCGCTGCTGGCGGAGGTCTACGCCGGTCGCACGGGCACCATGGAGGTCTGCGACGCGTCCCCGTACCTGCTGCGAGCTGCGAAGTTCCACGGAACGGCGACCGAAGTGCCGTGCCCGGTGTGCCGGAAGGAACCACTGACCCACGTGTCGTGGGTCTACGGTGACGAGCTCAAGCACGCGGCCGGCTCAGCGCGCGCACCTGAAGAACTGGTGAAGATGGCGACACTCTTCGACGAGTTCTCCGTGTACGTCGTGGAAGTTTGCCGCACGTGCAGTTGGAACCACCTGGTGCAGTCATACGTCCTGGGGAAGCGTGGGCTGGAAAAGCCACGCAGGAGGACTGCGGCGGAATGAACCACCACAGGTGACACTGCTCCGAACGAAGTACGACCACCGAACCGCGTGCTCCCGCACGCCGGTCTGGGAGGCCTTTTCACGTGAACGACCAGCATGATGACAGGCAGCGCGGAGGCGAACCGCAGTGGCCGACCGGGGACGACCCGGACGGCGGCGGCACGAGACGCGATATGCCGAATCAGCCTCGACCGGGCACCCCGCCCGGCGGTTTCGCGCGCCCTCCTCAGGGTGGCACGCCGCCCGGTGGTTTCCCACAGCAGCAGCCCCCACGCCGCCCGAACGGACCAGGCGGTCCGCAGGGTGGTCCCGGTGGCCCGCTGGGTGCGCCCGGAGGTCCGCAGGGAGGCCCGGGACGCCCCATGAACGGTCCCGGCGGCCCCCAGCAGGGTGGCCCCGGTGGACCTGGTGGTCGTCCCCCGACGCCTCCCGGCGGCATGCCGATCGCACCACCTCCCGGCGCGCGTCGCCCCGGCGGACCTGGTGGTCCCGGCGGCCCGCAGGGCGGCCCCGGCGGCCCCGGCGGTCCCGGTCGCCCCGTTCCGCCGCGCAACCCCGGTGAGGAACGCACCACGCAGATGCCGCCGGTCAACCGGCCGACGCAGCGCGAGCCGGAGCTGATCACGCACCGCGAGCCGGACGACGAGTTCCTCATGGCCGGTGTCGACGATGACGACGACGAGTACTACGACGACGAGCCGGAGCTCACCGAAGAGGAGGAGCGCCGCCTGCGCAAGAAGAAGATCTGGAAGCGCGTCCGGATCGGCGCGTTCGTCGCGATCGGTTTGATGATCATCGGCCCGGTGGCCGCCATCGCGATCGCGTACCCGCTCGTCGACTGGCCCCGGCCGAACGACATCGCGGCCGACCAGGACAAGACGATCACCCTGCTCTACTCGGACGGCACCGAGATGGGCAAGATCACCTCGCCCGGTCAGAACCGCACGATGCTGACGTTCGAGGAGCTTCCGGAAACGGTCAAGCAGGCGGTCATGGCCGCGGAGGACGCGAACTTCTACGACAACCCCGGCTTCGACGCCATGGCCATCGCCCGGGCCGTCTGGATCCAGGCGACCGGCGGCAGCTCCGGTGGTTCCGGTCTGACGCAGCAGTACATCAAGAAGGCGACGGGCAACGAGGCAGCGACGCTGACTCGTAAGTTCACCGAGCTCGTCAAGGCCTACAAGATGAGCAACGAGTCGGACCACCACACGATCCTCACCGCGTACATGAACACGGTCTACTTCGGTCGTGGCGCGAACGGCATGAAGGCCGCGGCGCAGGTCTACTACAACAAGGAGATGAAGGACCTCACGCCTTCCGAGGCCGCTTTCATCGCGGGCATGATCCAGACTCCCTCGTGGTCCGAGGACGAGGCGCACGCGAAGAAGCGCTGGGAGTTCGTGATGAAGCAGATGCTCGAGAAGGGGTGGCTCAGCCAGGCGGACTACGACGCTCGCCAGTACCCGACGCCGCTGCCGTTCGAGCAGACGCAGCCCGCGAGCCTCGAAGGCCCGCTCGCCCGCGTGAGCCAGCAGGTCCAGAACGAGATCGACAGTGAGCTCATCGGCCTCACGATGGAGAAGGCGCAGAAGGTCGGCGTCACCGTCCACACGACGATCGACCCGAAGATGCAGCAGGCCGCGGTCGACGCCGTGAACTCCGTCATGGAGGGCCAGGACCCGGAGCTGCGCACGTCGCTCAGCGCGATCGAGCCGCAGTCCGGCGCCGTCAGGGCCTACTACCCCGGCAAGGACGGCCTGAAGGGCATCGACTACGCCAAGGGCACGATCCAGGAGGCAGGCTCGTCGTTCAAGCCGTTCGACCTGGTCGCGGCCCTGAAGATGGGCAAGGGCATCGGCGACACCTACGACGCGACACCGCGCACGATCGCCGGTGTGCCGATCCGCAACGCGGGCAACACCACGTGCGGCAAGGAATGCCCGATCAAGCAGGCCATGAAGGAGTCCCTCAACACCGTGTTCTACGACATGGTGGCGAACGACACCGGCCCCAAGGCCGTGGCGGACGCGGCGCACGCGGCGGGCATTCCGAAGGTCGTGAGGATCGGCGGCCAGGAGAAGCAGACGCTGGTCGGTGAAGGCGGCGGCGCTCCCAACGCCGGTATCGCGATCGGCGCGGACAACGCCCAGGTGCGACCGTTCGACATGGCCTCGGCGTACGCGACCTTCGCGGCCCGCGGCGTGTACCGCGCCCCGTTCTTCGTCACGAAGATCGCGGGCCCGAACGGTGACGTCCTCTACCAGCACGTCGACCAGCCGGTTCCGGCGTTCGACCCGGTGGAGGAGAAGAGCCGCGACATCGCGGACAACGTCACCGAGACCCTCAAGGACATCCCGGGCTACTCGAAGATCCCGTGCGCGGGCGGCCGCGAGTGCGCCGGCAAGACCGGTACGCATGAGCTCGCCGACGATGCGACCCAGAACTCGAAGGCCTGGATGGTCGGCTACACGCCGCAGCTGTCCGCCTCCGTGTGGGTCGGCAAGGACGCGGGCAACGTGGCCATCAAGGACAAGGCTGGCAAGCCCGTGTTCGGTGGTGGTCTGCCCGGCCAGATGTGGAAGAAGTTCATGGACGCGGCACTCGCGGGTACGCAGAAGGAGCAGTTCGCGAAGCCGAAGCCGCTCGGCAACTTCAACCCGCCGCGCAAGTCCGAGCCGCCGTCGTCCACGCCGAGCAGCGCACCGAAGACCAGCACCCCCACGAACACGCCGGAGTCGTCCACCAGGCCGACGCGCCCGACGGGGGAGCCGTGCCAGGGCCTGCTGTGCCCGAGCAACCCGACCAACCCGAGCACGTCGGGCAGGCCCAACCCGGGCAACCCGACCGGGGGCCGGGATCCGGGTGACACCTAAAGATCGACCATGAGCTGAAGGGCCCGGCGCGCACGCGCCGGGCCCTTCCTGCTTCGGTCCAGGGATGTTGACCACGGCGAAACGGTCTTGGCCGTAACATCCGCGACGTGCCCAGCAGCCCTGCCGAGCGTCCCGCCGAGGCCTCCACCCCGGACCTCGCCGAGGACACCGACTCGCTCACTCACGAAGAGCGGGTCGCACCCACGTGGACCGAGTCGCTCGCGCGCGGCCTGAGCAGACCGTTCGGCGGCCGGCTCGGCGAGCACGCACTGGTCGGCCGGAACTACTTCTGGACAGCCCTGCGGGTGGTCCTGCTGCTCGCCGTGGTCACGCTGACGCTGGGGTGGGTGCAGAAGTCGCCGTGCATCCAGCAGTACGTCGACGACAAGGGCGTCGTGCAGCTGGACTGGCGGGGCAGCAAGCAGTTCACCGCCCTGTGCTACTCCGACACCGTGCCGCTCTACACCGCGGAACGGCTCGACCAGCGCGGTGCCTTCCCGTACATCACGTCGTGGAAGGACGACGAGGGCAAGCCGACCGAGCACGTCCGGTACATGGAGTACCCGGTGGTCACCGGCCTGTTCATGTGGCTGAACGCGCGGGTGGCGCAGGGGCTCGTGGCGCTCGTGCCGGGGCTGCCGATGACCGTGATCGTGTTCTTCAACGTCACGGCGTTCTGGCTGGCCGTCGCGTGGCTGGTGACGGTGTTCTCGGTGGCTCGGATCGCGCGGCGCAGGATGTGGGACGCGGCCATCGTCGCCGTGTCGCCGTTGGTCATCGTCCACGCGTTCACGAACTTCGACACGATCGCGACGGCGTTCGCGACGGCCGGTCTGCTGGCGTGGGCGCGGAAGAAGCCTGTGCTCGCCGGTGTGCTGCTGGGGCTGGGCGGCGCGGCGAAGCTCTACCCGTTGTTCCTTCTCGGGCCGTTGCTCTTGTTGTGCTGGCGGTCCAACCGGATCAAGGTGGGCCTCACCACCACCGCGTCGGCAATCGGCGCGTGGGCGCTGGTCAACGCGCCGATCGCGTTGAACCCGGCCTCGCACACGGGGTGGAAGGAGTTCTTCCGCCTCAACACCGAACGCAACGCGGACCCGGACACGCTCTACAACGTCCTCATGCAGTGGACGGGGTGGCAGGGCTTCGACCCCGGGCTGACGCAGGGGCAGCCGCCGACGGTGCTCAACACGGTCAGCATGGTGCTGTTCCTCGCCTGTTGCGCCGGTATCGCCTACGTGGCCCTCTCAGCTCCGACGAGGCCGAGACTCGCGCAGCTCGGCTTCCTGGTCGTGGCGGCGTTCCTGCTGACGAACAAGGTGTGGAGCCCGCAGTACTCGCTGTGGCTGGTGCCGCTGGCGGTGCTGGCGTTGCCGCGCTGGAAGCTGCTGCTGGCCTGGATGGCGGTCGACGCGCTGGTGTGGGTGCCGCGCATGTACTTCTACCTCGGCACCGACAACAAGGGCCTGCCCATCGACTGGTTCCTCGGGGCCGTGCTGCTGCGCGACGCGGCCGTCATCACGTTGTGCGTGGTCATCCTGAGGGAGATCTACCACCCCGAGCGGGACCTCGTGCAGATGGCGGGCGACGACCCGTTGGCGGGTGTCCTGGCCGATGCGCCGGACCGGCAGATCGTCACACCCGCACGAGGCGAGCCATCGCATCGAATGCGGTCGCGTTCGGATGCAGGTGATCACCGGAGTCGAACTCCGGACGCAGTCTGAGCGGGTCGGCGGGGTCGCGCACGGCCTCGTCGAAGTCGATGGCGTCGGGGAAGGTGGCGCGGATCCACGCGTTCACCTCCTGGCGCTGCCGTTCTCCCTCCTCGGTCCAGGTCATCCAGCCGCGCCACGGCGTGATGGTGCCGACGTGGAACTCCACGCCCTCGTTGCGGCACCGCAGTTGAACGGTGCGGATGCCCGCGATGATGTTCTCGGCGCTGATGCCGTGCTGGATGTCGTTGATGCCGCCGAGCAACACGACCTTGCGCACTTCTTCGCTGAAGAGGACGTCACGAGACACACGGGTGACCATCGGCGCGGTGCCGAACACCACGCCGTTGCCGCCGATGCCCGCGTTCAGCACCGCGTAGTCGCTCTCGACCAACGACGGCCAGTTGCCCTCGGCGTACCCCTCGGTGATCGAGTCGCCGAGCATCACTGCGGCGCCCGGTGCCGTGAAGCCCGCGACCTCGACCGCCGATACCAGGCAGACGTACGCGCGCGCCGACGTGATGGTGTGCCATGCGCGCGCCTGACACGGTGTGCCGTTCGGGACGTGTGTGCTGATCTCCAGCGTCGTGCTGACCGGCAGCCGCACGGCGTCGCTGTGGACCTCCGCGCGGGCGCTGATCGTGACGGCGCGGGACCTGTTGAACGTCAGCTCGCGCGTCTCGCCGTTCGCCTTGACGGTGACCTGCTCGACGCGGACCGGCTTGATGCCCATCAGGTTCGACAGGCGAACCCGGACCGACGTGCCGCCCGCGGCGAGGTCGACCGTCGTGCGCACGACGTGGTCCGGCACCGCGGCCGAGAGCGTCGGCACGGCCTGCCACACGGGCAGCCAGCGGACCACCTCCGACCGCGTCGGCACGCCGGAGGCGCCACAGGCCAGCAGCAACGCCAGCGCGATGATCACCCTCACCGATGCAGTCTGCGGCGGATCACCTCCGCGCGGCTACAGCTCCGCGGATGAACTTCAGATCTTCGTGGTCATCCTCCGTGACGTCCCTGGCCTTCAGGAACACCACGAACAGCGCGACGAGCAGCGCCGCACGGCCCCACACGCCGATCATCACGGCCTGCGCGGAGAAGCTGTCGTAGATGCCGGCCGGCTGCCCGAACTCGATCGCCCAGAACCAGCGGAAGATCCCGATCCCCATCGCCAGGTCGACCACGAAGTAGACGTACGCCCACATCAGCCGCACGCGCAGCAGCACGAGGAACGGCACCAGCCACAGCGTGTACTGCGGCGAGTGGACCTTGTGCAGCAGCATGAAGCCGCACAGCATCGCGGCCGACACCGCGATCCACGGGTAGCTGCCCTCGCGCTGGAAGCGCACCCAGCCGTAGCCGGCGGCGATCGCGAAGGAGACCAGGATCGCGACCGGCGAGATGACGCCGACCAGCGACTGCATCGCGTCGTCGCCGATGAACGGCCGCAGGCCCCAGTACCAGACCGAGTTCGTGGTGATGTCGACCCGGCGCAGCTGCTGGAACTCGAACGACGCGAGCCAGCCCTCGTAGCCGGCGACCGCGAACGGCAGGTTGACCAGCACGACCGTGACGATCGACGCGAGGCCGACCTTGACCGCGCCGGCGATGTCGGCCTTCTTGCCCTCCGGCATCTCCTGGCCGCGCCAGCCGCCGGTGGCGACGAAGAGCATCAGCGGCAGCACGAAGGCCGCCGGGTAGACCTTGAACGCGAACCCGAGCCCCAGCAGCACGGACGCGACGGTGGCCCGTTCGACCAGCGGTCTGTTCCACCGGTGCACCACGAAGACCGCGGCGACCGAGCACAGGACGACCGGCAGGTCCCAGTTGTGGAAGGCGTAGAGGATCAACGGTGGCCCGATCGCCCACAGCAACGCGCGCCAGCGGGCGAGCTTGCCCAGCAACCAGCCCGTGAGCAGGCCGAACGGCGCCATCAGCAGCGACGAGTAGAGCAGGTACTCCGCGTCGTTGTGCGCGAAGATCGCGCCCGCCCAGATGAGCAGGCCGGAGAGCACCGGGTACTCGACCGAGCCGCCGACGAGGATGCCGTCCTTGTTGATGCCGCCGTCGACGTACGGGAAGACGTGGCGGTCGATGTCGCGCCCGATCCAGAGGTGCTGGATGTCGGAGTAGCAGACGTCTTCCTTGTTGCGTTCGTCGTAGTCGGGCTGCGTGCGGCCCCACTGGTCGAACGCGGGACCGGTGCAGCGGTCCTTGTTGACGAAGCCCAGCAGCAGCGTGAACCCGCAGAGCAGCACGAGCACGACGGCGGCGGGCTTGCCGAAGCGGTTGACGAAACGCCGGGCGTCGCCTCGCTCGGGCGTCACGCTCACCACCTCGTGCACGGTCTTCACCGGCCGGCGCGGTCGCGCAGGAAGGCGATGTCGTCTGCCTGGCCCTCGTCCGGAGTCTCCACCACGACGGGGCATCCGGCACTGGCGGCCACGGCCGCCAGCTGGTCCGCGTCGATGGTGCCGGTCTTGATGTTGTCGTGCCGGTCGCGCGAGGAGCCGAACTCGTCGCGCGAGCTGTTGAGGTGTACGAGGTCGATGCGGCCGGTGATCGCCTTGACCCGGTCGACGATGCCGACGAGGTCCTCACCGGCGGCGAACGCGTGGCAGGTGTCGAGGCAGAACCCCGCGCCGAACTCGCCGACCGCGTCCCAGAGCAGCTTGAGGGAGTCGAACGTGCGGGCCATGGCGTTCTCGCCGCCCGCGGTGTTCTCGATCAGGATCGGGACCGCGAAGCCGCCCTCGGCGACCTGCCGTTCGAAGAACTTGCGCCAGTTCGCGAAGCCCTCCGCCGGGTCCTCGCCCTTCGTGACGTGCCCGCCGTGCACGATCAGGCCCTGCGCGCCGACGGTGGCGGCGGCCTCCGCGTGCTGGATCACGTTCTTCCTGGACGGAATCCGGATCTTGTTGTTCAGCGACGCGATGTTGATCATGTACGGGGCGTGGACGAACACGTCGAGGCCGGAGGCGAGCAGTGCCTCCGTCTGCGGGTGGGGTTTCGGCTTCTTCCAGCCCTGGGGATCAGCCAGGAAGAACTGGACGACCTCGGCCCCGCGTTCGGCCGCGGCGCCGACCGGATCGTCGTCGCGTACATGGGCCCCGATGCGCATGAACAGGAGGGTAGACGGCGTCCATGACGCCATCACAGCCGCCGCCGATAGGAGTAACTGAAAAAACTGGGGATGGTCTACGTCACCACCAGGACCTACGGTCGTTACTAGGGAGTAGGAAAGGGGTCGGCATGCGACTGCTGAGCGTCACCGCCGCGACGCTTCTGACGCTGGCTTCCGCCTCTGTGGGCAGCACCTCCGCCACAGCCGCGGAACCCATCGTCGTGGGCAGTTGCGCCACGTCCGTGCAGGGTGTGCCCGGCACGCCCGTGTCCCTCAGCCCCGCCGCCGTCACCCAGCCCGTCACGGACCTCGTGCGCGCCGTCCCGCTGCTGGGACCGCCGCTCGCCGAGCCGTTCAAGCAGGCGTTCGCGCAGGCCAAGCCCATGCCGATCGGCGCGGTGCAGGTCGGCACGACGACCATCAGCGGTGCGACGATCGCGAACGCGGTGATGGCGGAGCTGCAGAAGCTGCCCCTGCTCGGACCGATCCTCGGCACCCTCGACAAGACCGTGCGCGCGACCCTCACGCAGGGCTGCCAGGTGACGGTGACCGGCGTGAACCAGGCCGTCGCGCCCGTTCAGGACGGCGCCAAGGCGGTCGGCGACGCCTCACAACAGGCCGTCGGCTCACTGCCCGGCGCGCCGAAACCGCCCGGTCAGCAGCCCCAGCCCGGCACGCCGCCCGGCCAGCCCGGTACGCACCCCGGCACCTCTCCCGGCCTGCCCGGCACGGGTGCGGGCGCGCCGAGCAACCGCGACTTCTCCCTCTACCCGATCGGCTCGAACTTCGGCCGCGTGCCGCTGTTCAGCTACGGCTCGCTGCCGTTCGCGATGCCCGGCCTGTACTCGCCGTCGCCCGGCGTGCGGTACGGCTCGCAGGTGCCGCGCGCGTCCAACGGCACCGGCATCGAGGGCGACTCGGTGCAGGCGGCCGGCCGCGCGACGGCGTTGCCCAGGCTGGGCGGTCCCGGCGGCGTCGGTGCTCCGGTGCTGGTCGCGGTGCTGATGCTGGCCCTGGTGACGGGTGCGCTGGTGCGGACCTGGGTGCTTCGCCGCACCCCTGCGTAGTCGCCGGACGCGCTCTGTTAACCTTTGTCAGTTGCTGACGCGACGACCCTCCTGCCACGGAAAGCCCGTGGCCGCGAGTCCACAGGAGGTGAGTGGTCCTCATGCGTCATTACGAAGTGATGGTCATCCTCGACCCCAGTCTCGACGAGCGCACGATCGCGCCGTCTCTCGACACGTTCCTCAACGTCATCAAAACCACTGGTGGCAACGTTGAGAAGGTCGAAGTTTGGGGCAAGCGCCGGTTGAGCTTCGAGATCAACAAGAACAGCGAGGGCATCTACGCGGTGCTCGACCTGACCTCGACGCCTGAAGCGGTGAAGGAACTGGACCGCCAGCTCGGTCTGCAGGAGACGGTGCTCCGGACGAAGGTCCTGCGCCGCGAGCCCGCCAAGGCTGCCAAGTTGGCCGCCAAGGCTGCGGCCAAGTCGGACGCCAAGTCGGCCAAGTCGGCGGCCAAGGCCGCCGCCAGGGCCTGACGAACCTCGATCCAGGGGAGCTCCCAAGACATGGCTGGTGAGACGACGATCACGGTGGTCGGGAACCTGACTGCCGACCCCGAACTGCGCTTTACCCAGTCCGGTGCGGCGGTGGCCAGCTTCACGGTCGCCTCCACACCCCGCACGTTCGACAAGCAGTCGGGCGAGTGGAAGGACGGCGAGGCGCTGTTCCTGCGGTGCAACGTGTGGCGGCAGGTCGCCGAGAACGTGGCCGAGTCGCTCACCCGCGGTTCGCGAGTGCTCGTCTCCGGACGGTTGCGCCAGCGTTCCTTCGAGACGAAGGAAGGCGAGAAGCGCACTGTCGTGGAGCTGGAGGTCGACGAGATCGGCCCCTCGCTGCGCTACGCGACCGCGAAGGTCAACAAGGTCAGCCGTGGAGACGGCGGCGGTGGCGGCGGCTTCGGCGGCGGCGGCGGTCAGCAGTCTCGCGGCGGTGGCGGCGGCGCGCCGGCAGACGACCCGTGGGGTTCCGCCCCGCCGGCCGGCTCTGGTGGCTTCGCCGACGAGCCCCCCTTCTAGACCGACAGCACCGGTCATCCAGTACTTCACTCATCGCGTATTCAGGAGTTAGAGACACATGGCCAAGCCGCCTGTGCGCAAGCCCAAGAAGAAGGTCTGCGCCTTCTGCAAGGACAAGAGCGCGTCGCTGATCGACTACAAGGACACGACGCTGCTCCGCAAGTTCATCTCCGACCGCGGCAAGATCCGTGCCCGCCGCGTCACGGGCAACTGCTCGCAGCACCAGCGCGACGTCGCTGTTGCCGTGAAGAACGCCCGTGAGATGGCCCTGCTGCCCTACACCTCGACCGCTCGCTAAGGAAAGGAGACACCGCGATGAAGCTCATCCTCACCGCTGACGTTTCCGGCCTCGGCGCTCCCGGCGACATCGTCGAGGTCAAGGACGGCTACGGCCGCAACTACCTGCTCCCGCGTGGTCTCGCGATCGTCGCGACCCGCGGTGCGCAGAAGCAGATCCAGGTCATCACCCGCGCGCAGGACACCCGCCGCGTGCGCGACCTGGACCACGCCAAGGAGATCAAGACCGCGCTCGAGGGTCTCTCCGTGACGCTCAAGGCCAAGGCCGCCGCCGGCAGCACCAAGCTGTTCGGCTCGGTCACCGCGTCGGACGTGGCGGCTGCCGTCAAGTCCGCCGGTGGTCCGGCCCTGGACAAGCGCGCCATCGAGCTGCCGGGTCACATCAAGACCACCGGCAAGCACTCGGTCACGGTTCGCCTCCACCCCGAGGTCACCGTCGCCCTGCCGGTCGACGTCACGGCCGGCGAGTAAGTCCCTGCTTCTCACGTAACGCGGGGGCCCCGCGTTTCCTTGAGGGAAACGTAGGGCCCCCGCGTTGCGGAAAACGGGGTTCAGCTTGCTGAAGCGCCGCCTACCCGGAATGCTCCGGGTGGGTGGCGCTTTCGCTCGTTAGGAGCAGTGTCGCCCTGTCCACGTCCTGTGGATAAACCAGTCGTTCAGCGTGATGGCGACACGCCGACGAAGGTGTTTTTTGCGACACGCCGACGGTGTGGCGCACAACTTTTTCCACAACTTGTGCACAGCCACTGAGCTGCAGTTACTTCTGTCACTCCACCGGTTGTCAACAGGTTGTCCCCAGCTCCACGACCCCTATGAGCAAGCATCCACAGGTTGTCCCCCAGTTGTCCACAGGGCGATCCACACGCTGGTTTGCTTGCTCCGGACGGGTCCCTCTAGCGTCGCGGCAGGGCGACGTCATCGCACAGCGTGGCCGCCCGAAATTGTCGGTGCCGCGCTGTACAACTAGGGGACCAGGCACCGGCTCTCGACTCTTCGCAGGGGTGATTCAGCAGTGGCGCTCGTGGACGACCGGGGCATGGCGGAGCCCGCATTCGAGCGTCAGCCGCCCCAGGACCTCGCCGCCGAGCAGTCGGTGCTGGGCGGCATGCTGCTGTCCAAGGACGCCATCGCGGACGTCATCGAGGCGCTCGCGCCGAACGACTTCTACCGCCCGGCCCACCAGGCGATCTACGACTGCATCCTCGACCTGTACGGCCGCGGCGAGCCGGCCGACCCGATCACTATCTCGGCGGAGCTCGAACGCCGCGGCGAGCTGCTGCGCGTGGGTGGCGCGCCGTACCTGCACACGTTGATCGCGACGGTGCCGACGGCCGCGAACGCCGGCTACTACGCCGAGATCGTGGCCGAGAAGGCGGTGCTGCGCCGCCTGGTCGAGGCGGGCACGCGCATCGTGCAGCTCGGTTACAACGGCGCCGAGGGCGCGGACGTCGACGAGGTGGTCGACCGCGCGCAGGCCGCGATCTACGAGGTCACCGACCGCCGCACGACCGAGGACTACGTCGCGCTGGAGGACCTGCTCCAGCCCACGATGGACGAGATCGACGCGATCGCGTCCCGCGGCGGCATCTCGCAGGGCATCCCCACCGGCTTCGCCGACCTCGACGAGCTCACGAACGGCCTGCACGGCGGCCAGATGATCATCGTCGCCGCCCGCCCCGGCGTCGGCAAGGCGCTGGCGCTCGACACCCCGCTGCCCACCCCGTCCGGCTGGACGACCATGGGTGCCGTCGAGGTCGGCTCGTACCTGATCGGCGCGGACGGCCGCCCGACGCGCGTGGTCGCCGCGACCGAGGTGATGACGGGCCGCCCGTGCTTCGAGGTCGAGTTCTCCGACGGCGCGGTGATCGTGGCCGACGCCGAGCACCAGTGGCTGACGGAGTCGTGCAGCGAGACCGGCGGCTTCTGGGCGATCCGCACGACCGCGCAGCTGTTCGAGCGCTCCGGCCTGTGCCGCCAGTTCATCCGCATGTCCGCCGCGTGGGACCTGCCCGCGGCCCCGCTGCCGCTCTCGCCCCGCGCGCTCGGCCTGTTCCTCTCCGGCCTGGGCGACCTCGAGCTGACGGACGACGAACTGCGCGTCGCCAAGGAGCTCGACCTGGCCGACGACCCGCACATCCCCGCCGCGTACCTGCGCGCGTCCCGCAAGCAGCGCGAGGAACTGCTGGCGGCGCTGCAGATCGACGGCCGCTTCGCCCGCCTGCGCCGCGACGTCGACGAGCTGCTCGCGGGCCTCGGCCAGCACGCCCAGGTGGAGATCCTCGCGGTGCGCCCGGTCGCCTCCGTGCCGGTCCGGTGCGTGGAGGTCGACAACCACGACCACCTGTACCTCGCGGGCGAGACGATGATCCCGACCCACAACTCGACGCTGGGCCTCGACTTCGCCAGGTCGTGCTCGGTGAAGCACGGCCTGACCAGCGCCATCTTCAGCCTGGAGATGAGCCGCACCGAGATCGTGATGCGCATGCTCTCCGCCGAGGCCCGCATCCGCCTCGGCGACATGCGCGGCGGCAAGATGAGCGACGACGACTGGACCCGCCTGGCCCGCCGGATGAGCGAGATCAGCGAGGCCCCCCTGTTCGTCGACGACAGCCCGAACCTCACGATGATGGAGATCCGCGCCAAGGCCCGCCGCCTCAAGCAGCGCCACGACCTCAAACTCGTCGTCGTCGACTACCTTCAGCTGATGTCGTCGGGCAAGAGGACCGAGTCACGCCAGCAGGAGGTCTCGGAGTTCTCCCGAAACCTGAAGCTGATCGCCAAGGAGCTGGAGGTCCCGGTCATCGCGATCTCCCAGCTGAACCGAGGCCCCGAGCAACGCACCGACAAGCGCCCGATGCTCTCCGACCTCCGCGAGTCCGGCTCCCTCGAACAGGACGCCGACATGGTCATCCTGATCAACCGTCCGGACGCCTGGGAACGCGACGACCCGCGCGCCGGCGAGGCCGACCTGATCATCGCCAAGCACCGCGCCGGTCCGACCGCCACCATCACCGTGGCGCACCAGCTGCACTACAGCCGCTTCACCGACCTGGCCCAGACCTGAGCCGACCCGGTGTAGGTCTCAACCCTGACTTCATCTTCTCGGGAATTGCTTCATCTCGACTTCCTTTCTGAAGCACGGCTGAGACTGGGTCGCCTGGGTGGTGTCGCCGCCATGCCGACGTAGCTGCAACGGTCAGCTATCGACGCTCGAACCACGTCGAACGCGCCAATGGGGCGGTCAACCTACTCGCCGACAAATCGACCCATTTGACGTCGCACGAGGTGATAAGGCGTACAGCGCCTGACGCCGACGCGCCGTTGTGGTGTCTTTCGGCCGATTTTCGTAGTTTCCACGAACGGTGTCGTAACGATGTCGTTTCAGGCGAGGTCAGCCAGCCATCCGCCGTTCCGTGGCCGCCAGGTAGTCCCGCAATGTCTGGCGAGACTGGACGAGCATGTCGATCTGCTCGTCCAGTCCGGCGATGCGGGCCCGCAGCAGGTCCAGGGTCTCCGGGCAGGGCTTCAGGTCGGGGGCCGCGCCGGTGACGCATGGCTGGAGGTAGCCGATCTCCTGGGTCGACAGCCCGGCATCGAGCAGTTTCCTGATCTGGGCCACGGCCAGCACGGCGTCGTCGCCGTACTCGCGGTAGCCGTTGCCGCCACGGTCGGGCACCAGCAGACCCTGCGCCTTGTAGTACCGCAGTTGGTGCGCGTTCACCCCGGTCCGCCGACTCAGCTCCCCGATCAGCACGCGATTTCCCCCTTGACCTTCATACCGGTGTGAAGGTTGACGATTGTGCCACCGAGCAGAAAAGGAGCACATGATGCACACCGGCACACCCGTCACGGTTCTCGGCCTCGGACTGATGGGCGGCGCCCTCGCCGGGACGTTCCTGCGCGCGGGACACCCGACGACCGTGTGGAACCGCACGACGGCTAAGGCTCACGATCTCGTGGCCAGGGGCGCGACGCTCGCCGAGTCCCCGGCGGCCGCGATCGCGGCCGCCCCGCTCGTGGTGGTCTGCGTGTCGGACTACGACGCCGTGGCGAACGTCCTCGAAGAACCGCTCGACGGTCGGGTCGTGGTGAACCTGACCTCGGGCAGGCCCTCACGCGCCAGAGCGCTCGCCGAGGAGGTGGCACGCCGCGGCGGCGGCTACCTCGACGGCGGGATCATGGCCGTCCCGGAGGCCGTCGGCACGGCCGAGGCCGTGCTCGCCTACAGCGGGCCACGATCGCTGTACGACGCCCATAAGTCCACATTGGACAGCCTCGGCACAGGCCTCCACCTCGGCGACGACCCCGGACTGTCGGCCACGCACGAGATGGCCACGCTCGTCCTCATGTGGGGCATGCTCGACGGTTTCCTCAACGCCGCCGCGATCCTCGGCACGGCCGGCGTGTCCGCCACGGCGTACCTCCCCATCGCACGGACGGCGATCGACACGGTGGCCGGCTGGCTGCCGAACTACGCGCGGCAGGCCGACAACGGCACCTACCCGGCCGACGACGGCACCATCGACACCCACCTGGCGGCGATGACACATGTGGTCGAGGAGAGCGAGTCGCTCGGCATCAACACCGAACTGACGAAACTCGTCAAGGCACTGGCCGAGCGAGCGGCGGCCGTCGGCCACGGCGCCAGCGGCTACGCAGCGCTGGTGGAGCAGTTCCGCAAGCCATGAGTCGTGCTGGTGGCAGCCGG
Organism: Lentzea xerophila; assembly: GCF_051094245.1. Classification (NCBI taxonomy): domain Bacteria; kingdom Bacillati; phylum Actinomycetota; class Actinomycetes; order Pseudonocardiales; family Pseudonocardiaceae; genus Lentzea; species Lentzea xerophila. Next base: position 8,458,863 of record NZ_CP194934.1, on the reverse strand, counting down.
GTCAGCCACCTGGCAGCCGCAGGAGCCAAGGCCGCACCTCGCGTCGGCCCCTGTGCCTCCGGCAGATCATCGCCGTGATCGAGTGGGCGAACAGTTCGGCCGCCAGCCGGTGATCCCTCGCGCGCATGGAGCCACGACCGTCGAGGGGCGCTAGGCATCGAACCTGTCCCAAGCATCGGGGTGCCGCTCGACGTCGCCGCGTTCGACGTCGGGTGGTGTCACGTAGAAGGCCGGCACGTCGGTGGACAGGTCCACGAACACGAGTGCGCAGGCACCTTCGGTGCTCAGGTGACCCAGGTTCAGGCCTGGCGAGGCTCGATGCCGCGCAGCGCCGTGTCCACCACCTGGTCCGCGTACTCCTTGGTCAACGGCCCGGTCCGGTGCAGCCACCGGTTGAGGATCGGCCCCCAGATCATGTCGACCGCCACGTCGAGGTCGATGTCCGCGGCCAGCTGGCCCACCTGCTGGGCGGCGCGCAGGCGGTTCTTCTTCAGCTCGCGCATCGGCTGGTCCAGGCGCAGCTGGTAGTCGGCGGCGAGGAGGTGGTCGTTGACGATCTCCACGTGCATGGCGCGCATGGCCTGGTCGAAGCGCGGGTCGTTCAGCTCGTCGACCGTGGCGCGCAGGACGAGTTTCAGGTCGGCTGCCAGGTCGCCGGTGTCGGGCAGAGCGGCGGCTTCGCCCTCGCCGGCGAGGGTGAGGAAGGCGTCGAAGAGCAGCGTGCCCTTCGACGACCACCAGCGGTAGATCGTCTGCTTGCCGACTCCGGCGGCCTGGGCGATGCCTTCGATGCTGAGCTTCTTGTACCCGACCTCACCGACCAGGTCGATGGCGGCGGTGAGGATGGCTCGGCGCGCGGTCTCGCTGCGGCGGCCGGGGTCTGGGACGGCTTTCGTGGGCACGGGATGAATTTAGCCCATGACGAGACGAGACGGTCCGTCTTGACACGGCACCAGCGGCGGTGCATCCTATCGCTCAGACGAGACGAGACGGTTCGTCTCGCGACGATGGGGGAAGACGTTGGAAGCCTCAAGGAGCTCACGGGTCTGGTTCGTCACTGGTGCCAGCCGTGGTCTTGGCCGAGCCTTCACCGAGGCCGCGCTCGCCGCGGGTGACCGGGTCGTAGGTGTGGCGCGCGATGTCGGGCCGCTTGACGATCTCGTCGCACAGCACCCGGAGCGGTTGCTCGCGATCAGCCTCGACGTGACCGACCGGGCGAAGGTGTTCGACGTCGTCGGGGAGGCGGTCGGGCACTTCGGCCGGCTCGACGTCGTCGTCAACAACGCCGGGGCGTTGTTCGCGGGGATGGTGGAGGAGTTCAGTGAAGCCGAGGCGCGCGCTCAGTTGGAGCTCAACTTCTTCGGTGCGCTGTGGGTCAGTCAGGCGGTCATGCCGCACCTGCGGAAGAACAAGGGCGGGCACGTCCTGCAGATCTCCAGCATCGGCGCGCTCGGTGGCTTCCCGAGCACCGGGCTTTACAGCGCCAGCAAGTTCGCGCTGGAGGGCATGAGCGAAGCGCTCGCCGCGGAGGCCGCGCAGTTCGGCGTCAAGGTCACCATCGTCCAGCCGGGCGGTTACTGGACGGACCTGTACACGAGCAGCAGGGCGACCGAACCGAACCCCGCTTACGACGGTCTGCGTGCGGAGCTGGAGAAGCAGTGGGCGGAAGGGTCGGTCGACAGCGAACCGCGGTTGGCCGCCGAGGCGGTGATGAAGCTGGTCGCGAGTGACGAACCGCCGCTGCGGCTTCTGCTGGGCAGCATGGTCTACGACGTCGCGTTCGACATCTCGCGGCGGCGCATGGAGACCTGGGCCGCCTGGGAGGAGACCAGTCGCGCGGCCGAGAAGGCCGTTCCGGCGCCGGTGGCCTGAGCGAGGCGACTGATGCTCATAAGGTCGGTTGGCCTCACCCGTGCGGTGCTGGTCAACGGGCCACGCCTCGGCTAGAACCGGACTGTGCTGCACGACCCGCTCACGGGCCTGCCCGGACACGCGCTGCTGCTCGACCGCCTGGAGCAGTCGCTGATCCGCGCCCGCACGCGCGGCACGCTCGTGACGCTGGTTCTGGTCACGGGACCTGCCGACGTGCTGGGTGCGGCGAAGGTGTTGCGCGCGGGGTTGCGGCCGGACTTCACGGTCGCCCGGTACGGCGACTCGGTTCTGGCGGTCCTGGCCGAGCACGACTTCGGGGACGGGTCGCCGGTCGCGGAGTTGATCAGGCAACTGGTCGGAGAAGGTCCGCACGTCCACTGGGTCACGAGCGATGGTGACGCGGAACCGGGCGAGGTGCTCGCGACAGCGGAGACACCCCCCACACGGCACTGAGCCCCGGCGACACGGGTGTGTCGCCGGGGCTCAGTTTCTTACCGGGGAGGGTGTTACAACCAGCGGGGTGTTACAGGGAGCCGGTCACCTTCTGGAACAGGTTGGCCGGGTCGATCATGGCGAGCGCCGGAGCGTCCATCGGCAGCTGCGGGAGCGAGCGCTCCCCGGCCTGCGGCACCAGGCCCTGGGTCGGGTTCACGCTCAGGCCCGAGAGGGAGGCCGGGCCGTCGATCGGCAGCGCGGGCAGCGAACGCTCGGTCGGCAGAGCGGGCAGCTGCACCGGCACCGGCAGGGCCGGGGCGGTCACCGGGAGGGACGGCAGCGAGCGCTGGGTGGCGCCGGCCGGGACCAGGCGCGTCACGGCGTCCAGCACCTGGCCCAGGGGCAGACCCTGGACGTTCGGCGTGATGCCGGCGGTGCCACCGTTCAGCGGCAGGGAGGAACGCTCCCGCGCCGCACCGGGCAGAGCCGAGGTGGGCAGCTTGCCGGTGACGGTCTTGAGGCCGGCCGGGCTGGGCAGCTGACCAACGGGCAGCTTGCCGACGGGCAGCTTGCCAACCGGCAACTGGCCCACGGGCAGCTGGCCGGTCACGCTCTTGAGACCGGTCGGGCTGGTCAGCTTGTTCACGGGCAGCTGGCCGATGGGCAACTGACCCACAGGGAGCTGGCCAACCGGAAGCTGGCCGACAGGGAGCTGGCCAATGGGCAGCTGACCAATGGGCAGCTTGCCCAGAGGCAGCTGGTTCAAGGGCAGCGTGTTGAGGCCGTGGAACGCCGGAACCTCGTTGGCCTTCATCAGGCTGTCGACGCCCTTGGGGAGCTCGAGGCCCTTGAGCTGCGTGGCACGCAGGGTGCCCTCGTCCTCGCCGGTGAGCTGGGTGTCGTCGCTCGTGCCCAGCGTGGTCGCCTGGCCGACGACCTCGACGGGGATGCGCGCGAGCTCGAACGCCGTCTCGACCGGAACGGTCATCTCGCGGGCGGTCAGCGGTCCGCTGCCGTCCGTGACCATGTCGCCACCCGCTTCGGTGTGCGACGTCTCGTCGGTGATGGTCGTGGCGTTGCCCGCCAGCGCCACCGCGTTCGCGTAAGCGCCGGCGAAGGCGTTGGCGGGGACGTGGACCAGGTTGCCGGAGAGGGACGCGTCGTCGGCGTTCGTCTGGCTGTCCGCGCCGGACACGACCTTGGTGTCGCTGACCACGTCGGAGTTGGTGATGCCCGCCGCGGAGAAGGTGTTGCCCGGAACCGCGGGAAGCACGGCCGGCTGCACACCGATCAGGTTGCCGGCGACCGAACCGCCGTCACCGTTGCTCTTGACGTTGCCACCGGCGACCGAGTCGAGGTCGTTGGTGGAGAAGGCGTCGACGTTGCTGCCGCCGCCGACCGACCAGCCGAGCACCTGGGTGCCGGTCGCGACCGGAGTCGAGATCGCGTTGCCGGCGATGGAACCCTGCTCACCGGTGGTGAGAGCGTCGCCGCCCGCCTTCATGCTGGTGGCGTTGTCGCCCGTGGTGACGTTGTTGCCGACCAGGGTGACACCGTCGGCGAAGACCTGGGCCGGCGTCGAGGTCGGGACCTGGACGATGTTGCCCGACGCCGAGCTCTTCTTGCCGTAGGCCTTGGGCGCGTCGCCCGCGATGACCGACGTGTCGTTCGACGTGTCGGACGACGTGTTGCCCACCACGCCGGCGGTGACCGCGAAGACCTGCGGCGCGGCGGCGGTGGGGACGGTCACGATGTTGCTGGAGACCGTGCCGTGGTCGTCCTGGGTGTTCGGCTGACCACTGGAGCGGACGTCCTTGGTCTCGTCGGCCGAACCGGAGGCCTGGCCGCCGACCGCGCCGGCGACACCGTAGACCTCGGCAGGGGTGGCAAGGGGGGTCTGCGCCAGGTTGCCGGACAGGACCGAGTCGTTGCCGGACGTGCCCTGGTAGCCGCCGGTCTTGGAGTTGACGTCGTTGATGCAGGTGCCCGCGGCCTGGCCGGCCACGGTCGCACCGTTGCCGCACCCGTCCACGGCCGTGGCCGGGGGAACGTCGGCGATGTTGCCGGACAGCACCGACTTGTCGCCGAGGGTGAAGACGTCGCCACCGGCGTTCGAGTTCGCCTCGTTGGTGTGGTCGGTCAGCGCGTTGCCGACCACGGACGCGCCGTTGCCACCCACCGAAGCGGGGAGCGAGATCGGCACGCCGCCGACGTTGCCGGACGCCGTGGAGCCGTGACCGGTGGTGTAGATGACGCCACCGGCGTCCGACCAGTTGGACGTGTCGCTCACGGCGGTCGCGTTGCCGCCGGCGGCGGCGGCGTTGTCGTCGACCGTGATCGGGCCGGCGAGCGCGGGCGCGAGGACGTTGCCGGCGAGCGTGGCGGGGTCGCCGTTGGTGGCGGTCTTGCCGCCCGCGATGGCGGTGCCGGTCTGCACCGAGTCGGTGGTGGCGTTGCCGCCGGCGGCGGCCGAGTTGCCGTTGACCTCGAACAGCGGGGCCAGCGGGATCGGCACGGCGTTGCCGGAGATCGAACCGCTCTTGCCGCCGGTGAGGATCTTGCCCTCGGCCGAGGAGAACGTGTTGGCGGCCGAGTGGGCCTCGGCGATGCCGACCGCGGCCACACCGTTGCCGGTGACCTGGACCGGGGTCGCGCCCTGCTCGGCGATGACGTTGCCGGCGAGGGCACCCTTCTCACCGTTGGTGGTGATGTCGCCGCCGGTCGTGGACGTCTGCTCGGCGGTGGTGTTGGTGCGGGCGTTGCCACCGGCCGCGACCGCGTTGCCGGTCATCTGGACGGGCAGCGCGTGGTTGACGGCGACGACGTTGCCGGCGAGGGACTGGCCCGCGCCGTCGGTGACGATGACGCCGTTGCGGTGCATGGGCTGCGAGCAGTCAGCGGACGCCTCGGTGTTGGCGAGAACCGCGATCGCGTTGCCGCAGATGTTGATCGGGACATCGAGGTGTCCCTGGATCCTGTTGCCGCGCACCGTGTTCTGCATCGCGGTGCCCTGCACACGATTGCTTGCCTGGCGGATCAGCGGGTGGGCGGCGGGTGCGGCCGTGCGGGTGGGCACCATGTCGGTGACGTGGTTGGTGCTGACGGTCCGGTCGACCTTCGGGACCGTGACTTCCCTGGCCGGCGTCGCCAGCTTGTTCTGGTCGGCCTTGATCGGAACCGAGGCCGCGATGTCGACCGGCGACGGGGCGGCGTCCGGGTCGACGTTCTCCTGAGCAGAAGCGATGCCCGTACCGAGCATCAGCAAACCACCAGTGACAAACGCGGTCTGAAGTCCGCGCTTTGCCCAGGTCTGCATTAGATCTCCTTCTTCGAATTTCCCGTCTCGACGACGGGTGTTCATGGGGCGAGGCCGGACGCGCAGGGGAGGGCGCGTCATCACCGGGGGAGTCGCACGCGGTGATCGACCGGAAGGAGCGCAAGAAAAAGCGCGACGGTCGACTTCCGGACAGCCAGGGGAGAGGGCTGTCGCGGACCGCGCGCTGGAATCAGTCGGGGTTGATACCGGGCTGCTTGCCCGGCGTCACGGTGACCTCGTCGGTGGACGGCGCGAGAGCGCGCGCCACCGAGGTGCCGTGAGCGTTGCCGGACGCAGCGAGGGCAGCGAACATGCTGCCCTTGGCAGAGCCAGAACCGTCGGAGCACGAAGTGCAGTGCACCGGCGCGGGGGCCGGGACGGGCAGCTTCGGGAACGGGTTGCTGGGCAAGGACGGACTCTGCTCGGAGGGCACAACGAAGTCGTTGTGCTCCAACAGATCCGTCCACGAAGCACCGGTGGGGCCGGCGAGCTTCGAGGCCACCGGTGCCGGCGACTGCCCGGCGTTGGTGGCCGGAGCCGGGATCTCCGGGAACGTCACGTCCATCGCCCGCTCAGTGGCGGCGGATTCGGACTGACCGACCCTGGTGACCTGGGGCAGGATCCGCTCGGCGATCTTCTCGACCGCTTGGGGGACCTGCATGTCCGGCAGTGCGGCGCGAGCCTTCTGGTGCTCGGCGCGCAACGACTCGTCGATCTTGTGCACTGCCTCGGCAGCGGGAACGACGGCCGGCAGCTTCTCGTCCGTGCTGGCGACGAGGGTGCTGACGACGTCGAACTGCTGCGCGTCTTCCGCGGCCTGCGCCGAGGACGTCGTGAGCGCCCAGGCAACTGCGGTACCCGCGATCGCACCGCCGACAGCGAGCAGCGCTCGGGTGGCGAACCGGCGGATGCCGTTCGCTCCCGTCTTCGCTCGCAGACCAGCGGACAAGGCAGGAACCTCACTACTCGGTGGCACTCAAGGGATTCGCCGACGATCAAGCTGATCAAGTCGACGTCGGCGACTCTGCCAGTCCCTCGGCCGCGAATGCACGCTCTGAGCGCTCGGTTAACTACATCGTGTGAACGCGGCCGCCTGGGCTCAGACCCGTTTCAGCACGCGGGCCGCTCCCGCGGCGGCGGTCGACGCGAGCACCCAGCCCACGGCGACGAGCAGCGACGAGATCCACTGCGAGGCGCCCGTGAACTGCCACTTCCCGTCGTGGCCGAAGTCGATGATCGGGATCAGCAGGTCGAGCGCGAGCAGCCAGGCGTTCCAGACCGGGTCCTCGTCGGAGTTGAGCTTGACCATCGGATGCCAGTTGAACCACAGCGCGCCGAACAGCCAGAAGACGCCGAGCCAGCAGATCGCGAGCCACGGCCGGTAGCCGTAGCCGACCGTCCACCGCTGCACCGCGCCCCAGACCCGGCCCGCCTTGCCGAGCTCGGAGTAGCGGCGGCGTTGCTTCTCCAGCTGGACCTTCTGCGCGAGCTCCTCCTCGCCGCCCTGCTGGTAGACGGCGGCGAGCTGCTCGTACGGTCCGGGCGCGAAGTCCGGCTGCACCTTGAGCAACCACCTCAACCGCGTCTCCACCGGCACGTCCGGGTCGGCGGTGATGCCGGCGAACTCGAAGTCGTCCACGGCGACACCGCCCTCGGCGTCCCACAGCCCCGGCCCGTCGGTCACCGACACGGCCTTGAGGCGGCTCAGCACGACCTTGCCCTTGGGCTGCTGGCCTTCCGGGATGTGCAGGCGGAACTGGTGCACCGTGAGGCCGTACGCGTTCAGGGCGATGTCCGCGGAGGTCGAGCCGAGGTGCGAGTCGCTGAACGTCGCCATCTTGCCGACCTCGCCCAGCCGGATCCGCACACCGCCGACCGCGGTGAACCCGCGGCTGCACAGGAGGTCCTTGCCGATCGTGATGGCGCGGGCGTCCAGTGACGGCTTCTGCGTGCCGTTCCCTCGCAACCGCGGGAGCGTCAGTTCGGCGCCGGACATGTCGAGGGTGGAGCCGATGGTCGCGTTCTGCAGCCGGATCGAGCCCTTGGCCTTCAGCTCGCGCAGGAAGAGGGTGCCGCCTATCTGGAGGCGGTCGGCGAACAGCACGTCGATGCCGGGGCCGTGCAGCGAGACGCCGGACATGCTGGCGCTGCCCTGGATCTGCGCGTTCGACAACCGGACCTGGCCGTAGGTCTGCAACGGCGGGGTGCGCGAGCCTCCGTTGTTGGCCGCGCTGCGGGCTTCGACGTCACCTCTGACCTGCATGCCGTCCGCGTGGATGGCGACGGGGATCCGGTTGGTGACGTCGCCGGCCAGTTCCTCGGCGATGTCGCGCGGGCCGATCACCGCGCCGGACAGCCTCAGGTAACCGCCGACGATCGCGTTCGGCAGCCGGACCGTGCCGTTGGAGGTGAAGCCGTTGTCGAGCTCGACGTTGCCCTCGACCCTGACGCGGTCGGCCACCAGCGTCGCCGCCTCGTCGGCCAGCCCGTGCGGCAGGACCAGCACCTGGTTGTCGACGCGGTGGCTCGAGTTCAGGCGGGCGCCGGTGAACTCGAGGTTGCCGCCGACGCGGGCGCCGTCGAGCAGCACCCGCCCGTCCGCGGTGAAGCGGCCGCCCTCGGAGTTGCAGAAGACGTTGCCGGCGACGACCAGTCCGGACGCCTCCAGCGCGTCCTGGCCGGTGTTGATCAGCCGCGCGCCGCCGAGGTGGACGCTGCCGCCGATCGTGGCGCCACGGAACCTGACCTCTCCGTTGGCGCGCATGGCGATGGCCTGGACGGATCCGCTGACCCGCAGGCGGGCGCCGAGGAACGCGTGCGCGGTCTCGGAACGCAGCACCGCACCGGCGAGCCGGAGCGTGCCGTCGACGGCGGCGTCGGTGAGGTCGACCGTGCCGGTGCAGGTGAAGCCGGCCTCGAGGACGAGGTCGCTGAAGACCCGGAGGTTGCGGCCCTGCAGCCCGGGAACGCGGGTGCCGCGCAGTCTGAGCCCGATGAGGCGGGCCATCCGGAGGTCGAGCGGCTGCTCGAACGTGCAGTGGGTGAGGTCGATGACCCGCGTGACACGGGTGCCCTCCAGCTCGAACCTGCCGGTGATCCGCGCGTTGCGGAGGCGCAGAGCGGGTAGTCCCTTGCGCGGCACGCGGTACATGCCGGTCAGCAGACCGGTGAGCACCTCGCCCCGCACGCTCTGCCCGGTCAGGTCGAACTCGGTGCCGCCCGCATAGGCGCCCGCGACCTGGCGCTCGACCTCGGTCAAGTCTTCCGGCTTGATCACTTCGTCCTCCCCCTGACGAATCGGATCATCCCTGCTGATGTTCCGGCTTGGCGAGGGTTCGAACGGTTAACGTGAGTTCCGTGAGCGCACCGGAGTCGCAGATCAGCAGCCGAGTTCCGCTGCTGCTACGGGTAAGTGCCGCGCTGAGCTGGCGGTTCGTCGTCGTGGTGGCCGCGCTGTACGTGGTCGCGTACGTGCTGGGTTTCCTCGCGTCGATAGTGATCCCTGTCGCAATCGCCCTGCTGCTGGCCGCGCTGCTGTCGCCGGGCGTCGCGAAACTCGTCGAGTGGCGGGTGCCGCGGGGCGTGGCGACGACGGTGATGATGATCATCGGCATCGGTGTGCTCGGCGGCGTGCTGACGTTCGTGATCAGTGAGTTCTCCCGCGGTCTCCCCGAGCTGCAGTCGCAGGTGGCGGCGTCGCTCGACACGATCCAGAAGTGGCTCAAGGACGGGCCCGCGCACCTGTCCGACCAGCAGCTGCAGACCTACATCGACGAGATCGTGCAGACGATCAAGGAGAACCAGGCCGAGATCACGTCCGGCGCGCTCACCACCGCCGCGACGCTGGGCGAGCTGCTGACGGGCCTGCTGCTCGCCCTGTTCACGTTGATCTTCTTCCTGCACGACGGCGATGGCATCTGGCGCTTCGTGACCCGTGCGGTACCTCGCGACGTGCGCCGACGTGTCGACGTGGCAGGCCGACGCGGGTTCAGCTCGCTCGTTTCCTATGTGCGCGCGACGGCGGCCGTGGCGGTCGTCGACGCCGTGGGTGTCGGCATCGGGCTGGCGATCATCGGCGTGCCACTGGTGGTGCCGCTGTCGGCGTTGGTGTTCCTCGGTGCGTTCATCCCGATCATCGGTGCCGTGTTCACCGGTGCCGTGGCGGTGTTGGTCGCGTTGGTGACCAACGGGCCCATCGCCTCTTTGATCGTGCTGGCCGTGCTCATCGGCGTGATGCAGTTGGAGTCGCACGTGCTGCAGCCGTTGCTGCTGGGCCGCGCGGTCAAGCTGCACCCGCTGGCCGTGGTGCTCGCCATCGCGGGCGGGTTGGTCGTGGGCGGCATCGCCGGGGCGCTACTGGCCGTGCCGCTGCTGGCGGTGCTGAACTCCGGGATCCGGTCGCTGATCTCGGACGCGGACGCGGAGCAGAAGCCTGAGCAGGTGGACGTGCTCAACCCGCAGGACACGGCGCCGAAGGACGACACGAGCGAGCGGGTGGAGGAGCTCTAACCCAGCCCTCGACGCGCAAGCCGACGCTAGGCCATCGAGACGAGGTTGCGCCGACAGCTGCGCAGGCCACGTAACACCGCCGCGTACATACACGGCTCGACCGCTCGGCCGGGGATGCTCGGAGCGAAAGTCCGGTGACACCAGGCCCGCACGGTCCGGGTCATGGACACGAACAGCAAGCTGCGGCCGTGGTACATCGACCGGATCGAGTGCCCGGACAGGACTGGCCGAGAACCTGCGCACGACGAGGAGGAGTGCGGCCTCTGCTTTGGCTCCGGCGAACTCGACGAACGCTAGGCCATCGAGACGAGGTTGCGGCCGTACGCCTTGGCCGCCAGCAACGCCGCGTCCGCCGCCACCAGCAGGTCCGGCAGCTCGTAGCCGAACCGGGTCGTGGTGGACACTCCGATCGACACGGTCAGCCCGCGCAGCTCGCGCGGCTTGCCGTCCGTCGCCATCGTGGGCACGCGGAGGGCCGCCACGGCCTTGCGCACGCGTTCGGCGACGTGCTCGGCTTCGTCCGGGGTGGCTTCGGGGAGCAGGACGACGAACTCCTCGCCGCCGAACCGACCTACAAGGTCGCCGCGGCGGACGGTGCCGCGCAGCAGCAGGGAGATCGCGGCGAGGGCTGCGTCGCCCGCCAGGTGGCCGACCTCGTCGTTGACCTTCTTGAAGTGGTCGAGGTCGAGGAGCATCACGGCCATCGGGCGGGTGCGGCCGGAGCCCTTGGCCAGTTCGTAGCGGGCTCGGCTGTCCCAGTGCACGGCGTTGGCGAGGCCGGTCTTGGCGTCGCGCTGGGCCGAGCGGCGCCACTGCGGGAGCTGGGCGGCGCGTTCGAGCAGGGCCAGGGGCGGGCCGGCGATCAGGGCGTGGACGGCGTTCGACTGCGCCACGCAGCCCATCAGGCCGCCGATCGACACCGCGACGATGCCGAGGATGACGTCGATGGGTTCGCCGACGTTCTCCTCGAAGGTGGCGGTCGGGGTGCGCAGCTTCAGGCCGAACGCGATCAACGCCGCGCGCACGGCCAGCAGGACGGCGGCGCCCAGGACCATCACCAGCAGGTTGGCGTGCGGGTCGGCCCAGCCGAGCAGGTAGCGGGTGCCGAAGACGGCCACCGTCGTGGCGCTCAGGGTGAACAGCCAGCGGTGGGTCTCGGGGCGTTGCGCGAGCAGGCAGTGCAGCGCGGGTCCGAAGAGGAGCAGCACCATCAGGTTCGGCGGCAGGGCGATGATGCCGGCCGTCAGGTAGGAGAGGTGGGCTGCCCAGGGGTTGCGTTCGGTCTCACCGAGACGGTGGCTGTAGATGGAGCTGCAGATGATCACCGCGCCCGCGGTGCCGGCGATCGCGCCGAACCTGGCGATTTCGGACGGTGACGGCGTCTCGGAGGAGAGGATCGCGTAGGTGACGGTGGCGAGGGCGGCCACGTCGATGAACAACCAGTAGCCGAGCGCGGGCCGCCGCAACCTCCACACCGGCCAGTCGCGCACCCTGCATCGCCCTCCCCCGAACCCCGAGAGCGTCGCACATTCCTCCGTTCGGCAGAAGACGGCCACCTGGGGGTTAGCCAGGACACGTTCACACGGCAGGATGGTGTCCGAAGGGAGCACAGCGTGCGCAAAGAGCCTGCCGAACGTGTGACGAAGGTGATCGACGACCCGGCTACGCCCCTGTGGCGCGGGACGATTGCGCTACGCATAGTCACATTCCTGTTCGCGGCGGCGAACGTGATCGCGAACCAGTCCGGCTTCGTCCGGCCGTGGCTCGCGTGGGCGACGCTCGGCGTGATGGCGCTGTGGTCCGTCTTCACCAGCCGCGCGTACAGCACGACGTGGGGCAGGCGGTGGCCGCTCGTGCTGGTCGACCTGGCCCTGACCTGCGGACTCATGTCGTTGTCGCCGCTGATCATGTCCGACCACCAGCTGCTGACCCTGAACGTCCCGCTGATCACGACGATCTGGGCGTGCGTTCCGGCGGTCGCGCTCGGTGCGCTCGGCGGAGCCGCCGCCGGCTTCGCGGGCGGGCTGACGGTCGGCCTCTTCACCTACCTGTCGAAGGGCGTGCCGAGCCTCGACCTGCTGCGCGACGTCGTGCTGCTGGCCGGCGCCGGCATGGTCGTCGGCATGGCCTCGGCCACCGCGCGGCGTTCGGCGGTGCGGCTCGCCCAGGCACTCAGGACGGAGGCGGCGACGGCGGAACGCGAGAGGCTCGCCCGGTCGATTCACGACAGCGTGCTGCAGGTCCTCGCCCGCGTGCGCAAGCGCGGCCTGGAGGCCGGTGGCGAGGCCGCCGAACTGGCCCGGCTGGCGGGGGAGCAGGAGGTCGCGCTGCGCAACCTGGTGGCCGCCGCGCCTGCCGACTCCACTGTGGACGGGGAGATCGACCTGCGGCCCGGCCTGCAGCTCCTCGCCACGCCCAGGATCCAGGTGTCCACACCGGCCACCCAGGTCATGCTGAAGGCGACGGCCGCGGGTGAGCTCACGTCGCTGGTCCGCGAAGCACTGTCCAACGTGGACAAGCACGCCGGCGAGGACGCCAGGGCGTGGGTGCTGCTGGAGGATCTCGGGGAAGAGGTCGTGCTCAGCGTCAGGGACGATGGACCGGGGATCCCGGAAGGCCGGATCGCGGACGCCGCCGCGGAGGGCAGGATGGGCATCGAGAAGTCGATCAAAGGCCGGGTGGAGTCGCTCGGCGGCACGCTGGAGCTCCAGACCGGGCCGGGGGAGGGCACGGAATGGGAGGTTCGAGTGTTCAGGAAGGGGGCGGCAGGATGACGGTCTCGGTGATGGTCGTGGACGACCACCCGATGTGGCGCGAAGGCGTGGCGCGCGATCTCCAGGAACGCGGGTTCGACGTCGTGGCGACCGCGGGCGACGCGCCCTCGGCCGTGCGCATCGCGAAGGCCGTGCGGCCCAACGTGGTGCTGATGGACCTCAACCTCGGTGAGCTCTCCGGCGTCGACGCCACCCTGATGATCACCAGTGAGCTGCCGGAGACGCGCGTGCTGGTGCTGTCCGCGTCCGGTGAGCACGACGACGTGCTGCAGGCCGTGAAGGCGGGCGCGTCCGGTTACCTGGTGAAGTCGGCGTCCTCGGAGGAGCTCGTCGAGGCCGTGTCCCGCACCGCCGCCGGCGACGCCGTGTTCACCGCCGGCCTCGCGGGCCTGGTGCTGGGCGAGTACCGGCGCATGGCCGCCGCACCCGACGACTCGGAGGAGAAGCCGCAGCTCACCGATCGGGAGACCGAGGTGCTGCGGCTCGTGGCCAAGGGCCTGACCGCACGACAGATCGCGAACCGCCTGGTGATCTCCCACCGCACGGTCGAGAACCACGTCCAGTCGACGTTGCGGAAACTCCAACTGCACAACCGGGTGGAGTTGGCGCGTTATGCAATCGAGCACGGTCTCGACGTCGAACCGGAGGCGGAGAAATGACAGATCCCAGAGTGTTACGCGTGTCCGACGCGGAACGTGAGCACGTCGTCACCCTGCTGAACAAGGCGGTGGGCCGCGGCATGATCACGCTCGACGAGTTCACCTCCCGCACGGACACCGCGTTGAGCGCGAAGACCCGCGCCGACCTGAACGCCGTGCTGGTCGACCTGCCCGGCATGGTCAACAACGAGCTGGCGCACGCGCGGACCGAACTGAAGAACACGATGGGCACCACCACTCGCAAGGGCCACTGGATCGTGCCGAGCGAGCTCGTCATCCGGAACACCCTCGGCACCACGAACCTCGACTTCACCGCGGCCGACGTGCCGCCGGTCGTCAACGTCGACCTCGACGTGTCGTTCGGTTCGGTGAAGCTCCTGCTGCCAGCGGGTTCGTCGGTCGACACCAACGCCGTGGAGATCACCGCGGGCGACCTCAAGGACAAGGTCCGCAACGCCGTCGGCAACCCCCACTTCCAGCTCAAGGGCGCGGTGCGCGGCGGGACCGTGGTGATCAAGCGGAAGCGCTGATCGAAGAAGTTCACCTATAAAGCTGAACTGCACAAGGACTTCAGAAAGTCCCGATGGACTACACAAGCGGCGAGGGTGACACTTCCCGCATGAAGGCTCTCGTCAAGGTCGCCGCTGGGCCTGGCCTCGAACTGACCGACGTCCCGGACCCCACCCCGGGAGCGACGGACGTGCTGGTCAGAGTGCTGCGAACCGGCATCTGCGGCACCGACCTGCACATCGACTCGTGGGACGACTGGGCCGCGGCCAACATCAAGGCACCGCTGGTCCTCGGGCACGAGTTCGTCGGCGAGGTCGTCGAGGTGGGCGCCGCCGTCACCGGCGTCAAGGTGGGCGACCTGGTCAGCGGCGAGGGCCACCTCGTGTGCGGGACGTGCCGCAACTGCAAGGCCGGCCGACGGCACCTGTGCGCCAACACGCGTGGCCTCGGCGTGCACTCCAACGGCGCGTTCGCGCAGTACGTCGTGCTGCCCGAGCAGAACGCCTGGGTGCACCGCACGGCCGTCGACCTGGACGTGGCCGCCATCTTCGACCCGTTCGGCAACGCCGTGCACACGGCGCTGAGCTTCCCGGTCATCGGCGAGGACGTGATCATCACGGGCGCCGGGCCGATCGGCATCATGGCCGCCGCCGTCGCCAAGCACGCGGGCGCGCGCAACGTCGTGATCACCGACATCTCCGAGCACCGCCTCGACCTCGCGCGCAAGGTCGGCGTCGACCTCGCGGTGAACGTCGCCGAGAAGACGATCGAGCAGGCTCAGCAGGAGCTCGGCATGGCCGAGGGCTTCGACGTCGGCATGGAGATGTCCGGCAAGCCGGTCGCGCTCCAGAGCATGATCGCGAACATGGCGCACGGCGGTCGCATCGCGATGCTGGGCCTGCCCGCGGAGGAGTTCGGCGTCGACTGGAGCAGCGTCGTGCTGAAGATGCTGCACATCAAGGGGATCTACGGCCGCGAGATGTTCGAGACCTGGTACTCGATGACCGTGCTGCTGCAGCGCGGCCTCGACCTCGCGCCGGTCATCACCCACCGGTACGACCACACGCGGCACGCGGAGGCGTTCGCCACCGCGCGCGAAGGCAAGTGCGGCAAGGTCATCCTCGACTGGACGGGAGCCTGATGTACGGCGAGCTGAAGAACGACCTGGTCAAGACGATCGGGGAGATCAGGGAGGCCGGGCTCTACAAGTCCGAGCGCGTGATCGGCACCCCGCAGAACGCCACCGTCCGGGTCGGCCAGGGTGACGAGGTCCTGAACTTCTGCGCCAACAACTACCTCGGTCTGGCCGACCACCCGCAGCTGATCGAGGCGGCCAAGAAGGCCCTCGACGACTGGGGCTTCGGCATGGCCTCGGTGCGGTTCATCTGCGGCACCCAGGAGCCGCACAAGGAACTGGAGCGCAAGCTCAGCGAGTTCCTCGGCACCGAAGACACGATCCTCTACAGCTCGTGCTTCGACGCGAACGGCGGCCTATTCGAGACGCTGCTCGGCGCCGAGGACGCGATCATCTCCGACGAGCTGAACCACGCGTCGATCATCGACGGCGTGCGGCTGTCCAAGGCCAAGAGGTTCCGCTACAAGAACCGCGACATGGACGACCTGGAGCGCCAGCTCAAGGACGCGGCCGACGCGCGCTACCGGTTGATCGCGACCGACGGCGTGTTCTCGATGGACGGCTACCTCGCGCCGCTGGACGAGATCTGCGACCTGGCCGAACGCTACAACGCGCTGGTCATGGTCGACGACTCGCACGCCGTCGGCTTCACCGGCCCGACCGGCCGCGGCACCCCGGAACTGTTCGGCGTGCAGGACCGCGTCGACATCGTCACCGGCACCCTCGGCAAGGCGCTGGGCGGCGCGTCTGGCGGTTACACGTCCGGTCGCGCGGAGATCGTCGAACTGCTGCGCCAGCGCTCGCGCCCGTACCTGTTCTCGAACTCGCTCGCGCCCTCGATCACCGCCGCCGCGATCGCCACGCTGGACATGCTGTCGAACTCCTCCGAGCTGCTCGGCCGGCTCAGGGAGAACACCGAGCTGTTCCGCCGGCGCATGACCGAGGAGGGCTTCGACCTGCTGCCCGGCGAGCACCCGATCATCCCGGTGATGATCGGTGACGCGGCCGAGGCGGCCAGGCTCGCGGACCTGCTGCTGGAGCAGGGCATCTACGTGATCGGCTTCTCGTACCCGGTCGTGCCGCACGGCAAGGCGCGGATCCGCACGCAGATGTCGGCCGCGCACACCACGGAGGACGTGAACCGGGCGGTCGACGCGTTCGTCGCCGCACGCGCCAAGATGTGACCCCGATCACTTCTCAGTAAGAATTCCGGCGATCGGCGCACTACCTCGTGAAGAGGGAGGGGGCGGTCGTGGAGGACTTCTCAGCTGTCTACCGCGAGTGCTACCCACGGGTGCTCGCCTACGCGGCGAGCCACGCGGGTACCAGGCTCGCCGAGGACATCACCAGCGAGACCTTCACGATCGCCTGGCGCAAGCTCGACCAGATGCCCGCCAACGCGCTGCCGTGGCTGCTCGGCATCGCGCGCAACCTGGTTCGCGCTTCCCGGCGCCAGGTGTGGCACGACGAGCTCACCGACGTCGCGGCGGACGACGACTACGCCGTGATCGAGCTGCGGGCGGCTCTCGCGAGCCTGTCCGAGGTCGATCAGGAAGTCCTCACGCTGATCGCGTGGCACGGGTTGACGCCGGTCGAGGCCGCGAAGGTGCTCAGCTGCACCAGTGCAACGTTCTACGTGCGCCTTCACCGCGCCCGACGGCGGTTGCGCACCGCTCTCTCGACACCGACCCACGACCGTGCGAGGGAGTCATGGAAGACCTCCTGAAGAACCTGGCGCAGGCCAAGCCGCGCACTCCCGAGGTCGACTCCGAGCGGATGGAACGCGACCTGGTGCGCATCACCTCGATGCCACGGCCGGCGCGGTCCAGGCCGCAGTTCTACCGGCGGTTCGCCCCCCTGCTGGTCGCGGCCGGGGTGATAGCGCTCGTGGTGGTCCTGCTGCCCCGGCCCACTCCGCCCGTTCAGCCCGCCGCGCCGCCGCAGTGGTGGCACGTGCTGACCCACCAGCGGTCGCTGATGCTCGTCGGCGACCCGGCGAACCCGTACCTCGTGTCGTTCGACTCCAAGACCGACCGCTGGGTGACCAGCGGCACCGAGGTCGCGGTCGTCCAGAAGGACGGCAACGTGGATCCCTACTCACATCTCGACGAGGCCAAGTGGGAGACGGCGGGCAGGCCGGCAACGGCACCCCAGGTCGGCGGCAGCCGTTCCGTGCGCATCGGGCCGATGAAACCCGCCGTGCAGAAGACCGCCGTCTCCGGGTTCCAGATGTCGATGCACAGCCCCGTGCGGCTGGACTCGTTCGACTCGCTGCCCGCGGACCCGGTGGAGTTGAGGAAGACGCTGGAAACCCTCGTCGGCAAGGACGCGTACCGGGTCGCGACGCTCGCGATGGGGCTGATGGCCGCGAACGTGAGCGACGCCCAGCGGCAGGCGGTGTTCGAGCTGCTCAAGACGCTCGACGGGGTGCGGTTCCTCGGCGAGGTGCCGGTGCGCGAGGACGACTGGGGCGTCGGCGTGGCGATCGCCGCGCCGACGGCCTTCCAGTTCTCCGATGTCGAGACCCAGCTGGTGATCAACCCGGAGACCGGCCTGCCGGTCGTGAAGCGGGACGTGATCACCACACCCCAGTACGGCCTGCCCGCGGGCATGTTCATCTCCGAGGAGAGGTACCTGCTGCTGGACCGGACGTCCATCGACCCGATCGTGCCCCAGGACGTCCCCGTGAACGCCGGAGTGGAATCCCCCATCATTGAGCGGTGATCGACCCACGACGGCTCCGCGTGCTGCGCGCACTCGCCGACCACGGCACGGTGACGGCCGCGGCCGCCGCCCTGCACCTCACGCCGTCGGCGGTGTCGCAGCAGCTCGCGGCCCTGGAGTCCGAGGCGGGGCACCCGTTGCTGCTGCGCAAGGGCCGCCGCGTGTCGCTGACCCCGGCCGGTGAGCTGCTGGTCGCGCACGCCCACGTCGTCGCGGCGGAGCTGGAACGCGCACAGGCCACTTTGGACGCTCTCGCCTCGGGTTCGTCCGGCCGGGTCGCGGTCGCCGCCTTCGCCTCGGCGATCACGCAGGTGGTGGCGCCCGCGCTGGCGGCGTTGAAGAAGCGGTCGATCGAACTGTCCGTGCGCGACGCCGAGGGGCACGAGAGCGTGCGGCTGCTGCTGGACGGCGAGATCGACGTGGCGATCACCGAGGAGCACCGCACCACAGACCGCTTCACCCGCTTCCCGCTCTACACCGAGCCCTTCGACGTGGTCCTGCCGCCGGGACACCCCCTGACCGGCCCGGTGGACCTGGCCGCGCTGGCCGGCGAGGACTGGGTGGTCACACTGCCCGGCAACCCGTTGCGCGACGTCGTGGAGATGGCGTGCGCGCAAGCCGGCTTCACCCCGCGGATCCGGCACACGTCCGACGACTTCCGGGCCATCGAGGCGCTGGTGGCGGCGGGAGCCGGGGTGGCGCTGGCACCCCGGAACGCCGTCCGCGGTGTCCCGGTGGCCGGTGTCGCGCCGCTGCGCCGGGTGGTGGCGGCCGTGCGCCGGGGGTCGGAGGACCACCCGTTGATCAGCGCGGTCCTCGGAGAACTGCGGCCGGGCTAGGGCGGCAGTGAGGTTCAGGGCGGCGGGATCGTCACGCGCAGCTTGGCCGCGATGCGCGTCAACGCCTGGCGATCGGCGGCGCTGAGCGGGTCGAGCACGAACTCCCGGACCGTGCGCAGGTGCGTGGGCGCGGCCGCCTCGACCACCTCGAAGCCCGCGTCGGTGAGCTCGGCGACGGTGTAGCGGCCGTCGTCGGGATCAGGCGACCGCACGACCCAGCCACGCTGCTCGAACCGCTTGACCACGTTGGACAACCGCGACAGCGACCCGTTCGCCAGGTGCGCGAGCTCGCTCATCCGCATGCGGCGGTCCGGCGCCTCCGAGACGTGGCTGAGCACCAGGTAGTCGAAGAGGCTCAGCCCCGACTCCTGCTGCAGCGGCGCCTCCAGCCGGCCGGGCATCAGCAGCAGCAACGAGACCAGCCCGGTCCAGGCCTCCTTCTCCTCGGCGTTCAGCCACTCCATGCGCCGCAGCTTACTTCACGCTTGAAGTCGTGCTAGCGTTGACTTCAAGCGTGAAGTGATCGAAGGGAACAACTCATGAGCAAGCCGCAGTTCTTCGCCACGCCCGGATACGGCGAGACGCAGCTGAAGAACCTGCACTACAGCCAGGCCGTACGCATCGGCGACCGCGTCGAGACGTCAGGTCAGGGCGGCTGGGACGACGACTTCGAGTTCCCCGAGTCGCTCGAAGACGAGATCGTGCGCGCGTTCGACAACGTCGAGCGCACCCTTGTCGCGGCGGGCTCCACTTGGGCCGACGTCGTGCACGTGAACTCGTACCACGTGCTCGGCGACGACTCGTTCGACGACCACAACCGCGTTATGGTCGAACAGTTCCGTGCGCGCATGGGTGACCGTGCTCCTATTTGGACGGAAAGCGGAGTCGTCGCACTTGGGCATCCGAAAATGCGCATCGAGATTCGGGTGACCGCCGTCTCCAGCTGACTTGGACCAGTTCCGAAAACCGTGCTGCCGAACGGCTGAAGAACTCTCTGGTGACATGGTTGGGCGGCCGAGGCCGCCCAACCACCGGACCGGCTAGGCGTACCCGGTCCGCCACTCGTCGCAGTCGTCGAACCACGCCTCCTCGATGCAGGTGCGGAACTTGACCGCCCGGTTCTCACCGAAGTTGTGGTCGAACTTCACCCGCACACCGACCTCGGCCGAGCCTCGGTGCGTGCCGTGCTGCGCTTGGCCGTTCTTCTTGATGTAGGCGTATTCCACGTACGGCACGCCGCTGTGGTAGTTGGACATCTTGGTGACGGTGAAGCTGTCGCCGTAGGCCTTGAACTCCGTGCGCGCGACCAGGTGGCCGTCGATGACCAGGTCGCTGACCTCGTCCTGACTGAGCGTGCTGACCGGGCTCGCCGACGCGGTGCCGGCGCCGACGGCGGCGGCCGCGAGGGCGAAGGCCACGGCCGCCACGCGAACTCCGATGGTCTTCACGTGTCGTCTCCCCTTCGAGTATTTCGAGAAAGTCGAGGCACGCGGAGGTTTAGGCATAGCCGGTCCGCCACTCGTCGCAGTCGTCGAGCCACGCTTCGGAAATGCACGTACGGAACTTGACCGCACGGTTCTCACCGAAGTTGTGGTCGAACTTCACCCGCACACCGACCTCGGCGGAGCCGTAGTGCACGCCGGTCTGCAACTGACCGTTGATCTTGATGTACTCGTACTCCACGTACGGCACGCCGTCGTGGTAGTTGGACTTCTTGGTGACGGTGAAGCTGTCGCCGTAGGACTTGAACTCCGTGCGTGCCACGAACCGGTTGTTGATCATCAGGTCGCTGTTGGCGTCCTGGCTGAACGTGCTCACCGGACTCGCCGACGCGGTGCCGGCCACAACGCCTCCGGCCGCGGCCAGCGCGGCGAGAACCACGGTCGCGACGCGGATTCCACTGGAACTCACTCGTTTCCCCCTTCGAGTTCTTCCTGAAGACACAACAAATCTCCACCACGCCACCAACATGGGGCTCCCGTTCTCGCTACTACCGTTGACCTGCGGGAACCTCGGTCGCTGAACGGATCCTGAACGGTCGCCGAACAGCCGATTGGCGCGACTGCGATGGCGCCCTAGCATCGGTGGACCGCGGTGCTCAGGGGGACGAGTGCGATACCGGTTGCTGGGGCCTGTCGAAGTGCGGCGTGCGGACGTGCCGATACCGGTGACAGGTCGCAAACGGCGAACCCTCCTCGCCGCGCTCCTGCTGTCATCGGGGCGGCTGGTTCCCGTCGACCGCCTGCTGCACCTGTTGTGGGGACCGCGGCCGCCCGCATCCGTCCGTGCCCAGCTGCACAACCACGTGTCCGCGCTGCGCGGGTGTGTACCGGGTGTCCAGGGCGGAGCGCATGGCTACCGGATCGACGTGGGGCCTGGCGAGCTGGATCTGGCGGAGTTCGACGAACGGGTCCGTTCGGCCGGTACTGGCGACGACGGGCACGCGGCGAGACAGTTGCGCGCGGCACTGGACCTGTGGTCCGAGCCCGTGCTGGGCGGGGTTACCGACGAGCTCCGCGACGCGGTGGTTCCCGGTCTGGTCGAACGGCGTCTGTCGGCTCTGTGCTCGTGGATCGACGCCGAACTTCGCCTGGGACATCACGAGGAACTACTGCCGGAGTTGCGGGTGCTCACAGCTGAGCACCCGATGGACGACCGGTTCCCGCACCGGCTGGTGCTCGCGTTGCACCGCTGTGGCCGGCAGGCCGAGGCGCTGAGCGTCTTCGACGACGCGCGCCGGGTGCGCCGCGACGAGCTGGGACTGGACGTGACGCCGGCGCTACGGGACCTGCATCGTGCTGTACTGGCGGCGGATCCGGAACTCGACGCGCCCGCCACCACCCGTCGCGACGTGCTGATCCGGGTCCTGGGTCCTGTCGAGGTGCGCGGGCACCGGGCGGGTGGCCCGCAACAGCGCGCCCTGCTCGGGCTGCTGGCCGTGCACGCGGGCACCATCGTGCCGACCGAGCGGCTGGCCGAGTACCTGTGGGGCGACGCGGCGCCGTCGAACATACGCGGCACCGTGCAGGTGTACGTGTCGCGACTGCGCAAGCTGCTGCGCGACGAGCCCGGCGTCACGATCACCACCACCGCGTCGGGTTATCGCCTCGATCTGCCGCGTGAACTCGTCGACCTGCACCTGTTCCGCGACACGGCGGAGCCTGGGCTGTGGCGCGGACGCCCGTTCGCCGACGTGAGGGGCGGGCCGGAGCTCGAGCGGCTGGTCTCCGCGCTTGCGTCCGAGCAGCAGGCCGGACCTCCGGTGCCCGCTCAGCTGCCGCCTGGCATCGCCGACTTCGTCGGCCGCGACGTCGAAGGCAAGCAGCTGGCGGCGGTGCTCGACGAATGGAGATCACGCGACTGCCCGGTGACTGCCGTGGTCCTGCTCACCGGGTCGGCAGGGGTCGGCAAGACCGCGCTGGCCGTGCGATGGAGCCACGAGCTGGCCGATCACTTCCCCGACGGCGTGCTGTACGCGAACCTCCGCGGCTACAGCCGCGAGGAGCCGGAACCGGTGATCGGAGTGCTCGGCCGGTTCCTGCGCGCTCTGGGCGTGCCGGCGGACAGTGTTCCGGCTTCCGCCGAGGAGGCCTCGGCGCTGTACCGGTCTCTGCTGGCGGACAAGCAGGTGCTGGTCGTGCTGGACAACGTGCGAGAACCCGCCACGGTCCGGCAGTTGCTCCCAGGGTCACCGCGCGGATTGGTCGTGGTCACGAGCCGGCACGACCTGGGTGGTCTGGTCGCCCGCGACGGCGCGCGCAGGATCGTCGTCGGCCGCTTCACCCCCGAGCACTCGGTCGAACTCTTCCGCAGGGTCCTCGGTCCGGAAGCGGTGCAGGAGGACATGATGCTGTTCGAGGACCTCTCGCGCCGCTGCGCGCACCTGCCGCTCGCACTCCGCGTCGCCGCCGAGCGGCTGACCAGGCGGTCGCCGGACGATTTGCTCGACGACACGACCCTGGACCTGCTCGACGGCGACGACCCCGACAGCGCCGTGCGCGCCGTGTTCTCCTGGTCCTACCGCGTGCTCGAACTGGGCCCGGCGTCGGCGTTCCGGCTGCTCGGCGCCTGTCCCGGCACCGACGCCGACATCCGCACCGCGGCGGCGTTGCTGGGCACATCGATCCGCGAGGCGCGCCGCACCATGGACACGCTCGTCCGTGCCCACCTCGTCGAGGAACACCGCCCCGGCCGATACCAACTGCACGACCTGCTGCGTTCCTACGCAGCCGAGCTCGCAGGCGACGCCGACGTGCGAGGTGCCATCGACTGGTACTGCGCCACCGCGACCACGTGCATGAACCTCGTGGACCCCCATCGCCGCAAGGCCGAACCCCCCGCCGGCGGGAACACCGAGCGCTATCCCCTACCCACCACCGAGGACGAGGCCCTGGCGTGGCTCGAGACCGAGCGCGCGAACCTGGTCGCGGTGTGCCGCTACGCCGCGGCCCGCGACCTGCCGGAGGGCTGGTACCTGCCGCACACCCTCAACCGCTACTTCCTGCGGGCCCGCCACATCGACGACTGGATCACCACCGGCACAGCCGCGCTGTCCTGCGCCGTCCGGCTGGCCGATCCGGTCGCCGAGGCCGAGACTCACACCCACCTCGCCAGTGCCTACGCGAACACCGCCCGGCTGTCCGAGGCCATCGTCCACCACGAACGCGCGCTGGAACTGCATCGCCTCGTCGGGAGCACGCACGGCGAAGCGGTGGCGCTCGCGAACCTCGGCACGGTCCACCACCGGATGGGCGCCCTCACCGAGGCCGCGGACCACTACGAGGCAGCGGTGCGGATCCTTGCCGCGGTGGGCGACGAACGCAACGAGTCGATCGTCGTGACCAACCTCGCCGCGGTGCACAACATGGTGGGCCGCCACGACGCCGCTCTCACGACCGGATCCCGGGCGCTGGCACTCGCGCAGAGGTCGAATGACCTCGGTGCCCAGACGCACGCGACGCGGATCATGGGCATCGCGCACAGAGAGCTGGGTGATCTCACGGCGTCACTGCGCTGTCTCGAATCGGCGCTGGACACCGCCCGCCGAAGCGGTGACGACAGCGACGAAGGCTTGGTGCTTCAGGAGATCGCGGCCGTCCACAGTCACCGGGGAGACCACCGGACGGCCGTCGCGCTGCTCGAGACCTCGATGGAGATCAGCCGGCGCGTGGACGATCCGACGATGACCGGCATCGTCCTGGTGGATCTGGGAGAGGCGCTCCGAGCGGCAGGAGACCACAGCGCGGCTCGCGTCCGCATCGAGGAAGGCCTGCGCCACGCTCGCCAGGCCGGTGACGAGCACCAGACGAGCCGCGCCGAACAACTGCTCGAGGACTTCGGCTGAAGTATCCGCGCGGGAGACACCGCCAGCCGACCAGACGGGGGGATGACACGTGTCAGGCGAACCGGGCTGAGGACGGTTGCCACAGCTGGAACGGCGGCGCCGAGGCCAAGGACGATCTGGTCCACTTCGACTACATGTGCGGAGTTCGCGATGAACGCAGACGAGCGGCCGCCCACTGTGAGCTGGCAACCTCGACGAACTGCTGCTCGCTGACGGGTGCCGCGAGGTGACGTGAGGGCATCGCCCTCACGTCGATCACACGACCAGGTGAAGCCTTAGTGCGGGGCGCGGGCCGCTAGCTTCGCCGAGGCCGGGTCGCCCGCCGCCAGCGCGCCGCGTGCCGCGAGCTGGCAGATGTCCATGCTCGACGTCGCGAGCCGGGCGCCGACGCCGGACAGGGCCGTGTGGTTCATCGACAGCGACGTCACGCCGAGGCCGATGAGCACGCACGCGAGCAACGGGTCGGCTGCGGCCTCGCCGCAGACGCCGACGGGCTTGCCGGTGGCGGTCGCCGCCTCGCCGACCAGGGCGATCAGGCGCAGCAGCGCGGGCTGCCATGGGTCGTTCAGCGCGGCCACGCCGCCCAGCTGGCGGTCGGCGGCGAAGACGTACTGGGCCAGGTCGTTGGTGCCGATCGAGATGAAGTCGACGACCTGCAGGATCTCGCGTGCCGACAGGGCGGCGGACGGGACCTCGACCATCACGCCGGCGCGCTGGATGCCTGCCGCGCGGGCGCGTTCGACGAACCAGGCTGCCTCGGCGGCGGTCGCGACCATCGGGGCCATGACCGAGACGTCGGCGCCCGAGGACGTTGCGGCGGCGGCGATGGCTTCGAGCTGGCGGTCGAGGACCTCGGGGCGGTCGAAGGCGACGCGCAGGCCGCGGACGCCCAGGGCCGGGTTGGGCTCGGGGTCCGGGTTCAGAAACGCCAGCGGCTTGTCCGCGCCCGCGTCGAGGGTGCGCACCACGACGGGCTTGCCCGCAAACGGCGCCAGTACAGCCTCATAAGCAGCAGTCTGCTCAGCAACGGTCGGTTCCTCCGCGGCGTCCAGGAAACAGAACTCCGTGCGGAACAGGCCGACGCCCTCCGCACCCGCGGCGGCAGCGGCGGCGGCGTCCGCGGGGGAGCCGACGTTGCCGAGCACCTTCACGCGGAGGCCGTCCTTGAGGATGCCGACGCCGTTCCACTCAGCTTTCTTGCCGGAGCCGGCCGTGCGAATCTTGCCGTCCGACTCGCGGACGTGGCCGGTGTCGCCGTCGACGTCGAGAGAGGTGCCCTCGAACGCCAGGATGCCGCGGCACGCGACGACGGCCGGGATGCCCAGTGACCGCGCGAGGATCGCGGTGTGGGAGGTGGGGCCGCCCTCTTCGGTGACGAGGGCGAGGACCTTCGACGGGTCGAGGCCCGCGGTGTCGGCGGGTGCGAGGTCGCGCGCCACCAGCACGGACGGCGACGCGAGGTCGGGTACGCCGGGCGCGGGCAGGCCGAGGAGCTCCGCCACCACGCGGTCGCGGACGTCCTGGACGTCGCGGGCGCGTTCGGCCATGTAGCCACCGGCGGCCTGGAGTGCGGAGATGAACTTGGCCGCGGCCTGGTGCACGGCGCGGGCGGCGGGCAGCGACTCGTCGGCGACGAGCTTCTCGGCGGACTTGATCAGCGACGGGTCGCCGGCCATCGTCGCCGTGGTCTCCAGCACGGCGCGGGCGTCGCCCTCGACCGTCTTCGCGCGCTCCATCAGGCGATGCGCCACGATCTCGGTCGCGGGGCGGATGCGCGCGGCCTCGGCGGCTGTGTCCGCAGGCCGGGGACCCGCCGGGGGTTCCGGCAGGGCCTCCGCGACCCTCACCACGGGACCGGAAGCCCGGCCGCTGCTGACACCGACACCGCTGAGCCGCGTGCTCGACATGGTCTAGACCATACCCTCCGACCGGTAACCCAGGACACAACAGTGTGACCAATTCCGGCCGGAAGCGCTGTCAGCCGACCTCGGCGGCCGTCGGGTAGGACGGCTGCGCCCCCGCTTTCGTCACCGACAAGGCGGCGACCTTCACGGCGTATCTCGCGGCCTGGACCAGGGAGTCGCCCTCGGCCAGCCGGGCGGACAGCGCTCCGGCGAACGCGTCACCGGCACCCGTCGTGTCGACCACCTCGTCGACCTCGACCGAGGGCACCTCGACGATGCCCGACGGCTCCACCACGGCGGCACCGCGCGAGCCGAGCGTGACGATCGCCGAGCTCGGACCGAGCGCGAGCAGGTCGCCCCACTCCGAAGCGAGCTGCGCGGCCTCGTGCTCGTTCACGATCAGCACGTTCAGCTGCCGCAACGTCGCCGCGGGCAGTTCGGCGACCGGCGAGAGGTTGAGAACCGTGCGGACCCCCTCGCGGGAAGCGACAGCGATCGCGTGGACCACCGTCTCCAGCGGTACTTCCAAAGAGCAGGTCAGCACGCTCACACCGGCGAACGAGAGACCGTCCACATCGGACGGAGACACGTCGAAGTTGGCGCCGGGCGAGACGACGATGGAGTTCTCGCCGTCCGGAGTCACGGTGATGTAGGCGATCCCGGTCGGCCGCGCGGAAGTCTTCACCAGCGACGTGCCGACGCCGGACGACTCCAGCGACTCGCGCAGCAGCGAGCCGTACCCGTCACCACCGACGGCGCCGACGAGCGCGACGGAAGCGCCGAGGCGAGCGGCGGCGACGGCGGTGTTCGCGCCCTTGCCGCCGGGCAGGACGACGGTGTCGCCGCCGAGTACGGTCTCACCGCCGGTGGGCCGCCTGCCGACCTCGACCACGAGGTCGGCGTTGGCGGACCCGAGAACGAGCAGCGTGTTCGTCACTTGATGAACTCTGCCACGTTCTGCTTCGTGATGACCTTGACCTCGACGTCCACGACCTGCTGAACGGGCTCGCCCTTGGCGGCGTGCATGGCCTGCTCGACGGCCTTGGAACCGAGCAGCTTCGGCTGCTGCGCGACGGTCGCGGCGAGCGTGCCGTCCTGGACCGCCTTCAGGCCGTCCGGCGTGCCGTCGAAACCGACGACCTGGACGTCCTTGCCGGCGCGGGCGCCGAGGGCCTTGATCGCACCGAGCGCCATCTCGTCGTTCTCGGCGAAGATGCCCTTGATGTTCGGGTTGCCCTGCAACAGGTTCGTGGTCTCGTTGAGGCCCTTGGCGCGGTCGAAGTCCGCGACGGCCGAGGCGACGACCTTGATGTTGCCGCTGTTGAGGCCCTGCTCGAAGCCCTGGCCGCGGTCGCGCGACGCCGACGCGCCCGAGATGCCCTTGAGGTGCGCGACCTCGCCGGACGTGGCGCGGCCGAGCTCGATGGCCGCGAGGCTGCCGCCCGAGACGTTGTTCGAGGCGACCTCGGCGGCGACCTTGCCCTCGACCGAGCGGTCGACGGAGATCAGCGGGATGTTCGCCGTCTCGGCGGCCTTGGCGGCCGGTGCGGACTGCTTGGAGTCGACCGGGTTCAGGATGATCGCCTTGACGCCCTGCGTCACCAGCGTCTGCACCTGGTTGATCTGGTTCGTCGCGTCGTTCTGCGCGTCGACCACGGTCAGCTTGGCGCCGAGCTTGTCCGCCATCTCCTGCGCGCCCTGCTGCAGTTCCACGAAGAACGGGTTGTTCAAAGTGGACACCGCGAGGCCGATGGTGATGTCTCCGGACGCCCCAGTTCCGCTGCATCCGGTCGCCACGAGAGCTGCGGCACCGAGCGTCAGCGCGATCCGTCGGGTCACCTTCATTGGTGTCTTCCTTACCTGTTGCGGGTTTTCTCAGCGACGGCGTAGTGAGTCGAGCAGCGCGGCGAGAGCGATCACCGCGCCGATGACGACCTGCTGCCAGAACGGCGGCACCTGCAGCAGGTTCAGGCCGTTGCGCAGGACGGCGAGCACAAGTGCGCCGACCAACGTCCCGGTGGCGCGGCCGACGCCACCGGACAACGACGCACCACCGATGACGACGGCGGCGATGGCGTCGAGCTCGTAGCCGACCGCCGCCTGCGGTCCGGCGGACCCGAGCCGTCCCGCGAGCACGAGGCCCGCGGCGGCGGCGAAGAGGCCGGAAAGCGCGTAGATCCAGAGCTTCTGCCGGCGGACGTCGATGCCGCTGAGCTTCGCCGCCTCCTCGTTGCCGCCGATCGCGTACATGCGGCGGCCGAGGTTGGTGCGGGTGAGGATCAGGCCGGTGATGCCGAAGAACGCCAGCATCAGCAGCAGCGGCAACGGGAGCATCGGCGCGAGGTTCGATCCGAGGAACGTGACCACGGCGTCGGTCTCGTGCGGCTGGCCCTCGGAGAACACCAGCGTGAGTCCGCGGGCGACGCTCAGCATGGCCAGCGTCGCGATGAACGGCGGCAGCTTGCCGTAGCTGATCAGCGCGCCGTTGACGAGGCCGCACAGCGCGCCGACGACCAGGCCGAGCGGCCCGGCGGTGAGCGCGCCGACCATCGCGGCCAGCGCGGCGATGCTGCCGACGGACAGGTCGATGCCGCCCGCGACGACCACGAACGTCATGCCGAACGCCATGATCGCGATGACCGCGGCCTGGACGCCGACGTTGAGCAGGTTCTGCGCGTTGAGGAACGCCGGCTGCATGATCGCGATGACCACGGCGAGCAGCAGAAGCCCGGCCAGCGCTCCGTTCTCACTGGCGTACTTGCGGATGCTGATCGTGGTCATGCCGAAATCTCCTGCACGGCGAGTGCCATCACCTGGTCCTGGGTCGCGCCCTTCGGCAGCTCACCGGCCACCCGGCCGTGTGCCATCACGACGACGCGGTCGCTCATCCCGATCACCTCGGGCAGGTCGCTGGACACGAGCAGCACGGCCCGGCCCTGCGCGGTCATGCGGTTGATCAGCTCGTAGATCTCGACCTTGGCGCCGACGTCGACGCCGCGCGTGGGCTCGTCGAGGATCAGCACCTTCGGGTCGGCCAGCAGCCACTTGCCGATGACGACCTTCTGCTGGTTGCCGCCGGAGAGCTCCTTCACCGGCTGCTCGACGCGGCCCTTGATCCGGAGCTTGCCCGCGATGTCGTGCAGGCGCCCGGAGTCGCGGTTCCCGAGCGTCACGAGTTCGAGGTTCCGGCCGACGGTCGCGGTGAGGACCAGGCCCTGGCCCTTGCGGTCCTCCGGGACCAGGCCGAGGCCGGCTTTGATCGCCGCCTGGACGTCGCCGCGGCGCAACGGCTTCCCGTCCACCACCACCGAGCCGTGGTCGTAGCCGTCCACGCCGAACGCGGCGCGCGCGACTTCCGTTCGTCCCGCGCCGACCAGGCCGGCGATGCCGACGACCTCACCCGCGTGGACCTCGATGCTGATGTCGTGGAAGACCCCGCGCTTGGTCAGGCCCGAGATGCTGAGGAGGGGCTGACCTGGGCGTTGTTGTGCGCGCGGGTACTGCTCGTCGATCGGGCGGCCGACCATGAGCTCGATCATGTGCCGGGTGGTGGCGCGCGGTCCGAGGACGCCGACCGACCTGCCGTCGCGCAGGATCGTGATGCGGTCGGCGATGCGCTGGATCTCGTCGAGGTGGTGCGTGATGAAGACGAGGCCGACGCCGTTGTCGCGCAGCTGGGCCATGATCTGCAGCAACCGGTCGGTCTCGGTGTCGGTGAGGACCGCGGTCGGCTCGTCGAGGATCAGCACGCCGGCGTCCTTGTCGAGCGCGCGGGCGATCTCGATCATCTGCTGCTGGGCGATGCCGAGGTCGCGGACCTTGGCGTCCGGGTCGACGTGGAGGCCTACGCGGTCGAGCAGCTTCGGGGCCCGGCGACGCATCTCGGCGCGGTCGACGAAGCCGAACCTGCGCGGGAGCCGGTTGAGGAACAGGTTCTCCGCGACCGACAGCTCCGGGACGAGCGCCAGTTCCTGGTGGATGACGGCGAGGCTGGCGTCGCCCTCGATCGTGCCCGCGTCCTGGCTGTGGATGCCCGCGAGGACCTTGACCAGCGTGGACTTGCCCGCGCCGTTCTCGCCGAGCAGGACGTGGACCTCACCCGCGTTGATGTCGAGGTCGACGCCGTCCAACGCCTTGGTCGTGCCGAAGTGCTTGGTGATGCCGCGGGCGGTGATGAGGGTCTTCACAGCTCGGCCTCCCCGAGCGAGCCGCGCAGCACGAGCTTCGCGGTGAGGCGGACGTCGTCGGGCTGCCGGCCGTCGATCAGGGCGAGCAGGCTGCGCGCGGCGGCTCGGCCCATCTCCACGGTCGGCTGCGCGATGACCGTGATCGGCGGGTCGAGCAGCGGGAACCACGGCTGGTCGTCGAACACCGCGAGCGCGATGTCGTGCGGGATCTGCAGGCCGCGGGCCCTGATCTCGCCGAGCGCGCCGAGGCCCATCAGGTTGTCCATCGCGACCAGCGCGGTGGCGCCGTCGTCGAGGAGCCTGGCGGCGGCCTGGCTGCCGCTCTCCTGCCGGAAGTCGCCGTGCACGACCTGCGCGAGGCCGCCGAGCGCGCCGGTCAGCACGTCGGTTCGTTCTCTTCCAGTGGAGGTGTTCGGCGGGCCCGCGATCACTCCGATGCGGGTGTGGCCGGCACCGACGAGCCGCCGGGCGAGCGCGGTCAATGCCTCGCTGCCGTCGGCGCGGACGACGGGGCATGTCGCGCCCCTGACCGTCCGGTCGAGCAGGACGAGCGGTACGCCGCCTGCGCTCACTTCGCGGACCAGACTCGGGTCGTCGGTCGCGGGGCACAGCAGGAGGCCGTCCACCCGGCGGTCGAGCAGGGTGCGCACGTAGGTGGCCTCCTGCTCGGCGCTCTCGTCGGCGTTCCCGATCACGACGCAGTAGCCGTGTGACCGGGCTTCGTCCTCGACCGCTCGGGCGATCTCGGCGAAGAACGGGTTCAGCAGATCGCTGATGACCAGACCGAGGGTCTGGGTGCTGGTGGTCCTGAGGGACCGCGCCAGGGCGTTGGGCCGGTAGCCGAGCTCCTCGATCGCGGCGAGCACGCGCACACGCGTCTCGGGAGTCGGCGCGGCATGGCCGTTGAGCACGCGCGACACGGTGGCCGTCGAGACGCCGGCGTGCTGCGCGACGTCCTTCATGGTCGTCACGAGGCCGTAGTTAATCGATTACACATGGATCCAGTCAAGCTGGATGAGTAGGTGTACGGATGTAACCGGGCGTGTGCTGCCTCACCCTGATCACATGGACGGACAGGACCGCCTCGGGTACGAGCAGCGCCTCGCGCTGGAGCTCGCGGCCATCGGGCAGCGGCTGACGACGATCAGCTCGGAGATGCGCGAGCACTCCGCCTCGGTCTCGGCCGCGGCGACCGCGGTGGCGGAGGTGGCCGCCCCACCGCCGGTTCCCCAGGCCCCGGTGAACGTGCCGGTCCAGGCTCCGCCGCCACAGCAGGCGCCCCAGCAGGCACCACCGCAGGCGCCGCCCAACCCGTGGTCGCAGCAGGCCCCGGCCGGCCCGCACTTCCCGCCGCCTCCGCAGGCGCAGTGGCCACAACAGCCGCCGCAGCAGCCGTGGCCCGCGCCGCAGCCGCGCGAGACGCTGTTCGAGAAGCTCGGCAAGGACGGCGCCGGCGCGAAGCTGCTGGCCTGGGTCGGTGGCGCGATCACCGTGCTCGGGTTCGTGCTGCTGCTGATCCTCGCCATCCAGCGCGGCTGGCTCGGCCCGATGCCGCGCGTCATCGGTGGCGCGGTGTTCAGCGGCGCGCTGGTCGGCATCGGCATGTGGCTGCACCGCAACCCGGCCGGGCGCACCGGGGCGTTCGCGCTGGCCGCCACCGGTTTCGCGGGGCTCTACCTCGACGTCATCGCGGCCACGAGCCTGTACGGGTACCTGCCGGAGGGCGTCGGGCTGGTCGTCGGCCTCGGGGTCGCGGCGGCCGGTGTCGTGCTCGCGCTGCGCTGGAACTCGCAAGCGCTCGCGGTCGGCGTCGTCGCAGCCTGTGCGGTGTGCTCGCCGATCATCACCGAAGGCTTCACGGTCCTGCTCGTCGGCTTCCTGCTGGTGCTGAAGATGGCCAGCACGCCGGTCCAGATCCAGCGCAACTGGCCGGGTCTCGCGATCGCCGGCGGCTTCCCGCCGATCCTCGCCTCGCTGCTCACGACCGCGAACGCCATCCCGCGCTCCTACGAGTGGACCGTGGTCGGCGTCGCGGCCGCCACGACCGTCGTCGGCATCCTCGTCGCGCTGCTGACGATCCGGAAGCGCCCGGACGACATCGTCGCGATCGCGCTGGTCGCGGGCTCACCGTTGGCGGCGATGTTCGCCACCACGCTGCTGGAGGCGCCGGTCAACTCCGTGCTCGCCGGTGCGGTCGCCGCGGTCCTGCTGGCGATCTGGATGGTCCCGGACCTGCCCCGCGCGTTCACGACGGCCGCCGGTGCGACGGGCATGCTCGCGTTGTTCCAGACCACGGTGATCGCGCTCGACGGCAACGTCCGCACGGCGATCGTGCTGGCCGAGGCGGTGCTGCTGGCGTTCCTCGCGGCACGGCTGAACAAGAAGAGCGCGCTGGCCGGGTCCATCGCGTTCGGCGTCGTCGGGTTCTTCCTGGCGATCGGCCAGGCCGTGCCGATCACGTGGCTGGTGGAGGAGCCCCGCTTCTTCAACACCGTCGACCAGGGCGACTACGCGGCCGGTCTGGTCACGGCGGTGGTGCTGGCCGTCTACGCCGCGATCGTGCCGTGGGCCGCACTGAAGATGCAGGTGCTGCGCGAGCCGGCGAAGCACCCGTTCCCGTGGATCACCGCCGGGCTCGTGCTGCTCTACGGCGCGGCGGGGGCGGTGCTGTGCGCGGCGCTGCTGATGTCGCCGAACGAGACCGGGTTCCTCTTCGGACACTCGATGGTCACCGTGTCGTGGACGGTCGCCGCGTTGTTCCTGCTGGTCAGGGGAATCAACAACAAGGCGCTGCGGATCTGTGGCCTGATCCTCGTCGGCGCGGCGGTCGTGAAGCTCGTGCTGTTCGACCTCGCCGCGCTCGACGGCATCGCCCGCGTGCTCGCGTTCCTCGGCGCCGGTCTGGTCCTGCTCACGGCGGGCACCCGGTACGCCAGGCTGGTGGCGTCGGCGAACAACGCCGGCTGAACAACTCCGGCTGACCGACGATCGTCGCCCGCGCCGCCGTCGCGGGCGACGGTCGTACTACTACCAGGCAAAGATTTCCCTCGACAGTGTGACCGAAATTGATCGAAAGCACCCGGAAGTGGTCCCATCGGGCGTATGGCAAAGCCACGCCTCGTGGCCGCGGTTCTAGCGCTCTCAGCGGCCTTCGCGGCGACGGGTGTTCACCAGGGGCACGAGTACACGACCACCTCTTCCGCCTCGGCGGCACCGCTTGCGTACGTGGTGGGCAGGAGCGGTCTCGTCCAGGTCGTCGACACCCGCACCGGCTCCGTTCTCGCGCAGGCCGACACGGCGGGCCGCGCGACCGGTGTCGCCGTGTCTCCCGACGGGCAGCGCCTCTACGTGATCAACGGGTGGACCGGCGCGATCACCGCGGTCGACCCGCACACCGGCACGATCGTCGACCGGCTCTTCACCCAGGTCCAGCTCTCCCACGCCGCGATGCGCCCGGACGGGCAGCGCCTCTACGTCTCGGCCGGTGGCGGCGTCGCGGTGGTGGACACGGAGCACTTCCGGCTGGTCGCGGCCATCAAGGTCGGCGGGCAGCCGCAGGGCCTCGCCGTGCACCCGAACAACCGGGTCCTCTACGTGGCCAACTCCCAGGACGGCACGGTCGGGCTGGTCGACACGGCGACGGCGTTCCAGACCTCGACGGTGCCGGTCGGCGGACTGCCCCAGCACCTGGCGCTCTCGCCGGACGGCAAACGCTTGTACGTGAGCGGAATGCGCCTCGGCGAGTCCACGCCCGGCACGTTGTCGGTGATCGACACGACGACGAACCAGGTCGTCGGCGCGCTGGGCGTCGGCAGGGGAGCGGGCAGCATCGCGGTCACCGCGGACGGCGACACGGTCTACCTGACGCTGCCGAAGGAACGCGCGGTCCTGGTGGTCGACGCGGCGACCATGAAGGTGCGCGAACGTTTGCCCTTCGACTCGCCGAACGTCGCCATCGCGCCGGGTGACTCGCGGGTCTTCCTCGCGACCGGCACGACGACGACGGTGCTGGACAGCTCGAACGCGGTCCTGGCGACCTACCGGATGAAGTCGGGCGAACTGGAGAAGGCGAGGCCGCGCCAGTTCGACGCGGCCATGATCGCCTTCTCTCCCGGTCAGCCGACGGCGACCGGCTTGCGGACCTCGTCGTCGAGGTCGTCGACCGGCTCGTCGTGAAGCGCCAGGCGTTCCTGGATCCGCCTGAGCGGACCGGGTGACCACCACGCGGCGTTACCGAGGAGCTTGAGCACGGCCGGCACGAGCAGCATCCGGACGATGGTGGCGTCGAGCGCCAGCGCGAGGATCATGCCGACGCCGACGAACCGCATCATCGCGACCTGCGAGAACGCGAACGCACCGGTCACCAGGATCAGCAGCAGCGCGGCCGAGGTGATCACCCGGCCGGTCTTGGCGAGGCCGGTGGTCACCGCCTCCTCGGTCGTCGCGCCCTGGCTGCGGGCCTCGACCATCCTGCTGAGCAGGAAGACCTCGTAGTCCGTCGACAGACCGAACACGATGGCCGCCATCAGCACGACGATGCCGGACTCGAGCGGCCCCGGCGTGACGCCGAGCCAGTCGGCGAAGTGGCCCTCCTGGAACACCCAGACCAGCACGCCGAACGTCGCTGACAGCGACAGCGCGCTCATCAGCACCGCCTTGATCGGCAGCAGGACCGAGCCGAACGCCAGGAACATCAGCACCAGCGTCGCGCCGACCAGCAGCCCGATCATCAACGGCAGACCGTCGGCGATGGCGTCGAGCGAGTCGCTGACCATGGCGGTGTTGCCGCCGACCAGCACCTCGGTGCCGACGGGAGGCTCCAGCGCGCGGACGTCCTTCAGCGCCTGCTTCGACTCCTCGCTCAGCGCGTCGTGGTCCAGCCCGGCCGACGCGGCCGTGACGCCGTTGTCCGCGCCCAGCGGCTGGACCTCACCGACGCCGGGGACGTCCGCGACCTTGCCCAGGTACTCCTGGACGGCGGCCTGGTCGCCGCCACTGACGACGATCTTGAAGCCGGTGTTGGAGAGCGTCGAGAAGTTCTCGTTGATGTTCTCGGTGGCCACGCGCACGGCGTTGCCCTCGGGCAGCACCTTCTCGGTGACCTGGCCGAACTGGACGCCCAGGAACGGCGAGCCGAGCGCGATGAGCACACCGATGATCGGCACCGCGATCAGTACGGGCCGCTTCATGACCGCACCGCTGAGCCGGCGCCAGCCGCGTTCGCTCGGCTCCTTCCTGCGCCACGGCATGGCGAGCTTGTCGACCCGGTGACCGAGCACGCCGAGCAGCGCGGGCAGCAGCGTCAGCGAGACCAGCGCCGCGATCGCGACCGACGCCACACCGCCGTACGCGAGGGACTTCAGGAAGCCGTGCGGGAAGAGCAGCAACCCGGCCAGCGCGATGACCAGCAGCGTCGCGCTGAACATCACCGTGCGTCCGGCGGATGCGACCGTGCGGCTGACGGCCTGCTCGGTGGAACGTCCCTGGGCGAGCTCCTCACGGAACCGGCCGACCATGAACAGTCCGTAGTCGATCGCCATGCCCAGGCCGAGCAGCGACGCCACGTTGACCGCGAACGAGTTGACCTCGGTGAAGATCGCGACGGCGTGCAGCACGCCGAGCGCACCCATGATCGAGAGACCACCGACGACGACGGGCAGCGAGGCGGCGACCAGACCGCCGAAGATGATCACGAGCAGCAGCAGGACCAGCGGCAACGAGAACATCTCGGCGCGCGTCAGGTCCTCCTGGGACATGTCGTTGATGGCCTTCTGGGTGGGCACGAGCCCACCGACCTGCTGGCTGAAGCCGTCGATCGCGAGCTGCTGCTCGACGTCCTGGAACTGCTTGATCTGCTCGTTCGAGTCACCACTGGTCAGCGTGATGGCGACGAGCGCCTGCTGCTTGTCGTCGGACGGCACCGGCCCGACGGTCCGCAGGACGTCGTCCTTGGGGAAACCACTGATGTGGTCGGCGATCTTCTTGAGCTCGAGCGGGTTCGCGAAATCGCCGCGGTAAATGACGATCACGTCACCGTTCTGCCGCCCGAACGCCTCCTCGGCTACCTTGTCGGCCCGCGCCGCCTCGCTGGAAGGAGCCTCGTACCCACCCTGGCTGAGCTTGTCGAACACGCCCAGGCCCCACACGCCACCCAGGACGGCGAGCAGCACTGTCGCGACCAGGACCACCCACCGGCGGCGATATGCGATCCAGCCCCACTTCGCGAACATCGGCGACGGCCTCCTGGGTTACCGTTCTGCAAATCCCGTGAACTCTTGTAAACACCGTTCACCGAAACCGTACGGGGCCGTGGACAGGGTCTACAACCCGATGGAGTGACATATGACCGAGGCCACTCGCCGAGAACGACTCCGCGCTGAAACCGAGCGTGAGATTCGGCAGGCGGCCCGCGCCCTTTTGGTCGAAAGCGGCCGCGACGCGGTTACCCTGCGTGCCATCGCGCGCAAACTAGGCATCACCGCGCCCGCCCTGTACCGCTACTACGACTCGCACGACGCGCTGCTGCGCCAGCTCTGCGACGACATCTGCGACGACATGGCGGCAGCGCTGCACGCGGACCTCGCCGCCGACACGTCGGGCCAGGTGGGATGCAAGGTCAGGGCGGTGTGCCACGCCTTCCGCCACTGGGCGCTGGTCCACCCGCAGGAGTTCGCGCTGGTCTTCGCCTCACCGCGCGACCCGCTCGGCGCCGACCAGTTCGGGTCGGTGTTCCTGCAGCTCGCCGGGCCGCTGATCGCGTCCAACCAGGAAGCGAAGCACGTGGACGAGGAGGTGCCCGCGGCGCTGCACGAGGACCTGGTCCGGTTCCAGCAGGTGCTGATGGGGGCGGTGTCCGACCACGGCGTCACGGTGGGCGACGACGTGCTGAACCTGGGCAAGATCCACCACATCGTCCAGTCATGGGTCCGGCTCTACGGGCACGTCGCGCTGGAGGTGTTCGGGCGGTTCCCGTTCACGGTGACCAACCCGGAGCCGATGTTCGACAGCATGCTGGACCAGATGCTGACGGACATCGGCTTCCCGGAAGAGGAGATCAGCTGACCGAGTCGCGCACGTAGTCGCGCAACGTGCGCGGGGGACGGCCGAGCAGCTTCGTCATGATCTCGACCTCGCCGGGGTCGGTGGGCAGGGGTGTCGAGCCGAGCAGCTCGAAGCTGCGGATCCAGTCGTCCAGCTTGCGCCCGGTGAGCCTCTTCGCGAGCGCGTCCCGCCACTGCGGGTCGTCACCGGTGTAGTGAACCTCGCGGCCGAGCTCCTCCGCCCAGATCCGCGCGCTCTGCTCGCCGTTCAGCGACTCCGGCCCCAGGAGCTGGTACGACCCCGGCGCGAAGCTCCCGTCGGTGAGCGCGGTGACGAGCACCTCGGCCGCGTCCCGCAGGTCGATCCGGTTGACACCGCCGGGGTGCAGCGGTGACGGGAAGACGCCCGCCTCGATGTCCGCCCGGAAGACCTCGTCGTTCTGGGCGAAGTTGGTGATGCTGAACATCGCCGGCCTGGTGTCGGTGCCCGCCAGGAACGCCGCCAGCTCCAGCTTGGGCAGGTACGCGGGGATCGCGCGGCCCGCCGCCTGCCGCGCGGCCGGGTCCTCGAGGTGGTAGCCGCCGAACACGAGGCGCGCCCCCGCTCGTTCGGCCTCCTGACCGAAGATCGTCGCGATCTCGATCTCGTTGGCCTCGTGCGGCGACACGTAGAACGCCGAGTCGACGCCTTTGAGCGCGGCACGGACCGCCTCGCGGTCGGCCAGGTCGCCTTCCACGAGTTCAACCGTGTCAGGCACGTTCGCCCGTCCCTTGTTGCGCACCAACGCGCGCACATCCGCGCCTCTGCGCACGGCCTCGTCGAGCACTAAGCCACCCACGGTGCCGGTTGCCCCGATGATCAGCGTCCTGGTCATGCCGTCCTCCATTGACTTTGAGTCAGCGACTCTTAATCAACGAATACTCCCCTCACTGACTCGAAGTCAACGAGTGCTAGCGTGGACGCCATGAACCGCGCCGCCACCGCTGCCGCAACGAAGGAGAAAGTGCTGGCCGCGGCACGTGAGCTGTTCATCACCTCGAAGTACGACGACGTGAAGGCGGCCGACATCGCCCGCGCGGCCGGCGTCGCGCACGGGTTGGTGTTCCACCACTTCGGCAGCAAGCTCGGCCTCTACCTGGAGGTGCTCTGCTCCATCCGGCGTGAGGTGCTGAACCTGCACGTCAGCGACCCGGCCGTGCCGATGGGGAAGCGGATCCGCCAGTCGCACGCGGCGCACCTGGCGTACCTGGCGGCGCATCGCGACCTGGCATTGAACCTGGTGCTGCGGCCGTGGGGTGCGGAGGAGACGTTCGACCACGTCCGGGACGAGGGCAACCGGAAGCTGTGCGAGAACCTGGGCCTGGACTTCGAGCGGCCGGCGATCAGGGCCGTGCTGCGGACGTACGCGACGGCGGCGGACCAGCTCGCTCGCGACTACCTGGCCGGAGAGCACCCGTTCGACCAGGACGTGGTCGTGGAGATGCTGATGACCGTGCTCGCGGGAACGTTGCGGGCGGCACAGGTCGCCGACCCGTCACTGGACCTCGGAGAGGTGCTGGAGGAGCTGGCGCGGCCGTAGCCGCGCCAGCCCGTTGCTACAGAACTACGTTCACCAGGCGGCCGGGCACGACGATCACCTTGCGCGGTTCGCCACCGGCGACCAGCTCGGCGATCTTCTCCTCGGCCAGCGCCGCCGCCTTGATCTCGTCCTGCGACGCGGACGCCGAGACCACGACCCGCGAGCGGACCTTGCCGTTGACCTGGATCGGGTACTCGACGGTGTCCTCGACCAGGTACTGCTCGTCGGCCTTCGGGAACGGGCCGTGCGCCAGCGTGCCGTCGTTGCCCAGCTTCGCCCACAGCTCCTCGGCCACGTGCGGGGCCTGCGGAGCCAGCATCAGCACCATGGGCTCGGCCAGCGCGCGGGGCGTGCCGGCGGCGTAGTGCTTGGTGACGAAGTTGTTCAGTTCGATCAGCTTCGCGCCCGCCGTGTTGTAGCGCAGGTTCGCGTAGTCGTCGTGGACGCCGGCGATCGTCTTGTGCAGCAGCCGCAACGCTTCCGCGGACGGCTCTTCGTCCGTGACGCGCAGCGAGCCGTCGGTCTCGTCGACCAGGTTGCGCCACAGACGCTGCAGGAACCGTTGCGCGCCAACGACGTCCTTGGTCGCCCACGGGCGTGACACGTCCATCGGGCCCATGGACATCTCGTAGAACCGGAACGTGTCGGCGCCGTACGTCTCGCACATCTGGTCCGGCGTGACGACGTTCTTCAGGCTCTTGCCCATCTTCCCGTACTCACGGCGGACTTCCTCGCCGTTGTACGTGTACTTGCCGTCCTGCTCGACGACCTCGTCCGCCGGCACGTAGACGCCGCGCGGGTCGACGTACGCGTACGCCTGGATGTAGCCCTGGTTGAACAGGCGGCGGTACGGCTCGTCGCCGCTCAGGTGGCCCAGGTCGAACAAGACCTTCTGCCAGAAGCGCGAGTACAGCAGGTGCAGCACCGCGTGCTCGACGCCGCCGATGTACAGGTCGACGCCGCCGGGGTCGGTCGGGCCGTGCTCGGCCGTGCGCGGGCCCAGCCAGTACTTCTCGTTCTCCGGGTCGACGAACCGCTCGGTCTCGACCGGGTCGACGTAGCGCAGCTGGTACCAGCACGAACCCGCCCAGTTCGGCATGGTGTTCGTGTCGCGGCGGTACGTCTTCACGCCGTCGCCCAGGTCCAGCTCGACGGTCGTCCACTCGGTCGCGCGCGACAGCGGCGGCGACGGCTCGGTGTTCGCGTCCTCCGGGTCGAAGGTGCGCGGCGAGTAGTCGTCGACGTCCGGCAGCTCGATCGGCAGCATCGACTCGGGCAGCGCGATGGCGGTGCCCGCCTCGTCGTAGACGACCGGGAACGGCTCGCCCCAGTAGCGCTGGCGGCTGAACAGCCAGTCGCGCAGCTTGAACTGGACGGTGCCGTGGCCGTGGCCGTTCTCCTCCAGCCAGCCAATGATCGTCTTCTTGGCGTCGTCGATCGCCATGCCGTCCAGGAAACCGGAGTTCACGGCAGGGCCGTCACCGGTGTAGGCCTCGCCCTCGAAGCCTTCCGAGGGCTGGACCGTGCGGACGATCGGCAGGTCGAACTTCTTCGCGAAGTCCCAGTCGCGCTGGTCCTGGCCGGGGACGGCCATGATCGCGCCGGTGCCGTAGCCCATCAGCACGTAGTCGGCGATGTAGACGGGGATGTCCTTGCCGTTCACCGGGTTCGTGGCGTACGCCCCGATGAAGACGCCGGTCTTCTCCTTGTTCTCCTGACGGTCCAGTTCGGACTTCAGGGACGCGGCGCGCCGGTACGCGGCGATGTCTGCCACGCGATCGGGCGTCGCAATCTGGTCCACCAGCTCGTGTTCCGGTGCCAGGACCATGTAGGTCGCGCCGAACAACGTGTCCGGGCGGGTCGTGAAGACCTCAATGTTCTCTTCTCCCACCGCAAATCGGACACGGGCGCCATGCGAGCGCCCGATCCAGTTGCGCTGCATGGCCTTGACCTTGTCCGGCCAGTCCAGCCGGTCCAAGTCGTCGATCAGCCGGTCCGAGTACGCGGTGATGCGCATCATCCACTGGCGCAGGTTTTTCCTGAACACCGGGAAGTTGCCACGCTCACTGCGACCGTCCGCCGTGACCTCTTCGTTCGCCAGCACAGTACCCAGTCCGGGACACCAGTTGACGGGCGCCTCCGACAAGTAGGCCAGCCGGAATTCGCCCAAGATCCTTTGCTGGTCGGCAAAAGACAGCTCAGACCACGTGTGGCCACCCGGAACGTCCCGCTCACCAGACTCGAACTGCGAGATCAACTCGGCGATCGGGCGGGCCTTGCGCAGATCCGCGTCGTACCAGGAGTTGAAGATCTGCAAGAAGATCCACTGGGTCCACTTGTAGTACTCGGGGTCGATCGTCGAGATGCGGCGGCGCTCGTCGTGGCCCAGCCCCAGCCTGCGGATCTGGCGCAGGTAGGTGTTGATGTTGTCCTCGGTGGTCTTGCGCGGGTGCTGGCCGGTCTGCACCGCGTACTGCTCGGCGGGCAGGCCGAACGCGTCGAAACCCATGGTGTGCAGCACGTTGCGGCCGTTCATGCGGTGGTACCGCGCGAAGACGTCCGTGCCGATGAAGCCCAGCGGGTGGCCGACGTGCAGGCCGGCGCCGCTCGGGTACGGGAACATGTCCTGCACGAACAGCTTGTCCGCGGGTACGTCACCCTTGAGCGCGCCGACCGGGTTGGGCGCGTGGTAGGTGCCGTTGTTCTCCCAGTACCGCTGCCACCGCTCCTCGATCTGGTTCGCCAGCTCGGCGGTGTAGCGGTAGGCGGGGATCTCCGCCGCGTCCGTGCTCATGTTGATGAGTCCCTCTCCATCGATCCTGCCCCTGACATGACGAAACCCCCCAGCCCAGACGGGCATGGAGGGTGGCCGCGCCGACCGTCTTGCGAACGGGTCGTCGCGGCTAGATAAGGAGCAGGCGGGCCGTGCTCATGTCGTCAACGGTATCAGCGCACCGCAAGCGCGATGAACTGGGTGACCTGGGCAGGGGAGAAGTTGTCGTCCGAGACCAGCCACAACGTGCCGTCCGGACCCCAGGCCATGCCTTCGAGGTTGTCGGGCTTGGTGAACGTGCCGATGTCGGCCAGCAGGCGCTTCTTGTGCTGCGACGGGCGGTACTCGAACAGGCGAACCTTGTTGCCGAGCGTCGGGCTGAACGACCGCTCCAGCACGAGGTAGACGCCGGGGGACTTCTCCAGGACCGCCGTGACGCCGGTGCTCGCGTCCGGGGCGAACAACGGCTCCTGCTGGTAGCGGTACTGGGCGACGACCTGACCGGTGCGCGTCTGGACGACGATCCGGGAGACCGCGCCCTTCTTCTCGTCCGCGGGCGGTCCGTCCTGCAGGAGCGGGCCTTCGAGAGCGGTGACGACGAGGCTGCCGCCGAGCGCGAACGTGAGACCTTCCAGCGCCTGGTTCTGCCGCGGACCGGACTCGGGCTTCATCTTCAGGTCCTCAGGCGTGGGCAGTCCGCGCTTGAAGGAACCGTCGTGACGGCTGAACTGCACCGACGGGTCGATGAGCGTCGTCGGCGTGCGGTCGCCCTCCTGGCTCCACAGCAGGTCACCGGTCCACGCGTCGACACGAACGTCTTCCGGGTCGACCGTGCCGGGTGCGTACGGGCCGTTGGGTCCCACGAGAGAGTGCACTTCGGTGAACTCGACGCCCTTGCGCGAGAGCTTGCCTTCGTAGAACCGGGGCGCCACCCGGTCGTCGCTGATCAGCACCCATTTCCTCGAGCGCCGGTCGTAGTCGAGGCCGGAGATGCCGCCGACCGTCGTACCACCCACGACCAGGCCTTTCGGCACGACGTGGTGGGCGAGGAACCGGACTTCGGGGGAATGCGCCTGCGCGGGCGTCGCGCACAGACCGAGCAGCACGGGGACGAGCAGGAGGCGTCTGAGCATGGCGCACAGCACACCTGACCGGGGTGACTGCCAGGTGAACTGAGGATTCGTCCTACCCTCATGGGGTGAACATCGTGCTGTCGGTCGTCCTGGGTGTACTCGGCGTCGCTCTCGGCGCGGTCGGTCTGCTGGGCCTGCAGGGCAAGCTGCGCCGCAACCGTTTCGCCGGCGTGCGCACGGCCGCCGCGCTGCGTGACGAGGAGACGTTCGCGCTGGCCAACCGCGTCGCCGGGGTGCCGAACCTCGCGGCGGGCGCCGTGGCGATCGTGTCGGGCGCGATGGCGTTCGTCATGACCGACCTGGCCGTCACCGCTGGGATCATCGGACTGGTCGGCGCGTTCGCGATCGCCTTCGCCGGCGGAATCGTGGGGACCCGCGCGGCCGAGGCGCTGCCCGAGCCGGTCAAGCCCAAGGGCTGCGGTGGCTGCGCCTGCGGTGGCGGTGGCTGCTCCCCGCTCGCCGGGCTGTAACCCGACGTTTCACGTGAATCAGTTCTCGCGGACGTCCTTGGGATAGGTCGACAGCAGCGCCAGCGGCATGCCCTGCCGGCGCAGCACCCGGCCCCACAGGTCGACGTTCGCGCCGACCAGCACGTCGTCGGCGAGTCCGGTCACGACGATCCAGTCGCCGCGCTCGATCTCGGTCGCGAGCTGCCCCTCGCCCCAGCCGCTGTAGCCGGCGAACACCCGCAGGCCGCGCACCAGCGGCATCAGGTCGTCCGGCTCGGCGTCGAGGTCGATCAGCGCCACCGGACCCTGCACGCCGACGAGGCCCTCCACGGCAGCCGGATCGGTGCCCGCCGTCAGCGCGGCCAGGCACAGCGCCGTCTTCGGCTCGACCGGGCCGCCGATGTAGATGCACTGCGGCTTCGTGACGTGCGTGCCCCACGGCGGAAGTACGTCGTGGACCGCCACCTCGGAGGGGCGGTTCAGGACGACGCCGAGGGTCCCCTCAGGACGTTGGTCGATGATGTAGACCACGGTGCGCATGAAGTTCGGGTCGTTCAGGCTCGGAGCGGCAACCAAGAGGGAGCCTGGCTCGACTTCGGCATCGGGACGCACGTCACCATGAAATCACCCGTGATCGCCGGAACAACTCAGGCCCGCACCCCGTTAGACTCAAGTGTCGGATGTCTTTGTGTCCCCCGGGCTCAACAGACAACCGCCTTCGCGGAATACCGTTCGGCTGGAGCCGCGTAGTGCGCCGCGCCGTGAGGCGACCTGGCATCCGATCCAGGGGAGCCGGACCGAGAGGTCCGGCTTTCGTGGTTTTCACGACCCCGCGCATACAGTGCAACGGTGAGAACGGTTGCGGTGGAGAAGCACCACTGGGGATCACGCCGGTTCCTCGGCATCCCCGAGTACCGCAGACTCCTCGCCACCCGCCTCGCCTCCCAGTGGGGTGACGGACTCTTCCAGGCCGGGCTCGCCGGCGCCGTGCTGTTCAACCCCGAGCGCCAGGCCGATCCGGTGGCGATCGCGGCCGGGTTCGCGGTGTTGCTGCTGCCGTACTCGCTCATCGGGCCGTTCACCGGCGCGCTACTCGACCGGTGGGACCGCAAGAAGGTCATCGTCGTGGCGAACGTCACGCGGGCCGTGTTCGTCCTGCTCACCGCCGCGGCGGTCGCGGCGGGACTGAGCGACCTCCCCCTCTACGTCTCCGCGCTCATCGTCATGGGCATCGGCCGGTTCGTCGGCGCCGGGCTGAGCGCGTCACTGCCGCACGTCGTGCCGGAAGACCACCTGGTCGAGGCGAACGCGCTGGCCACGACGGCCGGCGCGATCATGGCCGTGGTCGGTGCGGCGTGCGCGATCGGGTTCCGCACGATCCTCGGCGCCGGGGACGGCGGGTCGGCGTTGACCACCAGCATCGCCGTGGCCGGGCTGCTGCTCAGCGCGTTCATCGCCAGCCGGTTCAGGGCGGGCGTGCTGGGCCCGGACGAGGTCGACGAGCCGCCCAACGCGGTCAAGGCCGTCGCCCGCGGTCTGCTCGACGGAGCGAAGGCCACCTGGCGCACCCCGAACGTCACGGCCGCGCTCGCCGCGGTGCTCGCCCACCGGGCCGCGTTCGGCGTGAGCCTGATGCTCACCCTGCTGCTGATGCGCTAC
Source organism: Lentzea xerophila (assembly GCF_051094245.1). Taxonomy (NCBI): domain Bacteria; kingdom Bacillati; phylum Actinomycetota; class Actinomycetes; order Pseudonocardiales; family Pseudonocardiaceae; genus Lentzea; species Lentzea xerophila. Next base: position 8,414,021 of record NZ_CP194934.1, on the reverse strand, counting down.
AGCCTGGAGGACGTCGGCATCCTCAAGGCCGGCATCGGCGGGCTCGGCGAGGTCGCCGTCGCGGGCGGCGCCGGTGTGCTGCTCGCCGGCATCCTCACCGACCGGATCGTCGACAGGTTCGGCACCACGCGGACCGTCTGCGGTGCGCTGCTGCTCAGCGCCGCCGCCCAGGTCGGACTGGGCCTGCCGATGACGCTGCCGACGATCTTGCTGGCCAGCTTCGTGGTCATCTTCGCCGGTCAGATCGTCAAGCTGTGCGTGGACACCGCGGTGCAGCACGACATCGGCGACGAGGTGCGCGGCCGCGTGTTCGCCCTCTACGACACGCTGTTCAACATCGCGCAGGTCACCGCGGTGACCATCACGGCGATGGTCGTCCCGCTCGACGGGCGCTCACCAGGCCTGATGCTCGCCGCCGCAGCCCTGTACCTGGTCGGCGTGGCCGCCTACCTCGCGCTGCTGTCGCGGAAACGGCAGGTGCAGCATCCCGGCCTCGTGCGCGAAAACGACCGCCGCCACCCGATCGGGTAGATCCAGGCGCCGCAGGATGTCGGCCACCTCGTCGGCCACCCGCTGCTGCCCGATGCCGAGCACCCGCGCGATCTCGTGGTCGGCGTGCCCGCGCGCGAGACAGCGCAGCACGACCCGTTGGCAGTCGGTCAGCTCATCCAGGTCAGGTACGGCAGGACCTGTGGAAAGTCCCCAAGTGAACATCGGCACCACCCCCATGCGCCCCCCTGGCGCACTCCCATGGTGCCTCCCCGCGCTGACACTTCGCTAACGCGGGGATTCCATTCACTCACAATGCGTCACGGGGCGGGCGGCGTGATCCCCTGGTCGCGCGCCCAGTCGAGCAACGCCGCCTCGGCCTCGTCGCGGTCCAGCGGCCCCTTGTCGAGCCGGAGCTCCTTGAGGAACTTCCACGCGGCACCGACCTGCGGACCCGGCGGCAGGCCGAGCAGCTTCATGATCTCGTTGCCGTCGAGGTCCGGCCGCACGCGCGCGAGGTCTTCCTCGGCCGCGATACGCGCGATGCGTTCCTCGAGAGAGTCGTACGTCCGCCGCAACAGGCTCGCCTTGCGCTTGTTCCGCGTCGTGCAGTCGGCACGGACGAGCTTGTGCAACCGCGTCAACTGGTCGCCCGCGTCCGTCACGTACCGGCGCACGGCCGAGTCGGTCCACTCGCCGTTGCCGTAGCCGTGGAAGCGAAGGTGCAGGTAGACGAGCTTCGCGACGTCCTCGGTGATCTCCTTCGAGTACCGCAACGCCCGCAAGCGCTTGCGGACCATCTTCGCGCCCACGACCTCGTGGTGGTGGAACGAGACTCCGCCGCCGGACTCGAACCTCCGGGTCGCCGGCTTGCCGATGTCGTGCAGGAGCGCCGCGATCCTCAGCACCAGATCGGGTGATTGATCAACTTCTTCAAGATCAATTGCCTGCTCCAGCACAACCAGCGAGTGGTCGAAGACGTCCTTATGTTGATGATGCTCGTCGATTTCCAGCTTCATGGCCGTGAGCTCGGGCAACACGATGTCGGCCAGCCCGGTCTCGACCATGAGCTCGATGCCGCGGCGCGGGTGCGCGCCGCACAGGAGCTTGGAGAGCTCCACCTGCACGCGCTCCGGCGTGATGCGGGCGAGCTCGCCTGCCATCGACCGCATCGCCTCCACCACCCGCGGCGCCGCCGTGAAGCCGAGCTGCGAGACGAACCGGGCGGCACGCAGCATGCGCAGCGGGTCGTCGCCGAACGACTCCTGCGGGGTCGCCGGTGTGTCCAGCACCCCGTCCCTGGCGGCCTGGATGCCTCCGGTCGGGTCGACGAACTCGCGGGCGGCGACGTCGAACGCCATCGCGTTGACGGTGAAGTCGCGCCGGACCAGGTCGCCGTCGATCGAGTCGCCGAAGGTCACCTCGGGGTTGCGGGTCACGCCGTCGTAGACGTCGGCGCGGAAGGTCGTGATCTCGATGATCTCGCCCTTCTTCGACGCGCCGACCGTCCCGAAGGCGATGCCGGTGTCCCACTGCGCGTCGGCCCAGCCGCTCAGCAGCCGCTGGATCTCCGCTGGTCGGGCGTCCGTGGTGAAGTCGAAGTCGTTCGTCGGGCGTCCCAGCACGGCGTCGCGCACACTTCCACCCACGAGGTAGAGGCGCTTGCCGCCGGCTGCGAACCGAGCGGCGAGCTCAGCGACGACTGGAGTGATGGCGGGAGCTTCCACCGTCACATTCTGCTGGAGCGATCGAGACACGAGAAACCAGCGTACTTAACGTTCGTAAGTACGATCGGCCGTATGCCCCCGTCAGCCGCACGATCCGGAGGAGGCCCGAAGCCGGGCCGCCGGAGGAGGCGCAAGAGCCGGAGGCTCAAGACCGTCGACGAGACGTCGGCAGGTGGCCTGGTGCTCGACGGCGAGCAGCGGGCCGCGGTGATCGGCAGACTTGACCGGCGAGGCCGGTTGCTGTGGTCTTTGCCCAAGGGTCACATCGAGGCAGGCGAGACCGCGGAACAGACCGCGGTGCGCGAGGTCGCCGAGGAGACCGGTATTCATAGCAGGGTGCTGCGCCCGCTGGGGTCGATCGACTACTGGTTCGTCGCGGACGACCGCCGGGTGCACAAGACGGTTCACCACTTCCTCCTCGAAGCACTGGGAGGAGAGCTTTCCGACGAAGACGTGGAGGTCACCGAGGTGGCGTGGGTGCCACTCGGCGAACTGGACGAGCGACTCGCGTATGCCGACGAGCGCCGCCTGGTCCGCCGAGCAGTCGAACTGCTCGCCGGCCGCTGCCGCAACGGGGCGGAGTCGGCGTGAGGCTGAAGAAGCTCGTCTGCACAGCCGCTGCAGCCGCGTTCCTGCTGACCGCGACGCCGCCGGCGGGCGCCGTCGAGCAGTCCCAGCCGGACGAGATCGACGCGCTGCCGTTCCTGCCCGCTCCCGCCACCCAGGTGTGGGCGACCAGATCGCTCTCCGCCCAGCCCGGCCAGCAGGAGCAGCAGTTCCTGCGGCTCGACATCGACCAGCTCACCCCCCGGTTCGTCACGAGCGACTCGCCGTCGACCGTCAAGATCACCGGCAAGATCGTCAACGTCGGTGACCGCAAGGTGTCCGACATCGTGCTGCGCCTGGAGCGCGGCGAGCCGCTCGACACCGAGGACGACCTGCGCAAGGCGCTGCGGGAACCCGCGGCGGCCGAGGCCGTGCAGCCCAGGTTCACCAACGTCGCCACCGTGCTCGAGCCCGGCCAGCAGAAGGACTTCTCGCTCGAGGTGCCGTTGCGCGGCTCCGAGCCCACGTCCATCGCGATCGAGCAGCCGGGCATCTACCCGATCCTCGCGAACGTCAACGGCAAGCCGGACTACGGCGGCCAGGCACGGCTCGCGGCGCTGTCCACGCTGCTGCCCGTGCTCGGGGTGCCGGGAGGCGAGACGAAGGCCAAGCCGGGCGCGGCCGCGAAGCTCACCGTGCTGTGGCCGATGTCGGACCGCCCCCGGCTCGTCCGGCTCGGCGGCGCCGGCCAGTCGGAGCTGATCGACGACGAGCTCGCGGCGTCGCTCTCGGTCAACGGCCGGCTGTACGGCCTGTTGCAGGCCTACGAGCAGGCGATCTCGTCGATGAGCACGGCCATGTGCGTCGCCATCGACCCCGACCTGCTGCGCACCGTGCAGGCCATGAGCACCGGGTACAAGGTGCGCGGTGGCGCCGAGGGCACGGGGATGGTCGAGGCCAAGCTGTGGCTGGACCGGCTCAAGCTCGCCGTCACCGGCCGGTGCGTCGTGGCACTGCCGTACGCCGACGCCGACCTTGTGGCGTTGAACAGGGCGAAGCTCGGCACCATGCGCACGCTCGCGGTGACCGACGGCCCCAAGCTCATCCAGGACGTCCTGTCCGTTCGGCCGCTGCCCGACGTGGTGTGGCCGGAGGACGGCGTGCTGGACCAGTCGACGTTCGACGAGCTGGTCACCCCGCAGCCGGACCAGGGCTACACCGGTGTGAAGTCGCTCCTGCTCGACCCGACCGGCCTGACCGACGCGCCGGGCACCGCTCCCGTCGGCATCGGCGGCGAGCACCCGGTGACCGCGGTGAAGATCGACTCGATGGTCTCGGACGCGCTGCAGGGCAGTGAGTCACGCCCGCGCACGCTGTCCGGCGTGGCCGCACCGGTCGAGGGCCAGCCGGTGTCCGTGCAGAACGCGCTGGCGGTGCTGGTGTTCCGCGCCGGGTGGCAGGGCGACGGCCGCAACGTGCTGGTCGCGCCGCCCCGCCGCTGGCACGCGCCACTGTCGGAGATGACCGAGTTCCTCGCCACCGCCCAGAAGCTGCTGACCGGCGGCTACGCGGCCCAGACCGGGCTCGAGGAGCTGACCGGCTCCACCCCGGCGGTCACGAACGCCAAGGTCGCCTACCCGCCGGAGGCCGGCGCGCGGGAGATCTCGTCGATCATCACGACCTCGGTGACCAACCAGACCGTGCAGCTCAACGGCCTGGTCGCGGCCATGCAGCAGGAGGACAGCGCGCACGCCTCGCCCGCCGACCTGGCCGACCCGCTGTGGCTCGGCCTGCTGCGCGCGATGTCCGGCGCCTGGCGGTCGAACGAGCAGGGCGCCAGGTCCGCGGCCGAGATCAGCCAGGCCGAGATCGACGCGCTGACCGGCATGGTCGGCGTGACGCAGCCGAACAGCCCGATCCTGCTCGGTTCGGGTGACAGCCCCATCCCGGTCACGATCACGAACAAGCTCGACGTCCGCGTGACCGTCCGGATCGAGCTCGCCGACACCCCCGGCATCCGCGCGCTCGACCTCGCCGACCAGGTGCTCCCCGCCCGCGGCGAGCGCGTCGTGCGGGTCCCGGTCGAGGTGCTGCGCTCCGGCCGGTTCCCCGTCAACGTCCGGCTGACGACTCCGGAGGGCGTCCCGCTCGGTGACACTGTCAAGCTTGAGGTGTCGTCGTCCGCCTACGGCACGATCACGGTGATCATCACCGTGATCGCCGGGATCGCGCTCGTCCTGCTTTCCGGTCGGCGCATCTACAAGCGGGTCCGTGCTCGCAACGGCGAGAACGGCGCGGCACCGTCCATCGAGAACGTCACACCGGAGAAGTCGAGCGCGTGAGCGAGACAGCCACGACCACCGAACCAGAGATTCCGCAGCAGCAAGGCCCCTCGGTAGCCAGGGCCAGCGGCTCGATGGCCATCGCGACCATCGTCAGCCGCGTCACCGGCCTGCTGTCGAAGGTTCTGCTGGTGGCGGCGCTGGGCATCGGCACGCTCAACGACTCCTACCAGGCCGCGTCGACGCTGCCGACGATGATCAACGAACTCCTCCTCGGCGGCATCCTGACCAGCGTGGCGATCCCGCTGCTGGTCCGCGCCGAGAAGGAGGACGGCGACGGCGGTGAGTCGTACGCGCAGTGGCTGATCAGCATGGGCACGGCGATCCTGGCCGTCGGCACGGTGGTCGCGGTGGCCTGCGCGCCGCTGCTGACCTCGCTGTTCATCGCGGACTCGCCGAACGCGAACCGCGACCTGGTCACCGCGTTCGCCTACCTGGTGCTGCCGGGCATCGTGTTCTACGGCCTGACCGCGCTGATCGGCGCCGTCCTCAACGCCCGGCACGTGTTCGGCCTGCCCACCTGGGCGCCGGTGCTGAACAACCTCGTCGTGATGCTCGTCCTGGGCGTCTACTGGCTGCTCCCCGGCGACATCACGCTCGACCCGGTCTCCATGACCGACAGCCACGTCCTGGTGCTCGGCCTCGGCACCGCGCTCGGAGTCGCCGTGCAGGCGCTGGTGCTGGTCCCGGCGCTGCGCAGGACCGGTTTCCGCTTCAAGTGGCGGTTCGGCTGGGACTCGCGGCTCGCCGAGTTCGGCAGCCTCGCCTTCTGGGTGCTGCTCTACGTCATCCTCGGTTTCGCGAGCATGACGGTGCTGACCAAGGTGGCGACGCACGGCGACGGCGCGCTGACGGCGTTCAACTTCCAGTGGCTGATCGCCCAGGTGCCGTACGGCGTGCTCGGCGTGTCGCTGCTGACCGCGCTGATGCCGAAGATGAGCCGGGCGGCCGCGAACAACGACAACGACTCGATCGTGCGCGACCTGCTGTTCGGCAACCGGATGTCGACGATCCTGCTGATGCCGTTCAGCGTGCTGATGACGGTCTCCGGTGTGGCCATCGGTCTCGCCGCCTTCGGGTTCGGCAGGTCGGGTGTGTCCGGCGGTACGGCGGTCGGCCTGGCGCTCGCGCTGTCCGCGTTCGGCCTGGTGCCCTACGCGGTCACGCTGCTGCAGCTGCGGGTCTTCTACGCGATGAAGGACGCGCGCACGCCGACGTTGATCCAGGCGTTGATCGTGGCCGTCCGGATCGGCCTGTTGTACTTCTTCCTCGCGGTGTCCGAACCCGAGCAGCTCGCCGTCGGCGTGTCGCTCGCGATGTCGCTCAGCTTCGTCTTCGGCGCGGTCGTCGGTCAGGTGTGGCTGCGCATCCGCCTCGGACGCCTGCGCACCGGCTTCACCATCTGGACCGTCTGCCTCACGGTGGTCGCGTCCGCGATCGCCTTCGCGGTGGCCAAGGGCGTGAACTCGCTGGCCCTGGGCGCGATCGGGTTCACGAACCCGGTTGTAGCCGCCTGGTTCGAGGTCGTTCTGGTGACACTGATCGGTCTGCCGCTCGCGTTCGGCCTTTTGGCCGCGTTCCGGGTACCCGAGATGAAGCCGGCGATCGAGAAGATCAACCGTTTGGTGCGGCGGCGATGACTCCAGCCCGTGACCGTCGTCCCGTACTCTCGATCCTGTGAGTAGCGGAGTTCACGCCGCCCTGGTTCCCGGCGGCGTCATCGGCAACGGCCGCTACCGCCTGCTCGCGAAATCCGGGGCGGACGCCAGGTCCAACGCGGAGCTGTGGCGCGGCAGGGACGGTCAGCTCAACCGGGACGTGGCGCTGACGGTGCTGCTGGGCGACCTGGCGGACAACGACGCAGCCGCCCGCGCCCGCCGGACGGTCGAACGCGCGATGCACGCGGCGTCGTTCACGCACCCCGGCGTGTCCAGGGTGATCGACGTCCTCACGCCCGGCACCGGCATCCGGCCCGACGAGGGCATCCTCGGCATGGTCATCGCCGAGTGGACCCAGGGCACAGACCTGATGGACCTGATCGCGGAGGGCCCGCTGCCGGCGGGCGCCGCGACCCGCCTGCTAGAACCGCTGGGCGCCGCGATCGAGGGCGCGCACCACGCTGGTCTCGTGCTGGGCGCCGACCACCCACAACGCATCCGGGTCACGTCGGACGGCCGCCTGCGGCTCGCGTTCCCCGGTCCCCGGCCGGACGCGATCGCGCGCGACGACGTCAAGGGTCTCGGCGCGATCCTGTACCTGCTGCTCACCGGCCGCTGGGCGCTGCCGGGCGGTCCGAACGGCGTGCCGGCCGCTCCGACCGGGCCGGACGGGACCGTGGTCGCACCGAACGCGTTGCACCCGTACCTGCCGCACGAGCTGTCGTCCGTCGCCGTGCGGTCGCTGGAAGACACGTCGGTGGGCGGCATCCGCACGTCCGCCGCGATCCTGCAGGTCCTGGACCAGATCGCGGCCGAGGAAGCCGAGACCTCGCTCATCCCGGCCGTGGCGGCGTCACGCGACGACGACGACCAGGTCGTGTGGACGACACAGCGTCCACGGCAGGACAAGCAGCAGAAGAAGAAGCTGTGGATCAGCGTCGGGGTGCTCGCCGTGGCCACGCTGACCGTGATCGTGTGGCTGAGCGTGCAGATCGTCGGCTTCTTCAGCGACGAGCCCTCCAAGGGCGGCGGCCCGACCGTGGTGATCAACCAGCCGGGGTCGAACGGCCAGTCCGCGCCTCCGCCCGCACCCGCCGGTCCGGTGCAGCCGGCGCAGATCGGCGTCTACGACGTGACGAACCAGCCCGACAACGCGAACCAGGCGAGCCGGGCGGTCGACACCAACACCGACACGTTCTGGCGGACCGAGAACTACTTCCAGCCCTTCCCGGCCCTGAAGCCGGGCATCGGGCTGATGGCGTCGTTCGCCGAACCGGTGAAGCTGGCCTCGGTCACCCTCACGTCGCCCAGCAAGGGCACGAAGGTCGAGATCCGGGCCGCGTCCTCGCTGGACGCGCCGCTGGAGGAGACCAAGGTCATCGGGGTCGCCGAGCTGTCGGACGGGCAGACGCAGATCCAGCTCAACGACCACGAGCCGACCGCGCACATCCTGATCTGGATCACGCAGCTGTCGAACGCGGGCGGCGGCAAGAACCAGTCCGAGATCCGAGAGGTCCTCTACACCCGCGCACAGTGACATTGGCCGCTGGCGCGGCGGCGAGGTCGCCGGGAAGTCGGCCGTCCGCCCGACTCGCTCGTGCCGAAATGGGCTCCGCCGATTCCGGCACGAGCGGGTGACCGGACGACCGACGCGACCTCGCGATCCCGCTCGGCCCCCGGATCGAACCTGACCGGCTGACGTGTGATCACTCTCGCTATCCTCCCCAGCGTGACCGCCGCAGCCAGCTCGGACGCCGATCTCATCTCGGCCCACGCCGCAGGTGACCCCTACGCGTTCTCGGAGCTGGTCAAACGGCACCGAGACCGGATGTGGGCCGTCGCGTTGCGCACGCTGCGCGACCCGGAGGAGGCGGCGGACGCGCTCCAGGAGGCGTTCATCTCGGCCTTCCGGGCAGCGTCGTCGTTCCGCGCGGAGTCACAGGTCACCACCTGGCTTCACCGGATCGTGGTGAACGCGTGCCTCGACCGGATGAGACGGCGACAAACAAGACCGACAGTGCCGCTGCCCGAGGCAGGCCCCGGCGAGCCCGTCGCGCCTCGTGACGCGATGAGCGACCGGGAGACGAGCCTCATCGTGCAGCAGGCGTTGATGGAGCTGCCGGAGGAGCAGAGGGCGCCCATCGTGCTGGTCGACGTCGAGGGCTACTCCGTCGCGGAAACGGCGCAGCTCCTGGGCATCGCGGAGGGCACGGTCAAGAGCCGGTGCGCGCGGGGTCGCGCCAAGCTCGCCAAAGTTCTCGGGCACCTCAGGAACCGAATCGCAGATGCGAACGTCCCAGCTGACGGTGTGAATGTGCAAGAGCAACGTCAGTGGGAGGGCCGATGACCGGCATGGAGCGCGTGCCGATGGGTCCGCCGTGGTCTGTGGACCTCATCGCGGATCTGCACGCGGGCGTGCTGCCCCCTGAGGTCGCCGCACAGCTGCGCCCGAGGGTGGAGGCGGACGCCGAGGCCAGGGAGATCCTCCAGGCGCTCGACGCCACGCTGGAGGACCTGCGTTCGTTGCCGCCGATCCCGATGCCCGACCACGTCGCGGCCAGGATCGACGCCGCACTGGCCGCCGAGGCCCGTCCCGCCGCACCGGTCGTGTCGCTGGACGAGGCCCGCAAGCGCCGCAACCGCAGGCTCGGCCTCGGTGGCGGCGTGCTGGTCGCCGCGGCCGCCGCGTTCGGCATCGTGTTCGCGGTCTCGCCCGGCGGGGACCAGGCGAACACGCCGCCGGCGGCGCAGGACCGGCCCACGACGAGCGCGAGCGTGTCGGCCGAGCCGCCGCTCGCCGTGTCGTCGGACGACCTGGGTTCCGTGGTCGGTGAGGTGCTCAAGGCGCAGAACTACGGCCCGCTGGAGACCCCGGACCGCCTTTCCGAGTGCCTGAAGGGCGGCGGCATCGCGAGCTCGGGGAACCCGCTCGGCATCAGCCCGATTGACCTTGAGGGCAAAGATGCGGTGATGGCGATCCTGCCGGCTGGTCTCGGGCAGTACCGGCTGGTCGTGCTCGATCCGAAGACCTGTGGACCGGACAAGCCCGAGGGTGTTCTGGCGAACACCACCATCGGAGCGCGGTAGTCGCTCACGTCACGGAATTAGCTGCACCTACGATCCGTTGAGCGAGTCAGACGACGAGATCGAGGAGCTGCAGAGCCGTGAGCTTGCGCAACGTGATCATCATTGGATCGGGCCCGGCGGGCTACACCGCGGCGGTCTACGCGGCACGCGCTCAGCTGGAACCCCTGGTCTTCGAGGGGTCGCAGTACGGCGGCGCCCTGATGACGACGACCGAGGTCGAGAACTACCCCGGGTTCCGCGACGGCATCATGGGCCCCGAGCTCATGGAGCAGATGCGTGAGCAGGCACAGCGCTTCGGCGCCGAGCTGCGTGCCGAGGACGTCGAGTCCGTCGAGCTGACCGGTGAGGTCAAGAAGGTCGTCGCGAACGGCGTCGAGTACGAGGCCAGGGCCGTCATCCTCGCGATGGGTGCCGCGGCCAGGTACCTGAACATCCCCGGCGAGCAGGAGCTGCTCGGCCGCGGCGTGTCCGCCTGTGCGACGTGCGACGGCTTCTTCTTCCGCGACCACGACATCGCGGTGGTCGGCGGCGGCGACACGGCGATGGAGGAGGCCACGTTCCTCACCCGCTTCGCGAAGTCGGTGACGGTCATCCACCGTCGCGAGGAGTTCCGCGCCTCCAAGGTCATGCTGGAGCGCGCCCGCGCCAACGACAAGATCAAGTGGCAGCTGAACACCCAGGTCACCGACGTGCTGGGTGACGGCACGGTGTCCTCGATCAAGGTCAGGGACACCCAGACCGGTGCCGAGTCCGAGCTGCCCGTGACCGGCTTCTTCCTGGCGATCGGCCACGACCCGCGCTCGGCGCTGGTCAAGGGGCAGGTCGACCTGGACGAGGAGGGCTACGTCCTGACGAAGGACAAGACCTCCTACACGAACCTGGACGGCGTGTTCGCGGCAGGCGACCTCGTCGACCACGAGTACCGCCAGGCGATCACCGCCGCCGGCTCCGGTTGCAGCGCTGCGATCGACGCGGAGCGGTGGCTCGCCGAGCACGGCGAGGAGCACGCCGAGATCGCCGCCGAGGCCGTCGGTGGCGGCTACGGCAAGAGCAACTGAAGTTCCTTCTGCGAGATCTTTTAGGGAGAGCAACATGGCAGGCGCCACCGTCACGGTGACCGACAAGACGTTCGCTGACGATGTGCTGACCAGCGAGAAGCCCGTGCTGGTCGACTTCTGGGCGACCTGGTGCGGCCCGTGCAAGATGGTTGCGCCGGTGCTGGAGGAGATCGCGGCCGAGCACGGCGAGAAGATCACCATCGCCAAGGTCGACATCGACGCCAACCCGTCGATCGCGCGTGACTACCAGATCATGTCCGTGCCGACGCTGATCCTGTTCCAGGGCGGCCGTCCGGTGAAGCAGATCGTCGGCGCGAAGCCCAAGGCCGCGCTGCTGAACGACCTGCAGGACGTCCTGGCCTGACGAAAAAGTTGCGAGGGCTGAGAAGTCCCTTGCAACGCGCAACGTGACCCGCCCGTCTATCGATAAGACGGGCGGGTCACGTTCGTTTCGAGTACCGAGAACGTGATCTCGGTACAACTGTGAGTAGCCCTGCATCGATCACTGAGCGCGGCAGGGCACAATGAGGGCTTCCCAACTGACGCGCCGACCAAGTTCGGCGCCCTAGTCGAGCGAGGGTGCATGCAGCTGCTCCGCCGCGGGGACGTCGGAAGTGATGTTGCCGAGATCCGGTCGACTCTGACCAGGCTTGGACTGCTTCCGCCGGCCGACCCACAGGCGCCGCCGGTGTTCGACCAGCAGGTCGAGCACGCCGTGCGCGCGTTCCAGCAGCAGCGGGGGCTGATCATCGACGGCATCGTGGGCCAGGCGACCTACCGCTCGCTGCGCGATGCGACGTTCTCACTCGGCGACCGCCCGCTCGCGTTCCTGATGTCCCAGCAGACGACCGGCGACGACGTGCTGGTGTTGCAGGAACGCCTGCTGGAGCTCGGCTACGACGCCGGGCGCGCGAACGGCGTGTTCGGCCAGCAGACCGAGCAGGCGTTGCGCAACTTCCAGCGCGACTACGGCCTGATCGTGGACGGCATGTGCGGCCCGGACACCGTGCGCGCGTTGCGCCAGCTCCAGCCGAAGGTCCGCGGTGGCCGTCCGGTGCTGCTGCGCGAGCAGGAGCGGGTCCGCAGTGCCGGGTCGCGCCTGTCCGGCAAGCGGATCGTCATCGACCCCGGTCACGGCGGTGAGGATCGCGGCGTGGTCGTGGACGGTGTGTCCGAGGCCGACCTGATGCTGGACCTCGCGCGCCGGCTCGAGGGCAAGATGGCCGCCACCGGCATGGAGGCGTTGCTCACACGCGGTCCGGACAACTGCCCGGACGAGGCGGAACGCGCCCGGTTCGCGAACGAGGCCGGCGCCGACCTGATCCTGTCGTTGCACAGCGACGGCAACTCGTCGCCGAACGCGCAGGGCGTGGCGACGTTCCACTACGGCACCGGCAACGGCACGTCGTCGACCGTCGGTGAGGCGCTGGCCGGGTTCATCCAGCGTGAGGTCACGGCCCGCACGACGATGTCGAACTGCGGTTCGCATCCGAAGACGTGGGACCTGCTGCGGCTCACCCGCTGCACGGCCGTCCGCGTCGAGGTGGGCTATCTGACGAACGCCGAGGACCGTGCTCGGCTCGCCACGCCGGGGTTCCGCGACATCGTCGCCGAGGGCATTCTCGTGGCGGTGAAGCGGCTCTACCTGCTCGGCAAGGACGACCAGCCGACGGGCACCTTCACGTTCAACGACCTGTTGCGCTACGAGATGTCGAAGAGCTGATCTGACAAAAAAAGTCCCCTCGCTCCGTGCGAGGGGACTTTTTTGTTGCCTTAGACCGGTCGGAAGCTGGGTTCCGCCGTGGAGACGGTGACGCTGTTGAGAAGGCGCTCCAGGGCGGCCTCGACGTCTTCCTTCCAGGTGATGGAGCTGCGCAGCTCCATCCGCAACCGGGGCCAGCGCGGGTGCGGCCGCACGGTCTTGAAGCCGACGCTCGTGAGGAACTCCGCGGGCGTGACGCAACTGGGCTCTTCGTCGTTCGGGCGCATGTCACCGAACGCCTCGATGGCCTTCACGCCACGACGCGTCAGATCCTTCGCCACGGCCTGAACGAGCACGCGCGCGAGTCCTCCCCCTCGGAACTCCGGGAGAACGTCCAGCGACGTCATGAGGACCGCGTCCGGGCTCACCGGGGACGTCGGGAAGGCGGCGCTACGCGGAACGGCGGCCGGTGGTGCGTAGAAGACCGAACCAGCCGGAATGCCATCGCAGTAAATGAGCCGGCCGCAGGAACCCCATTCGAGCAGGACGCTGGAGACCCAGGCTTCCTTCTCGAACTCGGTGTCGCCGTATTCCTCAGCCTGTTGGCGCAGGTGAGGAGCCAGCTCCCAGAAAACGCACGTCCTGCTGTGCTTGGAGAGATGCTCCAGGTTGTCCAGCGTGACGCCCACGACGCGACGGGACACCCCGACCTCCAGCCGTTAACACACACAGTGAACCCATACGAGGGTAGGCGAATGTGACGGAACCCGGAAGGCGCGTGCCCTGAACGGGACGACGGTTACACTCGCTCGGGACATTTCCTATTCAGGAGTCCCACATGACTGTGTCCGGACAGCCCGCCAAACAGGGCCCCAGAAGCCTTGACCCCCACCTCCGCCGCTACGCAGCGCGCACGGCAGGGATGACGGCGTCGGAGATCCGGGCACTTTTCGCAGTCGCGTCGCGTCCCGAGGTCGTATCGCTCGCCGGCGGCATGCCGCACCTCGCCGCGCTGCCGTTGGAGTCATTGTCCGCGGAGATCGGCCAGCTGGTGGCCACCGAGGGTCTGGTGGCGCTGCAGTACGGCTCGGCGCACGGTGTTCCGTTGCTGCGAGAGCAGATCTGCGAGGTCATGGCGCTGGAGGGCATCAACGGCCACCCGGATGACGTGGTGGTGACCGTGGGCTCGCAGATGGCTCTCGACCTGGTCACCCGGATCTTCTGCGACCCCGGTGACGTGGTGATCGCCGAGGGGCCGTCGTACGTCGGCGCGTTGGGCTCGTTCACCGCCTACCAGGCGCAGGTCGTGCACGTCGCGATGGACGCTCACGGGCTCGTGCCGTCGTTGCTCCGAGAGGCGCTGGAGGCGTGCAAGCGCGCTGGTCAGCGGGTCAAGTTCCTCTACACGATCCCGAACTTCCACAACCCGGCCGGCGTGACGCTGGCCGTGTCGCGGCGGGCCGAGATCCTGGAGATCTGCCGCTCCTACGGCGTGCTGGTCGTGGAGGACAACCCGTACGGGCTGCTCGGGTTCGACGGCCAGACGTATCCGGCGCTGCGGTCGATGGACCCGGACAACGTCGTGTACCTCGGATCGTTCTCGAAGACGTTCGCCGCCGGTCTGCGGGTCGGCTGGGTGTTGGCGCCGCACGCGGTGCGCGAGAAGCTGGTGCTGGCGGCCGAGTCGGCCACGCTGTGCCCGCCGACGCTCAACCAGATGGTCGTGTCGCGGTACCTGTCGACCCAGGACTGGAAGGGTCAGATCAAGACCTACCGCGAGGCGTACCGGGAGCGGCGGGACGCGGCCGTCTCCGCCCTCGAGCAGCACATGCCGCAAGGTTCCACGTGGAACATTCCCGACGGCGGCTTCTACGTCTGGGTGACGGTGCCGGAGGGCATCGACACCAAGGCGATGCTGCCCAGGGCCGTGACAGCCCGCGTGGCGTATGCGTCCGGCACCGGGTTCTACGCGGACGGCTTCGGCTCCCGCCAGCTGCGGATCTCGTACTGCTACCCGACGCCGGAACGCATCCGAGAGGGCGTCCGCCGGCTGGCGAACGTCATCGAGGAGGAGATGGAGCTGGCTGTGACCTTCGGGGCGACGCCGGGCCGTCAGCTGTCCGGTCCGCAGACCCCGTCGCCTGACACCGCCTGATCTTTCTTTGGAGTTGTGCTGTGGCTGACCGCATGGTCGCTGTGCTGTCCGGTGGGCTCTCCCACGAACGCGAGGTCTCGATCCGTTCCGGCCGCCGTCTGTCGGCTGCGCTGCGGTCGGCGGGCGTGACGGTGGAGGAGTGGGACGCCGACGCCTCGTTGCTGACGCGTCTCGAGTCGAACCGGCCGGACGCCGTCGTCGTCGCGCTGCACGGCGGCGAAGGCGAGAACGGGTCGGTGCAGGCGGTCCTGGAGATGTTCGGTGTGCCGTTCGTCGGCACCGACTCGCGGGCGTGCCGCCGGGCGTGGGACAAGCCGACCGCGAAGGCCGAGCTCGCTCGGTCTGGGTTGGCGACTCCCGAGTGGATCGTGCTGCCGCACGCGACGTTCCGGGAACTGGGTGCCAAGCCGGTGCTCGACGCGATGGTCTCGACGCTGGGGCTGCCGTTGATGCTGAAGCCGGACCAGGGCGGGTCGGCGCTGGGCGCTCAGGTCGTCCGGGACGCCGCGGAGCTGCCGCCGGCGATGGTCGGTTGCCTGGCGTACGGCGACACCGTGCTGGCCGAGCAGTTCATCTCCGGGGTGGAGGTGGCGGTGGCCGTCGTCGACGGTCCCGATGGTCCTTCGGCTCTGCCCGCCGTCGAGATCGTTCCGGAGAGCGGTGTGTACGACTACACGGCTCGGTACACCGCGGGGCTGACCGACTTCCACTCGCCGGCTCGGCTGGACCCCGCGTCGGCCAAGGCGGTGGGGGAGCTCGCGGTGGCGGCGCACCGGTTGCTCGGGCTGCGGGACGTGTCGCGGACCGACGCCATCGTGGCGGAGGACGGGACGGTCTACTTCCTCGAAGTGAACGTGTCGCCCGGACTGACCGAGACGTCGCTTCTGCCGATGGCCGTCGAAGCGGCGGGGCAGTCGTTGGGTGAGATTTACGCCGGTTTGATCGAGCGTGCTGTCGCTCGTTGATCTCTGTTTCATAGGTGACGCCCCGTATCCGTTTGGATGCGGGGCGTCATCGTCACCGTGACATAAGGCCCGTGGGTGATCCTATGGGGCTACTCCGATGTCCGAATTGTCGTATTCGGGCTGATCATGCCGACGATGCGTTCAAGATCGTCAACTGACCCGAACTCGACGACGATCCGGCCCTTTCGCTGCCCGAGTTCGACCTTCACGCGGGTGTCGAAGTTGTCCGAGAGGCGCTCGGCGAGCTCCTGCAGACCGGGCGCGTGCATCTGCTTGCGGGGAGCGGGCTTGGCCTTCGCCGGCTTCTCGTTCTTGGCGATCGTCACCGCTTCCTCGGTCGCGCGGACCGACATGCCCTCGGCGATGATCCGTGCCGCGAGGTCCTCCTGCGCTCCCGCGTCGTCCAGACCGAGGAGTGCCCGCGCGTGTCCGGCGCTCAGCACGCCGGCCGCGACCCGTCGCTGCACGGGAAGGGGAAGCTTCAGCAGCCGGATGGTGTTCGTGACGACGGGCCGGCTGCGACCGATGCGGTCCGCCAGTTCCTCGTGCGTGACCCCGAACTCCTCGAGCAGCTGCTGGTACGCCGACGCCTCTTCGAGCGGGTTCAGCTGGACGCGGTGGATGTTCTCCAGCAACGCGTCGCGCAGCATCACGTCGTCAGCGGTCTGCCGCACGATCGCCGGGATGGTCTTGAGCCCGGCCTGCTGGGTGGCCCGCCACCGGCGCTCGCCCATGACGAGCTCGAAGGTGTCCCCGGTGAGCTCGCGGACCACGATCGGCTGCATGAGCCCGAACTCCTTGATGGAGAACGAGAGCTCGTTGATCGCATCCGGGTCGAACACCTGGCGCGGCTGCTTGGGGTTGGTCTTGATCGCGGTGACCGCGATCTCCCGGTAGACCGCGCCCGCGACCTCCCCGACGGGCTGCGGGGCCTGGGCCTTGGCGGCCCCGTTGCCGGCCGCTGCGGGCCGGACGGCGCTGGGCGCACCGGCCGGAGGCCCCTGTGGAATGAGTGCGGCCAGCCCGCGCCCGAGTCCACCCTTGCGCTGCTCCGTCATGCGCCCTCCCTCTTGGCCCCGCGGATCGCGATCTCCTTCGCGGCGTCGAGGTAGCTCATCGACCCGCGCGAGCCCGGGTCGTACGTCAACACCGTCTGACCGAATCCTGGTGCCTCGGAGACCTTCACGCTGCGCGGAATCACCGTCTTGAGGGCGACGTCGCCGAAGTGGCTGCGCACCTCGCTGGTCACCTGGTCGGCGAGCTTCGTGCGGCCGTCGTACATCGTGAGGAGGATCGTCGAGATGCCGAGGTCCGGGTTGAGGTGCTGCTGCACGAGCTCGATGTTGCGCAGCAGCTGGCTCAGTCCCTCCAGCGCGTAGTACTCGCACTGGATGGGGATCAGCACCTCCTGCGCGGCGACCATCGCGTTGACCGTCAGCAGGCCGAGGCTCGGCGGGCAGTCGATGAAGACGTAGTCGGGCTGCAGCTGGTCGAGCGCCTCGGGGGAGAGCGCCTCCTTGAGCCGCGACTCGCGGGCCACCATCGAGACGAGCTCGATCTCGGCGCCGGCGAGGTCGATCGTCGCGGGCACGCAGAAGAGGTTCGGCGACGTCGGGCTGACCTGAGCCGCCTCGGCAATGGAGATCTCGCCGATCAACACCTCGTAGACGCTCGGGGTGCCGCTGCGGTGCTCGACCGCGAGCGCCGTGCTGGCGTTGCCCTGCGGGTCGAGGTCGATCACGAGCACCTTGAGCCCGTGGATCGCGAGCGCCGCAGCGAGGTTCACCGTGCTCGTCGTCTTGCCGACGCCACCCTTCTGGTTGGCGACGGTGATCACCCGGCGATGAGTCGGGCGGGGGAGCAGTGACTCGTCGGGGTGCAGCACGCTTGCCGCACGAGCCGCCTCTTCTGCAATCGGGGTCCACACCACGGCGCTGTCATCTCCGTTGTTGGTCGGCTTCGGCTTGGTCTGAGGGGTGACGGTTTCACGTGGAACATCGGCGGATTGGAACTCCGGGTACACGCTCACCGATCCCTCCTCGTCTGGCGCTCGACGATCAGCACCGTCGTCGGCACCTCAAGTACATCCACTCCCACCGCGACGACCCTCGGGTTGGCGCCGCCGGCTTTGAGCACCGCGGCACCGTCGCGTTCGAGCTCCTCCTGCGCGCGCTCACCCTTGAGCGCGACCATGCGTCCGCCACCCTTGAGGAGCGGAAGGCACCACTTCGTCAGCTTCTCGAGCGGCGCGACGGCCCGCGCGGTCACCGAGTCGCAGTTCAGCAACTGCTTGCGAACCGGCCCTTCCTCGGCGCGGCCGCGGAGGACCGTCACGTTGTCGAGGTGCAGGCGCTCTACTACCTCTTCGAGCCACGCGATGCGGCGCGCCATCGGCTCCAGCAGCGTGATCCTCAGGTCGGGTCGCGCGATGGCCAGTGGCACACCCGGCAGCCCCGCGCCCGAGCCTACGTCGACGACACGTTCGTTGGGCGCGAAGAGCTCCTCGATCACCGCCGAGTTGAGCACGTGCCGATCCCAAATCTTGTCGACCTCGCGGGGACCGATGAGTCCACGCTCGACGCCGTGCTCCTCCAGGAGCCTGACGAACTCGGCGGCACGGTCCACGTGCTCACCGAAGACGAGCTTCGCGTTGTCAGGCAACTCCCCGGCCATGTTCTCCGTCCGTGAGCGTTTCACGTGAAACCACGCGGCGGCGGTGGTGCGGCGGCCGGTGGAAAGCTGGCGAATGCCAGGGGACCATCATGACGGATCTACCGTGGGGTCTGCCAAATCCTGGGGGCGGTTTCACGTGAAACTTTGGGGAAGTTGGGTTCGGCGCTTCTGTGGTGGGTCAGTTTCACGTGAAACGGGGCCGGTTGCGTGCGGGGCGGGTGCGGGTTGCGTTGGCTGGTTCCTGTTCCAGCGGAGGGGGCGGCTGGCTTGCGGGCGGTCACCTTGCGTTGGTGGTCGCCGCTGTTGTTGCCGAGCCGGGTCGAGTCATCGCCGCTTCGCGACGATTGCGATTGGGGCTTGACCTTGAGCCTCTGGCGGGATGCATTCATCGGCCTAAACGGCCGGGCATAAGGAGCCCGGCCGATCCCTTCAACGGTCGCACCCCGCCCCTCAAGGTCAAGCCCCAATCGCCGGGCTGGGCACGTCATCACCGGTTGCCCGCCGCCGGAGTGCTCGGTCGTCTCGGCTGCGCCATTGGCCCTGTATGGGTTGCCGGTGGGTCGCCGGGGGGGTCACGTCGCGTCGCCTTGTCGCGCTCCGCGCTCCTCGGCTCGTCGTGCGTCCCGCCTCGCCTCTCCCTCTGGTCCGGGACAGCAAACGGCCCCTGGTTCCCGATCGTGGGAGCCAGGGGCCGTGGTGGTGCGGTGCGTGTCAGGGCTTGGGGAAGATGATTACCCGGCGCTGCGGCTCTTCGCCTTCGCTCTCGCTGTGCACGCCGGTGACCGAGGCGACGGCGTCGTGGACGACCTTGCGCTCGAAGGGCGTCATCGGGTGCAGGCGGGCTCGTTCGCCGGAGGCGAGGACCTTCTCGGCGGTGGTACGGCCCAGTTCGGCCAGTTCTGCTCGGCGGCCTGCTCGCCACTGGGCGATGTCCAGCATCAGGCGGGAGCGGACTCCCGTTTCCTGTTGTACTGCCAGGCGGGTTAGTTCCTGCAGCGACTCCAGGACGTTGCCTCGGGGGCCCACCAGCTTGGCCAGGTCCTCGCCGCCGTCGATGCTGACGATGGCTCGGCCGCTTTCCACGTCCAGGTCGATGTCGCCGTCGTAGTCGAGCAGGTCCAGCAGGCGCTCGAGGTAGTCGCCCGCGATGTCGCCTTCCTGGACGAGCAGGTCTTCGGTCTTGCTCTGCGACTGCGGCTCGGCTGAGGTCTCGGCCTCGGCCGGCGACGACGCCTCCACGTCGTCGGTCGCCTGCAAGGTCTCCGACACGATGTCTCCTCTCCGGGGCAACGCCCGAAATCAGCGGCGCTTCTTGCTGCCCGGCTTCTTGCTGGTGGATCGGCCTGGAGTCAGGCCGGGAATCTCGGTGTTGGAGTTGCCGTTGGTGGCGTCCGGTGACGACGGCTTCGACGGGCCGCTCGGGCCTGCGGTCGGCATGCGCTTGGCGCCGTTCGCGGGCTTCGCGCCGGGTGCGGGCTTCGCTCCTGGGGCGGGCTTCTTCGGGTTCACCGGCTTCGCGCCCGGCTTCGGGGCGAGGGCCTGGCGGGTCTCGACGATCGTGGCCTTCTTCTCTTCCTCTTCGGCGTCGATGCGCTTGTAGACGAAGTGCTGCTGGCCGAGGGTCCACGCGTTGTTGGACAGCCAGTACAGCAGGATCGCGACGGGGAAGAAGAAGCCACCGACGAGGACGCCCACGGGGAAGATCCAGAGCGTCAGCTTGTTCATGATGGCCGTCTGCGGGTTGTCCATCGCGGCCTGGTTCTGGCGGGCCACCGAGTGACGGGCCGTGAAGTGGGTCGCGATGGACGCGACGATCATCAGCGGCACGGACACGAGGATGACGTTCAGGCGCTCGGTGCCGAACTGCGCGAGCTGGTCGGCCGGCATCGTGATGAAGGTCGAGAGGTTCGTGCCGAAGAGCTTGGCGTTGACGAACGAGTCGACGCCCTGCTTGTCGAAGAAGTAGACCTCGCCCCAGCCGGGCCTGAACGAGCGCAGCACGTGGAACAGACCGATGAACACCGGGATCTGCACCAGCATCGGCAGGCAGCCGCCGAGCGGGTTGACGCCGTGCTCGGACTGCAGCTTCTGCATCTCCTGCGCCTGGCGCTGGCGGTCGTTCGGGTACTTCTTCTTGATCTTCTGCATCTCCGGGGCGAACTCCTGCATTCGCCGCATGGAGCGCACCTGGCCGACGAACGGCTTGAAGAGGATGGCGCGGAGGGTGAAGACCAGGAAGATGACGGCCAGCGCCCAGGCGAACCCGCTCGATTCACCGAAGACCTTGCCGAACACCCAGTGCCAACACCACAAGATGAAGGACACCGGGTAGTAGATGAAGTTGAGCACGGAGCTACTCCTCGGTGGATACGTCGGGGACCTGCCGCCTCGGCGGAACGGGGTCCAGGCCTCCAGGGTGCCAGGGTCCGCAGCGCAGCAACCGGCGGATGGTCAGCCAGGTTCCTCGAAGCGCACCGTGGACGGTCAGGGCTTCCACCGCGTAAGCACTGCAGCTCGGGTAGAAGCGACAGGTCGGTGGCAGCAGCGGCGAGATGAACTTCCGATAGAAGTGCACCGGCAGCAGCGCGACCTTCGCGGGCAACGTGGTCATCGCAGCACCTTGCGCAGGGCAGAGGAGAAGTCGGCGGCGAGCTCCTGGCTCGACGCCTCGGCTGCTGGAGCCAACGCGCGGACCACGACGAGAGTTCCCGGTGGCATCTCTGCCAGGATCGGGCGCACGATGTGACGCAGACGTCGGTACACGCGATGGCGGACCACCGAGTTGCCGACGGTCTTGCTCACGACGAAGCCCACCTTGGACGAATCCAAGGTGGGCACGTCGGGCTTCAAGGCATGGACGACCAACCGGGGTCGTCCGGCGCGGCGGCCTCGGCGGACCACCAGGCCGAAGTCCTGGCTACGGGTGAGCCGGGCGGCCGGGGGTAGCACGACGACGCTGCGCTTACCAGCTGCTGTCAGGCGGACAGCGTGGCACGGCCCTTGCTACGGCGCGCGGCCAGAATGGCGCGGCCGGCGCGGGTCCGCATACGCAGCCGGAAGCCGTGCGTCTTCGCGCGGCGGCGGTTGTTGGGCTGGAAGGTGCGCTTACCCTTGCTCACGGTCGGTTCTCCCGGTGCTTCACTGCTTACAAAGCCTGTGTGGTCGCCCCCGATGGCAGTGGACGTAGGCGCGCGAAAGGCGCCCGTCGCAAGCGGGAGACTCGTACGAGGGTACGCACCCCCGGGTGCGCCGACCAAATCGGGGTGGCCGACGCCACGTCTTGTGAGGCGTGCCGGGCCTTGTTACCGTTCTTCCCTCGCGCATGCCGGGTTGGCGTGGGAGCCGCCACCGTACCGGCAACACAACGCACCTTTTAGTGCACAGTTGTGGATAACTCTGTGGATACCTCTATTCTCCGTGTCCACGGTGGAGTCTTGGGCTCCGGTGGAGGGGAGGGGAGCGCGGAGGTGTCGAACCAGCAGGTCGATCTTGGTCTCGTGTGGGCCGAGGTGGTGCAGGAGCTCGCGACGAGCCACCTGTCTCCCCAGCAGCGCGCGTGGATGAGGGTCACCCGTCCCATCGGGTTGCTGGACGGAACGGCACTGCTCGCAGCTCCCAGCGACTTCGCGAAAGAGGCGATCGAACGCGCACTGCGCGACCCGATCACCGCCGCGCTGTCCCGCAGGCTCGGCCGTACCGTCTCCCTCGCGGTGAAGGTCGACTCGCCGGAACCGGTGAGCCCGGTGACCCCGCCGACCACACCCATCCCGGTCCAGGCCGTTCAGCCGGTGTCGGCGCTCCAGCCGATGCCGGTCGGTGACGCGCCGGTTCCCGTTCTCGCCGAGGAACCCGAGGAAGAGGTCGACGAGGCCGGCGACGCGCTCGCCGCCGTCACCGAGATCTGGCCCACCTTCAACACCGCGAACACGGCGGGCGCCGCGACGCCGAACGGGAACCTCCCCTACACCCGGCCCGCGAACCCGTCGCCGTCGCAGACCAGGCTGAACGAGAAGTACAACTTCGACACGTTCGTCATCGGCGCGTCGAACCGGTTCGCGCACGCCGCCGCGGTCGCGGTGGCCGAGGCTCCGGCCCGTGCGTACAACCCGCTCTTCATCTGGGGTGAGAGCGGCCTCGGCAAGACGCACCTGCTGCACGCCGTCGGGCACTACGCCCAGCGCCTGTTCCCCGGCATGCGCGTGCGGTACGTGTCGACCGAGGAGTTCACCAACGACTTCATCAACTCGCTGCGCGACGACCGCAAGGTCGCCTTCCAGCGCCGCTACCGGGACATCGACGTTCTACTCGTCGACGACATCCAGTTCCTGGAGGGCAAGGAAGGTACGCAGGAGGAGTTCTTCCACACGTTCAACACGCTCCACAACACGAACAAGCAGATCGTGGTGTCGAGCGACCGGCCGCCCAAGCGGCTGGAGACGCTGGAAGACCGCCTGCGCACGCGGTTCGAGTGGGGCCTGATCACGGACATCCAGCCGCCCGAGCTGGAGACGCGCATCGCGATCCTGCGCAAGAAGGCGGCCCAGGACCGGCTCGCGGCCCCGGCCGAGGTGCTGGAGTTCATCGCCGCCCGCATCGAGCGCAACATCCGCGAGCTCGAAGGCGCGCTCATCCGCGTCACGGCGTTCGCGTCGCTCAACCGCCAGCCGGTCGACGTCCAGCTCGCCGAGATCGTGCTGCGCGACCTGATCCCGGACTCGCACGCGCCGGAGATCACCGCGCCGACGATCATGGCGGTCACCGCCGAGTTCTTCGGCGTCACGATCGACGACCTATGCGGCCCCGGTAAGACGAAAGCGCTCGCGCAGGCGCGGCAGATCTCCATGTACCTGTGCCGCGAGCTGACGGACCTGTCGCTGCCGAAGATCGGCCAGACGTTCGGCGGCCGCGACCACACGACGGTCATGCACGCGGACAAGAAGATCCGCAAGGAGATGGCCGAGCGCCGGCGGATCTACGACCAGGTCCAGGAACTGACGTCCCGGATCAAGCAGCGCGCTCGCCACGCTCCCTGATCCCACCCGGGTGACAACGAAGGGGTCCTCCATCGCGGAGGGCCCCTTTTTCGTGCGCCCGCGACGGGCCGGGGACGGCGGTGGGCGGGGCGACGGCGGGCGCCTGGGGACGCGGCTGCGGCTCGGCGGGGAGCACCCGGGGACGAGTTCCGCGGAGCGATGGGATGCATCAGCGCGTGCGGCTCCAACCACCACCACGCGCGACGCACGTACCCGGGTAGACGAGGCCCGCCCGGCCGCGCGGGGAAGGCTTTCTGTTCGCCCCAGGCACTCGAAGGGGTGGGGACAACTGGAAAAACATGAGACCCAGGCCACGATCTGGCCACGGAAGCCTGTTGAACACCCGGGTACAACTGCCCCGCACCCGGGGACGCACCCGGGGACAACTGTGGACGATCTGTGGATCGAGACCTGTGCACAACTGGTTGTCCCCGGGTGGCCCGATCTGTCCCCGGGTGCTGTCCCCCCTTAGTCCACATGGTGGGTGACACCTTGACCTGCGCGTTCAACACCAGTCCACACAATCCACAGCCCTTACTGTTACTGCTGTTGGATCTCTTCAAGGAAGAACTTCAAAAGCAAAACAGCGTGGACAGCTCCCGGGGATCGGTGCCCGAACCCCGAAGTGACGAGAAGGGCCAGGACGCTCTAACGTGGTTGCTCCGCACCTCGGGATGCCGAGGGTCGAGGCTCCCTGACCCCCACTGGCACGTTGTCGTGGTTGGGCTTGTCGACTGTCGAGGAAAGGACGCCTCATGAAGATCCGCGTCGAACGCGACGGCCTGGCCGACGCTGTCGCCTGGGTCGCTCGCAGCCTTCCGTCCCGTCCGCCGGTTCCCGTGCTGGGCGGCGTGCTGCTCGACGCGGAGTCGGACGACTCGCTGACGGTCTCCGGGTTCGACTACGAGGTCTCCGCTCAGGTCGGCGTCCCCGCGACGATCGCCGACGGCGGCCGCGCACTGGTCTCCGGGCGTCTGCTCGCCGACATCACCAAGGCGCTGCCGAACCACCCCGTCGAGATCGCGGTCGACGGCGCCCGCATGATGATCAGCTGTGGCAGCGCCAGGTTCAGCCTCCCGACGATGCCGGTCGAGGACTACCCGGCTCTTCCGTCGATGCCGCAGTTGATCGGTGAGCTTCCCGGCGAGGTCTTCGGCGAGGCGGTCAGCCAGGTCGCCGTCGCGGCCGGCAAGGACGACACGCTCCCGATGCTGACCGGCGTCCGCGTCGAGATCGGTGAGGGCAAGCTGACGCTCGTCGCCACCGACCGGTTCCGGCTCGCGATGCGCGAGTTCGAGTGGGAGCCGGACGCGAAGCTCGGCGACGTGGCGGTCCTCGTCCCGGCCCGCACGCTCGGCGACGCGGCCAAGACGCTCGGCTCGTCCGGCGGCAAGGTCGAGATGTCGCTCGCGGCGAACGACGGTCTGCTCGGCCTCTCCGGTTCCGGCAAGCGGACCACCACCCGCCTGCTCGACGCCGACTTCCCGAAGTACCGCCAGCTGCTGCCGTCCGAGCACTCGGCCGCGGCGATCATCGACATCGACGCGCTGCAGCAGGCGATCAAGCGCGTGTCGCTCGTCGCCGAGCGCGGCACGCAGGTGCGCCTCGAGTTCGTCGACGGCGGCCTGCGGCTGTCCGCCGGTGGCGACGACGAGGGTTCGGCCGAGGAAGAGCTCCCCGTCGAGTACACCGGCGACGCGGTCACCATCGCGTTCAACCCCGGTTACCTCCTCGACGGTCTCGGCGCGGTCCGCACCCAGAAGGTCCACTTGTCCTTCACCACACCCAGCCGACCGGCGTTGCTCAAGCCGGTGGACGAGGATGGGAACGTGGCGCCGGGCTACCTGTACCTCCTGATGCCCGTTCGCCTGCCCGGCTAAAACTCTTAGCGGGTAACGAGAAACGTTTAGGGGAGAACACCGTGCAGCTCGGACTCGTCGGCCTCGGCAAGATGGGTTTCAACATGCGCGAGCGGGTGCGTCGCGCCGGCCACGAGGTGGTCGGCTACGACCGCAACCCGGAGGTCAGCGACTCGGAGTCGTTGGCGGACATGGTGTCCAAGCTCGAAGCACCGCGCGTGGTGTGGGTGATGGTGCCCGCCGGCGACATCACCCGTGACACGGTGAAGGAGCTGTCCGACCTGCTGGCGCCGGGCGACCTCGTCATCGACGGCGGCAACTCCAAGTTCACCGACGACCGCATCCACGCGGACCTGTTGGCGCAGAAGGAGATCGGCTACCTCGACTGCGGTGTCTCCGGCGGTGTGTGGGGCCTCGAGAACGGCTACGCGCTGATGGTCGGCGGCGACGCGAAGCACGTCGAGCAGGCGATGCCGATCTTCGACGCGCTGCGCCCGGAGGGTCCGCGCGAGGAAGGCTTCGCGCACGCGGGCAAGGTCGGCGCCGGCCACTACTCGAAGATGGTGCACAACGGCATCGAGTACGGCCTGATGCAGGCGTACGCCGAGGGCTTCGAGCTGCTCGACAAGACCGACGTCGTCGACAACGTGCCCGCGGTGATCTCGGCCTGGCAGCGCGGCACCGTCGTCCGGTCGTGGCTGCTCGACCTGCTGGTCCGTGCCCTGGAGTCCGACCCGGAGCTCGACGACCTGCGTGGTTACGTCGAGGACTCCGGCGAGGGCCGGTGGACCGTCGAGGAGGGCATCAGCAACGCGGTGCCGCTCCCCGTCATCTCCGCCGCGCTCTTCGCCCGGTTCCAGTCGCGCCAGGAGGACTCGCCGGCGATGCGTGCCGTCGCCGCGCTGCGCAACCAGTTCGGCGGTCACTCGGTGCATCTCGCCGGACCGTCGTCCGGCGGCGGCAGTACCCAGGGCTAGCGAGTGCACGTCAGACACCTCCAGGTCAGCGACTTCCGGTCCTGGAAGCTCGCCGACCTGGAGCTCGACCCCGGTGCGTCGGTGCTCGTGGGCCGCAACGGCCAGGGCAAGACGAACCTGGTCGAGGCGATCGGGTACGTGGCGACGCTGGGGTCGCACCGGGTCTCCAGCGACGCGCCGCTGATCCGGCACGGTGCACAGCGCGCCGTGGTGCGGACGGCCGTGGTCAACGACGACCGCGAACTGCTCGTGGAACTCGAGATCACGGCGGGCAAGTCGAACCGGGCGCGGATCAACCGCGGTCCGGTGCCGCGTCCGCGCGATGTGCTCGGGATCCTGCGCACCGTGTTGTTCGCACCGGAGGACCTCTCTCTCGTGAGGGGCGATCCGAGTGACCGGCGGAGGTTCCTCGACGAGATGCTGGTGTTGCGCGCGCCGCGGTTCGCGGGCGTCCGCAGCGACTACGACCGTGTCCTCAAGCAGCGCAGCGCGTTGTTGAAGACGGTGAAGCATTCCCGGTCGGCGGACCTGTCGACGCTCGACGTGTGGGACGGGCACCTCGCCAAGCACGGCGCGGAGCTGCTGGCCGCGCGGTTGAAGCTGGTCCGGGACATGGCGGACCACGTGACGTCGGCGTACGCGGAGGTCGCTCCGGAGTCACGTCCGGCGCTCATCTCGTACCGGTCGAGCGTCGGCGACCTGCCGGAGGACCGGGAGAGCATCGAGGACCTGCTGCTGGCCGAGCTCGACCGGGTGCGCCCGCAGGAGATCGAACGTGGCGTGTGCCTGGTCGGCCCGCACCGCGACGACCTCGACCTGACCCTCGGCGAACTCCCCGCGAAGGGTTACGCCAGTCACGGAGAGTCATGGTCGTTCGCGCTCGCACTGCGGCTCGGTGGCTACGAACTGATGCGTGTCGACGGCATCGAACCGGTGCTCGTCCTGGACGATGTGTTCGCGGAGCTCGACCGGGGACGCCGGCAGCAGCTGGCCAAGGTCGCGGCCGCCGCCGAACAGGTGTTGATCACCGCGGCGGTGGCGGAGGACGTCCCGGACGAGCTGACCGGTGCCCGGTTCGAGGTGGATGGCGGGGAGGTGCGGCGTGTCTGACTCGGAGGCTGACTCTCGGGGTGCGAACCCCCCACATGTAGCTCGATCGGGTGTGTCCGCCCACACATCTGGGGACAAGTCTGTGGATGGTGTGGATAACTCCGTCACAAATCCGGACTTGTCCACAGGTTCATTCACACCTGAGGGTGAGTCGTTGAAGGGTTCTGACCTCGCGCGAGCTGCCCTGGAGGCCGCGAAGGCGAGCGCGAAGGCCCGTGGACGGGTGCCGGGCAGCAAGTCGAAGGGCCGTCCGGTCAACCGCCGCCGACGCCGCTGGTCGGGTCCCGGCCCCGACGACCGCGACCCCCAGCCGCTCGGGCGGATCGCGTCCAGGCTCGCCGCCGACCGGGGCTGGGTCGAGCAGCTGCAGGGTGGCCAGGTCTTCGGCCGTTGGGCAAAATTGGTGGGAGAGGACGTCGCCGAGCACGCGAAACCGATCGCGCTCAGTGACGGGGAACTGACGGTCCAGGCGTCGTCGACGGCGTGGGCCACCCAGCTGCGCCTGCTACAGCGCGACCTGATCAAGCGGATCGCCGCCGGCGTCGGCAACGGCGTCGTGAAACGGCTCAAGATCAAGGGCCCGGACGCTCCGAACTGGCGACACGGCCCCAGACACGTCCCGGGCCGCGGTCCGCGTGACACCTACGGGTGAGGTCCTGTCAAGGGCTCAGCGGCCGTTCTGTGGCGCAATGAGCGTTCACCAGCGGATTTGAACCCCCTTTTCGGCCGTCCTGACCCGTCTCGCGCCGCTTGAGGCGCTCTGTGACCGAATCAAAGGTGTCCTTGGCCCCGTTCTGTCAGGGTGCCCCGGTAGAATCACGAGGAGCGTCACCCATCACCGTGCGGGTCCTGCCCGCATCAGCGAGGAGACTCCAGCCCGTGTCAGCTAAGAAGAATGAGTACGGCGCGTCCTCGATCACCGTCCTCGAAGGCCTCGAGGCGGTGCGCAAGAGGCCGGGCATGTACATCGGCTCGACCGGCGAGCGCGGTCTGCACCACCTGGTCCAGGAGGTCGTGGACAACTCGGTCGACGAGGCGATGGCCGGCTACGCGACGACGGTCGACGTCACCCTGCTGGCCAACGGCGGCGTCCGGGTGATCGACGACGGCCGCGGCATCCCGACCGGCATGCACCCGGTCGAAGGCGTGCCCACCGTCGAGGTCGTGATGACCAAGCTGCACGCGGGCGGCAAGTTCGACAGCGACTCCTACGCGGTGTCCGGCGGCCTGCACGGTGTCGGCATCTCGGTGGTGAACGCGCTGTCCACCGCCGTCGACCTGGAGATCAAGCACCAGGGCTACGTCTGGACCCAGCGCTACGAGAACTCGAAGCCCGCGCACGCGCTGCGCCAGGGCGAGCCGACCAGCGAGACGGGCACGACCGTCACCTTCTGGGCGGACCCGGAGATCTTCGAGACCACCGAGTACAACGTCGAGACGATCGCGCGCCGCCTGCAGGAGATGGCGTTCCTCAACAAGGGGATCACCATCGTCCTGCGCGACGAGCGGGTCTCGGCCGAGGACGAGGAAGCCGACGCCGAGGGCCACAAGGCCGCGGTGAAGGAGCGCGTCTACCACTACCCAGGTGGTCTGGAGGACTTCGTCCGCCACATCAACCACACGCGTGACGCGGTGCACCAGAAGGTCATCGGCTTCGAGGCGCAGGGCGACGACCTGCAGGTCGAGGTCGCGATGCAGTGGAACACGGGCTACACGGCGTCGGTCTACACGTTCGCGAACACGATCAACACCCACGAGGGCGGCACCCACGAGGAAGGCTTCCGCGCCGCGCTGACGCGAGTCGTCAACGAGTACGCGCGCGAGAAGAAGGTCCTCAAGGAGAAGGACGCGAACCTCACCGGCGACGACATCCGCGAGGGTCTCGCCGCGATCATCTCGGTGAAGCTCAAGGAGCCCCAGTTCGAGGGCCAGACGAAGACCAAGCTGGGCAACAGCGAGGCCAAGTCGTTCGTGCAGAAGTCGACGAACGAGCACCTGGCCGACTGGTTCGAGCGCCACCCCAACGAGGCGAAGACGATCGTCACCAAGGCGGTCTCGTCGGCCCAGGCCCGCATCGCCGCGCGCAAGGCCCGCGAGCTGGTGCGCCGCAAGGGCGCGCTCGACATCGGCGGCCTGCCCGGCAAGCTGAAGGACTGCCGCTCGACCGAGCC
Source organism: Lentzea xerophila (assembly GCF_051094245.1). Lineage (NCBI taxonomy): Bacteria > Bacillati > Actinomycetota > Actinomycetes > Pseudonocardiales > Pseudonocardiaceae > Lentzea > Lentzea xerophila. Next base: position 8,384,469 of record NZ_CP194934.1, on the reverse strand, counting down.
GGAGCGCTGCGAGCTCTACATCGTCGAGGGCGACTCCGCCGGCGGATCAGCCAAGGAAGGGCGGGACTCGATGTACCAGGCGATCCTGCCGATCCGCGGCAAGATCATCAACGTCGAGAAGGCCCGCATCGACCGCGTCCTGAAGAACACCGAGGTCCAGTCGCTGATCACGGCGCTCGGCACCGGCATCCACGACGAGTTCGACCTGTCGAAGCTGCGCTACCACAAGATCGTGCTGATGGCCGACGCCGACGTCGACGGCCAGCACATCCGCACGCTGCTGCTCACGCTGCTGTTCCGCTTCATGCAGCCGCTCATCGAGCACAACCACGTGTACCTCGCGCAGCCGCCGCTCTACAAGATCAAGTGGCAGCGCGCCGAGCCGGAGTACTGCTACTCCGACCGCGAGCGCGACGCCATGATCAAGGACGGTCTCGCGGCCGGCAAGCGGCTCGGCAAGGAAGACAACATCCAGCGGTACAAGGGTCTCGGCGAGATGAACGCCGAGGAGCTGTGGGAGACCACGATGGACCCGGCGAACCGGATCCTGCGGCAGGTCACCATGGACGACGCGGCCACCGCCGACGAGCTGTTCAGCGTGCTCATGGGCGAGGACGTCGAGGCACGCCGTTCGTTCATCACCCGCAACGCCAAGAGCATCAAGTTCCTGGACATCTGAGTCCGGTCTTGGCACCTAGGCACCCTGGCGTTTCTGGCGAGAAGGAAAGAGAACAGTGACCGAGACGACTCTGCCGCCGGAGCACGACCGCATCGAGCCGGTCGAGATCCAGCAGGAGATGCAGAACTCGTACATCAACTACGCGATGTCCGTCATCGTCGGACGCGCGCTGCCAGACGTGCGCGACGGGCTCAAGCCCGTGCACGTCCGCGTTCTGTACTCGATGTTCGACTCAGGCTTCCGTCCCGACCGCGGCTTCAACAAGTGCGCGCGCGTCGTCGGCGACGTGATGGGCAACTACCACCCGCACGGTGACTCGGCGATCTACGACGCCCTGGTGCGTCTCGCCCAGCCGTGGGCGCTGCGCTACCCGTTGATCGACGGCCAGGGCAACTTCGGCTCGCCGGGCAACGATCCGGCTGCCGCGATGCGTTATTGTTTGCCTTCGCAAACACGTATCAAGCTGGCTGACGGTGGCACCGTTCGGATCGGCGACATTGTGCCGGGCGCCCAGCCGAACAGCGACAACCCGATCGATCTCAAGGTGCTAGACCGCAACGGCGACCCGGTGCGGGCCGACATGCTGTTCCACTCGGGCGAGCACCCGACGTTGAAGCTGCGCACCAAGAACGGCTTCGAGCTCACCGGCACGCACAACCACCCGGTGCTCTGCCTGGTCAACGTGCTCGGCGTGCCGACCCTGCTGTGGAAGCTGCTGGAGGAGATCCAGCCCGGGGACCGCGTGGTCATGCAGCGGACACAGCAGGAACTCGGCACGACGACGGTCGTCAAGGAGTACGCCGCGGGCATCCTCGCCGGTGGATTCGTGAGCGAAGGCTTCGCGTCAGAGACTCGCGCGGGCTTTAACAACACCGACAAGTCGTACTTCGACTTCGTGCTGAACTCCTACGACCTCGTCGTGGGTGGCCGTCGCTATGTCGCCTCCCGTGTCATCCAGTCGGGTTCGTTGCTGCACGAGCTGGATGTCCAGGATCTGACGGCGCTGCGGCAGAGCCCGCTCGCCGAGGTCATCGGTCAGCGCAGTGCGGCCAAGCGCGTGCCGGAGTTCATCTGGCAGAGCGGCCACACGGTCAAGCGCGCGTTCCTCAGCTCGTTGTTCACCGGCGATGGTTCGGCGTCGGCGTTGCCGCGCAACACCGTGCAGATCTCGTACTCGACGCGCAGCGCTCAGCTCGCGCGTGAGGTCCAGCAGTTGCTGCTGGAGTTCGGTGTCGTCAGCACTCAGGTGAACTACGACAGCGGCGAGATCAAGGTCGTCATCACCAACCGCCGCGACGCGCGGCTGTTCTCGGCGCGAGTCGGTTTTCTCGGCGCCAAGCAGGACAAGCTGGCGGCGATCCTCGACGCCATCCCGGTCGAGAGCCGGGCGATGAGCAGCGACCACGTGCCGTTCGTCGGCGAGTACGTCCGGGCGAACGGTGCGAGCCGCCGGACCGAGCAGGACTGGTTGCGGCGCCACAACGTCGACCGGATCGAGCGGTGGGAGAACAGCCGCGACGAGATCGCCGAGCGGATCACGAACCGCGAGGTGCTCGACGTGGTCGAGCCGTTGGTGGACGGCCGGTTCTACTACGCCGAGGTCGCCTCCGTGACTGACGCGGGTGTGCAGCCGGTGTTCAGCATCCGGGTCGACACGGACGACCACGCGTTCATCACGGACGGGTTCGTCAGCCACAACACAGAATGCCGGCTCTCCCCGTTGGCCATGCACATGCTGGCCGACATCGAGGAAGAGACCGTCGACTTCCGCGACAACTACGACGGCCGCATCCAGGAGCCGGTCGTCCTCCCGTCGCGCATCCCGAACCTGCTGATCAACGGCAGCTCCGGCATCGCGGTCGGCATGGCGACCAACATCCCGCCGCACAACCTGCGCGAGGTCGCGGAGGCGGTGGTGTGGGCGCTGGACAACCACGAGGCCTCCGACGAGGAGACCCTCGAGGCCGTGATCGCCCGGATCAAGGGACCGGACTTCCCGACGTACGGCCAGATCCTCGGCACGTCCGGCATCGAGGACGCGTACCGCACCGGCCGCGGCTCGGTCCGCATGCGCGCCGTCGTCGAGGTGGACGAGGACGCCAAGGGCCGCACGATCCTGGTCGTCACCGAGCTGCCGTACCAGGTCAACCCGGACAACCTCGTCGAGAACATCGCCGCGCTCGTGCGCGACGGCAAGCTCACCGGCATCGCCAACATCGCCGACGAGTCGAACCGCCGCATCGGCATGCGCATCGTCGTCACGCTCAAGCGCGACGCCGTGGCGAAGGTCGTGCTGAACAACCTCTACAAGCACACCCAGCTGCAGTACTCGTTCGGTGTGAACATGCTGGCGCTGGTCGACGGCGTGCCGCGCACGCTGCGGATCGACCAGATGATCCGCCACTACATGAAGCACCAGATCGACGTCATCCAGCGCAGGACGAGGTACCGCCTGCGCAAGGCCGAAGAGCGCGCGCACATCTGGCGCGGTCTGGTGAAGGCGCTCGACCAGCTCGACGCCGTCATCGCGTTGATCCGCCGGTCCGAGACGCCGGACATCGCGCGCACCGGTCTGATGGAGCTCCTCGACGTCGACGAGATCCAGGCCAACGCGATCCTGGAGATGCAGCTCCGCCGCCTGGCCGCCCTGGAGCGCCAGAAGATCATCGACCAGCTGGCCGAGATCGAGGTCGAGATCGCCGACCTCAAGGACATCCTCGAGAAGCCGGAGCGGCAGCGCCAGATCGTGCGCGACGAGCTCACGGCGATCGTGGACAAGTTCGGCGACGACCGCCGGACGAAGATCATCCCGTTCGACGGCGACGTGTCCATGGAGGACCTGATCGCGGTCGAGGACGTGGTCGTCACGATCACCCGCACCGGCTACGCGAAGCGCACCAAGACCGACCTCTACCGGGCGCAGAAGCGCGGCGGCAAGGGCGTCCAGGGCGCACAGCTCAAGCAGGACGACATCGTCGCGCACTTCTTCGTGTGCTCGACGCACGACTGGATCCTGTTCTTCACGAACAAGGGCCGTGTGTATCGCACGAAGGCGTACGAGCTGCCTGAGGCGAACCGCAACGCCCGCGGCCAGCACGTCGCGAACCTCCTCGCGTTCCAGCCGGACGAGGAGATCGCGCAGGTCATCCAGATCAAGAACTACGACGTGTCGCCGTACCTGGTGCTCGCCACCCGGAAGGGTCTGGTGAAGAAGTCGAAGCTTTCCGACTTCGATTCCAACCGATCGGGTGGACTTATCGGCATCAACCTCCGCGAGGACGACGAGCTGGTCGGAGCGGTGCTCTGCGCTGCCGACGACGACCTGCTCATGGTGTCCGCCGACGGCCAGTCGATCCGCTTCCACGCGACGGACGACGTGCTGCGCCCCATGGGTCGTGCCACGTCAGGCGTGCAGGGCATGCGGTTCAACGCCGACGACGAACTGCTCTCGGTCGGTGTCGTCCAAGAGGGTCTGTTCGTTTTGGTTGCGACGGACGGGGGGTACTCGAAGCGAACGCCGATCGAGGACTACCCGGTCCAGGGTCGGGGTGGCAAGGGTGTGCTGACCATTCAGCACGACCGCCGACGTGGCAGGCTGGTCGGAGCGCTCATCGTCGACGTCGACGACGAGCTCTACGCCATCACCTCGAGCGGCGGGGTCATCAGGACCCGTGCCGAGCAGGTGCGCAAGGCTGGACGGCAGACGAAGGGGGTGCGGCTGATGAACCTCGGCGAGAGCACCACTTTGATCGCCGTCGCACGCAACGCGGATGAGCCCGTCGACGTCACTAACGGTGAGACGTCTGTCGCGGAGGATTCTGCCGCCGACCAGGCAGTCACCCCCACCGACTCGGCCGAGTAGCCGGAATCGTTAGCGAGAGGTCAAGGACAAGCTCGTGACTCCACCCGAGAACCGCGAAGGTCGGGACGCGGACAAGACCGCGGTGATAACCAAGCCGACTCCCCAGAATTCCGCGCAGAAGCCCGCGGAGCAGGCGGACTCGGCCGCGCCGGCGGCCTCCGGTTCCTCGGGTGGAACCGCGCAGGACAAGACCAAGCCCGTCGCGGCGGAGAAGGCGGCCGAGGCCGCTGCTCCGGCACCGGCCGAGGACAAGACCGTCTCGATCGACACGCCGGCTCCGGCTCCGACCGTGGTGGCTCCGGTTTCACCCGCCTCCGACGAGCCGGTCGTCGTCTCGACGCCGCCGCCCTGGCAGCGGGTGACGAACGACACGGAAGCCGCACAGCACGACGCGGTCGAGACGCACGTGGCTCCGGGTGCACCGCCCGTGCCGTCCTCCGAGCCGGCGCCGGCGTTCCCGTCGACCGACCCGGACACCGTCAAGGTGCAGAAGCCCATGATCCCGGGCTCGGCCGTGCCGGTGGGTCTCGGCAGCAGCCGTACGTCGGTGAATCTCGGCAACGGGGGAACCCGGCCCGCCGCGTCCACCCCGTCGGCCCGGCGCCCCGGCCGCGGCCCGCGCCGCGCCTCGCTCCAGGTGAAGCGCGTCGACCCGTGGTCGGTGCTCAAGCTCGCCCTGGTGCTGGGCGTCGCGTTGTTCTTCGTCTGGCTCGTGGCGGTCGGCGTGCTCTACGGCGTGCTGCACGGCATGGGCGTCTGGGACAAGATCAACAGCACCGCGAACGACCTCCTCCAGGCCAACGAGCCGGGCGAACCGCTGATCAGCGCGGGCCGCGTGTTCGGCGTCTCGGCGATCATCGGCGCGGTGAACATCGTGCTGTTCACCGCTCTCGCGACCGTCGGCGCATTCGTCTACAACGTGTCCGCGGATCTGGCCGGTGGCTTGGAGTTGACGCTCTCCGAGCGAGAGTGACCCCCGATTTGGGAGCGGCGAGGACGATCCTGTAAGGTTCTCCTCGTCGCCCCGAGGGGCGACAGTTGATCGAGGGCCTATAGCTCAGGCGGTTAGAGCGCTTCACTGATAATGAAGAGGTCGGAGGTTCAAGTCCTCCTAGGCCCACTCGATTCGGTGGCTTTATGTGTCGACGGAAAGCGTCGACCTCATCCCGAATCATCGTCTTATTCTCTGGGGGCCAAGCCCCCCAGACCCCCTGCCGGGGGTAAGCCCCCGGACCCCCATCATGATCGCTCGGAATCCTGTAGCGTAGTGGGGTCGTGCGCCAGCAGTCTTGGGAGGGATTCGAAGTGGCTAAGAAGATCATCGCACTCGTTGTGGTCGCCGGTGCGGTCCTGTTCTTCGTGAAGCGCAACCGTTCGGCCAAGGCCGACGCGGACCTGTGGCGCGAGGCCACCGCTCCCACCGACTGATCTCGCGGGCGGCTTGCCGCCCCGGATCTCCGGGGACGTAGCTCAATTGGCAGAGCACCGCCTTTGCAAGGCGGGGGTTAGGGGTTCGATTCCCCTCGTCTCCATATCGTTCCTCGGGCCGAGGAGTGTCTGCAGAAAGCGCAGACCTCCTCGGCCCGAAGTGTTTTCTGGGGGCCGAGCCCCCAGACCCAGCCGGGGGCAAGCCCCCGGACCCCCCGGCCGCCTCGTCTTCGGCTTCGGCAGGCTCGATCCTCGCCCGCATCCGCGTCCACTTTCGCTGAAGCCCTGTTCGCTGCGGTGCGAACAGGGCTTCAGGTATTGCTGGCCTGTGTTAGGCGCTGGCTAGGGACTTTTTTGTCGTCTTGGTGCGGAGGTGGTCGATGCTCCAGGCACCGGCGCCGGTGAAGACCAGGAGCAGGAAGGCCCAGGAGTAGATGGCCGCCAGCTCGCCGCCGTTCTCGATCGGCAGCAGGGCCTTCGGCTGGTGCACCACGAAGTAGGCGTAGGCCATGGCGCCGGAACTGATCAGCGCGGCCCAGCGTGTCCACAGGCCGATCAGGATGAGGCCGCCGCCCACCAGTTCGATGACGCTCATGGGGCCGCCCGGCCAGGACAGCAGCTCGGTTCCCTTCGAGACCTTCTGCACGCCGTGGAACACGAAGAACAGTCCGATGATGATGCGGAACAGCGCCAGGGCGTGCTCTCGTCGTTGCTCCAGGAACTCCATGGTCAACGTCCTTCCGGGGGCGCGGGATGGCAGGGTCAGGGCACAAAAGGTATGGACCAATTTAGAGTGTCCCGCTCAAGGCGCTTTTGGTATCTGGTTGACTGTTGCCCCTATGAAACGAGCACTGTTGCTGCCCCTGCTCGGCGTCCTCGCCGCGTGCGGCACCGAGGTCGCCCAGGACGTGCCGGTTCCCACGACCCAGATCCAGCAGGTCACCACCACGACCAGCGCGGCTGCGACGGTGCCGCCCGCGCCCCAGCCCGCGAAGGACGGCACCTGCCCGTACCTGGCGACCGCTTTCGTCGCCCAGGCGAACGGGCAACTGGTGCCCAAAGTGAAACTGTCAACGGACCAACCTCACCCGGCGTGCTTCTTCTACGCGAACGCAACTGAGGTCCAGTTGACCGTGCGGGTGTACGTGGGTGACGAAGGTGTTGCCAAGGCGATCGTGAACGAGGCGGCGCCGGACGGTTCACAGCCCGCAAGCTCGCCCACGGGGTGGAGCGGAGGGTATGTGAGCAACGACAGCGGCGTCGTCTACGCCGTGGCGAAGAGCGACGCCGCTGTGGTCGTCACGAGCAACCAGAAGCAGTCGATCAAGGCTCGCCGGATCGCCGAAGAGGCGATCAAGGGCCTGAAGCTCTGACTGGCTCCGGCTGGTGTCCGGTCGTGCCTACTTGACCGGTTCCTTCTGGGTGGGCACCTGCCCGTTGAGGACGGGCTCCGGCAGCGGAGCCTGCTCCTCGTCCTGCAGGTGGACCTCCTGCGGCCTGCGCGTCAGCGCGACGTAGCCGACCGCCGCGGCCGCGATCAGGAGTCCCAGCACCCACGGCCACCTGCGGCGCTTCGGTGCGTCGGCACCGAGCTGGGCCGCGGCCTTGCGGATCTCCTTGGCGCGCACCTTGGCGTCCTTGCGCGCGTGCTTGGCCGCCTTCTTCACTTCCTTGCGTACGACCTCGGCCTTGCCCATGAGGTCGGCGCGCGTCTTCGCGCTCTTCTTGGCGAGGCGCTTGCGAGAGCGACGCGTCTGCTTCTCCCAGTCCTCGGCCTTGCCCATGAGCGTGTCAGCCCGCTCGACGAGTGCGCCGCGAACCTGGTCTGCCGTGACGCCACGCTCGGCGAGCTTGACCTCAGCGGCGTGACCAGCGCGAACGACACCCTGACGCGCGGCCTTCAGACCGGTGCCGACAGCCTTGCCAACGTTCTCGCCGGCACGGGTCATGACGTCCACCTCGTCCATCCTCTGCTCCACACGTTGTCGTCCGGTGATGCCATAGAGGTACCCATCGTGCCCCTTTCTGAACATCGGTGCCCGTGGATGGCACGATGGGGTGGTGGCTGACAGCAATGAATCCTTCGTCGGGACCAAGGTGACGGCGACCCTGCACACCACGCAGGGCGACATCCGTATCAACCTGTTCCCCGACCACGCCCCCAAGACGGTGGCGAACTTCGTCGGGCTCGCCGAGGGCACGAAGAACTACACCGAGGCGAACGCGAGTGGCACGAACTCGGGTCCGTTCTACGACGGCACCCTGTTCCACCGCGTCATCGCGGGCTTCATGCTCCAGACCGGTGACCCGACGGGCACCGGCCGCGGCGGCCCCGGCTACCGGTTCGCGGACGAGTTCAACTCCGAACTGCAGTTCAACCGTCCTTACATCCTCGCGATGGCGAACGCCGGGCCGAACACCAACGGCTCCCAGTTCTTCATCACCGTGGCGCCGACGACGTGGCTGAACTTCAAGCACACGATCTTCGGTGAGGTCTCGGACCAGGAGTCGCGCGACGTCGTCGACGCGATCGGCAACACCACGACCGGTGCGGGCGACCGTCCGGTCAACGACATCAAGATCGAGCGGATCACGATCGAACGCGCGTGAGCGACGCACTCGTGCCACCGGACGGGCCGATCGGAGCGCAGCCGGAAACCCCGGTCTGCGCACGTCATTCCGATCGGCCCACCCGGCTGCGCTGCACCAGGTGCGAGCGTCCGGCGTGCCCGGACTGCCTGCGCGACGCCTCGGTCGGGATGCAGTGCGTCGACTGCGTGAACGAGGGCGCGCGTTCGGTTCGCCAGGCGCGCACGTCGGCGGGCGCTGTGGTCTCGACTGGCCGGCCGATCATCACGCAGGTGATGATCGCGCTCAACGTGCTCGCGTACGTGGTCACGGTCGTCCAGTCGGGCAGTCCGATGAACAACTCGCGTTCGGAGCTGTTCACGGCGACGTCGATGATCCCGGAACTCACCGCCAACGGTGAGTGGTGGCGGATCCTCACGTCGGGCTTCATGCACTTCGGCCTGATCCATCTCGCGCTCAACATGGCCGCGCTCTTCGTAGTGGGTCCCGTCATCGAGCAGGAGCTCGGCAAGCTGCGGTACAGCGCCGTGTACTTCCTGTCGCTGCTCGGCGGCAGTGCGGCGGCGTTCTACTTCGGCACCGTCTGCCAACAGCTCGCCGGTGCGTCCGGTGCGGTGTTCGGCCTGATGGGCGCGCTGCTGATCGTGTTCAAGCGCCAGAAGCGGGACATCTCGACGATCCTCGTGATCGTCGGCATCAACCTGGTGTCGAACCTCTTCACCAACGCCTCGCTGCTCGGGCACCTCGGTGGGTTCGTCATCGGCGGCCTGCTGACGCTCGCGATGGTCAAGGCACCCCGGAAGAACCGCAACGCGTACCAGATCGGCGCCGTCGTGGCAGCCGCGGTGTTGCTCGGGGTGATGTTCGTGCTGCGTGCCGCCGAACTCGACACGACCGCCGAACTCGTCCTCGAGTACGCGAGGACGTGCCGCTAGAAGCGATTCACGGGCGCAGTGCGTGGAGCACTCCGGCGACTTCTTCCGGGTCGGCGCCGAGGTCCAGTCTCGTGAGCACCACGAGACGGTCGTCGGCGTCGAGTTCCAATGTCTGCTGTTCCCTGCCGAGCCGCCGGGTGGTCTGCAGCTTGACCTTCACCTCGTGCCACGGCAGCAGCGTCGTGCTCGCGAACCCGCGCACGGCGAGCCCGTTCACGTCCGCGGTGAGCCTCGGCCTGGCGATCGTCGCGAACGCCGCGAGGTAGCTGACCAGCAGCGTTGCCAGTCCGATGAGGAGACGGCCCGCGTTGTCGTCGGCGATGAACGTCGCGACGGCGAGAGCGAGGGCGGCCACCCACGCGACGGCGACCAACGGGGCGGGGGTGGACCAGGTGCGAGTCACACTGTCGAGTGTGCCGCATGAATTGTGGACAACTGAACGGGTCCTTATGAGGGAAAACCGTCGCTTGTGCATTTTGGTGCAAAGTTGTCCACAGGACTTGTCCCCAATGGGGATGACTTACAGCCGTGTGCTTCGGTGACGCTCAGATGAACCAGGTGAACCTCGCACGAACAAAGGTCGGCCCGGACGTGTGACGTCCGGGCCGACCTCTACGAACGGTGACTTGCCGAGTGCCTAGCGCCAGCGCATCGTCATCAGCAGGCCGATGATCATCAGCGCGAAGCCGATGGCGAAGTTCCACGCGCCCAGCTCGAGCATGAACGGGATCTTCTCGGCCGCGAGGTAGTTGACGACCAGCCACGCGAGGCCCAGCAGCATGAAGCCGAGCATGACAACGACGTAGACCGGGTGAGACGGTCCCGCTGCCTTGACCTTGACCGGCGTGCGGCGGTCAGTGGGTGCGGTGTAGACCGCCTTCTTCCGGACCTTGGACTTGGGCATGCTGTCCTCGCCTGACGTGGATATCCGTGAGTGACGCAAGTTTACGTGCACTACTCAAGAGACACGTTAACGTAGCGGCGGTGGTCAGCGAACCACCTTGCAGATGCAGTTGTTTTCAGTTCACAGTCCGCGCGGAGGTTCTAGGTGAACTCGGGACCGCAGCAGCCGCCTCCACGGCGTCCTGCACCCCGTCGTGATGACCTGCAGAACGTGCGGGCCACGCCGTCACCCCGCCCGGTGCCCCCGCCTGACGCAACGCAGTTCACCAGCGCTTTCTCCGGAAGCCTGCCCCCGTCCGGCCCACCTCCGCGCCACCCCGGCCCGCAGTTCCAGGCCCCGCCGCCGGGCACTCCCGCACGCGGAATGCCCCGTCCCGGCCCGCCGCCCAGGGCAATGCCACCGCGGCCGCTGCCGCCACGTCCCCGCCCGGTCGATCCGCCCACCGAGGTGATCGAGCCCGTGGAGGACGACTACGACTACTACGACGAGAACGACGACTACTACGACGAGGAAGACGAGAAGCCGGCCCCACCGCCCGACAGCTTCGCGCGCAAGGCCGTCCGCGGCGTCGGCGAAGGCCTCATCACGATGGGCCTGGTCGTCCTGCTGTTCGTCGTCTACGAGGTCTACGTGACCGACCTGCTCTCCGCGGCGAAGCAGGAGGACGCCACCGCCGCCCTCGACTCCGAGTGGAACTCGAACGTCGTCACGCCACCCCCGGCCGACCCGAACCGCCAGTCGAAGCTGAACCTCATCGAGGGCAAGGCCTTCGCGAAGATGTACATCCCGGTCTTCGGCAACGACTGGAAGTTCTCCGTCGTCGAGGGCACCACCGACAAGCACCTCGAGATCGGCCCCGGCCACTACAAGGACACCGCCCAGCCCGGCGAGGCCGGCAACTTCTCCATCGCGGGCCACCGCGTCGGCAAGGGCGCGCCGTTCAACGACCTCGACCTGCTCGAGTCGTGCAACTCGATCGTCGTGCAGACCCAGACCCAGTGGTACGTCTACCGGGTGCTCCCCATGAGGAACGAGGTCGCCGGCTGGGCCTCGAACCCGAAGTCGAAGGAAGCCGCCTGCGCCGGCGTCGCCCCGCTGTCGACGACCCTCGGTGAGGCCTACGCCAAGACGGTGGGCCAGGAGATCGTCCTCCCGACCCAGGGCGAGGTCATCGCCCCCGTCCCACACCAGACGGCCGCCACCGTGCCCGCCGACAAGCAGGCCCGGCTGCTCACCCTGACGACCTGCCACCCGCGGTTCTCCGACAAGCAGCGCCTGATCGTGCACGCCATCGAGACCAAGAGCTACCCGGTGGCTGACGGCTTCGTGCCGCCAGAGATGACGGAGGCCTGATGTACAGCTGGATCTGGCGGCACCTGCCGGGCCCACTGTTCGTGCGGGTCATCGAGGCCGTCGTGCTGGTCGTCGGCATCGTGGCGCTGCTGATGTTCGTGGTGTTCCCGTGGGCGGAGCCGAAGCTGCCGTTCAACAACGTCACCACCGAGTGACCGGCTGACATCGCGCGACCGCGACCGAAATAAGTGAAGCCGCCACCGCGCCCACACGCGATGGCGGCTTCATCAGGGAACGGCGGTTCAGCCGTTCAAGTCCTCAGCCGGACAGATCAGCCGTTGCAGATCGACGTCATCTCCTCGCGCGCCACAACCTTCACGCGCTCCCGCCCATGCGCCGCACCCAGCGCGATCTCGTGGGCGTCGAGCCGGCTCCAGCCCTCGTTGGTCACGTACGGCACGCCGCGCTGCGAGAGGAACTCGACCACGGCGTCGGGTGACGCTGACGTGGCGAGGGGGAGGGAGGCGGCGTCTTCGAGGAGGCTGGTGATGGTTTCCAGGGCGTCGCCCTTGGTGTGGCCGATGAGGCCGATCGGGCCGCGCTTGATCCAGCCGGTCGTGTAGACGCCGGGCATGGGCACCTCGTCGAGGTCCAGCACGCGGCCGGCGAGGTGGGGGATCGTGCCCGAGACGTGGTCGAACGGGAGGTCGGCCAGGTGGGTCGAGAGGTAGCCGACCGCGCGGTACACGGCCTGGACGTCCCAGTCGGTGAAGACGCCGGTGCCGCGGACGTTGCCGTCGCCGGTCAGTTCCTGGGTTTCGGTGCGCAGGCCGGTCACGGACGTCGAGCCGAGGACCTCGACCGGGGCTTCCAGGAAGTGCAGGTGCAGGCGGCGGGGGCGGGAGCCCACGTCGCGGATCGCCCATTCCTGGAGGGTCTTCACGATCATCTCGACCTGCTTGTTGGTCCTGATCGCGTGCATCGAGGCCTCGTCGAACTCGATGCCCTCGGCGTGGACGATCACCTCGACGTTCGGCGAGTGGTCGAGCTCGCGGAGCTCCAGCGGCGTGAACTTCGCCTGGGCCGGGCCTCGGCGGCCGAACACGTGGACGTCGGTGACCGGGGACGCGGCTAGTCCCTCGTAGACGTTCGGCGGGATCTCGGTGACCAGTAGTTCGTCGGCGGTCTTGGCCAGCACTCGTGCCACGTCCAGCGCTACGTTGCCGACGCCCAGCACGGCGACCGAGGTGGCGGTCAGCGGCCAGGTGCGCGGCACGTCGGGGTGGCCGTCGTACCAGGACACGAAGTCCGCGGCGCCGTAGCTGCCGGGCAGGTCGATGCCGGGAATGGGAAGCGGCCGGTCGGACGACGCGCCGGTCGAGAAGATGACGGCGTCGTAGAACTGGCGCAGGTCGTCGAGCTTGATGTCTACGCCGTACTCGACGTTGCCGAAGAAGCGGACCGACGGCTTGTCCAGCACCTTCTGCAGGGCGGACACGATGCCCTTGATGCGGGGGTGATCGGGCGCGACGCCGTAGCGGACGAGGCCGTACGGCGCCGGCAGCTTCTCGAAGAGGTCGATCTGCGCGTCGACGTCGGACTTGGTCAGGATGTCGGCGGCGTAGACGCCTGCCGGGCCGGCGCCGACGACCGCGACGCGCAAGGGGCGACTCATGACACCTATTTTAGGTGAGCCTAACCTCACTGAAGACGAGAGCTAACTCACTCGACGCGACCAACTAAGCTCTCTTCATGCGCGTGCTCGTGGTCGACAACTACGACAGCTTCGTCTACAACCTCGTTCAGTACCTGGCTCAGCTCGGTGCCGAGTGCGTCGTGAGGCGCAACGACGAGGTGGACCTCGACGAGATCGACAAGGTCGACGGTGTACTCGTGAGCCCCGGTCCCGGTACGCCGGAGCGGGCGGGTGCGAGCATCGACGTCATCAAGAAGTGCGCCGACACCGGCAAGCCGGTGTTCGGTGTGTGCCTCGGTCATCAGGCGATCGGTGTGGTCTGGGGTGGCACGGTCGACCGCGCGCCCGAGTTGTTGCACGGCAAGACGAGCATCGTCTTCCACGAGGGCAAGGGCGTCCTCGGCGGTGTGCCGCAGCCGTTCATCGCGACCCGCTACCACTCGTTGACGGTGCTGCCGGAGACGATCCCCGCGGAGTTCGAGGTCACCGGCCGGACCGAGACCGGCATCGTGATGGCCATGCGCCACAAGGAACTCGCGGTCGAGGGCGTGCAGTTCCACCCCGAGTCGGTGCTGACCGACGGGGGCCACCGGATGCTCGCGAACTGGCTGAAGGTCTGCGGCTTCGAGGTCCCGGAAGCCACGGTCGCCCAGCTCGAGAACGGCATGCGCACGCTCGCCGCGGCCGCCCGCCAGTAGCCGCACCAGGGTCACCCTGCTCGTTCGGCGACGCGGCAGGCGACGTCGGCGCCGCGCTGCATGTAGCGGCGCCACAGTGGTGCGACGATCCGCCGCAGCAGGAACCGCCGGCCCCGCAGCGGCCGGAACTCGTACGTCCAGCGCACGAGGGTGCCCGTCGCGTCGGGTGCGAAGGTCCACTCGCCGCGCACACCGTCGACGAGGAAGCGCATCGGTCCGGTGAAGCCGGTGATCTCGTAGGCGAACGAGTGCGGGGCGGTGTACTCGGTGAGCCGCTCGAAGGCGGTCGATCCGTCACTGAGGTCGGGGTTGCGGCTCTGGCCGGCCGCGTTCCAGGCGCCGGTCTGGTTCTGGGCTCCCCGGACGCCGGGAAACGGTCCCCAGCCGGTGAACACCAGCGACAGATCGATGGGCACGATGATCCGGAAGGCGTCCTGCGGGGACAGGTGGGTGCGGGTCTGCACGGTGACGGGCACGGTGTGGTCACCGGCCGAGATCAGCGGCCTGGAAACGCCGGCCGGGGTCGCGAGCGTCGGTGCGTTCTCGGTGTTCATGGCCCTGAGCCTCGCCCCACCGCTGGCCGGCAGCCAGTGACTCGTGTGTCCCTGGGACCAGCGGTACCCACGCTCGCACTGACCGATTGGCGCGATGATGACGTCATGGACCCCCTGAGCTTCGCGGCTCGGCTGCGTGAATGGCGCGACCGGCTGGATCCGGCCGATGCCGGCTTCTCCCGTTCGCCCAAACGCCGTGCGCCCGGACTGCGCCGCGAAGAACTGGCCCAGCTGGCCGGTCTCTCCGTCGAGTACCTGCTGCGCCTCGAACAGGGGCGCGCGACCAACCCGTCCCCGCAGGTGGTCGCCGCCCTCAGCCGTGCCCTGCAGCTCAAACGCGCCGAACGGGACGTCTTCTACGAGTCCGCGGGACTGCTGCCACCGCAGGACGGCCTGGTCGAGACCTACGTGTCGCGCGGTGTCCAACGCCTCGCGACGAGACTCGGCGATGTCCCCATCGGGATCTTCGCCGCGGACTGGAGCCTGCTGTGGTGGAACGACATGTGGGTGGCTCTGCACGGCGACCCGGTGGCGCTGACGGTGAAGGAACGCAACCTGGCCCGCGCCCTGTTCGGCACCGGGGCGGCCCGCGCCTACCTGCGGCCGATGCACTCCTCCGCGGGACAGGACTCGTTCGAGGCCTCCATCGTCGCCGACCTGAAGAAGGCGGCCCTGCGCTACCCGGCCGACCTGACGCTGACCGCCCTGATCACCGAACTGCGGGAGACCTCGCCTGCCTTCTCCCGGCTGTGGACGACCGTCGACATGGCGGCACTGACCAGTGACGAGAAGACCATTCAGCACCCGGACGTGGGAGAGCTGATCCTCGACTGCGATGTGCTCACGGTCCCCGACTCCGATCTGCGCATGGTCACCTACACCACCGCGACGGACAGCCCTGACCAGGCAAAACTCGACCTGCTCCGCGTCGCCGCCCGCCAGTCGACGACGCGGCACCTCACCTGAGGACCTCAGCAGTTCGCCCCGCCACCTGACGGCGACGGGGCGAACCAGCGTGCTTCCACGTATCAGCCCGTCGGGATGATGCTCGTCCGTGCGATCACCAGGGTCACCGTGGAGCCCTTCGAGATCGGCGAGCCCTTCGTGGGCGTCTGCGAGATGACCTTGTCCTTCTGCGGCGATCCCGTGTTGACCTGCTCGTTCTGAACGTTGAGGTTTCCGTTCCAGCCCAGCGACTTCAGCCTGTTCTCGGCTTGCTCCTCGGTCATGCCGGTGAGGTCCGGCATCTCGATCTGGTTGCCCTTCGAGACCCGCAGGGTGACCAGCGAGCCCTTGTCGGCCCTGGCGTTGCCGGTCGGCGTCTGCGAGATGACGGTGCCCTCGGGCTTCGCGCTGTCGACCTGCTCGATGGTGACCTTGAAGCCGGCATCCTCCAGCGTCCGGCGGGCGTCGTTCACGTCCTCGTTCACCACGCCTGGCACGACCTCCTTCTCCGGCGCCTTGCCGAGCTGGATGGTGATCGTGCCGCCCTTCTTCAGCTTCAGGCCGACCTCGGGGTTCTGCTGCACGACCTTGCCAACCTTCGCCGGGTCGTCGACCTCGACGGTCTCGGTGCTCTGCTGCAGCTTGAAGCCGTTCGGGTCCTTCTCCAGCAGGGCCTGGGCCTCCTGCGGCGACTTACCCTTCAGGTCAGGGACGGTGCCCTCACCGGGGGGTGCGCCGACGGAGACGGTGACCTGCCCGCCCTTGAGCACCTGGGTGCCTTCCGGCGGGTCCGTGCTGATCACCTTGTTGATCTGGTCGGCGGTGCACTTCGCGGCGGCGCCGTTCGCACCGGGTTCGCAGGCGACGTCCTGCTGCACGGGGACCAGGCCGGCTTTCGTGATCTTCTCCTTGGCCTCCAACGGGCTGAGGCCGACGATCGACGGGACCGAGACCTTCTCCGCCGCCTGGTTGCCGGAGTTCATCACGTTGTTGGTGATCCACGCGGCAAGACCGAGCACCGCCAGGCACAGGATCACCACCAGCGTGACCATGATGGCCTTCTTGCGCTTCGCGCGACGCTCTTCTTCCTCGTCGGCGATCGGGTCGTAGTCGTCGTCCGGCTCCGACTTCAACGCGGCCGGACGGTGCCTGCCGCCGCTGGACACGACCTGCGTGCGAGGAGCGCGCGCCTGCTCGTTCATCACGGCGGTGCGGTCCTCGGCCGTCATCACGGCCGGCGCGGACGGACGCTGACCCGACAGCACGCGCACCAGGTCGCCGCGCATCTCCGCGGCCGACTGGTAGCGGTTCGCCGGACCCTTCGACATCGCCTTCAGCACGATGGCGTCGAGCTGCGGCGACACCTTCGGGTTCAGCTGCGACGGGGCCTTCGGGTCCTCCCGCACGTGCTGGTACGCGACCGCGACGGGGGAGTCGCCGGTGAACGGCGGTTCGCCGGTCAGCAGCTCGAACAGCACACAGCCGGCGGCGTAGACGTCGGAACGGGCGTCGACGGACTCGCCGCGCGCCTGCTCCGGCGACAGGTACTGGGCCGTGCCGATCACCGCGGCGGTCTGGGTGACCGCGGCCTGGCCGTCGTGCAGCGCGCGGGCGATGCCGAAGTCCATCACCTTCACGGCACCGGACTTCGTGATCATCACGTTCGCCGGCTTCACGTCGCGGTGGACGATGCCGTGCCGGTGGCTGAAGTCGAGCGCGGCCGAGACGTCGGCCATGACCTCCATCGCGCGCTTGCCCGACAACGGGCCCTGCGTCTTCACGATGTCGCGTAGCGTCCGGCCGTCGACGAACTCCATCACGATGTACGGCAACGGGCCGTACTCGGTCTGCGTCTCACCTGTGTCGTAGACGGCGACGATCGCCGGGTGGTTCAGAGCGGCGGAGTTCTGCGCCTCGCGCCGGAATCGTTCCTGGAACTGGGCGTCACGGGCGAGGTCGGCTCGCAGCACCTTGATCGCCACGTCTCTGCCGAGGCGGACGTCCCGCCCCTTGTGGACCTCGGACATGCCGCCGTAGCCGAGGGTCTCACCCAGTTCGTAGCGGTTTGAGAGCAGTCGTGGAGTGCTCATCGGTGCTTCGTCCCGCTCCTCATCGACGGTGTTCCCAACTCGGTTCTGGTCTTGCTCATGGCGCGCACGTCACCTTCACCTCCGAGCCAGCCGGCACCTCACCTGTGGGCGCGATGGCGGTGACCCGGCACTTCTTCAGGTCGCCCGGCGATGTGCCCTGCGCGCTCTGCACTGTGGGCTCCAGGCCGTGACCGATCAGCTCGGTCCTGACCTCGTCGCCGGCACGACCGATGTAGTCGTCCTCGTCGATCCGGTGCGGCGAACTGCCCGGGATCCGGTCGGCGGAGTCGGGCTTCGCCTGCCCGTTCGCCGGTGCGTTCGGATTCGCCGAGCTGGAGGTGGCCGGCCGGCCACCCTGTCCGGTGCCGTCGTTCTGCCGCATTGTCAACTGCCACAGGACGACCACGCCGATCACCAGCAACACGGCCACCAGGAAAGCGACCATAACCCAGACGACGGTCCGGTTTCTTCCGGGTGGTGTCGGCATGGGAGTGAACGTGCCGGTCTGGTGCGCCGGCTGCATTCCGGTCTGCATGCCCGCCTGGTGCGCCGGTTGCATCGCCGGGTGCGTGCCGGGACGCGGGTGGCGCGCCATCTGCGGCGGTACCGGCAGCGGCTGGGACGCCTGCGGTGGCGGCGGAGGTTGTTGCACCACCTGCTGCGGGATCACCGGCGGCATCGTGAACCCCGACGGCGTCGGCAGCGGCTGACCCACCCGCACCGCGCTGACCGCGGCGGCGAACTCCCCGCCGGTCCGGTAGCGCTGCCGCGGGTCCTTCACCAGCGTCGCCTCGATCAACGCCCGCGCACCCGGTGGCACGTCCGGCGGCAACGGCGGCGCGATGTCGCGGATGTGCATCATCGCGACCGTCACCGCGTTGTCCGACAGAAAGGGCCGGTGCCCGGCAAGACATTCGTAACCACACACCGCCAACGAGTAGACGTCGCTCGCCGGTTCGGCCTCGCCACCGAGTGCCTGTTCTGGAGCGATGTAGTGCGCGGTGCCCATCACCATGCCGGACCGCGTCACGGGTGCCGCGTCCACGGCCTTCGCGATGCCGAAGTCGGTGATCTTCACCTTCCCCGACGGCGTGACCATGATGTTGCCGGGCTTCACGTCGCGGTGCACGAGCCCGCGTTCGTGGGCCGCCTGCAACGCGTTCCCGGTCTGCTCCAGCAGGTCGAGCGTCACCTCGGCCGTCAGCCGGCCGCGGGAGATGATCGTCGCGAGCGGTTCGCCCTCGACGAGCTCCATCACCAGGTACGCGGTGTCCTCCGGCCCGTCGGCGACGGACGCGGTCTCGCCGTAGTCGTGCACCGACGCGATGCCGGGGTGGTTGAGCGACGCGGTCATCCGCGCCTCGGTGCGGAAGCGGTGCAGGAACTCGGGGTCGCCGGAGAGCTCGGCCTTGAGCACCTTCACCGCGACCCGGCGGTCGAGCCGGTCGTCGGCCGCCTCCCAGACCTCGCCCATGCCACCGACCGCGATCCGCCGGGTGAGGCGGTAGCGGTCGGCGAGGAGCTGGCCCGTGGTCAGCATCAGCGACCCGCCAGGTACGCGTTCATCACGGCGCGCCCGACCGGCGCGGCGACCTTGCCACCGGTGGCACCCAGACCGCGGTCGCCACCGTCCTCGACGATGACCGCGATCGCGATCTCCGGCTTCTGCGCCGGCGCGAACGCGATGTACCAGGCGTGCGGCTTGGTCTGCGCCACGTTCTCGCCGTGCTCGGCGGTACCGGTCTTCGACGCCACCTGGACGTTCGACAGACGACCCTCGCCGCCGGTGTTGATCTCCGACTGGATCATCATGTCGCGCAGCGCGTTCGCGTTCGCGGTGCTCATGGCGGTCTCGACCTGGTCGGGATCGGTCTCGTCGATCGGCTTCAGGTCCGGGCCGAGGATCTTCGACACCAGGTACGGGTGCATGCGCTTGCCGCCGTTGGCGATCGTGGCCGCGACCATCGCGTTCTGCAGCGGCGTCACGCGCACGTCGCGCTGGCCGATGCCGCTCTGCCAGAGCGCGGCCTCGTCCTGGATCGGGCCCAGGGTCGAGGTCTCGACCGTCAGCGGCACCTTGAGGTCGTCGTCGTTGAAGCCGAACTTGTTCGACTGCGCCGTCAGCTTGGACTTGCCGACCTGCGCCGCCATCTCACCGAACGCCGTGTTGCACGACTTGGCGAGCGCGGTCTCCATCGACACCGTCTCGCCGGGGCCGCAGGGCTGACCGTTGAAGTTCGGGAACGGCGCGTTCGACGTGCCGGGCAGGTTGACCGTGCCCTTGGCGGTGTACTGGGAGTCCTTGTTCTTGCCCTCCGCGAGCGCGGCGGCCGCCACGACGACCTTGTACGTCGAGCCGGGCGGGTAGAGGCCCTGCGTCGCGCGGTTGATCAGCGGGTTGCCGTTGTCCTTGGCGGTGAGCTCCTTCCACGCCGTCTGCTGCTCCGCGGCGTCGTGGCTCGCGAGGCGGTTCGGGTCGTAGGTCGGCGTGCTCACCATCGCGAGGATCTCGCCGGTGTCCGGCTTGATCGCGACGACCGAGCCGGTGAAGCCCTTCGAGGTCAGCTGGTCGTACGCGGTCTGCTGCACCTTGGAGTTCAGGGTGAGCTGGACGTTGCCGCCCACCGGGTCGCGACCGGTGATCAGCGCGGAGATGCGGCGCGCCAGCAGCCTGTCGTCCGAGCCGTTCAGCAGGTCGTTCTCGGTGCGCTCGATGCCGGAGGTGCCGTAGGTGACCGACAGGTACCCGGTGACGGGCGCGTAGACCGGGCCGGCGTTGTAGGTGCGCAGGAACCGGAGACGGTCGGTCGTCTCCTTGACGTCCGCGATCACCGTGCCGTCGGCGACCGTGATCAGCCCGCGCTTGCGGGCGTACTCGTCGAGCAGCACCCGGCGGTTGTACGGGTTCTTGCGCCACTCGTCGGCGTTGATCACCTGCACCCACGTGGCGTTGCCCAGCAGGAGCAGGATCATCACCATCATGGCCATGCCGACGCGGCGGAGCGGTGTGTTCATTTGGGACGCTCCACCATCACAGTGTGCTGATCGGCGATCGCCGGTTGCTGCGGCTTCGGCTTCGGAGCCCGCTGCGGGGCCCGCGCCGCCGCGGAGATCCGCAGGAGCAACGCGACCAGGATGTAGTTCGCGAGAAGCGACGAACCACCGTAGGACAGGAACGGCGCGGTGATACCCGTCATCGGGATCAGCTTCGTGACACCGCCGACGACGATGAACACCTGGAAGCAGACCGCGAACGCGAGACCGCCGCCCAGGAGCTTGCCGAAGCTGTCGCGCACGGCGATGGCGCTGCGCAGACCGCGCAACGCGAAGATCATGTAGACCAGCAGCAGCGCCGCGAAGCCGACGAACCCGAGCTCCTCGCCGATCACGGCGGTGATGAAGTCGGTGTTGGCCTCGGGGATCATCTCCGGGCGGCCGGCGCCGAGCCCCGCACCGGCGATGCCGCCGGTCGCGAGACCGAACAGCGACTGCGAGATCTGGTAGCCGCCACCGATCATCTCGTAGCGCGCGATCGGGTCCTGCCAGTTCGCCACGCGCTGCTGGACGTGCGTGAAGAGCTTCCACGCGACGATCGCGCCGCCGGCGAACAGGCCGAGACCGAGCACGACCCACGCGGCGCGTTCGGTGGCGATGTAGAGCAGCACGAGCACGATGCCGAAGAACAGCAGCGAGGAGCCGAGGTCCTTCTGCAGCACCATGACCGCGACCGTGACGCCCCACGCCGCGAACAGCGGGCCCAGGTCGCGGGCTCGTGGCAGGTCCATGCCGAGGAACCGGCGGCCCGCGACCGTGAACAGGTCCCGCTTCGACACCAGGAACGCGGCGAAGAAGACCATCAGCAGGATCTTGGCGAACTCACCCGGCTGGATGGACAACGGGCCGATGCGCAGCCAGATCTTCGCGCCGTTGATCGTCGGGGCGATGAAGTTGGGCAGCACACCGGGCAGCAGCAGCGCGACCAGTCCGACGAGGCCGAAGGTGTAGCCGAACCGCGCGAGCATGCGGTGGTCGGTGAGGAACTTCAGCGTGGCCGCGAACATCAGCAACCCGATGGCGGTCCAGATGATCTGCTTGAACGCCACCGGTTCCCACGTGGAGCCGTCCAGGAAGACGGTGCCCTCCAGCGCCAGGTCGATCCGGTGGATGACCACCAGTCCCAGCCCGTTGAGCAGCGCGACGCACGGCAGGATCGCCGGGTCGGCGTACGGCGCCCACCTGCGCACGGCGAGGTGGGCACACGCGAAGAGTGCGAGGTACGCGAGACCGAGGTAGAGGATCCTCAGGCTCAGCGAGCGTTCCTGGTTGAGTTCGACCAGGATCAGCGCCAGCGTCACGAGACCGGCGGCGAACGACAGCATCACCAGTTCGGTGCCGCGCCTCGTCGGCGCTCGCAGTCCTGGCGACGTGCTCGTCGCCACCGACGCGCCTGGTGAGCCTTCCCCGACGGGGACGGACGAGCCCATCAACTACGGACCCTCCCGGCATTCCACGCCCGGCTCCTGCTGGGAGGGGGTGAGCGAAGGCTCGGTGGAACCGGTCTCCGGGTTCGGCGAACCGTTCGCGGGTGGCGTGCTCGACGGGGTGCTGGGCGGCGTCGTGGGCGTCGTGGTGGTGCTCGACGTCGACGACGTGTCCTTGCACAACGGGAGCATGTGCTCGGTGCGCAGCAACCTGACCGCGGCGCGCGCGCCGTCCAGGCCGTTGTCGCTGCGGATGCCCGCGGTGATGGTCTTGCGGCCGGCTTCCTGCAGGTCGTTCAGCGTGATCGGGGTGCAGCCCGTGGATCCGGGCGGGCACGAGTCCTCGACCTTGGACGACAGCTTGAAGCCGAGCACCGAGCCGTTGAGGCCGCGGAAGATCGCGACCTGGCCGTCCTCGGTGGCACCGACGTAGTACTGCGTGTTGAGCCACAGCTTGCCGCCGACCGCCACGACACCGGTCAGCAGGAGCAGCACGAAGATGATCGCGAACGCCTTGATGGCGTTGCGCTTCTTGCGCTTCGGGTCCTGCGGCGGTGGCGGCGGCGCCTCCATGCGCTGCGGCATCGGCGGGCGCTGCTGCGTGAGCGCGCTCGCCCGGGAGGCCGCGGAGTCCGGCGGCGTGTTGTGTTCCTCGCTGCCGTCACCGGCCGCGCCACCGACGATCGGGTAGTTGTCGCCGAAGTCGACGTCCTCGACGTCCGCCACGATCACCGTGACGTTGTCGGGGCCGCCGCCCTTGAGCGCCAGCTCGATCATCCGGTCCGCGCAGGCCTGCGGGTCGGGGATGCGGATCGCCTCGTCGAGCGTCTCCAGGCTCACGACCCCGGACAGACCGTCCGAGCAGAGCAGGAAGCGGTCGCCGGCACGCGCCTCGCGCACCGTGAGGCTGGGCTCGAAGTCGTGCCCGGTGAGGGCCCGCAGCAGCAACGAGCGTTGCGGGTGCGTGGCGGCCTCGTCCGGGGTGATCCGGCCCTCGTCGATCAACGACTGGACGAACGTGTCGTCGTGCGTGATCTGCGCGAACGAGCCCTCCCGCAGGAGGTACGCGCGCGAGTCGCCGATGTGCACGAGCCCGAGGCGGTTGCCCGCGAACAGGATGGCCGTGAGCGTGGTGCCCATGCCCTCCAGGTCCGGGTCGCTCGTCACGAGCTCGGAGATGGCGCCGTTGCCACTCGCGACCGCGTCGCGCAGCTTGCCGAGGAGGTCGTCGCCGGGCTCGTCGTCGTCGACGTGGGCCAGCGAGGCGATGACCACCTTGCTCGCGACCTCACCGGCGGCGTGGCCACCCATGCCGTCGGCTACTGCGAGCAGGCGGGGGCCCGCGTACACGGAGTCCTGGTTGTTGGAGCGAACCAGACCCCTGTCGCTGCGGGCCGCGTATCGAAGAACCAAGGTCATGAGCGCAGCTCGATCACCGTTTTGCCAATGCGGATCGGGGTGCCGAGAGGTACGCGCAGGGGTGCGGTGACCTTGTCTCGGTCTAGGTAGGTGCCGTTTGTGGAACCGAGGTCCTCCACGTACCAGTCGGTTCCGCGCATGGACAGCCTCGCGTGCCTGGTCGACGCGAAGTCGTCGTCCAGGACGAGAGTGGAGTCGTCAGCGCGGCCGATCAGGATCGGCCTGCCGTCGAGCGAGATGCGGGTGCCCGTCAGCGCCCCGTGGGTGACCACGAGTTGCCGAGGCGCCTTGCTTCCCCTCGCCGACTTCTCGGACCTCCGGAAGCCGGGCAGACCTGACGCCCGGAGCCCTGAGGCTGCGTAGAGATCAGAGCGGACCACACGTAGGGCGGCCAGCACGAAGAGCCAGAGGAGCACGAGAAAGCCCGCTCTGGTCAGCTGCATCACCAGCTCTTGCACCGGTTGTAACCGCTCCTGCCTTGAGTTGCTGACCGATGCCCGTATCGACCTCTAGCCCGCGGTGCGGAAGACCAGTGACGAGTGGCCGATGCGGACGACGTCGCCCTCCGCGAGCTGCCAAGTCTGCACTGGCGTGCCGTTCACCGTGGTGCCATTGGTCGAACCGAGATCAGCGAGCATCGCATTCTGCCCGTCCCAGGAGATTTCCAGGTGGCGCCTGGAGACACCCGTGTCCGGGAGGCGGAAGTCGGCCTCCTGCCCACGTCCTACGACGTTTCCACCCTGCTTGAGGTTGTACGTGCGGTTGGAACCGTCGTCGAGGTGCAGCGTCGCGTTGAGCTGACGGTTGGCGCCCTGGGTGGCCGGTGGGGCGTATCCGCCCTGGTTGTAGCCCTGGTCGTAGCCGCCTTGCTGGCCGTAGGCCTGCTGCTGGCCGTACCCCTGGTCGTAGCCGCCGGCCTGCTGCTGGCCGTAGCCCTGGTCGTAGCCGCCGCCCTGCTGGCCGCCGCCGTAACCCTGGTCGTAGCCCTGCTGGCCATAGCCCTGCTGCTGGCCGTAACCCTGGTCGTAGCCGGCGCCGCCCTGCTGCTGCTGGCCGCCGCCGTAACCCTGGTCGTAGCCCTGCTGCTGGCCATAACCCTGGTCATAGCCCTGCTGGCCGCCGCCGTAGCCGCCGCCCTGCTGGCCGTAGCCCTGGTCGTAGCCCTGCTGCTGGCCGTAGCCCTGGTCATAGCCCTGCTGGCCATAACCCTGCTGCTGGCCGTAGGCCGGTTGCTGCTGGTCGTATCCCTGCTGGCCGTAGCCGCCCTGACCATAAGGGTCCTGGCCGGGCTGGCCCTGTCCTTGTCCGTAGCCGGGTGGCTGGCTCATGGATCGGTCTCCTGCGGTGCGAGGTGGTGCTGACCGTCGGCTGGCCGCTTTCACGTCGGGGTCGACGGACGAGCTGGTTCGGAACTGTCCGGTGTGCAGCGCCTCGGAGCGCTCCAGGGAGACTACGACGTCACCATAGGTATCCCATCCGGACTCGGCCAGGTGCTCTCGCAGGCCCTCTGCGAGAAGCTGGGTGATGCGTAGTTCATCCTGCTCGTCGCCCGCAAGACGTTCGTGGTCCTGGGCTCCGAGCAACACTTTGTAGTGGTTGGGGGCTAGCAGTCTGCCACCCGCGAGCTCGCGGATGTTGCTGTCACCCTCCCGTTGCAGCGCCTGTGCCACCTCTTGGGGCACCACGTTGCCGCCGAACACCCGCGCGAAGGTGTTGCCGACCAGGCCTTCCAGCTTGCGCTCGAAGCGTTGCAGGCCCATGTCTACTCCCTTCGCTCGGACCGGCTCCTGTACCGATCGTATCCGGGTACGACGAGGCCTACAGGGGGCGATTAGGAACCTGGTTTGGACGCGTGCTAGTGTTCCCAACGTCTCCAGGGGCAAGTGGCGGAATGGCAGACGCGCACGGTTCAGGTCCGTGTGTCCGAAAGGACGTGGGGGTTCAACTCCCCCCTTGCCCATCGAAAGACAGATGGAACCCCTCTCGCGGAATCGCGAGGGGGGTTCTTTCGTTGATGGGCCGTATCAGATTCCTTGATCCAACAGGTGATGTCTGTCACTCGTTCGGGGGCCAGCATGTGGGCGATAGCGGCGGCGGACTTCGGCGCGGAACTCGAGCTCGTCGAGCTTCCCGAACCCGTCGCGGAACCCGGTCAGCTCAAGGTCCGGTTGTTCGCTGCGAGCGTGAACCCGTTCGACCGCAAAGTGGTGAACGGGATGTTGCGGGGTTCCGCTCCTCATCGGTTCCCGCTGGTTCCCGGAACTGATGGTGCTGGTGAGGTGGAAGGTTCCGGAGAGAGGATTTTCGGCACCTTCTTCCACCGGCCCGTCGGTATCGGTACCTACGCCGAGTACGTCACAGTTCCGGCCGGGAACGCGTTGGCGCCGTTGCCGGAAGATCTCGATCCCGCCGTGGCCGCCGCATTGCCGACCGCGGGAATGACCGCGCTGCAGTTGGTCGAGTCGCTGGGGTCCGCGGAATCCGTGCTGATCGTCGGTGCGTCCGGCGGAGTGGGGTCGTTCGCCGTCCAGATCGCGCGTGCGGCCGGCAAGCGGGTGATCCCGATCGGTCGTGGCGATTCTCTCGTCGAGGCCGACGCCCTGATCGACCTCGTGAGCGCCGACCGTTCGTCGTTCGAGGCGAACGCGCGCTACGCGCCGTTGGCGTTCAACACCAATTACGTCTCCAGTGATCCCGCGCAGAACTTCGGCATGACGGGATCGCGGGAAACATTGGTGCGGCTGGCGTCGATGGTGCTGGGGGGAGATCTGCAGGTGCCGATCGCCCGGCGCGTGCCGTTGCGGGATGCCGCCGGCGTTTTCGCAGGTGGCGGGCCCGGCAAGACCGTGATCATCATGTAGGTGGTCGTTCTGGCGCGGTGAACGGTCGGCGGGCGGTGACCGTTCACCGCTGACCGGCAATTCGCCCCACGCGTGGCGCATCCACTTTGAGCAGGTCTTTTGGTGCGGCCATCCGGATTAACGTCACCCAGACGGCAGCATCGTAGGACCGAACTCGCCGCGCCACTCTTCGACCGGTCACCGACCGGTCGGCGCCGTCGATCGCAGGGGGTGCGCTGACCTGGGGGCGGGCCGTGCGCTTCCTGCTAATTCTTATCCAGAGCACGAGTCGAAACGCGGCGGATCGCCCGCCGCGGGTGACGAGGAGGCACTGGCGTGAGCAGCACCCCAGCAAGGATCGCGGCCCTCGACAGCTCGAACGGTCTGTCGACGACCCCGGTCCCGGTTCCGGAACTGCCCGCGTCCGTCGAGGAGTTGGCAGCCGCCGCGGCGATCCGCCTCGGCTGGCACGGCGTGGTTCTCCCCGAGATGGTCCTCATGGGCCGCAAGGTCGTCGTCGTGGCCGAGCTCCTGGCCGACGCCCACGCCGAGCGCGTGTGCGTGGGTGCGGGTCCCGAGGCCGACAAGACCACCGTCTCCACCTGGGTGTGGCCGGAGATGGAAGGTCGCGTTCCCCCCGCCGCGGTGCGGATCGTCGGCGTCCTCGCCGTCGCTCGCCACTGGCGGACCGCCCTGGCCTCCGCGGTGCCCTTCGCCCGCTACGGCAACACCGCGGTCGTCCTGCCCGAGTCGGTCGCCTTCTCGCACGACTACCTGGCGAACTGCCTGCCGCGCGTCCGCCGCTACGGCGTCTCCGTCCTGCTGGCCGACGACGAGAAGGACCTCTCGGTCGACGTGTCCGGCCGCCAGGACCACGTGCCCGCCGAGGACACCGCCATCACCCGCTGGGTCAACGAACTGGTCTACGAGCAGGTGCTCGCCACCGCGTCCTGATCTACGGTCGGGGCATGCGAGTAGTCATAGCCGGCGGACACGGGCAGATCGCGCTGCTTCTCGAGCAGCTGCTGGCCACCCGTGGAGACGCGGCCACCGCACTGGTCCGAAACCCCGATCACTTCGCTGACGTGCAGGAAGCCGGAGCTGTTCCGGTCTTGTGCGACCTGGAGTCCGCTGATCTGGACTCGGTCGCCGCATATCTGAACGGTGCCGATGCGGCGGTCTTCGCCGCCGGTGCCGGGGCGGGCTCCGGAGCCGCTCGCAAGGACACCGTGGACTACGGGGCTGCCGCTCTGTTCGCTTCGGCTGCCGTCGAGGCCGGCGTGCGGCGGTTCCTGCAGGTGTCGACCGTGGGGATCGAGGCGGCGGACTCCCCGTCCGTGGATCCCGAGTTCGCGGTGTACCTCAAGGCCAAGAAGCTGGCCGAGGAGGATCTGAGGTCGCGGGACCTGGACTGGACGATCCTGCGGCCCGGTCCGCTGGTGAACGACCCGCCCACCGGGTTGGTCACGGTGGCGGCGCCGCGGTTGCCCCGGGCTTCGGTCACCAGGGCGGACGTGGCCGCCGTGCTGGCGGAGTTGCTGAACGCGCCGGGGACGATCGGCAAGACGCTGGAGCTGACGAACGGCGAGACGCCGGTCGCCGAGGCGGTCAGGGCTGTTCTCTAGCCGAGCACGCGGTCCAGGTACGGGTTGGTGAAGGTGCGGTCCGGGTCGACCTCGTCGCGCACCCGCAGGAAGTCGTCGAAGTGCGGGTACAGCGGGCGGAGCTGCTCTGCCGTGAGGTTGTGCATCTTGCCCCAGTGCGGCCGGCCGCCCACCGAGGCGGCAATGCTCGCGTAGGCGTCGAAGAAAGCCTTGTACCGCATGCCGAGCGCCTGGTGCATCGAGATGTACGCCGTGTCGCGGCCGGACGCGGTGGACAGCCAGATGTCGTCGGCCTGCGCCACGCGCACCTCGCACGGGACGATCAGGTGGTCGCGATCGTCCAGCTTGTTCGCCACGGCCCGGAGCTCGCCGATGACGTCCAGCAGGGTCTCGCGGGGGATCGAGAACTCGGTCTCGACGAACCGCACTCGCCTGGGCGTCACGAAGACGTTGTGCGAATAGTCCGAATAGGACCGTTCGGAGATCAGGGAGCCGCAGAGCTCGTTCAGGCGCTTGGTGTGGCGGGGGAACGTGCGCGCCACCTGGCACACCGCGCCGAACGCGGCGTTCTCCATGACCTCGTACTCCCAGGTCTGCCGGAGCTTCGACAGCGGGCGGGCCGGTTCGGTGATCCTGTTGTTGCGCTTGAGGATCACGCGGTCGGAGTGGGTGAACCAGTGGAACTCGACGTGGTCCTCGACTGCGCAGAGGTCGTCGAACTGTTCCAGCACCGCGTCCAGGCGGCCGGGCGATTCCGAGGCCCGCAGTACGAAGGACGGGACGCAGCGCAGGGTCAGGGTGCTGATGATGCCGAGTGCGCCCAGGCCCACGCGGGCGGCGTTGAAGAGGTCCGGTCGCTCGGTGCGCGAGCAGGAGACGACGGTGCCGTCGGCCAGGACCAGTTCCAGGGAGTCGATCGCGGTGGCCAGGACGCCCAGCTTGGCGCCGGTGCCGTGGGTGGAGGTCGAGACGGCGCCGGCGACGGTCTGGGCGTCGATGTCGCCCAGGTTCGGCATCGCGAGGCCCAGGCGGTGCAGGTCGGCGTTGAGCACGTGCAGGGGAGTGCCGGAGCGGACGGTCACGAGGCCCGTCTCCGTGTCCGCGCGGACGATGCCCGTCCAGCGGTCCAGGTCCAGCGCCACCTCGGGCGCGACGGCGATGTCGTTGAACGAGTGGCCGCTGCCCCGTGCGCGGACGCGGCCGGCGGAGAGGACCACCGCGGCGATCTCGTCCGTGCTGGACGGGTGGACGACGCGCGTCGGCGTGCACGAAGCCGTCTTAGCCCAGTTCGTCCACACGCGAACCTCCACGAGAGAGTGTGACCTGCGAGTAACGTAAGTGAAAGCTCTTCACGTTTCAAGGGTGGAGGACGTACCGTCAGGGGATGCGCAGAACTCGCCTCGATGCCGCGACGAAGGACCTGGATCCTCCGTTCGCGATCGTCGACCTGGACGCCTTCGACCACAACGCGGCGGACCTCGCCCGTCGCGCTGCCGGTCATCCCATCCGGGTGGCGAGCAAGTCGATCCGGGTGCGCGACCTCGTGACCAGGGCGCTCGAACGGCCCGGTTTCGCCGGGGTCATGTGCTACTCGCTGGCCGAGGCGTTGTGGCTGTCCGAGCAGAACGTGAGCGAGGACCTGCTCGTCGCGTACCCGACGGCCGACCGGGCGGCGTTGCAGAAGCTCGCGGCCAACGAGACCGCACGGCAGCGCGTGACGATCATGGTCGACTCGATCGAGCACCTCGACTTCGTGGACGCGGCGATCGGGCCGCACGCCGACATCCGGCTGTGCCTGGAACTGGACGTGTCGTGGCGGCCGCTGCCGGGTGTCCACATCGGACCGCGCCGTTCGTCGGTCCACACGCCGCAGCAGGCGCAGGCGCTCGCCGCCAGGATCGTGCGCCGCACCGGGTTCAAGCTCGTCGGGGTGATGGCGTACGAGGGGCAGATCGCCGGGCTGGGGGACAACCCGCCCGGCCAGCCGTTCCGCGCGCTCGGCATCCGGTTCATCCAGTCGAGGTCCGGTCCCGAACTGATCCGGCGCCGGACTGCGGTGGTCGGTGCCGTCCGGCAGGTCGCTGACCTGGAGTTCGTCAACGGCGGCGGGACGGGCAGCCTGGAGCTGACCGCGTCCGACCCGTCGGTCACCGAGCTCGCGGCCGGCAGCGGCCTCTTCGGGCCGACGCTGTTCGACGCCTACCAGGCGTTCAAACCGGAACCCGCCGCGCTGTTCGCGTTGCCGGTGGTGCGCAAGCCGACCAAGCGGGTGGCCACGCTCTTCGGCGGCGGCTACATCGCGTCCGGCACGCCGACGCCCGACCGTCAGCCGTCGCCCTACCTGCCGGAAGGGCTCAAGACGCTCGGGCTCGAGGGCGCGGGCGAGGTGCAGACACCGGTCACCGGCAAGGCGGCCGAGCAGCTCGAGATCGGCGACCGCGTCTGGATGCGGCACGCCAAGGCGGGCGAGCTGTTCGAGCGGTTCGACGAGGTGCACCTGGTGCACGGTGACCGCATCGAGCGCACCGTGCCCACGTACCGCGGCGAGCGGCGGAACTTCGGTTAGTCCGGCAGGCGCGAGGACAGGTAGCCCCTGACCAGCGCCTTCGCCTCGACCAGGATCGCCTGGTCGCCCATCGGGTTGTTGCGGAAGGCCATCTTCAGCACGGCGTCGGCGGCCTCGACGGCGATCGCGATCGGCAGGCCGACCTCGCCCATCGGGATGCCGAACTTGTCCGAGATCAGCTCGGAGATCTTGTCCGAGATGACGGCGTTGTTGTCGCGGCGGTCGTCGAGCAGACGCATGTCCACGACGTCACCGAAGTGCAGCTTCCCGAACGCGGGGATCTCGCGGTGCATCGTCACGTAGACGTCGAACACGGTGTCCACGGCGTCCCACCAGTGCTCGAGTGTCGCCTGCTCGAGCCGTTCGGTGATGCCCTGGGAGAACTTGTCGACGTTGCGCAGCGTCAGTGCCTGCACGACGGCTCTCTTGTCCGGGAAGAACTGGTAGAGCGAGCCGACCGCCACGCCCGCTCTCTCCGCGATCAACGTGGTGGTGACGCCGTCGTAGCCCACCTCGTCGATGAGAGTCGCGCAGGCCTCGAGCATTCGCTCGACTCTCTTGGCGCTGCGCTGCTGGACGGGCTGACGGCGAAGCGGGGTGGTGCTCGTCACGGCGACTCCCAGTAGTTCGGGTACTTCCATCTTGCCTGTTGTACGGCGCTTTCACTTCCCTGAAACTGGCAACACGCCTACGATCCGAACAAGTTTCACGTTTGGAGGATCGATGAGCGACTTCCTCTGGGGAGTGTCGACGTCCGCGTTCCAGATCGAGGGCGCCTTCGACGTGGGCGGTCGAGGCCCCTCCGTGTGGGACGAGTTCACTCCGGTACACGAGAACCAGAACGCTTCCGTTGCGTGCGACCACTACCACCGGTGGCGTGAGGACGTCGCGCTCATGACGCAGCTCGGCGTGAACGCGTATCGGTTCTCGATCGCGTGGCCGCGTGTCCAGCCCTCCGGCAAGGGGCCTGCCAACGCCGAGGGACTCGCCTTCTACGACCGCCTGGTCGACGCCCTGGTCGAGGTCGGCATCGCTCCGGTCGTGACGTTGTACCACTGGGACACGCCGCTGGAACTGGAAGCGGAAGGTGGCTGGCTGAACCGGGACATCGCCGACCGGTTCGCCGACTACACGGCACTGGTCGCGGAACGGCTCGCCGACAGGGTGAAGCTGTGGATCCCGGTCAACGAACCCGCGATGGTGACGTTGCAGGGCTACGCGATCGGGGAGCACGCACCGGGGAAGACGTTGCTCTTCGACGCGCTGCCGACCGCCCACCACCTGAACCTCGCGCACGGCCGTGCGGTCGAAGTGCTCCGGTCGTACAACGCGCAAGCGGTTGGCACGGCGAACAACCACACGCCTGCCTGGCCGGCCACGCCGGACGACGCGGCCGCCGCCGAGGCCTACAGCGAGATCCACAACTGGTTGTACGCGGATCCCATGCTGTCGGGCCGCTATCCCGACGCGGTCGCCGAACTCCTGCCCGTCGCCGACGGTGACCTGGCCACGATCCACCAGCCGCTCGACTTCTACGGCGTCAACTACTACAACCCGACGCGCCTCCGGTCGCCGTCCGAGGGCAACCCGCTGCCGTTCGAACTGGTGGAGATCGACGAGTACCCGCGCACCGGCTTCGGCTGGCCGGTCGTGCCGTCCGGGCTGACCGAGATGATCACCAAGCTGCGCGAACGCCACCCGAACCTGCCGCCGGTCCACGTCACCGAAAGCGGGTGCAGCTTCCCCGCCGAGATCGAGGACGCCGAGCGGATCTCCTACCTCGACGGGCACCTCAAGGCCGCGCGGGAAGCCGATGTCGCCGGGTACTTCGTGTGGTCGCTGCTCGACAACTTCGAGTGGGAGGCCGGCTACTCGCAGCGGTTCGGCCTGGTCCACGTCGACTACGAGACGCAGCGCCGCACTCCGCGCGACTCGTTCCACTGGTACCGCAGAGTGATCAGCGGTGAGTGAGGCGCTCGCCGAACCGGTCGTCCCGGTTCGCAGAGGCTGGATGGCCTGGCTCTTCGCCGCGAACCTCGGGCTGTGGCTCGCGATCTACGCACCGATCCAGGTCCTGCTGCCGCAGCAGGCCGAACTGCTCGACCGGGCGAACAAGGAGCTGGTGTTCGGCATCGTCACCGGTGTCGGTGCGCTGGTCTCGTTGCTCGTCGTGCCGCTCATCGGCTTCCTGAGCGACCGCACGACCTCACGGTTCGGTCGTCGTCATCCGTGGACGTTGGCCGGCGCTGCCGTCGGAGCCGTTGGCCTGGGCGTTCTCGGCAACGCGCCCTCCGTGCTGGTCATGACCATCGGGTGGTGCCTGGTGCAGGCGGGGATCGGCGGCATGCTCGCCGCGCTGACCTCCGCGGTGCCGGACCGGGTGCCCGTCGTGCAACGGGCGCAGGTCGGCGGGCTCATCGGCATCAGCCAGATGCTCGGCACGGTGCTGGGCGCGGTCGTGGTGACGTTGCTCGTGAGCGGCCTGACCGCCGGCTACCTGGCGTGCGCGGTCATCGTGCTGGTGGGAGCCCTCTTCTTCGTGTGGCGAACGCCGGACACACAGCTCATCACCAAGCCGGTGCGGCCGACGTTCTGGATCTCACCGCGCGAGCACCCCGACTTCGCGTGGGCCTGGCTCGGCCACCTGATGATCAACCTCGGCAACGCGTTCGGGACGCTCTACCTCCTCTACTTCCTGGGCGACGTCGTCCACCACCCGTCGCCGGAAGACGGTCTGCTGGTGCTGATGGCGCTCTACGGGGTCGCGCTCGCCGCAGGAGCGGTGCTGTTCGGCGCACGGAGTGATCGTTCCGGGCGCCGCAAGCCGTACGTGTACCTCGCGGCGACGGTCATGGCACTGGCGGCGTTGCTGCTGGTCGTCTGGCCCACCTGGACCAGCGCCCTGGTCGCGGCGCCACTGCTCGGCGTCGGCTTCGGCACGTACTGGGCGGTGGCGATCGCGCTGCTGACCCAGGTGCTGCCTGCTGCGTCCGACCGGGCGAAGGACCTGGGCGTGCTGAACGTGGCCAACGCGTTGCCGCAGGTCATCGCCCCCTTGCTGACCGCGGTGATCTTGGCCAACCTTGGTGGCTACCGTGGTTTGTTCGCGGTGTCGGCGTTGGCGACGACGCTGGCGGCGGTGTTGATGAGTCGAGTGCGATCGGTGGTCTGATGCGGGTCGAGGGCAAGACGGTTCTGGTCACGGGGGCGTCCCAGGGGATCGGCGCGGAGGCCGCGTTCCGGTTCGCGGCCCACGGCGCTCATGTCCACCTTGTGGCCCGGAGCGCCGAACTGCTCGATCTACAGGTCAAACGGATCACCGAGTTCGGTGGATCGGCGACCGCCCACACGGCCGACCTCGCGGACGCCGCGCAGATCCGCGCGCTCGCCGAGGAGGTTTCCACGCCCGACGTGCTGGTCAACAACGCCGGCGTCGGCCGCTGGCTCTTCCTCGACGACACCTCGGCCGACGAGCTGGTGACGATGACCGCCGTGCCGTACCTGGCGGCGTTGCTGCTGACCAGGGAATACCTGGGCGCCATGCGGTCGCGTGGCTCCGGCTGGATCGTCAACGTGAACTCGCCGGTGTCCCGGCTCCCGATTCCCGGCTGCGTGGGCTACCAGTCGTCGCGGTGGGCACTGCGCGGACTCACGGCCTCGTTGCGCCTCGACCTGCGCGGAACCGGTGTCGGGGTCAGCGAGGTGGTGCCCGGCAAGGTCTCCAGCGAGTACTTCACCAACAACCCCGGTGCGGAGGAGCGGATCCCGGCGATCGCCCGGATGATCCCGACGGTCACACCGGAGCAGTGCGCGAAGGCGATCGTCGACGCCGTGGAGAAGGAACGCGCCGAGCACCTGTTCCCGTGGCAGCTCAAGGCGTTCGAGATCTCGGGCCGGCTGTTCCCCGGCCTGACGTCGTACCTCGCCTGGAGGACCGGCACCCACCGCTGACCTGTGGACAACTCGCGATCTTGGCGCGGAGTTGTCGGTGCTGCCTGGGAGGATTGATGCAAGGGTTCCCCTTCGCGGGGGGACCCTTGCGTGAGCGTGCGTGAGGACCCTTGCGTGAGCCCGCGTGGAGCGTGAAAACGGCCCCTGCCTGCGCGGGAGGTGCAGACAGGGGCCGTGGCTGGTGGCCGCGGACCGGTGCCGGTCGGGGAGGGTAGGTGCACGGCACCGGCCCGCGGAAATCTGTGGAGTTGTAAAGCTGACCGGGGTCCGCGATGTCGCGGTCGGGGGTTCGCGCATCGCGGACCACCGGTCAGTAGGCGGTTTGCAGACCTGGTCGTGTCGGGGGGACGCCAGGTCGGTCGCAAACGCCCGTTAGTGGGCTCGAGCCACCGCGCGACGGGACCGGGTGACAGGAGGGGTCACCGGGGCCTCGCGCAGGTGGCGAGCCGGGCGCGGGGCGAGTCCGCCCGCAACCAGGTGTTCGTACGCGGCGCGCCACACCGAGCAAGGTGACTTCTGCTGGCGCCAACGGCCGGAGCACTCAGGGCAGTTGCCCTTCTCGTCCGGCTCGTGTGCTGCCAGCAGAGCACGCCATCCCTCGGTCAGCCGAGGGAGCTCGGATCGAGCCACCGACAGAAGAGACGGGGCGTCAGCGCGACTCGCCAGCTCTGTGAGCAGGTCGAGGCGTTCCCACACAGCGTTGCGAAGAACCTGTCCGAGGATCGCGTCCATCGAAGGAGTCACCGTCACCTTTCCGCCTGGTCGGCGGCTTCGCGTAGCGCAGCCCTGAGCTGTACGAGCTGGTCGTGGGACAAGACTGCCGTCTCTCCAGGAGGGCCTACCAGGACCACATGGCCCTGTACGACCTTCACGGTGAGCTGGCGGTCCCGGTCGACCACGTCGCCGCAGCTGATCTGCCACATCCGACGCTGCCCGGTCGTGCCGCGCCATGTGGAGTCGGTGTCACCCGTCTCCACAATGGAGGTGGAGTACGAGGAGGAGCTGTCCACTATTAGGTCGTTCCTCTCCGTGCTCACTCGCTTACCGAACTCCAGATTGCGATGATTCACTCCGGAACGGGACGTCACAGCGCCCACCGGTGGTAGTCCTACGGTGAGCGGTAAGCGGTGTTCGGTGGAGCCGATCAGCTCCGCCGAAGAGGACTTCTCGGGCTCGGGGACCTGCCCCTAGTCTGCCGATGACGCCCAACGGACTGTGAGGGTGCGCGATGAACACCATGAGTTCCCAGGGCTCTCCTATCCCCACCGAGGTGTGGGACCAGCAGGAGATGCGGGACGCACTGGCCCGGCGGGAGATCAGCTCGGTTTACCGGCTGCTCCGCAGGCACGGTGTGTCCCAGCGCCAGATCGCGGCGCTCACTGGGCAGTCGCAGTCCGAGGTCTCGGAGATCCTCAAGGGACGCCAGGTGATGGCGTACGACGTCCTGACCAGGATCGCCGTCGGCTTGGGTGTCCCACGTGGATACATGGGTCTCGCCTATGACGAGACAACGGCAGTGAGGGTGGCCGCGACCGCGGACTCACCCCATCCTGAGGAGGACGAGTCGGTGAAGCGTCGGAAGTTCCTCGCGCACGCCGCCGCCGTGACAGTCGGCGCGGCCGTGTTCGGAGCGGACTCCGGGTCGTGGGTTTCTCACCCCACACAGACTCCGGCTCCGGGCCGCATCGGCATGACCGATGTGCGCCAGGTCGAAGCGGCGACGAGGGCACTGCGTGCCCTGGACTACCAGTACGGCGGCGGTTCCTGCCGCGACGCGGTGGTCGCCCAGCTGTCCTGGGGACAGCAGATGCTCGGTGCGAGTTCCACGGACATCGTTCGCCAGCGCCTTTTCGTCGCGCTGGCCGACCTGCACAACCTCGCCGGCTGGACGTCGTTCGACACGGGCCTGATGGACTCCGCCCGCAACCACTTCGGTCAGGCGCTCGACCTCGCCAAGCAGGGCGAGAACGAGGCGCTGATGGCGAACATCCTGTACCGCATGGGCCGCGTCTACCTGCACCAGAACGCCCCGGACGACGCGCTGAAGGTGTTCCAGCTGGGTCAGCTGGCCGCGCAGAACTCCGGTTCCGAACTGGCCGTGGGCATCCTGTGCGCGAACGAAGCCTGGGCCTACGCGAAGATGGGCTCCGACGAGCAGGCGCTCAAGCTGCTCGGCCGCGCGCGCGACGAGTTCTCCCGCGCGAACGTCGCCGAAGCCCCCGCCTGGGCCAAGTTCTTCAACGAGATCGACCTCTCGTCCATGATCGGCACGGTGCACACGGAGCTGGCACAGACAGTGGACGCCAAGTACACGCGGACCGCCATCCCGGCGCTGTCCAAGGCGATCAACAACTTCGGTGACGAGTACGCGCGCAGCCGCTCGTTCAACCTCACCTCGATGGCGATCAACCACCTGCTCGAGGGCGACATCGACCACGGCGCCAAGATCGGCCGTCAGGCCGTCGACCTGTCGGAAAGCCTCAAGTCGGTGCGCACCAAGCAGCGCATGGAGCCGCTTCGCCAGGAGGCCGACAAGCGCCGCAACAACCCCGAGGCCCGCGAGCTCGCGGACCGCGTCGCCCGCTTCACCGGCACCGAGTCGGCCGCCTGAACCGAACTCGTTTGGGCCCTATAGCACCACTTTCGGATGGCGTGGGACACGAACCGGTAACGCCAGGACCTTCGCGCACGAATGCAGCATCGACGGGCGTGCAATCCACGCCTAAGGTGCGGCAGGTCGGGGCGAAGGACGAGGTGCGGCGCGTGAGCCTTACTCGGAGGTGGCGTTCCAGGAGAGCGCTGCGGTCCGCGCAGTTGCTCGACGAGGTGGTGGACACCCAGCTGCCACTGCTGGCCGGGTTCGACGAGGAGCGACGGCGGCGGTCCGCCGACTATCTCGCGGAACTCGTCGCACTGGCCCAGGACTACCGCTACTACGCCAACGGCTGGATCGACAGCCGTGAGCTGGACCGCCGCGGTCAGCGGACGATGAACCGGCTGGCGCGGATGCGCGAAGAATCTTCGGCTCGACTGATCACCGATTAGCCCGTTCGTGCGCAGCTCGTCGCGCCGATCGGACCACTCACCGAGTCCGCTGGATTCCGTGATGTTTCACGTTGAACATTCCTCCGGCCTCACCAGGGCACGGTCCCGACGCCGTCGAACAGGCCGCCGGTCGGACCGTCGTCGGGCAGGGTGGCCAGCCTGATCGCGATCTTGGCGCCGTTCGCCGGGGTCTCGTGTCCCTGGAAGTCGTTGAACTCCGTCGCGACGTAACCGGGGCACGCCCCGTTGACCTTGATCCCGGCGAGTTCCTTGGCGTACTGCAGGGTAAGTGCGTTCAGGAACGCCTTCGACGGCGTGTAGACCCCGTCGGGGTCACCGAACTCCGCGTCCGGCGTGGTCTGCAGCGTCAGCGACGACAGGTGGCTCGACTGGTTGACGATCCGCGGCCGTGCGGAGCGTCGCAGCAGCGGCAGCATCGCGTTGGTGACCCGGACGACGCCGACCACGTTGGTCTCCAGAACCTCCCTCAGGCCCTCCGGGGTGGCGGTGGACGGCGCCGTGGGCCACGCTCCGGCGATCCCCGCGTTGTTGACCAGCACGTCGAGGCGGCCGAACCGTTCCTCGACCAGTGACGCGGCGGAGACCACGCTCTCGTCGTCGGTCACGTCCAACGGCACGTAGAACGCGTCGGCGCCCTCAGCCCGCAGTTTCGCCGCTGCTTCCTCGCCGCGCCGAGGGTCACGCGCGCCCACTCCGACGCTCATCCCGAGCGCGCCGAGGCCTGCCGCGATCTCGTAGCCGATTCCCTTGTTCGCGCCCGTGACCAGCGCAATCGTCTGTTCGCTCATGCATTCGATCGTGGTCCGCGGAGCGTTCAAGACCAACACCACCTCGGTGTCGCAGCGATACCCGGCCGGTATGGATACCGTGGACGCCGTGGAGATCAGAGAGCTCCGGTACTTCGTCGCCGTGGCGGAGGAGCTGCATTTCGGCCGCGCCGCCGAACGCCTGGGCATCGCCCAGCCGCCGCTCTCCCGGACGATCGCCCAGCTCGAGCACCGGCTCGGCGTCGCGCTGCTGACCCGCACCAGCCGCAGGGTGTCGCTCACCGAAGCCGGCGCCACCCTGCTCACCGAGGCCAGGGGGATCCTCGGCGCGGTCGCCGCGGCCGAACGCCGGACCCGCAGCGCGGCCGCCGACCGGCCTTCGCTGGTGCTGGCCGCGAAGGCCGGCGGTTCCGGCGAAGTGCTGGCGAAGCTGCTCGACGCGTACGCCGCCGAGCCCGGTGCCGTCCCCGTCGACGTCCTGCTCTGCGAGTCGAACACCCACGTCCCGCTGCTCGACGGACGGGCCGACGTCGCGCTGCTGCACGAGCCGTACGACCCGACGACCGGCCTTGACGTGGAAGTCCTGCACACCGAGGAACAGGTCGCGGTGATGCCCGCGTCGCACCCTCTCGCGGGAGCGTCGCGGCTGCGGCTGGCGGACGTCCGCGACCTGGACGACCACGTCCGCTGGCCGCGTCCGGACGGCACCTACCCGGACGGTCCCGGCATCGAGGTGCGCAACCTGACCCAGCTGTTCCAGATGATCGAACTCGGCCGGGCCGTCGCGGTCCTGCCCGAGGTCTTCCGCGCGGGACTGGCCGAAGGCCTGGTGGCGACGCCGGTGGTGGACGCGCCCAAGGTGACCACGGTGATCGCGTGGCCGCCGCACAGCAGGTCGCGTGCCCTCGCCGACCTGGTGAGAGTCGCGACGGGGTTCAGCTGACCGGCGCGCGGCTCAGGACGACCGCGAGCCCGAACGCGACGCCCATGACGGCCACCTCCAGCACCGCCCACTGCACGATCGCGGTGACCTTGTGCTGGGCGATCTTCGGCAGCAGCCGCCACCGGATGTGCGCGCCGAGCACCGCGATCAGTGCCGTGCACACCGCCTTGCCGAGGAACAGCAGACCGTAGCCGGTCGTGAACATCGACTGCGGGAACGGCACGACCGGGTTGAGGACCAGCTCCAGCAACCCGTTGAACAGGCCCGTCACCGCGACCACGACCAGGCTGACGGTCGCGATCTTCGAGAACTTCGGCAGCGCGATCGCCAGCAGTCCCTTGCGGTAGGCGACCAGCGCCATCAACGCGCCGAGCCCGCCGGTCCACGCCGCGGCGCCCAGGACGTGCAGCTCCATGGAGACCATGGAGTAGTCGTGGTACTTCCAGTTCGACGCGTGCCCGGTCACCGGGATCGGCAGCAGCCCGAACATCGAGATGAGGATGCGCAGCTCAGCGGGCACGGACTCGCCGCTACGCACGGCCATCACGCCGACGATCAGGTACGCGAACGCGCAGGCCGCGCTGAACAGCAGGCCCTTGCCGGCGCCCACGGTGGCGATGTAGTCGACGGCGTTGCCGATGCTGACGTCACTGCCCGGCCGCAGCTCGGCGGCCTGCAGCACGATCGCCAGCAGGGCGGTGACCACCCAGACGGCGGCGGCGACGACCGCGGCCGGCCGGGCGATCCTCATGACCGGTTCGGTGTGCGTGGGCCGGTCGAAGCCGAGCAGCTTCGGCAGGATCGACAGCCCGACGACGATCGTCGCCGAGACGTCGAGCAGCACCCGCGTGACCGGAAGGCCGTACCGGACCGCCGCCCCGGCGTCGACGACCCCGGCGACCACCACGGGTGGTGCCAGCACGAGGCCGAGCGCGATGCCCGCGAGTGCGCCGAAGACGAGCCCGGCGAGCACGCGGTAGTGCGAGGGGGCGGTGGTCCGGACGTCGCTCATGCCTTCGCGTTCCCACCACGCAGCGCGAAGAACACGCCGCCGCCGAGCAGCACCACGGCGCCGACGATCCACACCCACACGGGCAGGCCGTCACCGGAACCGTTGTCGCCGGTCGAGGCGTTCGGGTTCGCCGGCGTGGTGGGCGTGCCCGTGCCGTCCTTGGTGAGCGTGAAGGTCAGCTCGCCGGAGACGGGGTGGCCGTCCGCGGACAGGATGCGGTAGCCGATCTTGTACTGCCCGGCCTTGCCGAGCGCGTTGACCTTCGCGGTGACCGAGTTGTCCTTGATCGTCGGGTCGCCGGCGGCCTCGTAGTGGCCGCCGTTCGCGTCGACCACGGAGATCGTGTTGATGCCCTCGCCGCCCTGGACGTCCTGGTCGAACGTCAGCGTGACGGTGGACGGACCGGCCTCCAGCGAGGTCTTGTCCTTCGGATCACTGCTGATCAGCACGTTGTGCGCCGCCGCGGGGGCGGCCGTGGCGAGCACGGCCGCACCGGCGATCAGGAACGCGATGATGCCGCGCTTCATGCCTTGCGCCGCGAACGCAGGATGGCACCGACGCCGAAGCCCAGCGCCAGCGCGCCGACGGCCAGACCGGCGCCGCCGAGGTAGCGGGCAGTCTGGTCGGAACCGGCGGCGGACGCCTCGTGCGTGTCCGTGCTGTCGCCGGATGGCGTCGTGCCGTGACCGCCGTGGCCGTCGTCACCGGCCTTCTTCGGGGCGAGCTTCAGCGCGGGCGCCGGGTGCTCCGGCTCCTTGCCGTCGACCGTCGGCTGGCTCCAGTCCACGACCTCGCCGTTCTCGTAGGTCTGCTTGGTCGGGAGCAGCAGCGTGTCCTTGCCCTCCGGCAGGGTGCCGAGGGCGACGAAGAACTCCTGGTACTCGTTGACGCCGATCTTCACGCCGGCGTCGGCGGTCCAGGTGATCGTCTTGAACGCCTCGGTGATCTCCTTGCCGCCGACCGTCACGGGCTTGTCGAGCTTGCCCTTGACGGCCTCGGCCTTCCAGCCGGGCAGCGGCTTGGTGCGCACCGACGTGAGCGGCGTGTCCTGCGGCAGCGTCACCTCGATCTTGGTGGTGCCGGCGTTGTCCCGCTCGTTCGGGACGCGGAACGCGAACGTGGCGCGGCCGCCCTGGGTGAACTCGGCCGGCTGGGCGCTGACGTGCGCGGACGCGATGGTCGGGGTGCCGAGCATGGCGATACCGGCAACGGCGACGACGGCGAGCGTGCGCACGCCAAATCGATTTGTCGACATGAAGTTGTGGCTCCTGATTGCCAAAGGGGTGTGAGGGGTTCGGGTGATCAGGAACTACAAGGT
Source organism: Lentzea xerophila (assembly GCF_051094245.1). Classification (NCBI taxonomy): domain Bacteria; kingdom Bacillati; phylum Actinomycetota; class Actinomycetes; order Pseudonocardiales; family Pseudonocardiaceae; genus Lentzea; species Lentzea xerophila. The sequence goes on along the minus strand of NZ_CP194934.1, from coordinate 8,342,829 downwards.
GGCCCGCGCCGACCGTGCGCGCGCGTGTAGAGGACTGCGTGCTCGTGCCTCATGTACGGCGTGCTGGTGAACGTCCGCACCGGCGTGCTGACCGGCAGCGGCGTGAGCCTGCGGGGGATCAGGCGGGTGACCGCGGCGAACAGCCTGAACAGGGCGTTCTCCGCGTGGAACAGGAGGATGCCGGTCAGCGTCGCGGCGACGAGGTGCGCCAGGAACATCTGCCCGGTCAACGTGTTCGTGTGCTCGTGGTTGACCCACGTCAGCAACAGGTGCTGGGCCAGCTGGGCCGTGCCGAGCCCGGCGATGACCGAGAGCTTCCCGGTGCGCTTGTCCGCGAGGCTCGCCGCGGCGAACGCGATGAGTACCACCAGCGGTAACGCGTGGATGAACTCGGAGAGCTCGCCGCCGCCCAGCCCGTGCGCGGTGATCGTGAGCGAGGCAGACGTCAGCGCGAGTACGGCACCACGGAGGGTGCGCAACTCGCTCGGACGTGTACTCACGAGGATTGAGGGTAATCCGAGGGGTTTGCGCGGGTCTACGAGCGGGTAACCGGCGCCCCATGACCGTTCAATGCGACAGGCCGGGCCGTACCGACCGGGTTGTGTTCGGCGTTGCCGCAGGTCTCACGCTTGCGTTCGTGACCTGGGGAATCGTCGGTACCGAGAGTTTGGCGTCCGCCTCGAAGGCGGCGCTGGGCTGGATCATCCAGCATCTGGGATGGGCCTTTGTGCTCTCCGCCACTGGCTTCGTGGTCTTCGCCTTGTGGCTCGCGTTCAGCCGTTACGGCAAGATCCCGCTCGGCCGCGACGACGAGAAACCCGAGTTCAAGACCGTCTCGTGGGTCGCGATGATGTTCAGCGCGGGCATGGGCATCGGGTTGATGTTCTACGGCGTCAACGAGCCGCTGACCCACTTCGTGAAACCGCCGCCCGGCACCGAGGGCGACGCCCTCGAAACCGCCATGGCCACCACGCTCTTCCACTGGACGCTGCACCCGTGGGCGATCTACGCCGTCGTCGGCATCGCCATCGCGTACGGCAGCTTCCGCCGCGGCCGATCCTTGCTGATCAGCGCCGCGTTCGCGCCGCTGCTGGGGCGTCATGCCACCTCCGGCTGGGGTCGCGCCATCGACGTGATGGCCATCTTCGCGACCCTCTTCGGCTCGGCCGCCTCCCTCGGTCTCGGCGCCCTGCAGATCGGGAGCGGGCTGGAGGCGGCCGGGTGGGCGGACAACGTCGGCAAGGGGCTGCTCGTCGCGATCATCGCCGTGCTGACCGTGGCGTTCGTCGCGTCGGCGGTGTCGGGTGTCGCCAAGGGAATCCAGTGGCTGTCGAACACCAACATGGTGCTGGCCGTCGTGCTGGCGTTGTTCCTGTTCGTCGTCGGTCCGACGGTGTTCATCCTGAACCTGCTGCCCACCGCCCTGGGCGACTACTTCCGCGAGCTCGCGAACATGGCGGGCCGCACCGCCGCCTCGGGTGGCGACGCGACGGAGGCGTGGCTGTCCGGCTGGACGATCTTCTACTGGGCGTGGTGGATCTCGTGGACGCCGTTCGTCGGCATGTTCATCGCGCGCATTTCTCGTGGCCGGACGATCAAGCAGTTCGTGGCCGGCGTGATCCTGGTGCCGTCCGCGGTGTCGCTGGTGTGGTTCGCGATCCTGGGCGGAACGGCGATCTTCGAGCAGCGGTCCGGAACCGACCTCGCGGGTCAGGCGAATCCCGAGTCGCAGCTCTTCGCGCTGCTCGGCCAGTTCCCGCTGGCGGGCGTCGCCGGTGTCGTCGTCATGGTGCTGGTGGCGATCTTCTTCGTGTCCGGTGCGGACGCGGCCTCGATCGTGATGGGAACGCTCTCCCAGGAGGGCACGATCCGGCCGAAGAAGCCCGGCGTGATCTTCTGGGGTGTGCTGACCGGTGCCGTCGCCGCGGTGATGCTGCTGGTCGGCGGGTCCAACGCGCTGACAGGACTGCAGAACCTGACGATCATCGCGGCGCTGCCGTTCATGGTCGTGATGGTGGGGCTGTGCGTCTCGCTGGCGAAGGACCTGCGCTCCGACCCGATGATCCGGCGTGAGGAACGCGTCGCCGAGGTGATGGAGGAGGTCACCGCGCACCTCGACCCCGGTCAGGTGGTCGAGGAGGCGGCGGTCAAGGCCGTGGCCGACGTCACCGGGAGGACCCCGGACGTCAGCGCACGTTCAGGCGCCTGAGCAGTTCCTGCTCCAACATCTCCAGATCAGTCCCGACGGCCCGGTGCGCGGCTTTGCGCCGGGCCGTCGGCATCCGTTCGGACGCCCGCACCGCCGCGAGCAGCTGGGTCAGCCGTGCCTCGGTCTTGCCGACCCACTCGGAGTCGGACGTGCGCAAGGTCTCGAGCGACTCGGAGAAGCCGACGATCCGCGCGTGCAGCCGGGCGCCGTAGCCGGAGTACTTCCCGATGTCCGCGACGTCGATGCCGAGCCGGCGCGCCCGGTAGCGGTCGTACTGCTCGCTCAGCACCCCGGCTCCGCGGGCGAGCACCGGGGCCAGCACCGGAATGAGCGCGGGCGCCACCACCTTCGCGACACCGACCAGCTTCCTGGCCCTGCTGGGCGTGAAGCCGGCCCTCGCTTTGCGCGCCATTCGGGTGCACCTCCTCCGTCACGTGGAACTTACTGCCCAGGTTGCCGACACATCAGTTCGACGCGCGACATACGCTTCATCCTGTGACTTCCCAGGTGCAGCTAGACGCCGGCGTGGTCACTCGTTGTCGGCGGCGGGTGCACCTCGAAAACGATCCGGAGATGCGCGACGCTCCCAAGGCGGCGCCGGATCCGGCTTCGGAACAACGGAAAGCGGACGCGACGAACCACCGGCGCGCGGTGGCGGACGCGCTCGGCAGGATCGTCGGCTCGGACTTCTTCGAGGTGCCGAGCGGGCCCGACGTGCGCAGTGCGGACCGGGAACGCGTGACGCTCGCGGCGATGGAGATGGGCGCGCGGTACATCTGGGGCGCCGCGCTGCCCCGTGACCCACGCGGTGGCCGTCGCGGCGGGATCGACCTGCTGGTCAAGGACTCCACCGGGTACGTGCCGGTGCTGGTGGTGCGGCACAAGATCACCGACCCCGGCCAGGGCGCTCGCACGAGCCCGTTGACGATGCCGCTGCCCGACGGCAGCCGCACGGACCCGCACCGCAAGGTGCGGCCCCAGCCCCGGGACCAGCTGCGGCTGGCGCATGCGCAACGGCAGCTGCAGGCGGCCGGGTACGCGAGGAGCGGGCGCGCGACCGGTGGCGTGATCGGCATGGACGCCGACGTGGTGCTGTGGCACGACCTGGAGGCGCCGACGTGGCCAGGCGGCCGCACCGCGCTGGCCGAGTACGACGCGCGGTTCAGCGACCGGCTGGCGGTGGCGCTGGCCGCCGTGAACCAGAAGAACGCGCTCGCGAGGCCGTCGCGGATCGTCGACTGCAAGACGTGCCCGTGGTGGCCCACGTGCGACAACGACCTGAAGCAGGGTCGGGACGTCAGCCTCGTCGTGCGCGGCGAGGACGCCGCGGCACTGCGGAGGATCGGCCTGTCCACTGTGGACAAGCTGGCGGAGATGGATCCCGCGGCCGAGGGTCCGGTCCAGCTCGTCGGCATGCCGTTCGGCGACGCCGTGGTGCTGGCACGGGCGTGGCTGCGCGACCTCACGCTGGTGCGCCGGGTGCCCGAGATGAACGTGCCGCGCGCCGACGTCGAGGTCGACGTCGACATGGAGAGCTTCGGCGACCTGGGCGCGTACATGTGGGGCTGCCTGTTGTCCGGAAAGGACATCGACGAGGAGCAGGGCTACCGCGCGTTCGTCACGTGGGACGCGCTGCCGTGCGACGACGAGGCCCGCTCGTTCGCCGAGTTCTGGACCTGGCTGACCGGGATCCGGTTGCGCGCCAAGGCACGCGGGTTGTCGTTCCGCGCCTACTGCTACAACGAGCTGGCGGAGAACCGCTGGCTGCTGGCGTCGGCGGAACGGTTCGCGGGCAAGCCCGGCATCCCGACCGTGGCGCAGATCAAGGAGTTCATCGGCTCGGACTCCTGGGTCGACCTGTTCGGCATCGTCCGCGAGCAGTTCCTGTGCGCGCACGGCAAGGGCCTGAAGATCATCGCTCCCGTCGCGGGCTTCTCGTGGCGTGACCCGGAGGCCGGTGGCGAGAACTCCATGCGCTGGTACCGGTCGGCCGTCGGGCTGAACGGTGACGAGCTCGACACCGACCAGCGGCGCCGGCTGCTGGAGTACAACGAGGACGACGTCCGGGCCACCCACCGCCTGCGCGAGTGGATGACCTCGGACGCGATGTCCCGTCTGCCGTACGCCGGAGATCTCTAGCGAGGAGGAAGCGATGGAGACCGAGTCGTCTCTCGTCACCATCGTTTCGTGTGACGTCATCAGGCATTCGTCGGCGGACGAGCGTGACCAGCTGGCACGGGTCACGGCGATCAACGACATGGTCGCCGAGGCCATCGCCGGGTCCGCCGAGGGCGATGTCGTGTGGGCGTCCGGTGGGGACGGTGGCCACGTCCTGTTCCGGCAGGAGGCGTGGGAGCAGGCCGCCCTGGATCTCGCCTTCAGGTGGAAAGGCTGGTCGCTGCGCGAACGCGTGCCGTTGCGCATCATCTGCCACCGCGGACCGGTCGTGCACATCACGGGCGCGGACGGCCGGCTCCAGCCCGTCGGCCCTGGGATCAACGACGCGGGGAACCTCCTGGCACGAGTCGACGTCGGGATCGTGGCGTCGGACGCGTTCCGGCAGGCGCTGGCGCATGTCCCCGAAGTCGACTTCCACGACCCGCGCCGGCTGCTGGGAAACGACGGCCGGCTGCACTGGATCCACCTGCTGTCCGCCGAGCGCGGTAGATCGTCTTGGGGAACGTCGGACCAGAACGACCACGCCGCTCTGGAAAGCGCTGTCACGGACGGCCGCAGCTGGGACATCCTCTACCACGCGAAGCGGATCTGGCAGTCCAGCTCGGAGGACCGCACCGTCGCGCGCGGCATCGAGGCGATCGAGCAGTCGAAGCTCACGTTCACCGACAGGCGCACGGGAAGAGACGAGCTCAACCCGTTCCTCGGGCAGTCGCACCTCGACGAGCTGGCCGAGATGCTGCGGCTGGGGAAGCTCGTCGAGCGCGGCCGCGGCGAGTTCATCTGCAACTACGGGGACTCCGGCGACTCGCTGTTCGTGATCCTGCGCGGCGAGGTGGGCGTCTTCAACTCCGAGGGCGAAGATCGCCCGGGGGTGCTGCACACGCTGCGCCAGGGCGAGATCGTGGGCGAGCTCGCCTACGCCCTGGCACGAGATCGGACCGCGGACCTGGTGGCCCTCACCGACGTCGCTTTGCTGTCGTTCAAGTACGACGACGTCCACCTGCTGTCGACCGCGTCCATCGGCTCGGCCGCCGCGCGCAACGTCGCCCTGTTCATCAACTACCGGGCCCTGCAACACGTCAGCGATAACGCCCCCTACCTGCTCGGACCCGACCGGGACGGACCGCTGAACGCGGGCGGGCGGGGCTGGGACGAGACGCTCGCCGCGTTGCGCAGGCACACCGAGCTGATCACGCTGCGCCGGTTGCCCGTCCAGCTGACCGTGGATGTCGTGTCAGCCGGAGCGCCGAAGCGCAAGGGGATCTACATCCTCGCCGGTGGCACGCTCGAAGCAGAGGGACGACTGCTGGAGGGGCACGACTTCCCCGTGCTGTGGGTGGAGCTGCCCCGGTTCCTGACGACGCGGTCCAGGAAGTACGGGGTGCGCAGCCAGGTGATCAAGGTGCTGTGGATCGGCGCGGGCGGAATCGCCGAGCTGGATCCGGCCCAGCGGGAGGCCCTGCACCGGGAGCTGGCCGCCGAAGCGGTCGAACCGGCTCCCGGCGGCACGAGCAACCAGGTAGAGAGCAACTCCGGGATCGTGATCCAGGCCGGGCAGGTCGAGAACCTGCACGTGCACCAGAGCCCCGAGCCGCCGGATCTCTAGCGAGGAGCCATCCGCAGGGCGCCGTCCATGCGAATGACCTCGGCGTTCAGGTAGTCGTGCTCGATGATCGAGATCGCGAGCTGCGCGTACTCCGAGGGCTGGGCCAGGCGCTTCGGGAACGGCACGCCGGCGGCGAGGCCCGCGCGGAACTCGTCGGAGACCGTGGCGAGCATCGGGGTGTCGACGATGCCGGGCGCGATGGTCAGCACGCGGATGCCGACGCTCGACAGGTCGCGGGCGGCCGGGAGGGTCATGCCGACGACGCCGCCCTTGGACGAGGCGTAGGCGACCTGGCCGATCTGGCCGTCGAACGCGGCGATCGAGGCGGTGTTGATGATGACGCCGCGGGCGCCGTGCTCGAGCTCCTCGGTCTTGCCCATCGCGGCGGCGGCCAGGCGCAGCACGTTGAACGTGCCGATCAGGTTGATCTCGATGATCTTGCGGTACAGGTCGAGGTCGTGCGGGCCGGACTTGCCGACCGTGCGGGACGACGGGCCGATGCCCGCGCAGTTCACCGTGATGCGCAACGGGGCGCCGGAGCCGGCAGCGGTGTCGACGGCGGCCTGGACCTCTTCACCCGAGGTCACGTCGGCGGCCAGGTAGGTGACGTTCTCGACCGCGTCGGCCTTCTCGATGGCGCTGGGCAGGTCGAGCGCGAACACCTGCGCCCCCCGTGCCGCCAGCGCGCGTGCGGTCGCGCCGCCGAGGCCGGACGCGCCACCGGTGACGATGGCCGCGGTACCCGAGATCTCCATGCCTTCACCTTCCTCGAAGCGAACTGCTCGCGAGGAGGTTAACGGTCGTTACCTCGACTTCAGCGGTCGGACCAGTGGAGCAGCGCCACCAACGGCACCGCTGCCAGGAGCGCGAGTCCGATGAAGATCGTCGCGATCGTCAGAATTCCCATGCCATGAACTGTGCCGTTCGAGCGTGTTCGAAACATCGGCCGCGCCGGTAGACCTCTGGTAGGAGATCTGTCACCGTCCGCTACGACCAAAGTCGTACCCATCTCAGGGACTGCTCCGTTCGGGCCTAGGGTATGCGTCACTTGGCGTCACGAAATATAGTTAGCCTCGCGTACCTTTGTAGGGTGTTCACCACGCGTCCCGAACTCGTCGGCACCTTCGGCATGGTCGCTTCGACCCACTGGCTGGCCTCGGCGTCGGCCATGGCGGTGTTGGAGGAAGGTGGCAACGCGTTCGACGCCGCCGTGACCGCCGGATTCGTGTTGCAGCTGGTGGAACCGCATCTCAACGGCCCAGGCGGCGAGGTTCCGATCATCTTCTCGGCCGCCGGAGCGACCCCGCGGGTGCTCTGCGGACAGGGCGTGGCGCCCGCCGGAGCGTCGATCGAGCACTACACCGATCTGGGCCTGGAACTCGTACCGGGCAGCGGGTTGCTGGCCGCGACCGTGCCCGGCGCGTGGGACGCCTGGCTGACTCTTCTGCGTGACCACGGCACGAAGTCGTTGCGCGACGTGCTGGACCGCGCGATCGGCTATGCCCGCAACGGCTTCCCGCTCGTCGAACGCGCCGTGCACACCATCTCGATGGTCTCGGACCTCTTCCGCGACCACTGGCCGACGTCCGCCGCGCAGTGGATGCCGGACGGGCTACTGCCCGCTCCTGGTGGCCGGTTCCGCAACCCGAGGCTCGCCGACACCTGGGAGTGGCTGCTGGCCGCCGCCGAGGCCGCCGGCGCCGACCGCGAGGCGCAGATCGAGGCCGCGCGCCGGGCGTGGTCGCAGGGGTTCGTCGCCGCCCAGATCGACGAGTTCTGCCGTTCGGAGTTCCGCGACGACTCCGGCCGCGACCACGCGGGCGTGCTGACCGGGGCGGACATGGCGTCCTGGGAGGCGTCGTACGAGGACGCCGTGGTCGTCGACTTCGACGAGTGGTCGCTCGTGAAGGCCGGTGCCTGGACGCAGGGACCCGTGCTGGCGCAGCAGCTCCGGTTGCTGGAGGGCTACGACCTGTCCTATGTGGACGGCAAGCCCACCGCGGAGACCGTGCACCTGGCCGTCGAGGCCGCGAAGCTGGCGTTCGCCGACCGCGAGGCGTGGTACGGCGACGATCCCGACGTGCCGCTGGAGACGTTGCTCTCGCGCGCTTACGCCTCCGAACGCCGCGCGCTCATCGGCGACTCGGCCTCGTTCGAGCTGCGGCCGGGTTCGCCCGACGGCCGGGAACCGTTGCTGCCCAAGCACATCGTCAGCGGACCGTCCACTCTGGTCTCCGACCCGACCGGCGCTATCGGCGAACCGACGGTGGAACGCTCCGGCGTGACGCGCGGCGACACCGTGCACGTGGACGTCGTGGACCGCTGGGGCAACATGGTCTCCGCGACCCCGTCCGGCGGCTGGCTGCAGTCCTCGCCGACGATCCCGTCGCTCGGCTTCTGCCTGGGCAGCCGTGCCCAGATGTTCTGGCTGGACCAGGGTCTGCCGAACTCGCTGGCCCCCGGCAAGCGCCCGCGGATCACGCTCTCACCCTCGATGGCGTTGCGCGACGGCCGACCGGCGCTCGCGTTCGGCACTCCCGGTGGCGACCAGCAGGACCAGTGGCAGCTCGGTTTCTGGCTGGCGCACCGGGCGGGCCTGAACCTGCAGGAGGCGATCGACTCGCCGATGTGGCACTCGAACGCGTTCCCGAGCTCGTTCTACCCGCGCGCCTGGACCCCCGGCGAGCTCGTCATCGAGTCCCGCGCCGGCGCGGACGTCCTGGCTGCGTTGCGAGAGCGTGGCCACCAGGTCGTGGACGCCGGCGAGTGGACCCTCGGCCGGATGTCGGCCGTGGCGAGGGACACCGCGGACGGACTCCTGCGCGCCGGCGCGAACGCACGCGGCGCGCAGGGCTACGCGGCCGGGCGTTAGCCGCCGATGAGGTTGGTGACGTTGGTGCTGTCCTGCACCGTCTCCGCGTAACCACCGAACTGGTGGAGGATGGCGGTGCTCGCGATGTCCGCTGCGTAGCCGATCGTGCCGACGTTGTCGACCAGCTCCTGCGCGGGCGCCGGGCTCGCGCTCGCGGTGCCGGCCATGGCGGCGATCGCACCGGCGGCGATACCGGCGGAAGCGACGATCTTCTTGATGCTCAAGGCGTTTCGCTCCTTGTTGAACCGTCAGAAGTGGAACGGCGCCCGATTCGAGGGGGAGGGAATCGGGCGCCGCCCCGGCCAGGAAGTGCTGGTCAGATCAGATGTCGACGTGCGCGAAGCCGTTCCACGGCTGCGCCGGCTCGTTGAGGCCGAGCAGCGTGGCGGCGGGCACGCCGCTGCCGCCGGCGTCGAAGTTCTCCACGAGCGCGACCACGTCCGCGTCCTGCTCGTTGATGGCCTGGATCTTGCCGTTGACGTCGGAAGTGTCGATCTTCGCAAGGTCGCCGACGGTCACGACGTCACCGAGCTGGCCACCCACGTCGGGCTGCGTGCTCGCGGTGGCGTCCACGGTGTCGGCGACTGCGGTACCACCCAGGCCGAGCATGACGGCGGTGCTGCCGAGGGCGACAGCGGCCCCCGCGACGGTCTTCCTGAGGTTCATGGGCGCGAACGTCCCGTGTTCGGACCCTCTACATCAAGCTGCGTAACTCAGGCGAGGGAAGTTCTTCATCCTTTGGAGGGACGCCACTCCATTCCGACCGTGCAGACCCGGATGTCCTTCCGCCACACCGTGATCGCGAAGACGCCCGACTTCGTTTCGGTGCGGGCGAGGAAGTCGTACGCGCATTCGAGGGTGTAGCGGCGGCGCCACTCCTCGCCTTTCCTTATGTACCAACCGTGGTCGACGACTTCCTCGACCTGCGCGAGGTCCAGCGCACCGTCGGGCATCCGGCGGTGGTACTCGATGCGATGGAGGTGGTCCATGACCAGGACGTTCCTCACCGCACCCGCAAGGTGAGATTCTCAAAGCCGGGATCACGCCCGTACCGTTTGGACCGTGGCGGAACCCACGTATCGGCAGAGGCGCCTGGGCGAGGCGCTCCAACTGCTGCGCGAGCGTGCCGGGATGAGCCAGAAGGAAGCTTCGGACCGCCTCGACTACAACGTCCCCAAGCTCAGCCGCATCGAGAACGGCCAGGTACCGGACATCCACGCGTTGCGCGCCATGCTCGACACCTACGGCGTGATCGGTGAAGACGAGGCGCCGTACATCGAGATGTGGAAACTGGCCAGGGAGAAGGGCTGGTGGCGCGCCCACGGTCTCAATGCGACGGGCTATGTCGGGCTGGAGCACGACGCGTCGCGGGTGAGGGAGTTCGCGCTGGCGGTGATCCCTGGGCAGCTGCAAGTCGTGCCGTACATGCGTGATGTCTTCGACGGCGCCACGGTCAAGCGGTCCAGGAAGTGGGTCGACAACGAGATCGCCGTCAGACAACGCCGACAACGCAAGCTGGCAGGCCCGTTCACGTATCACGCGATCATCCACCAGGCCGCGTTCCGGAACATCGACCGTGAGCAGATCCTGCATCTCGCCGAAGCCAGTCGTCTTCCCAACGTGACGATCCAGGTGTTGCTGGAGTCGGCACGACTGCACGACGGGCTGTTGGGGTCGTTCGCACTGCTGGATCTGCCGTTCACAGGAGATCCGCAAGTTCTCTACGTCGAGCACGTTGCCGGCTCGATCCATATCGAGGACCCCGAGCGGGTGGCGGCCGCTAACCTTGTCTTCAAACACCTCTCGAAGCTGGCGCTGACCCCCGACGAGTCCGCCGCGTGGATCGAGAGGTTGGCTGCCGAGAGGTAGATATGTGGCGCAAGAGCAGCCGTAGTGGCAGCGGTGGTGAGGCCAACTGCGTTGAGATTGCTCTGAACGGCTCAGTCGCGCGTGTGCGTGACTCCAAGAACCGGGCAGGTTCCGTTGTCGCCGCGCCCGAATGGGCAGCGTTCATCGGCGCCATCAAGCGCGGCGACTTCGAAAAGAACTGACTAGGCGATCGCGCCCGGTGGAAGTTTCAACTTGAACGGTAGCGTCGTCACGACGGCCAGATCCGATGCGGTCGCCTTCATCAACATGGGGGCGTTGCGAGCGCCGGGCTCCGGCAGGTCGAGCAACCTGTCCACGGCCTCGACCAACGGGCCCTCGTAGATCCACACGGCCTGGGCGGGGCGGGCCGAGTCGCGAACCGCAGGTAGACGACCTGCGCGCGCCTCGGTCTCGGACCAGAACAGGATCGAGTCGATGAAGCCTCTGCGCTGTTTGAACGCCATGATGCGGTCGAGCTGCCCGGCGTCGTCCCTCAGGTGGAGGAACTGGAAGCCGCTCTCGCGCAGCTCGATGACCTTGTTCAGTGCGTGGTCCATGGCGCACCTACCCCTGTGAGGTCACCTTTGGAGTGACCGTTCAGTCATACGACCCAAAAGGATCGTACGGTACGTCGTTGTTCGTGGTAAGCCGTAGTCCGAAAGTGTTGTCTCAATTGGCCGCGGCTTGTGGCTGAGGGTAATCGACAGCCTTCTTGCTGGAGGAAACGGCCAGGACGGCCGTTACGGTTCGCACCAAGAAGGCCAAACCGCCCAATGTGACTAATGTCACGCTGATCCACATGCGTCGCCTCCGAGTGGGTGCCTACACCCGTACTAGACGTGTAGCACTCGTCGGCGGTTGCAAGTCCGACCGACTCGCGTTCTTAACAGAATGCCTGCGAGAGATCTCACGCCCCCGTGAAACCGCCACGGGAGCAAAGGCCGCTGTGCGACGATCGAGGCAACTGTTCGCGCTGATCAAGGGCGGTTTGAGGATGTTCGTTCGCCGGGTTGCGGTCGTCGGCGCCGGGTACGTCGGGCTCACGTCAGCCGCCTGCCTCGCGTCGCTGGGGCACCACGTCGTCTGCGCGGACATCGACGAGAAGAAGGTCGAGCAGCTCCGCAGGGCCGAGGTCCAGATCTTCGAGCCCGGCCTCACCGAGCTGGTCCAGGAAGGACTCGCCGCCGGACGGCTGGAGTTCGTCGTCGGCGTGCGCAACGCCGTGCGGGACGCCGAGGTCGTCTTCCTCTGCGTGCCGACGCCGATGGGCGAGGGCGGCGCGGCCGACCTCAAGGCCGTCGAAGCCGCGGTGCACGAGATGAAGGACCTGCTCTCGCCCGGCACCGTCGTGGTCAACAAGTCCACGGTCCCGGTCGGCACGGCGGCGCGCGTGCTCGAACTGCTCGGCCGTGACGACGTGTTCGTCGCCAGCAACCCGGAGTTCCTGCGCGAGGGCAGCGCGGTCAAGGACTTCATGCACCCCGACCGGATCGTCGTCGGCTCCGACGCACAGAACGCCGCCGAACGCGTCTCGGCGCTCTACGCCCGCCTCGGTGCGCCCACGGTGCTGATGGACGCCGCCAGCGCCGAGCTCGTGAAGTACAGCGCCAACTGCTTCCTCGCCATGAAGCTCAGCTACGTCAACGCGATGGCCGAGCTGTGCGAACGGCTCGGCGCGGACATCGCCAACGTCACCGAGGGCATGGGCTTCGACCAGCGCATCGGGCAGTCGTTCCTGCAGCCCGGCCCCGGCTGGGGCGGTTCGTGCCTGCCCAAGGACACCCACGCGCTGCTGCAGATCGCCGAGGCCGCCGGGCACGAGTTCGAGCTGCTCCAGGCCACGATCAACACCAACGAGAAGCAGAGCCGCCTGATCATCGCCAAGATCGACCAGGCGGTCGGCGGCTTGAACGGCCGCAAGCTCGGGCTGCTCGGCCTCGCGTTCAAGGCCGGCACGAACGACCTCCGCGACTCACCGGCGCTCAAGATCGCCGGGATGCTCAAGGCGGAGGGCGCCGAGCTCGTCGCCTACGACCCGGCCATCACGCAGGCCGTCGAGGGTGTGACGGACGACGTCACGGTCGTCGACGACGTGCAGCGGGCCGCGAAGGACGCGGACGCGCTCGTCGTGCTGACCGAGTGGCCCCAGTTCCGGTCGCTCGACTGGGCGGCGCTCGCCGGGACGATGAGCGGGCAGGTCGTGGTGGACACCCGCAACCTGCTCGACGTCGACGTCCTGACGCGCGCCGGCCTCACGTCACACGGCGTCGGTCGATAGCGCCGCGTTCGCCGAGTACCACTCGATCGTCTTCGTCAGACCGTCACGCAGGCCGACCTCGGGCTCCCAGCCCAGCAGCTCCCGCGCACGGGAGATGTCCGGCTTGCGCTGGGTCGGGTCGTCGGTCGGCAGGTCCGAGTACTCGAGGCTCACCGAGACGCCGGTCAGGTCGCCGACGACCTGCGCGAGCTCCAGGACGGTGATCTCCTGCGGGTTGCCGAGGTTCACCGGGCCGAACTCGCCGCGCTTGTCCGCCAGCGCGAAGATGCCGCGGACCAGGTCGCCGACGTAGCAGAAGCTGCGGGTCTGCTTGCCCGTGCCGTAGACGCTCAACGGCTTGCCGCTGAGCGCCTGGTGCACGAAGTTCGACACCACGCGGCCATCCGTCGCGTGCAGGCGCGGGCCGTAGGTGTTGAAGATGCGCACGATGCCGACGTCGAGCAGGCCCATGCGGTGGTACGCGCCGAGCATGGCCTCGGCGTAGCGCTTCGACTCGTCGTAGACGCTGCGCGGGCCGATCGGGTTGACGTTGCCCCAGTACTCCTCGGGCTGCGGGTGCACCTGCGGCTCGCCGTAGACCTCGCTGGTCGACGCCTGGATCAGGCGCGCGCCCTTCGCGACGGCCATCTCGGCGACCTTCTTCATGCCCGTCGAGCCGACCTCCAGCGTCTCGAACGGACGCTCCAGGAACCGCGGCGGCGAGGCGGGGGAGGCGAAGTTCAGCACGAGATCGACCGGGCCGTCGACGGTCCAGTCGCCGCAGATGTCGGCCTCGATGAACTCGAAGCGCGGCTCGTCCGCGTACCTCGTGACGTTCTCCGTGAGCCCGGAGGAGAAGTCGTCCACCACCACGACCGACCAGCCGCGCTCGAGCACCGCGTCTACCAGGTGCGATCCAATGAAACCCGCACCGCCGGTGACCACTGCACGCATGGTGTGAACCAACCCCTCCCCCAGGACCAAAGACACGAACCAGTGAAACCTAGGCTACGAAACGCCAGCAACTAGGCGTTTTGCGTCTCCCAGTTGCTGAGCCACACGTCACGTGCCTCCCGTTCGGCACGCACGCTCGACAGCCAGTCGCCGAGAGCGTCGTCCTGCAGTTCGAGCGCACCCGACATGAGGCGTGGGCAGCTCTCCCGGACGGCGTCGAAGCCCGCGTCCTGGGAGATGTTCGTGAGACTGAGCATCGAGGTCGCCGACTGCCGGTAGCGACCGACGACCGTCTGCACGTGCGCCGCGTGTCCACCGCTCTCGGCTACCCGGCACCACAGCTCGTAGTCCTCCCACCCGTGCAGGCGGCGGTCGAGCGTGTAGCCCTCGAACTTCTGCAGCGCCGTGGCCTTGATCAACGCCATCGCGTCGATGTAGTTGCCGTAGCGCAGCCGCCACGGCTCCCACGGCCACACGCCCATCAGGCCGACCGGGCCGGTCGAGTCGAAGCGTTGCAGCACCCCGTACGCGAACGACGCCTCCGGATCCGCGTCGATGGCGGCGACCAGCCGTTCCAGGCCGGTGGGCACGATCGCGTTGTCCGAGTCGAGCACGAACACGAGCTCGCCGCGCGCGTGTTTGAACGCCTCGTTGCGCGAACGCGGCAGACCGCGGTTGACCGGGTGCCGGACCAGCGTCATCGGGACGTGCGGGCTGCGGTCCATCCACTTGCGCACGGTCTCGTTCGACCCGTCGTTGGAGCAGTCGTCGACGACGATGATCTCCAGGTCGTGGTACGAGCCGGACGCGGCGGACTCCAGCGCCTCCACGACGTACGGCTCGTGGTTGTACAGCGCCATGATCACCGAGACGCGTGGCGTGCGGCGGTCCCACGCGGGCGTGCGTTGGTCGATCACCGGCGTAGGGTCGAGCGCCGGGTCCGTCGAGACGCGCCGGCGCAGGTCGATGATGTCGAGCCGGATCTCGCGGATCGCCTGGCGCACCCCGTCGATGCTCTCGGCGGGACGCTCCCAGGCGGGCGTGATCTTCTGCCGGAACGGCTGCGTGCGGCTCGGGCCGAGCCGCAGCCGGTGGCCCTCGTGGGTCTTGCGCAGGTCCTGCGCCACCGACACCAGCTTCTCGACGCCGACGGAGAACGGGTTCTCCTTGATCAGCGCGTAGGCGTTGCGGCGCAACGTGTTCAGCCGGTCCGGGTCCTCCAGCAACGCCGCCAGCGCGTGCGGCATCGTGGACAGCGCGGAGAACACCAGGTGCTCGTTGTGCCGGAACGGCTCGGTGTGCAGCGACGTCTCGGACAGCATCACCGCGCCGCAGTGCGCGGCCTCGGCGGCGCGCAGCCACTCGAAGTACGGCTCGTCGGCCTGGTGGATGTTGACGAGGACCTTGGTGCCCGCCAACAGCTCCCGCTTGCGCTCACCCGTCACGAACGCCGCGTGGTCGCCGGTGTTCGGAGCCGCGTTGTCCGAGAGGATCAGGCGGCTGCGGCGTGACCACAGCTGCCGGCCGATCTTCGAGAGAGCGTGCTCACGGCGCGGCGTCGCGCACCCCATGAACAGCACGTCGAGCTCGTGGGAGTCGGCGTCCGGATTGAACTTGTCCCAGCTGGGCGTCCAGCCGAACTGCAGGTGCTCGGCCTCGATGCCGTGCGTCCGGT
Organism: Lentzea xerophila; assembly: GCF_051094245.1. Classification (NCBI taxonomy): domain Bacteria; kingdom Bacillati; phylum Actinomycetota; class Actinomycetes; order Pseudonocardiales; family Pseudonocardiaceae; genus Lentzea; species Lentzea xerophila. Next base: position 8,327,209 of record NZ_CP194934.1, on the reverse strand, counting down.
AGCGCTTCACCGACAGCGTGCTGAAGTCGAAGACGGCGCCGAGCTTGTGTCCGTAGTAGACGTTCGTGTCGAAGTGCGACGACGACGGCTGCTCGGCCGTGATGCCGATGCAGCGCTTCGCGAGGCGCGGGTCCTCCAGGAACTGCCCGCCTTCCAGCACCGCGTACTCGTGCGTGGGCAGCAGCACGAACACGTCGTCCGGCTCGGTGTCCACCACGGACGTCACGACGTCGGCCGGCACGCCCAGGCGGGTCGCCTCGTCGACGATCGCCTCGGCCAGCTCGTGGAAGAACGCGTTCTGGAAACGCGACTGGACCACGCGCAGACGCAGATCAGGCATTGCGGCCGCCCTTGATCACGCCGGTCGCCTTGCGCAGCGGGGCCGTGACGCGCCACGACGTGGAGCGCTCCAGGTCGTCGATCTTGTCCTGCAGCGTCGTGCGCCAGTGCGTGTGCTGGCGGATCTCCTCGTCGAGCCTGCGGTTGAGGCGGTCGTTGTCGCGGGCGTACTCGGCGAGCAGCGTCGTGGCCTCGTCCAGCGCGGTGAGGCGCTCGGCCGCCTTGGCCAGCTCGGCGTACTCCGACTTGAGGTCGTGCAGCTCCTGCGCCACCACGTACTCGCGGCTGCGGGACTCCTCAAGCTCGGCCAGCGCCTTGCCCAGCGCCTCCTCGAGACCGGTCGCGACCGACTCGGCACGCTCACGGGCGGCCTTCTGCTCCTCGGCGAACGCCAGGCTGCGTTCCAGCTGGTCCGCGGCGGGGTCGGTGTCGGGCACGACGACCTGGGTCAGCGGGTGGCGGGCCGTGCCGCCCTTCGCCTTGGTCCTGGTGGCGGCGGTGATCGCGGCCCGCAGATGCTCGACCAGCGAGTCCTCGGAGTAGTGCTCCTCGACCCACGCGCGGTAGGAGCGGCGTTCGTCGATCGACGGCTCCTGCGCGAGCACCGCGGCCGTCTTCTCGACGATCGACAGCACGTCGGCGTCCTCGACCGCGTGCGTGCCCGGTGCGGTGAACTGTTCCGCGCCTCCGCCCGCCGGATAGCCGACGACGACGCAGCCGGCGGCGAGCGCCTGCGCGACGGGCAGGCCGAAGCCCTCGTCGCGGTGGAGCGCGATGAAGATCGACGCGTCCGCCAGCTCATCGGCGATCTGCTGCTCGGTCACGTCGTCGAGCGCCACGACCTCGACGCCCGCGAAACGCTTGTCGTTCTTGAAGATCGAGGTCAGGACCGTGGCCTCGCGCGGACGCTTGCGCGGCAGCAGCACGATCTTGCGCTTGCGCTCCTCGGCGAAGCGGTAGAGCCCGGTGTCGATCACGTTCGGCACCAGTTGGACCTTGAGCTTGGGGAGCAACGCCTTCAGCACGTTGGTGGTCATCACCGAGCCCGCCCACACCTGTGGCGCGGGCTTCCACGCCGGGTAGTCGGTGCCGCTGAAGTTGTCGTAGGTGTAGTAGTGGTTCTGGTTGTAGATGACCTTGCGCACCCCGGGCGCCGGGTCGAACCCGTCCATCACCAGCACCTCGGGCACGACCAGCAGGTCGTCCGGCCCCAGCTCGACGGTCTCGCCGCTGATGACCTTCGCGCTCGAGGAGAACCACCAGCACCGGAAGTCCTCGGCGAGGTGCCACACCTTGGCGTCGACGCCGGTGCGCCCGGCGAGCTCGGCGTGCCGGTAGATGGCGTGCACGCCACCGGACGGCTCCGTGACGTCCGGGACTACGTACACGACCTGGCGAGTCATGGTCGACATCAATCCCCTCGTGGGTCTGGCATAGCCTGTCGCCGTCGAACGGAGGACAAGCGGTGACGATCCTGGTTACCGGCGGTGCGGGCTACGTCGGCTCGCACGTCGTGCACGCGCTGACCGCAGCCGGGCGTGACGCGGTCGTGGTGGACAACATGCGCACGGGCTCGCCCGCGGCCGTACCGTCCGGCACCCCCGTACACACTATCGACGTCACCGAGACCGCGAAGCTGGAACAGGTCATTCGCGACCACGGTGTGACGGCTTGCATCCACCTGGCCGGCCTGAAGAACCCCGGTGAGTCCATGAAGGACCCCGGGCTCTACTTCCACCACAACGCGACCGGCACGTTGTCCGTGCTGGACGCCCTGGTCCGGACCGGCGTGCGCGATCTGGTGTTCTCGTCGTCCTGTTCGGTGTACGGCGCCGCGGACAAGCTGCCGATCACCGAGAACAGTCCGTTGCAGCCCATCAGCCCGTACGGCCACAGCAAGCTCGTGGGCGAGCGGATGATCGAGGCGTACGGGAACGCGCACGGCCTGCGCTGGATGTCGTTGCGCTACTTCAACGCGGCCGGGGCGGCGCTCGACGGCAGCATCGGCGAGGACTGGGGCCCGACGCACAACCTGGTGCCGCTGCTGGCGAAGGCCGCCTTGGGAGCGCGTCCACCGGTGACGTTGTTCGGCAGCGACTACCCGACCGAGGACGGCACCGCGGTCCGCGACTACACGCACGTGGTCGACCTGGCGGAGGCGCACGTCCTGGCGCTGGAGCACCTGCGGTCCGGTGGCTCGTCGGCCGCGTTGAACCTGGGGACCGGTACCGGGTACTCGGTGCTGCAGGTCGTGAAGGGGCTGGAGCAGGTCGCCGACCGGCCGTTGCCGGTGACGTTCGGCGACCGGAGGCCGGGGGACCCGCCCGTGGTGTGGGCGGATCCGGCCCGTGCCTTCGACGTTCTGGGCTGGCGTGCCAGGTTCGGTCTTCCCGAGATCCTCGCCACGGCGTGGCAGTGGCACGCCAGTTCTCACTTGGCGGGGTAGTTCTTGTCGATCGCGGTGACGACCTTCTCCGCGCCGGTGTCCATGGCGGCCTTGGTCTTGCCGCGAACCTCGACCCGCACGACCGACTTCTCCGAGACGTAGAAGATGCGCGAGTCGAACGGCGCGTCCGGCACGTCGGTCGCCTTCTCCGACACCATCGAGGGCAGCTGCTTCGGACCGGTCGTGGCCGCGAAGCCGTACCCCTTCTGCAACTCGGCGAGAGCGTCGGCCGCGGTCTTGGCCGTCGCGCCGTCGGTGCAGCTGAAGATGTGGACCTGGGTGAACCAGTCGTCCGCGAAGAGCACCTGGGACATGCCCTCCTCAGCACCACACGTGGTCAGCAGAGCGGCCTCGTCCGGGCTGAACTGCGACTTCTCCTTCGACGCCTTGTCCACCGTCACCGGACCGGTGTTGGCGGAGTCGACCTTGCCCTGCAGACCGTTGAGCGGCAGCTTCGGCCCCGCGCTCGACGACGTGGTGGGCGGCGGCGTCGTGTTGCTGGTCGCCACGTTGTCACCGCCGGACTTGCTGCCCGCGGTGAACCACCAGATGCCACCACCGATCAGCGCGAGCACCAGCACCACGCCGACGATCGCGAAGATCTTGCCCTTGCCACCACCACTGGAGTCGTCGAAGACCTCGGGCCCGTGACTCCAGCTCGGTGAGGGCTGGTTGATCTGGTCGAAGTCACCGCCGACCCACGGCGGCGGCGCGGCCTGCTGGGGCTGCTGACCCCAGCCACCCTGCTGCGGCTGGACGGGTGCCACGAACTGCGTGCGGTCCGCGTCGCCACCGCCACGCTGACCACCGGCGACCACCTGCGTGGCGTCGGGGTTCGGGTTCTGCTGCGGCTGCGGCGGTTGTTGCTGCGGTGCTCCCTGCACGTTCACGACCTGCGTGCGGTCCGACGTGCTGGGCGGCTGCGCCTCCCACTTGAACGGCGGCGCAAAAGGCCCGCCCTGAGGATTCTGGGCAGGCCCACCGCCGGCCGACCCGGAGAGGACCTCGTCCCGGCGGCGTCGGTAGTCGTCAGCCGAGATCCGACCAGAGGCGAGTTCGTTGTCGAGCTTCTGCAGCTCGTCTTGCCAGGTCACCCCTGGCACCCCCTTCCGCGCGAACATGAGACTCGGACATTGTGCCCGTGTCCCTTTATCGGTTCGTGCGGGCCTCTCAAGTCGTGACCTGGTTGTGGCGCTTCGCACTGATTATGTTGATCACGTGGCGCGCGGTGGGGGCTGGTGGTAGGCGCTTTTGGCGCTCTGCCGGGGCGTTGCCGGGGTCCGGGGGCGGGCGGGCGTTCACCGAGACCTGTCCGGGCTGAGGCTGGCCGCGGCTCCGTCACCTGATCAACGGAAATCTTCGCACTCCTGCTGAGGCAGGTTGCCTTGAACAGGTCGTTCTGTGCGATCGTGGCGTCGTGGGCGAAGTGGTTTCACTGCTGGATCGACCGGTCTACACCTTCCGCGAGGTGGATCGGCTCCTCGGGCTGAACCAGGACACAACCCGGCGGTGGGTCGACGGCTATCGCCGAGCTGACAAGAACTACGCGCCCATCGTGAGGGAAGAGTCGACAGGGGATCGATGGGTCACGTGGGGTGAGTTCACCGAGGTTCGCTTGTTGAGCGAGTACCGGGACTTCGACCACATCAGGATCCAGAAGCTGCGCATCGTCGTCGATCACCTGCGTCAGGAGCTCGGGCACAGGTATCCCTTGGCCTACGCACAGCCGTTCCTGCTTCCGAACGGGCGGGAGATCCTCATGCGTGCTCAGCACGCTGCCGGGCTCGAGGACGATCTCTTCGTCATCGTACGCACGGGTCAGCTTGTGGTGACGCCACGAGTGGAGCGGTTCGTTCGGGCGGCCACTTACGAAGCCGACCCTGTTCGGCCCCAGGATGGGAAGACCATCGCAGTGCGGTTCCAAGCCGATCCTCGCTACCCGGACGTGGCGATCGACCCGGAGCATCGCAGCGGACGGCCCACCATCGTCGGACGAAGCATCCTCGTGACGACGTTGGCCGAGATGGTGTTCGCAGGTGACCAGGTCGAAGACGTTGCCGACTGGTACGAGTTGACCCCCGACCAAGTTCAGCAAGCGGTCGACTTCACCGCTACGCACAACCTGGTGGCCTGAGGCAATCTCGATGGAGCTCGACGACGTCGGCTTCTTCGTGGACGAGAACACGCTCGCACTGGGCAAGGCGATCTCAGGGCTGCGTAAGGACACAGCCCTGATCGGCCGACCTCCTGTGGATCAACTCGTAGGTCTTGGAATGCAGGACATCGAGTGGATTCCGCTCGTGGCCTCGCGCGGCTGGGTGGTGATCACGATTGACCATCACCTGCGCACGCGACCGTACGAGGCCGCCCTGGCCCACGAGCATGGCCTGAAGTGCGTGAACCTGCGAGGCGCCGGAAATCTCGATCGTTGGTCGCAGTTGGTGCGACTGGCGATCCACTGGGACGCCGTGGAGCAATTCATCAAGGAGCGTCCAGACGGGCCGTGGTGGCTCTCGTTGACCAAGAACGCCCGCCACGAGTACTCCTACAAGCCCGCCTCGCCGGCCTCTCAGTGACCGGTGCATTCATTCAGCGAGTTCGTGCTGCGATCCGCCGCCGGACGCCAGTCGTTCGATGGACGTGATCAGACGCCGCGCGTTCTCCGGACTACGAAGCAGGTAAGCGGTCCCCTTGAGCGACTGGTAGTCGTCAAGGGGCACGATCACGACCTCCTCGCGGTCGTTCACCACGGAGTCGAGCGTCTCGGCGTACTTCGCACGAAACTCGGAGTAGCTCATGGTCTTCACTGGCACCCGCCCTTCGAGGGACAAGACGCTGTAAGTGTCCCCGTGATGATCAGCAAGGGTTCGTGGCAACGCTGCGCGCGCGTCATGCGCCGGCGCGGTGTATTGATCAGCTGCACACCGTGGACGAGCACGACGGGAGCGATGACGATGTCCGACTGGCAGCAACTCCGTGATCGGCGAATGACCGAGCCCGGGGCGGACGAGGCCTACGACGCGGCCCGCATCGCGTTCGAGTTGGGGCGGTCGGTCCGGGAGATCCGGCTCGAAGCGGGCGGCACGATCGGCAGCGTGAACCAGCAGGACCGGGCGCGCGGGCGCCAACGTCGATAAGAACGGCGCATCAGCAGAAGATGAGCCCGCACTGACGGGTGGTCGTGGTGGTCGTCGTAGGCCGCGGCCGTGTGGTCGTCGTGGTCGTGACGGGCGGCGGCGCCTGGGTGGTTGTCGTCGTCACGGCCGTGGTGGTCGCGGCGGTGGAGCTGGTCGTCGTAGTCGTTGTCGCGGAAGAAGAAGACGGCGCGGACGACTCGCTGGACGACACTGTCTGTGACGGGGGTTCGGACTGCGTTGGGATCAACGAAGGGGTGTTGACCAACGAGACGCGGGCCGGTCTGTCGCTTCCGGGTGCTGTCGGATCGCCCGATGCGAGCGACCCGACATGCGGTGCGAGCACGGAAAACGCGGCGACGATCGCGCCTAGGAGTGCCCCCGTCGCGAGCCGACCCGGCCCGCTCATCGCCGCCAACACCCAGATTGCCTATCTCGTTCACTCGATTGGGTCAAGCGAAACGATCGTTTTCTACTCGATCACACCTTCGTCACTGTCACGCCGACCACGCCCTGTGACAACGGCGCGATCGCCTTGAAGGCGCGAGGGGTCAGGTCGACGCAGCGGCCGGTGATGAACGGGCCACGGTCGTTGATCCGCACCGTCACCGTCTTGCCGTTGGAACGGTTCTTCACCTTCACGCGCGTTCCGAACGGCAGTGTCTTGTGCGCGGCGGTCAGCTTGTTGGGGTCGAAGCGCTCGCCGCTGGCGGTCGTGCCGCCGCCGGAGTAGTAGGAAGCCTTGCAGGTCTCGGCGGAAGCGACCGGGGAGAACAGGACAGCGGTGGCGGCGAGTGAGGCCAGCGTGAGGCCGGCCGCCGCGAGAGTCTTTGCCATGCCGCTAGGAACTCAGTCCGCGGCAAAGACTCGCCTAACGCTCGCCTAACCAGGAAACTGCTCGGCCGCGGACACCAGGAGTTGCCAGTCCCCGTCGGGCAGGGTGCGCAGGCGGTCCAGCAATGCGGACATCCTGGACAGCAACTCTGGGTGATCGGCCCAGAAGGAGTGATCTACTCTCAGTAGAGCCGCGAGCAGGTCGCCGGGGTACAGCGCGACCGAGCGCAGCGGGTCGTCTTCGACCTGTTCCAGCGCCAGCAGAGCGGTCACGTCCAGGCCCACCTGGTGCGTCACCAGCAGGTGCAGCGATGTCGGCGTCAGCTGTCCGACCGGCAGGTCGCGCAACGCGCACAGGTCCCGGTAGAGCTGGGTCGACGACGAGTCTGGGCTGCGCCAGTCGTCGTCGCTGAGGTGCGCCAGCGTTCTGTCCCGGTCCACGCACCCATCGTCCATGCCAGGGGAAGACCTGGCGCGGCCGTCGCCGAAGAGCTGCTCGGCCGGGATGGCTGAGGTGGCCGAGCAGCCCGGCGACGTCGCACCACCGCAGGCGCCTGGGCCTACGGTGCCGCGGTTCAGACCAGAGCGGCGTCGAGAGTGATGTTCTCGACGGCGGCGAGTGCCTTGGAGACCGGGCAGTTCGCCTTGGCGCCCTCGGCGGCCGTGACGAAGTCCTCCTGGGACAGGCCGGGCACGTTGGCGCGGACGGTCAGGTGGATGCCGGTGATGCCGACGCCCGCCTGGAACGAGACCTCGGCCTTGGTGTCGATCGAGGTGGGCGGCGTGCCCGCGCCGGTGAGGCCGTGCGAGAGCGCCATCGAGTAGCAGGACGAGTGCGCGGCGGCGATGAGCTCCTCGGGGCTGGTCTTGCCGCCCGCCTCCTCGGCGCGCGCCTTCCAGTCGATGTCGAAGCTGCCGCTGTTCGAGGTGGAGAGGCTGACGTTTCCCTTGCCCTCGACGAGGGAGCCTTCCCAGTGCGCGTTTGCCGTCTGAGTGATGGCCATGGTCTCCAGGTCCTTGTCGAACGAGCTCGATCAGGTTGATGCGAGCGGCTACGACCACCCTTTCACGGGTCGCCGCCGAGATCACCCCGAGAACCACGGGTCGAGACTGGGAGAGCCTGAAGTGTGAACCGCGCCAGGAAATCGCAGGGGTGCAGAGGGCTTGGAGGTGCGGGTTTTGAGGGGGACTTGGGGGAGTCGGGAAACTCGGGGGCGCCGGGTTGGGACGCGGGAAACTCGGAGGCTTGGGGACGCCGGGGGCGAGGAGCCGGGGCGCCGAGGGCCGGGAGCCGGGAGCCGGGGGGTTTGGGGGGTCGCCCCCCCAACATGATGGCGAAACGAGAAATGGCTCACGCTCTTTGTGAGCATGAGCCACCCCGAGTGAAGTGGAGCGGATGACGAGACTCGAACTCGCGACCCTCACCTTGGCAAGGTGATGCGCTACCAACTGCGCTACATCCGCACTGCCTTACGGGAGAGAACTATACAACAGCGCTCAAACGGCATCTTGCGTGGGGGGTTCCAAACCGGCGAGCAGTTGATCTACCTCGGACAACTGTTCCTTCGGCCAGCGCCACTCCCACAGGGCCCGCACCTTGGGCAGCACGTCGACCGGCAGCCAGGCGGCGACCTCCTCGCGGAGGTCCCAGTCGTCGAACACGTGCTCGTAGAAGCTGATCAACGCCGCGTTCTCCAGGAACTGCTCCGGCTGGTGGAAGCACCAGTGCGCGAAGCCGTACGCGCGGCGCAGCACGTCGTCGGCCTGTTCGCGGTGCGCTTCCTGGGTCAGCTGGGACAGCTCGGAGAAGAAGACGTGGCAGGACCATTCCTCGGTTTCGGCGACAGCACGAAGTTCCGGCACCAGGGCCGAAGCGCGTTCCCGCCAGTCCACCACGCTCGTGACGATAGTCGCTCGATCTTGTCCGGCCGACGGCCCGACGCCCACCTGTGACCGTCCTGTCACCGAATGCGTTGCGCTGATCAGCCCACTACTAACGGATGGTCTTGTATATCGACCTGTTCTCGACAAGGAGCAGGTCTGGCCCCTTGTGGCATGTTGAGGCCTGTGATGGTCGACGAGAACGAGGTCGACCGGGACCTGCTCGCCAGAGTGCGCGAGGGAGACGACTCGGCCTACGGCGAACTGTTCTCCCGGCATGCGGACGCGATCCGCCGCTTTTCCCTCAGGCACGTCCGCGAGGCGGCCGAAGCTGACGATCTCACCGCCGAGGCGTTCTTCCGCATGCTGCAGGCCATCCGCCGCGGCAGCGGGCCCACGGACCACGTCCGCACGTACCTGCTGACCGTCGCGCGCCGGGTCGCGTGGGAGTGGAGCGGACGGCGCCGGGACGTGCCGGTCGAGGACGAGGAGCTGGGCCGGCGTGTCGAGCCGGTGAGCGACAACGCGAACCGCCGGGTCGAGCACAACCTCATCACCAGGGCTTTCTCCAGCCTGCCGGAACGCTGGCGGGTCGTGCTGTGGCGCGTCGAGGTGGAGGGCGAGCGGCCCGCCACCGTGGCACCGCATTTCGGGCTTTCGCCGAACGCCATGTCGGCGTTGGCTCGCCGCGCGCGTGAGGGGCTGCGGGCGGCGTACCTGCAGGCGCACCTCGCGGCCGACGACGGGCGTTCGTCGTGTGCGGCTATCCGCGCGAAGCTCGGCACGTACACCGCCGGCGGCGTCCAGGGCGTCGAGGAACGCCGGATCCGCGGCCATCTCGACACCTGTTCGTCCTGCTCACAGCTCCACATCGAGCTGAACGAGGTCTGCGCGACGCTGCGCGCCAACGCCGCGTTCCTGGTCGTGCCGTCCGCGCTCGGCCTCGCGTTCGCGGGGAAGGTGCTCGTCACCAAGGCGAAGATGGCGTTCGCGGCGGCGAGCGTGGCGACCGTCGGCCTGTTCGGGACGATGGCATCGGTGTTCACCGGCGGCCCCGGTGTCGCGGTGCTGCAGCCGGACCAGAACCCGGTGATCGCCCTGAACACCTCCGGTTCGGCCAGTTCCGGGCGCAGCCAGGAGGTCGTGCTCGCTCCGCCGACTCCACGGCAGGGCGAGCCGCAGCAGAACCTGATCAACCCCGGTGGCCAGCGGCAGGAGACCGTGCGCAAGACGACGGACGCGCCGGTGCCGACCAGCGAGCCGCGCCGGGAGCCGCCGGCCGAGCGGGCGGAGACGATCGTCGAGTCGTCCGAGGAGTCCGGGGTGGTCAGCACGGTGCAGACCACCTCGCGTGAGATCCGGTCGCTCAACACGCCGTCGACGTCCGAACCGCCCACGGCGTCCTCGGCGCCGTCCTCCGTGCCGTGTTCGACCGCGCGGACCACGGCGACGACGGCCACGCTGTATCCGACGAAGCCGCTCCAGAACTGACGGTGACGATCAAGCTCGGCCGAGTTCACCCACAAGGCTCGGCCCGCGCCAGGTACGGTTTGACCAAGACCGACCGAGCGTGGGAGACGGGTACATGACGCGGCTGGTACGCGGTGCCGACGGGCGGATGTGGACGGTCCACAGCCGCATCGAGTGGCGCAACCCCGTGGAGTCCGACGACTTCGAACACGACGTCAGCGGTGGTGCGCTGCCCGGCATCATGATGGCGGGCATGCTCGTCGTGATGGTGGTCGTGCTGATCGCCTGGACGCCGGAGCAGGTCGTGGTGCCGGCGTGGCTGATCCTCGCGCTGGCCTTCCTGTTCGCCTTCTTCCCGGTCCGCTGGGCCCTGCGCCGGCCGCACACGCTGGTCGCGGAGAGCAAGGCCACGGCCGACGAGCTGCCACCCGAGCGGTGGATCGGCCAGGTCAGGGGGCCGCTGGCGGTGCGCCAGGAGGCGTCGCGGGTCGCCCGGACGATCGAGATGCACTCGCTGCCGGACGTCGAAGGCCCGTTGCAACCCGTCGACTGATGCGACACTGGACCGGTGCCCGAGCTACCCGAGGTAGAAGCACTGGTCCACCACCTGCGTGAGAACGCGGTCGGCCGCACGGTGCACCGCGTCGACGTGGCGTCACTGCAGGTCCTCAAGACGTTCGACCCGCCGTGGACGGCGCTGCACGGCCAGGAGGTCGTGGCGGCGCACCGGCACGGCAAACACCTCGACCTGGAGGTCGCGGACGGTCTGCACCTGGTCGTCCACCTCGCCCGGGCCGGCTGGCTGCGCTGGGCGGACACCATGTCCGCGCCGCCGCCCAAGCAGGGGCGCGGGCCGCTGGCGTTGCGCGTGCACCTCGGGCCGCCCGGTCAGGGACCGGGATTCGACCTGACGGAAGCGGGCACGAAGAAGGGGCTCGCGGCGTGGATCGTGAGCGACCCGAAGTCCATCGCGAGCGTCGCCAGGCTGGGCCCGGACGCGTTGGGGATCACCCGCACGCAGCTCGAGGACCTGCTGGACAAGCGCACCGAGCGGTTGAAGACGGCGCTCACCGACCAGAGCCTGATCGCGGGCATCGGCAACGCCTACTCCGACGAGATCATGCACATGGCCCGGCTCTCGCCCTACGCGACGGCGGGCAAGCTGAACTCCGAGCAGCTCGACCACCTGCACGAGGCGATGCTCAGCACCCTCACCGACGCGGTCGCGCGGTCCGTCGGCCAGGACGCGGCGCGGCTCAAGGGCGAGAAGCGTTCGGGCCTGCGGGTGCACGCGCGGACCGGGCTGCCGTGCCCGGTCTGCGGCGACACCGTGCGTGAGGTGTCGTTCGCGGACAAGGCGTTCCAGTACTGCCCGACGTGCCAGACCGGCGGCAAGCCGCTGGCCGACCGCCGGTTGTCCCGCCTGCTCAAATAACCGCCGCTTAACCGGACTGGCCGAGCCTCGGTCGCATGACACGTCTGAGGAATGCCGTCGCCGTCGTGGTGGCCGCCGCAGCGGCCCTCATCGTCGCGCCGATGAACGCCAACGCCGCCGAGTACGGGTGCACCGGATCGCTGATCGACACCTACACGGTGAAGTCGAGCGTGGGCAACCACCTGAGCACGATCCGGCTCTACTACAACTCCAGCAACGGCTACAACTGCGCGGCGAACGTGAAGACGTCGTACTACTCGCAGTTCAAGCACTACGCCAGCATCAGCATGTACAACCAGGACTTCCGCGAGGACGACAACAACCGTCCCGGCTACAACAACGACTTCGACGCCGGCAACTTCCAGTACTACGCCGGCCCGGTCAAGGTGTACGCCAAGGGCAAGTGCGTTTCGCTGCACGCCGTCACCAAGTACTACGACGAGACCGCCGTCAGGACCGTCTCCGGAGTGCACTGCGGCTGAGTCCTAACCGACGATCAGCACCTCCAGCGTGCGGGGGCCGTGGACGCCCTCCACCCGGTTGAGCTCGATGTCGCTCGTGGCCGACGGGCCGCTGATGAACGTCAGCGGCCGCGTCGGTTCCAGCCGGTGCAACGCTTCCGGCACCGACGCCGCGATCTGGTCCTGGCGGACCACGCACAGGTGGTAGTCGGGCAGCAGGGTGAGCGCGCGGCGCCCCTGGGCCGCGCCGCCGTCGAGGACGATGGTGCCGGTGTCGGCGATCGCGACCGCGCACCCGGTGAGCACGCCGTCGGACTGGTCGAGCTCCTCGATCGTGAGCGGTTCGCGCAGCCACGTGACGCCGTCGATCAGCCACTCGTCCGGAACGCCTTGCGGCGCAACGATTCGCTTGCCCCTGAGACGGTCGAGCGCCGCGGGCACGTCGGTGACCGTGTGCACGATCGCGCGGTAGTCGGCGACCCGTTCGGCGAACAGCTCGACGCCGCCCGGCCCTTCCTGGTGGTAGCCGCGGACGACGGGCCGGGCCGCCGGCACCTTCGCGTCGCGGATCCGCTGGAGGATCACTTCTCGTGCGGCTGTATTCGTCATTCTTGGCAACGGTTCTTCCTCCACCAAACGCGGAACGACTCGGACGGCGGTGCGGGCACGTCGCGTGAGGACGTCCACTTCGATCCCGGCCACGGCAGCGAGGTGATCCGGCCGTCCCTGGCCAGGAACCGCGCCAGGGAACCGGCTTTCTGCGCCTTCTCGTAGCGCGAGGCCGAGGCGAAGATCCACGCGGCGGCCGCCATCGCGACGGACTCCGCCGTGCGGCCCTTGGCCTCCACGGCCTCGGCGCGCAGGTGCGTGAGGACCGACGGGATGTCGATCCGCACCGGGCAGACCTCGAAGCACGCGCCGCAAAGTGAAGAGGCGTAAGGAAGTGAGGCCGCCAGCGGATCGTGCATGTCGCCGACCAGTTGCGGCGTCAGGATCGCGCCGATCGGGCCGGGGTAGACGGAGCCGTACGACTTGCCGCCGGTGCGTTCGTAGACGGGGCAGACGTTGAGGCACGCCGAGCACCGGATGCAGCGGAGTGCTTGGCGCCCAACGGAATCCTTCAGCGTGGCGGTGCGGCCGTTGTCGATCAGCACGAGGTGGAACTTCTGCGGGCCGTCGCCGGAGGTCACGCCCGTCCACACGCTCGTGTACGGGTTCATCCGTTCCGCGGTGGACGAGCGCGGCAGCAGCTGCAGGAAGACTTCGAGGTCCTGCCACGACGGCACGAGCTTCTCGATGCCCATCACGGTGATCAGGGTCTCCGGCAGCGTGAGGCACATCCGGCCGTTGCCCTCGGACTCCAGCACCACGATCGACCCGGTGTCGGCCACGGCGAAGTTCGCTCCCGAGATGGCGACCTTCGTCGTGAGGAACTTCTGCCGCAGGTAGGTCCTGGCCGCCTCGGCGAGGTCCGCCGGCTCGTCCGACACCTCGACGCCCATGCGGCGCTGGAAGATCTCGCGGATCTCCGAGCGGTTGCGGTGGATCGCGGGCACCAGGATGTGCGACGGCCGGTCCTCGCCGAGCTGCACGATCAGCTCGGCCAGGTCGGTCTCGATCGCGTGCACGCCACCGGCTTCGAGGGCCTCGTTCAGTCCGATCTCGGCCGTGGCCATGGACTTGACCTTGACCACCTCGCTCGCGTTCTCCTCGCGGCACAGGTCGAGCACGATCCGGTTCGCCTCCTCGGCGTCCCGCGCCCAGTGGACGACGCCGCCGCGTGCCGTGACCGACTCCTCGAGCTGGACGAGGAGCGTGTCGAGCCGCGCCAGGACGTCGTCCTTGATCTGCTCGCCGGCGACCCGCAGCTGCTCCCAGTCGGTCATCTCGGCGACCGCGGCCTCCCGGCGCCCCCGGATGGTGCCGGTGGCCTTGCGCAGGTTCTGCCGCAGCTGGGTGTCGGCCAGCGCTGTGTGGGCGGCCTTGGGGAACGTCGGACTGCCCAGCCACGTCACCGGGTTGCGCGCCACGGGTCCTCCTCCGTCGAAGCCAGGATCTCGGCCAGGTGCACCGGTCGGACGCCCGTGCGCAGCCGCGACAGCCCGCCGCCGATGTGCATGAGGCACGAGTTGTCGCCTGCCGAGACCACCTCGGCGCCGGTGGAGAGCACGCTGGTCATCTTGTCCGCGAGCATCGCCGTGGACGTCTCGGCGTTCTTCACCGCGAACGTGCCGCCGAAGCCGCAGCAGTGCGTCGAGTCGGGCAGTTCCACCAGGTCGAGCGCCTTGACGGCCCTGAGCAGCGCCAACGGCTTGTCTCCCACGCCCAGCATGCGCAGCGAGTGGCAGGTGGGGTGGTAGGTGACCCGGTGGGGGAACCACGCGCCGACGTCGGTCACGCCGAGCACGTCGACGAGGAACTCCGCGAGCTCGAACGTGCGCGGCGGGGCCGTGCCCAGCGTGGGATGGATTTCCCGGACCATGCCGGCGCATGACCCGGATGGCGCAACCACGTAGTCGTAGCTGCCGAAGACGTCGGTGTACTTGCGCGCCAGCGGCTTCGACTGCTCCCGATAGCCGGTGTTGAAGTGCATCTGGCCGCAGCACGTCTGGTCCAGGGGAAACTCCACCGAACAGCCGAGCCGCTCCAGCAGACGCACCACGGCGCGTGCCGTCTCCGGGAAGAACGTGTCGGTCAGGCAGGTCGCGAAGAGGGCCACTTTCACGCGCACACCTTCTCCCCAAATTCATCGGATGTCTAGCCGGAGCGGTGGACCGTACGGGCGTACGCCGGACGCGCCTCTTGCTATCCGGGTGCCCCACGGCACAGCATGTGCACCGTGGGCGACCTGTTGACCGAGCGCGCCGTGCTCGGTGTCATCGCGACCCTGGCCGTTCTTGGCCTCTTCGTGATGCTGTGCCGCGCTCGACGAGTCAGCACCTCCGTCGAGGATGCTGTGATGGACATGCTCGACCGCATGTCCAAGGCGTCGAGCGACCTCCGCGCGGGCCTGACCCAGGAGGCCGCCGACAAGGCCACGCCCCACCTGCGGGAGATGCTGCGGTGCGTCGCGGTCGCCATCACCGACGAAGAGGGCACCGTCCTCTCGTGGGACGGCGGCGCGAACGACCACTACGAGTACCTCCGCGACACGGTCGCCCGTGCCATCAACAACTGCCACAAGGAACACGTCGACCACCGCAAGCTCGGCTGCGAGCTGCAGGGACCGTGCTCGCTGCACAGCGTCGTCGTGGTGCCGCTGCTTGTCGAGGGCGACGTCGCCGGCACGTTGATCGTGGTCTCGGGGGTCGCCTCGAAGCGCCAGATCCGCATGGCCGAGGAGACCGCCCGCTTCGTCTCGACCCAGCTCGAGCTGGAGGTCGTCCAGAAGCAGCGCCAGGCGCTGGCCCAGGCCGAGGTGAGGGCCCTGCGTGCGCAGATCTCGCCGCACTTCGTCTACAACGCGCTGAACACGATCTCGTCCCTGATCCGGACCGACCCGTCGCACGCCCGTGAGCTGCTGCAGGAGTTCGCCGAGTTCACGCGCTACTCGTTCCGCACCGACGGCCTGTTCACGACGCTGGCCGACGAGCTCACGAACATCCACCGCTACCTGACCATCGAACAGGCCCGCTACGGCGCGCGCCTGAGCGTCCGGCTGCGGATCGCGCCCGAGGTGCTGCAGGTCGTGCTGCCGTTCCTGGTGCTCCAGCCGCTGGTCGAGAACGCGGTCCGCCACGGCCTCGCGAAGAAGCCCGGCGGCGGCATGCTCACGATCACCGCCGAGGACAACGGCAACGAGGCCCTGATCAGCGTCGAGGACGACGGCGTCGGCATGGACCCGGACCGCCTCGACGACATCAAGGACGCCCACCAGACCGGCGCGCACGTCGGCATCGGCAACATCAACGACCGGATGCGGACGGTGTTCGGCGCCGAGTACGCCCTGGTCGTGGAGACCGCCCCGAACGCCGGCACGAAGGTCATCCTGAAGGTGCCGAAGTTCGCCCGCAACGTGCTGCCGAACCTCAACATCGGGTCGCAGCTGACGGACGAGCCGATGACGGCCGAGCAGCCCGCCATCCGCGCCTGACGCACCATCAAGTTGCGTACGCAAGGATGCTCAACCCCGGCGGGGAACGTGCCGATTGTGGTGTTGACCAATGATCAGCCGGCCGTTTGAGCGAACAGAGGCCGGCCGCGAGTTAAGGGCCACATCCAGTGCACGAACAACAAGCACCCGAGCGCGTCCGCGTCTGCATCAAATGCACCGCGAAGGGGTTCAACAGCTGTAAGTGCTGACCGGCACTCGGCTCAGCGTGCTGCAACAGCCAAAGTCGTGATCAGCACGACGGCGCACACGCTCCAGCTCACCCACATCCAGTAGATGTGCATCGGCGTCGGTCCGGCGGCGTTCTGCCTGCCCCGGTCGTCCCACCACTCGACGTAGCGCTCGAGCCAGCGGATCGGGTTGAACGTCACCCACCGATGCTAACCCGGCACCTTGTGTTCTGCGTCACGCGGGGGCCCCGCGTTCCCTGGAAGGAAACGCGGGACTCCCGCGTGGCGTCGAAACGCACGTACTGTCGAGTACATGAGCGTCACGGACAAGATCGCGGCCCGTCTTCCGAGGGTCATGGACCGGGGTGAGCGGCCTCCGGTCGTCGCCGCGGTGCGGTTGCACGGCGTGATCACGCCTCAGTCCTCGCCGGTCGCGCGCAACACGATCAGCCTCCAGAACATCGAGTCGGCGATCAACCGCGCGTTCGACAACGAGCGGCTGATCGCCGTGGCTCTGCTCATCAACTCGCCCGGCGGCGCGCCGACCCAGAGCGCCCTCATCGCCGAGCGCATCCGGGAACTGGCCACCAAGAAGCACGTGCCGGTGCTCGCGTTCTGTGAGGACGTGGCGGCGTCCGGTGGCTACTGGCTGGCGTGCGCAGGTGACGAGATCTATGCGCACGGCACCTCTCTCGTGGGCTCCATCGGTGTCGTGAGTGCGGGTTTCGGGCTCACCGAACTGCTGGAGAAGGCCGGCATCGAGCGCCGCGTCTACACCGCGGGCGAGAACAAGGTGCGCCTCGACCCGTTCCAGGCCGAGAAGGCCGAGGACGTCGAGTGGCTCAAGGGGCTGCACGCCGACCTGCACGAGCAGTTCAAGGCGTGGGTCGTCGAACGCCGCGGCGCCAAGCTCAAGACCGAGGAAGACCTCTTCAGCGGTGAGGTCTGGACCGGCAACAAGGCGCAGCAGCTCGGCCTGGTCGACGGCATCGGCACGATCCGGAGCGTCATCGCGAAGCGGTTCCCGGACGCCGAGCTGACCATCGCGGAACCGCGCAAGCCGTTGCTGGCCAAGCTCGGACTGGCCGGTACGTCCACCCGATCGGGCGATCTCGTGGCGCAGGTGCTCGCGAGCGTCGAGGAACGTGCTCGCTGGTCCCGATTCGGGCTCTGAGCATCAGTTCGGTTTCACCGGGCGTGTCGAGTCAACTCCTGACGTAGACATGACCGCACATTGGTGGGCAAGATGCCCGACACAGTGAGTACCCAAGACAACGCCGGTCTCCTCGTCCTCGCAGTCGATGACGAGGCTCCTGGCCTGAGCGAGATCAAGTTCCTGCTCGAGAGCAGCCCCCACATCCGGCGCGTCCTCACGGCCTTCGACGCCGCCGAGGCCCTGCGCATCCTGAGGGGCGACTACGAGCAGGAGGTCATGGCGCGGACCAAGGCCGGCCTGCCGCCGGTCGACGCGGTCTTCGCGGACATCAACATGCCCGGTCTGTCCGGCATGGATCTCGCACGGGTGCTCAGCGCGTTCCGGTATCCGCCCGCGCTCGTCTTCGTGACCGGTGTCGAGGAACGGGACGCGCTCGTCACGGCGTTCGACGTCGGTGCGCTCGACTTCATCAACAAGCCGATCAACGAGGAGCGCGTCCTCAAGGCGATCTCGCGGGTCGCGGACCGGGTGGGGCGCACGGCGGCTCCGGCGGCACAGGCGGTGCCCACGGCCCAGAACCCGGCCGAGCCGACCGACGACGAGGTCATCCCCGTCGAGCTCGGCGGCACCATCAAGCTCGTGCCGCGCGCGTCCGTGCGGTACGTCGAGGCGCAGGGCGACTACGCCCGCCTGCACACCCAGGACGGCAGCCACCTGGTGCGGATCCCGCTCGCCCAGCTCGAGGAGCGGTGGGCCAACGCGGGTTTCGTGCGCATCCACCGCTCGTTCCTGGTGGCGTTGCCGCTGGTCAGCGAGCTGCGGATGACGGCGAACGGCTACGCGGTCGTCATCGGCACCGGTGAGGGCGCGAAGGAGCTCCCGGTCAGCCGCCGGCACACCAAGGAGCTCAAGGAACGGATCGTGCGACCGCCGAAGAGCGGCTGGTGAGCAAGCACGACGCGGGAAAACCCGAGCAGCCCGCCCGCGAGGCCTGGCTCGGCGAGCAGGGCCGCAAGCCGCGTCGGCGCAGGGTCGTGCTCGCGGACTCCACGAAGTCCCGTGGCAAGGCGCTGCGCACGATCATCGAGCTGGAGGAGCAGACCAGCGTCGGTGAGAAGCTGGTCCGCGACCTCATCAAGCAACAGCTGAAGTCCGCGTTCGGACTCGCCTTCGCGGTCCTGATCGGCATGTGCCTGCTGCCGGTCGCCTTCTACTTCTTCCCGCAGATCGGGGACCTGGAGATCCTCGGCATCCCCATTCCCTGGCTCGTGCTCGGTCTCGCGCCCTTCCCGATCCTCTACGGCGTCGGGTGGATCTTCCGCAGACAGGCCGAAAGGCACGAGCGCGACTTCGTGAACATGGTCGACCGCTGACGTGACCGCCACCATCTGGAGCCTCAGCGCCATCGTCGCCGTCGCGGCCGTCACGTTCCTGCTCGGGTACGTCGGGTCCCGCAAGGCGAACACCACCCCGGACTTCCTGGTGGCGCGCCGGGCGATCCCGGCCACCCGCAACGCCGCCGCGATCTCCGGCGAGTACCTGTCCGCGGCGTCGTTCCTCGGCGTGGCCGGGCTCGTGCTCAAGGACGGCGTCGACGCGCTCTGGTACCCGATCGGCTTCACCGCCGGGTATCTCGCGCTGCTGCTGTTCGTGGCCGCGCCCCTGCGGCGTTCCGGGGCGTACACGTTGCCGGACTTCGCCGAGGCACGGCTGGGGTCGGTGAACGTGCGGCACTTCAGCACGTTCTTCGTGGTGTGCATCGGCGTGCTGTATCTGGTGCCGCAGCTGCAGTCCGCCGGTCTGACGCTGACCACGATCACCGGCCTGCCCGTGTGGTTCGGCGGCCTGGTCGTCACGGTCATCGTGGTGGTCAACGTGCTCGGCGGCGGGATGCGCGCGATCACGCTGGTGCAGGCGTTCCAGTACTGGGGCAAGCTCTTCGCGATCGCCGCGCCCACGTTCGTGCTCTTCGTGGTGTTCCTCGCCTCGCCGGACCGCGGCACGCAGCCGATCAGCGACGACGGCGTGGTCAGGTTCCCCACGGCCGAGACGATCACCGTGTCCGAGCAGGTCGTGAAGGTCCGCGTCGACGAACCGCTGACGTTGCGGGTGCGCGGCCAGATCGACGGCAGGGACGCGGACGGGCCGGTGTTCTGGGGCCGCGGCGTCTACGAGCTCAGCCCCGGCACGACGATGGACTTCGCCGCCGGCAGCCCGGTGCCCGTGGTCGACGGTTCGCCGACGACCAACCGCGACTGGATGCAGCCGCAGACCGGTGGTGTGTCCGAGCTGATCAGGACGTACTCGCTGATCTTCGCGACGTTCCTCGGCACGATGGGCCTGCCGCACGTCCTGGTCCGCTTCTACACCAACCCGGACGGCAAGGCGGCCCGGCGCACGGCGTTGCACGTGCTCTACCTGCTGGGCCTGTTCTACATCTTCCCGACGGTGCTGGGCGTGCTGTCGCGGCTCTACCTGCCACAGCTGCTGGTGAACGGCAAGACCGACGCGGCGGTGCTGATGCTGCCGGAGACGATGGTGCCGAACCTCGGCGGTCAGATCCTCGGCGCGATCGTCGCCGCGGGTGCGTTCGCGGCGTTCCTGTCGACCTCGTCCGGGCTCGTCGTGTCCGTCGCCGGGGTGGTCTCCACGGACATCATGCCGGGCAAGGTTCGTGACTTCCGGTGGGCAACCGTGTTCACCGGACTCGTCGCGATCGGGCTCGCGCTCCTGCTGCCGCGCTCCGACGCGTCACTGACGGTGGCGATGTCGTTCGCGCTCGCGGCGTCGACGTTCTGCCCGCTGCTCGTCCTCGGCATCTGGTGGCGCGGACTCACCTGGGTGGGCGCCGTGTGCGGCCTCGTGGTCGGCGGCGGCCTGGTGATCGGCGCGCAGGTCGTGAGCGTCGTCAGCTCGTACACCGGCCGCTGGGCGCCCGCGTTCATCACGCAACCCGCGCTGATCACGGTGCCGGTCGCGTTCATGATCATGATCGTGGTCAGCAAGGCGACCCGCCGGCGCGTGCCCGCGGACGTCAGCCAGATCCTGCTGCGGTTGCACGCCCCGGACCCGCTGGGCTTCATCCGCGACCGCGACATCGCCCGCTTCGGGACCGCGGAGGAGAAGGCGCGGATGACCGAGGACAAGCGCGGGGGAGTCGGTCGCACACGGTGAGTAACCACCGTTTCGAATGGGTGAAAATTAATCACTCGAATCGGTGAACGGTGAACTAAGTCACGCAGAGTGCTGTTCGTCTACGCATACCTACCGTTCGCCGCATCACCTGACTGCTGGGCGCAACGGCACGAACGGGGCCTTACCTGAGTGACTCAAGTCTCCATACGGTCTCGCCCAAGACCGGACCGCCCCTGGAGGCATTACGTGCCCGTCACGTTGCTGACACCTACGACCAGAACCGCGAGGAGGGGACTGTGAGCACCGTCGAACACACCCCGAGCGAGTCGGCCCCTGATGCGACGAAGTGGGCCGAAGTACAAGCAAGTGACGACTTCGTGCAGCTGAAGAGCCGTCTGCGCAAGTTCGTCTTCCCCGTCTCCGGCCTTTTCCTCGCGTGGTACCTGCTGTACGTGCTGCTCGCGGACTACGCACACGGGTTCATGTCCACCAAGGTGATCGGCAACATCAACGTCGGGCTCATCTTCGGCCTGCTGCAGTTCGTGTCGACGTTCGTCATCACGACGCTGTACGTGCGGCACGCGAACAAGAACCTCGACCCGCTGGCGGAGAAGCTCCGCAACGAGATCGAGGGAGACGGCAAGTGAACGAGTCCAGCCCGATCCTCAACATCAGCATCTTCGGTGTCTTCGTCCTGATCACGCTGTTCGTGGTCATCCGGGCGAGCCGCAACACGAAGACCGCTGCCGACTACCTCGCCGCCGGTCGCGCGTTCACCGGCCCGCAGAACGGCATCGCGATCGCCGGCGACTACCTGTCGGCCGCGTCGTTCCTCGGCATCGCGGGCGCCATCGCCCTCAACGGCTACGACGGCTTCCTGTACTCCATCGGCTTCCTGGTGGCGTGGCTCATCGCGTTGCTGCTGGTCGCGGAACTGCTGCGGAACACCGGCAAGTACACGATGGGTGACGTGCTGAGCTTCCGGATGCGCCAGCGTCCGGTCCGCGCCGCCGCCGCCACGTCGACGATGGCCGTCTCGTTCTTCTACCTGCTGGCCCAGATGGCCGGTGCCGGTGGCCTCGTCGCACTGCTGCTCGGCATCACGGGTACCGGTGGCCAGGCCCTGGTCATCGCCGTGGTCGGCGCCCTGATGATCGCTTACGTCCTCATCGGCGGCATGAAGGGCACCACCTGGGTGCAGATCATCAAGGCGGTCCTGCTGATCGTCGGTGCCGGCGTCATGACCGTCTGGGTGCTCGGCAAGTACGGCTTCAACCTCTCGACCCTGCTCGGTGCCGCTGTCGACAACGCGCCGAAGGCGGGCGAGAAGCTCCTCGGCCCCGGCCTGCAGTACGGCAAGACCGGCGTCAGCAAGCTGGACTTCCTCTCGCTGGCCCTGGCCCTGGTGCTCGGCACCGCGGGTCTGCCGCACATCCTGATGCGCTTCTACACCGTGCCGACGGCGAAGGAAGCCCGTCGCTCGGTCGTGTGGGCCATCTGGCTGATCGGCATCTTCTACCTGTTCACGCTGGTCCTGGGCTACGGCGCCGGCGCGCTCGTCGGTCCGGACCGGATCAACGCGGCTCCCGGCAAGGCCAACTCGGCCGCCCCGCTGCTCGCGCTGGAACTCGGTGGCCCGATCCTGCTCGGCCTGATCGCGGCGGTCGCGTTCGCGACGATCCTCGCGGTCGTGGCAGGCCTGACGATCACGGCGTCGGCGTCGTTCGCCCACGACATCTACGCCAACATCATCAAGAAGGGCAAGGAGGAGGACAAGGACTCCGAGGTCAAGGTCGCGCGCCTCACCGCGATCGTCATCGGTCTCGTGTCCATCGGTGGCGGCATCATCGCCAACGGCCAGAACATCGCGTTCCTCGTGGCGCTGGCCTTCGCGGTCGCCGCCTCGGCGAACCTGCCGACGATCCTCTACTCGCTGTTCTGGAAGAGGTTCAACACCTCGGGCGCGCTGTGGAGCATCTACGGCGGTCTGATCGTGACGATCACCCTGATCATCCTGTCGCCGGCCGTCTCCGGTTCGCCGAGCTCGATGTTCAAGGACGCCGACTTCGCGCTCTTCCCGCTGTCGAACCCCGGCATCGTGTCGATCCCCGTCGCGTTCCTGCTCGGCTACATCGGCACGATCCTGTCCAAGGACAAGGCCGACCCCGCCAAGCAGGCCGAGATGGAGGTCCGCTCCCTCACCGGTGCGGGCGCCGAGAAGGCCATCGCGCACTAGCTCCACGTTCGACGAAACGGGCCGTCCTTCCGGGGGCGGCCCGTTTTTTCGTGTGCAACCCTGCCCGGGCCGACCGCGTACTGAACGCGAGGCGGCACGAGCATGGGGGACCGGAGTGCGACGAGACGAGGAGTTCTCGGAGTTCTTCACGAGCAGGTTCGACTGGGCCCGGCGGACGGCGTACGCGTTGTGCGGTGACTGGTCGGAGGCCGAGGAGCTCGCACAGCACGCGTTCGTGAAGGCGTACGCGAAATGGCCGGGCGTTCGGCGGGACAGCGCGGACGCCTACGTCCGCACGATCCTGACCCGCCTGTTCCTGGACAGCAGGCGACGGGTGCGCGGGCGTGAGCACCCGGTCGCCGACGTGCCGGAACGCGGTGTCGGCGGGGGCTTCGGCGAGCACGACTCGCATCTGCACTCGGCGCTGCAGCGGGTGCCGCCCAAGCAGCGGGCCGTTCTCGTGCTGCGGTACGTGCACGACCTGTCCATCGAGCAGACAGCCGCTGAGCTGGGCTGTTCGGAGGGCAACGTGAAGAGTCAGACATCCAGGGGCTTGGTGGCGCTCCGCGAGGCGTACGGCGAGCCGGTCAACTCGGAGAGTGTTCGATGAGCATTGAAGACGAGCTGCGCGGAGCTCTCGACGTGTCCGCGCCACCACCCGCGACGACGCTGGACGACGTGCTCAGGCTCGGCAGGCGCCGCCTGCTCGCCCGGCGTGCGGGAGCGGCCCTCGGCGCCCTCGCCGTCGTCGCGGTCATCGGGGCCGGCACCGCGGTGTGGAGCATGCCGAGACATTCGGCCCCCGTCGGCAGCCCGGCGGAATGGCCGCGGGTGTCCGACGTGGTGCGCAAGCAGCTCCACCCCTCCACACCGGCGTCGGACTGCGGCATCCAGATGCCGGTCGTGGCGTTGACCCGGAACTTCGGTGACGAACGGCTCCCCGCCGAGCAGGTCACCGCGTGGCGCGACAGGGCGGCGAACGTGCTGACCGCGCAGGAGGTCGACAGGCACATCTACGAGGACGTCCTCAACACCTACGAGTTCGACGTCACCGACGTTCACGGCACCGGCAGCGTGCGGCTCTCCGTGGGCAGCTTCACCGGTACGCCGGTCGAAGCGGCGGACCAGGCACTGTGGGCGGTCGGGACCTGCCGGGCACCCCGCCGCGGGGCCGCACCTGACGGCACCGTCTACCAGCTGTACGACGTGGCGCCCTCCGTCCTCACGCCGGCAAAGGTGCAGACGCTGCAGGTCTACCGGCCGGACGGGCGGGTGTTCCGCATCGAGCAGTCCACCGAGGGCAACGGGAGGCCGGGACGGGAGTCGCCGCCCCTGTCCGAGGACCAGCTCGTGAGGCTCGGGCCCGCCATCGCGGAGGTGGCCTGAGGGTGGACCCGTGCCGGAGGTTCACGTGAGTGCAACCTCCGGCATGGGAACATCTACGGCGTGACTGTTCCAAGCGTGGAGATCGCCGACGTCCCGGCGCAGCTGCCCGAGGGCGCCGTCCTGCTGGACGTGCGCGAGCAGGACGAGTGGGACGCCGGCCACGCACCCGGCGCGCTGCACGTCCCCATGAGCGAGATCGCCGCCCGTCTCGAAGAGGTGCCGAACGACGTGCAGCTGTACGTCGTGTGCCGCGCCGGTGGCCGTTCCGCCCGCGTGACCCAGTACCTCAACCAGAACGGCTGGGAGGCCGTCAACGTCGAGGGCGGCATGCAGCACTGGGAGGCCGCCGGTCGTCCGCTCGAGGGCGGCGTCGACGGCATGGACCCCGAGGTCATCTGACCGTGCAGCCGCTGCAGCCGATGCGCGTGGACTGGGTGGCGACTCCGCCACCCGGTGCCTACCCACAGCCGTCGAACCCCTCGCAGCGGCTGTCCTACAGCGGCCCGCCGAACTACCCGGTCACGCCGCGCTGGGGCTTCCCGCTGCTGGCGTGGCGCTGGCCGACGGCCGTGCCCGGCACGGTCGAGCAGGCCGACTCGGTCGACACCGTGCGCCGGCTCGGCAGGACCGCGCAGAACTCGCTCTGGCTGCTCGGCTTCGTCGCCGTCTGGGGCGCGTTCTCCGAGATCTGGCGGTACGTGCTGGTCGCGATGAGCCGCTTCGGCGCGTTGTCCCCAGGCGTGGTGAGCGCGTCGGACGCGATGGTGGTGTCCTCCTCGGCGATCACGATCACCGGCTGCGCGCTCTCGCTGGTCCTCACCCTGCTGTGGGTGCGGCGCGCGCGGAACGTGGCCGCGACGCTCGTGGGTTACGGGCCGTCCCGCTCGGACCGGGACGCGCTGATCGGGCTGGTCGTGCCCGGCGTGAACCTCGTCGTTCCCGGCTCGGTGCTCGCCGAGCTCGAACACGCCGTGGCGCGCAGGCCCGCCGCCGAACGGCCACGCCCGTCGAAGCTCCTGCGCTGGTGGTGGGGCCTGTGGGTCGCGTCCGCCCTGATGTTCGTGATCCAGATCCTCTGGTCCTTCCGCGACAGCACCCAGGCGCTGGCCGACGGCGTGCTGCTGCACGCGATCGCCGACCTGCTGCTCGCCGGGGTGGCGGTGGCGACGGCGCTGGTCGTCCGGCGGATCACCACGCTGCTGCTGCCGGTGGACGCCGCGTCCGTCCGGTTGATGCGGGTGGTGGAGGTCAGGGACGCGCCCGAACCTCCGTTGCGCTCGGTCCGCGCCTCCGGCTCGCCGCGCTAACCCTTCGCCCGCGACCCGGTCGTCGCGGGCCTGAGCACGAGCGGCAGCTGGATGTTGTCGACGATGTCGACGACGACGGCGTCGACATCCGGGTTCGGCGTCATCAACAGGTGCTTGATGATCAGGTCCGTCGCGACCGTGACGCGCCGGGTGCCGCGCACCTCCGGGTCGATCTCGCCGCGCTCGATGCCGCGTTCCAGCAATGTCGTCATGATCTGCTGGGCGACGTCGAGCTGGGACGTGGCGAGTGACGCGAACTCGGCGCTGCGGGCGATCTCGCTGACCATGGTGCGGATGGCGCTGCCGTACGGGCCGGTGATCCGCGCCGCCATCTCCCGCAGCACCGCGAGGACGTCGGTCCGGTACGTCCCCGTATCCGGCACCTCGATGCCGGTCATCTGGTGCCGGGCACACGCTTCGATCACCAACTGCGGCAGCCCCGGCCAGCGGCGGTAGATCGCGGCCTTGCTGGTCTTGGCTCTGGCCGCCACCCGGTCGACCGTGAGAGCGGAGTAGCCGACCTCGGTCAGTTCCTCGACGGTGGCGCTCAGGATCGCCTGCTCGAGGGCCTCCCCCCGGCGGCGTGGCCCGCGGCGTGGGTCCGTGGTGTCGGGCTCGGCGCCGGCGGCCTGCTCACTGCGCGGTGGCATCTCGCTCCTCGAAGAGTGATGTCGGCGTCGGGCCTTGCCCGACTGCCCCGGAAAGGCTAACTTAGCAGTAGCGTACGAATTCGTACCCTAAGTCGCAGAGAGTGTGGAACGACCACGAAGAGGAGTCAGCTCATGTCGATCACCGCGGAGAACCCCACCGCCGAGGCCCCCACCGAGGTCCCGCTGCCGCCCGCGCCGTCCGAGGCCACGTTCGCCCAGCCGGACATGTTCATGAACCTGGAAGCGGACAGCTTCCAGCCGATCAAGGGATTCCCGGCGGCGGAGATGCGCCAGCTGCCGGCCGTCGCGAAGTACAGCGGGGGCCTCGCCAACGCGTTCATCATCAGGGCCAACCCCGAGTACAAGTGGCAGGGCGCGCCCTGGCACCTGCACCACCTCAACGTGCACTTCAACTACATCATCAAGGGTTGGGCGGTCTTCGAGTTCGAGGGCGTCGGCAAGGTCCGCCTGGAGGCGGGCACGGGGTTCTACCAGCCGCCGCGCAACCGCCACCGCGAGCTCGACGCCTCGAACGACTTCGAGGTCCTCGCCGTGGAGCTGCCGGCGTCCTACCCGACCACCTTTTACTCCCTCGACCCGGAGACGGGCGAGTACCAGACGATGACGATCGACGCCGAGTCCGAGGGTGGCGAGCTCACCACCGTCGTGAAGTTCGACGAGGCCGGATGACCACGGCACCGAGCGCGTCGCTCGAGGCCAGGGTGGCGCGCTTGGAGGCCGTGGAAAGTGTCCGGGCGTCGCAGATGGCCTATGTCCGCTGGTGTGACGCCGGGTTCCCGCTCGACCGCATCGACGAGATCTTCACCTCGACGGCTGTGTGGGACGGGGGCGAGTTGCTGGGCCGGCACGCGGGCCACGCGGAGCTGCGCACGCACTTCGCCGACGTCGCGGCCCGGCTGGAGTGGTCGCTGCACTACATCGTCAGCGGCGATGTCGAGGTGGCCGGCGATCTGCTGAGTGCCCGCTCCACCTGGTACCTCTGCCAGCCCCTGACGATCAACGGGACGGCCGCGTGGCACCTGGGCCGGTACCGCGAGCAGCACGAACTGACCCCGGCGGGGTGGCGGATCAGCGACCTCGTCCTGACCGTCGACGCGTTCACGTCGTTCGACCGGGGATGGGTCGCCGAACGATTCATGGCGCTCGGCTGACCCGGCCGGCGTCCAACCACAAGGTTACGAACGGAAGGGGTGCGGCATGCCGCACACGATCACCGAGGAAGCGTTCTACGACCACGCCTCCTCGTGGGGCATGTCGCGGTCGGCCGCCGCCACCGTCCTCCCCGCGGTTGCCCAGATGACGCCGATCATCTCGGCGATGGACGACCTGCAAGCGCCTTCGGGTCCGATGGTGGCGGAAGCGGATCGCGTCGTGCACGACGACGTCGACGCGAGCCGGGATCCCTACAACGCGGTCGTTCGCTGGTGCTCCGTGCGCAAGCCGGGCGCGCACGGGCTGCTGTCCGGCGCCGGGATCGCGGTCAAGGACTGCATGGCGGTGGCCGGCGTCCCCATGACGGCGGGCTCGTCGTTGCTGCAGGGGTTCGTGCCCGACCGCGACAGCACCGTGGTGCGCAGGTTGCTCGACGCGGGCGGGCACATCTCGGCCATCACCAACATGGACGACATGGGTGTCGCCCCCGGCGGCGACACGAGCTTCTACGGTCCGACGCTGAACCCGTGGGACACCACGCGGACGGCGGGCGGCTCGTCCGGTGGCTCGGCGGCCGCGCTGTACTACGACGACATCGACGTCGCCGTCGGAGCGGATTCCGGCGGATCGGTGCGCATCCCGGCGGCGTGGTGCGGGCTCATCGGCCTCAAGCCCACCCACGGCCTGGTACCGCACTCCGGTGTGCTCGGCGGCGAGCCGCTGCTCGACCACATCGGCCCGCTCGCCCGCACCACGGCGGACGTCGCGGCAGTCCTGCAGGTGCTGGCCGGGACCGACGACCTGGACCCGGACCCGCGCCAGCCCACGCAGCTGCCGCGGATCGACGCCGTGGCCGCGGTCGAGTCGGCGGCGGCGTCGCTCGAGGGTCTGCGCATCGGGGTGCTGGACGAGGGACTGGACCCAGCGCTCGGAGTGGCACCGGAGGTCGGCCGGGCGTTCACCGCGTCCCTCGACCAGCTCCGCGAGCTCGGAGCGACGATCACCCGCGTCTCGGTGCCGGAACACCGGTTGTCCGGGCCGATCGCGTTCAACCTGTTTCCGGAGAGCTTCGCCGACCAGATGCGCAGCGGCGGCGCCACGTTCGGCAACGGCAGCCACTACTGGCCCGAGCTCGCGGCGGCGCTGCAGAAGGGGTTCGCGAACGCGGCGGACGCCATGGCGCCGACGCTCAAGCTCATGCTGATCATGGGAAGCGCCGCGGCGTGGAACGGCCGTGGCCGCCACTACGCCAGGGCGGCCAACCTGCGCCGCCTGATCACCGAGGGCTACGACCGGGCGCTCGCCGGGTGCGACGTGCTGGCCATGCCCACCGTCCCGGTACTGGCGCACCCGGTGGCGCCCGATCTCGACCCGGCCACTCGCGCGCTGCGGGCGTGGAGCCTGGTCGGCAACACCGCGCCGTCGAACGTGACCGGCCACCCGGCCATCACGCTCCCGCTCGGCGTCGCCGACGGTCTGCCGGCCGGGGTCATGTTCGTCGGCCGGAAGTTCGCCGACGAGCGGCTGCTGGCCGCGGCCGAGACGATCGAGCGGGCCATCGGCTGGCCACGACACACACGGTGACTCGGATCAAGATCAACACGGAGAGGAGCAGGAAAATGGCACTGATGCGCGCGGCGCAGTACGACCGCTACGGGCCGCCGGAGGTGCTGTACGAAGGAAAGGCTCCGGTGCCCCAGGTACCTGCGGGCCACATCCTGGTGCGGGTCCAGGCGACCAGCATCAACGGCGGCGAGCTCAGCGCCCGCTCCGGGGAGCTGAAGCTCCTGACCGGCAAACGTTTCCCCAAGGGTGTCGGCGTGGACTTCGTGGGCGAGGTCGCCGACACCGGCACCGGCCGCTCAGGGCTGCGGACGGGCGACCGCGTGTGGGGCGTGCTGCCGCGCACCGCCGAGGCGGGCGCGCAGACCGGCGCCGCGGCGGAGTACCTGACGGTGGATCCACAGCGCGTCTCGCTCGCCCCGGGCAACCTCACCCCGGTCGAGGCGGCGTCCGTGGTGGCAGCCGTGGTGCCGATCATCGGCCTGCGCGACAAGGCCCACCTCACCCGTGGCGAGCGGTTGCTCGTGCGGGGTGCCAGTGGCGGCATGGGCAGCCTGGCTGTCCAGGTGGGCAAGGCGATGGGCGCACATGTCACCGGCCTGGCCGGACCGAGCAACCTCGACTTCGTGCGAAGCCTTGGCGCGGACGAGGTTTTCAGCTACACCACGACCGGCCCGGCCGACCTCGGCGCGTTCGACGTCGTGTTCGACACCGTGGGTACCGAGCTCGCCGCCTTCCGCAAGCTGCTCACGCCCAAGGGCCGGATGGTGGCCATCAGCTTCGACCTCAAACACATCGCACGCTCATTCGCCTACATCGCCGCGTCGGCGGTGCACGGCTCCCGGCGGGTGCGGTTCTTCAGCGGCAACCCAGGGCGGGAACTGTTCGCCGAGGCCACCCGGCTCGCCGAAAGCGGACAGCTGCGACCGGTCGTGGACGCCGTCCATCCGCTCTCCGACATCGCCGCGGCCCACCGCGCCGTCGAATCGGGCGGTGTGCGGGGAAAGCGCATCGTCGACATCGACGGGCAGAACGAGGGAGGCATTCGTGAGAACAAGAGTTCCTGAAGGCCGGCACCCGTTGCTCTACATCCAGACCGAGATCGGATCGCCGGACCTGCGTGACACGCTGCGAAAAGTGAGCAACACCCTGCGCGTCAACGACTCCACGGTGACACCCAAGGAGCGGGAAGCGGCGCGCTACTACGCGGCATGGACCGTCGACTGCGACTCTTGTTCCCAGTGGCGCGCCGCGCGCGATTCCGCGGAGTATGCCGGTGAGCCGATCAGTGACGAATGGTACGACAACATTCCGAACTACCCGACGTGGCCGGGATTCACGATCCGCGAACGCCTGGTCATCGAGTTCACGCAGCGCTTCATGAATGATCACCACGGCCTGTCCGCGGATGACGACATCTGGCGCCGCATGCACGAGCACTTCACCGAAACCGAGATCCACGACCTGTGCATCATCTCCAGCTTGATGTCCGCGTCGAACATGATGCGGGAGACACTCGTCGTCACTCCCGGAGCAAGCTGCGCGGTGGCTACACCGAGCTGACACCTGCTCCCCGGCGTGTTCTCGTCTGTTCAGTGGGCGTTCTTCCTCAAGGGCTTCCAGGCCTGACCCGTCGGTGCCAGGTTGGGTGGATGCGGACACTCATCGGGGCTCTGGTGATCGCACTGGTCACACCAGGCGTGGCCCAGGCGCACCACCACAGGGACTTCGACCTCCAGGCACACCGCGGCGGCATCGGCCTGACCGTGGAGAGCACGCTCAAGGCGTTCGGCAAGGCGCTCGAGCTCGGCGTGACGACGCTGGAGCTCGACCTCCAGATCACCAGGGACGGCCGCGAGGTCATCACCCACGACCGCAGGACGAACCCGGCGAAGTGCCTCGACACGGCGCCCGCGTTCCCCGGTGACCCGGAGTTCCCCTACGCCGGCAAGTACGTGAAGGACCTGACGTTCGCCCAGGTGCGGACGCTCGACTGCGGCAGCACCAGGTGGTCGCAGTACCCGGACCAGGAACTGTCGCCGGGCGCCCGCATGCCCACGCTGGCCGAGCTGTTCGACCTGGTGCGCAGGCACCGGGCATGGGGCGTCCGCTTCAACATCGAGACCAAGGTCGAGGCCGCCGCGCCGCACGAGACCGCGCCGCGTGAGCAGTTCGTGCAGCGCGCCGTGCGGGAGATTCGGCGGTCCGGGTTCATGTCCAACGTGACGGTTCAGTCGTTCGACTGGGGCACGTTGATGCGGCTCAAAGAAGTCGAGCCGCGGATCCCGGTGGTGGCGTTGACGCAGCCGGAGTTCCTGCGGCCGGGCTCGCCGTGGACGGGCGGGCTGAACCTGGACGACTTCGGTGGCAGCGTCGCGAAGGCGGTTCGCAGTTTCGGTGCCCATGCCCTGTCGCCGGTGCACGGCAACCCGCAGAACGGCAAGGTCGGCGACCCGAACTACGTTCCCTTCACCACTAAGGAGCTCGTCGCCGACGCTCACCGCCACGGGCTCAAGGTGGTCCCGTGGACGGTGAACGACCCGGCGACGATGCACAAGCTGATCGACGACGGGGTGGACGGCATCATCACCGACTACCCGGACCGGCTGCGGAAAGTGATGAAGGAACGCGGGTTCAAGCTCCCGAAGCGCTATCCGAAGCGCTAGCCCGCGGCCAGCGGCAGCGAGTGCAGGCCGCGGATCACGAACTCCGCGCGCCGGTTCGGTTCCTCGGCCAGCACCGCGCCGGGCAGCTTGCGGCGCAACGCCGACAGCGCCGCCTCCACCTCGATGCGGGCCAGTGGCGCGCCCAGGCAGTAGTGGATGCCCATGCCGAACCCGAGGTGCTGGTTCTTCTCGCGGCCGATGTCGAGCGTGTCCGGGTTCTCGAAGACCAAGGGGTCGCGCGCGGCGGCGCCGAGCAGGGCGGCGACCTTCTCGCCGGGTTCGACGACGTGGCCGGCGATCTCCACGCGTTCGGTGGCGGTGCGTTCGAAGAGCTGCAACGGCGAGTCGAAGCGGATCAGTTCCTCGACGGCCGTGGGCATCAGCTCGGGGGAGAGGCGTTCCCACTGCGAGCGGTGCCGCATCAGGGCGTAGACGCCGTTGCCGATCACGTTCACGGTGGCCTCGTGGCCTGCCATCAGCAGGAGCACGGCGGTGGCGACCAGTTCGTCCTCGGTGAGCCTGGCGCCGTCGGTGTCGGTGACGGCGACCAGGTCGGAGACGAGGTCCGGGCCGGGGTTCTTGCGGCGCAACGGGATCAGTTCGCGCAGGTAGGCGACGAACTCGGTGGAGGCGCGTTCCGCCAGGGCCTGTTGTTCGGCGGGAAGGCCGTACTCGTACATCTTCACGATGGCGTTCGACCACGGCTGCAGCAGGTAGCGGTCCTGCTGAGGGACGCCGAGCAGTTCGGCGATCACCTCGACCGGCAGTGGTGCGGCGACGTGGGCGAGCAGGTCGCCCTGGCCCTGGCCGGAGATCTTGGCGACCAGTTCGTCGACCAGCCGGTCGGCCAGGTCGGCGACCCAGGGACGCAGGCGTTCGACGTGGCCGCGGCCGAACGCGGCGGCGACCAGGCGGCGCAGGCGGGTGTGGGTGGGCGGCTCGTTCTCCAGCATCGAGTTGCGGTGCAGGAGGTTGAACGCCATGAACTGCTCGACCGGCTTCGCGTCCGACCAGATCCGGCCGAACGAGCGGTGCCGCAGCACCGTGGAGCAGGCGGCGTGCGAGACGGCGACCGCGACACCCATCTGCTCGTGGTGGTGCACCTCACCGGCTTCGCGGAGGGCGGCGAAGGCCGGGTACGGGTCGGCGATGAACTCGGGATCACGCTGGTCGAACGTCACAAGGCGGGACGGTAAGTCGCGATCGGCGTTTCGTCCACGTCAATTTGATTGATGACTCAAATTGTTGCGCAGGAACTATCGTCTGGTGTGTGCAGCAGCCCTCGATCGTCGCGCACCGTGGCGCGTCCACCGACCGTCCTGAGCACACCATCGGCGCTTACGAGCTGGCCTTGAAGGAGGGAGCGGACGGGCTGGAGTGCGACATCCGGTTGTCGCGTGACGGCGAGATCGTGTGTGTGCACGATCGCACGCTTGCCCGCACGTCGAACGGCCGTGGCACGGTCAGCGCGCTCACGCTCGCCGAGTTGCGGAAGTTCGACTACGGCAGCTGGCATCGCCACGGCCAGCCCGCGGACCTGCTGGTGCTCGACGAGCTGCTGGACCTGGTCAAGGGCTCGTCCGTGGAGCTCTTCGTCGAGACCAAGCACCCGGTCCGGTACCGCAACGAGATCGAAGGCAAGCTCGCCGAGGCGCTGAAGAAGCACGGGCTGAGCTCGCAGATCGTCATGATGTCGTTCTCGCCGACGGCGGTGAAGGCGTTCCGCGAGCAGGCACCGGACATCCGCACGGTGCTGCTGCTCGACCGCCTCGGCCGGTATCGCGGCGGCGCGCTGCCGCCGTTCGCCGACTACACCGGGCCGGGCGTGCACATGCTGCGCAACGACCCCGGTTACGTCGATCGGGCCAAGCGTGCCGGTCACGAGACGTACGTGTGGACGGTGGACGGCGCCGAGGACATCGCGCTGTGCCGTGACCTGGGGGTCCGCTACCTCGCGACGAACGCCCCGGCGAACACCCGCCGCCTGTTGACGGCTAACTTGGCGACCTAGACAAGCCCGAGCACGAGGAGGGGCCGAGGTGGCCAAGCGGACCGCGGTCAAGGACGCACCAAAGGACGGGATCAACCCGAAGCAGCCCTGCCCGTGCGGGTCCGGCAAGCGCTACAAGGCCTGCCACGGCGCGCCCGGCGGCGCGACCGACGTGATCGTGTCCCGGCCGTTCGAGGGGCTGGCCGCCGAGTGCGAGCTGATCGCGCTGCGCGAGTTCGTGCCGTCGGCGATCGTGAAGCTGCCGGTCAAGGACGGGCGCGAGGTCACGCTGGCGACCGTGCTGCCCATGGCCGCCGCCGGCCTGATCCGCGGCGACGACGTGCCGTTCGTGGGGCTGCAGGTCCAGACGCGGTCCGGTGACATCAGCCGCGACCTGGCGCGGGCGCTGCAGTGGGCGCAGCAGGCGAAGACCGGTGACGTGCTGCCGGTCGTCGGGCCGGACAACGGCGAGAACCCCGGCCGGCTGCAGGACCTGCTCGACCCCGAGGCCGACATCACGCCCGTGCTGCACACCGACTTCATCTGGTGGATGCCGGAGGGCACCGAGCCGACCGGTGACGTCGCGCTGTCGCTGGAGCGCGCGAACGCCGCGATCCTGCCGACCGAGCGCCTCGACGCCCCCGGCGTGAAGGCCGCGTACTGGGTGGACGCGGGCGACAAGGCGCACCTGCGCTGGGTCCGCCCGGAGCCGGAGGAGAAGCTGCTGCCCGCGATGGCGCGCCTGGCCGCCCGCGGCGAGCTCGACCTCGGCGAGGGTTCCCGGTACGCCGGGTCGTTCCGTGCGCACGGCCTGCTCGTGCCGGTCTGGGACCTGGACCGCGAGATGCACGCCCGCGAGTGGGCCGAGCCGGCCGAGGCACTGGGCCGGCGCCTGCTGGAGGCGCTGGCCTCCGACGAGCCGCTGAGCGACGCCGAGCGCCGGGCCCGGGACGGCCTCCGCGGCCGTCAGATCACCCTCCGGTAGGTCCGTCCACAGCGTTGTCCACAACGTTGTCCACAGGAAGTTGTGGATAAGTGCTGCTGCACATCATCTCGACGGCCGGCTGGGCTGCTGCCCGGTCGGCCGGTTCCATCTCGCCCGCCGCCGGCGAGGAGTTCGTGCACTGCTCCGACCGCGGTGTCGTGCACGTGACGGCGGGCAGGTTCTTCCACGGGCAGAGCGGGCTGCTGCTGCTCGTCATCGACCCGAAGCTGCTCGACGTGCCGGTCAGGTGGGAGGCGGTGGCGGACTCACCGCTGTGGTTCCCGCACGTCTACGGCCCGATCCCGGTCGCGGCGGTGCTGGAGACCCACGACTTCCCGTGCCGGCCGGACGGCTCGTTCGTCCTGCCGGAAGCCGTTGCCGTTCTGTGATTGAGTAAGGCAACCGTTCCGCGCGTCCGGGCGTGAACTCCCCGAAGTCAGTTCGCTGCTTCAGGGGAGGGGGTGTGCCGTGACGGCGGTGCTGCAGCTGGAGTTGGCCGCCGAAAGCGGCGGGGGAAGAGCGGAAGCCGTGGGGGATTTCGCTGAGTTCGTGCGCATGTCGATGCCCGGACTTCTGCGATATGGCCATGCGCTCACCGGTAACCCGCACGACTCGGCCGATCTCGTGCAGTCCGTGCTGGAGAAGGTCGGCTCACGCTGGCTCGCCGTGCAACGCAAGGGTGACGACCCGCTGGCTTATGTCCGCCGCGCGATGGCGAACACGCACATCAGCATCTGGCGCCGGCGCCGCCGGGAAAGTCTCGTCGCGGACTTCCCCGACAACGGCGCGGTGCCACCCGAGCTGAGCAGGCTCGAGAACGAACCGCTCTGGCAGGCGCTGCGCGAACTGCCGCCACGGCAGCGCGCGGTGATCGTCCTGCGCTACTACGAGAACCTCTCGGAGGCCGAGATCGCGCACGCCCTCGGAATCTCGTGCGGCACGGTGAAGAGCCAGAGCAGCAAGGCGATGGCGAATCTGCGAACACGCCTGGGAAGGGACTGACCGGTGGACGACCTCGACGACGAGCTGCGCAAGCTCTTCAGCGACGATCGGCTGGACGTCCACTCCACGCCGGTCTCGACCGAGGCGGTGGTCCGCGGTGCCGACCGGCGCCGCCGCCGGCGCACCGCCGTCTCCGGCGCGTTCGTCGTGGTGGCCCTGATCGGTCTCGGTCTCGGGGTGCCCCAGCTGGGCCTGCTGAGTGCGGACAGCCCGGTCGGCGCGCTCCTGCAGACGGCGTCCTCGGGTGCCACGACGACCCCGCCCCCGCCGTCGGTCAGCACGGTCACCTCGACGGTGACCAAGACCGTCGAGCAGCCACCGGCGACCAACGGCGGCAACCCCGGCGGCCCGAACACCGGATCTCCGAGCAAACCGCGCTCCAGCACCGCGTCGTCGCCGGCCACCCCGGAGGCGCAGCCGGGCCGGTACGGCACGCTTGCTCTCGGGATGTCCGAGGCCGACGCGCTGAAGACCGGATCGCTGGTCGAACCCGGCAGCGCGGCCGACCCGGACAACAGGTGCAAGGCCTACGCGACGAAGACGGTGGCGGACGGCAACGCCGTGATCATCTCGCCGGCCGAGGGGATCGTGCGGATCACTGTGCCGAGCTACGCCAAGACGACCAAGAACATCGGCGTCGGCTCGACGGTGACCGAGGTGAAGGACGCCTATCCGACCGCCGCGCAGAACGGTTCCAGCCTGGTCGTGCAGATGGCCGCGACACCGAGATGGTCGTACGTCTTCGAGAACGACGGCACGAAGGTGACCACGGTCCTGATGCGCCTGGCCGCCAACGACTGCACCACCGCCTGAGCCTGCCGAAGTCCCGCCGGGGCGAGGGTGGGGCGAGCCCCGGGACCCAGGCCGAGGTGCGACGTCAGGTCACTTCATTCCAGGCAGCTTCAGGTCCTTGATGAGCTGGCAGTACGTCCACTTGCCAGACTCCTTCTTGAACGTGTACTCGACATCGGTCGACTGGGGCTGACCACCGTAGGACGTGACGGTGTTGAACCTGACCTTCGCCTCGCTGCCGGACACGGTGGCGCCCTTGTAGGTGATCCGGGGCGAGGGCGCGTTCTCCAGTTCCTCCACCAGCCTCTTCTGCTCCGGCGTGGCGGACTTCGCCAGCTCCTCGTACTCGTCGAGCACCGCCTTGCAGGACAGTGACTTGATCCTGCTCTCGTTCTTGGCGGTGACCGCGGCGATGTAGTCCTGCGCGACCTTCCTGACATCGGCGTCGGCGTCGCCCGAACTGCTGTCGCCCGAGTCGGATGACGCGGTGGTGGAGCCGCCGGAGTCGTTGCCGGAGAGCATGACGGCCGCGGTGATGCCACCGCCGACCAGCACCAGCACGCCGACGACGACGCCGATGATCAGGCCGGCGTTGCTCTTCTTGGGCGGCGGGCCGCCGAACCCGCCGTAGCCGGGCTGCTGGCCGTACGGACCGGGCTGCCCGTAGCCCTGCTGCGGGAAGCCACCGCTTTGCGGTCCCTGCTGGCCATATGGGCCGGGCTGCTGGCCGTAGCCGGGCGGCGGTTGCTGGCCGTAAGGACCGGGCGGCTGCGGTGGGTAGGTCATCGAAACTCCCCCGATGTGAACGACTGATCTTTTCGAACGGCATTGTGGTACTCGCTGCCGCTGCCCGGCAGCGCAACGGTCCCGCACCCAAGGTAGTGCGAGGCTTGCCACAACCAGGCGAAAAGATCTCGGCCGACCATGTCGAGATCCGCGTTTCGGCGCCGTCCCCGTGGTGGAAGCGGCCAGGATAGGTCGCGACAGCAACGAGGGAGATGACCCGAGATGGCCAAGTACCTGCTGCTCAAGCACTACCGCGGCGCTCCGGCACCGGCGAACGACGTGCCGATGGACCAGTGGACCCCCGACGAGATCACCGCGCACATCCAGTACATGAACGACTTCGCCGACCGGCTGAAGGACAGCGGCGAGTTCGTGGACGGCCAGGCGCTCGCGCAGGAGGGCACGTGGGTCCGCTACGACGGCGAGGGGCGGCCGCCGGTCACCGACGGACCGTTCGCGGAGACGAAGGACCTCATCGCCGGGTGGATGGTGATCGACGTCGACAGCTACGAGCGGGCGCTGGAGCTGGCCGGGGAGCTGTCGGCGGCGCCGGGCAAGGACGGCAAGCCGATCCACGAGTGGCTGGAGCTCCGCCCGTTCTACGGCAACGCGCCGACGATCACGGAGTGAGAAGTGGACGAGGCGCTGCTCAGGAGCCTCACGCCGGCCGTGCTCGGCATCCTCGTCCGTCGCGGAGCAGACTTCGCGGCGGCCGAGGACGCCGTGCAGGACGCGCTGGTCGAGGCCGTCCGCGTGTGGCCGGCGGACCCGCCGCGGGATCCCAAGGGCTGGTTGGTCACGGCGGCCTGGCGCAAGTTCCTCGACGCCACGAGAGCGGAGACGGCACGGCGCAGGCGTGAGGAGTTCGTCGACGCAGAACCGGAGCCGGGGCCGGCTCAGAGCACCGACGACACGTTGCAGCTCTACTTCCTGTGCGCGCATCCGTCGCTGACGCCGTCGTCGGCCGTCGCGCTCACGCTCAGAGCCGTCGGCGGGCTGACCACGCGCCAGATCGCGCAGGCCTACCTGGTGCCCGAGGCGACGATGGGCCAGCGCATCAGCCGGGCCAAGAAGACGGTCGCCGACGTCCGGTTCGACCAGCCCGGCGACGTCGCCACCGTGCTGCGCGTGCTGTACCTCGTGTTCAACGAGGGCTACTCCGGCGACGTCGACCTGGCCGCCGAGGCCATCCGGCTCACCCGGCAGCTCGCGGCGGCGATCGACCACCCCGAGGTGGCGGGCCTGCTCGCCCTGATGCTGCTGCACCACGCCAGGCGCGCTTCCCGGACGGCGAGCGACGGCACCCTGGTGCCGCTCGCCGCGCAGGACCGCGGGAAGTGGGACACGCGGCTGATCGCCGAGGGCGTCGAGATCCTGCAGGCGGCACTCGCGCGGGACCGGCTGGGCGAGTTCCAGGCGCAGGCGGCCATCGCGGCACTGCACGCGGACGCGCCGCGGGCCGACGAGACCGACTGGGTGCAGATCGTCGAGTGGTACGACGAGCTGGCGAAGCTGACCGACAGTCCCGTCGTGCGGCTCAACCGGGCGGTGGCGGTGGGGGAGGCCGACGGGCCACGTGCCGGGCTGAAGGCGCTGGCCGAACTGGACGACTCGCTACCCCGCTACTCGGCGGTGGCGGCATACCTCCACGAACGCGACGGCGACCGGCGAACGGCCGCGCGGCTCTACGTCGTGGCGGCGGAGAAAGCGTCGAACCTCGCCGAGCGGGAATATCTCACCCGCCAGGCCGCCCGGCTCAACACCTGAAAAAGCCCGCCCACCCGAAAGGTGAGACGGGCCTTTGTGATCAGGCACTCAACCGTGCGAAGAAAAATTTCAGACCGTGCCACCGGCGGCCGTGGGCGCACCGGCGTCGGAACCCTCGTCGCCCACGGTTTCGCGGGTCAGGAACGTCTCCACGTAGAACATGTTGCCGTCGGCGCGGTCCATGATCGTGAGAAGCGTCTTCATCGAGGAGACCTCCTCGACCTGTTCCTTGAGGAACCACTGCATGAACTGCTCGCCGATGTAGTCGCCCTCCTCGCGGGCGGCCTTCGCCAGCGCCACGATCTGGTCGGTGACCAGCTGCTCCTGGCGCAGGGCGAGGTCGACGAGGTCGCGCGGCGCCTTGAACTCGTTGATCGGCGCAGTGGTGCCGGGAATGGCGACCGGGATGTCGTTGTCCATGAGGAACTGCACGATCATCATGGCGTGGTTGCGCTCTTCGAGGGCCTGCTTGTAGAAGTGCGACGCGAGGCGCGGAAGGTCCTCGTTGTCGAACCACACGGCGAGCGCGATGTACTGCTGGGAAGCGGAGAACTCATTGCCGACCTGAGTCTGCAGGAGCTCGTGGAACCGCGACTTCTTGGACAGGATCTTCTTCACGTTCGAGGCCATGTGGAGTACGTTAACCCAAAACGGTTGTTCCCGCATTCCAGGAAAAGCTAACCTTTGTTTGGAAAGGTAATCCAAACAAAGGTTAGGCATTCCTAACGATCACACCAATGGCGCGCGGTCGATCGGGCAGGACATGCACCGGGGTCCGCCGCGGCCCGAGCCCAGCTCCGAACCGGCGATCCGCAGCACCTCGACGCCCGCGTCCTCCAGGCGCTCGTTCGTCTCGACGTTGCGCTCGTACGCCACGACGAGGCCGGGGCCGACCGCCAGCGTGTTGTTGCCGTCGTCCCACTGCTCGCGCTCGGCCGTGACGGTGTCCAGGCCCGTGTCGATCACGCGCAGCCGCTCGATGCCCATCGCCTCGGCCGCCGCCTCCAGGAACGGCACGGGGCCGTCGACGCGCACGCCGCCGTCACCGTCGGAGCGCAGCGGGTAGGCCGTCAGCGTGTGCCTGATCGCCGGGTACATCACCACGGCGTCGCGGTCGACCATCGTGCAGACGGTGTCGAGGTGCATGGTGGCGCGTTCCTGCTCGATCGGCACCGCCAGCACCGTGTGCGCGAGACCGTCGGCCAGGGCGGAGCGCGCGAACGACTCCGCGCCCGCCGGGGTGGTGCGCTCGCCGACACCGATGGCGATCACGCCCGGCGCGAGCAGCAGCACGTCACCGCCCTCCAGCGGGGCCGAGTGGGCGCCGTACGCGCGGCCCGTGCGGCGGAACCGCGGGTGGTAGGCGTAGATCAGGTCGGTCAGCGTCGTCTCGCGGTCGCGGGCGGGCAGCGCGAGCGACGTGATGGCCACGCGGTCGCCCACCCAGACCGACGAGTCGCGGGTGAAGAGCAGGTTCGGCAGCGGGTCGACGGCGAAGTCGATCGGCAGGTGCATCCTGCGCACCAGCGACGCGCCCTCGGCGGCCGGCATCTCCTCGAACGTCATGCCGGTCATCAGCACCTGGGCGAGCTGCGGTGCGTCCAGCGACGAGAGGTGGCTGCGCAGCGCGTCGGCCAGGTCGATGCCGAGGCGGCGCTCGTTGACGGCGCTGTGGATGCCCGCGATGCGCGCGCGGTTGTCCTCCAGGGCCTGCACCAGCACGTCGGCCAGCAGTAGTACCTCGACGCCGCGGGAGGTCAGCGTCGCGGCGAACGCGTCGTGCTCCTCCTGGGCCCTGCCGACCCACGGCACGCCGTCGAACAGCAGCTGGTCGTTGTTGCGCGGGGTGAGCCTTTTGAGCTCGTTGCCCGGCCGGTGCAGCAACACCGTGCGCAGCGGGCCGACCTCGCTGTCCACGCGGGGCGCGGCGTCCGGGAGTGCTTCGGTCTCAGCGATCGTGTGCGCAGTCACCGGACGAGCGTAACCCTGAACAGCGCAAATCGCCGCTGCGGAGGCCTGATCCGCAACGAATAGCGCATCAATTCGCGTTCGGCGGTCGATTCATTAAGGCAACCAGCTCACTTTGCCGCGCAACATTGTGTAGCCGACGAAGGCGACCACGTCGAGGATCGTGTGGGCCACCACCAACGGCCACAGCCGCCCGGTCCGCTGCCAGTAGACACCGAACACCAGGCCCATGACGAGGTTGCCGACGAACCCGCCGAAGCCCTGGTAGAGGTGGTACGAGCCGCGCAGCACGGCCGCCGCGAACAGCGCCGTGTACTGCCGCCACCCGAGCTGCCGCAGCCGCGTGATCAGGTACCCGACG
This sequence comes from Lentzea xerophila, assembly GCF_051094245.1. NCBI lineage: Bacteria > Bacillati > Actinomycetota > Actinomycetes > Pseudonocardiales > Pseudonocardiaceae > Lentzea > Lentzea xerophila. The sequence continues at coordinate 8,286,005 of NZ_CP194934.1, read as the reverse complement.
ACGAGCACCTCCTCCGCCCACGCGTTGCCGGCGGCGGCGAGGATCAGCGCCACGCTCATCCACCACTGGTTGTCCAGAGTGGACGGCTGAACGGCGAGGTTCAGCCCGAGCGCCCAGGCGGCGAAGTAGAACGCCAGCCCGGGGATGCCGATGATCGCGGCCAGGCCCAGCGCGCCGAGGGCGTCCGCGCGCTTGCGGGTGCCGTCGAGACCGATGACGCGCAGCTTGATCCCCGTGCGCCACAACAGGTACAGGCCGATGCCGCCCCACGCGGCGAGCTGCAGCACGCCGAGCAGCTGAGCCACGAGGTCCAGCAGGTCGGCGCGCGCCTGCGGGACGTTGATCGCGACGGACTGCTCGTTGAGCGGCGTCGGCTGCAACAGGCTGTCGACCAACCGCACGAGGCTGCGCAGGCCGGACAGCCCGAGCGTCATGCTGAAGACGATCAGCAGCTCGAGCTGGTAACCGCGCTTCTCGGCGTCGGGGATCACCGCGGGTTCGATCACCTGCGTGACGCTACCGCCGTGGTCACCTCTGCGAGAGGAACGGACAGCCCATCAGCCGGCGGAGCTCCGCGGCGAGCTCCTGAGCCGTGCTGACCGGCTTGGAGAACGCGATCCGCACGTCGTGGTCGTCGCACTCGGCCTCGACCCGCAGCCGCAGCCCGAACCGGTCGAGCCCGAGCGGCCGCACGTGGCCACTCCGCAGCTCCTCCGGCAGATGGCGGGCGAGCTGGCCGACGACGTCGCGGTGCGCGGCCTCCAGGTGCCGCAGCCAGTTGTCCTCGTTGCGGCAGAACGGGTCCGGCGTCGCGCTCGCGAATTGCTCCGGCCGGATCGACGACGTGCCCTCGGCGTCCGCGATCACCATCGACGCGGGTGTGAGCCTCAGCACCGTGGCGCCGTGGCCCGCGTCGAGCAGCCGGTGGTCCGGGCGCACGTCGGCGACGGCCAGCACCTCCTCGCGCGCCTCCTCGCCCTCCAGCGCGGAGACCCAGCCGGTGAGCCACAGCAGGCCGCGGACGGGTTCGCGCAACGCCACCGGGGCCTGGTCGGCGATCTCCAGCATCGCCGTCACCTCGGTGCGCGGGCTCTGCCACAGCTGCCCGACCAGCGGATGTTCGTCGGGCAGCAGCAAGATCGTCGACCCGCACGGGCGCACGTGGTGGAACAGCGGGCTGGTGCGGGATCCCGCCTGAGGGAGCAGGGCGGCCTGACCGTGGCGAGCCGCGATCGTGCGAGCCCGCTCCGCGGCGTGCGGCGCCGGTGGGCGCCTGGTCTGGGTGTCGGTCACCGCTCCACCTCCTCGAGGTTAGGCAAGCCTAACTTAGCCATGGTCATCAGGGGAAGCGTCACCTGTACGGTGGACGCGTGGTCGTGCCCAACAAGCCGTCCACCGAGGTGACGGCGCTCGACGATCGGTGGACCCGGCACTGCGTGGACCGGGCGAGCCGGCGTGCCCTGATGTGGACGGTTCTCGCCGGTGCGGCCTTCGTGCTCCAGTTCGTTCTCGTGCTGGTGTGGTCGTGGTCCTCTCCGGTGGCGTTGGTGCTGTTGTTCTTCGCCGCGGCCGTTCTGCTGATGGTGACGCGGCGGCGCCCGGTGCGCTTGCCGGAGGGGGAACCGTGGATTTTCGCGCAGGCGAAGTGGGAGGGCGGCCGGCTGGTCGTGCTGGGGCAGCCGCCGATGTTGCTCACCCTTCGCGTGGGTCCGTTGCTGCGCGGGCGAATCGCCCGGCACCGCCGCGTGTGGTTCGTGCCGCCGGACGCCGCGGGCAACACCGTCGTGACCTTCCGGGGAGTACCCCAACTGATTACCGCGCGCGTGTTTCGATGATCATCTAGCGGGCTATGTCAATGGACGTGCACGTGACCACGGGGTGGAGCGACACCTGCCTTGCGCGGGCGGATCGTCGCGCGGTCGGGCACATCTTCCTCGGCCTCGCCGTGCTCGGCGTCGTGCTCGTGGTCGACCGGATCTGGCTCACCGTGCTGTCCGTGCCGGTGGTGCTGGAACTGGCCGCGCCGGGGTTGCGGCACTTCTTCACGCGCCGCGGCACCGTCGAGCTGATCGAGCGGTTCCCGTTCCGCCCGGTCTCGGTGAGCTTCGTGGCGGGCCGGCGCATCGGGCGGCAGGCGTACCTGCGGGTCGCCGACTCGGAGATGAACCTGCGGCTGCCCGAACTGCCGGAGCGGGCGCGCGTGCTGGTCCGGCACACCCGGCGGATCTGGATCGCCGGCCCGGACGAACGCGGGCGTGTCGTCGCGATGACGCGCGGGCTCGCGTTCCTCACGCGCGGACGGGTCGTGGACCGGTAGGGCGTGTCCCGTGAGTCTCGTCCGCGATAGTCGCGGCCGAGGGCCCCGGAGGCGGCACCGCCGCAACGCCCGAATACGCCCGGTATGAGGGCGTCGCGGCGGCACCGCCTCCGGGACTCTCGACCGTGACTCTCATCGAACGGACTCACGGGACACGCCCTAACGGCCCGTTGCGATGCCTTCGGCTTCCGCCCACTGCGTGAGGTCGTCCTTGCGCAGCGCCGCCGCCAGCAGTTCGGGGAACTTGTCCGGCGTGCAGGCGAACGCGGGCGCTCCCAGCGCGGAAAGCTTCGCGGCCAGTTCGTGGTCGTAGGCGGGCGTGCCGGAGTCGCTGAGCGCCAACAGGTTCACGACCGTGACGCCGCTCGCGACCAGTTCGCGCACCCGGCGTTGCAACTCGGTCTCCGAGCCGCCCTCGTAGAGGTCGCTGATGATCACGACGACCGTGTCGGTGGGCCTGCGCAGGACCGTCTGGGCGTAGGCGACCGCGCGGTTGATGTCCGTGCCGCCGCCGAGCTGGGCGCTGAACAGCAGGTCCACCGGGTCGCTGAGCTGGTCGGTCAGGTCCGCGACCTCGGTGTCGAACACGACGAGCCGCGTCGAGACCGACCGGATGCTCGCGAGCGCCGAACCGAGCACGGCCGCGTGCACCAGGGACTCCGCCATCGAACCGGACTGGTCGACGAGCAGGATCACGTCCCGCATCGCCGCCGTCCGGCTGCGCCTGCGGTGCCCGATCAGGTCCTCGACGATGACGGTTTTGTGCTGTGGCTGGTAGTTCTTCAGGTTCGCCTTGATCGTCGTGGCCCAGTCGACGTCCTGCAGCTGCGGTCTTCTGGTGCGCCTGGAGCGGTCTACCGCGCCGCGAACCGCCTCGACGAGCCGGTCCTGCAGGCGCTTCTCGATGTCCTCGACGACCTTGCGCACCACGGCCTTCGCGGTGTCGCGGGTGCGGGCCGGGATGGCGCGGGAGAGCTGCAGCAGGGTGCTGACGAGGTTCACGTCCGGCTCGACGGACTGGAGCAGCTCCGGTTCGAGCAGCAACTGCTTGAGGCCGAGCTTCTCGACCGCGTCCCGTTGCATGACCTGCACGACGGACGTGGGGAAGTACTTGCGGACGTCACCGAGCCACCGGTGCAGTTGAGGTGAGCTGGCGCCGAGACCGGCACCACGATCGCCACCGCCGCCGTAGAGGCCCGTGAGCGCGCCATCACGTCGTTGGTCGTCCTCGCCGAGCTCGGACACGTCTTCCGCGCTCGGACCCAGGAGCAGCCGCCAGCGCCGCAGCCGTTCGTCGCTCATTTGAGAGCCGCCGCCACTTCTTCGGCCGCACGCACGACGTGAGGGCCGACGATGTCCGCGTCGAGCTTCTCCAGTGCCACGACGCCAACGGACGCCCTGAGGCCGGAGACGCCGCGCACCGGTGCCGCGACGCCGAACGCGTTCGGCTGCAGCTCGCCCGAGGAGACGACCCAGGTGTCGGTGGGTTGGGAGATGGCCTTGCCGGCCGCCCCGCGGTGCACCGGGTGGCGGGAACCCACCCGGTACGCCACGTGGAAGGCGGTCCACGACGGTTCGACGACGGCGACGGCCTGCGCCTCGGTGCCGTCCGCGACGGTCAGGTGCGCGGTGGCGCCGACCTTCTCGGCGAGCTCGCGCAGCGCCGGGTTCGCCGCCATCCGCAGCTGGGGGAGGACGTTGGAGGCGAGCCTCAGCACGCCCAGGCCGAGCCGGACCTTCGAACCCTCCCGGCGCACGAGACCGCGCGCCTGGAGGGGCACGAGGAGCCGGTAGACCGCGGCCCTGGACGCGCCGATGGCCGTGGCGAGCTCCGAGATCGACGGTGCCTCGGACTCCGCCTCAGCGACCGCCTGGAGCAGCGCCAGACCCCGTTCCAGGGTCAGCGAGCTCTCCTTCGTCGCTCCGACCATCACGCACTCCGAACTGTTCCCACCACCTCGGCGAGACCGACCACGGAACCGCCCTCACCGGGCGCCGTCGCCGTCAGCCTGACCGTGTCGCCGTCTTCCAGGAAGGACCTCGTGGAGCCGTCGTCGAGCTTGAACGGTTCCTTGCCACCCCAGCTGAGCTCGAGGAACGAGCCCCGCTCGGTGCGCTCCGGTCCGGAGACCGTGCCGGAGGCGAACAGATCACCTGGGCGCACCGTAGCCCCGTTCACCGTCATGTGGGCCAGCTGTTGCACAAAAGACCACGACATCTCCCGGAACGGGGGCCGCGCGACGATCGTGTCGTTCAGCTCCACCGTGATGGTGATGTCCAGGCCCCACGGCTGATCGCAGGTCAGGTAGTCGTGCAGCTTGTTCGGCAGCGGCGGCGTCGGGACGCGTGCGACCGAGAACGCCTCGAGCGGCGTGATCCACGCGCCGATCGAGGTGGCGAACGACTTGGCGAGGAACGGGCCGAGCGGCTGGTACTCCCAGGCCTGGATGTCGCGCGCCGACCAGTCGTTGACCAGGGCGACGCCGAAGACGTGCTCGGCGGCCCTGCTGGTGGACACGTTGGCCGCCTGCGGACCGCCGCAGACGAAGCCGACCTCGGCCTCGATGTCGAGGCGCTCGGAGGGACCGAACTTCGGGCCCTCGCTGCCGCGCTTCTGGCCGTTCGGGCGGACGATCTCCGTCCCGGAGACGTACACCGTGCCCGCGCGGCCGTGGTAGCCGATCGGGAGGTGCGTCCAGTTCGGCGTGAGCGGGTCGCCGTCGGGGCGGAACATCTTCCCGACGTTCTCCGCGTGGTGCCTGCTCGAGTAGAAGTCCACGTAGTCGCCGACGGTGAACGGCAGCTTCGCGGTCTCGATCCCGACGAGCTCCGCGCCCTTGGGGGCGGACGTCGCCGTGACGATCTCCTTGAGCTTGGCGCGCAGCGCGCTCCAGACCGGGCGCCCGGCCTTCAGCAGCGGGTCCAGCGAATCACCTTGCACGTACTCGCTGCACTTGCCCAGGGCGAGGCTCTTCAGGAGCAACGCCTGGTCGCCGACGCGGACCGCCACGCCCCCGTCGACGACGCCGTAGGGGAGGGTCTGCGGTCCGAACGGCTGGTCTTCGGTGAAGTTCGGGTCGCTGATCCAGCTCACAGCAGTCCAAGCCCCTCGAGGTCGGCGACAGGTTCGGCGAGCGAGCACGAGCCGTAGCTCGCGAACACGCCGCGGACGGCGTGGGCGGCCTGGTCGCTGAGCGCCTTGGCCTCGGCGGTGAGCGCCTCGGCGTCGGTGCTCGCCAGCGCCTCGCGGACGTCGCGGCCACTGAGGGACCTCGCCGTCGCGACGAGGAGGTTCAGGAAGCCGTGGTGGGTGAAGCCCTGCTCGTCGGTGTGGCGGACGGCCTTGTGCAGGCCCGCCGTCGCCTTGAACGCGACGCCGCCGCCACTGACCACGGACAGGAAGTCCGCGACCTCCTCGACGCTCGGGAAGTTCTCCTGGCTCAAGCCGCCGCAGCGCAGCTTGGGCCAGCTGCCGTGTTCGATCACCCGGCGGACGCCGTCGAGCCACTCAGCCCCGCCGCGGCGGGGTTCGACGACGCGGATGACGTCCTCGGGCACGAACTCGGACACGCGCTCGAGCCACACCTCGTCCACATCGGACGGTGCGGGCATCTCGACCATGCGCAGTGCCAGTAGCTCGCTTCTCGACTCGACGATGGACACGGCCTTCGGCACGCCGCCGAGGCCGGTGTCGATCACGAGTGACAGTGCGATGGGTTTGGCCGGCTTCACCTTGATGAGCTCGGTGATCAACTCGGCGAGACGGGAGGCAGGACAGAGGAAGAGACCCATGACGCCGGACCACTCGCCGACTCGTCCGTCGAGGTGCCCGCGCACCGCGTCGGGCATCGGCGCGTTCCCCGGAGGGAACAGCGCGGCATCGTCCACAAGCCTCGCGAGCAGGGGCGGAGTACCGCGCGGACCGGGCGCACGGAGTTCGACAGCGCTTGACACGGCTGACACGCTAGCCGTGTACCGCCAACTGAACAAAGATGTCCGATAGTCGAACGCCCGGAGAGCACTCATGGCCTACTACCGCCAGGTGGGAGAGATCCCCCGAAAGCGCCACACCCAGTTCCGCAAACCGGACGGTGGCCTCTACGCGGAAGAGCTGATGGGGGTCGAGGGATTCTCGGCCGACTCGGCCCTGCTCTACCACCGGCACCTGCCGACGGCGATCGTGAACGCGGAGACGGTGAAGGACGAGCGCGGGACCATCGCGCCGAACCTGCCGTTGAAGCCGCGGCACTTCAAGACCACGGACCTGACCTGGGCTTCTGACGAGGTCGACGCCGTCACCGGGCGCCGGAAGCTGTTCGGGAACCCGGACGTGACCATCGGTTTCGTGGTCGCTTCCGTGCCTTCTCCGTTGTACCGCAACGCTTTCGGTGACGAGCTGCTGTACGTGCAGAGTGGCTCCGGTGTCGTCGAGACGATCTACGGCGCGCTGGAGGTCGGTGACGGCGACTACGTCGTGATCCCGACCTCGTGCACCTACCGGGTGGTGCCGTCGTCGCCGATGTCGTTGCTCGTGCTGGAGGCGACCGGGCACATCGGGCCGCCTCGCCGGTACCTGTCGAAGGCCGGCCAGTTCCTGGAGCACTCGCCGTACTGCGAGCGCGACCTCCGGGGGCCTGAGGAGCCGTTGGTGGTGGAAGGGGAGGACGTCGACGTGCTCGTGCGGCACCGTGCGGGCCTCACGCGCTTCACCTACGCGAACCACCCGTTCGACGTCGTCGGCTGGGACGGGCACCTGTACCCGTGGGCGTTCAACATCCGCGACTTCGAGCCGATCACCGGCCGCGTGCACCAGCCGCCGCCCGTGCACCAGACGTTCGAGGGCCCGAACTTCGTCGTGTGCTCGTTCGTCCCGCGCAAGGTCGACTACCACCCGCTGGCCGTGCCGGTGCCGTACAACCACGCGAACGTCGACTCGGACGAGCTGATGTTCTACGTGGGCGGCAACTACGAGGCGCGCAAGGGTTCCGGCATCGGCATCGGCTCGATGTCGCTGCACCCGTCCGGCTGCACGCACGGCCCGCAGCCCGGCGCCGTCGAAGCGTCGCTGGGCGTGGACTACTTCGACGAGACCGCGGTCATGGTCGACACGTTCCGCCCGCTGGAGCTGGGCGAGGCGGCGGAGGCCTGTGAGGACCCGGCTTACGCGTGGACGTGGGCCCGTCGCGGTCCGGCCTGATTTCTGTCGGGGGTCCTCGCTACTTTGGACCCGTGAGGACACGAGCCGTTCCGATGCGCTGGCAGGGCCTGGGCAAGGCCCTGCCGGTGCTGTGGGGCCTCTACACGGGCTCCGGCTCCGTGCCGTACCGCGTGTGCGTCGACCTGGCGGCGGGCTCGGCGAAGTGCACGTGCCCCTCCCGCAAGTTCCCCTGCAAGCACGCGGTGAGCCTGCAGGAGCTCGACATCCCCGACGCCGCGCCGCCCGAGTGGGTCTCCGAGTGGACCGAGCGGCGGGCGGCCCGTGAGCTCGACTCCTCGCCTGAGGCCGTGGCGCGGCGCCTCCGTGCCCGCGAGAAGACGGCGGCGAACCGCGCCCTGGCGATGTCCTCGGGCATCGACGGCCTGCGCGACTGGCTGTTCGACGTCGCCTCGGCCGGCATCGCCTCCCTGCCGGGCCGTCCGGCCTCGTGGTGGCAGGCGTTCATCGCCCGCATGATCGACGCCCAGGTCCCCGGCATCGCCGCCGCCGTCGCCGAGATCCAGGAGATCGTCGCCCGCTCGGGCCCGCGCTGGACCGCCGACGTGGCCGACCGCCTCGGCGGCCTGCACCTGCTGTGCTTCGTGCAGCCGCGCACCCGCCTGGGCGTCACCGTCCCCGAGGAGAGCGTCAAGTCTTCTCCCGGCCTCTCGGACCGCTGGGTGGCCCTGCTGCGCCTGGAGACCGACGACGGCCGGGTCCGCACCATCCGCCAGTGGTGCTGGGGCCGCCAGACGGCCCGCTGGGTGGTCGCGATCCGCCACTCCGCGGTGGGCGCCCCGGTGCCGCTGCTGCCCCACGGCCAGGAGTCCTCGGCGCTGGTCCACCCCTACCCCGGCTCGGACCGCGTGGCCCTGGGCGAGCTAGCCGGGTCCCGCGCGCCGGACCCGGTGCCGGCGCCGTCCTCGTGGCGTGCGGCCCTGGCGGCGCTGGAGCCGATGCTGACGGCCGACCCGTGGCAACGCCTGTTCCCCCTCGGCTGCGCCTCCGTCCGGCTGTGCGGCACCTCCCTGGTGGACGCCTCTGGCCAAGGCCTGCCGGTCCGCGACGACACGGGCCTGGACATGGCCCTGGCGCTGACCGGCGGCGTCCCGTTCGACGCCTGGGGCCTGTGGGACGGCCACGCCCTGCGGCTGGGCGCGGTGTCGATCGACGGCGCGCTGGAGGTGGTGGCGTGAGCGCGCCTCCGCGAGCCGGACGTCCGGCCGTGGGCGGTCCGCGGGCCGTCCGGCTCTCCGCGTCCCCCGCCTCTCACCGCCGGGCCGTTCGCTCGCCGATCGAGGCCGCGCACCCGTGCCGCTCGTCCACTCCGGCTGTGCCTCGTTCGACCCACCCCCACCACACCCCGGAGGTGGCGCCGTGAAGGCCGACTGGTCCAAGACCGTCCAGGACCTCCTCATCGGCACCACCCGAGGCGGTGGCGACCCGGCAGCTCTGCTGTCCGACTGCGCCGCGCTGGGCGTGGCCGCGTTCGGCGCCACCCTCCCGCAGCAGGTCCAGGCCGACCCCCTGCCACCCGCGCCGCAGGAGACCGCCGACTTCCCGCGCCCGGCCGCCAGGGCGGTCCTCGAGGCGATCATGAGCCTCGACGACGAGGTCCTCCTGACCGAGTGGTGCGCCCTCGCCAAGGCCGGCGGCGTCGTGGCCGAGCACCGCATGCTCCCCGCCCTGCTGGCCCTCGGCACGGCCCGCCCCGGACTCAGAGCAGCCGTGGTCGAGGTACTCGGCACGAGGGGCCGCTGGCTCGCGAACACCCGTCCTGGCTGGTCCTGGGCCAGCGGCAACGCCCCGCTGGTGGACGAGGTCCCGCTCGAAGAGATCCTCGACCTGCCCAGCGCTCAACGGGTCCGCGCCCTGCGCCGCAAACGCAAGGCCGACCCGCGAGAGGTCGGCGCGTTCATCGCGCGGGAGTTCGTGGAGTCCCGCCGCTCGGCCGATCGGCAGGTGCTGATCAGCGCCCTCGAGACCGGCCTCGGGCCGCAGGACGAGCGGCTCCTCGAAGCGGCCCTCGACGACAAGGCGGCGGCCGTCCACGACGAGGCCCTCCGGCTCCTGCGCAAGCTGGGGCGCACGCGCCTCGCCGCCCGCGCGGCCCACCGCCTGCGCCACGGCCTGCGCCTCACCGTGGACGGGCTCGACATCCGGCCGGACGAGCTCTGGACCGGGCAGCCCGACGCGGCCGAGCAGCGCGATCTCATGCGCGACGGCTCCGAGAAGGGGGTGGCCGGCCGCATCAGGGCCGCGGCCGCGAGTGTTCCGCCGTCGTACTGGACCTCGACCCTCAAGGCGGACGACGCCAAAGCCGCCGACATGCTCAGACGGGGGCCGTGGGCCGGTGCGCTGCTGAGGGGCGTCGCCGACCAGCTCGCCGCCGCGAAGGATCCGCGACCCTGGGCCGTGGCCGCCGCCGAGACGCTGACGGGCATGGAGCAGCTCGAGATGCTGGCCGCGCTGCCCGCCGAGGTCGCCGAGCAGGCGCTCGTGGCGGTGTCGCGGAACTGGCACTACGACCTCCTCGACCACGCCTGCGCCCAGCTCCCGGCCCCGTGGTCGCCGGAGACGACCCGCGCGCTGCTGCACCGCTACGCCGCGCTGCCCGACCCGCGCTGGCGGTCCGGCAGGCCGCCGGCGGTGCTGCTCGCGCGGGGTGACGCCGACCTGCTCGGCGCCAGCTGGGAGGCTCTGACTCGCCGCTGGCCGGAGAACTCCCTGGAGCTGGAGGTTCTCCGCCTCCGGATCCGCCTGCGTGAATCGTTCGCACCAGCACCGCCCCAGGAGGCCCAGTGACCGCCGTGCTCAGGCCGACGGCAGAACAGCAGTACGCCGCCGAGCTGGACGCCGTCGCGGCCCAGGACGACCGGCAGCGGCCGCCGAACTGGCGCATGTCCCCGCGGGCCGTGGTCACCTACGTGCTGGGCGGCACCCTTCCCGACGGCACCGTGATCACGCCGAAGTACGTGGGTGCGAGGCGCTTGGTCGAGGTCGCGGTGGGCACGCTGGTCACCGACCGGGCGCTGCTGCTCGTGGGTGTGCCGGGCACGGCCAAGTCGTGGCTGTCGGAGCACCTCGCGGCGGCGATCAGCGGCGACTCGACGCTCGTGGTCCAGGGCACCGCCGGCACGAGCGAGGACCAGGTCCGCTACGGCTGGAACTACGCCCGCCTGATCGCCGAGGGGCCGAGCGAGAACGCGCTGGTGCCCAGCCCGGTCATGAAGGGCATGCGGCAGGGCGCGGTGGTCAGGGTCGAGGAGCTGACCCGCATGCCGTCCGAGGTGCAGGACTCGTTCATCACCGTCCTCAGCGAGAAGTCGCTGCCCGTCCCCGAGCTGAACACGCAGATCCAGGCCGTGCCGGGCTTCACGGTCATCGCCACGGCCAACGACCGCGACCGGGGCGTCAACCAGATGTCGTCGGCGCTGGCGCGGCGCTTCAACACCGTCGTGCTGCCGCCGCCCGCGACCGAGGACGCCGAGGTCGAGATCGTCGTGACCCGTGCGCAGCAGCTCGGCAAGGCGCTGCAGCTGCCCGCCGAACCGCCGGCACTGGACGAGGTGCGGCGCGTCGTGCGGATCTTCCGCGAGCTGCGCGGTGGTTCCACTGTGGACGGTCGCACGCAGCTGAAGAAGCCCAGCGGCAGCCTGTCCACGGCGGAGGCGATCTCGGTCATCGCGAACGGCATGGCGCTCGCCGGGCACTTCGGCGACGGCACGCTGGGCGCGGACGAGCTGGCGAGCGGGCTGATCGGGTCGGTGATCAAGGACCGGGTGTCGGACGCGACGGTGTGGCAGGAGTACCTGGAGACGGTGCTGAAGGAGCGCGCCGAGTGGCGTGACCTCTACCGGGCGTGCCTGGACGCCAGCGGTGACTGACCCGGTCCTCCTCGGCATCCGGCACCACGGCCCCGGCTCGGCCCGGATGGTCAAGCGGGCGCTGGAGAAGACACGACCGGCGCTCATCCTGATCGAGGGGCCGCCGGAAGCCGACGCGCTCCTCGAGCACGTCCACGCCCTCACGCCGCCGGTCGCGATCCTGCTGCACGACGAGACCGAGCCCGAGAACGCCGCGTTCTGGCCGTTCGCGGAGTTCTCGCCGGAGTGGCAGGCACTCAGCTACGCAGCCGAGAACGGCACCACCGCACGCTTCTTCGACCTGCCGGCGGCGGCCTCGATCGGCGACGACGGCCCGAGCGGCAACGTCGACCCCATCGGCCTGCTCGCCGAGGCCGCGGGCTTCGACGACCCGGAACGCTGGTGGGAGGACGTCGTCGAGCACAGCGCGTCGGACCCGATCGACCTCGCGAACGCCATCGCCGAGGCCATGGTCGCCGTGCGCGCGGAGTTCGAGGCCGAGGTAGGCGAACGCACGCTCAGGCGCGAAGCGTTCATGCGCCAGACGATCCGCAAGGCACGCAAGGAGACCGACGGTCCGATCGTGGTCGTCTGCGGCGCCTGGCACGTCCCGGCGCTCCTGACCAGCCCGACCGTCGCCGCCGACACCGCGTTGCTGAAGGGCCTGCGCCGCCGCAGGATCTCCGGCACCTGGGTCCCGTGGAGCCACGGCCAGCTCGCCGCCGAGTCGGGCTATGGCGCGGGCGTCGACTCGCCGGGCTGGTACGCGCACCTCTGGCAGCACCAGCAGGACGTGGTCCCGCGCTGGTTCGCCAAAGCCGCGGCCGTGCTCAGGGAAGAAGACCTCCCGGCCTCGACCGCGAGTGCCGTGGAAGCCGTCCGGCTCGCGGAAACCCTTGCCGCGCTGAGGGAACGCCCGAGTGCGGGCCTCAGCGAGGTGAACGAGGCGGCGCTCGCCGTCCTCTGCGGCGGCGACGAGGTCCCGCTCCAACTGGTCCACCGCAAGCTCGTCGTCGGCGAACGCCTCGGCGAGGTCGGCGAAGCGGTTCCGCAGTCACCGCTGGCCGCGGATCTCCAACGCCTGCAACGCAGACTCCGCCTCCCCGCGGACGTCCAGCCCAAGCAGCTCAAGCTCGACCTCCGCAAGGACACCGACCGCGAACGCTCGAAACTCCTGCGGCGCCTCGAAGTCCTCGGCGTCCCGTGGGGCAGACCGGACCGCTCGAACTCCCTCGGCACCTTCGCCGAGGTCTGGCAACTGCGCTGGGACCCGGTCTTCGCGGTGTCCGTCGCCGTCGCCGCCCGGCACGGCACCACCGTCCACACGGCCGCCGAGACCGTCCTCACCCAGGCCGCGAAGGACGCCGAACGGGTGGCCGACGCCGCCGCGACCCTGACCAGATCCGTCGGCTGCGAGCTGCCCAAGGCCGTCGCCGAGGCCCGGACCGCGCTGGACCGCTGCGCGGCCATGGCCACCGACGCCCTCGAACTGCTCGCCGCCCTCCCGGACCTGGCGAGAACGGTCCGCTACGGCTCGGTCCGCGGCACCGACCCGGAACTGCTGCGCGTGGCACTGCACGGCCTGCTGACCCGTGGCGCCGTCGGCCTCCCGCTAGCCTGCCGTGGCGTCGACGACGAAACGGCCGAGACCGCGCTGACCACGATCGACGGCGCCCACGAGGCCACCCGCTTGGCCGCCGACGACGACCACCAGAAGACCTGGTGGCGAGCCCTCCACGCCTTGGTCAAAGCCGAAGCCCACGGCCTCCCGACCGGCAGGGCGACCCGCCTGCTCTGGGAAGCGGGCGAGCTGACCAGCGACGACGTCGCCGCCCGCCTGCACCGCTCGGTCGCCACCGCGTTCGTCGCGGGCTTCCTCAGAGGCTCGGCCACGCTCCTGGCCGCGGACCCCCGCCTGTTCGGCCTGATCGACGAGTGGCTGAGCGGCCTGCGCGGCGACGCGTTCGACGACGCCCTGCCCCTGCTCCGCCGCGCGATCACCGACTTCACCCCCGCCGAACGACGCCTGCTCGGCGAACGAGTCGTCGCCGGCGAGACCCCTCAACCCGCCGCCGACGACGAGTGGGACCCCGAGATCGCCGAACGCCTCGCCGCCCACGTCCGCGGCCTCATGGCGGGAGTTTCGCGTCCGGCCGATCTGCCGATCCCAGAACCGTGACCGCACCGGAAGAAGATCACCTCACCGCGCCGGACGAAGAGCGCCTCGAGGAGTCCCAGCACCTCATCGACGAGGCCAAGAAGATCGCCCACGACCTCCGCGAAGAAGTCCCGGACACCGCGGCCGAGCCGCCGGAGAAGGGTTCTCCCGGAAACTAGTGCCGCCCGCGACCGACCAGGGTGAGGGACGCGGGGCACCCGGCTGACCGCCGTACTACGGGGCCAAAGCCCGCCGGCCACGGCGTCAGCGGCGCTAGAGCGACCAGGGCGGCGTGATCGTCTGCCCGTCCGCCAGCGTGCCCACGATGCCCACCGACGTGGCCACCAGCACCCGCGCCGGCCCGCCGGTCAGCGACAGCTCGGTGTTCGGCGGCACCACGATCGCGTCGCCGGCCGACGCGGTCTGCCTTTGGATCGTCACCGACCCGGACAGCACGTAGAACACCTCCTCCTTCGACGCGGAGTGCGGCGTCCCGTCGCCGCCTTCGGGCACGTCGACGGTCCACAGCGCGATCTCGGAACTGCCGCGCGACGGCACGGCCAGCGACCGGAACTCGAACCCGCCGAACGAGTGCAGCTCGGCGGAATCCCCCGTGACCAGCAAGACGACCTCCAAAGTAGTCAACCAAGTTGTCCAACCTTAGAATAAGGACAACTAAGTTGTCTACCTTTGAAGGGATTCACGTGGAACCGGTGCCGATGCTGCTGGCGATGACGTACCGCGCCATGGGCGACCAGTTCCACGACCGGCTCGGGCAGGTCGGCCTGGAGCCGCTGCGGCCGGCGCACGGCTACGTCTTCCGGTTCCTCAAGGAGAAGCGCGCCACGGCGGTCGACGTCGGGCAGCACCTCGGCGTCACGAAGCAGGCGGCCGCCAAGATCGTCAACGAGCTCGACGAGTGGGGTTACGTGCTCCGTGAGCCGCACCCGACGGACAAACGCGCGCAGTACGTCACCCTCACCACGAAGGGCCGCGACTACCTGAAGTTCGCGGACAACCTCTGGTCGGACCTCGAAGGCGAGATGGCCGAGGCGATCGGGGCGGAAACGCTCGCGACCATCAAGTCCGGTCTCGCCGCCTACCTGCAGCACGTGCACGGCGAGGACCAGCCGAAAATTCGCCCGGTCTGGTGAACGCGATGTCCGAATTGTTCCCAATTCGGAGTCGGCGAACCGTGTCAGACTGGTGGTGACCAAAGAGGAGGCATGGTGACCGCGGTACCGCACCTGTTCACCCTTCAGGAATATCTGCAGCTCGGTGAGACCGAAGAGCGCACCGAGCTGGTGGAAGGGCGAATCATCGTGTGCGCAAGCCCCAACCGCAGGCACAACGAGGCCATGGGGGAGTTGTACCTGCAGTTGCGGCAGCAGCTGCCACGCGAGTTCGTCGTCACGCAGGACATCGACATCGACCTGGAGTTCGCGCCGTCGGACAAGCCGGGCACCGCACGTCGTCCGGACCTGCACATCCTTCCTCGGGTCACCGCTGAGCGACTCCGGAGTGAGGGTGGTGTGGCGCGGGCATCGGACGTGCTCGTCGTCGTCGAGATCGTCTCTCCGAGCTCACGGCGCATAGACCACGTGCTCAAGCGCAACGAGTACGCGAGAGCGGGTATCCCGCACTACTGGATCATCGACATCACTGAGCCGGTATCGATGCTGGTCTGCCACGAGGCGGGCCCGTTCGGCTATCGCGACTCAGGAGAAGTCACGGGCAAGTACGAGATCAGCGAACCGTTCGACGCTGTCATCGACCTCGACCAGCTCCTCGACCCCTAGAACACCTGCCACAGGGCCACCAGCGCGAACCCGGCGAAGAACACGCCGGCCACCCGCTGGATCCAGTGCGTCGGCAACCGCCCGGCGAGCTTCCGCCCCACCAGCACGGCCAGGCCCGCCACCGAGACCAGCGCCAGCCACGCCCCGAGCCCGACCATCAACGGAGCCCCGTACCGGGCGGTGATCCCGGCGGTCGCGAGCTGTGAGGCGTCACCCCACTCGGCCGCGAACAGCACGCCGAACGACGTCAGGGCCGCCCGCCAGAACGGCACGTCGGCACGCGTGCCGGCCTCGTCCGCGGAGTCCTCGTCCCGCGAGAACCCTTCCTTGAGCAGCAGGAACGCGCCCACGCCGAAGAGCAGGGCGACAACGCCTGCCACCACCCTGTCCGGCAGCAGGGTCAGCGCCGAGCCGAACGCGGCGGCCACGACGCTCTGCACCGCGAAGGCCGCCACGACGCCGACGAACACCGGCCAGGCGCGGTAGCGCGTGGTCAGGACCAGGGTCGCGACCATGGTCTTGTCTGGAAGCTCGACGAGGAACACCACCGCGAAGGCGGTGATGAACGCGAGCAATGAAGTGGCCACGAGGTCCTCCACGTCCGAATACGGAACCCGGACGGAGGCGCGACAGACCCCGACCGGGCATGCTGCAACCCGGCCGGAGGTCTCGTTCGCCCGACACAAGCATCGGGTGTGGGACCGGATCCACTCGAAGGCGGATCAGTATGTCGATCTCCACGCCACCGGCTGCGAACTCCGGTGGGAACTACTCCCCTCTGGCACATACATCTTATCCGACGCATGCCACCCACAAGGCGTGACCTCGCGCACGGGACCTTGGTCCCGAGCCGGGACGGGACCGTCGTACCTGATAGCGGCCATGATCCACACCTACATTCGAAGACGTGGACGTACTCGAACTCGCGCGGTGGCAGTTCGGCATTACCACCGTCTACCACTTCCTGATGGTGCCGCTGACGATCGGCCTTTCCCTGCTGGTCGCCGGGATGCAGACCGCGTGGGTGCGCACGGGCAACGAGCGCTACTACAAGATGACGAAGTTCTGGGGGAAGCTCCTCCTGATCAACTTCGCCATGGGTGTCGTGACGGGCATCGTCCAGGAGTTCCAGTTCGGCATGGCCTGGAGCGCCTACAGCAGGTTCGTCGGTGACGTGTTCGGCGCGCCGCTCGCGATGGAGGGGATCGTCGCCTTCTTCGTCGAGTCGACGTTCCTCGGCCTGTGGATCTTCGGCTGGGACAAGCTGCCGAAGAAGGTCCACCTCGCCTGTGCCTGGGCGTTCAGCCTCGCCACGATGGCCAGCGCGTACTTCATCCTCGCCGCCAACTCGTGGATGCAGCACCCGGTCGGCATCGAGATGCACGAGGGCCGTCCGCGCCTCACCTCGATCTGGGCCGTGCTGACGAACAACACGACGCTCGCCGCCTTCCCGCACACCATCGCCGGCGCGTTCGCGGTCTCGGCCGCGTTCCTCGTGGGCATCGCCGCCTGGCACCTGCACCGGAAGTCGGAGGAGGAACGCGTCTGGCGCAGCTCGCTCAAGCTCGGCACCTGGGTCGGCGTCGCGGCGTTCAGCGTGCTCGCGATCAGCGGTGACCTGCAGGGCAAGCTCATGTTCGAGCAGCAGCCGATGAAGATGGCCGCCGCGGAAGCGTTGTGCCACACCGAACAGCCCGCGAGCTTCAGCATCTTCGCGGTCGGCGACGTCACCAGGCCCGACTGCGAGAACGTCAAGAGCATCACGGTGCCAGCACTGCTGAGCTTCTTGGCGCACAACGACTTCAGCAGCGAGGTCAAGGGCATCCAGGACCTCGTGCCGATGTACCAGGAGCGCTACGGCGAGTTCTACCCGGTCGACGAACGGCTGGGTGAGCTGAGCGGCCAGCCGATCGACTACGTGCCGGCGCTGCCCGTGACGTACTGGGGCTTCCGTCTCATGATCGGGTTCGGCGGGATCTCGGCCGGCCTGGGTGTCTTCATGCTCTGGTTGACCCGAAAGAACCGGACGCCCACCGGATGGTGGTTCCCGGCTCTCGGCCTCGCCGGCATCGCGACTCCCTTCCTGGCCAACAGCGCGGGCTGGATCTTCACCGAGATGGGACGGCAGCCGTTCGTGGTCGTGCCCAACCCGACCGGCGTCGACGGCGTCTGGATGTTCACCGCGCAGGCGGTCAGCGCCACGACGCCCGGCGAGATCCTGACCTCGCTCATCGCGCTCACCACGGTCTACAGCGTGCTGGCGGTCGTGGAGTTCTACCTGATCCGCAAGTACGTCCGAGGCGGGATCCCCGGCGTGCTGCCGCAGAAGACCGACGACGGCGCCCTGGCGTTCGCGTACTAGGGGAGAGGCGACGTGGAAACGCTCTGGTTCGTGCTGATCGCCGTGCTGTGGCTCGGCTATCTGTTCCTCGAAGGTTTCGACTTCGGCGTCGGCATGCTGCTGCCCGTTCTGGGCCGCGACAACGCCGAACGCCGGGTCATGATCAACACCATCGGGCCGGTCTGGGACGGCAACGAGGTGTGGCTCATCGTCGCGATCGGTGCCACGTTCGCGGCCTTCCCCGGCTGGTACGCGGCGCTGCTGAGCGCCGCGTACCTGCCACTCACGTTGTTCCTCGTCGCGTTGATCGGCCGCGGGGTCGCGTTCGACTACCGCGGCAAGGTCGACAACCCGCGCTGGCGCAGGGCGTGGGACGTCACGATCGTCGCCGGCTCGTGGATCGCCACGCTCTGCGTCGGCCTGCTGATCTCGACGACGGTGCTGGGCCTGCCGATCGACGCGAACGGTGACCGGGTCGGCTCGCCCTTCGCGGCGTTCCGGTTCGACACGATCGTCGGCGCGCTCGCCTTCGCGGGGTACGCGCTGGTGCACGGCGCCGTGTTCACCGCCCTCAAGACCGAGGGCGAGATCCGCGAACGGGCCCGCCGCGTCGCGATCACGCTGGCGCCGGTGGCGCTTCTGCCGCTGATCGCGCTGCTCGCGATCGTCGCGGGGCTCTGGGCGGGCGTGGTCGTGCTGGTCCTCGCCGCCGCGATGTGGCGGTTGCTGCTGAACCGCGACGGGCAGTCGTTCGCGCTGATGGGGCTGGCGATCGCGGCGAGCGTCGCGATCCTGTTCGGCTCGCTCTACCCGAACGTCCTGCCGTCGACGCTGAACGACGCGTGGTCGCTCACGGTCGCCAACACGGCGTCGAGCCCGTACACGCTGCAGGTGATCACGTGGGTCGCCGGCTTCGGCACGCCCGCCGTGCTCGTCTACCAGGGCTGGACCTACTGGGTGTTCCGCAAGCGCATCGGCGTCAAGCACATCCCGGCAGCGCACTGAGATGAGAAGAGGCCCGCTGGGAGCACTGCCCCAGCTCTCCGGGAACGCCAGGCGCGCCCTCGTCGGGGTGGGCGCGCTGGCGTTCCTCAACGCCCTGGCGCTCGTCGCCCAGGCCGTCGCGCTGGCGTCGGTGATCACGACCCGCGAGGGCCTTCCGCTGCTCGCCGTGGCGATCCTGGCGCGTGCCGGTCTGTCGTGGGCGACCGAGTCGGCCGCGGCCCGCGCCGCCGCCGGTGCCAAGGAGGAACTGCGGACCCAGCTGCTGGCCAAGTCGTTCGAACGCGGTCCCGGCTGGATCGCCGGGCGCGGCACGGCCGAGCTGTCGGTGCTCGCGACCAAGGGCCTCGACGCGCTCGACGCCTACTTCACCCGCTACCTTCCCGCGCTGGTCACGGCCGTGATCGTGCCGCCGCTCGTGGGCGCGTGGATCCTCTTCACCGACTGGCCGTCAGCGGTCCTGATCGCGGTCACGGTGCCGCTGATCCCGGTCTTCGCCGCGTTGATCGGCTGGTACACCGAGAAGCGCGTCAAGAAGGCCGCGGACGTCACCGAGCTCCTGTCGGCACAGCTCCTCGAACTGCTCCGCGCCCTCCCGGTGCTGACCGTCTTCGGCCGTGCCAAGCAGCAGGCCGGTGCGGTGCGGCAGATCGGCGAACAGCACCGCAAGGCCACGATGGGCACGCTCCGGATCGCCTTCCTGAGCGCTCTGGTGCTGGAGATCGCCGCGTCGCTGTCGGTCGCGCTGATCGCGGTCGGCGTCGGTATCCGGCTCGTGCACGGCGACATGACGCTGATGACCGCGCTGGTCGTGCTGATCCTGGCGCCCGAGTGCTACCTGCCGTTGCGCGCGGCCGGAGCGGCTCACCACGCCAGCGAGGACGGCCTGGAGGCGGTCCGGCGCGTCGCCGAGGTCGTCGAGCACGAGGACGGCGCACGGCCGCGCCTCCCCGGCGGCTCGGTCCACGTCGACAACCTCCGCGTCCTGCGCAGGGGCGGTTTCGCGCCGGACGGCATCAGCTTCGACGTCCGGCCGGGGGAGATCTACCGGCTTGAGGGTGCGAGCGGGGAAGGGAAGTCGACGACGTTCCAGGTGCTCCTGGGCTTCCTGGAGCCGACCGACGGCACCGCGTTCGTCGCCGGCGACATCGCGTACGTGCCGCAGAAACCCGCCTTCGCCGCCGCCACCCCGCGCGCCGAGCTGGAGCTGACGGTTCCGGGCGCGGAGGACATCGAGGAGGTCGCGGACGAGGTCGTGGCCGGACATCTGCTCGACCGCCAGATCACCGACCTCTCGACCGGTGAACGCCAACGCGTCGCAGTCGCGCGCGCCCTGCTGAGGGTTCGTCACGGCGCGACGGTGCTCCTGCTCGACGAACCGACCGCGCACCTCGACCCGGTGACAAGTCGCAAAGTCGACAAAGCGATCAAGCGGGCCAGCGCCACGGCCGCCGTCGTCCTCGCCTCGCACCGCGAGAAGGAGGCGACCGAGGACGAGACGTTCGCCAGGGTCGTCACCGAACAGACGCAGCCGGAACGCCCGAAGCGCCTGCCGATCCCGTGGAAGGGTGCCGGGCTCGGCATCCTCGCGGCCGTCGCGGGGATCGCCCTGACCGCCCTGGCCGCCCACCTGATCGCCCGCGCCGCCGAGATGCCGCCGATCCTGACGCTGTCGGTGCTGGTCGTGGGCGTGCGGACGTTCGCGCTGAGCAAGGGCGTGCTCCGCTACGTCGAGCGCCTCGTCACCCACGACGAGACGTTCCGTCTCGCCACCGGCCTGCGCGCCGAGCTGTGGCTCAGGCTCACCCGCACCCAGCGTCGCGACGGGCTGCAACGGCTCGTCGAGGACGTCGACACCGTGCGCGACCTGGTGCCGCGCGTCCTGGTCCCGCCGGTGGTGGCGATCGGCGCGGGCATCGCGACCACGGTCCTGTTCGCGTTCATCGACCCGGCCGCCGCGCTGGTGCTCGGCGGACTGCTGCTCGCCGCGGGCCTCACCGCCCCGGCGGTCGCCGTCTGGACCGAACGCCGGGCCAGCACGAAGCTCGCCAGGGGCCGCCGCCAGGTCGCCCGCGACACGATCAACGCACTCGTCGCCGCACCGGACCTCATCGCGCACGACGCCCACCACCGCCTGCTGGCCCAGCTGCACGCCGAAGACGTCGAGCTCGCGGCACAGACCCGCAGGCAAGCGTTTGGCACCGGCGCGGCCACGGCGATCGTCCTGCTCGCGACCGGTGCGGCGGCCCTCGTCTGCGCGACCACGGGCAACCCGGTGCTAGGCCTGGTCCCGCTCGCGCTCGCCGAACCGCTGGCCGCGCTGCCGCTGGCCGCCCAGCAGCGCAAGGCGTTGCGGGAAGCCAGTGCCCGGCTGCAGTTCGACGCTCCGGAACGTCCCGAGCCGCCGCGCGGCAAGCGGATCAGGCTGGAGAACGTCGACGTCCGCTGGCCAGGCGCGACCGAGCCGACACTGCGCGACCTGCACCTCAGCATCGAGCCCGGCACGCACGTCGCGATCGTCGGACCGTCGGGCAGCGGCAAGTCGACGCTGTTCGCGCTGCTCCTGGGCTTCCTGCCGCCGGAACGCGGCATCGTCGAACTGCCCCGCGCCACCTGGTGCCCACAGGAGCCGATGCTGGTCAGCACGACGGTCAGGGAAAACCTGCGGATGTCGGGACAGCACGACGACGAGGCTCTCCGAGAAGCCCTGCGCACGGCGTGCCTGCCGGACTGGGCCGATCGGCTCGACACGGTGATCAGGCCGGACCAGGTGTCGGGCGGCGAGGCGCAACGGCTCGCGCTCGCCAGGGCGTTGCTGCACGACGCCGACGTGGTGCTGCTCGACGAACCGACCGCGCACCTGGACGAGCCGACGGCGCGCAAGCTCCTGGCGCGGCTCAGGCAGGACCGCAGGACGGTTCTGCACATCACGCACCGCCCGGACGAGGCGGCGAGGGCGGACCTCGTGCTGGACCTCGGCACGCCCGCATACCGTTGAGGACCATGGACCCTTCTCTGGCGCGGCGCGTGCTCGTCGCGTCCACCGAGATCACGTCGGCGGCGCTGGAAGACCCGGAGAACGTGCTGCGGCTCGTGGTGGAGGCGGCCGCGGAGATCGCGGACGCCGACCTCGGCCTCGCCATGTTCACCACCGAGGACGACGACGGCACGCTGACCGTCGAGGCGTCCAGCGGCGAGCCGATCGTCGCGACGCTCAGCCCGCGCAGCGCCGCGGCCAAGGCCGCGCGCACGGGCGTTCCGGTGATGGCCGACGACGTGACGAGCGATCCCCGCACCGCCCCGTACGTGCCGCAGGCGTTGCGCAGCTACGGGCCGTTCGCGGTGGCGCCGTTCGGCACCTCGGACCGCAAGATCGGCGCTTTGGCTGTGTACCGCAGGCGCGACAAGGCGCCGTTCACGCAGGAGACCGTGGACGTGCTGTCGGCGTTCGCGGCTCAGGCGGGTCTCGCGGTCGTGCTGTCCGAGGGCTTCACCGCACGGCAGCGCGTCGCCGTCTACGAGGAGCGCGAGCGGATCGCCCGCGACCTGCACGACGTGATCATCCAACGGCTCTACGGCGCCGGCGTGCAGCTCAGCCTGCTCGAACGACGCCTGGGCAAGAAGCTGGACTCGGGTCAGCGCGCCCGGATCAACGAGGCCGTCGACCTGGTCGACGAGACGATCGCCGAGGTACGCGCGACCGTCCGCAAGCTGCGCAACACCGACCCGGCCGACTCCGCCGACCTGCTCGACTCGATCAAGGCGGAGGTCCGCACGGCCGGGGAGCTGCTCGGGTTCGGGCCGCGCCTGCACGTGGCCGGAGACCTGGCGAACGTGCCGCGCAAGCACGCCGACGACGCGCGGGCGGCGTTGCGTGAGGCCTTGTCGAACGTCGTGCGGCACTCAGGCGCGACGAACGTCCAGATCGACGTACGGCGCGATGAGAAGCACCTGCTGCTGCGCGTCGCGGACAACGGGTGCGGCATCCCGTCCGGCGTGACTCAGCGCGGACTGCGGCACCTCGCCGAACGGGCGAAGGCCGCGAGTGGTGACTTCCGTGTGCTGAGCTCGCCGAACGGGACGACGCTCACCTGGTCCGTCCCCGTTTAGCCACCCAGGCGGCGGCCTGCGTCCGCCGCTCCATGCCGAGTTTGGAGAGCACGGACGTCACGTAGTTCTTCACGGTCTTCTCCGCGAGGAAGAGCCGTTCACCGATCTGGCGGTTCGTCAGGCCCTCGCCGATCAGTTCGAGCACACGCTGTTCCTGGTCGGTGAGGCCGACCGGGGCCGGATTGCGCATCCGTTCGAGTACCCGGCTGGTGGTCGCGGGGTCCAGAAGGGACCGTCCGGCAGCGACCTCGCGCACGGCCGTGACGACGTCCTGGCCGCGGACCTGCTTGAGCAGGTAGCCCGACGCGCCGGCCATGATCGCGCCGACCAGTGCTTCCTCGTCATCGAACGCGGTCAGGACGAGACAACGAATGCCGAGGTCCCGCAGCGAACGGCACAGGTCGACGCCGCTGCCGTCGGGGAGCTGGACGTCCACCACCGCCACGTCGGGCGGCGTCTGTCCGGCCCGGGTCACCGCCTCGTCGACGGAACCGGCCTCGGCGATGACCGTGATGTCCGCCTCGTCGTCGAGCATCTCGCGCAGTCCTCTGCGCACTACTTCGTGATCGTCAACCAACAAAACGCGCACTGGCACGAATCCACCGTACGTCGAATGGCTGTTCCTGAGGGTGACTCGTATTGGCACAGTTCTTGTCATGGCAGAAGGCTCGGTAAGGCCGATCGAGGAAGCAGATCGCATAGTCGTCGCCCGATTGGTCCTCGAGCTATGGGGAGCGCACACCGCCGTCGCGCACGGCGAGGTGTTCTTCCCGGCGAGTCTGCCGGGCTTTCTCGTGGAGAAGCAGGGTCAGGTGCTGGGTCTGCTGACCTACGCGGTGGCGAACCACCAGTTGGAGATCGTGACGATCGACGCGCTGCGGCGCGGCCGTGGCGTCGGCACCGCGCTTGTCGACGCCGCGGTTCGTCAAGCACGCACGCTCGGATGCAACCGCGTGCGGCTGACGACCACCAACGACAACCTCGACGCCGTCCGCTTCTACCAGCGCCGGGGGTTCAAGCTGGCGGCGCTGCGACCGGACGCGGTGCGCGAGGCGCGCAAGCTCAAGCCCGAGATACCGGCGGTTGGGGAATTCGGCATCCCCATCACAGACGAGCTGGACCTCGAACGATGGGTCGCGCCCCGGCAGTAGTCCACAGCTGTCCACAGTTCTGTCCACAGGTTGTGCACAGGTGGTCAGACGTGCAGCGGGTTGAACGACTCGTCCCACGCGGCCGCGACCTGGTGCGCGCACGTGGACGGCGCGACGCCGCCCACCCCGGTGCCGAGCCCCGGCATCGCGATGGTCCGGACGGCGTCGCGCACCGGCGTGCCGTCCTCCAGGCGCCCGTGCAGCCACAGCCGCAGCACGGCCCGCGCGGCCAGGTACGGGTGGACGGTGTCGACGGGCAGTCGTTCGCCGGGCAGGCGCATGGTCGGTGCGCTGATCATCCAGGCCGGCTCGGTCTCGCCGGTCGCCACGATCTGCGCCTCGCCCACCGGGAGCTCGCCGCCGTGCAACGCGAGGACCGCGCTGCGGACGTTGTTCTCGACGTGGGGGAACGCCGTGGCGTAGACGGCGTCGATGCCGCCGCGCATCCAGCCCTGCGAGTTCGCCGGGCTGACGACGGCCTGCGCGGGTATGTCCAGCACGGACCCGCGATGCACCGTCACCCCGGTGCGTCCGTCCGCGACGGCGAGCCAGGCGTTCGCCATCGGTTCGTCGACCGCGCACAACACGAGTTCAGGCGCTAGAGCGGGCACGCCCCAAGCATTCCAGTTCGAACGGTCCCGGCGGAACCCAGGTTTGGCAGCCGACACAGGCGTGATTTCCGCCTCTGATCGCCGCACTACGCTGATGCGGTGCCACGCATTGCGTACTTCGGACCACAGGGAACCTTCACCGAGCAGGCGGCTCTCCGCTTCGACGGCGAACTCGTCCCCGCCGACACGATCCCGCTCGCCGTCGCCGCGGTGCGCGACGGCTCCGTCGAGTTCGCGTGCGTGCCCATCGAGAACTCGGTCGAGGGTGCCGTGCCCGCGACGCTCGACGTGCTGATCCGCGACGAGCCGGTGGTCGCCGTCGCCGAGACGGTGCTGGACGTCCGGTTCAGCGTCCTGGTCCGGCCGGGCACCACCGAGATCGAGACGATCGCGTCGCACCCGCACGCGCTGGCCCAGGTCCGCGAGTGGATCGCCGCGCAACTGCCCGGCGTCACCTCGATCGCGACGTCGTCGACCGCGGCCGCCGCCGCCGCCGTGGAGCGCGGCGAGTTCGACGCCGCCGTGACGGCCCCGGTCGCGGTGCACCACTACGAGCTGGACGAGTACGCGACCGACGTGCTGGACGTGCCCGACGCGCGGACGAGGTTCCTGCTGCTGCGCCGTCCGGGCGCACTGCCTGAACCGACCGGCGCAGACCGCACGAGCGTCGTCGTGACCACGCCGAACCGCGTCGGCGTGCTGTCCGAGTTGCTCACCGAGCTCGCGTTGCGTGGCATCAATCTCACCGGCCTCGAATCCCGCCCCACGAAGGGCAAACTGGGCACGTACCGCTTCTACATCGACGTCGAGGGGCACATCGCAGAACCGAGGATCGGTGACGCGCTGGCCGCGCTGCACCGACACTCGCACGAGATCCGGTTCCTCGGGTCCTTCCCGAAGGCCGACCACGAGCCCGCCGAGGCTCGCAACGAGGAGTTCGCCGCAGCCGCCGCTTGGGTCGATGCTGTCAGAAAGGGCGAGCGCGGGTGAGGTTACTGCTGGTCAGGCACGGTGAGACGGCGTCGAACATCGATCGCAAACTGGACACGGCCATGCCAGGCCCTCCGCTCACCGAACTCGGCCAGAAGCAGGCTCGCGAGCTCGCCGACACCCTCGCCGCGGAGAACATCACCGCCGTCTACGCGAGCATCGGCCTGCGCGCCCAGCAGACCGCGGTGCCGACCGCCGAGCGCTTCGGCCTGCCGGTGCAGATCCTCGACGGCGTCCACGAGATCCAGGTCGGCTCGCTCGAGGGCCGCAACGACACCGAGGCCTACCGCACCTACCTCGAGACCGTGATCAGGTGGGCGGAGGGCGAGCTGGACGTGCCGTTCCCCGGCGGCGGCGAGACCGGTCAGCAGGTGCTGGACAGGTTCCTCGGCGCCATCGCGTCGATCAGGCAGGACAGCGGCACCGTCATGGTCGTGACCCACGGCGGTTGCGGGCGGATGGGCGCGTTGGCGCTGGCGTCGAACGTGCCCGTGGAGCTGGCCGAGAACCTGCTGCCGAACACCGGCGTCGTGGTGCTGGACGCCGACGGCGACGGCTGGCTGTGCCGGTCGTGGGCGGGCGTGGAGATCCCGTAGGTCACGCGGCGGCGACGTCCAGCCACTCGCCGACGGGCAGCACGTGCGCGCGAGGCCCCGCGTGCTCCCGGAACTCCGCCTCCGGGTCGGCGACCTCGACGTAGCCGGGCAGCTTCGCCGGCTGGTCCATCTCGTAGTGCATGGGAACGGCGTGCCGGGCGCCGAGGATCCTCGCGGCGGCAGCGGCCTGGAACGGGTCCATCGCCGCGGGCACCGGGCTCGGCGGCTGGAGGTGCGGCGCGTCGACCACCGCGCCGTTCGTCGGCAGGAACGCCACGTCGAACGGGCTGAAGCGGCGCGCGACCAGCCACCAGAAGCCGTGGAACATCGTGTCGCCGCCGTGGAAGACGCGCTGCCCGTCCGCTTCCACCACCCAGTTCAGCTGCGGGTCGCCCAGCCCGTCGATCGACGGGACGGCCGTGACGCGGAACGGGCCGATCTCGTGCTCGGACCAGGTGTCGACCACCTCGGCGGCCAGCTCGTACTCGCGCAGTTCGCGCTCGCTCAGCAGCGTCGTCACGTTGTCCACGTCGTCGCCGTGGCCGGGCGCCGGGCGCAGCACGGGTGCTCCTGACGTCAGCACGCCCGCGAGCGCGGTCGCGTCGGTGTGGTCGCGGTGCAGGTGGGTGACCAGCGCGGCGCTGACCTCCCCGCCCGGCGCCGTCAGCCCGATCCCCGGCTGCCAGCCCGTGAACAGCGGCGTCAGGTCCCGCACGTAGTCGATCACCAGCCGCCGGCCGCCCGCCTCGACCTCGACCCCGGCCCAGCCCAGTCGTCGTACTCGCATGTGGCCGAAATTAGAGTACGAGCGTTCGCCAAGCCAATAGCGAACGCTCGTACGCTATCGTTGGCTCATGTCACCGCGACGCTCCGCAGCCGAGGCGCTCCTCACCCGAGGCCGGATCCTCGGCCGCGCCGCCGAGATCGCCTCGGAGGAAGGGCTCGACGGCATCACCATCGGCCGGCTCGCCGAGGAGCTCGAGATGAGCAAGTCCGGGGTGCACAAGCACTTCGGCACCAAGGAGGTCCTGCAGATCTCCACGCTGGACAAGGCGTTCGCCGACTTCTGGGACCGCGTGGTCGAACCCGCGCTGACCGAGCCGCCCGGCCTGCGCCGGCTGCGCGCGGTGTGCGCGGGTTCGGTGGACTACCTGGCCGCGCCGCTGCTGCCCGGCGGCTGTCTGATGACCGCCGCGCTCAGCGAGTACGACGGCCGTCCCGGCGCGGTGCGCGACGCGGTGGCCGAGGTGTGGTCGCGCTGGCAGGGGCAGCTGCGGTCGGACCTGGTCAGCGCGGTGGAGTCGGGGGAGCTGCCGGAGGGCTTCGACGTCGACCAGGCGTTGTTCGAGATCCTCGCCGCCGGGCTGGCGTTGAACGCGGCGATGCAGCTCCAGCACGACGAGGCGGCCGTCGGCAGGGCACGCCGGGCGATCGAGCGGGCGCTGGAGAGCTAACCCCAGCCCAGCTCGTGCAGCTTCGCGTCGTCCACCCCGAAGTGGTGCGCGATCTCGTGCACCACGGTGATGATCACTTCCTCGACGACGTCGTCCTCGGTGTCGCAGATGTCGAGGATCGCCTCGCGGTAGATGAAGATGTGGTCGGGCAGCGTGCCGCCGTAGTCGGTGTTGCGCTCGGTGAGCGCGATGCCCTGGTAGAGCCCGAGCAGTGCCGGCTCGTCCGGGTTGCGGTCCTCGACGAGCACCACGACGTTGTTCATCGCGTGCAGGAAGTCGGGCGGGACCAGGTCCAGTGCCTCTTCCACCAGCTCGTCGAAACGAGCCCGCGTCATCTCGACGGTCATCGGTTCTCCGTCGACGGGATGGGCAACAAGCGGGAGGACGGCTGGTCGGGCGTGCCCGAGCCGGACGGCTTGCCGGACTCCGAGGACGGCTGGCCGGACTGGGAGTGCAGCGGCGCGCCGGTGGGTTCCTCCTGCTGCTTGACCGAGGTGGTCTGCGGCGGGTTCGAGGTGGTCAGCGGGGCGCCGTTGGGGTTGCGGACGCTGCCCTCCCAGGCGACCAGCTTCTCGCCCTGGGGGACGGCGCCGATCTTGCAGTTGGCCCTGCGGGAGCCGACGGCCCAGCTCTCCTCCGCACGGGTGTCCCACGTGACGAGCAGGCCCTTGGCCTTCAGGTCGGCACCGCCGGTGTACTCGGCGGCGATCACGGCGCACTTCTCGGACATGATCGCGTCCTGCTGCTCGGGCGCCACGAACGGGCCTTCCGGGTGTTGCACCTCGCCGACGATCTCGAACGCGTGCGGCTTGGCGCACTCGATCGGGTCACCGACCGTGTTGTTCTCGGCGAGCGCCACGCAGACGCCGGGGTCGTACACGTTCGACTGGTCCTGGGTCTTCGCGCTGCCGTACGACGGCAGGGCGGCGCCGGAGGGTGCGGTGACCTGCAGGCCGCAGCGGAGCTGCCGGTAGCCGCTCGACCAGCGGCCCTCGTCCGGGTTCAGGGTGCTGACCCCGTACTTGCCCTTGGGGTCGAGCTTGCCGGCCAGGTAGGTGATCGACGCCTGCGCGCAGTTCTCCTGCGCGATCTTCGCCCAGGCCTCGGCGTTCGGGTACGGCGCTTCCTTGGGATACGCGGCGGCGATGTCCGCCGTTCCGGTGACCTCGAACTTGTGCGCGGCCGCGCAGTCGACCTTCTGCGCGTCCGACAGGTCGGTCTTCTCCCAGTTCAGGCACTCGCCGGCGACGGCCTGATATGCCGCGTTGACCAGCTCGCGCTTGGTGCTGAGCGGGCCTCCTGCCAGCACGGACGTGAACGCGGACACCATCAACAAGGCGAACGCGCCCACGAAAGCGCCGATCATCACAAGCCGCGTGTCGCGGATGTGACCAGATCGACTCAACCAACCGGCGCTCGGAGACATCTCATCCATGATGCCCGTGCCGGGTGAGACGGCTGTGCGGCGGGTTGGGTCGAGTGTTGCTTTTAGGACACTCGTCACCGAATCGGCCGCGTTTCCGACGTCTCGCTAGGTACCTTGCCCGCGGGAGTGGTGATGACTGACAACAACCTGCCAGGACCTGGCCAGCCGACGCCCCAGCCTGGGCGCCCGTCGGGACCGCCCGGCCAGCCGCAACAGCCGTACCAGCAGCTGCCGCCGCAGATGCCGGCACCGATGCCGGGACCGGGGCAGCCGCAGCGGCCCGCCAAGGGCCAGATGCGCCAGCAGCAGCCGGGCATGACGAAGCCGCGCCAGGCGTCGGTCGCCGAGCAGCGCGCTCGTGCCGCCGCGCTGAAGGCGCAGCAGGAGCGGTTCGCCGCCGAGTCCGCCGCGTTCGAGAAGAAGCGCAAGACGCGCAAGCGCCTGCTCATCGGTGGCGGTGTCACCGTGGGCGTGGTCGCGCTGGTCGCGATCTGGTACGCGGCCGCGAGCCCGAAGAACGTCACGGCGCAGTGCACCGACTCGAACAACGTGATCGTCGACGACGACTACTGCGACGAGTCGTACTACCGCAGCCACGGCGGGTACTCGAGCGGCGGCTTCATCTACATCGGCGGCAGCTCGTACCGCTACAACTACGGCGGCACGGGCACCGTCGGCCAGAAGGTGAGCGGCGGCAGCTACACGCTCCCCAAGGGTGCGAACGTCACCACGAAGTCGGGCACGTCCGTCCAGCGCGGCGGGTTCGGCGTCAGCAGCGGCTCGTCCGGCAGCGGAGGCTGAGCACAGTTGCGTCGTGAAACCTCGCAGCCGCGGCCGAACTGGCAGCGGACGGTCTCGGACCAGGGGTTGGTGTTCGGCCTGCCCGCGAAGTACGCGAACGGCGCCGACCGGCCGTACTGGGACGAGTCGGTGCACTACGTGTTCGAGATGAGCGAGATCCTCTCGCTCGAAGCCGACGTCGAGCTGCTCCACTCCATGTGCCTCGACGCGGTGGACAACGTGGTGCTCACCGAGCGGTACCGCGAGTTCGGCATCCCCGAATGGGTCTGGCCGCACATCGCGGAGTCGTGGCGGCGCCGCGACCCGCACGTCTACGGGCGCTTCGACCTGCGCTACGACGGTTCCGGCCCGGCGAAGCTGCTCGAGTACAACGCCGACACCCCCACGTCACTGCTGGAAGCCGCGTACGTCCAGTGGTACTGGAAGACCGACGTCTTCCCGGACGACGACCAGTGGAACTCGCTGCACGAGCGCCTGGTCGAGCGGTGGACGGAGATCGGTGCCAAGCTGCCCTCCGGCGAGCTGCACTTCACCTGGTCGGGTGCCGACCCGTCCGGCGAGGACCACCTCACGATCGCGTGCCTGCAGGAGACGGCCGCGGAAGCCGGCCTGAACACCGTGGGCCTCGCGATCGAGGAGGTCGGCTGGGACACGCTGCTCAACCGGTTCGTCGACCTCGAAGAGGCCCCGATGGGCACGGTGTTCAAGCTCTACCCGTGGGAGTGGGTGGTCGAGGAGCAGTTCGGCCGCCACGCCGTCGAGTCGCTGCCCGGCACCCTGTGGGTCGAGCCGCTGTGGAAGATGCTGCTCTCCAACAAGGCGCTGCTCGCGATCCTGTGGGAGATGTACCCCGGTCATCCGAACCTGCTCCCCGCGTACCTGAACGATCCCGGCATGCTCACCGAGTACGTGCGCAAGCCGCTGCTCGGCCGTGAGGGGTCGAACATCCAGATCGTCGCCCCTGGCTACGAAACGCAGACCGGTGGCGTGTACGGCAAAGAGGGTTTCGTCTACCAGCTGTTCGATCCGCTTCCGGACTTCGACGGCTACCGCCCCGCGTTGGGCGCCTGGGTCGTCGGCGACACGTCGGCAGGCCTCGGCATCCGGGAAACAGTCGGTCTCGTGACCGACGATGGCGCGGCGTTCGTGCCGCATCGAATTGTCGAGTAAGACTCCGAAAGGGAACAGCACATGATCACGCAGCTCGCGTTGGATCCGGGCTTCGGCGCGACCCTGGGCCGGAACATCGGCGCGATCGCGCTGTACGCCGTCGTCGGTCTCGTCCTCATGGTCTTCGGCTTCTACGCGATCGACTGGACGACGCCGGGCAAGTTGTCCGCCCTCGTCCGCAACGGCGCCCCGAACGCGGTCATCGTGACCGCCTCCGGCCTCGTGTCGATGGCGTTCATCGTCGTCATCGCCATCACCAGCTCCGTCGGCAAGCTCGACGAGGGCCTGCTGTCCGCGCTGGTCTACGGCCTGGTCGGCATCATCGTGCAGGTCGCCGCGGTGCGTCTGCTCGAGTTCGTGACGAAGCTCGACATCGGCTCGATCATCGAGTCGGACCGCTTCGCCCCGGCCTCGGTCGTCGTCGCCTCGGCGCACGTCGCACTCGGTCTCGTGGTGGCGGTCGCCATCAGCTAGCCACCCGTTTTTCGCTTTGTGAAAGTAACGCGGGGGCCCCGCGTTTCCCACTGGGGAACGCGGGGCCCCCGCGTGTCGGGTGGGTGCGGATATCCGGATGAGACGTGGAACGGGTGGGGACTACCCTTTTCAGGGTGATTGACCTCAAGGTGTTGCGCGAGAACCCGGAGACCGTGCGCGCTTCGCAGCGTGCCCGTGGCGAGGACGAGGGCGTCGTCGACAGCCTGCTGTTCGCGGACGAGCGCCGGCGGTCCGCCATCTCCCGCGCGGACACCCTGCGCGCCGAGCAGAAGGTGCTCGGCAAGGAGGTCGGCAAGGCCAAGGGCGACGAGCGCGCCGCGCTGCTGGGCAAGGCGAAGGACCTGGCCGCCGAGGTCAAGGCCGCCGAGGCCGAGCAGCAGGCCACCAGCAACGAGGTCAACGAGCTCCTGGCCAGGATCCCGAACCTGGTGCACCCGGACGCGCCGGTCGGTGGCGAGGACGACTTCCGCGTCATCAAGACGGTCGGTGAGCCGCGCGAGTTCGACTTCGAGCCGCAGGACCACCTCGACCTGGGCACCAAGCTCGGCGCGATCGACATGGAACGCGGCGCCAAGGTCAGCGGGTCGCGGTTCTACTTCCTCAAGGGTGTCGGCGCCCAGTTGGAGCTCGCGCTGCTCAACATGGCGGCGGCGCAGGCCACGGCCAACGGGTTCGAGCTCATGATCACGCCCACGCTGGTGCGGCCGGAGATCATGGCGGGCACCGGGTTCCTCGGGGCGCACTCCAGCGAGATCTACCACCTGCCGAACGACGACCTGTACCTCGTCGGGACGTCGGAGGTGCCGCTCGCCGGGTACCACGCCGACGAGATCCTCGACGGCGAGCGGCGGTACGCGGGCTGGTCGTCGTGCTACCGGCGCGAGGCCGGGTCGTACGGCAAGGACACCCGCGGCATCATCCGCGTGCACCAGTTCAACAAGGTCGAGATGTTCTCGTACGTGAAGCCCGAGGACGCCGAGGCGGAGCACGCCCGGCTGCTCGGGTGGGAAGAGGAGATGCTCGCCAAGATCGAGGTGCCCTACCGCGTCATCGACACGGCGACCGGTGACCTCGGCACGTCGGCGCACCGTAAGTTCGACTGCGAGGCCTGGGTGCCGACGCAGGGCAAGTACCGCGAGCTGACCTCGACGTCGAACTGCACCACGTTCCAGGCGCGCCGGCTGAACGTGCGCTACCGCGACGAGAACGGCAAGTCGCAGATCGCGGCCACGCTGAACGGCACGCTGGCGACCACGCGGTGGATCGTCGCGATCCTGGAGAACCACCAGAACGCCGACGGTTCCGTCACCGTTCCGGAGGCCCTGCGGCCGTTCATGGGCGGGCTCTCCGTCCTGAAGTGAACACCGCGTTCACGTGAGTGAGGCGATGTGGCGCGCGATCTCCAGCGCGCTCGTCGCCGCGGGTGAGGGCGCGTTCAGGACGTGCACCTGACGGGGTGCCGACTCGATGAGGAAGTCGTCGACCAGCGACCCGTCCGGGAGCATGGCCTGAGCGCGCACACCGCTCTCCGCCCGCACCAGATCGTCCTCGGTCACCGCGGGCACCAGCCGTGCCAGCGACGCGGCGAACCGGCGCCGCGACAGCGACCTCAGCACCTCGTTCGCTCCCGTCCGGGCGAACCTCCGCGCCAGCCGCCACGTTCCGGGGAACCGGGCGACGTCGAGAACGTCCGGGAACGACACGTCGCGCCACCGGTAGCCCTCGCGCCGCAACGCCAGCACCGCGTTCGGGCCGCAGTGCACCGACCCGTCGAGCATCCGGGTGAGGTGCACGCCGAGGAACGGCAGCGTCGGATCCGGCACCGGGTAGATCAGCCCGCGGACCAGCTCGGTCCGCCGCAGCTCGTAGTACTCCCCGCGGAACGGCACGATCCTGGCGGCCGGCGAAAGCCCCGCCAGCCGCGCGATCCGATCGCTCTGCAGGCCGGCGCAGTTCACCAGCACGTCGCCGCGCACCACGCCCTGCGGCGTCGCGACCTCGACGTGCGACCCCACCGTCCGGATCGCCAGAGCGGGCGACCGCAGCCGCAGGTCGTGCCCGTCCAGCTGCCGCACCAACGCGGAGCAGACCGCTGAGTAGTCGATGATCCCGGTGCTCTCCACCCGGAGAGCGGCCAGACAGGCCACCTCGGGCTCGTACTCCAGAGCCTCTTCGGGCGAGATCAGCTTCGCCGGGACGCCGTTCGCCTCAGCGCGCGAGGCCAGCGCATGCAGCCGTGGCAACTCATCGGCAGAAGTGGCGACAACGAGCTTGCCGCACACCTCGACCGGAACGCCGTGCTCACGCGCGAAGGCGACCATCGACGCGTTGCCCGCCACGGACATCCGGGCCTTCAACGAACCCGGCTTGTAGTACAGCCCGGCGTGCACGACGTTCGAGTTGTGGCCGGTCTGGTGCGCTCCCCAGCGCTTCTCCTTCTCCAGCACCGTCACGCGGTCACCGCGCGAGGCCAGCTCGGCGGCCACCGCGAGCCCCACGATTCCGCCACCGATCACCACAACAGAGCGCACAGTGACGAAATCTAGTTCAGCGTCCTGCCGTTACAGGTGCTATCCCAGCGTGGGCAGCACGTCGGCCGCGATGTCCTCCACGACCTGTTCGCTGCCCATGTAGATGCCGTCGTGCCTCGGCCAGTGCGTCACCACGTCGGTGAACCCCAGCTCAGCGGCCCTGCCCACGGCGTCGATGAAGCACTCCACGCTGGACAGCGAGTACACCGGCGCCGAGTCGAGGTTCAGGTAGCGGTTCACCCGTGACGTCCGGCCCTGCGTGGCCAACGTCTCAGTGAACTTCTCGGACAACCGCGCGACACCGCGCCACCACGCCTCGTGGTCGTCGGCCGTCGGCCCGGTAGTGACCCAGCCCTGGCCGAACCTGGCCGCCACGGCCATCGCCTTCGGACCGTTCGCGGCGACCACGAACGGCACCCGCGGCCGCTGCACACAGCCGGGCGCGCTGCGGGCCTCCTCCGCCGAGAAGAACTCGCCGTCCCACGTCGTGCGGTCCTTGATCAGCAGCTGGTCGAGCAACTCGACGAACTCGCCGAACCGGGCCGTCCGGTCGGGCGGCAACAACGGCTTCGCACCCTGCACGACGGTGTCGTACCCGTCCCCACCTGCGCCGACGCCGAGCGTGAACCGTCCGTCGGACACGTCGTCGATGGTCAGCAGCTCCCGCGCGAACGGCACCGGGTGACGGAAGTTCGGGCTCGCCACGAAGGTGCCGAGTCTGATGCGCGAGGTGACCATGGCGGCCGCTGTCAGCGTGGGGATCGCGCCGAACCACGGACCGTCGACCAGGGTGCGCCAGCCGAGATGGTCGTAGGTCCACGCGTGGTGAAACCCGTACTCATCGGCCGCGCGCCACTTGGGTTCGGCGATCCACCAGCGGTGCTCCGGAAGAATCACGATGCCTACGCGCACGGACGTACGGTAACCAGCTGTTCAGGTCCCTACGAACTTGGACTCGGTAGTTGAAGAGGCAAGATGACGGTGTGGAACAGCCGCGCCTGGTCGCCTCCGACGTCGATGGAACCCTGCTCACCCCCCAGGAGAGCGTGAGCGCACGCACCGCACAGGTGGTCGCGCGCGTGCTCGCGGCGGGTGTGCCGTTCGTGCTGGCCACCGGCAGGCCGCCGCGCTGGATCCCGAGGATCGCCGAGGAGGCGGGACTCGACGGCCTCGCGGTCTGCGCGAACGGCGCGGTGCTCTACGACATCGGCAAGGACGAGATCGTCTGGGCGCGCACACTCAGCCCAGTGCAGCTGCACGACATCGCCGCCGCCATCGACAGCGTGCTCGACGACTGCACGTACGCCGTCGAGCTGGTCGGCACACCGAAGGACGACAGAACGTTCGTCGCCGAGATCAGCTACACCCACCCGTGGCCCGAGGGCCCGCACAGCGGCCTCACCCGCGCCGAGACGCTCGGCTTCCCCGCGACGAAGCTGCTGATCCGGCACCGCAACCTGACCAGCGCCGAGATGGTGTCCGCGATCAGCGAGGTCCTGCACGGCGAGGTCGACCTCACCTACTCCACGAACAACGGCCTGATCGAGGCCTCGGTGCACGGCGTCACGAAGGCGTCCGGCCTCGCCGACGTCGCGGAACGGTTCGGCGTCGAGCGCGAGCACGTGATCGCGTTCGGCGACATGCCGAACGACGTGGAGATGCTGACCTGGGCCGGTCACGGCGTGGCGATGGAGAACGGCCACGAGGCCGCGAGGGCCGCCGCGAACGAAATCACGGGCCCGAACGCGGAGGACGGCGTCGCGATGGTTCTCGAACGCTGGTTCTGACGCACGGCTAGCCTGTGCGGCATGCGTGCACTCGTGACCGGCGGCGCCGGTTTCATCGGCTCCACCCTGGTCGACCGCCTGCTGCGCGACGGCCACGAGGTCCACGTCGTGGACGACCTGCGCCGCGGCACCCGGACCGCGCCGGCCGATCCCGCCCACGCCGGCCGGTACTCGTTCACGCAGCTGGACATCGCGAACCCCGAGCTCGGCGACGTGGTCACCGGGTTCTCCCCGGAGGTGGTCTTCCACCTCGCCGCGCAGATCGACGTGCGGGTCAGCGTCGCCGATCCGATCCTCGACGCGCAGCAGAACGTCATCGGCACGATCAACGTCGCGGAGGCCGCCCGCAGGGCCGGCACCCGCAAGATCTGCTTCGCATCGTCGGGCGGCTCGATCTACGGCACGCCGGACGTGCTGCCGGTCTCCGAAGCCGTGCCGATCAACCCGAAGTCGCCGTACGCGGCGAGCAAGATCTCCGGCGAGATCTACCTGAACACCTACCGCCAGCTGTACGGCTTGGAGTGCACGCACCTCGCCCTCGCGAACGTCTACGGCCCGCGGCAGGACCCGCACGGCGAGGCGGGCGTGGTGGCGATCTTCGCCAACGCCCTGCTGGCGGGGAAGCCGACGAAGCTGTTCGGCGACGGCGGTAACACCCGCGACTACGTCTACGTCGAGGACGTGGTGGCCGCGTTCGTGGCGGCGTCCGGAGAGAGCGGCGGCGGGCAGCGCTACAACATCGGCACCGGCCAGCAGACCTCGGACAAGGAGCTGCACAGCCTGGTCGCGCTGGCCGCCGGGGCGGCCGACGAGCCCGAGTACGCCCCCGCGCGGCTCGGCGACCTGCGGGCCTCCGCGCTGGACGCGTCCAGGGCGACGCGCGAGCTCGGCTGGGTGCCGGAGGTCGACGTCAAGACCGGTACGGCGCGGACGGTGGAGTACTTCCGCACCGCCTGATCAGCGCGCGGCCGAGTACTGCGCGCCGTCCGGCACGTACTTCTGCCGGACGCTCCGCGACAGACCGTCGCGGAACCCGGCGAGCAGCGCCGCCACGTGGGTGCGGCGCTGCTTCTCGAACACCGCCGTGTTGAACGTCCACCGCGCCAGAAAGAGCACGGCGGACAGCGCCCAGCGCCGGTTCTTCGCACGCTGCTCGCGCGCCAGGATCGTGCTGTTGCGCGCGACCCAGTAGTGCCGCCAGGCCGGGTAGTGCAGGACGTGTGTCCGCACGGGACCGATCCGGTGCTCGCGCCGGTCGCCCAGCGAGTGCGGCAGCAGGACCGTGGTGTCCTGCACGACGCGGAACCCGTGCTCGCGCGCCCGCAGGCAGAAGTCGAAGTCGACCCAGTCGACGAAGAAGTCCTCGCGGAACCGGCCGACCGCGGTCAGGCAGGCGCGCCGGACCAGCATCCCGGACGTCATCACGCCGTCCCGGTCGGCGAGCGCCGGGCCCGATTGGGCGGCCTTCTCGTAGGACCCGCCGTGGGCGGCGTCCCACGGCGTCGGCGCGACCACGCCCACCGACTCGTCGGCGAAGTGGGCGGCGAGCGAGGGCACGAGGTCCGGCGGCAGCACCGAGTCCTGGTCCAGGAACAGCACGACGTCCGTGTCCGCGGGCAGCTCGGCGACCGCCGAGTTCAGCGCTGCGGCCAGGCCGAGGTTGCTGCCGTTGCGCAGCACGGTGACTCTCGGGTCGTCGAGCTTCTCGGCGGACGACGACGACCCCGCGGGGGTGTTGTCGGAGACGATCACCCCGGAGCAGGTGAGCAGGGCGGACTCGACCACGGCCGCGAGCCGGTCGTCCGGGTGGTACGCCGTGACGAGCGCGGTCACCTTCACAGCCCGACCTCCTTGCGGCCGGCACCGGACCGGTAGTCGGCGCCCGCGGGCAGGTAGCCGGCGGTCACGCGGTTCAGCACGGCGTCACGAACACCGCTGAGGATCGCCTTGAGGTTGGCGCCACGCTTCGGTTCGAAGACGGCGGTGGTCAGCGCCTGCCGCCCGATGTAGAGGAAGGCCATCAGCGCCCAGCGCGGGTTGCGGGTGAGGTTCTCCCGGATCATCACCAGCCCGTTGCGGGTGATCCAGTAGTGCCGCCACGGCGAGTAGCGCAGCACCTTGACCGTGCGGCCGGCGAACTTGTGCTCGCGCCGGTCGCCGATCGAGTGCGGCAGCCGGGTCGCCATGTCCTGCACGATCCGCACGCCGTTGCGGCGCAGCCTGAGACAGAAGTCGTTGTCGACCCAGTCGACGAAGAACTCGTCGCGGAACGGACCCGCCGCGTCCAGCACCGCGCGCCGGACGATCATGCCGGACGTGATGACGGTGTCCTGGTCCACCAGCCCGCTGCCGGTGGGCGAGAAGCGCTCGTACGTGCTGCCGTCCGCCGCGTCGACCGGGGTCGGGGCGATGACGCCGATGGACGGGTCGGCGAGGTGCGCCGCAAGTGCCGCCACCAGCCCGTCCGGGAGCACGGAGTCCTGGTCGAGCACGAGGACCGCCTCGGTCTCCGGCCGCAGTGCCCGGACCGCGTCGTTGAGCGCGCCCGCGAGACCGCCGTTGCGACCCGACCGGAGCACCCGGACCCTCGGGTCGGTCAGCTGCTCGGCCGACGAGCTCTCCGCGGTCGGCGTGTTGTCGACGACGATGGCGTCCGCGCAGGTCACCAGTACCGCGTCGATCACCGCCGAGAGCCGGTCGTCCGGGTGGTACGCGGTGACGACAGCCGTGATGACTGGATCGGTCATCGGTATCGGGGCTCCTCGGGGAATCGGCAGTGCCCGGCCGATGCTACAGAGGCGCGCCGGGGGCGCTGAGGGCGTCCGTTAGGCTCGATTTGGTCCCCTGAAGAGCGATTGGCTAGTTACATGACTCCCTTGCGCTTCCTGCGCAGTCCGATGGCGTTGATGGGCATCGGATTGGGGATGGTCGTCCTCTCTGGCTTCGCGTTCATCCCGCTGATCACGCGCTCCGGCGTGGACAAGTCCGCCGTCGCCGCGCTCGCGAGCCTCTACTTCCTGGTCAACACCATCGCGCTCGGCGCGTTCTCCGGCGTCGAGCAGGAGATGTCCCGCACGGTGAGCCGCGAACGCGCGCTCGGCCGTCCGTCCTGGCAGGCCGCCCGCCTGGTGGCCCGGCAGGCCCTGGTGCTCTTCGGGCTGATCTCCGCCCTGGTCGTCGTGCTGTCCCCGGTGCTGGTCGGCGAGGCACTGGGCGGGCACTGGGTGCTGCTCGTCGAACTCGTCGTCGGCGTGCTCGCCACGTGCTGCGCCTCCGCGGTCCGCGGAGCTCTCGCCGGCAGTGAGCGGTTCGGCCTGTACGCGGCGACGCTCGCCGTGGAGGGCGTGGCGCGGGTGGTGCCGTTGGTCGCGCTGTGGCTGCTCGGGGCCGACTCCGCATGGCTGTTCGGCCTGGCCTTCGTGCTCGGCCAGGCCTTCGCCGCGCTGGTCGGTGCCGGAGTGCTGTGGCGGACCGGGGCCGTCGACGCGAGCCGGGTGGCGGCGGCCGCGGCACCTCCTGCCGAGAGCACGGACCGGAAGTGGCTCGGCCTCTCGGGGAGCCTGTTCCTGCTGGTCGTCGCCAGCCTCACCTTCCAGGCCGTGGTCAACCTGCCGCCGGTGGTGATCGGCGCCAAGCTGGAGGCGCTGCCCGAGGTCGCGACGGCGATCGCCGGGGCTGTCACGCTGACCCGGTTGCCGATGTTCGCCTTCGTCCCGCTCCAGACCACGCTCCTGCCGCGGCTGACAGCGGCCGCGGCCCGGGGTGACCGGAGGGGAGTGCGTACGCAGACCCTCCGCACCATCGCGCTGTGCGTCACGCTGGGCCTGCTCGGCATCGTGCTGCTGGCGACCGCGGGGCCGTGGTTGCTCGCCCTCGTCGTCGCCAAGACCGGCAGCCTGTCCAACGGGACCCTGGCCGCGCTCGGCATCGGCACCGTCTTCCTCATGGCGGCGAACGTCATGCAGCCCGCACTGGTCGCCCTCGGCAAGCACCGGATGGTGCTGGCCGCGTTCCTGACGGGCGCGGCGGCCATGACGGTGACGTTCGTCCTGCCGGTCGACCCGGTCACCGCGGCGGTGCTGTCGACGGCGGCCGGCCCGGCGACCCTCACGATCTTCATGGTCGTCGTCCTACTGCGGGCGACCGGCCACGACCACCAGCCAGCCCCGGTCGAGGCGCCGACGCCGGCGCCCGCCGAGCCCAGGGAGCGAACCACCCGATGACCGACAAGATCACCGCGATCGCGACGGCCTACCACCCCGACCAGCGGCTGTTGGACGTCGTCGAGGCCGCGCGGGCGTCCTGCGTCGAGGTGCTGGTCGTGGACAACACGCCCGGCGGGGCGGAACTGCTGCGCGGCGAGCTGCCGGAAGGGGTCCGCGTGCTCCGGCCGGCGGGCAACCTCGGTCTCGCGGGCGCGCTCAACCTGGGCATCCGGGAGATGTCGCCCGCATCCGAGGCCGTGCTGCTGCTCGACCAGGACTCGGTGCTCTCCGGAGAACTGGTCGGCCTGCTGGCCGCGCACCTGGCCGACCCGACGATCGGTGCCGCGGCCCCCGCGCCGTGGGACGCCGTCCGTCAGTCCTTCATCGACCCCCGCACGGTGCTGCGGTCCGAGGTCGCCGACCGGGACGCCGTCATCACCTCCGGCATGGTGGTGCGGCGTTCGCTGCTCGACCAGCTGGGCGGGTTCCGCGAGGACTTCTTCGTGGACTGCGTCGACCAGGACTTCTGCCTGAAGCTGCGGCGCACCGGGATGCGGATCGTGCAGGACAAGCGGGTCAAGCTGCCGCATTCACTCGGCGACGTGCGCGAGCACCGGTTCCTGATCGGGCACGTCCGGGTGACCCACCACCCGAAGTGGCGGCTGTACTGGGTGATCCGCAACGGCGTGCTGCTGGTGAAGGAGAACCTGCGCCGGTCGCCGGTGTGGTGCCTGACGTCCGTTCTCATCATGGTGCGCTGGGCTCTGCTGACGGCGCTGTACGAGCAGCCGCGCGGCGCACGGCTGCGCGCGATGTGGCACGGCCTGCGGGATGGGGTGAGGGGCCGGACCAGCGCCGACTACCTGCCGGCCGGCAGCGCGCTCGCGGGGTCCTGAGCAGCGCGGCACCGGCCACGGATGGCGTAACCGCTGCACTACACTGGTAGGGCATTTCCACAGACTTTGGCATTGCGACAGAACATGGCGTCCTGGAGGACCCCGGTGGCTGAATGGTCCGACGTCTGGCTGGTCGTTCCCGTGTACAACGAGGCCCAGGTCATCGGGGACGTCGTGCGGAACGCCAGGCAGACGTTTCCGAACATCGTCTGCGTCGACGACGGCAGCGCTGACGCGTCAGCCGAGCAGATCCAGCAGGCAGGCGCCCACCTGGTGCGTCACCCGGTGAACCTCGGCCAGGGCGCCGCGCTGCAGACCGGCGTCAGCTACGCCAAGGCGCAGCCGGGCGCGAAGTACTTCGTCACCTTCGACGCCGACGGTCAGCACCAGGTCGACGACGTGGTGCGGATGCTCAAGCGGCTGCAGGCCGAAGAGCTGGACATCATCGTTGGTACCCGGTTCGTCGCGGGCGCCGACACCAGCCACATCCCGTGGATCAAGCGGTTCGTGCTGAAGACCGTGGTGCTGCTCAGCCCGCGCACCCGGCGGCTGGGCCTGACCGACGCGCACAACGGGCTGCGGGTGTTCAACCAGACGGTCGCGGACAAGCTGAACATCACCAGCAACGGCATGGGGCACGCCTCGGAGTTCGTCGAGCTGATCGACCACCACAAGTGGAAGGTCGGCGAGGAGCACGTGACGATCCTCTACACGGAGTACTCGATGGCCAAGGGCCAGTCGCTCATCAACGGCGTGAACATCGTCTTCGACGGTGTCATGAGGGGTTCGAGGCACTGACATGTTGATCCAGATCCTGCTCATCGTCGCGGTCCTGGCGCTGCTGGTCCTCTTCCTGCGGCACCACGGCAAGAGCAAGACCGCAGCCGGTGTCAAGATCGGCTTCTCGGTGTTCATGCTGTTCGGCGTGCTCGCCGTGCTGTTGCCGGGCGAGGTCGCCGCGATCGCCAACTTCCTCGGCGTCGGCCGTGGTACCGACCTGCTGCTCTACGGCCTGATCGTCGCGTTCGGCTTCGCCACCATCAACACGTTCCTGCGCTTCAAGGAGCTGGAGCTGCGCTACGCCAAGCTGGTGCGCGCGATGGCCATCCAGAACGCCAAGGCCCCCGACGAGGAGATCAAGCCGACCGACACGTCGGTCGTCTGAACCGCCTTTCGTCCCCGGTCGGCTGACCGGGGACGATTGTTTTCTCAGCTGGTTCCGAAGGCGTGCTTGGCCAGCGCACGGGCGACGTCGCGCTGCCCGCCCCGCACGGCCGTCGGGAGCAGGGTCAGTGCGTGCAGCCGGGACGAGGAGTGGTTGCGCGCGGCCCGCTCGGCGCGGCGCCAGCCCTTGGCCCTCATCCGGTCGGCCATCGTCAGGAACAACTCGCGTTCCTCGGTGAAGCGGTCCCCGTCCAGCGCCATCTTCGACGAGACGCTCTCGAGGTGCCGCCGGTACTGGAAGCAGACCGTGCTCTCCACCAGCATCTGCTCGCCGCGCTCGATCAGCTCCAGCTCCAGCGCGAGGTCCTGGGTGGTGCGCAGGTCGGCGCGGAAGCCGACCGACTTGATCGCCTCGGTGCGCCAGGCGATCGACGGGAAGTACAGCCAGTTGCCGCGCAGCAGGCTCGCCGCCAGCTCCTCGCCGCCCATCAGCCGCCGGTCGGTCACCTTCGGCGCGTACAGCCGCTTCTTGACCTCGTCGGCGAGGGCCTTGACCGGCCGGCCGTGCTGGTCGATCACCGTCACGCCCGGCTGGATCATGCCGACGCCGGCGTGGTCCTTGTAGGCGGCCAGCACGGTGCTCACGTAGTTGGGCAGCAGCAGGTCGTCCGCGCCGAGCATCGACATCAGCTCGTGTTCGGCGAGGTCGAGGCACTTGCTGAAGTTCCCGGTGACGCCCAGGTTGCGCTCGTTGCGGAAGTAGCGGATCCGCTCGTCGGCCAGCGACTCGAACCAGCCGGGCACGCTGGGCTCCGCCGTGTCGTCGACAACCGTCAGTCGCCAGCCGGCGTCCGTCTGCGACCGCACGCTCTGCACGGCGGCCTGCATGAGCGCGACGTCGCCGTAGTACGGCAGCATGATGTCGATCATCGTCATGGCGCGGGGGCTCTCCTCATCGGCTACGCGGCCATGATGCCCTACCTGGCCCGGGCCGAGTCCGTGAGGATGGGGCCCAGCTCACGCCGCTATCCTCTGCGATCGTGCAAATTCGTGAGCTGACCATCGCCGGAGCGTACGAGTTCGTGCCGCGGACCTTCGGCGACAACCGCGGCATGTTCGCCAGCCCCTACTCCGAGCAGGCGCTGATCGAGGCGACTGGCCGCTCGATGAGGGTTGCCCAGACCAACCAC
Organism: Lentzea xerophila; assembly: GCF_051094245.1. Classification (NCBI taxonomy): domain Bacteria; kingdom Bacillati; phylum Actinomycetota; class Actinomycetes; order Pseudonocardiales; family Pseudonocardiaceae; genus Lentzea; species Lentzea xerophila. Next base: position 8,242,748 of record NZ_CP194934.1, on the reverse strand, counting down.
TCGATCTCGGCCAAGGGCACCATCCGCGGCGTGCACTTCGCCGACGTGCCTCCCAGCCAGGCGAAGTACATCTACTGCCCGCGCGGCTCGCTGCTGGACGTCGTCGTCGACATCCGGGTGGGCTCGCCGACCTACGGTCAGTGGGACGCCGTCAGGCTCGACTCGACCGAGTGCCGCGCGCTGTTCGTGTCCGAAGGTCTCGGGCACTCGTTCGTCGCCCTCGAGGACGACACCGTCATGAGCTACCTGTGCGGTGAGGCGTACAACCCGAGCGCGGAACACGGCGTCAACCCGCTGGACGCGGCACTCGAACTGCCGTGGCCCACTGATCTTGAGCAGGTGCTTTCCGAGAAGGACCTCGCGGCCCCGACCCTCGCCGAGGCCGAAGCGGCCGGTATCCTCCCCCGGTACGAGGACTGTCTCGCCTACTACGAGAAGCTCCGCGCCAACAGCGTGTGATGACGCGCCGCCGGATCGCTTCCGTGTACGCGCTCGACGAGTGCCCCTATTTCCGACCGGATGGGATGAACGCGCGACGATGAGAGGGATCATTCTCGCCGGCGGCAGTGGTACCCGGCTGCACCCGATCACGCAGGCCGTGTCCAAGCAGCTGCTGCCGGTCTACGACAAGCCGATGGTGTACTACCCGCTGTCGGTGCTGATGCTTGCGGGCATCAAGGAAATCTTGATCATCTCGACGCCGACCGACCTGCCGAACTTCCAGCGCCTCTTCGGTGACGGTTCGCAGCTCGGCATCCGGCTCGAGTACGCCGAGCAGGCCCAGCCCAACGGCCTGGCCGAAGCGTTCGTGATCGGTGCCGACTTCATCGGCGACCAGGACGTGGCGCTCGTGCTCGGCGACAACATCTTCCACGGTCAGGGCTTCGCGAAGGTGCTCCAGCAGCACGCGGAGTCCCTCGACGGCTGTGTGTTGTTCGGGTACCCGGTCAAGGACCCGGAGCGCTACGGCGTCGGCGAGGTGGACGCGCAGGGCAACCTCATCTCGATCGAGGAGAAGCCCGCCCTCCCGAAGTCCAACAAGGCCATCACCGGTCTCTACTTCTACGACAACCAGGTCGTGGAGATCGCCCGCGGACTCGAGCCCTCGGCTCGCGGCGAGCTGGAGATCACCGACGTCAACATGGTCTACCTCAAGCAGGGCAACGCGAAGCTGGTCGACCTCGGGCGCGGGTTCGCCTGGCTCGACACCGGCACGCACGACTCGATGCTCGAGGCCGGCCAGTACGTCCAGGTGCTCGAGCACCGGCAGGGGATCCGGATCGCCTGTCTCGAGGAGATCGCGCTGCGGATGGGCTTCATCGACGCCGACGCGTGTTATGCCCTCGGCGAGAAGCTGGCCAAGTCCGGCTACGGCCAGTACGTGATGGAGGTCGCCCGCACGTCGGGCGCCGCCAAGTGAACAAGTCGACGAATGCCCAACAGACAGGTGCGGCGAGGAGCACGATGCGGGTTCTGGTAACTGGTGGCGCGGGGTTCATCGGATCCCACTACGTGCGGCAGCTGGTCGGAGGCGCCTACCCGGCGTTCGCCGACGCCGAGGTCGTCGTGCTGGACAAGCTGACCTACGCGGGTAACGAGGCGAACCTCGCACCGGTGGCCGACAGCCCCCGGCTGCAGTTCGTCCGCGGTGACATCTGCGACGCGGAGCTGGTCGGCAAGCTGATGGCCGGCACCGACGTGGTGGTGCACTTCGCCGCCGAGTCGCACGTGGACCGGTCCATCTCCGGTGCCGCCGAGTTCGTGGTGACCAACGTGCTCGGCACCCAGACGCTGCTGCAGGGCGCGCTGGAGGCCGAGGTCGGCAAGTTCATCCACATCTCCACGGACGAGGTGTACGGCTCGATCGAGACCGGCTCCTGGACCGAGGAGCAGCCGCTGGAGCCGAACTCGCCGTACTCGTCGGCCAAGGCCAGCTCCGACCTGATCGCGCGGTCCTACCACCGCACGTACGGCCTGCCGGTCTGCATCACGCGCTGCTCGAACAACTACGGCGAGTACCAGTTCCCCGAGAAGGTCATCCCGCTGTTCGTGTCGAACCTGATGGACGGCAAGAAGGTGCCGCTCTACGGCGACGGCCTGAACGTCCGCGACTGGCTGCACGTCGACGACCACTGCCGGGGCATCCAGCTCGTCGTCGAGGGCGGCCGCGCCGGTGAGGTCTACAACATCGGCGGCGGCACCGAGCTCACGAACCGCGAGCTGACCGAGAAGCTGCTGGCCGCGATGGGTGCCGACTGGTCCTCCGTGGAGCAGGTCACCGACCGCAAGGGTCACGACCGCCGCTACTCGGTCGACATCACCAAGATCTCCACCGAGCTCGGCTACACCCCGCAGGTGCCGTTCGAGGAGGGCCTGGCCCGCACCGTCGCCTGGTACCGAGACAACCGCAGCTGGTGGGAGCCGCTCAAGGAGCGCGCCGCACTGGCCTGATCGGCCGTCGGATCGCACTCGGCCCCGGTCGCATTCCGCGACCGGGGCCGAGTCGTGTCCGGCCACCGGCTGGGCCGAACCAGGGCCTGGCCAGGCGTCCGGACCGGCGAACCGCCGCTGGTGACTACCGGATCGGTGACACGGCCGAGCCGCACCTGTCGAGCTGGTAGAGCTTGACCGTGCCGCTGGACGCGACCAGCTCGAACGCGCCGGACGTGGCCGGGTCCTCGATGCCGGGGTAGTTCTGGGTGCGCTTGTCCCAGCCCCAGAACGTCTTGTTGGCGACCAGCATGTAGCGCACGCCGAGCCGGTCCGCCGCCGTGCACACCTTCGGGTCCGTCGCCGCGTCGGCGAGGTGCTTCGCCAGGTAGTTCTGCTCGTCGCTCCACGGGAGGTCGGCGTGCGGGAACAACGCCTTGCGGCGGATGTCGGCGAGCATGGTCGCCGAGCCGTCCCACGGGTTGTTCGCCACGACCGCGTCGGCGGGCAGCACCTGGTCGAGCTCGTCGAGGAACGCGAGCTCGGTCTGGTCGACCAGCACGCCGTTCGTGGGTTCGGCCTCGGTGTAGCTGGCTTGGACCGTCTGGATGTTCGTGCCCGTGTAGTAACCGCGGCTCAGCGGCAGCAGCGCCAGCACCACGATGATCGTCAACGCGGTCGGCGTGCGCAACAGTGCCGGCCCCTTGGCCAGCAGGGGCACGCGTTCCGCGATCTTCGCCGCGATGAACAGCACTCCGATGACCGCGAGCGGCACCGCCACGATCGGCGCCATGGCCGCGAGGCGGAACGAGTCGTTGTACCAAAGGCCGGTGAACTTCCTGGTGTCCGGCCTGTTGATCGCCGCGGAGAGCGTGTAGAGGAACGTCACGGTGGCGAACGCCCCGACCAGCCAGCGGTGCTCCTTCAGCCGCCAGGCGAGCACGAGTCCGACGATGGTGAGGATCGACAACGCCCAGAGGGCCGGCCTGCCGTTCGGCGCGTTCAGCAGTGCCTCGCCGACCGCCCTGGGCGGGGTTTCGAACGGTGCCCAGTACATCTCCCGCACGGGCTTGAACGCGGGCAGGCGGGACACGACGACCCAGAGACCGAGCAACGCCACGAGCGTGCCGCCGACGACCGCGACGCCCTGCCACTTCCTGCCCTCGCCGTGGAGCTCGCGGCCCCAGCGGAAGACCGCGATCAGGAACGGGATGAGCGACAGCACCGCGAGGCTGAACATCGCGTTCGGGTGGGCGAGGGCGGTGCCGACGAGCACGAGTGCCGCCATCGCCAGCGCCCTGCGGCGACCGAGGATGTCCTCCTTGGCGAGCGATGTGGCGGCCAGCACGGCACCGAGGCCGGCGGGGACCAGCGCGAGACCGAGCAGGTTCGGCCACAGCACCCCGAAGCCGAGCAGGCCCCACGGGAACGCGGTGAACGTGACGGCCAGCACCGGCGTGACCGCGATGGCCGCCGTGTTCCTCCCCACGAGCTGGCGGACCAGCAGCAGCATGCTCATCGGCCAGACCAGCGAGGCGATGGCCCAGGCCACCACGTTCGCGGCCACCGCGATGTTCGTGCCGGTGCTCAGCACGACCAGGGAGGTCACGCCGTGCCAGCCGGCGGGGTAGAAGCCGGGAGGGATCAGCTCGTTGCCGAGCGACGCCATGGTCAGCGACGAAGCGGAGCCGGAGTCGAGGACGTAGTTGAGAGCGCTGTAGTGGAAGATCGCGTCGAAGGTCTGGTTGAGCTGGTCCGGCGTCTTCATGCCGTTGATGACCACGTACGCGCCGATCAGCACGGCGGGCACCATGGCAGCGGCGGCGACCCACTGGGTGCGGATCGGGTCGTTCTGGCGTGGCGGCGCGATCCGGCGGAACAGCAGCGACAGCAGCACCGCGACCAGGCACACCGCGACGGCGACGCCGAGCACCAGCGGCACCGACCACCGCACGCCGGCCTTCTGCGCGACGGCGGCGGTGACGCAGATCAGCGAGACGCTGAGGGTGGGCCCGATGCCCCACGCGCCGAGCCCGCGCAGACCGAGCGCGTACGCCAGCGCCACCCCGGGGCCGATCAACCAGCCCGCGGCCGCGAGCGCGGCAGGCAATGCCTCGAACCAACTCATCGTCCTGCTACCTCACAGTGAGTGAATCGCCCGCGTGAAGTGGCGTGCCAGTTCCGGTGGGCGCGTACGGGCGCACTGCCCGAGCGAAGATGCGGAGCCGGTGGAAGTCTACGGACGGGCCGTCGGGGGTGGTTGGCGGTACACGCACCCGACGGCGTTACCCTCGTCGGCGTGAGCTTCGCAGGTTATGACCTGATCGTCGTCGGTTCCGGATTCTTCGGTCTCACGGTCGCCGAGCGCACCGCGTCCCAGCTGAACAAGCGGGTGCTGGTGCTGGAGCGCCGTGACCACATCGGTGGCAACGCCTACTCGGAGCAAGAGCCCGAGACCGGCATCGAGGTGCACCGTTACGGCGCGCACCTGTTCCACACGTCCAACAAGCGCGTGTGGGACTACGTGAACCAGTTCACCGCCTTCACGGGCTACCAGCACCGCGTGTTCGCGATGTACGACGGCCAGGCGTACCAGTTCCCGATGGGACTCGGTCTCATCTCGCAGTTCGTCGGCCGCTACATGTCGCCGGAGGACGCGAAGGCCTGGGTCGCCGAGCAGGCCTCGGAGATCGACACCAAGGACGCGAAGAACCTCGAGGAGAAGGCGATCTCGCTGGTCGGCCGGCCCCTCTACGAGGCGTTCATCAAGCACTACACCGCGAAGCAGTGGCAGACCGACCCGAAGGAGCTGCCCGCGGCGGTCATCAGCCGCCTGCCGGTGCGCTACACCTTCGACAACCGCTACTTCAACGACACCTACGAGGGCCTGCCGGTCGACGGCTACACCGCGTGGCTCGAGAAGATGGCGGACCACCCGAACATCGACGTCAAGCTGTCCACGGACTTCTTCGACGTGCGGGACGAGATCCCGGCAGGCACGCCGGTCGTCTACACCGGCCCGGTCGACCGGTACTTCGACTACTCCGAGGGCTGGCTCGGCTGGCGCACGCTCGACTTCGAGCAGGAAGTGCTGCCGATCGGCGACTTCCAGGGCACGCCGGTCATGAACTACAACGATGCGGACGTGCCGTTCACGCGCATCCACGAGTTCCGCCACTTCCACCCGGAGCGTGAGTACCCGAGCGACAAGACGGTCATCGTCCGGGAGTTCTCCCGCGCCGCGGAGAAGGACGACGAGCCGTACTACCCGATCAACACCTCCGAGGACCGCGCGAAGCTGGAGCGCTACCGCGAGCTGGCCAAGCAGGAGGCCGCGGAGCGCAACGTGATCTTCGGTGGGCGTCTGGGCACCTACAAGTACCTCGACATGCACATGGCGATCGGCTCGGCGCTGAGCGTGTTCGACAACAAGATCGCACCGCACCTGGCGTCGGGGCAGGCGCTGGACGGGTCGTTGGAGGACTGAATCGGAATGCCGGGCGAGTCCACCCTCGTGGAGCACGAGGCGCCGGGGAAGCTGCTGACGCGGCGAGGCCTGTTCACAGGTCCCTCGCAGGTCGTCTCGGCTGACCTGTACGCCGAGGTGACGTGGGGAGTAGCGGACCGGGAGCGCCACCGCATGGTGGTGCGCCCGAACGCCACGGTCACGACGAACACGTACTTCGGCCGCTTCCCCGCCGCGGGGCCCCCGAGGTCCAGCGCTCCTACCGGGACGCGATGGGGCGTCTCACCAGCCGTGACACCTGGTCGCGGTGGTACGGCTCTGATTCACACAACGCTTTGCACGGGCGGCCTGGATCTTCCTGGCCGTCCGCACTACTGACAGGGGAAGGTCTGTGGACCAGAACTGCGTGCTGCAACGGGTGATCCTGCCCAGGGACGAAGACCCGCTCGACGTCCGGCCGCTGTACCTGGACGAGCCCGACACGGTGAACTGCCACGTCACGTCGCGGCGGGCGACAACCGTGCCCCCGTCCGCGAAGGTCTCCTTCGCCACCTACTTCAACGCCTTCCCCGCCTCCTACTGGAAGCGCTGGACGACGGTCGACGAGGTGGTGCTGCGGATGACGGTTCGCGGCTCCGGCCGCGTCGACGTGTACCGCTCCCGCCCCTCCGCCGACATCATCCACGTCGCGGGCCAGTACGTCCGTGACGCGGGCGAGTGGGTCGACCTGGAGTTCGAGGTGTCGCTGAAGCCGTTCGAGGACGGCGGCTGGATCTGGTTCGACGTCTTCACCGACGACGCTCCGCTGGAGATCCGCGAGGCGGCGTGGACGGTGCGCGAGCCGTTGCCCGCGCAGACGGTCGCCATCGGCATGACGACCATGCGCCCGGTCGACGCGGTGATCGCGTTGCGCGCGCTCGGCGAGGACCCGGCCGTGCTCGACGTGCTGGGCAAGGTCTTCGTCGCCGACCAGGGCGCCGTGAAGGTCCGCGACACCAAGGGTTTCGCGGAGGCCGCGGCACTGCTCGGGGACAAGCTGGAGATCATCGAGCAGGACAACCTCGGTGGTTCCGGCGGGTTCACCCGCGGCATGTTCGAGGCGATCGAGCACACCGACGCCGACCAGATCATGTTGATGGACGACGACATCCGCCTGGAGCCGGACGCGGTGCTGCGCTCCAACGCGTTCGCCCGTGCCGCCGCCCAGCCGGTGATCGTCGGCAGCCACATGCTGAGCCTGCACTCGCGTGCGCAGCTGCACAGCAGCGCGGAGATCGTCGACCTCCACACGTGCTTCTGGCGTCCCGCACCGGGCGCGGTGACCGAGCACGACTTCGCCACGAGCTCGTTGCGCGAGACCGCGGAACTGCACCCGCGGGTCAACGCCACGTACAACGGCTGGTGGATGTGCCTCTTCCCGCGTGAGGTCGTGCGCAAGTCCGGTTACCCGCTGCCGCTGTTCATCAAGTGGGACGACGCCGAGTACTCGCTGCGTGCGCTGGCGAAGGGCTTCCCGACGGTGTCGCTGCCAGGTTCCGCGGTGTGGCACATGCCGTGGACCAGCAAGAACGACGCCACCGACTGGCAGGCGTACTTCCACACCCGCAACCGCCTGATCCTGGCCGCGCTGCACAGCCCGTACGACGTGAAGCAGGGCCTGGTGAAGCACGGCCTGAAGCTGACGCTGCGGCACCTGCTGTCGATGGAGTACTCGACGGTCGCGTTGCAGCAGAAGGCGATCGAGGACTTCCTCGCCGGCCCGGCGCTGCTCTTCGACTCGCTGCGCACGGCGTTGCCGGAGGCACGCAAGCTGCGGGCGGAGTACTCCGACGCGCAGACCCTGCCGTCGGCCCGCGAGTTCCCGCCGCCGACGTTCGACCAGGTGCACGCGGAGGCGTTGCTCCAGCCGTCGACGTCGAAGCTCACCACGGCGAAGCGGGCCGCGAAGTCGGTGCTGCACAACCTCCGTCAGCCGCCGCCGGAGTCGGTGAACCGGCCGCAGATGAACGTGCCGGCACTGAACGCGAGGTGGTCCCTGCTCGGCAACCTGGACAGCGCCACGGTTTCCACCGCCGACGGCACCGGGGTGGCGTTCTACAAGCGCGACCCGAAGGAGTTCCGCGCGCTCGCCAGGCGGGCCGTGCGCAACTACCGCAGGCTCGGCCAGGAGTGGGACCAGCTCAAGCGGGTCTACCAGGCGGCGCTGCCGGAGCTGACCTCGACCGAGTCGTGGCGCAAGGTGTTCGAGAGCTGATCGCGGGACAGACCGGGATCAGCCCTTGATCCCGGTCTCCGCCACCCCGCGCACCAGGAACCGTTGCAGCGCCACGAAGACGATGACCAGCGGCGTGATCGACATCGCCGCCGCCAGGAACAGCTCCTGCACGTTGATCGACTGAGCCGTGAGGAACGTCGACAGCGCGACCTGCACGGTCCACGAGTCCTGGTCCTGCGCGATCACCAGCGGCCAGAGGAACTGGTTCCAGCTGGTCACGAACGCGATGACGCCGAGTGCGGCGAAGAACCCCTTCGAGTTCGGCACCACGACCCGCCAGTACGTGCCCCAGGGCCCGAGCCCGTCGATCCGCGCGGCCTCCTCCAGTTCGCGCGGGAAGTTCAGGAAGTACTGCCGGAACAGGAACGTCGTGAACCCGCTGAACAGCCCGGGGATCACCAGCCCGCGCAGGTCGGACACCCAGCCCAGCGTCGAGACGACCACGAACGTCGGTACGAACGTCACCGCCGCCGGGATCATCAACGTGGCGATGACCAGGTACAGCACCACGTTCGCGTACCGGTAAGGAATCCGTGCGAGCCCGTACCCCGCCAGCCCGCACAACAGCAACTGTCCCACCGTCTGCAGCACGGCGATGACGAACGAGTTGACCATGCTGCGCACGATCGGCACGGCCGGGTCGCTGAACAGGGTGGTGAAGTTCTCCCAGCGGATCTCGCTGGGCCAGAACGTCCACGACTGCGCGGTGATCTCCTGCTCGGTCGCCAGACCGTTGCGCAGCACCAGGTAGAACGGGATCAGGAACAGCACCGCCGCCATCGACAGTGCCAGGTACCTGAGGGCCTTCATCGCGTGATCACCCTGCCCTGCAACAACGTCACGCCGGCGATCAGCAGCGTGAGGATCACCGCGCCCGCACTGCCGTGCCCGAAGTCCTGCCCACCGGACCCCAGAGCCGTGTAGTAGAGGTAGATCAACGGCGGCCGCGCGAACGGCGGGTACCCGCGATCCGTCCCCAGCACGTTGTAGAACTCGTCGAACGCCTGGTACGCGCCGATGAGCAGCAACAGCAGTACGGCCACCGACGTGGTCCGCAGCTGCGGCAGCGTGATGTACCGCAGCGTCTGCCAGCCGGGCTTGGCGCCGTCGATCCACGCGGCCTCGTACAGGTGCCGCGGGATCCGTTGCAGCCCGGCGATGAACAGGATCAGGTAGAACCCGAGCTGCAGCCACAGCCGCAGCGTCACGAGCACGAGCCAGTACCAGGGCGGCGACGTCGACACCGTCCACGCGACCGGCTCCGCGCCGAACCACCCCAGCACCGTGTTCGCGAGCCCGAAGCGCACGCCGTTGAAGATCGACAGCTTCCACACCAGCGACGCCACGACGTACGAGCACGCCGTCGGCAGGAAGAAGACCGACCGGAAGAACCCCTGCATGAAGCCGATCTGGTTGACCAGCAACGCCAGCGCCAGTGCCAGCACGAACGTCAGCGGCACGATGAACGCCGCGAACACGCTGAACGTCCCCAAGCTCGACAGGAAGGGCTTGTCGGTCAGCATGTCCGCGTAGTTGCGCAGCCCGACGAACTCGCTGGGCGTCACCGTGTTGCGGGCGTCGAAGAACGACAGCAGCAGGCTCCACCCGATCGGCACGTACACGAACACGAGCAGCCCGATCGCGAACGGCCCGACGAAGAGCCAGAACGCGCGTCCGTGCCTCATCCGTACAGGCGCTTCAGCTCGTCACGAGCTTTGTCCGCGGCGGCCTTGATCTCGGCGTCGGCCGGAGCGCCGTCCCGCACCACCCGCGACACGGCGTCGTTGAACGCGGTCCGCATCACCGACGTCCAGTCCGGCGGGTTGGACGCCTTCGCGTTGTCCCGCACGAACTTCACCGCTTCCGCCGCCGCACCCGTCGTCAGCTTCGAGGCCTTTTCCGAGATGCTCCTGCGCGGCGGAATGTGGAAGCCGTAGCTGAGGTTGAAGTCCTCCTGGTAGTCAGTGCGCTCGATCCACAGCCAGCGCACGAACTCCTTGGCCTCGTCGATCCGCTTCGACCTGGCGTTGACCATCGCACCGAACGCCCCGACCGGCACGCTCGCCTTGCCGTCACCGGAAAACCTCGGGAACGGCAGCACGCCGAAGTCGTCGCCGAGTGCCTTCTGGACCGCCGGCACCGCCCACAACCCGGTCCACTGCATGGCGACGAGCCCCTGCGTGAACGCGTCCGGCTCCGCCCAGTCCTTCACCGCCCCCAGCAACAGGCCGCCGCTGGTGTAGAGCTCGCGCAGCTTGCCGATCGCCTGCGCCGCAACGGGATCGTCGAACCCGACCTGGTGGTCCCGCACGTAGTCGAGACCGGCCGACCACAGCGCCGGCCCGCCGAGCACTCCGCCACCACCGTCGTTGCCGGCGAAGAGCCCCTTCACCCCGTCCCCGGTGAGGCGCCGGGAAGCGTCGATCAGCTCGTCCACAGTGGATGGCGGCTGCACGCCTGCCTTCTCCAGCAAGCTCTTGCGGTAGAACAGCATCTGCATGTCCACCGCCTGCGGGATCCCGTAGACCTTCCCGTCGACGGTGTGCGTCGCGAGGATCGAGGAGGTGAAGTCGCTCCTGGCGTCGCCGAGGAGGTCGTCGAGCGGCACGAGCTGACCCGCCCGGACCGAGCTGATCTGCGGGGTGGACTCGAAGACGTCCGGTCCGCCGTCGGACAGCAGGCTCGTCGCCAGCTTGGAGTCGTAGTCGCCGGGGTTCCACTGCACGTCGACCGGTGTCTTCGCGAACGAGTTGGCGTAGCGCTCCACCGCCTGCTGGACGCCGGGCTCGCCGTACGCGTGGTACCACTGCTTGAGGGCCTGGCCGTCGCCGCCTCGGCCGGTGTTCGAACCGCACGCCGCGAGCAGCGTGCTCGCACCGGCCAGTGAAAGAAGTCTGCGTCGGGAAATCACTCATCCCGTCTTACTCCGATCACCTCGAGTATGCGAGCGGTTACCCGAAGTTGCCAAAGGGCGGGATCAAGATGATCCCGCCCCCGTTCCGAACTCACTTGCGGAAGAAGCGCTCCCGCTGGCCCTGACGGACCAGCTTCAGCCACTCGACGAACGCCTTCGGGTCCCGCTTCACGGCGAGGAAGTACAGCCCGAACCGGAACACCTCGAGCGCGCCGAGCTTGCGCATGCCCGGCTGCGACAGCAGGTACCCGCGGTTGCGGTAGGTGTAGTACCGCTTGATCGGGTTTTCCGGGTCCTGGGCGTGGAACTTGCCGCCCAGCATCGGCTTGAACTCGTCGGAGCCGTCCGGGTGCACGTACGCGACCCGCAGCGACGTGCCGAACGGCAGACCGGAGCGGACCATCCGCCGGTGGATCTCCACCTCGTCGCCGCGGAAGAAGAGCCGGTAGTCCGGTACGCCGACGACGTCCAGCGTCGAGGCGCGGAACAGCGCCCCGTTGAACAGCGAGGCGATCCCCGGCAGGAAGTCCGTGCCGAGTTCGGCGGCCGAGCGCTTCCACGTCAGGCCGCGACGCAGCGGGAACGCGAGCTTGTCCGGGTTCTCGATGTTCGTGACGACCGGCGAGATCTCGGCGAGCTTGCGGCGGTCGGCCTCTTCGAGCAGCACGGCCAGCACGTTCTCGTCGGCGGGACGGCCGTCGTCGTCAGCCAGCCACACCCAGTCCGCGCCCAGGGAGAGGGCGTGCAGGATGCCGAGCGCGAAGCCGCCCGCGCCACCGAGGTTGCGGTGCGACGGCAGGTACGTCGTGGGGAGCGGGCACTGCTCGACGAGATCGTCGACCGGCTGGTCAGGGCCGTTGTCGACGACGACCAGGTGGTCGGGGACACGGGTCTGGGTGGCCAGCGCCTTGAGCGAGGAGGCCAGCAGTTCGCGGCGGTGGCGGGTGACCACCACCGCGACCACGGAGCCCTTGGGCAGTGCCTCGAGGTTCACGATCTACTCGCCACCATTTCCACTGAGGACGGGAGTCTCGTCGGGCTGGTGCATCCGCTCGAGCGGGTCGAAACCCTTGTACGCGGTCAGCACCTCGCGCAGGCTTCCGTACATCTTGACGTGGCCCTCGTCCATCCAGATGGCCTTGTCGCAGAACTCCGCCAGGAATTCGTCGGAATGGTTGGCGAACACCAGCAGACCGGAGCGGGCGACCAGGTCCTTGAGGCGGTCGCGGGCCTTCGCCATGAACGCCGCGTCGACCGCGCCGATGCCCTCGTCGAGCAGCAGGATCTCCGGGTTGATCGACGTCACCACGCCGAGCGCCAGCCGGACGCGCATGCCCGTGGAGTACGTGCGCAGCGGCATCTGCAGGTAGTCACCGAGCTCGGTGAACTCCGCGATGTCGTCGACGCGGGCTTCCATCTGCTTGCGGTTCATGCCGAGGAACAGGCCCCGGATCATGATGTTCTCGTGGCCGGAGATCTCCGGGTCCATGCCGACGCCGAGGTCGAAGACCGGCGCCACCTTGCCGATGATGCGCGAGTGGCCGCGCGTCGGCTCGTAGATGCCCGCCAGCAGGCGCAGCAGCGTGGACTTGCCGGCGCCGTTGTGGCCGACCAGGCCGACGCGGTCACCGTCCTTGAGCGACAGTGTGATGTCGTGCAGCGCCTCGATGATCGGGACCCGGCCTTCTGAGCCGATCTTGCCGCCGACCTTGCCGAGCGCGAGCTTCTTCAGCGACCTCGACTTCGCGTCGAAGATCGGGAAGTCGACCGATGCGTTCCAGACGTCGATGCTGACCATGGGTGTCGACCTCCTCTAGACCCAGTAGGAAACGCGGGCGCGGTAGTTGCGCAGGATCACCAGCGCGGCGAACCAGCCGAACACGGTGAAGCCGCCGGCGATCGCCCAGTGGTGCCAGTCCACCACGTGGCCGAGCAGCGGGGCGCGGACGATCTCGACGAAGTGGTAGACGGGGTTGAGCTCGGCGATGAGCATGCGCCAGTTGCCGCCGCCCTCGCCACCACCGGTGACCCGGTTCAGCACACCGGTGTCCCAGACGATCGGCGTCATGAAGAACACGAGGTTGATGAAGCTGTTCACCACCGGCGGGATGTCGCGGAAGCGGGTGCTGATGACGCCGAACAGCAGCGAGATCCACACCGCGTTGACCGCGAGCAGCGCGAAGCCCGGGATCGCGAGCACGATCGTCCAGCTCAGGCCGGGCTGCAGCGGGCTGCCCTCGGCGATCCGGTACTCGTGGTTGAGCGACGTGAAGAAGATGGCGAGCACGATCGCGTAGACGACGAGGTTGTGCAGCAGGAACAGCACCTGGCGCCACACCATGCGCATCACGTGCACCGTGATCGGCGCGGGGAGGTGCTTGATGAGCCCCTCGTTCGCGATGAAGACGTCGGTGCCCTCGGTGATGCAGCCGACGATGAAGTTCCAGACGATGAAGCCGACCGTCACGTACGGCAGGAACGTCGGAACGGTCGCGTCGAACAGCACCGAGTACAGCAGGCCGAGCGCGAGCGCCGTCGTGCCCATCGAGATCGTGATCCACAACGGACCGATGACCGATCGGCGGTAGCGCTGCTTGATGTCCTGCCAGCCGAGGTGACCCCAAAGTTCGCGGTGGTCCCACGCCTCACGTACGTCGGCGAACGCGCGTTTGAAACTGCGCGACTTGACGGTAGGCGGCACCTCGGGGTGCTCGACGGTACTGGTGGCTTGCACGAGGACTGAGCGTACCGGCGACCGCCGGGAGGCATGCTCACCGGGCGGTCACGGTGCGATCACCGGGGTCAAACCTCGATCACCTCGGCGATGACCTGTTCGTGGTCATAGGCGCACCGCGTGTAATCGAACGCGATGCTACCTGGGTTCGCGCCCGCAAATCCATCGATCGTCGATGGGCAGAACAGCCGTTGGCCGACCATCCGCCGAGTCGCGAGGTACGATCCACGGTTTCCGTGTCGCAGGGTTGCGGGTCGGTCGCGAAACGGCCTCGCATAGAATCCGCCCCCGTGAGAACCAAGCGCTCAGGGTTCCGGTTGTGGCTCCTCGCTTTCATCGGGTTCAGCTTGTTGCACGCCGGCTGGGCGTTCGCCGCGCCGTACGACGGGCCGCCTGACGAGCAGCAACACGCTCTGCGCGCCTACGGGATCGTCAACGGCGAAGTTCTGTCGGGTGACGACTACGTGATCGAGGTTCCCCGCAGCCTGAACAAGAACAACACCGATGGTGGCCGGCCGCCGGGCAAGGGCGGGGTGCACACGAACTGCTTCCCCATGAACGTCACCGTCGCCGCGAGCTGCGCGCAGGAGCCGGGCGGCGACGAGAGCACGCAACCCCAGTTCGTGAGCGCCGCACAGTACAACCCGATCTACTACGCGATCACGTCCTGGCCGCTGGCGCCGTGGCCGAACTGGCGCGGCATCATGCTGTCCCGCCTGCTCACCGGCCTGCTCGTCGCGGCGTTCCTCGCCTGCGCGGTGGTCGGCGCGAGCCGCTGGACCAAGCACCGCTCGGTCGTCGCGGGCCTCGTCGTGGCGATCACGCCGATGACGGCGCACCTCGCCGGCTCGATCAACCCGAACGGCGTGGAGATCGCCGCGGGTGTCGCGCTGTTCGTCGCGCTGATCGCGATCCTGCGGGAGAACCAGGAACGCGTGAACCGAGCCGCCGTCGCACTGGCGTGCGTCTCCGCCGCGGCGCTCGTGACACCACGCTTCCTCGGCGCGATGTGGCTGGCGATCATCCTGGTCTCGCTCCTGATCCCGTCGCGGATGGGCCGCATCAAGGAGCTCGCGCGGTCGAAGACCGTACGACTCTGGTCCCTGGTGGCCGTCATCGCGGTGCTCGCCTCCGTCGGCTGGACCAGGCTCGTCAGCGGCGTCGGTGTACCGACCTACCACCCGAACGACCCGTTCAAGCAGAACCTCAAGGTCGCCGTGCTGGAGATCTGGCCGAACGTGGTCAACCAGATGGTGGCGGTGACCGGCTGGTCCGAGGTGCTCATGCCGCGGCTGATCTACGTCGCGTGGTTCATGGGCGCGGGCCTGCTGATCCTGGGAGGGTTCGCCATGGGCGCCCGCCGCGACCGGCTGGGCCTGCTGGCGCTCCTGCTCGGCTCCTTCATCCCTCTGCTGGCCGCCGAGCTGCTGCTGGTCAGCCAGATCGGCTGGTTCAACCAGGGCCGCTACTTCCTCGCGGGCGCCGTCGGCCTGCCGATTCTCGGCGCGTACATCATGGCGAACCGCGGCATCACCGCCGAGCAGATGCGGTCGATGACCAGGATGCTGGCGGTACTGCTCGTCCCGATCCACCTGATCTGCCTCATGTACACGATGACGCGCTGGCAGTCGGGCCTGACGAGCCTCAACCCGCTCAAGGGCAGCTGGCTGCCGCAGTACGGCGCGGTGCTGCCGCTCGTGCTGGGCGTGCTCGGCTGCGCGATCGTGTTCGCCACGTACTGGGTGGCGTCGCGCATCCCGGCCGAACTACCGCCGGCCGAGGACGAGTCGCCCTCCACTCCCGCACTGCAGACCGCGTCGGTCTGACCCGCGGACACGAAGAAGCCCCGCACTCCGGTGCGGGGCTTCTCGCGTTAGGCGTTCACTGCCTGGCTTTGCGCACCTGTGCGGCGGCGACCCGCCCGAGCTGGGTGACGACGGTGCCCATGGTCGGGGGCTGCAGCATCATCGGGTCGCGCAGTTCGGTGATCTCCTGACGCAGCGCCCTGATCTCGGCGTCCTTCCCGGCGAGTTCGGCGTGCAGGCGTTCGATCTCGTGGCGCTGGGAGGAGATCGTCTCGGCAAGGCGGTCCGCGTCGTTCGCGTGCGCCACGGCCTCGTACTGCATCTCCAGCACCCGCGTGTAGAGCGCCAGCCGGTTGTTCTCCAGCATGCCGAGCAGCCTCGACGACGTGTACGGCCGCAGACCGTCCAAGATCTTCTTCGCGCCCGGCGAGTCCTTGCGGACCAGCACGCCCATGCCGAAGACGGCGGGCACCACCACGAAGAGCCATTCCTCGTCGGCCGCGGCCAGTGCGTCCTCTACCGCGGTGAGCACGCCGTTGCGCTCACCGCCGGCCTCACGAGCCACGGTGAACGACCCCAGCCCGACGAACCCGGCCGGCGACAGCTCGTCGTGCCACATCGTCGGTCCGTCGGACGAAGGCTCGTTGCGGTCCTCGGCGGCCAGCGGTGACGGCTCGTAGTACAGGTCGCGCCGGGACCACGGCCACAGCACGTCGTGCATGGCGATGACCGCGTCCGGCGTGTTCTTCAACAGCCAGTCCAGCTCACCGCGCACAACGGCGTAGTTGTGGTCGCCGTCCAGCACGTACAGGTCGGCGGGCGGCAGCTCGCCGAGCACGGCGGGAGAAGGCCGCTCGACCAGCTCCAGCGCCGGGTTCCTGGCCAGGGTGGCCTTCAGGTGGTCCGTCGGGAACGGGTCGATGCAGTAGACCCTGTCCGCGCCCAGCTCGGTGTAGATCGAGCTGACCTGACCTGATTCGACTCCCACTTCGACGACGGTGGAGATCTTCCTGTTCGCGAACACGATCGCGAACATCTCGCGGAACACCGACATCGAGTGCAGCAGCAGCGGCTGGCTGCGAGCGGCCCGCGCCTGGGCGTGCGGGTCTTCCCGGCTGCTGCTGACCACATCAACGCTGAGGGTCATGGAGTAGTACCTCCCAATTTCCGGATGGCCACCCTTGCTGCTCCGGCAGCCATACCGGTGGCGCCACGAGCGCGGTACTCCTCGCGGAGCCTGCCCTTGATCCGCGTCAGCTTGGCCACCGCCGGCAGATGGGACGCCAGGCTCGACATCGACTGCGGCAGCACCGCGAACGCGACGGTGACCTGGCCGGACGACGCCAGCGCCTTGGCGCGCAGGAAGACCGGGAGCACGATCGACGCCTCGGCGGTCTCGAACTCGAACAGGTTCGCGCCGAGCCAGCGGGCACCGATGTAGGACATGCCCGCGAAGTCCTCCGGGCCGTCCCAGCGCAGGACCTTCCTGCCGCCCGCGATGATCTCGGCCTCGATCCAGTCGATCCGCACGAGCGCGGGCCTGCCGGGAAGGCTGAGCGAGACGTCGACGGTGTCGTGGTGCTCGAAGCGCATCCGGGCGAACGACAGGCCGTTGTGGTTGATCCGGACCCGGCGGCGGTCGCTGTTGTGCCATTTGCCGTCACCGGTGCGGTAGTGCAGGCCGGTCGAGTACGGCTCGCCCGACGGCTCGAAGATCGCCGGGTCGAGCTGGCCGGACGCCAGCGCCTTGACCGCGGAGGCGAGACCGGTGTCCGAGGCGGCGATCAGCGAGGGCCAGAACGAGTCGCGCATGTGCAGGTCGTCGAGATCGAGCGGCGACAGGTAGGGGATCGCCGACTTCAGGTCGTCCGGCACGATCTTCGTGACGACCGACGAGCCGAAGTTGTCCTCGTGCACCCAGTCGCCGAACACACCGGCTTCCTCGGCCGTCGGCGACCGCAGCGCCGACACCAGGATGTTGGCCAGCCGGTCCTTGGCGAGCTGCGGACGGGCGAGGTCCGGCCAGGCGCCGTCGGAGTTGCGCACGTACCGGTTCCAGGTGGTCTGGAACGCGCGGATGCCGTCCTGCACCGCGAGGCGCTCGGAGTTCTGCGCGTTGGTCTCGCTGACCTGGCTGAGCACGGGCGAGCCGTCCTCTGTGAAGCCGATCAGCGACCCGCACAGCGCGTTGACGCACTGCTCGAGCACCTCGGGGCTGCGGACGATCGTGGTGGCGATGTCCGTCGGGACGCCGGCCTGGGCCAGGTAGCCCTCGGCCCGGAGACCCTGCTGGTAGCAGCGGATCGCGCGGTCGTCGGTGGCGAGGTACAGCCCGGCGGGTGCGATGTCGATCTCGGCGAGGCGCAGCGCCTTCGCCAGCTGGGCCTGGATGGTGCCGCCCCAGCCGAGGTCGACCAGCGTCAGGTCCGAGCTCTCCAGCGCGCCCGCGGCCTTGAGCGAGCGCAGCAGGCGCTCGCGCGCCGCCGTCATCGTGCCCTTGAGGCGGTTCTGCAGGTGCGGCGTCTCGGTGAGCGCGATACTGACCTTCTCGGCGATGCCGCCGTTGTCGATGATCGTGTTCAGCTCGCTGGCCAGGCCGGGCACGTCGCCGGCCCGCAGGTGCAGGATGGAGAGCAGCTGGCGGACGGTGAGCTGGTAGCTGCGGCGGATGAACTCGTGTACCGAGTCCTCGTCGAACGTGTCGAGGCAGGCCAGCGAGGTCACGTGGCGCGACAGCCAGATCGGCTTGGCCTCGAGCTCCCAGCCGCGGGCCTTGGCCGCCTTGTTCACCAGCTCGGACAGCAGTTCGCCCTCGCGCATCGGGCACCACAGCACCTTGGTGCCCGCCTCGTGCGCCTTCCAGGCGACCCACTCGGCGAAGCCGGTCAGCACCGGACCGACGACGGAGGCGCCGTAGCGCCAGGCGGTGTCCACCGCGGACGTCGAGTTGCGGCCACCCAGCGACAGCGTCTTGGCCCGTAGGCTGGTGATGCCGAAGTCGCCGTCGACGTCGTCGATGTGCGGCGCGTAGTCACCGAGGTGGTCGAGCGGCTCGCGCTCGCGGTCCAGCACCGCCTCGAACGACTCGTCGAGCCGGACGTAGTGCACGGTCCGCACACCGAGCTCGGCGGGCGCCTCGACGTCGGCCACGGGGTTGTCGCCGATGTGCACGACCTGCTCCGGGCTGAGGCCGAGGTCGCGGAGCACGATCTCGAACAGGCCGCTGGCCTTGTCCAGGCCGTGCTGGTGCGAGCGGTACACCTTCACACCCTGCAGGGAGCCCAGCTCCGGGCGGTCCAGCAGGTAGTTGAGGTGGTCCTCGGTGAAGTAGGTGTCGGACACCAGGATGACCCGGATGTCCTGCTTGAGTGCCAGCCGGACGATCTCGGCGATGTGGAGGTCCACGACGGTGAACTCGCGCTCGGCCTCGACCTCGGCCTTGACCAGGTCGTCCAGCGCCGCCGCGGGGAAGACGTTCGACGGCATGTACCGCCAGATGTCGAACAGCGAGACCTCGGTGCCGAGCGCCTCGCGACCGGTGCGGGCCTTCTGCTCCGCGTTGATCCGCATCCGCCGCAGGATCGGGCCGGTGATCCAGTCCGGGCACAGATCCGCTGTCTTCAACCGGGACGCGAGCAGCCCGAACACGTCCGCGGGCCGCGGGACGCGACGCCACAGCACGGTGTCGAAGATGTCCAGTGACAGGACCTCACAGGACCGGTCCGCGATCACCCGGTGTACGTCTTCCAACAGCGGATGGCGACCAGTTTCCGCGACATCGGTCATCGTGACGACCCCATCTCTCCCCCACACCTGGCGACGACGCCGCTTCTCCGGGATTGCGCTTCTGCCAGCCGACATAGCGCCATCACCTTACCGGGGCGGCACAGCGGGCCGTCCCAGCCCACCCGCGTGGCCATGTCGGTCCTGGACCACGCGGAAGTGCTGCCGTCAGCCGGTGATCGCGCCCGGCACCGCGGTGGCTCGTGCGAGCACTCGGGGCCGGCGGAAGCTTCAGAGCTGTAGTACTAGAGGTACTGGCCCGTCCCCTTGCCGCCGGTGCCACCGTCCTGCGTCTCGCCGCTCCCGCCGGCGGGAAGCGCACGTCCGCGCATCTGCTCCAGCTGGGCGCGCGCCGCCATCTGCTGGGCGAACAACGCCGTCTGGATGCCGTGGAACAGGCCCTCCAGCCAGCCGACGAGCTGGGCCTGCGCGATCCGCAGCTCCGCGTCGGACGGGGTGCCCTCCTCGGTGAACGGCAGCGACAGGCGCTCCAGCTCCTCGCGCAGCTCCGGCGCGAGCCCGTCCTCGAGCTCCTCGATGGACCGCTTGTGGATCTCTTTGAGGCGGTTGCGGCTCGCCTCGTCCAGAGGCGCGGCCCGCACCTCCTCCAGCAGCTGCTTGATCATCGTGCCGATCCGCATGACCTTGGCCGGCTGCTCGACCATGTCGGTGATGTCGCCGTCCTGGCCGCCGACGATTACGACGGGCTGCTCCTGGTTCATGGTCTCCATCCTCGCGTCTTTCACCTTTTGAGGATTATCCGGGTGGGGGCTGGCCGACACCGTGTTTGCGCGCATACGTACGGTGTGTGGCATGGCGTTCGACGTCGCACGGGTACGAGGGCTCTTCCCCGCGCTCGGCGACGGCTGGGTCCACCTGGACGCACCCGCCGGCATGCAGGTGCCCGAACAGGTCGCCACCGCCGTCTCCACCGCGCTGCGCGCCCCGGTTTCCGGGCCGGGTGGCATCTTCCCCGCCTCGCAACGGGCGCAGGGCATCGTCGACGCCGCGCGCAGGTCCGTCGCGGACCTCGTCGGGGGTGACCCGGCCGGTGTGGTGCTCGGCCCGTCCTCCGCCGTGTTGTTGCAGCGGCTGGCCGACGCGATGACCGACGACTGGTTCATGGGCGACGAGGTCCTGGTCTCCCGGCTGGACCACCCGGCGAACATCGCGCCGTGGCTGCGCGCCACCCAGCGCACCGGCAGCGCGGTCAAGTGGGCCGAGATCGACATCGAGACCTGCGAGCTGCCGAGCTGGCAGTACGACGAGCTGGTCACCGACCGCACGAAGCTGATCGCCATCACGGCGGCGTCCGGCGTGGTCGGCACCCGGCCGGATCTCACCAAGATCTCGGCCGTGGCCCGCGCGCACGGGTCGTTGATGGTGGTCGACGCGTCGTCGGCGGCGCCCTTCGTGCCGCTCGACATCGTTGGCATGGGTGCCGACGTCGTCGCGCTCTCCGCCGGGCAGTGGGGCGGGCCGCCCGTCGGCGCGCTGGTGTTCCGCGACCCGTCGGTGCTGGAGCGGCTGCCGTCGGTCTCGGTCGACCCGGCGGCGCGCGGCCCGGAGCGGCTGGAGCTCGGTCCGCACGCCTACCCGATGCTCGCCGGTCTCGTCGCGTCCGTGGAGTACCTCGCGGACCTCGACGACACCGCGTCGGGCACGCGCCGTGAGCGGTTGCTCACGTCGTTGGGGTCCGTGAAGGCCTATCAGGCGGGGTTGCTCGCTAATCTCATCAACGAACTGCGATCGTTGCGCCACGTGATGGTGATCGGCGACGCCATGCGCCGGGTGCCCGCGCTGGCGTTCTCGATCGCCGGGGTCAAGGCGGAGGACGGCGTCGAACACCTCGCGTCGCGGGGCGTCTGCGCGTTCGCCGATCCCGGTCAGCACGGTGTGTTCTCGGTGCTGGGCGTCGGCGAGGTCGGTGGCGCCATCCGCATCGGGCTCGCGCACTACACGAACGCCGTCGAGATGGACGACCTGGTGCGCGCGGTGGCCGAGCTGGGCTGAGTTGTTGGGGAGACCATTCGTTGGACGACTCGCTCGCTCGCGAGCTCGCGGATCTCTCGGCCCTGCACCGCATCGAATCGTTGAACACGGAGTTCCTGCCGCAGCTCGCCGGCGACCTCCGGCCCGCGGCGCTGGTCGCGGTGATGGACGAGATAGTGCTCGGCGCCCGGACCGTCCTGGTCGAACTGGGCTGCGGCTCGTCCTCCGTGTTGTTGGCGCGTTTGTTGCGGCAGCGGGGTTTCGGACACCTGTTGTCGATCGAGCACGACGAGCGAATCGCTGCTTTCGTTGCCTCGCAACTGAGACGTGAAGGCCTCGGCTCGGTCGCCCGCGTGGTGCACGCGCCGTTGTCACGGCATCCGGCGGCGTTGTCGCGGCACGGCCAGTGGTACGCGCCGCAGCAGGTGCACGACGAGGTGCTCGGGTACGTCGAGCGCTTCGGGCTGGTGGACCTGCTCCTGGTCGACGGGCCGGGGTTCGGCGACTCGCGCTATCCGGCGTTGCCCGTGCTGCGTGCCGTGCTGGCGCCGGGCGCGACCGTGCTGGCCGACGACGCCGACCGGCCCGACGAACAGGCGGTGCTGGCGCGGTGGTCCGAGGAGTTCGGGATGGAGTTCCGCACGGCTCCCCGGACCGCGCTCGCCGCGGCTACCGCTCTCGCCTGAGCAGGATCTTCCCGAAGACGTCGCTCGAGTCCAGCAGCCGGTGCGCCCGCGCGGCGTCCGACATGGGCACGACCTCGCCGACGATCGGCCGGACGGCGCCGCTCTCGACCAGTGGCCACAGGTGTTCGCGGACCTGCGCCACGATCGCGCCCTTGCTCTCGACGCTGCGGCCGCGCAGACCCGTCGCCATCACCGACGCCCGCTTGGTGAGCAGCTTGCCGATCGGCAGTTCGCCCTTCACACCGCCCTGCATGCCGATGATCATCAACCGGCCGTCCGGGGCGAGGACGTCGATGTTGCGGGGCAGGTAGGCGGCACCCATGTTGTCGAGGACGACGTCGGCCTTGCCCACCTCGGCCACGAAGTCCTGCGTCTTGTAGTTCACCGTGATGTCGGCGCCGAGTTCCGCACATTTCCGGAGACGTTCGTCGGACCCGGCGGTGACCGCGACCGTCGCGCCGAGCGCCTTGGCGACCTGGATCGCGTGCGTGCCGATGCCGCCCGCGCCGCCGTGCACCAGGAACGTCTCGCCGAGCTTGAGCCGGCCGTCCATCACGACGTTCGACCACACCGTGCACGCGACCTCGGGCAGCGCGGCGGCCGTGACGACGTCGACGCCCCGTGGGACGGGCAGGAGCTGGGGCGCGGGCACGACGACCTTCTCCGCGTAGCCGCCACCGGTGAGCAGCGCGCACACCTCGTCGCCGACGTTCCAGCCGGTGACACCCTCGCCGAGCGCCGCGATGGTGCCCGAGCATTCCAGTCCGATGATGTCCGACGCGCCGGGCGGCGGAGGGTAGAAACCCTGCCGCTGCAACAGATCCGCGCGGTTGACGGCACTGGCGGCGACGTCGATCAGCACCTCGCCCTCGCCTGGCACCGGGTCGGGGACCTCGGTCCAGGTGAGCACGTCCGGGCCGCCGGGTTCGCGAACAGAGATCGCATGCATACAGTCGACCGTAATACCGTTCGACAGGTCCGGCACCATCGGATCATGGACGCCTGGCCGCTACGCCATCTGGTTCTCCGCACCCCGCGCCTGGAGCTGCGCCCGGACGACGACGAGGGCCTGTACGAGCTCGTCGAGGTCGCGAAGGCGGGTGTGCACGACCCGGCGGAGATGCCGTTCTACGTGCCGTGGACCGACAGCCTGGCCGAGGACGGCGGCCTCGGCATGGTCCAGTTCTTCTGGGGCAACCGCGCGAAGCTCGCCGCGAACGACTGGGCGATCACGTTCCTCGTGCGGCACGAGGGCAAGGTCATCGGCGTGCAGGAGCTCGGTGCGCGTGACTTCGGCGTGCTGCGCGAGGTGAACACCGGCTCGTGGCTCGGCCGGAAGTTCCAGGGCGGCGGTCTCGGCACCGAGATGCGTGTCGCCGTGCTGCAGTTCGCGTTCGACCACCTGGACGCGCGCATCGCTCGTTCGGCGGCTTGGCTCGGCAACCACGCCTCCAACCGCGTCAGCGAGAAGCTCGGCTACGTGCACGACGGCACGATCGGTGCCGCACCGCGCGGAGAACGCCTTGAGCACGTGCGACTGCGTCTGGACGCGGCGAACTTCGTGCGGCCGGAGTGGACCGTGTCCGTCGAAGGGCTCGCGGAGTGTGTTCGGCTGCTCACCGGCTGAACACCCGCCGACCGATGGATTGTGTCCTGCGTCTCCTTCTTGTGAGGGTTCTGCCATCTCCAACGAAGGGGAACGTTCATATGTCCGGCAGATCCAAGCTGGCGACTGTGCTTGCCATCTCGGCATTAGTCGCAGCCCCTATCGCCACCGCGTCCGCCGCAACCGAACCCGCGGGCCCCGCCCTCGCCAAGAAGCTCGCGAAGAAGGTGACCGTCGAGGGTGTCAACCGGCACCTGATCGCGTTCCAGCGCATCGCCGACCGCAACGGCGGCAACCGCGCCGCCCTGACCCCCGGTTACGACGCGAGCGTGGACTACGTCGCGGGAAAGCTCCGCGACAAGGGCTTCATCGTGACGACGCCGACCTTCACCTACGACATCAACGTCAACGACGCCGAGACGGCCCGCGTCGACGGCGTGAACTACCAGGCCCTGATCATGGTCGAGTCACCGCAGACCCCGGCCGGCGGCGTGACCGGCCCGCTGCGCGTCGTCCCCGAGGACGCGACCCCTGGCTGCGAGGCCAGTGACTTCGCCGGCCAGGACTTCACCGGCTCGGTCGCCCTGATCCGCCGCGGCGCGTGCACGTTCGAGCAGAAGCACCTCAACGCGTTCGCCGCCGGCGCCATCGCCGTGCTGGTGTCGAACAACGTCGAGGGCCCGCTGTCGGAGGTGACGCTGACCAACCCCGGCAAGATCCCGACCGGCGGCATCTCCCAGGCCGACGGCGCCACGCTCGCCACGAAGGCCGGCTCCGCCGTCACCGTCGACATGCGCTTCCACACCGAGCCCCGCACCGAGCGCAACGTCATCGCACAGACCCGCACCGGCCGCACGAACAACGTCGTGATGGCGGGCGCGCACCTGGACAGCGTCGAGCTCGGCGCCGGCATCAACGACAACGGCACCGGCTCCGCGGCCCTGCTCGAGACCGCGCTGCAGATGGGTTCCCACCCGAAGGTCGACAACGCGGTCCGCTTCGCCTGGTGGGGCGCCGAGGAGCGTGGCCTGATCGGCTCCGAGGAGTGGGTCCGCTCGCTGACGTTCGAGCAGCAGCTGGACATCGCGCTGTACCTGAACTTCGACATGGTCGGCTCCCCGAACGCCGCGTACTTCATCTACGACGGCGACAACTCCGACGCCGTCGGCGCGGGCCCCGGCCCGTTCGGCTCGGCGCAGATCGAGAAGGCCTTCGCCGACTACTTCGCGGCCAAGGGCGTTCCGACCGAGGGCACGGACTTCTCCGGCCGCTCGGACTACGGCGAGTTCATCGCGCAGGGCATTCCGGCCGGCGGGTTGTTCACCGGCGCCGAGGGCGTGAAGACGGCGGCGCAGGCCGCCAAGTGGGGTGGCACGGCCGGGGTCGCCTACGACCCCTGCTACCACTCGGCCTGTGACAACCTCGGCAACGTCGACCGGGTGGCTCTGGGGCGCAACGCCGGTGCCATCGCGTTCGTGACCGCTGCTTACGGCGTGTCGACCGAGGACGTGAACGGGGTGCCGCCTCGGTCCAAGCGGGCTGAGGCCCGGTCGGCGGCCACGATGTCGGTGGCCGCGCACTCCGACCACTCGCACGCGGCCGTGTCGTAGTCGGCTCCGCACGACGAAGGCCGGGTCTCCCGTGGGAGGCCCGGCCTTCTGCATTCCTGTGCTCAGCCCAGGTTGTTGGTGTCGAACGTGTTGCAGCGGGCGGGGTCGCCCGTCTCCAGCCCGGTCGTGAACCACTTCTGGCGCTGCGCAGAGCTGCCGTGGCTGAACTTCGTGGTGTCGACGTTGCCGCCACCGAGTTCGCGCTGGATGAAGTCGTCACCGATGCGTGCCGCGGCGTCGAGGGCCGCGGCCACGTCCTCCTGGGTGATGTCCGAGATGAGGGGCTGGCCGTTGGCGGACGGGACGGTCGTCGCGGCCTTGGCCCAGGCGCCGGCGTAGCAGTCGGCCTGCAGTTCGAGGCGCACCGAGTCCGAGGTGGGGCCGGTGCGCGAGCTGACCCGGTCGGAGGTGCCCAGCAGGTTCTGCACGTGGTGGCCGTACTCGTGGGCCAGCACGTAGGCCTCGACGAACGGGCCGCCGGTCGCGCCGAACTTGGTGCGCAGCTCGTTGAAGAAGTCCAGGTCGATGTACACCTGGGAGTCGGCGGGGCAGTAGAACGGGCCGACCGCGGAGGTGGCGTTGCCGCAGCGGGTGTTCACGCTGTTGCGGAAGAAGTTGGTCTTGGTGACCTGGTAGGTGTTGCCGGAGCGGGCGAACTGGTCGGTCCAGAAGGCCTGGATCGAGTTGATCGTGGCCACGACCCGGCAGTCGCTGTCGCGGTTCGCGTCGGCGCCGGTCTTGCACTTCTCGGCCAGCTGCCCGGACTCGACCTGCGTGTTGCTGCCGAGCCCCTCGAGGCCGCCCGCGGGCAGCTGGATGCCCGTGAACTGCTGGAACAGGAAGTAGATGATCAGGCCGACCACGCCGAGGCCGCCGCCGACGCCGGCCACCCGACCGCCGACGCCCCGCTGGTCCGACACCTGAGAAAGGTCGAGTTCCGCGCCTTCGTTGAACTGCACCGCAATCCTCCTGCCAAGGACCCCATGGGTGCCGCAAACGATAAAGCACCAAACACGCCTTGGTGCGGAGCCCGACGTCGGGGCACCGCACCAAGGCTTTCCCATTTGGTAGTGACGACTACGGCCCACGAAGGTTGGCGTGGCGCTCAGCCGGTGACGCCATGAGACGACACCGATGCCGAGCTCAACAGCGTCGAAGTGCACCGAGCAACGCCGATGGCGCCTGGGCACCCGAAACCTCGTGTCCGTCGCTACACAGCCGCGACCGGACCGGTCACGTCCGATCCATTCGCAGGGATGCGACAGACCGCGTTTCGCCACAGCGAGGAGATACCTGCACAGCACCACCTACCCCTTCTGGGCGTGGCATCCGGGGGTCTGGTTCATTCACCTTCCGGTTGCCAGCTCGTAATTGAGCATGCGCTTGATCGCCGCATTTCTCAACACCTCACGCGCAACCTGAATTGGTGAAGTCGGACGGGTGACCTGCGGAGATCGACTGTGCGGACAGCAATCGCCCGGCGAGGAGGTCTCGCCGGGCGATTGCCGTAAAAATGATCAGAGAGCAATCAGGAAATGATCAGGACTTGGTCACGCGACGCGCGCCACGGCGAGCCATCACGCCCGCGGTCATCAGGCCGAGGCCCACCAGCAGGAACTCCAGCGGGTCGGCGCCGGTGCTCGACAGGTTCGGGATCGCGGAGGCCTGCTGCGACGCCTTGTTGCCGGTCTGCGAGTTGCCCGCGCCCGTGTCGTCGCCGGTGTTGCCACCACCGTTGTTGCCGCCGTTGCCACCGTTGTTGTTCCCGCCGCCGGGGTTCTGGCCGCCCGGCTGCTCCGGACCCGGCTGCTCGGGCTCCTCCGGCTGCTCCGGCTGTTCGGGCTGCTCCGGCTCTTCGGGCGTCTCGGACTTGCCGCAGTCGCCGCTCGCGGTGCCGAGCACGGCCGCGCTGGTGCCGCAGACCGTCACCGGGGCCTCGACGGTGCCGCTGGGCTCCTCGGCCTTGGTCTCGCCGCAGCTGCCGGTGCCGCCCCCGGCGACGCCGACCGAGTTGCCGCACACCGTGATGGGCGCGGAGACGAGCGCATTGTCGGCCTGGGTGCGCGCGGCGGGCTTGTCCTCGCAGGTGGCGTCGCTGTTGCCCAGCACGTTGATCGCGTTGCCGCAGACCTTGACCGGGATGCTCGCCAGGTTGCCGACGCGGACCTCCTCGTCGATGTTGAGCGGCACCGGAACCGCCTGGGCGAACCCGGCGGTCGCGGCCATCAGGCCGCCGGTCAGCAGGGCGGCGGACATGGTGCGGTTGAGGTTCTTGCGCATGACTGTTCTCCCCGGAATGAAAGGACGGATCCCTGTGCACCGCTGTGGAAGCGCGGCACGGGATCAGTCGGGGGAGAACGTCGGTTCCTCCGCGCGCACGGTGCGGGGCGCGTCGTGCTGTTCGGTGCTGACGAGAGACGCTGTGGTGACGGGCGGCCGCAACGCGTGCGGCAGCGTACCCACCGGAATCTGGGTGCCGCTCGCAGACGTCCCCGCGCCGCTGTGCGGGAGCGTGCCGGTCATCGGCTGCTCGGCCTGCGGTTGCGGCTGCTGCGGGACGGGCGTGGGGTTCGTGGGCCGCGTCGTCGTGAGCGGCGGGGTGTGCTGCTGGTGCGGCACCTCGGCCTGAACGGGCGCTTCGACGACCGGGCTGGGCGCCGGAGGTGGTGCGGGAGCAGGTTCCGGAGTCTCGGTGCGCGGGTCCGGCTTCGGCGGATCCGGCGTTTCCGGTCGTTGCCCCGGTGCTCCGGTCTCGATCTCGAGACCGACGTCGACGACGGGGAGCTTCACCTCGACCTCGAGCTGGTCGATCTCGACCCGGACGTCGGCGTTCGCCTCACCTGCGCCGCCCAGCAGCCAGGCGCCGGTCACCAGACCGGCGAGCAGCAGGAGCCGACGCAACCACGACATCGGCCCTCACCCTAGATCAAATGGAGCAGCCGGACACACGAAAAAGGCCGTCCCGGCGACTTTCGTCGCCGAAACGGCCTTCGCCTGCGATCCGCGGTTACGGCAGCTTCGTGATGCGGTCGGTCGCCGGAGCGCCCTGGTTCGGGTGCGCCGCCAGGTAGGCGGAGAACGCGTCCAGGTCGATGCCACCACCGGTGATGTCCTTGCCCAGCGTGAACTCGCTGAAGCCGTCACCACCGCCCTGCAGGAAGCTGTTGATCGTCACGCGGTAGTTCGCGCTCGGGTCCAGCGGAGCGCCGTTGAGCACGACGTCCGAGACCTTCGAACCGAACGGCGCGGACGCCGAGTAGCTGTACTTCAGGCCCGCCGACGGCTGCAACACGAACGTCCTGGCCGCGGTGAACTGCTGCTCCAGCACGTTCTTGAGGTTCGCGCCGGTCAGCGTGACCGTCTGCAGGATGTTGCCGAACGGCTGAACGGTGAACGCCTCTTCGTAAGTGACGACACCGTTGCCCTCGGCCCCCTTCTGGGCGTAGGTCAGGTCCGCGCGCACGCCGCCGGGGTTCATCAGCGCGAGCACCGCGCCGTTGCCCGTGGTGGCCGCGAGCTGCGAGTCGGCGATCAGGTTGCCCAGCGGCGACTCACCGGAGGCGACCGCCGCGCGCACGATGTCCGCGGCGATCGTGCCGACCGGCCTGTTCGCGATCGGTCCGGACTTCTGCTTGGCCAGGTCGATGATGGACTGGATGGCCGGGTCCGGCGTCACCGTGCGGGTGACGATCTTGTTGTCGGCCTTGGTCTCGCCACGGACGACGTCGCGCGTCCGGCGGTCGATCTTGAGGTCGACGACGCTGAGCTCACGCCCGAACGCCAGGCCCTCGATGAACGGCCGCGGGTTGCCGGCCGGGTCCTTGACCACGCAGTTGTAGTGCTGGTGGCTGTGGCCGGAGAAGACCGCGTCGATCTTCGGGCTGACGTTGGTGGCGATGTAGCTGCCGGGGTTCTGCGGAGCCACATTGCACGCGTTGGGCCCACCGCCCGAGGAGGTGACCTGGTCGCCCTGGTGCACGAGCAGCACGATCGACTTCACGCCGATCGCGTCGAGGAGGTTGGCGTACTTGTTGGCCGCCTTCACCTCGTCGCCGAACCTGATGTCCTTGATGCCGTTCGGGTCGACCAGGATCGGCACGTCCTTGAGCGGCATGCCGATGAAGCCGATCGGAATCCCGTCCCGGATCTCCACCCAGAACGGCGGCAGAGCCGGCATCCCGGTCCGGGCGTGCGTGACGTTCGCACCGAGGATGGGGAAGTTCGCGCCCTTGTACTTGTCGCGGAACTGGCATCCGTCCACCGGGTGGCAGCCACCGCGCTGCATGCGCAGGAGCTCCTGGTAACCCTCGTCGAACTCGTGGTTGCCGGCCGCGGTCGTGTCCATGCCGACCGCGTTGAGCACCTCGATCGTCGGCTCGTCGTGGAACAACGCCGACACCAGCGGACTCGCGCCGATCAGGTCACCCTGCCCGACGATGACGGAGTTCCTGACCTCCTTCTGGAGGTTCCTGATGTGCGTGGCGTTGTAGGCGGCACCACCGGCGTCGACGGTCGTGCCGTCCGGCAGGATGACGCGTCCGGACGACCCCGTCGGCGGCTCGATGTTGCCGTGCAGGTCGTTGATGCCGATCAGGCGCACGTCAACCGTGCCCCGACCGCGCAGTGACTGGGCATCGGCCTGGGCAGGCCCGGTAGCGCTGATGACAGAGGCCGCGGCGGCGGTGATCGCCAGAACGGAAAGCCGTCTGAACGAACTCATGGGTAGAGCCTTTCCAAGGCGTGGTTAACGCGCGTGTACGGCGGAGGAGTCTGCCTTCCGAACGCCACGTTTTCCAGAGGAATGACTCGATCGTCATCCCCAGGTCTAGCCTTGTTCCCGTGACACCAAGTGACCAGGAGCCGCGCTGGCTCGACGAGGGTGAGATGCGTGCATGGCGCACCTACGTGAGCGGTTCCTCCATGCTCATGGACCGCCTGCACCGAGAGCTGCAGGACACCCACGGAGTGTCACTGGCGGACTACGAGATCCTGGTCAGGCTGTCGGAACAACCCAACCAGCGCATGCGAATGACACAGCTGGCCGAAGACGTGGCCTCCTCGAAGTCCCGCGTCTCCCACCAGGTCGCCCGCATGGAGAAGGCGGGCCTGGTGCTGCGCCGCGAGTGCACCGAGGACGGCCGGGGCGTCCTGGCGGAGCTGACGGCCAAGGGCATGGCGCAGCTGGTGGAAGCAGCTCCAACCCACCTGCGCGGCGTCCGCGAGCACATCGTCGACCTCCTCACGCCCGAGGAGGGTGAGGTGCTGGCCAAGGTGTTCGACCGGGTCATGACACACCTGCGGGAGTCGAGCGGCTAGGCTTCTCGGCGGGCACCTCGGTGTCTTGGAAGCGTGGCAGAGCGGCCGAATGCACCCGCCTTGAAAGCGGGAGACGGGCAACCGTCCGGGGGTTCAAATCCCTCCGCTTCCGCAGTATGACCAGGGGCGGCACACCACTCGGTGTGCCGCCCTGTTTGCGTCCAGTCTCATTCGGGGGTCCAGAGAACGTCAAGGGGGAAATGTGCCCGTTGTTAAGATTTCGCTCCGCGCAGTTGTGGTTTTCGTGGTGGCGGCTTTCATTCTTTCGCTCGCCTTCGCGATGTTCGGCAACATCGGGTCGGCAGAGCTGGCGATAGTAGTCGTTCTCGCTGTGACCCTGGCTGTGCTGGACGTATGGCGAGTGGGTAAACGGAGTGCCCTGTCCCGACGTCAGCGGCGCGACACGGCCGAAAACCGGTGACTGCCGACCTCGAACGCCCTTCCGTCGACATCGCCGACGGCAAAGGCATACGAATTTACGGCTGGGTAGAACGGGGCGTCGAGAAGCGAATCATGTTGCCGGACGGGTCGCGGAACGCGCAGTCGCGGACGCCGTAGAACTGGTCGATAGGTTCCTGCAGGACCTCGGCGCCGGCCGCGCGGACCTCCTCGAACTTCGCGTCCACGTCGTCGAGCTCGAAGATGATCCCCTGCAGCGATCCCTTGGCCAGCAACGCGTTCAGCGCCTCGTAGTCGGTCGGCGGGACGGGCGGGCCGATGCGGGACAGGCCGATCTCGATGTCGGGCTGACCGGCCGGGCCGACGGTGAGCCAGCGGTAGTCCTCGACCGACTCGTCGGTGCGCACTTCCAGGCCGATGACGTCGCGGTAGAACTTCAGCGCGGCGTCCTGGTCGTGAACGAAGAGGAACGTGTGTGAGAGCTTCATGGGCGAAACCCTAGGTACGTCAGGAACGCCGCGCTTCTCGAAACCTGCTCGGTCGCGTCAGGCCCTTCAAACCGCATGCCGGCACCGAAGCCAGCGCCGCGTGAGCCCGCGCCCGATAGGCCGAGGGCGTTTCGCCGACCAGTTCGGTGAAGCGGGCGGAGAACGAGCCGAGCGACGTGCAGCCGACCTCGACGCACACCTCGGTGACCGAGAGCTTCCCCAGGCGCAGCAACGCTTTGGCGCGCTCGATCCGCCGGGTCATCAG
Organism: Lentzea xerophila; assembly: GCF_051094245.1. NCBI lineage: Bacteria > Bacillati > Actinomycetota > Actinomycetes > Pseudonocardiales > Pseudonocardiaceae > Lentzea > Lentzea xerophila. Next base: position 8,210,979 of record NZ_CP194934.1, on the reverse strand, counting down.
GTAGCCGTACGGGGTCTCGCCGTAGGCGGCGCGGAACTGGCGGGCGAAGTGCGACGGCGACATCAGGGCGGCGCGGGCCATCGCGGGCACGTCCAGCGGCCGCGCGTACTCGCGGTCCATCAGGTCGCGTGCCCGGCGCAGGTGCGCCAGGTCCTCCGGTGTCACGAACAACAGCATGCCACCGGGACCTGGACGCAGCGCTCGGGATCGATCTGGTCATCGGGTCCGGTTTCGTCGCAGGACCCACTGAACGGACGAACGGTCGATCCGCCTTCCGCCCGGCCCGGCTGCCGGTGTTCCGGGTGAGCTGACGTGAGACGAGGTACGTCTACGCCGTCCTGGTGCGGCACGCCACCTTCCGGAGTGGGTGTTGATGTTCAAAAGGTCTTTCCAGCACGGTTGCGGGTCCGATACCTTGCGCGAGGTTTGCTCGACGCATGCGGGGGCTTGACGTCGGCGGCCGATCATCAACGGGTCTATTTGGGGGATTTCTTGTCCGAAAGATCGGTCAGCCGTGCCCTGCTCAGAATCGGGGCCTTGACCACCGCTGCCGTCCTGGCTTTCGGCGGCACGTCCGCCGCGTTCGCACAGGACGACCCGACGAGCACCCCGCCGGCGCCGACGGAGACGTCCACGCCGACGGAGACGTCCACGCCGCCGGTGGAACCCACTCCGTCGGCGAGCGAGTCCGCACCACCCTCGTCCACGCCGACCAGTGAGCCGGCGCAGCCGTCTGAGCCTGCTCAGCCGACGACCGAGGCTCCCGCGCCGGTCGAGACGCCCGAGGCCGCCGTCGGCAAGTTCACGGTCAAGTTCGTCCACGACAAGGACGGCGACTCCTGGGACGACGCCGGTGAGGAGATCGTCGGTCTCAAGGTGACCGTGCTGAACGAGGTCACCGGCGCCAAGGCCGCCGACTTCGTGAGCGGGCCGGACGGCAAGATCGTGTTCACCGGGATTCCGGCCGGGCGGTACTGGGGTGTGTTCGACACCGCCTGGAGGATGCGGGGTGGCCAGGGTGGCATGCCGGTGCACATCCCGGAGTCCGACACAGGTGGCGGCGCCATCTACTTTATGGAGCCCGGAACGTCCGCCGCCGATCTGCGCGGCTCGCTGACGTTCGAGAAGTCGAGCTACGAGTCGCACGAGATGGTGCGCATGACGGCGACCGTCACCAACATCGGTGGTCAGACCGCCCAGCGCGCCAAGCTGTCGGGGTCGCTGTACGCCGTGGAGATCGCTGACGAGCAGTGGGGTGACTTCGGCTGGCGCGGTGCCGGCATCGAGCTGGCCTCCGGGGAGTCCCGCACGTTCCAGGTCTCCGGTCTGATCCGCGACATCACGAACGGCAAGGTGCGGCCGTCGACCCTCATCGATTGGGACGGCCGGCCGAACCCGTGCCAGTGCGGACTCTCCGGCGAAGTCACTGTCGTGCAGACCAAGGGCGATATCTCGGGCGTCGTCTACACCGACAAGAACCGCAACGGCCAGCAGGACGCGGGCGAGGCCGCCGCGGGTGCTGTGGTCGAGGCCAACGGCGGTGTGCCGTACGGCTACTTCAAGACCACCACGGACGCGGACGGCCGTTACTCGTTCAGGGACGTGCCGTCGGGTGACTACTACGTCGGCTACACCTTCGCGGACGGTTGGGTCGTGCACTCGGACGGCGTGGACTCGAAGGTCCGCGTGCAGCCGGGCGCACCGGTCCACCTCACGGCTCGCGGTGAGCGCCCCTACCACGAGTCGCTGAGCGCGACGCTGACTCTCGACAAGGACGTGTACCAGGTCGGCGAGGACGCCAGGATCACGGTCACGCTGACCAACTCGGGTGACTGGCAGATCAGCGGCATCACGGCGGCCTGCAACGGCATCGGCGACGAGCACCACCTCGGCGGCACCCCGAGCCGTCCCATGCCCGAGGGCTGGGGCGACCTGCACCACTCCAAGGGGGTGACGGTCGGTCCTGGCGAGACCAAGACGTTCGTCGCGGTCGAGCAGGTGCCGGCTGCGGCGTTCGGCGTCGGCATCGTAATCGCCTCGTGCTCCTTCGCACCGAAGGCCGGTTGGAACTCGGATGGTCCGTACGCGCACGACACCGCACGCGTTCCCGGCGGGTTCGGCTCGCTGGTCGGCGAGCTCTACCACGACCGCAACAGCAACTTCCGGCTCGACGAGGGTGAAGGCCTCGCCAACACGCGGCTCCTGCTGCACGATCGCGAGCTGGGTGTGGACGTCGCCGAGACCATCTCGGACGCCCAGGGCAACGTGCGCTTTGACAACGTGCCGGCCGGCGACTTCTGGGCCCACGTCGACGGGCCGTGGAAGTTCGATGGCGAGTGGGGCGGCCACGTGCGGGTCCGAGCAGGCAGTGAGTCGCGCAGCGGCTTCCCCGTCGTGCCGGACGTACAGCCTGCTCCCGGTGGCGCCGGCGAAGATCCTGTCGCGGGCGGCGCCGGTGCAGGTGGTTCGGGCACCGATGACGCGCTGGCCAAGACCGGCGCCAGCGTGCTGGGCCTCGGCCTCGTCGGCGCGCTGCTCGTCGCCTTCGGCTTCGGCGCCAGCGTGATCGGCAGGCGGAGGCAGACCGCGTAACCGAAGATCGACCTGCGGGGCCGGCACTCACGCTGAGTGCCGGCCCCGCTGTCATCAGCGCCACACCTCGCTGGTCCGAACGGAGTGTTAGCGTCGCGAACCATCGGGTATCTGGGGGTGACATGACGGTCTGGGAAGCAATCGCGGTGGTCATCGCGGGTGTGTTCGCAGGCGGCATCAACACCGTGGTCGGCAGCGGCACGCTCGTGACGTTTCCCGTTCTGCTCGCCGTCGGTTACCCGCCTGTGGTCGCGAACGTGTCGAACAGCCTCGGCCTCGTGCCCGGATCGCTGTCCGGCGCGTGGGGGTACCGCGAGGAGCTGAAGGGGCAGTCGGACCGCATCAAGCGGCTGCTGCCTGCCTCGATCCTCGGGGGTGTCCTCGGCGCGATTCTGCTGGTGACGCTGCCCGACAAGGCGTTCACCGCGATCGTGCCGGTGCTGATCGTGATCGCGCTCGTCCTCGTGCTCATCCAGCCGTGGCTCAACCGCAAGCTCGCCCACCGGCGCAGCGAGAACGACGGCGGCGTGTTGCTGTGGATCGGTGTCTTCGCCGCCGGCATCTACGGCGGTTACTTCGGCGCCGCGCAGGGTGTGCTGGTCATGGGGATCATGGGGGTGCTCGTCAGCGAGCACCTGCAGCGGATGAACGCGCTGAAGAACGTGCTCACCGCGTTCGTGAACCTCGTCGCGGGAGTCCTGTTCATCTTCATCGCCGACGTGGCGTGGCTGGTCGTGCTGCTGCTGGCCGCCGGGTCCGTGGTCGGTGGCCAGATCGGGGCCAAGATCGGCCGCAAACTCCCACCCGCCGTGTTGCGCGGCGTCATCGTGGTGGTGGGAGTCGCGGCGATCGTTCAGCTGCTCATGAAGTGAACGCGCGAGCTGCCGCGAGGAACGCGTCGTTCTCGTCCGGCTCGCCGATGGTCACGCGGGCGCCCTCACCGACGAACGCGCGGACCACGACTTTGTGCGTCAGGCAGTGCTCGTTGAACTCGCCCGTGCGTTCGGCCAGTGGCAGCCACACGAAGTTCGCCTGGGTCTCGGGCACGTCGTAGCCCATCGCCAGCAGTTCGCCGCGCACGCGCGTGCGTTCGGCCACGATGGCGCGGCAGCGGGCCATCAGCTCGTCCTCGGCGTCCAGTGAGGCGATCGCCGCCACCTGTGCCAGGGCGTTCACCGAGAACGGCACGTAGACCTTGCGCAGCACGTCCGCGACGACCGGGGGTGCCACCGCGTAGCCGATGCGCAGGCCGGCGAGGCCGTAGGCCTTGGAGAACGTCCGCAGGACCGCCACGTTGTTGTGGCCCGCGGCCCACTGCTGCTTCGCGAGCTCGACGCCGTCCGGGACGTGTGCGTCGTCGACGAACTCCTTGTAGGCCTCGTCGAGGACCACGACCACGTCGCGCGGCACCTTGGCGATGAACGCCTCGATCTCGTCGGTGCGCAGCGCGGTGCCGGTCGGGTTGTTCGGGTTGCAGACGAAGACCATCCGGGTGGTCGGCGTGATCGCCGCCAGCATCGCGTCCAGGTCGTGCACGTGCTCGGAGTTCAGCGGCACGCGGATCTGCCGGGCGCCCGCGACGTGCGTCACGATCGGGTACGCCTCGAACGAGCGCCACGCGAACAGCACCTCGTCGCCTTCGGCGCAGGTGGCCTGGACGAGCTGCTGGCACAGGGTCACCGAGCCGCAGCCGATCGCCAGGTGGTCGGCCGGGACGCCGAGTTTGTCGGCGAGCCGTCCGGTGAGTTCGGCGCACCCGGAGTCCGGGTACCTGTTGATGCCGGTGGCCGCATCGGCGATCGCTTCGACGACGCTGGGCAGCGGTCCGGCGGACACCTCGTTGCTCGCGAGCTTGATGGCGCCGGGGATGCTCCTGCCGGGCACGTAGGACGGCAGGGACGCCAGGTCAGCACGGGTTCGCACGGTCATGTGCCCGATCCTCGCATTGCTCCGTCCGATTGGTCACGTTGACTGGAGTTCACCCCCACGTGGAAGGCTGGGAAACATGACCACTACCCGCATCGAGACGCTTTCCCTCACCGACGGCCGTGAGCTGCGGGTGACGATCGCCGAACCCGACTCCGCCGTGCGGGGCGGGCTCGTGGTGCTGCATGAGGCCCGCGGTATGACGGCGGGGGTGCGCACGCTCGTCAGCAGCCTGGCCGACGAGGGCTGGCTCGCGATCGCGCCGCACCTCTACGACGAGGACCGCGTCCACGGTGACGACATCAGGGACCGGGTCAGCAAGCTCTCCGGCGACCGGTTGCTCGCCGACACCGACGTCGCGTTCGTCTGGTTGGGGCAGCAGGGGGTGGGCGCCGACCGGATGGGTGTCGTCGGCTTCGACATCGGCGGGACCGTCGCGATGGTCGTCGCCGCGAGCCGCACGATCGGCGCGGCCGTCACCGTGCAGGCGCCCGGCATCCTCGAGCCGCTCTCGGACGGGCTGCCCGCGCTGGTGGACGTCGCGGCCGACCTGACCTGCCCGTGGCTCGGGATCTTCCGCGACGACGACTCGGAAGAAGTGAGCAAGCTTCGTGATGCTGTGATCAGCTCGGAGACCGCGTCGGATGTGATCCGTTTCGACGTTTCCAGTGACGAAGCATGGGCTCGTGCGTTGAACTGGTTCGACGCGCACATGAGGTAAGAGTTCTTCCGGCGGATTGGAACCGAACCGTCCTGCAGGTACATCTAAGGAACGCTTCGGACGGCTGGCTGGGTGTGGCTGCGCGTAACACTCAGTGCTGCGGTGACGAGTTAGCAGTGCAGGGGGTTATTAGGGATGGCTGAAGGCACGGGGACAGGCACTGAGACGACAGGCACGGCGATCGGCACGGTGCCGCCCGCGGAGGCACCGGCGGTGACTCCAGAGGTGACTCCAGCGGTCTCGACGGCGACCACCACGCCGATCACGGCTGAACAGCTGGCGGCGGTGAAACCTGTTCTCCAGCAACAGATGGCAGTGGACAAGGCGGAGGCGAGCAACGCCGCGGCCAAGCTCGACGAGGCGGCGGACAGCGGCAACCTGACGCTCGACGTCGACGCCGCGGACGCGCTGATCAAGGCGGTCGACGCCGCGCGCGACCAGGTGATGGACCTGTGGAAGCGCACCACCGACCAGCTGGCCACGCCGCTGCAGCTCGGGGAGAACCCGGTCGCCAAGGCGATCAGCGCGCGGTTCGCCGACCTCGCCGTCGGTGAGGACTCCGGCGCCGCGAAGGCGTTGCTGGACCTCTTCAAGGTGCTCGACGACATCAGCAACGCCCTGAGCCGCAGCCGCGACACCATCCGCGATGCCGAAGAAGAAGCCGAGAACTCGATGAATAACGCCGGGGGGTCCTGGTGAGTCACGGGTCGCACGACAACAAGGGCAACGGCGACAAGGACGACAAGTCGCCGCACCACGACCACAAGTACGACCGCAGCGACTTACATGAGCCGGTCGACTGGATGACGTACACGCACGAACAGCTCTACAACATGGTGCACACGGGCGTGAACCTCGCCGGTGCCCAGGCCGCCGCCACGAACTGGCAGAAGATCGGCGAGGACATCGCCGGCGTGCGCACGAACCTGCTCAAGGCCGTCGAGGACTCGGCCGTCGGCTGGGACAGCGAGTCGGCCCGGCTGGCCCGTGACGGTCTGACCGAGGTCACCAACTGGGTCGACGACACCGCGACCTACGCGACCAAGGTGTCGGTCGCGATCACGACGGAGACCAGCAACGTCGAGGCCGCCCGTGCCGCGATGCCGCCGCCTCCCAAGGCCCCCGATCCGCCGGTGCCGCCCGACACGGCGGTGCCCAGGCCCGTCCTGCGCCCGCAGGACCGCGTCGTGGCGGTCGACCAGGCCGGTGGGTTCGCCTCGACGAACCTGCGGGAACAGCGGATGATCGCGGAGACGACGCCCGGTGAGTTCGCCGGCTTCGAGACCATCGGCAGCAGCCCCGTCGACACCCTCGCGGCCAACGACGCCTCGCACCGCCGCGCGGCGGACGTGATGGCGGCCTTCCAGCGCAACTCGGCCGCCGTCGACCAGACCGTGCCCGCACAGTTCACGCCTCCGGTGAACCCGATCAACCCGGCTCCGACCGGCCCCGAACTCGGTGGCACCCGCACGCCGGGCACCCCGGACGGCACCACGGGCGCGGGCACCGGCGCCCCGGTGGCGACGACCGGCACGCAGAACCAGAACCGCGGTACCACGAACACGTCGTCGCGCTACGGCGGCGGTGGCGGTGGTGGCGGCGGCCGTGGAGGCGGATTCGGCGGCGGATTCGGCGGCGGGATGGCCCGTCCGTTCGGCCCCAACACCGGCAACCAGGGCGCCGGTGGCGCCGGCGGTGCCAGTGGTGGTGGGTCCGCCGGTGGCGCGGCCGGCGTGAGCGAGGGCTCGCGCGGTGGCGCCGGTGCCGCGGCGGCCGCGGCCTCGCAGTCGACCGGTGGGCAGACCAAGGCGTTCCAGAACCCGCTCGCGATGGGCGCGCCGATGGCCGGTGCCCCGGCGGCGGCAGGCGGCCGTGACGACGCGCGTGAGCACAAGACCGCGAGCTACCTGGAAGAGGACGACAACGTCTTCGGTCTGGACCGCAAGGCGGCCCCGCCGGTGATCGGTCAGTGAACGAACGCCAGTTCACGGTGAGCTCGCAGGAGTTCTTCCTGCTGTGGCAGGCCGTGCACGGCGAGGACCGCGTCGTGCCGCTCGGCACGCCCCACGTCGGGGCCACCCGTGCGGCGCGGCAGCGTCTCGTCGAGGAGAGCTCGCAGACGTTGCTGGCTCGCCGGCTGGGCACGATCCAGCGCCCTGACCCCGACCTGAGGGCGCTGGTCAGCGGCCTCGGCGAGTTCGACCGGGCGCTGGAGATCGCGTACTTCAAGGGCACCGAACTGGCCCGCGGCGTCGCGTGCGCCGGCTGGAACGGCGCGTTCGCCGCCCGCGTGAACGGCCAGGTGCACCTCTACCCGTTCCGCCCGACGTCGCTGGCCTCGGCCACGGTGTCGTCGTTGCCGGGCCTCGTACCGGGGTCCGGGCGCGCGGTGAACGTGCGCTGGGACGACTACGTGCGAGCGGGCCGGGCGGGTGAGCAGGAGGGCAAGCAGGCGTTCCTGGAGGTCCTGCGCGACGCCGGCATCCGCGAGCCGGAAGCGCACAACCTGATGCGCATCGTGACGTCCCGCATCGGCGGCGGCGAACTGGGCCTGACCGCACGGAACCGCGACGGCGTGCCGCGCCCGACCGGCCGATCGGTCTCCTGGCTCGACACCAGGGAGGGCCGCTACCTCCTGCGCAAACAGGACGGCTGGCTCGTGCTGGCCCCCGCCGACGCCGCCCGGCTGACGAACGCCGTCGACGAGCTGCTCGCGGCGGGGTAGATCCACACCGGCGGGCGGGCGCGTGTCCGCCCGCCACACATGGACGTCCGGTCGTCCCTGGGTTAGACATGGGGGATGACCGACACCGACGTCGAAGTGCTGTGGCGCCCCGACCTCGCGGGGAGCAACGGGATGACCGCCTTCCGGTCGTGGCTCCAGGGTCGCGGCCACGACTTCCCCGACTACGAGTCGCTCTGGGAATGGTCCGTCTCCGACCTCGAGGGGTTCTGGGGCGCCATCGCCTCGTACTTCGACGTCCGGTTCCACTCCGCGCCCGAACGCGTGCTGGGGTCGCCGGACATGCCGGGCGCCGAGTGGTTCCCCGGCGCGACGCTGAACTACGCCGAGCACGCCCTGCGCCGCGGTGCCGACGACGACCTGGCCGTGATCTTCCATCGCGAGGACGGCGTCACCTCTTCCCTGACCTTCGGTGCCCTGCGTTCGCGTGTGGCCGCCTTCCGGGCCGCCCTGGCGTCCCTGGGCGTCTCCGAGGGCGATCGGGTGGTCGCGCTCGTCCCGAACGCCCCCGAGGCCCTCATCGCCTTCCTGGCGGCCGCCTCGCTCGGCGCCACGTGGTCGTCCTGCTCCCCGGACTTCGGTGCCCGCGCCGTGGCCGACCGCTTCACCCAGATCGAGCCCGTCGTGTTCGTCGCCGTCTCGGGCTACGTCTACAACGGACGGTCGTTCGACTGCCGCCCGGTCGTCGAGGAGATCCGCGCCCAGATCCCGTCGCTGCGCGCCACGGTCCTGATCGACTACCTGGGGAACGGCTCGACGCTGCCGGACACGCTGTCGTTCACGGAACTGCTGGGTTCCTTCGAGGGCGCGCCGCCGGAGTTCACGCCGGTGCCGTTCGGACACCCGCTGTGGGTGCTCTACTCGTCCGGCACCACGGGCCTGCCCAAGGGGATCGTGCAGGGCCACGGCGGCATCGTGCTGGAACACCTGAAGATGCTCGCCCTGCACAGCGACCTCGGCCCCGGCGACCGGTTCTTCTGGTTCACCACGACCGGCTGGATGATGTGGAACTACCTGGTGGGCGGTCTGCTGGTCGGCACCACCATCGTCCTGTACGACGGCAGCCCGGGGTACCCGTCGCTGAACACGTTGTGGCACTTGGCCGAACAGCACCGGGTCACCTACTTCGGCACCTCCGCCCCGTTCGTCCAGACGTGCCTGAAGGAGGGCCTCACCCCGTCGGCCCACCACGACCTGACGGGCCTGCGCGTCGTCGGCTCGACCGGCTCACCCCTTACCCCGGAAGGCTTCCGCTGGATCGCCGACGCCGTCGGCAAGGACGTCCAGATCGCCTCCGTCTCCGGCGGCACCGACGTCTGCACGGCCTTCGTGACCGCCTCCCCGGACCGCCCGGTCTGGCTGGGTGAGCTCTCCTGCCGGGCCCTCGGCGCCGCCGTGCAGGCCTTCGACGAGTCCGGCGCCGCGGTGGTGGACGCCGTGGGCGAGCTCGTGATCACGAAGCCGATGCCGTCCATGCCGCTCTACTTCTGGGGCGACGCCGACGGCTCACGGCTGCGCGAGGCGTACTTCGACACATATCCCGGAATCTGGCGGCACGGCGACTGGATCCGCATCACCCCGCGAGGCTCGGCGGTGATCTACGGCCGCTCCGACTCGACCCTGAACCGAGGCGGCGTCCGGATGGGCACCTCGGAGTTCTACCGCGTGGTGGAGGGCGTGGACGGCGTCGTCGACTCCCTCGTCATCGACACCTCGGGCGTGTCCGTGGGCGAGCTCCTGTGCTTCGTCGTCCTGGACGGCGTCGAGCTGGCCGACGTGGAACCGTTGCTGCGCCGGGAACTGCGCTCGTCGCTGTCCCCCCGCCACGTCCCGGACCGGTTCGTGGCGGTGGCCGAGATCCCGAGGACCCTGAACGGCAAGAAGTGCGAGGTCCCGGTCAAGAAGATCCTCGCCGGCGTGGACCCGGACCGAGCCGTCAGCGCGGGGGCGCTCCGCAATCCCGAGTCCCTCCAACCGTTCCTGGACCTCGCCTCGGGATGAGCTGGGAATGATCTAGGTCACTCTCGCGGCGGTGACCAGGCGTTCAACGCCCCTCCCGGCCCCTCTGAACGTGCTCTGACCAGCGCGTTCTGGTGTTTGAGGGGGGCGTTTTGCAAGTCGGTTGAGGACCTGTGTAACCTATGCGTCGTGGCCGAGGATGGTCCCGGGAGGCTTCGCCTAGTCTGGTCTATGGCGCCGCACTGCTAATGCGGTTTGGGGTAACCCCCCATCCCGGGTTCAAATCCCGGAGCCTCCGCAAGGCCGAGCCTCTAGGGGATCGGTTATAATTGAATACTCGCGCTCGTAGCTCAACGGATAGAGCATCTGACTACGGATCAGAAGGTTGCAGGTTCGAATCCTGCCGAGCGCACCACACAAGCCCCAGACAGACCTCGGTCTAGCTGGGGTTTTGTTATGCCCGGATCATTTCCTTCACCTCCGAATTCACTGTGTGGATCTTGTAGGTGCCCGACGGGTGCCCGCGCGTTCCGTTGGATGCTCTGGTGGGTGCCCGAGGAATCAGTGCGACAGTCTTCTCCGCCGCGTCCCGCGCCACCTTGGGCAGCGAGAACGGCGGCTCCGATGGGCCAGCCTGGCTGTCCTAGACCTCAGCTACAGCGAAGTTCTGCGGCCTCGCCCATCTCGGGCGAGGCCGCTTTCTGTCGGTGCCTCATGCGAACATCCGGAGGTCGTGGCAGGGAGGGGCACGGTGTGGCATCGCTCGGAGAGGTCGGAGACGGACTCAACAGAGTGCTCGACAAGGCCGCGCAGGCTGGCGAGGCGCTGCAACAGGCCGCAGAACTGGCAGAGGAAGCGCAGCACCATCTGGTATCGGCAGTAGAGGGCAGCCTGCAAGGAGACGCCGAAGCAACAAATGCGCAGTTCGCCGCAGTCGTCAGCGGTGCGAAGGGCCTGCACCAGTTTCTTGGTGCTGGCATCTCCGGCGTTGAGAAGATCCTGCATAGCCTCGAACTCAGCGGGACAACGTCGGCGACTCCCGCAGGGCCTGAACCAGCTGCCCAGCCGCACCCCAAGCCAGCATCGGCGCCTCCACCGCGAGGTAGCCCAGACCACATCGAACAACTGCGCCGGGATCTACCGCCGCCGGTGGAGCCGCGATCAGGTCAGAAGACCCACGGTCGCTGGTTCACGAACACCGACGTTCCCGAAGCACCTATCCGGAGGCTGACCAGCGGCGTCGACGAGATGTCGAAGGCTGTCGAGCAGCACCTCACGGATATGGGTATCCCAGCGCTACCAGTTACCTCGAAGGACGTCGAGATCAAGATCGCGGTATACATGGCCCAGAAGGGCATCACCGATGCGACCGTGACCATAAATCACGTCCCGTGCAAGGGTGACTTCGGCTGTGACCCGCTGGTTCCGATCGTCTTGCCGGAAGGGAGTTCCTTGACCGTGTACGGGATCAACCGGCAAGGCGTGATGATGAAGAAGACCTACACCGGAGGGGCGAAGCCGTCGTGGAGCTGAAGGTCTGGTGGGACGAGGACAGCGACGAGCCCACGTTCGTTCGCACCCTGGAGGAGCTGGACGCCCTCCGGGTGCAGGCAAGCGCAGTCGACTACCCGGTGTTGTTCGAGATGCTGGACGCCAGCGACCCCTACCGCGTCATCCTCAATGCAGGGTTCTTCGGCGACCGCGGCGTCCTGTACTACTCGGGCGGCGAACACCGACACGGGCTGTACAGCAAGAACCCAGATGATGGATTCTCTGCGCCCGAAAACCGCCTCTACTACTACATGTCATCTGACCGCGAGTTCCCGATGACCGCAGAGTACCCGGTCGATATTGTCTGGCAGGCATGCAAGGAATACATGATGTCGGACGGAGAGCGTCCGACCGTAGTCGAATGGCAGCCTAGTTCTGTTCTGAACCCCGCTTCAGACGCGGCGTTGTGACTCGGCTGCCAAGCAAAAAAGCCCCCTTCGTCAAATGACGGAAGGGGCGTTCTGCATTTGGTCAGGACGCGTGGGCGTTCTGGAACTGGGAGACGAAGGCCTGTGGGATGCGTCCGCGGTCGCAGATCTGGTGTCCCTCGGCGCGCGCCCAGTCGCGGAAGCGCTGTGCTTCGGCCTTGTCATCGAGGCGTTCATGCACGTCGTCGGACACAGGAAAACGTGGCGATGTTGGGGACCGCCTAAGCCTGGATACGGCGGATCGAACAATGACGGTGACTCGGCCACCGAACTGGCCTGGTCACCGTCATTGTTGGCTGCCGAGTCGCATGACACAGCACGTGTCCGATGGATCGGGCCCAGCCTGACGGTGGCGAGACCAGCGTGGGCTGCGTGGTTGGGAAGGTAGTCGTCTCGAACTGGACCCTCAGGGATGTCTGCCCCGGTGACAACTATCCGGTCTGGGGCTATGTCACGGCAAACCTTGCGAACGGCACTTCCGCATCAAGTACGTGGAAGTCAAAATTGGCTGCAGGGTTCATGGGACAACTTTTCCGACGGTAACTTGGAATACCGACTCGAACGTTACCGACGTGCATCTCAAAGTATGTGTCACCGGCACCAAGAAGTGTGCGGTCAGTCGCTCGGTCAAGCCCTGACGGCGAGTCCTCGCAGCGGTTGTGCACAAAGCCCCAGTCAGACCTCGGTCTGGCCGGGGCTTTCGTGCGTGGCCGTTTCCTCCCCCCCCCGATGGTCCGTCTCAGTGGGAACAAGCGCTGTGAACTGCGCTTTTGCGGTTCTTGCGGAGATACCACGGTGTCCGTCCCGGAACGCGTGGCCAGGCTTGGGAACCGGTTGGACGGTTCCGCCACCGAGACGGAGGTGTGAAGTGGAGAAGCTGCGGCCCAGGCTGAAGTCGGACGTCCTGTACGTCCCGATCGACGGTGGCGTGCACGTGTTCGGCGCGGGTGCCGACGTCGCGCTGCACGGCGGTGGCGCCTACGCGTGGCTCGACCGCATCGCCCCTTACCTGGACGGTTCGCGGGAGCTCGGTGAGCTGGTCGGCGCGCTGCCCGCGGACAAGGCGGACGCCGTGACGGCCATCGTGCGCCGGCTCGCCGAGGCGGGGTGCGTGGTCGACGCGACCGAGGACGAGCCGCACGGGCTGACCGCGCGGGAGCTGGAGACCTACTCGTCGGAGATCGCCTTTCTCGACTACTACGGGGCTTCCGCCGCGCGGCGTTTCGAGCGCTACCGCAACACTCCGGTGACCGTGTTCGGGTCCGGCCCGGTCTTCGTCTCGCTGGTCGCCTCGGTGCTGCGGTCCGGCGTCCGGACCGTGCGCGCGGCGATCTCGCCGGAAGGCGTCACCGACACCGGCCGGCTGTCCACGTTGGTGGACGAGGCGCTGTCGCACGACCCGGCGCAGCGGTTCGACCTGGTCGAGCGGCCGGAGATCGGCGCTTCGGACGTCGTGCTGCACGTCGCGGAGGAAGGCGCGTTGGAGCGCGCGCTGCTGCTGGACGAACGGTGCCGCGAGGCCGGTGCGACGCTGGTCCAGGGCTACGTGCTCGGCGACGTCGCGTGGCTCGGGCCGGTCGGCGACGGCTGGCTGTCCGCGTTCCGGCGGGTGGCCGCGACCCCGGCGCCCAACCGCTTCCTGACCGGTCCGGCGGCCGCGGTCGTCGCCGCGCACCTCGGCACGCTCGCGCTGCGGGTGCTCACCGGCGTGGTCCGCCGTGAGGACACCGAGCTGACCCGCATCGACCTGGAGACCCTGCGCACGTCCACCCACCCGGTGTTGCCGGTCGTGAGCCCGGCCCCGGAGTCGCACGAGGCGTTCGCGCGGCGAGTCGACGGGTTGCTGAGAGCCAGGGCGTCGACGCCCGAGGAGTTCTCCGAGCGCGCTGCCGCGTGTTTCGACCGTCACGCCGGGGTGATCCGCGATCTCGACGAGCAGGACTTCACCCAGATCCCGTTGAACGTCACCGAAGCGCTGCTGCCCGAACCCGGCACCCAGCGGGTGTTCGGCGCCGCGCTCGGCTTCCGCGAGGCGCGTGCCAAAGCGGCCCTGCGCGCGCTGGCGGTGCACTCGGCCGACCCGCGACGCGGCACCGGCGCCACCGTCCCGGCGGTGACACTGCTGCCGGGCGAGCACGGCATCTCGCTCGGTGAGGTGGTCGAACTTCCTGCCGCCACGGTGTTCTCCGTCGACACCGGCCTGGCCGCCGGGCTGAGCTGGGCCGACGCGCTCGCCGACGGGCTCGGGCAGCACTGCGCCCGCGTCGCGGTCGAGGACGTGCGCGCCGGGCGGGTGCGGCCCGTCCCGGTCGACCTCGGCGACCACCGGTCCGGACTGCCCGCGCTGGTGGTCGCCGCCGGCGGACGGCTCCGGGTGGCCGACGTCGGCGCCGCGCTCGGCTTACCGGTACTCGCCTGGTGGCAGGGTGCCGAGGTCGTCGCCGTCACCTGCGGACCGGACGCCGTGCTCGACGGGCTGACCGCCGTCGCGCTGGACAGCCAGGGCGCGCTGACGGGCGAGCAGGACTACCGGCCGGTGCCGATCACGGGCGTTCCCGCGCCGGAGGGCACCCCGGTCCCGGCACGGGCGGCGACCGCCGCCGAGATGCTGAAGGCGTTGCGCGACAGGGGGTTTCGTCCGGTCGCCGTGCCGCTGGACCACGACTCGGTCGTGCACGAACTGGTCCCCGGCATCCTCCGCGTCCTGGTGGGCACGCCGTGACCGCGGCGGTGCGCGAGAGCGTCGGAACGTGGTTCTGGCGGCGCACGTTCGAGGACGTCCAGGCGTTGTTCGCGGAAGGGCACGGCGAGGAAGGCGGCGCGGACGACCCGTTGACGGCCACGGTCTTCCGCGGTCTGTCCAGACAGGCGCTCGCGGCACCCGGTCGTGTGATCGGCGACGGACCGCTGGTGTCGACGCTGCTGCACTTCGGCTACGGCCTCAACCGCGTCGAGCTGGGCCCGCACGCGGTCTGGCCGTACCACCGCACCGTGGCGTCGGCACGCTGCTTTCACCCGATCGAGGTGTACGTCTGGATCGCGGACGACAGCGAGGTGCCCGCGGGCGGCTACCACTTCGACGTCGCGCACCACAGCCTCGTCCGGTTGCGGACCGGCGCACCGCCCGCCGAGCTCGGCACGCCCGGCGCGGTGACAGTCGTGGCGGCGGCGCGCTTCCGCAAGACGGCTTTCCGCTACCGCGACTACGCCTACCGCATCGCCGCGCAGGAGGCAGGCCTGACGATCGGCAACCTGCTGCTCGTCGGCGCCGCGCTCGGCCTGGAAGGCGTTGTGCGGCACCGGTTCGACGACGACGCGGTCAACCGGGTGTTCGGGCTCGACGGCGAGGAGGAGACCGCGTTCGCGATCCTCTCGCTCGGCGCGCCGGTGCCGGTGCGCGCCGAGCCGTTGGAGCCGATCGCACCCGAGCCCCTCGAACTCAACGCGAGCCCGGCCGCGCACTGGGCCGGGCTGCTCGCCGTCGACCGGGCGAGCCGCCTGGGTCCCGAGCCGGTGGAATCATTGGCGCCCAACGACTTCCACTTGCCGGTGCCCGGCGGCGAACCGGTGGTCCTGCCGGCCGCACGGGTGGCCGACCTGGCGTCGGCGCTGCGGGTGCGCGACTCGGGCGGCCGGATGTTCGGGCCCGCCAAACGGCCGACGACCGCCGCCGAGCTGGGTTCCGCCCTGCGGGACGCCTTGTCGCCGTTGGAGTCCGACCACACCGGCGGGGTACTGGCTCCGCTGGTGGACTGCCACGTGCTCGCGCAGCACGTGGTGGACGTCCCGCCCGGGCTCTACCGGCTCACGCCGGGTATGCGGCTCGTGCCGGAGGAGCCGGGCACGGTGCCGTGGCGGCGGGTGATCGGGATGTTCTGCGACCGGACCCCGTCGGTCGACGCGGCGCGCGCCGCCGCGGTGGTGCTGCTGACCGTCGACCGCGAGGCCGCCGAACGCGCGCTGGGCGCCCGCGGCTACCGGATCTCCCACCAGGAGGCGGGAATCGTGGCGCAGCGGATCAGCGTGGCGGCCGCGGCGGCGGGGCTGTCCGCCCGCATCACGAACGGCTACGACTGCGAGGTCGTGCGCGCCGCGCTCGGTCACGACCCGGCGCGGGTGGCGGTGTTCGCGCTGCTGCTCGGCCGCCGCGCCCCGTCCGCGCAGTACGAACCCCTCCTCGTCTGGTGAACCGCGGCCCGCGAGAGGCCGCCCACGAACGCATCGGGCACGAAACCGCCCGGTGTCGGCCGAAGGAAAGGAAACTGTCATGGACTTCACCCTCGAGCTGTCGGACCTGAGCGTCGACCAGCTGGACGTTCTGCCCGTCAACCGGGGCGGTGGCCTCGAAGCGATCAACACCGGCCACGGCATGGTCGAAATCGGTGCCTCGAACTGCACCTCGACGTCCTCGCCGGCCAGCTGCTGCTCTTGCTGCTGCTGCTGATCCGGTTGCCACCACGGCTTCCGGTGACCTCGTTCGCCGCGTAGCCGTTCCCCGGTTCAACACCCGGCACCCGGCGGCCGCTCTCGCGTCCGCCGGGTGACCGATCCGTCATCAGGTGAAGGGCATTGTGATGACTCGAACGACCGTGCGCGGCGAAGGCCGCCTCGCGGCCGCCGTGCGCCGACGGCTCGACGGCGCCGCTGCCTCCGAACTCGGCCCCGGCCTGGTGACCGTCGACGACAGCTGGACCGACGCGGAGCCGGATCCCGGCCTCGCCTGGTGGCTGCCGGTGCGGGTGGAACTGGGCACGGCGGTGATCGGCCCCGTCCAGGTGACCGGCCGCCGCGGCTGCGTGCGGTGCGCGAAGACCCGCCGCGAGCGCGCGCTCGGACCGGGCAGCGCCCGTGCCGAACTGGTGCGCCGCCACGCCGACCGGCTCGCCACCCGGCCGTCACCGCTGGTCACCGCGTTCGCCGCGGCCGCGGTCGCCGAGATCGTCGCCGGCCTGGTCGAACGGGCGGGTGAGCAGGACGTCGTGACGATGGTCGGGTTGTCGACGCTGACCGTGGACGCGCATCCGTTCCTGCCGGACCCGGCCTGCCCGTCCTGCGGCGGGTTGCCGGACAACCGGCCACCGGTGCTCATGGCCGAACCCCGGCCGAAGCTGTCGCCGGCCGTCTACCGCGTCAAGGACCTCGACAGCATCGGGGACCTGATGGAGCGCGCCTACGTCGACGGCCACACCGGCGTCGTCCGTCAGCTCGACGTGCGCACCGACTACCGCTATCCGATGGTCTCCGCCCCGCTGTACCTGCCCGGCAGCGAAGAGGAGGCGGGCTTCGGCCGTGGCCTCGACTACCGCGGTTGCGCCCGCACCTCGCTGGCCGAGGCCATGGAACGCCTCGGTGGCGCCCGTCCCGGTGGCAGTCGCACCGTCGTCCACGCCCCATACCGCGCGGTCGCCGCGCAGGCGATCTGCCCGCTCGACCTCGGCCTCTACCCCGACGAGCGCTACGCCGAGACCGGTTTCCCGTACCCGCCGTTCGACCGCGACCTGCCGTTGCCATGGGTGTGGGGCCATTCCTTCGCCCGTGACGAGCCGGTGCTCGTGCCCGAGGACTACGCCTACTACCGCACGCACCACACCAATCCCGCCGCCCGGCCGCTGGCCTACGAGGTGTCCAACGGTTGTGCGATCGGTGGTTGCCTCGAGGAAGCCGCTCTGCACGGTCTGATCGAACTCGCCGAGCGGGACGCGTTCCTGCTCACCTGGTACGCCCGGCTGGCCGTCCCGCGGGTCGATCTGTCCACTGTGGAGGACCGGCGGATCTCCCTGCTGGTGGAGCGGATCCGCCAGGAGAGCGGTCACGAGGTGCTCGCCTTCGCGACGCCGGGGGAGCACGGTATCCCCACCTCGTGGGTCATGGCGGTGCACACCGCGCCCGACGAGCCCGCCGCGATCTGCGCGGCGGGTGCGCACTTCGACCCCGAGCAGGCTGTCCTCAACGGACTGCTGGAGCTGACCGCGAACCTCGGCTGGAACCGGGACGCCTACCTGGCCGAGCGGGAGCGGGTCGCCGGGATGGTCGACGATCCGGAGCAGGTGCGCGAGATGCGCGACCACGCGTTGCTCTACTGCCACCCCGGCGCGTTCGACCGGTTCTCCTTCCTGCTTCAGGAAAAGCCGGTGCCGCTGGCGGAGGCGTTCGCGAGGGCCGACTGCCGCCCCCGGTTCGGCGATCTCCGCGACGACCTCGCGCACACGGTCGAGCGGTTCACCAAGCACGGCCTGGACGTGATCGTCGTCGACCAGACCACCGACGAGCACCGCGCGACCGGCCTGGCCTGCGTCAAGGTGATCGTGCCCGGCCTGCTGCCGATGACGTTCGGGCACCGGATGCGCCGCACGCACGGCCTGTCCCGGCTGAGCACGCTGCCCGCCGAGCTCGGGTACCGCGGTGCCGGGCCGAACCCGCACCCGCACCCCTTCCCGTGATCCAGACAGGAGCCGAATCGATGACCACGCCCGAACCGGCCGTCGGGGTGCGGATCGGCGGCCAGCCGGTCACCGTCCTGGACGACCTCCGCTCCCCGGAGCTGCTCGCGCTGCTCACCGGCATCCTGCGCGCCGACGCCACGATCGCCGCCCGTGCCACCGAACTGGCCGACACGCTGTACCCGGTCATCGGCGCCGCCGACGGCCACCGCTCGGCCCTGGTGGCGCTGCGCCGCGCCCTGCACAACCACCGCCTGCCCGGCGAACGCCTGTGGAACGCCGAAACCCGCGCGCTGCTGCCCGCCGAGCTGGCCGAAGGCATCCAGGAGTGGTGCGACCTGGTCACCGCGCAACGGGCCCGCCGCGCCGGGGTCGACGACGCGGTCGCCGGGGGAGTGCGGGCGGAGGCGGCGGCGCTGCGCAAGGCCGTCGCCGACCCGTGGTTCCGGCACGGTCTCCTGCTCGGCAGCCCCGTCCTCCACGGCCAGCTGGAGAAGTGGCTCGCCCGCCCGGACGGCACCACGCCCGACCGCCAGCTCGCGCTCCGGCTGACCAAGTACCTCTCGCGCGCGGCGGTGAAGACGAGCCCGTTCAGCACCTTCACCATCAGCGGCCTCGGCGCGCCCGGCGGCGAGCCCGTCGACCGGCTGCGCGTGACGACGACGGTCGAGGCGAACCTGTGGTTCCTGCGCCAGGTGAGCCGCCGCCTGGTGACCGAGCCCGAGTTCGCCGCGACGACCGTGCTGCGCCGCAACCCGAGCGCCACGCTCACCGACGGCCGCTGGGAGTTCCTGGCGCCCGAGGACAACGAGCCGTTGCGCGGGCTGCCCGCGGGTCCGGCGGTCGCGGCCTGCCTCGATGTCGTGGCCGACGAGCCCACCCTCCTCGTGGCCCGCGAACGGCTCGCCGGCCAGACGGGAGCCGGTGCCGAGAAAGCGGCCGCCTTCCTGGGCAAACTCGTCGAGGTCGGGCTGCTGGAGTGCCTCGCCCCGATCGCCGACCAGGAGCCGGACCAGCTGGGACGGCTGACCGAATGGGTCGCCACCGGCGGGCCGCGCTGGGCTCCGCTGGCCGAAGCGCTCGGCCGGATCTCCACCGCGCTCGACGGCTACCCCGCGGAGACCGACCCCGCCGCGCGCCTGCGCCGCGTCACCGCCGTCGAACGGGCGATGGCCGACGCGCGGGCAGCGCTCGGTGGCGCCGAGGTGCCGGCGAAGAACGCGGTGATCGAGAACGCGGTGGTGCTCGACCCCGTTCCCGGTCCTGAGTGGACGGAGGTCGTCCGTGACCTCGAAGTGGTGCGCAAGCTCCAAGCCTGCCTCGACCCGGCGCTGCCGGCCAGGGTCGCCGTCGCGGACGTCTTCGCCGCACGGCTCGGCGAAGGCGCGAGCGTCGGGTTCCTGGCTTTCCACCGCGCCGTCCAGGAATGGGCACAGGCCGAACCCGCGTTGCAGGCGGCGCTCGCCGTCGGCACCCAGGGGTTCCACGTGATCGAGGACGTCGAGTCGCCCCGGTTGCGGCGGCTCTCCGGGCTGCGCACGCGGCTGTGCGACCTGGTCAACGGCACCGCGCCGGACGCAGGCGGCACCGTGCGGATGGCCGGGGACCGGCTGCTGGCCGAGACCGCCGACTGGCCACTGTGGATGGTCCCGCTCGACTCGATGACCGCCTACGGCCAGGTCTCGCCGGACGGGTTCGTGCTCAACTCGGTCAACTCGGGACACGGCCGTGGTCGCGACCGCGTGCACCGGATGCTGGCCCAGACCGGCGAGCCGCCCGGCCCGGTCGAACGGGTCGACGGGCTGGTCGCCGACACCTGCTTCTCCTTCGGCGCCAACGTCGGCCTGCGCGACTCGGCCGTCCCGTTCGAGATCGACTACCCCGGCGGGCGCAGCTCGCGGCCGCCGGAGGAGCGGATTCCCCTGTCCGACCTGCGGGTCGTGCACGACCCGAAAGCAGGGCTGCTGCGCCTGTGGTCGGCCGAGCGCGCCGCCGAAGTGGCGTTCGTGCACCCGAACCTGGTCGCGGAGATGTGGATGCCACCCGCGCTGCGGCTGCTGCTCCAGGTCTTCGGTGTCACGCCCTACCTGCTGGTTCCCGGTCGCCGGATGTTCGGCGACAGCTCGATCACCCGCGTGTCGGGGGTGCGCGCCGAACCGCGCGTCGTGCTCGGCTCGGTCGTGGTCAGCCGGGCGCAGTGGGTGTTCCCGGTGCGGGAGTTCCCGGTGCGGGCCAAGGGCGAGACCGACGGTGCCTACCTGCTGCGGCTGACCGCGTGGCGGGTCGAGCACCGGGTTCCCGACCGGTGCTTCGTACGCGGGCTGGACCCGGAGGTCATGCTCGACGGCAACCTGTGGCGGACGAAGTCCCGCAAACCGCAGTACGTCGACTTCGCGTCGTTGTCGCTGGTCGGCCTGTTCGAGCGGATGCTCGGTGGCCCGGAGCAGCTGATCTTCCTCCAGGAGGCGCTGCCCGCCCCTGGCGACGCCCCTTCCTACGGCGACGACGGGCGCCGCAACACCGAACACCTCATCGAGATCTCCGGAGGCAACCGTGACTGAGGACCTGGTCGACCCCGACACCTCGCTCGAAGCGGACTGGGTGTGCGTGCACACCTTCCTCGACGCCGCGCACGACGAGCTCATCACCGACTGCATCGGCCCGCTCGCGCTCGCGCTGACCGAGGAAGGGCACGTGCAGCGCTGGTTCTTCCTGCGCTACTGGGAAGGCGGCCCGCACGTCCGGCTGCGCCTGCTGCCGCACCGCCGCGCCGACCGGGCCGCGATCGAGCGCCGCGCCGTCGAGACGGTGAACGCCTACCTCGCCGCCAACCCGGTGCCCGACCTGGTCGACCGCGTCCAGTTCGCGGCGAACGCGGCCAACCTCGCCGAGCTGGAGGGCCGCACCGAGTACGACTCGTACGTCCGGCCGAACAACCACGTCGAGGTCGCGACCTACGTCCGCGAGCACGCCGACTACGGGCGCGGCGCGGCGATCGCGGTGGTGGAGAAGCACTTCCACGACTCCAGCCTGCTGGCGCTCAAAGTGCTCCAGTCCGGCGCGCCGGTCCCGTTGCGCGCGAACGTCGCGTTCGACCTGATGGTCGCGAACTTCGCGATGTGCGACGACCTGCGTGACCGCTGGTCCGCCATCGCGGGCCTGTCGACGCCGTTCGGCACCGGTGAGGAGTCGCCGGACGTGATCGTCCAGTACGAACGGCAGAAGGAGTCGCTGCGCGACCGGCTGACGGCGACCTGGCGGCTGACCGACCGGGTCGAGCGCCGCGAGGACGTCGGCGACGGGTACCTGGCGTTCTGGCTGCGCTCGCAGTTCGAACTGCGCGAACGCCTCGGCGAACTGGAGGACGACGGGACGTTCACCACGGAGTGGCCGGAGTCGCCGCTGGCCCGTCCGCTCGACCTGCCGTCGACCAGGCACCCCGGCACGCTGCTGGTGCTGCTGCGCTGCGCGCACCTGGTGGTGAACCGGATGGGCCTGTCGCTGTGGGAAGAGGTGCAGGTGCGCTACCTCGTCGGCTACGTGCTGAAGGACCACCCCCAGCTGCTGGTGCGGTCATGAGCAGCTGGCACAGCCTGCACGTGCACCACCACGACCCGGCCACCGAGGCGGACCTGGTCCTGGACGCCGTGCGCCCCGCCTTCGCCGCCGTCGCCGTGGACGTCGACGCCGTCTACTTCGGACGGCACTGGCGCCGCGGCCCGCACCTGCGGCTGAACCTCCTCGTCGGCGAGGAGAAGTGGCCGCGGGTCAGGGCGGTGGTGACCGAGATCGTGGCGGCGCACCAGCTGGCGCACCCGTCGACGGCCGAGCTGGACGAGGAGGCGCTGGCCCCGCTGCACTCCCAGCTCGCCGTCCTCGAAGTGGAAAGCGGGCCGCTGCACCCGTTCCACCCGGACAACAGCATCGTCGAGGAGCCCTACGACCAGCGCCTGCACGTCTTCACCACGGTCGCGGCGAGCGAGGCCATGGCGGCCTTCGCCGCCGACACCACCGAGCAGACCTTCCGCATGTACGAGTACCTGCGCGGGGGCGGCGCGCTGGCTCCGCTGGCGCTGGACCTGATGTGGGCGACGGCGTCGGTGGCCAGCATCCCCTTCGTGGAGGGCGGTTCCCCGATCGAGCGCGGCATGTTGTCGTTGCGCTCGCACGCCGACGCGTTCATCTCGCGCACCGCCGACCCGGACGCCTACCGCGCGGCCTTCGTCCGGACCTTCGACCGGCAGCGGGAAGCGCTGACCGCGCGCCTCGCGGCCGTCGAAGCCGCGGTCGAGGGCGGCGGCCCCGAACTGCCACTGGTGACCGACTGGGTCGCGGCGGTGCGCGAACACCAGCCCAGGCTGGCCCGCCTGACGGTGGCGGGGGAGCTGCTCCAGGACGGCGCGCTGGCGCCGCGGCTGCCGACCCGGCGGCTCAGCGACTTCCACGGGCTGCTGCTGTCCGGGCACGGTCACGAGGCGTTCCGCGCCGACGACATCTGGTTCACCACGTTCAAGACCATGTTGAACTACCTGTACCTGCAACTCGGCCGCCTCGGCCTGCGCCCCGACGACCGCGCGCTGCTGTGCCACCTGGCCGTCGACACCATCGAGGCCGCCCACGGGATCACCGCGATCGACGCCTTCAACCGCTACGTGGTCTCCGCGGACACCTCGTGGCGCAGCCAGGGCGAGGCGTGGGTGGCCCGCGCGACCGCGGACGCCCGGTGACGAGCCCGGCGGAGCGGATCGCGCGCCGGGTGATCCACGACGTTCCGGTGCGCGCCGCCCGCCTCGTCCCGGCGACCATGCTCGCGGTCGTCACCGCCCGCGAACTGGGCATGGACCGCGTGACGGCCGCCCGCTGGTTCCGCACCCAGGCCCGCGACCTGGCGGTGAGCCTCCCGCCGGCCAAGGTCCACGCCAAGATCAACGCGGTCTACCAGGCCCAACGCCCCGCACTGCTGCACGCGATCGGCAACGCCACCGAGCCCGAGTGGACCGACGCGATCACGCGAGCGTCCGACCGGAGCCCCGAGGTCTGGGCTTCCCACCTGCGCACCCTGTTCGACCGCATGGAAGTCGTCCCCGACGAGCAACGCGCGGTGTTCCTGCTGACCGCCCGCGCCCTGCTCGACGGCGACGATGACAACGAGGACGTCCGGTACCTCGAACGCAGCAAGCTCCACAGTGGACAGGACTGGTTCCCGTCCGAGGTGCCCGCGCCGGTTCGCACCGGCGACCTCCCGTTGCCGCACGAGCCCATGCCCGCGGTGTCGTTCCAGCAGGTCGTGTCCGGCCGGGTCACCACCCGCGGCGCGGTGAAAGGCCCGCTGAACGCGACCGAACTCGGCACCCTCCTGTGGAACGCGCACGCCGAAACCCACCGCACCGAGGACAAAGTCCACCGCCCCTACCCGAGCGCCGGCACCCTCTACAGCGCCCGCCTGCGGCTCTTCGCCCTGTCCGTCGACGGCGTCCCGCCCGGCCGCTACGACGTGGTCCCGGACGACCGCTCGCTGCACCGCCTCGGTGACCTGCCCGGCCTCGACGGCCTCAAGGGCCTGTCGCCCTACTTCTCCTGGCCACCGGACGCGCCGAACGCCATCGCGCTCGACGACGTCCCCGTCCTGCTCGGCCTCTACGTCGACCTGGGCCTGCTGCGCCGGCGCTACGGCCTGCGCGCGCTGCGCCTCGGCCTGCTCGAAGCCGGTCACCTCGCCCAGTCCCTGTTGATGACCGCCTCCGCACTGGGTCTCGCGGGCGCTCCCGTCGGCGGCCTCAACGACGACCTCGCCCACGAGCTCTTCGCACTCGACGACCTCGCCGAGCCCCTCCAGTACGTCATCCCCCTCGGCCGGGCAACCGTGGACAACCCGGATGAGCGGGCACTACGTTGGGATTCGCCGGTGCCCGACACCCCGCACCGGCGTCGATGGCCGGACGGTGCGTGAGGGGGGCGCTGGTGCTGGTCCACCTCGACGTGGCGGACGTGCTTCTGCCGGCCCCTCCGAGCGGCCGCGAGCAGAACACGAAAGGCCGGGTTTGGTGAACACCACCACTGTCGAGCAACAGGTCCGCGAGTACTACGACCACGCCGGGCCCGCCTACCACGCGCTCATGGGGCAGTTCTGGCACCACGGAGACCTGGAGGCCGAGCAGGCGGGACTGTCGCCGGAGGACGCGGCGAAGGCGTTGGCACGCAGGCAGGTCGACGCGGCAGGGCTGCGGGCCGGTGGGACCGCGCTGGACTTCGGCAGCGGAGTCGGGGGCACGGCGGTCTACATGGCCTCGATCGCCGACGCGAACGTCGTCGGCATCTCCAACAACGAGTGGTTGTCGGCCCAGGCCCGCGACTACGCCGCCAAGCAGGGGATGAGCGGGCAGACCGCGTTCCTCACCGTCGGCGACGAGGACTACAAGTCACTGGTCGCGTGGCCGGACGGGTCGCTCGACATGGTCAGCTTCTACGAGTCGGTGTGCCACCTGCCGGACAAGGGTGCCTTCTTCGCCGCGGCGTTCCGGGTGCTCAAGCCCGGTGCGTGCCTGGTCGGCGTCGACTGGATCGCGCGGCCGTTCCGCGAGCACCGGACCGCCAAGCGGATCGCGGAGTTCATCCGGCCGGTCGAGGAGGTCATCTCCATCCCGGAGCTCGGCACCCTGGAGAGCTACCGCGACCAGATGGCGGCGGCGGGCTTCGTCATCGAGGTGGCCGAGGACCTCTACCCGGACGTCGAGTGCTGGGGCAGCACGCCGCCGGACGACGGTCAGGGCTGGGGAGACTACGACGGCGAGAAGAACACCGTCATCCACGACGGCAAGCGCGTGCTCGACGCAGCCCGTGCCGCCGGTGTCTTCTCGGTCGCACGCTGGGTCGCCCGTAAGCCCGCCTGACGACGTGACGAAGGCCCGGCGGGTGCCGGGCCTTCGTGTCGGAAGGTGACGCGCGCGGACGCAGAGGGCAGAGTGGCCCTGTGGACCAGCGGGAGATCATGCAGCGGGCGCTCGGCGTCCTGACGCTCACCTACGACGGCGCCGGCTCGAACGACTACCTGCGGATGGCCCTGAAGTCGTTGCAGGAGGGCGTGTTCAGCTACGAGGTCAAGGTCGACGGCGAGCTGAACGAGGCCGGCGCGCAGGCCCTCAAGCAGGCGATGGACCAGGTGCTGTCGCAGTTCGGCTGGTTCACCGCGGGCCTGCTCTACGCCTTCCACGGCGTCGCGCAGGCGTACGAGAACGACTACGAGGACGCCGACGTCCAGGAGATCCTCCGGCAGCTCGCGCTCAGGCTCGCCGACTGACCAGCTCGGCGCGGACGCCGTCGGAGAACGGCGTCCACGCCTCGACCGCCCACGGCCCGAAACGCAGATCCGTCAACGCGACGCAGGCCGCGGAAATCTCCGGGTCGACCCAGAGGAACGTGCCGGACTGGCCGAAGTGGCCGAACGTGCGCGGCGAATGGGAAAGGCCCGTCCAGTGCGGCGACTTCCCGTCGCGGATCTCGAACCCGAGCCCCCAGTCGTTCGGCTTCTGCATGCCGTAACCGGGCAGCACGCCGTTCAGGCCGGGGAAGACCACCGACGTCGCCTCCCGCACCAATCCGGTGGAAACCAGCGAGGGCGACAGCAGTTCGGCGGCGAACAAAGCCAGATCCGCGGCACAGGACTCGGCGCCGGCACCCGCGGAACCGACCAACGCGGAAGAATTCATCCCCAACGGCGCGAAAACAGCTTCGTGCAGATAAGTGGCGAACGGCATCTCGCACGCCGAGCCCACGAACGAGGCCAGCACGTCGAAACCGGCGTTGGAGTAGATCCGCCGCGTCCCGGGAGCGGCCTGCACCTCGGGCTTGTCGAACGCGTACCCGGCGGTGTGCGAGATCAGGTGCCGCACGGTCGCGCCTTCGGGACCGGCGGGCTGGTCCCACTCGACCGCCCCCTCCTCGACGGCCACCAGGACCGCGTACGACGTCAGCAGCTTCGTCACCGAC
The DNA here is from genome assembly GCF_051094245.1 of Lentzea xerophila. Taxonomy (NCBI): domain Bacteria; kingdom Bacillati; phylum Actinomycetota; class Actinomycetes; order Pseudonocardiales; family Pseudonocardiaceae; genus Lentzea; species Lentzea xerophila. Next base: position 8,184,633 of record NZ_CP194934.1, on the reverse strand, counting down.
GCGAGCGGGAACACCCGCCGCTGATCACCCAGCGAGCCGACGACGGCCCCGTCCGACACGACGGCCACCGCCACGTTCTCCACCGGCCACGACGCCGCCACTTCCACGCTCCGCATGGGACAGACGTTAACGTCAGGGGGTGACAGTCCGGGAACTGATCGTCCTGGGAACGGCCAGCCAGGTTCCCACGCGCCAGCGCAACCACAACGGCTATCTGCTGAGGTGGGACGGCGAGGGCCTGCTCTTCGACCCCGGCGACGGCAGCCAGCGGCAGCTGCTCAGGTCGGGCGCCGCTGCGAGCGACATCACCCGGATCTGCATCACGCACTTCCACGGCGACCACTGCCTGGGCGTGCCCGGCATCGTCCAGCGAATCAGCCTGGACCGCGTCCCGCACACCGTGCACGCCCACTTCCCGAAGTCGGGCGCCCACTTCTTCGAACGCCTCCGCTACGCCAGCGCGTTCTACGACGCCGCGGACATCAAGGAGGAGCCGGTCGAGGACGACGGCCTGCTGGCGGAGGGCAGGTTCGGGCGGCTGGAGGCCTACCGCCTCGACCACGGCATCGAAAGCTTCGGCTACCGGCTGGTCGAACCGGACGGCCACCGCATGCTCCCCGACAAGCTCAGGGAGCACGGCATCGCGGGGCCACAGGTCCGGGTCCTCCAGAGCCAGGGCGAGCTTGACGGCGTGAGGCTCGAGGACGTCAGCGAACCCCGCAAGGGCCAGCGGTTCGCGTTCGTCATGGACACCAGGCTCTGCGACAACGTCTACGAGCTCGCGGACCACGCCGACCTGCTGGTGATCGAGTCGACCTACCTCGCCCGCGACACCAAGCTCGCCGGCGACCACGGCCACCTCACCGCCCAGCAGGCCGCCCGCGTCGCGCGCGAGTGCAAGGTCCGCAAACTCGTCCTCACGCACTTCTCCCAGCGCTACGACGACCCCGCCGAGTTCCACGCCGAGGCGGCGCGGGAGTTCGACGGGGAGATCGTCATCGCGAAGGACCTGGACCGGGTGCCGGTGCCGAAGCGAGCCACTGGTCCCTGACGATCTCCGTCAGCGCCGAGTGGCGAGGCTCCCAGCCCAGCACGCGCAGCTTCGACACGTCCGCCCGCAGCGACCGGGCCTCACCGGGGTGCGCGGGCTTCCAGTCCACGTCCACGGACCGCCCGGTCACCTCCCGCACCGCGCCGAGGACGTCCCGCACCGACGCGGGCGTGGCGCCGACGTTGTAGACCGACGACGTGCCAACAGAGGTTGCCTCCAGCGCCACGACGAAGGCGGCGGCAACGTCGCGTACGTGCACGAAGTCGCGCACTGCCGTGCCGTCGCCGTAGACCTCCATGCCCGGCACCGTTCCGGCGGCGCACGCCACGGCCCGGGTGATCACCCGAGTGGTGTCCGTGTCACCCCCTCCAGCGACGTTGAAGAGACGCAGCGTGGTCGCCCCGATCCGCCCGGACCGCGCCGCCCACGCCACGAGGTCCTCCGCGGCGGCCTTGGTCGCGGCGTACGGCGAGGAGGGTTCCCTGGCCGACTCCTCGGTCAGGACGGCGTCCGCCGGCCGGTACACCGCGCCAGTCGACGCGAGGAGGAATCGCTGACCCTTCAACGCCTTCAGGAGGTTCAGCGTCCCCGTCACGTTCGTCTCGTAGTACGAAAGTGGATCTTCGAAGGACTCCCGGACGCGGGCCACGGCCGCCAGGTGGATGACGGCGTCCACGTCGGCCGGTTCGAACGGCTCCGAGAGGCGTTGCCGGGACGGAACTGGTTCATGCCCGTGAACCCGCAGCTCACGCACCACGGCGCGGCCGACGTACCCCGTGGCACCGGTCACTAGAACTCGCACAAGTTGACCCTAAAGGTCGACGGCGACTGCGCCGATAACACACGAGTGAGTTACCCCCATCGCGCTGTGCACACAAGCATCGCCGGGCTCCTGCACGATCACGCCGTGCACGAGTTCAAGCGGCAGGAGTTCCTCCGCAACGTCGCTGACATCGTGGGCGCCGCACCCGCGTTGCAGCCGGCAGAGCTCACCGCGCCGTTGCCGTCGATCAACCCCAAGCGCAGCTTCCTCAACCGCGTCGACCAGGTCCTCCGGGACGCGTCCCGCTCCCAGTGAGCGCCGGCGCCAACCACTGATCCACTTGCCGCGAGGCCCCAGCCGACAGGCCCGTCGCAAGATTCATCCGGCCGTTGCCGGACCGTGCTTCGACTCACATACCGGGTGGCTCTACGCTACGCGTCACCCGGCGATCGCCGGTCACGTCCTCCGCTTCTCTTAAGCGAGTTTTCGGCGATGAATCATGTCCTCTCAGCGCTCAACGAGCGCCTCCGCAGGTTGTTCGGTGACCGGCTGGTAGTCCTGGCCGGTGGCACGCGTCTGGCAAAGCGCGCGCATGAGCTCTATACGCTCGGCGCTCGCCATACGCTCGTGCTCGATACCGACGATCATGCGCCGCTACATGATTCGGAGATCGCCCGCTGGGTCTCGCTGGGCATCAAGGGTGGCTTCGTCGCCGTCGAACAGCGCCGCCTCGGCAAGCTGCTGACCAGGCCGGGCGCCGAGGTCAGGGCGATCCTGAGCGACTTCGACGCGAAGTCCGAAGCCGTCGTGATCAGCACGCCGTACAACGAGATCGGCACCTTCGAGGGCCGCCCGGTGCTCAACGCGCGCCGCCACGAGTGGGTCGAGCTGGAGAACAAGACCACGATCGACGCGCTCTGGGACGAGCTCAGCGCCCGTCGCGCGCCCGCGATGGTGTTCGACCTCGACTTCGAACGCCTCTGGGGCGCCTCGGAGATCCTGGACCGCGGCGCGGGCGTCGTCTGGTCCGGCGACGGCCCGGCGATCAACGGCGGCGCGAACTTCGTGCGCCGCGTGCGGACGTACGAGGAGGCCAAGGATGCCTTCGACGTGCTCGCGCCCAAGTGCGACCAGATCCGCGTCATGCCGTTCCTGGAAGGCATTCCGGTAAGCGTGCACGGCATCGTCTTCCCGGACGGCACCGCGGTGCTGCGCCCGATCGAGATGGTCGTGCCGCGCCGCCAGGGCCAGGCCAAGTTCCTCTACGCGGGCTGCGCGTCCTACTACGACCCGCCCGTGTGGATCCGCGACGAGATGCGCAACCTGGCCCGCCGCGTCGGCGAGCACCTGCGCGGGACCGTCGGCTACCGCGGCACGTTCACGCTGGACGGCATCGCGACCGAGGACGGCTTCCTGCCGACCGAGATCAACACCCGCTACGGCGGCGCGATGGTGTGCTTCGAGGACGCCGTCCCGACGCTGCCGCTCGCGCTGGTGCAGGTCGCGCTGGTCGCCGACTGGGACCTGGGGATCTCCTCGATGGAGTTCGAGGAGCTCGTGCTGCAGGCGGCGGACAACCACCGCTCCGGTGCCGTCGGCGCGAACGTGCGGGCCGTGCAGCCCACGGAGACGGACGAGCGCCGGGTGATCTTCACCGGCTGGGCGTGCCGTCTCGCGCACTCCGACGAGGCCGCGCACGCGACGTTGCGGCTGAGCCCGTCACCGATCGGCGGCCGTCTCGACCTCGACCTGCACCGCGAGAACATGCCCGTGGGCGCCCCCGTGGCGGCGCTGACGGTCGCCGCGTTCGCGCTCGCGGACCAGGAGTGGGGCACGGGCCTCGGCGCGCTGGAACCCGCCATCGCGGTCGAGGACGAGCACCAGGTCGAGCAGGCCATCGAAGAGGCGGTCACCGCCTGAACGGGCCTACCAGGCGCCCTCGTCGCCGTACGCGGAGATGAGGGCGAACCGGTAGCCCATCAGGGCGGCGGCGACCTCACGCGGCTGGTGCGCCGGACGCACCAGCCCTTCGCCGAGCACCTTCGGCCGCGGCAGGTCCACGCCGAGTAACTCGGGCGAGTTCCTGAGCAGCGCCACGGCGATCTCGGCGGCGTCCGCGAGCATCTCCTCGCCGGGCAGATCGACCATGTCGGTCATCAGCCCGTGCACGAACGAGGGCAGCTTCTCCGGCACCGCGCAGGCCAGCGCGACCAGACAGGCGACCCGTTCGGACGCCAGCGCCTCGAAGATCTTCGGCGCGCCCTGGGCGACGGCGTGCCGGGTCTGCGTCAGCCAGTCCGGGGCGGTTCTCGGCAGCTCACGGCCGAGGGCGTTCCACCGGCGGTGCGTGCGCCGCCCGTCCTCGGTGAACCCCTTGCCCGCCAACGCCATGGCGGCCAGCAGAAAAATCACCCGATCGCGCACGTCCCCGGCGACCTTGTACGACGCCCCCAGCTCCACCAGGAACGGCACCGCGCAGAACGAGGCCTCGGACACCGTGTCGTCGGTCAGCAGCCGGTCGGCGAGCGAGCTGAGCGCTTCGGAGCGGACGTCGGCGCCGGTGTCCATCAGGGAGCGCAGCAGCCGCGGCACCCGACCGGCGCCACCGCGGCCGTCGTAGACCTCGGACCAGGAAATCCTGTCGAGTCCACGCAACGGGTCAGGCCGTTGCCACGCACGCGGCAGCTCCATAGGCGGAAAAGGTACGGGATGTCAGGGAAGGCGACTCGGTGCCTCGCCCGTACGATCTCGCCGTGTCCTTCTCGGTGGCCGACATCTTCTCGGGTGCGGGCGGCATGAGCTACGGCTTCCACGCCCACCGCGACTTCCGGGTCGTCGGTGCCGCCGACGCGCAGATCGGCAAGCCCAGCTCGAAGCTGGGTTCGTTGCGCTGCAACGACACGTACCGCGCGAACATCGGCGTCGACCCGTTGGAGGTCGACCTCGCGAAGGTCTCGCCCGCGGCGTTGCGCGAGGTCTGGGGCCTGCGGCGCGGTGAGCTGGACGTGCTGCTGGCGTGCCCGCCGTGCTCGGGCTTCAGCCGCATCACCTCGCAGAACCACCTGCGCGACGACCCGCGCAACTCGCTGGTGGGCCGGATCGCCGTCTACGCGCAGGAGCTCCGGCCGAAGGTCGTGCTCGTCGAGAACGCCCGCGAGCTCGTCAAGGGCAAGCAGCGCCACCACTTCGACAGCCTCGCCGAGGAACTCACCCGAATCGGTTACAAGGTCTGGGGCGGCACGCACATGCTGTCCAGGTTCGGCCTGCCGCAGCTGCGCGAGCGGACGTTGATGGTCGCCGTGGACGGTGGCCTGCCGCTGATGACGCTCGACGACCTCTGGGAGGGCCGGGTCATCCGCCCGTCCGCCGTCACGGTCCGGCGCGCGATCGGCAAGCTGCCGGTCGTCGCGGCCGGCGTGGCGGACCCGGACGACCCCATTCACGTGTCGCCGACCTTTTCCCAGGACCGCAGCCTCGAAAGAATGCGTGCGATTCCGGCAAATGGCGGATCGTGGGCTGATCTGCTCCGCTCACCGGAGACCGCCGAGTTGTTGAACCCGGCACAACGCAAGATCGTCGAACAGCAGAACTGGGGTTCACACCCGGATGTCTACGGCCGGATGTGGTGGGACGAACCGGCCAGAACGATCAAGCGAGAATGCGGCCACGTGGGCAACGGCCGTTATGCCCACCCGGTGCAGCACCGGCTCTGCACGGTCCGTGAGATGGCTCTGCTGCAAGGGTTCCCGCGCCAGTTCAAGTTCGACGTCTCGATTCTCGGGAACGCGTACCGGCACGTGGGCGACGCCGTTCCGCCGCTGATCGCCTACCAGTTGGCCGCGCTCACCCGGTGGATTCTCACCGGCGACCGTCCCGAGCCGCGGGACATGTGCCTGCGGGGCACTTCGCTCCGTCCCGGAGACATTCGCCCCGCAGAAGTTACCGAAATGGTGGCGTAGGTCTTTGAACCGCCGGTGCCGATCATCCGTAGCGGGACGCCGCTATTGATAACTGTTCGGCAACGAATCTAACGTCACCTGACAAAATGAATGCATCGCGACCCTATCCACTGTGGACGCCGTGAGTATGTTTTCGCAGCTCACGCCCAGTATCGTCCGGTTCTCTTACCTCACTCACACGTGTGTCACCCCATCGGATAGTGTCCGCTCGCTTCCTGTCGGTTCTGTGTCGATGTCGACGTGCCGACCGTCCCGACGGATGACGACTTCCCGCCGCGTTCGGGCTAACTTCAGTGAGCAAGAGGAGACCCATGGCTTCCCGGTTGAGGATCGGCGCGGCGCTGCTCGGCGCCTCGGCCCTTCTGTCGTTCTCGGCCCTTCCGGCCCACGCTGACGTCATCATCAAGCCGGACCGCGGGGGCCAGGAGGACGGCCTCGACGTCCACCTCATCAACGGTGACCACCACCACAAGCAGAACACCGCGGTGATCAAGCTGCGCATCGAGGGTGACGCGGAGCGTTCGAACGTCCTCACCTACTGCGTGGAGCTGCCCACGCCGCTCGAGGACCGCGACGCCCTCAAGGAGGTGCCGTGGGACAAGCACCCCAACCCGAACACCAAGTTCAAGGTCAACGCGGGCAAGGTCCTCTGGATCCTGACGAACTCCTACCCCGGCCAGTCCATGGACAAGGTCCAGGCGAAGTTCGGCGAGCAGTTCGACAAGAAGGAGACGATCGCCGCCACGCAGGCCGCGATCTGGCACTTCACCGACGAGGCTGAGCTCAACAGCGACAAGACCGCCCCCGACGTCGTCAAGCTGTACGAGCGCCTGGTCAAGGACGCCGCCGAGAACGAGATCAAGGAACAGCCGAAGCCGACGCTGGAGATCGACCCGGCGTCCAAGTCTGGCAAGTCCGGCGAGAAGATCGGCCCGTTCAACGTCACGACCACGGCCTCCGAGGTCAAGCTGACCGCGAACCTCCCCGAGGGCGTCACCCTCACCGACAAGGACGGCACCCCGCTCGCGATGCAGCAGCAGGGTGACAAGGTCGCCGTCAAGGCCGCGGGCGAGAAGGTCTCCGAGTTCTTCGTGAACGTCCCGGAGGAGACCCCGACCGGCAACGCCTCGATCAAGCTCTCGGCCGAGGCCGAGCTCGCGATCGGCCGCCTCTTCGTCGCGCACAACAAGGACAAGGAAGACGTGGCGCAGTCGCTCGTCGTCGCGCAGCCGCAGAAGGCCAAGGTCGAGAAGGAGGCCAAGGCCGACTGGAAGCTCGAGGTCGTTCCGCCGTCGTCCACCTCGAGCACGCCGCCGGCCACGACCACGACCACCACGGAGCCGGAGACCACCACTCCGACCACCTCCTCCACCCCGGCCGCTCCGGCTCCGGGTGGCGGCGAGGACGACCTGGCCTCGACCGGTGCCTCGATCATGTGGCCGCTGCTCGGCGGCCTGGTCCTCGTCGGCGCCGGTGCGGGTGCGCTGTTCGTGGTCCGTCGCAAGAAGGCCGGCGCCTGATTTAGCCGCCGCCCCACTGACGAACGCCCCCAGGTTCCGCGCCGGTCCTGGGGGCGTTTGCCGTTTTCGGGGAACGCGGGAGCCCTACGTTTCCCATAGCGGCACGAAGGGCCCCCGCGTGCACTTCGAAAGGCGTCGGTCAGCGGCGGCTGATGCCCGCCACGCTGATGTCGCCGTCGGCGATCGCGACGTCCCGGTTGGACGATGCCCCGGAGAGGATCGCGCGGGCCGGGTCGCGGAAGTTCGCCACGACGTCGACGCGCTGCACCGGCTTGGCCGTCGGGATCACGGTCTCCGGCGTCCAGAAGCGACCGAACCGCACGAGGTACGTGTTCACGTTCGGCTTGCCGTCCTCGGTGGCGTAGACGCGCCAGGTGATCGGGTCGACCGGTTCGATCTCACGGGTGCGCAGTCCCCGTGTGACCTCCTTGGTCTCCCAGCCGCGACCGTTCCACGTGGACAGGTAGTTGCGCAGCGGGCCACCGGCCGCGTCGCCCATGAACCACAACAGGAACGGCTTGCCCAGCGTGGTGCCGACCTGCTGGATGTAGTCCGGCGACTTCACGTTGTTCGGCAGGGTCAGCGGGGTCTCCGCGACCTTCAGGTGCTGTTCCTGGTCGGCGTCGTCGATCTGCGTGCCCAGGTCCTTGCCGGACGCCGAGTAGAAGTGCCGGTTCCGCGGGTCGAACCACGTGTAGTAGATGTTGCGGTGGTACCGGTCGTGCTTGTTGCCCTCGAACCCGCCGCCCGCGAGCGTGTAGACGATCCGCACGCGGCCGTTGTCCTCCAGGCGGAGCTGGCCGATGTAGATCTCGTTCATGTTGTCCGCGCGGGCCGTCGACCCGATCGCGAACCGGTCCCCGGTCAGCTCCATGGAGGTCTTCCACGTCCTGCCGTTGTCCTTGGACATCACGTAAAGCATCGGGCGCGTGTCCGTGGGCGTCGTGCCGTCGAGGTCGCGCGTCGTCTCGCGGTAGAAGACGTAGATCGTGCCGTCGCGCGTGACGAACGGCATCGGGTACGTGGCCGCGTTCTTCGAGATCAGCGTCTCCTCCCACACGCCGTCCGCCGAGTGGGGCTGGGGCGAGCGGGACATGCGCAGCTCGACGTTGTGCATGCCGCGGAAGATCAGCAGGTGCCCGTCGCGGGCCTGGACCATCGTCGGGTAGTTGTGCGCGTCGGAGTCGCCGTCGGCGATCCGGTTGGGCGCGGACCACGTGGCCGCGCGGTGGTCGTACGTCTGGACGTAGCTGTCCTCGTACTGGCCGGACCACGAGATGAACGTCTTGCCGACCTTGCGGTCGTGGACCCCACCGGCGACCGGGCGCCGGTCACTGCGGGCCGCGACGTTCGTGGCCGTGGTCGTCACCGTGAACCTCGCCTTCCCCTGAAGCCCGGCCGTGGCGTTGGCCGAAGGGACTGCGACGAGCGGCAACAGCAGCACTGCGGACATAACTCCACGCAGGAGCCGTGTCATGTGGCGTGTCCTCCTGGTTCTGGCCGCGACGGCGGCCGACCAGGCGGCGGCGGGGCCATCATCGTTGTCGCCGAGCCGACTTGTCCAGGCGCAGTTAGCGTGATCGCGGCTATCAACACGCGGGGCCTACTCGGGTACCCTGCGTCAGGGACGAAGGAGCACCACATGAACTTCGACGAGATCAAGAACAAGGCCCTCGACCTGGCCGAGCAGAACCACGAGAAGGTCGACCAGGGCATCGACGCCGCGGCGGACTTCGTCGCAGGCAGGTTCGGTCACGAAGAGCAGGTCGACTCGGTCGCCGAGAAGATCAAGGACATCCTTCCAGGTGGATGAGTGAACTCCTTCAACGCCACTGACGCGGGGCGGGTCACCTCTGGGGAGACCCGCTCTCCTTCTGCCCGCCGGCCAGAGATGTTCACCTGGCAGGGCATCCACGAGCCGAGGCTCGAACAGGTCCGCCTGCTGCTGTCGAACGACCAGCGCCTGCGCGCGTCCGGTCGCCTCGTCGCCGCCGGCCCCGAGGAGCAGTTCAACGCCTCCTTCGAGGTGTCCGTGGACGAGAGCGGCCAGGTGAACCGCCTGCTGCTGCGCACGGCCACGGTGCTCGAGGAACGGCAGTGCTCCCTGTCGCGGACCGAGGACGGCGCCTGGCTGATCGACCACGGCCAGGGCAGCAAGCGCGAGACGTTCAACGACGCCTTGGACGTCGACGTCCAGTTCGCCGTGCTGTTCAACGCCATCCCGATCCGCCGCCTGGGCCTGCACCGCGAACCGGGCGAGCACGCACTGCCCGTCGTGCGGGTGTCGCTGCCGGACCTGTCCGTCCGCGCCGTCACGCAGACCTACCGGACGGTGTCGGTCGGCGACGACCTCTCGGTGGTGCGGTTCAAGAGCGGCGGGTTCGAGCAGAACATCAAGGTCGACGCCAACGGCCTCGTCGTCGAGTACCCGCTGATCTCGAAGCGGATTTAGAACCCGTCCAAGAAGTACTTCCTTCGTGGCGAGTCGTGCCCAAACGATGGAGGAGACCGGGGCTGAGCTTCTAGCGTCCGACCATGCCGAAACGATTTTCGAGCGTGGTCGGTCGCTCGTTCGGTGATGGCGTCCGTGACGCCATCCAGTCCACCGGGATGACCCAGCGGCGGATCGCCGAGCTGCTCGACTGGGAAGAGGCCAAGGTCTCGGACCTGGTCCAGGGCAAGGGCGGCGTCACAGAGGTGGAGCTGGCGATGCTCCTCGGCCTCTGCCGGGTCGAGGCGGCCGAGGCCCGCCGCCTGCTCGCGCTGTACCGCCAGACACGCGAGAAGGGTTACCTCGAGTTCAACGACGACGGTGTGCCCAACCAGTTGCGTACGTTGATCGACCAGGAACGACTCGCCAACAAGATCTTCGTGTGGGCGATGGACCTCGTCCCCGGCTTGCTCCAGCTCGCGCAGTACTCGGCCGAGGTGGTGCGCGCGGTTCCGAAGGTGCCGGCCGACCAGGTGGCCGAGATCGTCGCAGCCAAGTCGGGGCGAAGGGCGGTCTTCCACCCCAGCCGGGAGTTCGTCTTCTACATCCATGAGCAGGCTTTGCGACTACAGGTCGGAAGCGCCCAGCTGATGGTCGAGCAACTGTGCGAACTACTTCGCATGTCCGCGCTGCCCTATGTCACCGTGCGGATCGTCCCCCTCTCGATCGGGACGCACGCCGGACTCGCCGGTTCGTTCACCAAGCTGGCCTACGAGAAGTTCGAGCCGGTCGTCTACCTGGAGAGCCACAACTCCAACCTGTTCCTGGAGGACAAGGGCTCGATCACCGCTTACGACGAAGTGCTGAAGGCCCTCGCCGTGCAGGCCTTGGATGAGGAACAATCGAGGGAGTTGATCAAAAGCATGCTGACCTGAGGGGACGGGCACATGACGACCTGGCGGAAGAGCAGCTACAGCGGCACTTCGAGTGACTGCGTCGAGGTCGGTCGTGGCGTTGGCATCCGGGACAGCAAGGCACCGGCCACCCACCTGCCCGTGTCGGACCAGGCGTGGTCGGCGTTCCTGACCGGCGTGAAGGCCAGCCGCTAGGCCACCCCGCCCGCGACCGGTGGTTAGGGTCGCGGCATGCCAGGAGGTCGACTCACCCAGCAGGACCGCCGCCAGATCGCCATCGGCCTGGCCGACGGACTCGCCTACGCGGAGATCGCGCGGGGCCTGGACCGGCCCACCTCGACGATCACGCGTGAGGTGATGCGCAACGGCGGCCCCACCGGCTACCAGGCCGATCTCGCCCACCTCGCCACCGAACGCCGGGCCCAGCGGCGCAGGCAGGCGTCACCCCGTGGACGGCAGGCGGCCCAGCGCGCCGACGGACGTGATCCCGAGGCCGTGCGGGAGTTCGAGGAGATGTTCTCTGGCATCTTCATGGGTCAGGGCCTGCCGAAGATGACGGCCAGGGCGCTCGCGAGCCTTTACGCGACCGACTCCGGCAGCCTCACCGCGGCGGAACTGGTGGGGCACCTGCAGGTCAGTCCGGCGTCGGTCTCCAAGGCGATGTCGTACCTGGAGGCGCAGGGCCTGATCGGCCGTCGGCGCGACGAGGGGCGCCGTGAGCGCTACGTCGTCGACGAGGGCGACATCTGGTACCAGTCGATGATCGCCAGCGCCGCCGGCACCACCCGGCTCGCCGAGGCCGCGCGGGAGGGCGTCAGCGTCCTCGGTTCCGGGACGCCGGCCGCCACCCGTCTGGAGAACATCGCGCGCTTCCTGGACTTCGTCAGCGAGGGCATCGTGCGCGCCGCCGAGCAGGCGCGCGACATCCTGCACCCGAAACCGCCGGAAGACTAGACGCGGACCGCGACCGCCACGCCCTGGCCGACACCGACGCACGCGGCCGCGATGCCGACGCCGCCGCCACGTGCGCGCAGGTGGCGGCACAGGTCGATGATCACGCGCGGCATCGAGGCGCCGAGCGGGTGCCCGTACGCGATCGCGCCGCCGTGCACGTTGACCTTCTCCTTGTCGATCTCGGGAAGGTGGTGCACGACCGACAAGGCCATCGCGGCGAAGGCCTCGTTGATCTCCCAGAGGTCGATGTCGGCGGCGTCGATGTGCAGGCGCTTCAACAACTTCCGGATCGCCGGCACCGGCGCGATCGTGAACCTGTGCGGTTCCTCGCCCGTGGTCGCCGACCCGAGCACCTCGCCCAGCGGCTCGACGCCCAGTTCCGACGCGATCGCCTCGGTGCCGAGCAACGCCGCCAGCGCGCCGTCGTTGAGCGGTGACGCGTTGCCCGCCGTCACCGACCCGTTCTCCGAGAACGCGGGCTTCAGCTTGGAGAGCTTGTCGATGCTGGTGTCGGCACGGACGTTCTCGTCGCGGCGGATCGCCGTTCCGTCCGGGAGTTGCACCGGGAACGCGAAACCCTCGTGCACGCCGGCATCCCACGCCGCAGCCGCACGGCGGTGTGAGCGCAACGCGAAGTTGTCCATCTGGTCGCGGGTGATGCCGAGTTCGTGAGCCACGTTCTCGGCGGCGAGTCCCAGCGGGATGGTGTAGTGCTTGGGCATCCGCGGGTTCACCAGTCGCCAGCCGAGGGCCGTCGACACGGTCTCCAGGCGGTCCGGGAACGCCTTGTCCGGCCTGGGTGTCACGAACGGCGCCCGCGACATCCCCTCGACACCACCGGCGATGACCAGGTCCGCGTCCCCGGTGAGCAGCGCCCGCGCGCCCTGGATGATCGACTCGCCGCCGGAGGCGCACAGCCGGTTCAGCGTCACGCCCGGCACGGAGACCGGCAGGCCCGCCAGCAACGTGGCCATGCGCGCGACGTTGCGGTTGTCCTCGCCGGCGCCGTTCGCGTCGCCCAGCAGCACGTCGTCGATGCGCGCGAGGTCGAGACCGGGATAGCGGCGCAGCAGGTCGACGATGGGCAGCGCCGCGAGGTCGTCCACCCGGATGCCGGAGAGACCTCCCCGGTACCTGCCGAACGGCGTGCGGGCTGCGTCGATGATCAGTGCGCGGGCCATGGGTCCATCTTGGGCCACTCAGGGCTTCAGCAAAAAGGGAACGTAACCCGTTTCCGGGTGGACTCCTGAATCGGTACTGAAGGCCTTGACCTCGATGGCGTGCGCTCCGGGGCTCAGGTCCGTCGTGGTGAGTGAAATCCGCCACCGGCCCGCGGCGGCGGGTCCGTCCGCGGTGGTCGGGACGGTGGCGATGTGGGTGCCGTCGAGCCTGATCTCGAACCCGGCGAGGCCCGCCACGGCGGCGTCGAGGGCGTTGACGCGGACCTCCAGGACCACCCGTCCGCGGGTGAAGGCGGCGCCGTTCTCGATGGGCTGGCCACCGGCGTCGAGGACCTCGGGGACGGGGTCGGCGAGCGCCGGCCGCGCGTCCACCAGTGGCGTCTCCGCCTGGCGTCGCGTGACGGACTTCGGACCGGTCAGCTCGACGTCGGTGTGGGTGATCTGGACGCGTTCCTGGGTGACCAATTGGACGTTCAGGTTGTCGGTGAAGGCCTCTTCGGGCAGGTCGGCGACGGCGGGATACTCCGCGCCCGGCTTCCACGGCGTGCCCTCGACCGCCGGTCGCAACGGCACCTGGATGCCGTTGACCTTCACCGCCGTGACGGGCTCGCTCTCTCGCGACGGTATCAACGCGATGCGCAGCTGACCTGCGGTGACGTCCGGGAGGGGGTCGGCGCTGGCGTTCGCCGGGCCGTCGACGCGCACGTGCGGCGTCGGGCCGGTGAGCGGGGTGTCGGCCTTGGGGGTCCGGTAGCCGATCAGGTCGATGCCGGCCCGGATCCGGTCGCCCGCGAGCGCCGCGACCCCGACCAGGGCCGTCGCCTCACGCCACTGCGGCACGAACGGCGAGGTGGCGAGGACGTCCCCGTCGCGCACGACCTGGACGCCGCTGCTGGTCAGCACGATCTCCCAGCGCACGGTCACACCCGGCAGCGCGGCGGGGACGGGCTTGACCGCCGTGCCGTCCGGGACGAGCTCGACGATCGAGTTGCCTGCGACGTCGGTCGAGATCGTGGCGCGGATCGTGTTCGGCGGCACCGGCTCGCCCTGGACGCTGACCGGGCCCGGCACGAGGTCGAGCAGCAGCTTGCCGCCGGTGCCGGGGGCGTCGGTCTCGACCACGAGCCGGCTCTCGTCGTCGCCGCGGACGAACGGCGTGCGCGACCTCAGCGTCACCGCGCGCGTGCCGCAGCTGCTGCTGATCACGAGCCGGTCGTGGTCGTCCCCGTCGCCGGAGGTGGCGCGGGCGCAGTCGGTGCGCTTGGCGAGCCGCCACCGTTGCGGGTCGGGTTCGTCGGAGCCGTCGAAGCGGTCGGCGAACGTGTACGGGGCGTTGTCGGCGCGCGGGGTCGCCTTGGTGCGGGCGGGCTGCGAACGTTGGCCGAACGAGTCGACCGCGCGGATCTCGATCTGCTGCTCGCGTTCGTTCTCGAGGCCGTTGAGCTGGGTGCCGGGACGCGTGACGAGCCGCGACCTGTCGCCCCACCGCACCTCGTACGCGGGCGCGTCGCCGGTCCAGTTGAGCTGGATCTTGTGGTGACCCGTGCGGGCGACGATGTTCGCGGGCGTGGCCGGGCGGCCGTGCGGGCTCGGCGCCAGCACCTGCTCCGCCGCGTACGCCTTGAGCTTCGTCGGCGGCGGGGGAACGGTGGGCAGGCCCGAGTCGCTCCCGCCGGGGTCGCGCAGCACGATCACGCCCGCCACCAACGCGAGGCCCACGACGACGAAGGCGGCCCGCTTCATAGCGGTCACGCTAAGGCGTTCACCCCAGCTCGAACACGGTTTCGGCGATAACGGGTTCGCCACCGTCCGCCGGAAGGACGCTGAGCTTGAGCCGAGCGTGTGACCCGGAGGTCAGGTTTCCGGTGTCGAGCCAGAACTCGTGCCTGCCGGGGACCGCCGGACCCTGCTCGTTCGTGGGCAGCGCGACGATCCGCCTGCCGTCCAGTTCGAGCTCGACGCCGCGGTGCCCGATGGCGTTGACCTCGGCCGTGATGAGGATGCGTCCCTTGGCGGGCAACGGCTGTGGAGGCTTCGTGCCGTCCTCGTGCATGACGTGCAGCCGTGGACCACCCGTCTTGATGCCGCCGGGCCGGTCCGCGAGCCGGGGCAGGGTGCCGGGACGGCTCTCGGGCCTGCGGATGACCACGAGCTGCGTCTCCTGCGCCGCCGGGACCTTCCTGGCGCCGACGGGCAGGTCGGTGACCGTGACCTGGTTGCCGGGCGCCGGCCGGACGAGCTTCGCCGCGACGGCGTCCTGCGGCAGTTCGACGTCCCGGTCGAGGGGGACGATCTCGGTGGGCGCGACGCGCTCCGGCACACCCCCGACGCCGAACGCGTCCAGGAAGCCGCCACCGTCGATGCGGATCCGCGGGTGCACCAGCCGTTCCTTGATCGCGACGGGCTCGTAGGCGACCACCACGCCGTCCCGGAGCGCGACCACGGCGTCCGGCAGCACCCGCATCTCCCACCGGTGCCGCACGCCCGCGACGAGCCCGGTCATCTGCGAGTCGCCCAGCGTGACCTGCTTGCCGGTGCGGGGCAGCTCCGCGTCCGCGATGATCCGCGTGCCCTGCGTCGTGATGTCGAGGCTGACCGTGCCCTTGGGCTGCGCGTCGGTCTCCTGCACGTACTGCCACGGGTCGGGCAGCAGCGTCAGCCGCACGTGACTCGACTCGACGGCGCCCGCGACGCTGATGATCGCTCGGCCGGTCGCGCCGTCCGCCGCGGGCATCCCGAACCGGATGGGCGTGTTCGACTGGAAGGCCGCCATCGGGCAGTCGACGTCGATGCGCTTGCCCGGCCCGAACGGCCGCAGCCCGAGGCACTCCGGCTCGGCCTCGACCCGCCACTTGCGCGGGTCCAGGGCCTCCGGGCCGTCGAACCTGTCCGGCTGGCCGACGAGCTGGTCGTCCCACTCGCCGTTGTAGACGTCCGTGGGCCTCGCGGTGATCTTGAGCGGCTCCGAGCGCCTGCCGGTGGCACTGACCGCCCGGATCTCGACGTCGACCTCGTCGTCGGGGTTGAGGCCGGGCAGTTCCACCTCGGGGCCGGGCACGAGCTGCTGGTTGCCGTTCCAGCGCACCTCGTACGCCGACGCGGAGCCGTTCCACGCGATCTGCAGCGCGTCCGCGTCGAGCGCCTGAGCCCTGGGGTTGGAGGGCTTCATCGGCTCCTGCAGCGCCACGACCTCGACGTCGTCGGCGATTTCCCGCTTCAGCGTGTCCGGCGCGTCACCGGTGCGCAGCGCCACGACGGCGCCGACGACGAGCGCGAGACCACCGAGCCCACCGGCGAGCGTCCGTCGATCCATCCGGCGACCTTACGACGTTTCCGCAGTGGCGGTGCGGCCGTTCAGACCAACCACACGGCCCCCGCGAGACCCGAGGTTGCGCAACGCGGCGAGTGCTCCCGGCTTGGTCAGGTCGATCGTGACCTGGGTGCGTTGCGGCTGGTTGACCAGCGCGTTCCGGCCTTCGTGACCGGCCTCGATCGTCTTCGCGAGCCCGCCGGTGGACGCGAGCGAGCCCCTGGCGGCACCGAGCCGTCCCAGCGCGTCGTCGACGGCCATCAGCAGCGCGTCCCGGTTCCCCTCGCACATCGCGCGGACCAGTTCGGGCCTGCTGCCCGCGACCCGCGTGCCGTCGGAGAAACTGCCCGCCGCGAGCGCCATGGCCAGAGGTCCGCCGTCGGCCCCGACCGCGGCCAGGATCGCCGCCATGATGTGCGGCAGGTGGCTGATCCGCGCCACGGCCTCGTCGTGCTCCTCCGGCGTCGTGGGCACGACGTGCGCTTTCAGGTCGAGCGCGAGCTGCATGACGTCGTCGAGGTGGTCGTCCGCCTCCTCGGGCGTGACGACCCAGGCGGCGTTCTCGAAGAGCGTGGCGCTGCCCGCGTCCCAGCCGCTGCGGCTCGTACCGGCCATCGGATGCCCGCCGACGAAACGCGCGTGCGGCGCATACCGGTGCACGGCGTCGTGCACGGGCCCCTTCACGCTGGTGACGTCCGTGAGCCGCGTGCCGGCGGGGACCTTGCGCAGCAGGTCGGGCAACGCGGGCAACGGCACGGCGAGGACGACGAGCGCGTCCGGGTTCCGGCCGAGGGCCTCGTCGACGGTGGTGACGTCGAAGCCCTCAGCGCGTGCCCTGTCGGCGTCCTCCTGGCCGGCCGTCGCACCCCACACCGTGCGTCCGGCAGCCTTGGCGGCCCGCAGCACGGAGCCGCCGATCAGTCCCAGTCCGATCACGCACACGTCTCGCACGCGCCCATCATTCCGTGTGACGCGTGCCAGGACCTACCGGAGGGCGTCGAGCGCGAACGCCGCGTACATCGCCACCCCGTGCTCCATGGCGGCCTCGTCGAACAGCACCCGGTTCGAGTGGTTCGGCGCCGCGTCGTCGAGGTCGATCCCCCGCGGGCAGGCCCCGAGGAACGCCAACGCCCCCGGCACCCGTTGCAGCACGTAGGAGAAGTCCTCCGCGCCCATCAGCGGGTCCTGCATCGGCTCACTCCACGAAGCGCCCATCGCCCGCGCCGCCAGGTCGACCACGTGCGCGCCGATGACGTCGTCGTTCACCGTCACCGGATACCCCGGCACGATGCTGACCTCCGCGTGGCATCCGTAGGCGGCGGCCGTGTGCTTCACGGCCTGCTTGAGCTCCTTGTGCACCAGAGCACGGGTCGCCTCGGACAACGTCCTGATCGTCCCGTCCAGGGTCGCCACCTCGGGGATGATGTTCGTCGTCGTACCGGCGTTGATCTGCGCGACCGTCACCACCGCCGGCTCGTGGACGCTGACCCGCCGCCCGAGCATCGTCTGGATCGCCCCGACCATCGCCGCCGCCGCGGGCACCGGGTCCAGCGCGTTGTGCGGCATCGCGCCGTGGCCGCCGCGGCCCTTCACGTGGATGTGGAACGAGTCCGCCGACGCCATCATCGGGCCCGGCCGGCACGTCACCACACCCGACTTCATCGTGGACGTGATGTGCAGCGCGAACGCCTTCTCCACGCCGTCGTCGAGCAGGCCCTCCTCGATCATGTACCGGGCGCCGTGATGACCCTCCTCGCCCGGCTGGAACATGAAGAGTACTCGCCCCCTCAGAGCGTCCCGCCGGTCCGACAGCAGGCGCGCGGAGGCGGCCAGCATCGCCACGTGCGTGTCGTGGCCGCAGGCGTGCATGTTGCCGTCCACTTCGGACGCGAACGGCAGCCCCGTCGCCTCCTGCAGCGGCAGGCCGTCCATGTCGCCGCGCAGCAGCACCGTCGGCCCCGGCCGGTCACCTTCGAGCACCGCCACGACCGACGTCGTCGACTCGCCCTTCGTGACCTTGACCGGCAGCCCCTCCAACGCGTGCAGGATCGCCGCCTGCGTCCTGGGGAGCTGAAGTCCCTGCTCGGGGTGCTTGTGGATCTGACGCCGCAGCGCCACCGTGCGGGGCTGCAGCGAACGCGCCCCTTCGAGCAGTCCGGCGAGACGAGGGTCCGGCGTAGTTGTGCTCATCCACCGATGGTGCCACCACCTCGGCTACCGGGAAGGTCGTCTGGGCCCTACGGTGTGCACATGACACAGCAGGAGCCGGTCAACGGCTTCGCGGTCGCGGTCGTCCGAGAGGACGGCCGCTGGCGGTGCAGCAGGATGGACAGCTCCGCGCTGTCGGAGCTGGACGCGGCGATCACACAGCTGCGCCAACTGAGGTCGACCGGCGCCGTGTTCGGCCTCCTCGCCGTTGACGACGAGTTCTTCATCGTCCTGCGCCCCGTCCCCGGCGGCGTAGCCCTGCTGCTCTCCGACGCGGCCGCCGCCCTCGACTACGACATCGCGGCCGACGTCCTCGACCTCCTGCGCGTCGAACCACCCGACGAGGAGGACAACGAGCTCTGGCCGGAGGGCGACCTCGGCATCCTCGCCGACCTGGGCATGCCCGCCCACGAGTTCCAGATCATCGTCGACGAGGTCGACCTCTACCCGGACGAGCAGCTCCAGATGATCGCCCAGCGCATCGGCTTCATCGACGAGTTCACCAAGCTGCTCGACACGATCCAGGCGTGATCACCGAGGAGGACATGGTCCGGGCGGCCCTGAACGCGGCCACCGCCGCCGGCACGGACGTCCCGATCGGCGCCGTCGTCTTCGCACCGGACGGCACGATCCTCGCCGAGGCCTGCAACGCCCGCGAGGCATCCGGCGACCCCACCGCGCACGCCGAGATCCTGGCGTTGCGCCAGGCCGCCCAGAAGTACGGCGACGGCTGGCGCCTCGACGGCTGCACCCTCGCCGTGACGCTGGAACCGTGCACGATGTGCGCCGGCGCCCTGGTCCTCGCGCGTGTTTCCCGTCTCGTTTTCGGCGCGTGGGAGCCCAAAACGGGCGCCGTCGGCTCGCTGTGGGACGTCGTGCGCGACCGCCGCCTCAACCACCGGCCGGAGGTACGGGGCGGCGTGCTGGAGGACGAGTGCGCTGACCTGCTGGAACGCTTCTTCCGGACCCAGCGTTAACCCGCTCCCCGCGCCTGTGTATTGTCTTTACCGGTGGCGTGTCCGAGCGGCCGAAGGAGCACGCCTCGAAAGCGTGTGAGGTGAAAGCCTCCGTGGGTTCAAATCCCACCGCCACCGCTGCTCAGAGCCCCGGTTGCCGATCATGGCAACCGGGGCTCTGACGTTTCGTCTCAGTTCTGGTCTCAGTTCTCCTGTGCGCCGTCGTCATCGGCTGACTTCCAGTTGTCCGGCGCGTAGATCGCCACGACGTGGTTGCTGGAGTCCAGGACGTGCAGGTGGCCGTCCGTGGCCTTGATCGAGCGTCCCTGTTCCTGGTGCACCGCTGCGGTCAGCGTCCGCTGTTCGCTCATGCCCTCAGTGTCCTATCCGGCGGCGTGCTTCGTCTGCCCGTGGCGGCTCCCGCTCGGCGGCCAACGCGGCAGAAATGGCACTGAAAGCGCTGTACATGGGACAGTTCGAGAGGGCCGCTGTGTTAGTACGTCCAGGCACCCTGGCAGCTCGTGCTCAACGGATCGAGGTCGTTTCATGCCGGTCGTCTCGGTCATCACGGCCGCATATGCGCCATCCGCGCAGTTCCTCCGTGAAACGGCACTGAGCGTCGCCGCTCAGGAAATGCCGGACGGATGGAGCGTGGAGTGGATAGTCCAAGAAGACGGTGAAGAGCCAAAGCTGTCCGGGCTATTTGACGATATGCCGCACGCGAAGTATGAAGCGAACGGCGGACAACTCGGGCTCGCCGTCACGCGCAATCTGGCGCTGTCCCGGGCCACCGGCGGACTCGTGCAAGTGCTGGACCACGACGACTTGCTGCTGCCTGGAGCTACCGCCCTGCTGGCGTCGAGGTTCGTCGAGAACTCGATTCATTGGGCCGTAGGGCAGGCTGACGACCTGATGCCCGACGGCGAAAGGCTCGGTTATCCATCGGCGCTCGGTTTCGGCGTGATCGCTGCCGGAATGGCGAACGAGTGGGCCGTCGAACGAAACGGAAACTGGCCTGTTCACTGCGCCGGACTGATGATGAGAACCGAGTCCGTACGCGCGCTGGGAGGATGGGCAGGCCTCCCGGCCGAAGACGACATTTCGCTTTTCGCAGCTCTGTCCGAGGTCACGGACGGCTTCTGCGAAGAACGGGTGACCTGGCTCTACCGCCAGCACGCCGGCCAGACCTACCGGTCCGACGCATGGCGGTCGCGGAGCGCCGCGGGCCGGCGTGTGGCGCTTCAGCGCGCTCGCGCCATGCGCTCCGCAGGCGTCCGGCTCAATGCGGTGCCGCTGGAACGCGAGCTTGGACCCGATGTCGAAGTGGGACGCTCGATCAAGACACCGCGTCAGCTTTGAGGCCCCTCCTCAGAACCTCATCGCGGCCAGGAACTTCTCCAGCAGCCAGCAAAGCCCCTGGTCAAAAACGTACGCGCTCCAGGACGAGGTCGAGCAGCTCGCCGTCCCCGAACACCTCCAGCCCCTCCAACGACCGCCGCCGATACACGGCCAGCACCAGGTCGACGACCGGCCCGCGCACCGCCACCGCGGCCTTCTCGTGCCCCTCCCGCACCACCGGCGCCGGGCCGGTGAGGTCGATCACGAACTCCGCCTCGACATCGGTGGCGTGCAGGTGCACGGTGCGTCCGGGACCGATCAGCGGAGCGGTCTCCTCAGGCCACCGCATGAACGCATAGGGCAGGGCGAGACCGGTCCACTCTCGCAGCGTGTCCTGGGCGACCTCCGGGTCGAGCGAGAACGGCACACCCAGCGCGTTCGTCACGTCCCATCGGTGGATCACGGTCTCATGCGTCATCCGCCGCGACCACACGCGTGGGCCGGGGTGGCCGCTCATCGGCGCGATCATCTCGTCCGGGTCGACCTCGCCGAGCACCTCCGCCAGCGACGCGGCGCCTTCGGTCAGCCACGGGATCAGCGCGGACGTCGTTTCACCCACATACGTCGACACGAGTTGTGCGCCGTTGCGCGAGAAGTCGATCTCCGGCAGCCTCTCGCGGAGCATCACGTCGGCCCAGCGGTGCGCGAGGCCGAGGTGCCGGAGCAGCTGGTTGAGCGTCCAGTCCGGGGTCGACGGGACCCGGATGCCCAGGTCGGCGCCGTCGACGGCGGACGTCAGCAGCGCGGTCTGGTTGATGATCTCGGCGCGGCGGCGCTCGTAGCTCAGGATCCCCATGGCACTGAACATAGGGACGCCGGCCGGTGCCTGGGAGGGGTCCACTGGCCGGCGTTCCGAAACAGAGCATACACCAAGGTCGAACACTTGTTCGAGTGATGATTGATGGGCCAGCCGGTTAACCGTTAGTAACAACGGCTACCAAAGCTCACTCGATCGAGGAAGGATGCGTCGGTCCGCCGCATCCCCTGGAGGAAGTCTTGAGACCCACCCTGCCCGTCGTCGGGACAGCGGTGGCGGCACTCGTGCTCGCCGCCGTGCCCGCCGTCGCCGCACCCAGTCCCGACGCGCTGATCTCCGAGGTCTACGGAGGCGGCGGCAACTCCGGCGCCACCCTCACGCAGGACTTCGTCGAGCTCGCCAACAAGGGCACTACCCCGGTCAGCCTCGACGGCTTCACTGTCCAGTACATCTCGGCCAGCCCCGGCGCGAGCACGCAGTGGGGCGTGACCCCGCTGACCGGCTCGATCGCGCCCGGCGGGACGTTCCTCGTCGCCGAGGCCAAGGGCAGCGGCGGCACCGTCGAGCTGCCGGCCGCGGACGCCACCGGAACGATCGCCATGAGCGCCACCAACGGCACCATCGCGCTGGTCAGCGGCACCACGCCGCTCACCTGCAAGACGGCCGCCGACTGCGCGGCCGAGCCGCGGATCAAGGACCTCGTCGGCTACGGTTCCGCCGCTGTCCGCGAGGGCGCCGCGACGGCCGTGCTGAGCAACACCACGTCGGCGTCCCGTGCCACCGCGCTCGGCGACACCGACGACAACTCCGCCGACTTCACGGCCGGCAACCCCACCCCGACCAACTCCAAGGGCGAGACCCCGGGCGGCGGCAACCCGGATCCCGACCCCGACCCGGACCCCACCCCCGGCGACAAGCGCATCCACGACATCCAGGGCGTCACGCGCATCTCGCCGTTGCTCGGCCAGAAGGTCACCAACGTCCCCGGCGTCGTCACCGGCACGCGCGCCACGGGTGACCGCGGCTTCTGGATCCAGGACGTCACCGGCCAGGACAGCGATCCGCGCACCAGCGAGGGCGTCTTCGTCTACACGGGCGGCACCGCGCCGACGGTGGCCGTCGGCGACAGCGTGCTGGTCAGCGGCACGATCGCGGAGTACCGGCCGGGCGGCGAGACGGGCTCCAACCAGACGCTCACCGAGATCACCGCGCCCACCACGATCACCGTGTCGAAGGGCAACCCCGTTCCGGCGCCGGTCGTCGTGAAGAACGTCCCGGCCGGCTACCTGCCCGCGCCCGGCGGCAGCATCGAGCAGCTCCCGCTGGAGCCGCAGAAGTACGGCCTCGACTACTTCGAGTCGCTCGAAGGCACGCTGGTCCAGGTCGACGACGCCCGCGTCGTGGGCCCGAGCAACGCGTTCGGCGAGGTCTGGGTGACGGTCAACCCCGACCAGAACCGCAACCAGCGCGGCGGCACCACCTACACCGGCTACGACCAGGCCAACAGCGGCCGGCTGAAGATCAAGGCCACCCCGCTGCCCGCGGCCGACGTCGGTGACGTCTTCGCCGGCGCGACCGTCGGTGCCATCGAGTACACGAACTTCGGCGGCTACACGCTGGCCGCTCTGACGCTGGGTCAGCACGTCTCGTCCAACCTGCAGCGCGAGGTCACCGCGCAGCAGAAGGAGTCCGAGCTCTCGATCGCGACCTACAACGTCGAGAACCTCGACCCGTCCGACCCGCAGGAGAAGTTCGACCGGCTCGCCGACGGCGTCACGACCAACCTCCGCAGCCCGGACGTCGTTGTGCTGGAAGAGATCCAGGACAACAACGGCGCCACCAACGACGGTGTCGTCGCGGCGGACCAGACGCTGCGGAAGCTCTCCGACGCGATCGTCGCCAAGGGTGGCCCGCGCTACCAGTGGCGCCAGATCGACCCGGAGAACCTCAAGGACGGCGGCCAGCCCGGCGGCAACATCCGCGTCGGCTTCTTCTTCAACCCGCAGCGGGTGTCCTTCGTGGACCGTCCCGGCGGCGACTTCAAGACGCCGGTCCAGGTCGTGCGGAAGCACGGTCGCGCGGTGCTTTCCGTGTCACCGGGCCGGATCGACCCGCTCAACGACGCGTGGGAGGACAGCCGCAAGCCGCTCGCCGGCGAGTTCAAGTTCCGCGGCCGCACGGTCTTCGTCGTCGCGAACCACTTCGCTTCCAAGGGCGGCGACGAGGCCATCCACGGCCGCAACCAGCCGCCGAACCGCACCTCCGAGGTGCAGCGCGTCAAGCAGGCGGCGTCGCTGAAGGCGTTCACGGAGCAGATCCGCGCGATCGACAGGGGCGCCAACGTCGTCCTCGCCGGTGACCTGAACGACTACCAGTTCTCGCCCGCGCTCAAGACGCTGACCGGCGACGGCAACCTCAAGGCGCTGATCGAGACGCTGCCCGCGAACGAGCGGTACAGCTACGTCTTCGAGGGCAACTCGCAGACGCTCGACCACCTCGTCGTGAGCAGGAACATCACGCGCTTCAGCTACGACGTGGTCCACATCAACGCCGAGTTCGCCGACCAGGCGAGCGACCACGACCCGCAGATCGTCCGCGCCCGCCCGTCCACGGGTGACGCGAACGTCGACCGGATCGTGTTCGCCATCGAGGACATCCTCGACCGCCTCAATTAGCAACCGGCTCCACCGCTGCCGTCGCCGCGTCACCCAGCCTGGGACGCGGCGGCGGCAGCGGCCGTTGCGGCGACCACTCCGGCCTGGATCGCCTCGACGGCCCTGCGCACGGCGTCGCCCGCCCAGTTGCCGGCCGCGACGTCCTTGGCACGCCTGGTCATGTCGCGCTTGTCGCCGTCGACCACCTTGTGCACGGCCTTGACCGCGAACAGCAGCGTGATCAACGCCCCGGTGCGCGCGTCCGCTCCCCGGTACCCGAGCGCGACCTCGCCGACCGCCTTGCGCACCTCGTCGGCCGCTCGCTCATCGGTGATCACGTAGCTCTTGGCGGGGAAGATCCCGAGCACCTTCCGCGGTTGCACGCGCACGGCACCACGGGCTTCGAGCTGTGCGGCGACGTTGTCGCGCACCTTCTTCCGCAGGCGCTCCACGGCCCGTTGCGGCTTCATCGGCTTGTCGAACCTGCCGACCGACTCCTGCAGCAGCGGATCCTTCAGCGGCGTCGGATCGACGACCTGGAGCTTCTTGCCGTTGGGCTCGAACGCGACGCGCCCCGAGTTCACGAGCTCGATGAGCACGGCACCGGCGAGCGCGTTCTCCACCGACGAGGAGTCGGTCCGCAGCTTTCCGTTCTGCTGGTTGACGAACAGCAGCATCAGGTCTTCGGGCAGCATCATGCAACGGTAACGCCGGAAGGGCGCCGAACGTTGAGGTTCGGCGCCCTTCGTGAGCGAGCGGAGGATACGGGATTTGAACCCGTGAGGGGGTGAACCCAACACGATTTCCAGTCGTGCGCACTAGGCCGCTATGCGAATCCTCCGGGAAGAACCTTACCGGACGGGTGTTCCGGGACCCAAAACGGGGGTGGCCGGAAAAAGTTCCAGCCCCGTGTCGATCTGGCGCCTGCCCGCTCGTCGTGATCCCGTAAGACCCAACCGAGGAGGGCATAAGTGAAGTACATGCTGTTGATCCACGCGGCGTCTGACCAGCAGTCGAGCTGCACCGTCGAGGACTGGATCGCCTACGAGAAGGAGATGAGGGCAGCGGGCGTCCTGGTCTCCGGCCACTCGCTCGCGGACCTCGTCACCGCGACCACCGTCCAGGTCGGACCGGACGGCAGGCGCACCGTCACCGACGGGCCGTTCGCCGAGACCCGCGAGGTGCTGGGCGGCTACAACGTCATCGACGTGCCGGACCTCGACGCGGCGCTGGACTGGGCCGCGAAGTGCCCCGGTTCGCGCGACGGCGGGGCAGTCGTCGTGCGGCCGATCGCCGAGTTCGACTTCTGAGTCCTGCGATGAACGTCGAGCAGGTGTTCCGGGAGGAACGCGGCAGGCTGCTCGCCACCCTGGTCAAGCGCTTCGGCGACCTCGACCTGGCCGAGGAGGTCACCTCCGACGCCATCGAGGCGGCGTTGCGGCACTGGCCGGTGGACGGGGTGCCGGACCGGCCCGGCGCGTGGTTGCTCACGACCGCGCGCCGCAAGGCCGTCGACCGGCTGCGCCGCGACCAGGTGTACGCGGCGCGCCTGGCGTTGCTGCAGGTCGAGGTCGACCGGGCGGATCCGCCGGTGGGCGACGGCCTGCCGGACGAGCGGCTGGAGCTGTTCTTCACCTGCGCGCACCCGGCGCTGGCCGAGGAGGACCGCGGCGCCCTGGTCCTGCGCTGCCTGGCGGGCTTCACGACGCCGGAGGTCGCGCGGGCGTACCTGGTGCCGGTCACGACGATGCAGCAACGGATCGTGCGCGCGAAGAAGAAGATCAGCCAGGCGCGCATCCCGTTCCGCGTGCCGGATCCGCACGAGCTCCCGGAACGCCTGCCCGGCGTGTTGCAGGCCGTCTACTCGATCTTCACCGAGGGCTACGCGGCCCAGCGCGCCGACCTCGCCGAGGAGGCCATCCGGCTGGCCAGGATCCTGCGCGGCCTGCTGCCCGACCGCGAGGTCACCGGGCTGCTGGCGTTGATGCTGCTGGTGCACGCCCGTCGGGACGCCCGTCCCGAACTGCTGGAGGACCAGGACCGCACGCTCTGGGACCGCGACATGATCGACGAGGGCAGCGCATTGGCCGAGCGCGCGCTGACGGGCGGACACGGCCCGTACGGCGTGCAGGCGGCGATCAACGCGTTGCACGACGAGGCGCCGGACTTCGAGAGCACCGACTGGCGGCAGATCGTGGCGCTCTACGACGTGCTGAACCAGCTCACGCCGTCGCCCGTGGTCGCCCTGAACCGGGCCGCCGCGGTCGCCATGCGGGACGGCGCGGCGGCCGGGCTCGCGTTGCTCGACACGCTGGCCGGCGAACCGAGGCTCCGCGACTACCACCCGTACCGGGCGGCCCGCGCCGACCTGCTGCACCGCCTGGGCCGTGACACCGAGGCCGCCGAGGCCTACCGCGAGGCTCTCGCGCTCGCGGGCACCGACTCCGAACGGGACTTCCTGCGCCGCAGGCTGACCGCCATCGAGGGGCAATCATGATCATGAAGTGGCTGGAGGCCGAACGCCTGGGCGTCGCGGACCTCCTCGAGGACCTGACCGACGACGAGTGGCGGCGCGAGACCCTCTGCGCCGGCTGGACGATGCAGACGATGGCCGCCCACCTGACCACGTCGACCCGCACCGGCTGGCGCGACGTGCTCACCGGCGTCGTGAAGGCGCGCTTCGACTGGGAACGCATGGTGGACGAGCAAGCCCACGCGATCGCCGCACGGTTCACCCGGTCGGAGTTGATCGCGCGGATCCGCGAGACGGCGGCCTCGCCGAAGCGCGCGCCGATGGCCGCCCCGATCGATCCGCTGGCCGACTTCCTCGTCCACGGCCAGGACATCGCCCGCCCGCTGGGCCGCGTCCGCGAGATGCCGCCCGAACCGGCCCAGGCCGCCCTCGACCATGTGTTGAAGAGCCCGTTCTGGGGTGCTCGCAAGCGTTTCCGGGACACCGGAATCCCCGACCTTCCAGTCCCTGACCTGCTGATGCTCGCCACGGGCCGGAAGTTGTCCACACCTGGGGACAACACTGTGGGCAACTCGAACACACGTTCGAATTAGGGGGTTCGCTACACTAGCGTCGGACCTCGTGCGGCACACATCTCGCGAACCTCCCCAGGGCCGGAAGGCAGCAAGGATAAGCGGGCTCTGGTGGGTGCACGGGGTCCCCTTTTTCTGTCGGGGTCCACCGGTACTGTCTGCGGCGTGGCCCTCGCTCTGTATCGCAAGTACCGTCCGGCCACGTTCTCCGAGGTCGTCGGCCAGGAGCACGTGACCGATCCCCTGCGCACCGCGCTGGCGGCGGGCCGGGTGAACCACGCGTACCTGTTCAGCGGCCCGCGAGGCTGCGGCAAGACCTCGTCGGCCCGCATCCTGGCGCGCTCGCTCAACTGCGTGAACGGCCCGACACCCGACCCGTGCGGCGAGTGCAACAGCTGTATCGGCCTCGCCCCGAACGGCACCGGCAGCGTCGACGTGGTGGAGCTCGACGCGGCCTCCCATGGCGGTGTCGAGGACGCCCGCGACCTCCGCGACAAGGCCTTCTACGCCCCCGCCGAGTCCAAGTACCGCGTCTTCATCATCGACGAGGCGCACATGGTCACCACGCAGGGCTTCAACGCCCTGCTGAAGATCGTCGAAGAGCCGCCGGACCACCTGATCTTCATCTTCGCCACCACCGAGCCGGACAAGGTCCTCCCGACCATCCGCTCCCGCACGCACCACTACCCGTTCCGCCTGATCCCGCCCGGCGTGATGCGCTCCCTGCTCGAACGCAACTGCGCCGCGGAAGGCGTGGCCGTCGAACCGGCCGTCTTCCCCCTGGTGATCCGCGCGGGCGGCGGCTCGGCCCGCGACACCCAGTCGGTCATGGACCAGCTCCTCTCCGGCGCGGGCCCCGACGGCGTGAAGTACGAGCGAGCCCTCACGCTCCTCGGCGTCACCGACTCGGCCCTGATCAACGACGTGATCGACGGCCTGGCGGCAGGCGACGGCGCCGCGGTCTTCAGCACCATCGACCGCCTGGTGGACGCGGGCCACGACCCCCGCCGCTTCGCCAGCGACCTGCTGGACCGCCTGCGCGACCTCGTCCTGCTCTGCGCGGTCCCGGACGCCGCCGACCGCAACCTGGTCAGCGCCCCGGAAGACGAACTGGCCACCATGTCGGCCCAGGCGGAACGCATCGGCCCGGCCGCCCTGACCCGCTACGCCGAGATCGTCCACCAGGGCCTGGTCGACATGCGCGGAGCCACGGCCGCCCGCCTGCTGCTGGAACTCCTCGTCTCCCGCATGCTCCTACCCTCGGTGAGCCAGTCGGAAGCCGCCCTCCTGCAACGCCTGGAACAACTGGAGCGTCGCCCCCCGGCCACCGTCGCAGCCGCTCCCGGCGACCCGACCGCAGCCCAACCCGGCGCCCCGGTCTTCACCAGAAGGTCCCAGCAGGCACCCGAACCCGCAGCCCAGGCACCAGAACCACCAAGGCAGCAGGCCCCACCTGCCCGCCCCACTCCGGCAGCCGCCCCGGCCCCAGCGCAGACCCAGCCCGCCGCCCCCACCCCGGTAGCCGCACCGGCCCCAACCCCCGCGGAACCCGTGGCAACCCCGGAACCCGCGGCCTCAGCAACTCCGGCGTCCTCCGGTGACATGGACGCGACGGCGGTCCGCCGAATCTGGTCCGACCTGCTGGCCGCGGTCCGTTCCACCAGCCGCAGCACCGAGGCGATGCTGACCAACGCCATGGTCAGCGAGGTGGACGGCAATATAGTCACGATCACCCACACCTCGGCCCCACTGGCCCGCCGCCTGGCGGAACCCCGCAACACCGAGGCCATCGCCACGGCCCTCGCCGCGGTCCTGGGCGGCACCTGGCAGGTCCGCTGCACCCACGGCACCCCAGGCGCCACCCCCCAAGCCGCAGCCCCGGCCAAGGCCGCCCGCCCAGCCCCGACCCGCCCCAGCCAGGCCCAGAACAACAACAACGCCCGCCAGCCAGAACCGCAACAACGCCCGGCCCCGCGCCCACCGGCAGACGACGTCCCACCGCCCCCGGAACCGCCCGAGCCCGACGACCCCCTGCCGCCGGAACCGGACGACGAAGAGGCGATGCTGGCCGAAGCCGCCCGCCCGGCAGACCCGGCCACGGTGCCCGAGGCCCAAGACCCGGAGTCGGTAGTGCTCAAACTGCTGGCCGACGAACTGGGCGCCCGCCCCCTGAAAAAGGCCTAGCAAAGCAAGCCAGCCATACGCCCCGGAAACCCAGATCGACGCAATGCCGGAGGCGAGCCGACGCGACGGCGAAGCCGAGCAGTCGTGGCTTTTCACAACACGAGCTGGGTGGGGTGGTTCCGTCACGAGTCGTGACACAGCTCGTGCGCGGCTCGCTCTGGCGCGGCTCGTGACGGAACCACCCCACACCCCAGACACCTACGCAACAGCAAGCCGCCCAAAGCACCAGGCGTGCCATCTACCCGCGTGCGGCGCCGGCCCGGTTCTTGATCAGATTGGCGGGGTTTGGGGCAGCGCCCCAAAAAAGCAACCGCAAGACCCTCACACAAGTCAGCCACCTACGAACACGAAACCGCCGCCCGCCAGCCAAGGTGACGCCCTACACAACGAGCGCACCCAAGCCACCGCCCGCGCCCGCACCAACGCCAACCCCAACGCCAACGCCAACGCCAACGCCAACGCCAACGCAAGCTTTCGCAGGCGTCCCCCCGATCCGGGAACCCCTACAACTCAACCTACTCAGAGGGTCCGACAAGATCGGAAACCAAGCCCGTACGCTGGACCCCAAAGCCCAGCAAGGCCCCAGGCAAACCCCCAACAAGGCCCAGAAAGCCGAAACGGGCCCACCCCGAGAGGACCAGCGGTGCAACCCGGTCAGTTCGACATGCAGGCCCTGCTCCAGCAGGCCCAGAACATGCAGCAGCAGATGGCAGAAGCCCAGCAGCAGCTGGCCGAAACGCAGATCACCGGCAACGCGGGCAACGGCCTCGTGACCGCCACGGTCACCGGCGGCGGCGAGCTCGTGGACCTCGCCATCGACCCCAAGATCGTGGACCCGGAGGACGTCGAGACCCTCCAGGACCTGGTGATCGCCGCGATCAAGGACGCCAACACCAAGGCGCAGCAGCTCGTGGAGCAGAAGCTCGGCCCGCTCGCTCAGGGCGGCCTCGGCGGATTGCTCGGCTAAGAGATGTACGAGGGCCCGGTACAGGACCTGATCGACGAACTGGGCAGGCTCCCTGGCGTCGGCCCGAAGAGTGCCCAGAGGATCGCCTTCCACCTCCTGGCCACGGAACCCGCCGACATCGAGCGGCTGCAGAACGCGCTGCAGAAGGTCAAGGAGGGCGTGGTCTTCTGCGACGTCTGCGGCAACGTCTCGGCCGAGACCACCTGCCGCATCTGCCGCGACCCGAAGCGGGATCTCAGCCTGGTCTGCGTGGTCGAGGAGCCGAAGGACGTCCAGGCGATCGAGCGCACGAGGGAGTTCAAGGGGCGCTACCACGTGCTGGGCGGCGCGCTCGACCCGCTCAGCGGGGTCGGGCCGGACCAGCTTCGCATCCGGCAGCTGCTCAACCGGATCGGCACGGCCACCGACGGTGTCGACATCTCCGAGGTCATCATCGCCACGGACCCGAACACCGAGGGCGAGGCCACGGCCACCTACCTCGTCCGGATGCTCAGGGACTTCCCGGGGCTGACCGTCACGCGGCTGGCCAGCGGCCTGCCGATGGGCGGCGACCTGGAGTTCGCCGACGAGTTGACGCTGGGGCGTGCGCTATCTGGTCGCCGGAGCATGTGAACCAGAGTCCACCGCGACTGGGCGGCACCCGCCTGGTCGCGGTGGACGGCCCGACCGGCGCGGGCAAGTCGACGTTCGCCGAGGACCTCGCCGCACAGCTCGGTGCCCAGCTGATCAGCACCGACCACTTCGCGACCTGGGAAGACCCGACGACGTCGTGGTGGCCGAGACTCACCCAGGCACTCGACGCCGTGGCGGACGGCCAACCAGGCCGGTACCGGAAAACCGACTGGTCCCCAGGCTTTCCCTGTGTGGACGCAGGTCTGGAAGTGGTCGTCCATCCACAAAGGACCATCATCTTCGAGGGCTTCTCCTCGGCCAGGAAGGCCATCGCGCACCGCCTGAGCCTGGCGATCTTCGTCGACCACGGTGACGAGCAGGCGCGGCTGGAACGTGCCGTGGCACGGGA
Organism: Lentzea xerophila; assembly: GCF_051094245.1. Classification (NCBI taxonomy): domain Bacteria; kingdom Bacillati; phylum Actinomycetota; class Actinomycetes; order Pseudonocardiales; family Pseudonocardiaceae; genus Lentzea; species Lentzea xerophila. Next base: position 8,153,360 of record NZ_CP194934.1, on the reverse strand, counting down.
CGGCGAGCGTCACCGGGAGCACTTCCTCCGGTGGCAGCAGTACGAACGAGGCTGGTTCGCGGTCGACGAGACCAGGGCCAGGGCCGACTACGTCGTCACTTCGAGCTGAGCACGGACGACCGACGCCTCCGGCGTTCCGATCACGCTGAGCACCTCCAGCGCCGACGACCAGTGCGTCCGCGCCTCGTCGACGTCGCCCAGGGCGAAGGCGGCGTCGCCGGCCAGCAGCAGCGCCCGGCCGAACACCCAGCGGTGCCCGGAGTCCGAGCCGACCGAGGCGGCCCGCAGGGCGCATTCCAGGGCGCCGGAGGCGTCCGAGGTGTCGAGGTGGATGCGCCCGAGCACGAGCAGCACCTCCATCTCCGCCGACCGGAACTGTGACCGCCCTGCCTCGACCAGCGCCGACGACGCCATCGTCAGCGCCTCCTCGTGGCGGCCCACCCCGCGGTACGCCGACGCCAGACCGCGACGTGCCGAGCAGATGCCCCACGAGTAGCCGGTCTCCACCGCGATGGCCAGCGCCGACGAGAACTGCTCGACGGCGTCGTCGAAGCGACCGGCACCCTCCAGCGCACGGCCGAGCAGGTTCATCGCGTCGCAGACGCTCTTGACGTTGTCCAGGTCCTGGGCGATCCGCATGGCCGCCGACGCCTCGGCCGCGGCCTCCTCGAACCGGCCGCGCATGATCAGCGTGATGGCCATGCCCTCGTGCATGGTGTGGCCGAAGTTGCGGGCCGCGGCCCGTTCGTACAGCTCGCTCGCCCGCAGGAAGTAGGTGGCGCCGAGGTCGGGCTCGCCGCGCCACGCGTGCACCTCGCCCAGCGCGCGCATCGAGTTCGCCTGGGTGATCCACGAGTCGAGGCGCGTGCCGACCTCCAGTGCCTCCTCGAACGTCGACGCGGCCCGGTCGAGCTGGCCCAGCTGCATGTAGACGCCGCCGAGGTTGAACAGGGCGTTCGCGAGCACCTGGGGCGCGCGGACCCGGCGGGCGATCACCAGGGCGCGTTCGAGGTGGTCGGCGGCGTGTTCCAGCTCGCCGAGGTCGATGTAGACGCTGCCCGCGTTGGACAGGACGGCGGCCTCCGCCTGCGGCAGGTCGATGCCCTCCTGCAGGGTGATGGCCTGCTGGTAGTAGCCCAGCGCGTTGCGGTGTTGCCCGGTCACCCAGTACAGCGTGCCCAGCGACGAGAGCATCGCGAGCTGGCCGAGCTCGTCTCGCGGCGCCCGCGCACCCACCAGGCCGGCCTTCGCGGTCTCACGCCACTCCGCGGTGAGGCCCTGCGTGTAGAAGTAGCCGCGCAGGGCGTCGGCCAGCTGCCACGGCGAGTTCTCCGGGTCGTGCTCCACGGAGTGCGTCACCAGCGCGACCAGGTTCGCCCGCTCCACGTCCAGCCAGGTCAGGGCCACGGTGCTGGTGCTGAACGACCGCGGCACCACGCTGTCCAGCGGCGCCGGGCGCGGGAAGCGGAACAGCGTCGACTTCATCGCCAGCGTGGCGTTGTCGACCGAGCGCACCGCCCAGTCCAGCAGCCGCCGCAACGCGAGGCGCGAGTCCGGGCGGCCTTCCTCGAACGCCAGGCGCTCGGCCGCGTAGTCGCGCAGCAGGTCGTGGAACTGGTAGCGCGACGGCGCGTGGTTCGAGATCAGGTTCGCGGTGGCCAGCCGGTCGAGCCGCCGGCGAGCGTCCTGAGTGGTCAGTCCGCTCAGCGCGGCCGCCATCTCCGGGGTGAAGTCCGTGCCCGGAACCAGTGACAGCAACCGGAACATCTGCGCCAGCTCGGGCTTCAGCGCCGTGTAGGAGAGGTCGAACGCCGCGTGCACCGCGACCCGTTCGTCGCCCTCCACGGCCAGCGCGGCGAGCCGGTTCCCGGCCCGCAGCTCCTCCACGTAGTCCGCGATGGACAGTTCCGGACGCGACACGAGGTTCGCGGCCGCGATACGCAAAGCCAATGGCAGATGTGCGCACAGGGTCGCCAGCTCCAGTGCGGCGTCCTCTTGGGACGCGACCTCGTCCGCGCCCAGGATGCCTTTGAGGAGTGACTCCGTCTCGTGCCAGTCGAGCACGTCGAGCCGCACGTTCGACGCCGCGTGCGAGACGGCGAGGCCGCGCAACGTGTCGCGTGAGGTCACCAGCACCGCGCACCCCGGCGACCCCGGCAGCAGTGGCCGGATCTGCTCGGCCGACGAGGCGTTGTCCAGCAGCAACAGGACGCGCTGACCGGTCAGCGTGGACCGGAACATCGCCTCCTGCTCGTCCTGGTCCAGCGGCACCTGGTCGGGCTCGGTCCCCAGCGCCCGCAGAAACCGCGGCAGTACGTCGACGGCGCTCAACGGCGGGCCGGGGGCGTAGCCGCGCAGGTTCACGTACAGCTGACCGTCCGGGAAGTCGGCGCGCATCCGGTGCGCCGCGTGCACGGCCAGCGCCGTCTTGCCCACGCCCGGCGGCCCGGCCAGTGTGACGACCGGCACGCCCTGCGCGGTCCGCAGCAGCGCCACGATCAGCGACACGGCCTCGTCGCGGCCCACGAAGTCCGGGATGTCCGCGGGCAGCTGCGACGGCACGACTCGTTCGGGCTTCGCGGCGACCACCGGCGCACCGGACGCCACCGTGGCCACCGAGCCGATCGACCCGGACAGCACCTGGCCGTGCACGCGGCGCAGCTCGTCGCCGGGATCGATGCCCAGCTCGTCGCCCAGTAGACGCGAAACGCGCTGGTAGGCGGCCAGTGCCTCGCTCTGCCGGCCCGAGCGGTACAGCGCCACCATCAGCTGCGCCCAGAACCGCTCGCGCAACGGGTGATCGCTCGTCAGCCGGGACAGCTCCGCCACGAGCTCGCCGTGGCGGCCCAGTTCGAGGTCGACCTCGACCCGGCGTTCCAGCACGTGCAGGCGGCGCTCGTCGAGCCGCGGCACCTCGTCGCGGTGCAGGATCTCCGACGGCACGTCGACCAGGGCCGGACCCCGCCAGAGCCCCAGCGCGGCGGCGAACGCGGCCGAGGCGGCCTGCAGGTTCCCGGCGGCGCGCTCCTGCTCGCCCTGCTCGATCAGCGGTTCGAAGCGCATCAGGTCGATCGTCTTCTCGTCGACGTCGATCAGGTAGCCGTCCGGCACGGTCCTGATCGGCACGGACGGTCCGAGCAGCTGGCGCAGGCGCATGACGTACGTCTGGAGGGTCGCCCGCCCACGGGAGGGTGGATCTTCGCCCCACACGTTCGCGGCGAGCTCGTCCACCGACACCGACGTGCCCGCGCGCAGCAGCAGCGACACCAGCAGGGCCCGCTGCCGGCCCGCCCGGACCAGCAGTGGTTCAGCGTCGAGGAGAACCTGGAGGGGGCCGAGCACGCGGAACTCGACCTGCCTGCTCATCTGACCTCCTCCGCGTGCCGGTGTTGTTTCTACAGCCGTTGTTTCTACAGCCTAGGAGAGCGTTCGACGCATCGACGGTGCTCACGTTGGGTCAGCGAGCGTGCGCCGGACGTATCAGAATGCCTGGTCTAGTGGCCGGATCGTGACCTGAGTAACCCCGGAGGGGGTATGAACAACGGTTATGGTCGGCGACCACACCGTGAGATGTGCGGATTGTCCAAGGGGTGTTTGATGGTCCACTCAGTAACGGCTCGCCGCCGTTGGGTCGCCGCGATCGGCTTCCTCAGCGTCAGCGCGCTCGCCCTGTCCGGTTGCGCGCAATCCCAGCGCGACTCTGGCGGCGGCGGCCAGGAAGGCGGCACGCTGACCTTCGGCGCCGCCGGCGCACCGAAGCTCTTCGACCCGTTCTACGCGACCGACGGTGAGACGTTCCGGGTCGCCCGTCAGATGTTCGAGGGTCTGGTCGGCTTCAAGCCGGGTACCGCCGAGGTCGAGCCCGCGCTGGCCGAGAAGTACGAGCCCAGCGCCGACGGCAAGACGTGGACCTTCACCCTCAAGGAGGGCGTGAAGTTCCACGACGGCACCGACTTCAACGCCGAGGCCGTGTGCTTCAACTTCAACCGCTGGTACAACCAGAAGGGCGCCGGCCAGTCCGACGCCGTCTCGCAGTACTGGCTGGACAACTTCGGCGGGTTCGCGACCACGCCGGACAAGCCCTCGCTGTACAAGTCCTGCACGGCCAAGGACGCCAAGACCGCGGTCGTCGAGCTGACGAAGGTCACCTCGCAGTTCCCGTCGGTCCTCGCCTTCCCGTCGTTCTCGATGTCGAGCCCCGAGGCGCTCAAGAAGTACGACGCGGACAACGTCGTGGCCGCCGGTGACGCGTTCACCTACCCGGCCTACGCGAACGAGCACCCGACCGGCACGGGCCCGTTCAAGTTCGGCAAGTACGACAAGGCCAACAACACCGTGGAGATCGTGAAGAACGACGCCTACCACGGCACCAAGGCCAAGCTGGACAAGATCGTCTTCAAGATCATCCCGGATGAGACCGCCCGCAAGCAGGCGCTCAAGGCCGGCGACATCGACGGGTACGACCTGCCGAACGCGGCCGACTGGGCCGGTCTGAAGACCGACGGCTTCAACGTCGCGATCCGTCCGGCGTTCAACGTGTTCTACCTGGGCATCAACCAGAAGAACAACCCGAAGCTCGCCGACCTCAAGGTCCGCCAGGCGATCCAGTACGCGATCAACCGCGAGCAGCTGGTCAAGTCGCAGCTGCCCGAGGGCGCCAAGGTCGCGACGCAGTTCATGCCGGACACCGTCGACGGCTACAACTCCGGCGTCCAGGCCGTCGGCTACGACGTGAACAAGGCCAAGTCGCTGCTGGCCGAGGCCGGTGCCACCGACCTGACGCTGAAGTTCTACTGGCCGTCCGAGGTCACGCGTCCGTACATGCCGTCCCCGAAGGACCTGTTCGGCGCCATCTCCGGTGACCTGCAGGCCGCCGGCATCAAGCTCGAGGTCGTCACCAAGCCGTGGAACGGCGGCTACCTGACCGACGTCGACAACGGCCTCTCGGACCTGTTCCTGCTGGGCTGGACCGGCGACAACGGCACGGCGCACAACTGGGTCGGCACGTTCTTCGGCCGCACCGACAACCGCTTCAACACCGGTGCGTCCCCGTGGGGCGCCACCCTCGCGGCGGACCTGGCCAAGGCCGACTCCGAGCCGAACGAGGCCAACCGCACCAAGCTGTACGAAGAGATCAACAAGAAGATCATGGAGGAGTACCTCCCCGCGGTCCCGATCTCGCACTCCCCGCCCGCTCTGGTGTTCAAGTCGGACATCAAGGGTGTCGTCCCGAGCCCGTTGACCGACGAGAAGTTCGGTTCGGCCTCCAAGGGCTGATCGGACTAGCTCCCACCACAAGAGAACAACGGGGTAGCTCAAGTGCTCCGCTACACCATTCGACGGCTGGTTCAGCTGGTCGGCGTGGTGCTGGTGCTCTCGATGTTGCTCTTCGCGTGGTTGCGACTTCTCCCAGGAGGGCCGGTTTCGGCCCTCCTGGGAGAACGCGCTACGCCGGAGTCGCGCGAAGCCCTCACCAAGCAGCTCGGCCTCGACCAGCCGATCTTCGTCCAGTACTTCAAGTTCCTCGGTCGCGCGGCGACCGGTGACTTCGGCGTCTCCACCGGTGTCCAGCCCGGTGACTCGGCGCTCGACATCTTCCTCCAGCGGTTCCCCGCGACGATCGAGCTCAGCTTCTTCGCGATCGTGATCGCGATCGCGGTCGGCGTCCCGCTCGGCTACCTCGCCGCGAAGCGCCGCGGCGGCTGGTTCGACAACTTCAGCGTCATCGGCTCGCTGATCGGCGTCGCGGTGCCGGTGTTCTTCCTGGCCTACCTGCTCAAGGACGTGGCGTCGTCGGCGCTCGGCCTGCCCTCGCAGGGCCGGCAGGACGCGATCGACGCCACCCGCGTCACCGGGTTCTTCACCCTCGACGGCCTGATCACCGGCGAGTTCGACGCGACGCTGAACGCGCTGGAACACCTGATCCTGCCCGCGATCGCGCTGGCCACGATCCCGTTCGCGGTGATCTTCCGGATCACCCGGGCCGCCGTCCTCGACGTGCTCGACGAGGACTTCGTGCGCACGGCTGAGTCCAAGGGCCTCACCGCCCCGGTGATCCGCCGCCGGCACGTGCTGCGCAACGCGATGCTGCCGGTCGTCACGACGATCGGTCTGCAGACAGGTGCGTTGCTCTCCGGCGCGGTGCTCACCGAGAAGGTGTTCTCGTTCGCCGGTGTCGGGCAGGCGCTCGCCATCGGGTTCGAACGGCGTGACTATCCGGTGCTACTGCTGTTGATCATCATGGCCACGATCGTCTACGTCGTGGTCAACCTGCTGGTCGACCTCTCGTACGCGCTCATCGACCCGCGCATCAGGACGAGGTGAGCGCAGTGGTTCTCGGACTCTCCTCCAAGAAGGACAAGATCGACGGACTCGCCGAGTCCGCCGGCGTCTCGCTCGCGGCGAGCGCGTGGAAGCGGTTGCGCCGCAGTCCGGTGTTCATCACCGGCGCGGTGATCATCGGCCTCTTCTTCGTGCTCTCGCTGCTGTCTCCGTGGCTCGCGCCGCAGGACCCGTCGGTCCCGATGCTGATCGACCAGGTCGTCAAGGCGCGCAACGAGATCCCGCCGCCCCAGCCCGGCCACCCGCTCGGTGGTGACCTGCAGGGCCGCGACTTCTTCTCGCGCCTGCTGGTCGGGTCGCAGCAGACGCTGATCGTGGGCGTCGGTGCGACGATCATCGGTCTGACCGGCGGGTTGATCCTCGGCACGCTCGCGGGCGCGCTCGGCGGCTGGGTCGACTCGATCGTCATGCGGATCGTCGACGTCATGCTGTCGCTGCCGTCGCTGCTGCTGGCGTTCTCGATCGCGGCGATGTTCGCGCGGCCCAGCCAGTTCACGGTGATCCTCGCGGTCGCGATCGTGCAGATCCCGGTGTTCGCGCGGTTGCTCAGAGGCTCGATGCTCGCGCAACGGCACAGCGACCACGTGCTGGCGGCGACCGCGCTCGGCGTGAAGAAGGGCGCGATCGTGTTCCGGCACATGCTGCCGAACTCGCTCAGCCCGGTGATCGTGCAGTCCACGCTCGTGCTCGCCACCGCGATCATCGAGGCGGCCGCGCTGTCGTTCCTCGGCCTCGGCAACCCGGACGACCGGCTGCCGGAGTGGGGGCAGATGCTCGGTGACGTGCAGAACGTCTTCGACACGCATCCGCACCTCGCCGCGTGGCCCGCGGTCTGCATCATCGTCGTCGCGCTCGGCTTCACGCTCATGGGTGAGACGCTGCGCGAAGCCCTCGACCCGAAGAACAGGCGGTGAGTCGTCGTGGCACTGCTCGAAGTTCGTGACCTCACCGTCGTGTTCCAGCGCAAGGGCGAAGAGCCGTTCCGCGCGGTCGACGGCGTCAGCTTCGACGTCGAACCCGGCCAGACGGTCGGGCTCGTCGGCGAGTCGGGCTGCGGCAAGTCGGTGACCTCGCTCGCGATCATGGGTCTGCTGCCCAAGCGCGGCGCCGTGGTCACCGGCAGTGTGACCTACGACGGCACGGACCTGCTGAAGCTGTCCGACAAGCAGATGCGCGACAAGCGCGGCAGCGAGCTCGGCATGGTCTTCCAGGACCCGCTGTCCTCGCTCAACCCCGTCGTCCCGATCGGCCTGCAGGTCACCGAGGTGCTCGAACGGCACCGCGGCATGCCCCGCAAGGAGGCCATGATCGAGGCGAAGAACCTGCTCGACAAGGTCGGCATCCCGGACCCGAACCGGCGGCTCAAGGAGTACCCGCACCAGCTCTCCGGCGGGATGCGGCAGCGCGCGCTCATCGCGATCGCGCTGGCGTGCCGGCCGAAGCTGCTGATCGCGGACGAGCCGACGACGGCGCTGGACGTGACCATCCAGGCCCAGATCCTGTCTCTGATGAAGGAACTGGTGCAGGACCTCGGCACCGCGCTCGTGATGATCACCCACGACCTGGGTGTCGTCGCGGGCCTGTGCGACGAGGTCAACGTGCTGTACGGCGGCAAGGTGGTCGAGAAGGCCATGCGGCACCCGCTCTTCGCGGAGCCGCGCCACCCGTACACGCACGGCCTGCTGGCCTCGATCCCGCGCCTGGACGCCGGGCACGGCGAGAAGCTGACGCCGATCAGGGGATCCGTCGCCGACAACATCCCGTGGGCCCAGGGCTGCGCGTTCGCTCCCCGGTGCCCGAACGCGCTGGACGTGTGCGTTCAGGTCACGCCCGCGGAAGAGGACCAGCTGGGTCGCCTGCTCCGCTGCCACAACCCGGTGGTGCCGGGAACTCCCGCCGCCGAGGAGGTGCCGGTATGAGCGAGACCCTGGTTTCCGTGCAGGACATGAAGGTGCACTTCCCGATCAAGCGGGGCGTGTTCATGGACCGCACCGTCGGCTACGTCTACGCGGTCGACGGCGTCGACCTCGAGATCAAGCGCGGCGAGACGTACGGCCTGGTCGGCGAGTCCGGCTGCGGCAAGTCCACCCTCGGGCGGGCGATGCTGCGGCTCAACGAGCCGACCGCCGGCAAGATGGTCTTCGACGGCGAGGACTTCTCCACCCTCAAGGGTGAAGAGCTGCGCAAGATGCGGCGCCGGATCCAGATGGTGTTCCAGGACCCGCTGTCCGCGCTCGACCCGCGCCAGTCCGTGGAGTCGATCCTCATCGAGGGCCTGCGGGCGCATGACCTGGACAAGGGCAAGGAGGAGACCGGCAAGCGGTTGCGTGAGCTGCTCACCGCCGTCGGCCTGCCGGCCACCGCGCTGCGCAAGTACCCGCACGAGTTCTCTGGCGGTCAGCGGCAGCGCATCGGCATCGCGCGGGCGCTGGCGCTCAACCCGGACCTGATCGTCGCCGACGAGCCGGTGTCCGCGCTCGACGTGTCGGTGCAGGCCCAGGTCGTGAACCTGCTGGAGGACCTGCAGGAGCAGTTCGGCCTGACGTACCTGGTGATCGCGCACGACCTCGCCGTCGTGAAGCACATCTCCGACCGGGTCGGCGTGATGTACCTCGGCGGCCTGGTCGAGGAGGCCACCTCCGAGGACCTCTACGCCGAGCCGCTGCACCCGTACACGCGGGCGCTGCTGTCGGCGATCCCGGTGCCCGACCCCGTGGTCGAGGACCGGCGTGAGCGGATCCTGCTCGCGGGCGACCTCCCGTCGCCCGCGAACCCGCCGACCGGCTGCCGGTTCCACACCCGGTGCCCGTGGCGGCAGCAGACCCGCTGCGACACCGAGCGCCCGGCGTTGCGGGAGCTCAAGCCCGGCCACAAGGTGGCGTGCCACTGGGCCGAGCAGATCCGGTCCGGCGAGATCCAGCCGCACGAGGTGAAGCCGATGCTGGTGGAGGAGGGCGACGGCCTGTCGCCCGACGTCCCGCTCGTGGGACCGGCTTCGGTGACCGAAGCGCTCAACCCGTAGTTCGTGTTCTCCGGCCGGGGCCACCTCACTTCGAGGTGGCCCCGTTCGTTTCTCCAGGGCTCTGCGTTGTCCTCGGTGGATGGACAGTCGTGGCTCGATCCTCCTGCGCGCGGCGGAGATCGCCTCGGTCGACGGCCTGGAGGGCGTCACCATCGGGCGGCTCGCGGTCGAGCTCGGCATGAGCAAGAGCGGCGTGTTCTCGCACTTCGGCGCCAAGGAAGAGCTGCAGCTCTCGACGGTCCACACGGCCGCGGAGATCTTCGCGCGCGAGGTCGTGATGGCCGGCGGCTCGCTGCTCGACCTGTCCGAGCGCTGGCTCGACTACTCGAAGCGGCGCGTGTTCCCCGGCGGCTGCTTCTTCGTGGTGACCCGGTCCGAGTTCGCCGCCCGCCCCGGCCGCGTGCGCGACGCGTTGATGCTCTTCAACCTGCGCTGGATCTCACTGCTGGAACGGCTGAGCGGTGACGCCCAGATGGCGTTCGAGGTGGACGCCCTGCTGGCGGCCGCGGACCGGTTCGCCGTGCTCTACGACGACGCCTCGGCGTACGAGAGAGTGCGGTTGGCGTTGCGCGCACGGATCGCCATGCCGACCGGGACCGAGATGAGCATGGCCACGCCGAACGACAACAGCATCGCGAGCCACACGTCGTCGACGATCTGACCGCCGATGTACCCGACGGTGGCGGGGTAGACGCTCCACAGCGTCGACCCGATCACCGCGACGGGCACGAACCTGCGCAGCGGCCACTTCAGCGCACCCGCCAGCAACGCGCCGACGATGCCGCCCGCCGGCAGGAACCGCGCCGCGATGAGGATCGTCTCTCCCTTGGTCCCGAGCTGGTCGGCCGTCCACACCACCATCGCCCGCGCCCTGGCGTTCCTGTTCACCCGGTCGAGGGCCCGCATGCCCATCCGGCGGCCCGCGCTAAAGTTGATCATGTCGGCGACGACGCAGCCGGCGGCGGCCACGAGGACGACCAGGTACAGCGGGGCCTCACCGGACGCGGCCAGGACACCGGCGCCGATGAGCACGGCCTCTGTCGGCGCCAGCGGCACCACAGCGACCAGGAACAGCACTACGAGGCTGGCTGTGGTGCTCATGATCGGTGAACGTACGTGAGCCACGTGAACGATCCCTGCCTGGGTGTTTCTTCAGCGTGCCCACAGGAACCACCTCCGGTTCGTCCGAACGGCCGCCGCGGGTTGTCCGAAAGGGCATGACCGGATGTGACGCGGCCGGGGTTTCCCGGTCCGGTTTCCGGAACTCCGCCGGGGTGCCTCGCGGTTGCGGGTGCCGGCGGCTCCTCGGCGAGGTATGCCAGCCGACCTGGAGTGATCCGGGTCATACGCGCCGATCGGTCACGTCGTGACTGCCGATGACCGCCCGGTGTCGCCGGTAGACCTCCGATCTGTCATGCGTTCATCCAGGGACGCTCCCGTTGACCTCCTGGCCAGGCTGGCGTTAACGTCCGAACTCAATTGGAAAGCTTGTTTACTAATCCTTCGAGCCGCCGCCCTTGCCCAGGAGGAACGAAGTGATCAAAAAGCACACCAGAGCTGGTGTCGCGATAGCGCTGTTCGCGCTGGTGGTGCCGCAGATCGCGGCATCCGGCACGGCCAACGCGGCTGACTCCCTGCTTTCGGCCAACAAACCCACCACGGTGTCGTCCGTCGAGGCCGAGACCTTCGGCGGCGCCAACGCCGTCGACGGCGACTCGTCCACCCGCTGGGCGAGCCTCGAAGGCGTCGACCCCCAGTGGATCGCCGTCGACCTCGGCGGCACCGCCACCATCTCCAGGGTCAGGATCAACTGGGAGGCCGCGTACGCCTCCGAGTACAAGATCCAGACCTCCGCCGACGGCTCGTCGTGGAGCACCAAGAAGACCCTCACCGGGCAGAACGGCGGCGTCGACGAGACGACGCTCAGCACGTCGGGCCGCTACGTGCGGATCTACGGCACCAAGCGCGGCACGGAGTGGGGTTACTCGATCTTCGACCTGGAGGTCTGGGGCAGCAACCCCAACGGTGACAACACGGCACCGACCGCGCCGACCGGGCTCACCAGCACGGGCACCACGTCGAGCTCGGTCAGCCTGCGGTGGACGGCCGCGACCGACAACGTCGGCGTGACCGGCTATGACGTCCTGCGCAACGGCAGCGTTGTCGGCAGCCCGACCGGCACCACGTTCACCGACACCGGTCTCGCCTCAGGCACGGCGTTCACCTACACCGTCAAGGCCCGTGACGCCGCCGGGAACCTCGGTCCCGCGAGCAACTCGGTGCAGGTGACCACCCAGCCGGCCGCACCCGGCGACACCATCACGGTCGTCGCCGCCGGTGACATCGCTTCGTTGACGAACAACGAGCACTACGAGACGGCGAGGCTGATCGACCAGATCAAGCCGGACCACGTCCTCACGGTCGGCGACAACCAGTACGACAGCGGCACGATCTCGGAGTTCATGGCCCACTACGACAAGTCGTGGGGCAAGTACAAGAGCATCACCCACCCCGCGACCGGCAACCATGAGTGGGAGGACAACCTCAACGGGTACAAGGCGTACTTCGGCGCGCAGGCCTACCCGCAGGGCAAGCCGTACTACAGCTGGGAAGCCGGCGACTTCCACTTCGTCTCGTTCGACTCCCAGAAGATGTACGACACGGGTGCCGACTCGACGCAGCTGAACTGGCTGAAGGCCGACCTCGCCGCGAACACCAAGGCGTGCGTCGTCGGTTACTGGCACCACCCGCGGTTCAACTCGGGCGAGTACGGCGACAAGTCCAAGATGACGCCGCTGTGGAACGCCTTCGCGGACGCCAAGGCCGACCTGGTGCTCAGCGGTCACGACCACCACTACGAGCGGCTGAAGCCGTTGAACAAGAGCGGTTCGGTCGACGAGGCCAACGGCCTGCGCTCCGCGATCATCGGCATCGGCGGTGACTACCTGTACAAGTCCGTCAAGCCGCGGGCGGGTGTCGAGAACTGGTTCTCGGACTCCCACGGCGTCGTGAAGTTCACCCTGTCCGGTCGCTCCTACTCGTGGGAGGTCATCGACACGGCGGGCAAGGTGCGCGACAAGGCCGGTCCCTACAACTGTCGCTAATCGATCTGGCTGTTAGCCGGATCTGGCTGTCGATCGGAGGCCGTCGTGTACATCGCAACAGCTAGACAGGCTCCGGCGGCGGGTGGCACCGGCAGGATCGCGGGGAACGTCCTCGCGCTGGGTGCGGTGTCCCTGCTCACGGACGTCTCGTCCGAGATGGTCACCGCCATCCTGCCGCTCTACCTCGTGCTGGGGCTGGGGTTCTCCCCGCTGCAGTTCGGTGTGCTCGACGGCATCTACACCGGTGTGACGGCACTGGTCCGCGTCGCGGGCGGGCACGCGGCGGACCGCTGGCAACGGCGCAAGTTCGTGGCGGGCCTCGGCTACGGGATCTCGGCGCTGGGCAAGCTCGGCCTGCTCGCCGCCGGGACCTCGGCCACCGCGATGGGGCTCGTGCTGGCCGGCGACCGGACCGGCAAGGGCCTGCGCACCGCGCCGAGGGACGCGCTGATCACGTTGAGCAGCGAGCCCTCGGCACTGGGACGTGCCTTCGGTGTCCACCGTGCCATGGACACCGTGGGCGCGTTCCTCGGCCCGCTGGTGGCGTTCTGTCTCTTGTGGACGCTGCCGGCGCGCTACGACGTGGTATTCGTGGTGAGCTTCTGCTTCGCCGCGATCGGGTTCCTGGTCCTGGTGCTGTTCGTGCGCGACCACCGCGACGTGCTGCCACGCGTGGCGATATCCCTGCGGTCGGCGTTCGGACTGTTGCGCTCCAGGCCGTTCCGGCGGGTCTGCCTGGTCGCGTGCGGGCTCGGGTTCCTGACGCTGGGCGACGGGTTCATCTACCTCTTGCTGCAGAAGAAGCTCGACGTCGAGCTCGCCTACATCGCGTTGCTGCCGCTCGGGACGGCCGGCGTGTACCTGCTCGCGGCCGTGCCGCTGGGCTCGCTGGCCGACCGCATCGGCCGGTGGAGGATCTTCCTCGTCGGCCACCTGGCGCTGCTCGGCGCGTACCTCCTGCTGATCGGCGCGTCCGGAATCTCGTTGCTCGTCGGCGTTCTGGTGCTGCACGGGCTGTTCTACGCGTGCACGGACGGCGTGCTCATGGCCGTCGCCGGGCCGATGATCCCCGACGAGCTGCGCACGTCCGGCCTGGCCCTGCTCCAGACCGGGCAGGTGCTCGCCCGCGCGGCTTCTTCCGTTCTGTTCGGTGCTCTTTGGACGTGGTTCGCTTGGTGAGAGTCCTGATCGTCATCGCCGCCGTGATCGCGCTGGGTGCGGGCGCCACCGCCTACGCCCTGCGCGCGCCGGACGAGATTTCCGTTGCGGTGGAACAGGGTCCGGTCGAACTGTCGTCCGGCCGGCTGGTGTTCGTGGATGACGTGAGCGGCAAGGTGGCGTCGGTGCCGTTGACCGACCCCTCCGGTCCGCGGCGGGTGAGCTCGTTGTCCTGCAAGCGTTTCTTCGCCGCCGGTGGGCAGGGGCTGTGCCTCGCGGACGCCGCCGGCCCGTTGCCGGGATCGACGGCCGTGTTCGTCGACCGCGGGCTGACCGAACGCCGCCGCGTGGAGGTCGCCGGCGTGCCCAACCGCGCCAAGCTGTCGGCGGACGGGCGGATGGCGTCGTGGACGACGTTCGTCACCGGCGACTCATACGCACAAGCAGGCACGTTCTCCACCCGCACCGCGATCTTCGACCAGCGGACCGAGGCCTACGCCAGCAACATCGAGGGCACGCACGTCGAGGGCATGAAGACCGTCAACGACATGAACTGGTGGGGCGTCACGTTCGCCCCGGACGACCGCACGTACTACGCGACGCTCAGCACGGCCGGGAAGACGTACCTGGTCCAGGGTGACGCGGTGGACGAGTCGGCGAAGACGTTGCGCGAGAACGCCGAATGCCCGTCACTGTCCCCGGACGGCAAGCGGGTGGCGTTCAAGAAGCGCGTGCCCGGCGACGGCGCGCGACCGTGGCGCCAGCACGTGCTGGACCTGACCACGATGGTGGAGACACCCCTGGCCGAGACGCGGGGGATCGACGACCAGGTGGTGTGGCTCGACAACGACACCATCGCCTACGGCCTGCCGGGAGAGGGCATCTGGGCCGTGCGGGCGAACGGGGAGGGCGCGCCGCGGCAGCTGGTGCCGCACGCGTCCTCCCCGTCGCTCGTAACCGGCTAGCTAGCGGTTCGCCCGGTTGATCGCCGACACGATCGCGCGGAACGAGGCGGCGACCGTGGAGCTGTCGATGCCGACGCCCCACAGCACCCGGTCGCCCACCGCACACTCGAGGTAGGCGGCCGCGCGGGCGTCGTCACCGGCGGACAGCGCGTGCTCGGCGTAGTCCAGCACGCGCACGTCGTAGCCCACGGACGCGAGCGCGTCGACGAACGCGGCGATCGGACCGTTGCCCGACCCGGTGATCTCCTGCTGCTCACCGTCGATCAGCAGCGTCGCGGCGATCTCCTCGTGGCCGCTGCCGTCCGACGACGCCTTGTGCTTGAGCAGGTACAGCGGCACCCGGCCGTGCAGGTACTCCTCCGCGAAGGCGTCCCACATCTCCTTCGGGCCGATCTCGCCGCCCTGCGTGTCGGTGACCTCCTGGATCACCCGCGAGAACTCGATCTGCAGGCGCCGCGGCAGGTCCAGGTGGTGCTCCTGCTTCATCAGGTACGCCACGCCGCCCTTGCCGGACTGCGAGTTGACCCGGATGACGGCCTCGTAGTTGCGGCCGACGTCCTTCGGGTCGATCGGCAGGTACGGGACCTCCCACGGGAAGTCGTCGACGTGCTGGTCCGCGTCCTTGGCGTCGGCCTCCAGGGCCTCGAAGCCCTTCTTGATCGCGTCCTGGTGGGAGCCCGAGAACGCGGTGAAGACCAGGTCGCCGCCGTACGGGTGGCGTTCGGGCACCGGCAGCTGGTTGCAGTACTCGACGGTGCGGCGGACCTCGTCGATGTCGGAGAAGTCGATCTGCGGGTCGATGCCCTGGCTGAACATGTTCATCGCCAGCGTGACCAGGCAGACGTTGCCGGTGCGCTCGCCGTTGCCGAACAGGCAGCCCTCGATGCGGTCCGCGCCGGCCAGATACCCCAGCTCGGCGGCCGCGACGCCGGTGCCGCGGTCGTTGTGCGGGTGCAGGCTCAGGATGATCGACTCGCGGTTGACGAGGTTGCGCGACATCCACTCGATCGAGTCGGCGTAGACGTTCGGCGTCGCCATCTCGACGGTGGCCGGCAGGTTGATGATCAGCGGTTGCTCGGGCGTGGGCTGGATGACGGCCTGGACCGCGTTGCAGACCTCCAGCGCGTAGGACAGCTCGGTGCCGGTGTAGGACTCGGGGCTGTACTCGTAGCGGAAGTCGGTCTCGGGGTAGTGCTGTTCCTGCTCCTTGGCGAACTTCGCGGCGTCGGTGGCGATCTTCTTGATGCCGTCGCGGTCGGAGCGGAAGACCACGCGGCGTTGCAGGATCGACGTCGAGTTGTAGAAGTGGACGATCGCCTTGCTCGCTCCGCGGAGGGACTCGAAGGTGCGGGCGATCAGTTCCTCGCGGCACTGCGTCAGGACCTGGATGGTGACGTCGTCCGGGATGGCGCCGTCCTCGATGATCTCGCGGACGAAGTCGAAGTCGGTCTGGGACGCCGCCGGGAAGCCGACCTCGATCTCCTTGAAGCCCATGCGGACCAGCAGGTCGAACATCTTGCGCTTGCGGGCGGGCGACATCGGGTCGATCAGGGCCTGGTTGCCGTCACGCAGGTCCACGGCGCACCACAGCGGGGCCTTCTCGACGCGTGCGGCCGGCCAGGTGCGGTCGGGGACGTCGATGACCTCTACCAGCTCCTGGAACGGGCGGTAGCGGTGGAACGGCATGGAGGAGCCCAGCTGGCGGTTCCACGACTGCTGGGTGTCCGGGGCCGGGCGGGACGGCGTGCGAATGCGGCTGGTGCCGGAGGTGTAGGCGTCGTCGCTGGTCATGGTTCTCGTACTCCTGCGGGTCGTTTCACGGGAACGACCGGCGGCAACGCTGAAGCCCGCGACGGGGGGCCGGTCTGATCAGACCCCGTCACGGCAGCGAAGCAGGAGGGAACGCCACACGTCCGACAGAGTAGCCACAGTCCGGGGCGGGATGGAACTCGAGGACCGGATCGTGGGACGGAAGCAGGTCGAGTTGCAAGTTTTGACCTGCTCGTATCCGGGAAAAGTTCATGTATGTCCAGATTACGTACGACCAGTGGCCGCGGCACGGCTTCCCGCGTGATCAGCGGCATCGGCGCGCTCTTCGCCCTCATCGAGGTGCTCTACATCCTGATGATCGTGCTTGGCGCGAACGCCGCCAACGCGTTCTTCCGCTTCATCCAGTCCCTCGCCGAGCCCCTCGCGTTGTTCTTCCCCGGTCTCTTCCAGACGGGGAACGCCAACCTCGACGTGTTCCTGAATTACGGTCTCGCAGCCGTGTTCTGGCTGGTCGTGACCGGTCTGCTGGCGCGTGCGCTCTCGCGCTACTGAGTAGTAGATTCCGGCGGTATGCGGACACGAGTGGTCGGTATCGCCGCCGGAGTGGTCAGTTGGGTCGGCCTCGCGCTGGCGGTCGTGCTCGTCGTTCACGTCGTGCTCACCGTCGGCGGGGCCAACCCGGGCAACCCCATCACGAGCACGGTCAGGTCCCTCGCCGAGCCGCTGGCGCTCGCGTTCAAGGACCTCTTCTCGCCCGCGGACGCGAAGCTGCGGGTGATCGTCAACTTCGGGCTCGCGGCCCTGTTCTGGCTGGCCGTTCGAGCGATCGTCCTTAATCTCGTGAGGCGCCTGAACTAGGTTCGGTGCATGGCGCGCGACGACTTCTGCAACAGCTGCGGCACCCGGTACGCGGACACGGCTGCCTACCCCCGCAAGTGTCCCAGTTGTGCACACATGGTGTGGGCGAACCCGTCGCCGGTCGTTGTGCTG
The DNA here is from genome assembly GCF_051094245.1 of Lentzea xerophila. Lineage (NCBI taxonomy): Bacteria > Bacillati > Actinomycetota > Actinomycetes > Pseudonocardiales > Pseudonocardiaceae > Lentzea > Lentzea xerophila. Next base: position 8,136,009 of record NZ_CP194934.1, on the reverse strand, counting down.
CTGGTGCCGGTCAAGGACGGGCCGCGGACCGGCCTGCTCACCGTGCGCCGGGCCATTCCGCCGGTGGGGGAGCTGGCGTTCGTCAGCGGGTTCATGGACCGCGGCGAGTCGTGGCAGGAGAGCGCGGCGCGGGAGCTCGAAGAGGAAGCGAACGTGCGCATCGATCCCGGTGAGCTGCGGCCACTGCACTTCGTGTCGACGCCGGACGGGGGCACGGTGCTGATGTTCGCCACCGCGCCCGCCATCAACGCGGAGGACATGCCGCCGTTCGTGCCGAACGAGGAGGCGTCCGAGCGGAAGGTCATCTTCGACTGCGTGCCGTTGGCGTTCCCGCTGCACAACGACGTCGCGACGAAGTACTTCTCAACCGAACAGTGACCGGCCCCAGGTGCCGGTGAAGGCCGTCTCGGACAGCGGGTGGCGCAGGCGTTCGCGCTGTTCGCGGGCTTGAAGGTCCTCCGGCAGGTTCGACAGGTCGCCCTGCCGCCCGATGGCCATCGCCACGAGCGGGCGGACGTCGGCGGGCATGTCGAACGCGGAGTGGGCGGCGTCCTTGTCGAAGCCGCCCATCATGTGCGAGATCAGGCCCAGGTCGGTGGCCTGCAGGGCCATGTTCTCCATCGCGAGGCCCAGGCCGAACTCGACGTTCGGGATGTCACCGCGCTTGTCCTGGGTGATCACGCAGCCGATGAGCAGGACCGAGGCGCGCCCGGCCCAGGTCTTGTTGCCGCGGGTCAGGGTGTCGAAGATCCGGTCGAACGTCGGGGTGCCGCGACGGCCCGCGACGAAGCGGGCCGGCTGGCTGTTGCCGTGGGAGGGGGCCCAGCGCGCGGCGTCGAGCACGGTGCGCAGGTCGTCGTCGGAGATCGTCGCGTCGGCGTCGAAGGCGCGGGGGCTCCAGCGCTTCGAGATCAGCTCGTTCATCAGATCGCATACTGCCAAACGGCCAGGGAGTAGGCGCCGAACCAGGCGCTGAACAGCGTCGCGACGCCCAGCACCGTCAGGACGGTGGACGGGCGGCGGCGGGCCAGCACCAGGGCCGGCGGCAGCAGCAGCGTGAAGGCGGGGACCAGCAGGCGGGCCTTGGAGTTCATCAGGCCGTTCGAGCCCAGGTCCATGAGCAGGACACCGAGGCCGTAGACGATCAACGGCCATTCCAGGCGGCGCTGGAAGGCGTAGAAGACCAGGACGATCGCCAGGACCAGGAGCCAGACCGTGCCGGTCTCGAGGACCGAGCGCGGGTTGCCGAGGTGGCCCAGGGCGAACTCCCAGGTCGCCACGCCGCCGTCGAACTTCGAGCCCCAGCCGCGTTGCTGCACGCCGAACCAGCCCGCGAGGTCACCGGTGCGCAGCGCGACCCAGCCGACGTAGCCGAGCATGCCCAGCGGGGCGACGAGGCCGCCGGCCCACGCCCGCCAGTCACGCCGGTCGGCGATCACCGCCACCAGCGCGGCGAGGCCGACGGCGGCGATCAGTGCCGCCGCGGTGGGACGGACCAGGCCCGCGGCCGCGCAGCAGACGCCGGCGAGGAGCCAGCGCTTCTTCACGACACCGACCAGCGCCCACGCGGCGAACGCGCAGAACGTGGCCTCGGAGTAGGTCATCGACAGCACCACGGCCATCGGTGACGCGGCGAAGAGCGTCACGAGGATCAGGCCGGCCGGCGTCGAGCCGTCGCGGACCGTGCGGCCGAGCACGAACAGACCGTAGGCGCAGAAGAGCCCACTGATCAGGCTGACCGCGAACGCCGCGCCCACCACGTCGACGCCCGGCAGGCCGTCGACCCACCTGATCAGCGCGGGATAGCCGGGGAAGAAGGCGAGCGGGGTCTCCGCGGTACGCCTGCCGAACGCGTCGTACAGCGATGCCGGGACGCCGTCGTAGCCGCCGGCCGCGATGCCGAGGAACCAGTCGCCGTCCCACGACCTGAGGTTGCCGACCGCGGTGTCGGTCTTGCCGGTGAGCTTGTTCTGGTACTCGACGACGAGTTGCAGGACGAGGAGACCGACCTGGCGGACGGCCAGGTAGATGATCGCGGGGGCCGTCCAGAGCGCGGCGGGGTGTCTGAGCGCCTCGGCCATCCGCGAGCGCGCACTGCTCTGCTGCACGGCTGCTGGGGCCTCCACGACATCGACGCTCGACGACACGCGAACAGAGTAGTCACGCGCGTCACGGCTCCAGAGTCTCACCAGGTGGTCCGGGTAGGCTGCCTACGACGTGGGGTTTTAGTCGCGCGAAGGAGGTCAGGTCGGTGGCGCTCGTCGTCCAGAAGTACGGCGGTTCATCGGTGGAGAGTGCCGAGCGGATCAAACGCGTGGCCGAGCGCATCGTCGCGACCAAAAAGGCGGGCAACGACGTCGTGGTCGTCGTGTCCGCCATGGGCGACACGACCGATGAGCTGCTCGACCTCGCCCGCCAGGTCTCGCCGGTGCCACCCGCGCGTGAGCTCGACATGCTGCTCACCTCCGGTGAGCGGATCTCGATGTCGCTGCTCGCGATGGCGATCAACTCACTCGGTGCGGAAGCGCGCTCGTACACGGGCTCACAGGCCGGCGTGATCACGACCTCGGCGCACGGCAAGGCCCGGATCATCGACGTGACTCCCAGCCGGATCCAGGACGCGATGTCCGAGGGGGCCATCGTGATCGTCGCGGGCTTCCAGGGTGTCTCGCAGGACTCGAAGGAGATCACCACGCTCGGCCGTGGCGGCAGCGACACCACCGCGGTGGCGCTCGCGGCGGCGACGAAGGCCGACGTGTGCGAGATCTACACCGACGTGGACGGCGTCTACACCGCCGACCCGCGCATCGTGCCGAACGCGAAGAAACTCGACACGATCACGTATGAGGAAATGCTCGAGATGGCCGCCTGTGGCGCCAAGGTGCTGATGCTCCGCTGCGTGGAGTACGCCCGGCGCTACAACGTCCCCGTGCACGTCCGCTCTTCGTTCAGCAACAAGACCGGAACCATCGTGTCCGGTTCAGTGGAGGACCTTCCCGTGGAACAGGCGATGATCACCGGCGTCGCGCACGACCGGTCCGAGGCCAAAATCACCGTGACGGCAGTTCCCGACCACCCCGGCATCGCGGCCAAGATCTTCCGCGTCGTGGCGCAGGCGGAGCTCGACATCGACATGGTCGTGCAGAACGTGTCGCAGGCCGCGTCCGGCCGCACGGACATCACGTTCACGCTCGCCAAGGTCGACGGCCCGCGCGCGGTGGCGGCACTGGAGAAGTCCCGCGGCGAGATCGGCTTCGACCAGGTCCTCTACGACGAGCACGTCGGCAAGGTGTCGCTGATCGGCGCGGGCATGCGCTCGCACCCCGGCGTCACGGCGACGTTCTGCGAGGCGCTGGCCACGGCCGGCGTCAACATCGACATCATCTCCACCTCGGAGATCCGCATCTCGGTCATCTGCCGCGACACCCAGCTCGACGACGCCGTCCGTGCCCTGCACGACGCGTTCGACCTGGGCTCCGACGAAGAGGCCGTCGTTTACGCAGGGACTGGACGATGAGCGCGCCTGTGCTCGCGCTGGTGGGCGCGACCGGTGCCGTGGGCACCGTGATGATCGACATCATGAACACCCGCTCCTCCGTGCCGTGGGGCGAGATCCGGTTGATCGCCTCCCCGCGCTCGGCGGGCAAGAAGATCAACGTGCGCGGCCAGGACCTGACGGTCGTCGCCCTGTCGCCCGAGGCCTTCGACGGCGTCGACATCGCGATGTTCGACGTGCCGGACGAGGTCTCCGCGGAGTGGGCCCCGATCGCCGCCTCTCGTGGTGCCATCGCCATCGACAACTCGGGCGCGTTCCGGATGGACGCGGACGTGCCGCTGGTCGTGCCCGAGGTCAACGCGGACCAGATCGACAACCGCCCGCGCGGCATCATCGCGAACCCGAACTGCACGACGCTGTCGATGATGGCGTCGCTCGGTGCCCTGCACCGCGAGTTCGAGCTCAAGGAACTGGTCGTCGCCTCCTACCAGGCCGCGTCCGGTGCGGGCCAGTCCGGCATCGACCGCCTGTACGCCGAGATCGCCGCGCTGGCCGGCAAGGAGGCCGGTGTCGTCGCGGGTGACGTGGCGGAGGCGTTGGCGGCCGCCGGTCTGTCGGCCGACGACTCGCCGTTCCCGGCCCCGCTGGCCCTGAACGTGGTGCCGTGGGCGGGGTCGCTGAAGGACGACGGCTGGTCGTCGGAGGAGCTCAAGGTCCGCAACGAGGCCCGCAAGATCCTCGGCATCCCGGACCTGAAGGTCTCCGCGACGTGCGTCCGCGTCCCGGTCGTCACCACGCACTCGCTGTCGGTCCACGCGACCTTCGCGCGCGAGGTCACCGTCGAGGCGGCGCACAAGATCTTCGAGGAGCAGCCGACCATCGTCCTGATCGACGACCCGGCCGCGAAGCGCTTCCCGACGCCCGCCGACGTGGTGGGCGGCGACCCGACGTACGTGGGCCGCGTGCGCCAGGCGCTGGACTTCCCGAACACGCTGGACTTCTTCGTGTGCGGTGACAACCTGCGCAAGGGTGCCGCGCTGAACACCTACGAGGTCGCGGAAGAGCTCGCCAAGCGCCTCTGAGGGCTTTAACCGGCCCCTGTCGCCCTTCACCGGGTGACAGGGGCTTTTACCTGCTGCTTTCCGGTTCTTTGGGGGCGTACGGTCGCGTTCGTGACCGTTGATTGGGACGCACCGGACATGCGCCGCGCCCTCGCCCACCGGGCGGGCCCGCTCACCGCGACGACGGCGTCCGGCCTGGTCAGCCCCTCGGTCTTGGTCGTCCTACCGGGTCCTCGCCCGCATCGCCGACGGCCTCCGCGTCCCCCGCTCGTACCTAGGCCTCGCCGAGGTTCCTCAGTACCGTCGAGACGAGGTTGGGGAGGACGAGGCCGTGAAGCGTCGCAGGTTCCTCGCGAGTGCCGCCGCGATCATCGTGGGCGAGGCTGTCCTCGGCGAGCCAGTCGCCGCGGCCACTCCCGACCTCGAGTTCGTCGCTCCCAGCCAGGTCGGGATGTCGGACGTCCGTCGGCTCCATACCGCGACGGCAGCCTTGCGGCAGCTCGACTACCAGGTCGGTGGCGGCGTCTCCCGAACCGCGGCGGTGGCCCAGGCGCAAGCGTCCGAGGTGCTGTTCGGGGCCTCGATGACCGATGCGGTCCGGCGCGAGCTGCACCTGGCGGTCGCCGACCTGCACAGCGTGGTGGGACTGGCGTCGTTCGACTGTCTGCTGCCCGACCAGGCCCGCCACCACTACCTTCGCGCGCTCGAACACGCCAAGCAGGCCGACGATCCGGCGCTGAGCGCGTTCCTGCTGTGCCGCATGGGCCACATCTACATGTTTAACGGTGAGCCGGACGCGGCGCTGAAACTCTTCCACCTCGCCGAGCTGCCCGCCGCCGACTCCCGGTTCGGGGCTATCGGCTTCGTCACCGCGTGCTATCAGGCGAGGGCGTACTCGGAGATGGGCATCGCCGATCGTGCGCTCGGCCTGACCAGCCGCAGCGAGGACAACTTCGCCCAGCACGCCGATCGCGAAGTCCCGCAGTGGCTCGAGTTCTTCCGCAAGTGGGGTGCCGACACGGTGCGGGGGCATGTCTGCTTCGCGCTCAGCGGCACCGAGCCGAAGCACGCCACCATGGCGCTGAACGCGCTGCGCCTGACCGTCAACGCGCACAAGCCCGGGTTCGAACGCGACAACCTCATGGACCTGACCAGCCTCGCGACGCTGCACCTCCGTGCCGGCGACGTGGACCACGGGATGCGGATCGCCGCGAGCACGGTCACCCGCGCCGAACAGGTCGACTCCAAGCGACTGAACCAATGGCTCCAGGTTCTCGGCACCGAGGCTCGGGGGCACGGGGCCGACGGGAAGGAACTCGCAATCGCCATCGGTCGCCTCGCGTGACCGGTAAGGTCCGACCCCGATGGGGGAGATCGAGTGGATCAGGCCGCCGCGCCTCAACCAGGTCGTGGCCGCCTATCAGGGTTTCGCGCAGGGCGCCGGCGTCCGAACAGGACTGGTCGACCAGCTGGTCGCGTGTTCGGCGGAGGATCCGGAGTCCGCGCTGGCCGAGTGGGCCGCGCAGCCGGCAGTCCAGCCCGACCTGGTGTCACGGCAGGCCGCACTCGCCCAGGTGCCGATCCGGCACACCAACACCACCATCCGCTCGCAGGGGCCCGGCGCGTTGATCTGGGCGCTGCCCGCCGCCGTGCGCCGGCTCGACCGCGACCGGATCGCCGAACTCGTCGCGCTCACCCACGGCCCGGACTCACCCGCCCTCGACGCGGTGGTCCTGCTCGCCGACCACCTCTTCACGCCGGAGAAGCTCGACGGCCTGCCCGACGCGGAGCCGTTCACCGCGGCTGGCGCGCTGGCACAGGCCGTTCGTGGTGAAGGGCGTGGTGTCGCACGGGCGATCGCCGGCGCGCTGAACGGCGGACCCGAGCACGACGTCCGGCACGTGGCCGAAGAGCTGTACCGGAGGTCGTGGTGAGCCCGGAGGAAGCGCGCGCGCTCGCGGAGAAGTGGGTCGCTGAGCACAAGGGGCCCGAGTACAGCGTCGATCCCCAGGGCGTGCACCAGACGACCAACGGCTGGGACGTCGGGTTCGACGTTCCCGGCGAGGACGGGGTCGTCCGGGCGAGCAGCAGGTGGGCCAAGCACGGTGTCGAGGTGCACGTGCTCGGCACCTGCACCGAGCTCGCCGAGGGCAGTGCCGTCGTGCAGCCGCGGCCGTGGGAACCGGTCTACGACCCCGAGTTCGTGTCCGTGCACGGCATGACCAGCGAGCTGAGGTTCCCCGCCGTCGTCGGCTGGGTGCCCGCGGCGGGTGGTGAGCTGCACCCGAACCCGGCCCACGTGCCGCTGCGGGGGCCGTCGCCCACGACACCGGTCGAGCGCCTCCTGGCCTACGTCCAGGCGGGCTGGCTGCCGCCGGACCTCTTCGGGCACAACGCGATGCACTGTGAGGTGCTGATCGCGGGCGAGGCGTCGACCACGGCGTTCGACTACCCGGAGACGCTCGCCGTCTACACCTCGGAGCAGCTGCTGCCGCAGGGAACCACGCTGTGGCACCGCGTTTCGCTCAACACGTTCGTCACGAGGATCGTCGTGCACCGCGACTTCCGCGGGAAGCGGCCGACCTACCTGCACATCAACCCCGGGCTGAGCTTCGACACGGTGCTCAAGTGCTGGGACCTCGCCGACGACAGCTCGCAGCACCTGCGGATGTGCGGTTGCGGCAGCCACGGCACGTTCGCGGCGGAGCGGTCACCGTGGCTGAACCAGGCGGACGTCGAGGCGCTGCAACGCATCATGGAGTCCGGTCGCACCGACGCCGTGCCGCTGCGGACCATCAAGGTCGAGCTGACGCTCGGTGTGGACGACCAAGGGCGCAAGTTCGTCGTGCGGGAGCAACCGAAGCACGAGCCGAGGTTCGACACGGGCAAGTTGCGTGGCTGCCTCATCGCCGGCGCGATCGGTGACGCGTTGGGCGCGAACACCGAGAACCTGCCGATGGAGGTCGTCTACGAGAGGTGTGGCCCAGACGGCGTGACGGACCTGCCCGAGGACGCCGCCATCACCGACGACACGCAGATGACGCTGTTCACGTTCGAGGCGATGATCAGGGCGCACGTCAGCGAGCGGACCAAGGGCGACGCGAACTTCGACAACGTCGTGCAGCACGCCTACCAACGGTGGCTGCACACGCAGAAAACGCCGTGGACCAAGGCTCGCGGCATTCTGTCCACTTCGGACGAACCCGACGGCTGGCTCGTCACGCACGAGGACCTCTTCCGGATGCGGGCGCCCGGCCTCACGTGCACGAGCGCGTTGCAGGAGTTCGCCAGGACCGGCGTGCCGGGCACGATCGAGCGGCCGGTCAACGACTCCAAGGGCTGCGGCGGTGTCATGCGGGTCGCGCCGATCGCCTGGTACGCCGAGGATGCGTCGAGTGCGTTCTACGACGCGATGAGGGTGGCGGCGCTCACGCACGGGCACCCGAGCGGGTACCTGTCCGCCGGTGTGTTCGCGGTGCTGGTGCAGGAGGCGTTGCAGGGCAAGGGTTTGCTCGATGCGGTGACCACGGCGATGAAGTTCCTGGTCCGGCGGGAAGGCCACGAAGAGGTCGTCGCGGGCATCGAGCACGCCATCGAACTCGCCGCGCTGGGCGACCCGAGCGTGGCCCGCGTCGAGGAACTGGGCCGTGGCGGCGTCGGCGACACGGCGCTCGCCATCGCGTTGTACTCGGCGTTGGTCACCGACGACCCGAACGAGGCGTTGCTCATCTCGGTCAACCACGGCGGCGACAGCGACTCGACGGCGTCCATGTGCGGCAACCTCGTCGGCGCGCTGCACGGCATCGACAAGATCCGGCCGGACTGGGTGGAACGGGTGCAGTTCCGCGAGGTGATCGACCAGATGGTCGCGGACTGGCAAACCGAGACGAGCCCGGCCGCGCCGACGAGCCAGGAGTGGTTGAACCGCTATCCGCCCTCATAGGGTGACCCCATGGCGGAGAGCGACGAGCAGTACGACGCGCTGGGTGCGATCTACGAGCGTGCCAAGCACATCCCGACCGGACTGGCGGAGCGCGCCACCCTGCTGTCGGCGGTCGGTGACCTGCTCGGCAAGTCGGTGCTGGACGTGGCCTGCGGAACCGGGTTCTACGCACGGCTGTTCCACGACCTCGGCGCGACTCGCGTGGTCGGCGTCGACTCGGCCGGCGAGATGATCGGCTACGCGCGTTACGTCGAGGAACGCGAACCGCGCGGCATCACCTACGAGCAGCACGACGCGACGACGTTGCCCGTGCTCGGCGAGTTCGACGTCGTCACGGCCGTGTGGCTGCTCGGCTACGCGGAGGACGAGCAGGCGCTCGACACCATGATCGCCAACCTGAAGGCGAACCTCGCGGAAGGCGGCCGGCTCGTCGTGCTGGTGCCGAACCCGGACGCGGACTGGGACCTGCTCGCCCAGTACGGCCGCTACGGCTACGAGGTCACCCGCACCGGCCCGATGAACGTGAAGCAGCCGGTCAAGGTGCACGTGCTGGGCGACCCGCCGTTCGACTTCGACTCCTTCTACTGGGAGCGCGGGGTGTTCGACGCGGCGCTGACCCGGGCGGGTCTCGCCGAGGTGGCGCGCCATCCGGCCGTGACGCCGGACGACGAGCGCGGCGAGGAGTTCTGGGGCCCGTTGCGGACGTCCCCGAGCTTCGGCGTCTTCACGGCCGTGCGGGGCGTCCAGTGATCGTTCTCGCCGTAGACCTCGGTACCACGGCCACGAAGGTCGCCGCGGTGGACGCGCAGGCCCGCGTCGTCGCCCAGACCGAACGTGCCTATCCGATGCACACCAGTGGTCTCGAAGCCACCCATGACCCGCAGCAGGTGCTCGCCGCCGCGTTCGACGCGCTGCGCGAGCTGGCCTCGCCCGAGGTCCGGGCCATCTCGCTGACCGGCGCGATGCACTCGATCATGGGCCTGGACGCCGATCTGCGTCCGGTCACCGCTGCGCTGAGCTGGGCCGACAACCGCGCGGTCGAGCAGACCGAACGGTTGCGGGGCACCGAGGAAGGCCGTGCGCTGCACCAGGCGACCGGCGCGCCGATCCACTCGTTCACGCCGCTGATGAAGCTCGCCTGGTTCCACGAGCACGGCGTCCGCGCCGCGAAGTGGTGCCAGATCAAGGACTTCCTGCACCTGCACCTGACCGGCGTGCTGGTCAACGAGTACTCGTCCGGCTCCGGCACGGGCCTGATGAACATCCACACCCTGCAGTGGCACGAGCCGTCCCTGGAGTTCGCCGGCGTCACGGCCGATCAGCTCCCGCCGCTGGTCGAGCCCACCCACTCCACGCCGCTGACGGCCGAGATCCCCGGTCTGCGCCCCGGCATCCCCGTGATCGTCGGCGGTGGCGACGGGCCGCTGGGCAACCTCGGCGTCGGCGCGGCGTCACCGGGAGCCGGCGCGGTCTCGCTCGGCACGTCGGGCGCGCTCCGGGTGGCTCAGCGGGGACCCGGTGTCGACCCCGAGGGCCGCACCTTCAGCTATGCCATCGGTGAGGGCCTCTGGGTTCGCGGTGGAGCGATCAGCAACGGCGGTGTGGTCGCGCAGTGGGCCGCGGAGATGTTCAAAGTCCCGGTCGGTGAGCTGCTCACCCAGGCCGCCGACGTCGACTCGGACGGCCTGGTCGCGCTGCCCTATCTGCTCGGCGAGCGCGCGCCGTGGTGGGACCCGACGGCACACGCCGCGTTGCTCGGCCTGCGCCGCGAACACACCCCTCCGCAGATCACCAGGGCGTTGGTCGAGGGTGTGTGTCAGCAGTTGGCGCTCGTGCTCGAAGCCGTGCCGCACGTGGAGTCGTTGCGGATCACCGGTGGCGCCTTCCGTTCACCGATCTGGGCCCAGACGCTGGCGAACACGCTCGGGATGCCGTTGCACCTCACCGAGGACACCGGGGGCTCGGCCGTGGGTGCCGCGCTGCTGGCGTGGCGCGCGCTGGACGAGATCGAGTCGTTGACCGTCGACCTCGTGCGGCCGATGCAGACGATCACACCGGACGAGGGGCTCGTCGAGAGGTACGCGAAGGCACGGCCGTTCGTCGCGAAGGCCTACTGGGCGCTGGAAGAGCTGTACGAATCACATCGTTAGCAAAGAAAACCTTTTGCCATCCAGACGAGGATGGCGGTGTGGACCTCGCCCCCTTCAAACACGTCCTGATGCTGCCAGGAGTCCGGCCGCTGGCACTGCTGATGTTCTTCGCGAGGATGCCCCCGGCGGCGACCGGCGTGATCCTCACGTTGCACGTCGCGGTGACGCTGGACCAGGGCTACGGCGCCGCTGGGCTGGTCGGGGCGGCCGGCACGATCGGCATGGGCCTCGGCGCCCCGCTGATGGGGAAGCTGATCGACGAGCGCGGCCTGCGGTCGATGCTCGCGATCAGCGTCACCGCCTCGGCGGCGTTCTGGCTCACCGCGCCGATGATGGGCTACTGGACGTTGCTGGTGACGTCGTTCGCCGTCGGGCTGCTCGGCGTGCCGATGATGTCGATCGGCCGGCAGGTGATCACCGCACTGGTGCCGGAGAGCCGGCGCCGGGTCGCGTTGTCGGTCGACTCGATCTCGGTCGAGCTGTCGTTCATGGGCGGGCCGGCGCTCGGCGTGTTCGTCGCGACGAAGTTCTCCACGAACGCCGCGTTGCTGTTCATCGGCGCCTCGATCCTGCTCGCGGGAGTGCTGCTGTACTGGGTGAACCCGCCGATGGTCCACCAGGACGAGGTCGTCGACGGACCGAAGCCCCGCGTCTTCGAGTGGATGCGCGGACGGATCGTCGGCGTACTGGTCGTGTGCGTCGGAGCGACCGTGTGCCTCGCGGGCATGGAGGTCTCGGCGATCGCGTCGCTGGAGCACATCGGCAAGCAGAGCTGGCTCGGCCTGGTGTTCTTCGCGATGTGCGCGGCGTCGATCGTGGGCGGCCTGGTCTACGGCGGCGTGAAGCGGGCACCCAGCGTGCTCGTGCTGCTGGTGCTCATGGCCGCCCTGGAGATTCCGGTGGGCCTGGGCGACGGCAACGTGCTGCTGCTGTGCCTGCTCCTCGTGCCGATGAACCTCATGTGCGCGCCGTTGATCGCGGCGTCCGGCGAGCACATCAGCAGGCTCGCGCCGCCCACCGCCCGCGGCCTCGCGCTCGGGTTGCAGGGGTCGGCGTTCACCATGGGCAACGCGATCGGCGCGCCGGTCGCCGGTGTCGCGATCGATCGCGGTGGGGCGCCCGCCGGGTTCGCGATCGTCGGCGTGATCGGGCTGCTGGTGGCGGGCGTCGCCTGGCTGCTGGCCAGGTCGCGTAAACCCGTTGCCAGTCAGGTGACGATGGCACCGTGAACCTCGCCCCGTTCAAACACGTCCTGGCGCTGCCGGGGGTCCGTCCCCTGATGCTGCTGATGCTGTTCGCCAGGATCCCCCCGACGGCGGCGGGTGTGACGGTGACGTTGCACGTCGTCACCACGCTCGACAAGGGCTACGCGGCGGCCGGCACGGTCGGGTTCGCGACCATGATCGGCCTCGGTCTCGGGTCGCCGCTGATGGGCAGGCTGGTCGACGGCAAGGGCCTGCGGTTCGTGCTGGCGCTGAGCGTGCTCGAAGGCGCCTTCTGGGTGACGGCGCCGCTGATGGACTACTACGTGCTGCTCGTGCTCGCGTTCGCCAACGGGCTCGTGGCGGTGCCGGTGATCTCGATCGGCCGCCAGGCGCTGACGGCGCTCGTGCCCGAACCGGAGCGGCGGCCCGCGTTCTCGCTGGACTCGATCTCGGTCGAGCTGTCGTTCATGGTCGGGCCCGCGGCCGGCGTGCTGCTCGCGACGAGGTTCTCGACCGGCACGGCGCTCGTCGCGATCGGCGTGGCGATCCTGGCCGCGAGCGCGGTGCTCTTCGTCGTGAACCCGGTGCTGGTGCACGAGGACGAGGACGTCTCCGGTCCGCGACCGCGCGTGCGGGAGTGGTTGCGCGGGCCGGTGATCACGGCGTTGATCGTCCCGTTCGGCGCCACGATGGTGTTGTCCGGCATGGAGATCGCGTCGATCGCCTCGCTGGAGCACGCGGGCAGGCAGAGCTGGCTCGGCCTGATCTTCGTGGTGATGTGTGCCGCCTCGGCCATCGGCGGGCTCGTCTACGGCAGCCTCAAACGGGTGCCGGGCGGGGTGGTGCTGCTGGCCTGCATGGCGTTGCTGGAGATCCCGGTCGGCCTGGCCGACGGCAACGTGGCGTTGCTGGCGCTCGCGCTCATCCCGATGAACTTCGTGTGCGCGCCGACGATCACCGCCTCGACCGAGCTGATCAGCAGGCACGCGCCGCCCTCTGTCCGCGGGCTCGCGCTGGGACTGCAGGGGTCCGCGTTCACGTTCGGCGTCGCCGCCGGCCAGCCGCTCGCGGGGATCGCCGTGGACCACAGCGGACCCCCGCTCGGCTTCGTCGTCGCCGGTCTGGCCGGACTGGTGGTCGCCGGCCTCGGGTGGATCTTCAGCCGCCGACGTCAGGCGGTCTCGGTCACGTCCTGAGCGGAGTTGGCCAGCGCGAAACCGGTCCGGAGCGCGCCCACGGCCTCGGACACGGCCTCGCGGAAGATCCCGCCGACGCCGAGCACGTTCGCGAAGCCGTGGAACAGGCCCTCGTGCCGGCGCAGCACGACCGGCACACCCTCGGCCGCCAGCCGTTCCGCGAAGGCCTCGCCCTCGTCGCGCAACGGGTCGTAGCCAGCGGTCGCGATGTAGGTGGGCGGCAGGGTCGACAGGTCCTCGGCCAGCATGATCGACAGGCGCGGGTCGTGCCTGTCGTCGGCGCCGTACTGCTCCATGAACCAGTCGATCTTCTCGTCGGTGAGGAAGAACCCGTTGCCGAAGATCTCGCGGGAGCGGCGGCGCACCGAGGCGTCCACGGCGGGGTAGAGGAGCAGCAGGAACGCGAGGTCGACCTCGGCGCTGTGCGCGGTGACCGCGGCCAGGTTGCCGCCCGCGCTGTCGCCGCCCAACGCGATCCGCCTCGGGTCGATGCCCAGGTCCTCGGCCTTCGTGACGGCGTAGCGCAGCACCTCCGCCGCGTCGTCGGCCGCGGCGGGGAACGGGTACTCCGGCGCGAGCCGGTAGTCGGCCGCGAGCACCCGGACACCGGCCTCCCTGGCCAGGAACCGGCAGAGGTTGTCGTGGCTCTCCAGACTGCCGGTGACCCAGCCGCCACCGTGATAGAAGATCAACAACGCGGAGCCCGCCGCGAGGCCGTCCGGCGTGTAGAGACGACCGGCGAACTCCCCGATCGTGAGCTCCCGCGTACCCACTCCGGTGATCTTCGGACCGGAGACGAGCTTCGTACTCAACTCCAGGTCCAGTCGGCTCTCGGATGCTGTCCTCGTGCGCCACCCCGTCCCGGACAGCTGCTGGAGCTTGAGCAGCAGCTGCGCCTCGGGGTGCAGGTCCTGGCCGTCCAGGCGGATCGGGGTACCGGCGATGAGCCGGCGCACAGGACGGGGGAGACCGAACGCGAAGCGGAGAGCACCGGCCAGCGCGGCCGCCTGGAAGTTGGACATGTGGTGCAGGTTACTCGCGAGTAGTGCTGGATCTCCAGGTAGCTGGAGGTGGAAGGATCGTTGTCATGACGGTGACGGTGGTGGGCATCGGGGGCTCGATCAGGTCCGACTCGCAGTCCGAACGGGCGCTGCGGGTGGCCCTGGAGGGTGCTCGCGAGATTGGTGCGGAGACGATCCAGTACAGCGGCCCTGACCTGGTGCTCCCGTTCTACGACCCGTCCGTGCCGGACCGCACGGACATCGCGATGAAGATGGTCGAGGACCTGCGCAGGTGCGACGGCGTGATCGTCGTGTCGCCCGGCTACCACGGCACCGTGTCCGGTCTGGTCAAGAACGCCCTCGACTACATCGAGGACCTGCGCGACGACGAACGCCCGTACCTCGACGGCCGCGCGGTCGGCACCATCACCGCCGCGTACGGCTGGCAGGCCGCGGTGAACACGCTCGCCGCCGTCCGTTCGATCGTGCACGCGCTGCGCGGCTGGCCGACCCCGCTGGGCGCCGCGATCAACTCCGCCCAGGTCAAGTTCGACGGCGACGGTGCCTGCTCGGACGCCGACGTGGACCGCAACCTGCGGGTGATCGGCCGTCAGGTGGCCGAGTTCGCACTGCGGCAGGCGTCTCGACTGGACGTGAACTGAGTCACGACCGGGCAGATAAGTCGTGCACGATGCGTTCTCCTGGAGTGAAGGCAAGCCACTGACTCGAGGGAGAGCGGAATGGAAGCGCTGTACACGGCTGAGGCGACTGCTTACGGCGAAGGCCGCAACGGCGAGGTTCGTTCATCCGATGGTGTGATCGACGAGGTGCTGTCGATCCCGAAGGAGATGGGCGGCCCCGGCGGTGACGCGACCAACCCGGAGCAGCTGTTCGCGGCCGGTTACTCCGCGTGCTTCAACTCCGCCATCGCAGCCGTCGCGCGCGCCGGGAAGATTCAGGTCGCTTCCTCCGAGGTAACCGCCAAGGTGGGGATCGGTTCCAACGGCACCGGCGGCTTCCAGCTGGCCGTCGAGCTCGCGGTGAAGATCCCCGGACTCGACCAGGCGGTCGCGGAGAAGCTCGTCGAGCAGGCCCACCAGGTCTGCCCGTACTCGAACGCGACGCGCGGCAACATCGAGGTGGCGCTCACCGTCACCGTCTGAGGAGGCGCGTTTCACCATGGCCAAGAACCCGATCACCAGCCCGTTGGCTGACGCCGACCGCGATGCCGTCGGAGCGGTGCTGCAGGCAACGCTCGTCGACCTCGTCGACCTGTCCCTGGTCGGGAAGCAGGCGCACTGGAACGTGATCGGCAAGAACTTCCGTAGCGTCCACCTCCAGCTCGACGAGCTTGTCGTGCTGGCGCGCACCGCGGCCGACCAGGTCGCCGAGCGCGCGGCCGCTCTCGGTGTCACGCCGAACGGCACGGCGAAGACGATCGCCGCGTCGTCCGGCGTGCCCGAGATCGAGACCGGCTGGCTGAAGGAGGACCAGGTCGTCAAGTCGATCACGGCGGTGCTGGCGTCGCTGATCACCCGCATGCGCACCCGCATCGACGAGACCGACAAGCCGGACCTCGTCACCCAGGACCTGCTCATCGGCATCACGCAGGAGCTGGAGCAGGCGCACTGGATGTGGCAGGCCCAGTCGGCTTAGTGGTGTGGCAACGTTCCGAGCCACACCACTAGAACATCAGCTGACGGACGGCCCGCTCCTCGACGGAGCGGGCCTCATCCACTTTCCCGGCCAGTTCGTCGTAGTCGCCGCCCCTGGCGATCTCGGACCAGAGCCGGCCCGCCGCCCTGAACTCCTCGGCGCCCGGGAGGTCGTTCTCGGCGAGGAACTCGGCGTAGAGCGGCCGGGTGGCGCCCGGTGCCGTGTACTCGGCCTCCAGACAGTCGTGCAGCCGTTGCCTCACGAACCCCGGATCGCCGGCCCAGCGCTGCGCCCAGCCGTTCTTCCCCTTGTCGCGCAGCTGTTCCGCGAGCTTGCGCATCCCCGAGAACCCGAAGTTCACGTCGAAGTTGTTTCCGAGCACCGGCCCCGTGAGGTGCTCGCACGTCATCCGCACGGCTGCCGCGACGTCCGGCTCGCCCGTCCGCTCGCCGATGGTGATCATCTCGTGCTTGCCCTGTCCCCAGCTCGCCATGAACTCGTCGAGCGCCTGGACGTGCGTGCCGCGGTTGTGCACCGTGACCGCGTCCCCGTCGACCCCGAGCACCCCGACCGGGTGCTTCTCCTTGCCCAGCAGGCAGATCACCGGCCCGTCCGCGGCTCGGAGCCTGGCCTCGGCCTTGCGAGCGGACGTCGTGGACGTGACCTCGTGCGCGATGTTGGCGTGCTGGAGCGCGGTGGGGATGAACGGCGCGGGGTGGTGCCGCGCCACGATCGTCATCGTGGGCGTGTGTCCCTTGTACTCGAACACGAAGTACATGAACCCGATGCCGCCCGCGAGCCCGGCGAGCATCGCCTCGGACCACTCGTCGTCGAGCATCTCCCGCAACAGCCAGGAATCGTGCATCTGCCCAGCAGGCCGAGGATCCTTGAGCACGTGCCTGCGCGCGGTGGTGTAGGACTCGCCGGTTCGCTCCATCCGGGCGCGAACCAGGCGCTTGAACGACTTCTGCTCGGTCATGGCGTGCCTTTCGCGGACGCGCGCGAGCCGTTCCCCACGCCCTGCTCCGCTCGTCCGGGCCGCATTCGTGCACACGACTGACCGGCGCCGGGAGGACAGGAGTCCCCTTTGCCTCCGCGACGCCGGTCAGCGTGGGTGACCGATCAGGAGGTGAGGCGCTCGGCAGCGCCGTCACCCAGGTTACTTCCGCCCGGAATCAGATGGGAAGGTGGCGCCGCGCGAAGTCCACCTCGGCCGCCGTCTGCCGCATCGTCTCCGCGACGACCAACGAGCCGTGGCCCGCGTCGTAGCGGTACATCTCGTAGGTGTGCCCACGGGCGGCGAGCGCGTCGAGGTAGTTGTCGATCTGCCGGATCGGGCAGCGCGGGTCGTTCTCGCCCGCGAGGATCAGCACCGGCGCGGTGACCTGGTCGACGTACGTGAGCGGCGAGCACTCCTTGTACAGCTCCGGCAGCTCCTCCGGTGAACCGCCGAACAGCGCGCGGTCGAACGCCCGCAGCGGTTCCATCTCGTCCTCGTACGCGGCGAAGTAGTCCGCGACCGGGACGCCCGCGATGCCGACGGACCAGCGTTCCGGCTGGGTGCCGACGCCGAGCAGGGTCAGGTAACCGCCCCACGAAGCTCCGTTGAGGACGGACTTCGCCGGGTCCGTGAGCCCGGACTCGACCGCCCAGTCGTGCACGGCGGCGATGTCCTCGAGCTCCGTGATGCCCGGCCGGCCCTCGATGGCGTCACGCCACTTCGAGCCGTAGCCGCTGGAACCGCGGTAGTTCACGTGCACGGTGGCGAACCCGGCGTCCAGCCACACCGCGCGGTACGCGGAGAAGCGGTCCTCGTCGGAGGAGTGCGGGCCGCCGTGGATCAGGAAGACCGTGGGGAACGGGCCTTCGCCCTCCGGCTTCGAGACCAGCGCGTGCACGTCGCCGACGAACACGTCCTCGAGCTTCGCCGAGGTCGCGGGCTTGGCACCCTGCGGCTCGACGAGCACGCTCTCGGTGCCGTCGGTGGCCAGCGCGCGGATCACCGTGGACTTCTCGGCGGACGACCACGAGTACTCGACGGTGCCGTCCGGCCGGACGCCCGCGGAGCCGATCACGCCGGGCGCGGTGTCCAGAGTGGACAGCTCGCCGGTCGCGAGGTCGTAGCGGTGCACGGTGTTGCGGGCGTGGTGGGTGTGCACGATCAGCAACGCGGACGCGTCCGGGTACCAGTCGGCGGCGACCTCGCCCGGCAGGTCGACGACGATCTCCTGCTCGGTGTCGGCGGCGACGTCCCAGATCAGCAGCTCCTCACGGCCGCGGCGCTCGTGCAGCACCAGCAGCCGCTGGTCGCCGCGCACCGGGCTGAACGAGATGGCGTCGAGGCCCTTGCCCTTGCCGTCCCACTTCTCGGCGACCGTCTCGCCGTTCTCGGCGTTGAGCGCGCGCAGGGCCATGTGCCGGTTGTCGCCGTGCTCGGAGTGCGCGATCACGACGAGCGACTCGTCCTTGGCCAGCGCGGTCACGCCGGCGTCGTTGACGTGCTGGTAGAGCACCTCGCTCGTCCCGTTGCGCGCCAGCCACACCGTGGTGCCGTCGTCGGTCGAGGCGGCCACCGCCGTGACGGTGCGGCCGATCTCCAGACCGGCCGGGTAACCCGGCGTCACGTCCGCGACCGCGGGCTCTGGCTTGCTGCCGTCCGCGTGGAACGGCTCGCGCACCCAGACGCCGAACTCGTCGCCGTCGTGGTCGTCGAACCACCAGATCTCGGTGCCGTCCGGGTTCAGCGTGGCGTGCGACGTGCCGTTCGGGCGGTCGGTGACCTTGCGGTGCTCGTCGGTCGCGCGGTCCCAGGAGTAGATCTCCCACACGCCACTCGCGTTGGAGACGTACAGGGTCCGGTCCGGTGCGTCGTCGGCCCAGCCGGGCAGGCTCATCCGGGGAGCGGTGAACCGCTCGCGCCACCGGGTCTCGGCGGCCGGGTCCTCGAAGAGCCGGTCCGGAACGTTGGGAGAGGGATGCGTCGTCACGTCTCAACACTAGAGTCAGACGCCGCATCAGGTGACCTGCGGAGCCTATTGCCGGCGCAGTTCCTCTTCGAAGATCTCGTCGACCTTGCGGGACGCCCGCGAGAGCACCCTCACCGCGAGGACGGCCACCGCGACCCCGGCCGCGACGGCGGCCGTGACCCAGGCCGAGGTCAGCAGGTAGGCGATGGCCAGCAGTTGCAGGAACACGACGGTCTGGGCCGCGACGATGAGCCACGACCGATGAGCAGGCCTGACGGCGGAGGCGGAGTTCATGCGACTTCTCCCGAATTGTCACCGAGTGCCGAACCACCGCCTACGTCGATTGGATCAAGCCGGCCGTTACGCAACGTGAGTTGAACCGTCAATTTCCCCTGAACGGGTTAACTTTGCGTATTCGTTTGGAATAGTCCGGGCCGGGACCCTGCCGCAGCTTCGCGCCGCGCCCGAGCCCGGCCTCCCGGGCGGCACCTTCTTCGGCCCGGCCGGCCTGTTCGAGACGCGCGGCCGGGTGGTCGAGGCGAAGTTCAACCGGGACGCGACCAACCCGGCCATCGGCAGGCGGCTCTGGGCGGCGGCGGAGGAGTTGACCGGCGTTCGCTACCTCTGAGCGCCGCGGTGGGAAATGATTCGGGAGTTCGTTGTCCGGCGGTTTCTCTCGCAATCGCGATGAAAAACAGATCAGCCCCTGTCCGCATTTCTGCGAACAGAGGCTGATCTGTTTGTTTCAATCGGGGTGACAGGATTTGAACCTGCGACCTCTTCGTCCCGAACGAAGCGCGCTACCAAGCTGCGCCACACCCCGGCTGGGAACGAGTAGAACTCTACATCATGTCCGCCCCAGCACCGAATCGGACCCCCTCATTACGGCCCTGACCAGGCGTGACGGGCCGCGGAACCAGGGTCAGCAGGGACGCCTCCGGAGGGCAGCAGAACCGCACCGGCGCGTACGGCGAAGTGCCCATCCCCGCCGAAACGTTCATCCACATGTGCGAACCCCACCGCGAGACACCGCGGGCACGCGAACGGTCCAGTTCGCAGTTCGTCACCAAAGCGCCGTAGAACGGCACCCGCAACTGTCCGCCGTGGGTATGTCCGGCCATCACGAAGTCGTAGCCGTCGGCGGCGAACGGGTCCAGCACGCGCGGCTCCGGGGAGTGCGTGACGCCCAGGCGCAGGGCGGCGGACGGGTCCGGGGTGCCGGCGATGTCGGCGTAACGGTCGCGCTTGAGGTGCGGGTCGTCGAGGCCCGCGCAGAAGATGTCCTGGCCGGCGACGGTGATCGTCTTGCGCAGATGGGTGAGGTCCTCCCAGCCGCGCTCGATCATGCCCGCGCGGAGGTCGCGCCACGGCAGCGTCACGCCGTGGATGCGCTTGGTCTTGGAGGACGGCAGCAGGTAGCGCACCGGGTTCTTGAGCCTGGGCGCGTAGTAGTCGTTGCTGCCGAACACGAACACGCCTGGCTTGTCGAGCAACGGGTTGAGCGCGCGCAGCACGCCGGGGACGGCGTCCTTGTGCGCGAGGTTGTCGCCCGTGTTCACGACGAAGTCCGGGTTCAGGTCGGCCAGGGAGGCGACCCAGCGCTGCTTCGACACCTGGTTCGGCGTCATGTGCAGGTCTGAGATGTGCAACACGCGGATCGGCTTGGCACCGGGGGACAGGACGGGCACCGTGGCGGTGCGCAGGGTCCAGTGCCTTCTCTCGATTCCCGCGGCGTACGCGATCGTCGCGGCACCGACGGCGGTCGTGGCAAGGAGGGCTCGGCCGAGCTTGTTCACGTGTCAAGGGTACGGAAGACGGTTAACTCGATCGGCGCGGCATCCCGCGGGCGGTACCGTTCTGCGCCATGGCGGAGTTGAAGACGCGGCTGCAGAACGACCTGACTGCGGCCATGAAGGCCCGGGAGACGGTCACGGCGGGTGCGCTGCGGATGGCGCTCACCGCTGTCACGAACGAGGAGGTCTCGGGCAAGCAGGCCCGTGAGCTCTCCGACGACGAGGTCGTGAAGGTCCTCACGCGGGAGGCGAAGAAGCGCAAGGAGGCCGCCGAGGCCTTCGACGGTGCCGGTCGGGCCGAGAAGGCCGAGCTGGAGCGCCAGGAGCTCGCGGTGCTGGAGGCCTATTTGCCCGCGCAGCTCGACGACTCCGCGCTCGCGTCCATTGTGGACAAGGCCGTCGAGGCCGTCGCCGCGCAGCTCGGTGAGACGCCGGGACCGAAGCAGATGGGCCAGGTCATGAAGGCCGTCAACGCCGAGGTCGCCGGACGCGCCGAGGGTGGCCGTGTCGCGGCCGCGGTGAAGTCCAGGCTCACCAGCTAGTGCCACGTGCCGCAGCGGCCGAAACCGCTGCGGCACCCCAGTTCAGAACGCCCTGTCGACCGCGTCCGCGAACTCGCCCATCGACCCGAACTCCAGGTCGTAGCTGTAGTCGCCGGACGGCTGGGGCGTCGCGCCCCACCCCGGCCGGTCGCGCCGCCGGTTGATCCACACCGACGGCAGCCCCTCCCGCTTGGCCGGGACGTGGTCGTGGAACAGGCTCTGCGCCACGTGCAGCAGCCCCGAACGCTCGATGCCCAGCGAACCGAGTGTCGTGTCCAGCGCCCGGAAGTGGTTCTCGGCGGGCTTGTACGCGCCGACGTCCTCCGCGGTGATGATCGCCGCGAAGTCCCCGCGCAGCTGCCGGTTGCTGCCCGCGAACCCGTCGCGGTGCACGTTGGACAGGATGATCAGCCGGTAGTGGGAGGCGAGGCGCGCCAGCGCGTCCGCGGAGTCGGGGAACGCCGGCCAGTCCGGCACCGACGAGCCCAGCCGCCGAGCCCACTCGTCGCTCACCGGCCGCCCGAGCACCTCGCCCGTGCGGCGGAACGCGGCCGCCAGCACGTCCGGGTACAACGCGGCCGGCGTCTGCGCCGCCACGGCCGCCTCCTGGTCCGCGTAGGCGAGGAGCAACTCCTCGTCGGAGAGCTCGAGCCCCTCCGACCGTGCCCACGGCGCGAGCACCGCGGCGATACCGGTCTCCCAGTCGATCAGCGTGCCGTAGCAGTCGAAGCTGAGTGCCTGGAACTTCGTCAGGTCCATGACGCGAACTGTAGTACAGTTCAACTGTAGGGCAACCCGTTAAACTGGCCACATGGCAGCCCTCGACGGCCTCGAAGTGCGCCGCACCACCACGGCCCAGCAGCTGGCCGACGGACTGTCCGAACGGATCATGGCCGGCGCCTTCGGCCCTGGTGACAGGCTCAGGGAGAGCGCGATCGCGGCCGAGCTGGGCGTCGCGCGCAACACCATCCGCGAGGCCGTGCGGATCCTGGAGCTGACCGGCCTGGTCCGCTACGAGGTCAACCGCGGCGCCGTCGTCATCGCGCCCACGCCGGAGAAGATCGAGGCGCTCTACACCGCCCGCGAACGCCTGGAGACCGCCGCACTGGCCCGCACGCCACGGCCGGAGCAGCTCCAGGCGATCACCGAGGCGTTCGACAGGCTGCGGGAAGCCGCGCGGACCGGCGACGTCCGCGCGATCGTCGACCGCGATCTCGCGTTCCACCAGGCGATCGTGGCGCTGCTCGACAGCACGAGGCTCGACGAGTTCTACGCCGCGTTGACCAAGGAGCTGCGCTTCTACCTCACGGTCCTCACCAGGTCCGAGACGCCGGACGAGGTCATCGCGGAGCACGCGGCCATCCTCGACGCCATCCGCCTCGGCGACCGCGACCGGGCGGCCGCCGAGATCCGCGCCCACGTCGACGCGAGCGTCGGGCGCCTCAAGGAGATGCTGGCCGGCCGCTAACGGGTCGGTCTGGGGTCGGTCGGCAGCGTGATCGGTGGCCTGTTGCCGTTGCCGGGATTGCCAGGATCGCCGGGATTGCCCGGTGGCGGCGGCTCGTTCGTGGGTGGCTGGTTCGTCGGTTCCGGTGCCACCGGCGGCGGCACGTACCCCGAGCTCACCGACAGCGCGATCACCGTGCCGCGCAACGCGTTGCCGCGCGGCGACTGGCTGACGACCGTCCCCTTCGGCTGGTCGGAGTTCATCGTCTGCTGGCTCGACCGGTAGCCGGCCTGCTCCAGGATCCGCACGGCGTCGTTCGCCTGCCTGCCCACGACGTCGGGCACCTGGATCTCGCGGCCACCCTTCAGGTACCGCTGTTCGACCTGCGGAAGCTGCGACACCGGTAGGTTCGCGTGCAGCTTCGTCATCGTCTCGAACCACGTCTTGGCCGGGACCGTGCCGCCGAAGATGTTGCCGTTGCCGCACAACCGGGGTGTGCCGGTCACGCAGATCGGGCGCGGGTTGGTGCCGTCGTTGAACGTCTGCACCGCGCCCGCGAAGTCCGGGGTCGCGCCGATGAACGCCGCCGACTTGTACTCCTCGGTGGTGCCCGTCTTGCCGATCATCGGACGGGTCCACTTCGCGTTGCGGGCGGCCCCCGCGGCGGTGCCGTTGCCCACGTCGTCCTTGCTCATGCCGACGGCGAGGCCGTTCGCGAGGCCCTCGGCGACCACCTGCTCGCACGGCGCCTCGTTGACCGGGACGGACTTGCCGTTGCGGTCCAGCACCTTCGCGATCGGGGTCGGCGGGCACCACTTGCCGCCGCTCATGATGGTCGCGGCGACGTTCGCCAGCTCCAGAGTGGACACCGGCGCCGGGGACAGGGTGAACGACGCGTTGCCGCCGTTCTGCTTGTAGAACTCGGTCTGCGAGATGCGGTTCTGCTTGTCCTTGGCCTTCGGGTCCGGCCGCGTGCCCTGCAGGTTCGTCGCCATCGTCTCGCGCATGCCGAGCCGCGACGCCATGTCGACCACCGCGTCCATGCCGGTCTGTTCCTCGAGGATCACGAAGCCGGTGTTCGGCGAGGTCGCGAGGGCCTGCTGCAGCGTCATCGACGACGGGTAGTTCGAGTCGTAGTTCGACAGGCAGTACCAGCGCGTGCCCGGTTCCCCGGTGCTCGGGCAGCGCTGGGCGCCACCCTTGAAGACCCGCGAGGTGTGCGAGGTCGGCGTCTGGATGACGTTCTCGATGCCGAGGCCCTTCTCCAGCGCCGCCGCGGCCGTGAAGACCTTGTAGACCGAGCCGGCGCCGAACTTGTTCTCCACGCCGCTGGGCAGGTCGTACGTCGTCTGGCGCAGGTCGGCCTTGAGTCCGTAGTCGCGGTTCGCGACCAGTGCCAGCACGTCGTGGCGCTCCTTGCCGGGCTTCACGATCGCCATCGTGTTCGCGATGCCCTCGGTGGTCTTGGGGATGCCCGCCTCGGCCGCCGCCTTCGCCTGCTGGGTGGCTGCTCTGTCCAAAGTGGTCTGAATCGTGTAGCCACCGGTACGCAGCTGCTCTTCACTGAAACCCGCGCGCTGCAAGTAGTTCACGACGTACGAGCAGAAGAAACCGTTTTCCGGACCGGCGCCCACACAACCGTTCGGCGGTGTGCGGACCGGAGTCGCGAGACCCAGCCCTTCCTTCTTCGCCGCCTCACCCGCGTCGTGCGACAGCTTGTCGTTCTCGACCATCCTGTCGATCACTTTGTTGCGCCGGTCCAAAGCCTTGTCCGGATACGCCTCGGGGTCGAGTGCTGACGGACTGTTCACCATTCCGGCGAGCATCGCGGACTGCGGAACCGTCAACTTGTCCGGCGTCGTGTTGAAGTACGCCTGTGCCGCCGCGGCGATGCCGTAAATGGTTGAACCAAAAGGAACGACGTTGAGGTACCGGGCGAGGATCTCCTCCTTGCCGAGCTTGCGCTCGAGCTGCAGCGAGATCCGGGCCTCGCGCATCTTGCGCGCGATGGTCTGCTCCTGGGCCTTGGCCTGCTCCAGCTTGTTGTTCCGCGCCACGACGTGGACCAGGTAGTTCTTGACGTACTGCTGGGTCAGCGTGGACGCGCCCTGCGTCACGGCGCCGCTGACCTGGTTCGTCAGGCCGGCGCGGATGGTGCCCTTCCAGTCCACGCCCTGGTGCTCGTAGAACCGGCGGTCCTCGACCGAGATCAGCGCCGCCTTCATGGTCGGCGAGATCTTCTCCGGTGGTGTCAGGACTCTGTACTGGTCGAACAGGTACGCGATGGGCGCGCCGTCCTTGTCGGTGACCGTCGTGATCAGCGGGGGGTCGGTGGTCACGAGGTCGGCCGAGATGCTGTCCACGGTGTCGCTCGCGCGGTTGGACACGAGGCCCGTCGCGCCCACGACTGGGAACAGCATGCCGGCGAGGAGAACCCCAGCCAGCAGGCACAGGCCGAGCATCTTGAGCACGCCATTCCTGACTCGCACGCAGGTCAGCGTACGCCGTACACGAACGGGTGAAGGTGATCAGTAAGTGCCGTTACTCAGCATGAGTAGAGATACGCAAGACAGGTAACAGTCGGGTGACCCAGGGTTGGACGTGGAACCGAACGGCACTACAGTCCGTCAACGTCCAAGGAAAGCAGCCGTGGCTCGAACGCTACGGCATCCGTGGCAGGGGTGTGGCGGATTTCCAACATTTGGACAGCACTGAGGAGTGGGGGATATGAACCAGGGGGATTGGCGTATCAACGCTTCGTGCCGTGACGAAGAGCCGGACCAGCTCTTCGTCCGAGGTGCGGAGCAGCGCAAGGCGAAGCTCGTGTGCCTGGGTTGCCCGGTGCGCATGGAATGCCTGGCCGAAGCGCTGGACAACAAGATCGAGTTCGGGGTCTGGGGAGGCATGACCGAGCGCGAACGCCGTGCTTTGCTGCGCCGCCGTCCGGACGTCGACTCGTGGTTCGAGTTGCTCGACAACGCTCGTCAGGAGCACGTCGAGGACACGAGGGTCGGCTAGGACTCACTCCCCGGCGAGCCGGCGGCCCATCTCCCGTAGGCCGTCGAGGTCGTGCACGTCAGCAGGCAATGCGGGCACGCCGACCAGCGCGACACCGGGGTGAGCACGTGTGAACCGGGCGAGCAGTCGCTTCTCACGATCGGCGACTGCCACCCGGTCCGCATGCAGCCGCAGCACCGCCGCGGCGAGCGGAGCCTCACCGGAACGGTCGAGGTCGTCCGCCGCGGCGAGCGCGTTCGCCGCCGGCAGGTCCGCCGCGAGCACGGGATGGGTCCTGTTCGCGACCAGCCCGCACAACGGCATCTTCTCGGCGCTGAGCCGCTCCACGAAATAGCTGGCCTCACGCAACGCGTCGGGTTCCGCCGCCGCGACGACCACGAAACCGGTTCCGGGTGAGCGCAACAGTTCGTACGTGCGCTGGGCACGTTCGCGGAATCCGCCGAACATGCTGTCGAAAGCCTGAACAAAGGTTGAAGCGTCCTGCAACAGCTGGCCACCGACGATCGTCGACACGGCCCGCGTGAAAAGGCTGAAACCGGTTCCGACGATCTTGAGCAGGCCGCGGCCGCTCGCCCGTGCCGGCGCCGAGAGCATCCGGATGAACCTGCCGTCGAGCACCGTCGAGAGCCGCTGCGGAGCGTCCAGGAAGTCGAGCGCGGACCGGCTCGGCGGGGTGTCGACGATGATCAGGTCCCACTCGTCCTGCGCCACCAGCTGGCCCAGCTTCTCCATCGCCATGTACTCCTGCGTGCCGGAGAACGACGAGGAAATGGTCTGGTAGAAGGGGTTCGACAGGATCTGGTCGGCCCGGTCGCGGCCCGCGTGGGTCAGCACCATGTCGTCGAACGTGCGACGCATGTCGAGCATCATCGCGAACAGCTCGCCCTTGGGCTCGAAGCCGTCGACGACGACCTCGCGCGGGTGGTTGTCCAGTTCGCGCAGGCCCAGCGACTGCGCGAGGCGCCGGGCCGGGTCGATCGTCAGCACGACCACGCGCCTGCCGCGTTCGGCCGCGCGCAACGCCAGCGCCGCCGCCGTCGTCGTCTTGCCCACGCCGCCGGACCCGCAGCACACCAGCACGCGGGTGTCCAGGTCGTCCAGCAACGGGTCGAACTCGAGCCTGGTCACCGCACACCCGCCGCGACCAGCACCTCGGCCAGCTCGTACAGCGCGGCCACGTCCACCCCGTCCGTCAGTTCGGGCAGCTCGACCGTCGGCAGGTCCGACTCGCCGAGCAGCTCCTTCGCCTCCTGTTGCGACTGCACCCGGATGGCGTGCTCCACCGTCTCGTCGACCAGGCCCTCGAGCGTGAACTCGTCGAGGTCGAGCCCGGCGGCCGTGAGCCCGGCGCGCACCCGCGACTCGTCGACCCTGCCCTCGGCGGCGACCGGGATCGACCGGGCCGGCAGGCGTTCCGCGTGCACCCGGTTCACCAGCACCGCACCCGGCCGCAGGTCGGCGCCGTCGAGTTCGGCGACCGCGTCCAGGGTCTCGCGCACCGGCATCTCCTCCAGCAGCGCCACCAGGTGCACCGCGGTGTCACCGGAGTGCAGCAGCCGCACGACGCCGTCGCTCTGGCCCTTGATCGGCCCCACCTTGGCGAGGTCGGCCATGGCCTTGGTGACGTCGAGGAACTTGACCACCCGCCCGGTCGGCGGCGCGTCGAGCACGACCGCGTCGTAGAGGTGGCGGCCGTCCGCGCCGGTCCGGTTGACGCACTCCTTGACCTTGCCGGTCAGCAGCACGTCCCGCAGGCCGGGCGCGAGCGTGGTCGCGAACTCGATGGCGCCCATCTTGCGCAGCGTGCGGCCCGCGAAACCGAGGTTGTAGAACATCGCCAGGTACTCGAGCAGCGCGGCTTCGGCGTCGACGGCGAGCGCGTGCACCTCACCTCCGCCGGGCGCGGCCGCGATCCGCTCCTCGGCGTAGGGCAGCGGGGCCCGGTCGAACAGCTGGGCGATGCCCTGCCTGCCCTCGACCTCGATCAGCAGCACCCGGCGGCCGCCGGTGGCCAGCGCGAGCGCCAGCGCCGCCGCGACCGTGGTCTTGCCGGTGCCGCCCTTGCCGGAGACCACGTGCAGGCGGGCTCGGGTCAGCTCCTCGGTCCACGACGTCACACGTCCAGACTAGGTGTGAAATCGGCCGGAGGTGGACCGGTCGGTCAATCGACCATGGTGAGGAAGAGAACGGCCATGGCCGTCGCGGCGACCAGTGCCCAGGCCACGACCGATGGCAGCCACAGCGCGATGCTCGCCGTGACGACGACCACGACGACGAGTCCGATCAGCCCTGCCTGCAGGACCTGTGCGCGCCGGCTGTGCTTGCGGTCACGCACCTGGGCCATGGCGACGAGCACCATCACCAGCCCGCCGAGCGCGAACAGGCTGGTGGCGACGATCCGCCAGGTCTCCATGTGATCAAGGTAGCCCGAAGTGCGTGAACCGCGCAGAGGGCGATCGGGTGGCAAGTTAGGCTCCGCGCATGACGAAGTGGGAGTACGCGACCGTGCCGTTGTTGATCCACGCCACGAAGCAGATCCTCGACCAGTGGGGCGAGGACGGCTGGGAGCTGGTCACCGTGCTGACGAATCCGACCGGTGAGCAGCACGTCGCGTACCTGAAGCGGGTGAAGGCATGAGCACCTGGAGCACCCGCCTGAAGGACCTCGGCATCGAGCTGCCCGCCGTCGCCGCCCCGCTCGCCGCCTACGTGCCCGCCACCCAGAGCGGCTCGTGGGTGTTCACCTCCGGCCAGCTGCCGTTCGTCGACGGCAAGCTCCCCGCCACCGGCAAGGTCGGCGCCGAGGTCTCCCCGGAGGAGGCCAAGCAGTACTCCGCGACCTGCATCCTCAACGCGCTCGCCGCCGTGGACGCGCTCGTGGGGATTGACTCGATCAAGCGAGTCGTGAAAGTTGTCGGGTTCGTGGCCTCCGCCGAGGGCTTCACGGGGCAGCCGGGTGTCGTGAACGGTGCCTCCGAACTGCTCGGTGAGATCTTCGGAGACGCGGGCAAGCACGCCCGGTCGGCCGTGGGGGTCGCAGAGCTGCCGATCGGCGCTCCAGTGGAGATCGAACTGATCGTCGAGGTGTGACATGTCGGACACGTGCCACGAACTGCTGCTGCGGCTCGCCGGGCGCCTTCCGGACGACCTGCTGTGGCGGTACCGGGACTGGGCGGCCTCCGACGCGTATGCGGTGCTCGCGCGGTCGCTGCCCCGGACCCTGCTGCACGGACGCATCCCTCTGACCGATCATGAACTGCGCCTTTTGCAGGGCGCGCTGGTGCCCTACGGGGCGGAACCCGGTGCGGTCAGTTCGGTCAAAGGGCTGGACGAACTGCCCCCCACCGACTACACCTTTTCCCCGGAATCACCCGATCGGGTGGCGATGGGGGATTCCGCGACCGTCGTCCTCGGTGCCACGTTGCGAGGCCGGCACGGGGTCGGGGAGGTTCGCACCTGCTGGCGCATCGGTCCCTCGGGGATCAACCGCGTCCTGCTGGTGGCGGCCACCACCGGCCACGCCCGGCTGACCGGCGAGTTGCAGCGCGTGCTTCGGGCGTTGGGCGAACACGACCCGTGCGTCGAGGTCGTGCCGTCCGGTCTGGACCTTCCGCCCTACCACCGGGCGGCGTTGGCGGCATCGGAGCTGGTGTGTGCCGGCGCCGAGTCCGAGGAGCACCTGGTGCTCAGCTAAGGAGACATGACGTGACGAACGACGGTGTCGGCCTGCCGGTCCGTCTGCACGATCTCCTGCTGTCGATGGCCGGGCGCGTCGACGACGACGCCCTGTCGCAGGCACGCGAGTTCCTCGCGGTCGGAGAACTGGACCGATCGATCGAACTGCTCGTCGGCACGCTTCTCGCGGGCAGCATCCCCGTGCTGCCGGACGAGCGCGCGGCCATCACGTGGATCCTGCACGAGGTGCGCTCGGACGCGGCGTTCACCGACCGCCTGCCGGTGGTCGAGATGCTGCCGTTCATCCGGCACCGCTTCACGTCCGAGACCGACCCGGTCTCGGACATCGCCGGTCCGCTGTCGCGTGCCGTGTCGGTGCTGCCCGACGTCCGTTCGGTGCGGTGCGTCTGGCGCTCCTCGCCCACGGGGTCCACGCCCGGCCCGCTGCCACAGCGGGTGGTGCTGGTGGACATCGGTCCGCAGGGATTCGCGCCCGCGACCGCGTACCGGGTCGACTCGGTGCTGCGCAAGGCAGGCGTCCGCGCCGCGGTCGAGGTGCTGACCACCGGCGCGCAGCTCGGCGACTACCACGCGTCCGCGATGACGTCGTCGCGTGCGGTGCCGGTCTCCGGAGCGCCGATGGCGGCTCCCGCGCCCCAGCCGGCCATGGCCCACGAGACCGCGGCCTGGTTCGACCAGAACGAAGAGCTTCCCGCTCCGGCGCCGGTGGCCGAGCCGACACCGGCGCCGGAGCCACAGGAAGAGACCGGCTCACGTCGTACCCGTTCCGCACCGACGCTGGAGGGGTCGCAGCCCTTCCCGCCCAAGCCCGTGAAGCGCATCCCGATGGTGTCCGCCGAACCCGAGGCCGAGACGCTCCCCGAGCCGGTCCCGATCAACCGGGCCGAGGTGACCACCGAGCTCAAGGCCGACGAGCTGGCGGCACTGCAGGCCGCCCTCGCCGAGCCCGCCGAGCCGTCCTCGGTGGACGCGAACCTCAGCGAGCGCGAACGGGCCCTGTTACAGCAGCTGCACGAGGAGCTGGCGCAGCGGGAGCAGACGACCGGGGCGAACGGCTCCGACAGCGGCCGCTGGCAGATCGACCGGTCGTCGCGTCCGTCGGCGTTCGGGGCCACGAACAACGGCCACCAGTCTCAGTAGCCGGTCCGCAGGTACTCGAGCTGGGCCTGCACCGACCACTCGGCGGCGGGCCACAGCACCCTGTCCACGTCCGCGTAGACGACCTCGACGACCTGGCGCGGGGTCGGCGCGCCGCCCAGCTGTGCCACGGCGCGGCGGACCTGTTCCAGTCGTTGGGTGCGGTGCGCGAGGTACATCCGTGCGGCCTCGCCGGCGTCCGCGAGCTCCGGGCCGTGACCGGGCAGAACCGCGGTGTTCTCCGGTAGTTCGGCGAGCAGCTTCAGCGATTCGAAGTAGTCGCCGAGCTTGCCGTCCGGGTGCGCCACGATCGTCGTGCCGCGGCCCAGCACCGTGTCGCCGGTCAGCACGGCCTCGCCGTCGATCACGAAGCACAGCGAGTCGCTGGTGTGGCCGGGCGTGCCGAGGACGCGCAGTTCCAGGCCGGAGCTGGTGATCACGTCACCGTCCACGAGGCCTTCTGAGCCGTAGGTGAACGTCGGGTCGAGCGCGCGCACCGGGGCCTTCACCAGCTCCGCGAACGCACGGGCGCCGTCGGAGTGGTCCGGGTGGCCGTGGGTCAGCAGGATCTCGGAGACCGGGCCGAACGACGCGACGCGCTGGAGGTGCGCGTCGTCGAGCGGACCGGGGTCGATCACGACGTACGACTCGGCGTCCGGCGTCTTGAGCAGCCACGTGTTCGTGCCGTCGAGCGTCATCGGCGACGGGTTGTCGGCCAGCAGCACGGCGGCGTGCGGGGTGACCTGGCGGAGCTCGCCGTAGAGCGGGTGCGCGGCGCGGGCGCCGATCAACGGGGAGCCGCTCACGGCAGCACCACCCGGATGACGTCGCCGTCGCGGATCAGCTTGGGGATGATCTTCTCGACGCTGCGCTGCTCGGCCATCACCTTCTCGACGCTGCCCAGAGCGCCCACCTCCTCGAGCGTGCGCCAGGTGGGCGCCATGAGCATGCGGCGGCCATCCTTGGCGTCCCGGACGGCTGCCGCGGGCGTCTGCCAGGACGCGTCGGAGGCTTCGGTCGTCTCGCCGTCCGCCTTCTGGCCCGACGGCAGCGCGGCGACGAAGAAGCGGGTGTCGTAGCGGCGGGGTTCCTCGCGCGGGGTCACCCAGTTCGCCCACGGCCGCAGCAGGTCCGCCCGCAGGACCAGGCCTTCGGAGGCGAGGAACTGGGCCAGCGAGAGCTCGCGGTCGACCAGCTGCCGGCGGGCCTCGGAGTAGGCCGAGGTGTCCGCGACGACGGAGGTGGCGTCGGGACCGGCCAGCAGGACGCCGGACTCCTCGAACGTCTCGCGCACGGCCGCGCACACGAACGCGCGGGCCAGCGACTCGTCCACGCTGAAGACCTCGCCCCACCACCGCGGCAGGGGACCGGCCCAGGCGACGGACGTGTCGGCGTCCCGCCGGTCGACGCCCCCGCCGGGGAAGACGGTCATGCCGCCCGCGAAGGCCATGCCCGTGACGCGGCGCAGCAGGAAGGCCTCCACGCCCTCGGCGCCGTCGCGGAGCAGGACCACGGTGACGGCATCGCGGGCCTCGGCGGGTTGGGAGACGGGCTGCGCGGGTACCAGGTGTCCCGGCAGGGTCATGTCGTCGGGCATTCTCCGAGCGTACGACCGCGCTTACCCGAGGATGGTGTGATGGCGACGAACGTCTCCGGCTGTCTGGTGAAGATCCTGCTGTTCCTGCTGGGGGCGGTGATGGGCACCGGTCTCACCGCCGTGGCCGGCGTGGTGATGTTCGTGCCGGACAGCACGACCGTGATCAGCGTCGATCCGACTTCGACCGCGCCCGGCGTGTACGTGAAGAAGGTCGACCGGCTCGTCGGCGGCACCCACTACGAGATCTGGCTCGGCCCGTCGCCGGACCGCGGCCACGTCGTGACCGTGCCCGCGGGCTGGGACCACGACCCCGAGCGGGAGTCCGGTGCGGACGGCCTGCGCCTGAAGTTCGACAACGGAGGCGAGATCTTCGTCCCCAAGGCGAGTTACTCCTGAGGCAGGATGTGCGAGTGGACGAACAGCTGCGCGTAGGACTTGTCGGCGCCGGACCGTGGGCCCAGATGATTCACGCCCCCGGCATCGCGAACCACCCGGGAACCACGCTGACCGGCGTGTGGGCCCGACGTCCGGAGACGGCCGCGGAACTGGCTCACGCCCATGGCGCCGAGCCGTTCTCCGGCTACTCCGCGATGCTGTCCACTGTGGACGCCGTGGCGTTCTGCGTGCCACCGGGCGTGCAGGGCCCGATGGCGATCGAGGCCGCTCGGGCGGGCAAGCACCTCGTGCTGGAGAAGCCGATCGCGGAAAGCGTCGAGGTCGCCTCGACGCTCGTCGACGCCGTCACCGAAGCCGGCGTCGCGTCCCTGGTCGTGCTGACCCGCCGCTACGCCCCGGAGACCAAGGAGATGCTGGCCCAGCTGCACCGCACGGGCGGCTGGACCGGAGCCGACAGCCGCTGGATCTCCGGCGCACTGCTCGACGGCCCGTTCTCGAACTCCCCGTGGCGCCACGACAAGGGCGCGCTGGACGACGTGGGCCCGCACGCGTTCGACCTGCTCGACGCGGCACTGGGCGAGATCACCGACGTGCTGGCGGCGAACGTCTCGGACACCGGCCTGTGGCAACTGATTCTGCAACACTCGGGCGGCGCCACCAGCACCGTCTCGCTGTGCCTGTCGCTGCCGCTGCAACCGCCGTTCGCCGACTTCACCGTCTTCGGCACCAACGGCGCCCGCACGCTGACGAACCGCGACACGCCCGCGCTGGAGTGCTTCACGAACCTGCTCGACGACTTCGTGGCCATGGTGCACAGCGGCACCACCGCCCACGAGTGCGACGCGCGGCGCGGGCTGCACCTGCAGCGGATCATCGACCTGGCCCGCGCCAAGGCCGGTGCCTGAGGTCTCACCGGAGGTGGGCGCCGAGCCGGGCGCACAGCTCGGCCGCGTCACCGGTGGGTGCACCCGGCCACCGCACCTCGGTCCACGCCAGCTCCGGCGGCGTCCCCCGATGCCGGGCGAACACGTGCTGGTGGAAGTGCGCCACGGACCGCCCGGCAACAGCCGAGAACACGAACTCCGGGTCCAGCTCGGCCCGCAATCCCACGGCGACCGCCCGCACCGCCCGCGCCACGGCCTCCGCCTCCTCCACGGTGAGCAGGTCAAGCGCCGCAACGTGCCGACGCGTCTCCACGAACAGATAACCCACCACGCCACCAGGCCGGTGTGACACGACGACCAGGTCGTCGGCGAACACCACCGGTCCCACCAGGGGCCCGGAGCCCCGGTGCTTCGCGCAGATCAGACAACCGCCCACGAATCCGCTCCGTTCCTCCGCGATCCAGCCGTCCAAAATTGTCGGGGGTGCCCGCTAGCGTCCCGAGCATGGACCTCACCGCCACGACAGCCGAGCTCGCCGGTGCCGCCGCCGAGGTGGCGCGGCTGCTGCCGACCAGGGTGCTCGACCCGGTGCTCGCCGGGCTCCGGCTCCGTGCGGGCACCGACGTCGAGATCGCGGGCAGCGACCAGGAGCACGGCGTACGCCTGAGCATCACCGCGACGGTCCACACCGAGGGCGAGGTGCTCGTGCCGGCGAAGCCGCTGGCCGCGACCCTCCAGGCGCTCGACGACCCGCAGGTGAGGCTCGTGGTCGAAGGGCAGCGGCTGGCCGTCCGCACGCCCACGTCGAGGTTCGCGCTGCCGCTCCTCGACCTCGACCACCACCCCGGCGTCCCGGAGCTGCCGCCGCTGCAGGGCCACATCGACGCGGCGAGGCTGAGCGCCATCGCGGCGGTGGCGGGCGCGGCGAGCAAGGACGACGCGTTGCCGATCTTCACCGGCATCCGGATCCAGTCGGACGAGCACAAGCTGCACGTCATGGCCACAGACCGCTACCGCATGGCGTACGCCACGTTTCCGTGGGAACAACAAGGTCAACTAGACCTGTTGGTACCTGCGAAGGCTCTCGTCGAAGCAGCCCGGCAGGCCCACGGCAAGGTCGCCCTGCACGCGAACACCGACCGCATCGGTCTCGCCTGGGGCACCAACTCGATCTCCACCGCACTCTTGGCCGCTCCGTTCCCGGACGACCGGGCGCGCCGACTCCTGGAGGCAGTCATCGACAGCACGGTGCTCGTGGACGCGGACGCGCTCGCCCGCGCCGTCCGCAGAGCCACGCCCTACGGCGGCCCGCACCAGGCCGTGACCATCCAGGTCGAGGACAGCGAGATCAGGGTCAAGGGCAGCGACCCGCAGCAGGGCGAGTCCGAGGAGTTCGTCAAGGCCACCGTCGAGGGCGACCGCCTGACCAAGACCTTCCAGGCCCGCTACCTGGCGGACGCGCTGAAGGCGTTCGCAGGCCGCCGGATCGAGCTGAGGATCCAGGACGGCCTGCGCTCGACGGTGCTGACGTCGCCGCCGGGCGAGGACGGCGTCGAGCTCACCTACCTCGTCGTGCCGATGCGCTCGGTGGCCTGAGGAAACGCGGCAGCCCCGCGTCTCCGGGTGGGGAGCGCGGGGCCGCGGGTTCTGGTCTAGGGAAGGTGGGCCGCGCGTTTCCGTCTGGGAGCGCAGGGCCGCGCGTTCCGTCTGGGGAAGGTGGGGGCCGCGAGTTTCCGTCTGGGGAGCGCGGCAGGCCCGCCTAGCGGGCCGCGAGCTCCATCTCGGAGCGCGCCGGCGCCTCAGCGGGCACGCCCCGCTGCACGGTGCCGCGCAACAACCAGACGCCGCGAACAACCCAGCCGCACCGGGCCGGTGCCCGAACGCCGCCCTGTGTTCGCCGCCCAGCCGGGCCGAACAGCGAGGCCCGCCTAGCGGGCCGCGAGCTCCATCTCGGAGCGCGCCGGCGCCTCAGCGGGCACGCCCCGCTGCACGGTGCCGCGCAACAACCAGACCGCCAGCGCGATCAGCAGACCGGCCACACCCGAAGCGACGAACGCCGGCCGCGTGCCGAAGTGCTCGATCAGCTGGCCGGAGAGGCCCTGGCCGATGGCGAGGCCGACGGTCACCGAGGTGATCACCCAGCCGAACGCCTCCGCGGCCATGCCGTTCGGCGTGACCTGCTCGATCGCCGCGGAGTGCGCGGTCGACTGCGGCGTGATCATGGTGCCGACCAGGAACAGCGCCACGCCCAGGCCGACCAGCGTGGCCGGGATCGCCAGCAGGAACGCGAGCAGCGCGAAGCCGGCCAGCAGCACCGGCAGGCGCAGGTACATCGGGCGCGGCCACGGGCGCATGCCGTAGAGCACGCCGAAGATCACCGAGCTGATCGACCACAGCGAGAGCATCAGGCCGCCCATCGAGGCGTGGCCCGCGGCCTTCGCGAACGCCGGCACGGCCACCTCGACGAAGCCGATGGTCACGCCGAAGCCCAGTGCGGCCAGCGCGACCGTGCGCATGCCGGGGTAGGCGAACGCGCCCAGCAACGGGCGCGGGGCCTGCTTGACGGGGCCCCAGGCGCGCACGATGCCGTTGAACGCGAACCACAGCGCGCCCACGACCATCAGCACGGCACCTACGACGACGCCGGTACCTGCCCACGGGGCGGCCACCAGCACGCCGGCGAGACCCGGTCCGAGGATGAAGAAGACCTCCATGCTGATCGCCTCGTAGGCGTAGCCCGCCATCCGCGTCGGGCCGGCCGGCACCATCCGCTCCCACAGCGCACGCGACGCCGAGCCCACCATCGGCTCGGTCGCGCCGACGCCGAAGGCCAGCGGGACCAGCACGAACACCGGCGCACCGGCTTCGACGGCGATCACCGAGACGGTCACGAACACCGCGAAGAAGGCGGTCACGGCGAGCAGCGGGCGGGTGGGACCCAGGCGGTCCATCAGCCTGCCCTGGACGATCGAGCCGAGAGCCACGCCCACCAGCGCCGCCGCCGAGACCAGACCGGCGACCGCGAACGACCCCGTCGCGCGCTCCACGTAGAGCAGCAGCGAGAGCCCGACCATGGCGATGGGCAGGCGGGCGAGCAGCGACGCGACCACGGGGCCGCGCATGCCGGGGGTCGTCAGGGCAGCACGGTAGTCGGAGAGACGGGCAGAGTGGGACATGCGTACCAGTATGCCAAACGTGGTACGGAGGTACCAGATCGGGTGCGCAGGGTCACGATTGTTGCGATTGGGTCACGGGAATGGGATGACCGGGTGAAAGATGCAACGAATCGGCGACGCACGAGGTCCTTGAGGGTGAAAGGACTTGAGCGGTCGGGGTGGCAACGTGCGAAAGTTGACTCGTCGACCGAGACCAACCTCTGGTTTGAGGGTCGGGGCCTACGCACCAGAGGATGGAAAGCACGGTCCGTCGGGGGATGGGCCGTGCAACACAAAGGACCGGTGCGCCACGTCGGGGGTGGCGCCCGGTCCTTTGTGTTGCTTCACAGGCTCCGCTGAGCGGCTGGTCGGTCCGCCCGACGAAAGAGGCGAACGGACGACCAGCGCGGAAGGATCCCTAGCGGGCGCGGCGCGCGAGGCGCTCCGGGTCCAGGATCAGCACGCTCTTGCCCTCCAGGCGCAGCCAGCCGCGGTGCGCGAAGTCGGCGAGTGCCTTGTTCACGGTCTCGCGGGACGCGCCGACGAACTGGGCGATCTCCTCCTGCGTCAGGTCGTGCGTGACGCGGAGCAGGCCGGCCTCCTGCGAGCCGAAGCGCTGCGCGAGCTGCAGCAACGCCTTGGCGACGCGGCCGGGCACGTCCGTGAAGATCAGGTCGGCCAGCATCGAGTTCGTCCGGCGCAGCCTGCGGGCCAGTGCCCTCAGCAGCTGTTCGGCGATCTCCGGCCGGTTGGTGATCCACTGGCGGAGCGCGGGGCGGTCCATGGACACCGCGCGCACCTCGGTCACCGTCGTCGCAGTGGACGTGCGGGGGCCGGGATCGAAAATGGACAGTTCGCCGAACATGTCGGAGGGCCCGAAGATCCCCAACAGGTTCTCGCGGCCGTCCGGCGACTTGCGGCCGATCTTCACCTTGCCGGACTGGATGATGTACAGGCGATCGCCCGGCTCACCCTCCGCGAAGATCACGTGGCCACGCGGGAACTCCACCGTCTCCAGGGTCGTCGCCAGCGCCTCTGCGGCCGCCGGGTCCACCCCCTGGAAGATGCCCGCTCGCGCCAGGGTCTCGTCCACCTCGTCCCTCCTAATCGACGCGACGGCACGCCTACCACCATCTTTGGTGGAGTCAGCGCCGTGCCGCCGATCACTGCGTTGCAGTCTAAGGGCTGCGTTGTGGATCGCCGCCCGGCTCGCCGTCTTAGTCGGAACAACAAGACTGACTCGATCCAGAGCCCAACGAGCCAGTCTACGCCATTCGGGTGCCGGTCAACGCGCCACCGTCAGCGGACGCGCTTGCGCGACCCACCGCGACCACGACGACGGAGGCGGAACATGTCGAGGGCGCGACCGATGCCGTGTCCGTAGAGCGCCTTGACCTCTTCGGGCCTGGCGGACTCCAGGAACTCCTCGACCTCGTTCTCCTGCACGGCAACGTGCCGGAGCTTCGCTTCGACGCGCTCCATGAAGAGCGCGAAGAACATGATCACGATCGGAACGACGATCACAAGCCAGGCAGTCATGATGCTCCGAAGTGTGGCGCATGAAGGATTCGAGTGCGGATCTAGGGGTCGGTTCCGGCGTGTTGACTACTCTGGATCAGTGCCCGCAACCAAGAAACCGGAAACCAAGCTCGGCCTGACCCGCAGGGCCCGCCGGATGGTGCGCGTGCTGGCCGAGGGATACCCCGACGCGCACTGCGAGCTGGACTTCACCACGCCGCTCGAGCTCGTCGTGGCGGTCATCCTGTCCGCGCAGTGCACCGACAAGAAGGTCAACGAGGTCACTCCCGCTCTCTTCGCGAAGTACCCGACGGCCGCCGACTACGCCGGCGCCGACCGGACGGAACTCGAGGAGATGCTCCGCCCCACCGGTTTCTTCCGGAACAAGGCGACGTCTCTGCTGGGTCTCGGTGCCGCTCTGGTGGAGCGGCACGACGGTGTGGTTCCGGGCAACATGGAGGAGCTGGTCAAGCTCCCCGGTGTAGGACGCAAGACGGCCAACGTGGTTCTGGGCAACGCGTTCGATGTGCCTGGGCTCACAGTCGACACCCACTTCGGCCGGCTCGTGCGCCGCTGGGGCTGGACCGACCTCGAGGACGCCGTCAAGGTCGAGTACGCCGTCGGCGAACTGATCGAGAAGCGCGACTGGACCATGGCCTCGCACTGGATCGTCTTCCACGGCCGCCGCGTCTGCCACGCCAAAACCCCTGCCTGCGGGGCCTGTCTGCTGATGAAGGACTGCCCGTCGTACGGTCTCGGCCCCGAAGATCCGGACAAGGCGGCCAAGCTCGTGAAGGGCGACGAGAAGCCGCACCTGATCGAGCTCGCCGAGCGGGTACGGGCCGGTGAGAAGCTAGGAGGGTGAACAACCGCACGCGCTGGCTCGTCGTCGTGCTCGTCCTCGGCCTGGCGGGTGCCGTGGCGCTGTGGCCCCGTGGCGAGAACGCGGAGCCGCCGCCCACACCGTCCCGCCCGGCGCAGGACGTGGCCGCGTTGCGCGCGCAGGCTCAGCTCAGGGCGTGCCACCCGGCGGGTGAAGGCGGCGTCGACGTGACGTGCCTCGGCGACGGCACCCGGACGGCCCTCGCGCTGAAGGGTCCGCTGCTGATCAACTTCTGGGCGTCCTGGTGCCAGCCGTGCCAGGAGGAGCTGCCCGTGCTGGAAACCTATGCGAAGCAACCAGGTGCCGTCCCGGTCGTCCCTGTTCTTGTGAAGAGCACGGAGGCGGACGGCCTGGAGCTGCTCGCCCGGCTCGGCGTGCGGCTGCCCGCGGTCTACGACGGGGCGGACGAGCTGCGCAAGCGGGTGAAGGCGCCGATAACGCTTCCCGCCACGTATTACGTAGCAGCGGACGGTCAGGTCCGGCAGATCGTGGACCCGCCGTACTTCACGGCACCCGAGCAGGTGGAGAGAGCGGTTCGATGACGGAGGCAACAGAGCCACCCGACTGGATGCAGCGCCTGGCCAAGGCCACCGAGACGATCGACGCACGAACGTTCATGCGGGACCCGCGCGCTCCGACGCGCGCGTACCGCAAGGCGTCGGTGCTGATGCTGTTCGGCGAGAACGAGGAGCACGGGCCCGACATCCTGCTGCTGCGCCGGTCGGACACGCTCGGCTCGCATCCCGGCCAGGTCGCCTTCCCCGGCGGCGCGGCCGACGAGACCGACGACGGACCCGTGGCCACGGCATTACGCGAGGCTTACGAGGAGACCGGTGTACTTGAGTCAGGAGTGAGACCGCTGGCCCTGCTGCCGGAGTTGTACGTGCCGGTGTCCGGGTTCGTGGTCACGCCCGTGCTCGCCTACTGGGAACAGCCGAGCCCCGTCGCCCCCGTCGACCCGGCGGAGACCGCCGCCGTCGCGCGGGTGCCCGTGTCGCACCTCGCCGATCCCGCGAACAGGTTCCGGGTGCGTCACCCCGCGGGTTACGTCGGAGCGGCCTTCTCCGCGCCGGGCATGCTGGTGTGGGGCTTCACCGCGGGGTTGATCAACGGCCTGATCGCACTCGGCGGCTGGGAACAGCCGTGGGATGCGACCGATGTGCGTGACCTTGAACTAGCGTTGCGCGCTACACAGTGAGGCGGAGGTTTCGGGTTGAACTGGGTTGACCTGCTCGTGCTGGGCCTTGCCGCGGTCGCCGCGCTGTCCGGGGCCAGGCAGGGCATGGTCGTCGCGCTCCCCGCGTTCGTCGGTGTGCTCGTCGGCCTGATCCTCGGCACGCAGATCGCACCGCTGCTGGTGTCCCAGTTCGAGAACGTCGTCACCAAGGTCGTGTTCGCGGTCGGCGTCGTCGTGCTGCTCGTGGCGCTGGGCGAGACGATCGGCGTCTACATCGGCCGGACGATCAAGGCCCGGGTCAACGCGTCACCGTTGCGGGGCGCGGACAACGCGCTGGGCGCGATCGTGCAGGGCCTGGTCGTGTTCGTGGTGGCGTGGATGATCGCGCTGCCGCTGACCTCGGTCGTCGGTCTGCCGGACCTCACCTCGTCGCTCAAGCAGTCGGTGATCCTCGGCAAGGTCGACCAGACCATGCCGCAGGCCGCCCGCGTGCTTTCCGGCGACCTGCAGAAGCTCTTCGACGTCTCGGGCTTCCCGCAGGCGATGGACCCGTTCAACCGCACGCCGCTCAAGGAGGTCGAGCCGCCGGACGGCCAGCTCGCGAACTCCCCGGTGGCGAACCGGCTGAAGTCCTCGGTGCTCAAGGTCCGCGGTCGCGCGCCGTCGTGCTCGCGCGCCCTGGAGGGCACCGGTTTCGTGATCGCGCCCGAGCGGGTCATGACCAACGCGCACGTCGTCGCCGGCACCAACGAGGTGACGATCGAGGTCGGCCGCGGCCAGTTCGACGCGACGGTCGTGGCGTACGACCCG
The DNA here is from genome assembly GCF_051094245.1 of Lentzea xerophila. NCBI lineage: Bacteria > Bacillati > Actinomycetota > Actinomycetes > Pseudonocardiales > Pseudonocardiaceae > Lentzea > Lentzea xerophila. The sequence goes on along the minus strand of NZ_CP194934.1, from coordinate 8,095,283 downwards.
AAGATCGACATCGCGGTGCTCGCGGTGCCGGACCTGGAGGCCACGCCGCTGCAGTTCCGCTCGGACGAGGTGCAGCCGGGCGAGGACGGCATCGTGCTCGGCTACCCGCTCGACGGCCCGTACAAGGCCTCGCCGGCGCGGGTGCGGGAGCGGATCCCGCTGCTGCGCGGCCCGGACATCTACGACGCCCAGACGGTCACGCGTGACGTCTACACGGTGCGCGCCGAGGTCCGCTCCGGCAACTCCGGTGGCCCGCTGGTCGACCCGAACGGCCGGGTGATGGGCGTGGTGTTCGGCGCGGCCGTCGACGACCCGGAGACCGGCTTCGTGCTGACCGCCCAGCAGGTGCAGCAGATGGTGCAGAAGGCGCCGACGCTGACCCGCCGGGCCTCGACCCAGGGCTGCGCGTCCTAGGTTCCGTGGCGGGCGGCGATGCCGTCCAGCACGTAGTCGAGACCGGTGTCGAAGATCTCGGCCTGGCTGGGGTCGCCGGACTCGTGCATGACCCTGGCCAGCGTCGGGAACCTGCCGGTCGCGAGCATGCGCTCCATGTACGGCCCGTTCGCGCGCTGCCACTGTTCCTCGGTCATGCCGGTGGACCGTTCCGCGCGCAGTTCGGTGATCTCGCCGCGGACGGCGCCGAAGACGTACGCCATCACCGCGCCGACCGCGCTCATCACCTGGTCGATGTCCTCGAACCGGACGGTGGCGAGGGTGGACTCCATGTGCGCGAGCGAGTTCGGGCCTTGGTGCGGGCGGCGGCTGAGCAGGTCGATGAACCACTCGTGCCGCTTCGCCGCGTCCCGGATGCCGTGCGCGACGTGCCGCAGTCCCTCACGCCAGTCGGCTGACTTCCCCGGTGGCGTGATCTCGCCGTACACCTCGTCGACCATGAGGTCGAGCAGCTCGTCCTTGGTCTCGACGTAGCCGTAGAGGCGCATCGGGCCGGCGTTCAGCGCGGCCGCGACCTTGCGGAACGACACCTCGTCGAGTCCGCCCTCGTCGGCGAGCCTGATCGCGGCGCTCACGATCAGGTCCCTGCTCAACGGGGTCGGTGACGGCTTGCTGGGCGGCTCTGGGCGGTCCCACACGGTTTCCTTCGACATCGTGCTGGACAATACATCGTCTCGTACCGATACAGTGTATCGAGAGATACAGCGTATCGGGAGGATGCGATGAAGACTTCGGTGTTGGTGGTCGGGGGAGGCCTGGCGGGCACGTCGGCGGCGTTGTTCCTGGCGTGGCGCGGGGTGCCCGTGACGTTGGTGGAGAAGCATCCAGGCAGCTCACCGCACCCGCGAGCGGTCGGCTTCACGGCGCGGACGGAGGAGTTGCTGCGCGCGGTCGGACTGGAGCACGAGCTGCCGCCGAGCAGGATGGCGAAGGGCTTCGGCATCCGGCGGGTGCGGGTGGCGAGCCTGGTCGGCGAGCGGTTCGAGGAGACGTTCTGGTCTCCGCCCGCCGAGCAGCCGCAGACCAAGCAGATCGAGTACTCGCCCTGCGCGGGTGTGGGCGTGCCGCAGGACAGGATGGAGCCGCTGCTGCGGGACAAGGTCCGTGAGCTCGGCGCGGACATCCGGATGAGCACCCGGATGCTGGAGTTCTCGCAGGACGACGACGGCGTCACGGCGATCGTCCAGGGCGACGGCGAGCCGCCAGAGAACAGTTACGAGATCCGCGCCGACTACCTGGTCGCGGCGGACGGTCACCGCAGCCCGGTCCGCGAGGCGCTCGGCATCACCCGCAGCGGCCGCGGCTACCTGAACACCTCCCGCAGCGTGCTGTTCCGCGCGCCGCTGGAGGAGTACCTGAAGGACGGCATCGGCCAGTTCATCGTGGACGGCGTCGGCTTCCTGACCACCTACGGCGACGGCCGATGGGTCCTGATGCTCGACGACCGCGAGTACGACGAGCCGGAGCTGCGGCAGAAGATCTTCCAGGCCATCGGCCGCGACGACCTCGACGTCGAGATCATCACCACCGGCCGCTGGACGATCAGCGCGGCGGTGGCCGACCGGTTCTCGGCCGGCCGGATCTTCCTGGCGGGCGACGCCGCGCACACGTTGCCGCCGAGCCGTGGCGGGTTCGGGGCGAACGTCGGCATCGAGGACGCGCACAACCTCGCGTGGAAGCTCGCCGCCGTACTGGACGGCGAGTCACGACCGTCCCTGTTGGACACCTACGACGCGGAACGGCGCCCGGTCGCGTTGCTGTGCCACCAGCAGATCTTCGCGCGCAACGACGGCCACAACCCCGACGGCGAAGCCGAGGACGCACCGCTGATCGACAACAACGCGATGCACTACGGCGTCCTGTACAGGTCGGCCGCGGTCCTCGACGCGGGTCCGGAACTGCCGCCGGCGCAACTGCCCGAGCAATGGAACGGCCAGCCGGGTACGCGGGCCCCGCACGTGTGGACCGAGCCGGGCCGGTCCACATTGGACCTCTTCCAACGCGGCTGGGTGCTCGTCGCCGACCACCCGCAGTGGAAGGAGGCGGCCCAGGAAGCCGGTGTGCGGTACGAACGGGTCGAGCGGCTGGACGTCTTCGGACTGTCCGCGAAGGGCGCTTCGCTGGTCAGGCCGGACGGCTACATCGCATGGCGCTGCACCGACCTGCCGGACGACCCGGCAGTACGGCTCAGGGCAGCGTTCAGCTCATCTTCTGCAGGAACTCGGTGATCAGCCTGCTCGTGGTGTGGGGCGCCTCCTGGTTCGGGAAGTGCCCCACCTCGGGCAGGTAGCGGAACTCCGACTCGGGACCGAGCCACGGCAGCGAGTCGCGCGCCGACGACTCCAGGGTGATCGGGTCGAGCGCGCCGTGGATCTGCAGGACCGGCACCTGCATGGGCCGGTCGACCGCCTCGGCGAACCGCCGGCCGTCGCTGCGCAGCTGCGAGCGCACCGCCCAGCGGTAGTACTCCAACGCGCTGTGCGCGACGCCCGGCACCGTCATCGCCTGCCGGCAGCGGCGGATGACCTCGTCGAACTCGGGCGCCGACCGCCACTTCGGCCCGGACCACGCCGACAGCAGCTTGGCGACCTGCAGCGCGTTCTCGCCGGTCAGCCAGCGTTCCGGGTGGATCGGCAGCTGGAAGCGCAGCACGTGGGAGTTCACCCGCGGATGCCGGCGGAACGCCCGGCGCGTCACCAGCGGATGCGGTGCGGCCAGCACGGAGATCGACGAGACCACGCGCGGGTGCAGGGCGCCGACCGTCCACGCCGTGGCGCCGCCCCAAGCGTGACCCACCAGGTGCGCGCGCTGGGCTCCGAGCGCCTTGACCAGGCCCGCGACATCGCCCGCGAGGGTGAACCCGTCGTAGCCGCGCGGTGGTTTGTCCGAGTCGCCGTAGCCGCGCAGGTCGACCGCCACCGCGCGGTAGCCGGCCTCGGCCAGCGCGGTCAGCTGGTGCCGCCACGACCACCAGAACTCGGGAAAGCCGTGCAGGAGCAGCACCAGGGGGCCGTCGCCGAGTTCGGCGACGTGCAGGCGAATGCCGTTGGCCGAGACGTCGCGGTGCGTCCAGGGGCCCGCGACCCGCACCACCGACGGGTCGGGTTTGCGGCTCAGTTGTCGTCGCCCCTGCGAGTGAGGGCCGCGACCGTGTCCTTCGCGACCGCGATCGACTTCTCCGGCGCCCTGATCTTGCGGACTTTGCGGTAGCCGAGCAGCGCGAACGCGACGGCGGTCAGCAGCATCACGCCGAACACGAGCCCGAAGCCCGCCCAGTAGCCCCAGCCGAACCACTCGGCGAAGCCGAAGCCGAGCGCCATGAACAGGAAGAACAGGCTGAAGCAGAGGACCGTCAGGGCGACGATGAAGAAGACGCTGCCCTTGACGCCCTTCTTGAGCTCCTTCGCCAGCTCGCCCTTGGCGAGTTCGACCTCTGCTCTGACCAAAGTCGACACGTGGGCGGTCGCATCACGGACAAGACCGCCGATCGACGCTTCGGCCGCCGGGTCGTCTGCGGTCAGCGGAATCGACGCGATGTGCTCCCTGGTGGTCACTCCGACATCGTGCCATGTGCCCGGCTGCGGCGAATGAGCAACACCGCGGCGAGCAGCGACGCGATCAGGGAAGCGATCAGTACGGCTGCCTTCGCCGTCTCCGGCTCGTCGAGGGAGAGGTCCGCGATCAGCAGGCTGACCGTGAACCCGACCCCGCCCAGCACGGCCACCGCGACGATGTCCCGCGGACCCGCGCCCGACGGCCAGACCGCCGCCTTGAACCACACCGCGAGCGCCGACGCGCCCACGATCCCGATCACCTTGCCGACGACGAGCCCGACGATCACACCGATGGCGATCTTGTCCTCGAAGAGCTTCCCGAGTGCCTCGGCGCCCACCGGCACGCCCGCCGCGAACAGCGCGAACACCGGCACCGCCACCCCGGCCGAGAACGGCTGCAACCGGTGTTCGAGCCGGACCGCCGGGGCATGGACCTCGTACGGGTCGCGCTTCACCCGCGTGAGCAACGCCAGCGCGACGCCCGCGATCGTGGCGTGGATGCCCGACTCGTGCATGAACCACCAGGTGGCGAGCGCGATCGGCACGTAGAGCCAGACACTGGTGACCCTCTTGTGCTGCAGGAACCAGTACAGCGCCAGCAGCAGCACGACCGCACCGGCCGCGAGCAGGTTGAACTTCGCGGTGAACAGGACCGCGATCACGATGATCGCCCCCAGGTCGTCCACCACGGCGAGCGACAGCAGGAACACCCGCAGGCTCGACGGCAGCCCCGACCCCGTCAGCGCCAGCACTCCCAGCGCGAACGCGATGTCCGTCGCGACAGGGATCGCCCACGCCTTCTCGATCCCCGGCTGCCCCCAGCCGATCGACAGCGCGACCAGCGCGGGCACGACCATCCCGCCGATCGCCGCGACGATCGGCAGGATCGCGGCCTTCATGTTGGACAGCTCACCGACGACCAGCTCGCGCTTCAGCTCCAGCCCGGCCACGAAGAAGAAGATCGCGAGCAGCCCGTCCTTGGCCCAGTCGCCGACGGACAGCGGTCCGAGGTGCAGGTCCCGCAACCCGAAGTAGGAGGGGGCGAGCGGAGAGTTGGCCCACACCAGCGCGATCGCGGTGGCGCCGAGCAGCACGGTGCCACCGACGGTCTCCGTGCGGAGGTAGCGAGCGAACTCGGCGACGACGTCCTTCTTGCGCGACAAAAGGGCTCCCAGGTGCGGTCAGCGGGTACACGAATACTCGTGCCGACCAGACTTCCCGGCTCACCCTGCCGAGATCTTAACGCGAACGGGCGTCCTCATGGAGGACGCCCGTTCGATCGAAGACGAATCAGTCCTCCGACTTGCCCGACTGCAGGCCCGCCGAGATCAGGTCCATCACCGACGAGTCGGCCAGTGTCGTCACGTCGCCGACCGCGCGGTTCTCGGCGACGTCGCGCAGCAGGCGGCGCATGATCTTGCCGGAGCGCGTCTTCGGCAGCTCGGGCACGACCATGATCTGGCGCGGCTTCGCGATCGGGCCGATCTCCTTGGCCACGTGGTCGCGCAGCGCCTTGATCGCCTCGGCGCCACCGGCGTCGGAGGCCGCGCCACCGCGCAGGATCACGAACGCCACGATGCCCTGGCCGGTGGTCGCGTCGGACGCGCCGACGACGGCCGCCTCCGCCACGGTCGGGTGCGACACCAGCGCCGACTCGACCTCGGTGGTCGAGATGCGGTGACCGGACACGTTCATCACGTCGTCGACGCGGCCGAGCAGCCAGATGTCGCCGTCGTCGTCGTACTTCGCGCCGTCACCGGCGAAGTAGAAGCCCTGGTCGGCGAAGCGCGACCAGTACGTGTCGCGGTAGCGCTCCTCGTCGCCCCAGATGCCGCGCAGCATCGCGGGCCACGGCTCGTCGAGCACCAGGTAGCCACCGCCGCCGTGCGGGACCTCGACGCCCTCGTCGTTGACGACCTTCGCGCCGATGCCGGGCAGTGGCTGCTGCGCCGAGCCGGGCTTGGTCGAGATGACGCCGGGCAGCGGCGAGATCATGATCGCGCCGGTCTCGGTCTGCCACCACGTGTCGACGATCGGGGCCTTGCCGCCGCCGACGTTCTCGCGGTACCAGATCCACGCCTCGGGGTTGATCGGCTCGCCGACCGAGCCCAGCACGCGCAACGAGCTGAGGTCGTACTTGGCCGGGATGTCCGCGCCCCACTTCATGAAGGTGCGGATCAGCGTCGGCGCCGTGTAGTAGATCGAGACGCCGTACTTCTGCACGATGTCCCAGTGCCGGCCCTCGTTCGGGGTGTTCGGCGTGCCTTCGTAGACGACCTGCGTCACGCGGTTCGACAGCGGGCCGTAGACGATGTAGCTGTGGCCGGTGACCCAGCCGATGTCCGCGGTGCACCAGTACACGTCGGTGTCCGGCTTGAGGTCGAACACGTAGTTGTGCGTGTACGACGCCTGCGTGAGGTAGCCGCCGGACGTGTGCAGGATGCCCTTCGGCTTACCCGTGGTGCCCGAGGTGTAGAGGATGAAGAGCGGGTGCTCCGAGTCGAACGCCTCGGGGGTGTGCTGGTCGGACTGCGAGTCCACCAGCTCGTGCCACCACACGTCCTTGTCGGTCCACGCGACCTCGGTGTCGGTGCGCTTGACGACGATGACCTTCTCCACGGACGGCGCGCCGGCGACGGCCTCGTCCACGGCGGGCTTGAGCGGCGCCGGGGTGCCGCGGCGGTACTGGCCGTCGGTGGTGATCACGAGGCGGCACGAGGAGTCCTCGATGCGGGTGCGCAGCGCCTCGGCGGAGAAACCGCCGAACACGACGCTGTGCATGGCGCCGACGCGGGCGCACGCGAGCATCGCGTAGATCGCCTCGGGGACCATCGGCATGTAGATCGCGACGCGGTCCTCGGCGCCGATCCCCAGCGACGTCAACGCGTTCGCGGCCTTGGAGACCTCGCGCTGCAGCTCGGCGTAGGTGATGGCGCGGGAGTCGCCGGGCTCGCCCTCCCAGTGGATCGCGACCTGCTCACCGTGACCGGACTCGACGTGGCGGTCGACGCAGTTGTAGGCGACGTTGAGCTTGCCGCCGACGAACCACTTGGCGAACGGCGCGCCGGACCAGTCGAGCACCTGGTCCCACTTGGTGTCCCAGTGCAGCCGTTCCGCCTGCTTCGCCCAGAACGCCTCGCGGTCGGCCTTCGCCTCCTCGTACAGCGCGGGCTGTGCGTTCGCCTGTGCCGCGAACTCGTCGGAAGGCGGGAACGTCCTGCTCTCCGTGAGCAGGTTGTCCAGAGCGTTGCCCTGGCCTGGCGACTGCGTCATGGTGCGAGACCTCCTGGAAAGTCCAGACCGGTTGGGGATGGGGTACTGACCGTAGTGCGAGCCAGCTCACTTCCAACAGGTTCCTCCCCCAAAAGGTTCAGACCAATCTGGGGAGGGCGGTTACACGGCTGTCATTGTGTAACCCGTTTTGTCTGGTCCAGGCACGTGTGGCGCGTTGAACGGGCGCCGTTGCGCGCTCAGCGGTTGCTCCAGTGAGCTGGGTCACGCGTTTCACCTGGTCAGGTACTCTGCGCGACCGTGACCGATCCTCTCGCTCCGCTGCTTTCCTTGCCTGGTGTGGCAGATGCCGCGAACGCAGCCAAGGACGCCGTCTTCCAGGTGCACCGCCATCGGGTGAACCTGCGCGGCTGGGCCACGACGGCGGCGGAGGCGTCCGTCCGCGCGGCCCGTGCCTCGGCGGCGCTGGAGGGCGGGCCGACCGAGATCCCGGAGTCCGGCGAGGTCTCGGATCCCGTCCTGGCCGGGTCGTTGCGGATCGCGGAGGCGCTGGGCGGCCTCGTCGGCACGTGGCAACGCGCGCCGTTGCAGGCCCTCGCGCGGTTGCACGTTCTCGCCGCCGCGGACCTCACGACCGACGTCGGACGACCGCGGGTGTCGCAGGACGTGTCGCAGCGGCTCGACCTGCTCGGCACCCTGGTCACCGGTGGGACGTCCGTCCCGGCGCCGGTGCTGGTCGCGGTCGTGCACGGCGAACTGCTCGGCCTGGCGCCGTTCGACGTCGCCAACGGGGTGGTGGCCCGTGCCGCCGCCCGGATGACGTCGATCTCCACCGGACTCGACCCCAAGGGCCTCGGCGTGCCCGAGGTGGCGTGCCTGCGCCGGTCGGCCGAGTACGAGGCCGCGTCCGTGGCGTTCGCGTCGGGGGATCTCGAAGGCCTCGCCCAGTGGATCCTGTTCGTCTGCTCGTCGCTGGAGGCGGGCGCCCGCGAGGCGAAGAGCATCGCGGACGCCGCACTCACCGGGTGACGTCGGCCAGGACCTCGGCGGCCCTGACCGCGTCCTCGTCGGTCACGTAGAGCGGGGCGAACCCGAACCGGAGGATGTCCGGCGGCCGGTGGTCGCCGATGACACCGCGCGCGACCAGTTCGTCCATCACGGCTTCGGCGTCCTGGCAGCGCACCGAGATCTGGTTGCCGCGGGCCTCCGGAGTGATCACTTCGAGGTCCGTGAGCTTCTCGACGTGCTCGCGGAACAACGCCGTCAGCGCCAATCCGCGCTGCCGCAGTTCGGCCAGGTCGACGTCGTCCCAGACGTCCAGCGCCGCGTCCAGGGCCAGCATCGACAGGATGTCCGGCGTGCCGGCCCGCGCGCGGCCGATGCCGGGATCCGGTTCGTAGGACTGCTTCATGCCGAACGGCTCGCGGTGGCCGTTCCAGCCCGACAACGGGTTCTCGAACGTCGCCTGCCTGGCGTGCGGCACGTAGATGTAGGCCGGCGCGCCCGGTCCGCCGTTGAGGAACTTGTAGGTGCACCCGACCGCGAAGTCGACGTCCAGCGCGTCCAGTTCGATCGGCAGCACGCCCGCGCTGTGGCAGAGGTCCCAGACCACCTGCGCGCCGGCGTCGTGGGCCTGCTCGGTGAGCGCCCTCATGTCGTGGAGCCGGCCGGTCCGGTAGTCGACGTGGTTGAGCAGCACCACGGCGGTGTCCTCGCTGAGGTCCAAAGAGGACGGTTGCGCGGCGCGGATCTTCAGTCCGGTCAACGAGGCCACGGACTGCGCGATGTAGCCGTCGGTGGGGAACGTCGACTCGTCGCACACGATCTCGGTGCGGTCGGTGCCCTTCACCGCGCCCATCAACGCCTTGAAGATGTTGATCGACGTCGAGTCGCAGGCCACGACCTGTCCCGGTGCGGCCCCGACCAGCCGGCCGATGCGGTCGCCGACCCGTTGCGGCGCATCCCACCAGCCTTCGGACCACGACCGGATCAGCCGCGTGCCCCACTGGTGCCGCACGACGTCCTGCATGCGGTCGGCGACGTGCTTCGGCAGTGCGCCGAGGGAGTTGCCGTCGAGGTAGATGACGCCTTCGGGGAGGTCGAACAGCTCGCGCTTCATACGTGGCTCCTGGCCGTCCACAACTCGGGGAACACCGCCCGTTGGGTGCGCTTCTCCAGCCATGCGACACCGGCGGAACCGCCCGTGCCGACCTTCGAGCCCATCGAGCGGCGGGTGGCGAGCAGGTGGTCGTAGCGCCAGCGCGCGAACTCCTCGGCGATGTCGGTCAGCGCCTCGCCCAGCTCCAGCAGGTCGCGGTCGTGGCCGCGGTAGATCGCCACCCACACCTGCTCGACCTCGGGCGACGGCTCGTAGGCGTTGGTCAGGTCGCGCTCCAGGACGCTGGCCGGGACGTCGAAACCCCTGCGGCGCAACGCGGCCAGCACGTCGTCGTAGAGCGACGGCTCGCCCAGCGATTTCTCCAGCTGGTCGTGCATCGCCGGCACCGCGCGGTGCGGGACGAGCATCGACCGGGACTTCTCACCTAGCAGGAACTCCATCTCGCGGTACATGCCCGACTGGAAGCCCGAGCCCTCGCCGAGCGCGTCGCGGAACGAGTTGAACTCGGTCGGCGTCATGCGCGCGATGGGCCGCCAGGCCGCCGAGAGCGCCTGCAGGTGCAGGTCGGATCGCCGGAGGGTGCGGACGGCGGCGCGCAGGTCGTCGGCGCGCAGCTCGGTCTGGGCCTGCCGCCACTCGAAGCAGAGCAGGCCGAAGTACAGCTCCATCACCTGCGTGATGACCAGGAACGACATCTCACGCGGGTCCTTGGACCACTGCTGTTGAAGGGTGTGCAGCACCGACGCGTGCACGTAGTCCTCGTACGGCGTGGTGCCGCCGAAATCCAGCTTGGGGGACACGGGGCAGCTCATGGCTTCAATCCTCGCCGGAACCGCTCGGCACCTGAATGGGTGATGAAAGGCGTTGGCATCGAACTTCTTCCAAACGCAAAACAGGTCGCCAGGTAGCTTTGCGTTCATGTTGGACGACGTCGACAAGGCCCTGTTGGAGGCCCTCCAAGAGGATGCGCGCCTGTCGTACAACGAGCTCGCGCGCCGAGTCCACGTCTCACCGCCGACGGTCGCGCAACGGGTGCGGCGGCTCGAGAACATGGGCGCCATCACCGGCTATCGCGCCGTGGTCGACCCCACCGTCGTCGGCCGCCCGGTCGTCGCGTTGGTGCGCATGAAGTGCTACGGCCCGCGGTGCATCACGGTGCACCCGGAGCTGCTCGACGACCTGCCCGAAGTGGTCGAGGTCGTGCGGCTGACCGGCGACATCTGCTCGGTGGTGAAGGTCGTCACCACGTCGATCGTCGAGCTGGAACGGTTGCTGGTCCGGCTGGCCACCCACGGGGAGACGTCGAGCGCGATGGTGCTGTCGACGCCGATCCCGTGGCGTCCGGTGCTGCCCGGTTAGCCGGCTATCGACTGGGTTCCCATGACCAGGGCGAGGGCCAGGCGTTCGGCGTCCTCGGTGCCCGGCTCCGCCGTGTAGACGGTGATGCGCAGGTCGTCCTGGGCGACGATCAGCGTGTCGCAGTCGAGCGTGATCAGACCGGCCGCCGGGTGGTCGATCGTCTTGTGCCGGCACGGGTCCGCGGGAGGCGGCGGAGCCTTGGCGTCCCAGAGCCCGGCGAAGCGCTCGCTGCCGGAGGTCAGGCTCGCGACCAGACGCCGGAGCCCGAGGTCGGCGGGGTAGCGCGAGGCCGTCAGCCGGAGGTCGGCCACGAGCCGCGCCTCGTGCTCCGCGTGTTCCTGCTCCGAGTGCACGACCCGTGTGGGCATGCGGGTGACGTTGCGCCAGACGGCGTTGCGGTCCAGTCCGCTCCAGGTGGTCGTGTCTCCCATGAGCGCGTCGTACGGCGCGTTGGCCAGCACCAACGTCCAGCTGGCGTCGTACACGACCACGGGGGTGTGCGAGAGCCGGTCGAGCAACCGCCGCACGCTGGGGGTGATCCGGGACGGCACGACGTCGCGGCCGGGTGTGGCGTGCCCCGCCAGTGTGTAGAGCAGGCCGCGTTCGGCGTCGCCCAGCCGCAGTGCCCTGGCCAGCGCCTCGACCACCTGCGTCGACGGTGCGGTCGCGCGGCCCTGTTCGAGGCGGGTCAGGTAGTCGGCGGAGATGCCGGCCAGCGCGGCCAGTTCCTCGCGGCGCAACCCGGCCGCGCGCCTACGCCGGCCTGCCGGCACCCCGGCGGCCTCGGGTGGCACCCGGTCGCGCCAGCGCCGCACCGTCCGCCCGAACTCCCACGTCTCCACGGGGTCCAGTGTGCGCGAGCCGGAGAACGTTGTCCTGTGCATGTCAGTCCTAGGAAAACCGGTCTGCTGGCTGACCTCCGGCGGTTCTCGCAGGCTCGGGTCATGAGCGAAACAGGAACTGTTCTGATCACCGGCCCGACCCGCAACCTGGGCCGTCACGCCGTGCTGGCCATGGCCCGCCGGGCGCGGAGGCCCGACCTGCTGCTGGTCGGGCGGAAGGGAGCGGACCTGACCGCGGTCGCCGACGAGGCCCGCGCGTTCGGCGCTACCGTCCACGAGATCGGCTGCGACCTGGCGAGCCTGGCTGACGTCCGCGCCGCCGCTGCCGCCGTGCGCGGCCTGCTGGCCAGTGGAGCCGTACGGCCGTTGCGCGCGTTGGTCGCCAACGCAGGCGTGGTCTCGGCGGGGCAGACCTCACCCGACGGGTACGAGCTGACGTTCGCGGTCAACTACCTCGCCCACGCCCAGCTGATCGGCGATCTGCTCGACTCGTTCGCCGCACCGGCGCGGATCGTGCTGATCGGTTCGAACACCTACCACCAGAACTTCTGGCGCAAGGTGCTCGGCGTGGCGGAGGCGAAGTGGGCCGACCCCGTCGAGCTGGCCCGCCCCGGTTCCGCCGAGGACGGCATGACCGCCTACTCCAACGCGAAGCTGGCGATCCTCTACTACGCCCACGAACTGCAGCGGCGCGTCGGCGACGGCGTCAACGTGTCCGTGTTCGAACCGGGCTGGATGCCCGGCACCGCACTGGGCCGTGGCGCGCCGGCGGCGGCCCAGGCCGTCGGCAGGGCTCTCGGCCGGATTCCCGGCGTGTCGACGCCACGGCGCTCGGGACCGTTGCTCGCCGCGATGGCTCTCGACGACAAGTGGGCGCACCTGCGCGACGGCGCGTTCGTCGTGAAGACCGAACTGACCGAGGTGCAGCCGGTCGCCCATGACCGAGCCCGCGAGCAGCGCCTGTGGGAGGCGACCACCGAGCTGTTGTCCCGCTAGCCGCGTTCGGGTTTGCACCTTCCGTAGCGGCATGTGGTCCAGTGGACTCACGTCCCGATCCGTTGAGGAAAGGTCCCTGCTCATGCTTTCGGCTTTCTGGCCACCCCGCCAGGTCAAGATCGGTGACGCGGCGGCCTTCGCCGGCACCACGCCACGGGCGATTCGCCATTACCACGAGATCGGCCTGCTCCCCGAGCCTGAGCGGGGAGCCGATGACCGCCGCCGCTACGGGTACGAGGACATGATCCGCCTGCTGTGGATCCGCAGGATGGCCGACGCCGGGATCGCCCTGGACGACATCCGGGACGCCTCCGCCACCGGCATGGCTTCCGCCGGTGCGGACAGCGAAGACGGTATCGCGGGCATCCTGGAGCGGTTGGAGGAAACCCTCGCCGAGCAGGAGGCGGAACTGCGGCGGCAACGGACCGCCGTGCAGCGGATGCGCACCGAAGGCAGCCGGATGGGCCTGCTCTCCGACTTCGTCACCGAACGCCTCAAGGGCCTGCCCGAAGGCTCCCTGCGTCAGGCGGACCTGGACAATCTGCTGGTCATGGAGCGGATCTTCGGCCCGCTCGGCGCGGCCGTCAATGCCACCCGCTTCGTCGCCCTGGCCAGGCATCCCGCTCTGCGGGAGGAGTCCGACCGCATCGATGCCGCCGAGGAGGCACTCGACGACAGCGTCGCCGTCGATGATCCGCGGGTGGCTCAGGTGGCCGCCGAGCGGCACGCCTTCGAAAACGCCCTGCACGCCGTCATCGAGGAGTCCGGCCTGGACAAGGACGACGATGCCCTCTTCGACGCCTGGGACAGGCTGCACCCTCCTACCGCCGATGAGGAGGCCGGCCTCAGCTGTGGCAGGCGGGAGGCCGGCTCCATGAGCGCGTTCGAAGCCGTCGGCAAGATGCCCTACGACTTCTCCCCGGCCCGCCTGCGCTGTATGGAACTGGCCTTGGAGCTGTCCGCCCAAGACTCACCCGCTCCCTGAAACACCGCCTGGCCGTGGTGTTGCGCGGATAACATGCATCTAAGGTTCCAATTAAGCTAGCCTTCGATCTTGTGAGGCTGACCAAGAGCACCGACATCGCGCTGCGGATCGTGATGCGGCTGGCCGTTGCCGAGACGGATCGTCTCGTCTCGGCGCACCCGACCACCCGTGAAGTCGCCGAGGTCATGGGCGTGCAGTACACCCACGCGGCGAAGGTCGTGGCGCGGCTCCAGCACCTCGGCGTCGTCGAAGCGCGGCGTGGCCGGGGTGGAGGTCTGGCGCTCAACGAGACGATGCGTCTCGTCTCGGTCGGATGGCTCGTCCGCCAACTGGAGGGCGAGGGCGACGTCGTCGACTGCGAGGGCGAGCTGCCCTGCCCATTGAGCTCGGCCTGCCGGTTGCGGCGCGCCCTGCGTGAAGCCCAGGAAGCCTTCTACGCCTCGCTCGATCCACTGCGCGTCGAGGACCTCGTCGCTGATCCCACCGGTCCCGTTCTGCTCGCCCTCGGGCGGCGGAAGTGAGGAGCTCATCGATGCTGTCCCCGAAGTCCGCGGAACTGGTCGAGGCCACCCTGCCCGCGGTCGACGCCGCCATCGGCGAGATCAGCGCGCTGTTCTACGAGCGCATGTTCGCCGAACACCCGATCCTGCTGCGGGACATGTTCAACCGCGGCAACCAGGCCAACGGCACCCAGAAGCAGGCGCTCGCGGGGTCGATCGCCGCGTTCGCGTCCGGCCTGCTCGCCGGTCGGACGCCCGACGCGATGCTCAGGCGCGTCGCGCACAAGCACGTGTCGGTCGGCGTCACGCCCGGCCAGTACGCGGTCGTGCACCGGCACCTGCTCGGGGCCGTCGCCGAGGTCCTGGACGTGCCGCCGGACGTCGCGGCGGCCTGGAGCGAGGTCTACTGGCTGATGGCTGACGCGCTGATCGGCATCGAGCGGTTCCTGCCGCAGGGGCAGCAGGAACACCGGGTGATCGCCCGGTTCCAGGAGACCGAGGACGTCGTGACGTTCGTGGTCAGGCCGGTCGACGGGCAGGTGCGGGCGGGCGAGCCGGGGCAGTACGTGTCGATGCAGGTCCCGCTGGCCGACGGTGCCCGGCAGATCCGCCAGTACAGCCTGTCCGGACGGTCCGACGACGCGTTGCAGTTCTCGGTGAAGCGCGACGGCGAGGTGTCGAACCACCTGCACGACTTCGCGCCGGTGGGCAGCACGGTGCTGGTCAGCCACCCGGCCGGGGACCTGACGCTGCAGCCGGGTGACGGTCCGGTGCTGCTCGCGTCGGCGGGGATCGGCTGCACGCCGATGATCTCCATGCTCGCCGAGCTGGCCGCCACCGGCTCACCTCGCCGGGTGATCGCGGTGCACGGTGACCGCGACCAGTTCAGCCACCCGTTCCGCGCCGAGCTCTCCCAGCTCGTGGCCAAGCTCGCCGACGCGCGGGCGCACGTCTTCTACGAGCGGCCGATCGGGGACTGGCCGGCCGACCGGACCGGGTTCGTCGACCTCGGTGGCCTCGAGATCCCGCCGGACACCACCGCGTACCTGTGCGGACCGGTTCCGTTCCTGCGCGCGACGCGGACCCAGTTGCTCGACGCGGGTGTCACCGACATCCACTACGAGATCTTCGGGCCGGACCTAACCCGCTAGCCGGTCCAGCGCGTTGCGGACGTGGCCCTTGGTGTCCTCCAGCGCGGCGGCCGCACGTTCGGTCGGCTCACCCGAGAGCAGGTGCACCAGCGCCACCTTGAGATCACCGGACGCCTCCGCCAGCGCCTGCTCGCAGTCGTTCGCGGGCAGGCCGGTGGCCTCGTGCAGGATCCGGATCGTGCGGCCGCGCAGCTTCGCGTTCGTCGCCCGCATGCTGACCATCAGGTTCGAGTAGGTGCGGCCGAGCTTGATCATCACCGCGGTGGAGAACGACGTCAGCGCCAGCTTCTGCGCCGAACCCGCCTTCATCCGCGTCGAACCGGCGATGGCCTCCGGGCCCGTGTTCAGCGCGACCAGGACGTCCGGTGTGAACGGCACGGACGCGTTGTTCGACACCAGCACGGTGCGGGCGCCAAGCGTTTGCGCCTCTTCCAGCGCGCCGATCACGAACGGCGTGCGCCCGGACGCCGTCACGCCCACGACCAGGTCTTTCGCCGTCGCGTGCCGGCGGATCTGGGCGGCGCCGGAGGCGTCCTCGACCTCCTCGACGGCGCGGACGAGGGCTTCCGGGCCGCCGGCGTGGTGGGCGACGAACCAGTCGGCGGGGGCGTTGAACGTGGGCACCAGCTCAGCGGCGTCCAGCGTCGCCAGCCGCCCGGACGTGCCCGCGCCGACGTAGTGCACGCGGCCGCCGGACATGATCGCCGCGACGCCGAGGTCGACCGCGCGGGCCAGGTCCGGCAACGCCTCGGCGACTGCGGACGGGACCGTGCGGTCCTCGTCGTTGATCATGCGCAGCACGTCGACCGTGGCCACCCGGTCGATGTCCGTGGTGCGAGGGTTCCGTTGCTCGGTCGGAGATTCCACGCGCACCACCACACCGTTCCGGGGGGAGGTCATTTAGACGTCTCCCGCGGCCGCCGGCGGCCGTCTGGTCTGGCGCCCAGCCGGTGGCCGGACACCGCTTCGTAGGTCGCCTCCAGCGCCGTCTTCGCCGTGTCGACGTGGTGCTGGGCGACGCCGATGAACAGGCAGTCGATCACCGTGAGCTGGGCGATGCGGCTCGCCATCGCGCCGGAGCGGAAGGTGGTCTCGCGCGCGGCCGTGGTCAGCACGTGGTCGGCGACCTCGGTGATCGGCGAGCGCGGGAAGTTCGTGAGGGCGACCGTGGTGGCACCGGTCTCGCCGGCCACCCGCAGTGCCTCGACGGTCTCCGCGGTCGAGCCGGTGTGCGAGATGCCCACCGCGACGTCCGCGCCGGTCAGCACGGCCGCGGACGTCAGCGCGATGTGCGTGTCGTTCCACGCGAAGCAGGTCAGCCCGATGCGGTGCAGCTTCTGCTGCAGGTCGAACGCGACGAACGCCGAGGCGCCGAAGCCGTAGACGTCCACCCGGCGTGCGCCCGCGACCGCCTGGACGACCTTGTCGAGCGACTCGACGTCGAGCTGCTCCGCGGTCTCCTCGACGGCGCGGGCGTCGGCGAACGCGACCTTGCCGACGACCTGCCGCAGGTCGTCACCAGGCCCGATGTCGCCACCCATGTCGTGGTTGGCCCTGACCTGGCTGCGCGCGGTGTCGGCGGCGAGCGCGATGCGCAGTTCCGGGTATCCACCGACGCCGATGGCCTTGCAGAACCGCGTCACCGTCGTCTCGCTGGTGCCCGCCTGCTCGGCTACCTCGGTGATGCTGCGGTGCGCGACCGTCGCCGGGTTCTCCAGGACCACCTTCGCGACGCGCTGCTCGGCGCGCGCGAGACCAGGCAGCAACGACCGGATCTTCACCAGTGGACTGGATTCGGCACTGCTTTCAGTGGACACGTGGGAAACTTACTAACCGCCAGTGCGACGGTCAACGGAGTGTGTCCGAAAGTCACTCTCTCGGCCAGCAGGTCACCGGATGTCGGGCTTCTTCCGGGTGGAGACGGCGATCCGGTTCCACGAGTTGATGGTGAAGATCAGCGCGATGAGCTGCGCGAGCTCCTCCTCGCCGAAGTGCTTCGCGGCCTGCTCGTAGACCTCGTCGCTCACGTACTCGTGGCTGCTCAGGACGGTGATGGCCTCGGTGAGGCGCAGCGCGGCCTGCTCCTTCTCGGTGTAGAGGTCACCCGCCTCCTCCCACGCGTTGAGCAGGTAGATCCGTGCCTCCGACTCGCCGCCCTTGCGGGCGTCCACGGTGTGCATGTTGAGGCAGTAGGCGCAGTGGTTGAGCTGGGAGGCGCGGATGCGGACGAGCTCGGCGAGCTGCTCGTCGAGACCTTCACGGGCGGCGGCGTCGAGGGCGATCATGGCGCGGTAGACCTTCGGGGCCTTCTTGGCGAGGTCGATGCGGTTCGTCATGTCTGCAAAGTTAGGCCGCCGATTGGCCCTGGACATGGTGCAATCTGATCGTGGAATCGTGGGCCAATCTTGACTTCCACCTGGACCTGTCCGGTCCGGGTGGGTTGCGGCACCGGTTGACGGCGTCGCTGCGGGAAGCGGTTCGGTCGGCGCGGCTGCCTCCCGGCACCCGGCTGCCTGCCTCGCGGTCGCTCGCCCTCGATCTCGGGATCGCGCGGAACACCGTTGCCGAGGCGTACGCGGAACTCGTGGCAGAAGGCTGGCTCACCGCCCGCCAGGGCTCGGGAACCGTTGTCGCGCAACGGGTTGAGCCACCGCCACTCTTGAAGCGCGCGGTGTCCGGGCCGGAGGTGCGGTTCGACCTCAGGGTCAGCACGCCGGACGTCACCGAGTTCCCGCGCACGGAGTGGATCCGGTCGACGCGGCGGGCGGTGACGGCGGCGCCCGCGGAGGCGTTCGGGCCGGGGGACCCGCAGGGGCGCATCGAGCTGCGGACGGCGCTGGCCGAGTACCTGGCGAGGGCACGCGGCGTGCGGGCCGATCCCGAACGGATCGTGCTGTGCTCGGGCTTCGGGGGCGCTGTCGGGATGTTCGACCGGCTGCTGAAGCCGCCGGTCGTCGTCGAGGAGTACGGGCTGGGCTTCCACCGTTCGTTGTGGACGTCGACGGTGCCGTTGGCGGTGGACGACCACGGCGCGAACACCGAGCAGTTGCCCGACGACCGCCGTGCGTGCGTGTTGACCCCGGCGCACCAGTTCCCGTTGGGCGGCCCCTTGCACCCACGACGGCGAGCATCGGCCGTGGAGTGGGCACGGCGCGTAGGTGGCGTTGTGCTGGAAGACGACTACGACGGGGAGTTCCGCTACGACCGTCAGCCGGTCGGGGCCGTGCAGGGGCTGGACCCGGAGCACGTCGTCTACCTGGGCACGTCCAGCAAGGCGTTGTCGCCGGCGTTGCGGATCGCGTGGATGGTGCTGCCGGACCGGTTCGTGGACCCGATCCTGGCGTTGAAGACCGACCGTGAGCAGCACATCAGCATGCTCGACCAGCTGGTCCTGGCCGACTTCCTGTCGTCCGGGTCGTACGACAGTCATGTGCGGCGGATGCGGCTCAAGTACCAGCGGCGGCGTGATCGGCTCGTGGAAGCTGTTTCGCCGTACGCGTCGGTGTCCGGAATCGCGGCCGGGATGCACGCTGTGCTTGAGACGCCTCATGAAAAGGAGATCGTGCGGACCGCGCGTGAACGTGGGATCGAGGTCAGCCCTCTCTCGTGGTTCCGGCACGAGCTGAGCGACGACGACCGTTCCGGTGTGGTGGTGAGCTTCGGAGCGCCCGCGTTTCCACGGGCGCTCCCGCCGTTCATCGAGGTGCTAGCGGCGTGCTGCTGACCAGCCCTCTGCCGTGACGTCGCCACGGGCGTGCACGTAGACACCGCGGGCGTTGTACTGGCCCGCCTTGGTGTAGACGAACCTGGTCTTGACGGACTCCGTTGGCACCCAACGGCGTTCGGTCGTCGTGATGGTGCGGACGTCCTGCCAGCCGGTGCCGTTCCAGTGCTGCACGGTCAGCTTGTCGCCCTTGTCGACGTCGACGAAGACCTCGACCGGGCGTTGGGCCACGAGCGTGCCGCCGGAAGTCGTGGCACGCCACTGCGCTCCGTGCGCCCTGACCGCCAGAGCATTGGCCAGTCCGTCGGCGGCGACGCGGCGGGCCGGGTTCACGCTGCCCCAGTCACGGCTCGGGTGCACGCGGTTGGTCAGCAGGATCGCGATCGACCGCGAGGCCTTGTCGATCACGAACGACGTGCCGGTGTAGCCGGTGTGGCCCGCGGTGCCCGGACCGCTCAGCCCGCCCATGTACCAGCGCTGGTCGAGCTCGAACCCGAGGCCGTGGGCGTTGTCGGGGAACTGCTGGTTGAAGTTCGTGAGCATCAGCTCGACGGAACGCTCGGTCAGGATGCGTTGGCCCTGGTAGGTGCCGCCGTTGAGGATCGTCTGACCGAGGATCGCGAGGTCCTTGGCCGTGCCGAAGACACCCGCGTGGCCCGCGACTCCTCCGAGGGACCACGCGTTCTCGTCGTGGACCTCGCCGCGGACGATGCCGCGTGGTGGCGCCGCCTGGAACTCCGTTGCGGCCGTGCGGTCCTTGGCCTTCGGGTTGTAGCCGGTGTCCTTCATGCCGAGCGGCGTGGTGATGCCGTCCCGCACGGCCTGGTCGAGTTTCCTGCCGCTGACCTTGTGGACCAGTTCGCCGAGCGTGATGAGGTTCAGGTCGGAGTAGACGTACGTGGTGCCGGGCGTGGACTTCGGCTTCACGTCCATCACGGCTTTGATGCGCGAGGGGACGTCCGGGTACAGCTTCCACAACGCGATGAACGGTTCGAGGCCGCTCGTGTGTGTGAGGAGCTGCTTGACGGTGATGTTCTCCTTGCCGTTCACGCCGAACTCGGGCAGGTAGGTGGCGACGCGTTCGTCGATGTCGATGCGGCCCTGCTCGACCTGCTGGATGACCGCGATCGACGTGAAGAGCTTGGAGATGGAGGCGAAGTCGAAGATCGTGTCCTTCTCCATGGGGACGCGTTCTTCTTCTGGCAGCTGGGTTTGCTGGTCTTCGTAGAGAACCGCGTAGCCCGTGCGGTCGTGCGCGACGATCTTGCCGTTGTGCACGTACATCGTGACGGCGCCGGCGTAGAGCGGTGTGCCGTTCGCCTGGGGTTCGGTGAAGTCGCGGAGCCGGCGCAGGGCGGCGTTGATCGGCTCCGGGTCGAGGCCGGCCCAGTACGGGTTCGACTGGCGCAACGTCGTCCGCTCGTGCGCGAAGCCGTCCTGGGGCTGGTCGAAGTGACCGGGGATCGCGGCCGTCACGACCGCGACGGCCAGTGCGGGGATGAGCATGGCGTCCTCACCGGTAGCGCAGGTAGGGCAGGCGGGTGCGGCGGAACTGCTGCAGCTCCTGCTGCCACGCACCGGTGATCTCGTCCAGGGGCGCCTGGGCGTCGATCATCCTGCGCAGCCGGTCGGAGCCGCTGAGCTTGTCGATCCAGTTGTCGGGGCGCCACGCGAACACGGTGGGGTACAACGACTTCGCGGTGATCAGCATGGCTGTTGCGGCCTTGATGGCGTCGAAGTTGTGCGGGTCGGTGACGTGCAGGGTGACACCGCCGCAGGTCTTGCCCTGGAACTTGTTGAACGTGGGTGAGAAGTAGGTCTCGCGGAACCGGACGCCGGTGAGGTTCAGGGCGTTCAGCGCTTCGGCCCAGCGCCAGTCGATGCCCGGTGCGCCGACCGTTTCGAACGGGCGGGTGGTGCCGCGGCCCTCGGACAGGACCGTGCCCTCGAACAGGCACGTGCCGGGGTAGACGAGCGCGGTGTCCCGGGTGGGCATGTTCGGGCTCGGCGGGACCCACGGCAGGCCGGTGTCGAGCTGGTTCCTGCGCCAGCCCCGGACGTTCACCACCTCGAGCCTCGTGGTCAGGTCGAACTCGCCCACGAAGAAGCGGGCGAGTTCGCCGACCGTCATGCCGTGCTGCTGCACGATCGGTTTCAGCCCGACGAACGTCGCGTAGGCCGGGTCGAGCTGAGGGCCGTTCGCGGTGCCGCCGATGGGGTTCGGGCGGTCGAGGACGATGAAGTCGAGGTCCGGTGCGGCCTGCATCGCCGTGTACATCGACCAGATGTAGGTGTAGAAGCGCGCACCTACGTCCGCGATGTCGAACACGACCGTGTCGATGCCCGCCTTCGTGAACATCGCCGCGATTTTCGTGGCGTTGGCGCCGTACGTGTCGTATACCGGGATGCCGGTGCGTGGGTCCGCGTAGTCGCCTTCGGAGCCGCCTGCCTGGGCCGTGCCGCGGAAGCCGTGTTCCGGGCCGAACACCGCTGCCGGTCTGGTGTCGTGGGCGACCATCGAGTCGACGATGTGGGTCTGGTCCTTGAGCACGCCCGTCGGGTTCGTGAGCACGCCGACCTTGCGGCCCTTCAGCTTGCGCCAGCCGTCGTTCGCGAGCTGCTCGGCGGCGGTGCCGAGTTTCGGGGCCGCGGTGGCGCCGGCCGTGCTGACGAGGGGGACGGACAGGGCTCCAGCCGCGAGGAAGCTCCGCCTTCTCACCAGGTCACCCCGTGTCCGAACGGGTAGGGGGTCGGGCCGGGGACGTCGACCGGGAGCTTGCCCTGTGGCTTCGTCTCGCCGAGCAGGATCCTGGCCAGCGCCTCCATTGAGACGGTCGTGGTCGAGTAGGTCGCGAGCCACGTCTTCGCGTTGCTGTAGGCCACGTCGTACGGGTTGCCGGTGGCGGCCGCGATGACCGGCTTGCCGGTGGCGACGAGCTGGTTGAGCAGGTCGAGCTGGGCCGGCCTGGCGCTCAGGTTGTTGGTCAGCACGACGATCTTGTCGGCGTTGGCCGCGGCCGCCAGTGCCTGCTGCACCTGCGCCGGCGTGGGGCTCGTGGAGGTGACGAACTTCGTGCCCTTGAGCCTGGTCGCGAGGGCCGTCGTCGGAGCGTCGCTGGTGCCCACGACCAGCGGCGCGGCGGCGTTCAGGGGGATCGCCTGGGCGTCGTTGCGGACGGCCGTGATGGTGCGGTCGGCGATGGCCTGGGCTTTCTCGGTGTTGGAGCCGACGATCTGGTCGACCTTGGTCTCGTCGACCTCGGCGTTGAGCATCACGCCGCGCATCAGCTTCATCCTGAGGATGCGCAGCACGCTCTGGTCGATGCGCTGCTCGGTGATCTCACCGCTGCGGACGGCCTTGAGGACGCTCTCGATCGCAAGGCCCAGTTTCGGCGCCATCAGCAGCTGGTCGACGCCCGCCTTGATGGCCAGCACCGGGATCTCGGCGTCGGAGTGGAGCTTGCGGACGCCCACCATCTCCAGCGAGTCGGTGACGACCACACCGTCGTACTTCAGCTCCTCGCGCAACAGGCCGGTGATGATCTTCGGGCTCAGCGTGGCCGGGTTGCCCGACGGGTCGATCTGCGGCACCTGGATGTGCGCGGTCATGATCGAGTCGATCTTGGCGTCGATGGCGGCCCGGAACGGCGGCGCGTCGATCTGGCGCCACTGGTCGAGGCTGCGGTTCGAGACCGGCAGGCTGGTGTGGCTGTCCTCGGCCGTGTCGCCGTGGCCGGGGAAGTGCTTGGCGGTCGAGGTGACCGAGGCCGGGTCGAACCAGCGGCGGCCCTCGTAGCCCACGACCTGGGCCTGCACCAGGTCGGCCGCGAGCTTCGGGTCGCTCGAGAAGCTGCGGACGCCGACGATCGGGTTCGCCGGGTTGGAGTTGACGTCGGCGCCCGGCGCGAAGTTCTGGTTGATGCCCATCGCGCGGAGCTCCTGGCCGACGATGCGGGCGGCCTCTTCCGCGTCCTTGGCGGACCTGCCGGCGCCGAGGGCCATGTTGCCCGGCAGCTGCGTGGCCGGCGGGCCGATGCGCGTGACGAGGCCCATTTCCTGGTCGGTCGAGATGAGCAGGGGCACGGGGCTGGCCTTCTGCAGGCCGTTGGAGAACCGCGCGATCTGCCTGGGCGTGTCGATGTTGTCGCGCGAGGAGTTGTTGAAGTAGATGACGCCGCCGGGCTGGTACTTGCGCACCATCTCCGCGGCCGTCGCCACTCCGAAGTCGGTCTGGTTCTTGGGGTGCGGGACGTCGGCGGCCTGGCCGTTGACGTACGTGACGAAGAGCTGGCCGACCTTCTGTTCCAGCGACATCCCGCGCAGCGTGGTCACGGAAGCGTCCGCTCTCGCCACCGGCATGAGGGCGACCATGGCTGTGACCAGTGTCAACGCGGCGATTTTCCGCACTGTGCAGTGCCTCCCGGTGATGTTCCCACGGATAACTGGCGTATTTCGCAAGTTACTCACGACCGCGGGGTGGGTCAACGGATGGCCATTGTGCCGTTCGGGGGCACTTTTTCACGGCACAGCAAACGGGGCACCCTCGAAAGGGTGCCCCGTCGACAGCGCGGGCTTGCGAGTTACCAAGCGTGCAACTCGTGTCGTACAACCCTGGCCTCGGCGCCCGGCGTCCCGGTACGCAGGCCCTAGACGACAAGCCTCCCGCGGCGTGCTGCGCGTGGGTACTCGAAGTCCGCGCACGGAGCTCCGCCGGGGTGGATGCTGGCTTCTCTTCGCCAGTTCCCTGGCCGACCCGAGGTCCGCACCACCCATTTAAGTGCGTGTGCCCGGTCACAGCAAGGGCTCGGACGGGTGCACCGGTCAAGCCACGTTCAGTAGTGAAAGTACTGGCGTTTCTGGGTTTGTGAGCGCGTGTCCGTGTTCGGGTACCGCCGACAGGGCGGTGCCGCGCACCCACGAGGGCACCACGTGTGCGCCGCGTCGCCGCTACTCGCCGGTACCGCTCCCGAAGGGTGCGTCTGTCGCTTGAGGGCTTGACTAGGCCTTGCCGCGCTTGCGTCGCAGGCCGTACCAGGCGGCTCCGGCCGCCGCTGCCGCGCCGAGGCCGATGGCCGTGACCGCGACCGCCTTGCCCGAGGGGGTCGGGATGCGGCCGCGCAGGCTCACCGGGTCGGTGAACTGCTGCACCGGCCAGTCCTTCTGCACGGCGATGCGGCGCAGGCCCCGGTCCGGGTTCACGACCGTCGGATGGCCGACGACCTCGAGCATCGGCAGGTCCGTGACGCTGTCCGAGTAGGCATAACTCTGCGACAGGTCGTAGCCGTGCTCGGCGGCGAGCTGCTTGATCGCGACCGCCTTGTTGTCGGCCGCGCAGTAGAAGTCGACGTCGCCGGTGTAGCGGCCGTCCTGGATCACCATCCGCGTGCCGACGCTGTAGTCCGCGCCGATCATCTCGGCGATGGGGGCGACCAGCTCCGCCCCGGACGCGCTGACGATGACGACGTCGTGACCCTCGGCCTTGTGGTCGGCGATCAACTGCGTCGCCTCCTTGTAGACGAGCGGGTCGACGATGTCGTGCAGCGTCTCGCTGACGATGCTGCGGATCTGCTCGACGTCCCACCCGGCCGCGAGCGCCGTGATGTGCGCGCGCATCCGGTCCATCTGGTCCGCGTCCGCGCCGGCGAGCATGAACACGAACTGGGCATATGCGCTCTTCAGGACCGCGCGGCGGTTGATCAGCCCCTCCTGGAAGAAGGGGCGGCTGAACGCCAGCGTGCTCGACTTCGCGATCACGGTCTTGTCGAGGTCGAAGAAGGCGGCGATCCGGCTCATGTACCGCAGCTTAGGCGTACTCGTCAGTAGGCCGTTCGGGCGGCATTTCGGTCGTGTACGAAACCGTTGCCCGGCTTGGTTACCGAAACTTGGCTCTCAGCTGTTGCGGAAGTTGCGCGCGGCACTGGCGCTTGGGGATACAGTAGGAGAGTCCGGTTCGACGGACGGGTTCAGTCCGACCCCCCGGGACTGAACCATTGACGACCCCCGTCCCTCCCCCCTGGCGGGGGTCGTCCCATATCCAGAGGCCTTTTCCGTGGCCTCCCGTGGACCTCTGCCGCCCTTTGCCGGCGATGCGGTGCCCAACCCCCCAGAGTCGCACACAGGCCCGACACTTCTGGCGTGCCAAGGCTTCCAAGATCGCGACTTGTCCACATCCGCTGATTTGTCCACATCTGGATCATGACCCCGTTGTGTCATTCCTCACGACTGAGCACGGTGGACCCCATGACCCACCCCATCGCCCTGCTCACCGACTCCGACCTCCTGGACGAGGTCCTCCGCGTGGCCGCCGCAGCCGACTGTCCTTTGGACCGCGCCGCCGACGTGACGGCGCTGCGCTCCCACTGGCACACCGCACCCCTGGTCCTGCTCGACCCGCCCGCCGTCTCGGCCTGCCTCGACGCGGGCTTCCCCCGGCGCTCCGGCGTCCTGGTGGTCCACGGAGGCGATCCGCCCTGGGCCCCGGCCGTGGCCCTGGGAGCGGACGGCGTCCTGGAACTGCCCGTGGAAGGCCGCCTCCTCGTGACGGCCCTGACCGACCTGGGCGAGGGCCCACCGTCCGACCGGGGCCGAGTCGTCTCCTTCATGGGCGGCCGAGGAGGCGCCGGCGCCTCGATCCTCGCCACAGCCTGCGGCCGCGAGGCGGTAGCCCAAGGCGGTGACGCCATGCTCGTCGACTGCGACCCCCTGGGCGGCGGCATAGACCTGGCCCTGGGCACCGAGTCCGACGAGGGCGCCCGCTGGCCGGGCGTGCACTGCAGCGGCGGCAGAGTCCCGATGTCCGCACTGCGAGCAGCCCTCCCCACCTCCGGCAACCTCAGCGTCCTGGCCTGCGACCGAGCCGGCCCCGACCCGGAACCAGCCGCCGTGGCAGCAGTCCTCGACGCGGGCCGCCGAGCAGGCTGCACCGTGGTCTGCGACCTACCGCGCCACCCCACCGCCGCAGCCTCGGCAGCCCTGGACCGCACGGACCTGACGGTCCTGGTCGTCCCAGCCGAAGTCCGCGCCACCGCAGCCGCGAGCCGAGTCGCCTCCCGCCTGCTGACCCACGGCCGCAACCTCCGCCTGGTCGTGCGAGGCCCGTCCCCAGGCAACCTCAAACCCACCGAGATGGCCGAGGTGATCGGCGTCCCCCTCCTGACCCACATGCGCCCCGAACCGGGCCTGCCCGAGGTCCTGGAACGGGGCCGCTTCCCCCGCAACGCCAAGGGCCCGCTAGCCACCACGGCCCGCCTGGTCCTGAAGGAGCTGCGCCCATGACCCCCACCGAGGACCGCATCCGCCTCCTGGTGATCCTCAACCAGGTACGCCGCCTCTCAACGAGCCGACGGCCACAACAGGAGCCGCACCCCCTGCCAAACCGATCCCGGCCGACAAACGCCACCCCGGCATCCCCTCGCCACGCGAAAAGCCGCGCCCCAGCCTGACCGACCCTCGCCCCCAGGAGCGCCCTCGCCGCCAGCGGAACGCCAAAGCCGCTCCTCACACCCACGGAGTCCGGCGCCAAGCAGTTCCTCCGCCGCCCCGCCCGCCCTCCGGCCCCGGTCAGCCGCCCGGACCGGCCCCGCCAGCCGCCCCGTCCGGCCCCGCCGACCTCCCTGCCGCCCACCGGCCGCCCCTCCCGCCCCACTGACCGCCCCGCCCGGCCGGCGGCCTCCTTCTGGCGCATCGACCGTTCCTTCCGCTGTGTCGACCGCACCTTCAGCCCCGCTGACCGTCCGCTCCTGCGGCGACGGCCGCTCCCACCTGCCGCCCCGACCGCCGTTTCCGTCCCGCTGACCACCCGCTCCTGCCGCGTTGACCGCTCGCTCCCGCGCCACGGACCGCCATTCCCGCACCGGCCGCCCACTTCCGCTGTGCCAGCCGCCCGTCCTCCCCGCTCCACCGCCTGCTCGCTTCCGCCGTGCCGGCCGCCCGATCCTCCCGACGCACCGGCCGCTCGCTCCCACCGTGCAGCCCGCCCCGTTCCGCCCCGTTCCCTCGCGCCCGCCGCGCCAGCCACCGGCGCCCGCCGCACCGACCACCCCCTCCCGGCTGCCCCGACCTCCCTCCCTCCCTCCCTCCCGCCACGAGATTCCCTTCGCACGAAAGGAACTCCAGCCGTGACCCTGCTCCGCATCCTGTGCCGGATGCTGCACAACCTCGTCCGCTACGGCCGCATCTACCCACCCCGCTTCATCTTCAAGGAGCCGCCGAAATGAACCGCTTCCTCATCTGGTGCCAGGAAACCTGGCTCCGCCTCACCGGCCGCGAGATCGCCTACGGCCGCCACGCCCGCCGCCCGGAGGCCGCGACATGACCTCCGCCCTGATCGACCGGGTCCGCCACCGCCTGGCCGGCGCGGACATGGAGATGACGGCGGCCGTGGTCGCCCACGCGGTCCGCTCCGAGGCCGGCGGCGTCCTGGCCGATTCGGACGTCCTGGAAGCCCTCCAGGTGCTCCGCCAGGAGTTCAGCGGCACCGGCCCGCTCGACCCGCTGCTCGCCGACCCCGGCACCACCGACGTCCTCGTCACCGCGCCGGACCAGGTGTGGGTCGACGGCACGAGAGGTCTGCACCGCACCGGCGTCACGTTTCCCGACGAAGACGCGGTCCGCCGCCTCGCCCAACGCCTCGCGGTCGCCGCGGGCAGGCGTCTCGACGACGCCTCGCCCTGCGTCGACGGGTGGTTGCCGGATAGCGGCGTCCGGCTGCACGCGGTGTTGCCGCCCATCGCCGATCGCACCTGCCTGTCGCTCCGCGTCCTCCGCCCGGCGACGCACGATCTCCAGACGTTGCGGGAGCTCGGCACGTTCGACGCGGAGATCGCCGAAGCGCTCAGGGCGATCGTCCGCCAACGGCTGGCGTTCCTGGTGATCGGCGGTACCGGGTCGGGCAAGACGTCGTTGCTGTCGGCGCTGCTGGGGTGCGTCCCGCAGCACGAACGAATCGTGTGCGTGGAAGATGCCAGCGAGCTGCAACCGGACCATCCGCAGTTCGTGCGGCTCACCGCGCGCCCGGCGAACGTCGAGGGCGCGGGCGAGGTCACGACGCGCGAGTTGGTCCGGGAAGCGCTGCGGATGCGGCCCGACCGCATCGTCGTGGGGGAGGTGCGCGGCGCCGAGGTCCGCGAGTTGCTCATGTCGTTGAACACCGGCCACGAAGGCGGCGCCGGAACGCTGCACGCCAACTCACCTGCCGAGGTGCCGGCGCGGCTGGAGGCGTTGGGGGCGTTGAGCGGGCTGACACCGCAAGCCCTGCACAGCCAAGTCGCCGCGGCCCTGCGGCTCGTCCTGCACATGCGCCGGGACGGCAGCACCCGCTATCTCAACGAGATCGGGAAGTTCGAGCGCACCGCAACGGGGCTTGAGGTCCGTCCAGTCTGGACGCGCGACCACGGCTGGCACGAGGAGGAGTTGCCGTGGTGAGTCTTCTGCTGCTGGCGACGGCACTCCTGGCCTGGCCCCACATCACACCGCTGCGCCGTCTCGGGCCACGAGGCAAGCGCGAACTCGTTGTGCCGCCGTCTCTCTGGCTCGCGGCCGCCGCGGTGGTCACGTATCTGGCCGCGGGCATCGGCGGACTGGTCGCCGCGGCGGTCCTCGCGGCGACCATCGCCAGACTCCTCAAGCGGCGCAAGCGATACAAGGCACTCCGACAGGCGACCGATGCGCTCAGCGACGGCCTGGGTGGCGTGATCGACGAGCTGCGAGCGGGCGCTCATCCCGCACAGGCGGCCGAAGGCGCGGCCCAGGAAACCCCGGCCCCGGCCGGTGAAGTCCTCAAGGCCGTGGCGGCCACCTCACGGCTGGGCGGCGACGTCGAGCGGACGTTGCGCGATCTTCGCCAGCCACTGCTGAGAACCGCCGTCGACCAACTGGCCAGGGCGTGGCACGTGTCGGCGAAGCACGGCGTGGCGTTGGCCGACGTGCTGGATGCCACCAGGCGCGACCTCGACCAGCGGGCGGCGTTCGCGCGGCAGGCGCACGCGCGGATGGCCGGGCCACGGGCGAGTGCGGCGGTGCTGGCGGGCCTGCCGGTGCTGGGCGTGCTGCTGGGCGAGCTCAGCGGTGCCAGACCGGTCCACGTGCTCACCGGCACCGCGGCCGGACAGTGCTTCCTCGTCCTCGGAGCGCTGTTCCTGGCGGCAGGGCTGTGGTGGACGAACCGGATCACGGAGGTGGAGCCATGACGTTCCTCCTGCTGGCGATGGCGATCCTCGTGTCACCGAAGCCCCGGAGAGCGATCGATCGCCTCAAGCCCCAGGCGCACGACCCGCCGCGGGAACCAACGGCAGCGCACGGCCCGTTCGAACGGGCCGCGGCCTGGGACCTGCTCGCCGCGTGCCTCAGGGCCGGGCTGCCGGTGCCCACGGCGATCCACGCGGTCGGCCTCGCGGAACTGAGCCAGGTCGCCGAACTGCTGAAGCTCGGCGCGGACCCGGCCACGGCCTGGGCGCCCGCACTCGAGGAGCCCGCCACCGCGCCGCTCGCCAGAGCGGCGAAGAGGACGGCGAGGTCAGGGGCGGCGCTCGCCCGGCAGACCGCCGAACTGGCCGAGCGCACCAGGGCCGAGGCGCAAGACGAAGCAGAAGCGAAGGCGCAGAAGGCCGCGGTCGCGGTGGCGGCGCCGCTCGCGCTGTGTTTCCTCCCGGCGTTCCTGTGCCTCGGCGTGCTGCCGGTGGTGCTGGGCCTCGCCGGTCAGTTCCTCACCTAGGAGAAGAGATGGACCTGCTCGACGACGACAGCGGCATGAGCACTGTGGAGTACGCGATCGGGACGTTGGCGGCGGCCACGATGGCCGGGGTGATGTATGTGCTCGTCACCAGCGACTTCGTGCGCAACGAGTTGCAAGGACTGATACAGCGTGCGCTGTCTTCGGTCTGACGACCGGGGCATGGCGACGGTCGAGGCCGCGATCGCGGTGTGCGCGCTCCTGGTGTTCATGGGGCTGGCGGCGGCCGGGCTGACGGCGGTCATCGAACAGATGCAGTGCACCGACGCGGCGAGAGAGGCGGCTCGGCTCACAGCTCGCGGTGAACGGCAGCGCGGTGAAGAGGCGGTCGGGCGGATAGCGCCCGGCGCGAGCGTCGTCATCCACACGGAAGCGGACGCGGTGAAGGTCGTCGTCAGCAAGCGGGGGCCGTTGGGCGTACCGCTCAGCGCGGGGGCGTTCGCCGTGCTGGAGCCGCGATGAACGGCGAACGGTCTGGTTGCGAGCGCGGTTCGGCTGCGGTGAGCGGTGTGGCGGCGATGTTGCTGCTGATCATCCTCACTGTGGCCGGTGCGCAGGCCGGTTCGGCGGTCATCGCGCGGCACCGGGTGACCGGTGCGGCCGATCTGGCGGCGCTCGCGGCTGCCGCTCGTCTCACCGAAGGCGATGACAGTGCGTGTGACCAGGCCAAACGGGTTGCGGCGGCAAACGGTGCCGAGCTGACGAACTGCGCGGTGAGCGGCTGGGAGGTGGTGGTTGAGGTCTCGGCGATTACGCCGTTCGGCCCGGCGAACGCACGTGCCAGGGCAGGTCCGGCCGAAGATCAAAGCGTTTGGAGCACGACGAACGGTCGACTCCCAGCGGTGAGCGGACTCACACCGGCGCCCGGACATGCTGAACGGTGATCGAACCAAACGCGCGGCGTTCAGCTGCCCGGTCCGGCAAAGGGCGTTCGCCGTCCCGTAGCTACCAGTTGTCGAGCGGGGGTTCCCGAGGCCGGTGCCGGTGTCGTTAGTTGTAGAGGCGGCACCGACGCGGTGTCCTACGAACACCGGCACCACGTCGATGTCGAGTCAGAAGCTAGGAAGAAGGCGACGGAAGATGGATTGGTCGGACAGCTGGCGCGGGGCCTTCCGCATCGAACTGCGTGCCGAGGCCGTCAGCCTCGCGTACCGCGGTTGGCCCGTACTGCCCGGCACCTATCCGGCCGGTTCCGAGGACGGCGTCACCCGGTGGGCGGGGCGCAGCGGCCTCGAGCTCCACGGCCCCATCCCCGTGCACCGCGACTGGGTGGACCGCATCGGGACTAGTCCCGACCAGGTCGCCACGTGGTGGGCGGGCGGCTCCTACAGCCTTCTCGTCGCGACCGGCCACGTGGTGGACGCGATCGAGGTCGGTACCGCCCTCGGCCGCCGCGCCGCCGTCGCACTGCGGTCGATCGGTGTTCCCGTGCCGATCGCCGCGACCCCGTCCGGCCGGTGGATGTTCCTCGTGAAGTCCGGCTCGAAGCTCAACACCGAGCTGGCCGGCAACTACGACGTGCACCACTACGCCAAGGGCGAGTACATCCCGCTGCCCCCCACCACGATGGCGCACGGTGTCGTGCACTGGCGGGTCAAGCCGCAGGTCTGCGGCTGGAACCTGCCGGACGCGCACGTCGTGCAGGACGCACTCGTCGAGGCGCTGCACGCCCCGGCGAGCTACCAGCTCGAAACCGTCTGACAACAACTCCAAACGAAGCCCGGCCGCGCTGGGTGTCGTCGTGGACTCTCCCCGACAACCCCGAAGACGATGCCCTGCGCGGCCGTTCCACCTCAGCCCGATCCGGTGATCGGCCTCCGCACCCCGCACGTCGGGGGCCGCGCGGGAACGGGCGAAAAGCCGAACACGCACCCCGAAGGACAGCCTCCCGCACCAGCGACCGGGCCGAGGAACGTTAGTGGCAGAGCGCCAGCTCTGCCGCGGTCGGTGAAGCCGGCTCCTCCCCGGAGTTCGTCAGAAGACAGTGGACACCGACGCCTCCCGCGTGTCCTGTCGAGACGAACGAACCAGATTCCACCGATGTTCCAAGGGATCCGGTCGCGAAGCGGTAGCAGGCGGGAAAACAGTGTTCGGCACGTGGAGAGCGCGGCGGGGGTACCCGTGAGCCCCCGCCGCGCCCACGAAACTCGGGGAGCGTGTGTCCGCGGAGAACGCGAACCACGTCGTTCGGTTGTCTTGTGGGGGAGCGACCCCTCAGACCCCCGCGAGTTCGGGCGGCGGGCGCCCGCACGGCGGCGGAAGCCTCACGGAAGTGGGAGACCTTCCGCGTAGGACGCGAAGGCGAAGGTCTCCTCCATGGATCCGGGCCGCGGAACCGCGTCGGCGTCCCAGCCGAGGTCCCGGTCCTGCAGGACCTGCTCGATCAGCGGGTGCCACCGCTGATCGAGCATTTTCGTCGCCCAGAGCAGGGCGCCACGCTTCGACTCCACCTCTCCCGTGTGGATGGTGTAGAGCGTGCGGCAGTACGTCGAGACGATGTAGCGCTGCGTCCAGGCGTTGCCCATCGGCGCCCACTCCCTGATGCCTGCCAGCACGTGTGGCAGCTCGGCACGCATCGCCGAGCGCAGAGCGGACGCGGGCACCTCGTCGACCAGTGACGTGATCGGCGGGCCGTCCAGCACGATGCCGTGGTGGCGCAGGATCCAGCGGGTGTGCGGGCTGTTGCAGTGGGTGTCCCAGGCCAACGTGCGGTGGCCGTGGTCGTTGAACAGCCACGGAACCCCGAGACCGGCCAACGTGCGCAGCGACTCCACGTCGGCGTACGAGCCCTCGATCTCCGTCGACCAATGGCCCGGCCGCAGAGGGATCTCGTCGTGCAGCGCGCGCAGTCCCGCTTCCCGGTCACCGGACGGCAACTCGGTGCAGGCGACGATGAAGTCGCAGTCGCTGTGGACGTCACCGGCGCCCAGGGCGAACGAGCCCTGGACGTACGTACCCACGTAGGTGGGGCCGAGGATCTCGCGCACGGACGAGACCAGGTCGGCGAGCAGTGCGTCAAGGTCGGAGAAAGGCGTGAACAAGGCAACTCCTGAAGAACCCGTGGCCGATGAGGGAACGGGCGCGGCGGAGCCCCGACCAGCGCGCGAAGGCGGGTTCGGGGTGAGGCCGCGCGAGGGCGCGACAGAGCCTCGACCAGCGCGCGAAGGCGCGTCAGGTGGTCAGCCGCGCGAGGGCGCGGCGAACTTCCGGCTCGGCCGCGCTAGGCGCGACGGGTCCGGTCAGTGGCGTTGCAGCTGCATGCGGTCACAGCGCCACGGTAGCCAAGCAGCGGCCGCCTGGTCAGGCGATTTTGCCCAGCACAGGTCACAGCGGCCGCTCGGCGAGGCGATCTCGCCCAGCGCCGCGTCGCAGCGGCCACCCGGTCAGGCGATCTCGCCCAGCGCCAGGTCACAGCGGCTACCTGGTCAGGCGATCTTGCTCAGCACCACGTCCAGCACCAGCACGGCGCCGGCCTTGTCCAGCGGATCGTTGCCGTTGCCGCACTTGGGCGACTGCACGCACGACGGGCAGCCCATCGGGCACGAGCACGCGCTGATCGCCGCCCGCGTCGCCGAGAGCCAGGCCCGCAGCGCCGAGTGGCCGCGGTCGGCGAAGCCCGCGCCGCCGGGGTGGCCGTCGTGCACGAACACCGTCGGCATCCCCGTGTCCGGGTGCGCGGCCGTCGACACTCCGCCGATGTCCCACCTGTCGCACGTCGCGAACAGCGGCAGCAGGCCGATCGCCGCGTGCTCGGCGGCGTGCAGGGCGCCGGGGACGCGTTTCGCCTCGACGCCGGCGTCGAACAGCAGCGACTCGTCGACGGTGTACCAGACCGCACGGGTTTGCAGCGTCTGCTCCGGCAGGTCCAGCGGGATCTGGTCGAGCACCACACCGGACGGCAGCCGCCGCAGGTAGCCGACGACCTGCGTCGTCACCTCCACCTCGCCCAGGCAGACGGACACCCCGCCGAAGTCGGCGCGTTCGACCTCGCGCACCACGGTGATGTCCACGCAGTCACGCGGCTGCGTCGTCCACTCCGGATCTTCCCGGTGGACCATCGCGAGCCCGCTGTCCAGGTCGAGCTCGTCGACCACGTACGCCCGCCCCTGGTGCAGGTACACGGCACCGGGATGCACCTGCCAGCAGGCCGATCCCGGGTCGACCGTGCCGAGCATCCGGCCCGAGTCCGCCTCCACGACGGCCACCTGGTCGCCGCCCGAGCCGCGGATGTCGACCCCGGTGTGCGGGCGGTCGTGCGACGCCCAGTACCACCCGGCAGGCCGCTTGCGCAGCAGCTTCTCCGCCACGAGGTCGGCCAGCACCGCCTCCGCGAGAGGCCCGCCGAAGTCGTCGAGGCAGGCCGGCGTCAACGGCATCTCGGACGCGGCGCACGCCAGCTGCGGCCCGAGCACGTACGGGTTCAACGGGTCCAGCACCGTCGCCTCGACCGGCCTGTCCAGCACCGCGGACGGGTTGTGCACCAGGTACGTGTCCAACGGGTCGTCACGCGCCACGAACACCACGAGAGCACTGTCCCCGGACCGCCCGGCGCGGCCTGCCTGCTGCCAGAACGACGCCAGCGTGCCGGGGAACCCGGCCACGACCACGGCGTCCAGCCCGGCGATGTCGACGCCGAGCTCCAGCGCGTTCGTCGTCGCGACCCCGAGCAGGTCGCCTGTGGACAGCGACTTCTCGAGCGCCCGCCGCTCCTCCGGCAGGAACCCGCCCCGGTAGGCGGCCACCCGGCCGGGCAGCTCACCGTCCACTTCGGACAGGATTCGCTGGGTGCCGAGCGCCGTCAGCTCCGCGCCGCGGCGTGAGCGCACGAAGGCGAGCGATCGTGCGCCCTCGACGACGAGGTCGGCCAGGATCCGCGATGTCTCCGCGCCCGCCGAGCGCCGTACGGGCGCGCCGTTCTCACCCTCCAGAGAGGTCAGTGGGGGCTCCCACAACGCGACCGTGCGCGACGCACGCGGCGAGAAGTCGTCCACGACAGCGGAAACCGGCACGCCCAGCAAACGTTCGGCGGACCCAGAAGGATCAGCCACAGTGGCCGATGCCAAAACGAAGATCGGATCCGCGCCGTATTTGCGCGCGACCCTCCGCAGCCGCCGCATCAACAACGCGACGTGCGAACCGAAAACACCGCGGTAGGAATGGCACTCGTCGATCACCACGTACTTCAGGCGGCGGAAGAACCGCAGCCATTTCGGGTGCTGCGGCAGGATTCCGCGGTGCAGCATGTCCGGGTTCGTGAACACCCAGTTCGCGTGCGCCCTGACCCAGTCGCGTTCGGCCATCGGGGTGTCACCGTCGTAGGCCGACGCGCGCACCCCCTTGATCCCCAGCTCGTCGAGCGAGCGGAGCTGGTCCGCGCCAAGGGCTTTGGTCGGTGACAGGTACAGCGCGGTGGCCTTCGTGTCCGCCAAAAGAGTGGAAAGCACGGGCAACTGGTAGGCAAGTGACTTGCCCGACGCCGTGCCCGTCGCGAGCACCACGTGCTGCCCCGACCACGCCAGCGACGCCGCCTCGGCCTGGTGCCGCCACGGCTCGCGGACGCCCGTCCCGACGAACGCCTCGACGACCGCGGGGGCCGTCCACGCAGGCCAGTCCACGTGATCTGCCTGCCGCAACGGCAGATCGCGCGCGTGCGTGAGCGGCGACTCACCGGCGGGCACCCCCGCCAGCACGCGGTCCAGCAACCGGCGTCCCTGATCCACCACGGGGCCGAGCTTCGCATACACCACCGACAGTCCCGGCCGGGCTGTGCTCGACTTCCTGCGCAGATAACGGTGTGTGCACGGATCGGGACGTTTCGTTGCCTCGTTGCAACCACCCCCTAGACTCCCCGCTCATCGCATCCAATGAGGGATGCGTCACGTCGCGCTGGGCGGCTGGTCTGCCTTGGCGCTGCACATGGCAACTCACCAGGAGGACGGATGTCCCGGCAATTCCTCGCGGAGAGCCTCGAGCTCTCCGGGGGTGATCGCGGCGTCGTAGCCGTGGTCGCCGTGGTCGCCCTGGCTGCTCTCGCCGTCGGGTACGTGCTGCTCAAGGAGGTCCTGGCCGCAGGCCAGGGCACCCCCAAGATGCAGGACATCGCCAAGGCGGTTCAGGAGGGCGCAGCGGCCTACCTCAACCGGCAGTTCCGCACGCTCGGCATCTTTGTCGTGATCGTGTTCGTTCTGCTGTTCGCGCTACCGGCAGATGATTTGGCCGAACGAATCGGCCGATCTTTGTTCTTCATCGTCGGTGCCGCGTTCTCGGCGACTATCGGCTACCTGGGCATGTGGTTGTCCACGCGCGCCAACGTGCGTGTCGCCGCCGCCGCGAACGAAGAAGGCGGTCGCGAAAAGGCGACGCGCATCGCGTTCCGCACCGGTGGTGTGGTCGGCATGACCACGGTCGGTCTCGGCCTCTTCGGAGCCGCGCTGGTCGTGTTCGTGTACACGGGTCAGGCTCCGAAGGTCCTGGAGGGCTTCGGTTTCGGTGCCGCGCTGCTCGCGATGTTCATGCGTGTCGGCGGCGGCATCTTCACCAAGGCCGCGGACGTCGGCGCCGACCTGGTCGGCAAGGTCGAGCAGGGCATCCCCGAGGACGACCCCCGCAACGCCGCCACCATCGCGGACAACGTGGGCGACAACGTCGGTGACTGCGCCGGCATGGCCGCGGACCTCTTCGAGTCCTACGCCGTCACCCTGGTGGCGTCGCTGATCCTCGGCACCGTCGCGTTCGGCGTGCAGGGCCTGCTGTTCCCGCTGATCGTCCCCGCGATCGGTGTGCTGACCGCGATCATCGGCGTGTACACGACGAAGGCGAAGGTGGGCGAGAACGGCCTCACGGCCATCAACCGCTCCTTCTACATCTCCGCGGTCATCTCCGCGGTGCTGTGCACGATCGCCGCCTTCGCGTACCTGCCGAGCTCCTTCGCGGACCTCAGGGGCGTCGGCGACGCGGTCAGGGCCACCACCGGCAACCCGCAGCTGATCGCGTCCGTCGCGGTGATCATCGGCATCGTGCTGGCCGGCGTCATCCTCTGGCTGACCGGCTACTACACCGGCACCGAGCACAAGCCGGTGCAGGAGGTCGGCAAGACCTCGCTGACCGGTGCCGCCACGGTGATCCTGTCCGGCATCTCGGTCGGTTTCGAGTCGGCGGTCTACACCGCGCTGGTGATCGGTGCGGCCGTGTACGGCGCGTTCCTGCTCTCCGGTTCGGTCGTCGTCGCGCTGTTCGCGATCGCGCTCGCCGGTTGTGGTCTCCTCACGACCGTGGGTGTCATCGTCGCGATGGACACCTTCGGCCCGGTCTCCGACAACGCGCAGGGCATCGCCGAGATGTCCGGTGACGTGCACGGTGAGGGCGCGCAGATCCTCACCGAGCTCGACGCGGTCGGCAACACCACCAAGGCCATCACCAAGGGCATCGCGATCGCGACCGCCGTGCTCGCCGCGACGGCGCTGTTCGGCTCCTACAAGGACGCGATCGACCAGGCGCTCGTCAAGGTCGGCAACGTCGCGGGCGACCTGCCCGTGTCGTTCAGCAACGTGGTGTTCAGCCCGAACGTGCTGGTCGGCGTCGCTATCGGTGCGGCCGTCGTCTTCATGTTCTCGGGCCTCGCGGTCAACGCCGTGACGCGCGCGGCCGGTGCCATCGTGTTCGAGGTGCGCCGCCAGTTCCGCGAGAACCCGGGCATCATGGACTACTCGGTGAAGCCGGAGTACGGCAAGGTCGTCGACATCTGCACCAAGGACTCGCTGCGCGAGCTCGCGACCCCTGGTCTGATGGCCGTGCTCGCCCCGGTCGCCGTCGGCTTCGGCCTCGGCGTCGGCCCGCTGGCGGGTTACCTGGCCGGTGCGATCGCGACCGGCACGCTGATGGCGGTCTTCCTGGCCAACTCCGGTGGTGCCTGGGACAACGCCAAGAAGCTGGTCGAGGACGGCAACCACGGCGGCAAGGGCTCCGACGCCCACGCCGCGACGGTCATCGGCGACACTGTCGGCGACCCGTTCAAGGACACCGCCGGCCCGGCCATCAACCCGCTGATCAAGGTGATGAACCTGGTCTCGGTGCTGATCGCCCCCGCCATCGTCACCTTCTCCATCGGTGACAACGCGTCCGACCCGATCCGCATCGCGATCGCCGTCGTCGCCGCGATGATCATCGTCGGTGCGGTGGTCGTGTCCAAGCGCCGCGGTACCGCGATCGCGGACACGCCCGCGGAGACCGTGAGCAACGGCGCCGCGTAGGTACAACACTCCCGGTCGGGGTACTTTCGGGTATCCCCCCGACGTACCCCGACCGAGGAGTTACGACATGAGGCGCAGCCTCGTCGCCACTGCCGCCGTTGCCACCCTGGCGCTGGCCGGGTGCACCAACGGCGGCAACTCCGGCACGTCAACGCCGACGCCCAGCAGCGACGCGGCCGGCCCCGAGGCCGTCGCGTACATGGACAAGGTGTGCGGCGCCGCCTCCGAGTTCGCCAAGATCGAGAAGACGGCCCCCAAGCTCGACGCGGGCGACTCCACCAAGCTCAAGGCCGACATGGCCGCCTACATGGGCCAGCTCGCCGACGCCTTCACCAAGTCGGCCGAGGGCCTCAAGAACGTCGGCCCGTCGCCCGTCGCGGGCGGCGACGAGGCCGTCATCAAGATGGCCGAGACCTTCACCTCGCTCGGTGCCGTGTTCGCCGACGCCAAGACGAAGGTGGAGCAGGCCGACGCGAACAACGCCACCGGAGGCCTCCAGGCCGCCGGAGAGGCCATCGCCAAGCTCTCCGAGCTCGCCGACCCGCTGCGCGACCTCAAGGCCGTCCCCGAGCTGCAGAAGGCCACGCAGAGCGCGCCGAAGTGCCAGGAGATGCAGCGCCTCAACGTCACGCCGACGAGCTGAGCGAGTCCGGCCGAGGTAGCTTCCGGCCCATGCGTCGCACAGTCTGCACACTCCTGACGAGCTGTCTGCTCGCGCTCACCGCGTGCACCGGCGGCGGTTCGTCCACGTCGTCGACGCCCACCGCCGGCGAGGCCGATGTCGTCGCCTGGATCGACAAGGTCTGCGGTGCCGTCGGCGGCACCGCCAAGATCATGTCCGACGAGCCGCCCATCGACATGAACGACCCGGAGAAGCTCAGGACGGGCCTGTCGGAGTGGCTCGGCACCAAGATCACCGCGGTCGAGAAGTCGATCGCCGACCTCAAGGCACTGGAGAACGGCCCGCACGCGCGGTCGAAGGAGCTGGCCACCACCGCCGAGCAGGGCATGGAGCAGGTCAGGACCCTGCTCGCCGACACCAGGTCGAAGGTCGACTCGGCGGCCGACGAGACCCAGGTCGTCACCGCCTTCACCGAGATGGCGACCAAGGCGACCGAACTGGAGAACGCCGGCGCCGCCGTGCGCGGGAAGTTCGACGAGACGGGGCTTGCCGGGGCCTCGCAGAAGGCCGCTTCCTGCAAGGAACTCCAGGCCTCGGCGCCCACCCCGTGACACGGAGGAATCCGTCTGACCGAACCACCCGAACGTGTACTGTTCGCCGGTCCGCTCAGGGATTTTCTGGGGGATGTTCACATGAACGCACGTTTGTCGATCGTCGCCGTCTGCGCGGGCGCCGCGCTGGCCGTCACCGGTTGCGGCAGCACCGCCGCGCCG
The DNA here is from genome assembly GCF_051094245.1 of Lentzea xerophila. Taxonomy (NCBI): domain Bacteria; kingdom Bacillati; phylum Actinomycetota; class Actinomycetes; order Pseudonocardiales; family Pseudonocardiaceae; genus Lentzea; species Lentzea xerophila. The sequence goes on along the minus strand of NZ_CP194934.1, from coordinate 8,055,996 downwards.
TCCGCGCAGTCCACGACCACCACGACGACCCAGCCCGCCGGCGACCCGGTGAAGTGGGCGGGCGCGTTCTGCAGCGGCACCACGCCGGTGCTGACGGGTGCGGTCGAGCTCATCACCGTCTTCGCGGCCAACGCCGAGAACCCGCCCGCGATGAAGGAGGGCATGCTCAAGCTGCTCGACACCGGCGGCACGGCGATGGCCGCCACCGAGAAGAAGCTCAAGGAGGTCGGCGCGCCCGCCCCCGAGCACCAGGCCCTGCACGACGAGCTGGTCAAGATGTTCGGCGACGGCGCCAAGGAGTACGTGGCGGTCCGCGAGCAGATCAGCAAGATCGACGCCAACTCGCCCGACTTCATGGCGCAGGTCGAGAAGATCGGCGGTGACTCCGCCGACCCGTCGAAGCTCTCCGAGCAGATCAAGAAGCTCGACGCCGACCCGAAGCTCAAGGACGCCATCTCGAAGTCGCCGGAGTGCACCGAGATGCGCACCAAGCTCGGCGAGCTCATCGGCCAGTAACGAGCTTTCGCCTGGTCGCGGCCGTGCTGAGCGCGGCCGCGACCACCGCGGACGGCCTGGGAAAATAGCTCGCATGAGGACACGTCTGCTCACTGCCGTGCTGACCGGTGCCGTCGTGCTGACCGCCTGCGGATCCGCCGGGGACAAGCCGATCACCGACGCGCAGCGCCAGTGGGTGGACGCGTTCTGCGGCGGCGTCCTCCCAGGCATGGAAGCCGGCGTCGAGCTGCGCGAACAGGACCCGGCCGACCCCGCTGCGGTCAAGACCGCGTACGTCAAGCTCGTCACCTCCAACGCCACCGCGTTCGCGGCCGCCGAGAAGAAGCTGAAGGAGCTCGGCGCGCCCGAGGACGACCTGGAGAAGGTGCATGAGCGGCTGGTCAGGTTCGTCGAGGAGTCCGCGAGGTCGTACGCCGGCGCGCAGGCTCCCGTGCAGGCGCTGGAACCGAACGCGCAGTTCTGGGAGAACGCCGAGAAGGTGCTGGCCGACACCAACGTGGTGACGGCGCCGGAAGACCTGCGGGCGACCTTCGACGCGCTCGAGAAGTCGCCCAAGTACGCAGCGGAGATGGGCAGGTCCGCACCCTGCACCGAGCTCAAGACAGGCAGCCGGCAATCTTGAAACTAGTCACGCTCGAACGTCTGTTCTACCCTGTGGGCCGTGGTTGGGCAGCTGTCCTTCTTCTCGGCCGAGGCGCGAGCGCCGGCCAAGGCGGACCTCGCCGGCTTCCTCTGCGGGCCGGGGCAGGCCGTCAGCTTCGCGCGCGGCACGGCCGCCCGCGTCTACGTCGAACTGCGTGACGAGTGGCGGCACCGCCCGCTCAAGCAGGCCTGCACCGAGCGTGGCGTGACGACCGAGCTGTGCGTCAACGACGAGGGCACGCACTTCGTTCGCACGCCGTTCCGCACGGATCTCACCCCTCTGGCCGCCCGCTGGCTGGACGGCTCGGTCAAGAAGGTGCCTGCGGACTTCGAGCTGAACGGAGCGGTGCTGCGCGTCTGGGCGCTGGCCGCGGGCAGCTGGATGGAGTCCGCGTACCTGCTCGGTTTGGACCCCAACGCACCGCAGACACACCTGCCGTTGCAAAATGCGCTGCTCGCGTCCGGACTTCCGTGCACCCTGGTAGGGGCTCCGGCATTGCGGGTAACCGGCCGACGACGGCTGGCACGGCTCGCTGAGCTGGTCGGAAGCCCTCCGCAGGGAGTGGCGATGAGCACCTGGCCGGCGGCCTGAGCGGGCGGTCCGGCAAGGTTGTGTCACTCTGTCTCGTCGTACAGGCGTCGCCGAGACATGACGGATGGTGTGCTTTTCGGCCGACGCTGGGCAACACTGGCGGGCCTGGGAACCGGGTTTGGAAGAGAGCAGGACAGCGAGTGGCTGGATCGACACGGGCGAGAAAGAGCAGCGGAGGTGCGGGCGGCACCCGACGACTGGTGATCGTCGAGTCGCCCACGAAGGCGCGCAAGATCGCCTCGTACCTCGGCAGCAACTTCGTCGTGGAGTCCTCCAGGGGACACATCCGGGACCTGCCGCGCGGTGCCGCCGACGTTCCCGCGAAGTTCAAGGGCCAGGCCTGGGCCAGGCTCGGCGTGGACGTAGACCACGGCTTCGAGCCGCTCTACGTGGTCTCCGCCGACAAGAAGTCGCTGGTCACCGAGCTCAAGGAAGCGTTGAAGGACGTCGACGAGCTCTACCTCGCGACAGACGGTGACCGCGAGGGTGAAGCCATCGCGTGGCACCTGCTGGAGACGCTCAAGCCCAAGGTCCCGGTCCGCCGGATGGTGTTCCACGAGATCACCGAGTCCGCGATCCAGGCCGCCGCCGCCAACCCCCGTGACCTCGACCAGGACCTGGTCGACGCGCAGGAGACCCGCCGCATCCTCGACCGCCTCTACGGCTACGAGGTCAGCCCGGTGCTGTGGAAGAAGGTCATGCCGAAGCTTTCGGCAGGCCGCGTGCAGTCCGTGGCGACGCGTCTGGTCGTGGAGCGCGAACGCGAGCGTATGAAGTTCGTCTCGGCGAGCTACTGGGACATCTCCGCGCAGATGGACGCCGGTGAGCAGGCCACGCCGCGCCAGTTCGGCGCGCGTCTCGTCGCCGTCGACGGCACCCGTCTCGCCACCGGCCGCGACTTCGGCTCGGACGGCAAGCTGACCGGCAGGGCCGACGTGGTCGTGCTGGACGAGGCGCAGGCCAGGGCCATCGCGAACGGTCTGGAGAACGCGCCGGTCAAGGTCTCCTCGGTCGAGGAGAAGCCGTACTCGCGCAAGCCGTACCCGCCGTTCATGACCTCGACGCTGCAGCAGGAGGCGGGCCGCAAGCTGCGGTTCTCCGCCGACCGCACGATGCGCACGGCGCAGAAGCTGTACGAGAACGGCTACATCACCTACATGCGTACCGACAGCACGACGCTGTCGGAGACCGCGATCAACGCGGCCCGCACGCAGGCCACGGACCTCTACGGCGCGCAGTACGTCTCGGACAAGCCCCGGCAGTACACACGCAAGGTCAAGAACGCGCAGGAGGCCCACGAGGCGATCAGGCCGGCCGGAGAGGTCTTCCGCACGCCCGGTCAGGTGGCCGCCGAGCTCGACTCCGACGAGTTCAAGCTCTACGAGATGATCTGGCAGCGCACCATCGCGTCCCAGATGGCCGACGCGCGGGGCAACACGACCAGCATCCGCATCCTGGGCCGTGCCGCGACGGGCCAGGAGGTCACGTTCGCCGCGTCCGGCCGCACGATCACGTTCGCCGGCTTCCTCAAGGCCTACGTCGAGACCGTCGACGCCGAGGCCGGTGGCGAGTCCGACGACGCGGAGTCGCGCCTGCCGCAGCTCGTCAAGGACCAGGACCTGACGATCGCGGAGCTGTCCGCGGACGGCCACACCACCTCGCCGCCCTCGCGCTTCACCGAGCCGTCGCTGATCAAGACGATGGAGGAGCTCGGCATCGGCCGTCCCTCCACCTACTCGTCGATCATCAGCACCATCCAGGACCGCGGCTACGTGTGGAAGAAGGGCGCCGCGCTGGTCCCGTCCTGGGTCGCGTTCGCCGTGGTCGGCCTGCTCGAAGGCCACTTCGGCCGCCTCGTCGACTACGACTTCACCGCCGCGCTCGAGGACGAGCTGGACGGCATCGCCGCCGGTCGCCAGCAGCGCACCACGTGGCTCTCCGGCTTCTACTTCGGCGGCAGCGTCGGTCCCGACGGCTCGATCGGCCGTTCCGGCGGCCTGAAGAAGCTGGTCGGCACGGGTGTCGAGGACATCGACCCGCGCGAGGTCAACTCGATCCCGCTGTTCAGCGACTCCGAGGGCCGCACGGTCGTCGTCCGCGTCGGCCGCTTCGGGCCGTACCTGGAGCGCGAGGTCGACGGCGCCGCGCAGCGCGCGAACCTGCCGGACGACCTGCCGCCGGACGAGCTGACCGGTGAGATCGCCGAGAAGCTGTTCTCGACGCCGCAGGAGGGCCGGTCGCTCGGCACCGACCCGGTCTCGGGCAACGAGATCGTGGCCAAGGAGGGCCGCTTCGGCCCGTACGTGACCGAGGTGCTGCCCGAGGCGGCGGAGAACGGCTCGTCGAAGGCGAAGGCGCCGAAGCCGCGCACCGGCTCGTTGTTCAAGTCGATGTCGCTGGACTCGGTGACGCTGGAAGACGCGTTGAAGCTGCTCTCGCTGCCGCGCGTGGTCGGCAAGGACCCGGAGACGGGCGCCGAGATCACCGCGCAGAACGGCCGCTACGGCCCGTACCTGAAGAAGGGCACGGACTCGCGGTCGCTGACCGACGAGTCCCAGATCTTCACCGTCACGCTCGAAGAGGCGCTGAAGATTTACTCCGAGCCGAAGAAGCGCGGTCGGGCCGCCGCCGCGCCGCCGCTGCGCGAGATGGGCAACGACCCGGTGTCCGGCAAGCCGATGGTGATCAAGGAGGGCCGCTTCGGCCCGTACGTCACCGACGGTGAGGCGAACGCGTCGCTGCGCAAGACGGACAGCGTCGAGTCGATCACCGACGAGCGCGCGGCCGAGTTGCTGGCCGAGAAGCGCGCCAAGGGACCGGTCAAGAAGAAGGCTCCGGCCAAGAAGCCGGCGGCGGCGAAGAAGCCTGCCGCCAAGAAGGCCCCGGCCAAGTCCAAGAGCTAGCGGTCAGCAGGAGGAGGTGGCGGTGCCGAGTTCCGAGTTCGGTCCGGACGGGACGCAGGCCCCGCCGCCTCCCCGGCTGTTCTCCGACCCGCTGTCCGGGCTGGTGACGGCGGAGACCTGGATCGCTCCCCAGTGGGCGTCGTCCCAATGGACGTCTTCGCAGTGGGCGTCTTCGAGGTCACGTGTGTCGGTGCCGACACCGCCGGCGCCGACCGAGGAGATGCGTCAGGCCATCTACTCGCAGATGCAGCAGGAGCAGCGGCGACCGCGCGGCCGGACGCAGCGAGCGCACCAGCAGGTGCCGCCGCCGTTCGCACAGCCCTACCAAACGCCTGGAGCGCAACAACAACAGCCGGCCAAACCCGCGAACGGGGTGGCCGCGTTCATCGGCTGCCTGATCGTGGTCGGATTCTTCGTGCTGGTCCTGCTCGGCATTCTCGGAGCGATCTTCAGCTAGCAGTGCTGAGAGTCCGGCGTCCTGACTCACCACATCCGGTTACGCTGATCGCACGGGAGTGTCGATTAGGGGTGACTGAAATTCAGGACGCGGACACGCAGGTGACCGGGGCCGGCCAGACGGGGCAGGCCCAGTCCAGCGTGTCCACGGTTCACCGGCTTCGCTCGGTGCTGGCCATTAGGCCGTTCCGGCGACTTTGGCTCGTCACCTATCTGTGTAGCGTTGGTGACTGGCTGTCACTGCTCGCGTTGACCGGTCTGGTCTCCGAGATGATGAACAGCTACCAGTGGCAGTCGTTCGCACTGTCGCTGGTCGTGCTCACCCAGCTGCTGCCCGGCATCCTCTTCGCGCCCATCGGTGGCGTGCTCGCGGACAAGTTCGACCGCCGCAAGGTGATGGTGGTTTGCGACGTCCTGCGCGGGTCGTTGTTCATCTCGATCGCGCTGATCGGGTCCCCGATCTGGCTGTTCGTCGCGAACTTCCTGGTCGGCTGCTGCGCGATGCTGTGGATCCCGGCCAAGGAGTCGGCGGTCCCGAACCTGCTGCGCCGCCCCGACCAGGTGGAGTCGGCGAACCAGCTCGGCCTGGTGATGACCTACGGCATCTCCACGATCAGCGGTTTCGGCCTGTACTCGCTGATCGCGGGCATCCCCGGCTATCTGAACCTGCAGGGCGGCAACCTCGAGTTCCGCATCGCGACGATCGCCGTGATCATCAACGGCCTGCTGTACTTCACCTCCGCCATCCTGATCGCGACCCGGCTGCCGGAGCTCTCCGGCCGCGTCGACTCGTCGCGCAAGAAGGCCGAGGACGCCGACAAGCCCGGCTTCGTCGCGATGTTCCGCGACGGCGTGAGGTTCGCCGCCGCGACCCCGCTGGTCCGCGGCCTGGTCATCGGCATGATCGGCGCGTTCGCCGCCGCCGGTGTCGTGATCGCGACGGCGAAGCTCTACGCCCAGTCGCTGCTCGGTGGCGCCTCGACGTTCGGCCTGCTGTTCGTGGCCGTGTTCCTCGGGCTCGCCGTGGGCATGGCGACCGCGCCGAGACTGGCCCGGCGGCTCGCCTACAACCGCCTGTTCGGCGTCACGATCGTGCTGGCCGGCATCGCGCTGGTGCTGGTCGCGGTGGCCCCGCACCTGTGGATCGCGCTGCTGACGGTGGCACTGGTCGGCGCGTGCGCGGGCGTGGCGTTCCTGACCGGCCTGACGATCGTGGGGTCGCAGGTCGAGGACGAGATGCGCGGCCGCACGGTCGCGCTCATCCAGTCGCTGCTCAAGGTCGTGCTGTTCGGCGCCTCGGCCGGCGCGCCCCTGCTCGTGGCCTTGCTGCAGAAGCGCGAGGTCAGCGTGTTCGGCCACCCGATGGAGGTCGACGCGACCCGCCCGGTGATGCTCGGCGGCGCCGCGATCGCGATCGTCCTCGGCCTCGTCGCGTACCGGCAGATGGACGACCGCCGCGAGGAGCCGGTCCTGTCGTCGCTGTTCGCGGCCTTCCGCGGCCGCCGGCACACCACAGGTCTCCTGATCGCGGTCGAGGGCGACACCCGCGAGGACACGTCGGTGCAGGCCCGCCGCCTGGCCGCCGCCCTGCGCGCCGAAGGACTCGACGTACTCCTGGCCGCCGACCCCGAACACGACGAACGCCGCCTGCGCACGATGCTGTCCTCCGCCGAACTGGCCGGAGTGCGCGCACAGGCGCTGGTCGCCGCCGCCGTCCGCGCGGACGTCGTCGAACGGCAGGTGCGTCCCGCACTGGACGGAGGCTCCGTCGTCGTGATGGAGCGCTACGTCGACTCGCCGCTGGCGCACTTCACCGCGACCAGCGAGTTGGAACACCAGGAGCTCGAAGGCCTGGTCGACTGGGCGACGGGCCGGCTGCGGCCGGACCTCACGATCCTGCTGGACCGCCCGGTCACCGACGGCAAGAGGATCGGCCTCGAACACCACTGGCGCGTGCAACGACTGCTGAGCGAGATGGCCGCCGCCGACCCGGACCGCTACGTCGTGGTCGAGGCCGAGGGCGACGCCGACGAGGTGGCCGACCGAGTCCGCTCCGCCGTCCTGCCGCTGCTCGCGACCCGCAGGCGCGCGGTCCCCGAAGCCGCCGTCTGACTGCCCGCTGGAAGACTGCACCCATGAGCGTGTGGGACGAGGTGGTCGGCCAGCCCGACGCGGTGGCAACCCTGTCCGCGGCCGCCGAGGCCGCTGCCGTGATCGTCGCGGGCGGCAAGCCGGCCCCCGGCGTGATGACCCACGCCTGGCTCTTCACCGGCCCACCCGGCTCCGGCCGTTCCTCGACCGCCCGAGCGTTCGCCGGCGCGCTGCAGTGCGCAGTGACCGACGACCGGCCAGGTTGCGGCGAATGCAACGGCTGCCGCACTTCGTTGCACGGCACGCACGCCGACGTACGGGTAGTGGCCCCCGAGGGCCTCTCGATCTCGGTTGCCGAAATGCGGTCCCTCGTCCAGATCTCCGCGCGCCGCCCCACCTCGGGCCGGTGGCAGGTGGTGATCATCGAGGACGCCGACCGGCTGACCGAAGGCGCCGCGAACGCCCTGCTGAAGGCCGTCGAGGAACCGCCGGAGCGAACGGTCTTCCTGCTGTGCGCGCCCTCGGACCACCCCGACGACGTGTCGGTGACGATCCGCTCGCGATGCCGCCTGGTCTCACTGGGCTCGCCCCGCCCCGCCGCCATCGCGTCGGCGTTGGAGACCGTGGACGGGGTCGCGCCGGAGATGGCCCAGTGGGCAGCGTCGGTGTGCGGCGGCCACGTCGGGCGGGCCCGGAGGCTGGCCTCCGACGAGCAGTCCCGGTCCCGCCGCGAGTCCGTGCTGCGGATCCCGCTGGCGCTGCGCAAGCCCGCTGACGTCTTCACCTGCGCCGACGAGCTGATCAAGGCCGCTGAGGACGACGCGTCCACCGCCAACGAGGCTCGCAACGATGCCGAGCGGGAGGCGCTGGAGACCGCGATGGGCGCCGGTGGCACGGGGAAGGGGACGGCCGCCGCGACCCGTGGGGCCAAGGGTGCCTTGAAGGATCTGGAGAAGCGGCAGAAGTCCCGGGCCACGCGGACGCAGCGTGACTCGCTCGACATGGCCTTGGTGGATCTGGCCGGGTTCTACCGGGATGCGCTGGTGACGAAGACCGGGTCCGAGGCTGCGCTGATGCACCCGGACCGGGCCGGGGATTCCCGGACGGCTGCCGCTCAGTGGTCGCAGGAGTCGATCCTGCGGCGGTTGGAGGCGGTGCTGGCCTGCCGGGAGGCGATCGAGGTCAACGTGAAGCCGCGGATCGCCGTCGAGGCGATGGTGACGACGCTGCACCGGGGGTGACCCGATGTCCCGGCGTGCTGTCAGGTCGTTGCTGGTCGGGCCGGACCGGTTCATCTGGTCGGTTCGCCACTCGCACGAGAGCGGCTGCCGTGAAGTGGTGCGACTGCGACGTGAGGGTGCGCCAGGACAGCTGGTGGTCGTGTTCCAGGCCGGCGATGGTCACCTCGTCGCGGACGGGTTCCTGCACGCCGGCGAGGTGCAGCACGCCGACGGGCGAAGCCTGAACCTCAACCGGCCGGGGGTCGTCCGCGCGCTGCTCGACGAAGCCTCGGCCCGCGGGTGGCACGCCGGGGCGAGGTTGGAACTCGACGGCTGGGAGTTGTTAGGCACCTGACCAAGGGTCGGCGTGCTGCCTGATCAACCAGGTCGGCGTGCTGCCTGATCAAGATCTCGAGTTGTCCACAGATTGCGACGCTTTGACCTGCGGAAACGCCTGGCGGGCTAGGCTGTGGACAGCCGGGAACCCAAAGCGAATTTCAAACGTTCCGCAAGGTAAGGAAGCGCGGGTGGCCGGGTCGGTCGGCGGCAGGGCCGTCGCCCTCGGTAGACACAGCCCGTCTCACCCAGACCGGTCTGCGCCGGCAGGTGGGGCGATAGTGAACGGCGTCATCGCCGTCCCGCGGCCGACGCCCCCGCCCGGCTGGACGCCGCCCTGGCCGGCAGCGCGGCCACGAGCACCACGCCCGCGAGCAGCAGTGCCGTGCCGGTCCAGAACAGCGGGATCGCCTGGTACGCGGCGTTGGTGTAGGCGAGCGCCGGCGCCTTCGGAGGTGCCGCCTGCCCACCGGGCTGCTGTGGCGCGTTCGGCTGGGTCTGCGGCGGCTGCGAGGTCCCGCAGACCACACCGCCCTGCGGCGCCGCGGCCCGGACGATCTGCTCGCCCAGCGAGATCTGCGCGAGCGCCGTCGGCAGGTTCGGCAACTTGAGCTTGTCCGTCGGCAGGAGCTGCACGTCGAGCATCCGGGCCGTGGCGCCGAGCTGGAAGCCGCTGAACCCGTTGCCCGTGAAGCTCGCCTTCTTCTCGTTGAGCCCCGCGATCTGCAGCTTGATCACGACCAGGTCCAGCAGCAGCGGGATGTCCAGCGTCGGGTGCGCGGCGTCCAGCGTGCCGAGGTCCTTGCCGTTCTGGCTGACCTTCAGCACCGGTGCCGTGTAGGTGATCTTCGAGGTCTTCTCGTCCCCGGTCGCCGTGGCGGTGAGCGTCGGCGGGCTCGCGACGTCGATCTTGATGCCGCCCGCCAGCTCGACGCTGACCGCGCGCATCGTGGACGTCGACTCGACCGCCTTGTTCTTGCTGCCCGGCAGGTCGACCAGCCTGACGACGGAACTCGCCTCGAAGGTGTCCGGGACGCTGAGCAGGCTGGTCTTCGCGGGCAACGGCACCTCGGCCGGCAGCGCGCTGAGGACCTCGAGGCCCGCCAGCGAGGTCTTGGCCGTGGCCAGAGGGCTGATGCACGGCCCGAGCTTGTCGTCCCACCGCGCGTGCACGCTGCCGTTGAGCGCCCGGAGCGTGCCCAGCGGCGTCTCCGGAATCGGCAGTCCGCCGTTGGTCGGCTGCGGGTTGTCCGGAATCGCCGTCTGCACCAGTGTGCCCGGCGACTGCGGCGACCGGCCCGCCACCGCGAACCCGAACGGGTTCGCCTGCGTCACGACCCGCTCGGTGGCCAGGAACGCCTCGGTGTTGACCTGCGCGCTCGCCAGCCCCAGCCCGAACTCGGTGACCGACTGCTTCGGCAACTGCTCGCCGAGGCCCGGCAGGATCGTGTTCGTCGGCACCCCCTGCGGCCCGAGCCGGACGACGCTCAGCCCGGTCCCCGCGTCGCCCACCGCGTGCGCCAGCGGCTGCGGCCCGTTCGGCGACGACGCGGGAGGCTGGCTCGGGTCACGCGGCCCCGGCACCGGAGTGGTCGGAGGCTGCGCGAGCGCCGGCGCCGCGACGAGCGCGAGCAGCAACCCGGCCAGCGGCACGGACATCGAACGGCGCATGAACCTCTCCCCGGCGGTTAGGAGGCCGTGACGTCGGTCACGGTCCGTACAACGATGCCGACCCCCGTGAGTAACGCGCTTGCGGGTCGGTTATAGTTGTCGCGTCTCGCCGCCTTAGCTCAGTCGGCCAGAGCGGCTCACTCGTAATGAGCAGGTCATCGGTTCGATTCCGATAGGCGGCTCGGTGAGACGGAAGGGCCAGGTCATTCGCTGACCTGGCCCTTCTGCTATTTCGTGGTCCCCGCCGGTGCCGCGTCGCAGCTAACCAATGCGTTCTCCAGCGCCGTGCGTTCCGCCGGAGCCACCGACAGCCCGTAAGCCGCTTTCACCGTCACATACATCCGCCCGTAGGAACACGAGTAACCGGCGTTGGGCGGCATCCACTCGTCGGGCGTCTTGTCGCTCTTCGACTGGTTGACCTTGCTGGAGACCGCCACGAGGTTGCGCAGGTCGTTGGCCGCCGCCAGCCGCCGGTCGGGAGCCCACGTCGCCGCGCCGCTGCGCCACATCTCCGCCAGCGGGACCACGTGGTCGATCTGGATCTTCGACACGCTGGTGACGCGCGAGCCGGTGTAGGGGTCGTCGAGCGTGCCCGACTGCACGCCGCAACGGCCCGGTTTGCGGGTGACGCCGGTCAGGTCGCGGGCCAGCACCTGGCTGCGCTGGTCGCAGCCGTCGCCGTCGGTGTCGAACCACGGCTGCCCGAAGACGCACGCCTTGTCGTCCGAGCAGTCGCGCACGTAGCCGTCGAGCCGGCCCGGTTGTGCCAGCGGCAGGGCCGCGAGAGAGGTGCGTGCGGCAACGGCGTCGAGGGTGCCGGTCGGTACCCGGTCCACCTGCGGGGCAGGCGACAGGGGTATCGCGGCACAGCCGGTCAGCAGGATGATCAGCAGCAACCAGCGCATGCGCGGGAGTTACCCGGTACAAAGGGCGTGATGGCCGCTCAACGGCGTAACTCTGGGCGCTGTCCTGCGAACGTCCGGCCGGACGAGATGGGCCTCTGCGGCGGTGACGGGTTCAGGTTCGGCATGCTTACCATGGCTGGCGCTCGCGCTGCTGGAGGAGGTCGTCGACGGGTGGGTCGCATGAAGTTCGTCGCGGCGCTGGCCGCTGTGCTGCTGGCCGTCACCTCGTGCTCGAGTGAGCCGGAGCCACCGCCGCGGGAGTTGCCGCCGGTCGGCGCGCAGTTCGACTACCAGCTCGGCGGGACGTACCAGCCCGACGTGCCGGTCAAGATCGTCATGCGGGACCGGAGCAAGTTCGCGGACGGCCGGCGCTACAACATCTGCTACCTCAACGCCCTGCAGACCCAGCCCGACCCGATGGAGGGCGGGCTGAGCTGGTGGAAGCAGCACCACGGCGACCTGCTGGTCAAGAAGCCGAACGGCGACGTCGTGATCGACGAGGAGTGGAACGAGGGCGTCCTCGACGTCTCCACCGACGACAAGCGCCGCAGGATCCTCGACATCCAGAAGAAGTGGATCAAGGACTGCAAGACGGCCATGTTCAAGGGCGTCGAGCCGGACAACCTCGACTCCTACACGCGGGCCGAAGGGGCGTTCGACCTCAACGCCACCAAGGAGTTCATGAAGGGCTTCGTCAAGTACGCGCACGAGCAGGGCCTCGCCGTCGCGCAGAAGAACGTCGCCGAGCTGGGCACCGCGGGCAAGGAGGAGATCGGCTTCGACTTCGCGATCACCGAGGACTGCCAGGCGCTGGGCGAGTGCGGGTCCTACGCCGAGGCGTTCGGCGACCACTTCTTCCAGATCGAGTACACCGACGAGGGGTTCCGCAAGTCCTGCGCCGACCGCGGCGGACGGGTCTCGATCATCCGCCGCGACCGGAACGTGGTGCCGTACGGGCACGAGGACTACGTCTACGAGGTCTGCCCGCCCACCGTCTGATTGAGGAACGCCTGCCACTTCTCGGCCTGGCCGGTCGCGTCGCCGAAGAGGTGGTGGCCGACGGCGTTGGTGCCGTGGAACCGGTAGAGCCCCTCCGGGCCGCGCACGCCGAGGAACTCGTGCAGGTCGTGGCGCACGACGTAGTCGACGACGCCGGTGACACCGAACGGCTCCATCGTGACCTCGTCGCCCACCTGCGCGTCCTCGGGGATGCCGAGCGCCTTGAGCAGCACCGGCCAGTTGGCGGCGCCCTCGGGCTGCTCGGGCCACTGGGCGAACACGTAGGTGCCGGGCCTGCCCGCGAAGTGCCTGACGTACTCGGCGAGCGTGAAGAGGTACATGTCCCAGCCCTTCGACTGCTGGTCGACGAACTCGTCGCCCCAGCCGTCGGCGAGCAGGCCGCTGTGCACGAACCGCAGTACGGTCGAGCCCTGGCCGCGGCCCTCGATCAGGTACTCCATCGCGTGGAACGTGCCGTCCTCGCCCTTGTCGCCGGCGTAGGCGAGGCGCTTGCCCGGCTCCCACGCGGTGATCGTCGAGGCCTCCTGGAAGAAGCCCAGGTCGAGCGAGATGCGACCGTCCAGGCGCCCGTCGACGGTGTGTGGTCCCATGAACCACGAGTCGAGGCCCGGCCCGGTCGCGATGGCGTCCCAGACCTGCTCCGGGGTGCCGGCGATCTCGACTTCCTTTTCGATCTCGAACTCGCGGGTCACGACTCGTCCTCCTTGGCATCGTTGGCGGTGACGCTCGGGTGCAGGGCGACGACGACTCGGTGCGGACGCCCTCCTTCGGCCTGTTCGTCGTGGTATTTGGCGACCAGCTGCGTCATGAACCCGGCGAGCTCCTCGGCGAACGCCGCGCGGTCCGCCGCGCTGGCGAACCGGACCTCGCCGTCGAGTGCGAAGGTCGCGAGCCGCTTCTTCGCCCTGGTCGCGCCGGTGATCAACGTGCCGACGTCACGCACCAGCCTGGCCGAGACCGCGAGCAGCCACCGCGCGGACAACCGATCGGGTGAGCGCGCCGGGTCTGGCTGCACGGCCGCGAGCGCGGTCGGGGAGATGACGTAGGACGCGGCGGTCGCCTGCATCAGGCGTTCGTTCACGTTGCCCTTGCGCCGTTCCTCGACGAGCTCCACCAGGCCGTGCTGCTCCAGCGTGCGCAGGTGGTAGTTCACCTTCTGCCTGGGCAGGCCGACCTTCGCGGCGAGCATCGTCGCCGATCCCGGCTCTGCCAGCTCCGCGAGCAGTCTCGCCCGCACTGGGTCCAGCGACACCTCGGCCGCAGCCGGGTCCTCGATCACCGCCACTTCGAACATGGCCCCAGCGTCACACCGAAAACAAAATTAGTCAAGAACTCAGTTGCTGTCGGTGAGCTTTGCTCCACCTGGGTGGCGTTGGAGCCGGTACCGTAAGCGATGTCTCGATTGGTCGTTGCAAGTTCGCAACCCCTGAGGAGACGACATGATCATGATGTTGGTCCTGACCCTGCTGGCGCTGCCGTTCGCCCTGACCGCCGCCAACGTCGGTAGACGCAGGTGGGTCCGCAAGCGCGGGGTCGTCAGGGTGCGCGCCGAGCTCGACGCCTTCCACGCCGAGCTGGCACGTCAGGGGCTCAGTCACTTCTCCGGGCGCTGAAGCCCGCTCTGGAGGACGTCCGTCGACGGAGAGATCCGGGTGACGACGTCGCCGTAGCGGTCCAGCAGCGAGGCTGTGACCGTCTCCGGAGAGCCGAGGACGCAGAACGCGTCCAGCACCTCGTCCGTGATCAGCTCGCTCATCTCCGCCCACTGCTGCCGCCGTGACATGCGGTGCAGCTCCTCGTGCAGCGTGCCCCAGCCATGCAGGTCCAGCACCGGCTTGTACGCCGGTGTCGACCCGTAGAAGGCGATCCGCTGCTTGACGTCGGCGATCTCCTCGTCGTTCGTCGCGGTGAACACCGGGCCGCTGATCTCGAAGCCCTCCAACGTCTTTCCCGCCTTGGCGCGGCCGCGTTCGAGCGCCGGCAGCGTCACCTCGCGCAGGTACCGCTCGGTCGTGAAGTTGTGGCACAGGAAGCCGTCCGCGACCTCGCCCGCCACCTCGGTCATCCGCTCGCCGACGCCCGCGAGGTAGATCGGCGCGGTGCCGTGCGGGTTCGGGCCGGGGTCGAAGAACGGCGTCATCAGCGTGTGCTGGTAGAACTCGCCGCGGAACGCCAGCCGCTCGCCCGTCTCCCATGCGTGCCAGATCGCGCGGATGGCCAGCACGAACTCGCGCATGCGCGCCGCCGGCCGGCTCCACGGCATGGAGAAGCGCTTGGTGATGTGCGCTTCGACCTGCGAGCCCAGGCCGAGGTTGAACCGGCCGCGCGACAGCAGCCGCAGGTCGTTCGCCGTGGTCGCGACGGTCATGGGGTTGCGCGCGAACGCCACCGCGATCGCCGTGCCGAGCTCGATCCGCTCGGTCGCGGCGGCGGCGCCGGACAGCGCGAGGAACGGGTCGTGCTTGGTCTCGGCGAGCCAGAACCCGTCGTAGCCGCGGTCCTCCGCGCTCCTGGCGATGGACCCGGCGTCGGCCGGGGTGTAGTCGACGGCACTGCTGTCCAGTCTCATGCCGCAGAGGCTATTAGCGGTACCGGGACTCGCAGGCGATGCCGTTGCGGTTCGGGTCGAGTTCGACGCGGTAACCCGGCTGGCCCCAGTAGAGCGGTGCCGCGCCGGCCCGCCGGGCGTCGTCGCAGGTCGAGTAGAAGACGGGCCGCGGCCTCGGTTGCGTGGTCGGCTTCGGCTTCGTCGTGGTGGTGACCGGCGGAGGGGGAGGAGGCGGGGGAGCGGGCGTCTCGGTGACGTCCCTGCCGCCGCACGGCGTGCCCCACAGTCCCATCGGAACGCGCTGGGCGACCGCTTCCGCCTCCTTCTGCGCGGCGGTCGGGGTGCCCGCCGTGCGCCCGGCGCCGTTGCCCAGCGCGAGCAGCGCGTAGTCCGTGCCGTCCGAGAGGCTGAGCGCGCCGGTGGCCCGGTCGTAGCGCACCTGCTGGTTCAGCAGCATGCTGCGCGCGAAGCTCGTGGCAGCCTCCGCCCAGCACGGACCCGGCTGGGCGAGGCCGCTGACCTCGGCCTTCGACCCGTCGGACAGCATCACGGAGCGACCGTCGACGATCGAGGCGACGCTGATGTCCAGCTGGGCACGCGGGACCGACACCGACGTCGACGTAGATGCGGACACCGGCGCGTCCTCGACCGGTTTCTCCACGGCGACGGGCGTCGACTGCTGCACTTGTGCCGAGCACCCCGCGGTCAGCACGACCGCCAAGACCCCGCCCACACTTCTCCACCCCGACATGGCACCGAATAGTGCCCCTCGGGACGGAGTGTGGCCAAGGTTACGTATTTGGATCGGATCGGTTCACCGGTAGTCCGAACTGAAATACGGAGATCCGCAGTTCAGCGAGCCGGCTTCAACGTCCAGACGACGGTCATCTCGCCGGTGGTCACGCCCTCGGAGTCGGTGATCGTGACGGTGACCGGGAACTCGGGCCGCGTGCCGGACTCCAGTTCGGCCAGGACGTCGTCGGCGGAGCGCCCGAGAACGGCCTCGGCGCGCAACACGCCCATCGCGATCTTCTTGTACGCGATGTCCGCGCGGACGGCGAGTGGCGTGGCCTTGCCGAGATGCGCGGCGAACGCGGTCATCACGACGGCGCCGGACGCGGACTCACCGAGGCCGAACATCATCGCGGCGTGCGGCCCGCCGATGTGGTTGTGCAGCGTCTGGTCGTCCGGCAGCGACGCGACGACACGGCCGGCGGAGACCTCCTCGAACTCGATGCCGGTGGTCTTCACATACGGCACCGCCTGCTTCATCGCGTCGGCGACGAAAGACACGTCTTGGCTCATGAGACGGATGCTACCGACCAGTAACGCGAGCGGCTACCCGTCGGTAACAACTACTCGCCGCATCCCTGTCACTCCGCTGCGGAGTGAGACTCGGAACGCACTTGCATTCTGGTCGACGAGGATGGATGCTTGCACTTAGCAACTAGTTGGGTGATACAAGCAATGAGGTGTCTGATGGTCGATCCGGGCAGGTGCGTCAGCGCCGGTGTCGATGCCGAGCATGAGCTCGCGGACCGCGTCGGCATGGCAATGGTGCGGCTGAACAAGATGCACGCCCAGGTCACGCACCAGATGGCGAAGCAGGGCATGGACAAGTCGGCCTATGTGCTCCTCGTGACGCTCCTCGGTCTCGGGGAGTGCCGCTCGAACGCGCTCGCGGAGGCGGTGCTCTCCGACCCGTCCACGATCAGCAGGCAGGTGGCCGGGCTGGTGAAGGACGGGCTCGTGGAGAGGCGAGCCGATCCGGCGGACGGCAGGGCGAGCGTTCTCGTGGTCACCGAGGCGGGCCGTGAGTTGATCATGAACCGGCGCCGGCAGCGCAACGAGGCCATCAAGCGGATGTTCGACGAGTGGCCCGAAGAGGACTTCAAGACTTTCGCGGAGCTGTTCGAGCGCTTCGTCCAGGACTACGAGCGCACGGCTCCGACGTTCATGACCGACCGCGGGACGGGGACCCGCGCAGGAGGGGAAAGCAGAGATGTCACAAACAACTGAGGCGACAGCCACGCCGGGGAGTTCCCTGACGCATCGCCAGATCATGACGGTGCTGTCCGGCCTGATGCTGGGCATGTTCCTCGCGGCGCTGGACCAGATGATCGTCGCCAGCGCCATGAAGACCATCGCGGACCAGCTGCACGGCCAGACGGTGCAGGCCTGGGCGACCACCGCCTACCTGATCACCGCGACCATCACGACCCCGTTGTACGGCAAGCTGTCCGACATCTACGGGCGCAAGCCGATGTACCTCGCGGCGATCTCGCTGTTCCTGATCGGCTCGCTGCTCGCGGGCATCGCGACGTCGATCTACGAGCTGGCCGCGTTCCGCGCGGTGCAGGGCCTGGGCGCCGGCGGTCTGATGTCGCTCGCGTTCGCGATCCTGGCGGACATCACCTCGCCGCGTGAGCGCAGCAGGTACTCCGCCTACTTCATGGCCGTGTTCGGTGCGGCCAGCGTGCTCGGCCCGGTCGTCGGCGGCCTGTTCGCCGGTCTCGACTCGTTCCTCGGCATCACCGGCTGGCGCTGGGTGTTCCTCGTGAACGTCCCGATCGCGCTGATCGCGCTGGTCGTCGTCGCCCGCGTGCTGAACATTCCACACAAGCGGGTGAACCACCGCATCGACTTCGGCGGCGCGATCGCGCTGACCGTCGGCCTGGTGCCGCTGCTGGTCGTGGCCGAGCAGGGCAGGGAGTGGGGCTGGGCGTCGCCGATCTCGATCGCGATGTACGTGATCGGTGTGCTCGGCGTGGTGGCGTTCGTGTGGGTCGAGCGCCGCATGGGCGACGAGGCGCTGCTGCCGCTCCGGCTGTTCCGCTACCAGACGTTCGCGCTGGGCAACGCGATCTACTTCGTGCTCGGCATCGGCATGTTCGGCGGCATGGTCTCCATCCCGCTGTACCTGCAGATCGTGAAGGGCGTCTCGCCGACCGTGGCGGGTCTGATGCTGCTGCCGATCACGGTCGGCATCACGCTCGCGACGACGATCGCCGGCCGCGTGACCTCGCGAACCGGCCGCTACAAGATCTTCCCGATCATCGGCTCCGCGCTGCTGACGCTTGCGCTGTTCCTCTTGAGCGGCATCGGCACGGACACGCCGAACTGGCTGGTCATGATCTACATGTTCGTCATGGGTGCCGGCCTCGGCCAGTGCATGCAGACGCTGATGCTGGCGATCCAGAACGAGTCCGAGCCGCGGGACATGGGCGTGACGACCGCCTCGGCGACGTTCTTCCGCCAGATCGGTGGCACCGTCGGCACCGCGGTGTTCCTGTCGATCCTGTTCAGCACGGTAGGCGACAAGATCGCGTCCAGCCTCCGGGCGGCACTGCAGACCGACGCGTTCAACACGGCGTTGCGGCAGAACCCGGAGTTCGCGCAGACGTTGCAGAACGGGGCCGGTGTGGACATCAACAACACCGAGTTCCTCAACACCCTCGACCCGGTGCTGGCGCGGCCGTTCCTCGACGGCTTCTCCAGCGCGATCAGCCTGGTGTTCCTCACCGGCGGGATCGTGATGATCGTGGCGACGGTCCTCGTGTGGTTCCTGCGCGAGAAGCCGCTGTCGACCAGGTCGGGCCTGGAGCGGGTCGCGGACGCCGAGGCCATCGCGGTCTAGGTTCGGAATACACAAAGTGGGGGTCGCTGCGTGCGGCCCCCACTTTTGCCGTGTGCTTCAGTGGTGCACTTCGCCGTTCGCCTCGGCGTCCTTCAGACGCTGGTAGGAACGCTTGATCTCGGCCTCGGCCTCGGTGCGGCCCACCCAGGTCGCGCCCTCGACGCTCTTGCCCGGCTCCAGGTCCTTGTAGACCTCGAAGAAGTGCTGGATCTCCAGGCGGTCGAACTCCGCCAGGTGGTGGATGTCCCGCAGGTGCTCGTGGCGCGGGTCGTAGGCCGGGACGCACAGAACCTTGTCGTCGCCGCCCTTCTCGTCGGTCATGCGGAACATGCCGATGGCACGAGCCGCGATCAGGCAGCCGGGGAACGTCGGCTCCTGGACGAGGACGAGGGCGTCCAGCGGGTCGCCGTCCTCACCCAGGGTGTTCTCGATGAACCCGTAGTCGGCGGGGTACTGCGTCGACGTGAACAACGTGCGGTCGAGGCGGATGCGGCCACTCTTGTGGTCCACCTCGTACTTGTTGCGCACGCCCTTGGGGATCTCGATCAGGACGTCGAACTCCACTGGTCCTCGCTCATGTAGCCCATTCGTGACTTCACTAGTGTGGACCACGACGCCCTGTCAACCCTCATCGGAGCCGCGGCTGGAGGGTGTGAGATTGCCCGTACCGAGCTGACGGAGGCCCTCTTGCCGGACGAGCCCCAGTGGCCGACCGAGGACGACGACGCCGAGTCCACCGAGGCCCCATTCTCGCCAACACCGCAGGTCAGCCGACCTCCCGTCGATCAGCCGACGATGCGGTTCCCGGTGGCGCCCGTGCTGTCGGCTCCGTCCATTCAGGAGCCTTTGCACTCGTCGCCGGTCCGTTCCGTTCCGGACGGTGCTGGTTCGGGGTCTGGCGGGCCGGGCGGGCTTTCTGGCAGCTCAGACGGGTCTTCCGGCGGAAAAGCGGGTGGGAAGTCTCACGCGGGGATTGGTCCAGACGTCGGCCAACCTCAGGCGGTTTCGGGTTCGGTCGCCGAGACGGACCGCACGACGGCTGACCTCGGGCAGGCCGAGGCGCCGCGCGCGCTGCCGGTGAGGATCGCGCCCGCGGTTGAGTCGAAGGGCGACCAGACCCGCGTCGTGGCGAGGCCTGATGTTGGGTCCGGCGGTGCGTCCGAGTCTGGCGTTGCGCCCAGCTCTGGCGACGCGCCCAAGCCTGCCGGTGGCTCCAGGCCCGACGGTGTGTCGAGGCCGGAGGTCACGCCGCGGCCTGACGCCGTGTCGAAGCCTGAAGGTGCGCCGAGGCCTGAGGCAGCATCCCGGCCGGAAGTTGTCCACAGGACCGAAGTTGTCCACAGGCCGGACCAGAAAACGACAGAACTGTCGGTCCCACCTGGCAAAATTGAAATCGGGGGACCCCCTGGAGGGGACCCTCGCGCGAGCTTGCCGCCCAACGCCAAGACGGCCCGGGTCGACCAGCTGCCGAACCCGGACCAGTCGTGGTTCGACCGGCCGGTGAGGTCGGACCGCCAGGGGCAGGAACAGCGCCAGCAGCCGCAGCGA
Organism: Lentzea xerophila; assembly: GCF_051094245.1. NCBI lineage: Bacteria > Bacillati > Actinomycetota > Actinomycetes > Pseudonocardiales > Pseudonocardiaceae > Lentzea > Lentzea xerophila. Next base: position 8,035,911 of record NZ_CP194934.1, on the reverse strand, counting down.
GCCGAAGCGCAGCGCCCTGAACCGCAGCGTCCCGAGCCGCAGCGCCTCGAGCCGCAGCGCCTCGAGCCGCAGCGCCTCGAGCCGCAGCGTCCCGAGTCGACGATGCGCGTCGACCAACTCCAGCGCCACGACCAACGGCGCCACGAGCCGCCTCGCCCGGACCAGTCGCGTCAGGACCAGCACCGCCACGACCAACAGCGCCACGACCAACAGCGCCACGACCAACAGCGTCAAGAGCAGCAGCGCCCCACACCGCCCCAGCGTCAGGAGCCCCAGCGCCAGGAAACCCAGCGCCAGGACTCCCACCCTCCGCGCCAGGAGCCGAAACCGGCCCACCACGACCTCCCCGTCACCGGCTACGACGAGGAGCCCGAGTACCGCCTCACCACCGACGAGCCCAAGAAGAGCCGCAAGCTGCTCGTCGCCCTCAGCCTGCTGGTCGTAGCGGCCCTCGCCGGCGCGACCATCTACGCGGTCAACGAGTTCGGCGGCTCCCAGGCCGTCGAGACCAGGCCCCCGGCCGCGCCGGTGAACGTCCAGCCGCTCGTCAAGGCCGTCACCGCGGGCGGCCCGACGCCCAGTCCGGCAGGTGTGCGGCAGGTGCTCGCCGGTCCGGCCGGCAACCCGCACCTCGGAACGCTCACCGGCAGCGTCATCGACCCGGCCAGCGGCGCCGTGCTGTGGCAGCAGGGCGACACCATGGCCACGACGCCGGCGTCGAGCCTCAAGATCCTCACGGCCGCTGCCGCGCTGCTCAGCCTCGAGAAGACCGACCGGCTGTCCACCAAGGTCGTCCAGGGCGCGGAGCCCGGCAGCGTGGTGATCGTCGGCGGCGGCGACCCCACGATCTCCGGCGTGCCCGGCCGGTCGGTCTACCCCGGTGCCGCGACGCTCGACGACCTCGTCAACCAGGTCAAGGCGAAGGGGCCGGTCACCAAGGTCCAGTTCGACCTGAGCCGGTACGTGGGTGAGGCGCTCGGGCCGCAGTGGGAGTCCGCGGACATCGCCGGCGGCTCGGTCGCGCCGATCGTGCCGTTCATGCTCGACGGCGGGCGGGTCGACCAGGCGAACATGAACGGCGTGCGGACCGGCAGTCCGGCCCAGGCGGCGGCGGACGCGTTCGCCCAACGCATCGGGGCTCCCGGTGCCACCCCCGGTGCGGCGCCGCAGGGCGGGCAGGTGCTCGGCGAGATCAAGTCCGCGCCGATCGAGCAGCTCGTCGACAACATGATGCAGATCTCGGACAACGTCCTCACCGAGGCGATCGCGCGTGAGGTCGCGATCAAGACGGGCAACGAGCCGTCGTTCGCGGGCGGGGTCAAGGCCGTGCGGGACGTGCTGACCAGGAACGGGTTCGACCTCTCCGGGACGAACTTCGTGGACGGCAGCGGGCTGTCGGCGACGAACAAGATCCCGGCCAAGGTGCTCACCGACGTGCTCACCGTCGCCGCCAAGCCGACGCTGGACGACTCGCGCACCGCGAAGCTGCGGTCGTTGCTGACGGCGCTGCCGGTGGCGGGCGGCAGCGGCACCCTCGAAGGCCGCTACGGCGGCGACGCGGCGCAGGGCAAGGGTTGGGTGCGGGCCAAGACCGGCACGCTCACCGGGGTCAACGCGCTCGCGGGCGTGGTCGTCGACGTGGACGGGCGGGTGCTCGTGTTCGCGTTCATGTCGGCCAGCGACCGCAACCCCGAGACCGAGGTGCGGCCCGCGCTGGACGTGCTCGCCGCCGCGTTGCGGGGTTGTGGCTGTTCGTAGCGGGGCGTGCGCAGGTAGCGTCGCAAGCGTGAACGGCGCGACGGAGGCAGAGCTCGGCCCGGTGGACTGGGACCTGGCGGTTTCGACCGCCGTGCGGCTGGTACGACCAGGTCCGGTGATCGGCAAGGACGAGGCTGACCACGTCGTCGGCAGACTGCGAGAGCTCGCGCCGCAGGCGGAGGTGCACGTCCGCGAGCTGACCGGCCTCGGTCAGGGGCTGCCGCTCCTGCCGGGTGAGGTCGTCGACCGGCCCGCGTGGGTGGCGGCCGCCGCGCAGGGCCTGGCCGCGCTGACGGGTGCCGCCATGCCGCGCCAGACCGGTCCGATGGCGAGCATCCTCGCGGGCACGGCCGGTGTGCAGGCCGGCGTCGTGATGGCGTTCCTGTCCTCACGGGTGCTCGGCCAGTACGACCCGTTCAGCCCGAACGACCAGCTCGCAGGACGCCTGCTGCTCGTCGCGCCGAACATCGTTGGCGCGCAACAGGCTCTGGACGTCCCGGCGGACGACTTCCGGATGTGGGTGTGCCTGCACGAGTGCACGCACCGCCTGCAGTTCACCGGCGTGCCGTGGCTGCGCCAGTACTTCTCCGACCAGGTCACCGCACTGATGTCCGCAATGGACGAAGAGCGCGCGCCGCTGGCCGACGTGATCCGCGACTTCCGGCAGAAGCTGCGCGCGGGCGACGGTCCGATAGGGCTGATCGAGCTCGTCCAGTCGCCGCAGCAGAAAGCCGTGCTGGACCGGTTGATCGCACTGTCCACTTTGCTCGAAGGTCACGCGGACCACGTGATGGACGCCGTCGGTCCCACTGTCGTGCCGTCCGTCTCGACGATCCGCAACCGCTTCAGCGCGCGGCGCAAGGGCGGCGGCCTGCTCGACCGGATCCTGCGCACGGTGCTCGGCGTCGAGGCGAAGGTGCGCCAGTACGAGGAGGGCGCCCAGTTCACCGAGTACGTCGTGGAACGCGTCGGCATGGACGGCTTCAACGCGATCTGGACGTCCGCCGACACCCTGCCGACCCGCGTGGAGATCGCCGAGCCGATGAGCTGGCTGCGCCGCGTGTCGCCGTGAACGGACCGGTCGCCGAGATCAGGACGGCGGTCCGCAGGTTTCTCGACGAGGTGTGCCCGGACGCGGTGACGGTCGCGGTCTCCGGCGGCGCGGACTCGCTCGCGCTGGCCGCGTCCGTCGCACGGCTGGTGCCCGGCGCCTCGGCCGTCGTCGTCGACCACCAGCTCCAGCCCGGTTCGGCCGACGTGGCTCTGCGGGCGGCCCGGCAGTGTTCCGAGCTCGGCCTCGTGGCGCGCGTGGAGCCGGTGAGCGTGCAGGGGTCCGGCGGGCCCGAGGCGGCGGCCCGCAACGCCCGCTACGCCGCGTTGAGGCCCGCGAAGGGCGTGGTGCTGCTCGGCCACACCCTGGACGACCAGGCGGAGACCGTGCTGCTCGGCCTGGGCCGCGGATCCGGTCCGCGCTCCATCGCCGGCATGCGCGCGTACGACCCGCCGTGGGGACGCCCGCTGCTCGGCGTGTCACGAGCGGTCACCCGTGCGGCGTGCGAGGAGCAGGGCATCGAGGTGTGGGAGGACCCGCACAACGCCGATCCGTCGTTCACGCGCGTGCGCCTGCGTCACGAAGTGTTGCCGTTGCTGGAGGAAGTGCTGCAGGGCGGTGTCTCGTCGTCGTTGGCGCGCACGGCGGCACAGTTGCGTGAGGACTGTGACGCACTCGACTCTCTCGCGGAAGCCTTCGCCGGCGACTGCTGTGCCGTCGACGACATCGCCGAACTGCCCGCCGCACTACGACGCAGAGTGGTCAGATCGTGGCTCATCGACGAAGGCGTGCCGGAACTGTCCGATTCGCACCTGCGTCGTGTTGACGCACTGGTGAGTGAATGGCGCGGTCAGGGCGGTGTCTGGCTACCCGGCGGCTTTGTCGTGCGGCGCGCGCATGGCAGGCTCGTTGTGGAACCACAGTCTTAAGCAGAGGGGACCTGTCCGTGTACGACGGCGACATCGCATCCGTGCTCATCACCGAGCAGGAGATCAGCGACAAGGTCACCGAACTCGCCAAGCAGGTCGCGGACGATCACCCAGAAGGTGACTCCGACCTCGTGCTGATCACGGTGCTCAAGGGCGCCGTGATGTTCATGGCCGACCTCGCCCGCGCGCTGCCCGTTCCGGTGCAGCTCGAATTCATGGCCGTTTCGTCCTACGGCTCCTCCACCTCGTCCTCCGGCGTGGTGCGGATCCTGAAGGACCTGGACCGAGACATCGCCGACCGCAACGTGGTGATCGTCGAGGACATCATCGACTCGGGCCTCACGCTGTCGTGGCTGCTCAAGAACCTGCAGTCGCGCAAGCCGCGGTCCCTGGAGGTGTGCACGCTGCTGCGCAAGCCCGACGCCGTGAAGGTCGAGGTGCCGGTGAAGTACGTCGGCTTCGACATCCCCAACGAGTTCGTCGTGGGTTACGGCCTCGACTACGCCGAGCGCTACCGCGACCTGCCCTACATCGGCACGCTGGACCCGAAGGTCTACTCCAGCTGAGTTGTCCACAGATCTGCGAACGGCAGTTTCCGCAGGTCAGGAAGCAATAGAATGGCCAAGGGGCCGTCCCCCCGGGAAGGGTGGGGGCTGCCTCTTGGCCATTTTCGCGATCAGCAGTGCGGGCGGCAGCGGGAGGCTGCTGTGGCGTTGTTCGAGGAGGGTTTCGGTCGGGGTGTGGATCACCAGGCCGACCCGTCCGTGGTGGCCTGCCCCCACGGCCCGTCGCTCACGCTGGCAGGCCTGAGCCCGGCTGAATACCGAACCCAGGTCCTCACCACCTAAGCCTTCAACTACCAGTCCAACTCGCGGAACGCAGTGCATTCCCAAGGGAAACGTGCGGCCCCGCGTTGCCGGAACAGGTCAGCAGTTCGGGCGGCAGCGGCGCTGCGAGACCGCGTCCAGCAGCACCCCGCGGATGTCCTCAGGATTCGGCGCCTGGTAGGCCTTACCGCCGGTAGCAGCGGAAATGGACCGAAGAGCGTCCATGTCGACCTCGTCCCCGAGGCCGACCATGATGATCGGCACCGGCTTGGCGGGGTCCGACTCCCGCTTCAGCGTCTCGATCAGCGCGGCCGTGTCGATCGACGAGATGTCGTCGTTGCGGCCGTCGGTCATCAGCACGACCGAGTTGACCTTCGACGCGTCGTAGCCGGCGAGCACGTGCCGGTACGCGGCCAGCGTCGTGTCGTTCAGGGCCGTGCCGCCACCGACGAGTCCCGGCAGCTGCGACGCGCCGGCCTCCAGGCGCTTGCGGCGCGTCACGCCGGCGAGAGGCTCGCCCAGCGGGCCGATCGGGACCAGCTCGATCCAGTCGTTCGGCGGCTTCTTGTCCGTCGAGAACGCCCACAGGCCGATCGCGGTGGTGTCCGGCAGCATCGACAGGGCCGTCATGGACGCCTGGGTGGCGGCCTCGACGCGGGTCTTGCCGTTGCCGCCCTTCTCGATCATCGAGCCGGAGACGTCGATGACGGTCAGCATGCGCATGTCCAGGCTGATGGCGCCCCACGTGCGCAGCAGTTCGGAGACCTGGTCGGCGTTCGGCGTCTCGATCAGCTTCACGTCGCCCGCCTGCACGCCCTCGACGTCGGTCGACCACTTGGCGGGCGCGGCGCCCTGCACGGTGCGGAAGCCGGCCTCACCGAAGCGCTTGGAGGTCTCGGCCGAGCGCAGCACCTTCTCGAACTCCGCCGCGGCCTCGCCGATGCCCTCCGGCTCGCTCGGGCGGGAGACCCGGACCAGCGGGTAGTCGAAGGACAGCGTGCCCTCCTTGGGCGGTGCGCCCAGGACGGCGTTGTCCTTGACCGAGCGGTTGTTGGCGACGACGGACTGCTCGGTGGCGGCGAAGAGCGGTGCCTTGTCGGCGTTCGTGGTGACTTTGCCGAACGAGTCGCGCACCGACGGCACGGCGCTGCGGCCCACGCGCAGCAGGGTGCCGACCAGTTCGGGCTTGGGCGTTCCGTCCGCGTTGCCCAGCAAGGTCCGGATCACGAACAGCGAGGCGAGGCCCTCCGACGTCATCGTCGGGTCGCTCATCGAGATCTGGACGTTCGGGTCGATGACCCTCGACCACGAGACCGGGGTGACCGGGAAGCCGATCTTCGACATCGCCGAGGAGGAACCGGCCATCACCAGCGGGCTGGACGCCAGCGAGGGCTTGATGTCCAGCTTCGGGGCCTCCGGGCCGGTCTCCGCCGCCTGGCGCTGGGCCTCGGCGGCCCACATCGAGGAGTCGGGAATCCAGAGGGAGTGGGGGCTGATCTGCGCGGTGGGCAGCTCGTTCGCCACGTCGGCCGCGTTGCGCGACTCGACCTGGACCTGAACGCACCGGCCGTGCACGACAGGTTGCGACCGCTGGTAGTCCTGCGCTGCCGCGTTCACGACCTCCAGCGCGGCGGGTGTGACGGCGATCTTCAAGGGCAGTGCGCCGGAACAGTCGGCGCCGCTGGTGACACGCAGTGCAACGACCGTGACGCCCGCCGCCGCGACCACTCCAAGCAGGGCGCCCACGGGGAGGGCCACCCGCCGGAACAGTCCGGGGGACGTGTGACGTGCTGACATACAGTTACTTACCTTCGGTCACGTGTTCACTCTTTCGAGTGGCGGGGGAACACTCGGCGAGGAATGAGGATGACATGTGACCCCCAAACGTAATGAGACGGCGTGACCTGCGTCACTCGTCTGGACGGCCGTATTTGTTCCGGATGAACCAAACTGCGTGAACATGCGTGGCAGGGGTCACCCGCGGGAACCAGTAAGGGCCGTCGCCCGTTGGTTGCTCAGTACCCGACCAGCGGGCGGTAGGCTGGTCGGACGCGGTATGTGGGTCTTCCACTGCCCGACGCGCAAGTCAGGGAGGGTCGAGGCCGCCCGCCGGCCGTAAGTGCATGGACCGCAAGCGCCTGCTTCGCAACCCGCTGCTGTGGATCGCTGCGGTGTTGCTGCTGTACTTCGTCTTCACCGTTCTCTTTGACGACTCACGGGGATACCACCCCGTGAAGACGTCCCAGGCACTCCAACAGGTGCGGGACGGCAAGGTCAAGGAAGCCACGATCGAGGACAAGGAACAGCGCCTCCGTCTCACCCTCACCGACGGCACCACCTTCGAGGGCAGCAACCGCCTGATCACGCAGTTCCCGGCCAGCTCGACGGACGAGATCTTCACCGTCCTCGACCAGGCCGGCAACAAGCCGACCGTCGAGACCAAGGTCAGCCAGGAGTCCATCCTGATGCAGATCTTGATCTACCTCGTGCCGCTCGGCCTGTTGTTGCTGCTGCTCATGTGGATGATGAACAACGCCCAGGGCGGTGGTAACCGCGTCCTGAACTTCGGCAAGTCCAAGGCCAAGCAGCTGTCCAAGGACATGCCCAAGACGACGTTCGCCGACGTCGCCGGTGCCGAGGAGGCCGTCGAGGAGCTCGAGGAGATCAAGGACTTCCTCCAGAACCCCGGCCGCTACCAGGCGCTCGGCGCGAAGATCCCGAAGGGCGTGCTGCTGTACGGCCCGCCGGGAACCGGTAAGACGCTGCTCGCCAGGGCCGTCGCCGGTGAGGCGGGCGTGCCGTTCTACTCGATCTCCGGTTCGGACTTCGTCGAGATGTTCGTCGGTGTCGGTGCCTCGCGTGTGCGCGACCTGTTCGAACAGGCCAAGCAGAACGCGCCGTGCATCATCTTCGTCGACGAGATCGACGCGGTGGGCCGCCACCGCGGCGCGGGTATGGGCGGCGGTCACGACGAGCGCGAGCAGACCCTCAACCAGCTGCTCGTCGAGATGGACGGCTTCGACTCGCGCGGCGGGATCATCCTGATCGCGGCGACGAACCGCCCCGACATCCTCGACCCCGCCTTGCTGCGCCCCGGCCGCTTCGACCGTCAGATCCCGGTGTCCGCACCGGACCTGAAGGGCCGCAAGCAGATCCTCCGGGTGCACTCGAAGGGCAAGCCGCTGGCCGCGGACGCCGACCTCGACGGCCTCGCGAAGCGCACCGTCGGGTTCTCCGGCGCCGACCTCGCGAACGTCATCAACGAGGCCGCGCTGCTCACCGCGCGTCACAACGGCCACACCATCGACGGTGCGGCGCTCGAGGAGTCCGTGGACCGCGTGATCGGCGGTCCGGCCCGCAAGAGCCGGATCATCTCCGAGAAGGAGAAGAAGATCACCGCGTACCACGAGGCCGGGCATGCCCTGGCCGCGTGGGCGATGCCGGACATCGACCCGGTCTACAAGGTCACGATCCTCGCCCGCGGCCGCACGGGTGGTCACACCCTCTCGGTGCCGGAAGAGGACAAGGACCTGATGACCAGGTCCGAGATGATCGCCCGACTGGTGTTCGCACTGGGTGGCCGTTCCGCCGAGGAGCTCGTCTTCCACGAGCCCACGACGGGTGCGTCCAACGACATCGAGCAGGCGACCAAGATCGCCCGCGCGATGGTCACCGAGTACGGCATGAGCGCGAAGCTCGGCGCCGTGAAGTACGGGCAGGAGCAGGGCGAGCCGTTCCTCGGACGGTCGGCCGGTCGTCAGGCGGACTACTCGCTGGAGGTCGCGCACGAGATCGACGAGGAGGTGCGCAAGCTCATCGAGGCCGCGCACACCGAGGCGTACGAGGTGCTCGTCACCTACCGCGACGTCCTCGACGACCTCACGCTCGAGCTGATCGAGAAGGAGACCCTGCACCAGAAGGAACTGGAGCGGATCTTCGCCCGCGTCGAGAAGCGGCCGCGCATCACCCAGTTCAACGACTTCGGTGACCGCAGGCCGTCCGAGATCCCGCCGATCAAGACCCCTGGTGAGCTCGCCAGGGAGCGCGGGGAGCCGTGGCCGCCGGTCGTCGAGGACACCCTCGACGACGAGCCGGAGCCGCTGCCGGCCGACCCCGCCGCCGCGGCGGAGCCGACCCAGGAGCTGCCGTCGCCGAACGGGGCGAACGGCGTGCACCAGCCGGCTCAGCCGGGCAACCAGGCGGGTCCGCCGAACTACGGCGCCCCGCCCGGATGGACCCCGGCGACCGTGCCCGGCGGCAAGCCGCACAACGTCTGGGAGCCGAAGAAGCCGCAGCCAGACCAGGACGAGCGGCAGTGACCGAGCACGACCAGCTCGACACGGACGCCGGCCTCACCCGAAACGGGGAGGCCGGCGTCTCCGCGCGACGGGGCTTCGACCAGGCACGCGCCGAGGCAGCGGTGCGCGAGCTGTTGATCGCGTGCGGTGAGGACCCGGAGCGGGAAGGCCTGCGCGAGACACCCGCACGGGTGGCGCGTGCTTACCGGGAGTTGTTCGCCGGTCTCTACACCGACGCGGACAGCGTGCTCGCGAAGACGTTCGACGAGAGCCACGAGGAGCTCGTGCTCGTCACGGACATCCCGATGTTCAGCTTCTGCGAGCACCACCTGCTGCCGTTCCACGGCGTCGCGCACGTCGGGTACATCCCGAACGAGCACGGCCGGGTGACGGGGCTGTCGAAGCTCGCGCGGCTCGTCGACCTCTACTCGAAGCGGCCGCAGGTGCAGGAGCGGCTGACGTCGCAGGTCGCGGACGCGTTGGTGCGCAAGCTGGAGCCGCGCGGCGTGATCGTGGTCGTCGAGGCCGAGCACCTGTGCATGGGCATGCGCGGTGTGCGCAAGCCGGGTTCGCGCACCACGACCTCCGCGGTGCGTGGGCTGCTGCGCACGTCCGCGTCCTCGCGGGCGGAGGCGATCGAGCTGATCAGGGGCCGGACGCGGTGAGCGGTCTGCCCCGCCCCGGCCGCTGTGTCGTGATGGGCGTGCTGAACGTGACGCCCGATTCGTTCTCCGACGGCGGGCGCTACCTCGACCGGAAGGACGCGGTGGCGCACGGCGTCGAGCTGCACAGGCGCGGCGCCGACATGATCGACGTCGGCGGCGAGTCGACCAGGCCCGGTGCCGAGCGCGTCGACCCGGCCGAGGAGATCGCGCGGATCGTGCCGGTGATCCGCGCACTGGTCGCCGAGCGGGTGCCGGTCAGCGTCGACACCATGCGCGCCGCCGTGGCCACGGCCGCGCTGGAGGCGGGCGCGTCGATCGTGAACGACGTCTCCGGCGGTCTCGCCGACCCCGGGATGGCGGCCGTCGTCGCCGCGGCCGGCGTCCCGTACGTGCTGATGCACTGGCGGGGGCACAGCACCGAGATGGACTCGTTGGCGAGCTACGACGACGTGGTGACGGACGTGCGCGGCGAACTGCTGGAGCGCGTCGAGGCCGCGCTGGCCGCCGGCGTCGCGGAGTCGTCGATCGTGCTCGACCCCGGCCTGGGCTTCGCGAAGCTCGGCGACCACAACTGGGAGCTGTTGCAGCGCCTGGACGAGCTGGTCGAGCTCGGCTTCCCGGTGCTGGTGGGGGCGTCGCGCAAACGCTTCCTCGGCACGTTGCTCGGCAACCGTCCACCGGACGGCAGGGAGAACGCGACCGCGGCGGTGTCCGCTCTGGCCGCGTTCAACGGAGCGTGGGGTGTGCGGGTGCACGACGTCGGCCGGACGCTGGACGCGGTCGCCGTCGCCGGGGCGTGGAGGCGGGGACGTGGCTGACCGGATCGCGTTGACGGGGCTGCGGGTGCGCGGCAACCACGGGGTCTTCGAGCACGAGAAGCGCGACGGCCAGGAGTTCGTCGTGGACATCACGCTGTGGCTGGACCTGAGCTCGGCGTCGCGCACCGACGACCTGAGCGAGACCTACCACTACGGCGAGCTCGCGGAGATGGCCGCGGGGATCGTCGGTGGTGAGCCGTGCGATCTCATCGAGACGGTGGCCGGTCGCATCGCCGACGCCGCCATGACCGACACGCGGCTGCACGCGGCCGAGGTGACGGTGCACAAGCCGTCCGCGCCGATCCCGCTGACGTTCGACGACGTGTCGGTGACGATCCGCCGTTCGCGCCGGCTCGCCGCGCCGCTGCCACCCAAGGAATCCCGGTGACCCGCGCGGTTCTCTCGATCGGCTCGAACCTCGGTGACCGCCTCGCCTTCCTGCAGTCCGCGGTGGACGGGCTGAAGCCGTTCGTCGTCGCCGTGTCGCCGGTGTACGAGACGGCGGCGTGGGGCGTCGAGGACCAGCCGGACTTCCTGAACGCCATCGTGATCGTTTCGGCCGATGACGTCGACGAGTGGGGCTGGCTGCGGCGCGGTCAGGCGCTGGAGAACGCCGCCGGGCGCGTGCGGGAGAAGCGCTGGGGACCGCGCACGCTGGACGTGGACGTGGTCTCGGTGGACGGGGTGACCTCGGACCACCCGGAGCTCCTGCTGCCGCATCCTGGTGCGTTCGAACGCGCGACGGTCCTCATCCCGTGGCTCGACGTGGAGCCGGACGCCGTTCTGCCGGGCCACGGACCCGTTGCGGGCCTGGAGTTTTCCTCCGAAGGTGTGCGGCGGCGGGACGATTTCACACTTTCGGGTTGGATGGACGCGTGAGGTTCACCCGTCCCCGCGACCTGGCGGCCGTCGCGATCATCGCCGCACTGCTGGCTCATCTGCTGCTGCGACTCTCGTACGACACGTTGCCGCCGCTGCCCCTCCTGGCCGGGTCGACGTTGCTGGTCATCGCGGTTGTCGAGGTCGTGTTCGCGTTCTCGTTGCGGGCCAGGATCCAGCGCCGTGCGGGGGCGCGTCCGGTGCAGCCGCTGACCGCGGCCCGTGCCGTCGCGCTCGCGAAGGCGTCATCCGTTCTGGGGGCTTTGATGTTCGGCGCCTGGGCCGGGTTGCTGATCTTCGTCATCCCCGTCCGCGACTCGTTCCCGGCGGCCTCGAACGACCTGGTGGCAGGCGTTGTCGGGGTGATCTCGGCGCTTGCTCTGACGGCCGCCGCGCTGTGGCTCGAGCACTGCTGCCGGACCCCGACGGAGGGTTCCGGGAACGAATAGATACCCGGCCGTAGGTCTCAGTCGCATAACTACGCGGTACCGTAGTGCGCATGGCCGGACGAGGCGCGTCGATCGACGACGACCAGGAAGATCACGGTCGTGGCTCCGGGCGCTTGCTGTTGGTAGCGGCTTTGGCGCTCGCCCTCGTGGCCGCGGCGGTGCTCGTGCTGAGCGACAGCGCCCGCATGCTGCGCCTGGCCGTGGTGGCCGCGTTGTGGGCGGCTCTGGTGGGCGCCTTCCTCGCCGCCAAGTACCGCAAACAGGTCACCGAGCGCGACGACGAGGTGGCCGACCTCCAGTCCGTCTACGAGCTCGAGCTCGAGCGCGAGGTCGCGGCCCGCCGCGAGTACGAGCTCGAGATCGAGGCGGAGACCCGCAGGCGCATCGAGGAGGAGTCGCGCGCGGACATCGAGGCCCTGCGCGCCGATCTCCACGCCCTGCGCGACAACCTCCAGGCGTTGCTGGGCGGCGACGTCCTGGTCGAGCGCGTGGCGCTGCGCGCGGAGTCCACCCGCCTGCGCTCGCTCTCCTCGGAGGCGTCCAGGCTGACCGCGGGCCCCGAGAAGCGCATCATCAACGCCAAGCCCGCGATCACCACCACCTCGTCCGTCTCCGCCGAGAAGCCGTCCGAGCGCACGGAGCTGATCGAGCGCGTCGCCGCGGACGCCAAGGTGCAGCCGCCACGCCGCGAGCCCGCCCGGCCCGAACCGGTGCGCCCGGACCCGGCCAGGAACTCGCCGCGCCCGCAGCCGGCCGTGGTGCGCCGCGAGCCCGTGAAGGCGGCGAAGCAGGAACCAGCCCGCCCGCAGCCCCGGCCCTCCGCCGCCGCTGCCGTGTCGGCCCGCCTCGGCGGCGCCACGCCGCCCGCCGCGCCGAAGCCGTCGCAGCCGCTGACCGTGAAGGCCCAGCCCGTCCAGCCGAAGCCTCAGCCCGTCCAGGCCCAATCCGTGCAGGCGCAGGCGCACCGCACCGAGCGCGTGCCCAGGCCGCAGCAGCCACCGGCCCGCACCGAGGCGTTGTCGCGCCCGGACCAGCCCCCGAAGGCGCCCGCCGCACCCGTCGCGCCTGCGAAGGCTCCGGAGACCCGCAAGCCCGAGCCACCGCGGTCCCGCGTGGCCGAGCGCACCGAGATGATCGACCCGAAGGCGTTGCAGTCGACCGGTGGCGGGCGCCGCCGTGCCGACGACCGCCCGGCGCCCGTGCAGGACAGCGGCTCGTGGGAGACGTTGAAGCCGGACAGTCCGTCGAGCTCCGGCGGCCGCAGGCGTTCGGAGGAGACCCCGTCGCGCCGCAGCAAGTCCGAGGACTCGCTGGTGTCGCTACCGCCCGTCGGCCGCCGTGCCTCCGAGCAGTCGTCGGCCCGTCTGCCGGTGGTGCCGTCCGGCCGCCGGTCAGCGGCGGACGAGGCCCCGGTGTCGGGCCGCCGCGTGGCCGAGGACTCGTCGGCACGCCTGCCCGCGGTCTCGACCGGCCGCCGCGCGGCGCCGGAAGACCCGTCCGGCGCGCACGCGGACGGCAAGTCCGTGAGCGAGCTCCTGGCGTCCCTCGGCGGTGGCGACGCGCCTCGCCGCCGCCGTCGCCGCGAGGACTAGGGCCGGTATCGCCTTACTTGTCGATGTCGCCGACGATGACGGCGAACGAGCTCAGCACGGCCGGCAGGTCGTCGACCTTGGTGCCCGGCAGCAGCGCCGACAGCGCCTGAACGTTGTTGAACGACGGTGTGCGGAGCTTGAGGCGCCACGGCGTCTTCTCGCCGCGCGACGACAGGTGCACGCCCGAGGTGCCGAGCGGCGCCTCGACGCGCGTGTAGACCGAGCCCTCGGGAGCCTTGATGGCCTTGGGCAGCCGGACGTTCACCGGCCCCGCCGGCAACTGCTCCAGGCACCGCCCGGCCAACTCGACCGACTTCCCGACCTCGTCGAGCAGACACCGCACGCGCGCCGCCGCGTCGCCCTCGGTCCGGACGGACGGCGTGAAGCCCAGCTGCCGGTAGGCGGGCAGCGGGTCGTCGCGCCGCAGGTCGAAGTCCACGCCGCTGGCCCGGCCGATCGGTCCGGTGACGCCGTACGCCAGTGCGTCCGCGTGCGGCAGAACGCCGAGCCCTTCGAGCTTTCCGAAGTCGATCGGCAGCGTGCTCACGTCCACAGTGGACAGGAACTCGGCGACGCGGGCGGTCCAGCCCGCCGGGACGTCCTCGCGCAGGCCGCCGATCCGGTTGAACATGAAGTGGATGCGGCCCCCCGACGCCTCCTCCATCAGCGCCTGCACGCCCTCGCGGTACGTGGCGGCGTTGGGGGACAACGGAGTCAGGAACACCATGTGCGCCATCAGGCGGTTGAGCTCGCACAGCAACGCCCGCAGCCACTGGGCGCGAGCGGGGACGTCCATGCCCGTCATGCGTTCGACGGCCAGGGCGACGGCCAGTTCGTTGCAGAAGGCGGACAGCCAGTCGTGGCGGTTGGCGAGCGTGAGGACCTGCCGGTAGTCGCGCACCTCGAACAGCTTCTCGGCGCCGCGGTGTAGATGCCCGACGAGGGGCTCGGCGGCCGTGATCACCAGCTCGGGCGTGACGGTGAGACGCAGACGGTAGGCGCCGTGGGCCGACGGGTGCAGTGGGCCCAGGTCGATCACGCGGTCCACGCCCAGGTACTGGGCGCCCGCGCCTACGCCGACGGTGATCTGCTCGCTCACCCGAGCATGGTTTCACGGTCCCGGCGAGCGGCTCGGACGTGGCTCGGGCGGTGGTGGCGGGGAGTGGTTCATGTGCGGCGGGCGGGGTTGTGGCGGCGTGGTGGCCGCTGGAAGGTGCTTGCTCGGGTGGGTGCGGGCTTGGTGCAGGCTGTGGCCGCCGGGCAGTGGTCGCCAGGCCCCGCATCGACCCCCGGCGGCGCCTCAGGACCTCGTGACCGCGAAGAAGAAGCACCCGTGCGACACGCTTCGGACCTGCACCGACTCTACCGCCGGATCGTTGAACAATCTTTCGATCACACGATCGAACGACCCCGGCGCCACCACCTCGCCGTCGTGGATCTGACCTGAGGCGTTGTAGGAACGTAGGATCCGGGGATTGTTCAACAATTCTACGGGGAGACGATCCAACGAGGGCGAACCGGAGCACTCCACGTGGGTGAAGACCGGCCCGACCTCCGAGTACGGACCCTTGCCGGACGAGGGCGAGTAACGGAACAGCCACACCGGCTCGCCGGCCAGGGACTTGCGCAGGCAGCAGCGCAGCGGCACGCCCGGCTCGGAGGCCCGGTACTCGCGGCCGGGATCGGACAACGCCTCGGCAGGCGGCACGGTGTGGATTCGCATACCGGCAACGATCGTCGTCAGGCCCGCGAAAAGCTGGCGGGAATCGGACGCCAGGGCGGCAGCGCGGGCAGCAGGTCCGACACGGCGACCCCGCGCCCGTGCAACAGCCACCCGAACGCACCCAGCCCGCGGGGGTCGCGCAGCTCGGCGATCCGGCCGGCCCGTGCGGCCGACTCCAGCCAGTCCCACCCGGAACCGGCGGCGGAACCGGTCAAACCCAAGGCGCGCAAGGCATCCCGCTGCGACACCAGCACCCACTCACCGCCGGCGGCGACCGCGCAGGCGTCCAGGGCGACGTGTGCCGTGATGTCGCAGGAGCCGTCGAACACGACAGGTACCTGACGCCCGTCGCGATACCCGGTGAGCGAAAAGTGCCGCGACGACACGAGGTGCCCGTAGTCGATCGCCAAAGCCGCCCCACGCACGGAAGCGACCGCGGCAGCCCACGCGGCATCGCGCGGAGCGCCCACTTCGGCCTGTGAGCCGTCGCGCAACGAAGGCCACCATCGGGTGATCCACGGGTCGGAGGAGGGGCCGGTCACCACCGGGCAGGGGATCGCGTCGAGCCACTCGTGCCCGACCAGCAGTCCCACGCACGGAGGCACCGTCGAGGTCCACCGAACCCCAGGCAGGTCAACGGGAGGACCGATCTCGACGGCGGTCACCCGCAGCCGCGCGGCCAACGAGCCGGAGGCCAGCGAGCGCACCGCGGCGGCCAGTTCGCCGCCGCCCGCGCCCACATCGACGAAGTCCACGACCGGGGGAAATCCGAGAGCGGCGTCCACTCGCGACAGCAGCGTCAGCAGGGCCTCGGCCAGCTCCGGTCCGACCAGCGGAGACGTCCGGAAGTGCGAGGAAGGCTTCTCGCCGCGCGCGAAGAAGCCACCGGGGCCGTACAGCGCGGCATGCCAAGCGGCTTCCCAGTCGAACATCGGACAAGTGTGCATCTAAGGTCATTTCCCGTGAACGACGCCGACCTCACGCCGACGCCGCCGACGCCGCCGATGGAACCGACGCCGGAGGAACCGACGCGGACGGAACTGACGCGGACGGAACCGACGCCGACGGGATCGACGCCGGCGAAGAAGCGCATCGAGCAGCGCCGCTGGACCGTCCTGTTCCCCGTCGTGGCGCTGATCGCGCTCGCGGCGGCAGGGCTCGTGCTGTTCGCGCTGGGCACGTCGAGCATCGGCATCGAGCCGTTGCTGGTCGGTGCCGCCGCGGCGCTGATCCCCGTCGCGTTCGTGGTGAGCGCGTTCCTGTGGATCGACAGGTGGGAGCCGGAACCGGCGAAGATGCTGCTCTTCGCGTTCGTGTGGGGCTCGTGCGGGGCCACGATCAGCTCGCTCGCGTTCAACCAGACGTCGCGGGTTCTCGGCGATCTGCTCACCAACGACGGTACGACGTTCACGGCCGTGGTCGGGGCGCCGATCGTCGAGGAGGCGACGAAGGCCGCGTTCCTCATCGCCGTGTTCGTGCGCCGCAGGCACGAGTTCGACGGCGTCGTGGACGGCATGGTCTACGCGGGCATCACGGCCGCGGGCTTCGCGTTCACCGAGAACATCTGGTACTTCGGCCGGGTCTTCCTGCAGGACGGGCTGGGTGGCATGGGCAGCGGCGTGATCGCGCTGTTCGTGTTGCGCGGGGTGCTGTCGCCGTTCGCGCACCCGTTGTTCACGGCGATGACGGGCATCGGTGTCGGCATCGCGGCCAGCACCAGTCACGCCACGATCCGCGTCCTCGCGCCGATCGGCGGGTACCTGACGGCGGTCGGGCTGCACTCGCTGTGGAACTTCTCGACCACGGTCGGCACCGGGTCGGACTTCATCAACCTCTACTTCCTGATCATGGTGCCGGTGTTCGCCGGTGCCGTCGCGATCGTGGTCTGGCAGCGGCGCCGGGAGCAGCGGATCGTCGCGGGGCAGCTCGCCGCGATGGCGCAGAACCGGTGGATCGCCAACAGCGAGGTGGCCCTGCTGGCGAGCCTCAACGGCCGCAGGAACTGGCTCAGGGCGGTCAAGCGCAAGTCCGGTGACACGGCGGTGAGGTCGGTGCGCAACTACCAGGTCGCGGTCACCGAACTGGCCTTCCTGCGCCATCGCATCGAACAGGGAACGGCGGGTCAGAGCGCCGAACACCGCCACGGCGTGCTGCTCGACACGCTGCACGCCGCCAGGGCTGCCGCTCGCCGGTGAGTCCCGTCACCGACCCGCCTCAGGCGGGGATCGGCGGGATTACCCTCAGCGGCGTCGTCTGGTACCCGAACCGGGACTGGAACGTCAGAAGGAGTGAGTCGCATGGACGCGACCCCACGTCCGGCGAGGCTCGCCGTCGGTGTCATCTCGGCAGGCCGCGTCGGCTCGGTGCTGGGTGCCGCGCTGGCCAGGACGGGCCACGTGGTGGCCGGCGCCTCCGCCGTCTCCCAGGCCTCCCGCGACCGCGCGGACGAGCTGCTGCCCGGCGTCCCGATCGAGGACCCCACCGAGGTCGCCAGGCGCGCCGACCTCGTGCTGCTGGCCGTGCCGGACGACGAGCTCGAGGGCCTGGTGAAAGGCCTCGTCGCCACCGGTTCGCTGCGTGCTGGCCAGATCATCGTGCACACCAGCGGCGCGCAGGGCGTGAAGGTTCTCGAACCCGCTGCCGCGCTCGGTGCCCTCACCCTCGCGCTGCACCCCGTCATGACGTTCACCGGGCGTTCGGAGGACCTGCAGCGGATGAGCGCCGCGTGCGTGGGCGTCACGGCCGCGGACGGCGACGAGGTGGCCTGGAGCGTCGGCGAGGCGCTGGTCGTGGAGATGGACGCGGAACCGGTCAGGGTGCCCGAGTCCGTCCGGCCGCTCTACCACGCCGCGCTGGCCCACGGCGCGAACCACCTGATCACGCTGGTCCGCGACGCCGCCGACCTGCTCACCAACGCCGGTGTCGCCAACGCCGAACGCCTGCTCGGCCCGTTGCTGTCCGCCGCGCTCGACAACGCGCTGCGCCACGGTGACCGAGCCCTCACCGGTCCGGTCGCCCGTGGCGACACGGGTACCTTGCGGGGGCACCTCGGCGTGCTCGCCCAGCAGGCACCCGGGACCCTGCCCAGCTACCGCGTGCTCGCCCGGCGCACCGCCGACCGGGCCGAACGCTCCGGGCTGCTCAAGCCCGACGCCGCCGACGACGTTCGCACCACTCTCGAGGACTGACGTGACCAAGCCACTGACCAAGGACGACTACCGCCCGGACGACGTCACGGTGCACCGCGACCCGGCCCGCCTGAACCGGGTCATCAGGGCGCTGCGCAACGCCGGCCGCAACGTCGCGCTGGTGCCCACGATGGGCGCGCTGCACGCGGGCCACCGTCAGCTGATCCGCGAGGCGCAGGTCATGCAGAACACGGTGGTCGTGGTGTCGATCTTCGTGAACCCGTTGCAGTTCGGGCCGAACGAGGACCTCGCGAAGTACCCGCGGCAGTTCTCCTCCGATGTGGACATCTGCCGGGAGGAACGCGTCGGCATCGTCTTCGCACCGTCCGTCGAGGACATGTACCCCGCGGGCGCGCAGGTCACCGTGCACCCCGGCCCGCTGGGCGACGAGCTGGAGGGCGTCACACGGCCCGGCCACTTCGGGGGCGTGCTCACGGTCGTCTCGAAGCTGTTCAACATCGTGCAGCCCACGTACGCGGTGTTCGGGCAGAAGGACTACCAGCAGCTCCAGCTCATCCACAAGATGGCGCGCGACCTCAACTTCCCGCTCGACGTCGTCGGCGTGCCGACGGTCCGCGAGCACGACGGTCTCGCGTTGTCGTCCCGCAACGCCTACCTGACCCCGGAGCAGCGCCAGCAGGCCGTGACGCTGTCCGCCGCGCTCACCGCCGGCGCGCACGTGAGCTCGCAGGGCCCGGACGCGGTGCTCAAGGCCGCGCACGACGTGCTCGCGCAGACGCCCGAGATCGAGCTGGACTACCTGGAGCTGCGCGGGGTCGACCTCGGTCCCGCACCCGAGAACGGCGACGCGCGGCTGCTCGTCGCGGCCCGCGTCGGTTCCACCCGCCTGATCGACAACATCGCGGTGTTGCTCGGCGAAGGCGACGAGTAGGGGGAGTGCCATGTTCCGCACGATGCTGAAGTCCAAGATCCACCGCGCCACCGTGACGCAGGCCGACCTGCACTACGTCGGCTCGGTGACGGTGGACGAGGACCTGATGGAGGCCGCCGACCTGCTGGCGGGCGAGCAGGTCGCCATCGTCGACGTCACCAACGGCGCGCGCCTGGAGACCTACGTCATCCCCGGCGAGCGCGGCACCGGCGTGCTCGGCATCAACGGCGCCGCGGCGCACCTCGTGCACCCCGGCGACATCGTCATCCTGATCGCCTACGGGCAGATGGACGACGCCGAGTCCCGCACCTACCAGCCGCGCGTCGTCTTCGTGGACGCCGACAACAAGGTCGTCGACCTCGGTGCCGACCCCGCGCACGCCCCCGAGGGGTCCGGTCTGGTGAACGGCTCCACGAGTGCGCCGTCCTCTGAGACCGTTGAGGCGACCGCGCTGGACGCGCTGATCCAGGCCGAGAACTAAGGAACCGCAAAGTGCTGCTCGCCATCGACGTCGGCAACACCAACATCGTGCTCGGTCTGTACGACGGGGTCGGCGACTCGGCCCCGCTCGTGCGCGACTGGCGGATGCGCACCGACGCCAGGATGACCGCCGACGAGCTCGCGCTGACCATGCGCGGCCTGCTCGGCGAGTACTCCGACAAGATCACCGGCATCTCCGCGCTGTCCACCGTGCCCGCGGTGCTGCGCGAGCTGCGGGTGATGCTCGGCCGCTACTACGACGCCGTGCCGAAGGTGCTGGTGGAGCCGGGCGTCAAGACCGGCGTGCCGCTGCTCGTCGACAACCCGAAGGAGGTGGGCTCGGACCGCGTGATCAACACGCTGGCCGCGCACCACCTCTACTCGACCTCGTGCATCGTGGTCGACTTCGGCACGTCCACGAACCTCGACGTGATCTCGTCGCGCGGCGAGTTCCTCGGCGGCGCGCTGGCGCCGGGCATCGAGATCTCGGTGGACGCGCTGGCCTCCCGCGCCGCCCAGCTGCGCAAGGTCGAGCTGGTCAGGCCGCGCAACGTGATCGGCAAGAACACCGTCGAGTGCCTGCAGTCCGGCATCGTCTACGGGTTCGTCGGCCAGGTGGACGGGCTGGTGCGCAAGATCACCGAGGAGCTCCAGCAGACCGACCCGGGACCGGTGACGGTGATCGCCACGGGTGGCCTCGCGCCGCTGGTCGTGTCGGAGTCCTCGACGATCGCGCACCACGTGCCCGACCTGACGCTGCTGGGCCTGCGCATGGTGTTCGAGCGCAACATGCCCGCCGCTACCCGGTAGTGCGGGCTAGTGCACCGGGCTTCGGCCCGGTGGTGAAGGCCCGCGTGGGCGGCCGGTCACGGCCGGGCGTGTTCTAGACCGGCCGGTTCTGCCGGTACTTCGTTACGAAGACCAAGTGTGCGTGAAGCGCAAAAACGCACTGTCGGCCAGTACGAACTCCGGCGAGGTCTGTCATGAAACCAACCGTATGGGCTGGTGCGGGTGCAGCTGCGTTACAACTTCCGCGTCTATCCGACGTCGGATCAGCGGGACGCGCTGGCGCGGGCGTTCGGGTGTGCGCGGGTGGTGTTCAACGATGGCTTGCGTGCCCGGCAGGAGGCCTATGCCGCCGGGCTGCCTCGCATTTCGGATGGGGAGTTGTCCAAGCAGGTCATCACGCTGGCCAAGGCGATGCCGCAGCGGGCGTGGCTGGGTGAGGTGTCGGCGGTGGTGTTGCAGCAGGCGCTGGCGGATCTGAATACCGCGTACCGCAACTTCTTCGCTTCGGTCACGGGTGAACGCAAGGGCCGCAAGGTCGCCCCGCCCCGGTTCCGGTCCCGTAAGGACAATCGGCAGGCTGTCCGGTTCACCCGCAACGCCCGGTTCGCGGTGCTGGGCAACGGACGGTTGCGGTTGCCGAAGATCGGTGACCTGGACGTGCGCTGGTCGCGTGGCCTGCCTTCCGAACCGTCTTCGGTGACGATCGTGAAGGACGCGGCCGGGCGGTACTTCGCCTCGTTCGTCGTCATGACGGGGCGGGACGAGACGCTGCCGGCGGCCGAGTCCGAGGTCGGCATTGATCTGGGCCTGACGCATTTCGCGGTGCTCTCGGACGGTACGAAGGTGGCCGCGCCGAGGTTCCTGCGCCAGGCGGCACGCAGGCTGGCGCGGTTGCAGAAGTCGCTGAGCCGCAAGGTCAAGGGCTCGAACAACCGCAGGAAAGCCGTCGTCAAGGTCGCTCGCGCGCATGCGAAGGTGGCCGACACGCGGCGGGATTGGCAGCACAAGCTGTCCACGGCGATCATCCGCGACAACCAAGCGGTGTATGTCGAGGACCTGTGCGTGACCGGTCTGGGCCGTACCAGGCTCGCGAAGTCCGTGCACGACGCCGGCTGGGCCGGTTTCACCGGGATGCTGGAGTACAAGGCGGCCCGATACGGACGCGTCTTCGCCCGGATCGACCGGTTCGCGCCCACGTCACAGACGTGCTCGGAGTGCGGACGAATCGACGGGCCCAAGCCGCTGTCCGTGCGGTCGTGGACGTGCCCATGTGGCAGCGTCCGCGACCGGGACGTCAACGCCGCGAGGAACGTGTTGGCCGCCGGGCAGGCGGACAACTCAAACGACCGTGGAGCGCGGGTAAGACCAGCACGTGTGCCGGCACCGCGCCGCGAAGCGGTAACCCACCCGGACGTCGCGCGGTCCACGCGCGGCGTGGAGGGAATCTCCGCCCTTTAGGACGGAGAGGATGTCAATCGCTGACCCGCACCATCCGGAAGACCTCCGCGCGCAGGGGGACGTCGAACGGCCCGTTCGACGTCTCCGGGCGTCCGCGCAGGAACGCGAGCATCTTGTCGTTGACCGCGGCACGCTCCGCGTCGTCGACGACGAGCATGCGCGAGTGGGTGTTGACCCAGGCGACGGCGGCTTCCGGCGAGTCCCTGCGGTGGGTGTGCGGGAACGTCGCCCTCTCCACCGGCCCGAACATCGGGTGCGCCATCATGCCCGTCGGATCCTGCCGCCGGTTCTCGACGCTGGACGCCGACACCCGTTCGAACTCGGCCAGCCATTCGACGTCCTGGTCCGGCTCGACCCACATGGCCGCCAGCACACCGCCGGGCCGCAGCACGCGGGCGATCTCCGGCAGCGCCTTCTCCTGGTCGAACCAGTGGAACGCGGTGCCGACGAGCACGGCGTCGACCGTCTGGTCCGGTACGGGGATGTGCTCCGCATGGCCAGGTAGCGCGCGTACGTCGTGAACACGGCGCACCAGCTCGGACAGCATCTGCTCGTTGGGCTCCACGGCTGTCACGCGGTGGCCTTCCGCGACCAGGCCCGCGGTCAGCTTTCCGGTGCCGGCGGCGAGGTCGAGGACCTCCAGCCGCTCGGAAGTGCCGAGCGGCTCCAGCGCCCACCGGATCGCCGCCACGGGATAGTCAGGCCGGTGTTCGGCGTAGGCCTCCGCCTGCGCGCCGAACGAGTCCGCTCGCCTCGCGTGTAGATCCATCCGTCCAACTTAGGGCGTCCGGGATCCGCCGGGGTATCCGGTTCGCTTCGCCCACGAGCTCTTCCGTACCCTTCTCCGCGTGAGTGAGCAGCCGAAGCAAAGCCCCGTGACCAGCGAAGAAGACCTGCCAGAGCAGATGCGCGTGCGCCGGGAAAAGCGTGCGCGGCTGCTCGCTTCCGGCAAGGAGCCCTATCCCGTCGAAGTCGCGCGCACGCACACGTTGCGCGAGATTCGCGACGCACATCCCGAACTCGAACCCGACACGCAGACCGGTCAGGTCGTCGGCGTCACCGGGCGCGTGATGTTCCTGCGCAACACCGGAAAGCTGTGCTTCGCGACGTTGCGCGAAGGCGACGGCACCGAACTGCAGGCGATGCTGAGCCTCGCCGGTGTGGGTGAAGAAGCGCTTTCCGAGTGGAAGACCGACGTCGATCTCGGCGACCACGTATTCGTGCACGGCGAGGTCATCAGCTCCCGCCGCGGTGAGCTTTCCGTGATGGCCGACGCCTGGCAGCTGACGTCGAAGTCGCTGCGCCCGTTGCCGGTCGCACACAAGGAACTCGGCGAGGAAACCCGTATTCGCCAGCGTTACGTCGACCTGATCCTGCGGCCGACCGCCCGGGACACTGTTCGGACCCGTGCGAACGTCGTTCGTTCTCTGCGCGAGTCGTTCCACCGGCGCGGATTCCTCGAAGTCGAGACGCCGATGTTGCAGACGCTGCAGGGAGGGGCCAGCGCGCGTCCGTTCATCACGCACTCGAACGCGCTCGACATCGACCTGTTCCTGCGCATCGCGCCGGAGCTGTACTTGAAGCGCTGTGTCGTCGGTGGCATCGAGAAGGTCTTCGAGATCAACCGGAACTTCCGCAACGAGGGCGTGGACTCCTCGCATTCGCCCGAGTTTTCGATGCTGGAGTACTACGAGGCGTACGCGACGTACGACTCGAACGCGGTACTGACGCGTGAGCTGATCCAGGAAGCGGCGGAAGCCGTGACGGGTTCTCAGATCGTCACGTTGGCGGACGGCACCGAGTACGACCTCTCGGGTGAATGGACGACGCTCAGCATCTACGAGTCGTTGTCCGGGGCGGTGGGTGAGGAAATCACCCCCGAGACGCCCGCCGAGACGCTGCGCAAGCTCTGTGACCGGCACGAACTCGAGGTCAACCCGAAGTTCGGGCACGGCAAGCTGGTCGAGGAGCTGTGGGAGCACCTGGTGTGCGGCTCGCTCCACGCGCCGACGTTCGTGCGCGACTACCCGGTCGAGACGTCCCCGCTGACCAGGCAGCACCGCACCAAGCCGGGTGTCGCCGAAAAGTGGGATCTGTACGTCCGCGGATTCGAACTCGGAACCGGTTACTCCGAACTGGTGGACCCGGTCATCGAGCGGGAACGCCTGGAAGCACAGGCCCGCCTTGCCGCGGCCGGTGACGTCGAGGCGATGCCGATCGACGAAGACTTTCTGCGATCACTGGAGTACGGAATGCCACCGAGTGGTGGCGTCGGAATGGGTATCGATCGGCTGCTGATGGCCCTCACCGGTCTGGGTATCCGGGAGACCATCTTGTTCCCGCTCGTTCGCCCTGAATGAGTAACTTTCCGGATGTCGATAGGTGCAATGCGGCACCCGTGCGCTAACCTGCCTCGCAGAAGGCTTTAAGTTGGCGACGCGGGTGACCGCGCATTCGGGGTCCAGGAGGATACGCATGGCGCAGAAGGTCACGGTGACCCTCGTCGACGATCTGGACGGTTCCACCGCGGAGGAGACCGTCGAGTTCGGACTGGATGGTGTCAGCTACACGATCGACCTTTCCTCGGGGAATGCGGGCAAACTTCGCGATGTCCTGGCCGACTTCGTGGGAAGCGCACGTCGTGCGGGTGGCCGCAAGCGCGTTGGACCGGGTCGTCCGGCCAGTGTGAAGGCGCGCCCCGCATCGGCGGATCGTGAGCAGAACCAGGCCATTCGCGAGTGGGCACGCAAGCAGGGCATGAAGGTGTCGGACCGGGGTCGCATCCCGGCTGAGGTCCTCGACGCCTACCACCAGCAGGGCTGAAATTCGGTAAAGCACGAAGGGGTTCCGGGGATGATTCCTCGGAACCCCTTCGTGCTATTTGGGTGACTGCTCAACTACCGGCTGGATCGACACCGAATCCCCGGGCGAGCTCGTCGAGCATCGCGTGTGCGCCCTGAAGGCTGACCGATGCGATCCAAACGAGATCGCGGACCTCTTGCTTCTGACCTTTTAGTTGAGCCCACAACGGGTTCGCCGAATATTGTTCCTTGATCTTCTGCGACTCGTTCTTCGGATCGGCCCACGTGCTGGTGAGGATCCGGTCGGCGTCGACGGACGACAGCTGCTCCTGGCTCAGGTAGACCGCGATCTTCTCCGACGTCGGCTGGCCGTCGGGCCGCGCGAGCCCCGCGTCCTTGAAGAGGACCGTGCCGGGGAACGAGTTCTCCGTGTAGAGGCGCACGGTCTGCTCACCGGCGACGAACCGCACGAGCGAGACGGACGGGTTCTTGGCGGCCTTCGCCCGGATCGCGTCGCCGACCTTCTTCGCGCGGGCCTCGTAGGCCGAGATCTTGGTGTTCGCGAGGTCCTCCCTGCCCAGTGAACGGCCGAGCAGCCGGATGTTCTCCTTCCAGGTCAGGCCGGTGGAGTCGCTGAACACCGTGGGCCCGATCCTGGTGAGCTTGTCGTAGATCTCCGCGTGGCGGACCTTGGCCGACACGATCAGCTCCGGCGAGATCCCCGCCAGCTTCTCGAGGTCCGGCTGCATGAGGTCGCCGACGGGCTGCGCGTTCTTCGCGTACTTCTCCCAGTCGGCGGCGATGTAGTCGGGGTACTTGCCGGGACCCAGTCCTGAGTAGTGGGTGTAGGCGACGAGATCGGTCTCCAGCGCGAGCGTCGCGTCGATGTAGCTCGTGTCGAGAGCGGCGACGGTCTTCGGCCTGGCGGGGATCTCGGTCCTGCCCATCGCGTGCTCGACGGTGACGCCACCGCCACCACTGCCGGTCTCGGGCTGGGGCGTGCCGCAGGCACTGAGGGTGAGCAGCGCGGATGTGATCAGAACTATGGACCTGCGCATCGGAACCCTCATCTTGTTCGGTTAGGCTTACCTGTCTTCAGAAGCATAGGAGGGTAGGCCTTGGGTCGTAGGTCGCTGGGCCTGCTCTTCCTGCTGGTCGTGCTGGTCGCCGTCGCTCTGGCGAGCATCGCGATCGGCTCCAAGGAGATCCCGCTTTCCGGGGTGTGGCACGGTCTCTTCACGCCCACCGGGGTCGAGGACGACGTGGTGATCCGCGAGCTGCGGTTCCCGCGGACGTTGGTCGGCATCGCGGTCGGCATCGCTCTCGGCGTCGGTGGCGCGCTCATGCAGGGCCACACGCGCAACCCGCTGGCCGATCCCGGCATCCTCGGCGTCACGCACGGCGCGGCGCTGGCGGTCGTGCTCTCGATCTTCCTGCTCGGGATCGACTCGCTGGTCGGCTACATCTGGTTCGCCTTCGCCGGCGCGCTGGTCGCGAGCGTGCTGGTGTTCCTGCTCGGCTCCGCCGGACGGGGAGGGCCGTCGCCGGTGACGCTGGCGCTCGCCGGCGCCGCCGTGTCCGCCCTGATGCACGGTCTGGTCTCGGCGATCGTGCTGCTCGACCAGCAGTCGCTCGACGCGTTCCGGTTCTGGCAGGTCGGTGGCATCACCGGCCGGGACATGACGGTACTGGCGCAGGTGCTGCCGTTCCTCCTCCTCGGACTGGTCGTCGCGGCGTTCAACGCGCCGGGCCTCAACGCGCTGTCGCTGGGGGAGGACGTGGCCAAGTCGCTGGGCGTGCGGGTCGGGATGACGCGCTCGTTGGGCATCTTCGCCATCACACTGCTGGTGGGCGGGGCTGTCGCGGCGTGCGGGCCCATCGGGTTCATCGGTCTCGTGGTGCCGCACGTGGCGCGTGCCTTCACCGGGCCGGACTACCGCTGGCTGCTGCCGTTCTCCGCGCTGGTCGGCGCGATCCTGCTGCTGTTCGCCGACATCGTCGGCCGCGTGGTGGCCCGTCCGTCCGAAGTAGAGGTCGGCGTGATGCTGGCGCTGCTCGGAGCGCCGTTCTTCATCTACCTGGTGCGTCGCAAGAAGCTGGTGAAGATTTGAGCGCCACCGCGCAGCCCGCGCTGAGGGTCGGGGCCACGTCGTTCCGGCTGCGTCCCCGGCCGATGGTCGTCGTCGCGGCCGGGCTGGCGCTGCTGGCCGCGGTCCTGGTCGTCGGCATCATGATCGGCGACTTCCCGCTGACCGTCTCGCAGGTCGTCGACACCCTGCTGGGCGGAGGCACGCGGCGCGACCAGTTCGTGGTGACGGAGCTGCGGCTGCCGCGCGCGTTGACCGGTCTGCTCGTCGGAGGCGCGCTCGGGCTGTCGGGCGCGATCTTCCAGGCGATCGTGCGCAACCCGCTGGCCTCGCCGGACATCCTGGGCGTGACCTGGGGAGCCGGTGCCGGAGCGGTCTCGGTGATCACCTTCGCCGGCTCGCTCGGCGTGGTGACCGGCGGCGCGGCCTCGATCGGCGTGCCGCTCGCCGCCCTGGCCGGTGGACTGGTGGCCGGTCTGCTGGTCTACGCGCTGGCGTGGCGGCGGGGCATCGAGGGCTTCCGGATGGTGCTGGTCGGCATCGGCATCACCGCGGTGGCCGGCAACTTCACGCACTACCTGCTGACCGTCGGCGACGTGCTGGACGCCGGCCGGGCGATGGTGTGGATCACCGGGTCGCTGAACGGGCGAGGGTGGGAGCACGTCGTGCCGGTGGCGCTGGCCCTGGTCGTGCTGGTTCCGGTCGCGCTGGTCGGCGGGCACGTGCTCGGCGCGCTGCAGTACGACGACCAGACCTCGCGTGGCCTCGGCATCCGCGTCAACGTCGCGCGGTCGTTCCTGATCATCGTCGCGATCGTGCTGGCCTCCGTGGCCACCGCCGCGGCCGGCCCGATCGCGTTCGTCGCGCTGGCCACGCCCCAGATCGCGTTGCGGCTGGCCGGTACCGCCCAGCCGCCGCTGTTCGGGTCCGTGGTGGTCGGCGGCGTGCTGGTCATGCTGTCCGACCTCGTGGCCAGGACCGTTTACCGCATCGAGCTGCCGGTCGGTGTCGTCACCGCCGTGCTGGGTGCGCCCTATCTGATGTTCCTGCTGGTTCGGAGCCGCCGGGAGGCGCGGATATGAGTGTGCGTCTTGAGGCGTCGTCGCTGTCCATCGGTTACGGGGAGCGGCTGGTCGTCGACACCCTGGACCTGTCGGTCATCAGCGGCACGGTGACCGCGGTGATCGGCCCGAACGGCTGCGGCAAGTCCACGTTGCTCAAGGCGCTCGGCCGGCTGCTGCCGGCCAGGTCGGGAGCGGTGCTGCTGGACGGCAAGCAGATCGACGGCATGCCCACCAGGGACGTCGCGCGAGTGCTGGGACTGTTGCCCCAGGCGCCGGTCGCACCCGAGGGCCTGACGGTCTCCGACCTGGTCGCCCGCGGCCGGCACCCGCACCAGTCCTGGTACCGGCAGTGGTCGTCCAACGACGCCGCCGCGGTCGACGCGGCCATGGAGATGACCGGGATCGCGGACCTGGCCGAGCGGACGGTCGACGAGCTGTCGGGCGGTCAGCGGCAGCGGGCCTGGATCTCGATGGCCCTCGCGCAGGGGACCGACCTGCTGCTGCTGGACGAGCCGACGACCTATCTGGACCTCGCGCACCAGATCGACGTGCTGGACCTGGTGCAGGAGCTGCACGCGTCCATGGGACGCACGATCGTCATGGTGTTGCACGACCTGAACCTGGCCGCCCGGTACGCGGACACCATCGTGGCCATGCGGGGCGGGCGGATCGTGTCCCAGGGGACGCCCGCCGAGGTGCTGACCGAGAAGATGCTGCTGGACGTCTTCGGGCTGGACGCGCGGGTCGTGGAAGACCCCGTGTCCGGGACGCCGCTGGTGGTGCCGGTCGGGTCGCGGCACCGGCTGCCGTAGGGGAAGGGCGGACGCTCAGGAGCAGGTGCGCGGGCAGGCCGTGCACGGCTCCGCGTCCGGCAGGACGTAGTGGAAGCAGCAGCTGTTGCGCTTGCGTTTCCAGCCCTCGTCGGTGAAGTGCAGGGACGACGCGGCGACGAACGGCGCGAGCTTCTCGGGCAGGATCAGGGCCGCGTCGGTCACGCCGGCGTTCTCGTCGCCGAACGTGCGGCCGGCGGCCCAGGGGCCGTACTCCAGCATGTCGGTCGCGGCGGCCCAGAGGGTGCGGCGGCCGAAGCGGACCACCTGGCCGAACGAGGCGACGAACTGGGCCGCGTGGGCCGCGTAGCGGGCGCGCAGGATCGCGGCCAGCGCGGCCTCGTCGGCCACGACGGTGGCGGCCGGGTGGTTCGAGGCCGGGTCGTCCGGCAGGCAGGCGAACTCGTCGCTGAACAGGGCGATGCCGTCCGGGTGCGGGCGGCCCGACGGGTTGATGCGGAACGCCATGTCGCGCGGCCGGAGGGTCGGGACGCGGCGGGCGGTGTGGAAGAGCAGGCCCGCCAGGTAGCCGGGTTGGTGCAGGTACCAGCCCATGACGTAGCCCGCGGTCGCGCGGTCGTCGGACTCGCCGTACTGCTCGACCATCCACTCGGCCAGGTCCTTGCGCCACAGGTCGAAGCGTGAGGGCTCCGCCAGCAGCTCCGAGCAGATCGTCCAGTCCCGCGGTGGCATGCCGAACCTGATCTCGGACTCGACCCGCAGGCGGGCGATGGACTCGGCCAGAGGCGTGAGCGCACGCGGGTTCTGCTGTGAGACCCTCGCCGGTACGGTCAACGCTCAAGTCCAATCTCATGGGTATGAGGCTTGCCTAACCTTACCCAAGATCGTGCTTCTCGCGCCTCTCCAGGTGGCCCCGGTCACAGGACTTTCGCTCGACGGTGGGTTGTTCGCGCTGAGCGGACATCGCCCGATCTGTGGAATCCGTTGGGCCCGACCTGCGTTGATGCCGATGTCAATGTTCCCCGGACGCGACTGTCCGCTGACGGGAACCACAGGCCTCGGTACCGCCCACTACAGTGGAGCCACGGTGCCGCGCTCACCAGGGTAGATCGGTGGAGCCGAGGACCGCCGACGCAGCAGTCAGGGAGTGCGAATGTTCGAAAGGTTCACCGACCGCGCGAGGCGGGTGGTTGTCCTTGCCCAAGAAGAGGCACGGATGCTCAACCACAACTACATCGGCACCGAGCACATCCTCCTGGGTCTGATCCACGAGGGTGAAGGTGTCGCCGCCAAGGCGCTCGAGTCGTTGGGGATCGCGCTGGAGGGCGTCCGCCAGCAGGTCGAGGAGATCATCGGCCAGGGCCAGCAGGCTCCCAGCGGTCACATCCCCTTCACCCCACGTGCGAAGAAGGTCCTGGAGCTCTCGCTGCGCGAGGCGCTTCAGCTCGGCCACAACTACATCGGCACCGAGCACATCCTGCTCGGCCTGATCCGCGAGGGCGAAGGCGTCGCGGCCCAGGTCCTCGTGAAGCTCGGCGCCGACCTCAACAGGGTGCGGCAGCAGGTGCTGCAGCTGCTGTCCGGTTACTCGACGGAGAAGGGCACGTCGGAGTCGCCCGGCCGCGGCGAGGGCACGCCGTCGTCGTCCCTGGTGCTCGACCAGTTCGGGCGCAACCTCACCGCCTCGGCGCGGGAGGGCAAGCTCGACCCGGTCATCGGGCGCGCCAAGGAGATCGAGCGGGTCATGCAGGTGCTGTCCCGCCGCACCAAGAACAACCCGGTCCTCATCGGCGAGCCCGGCGTCGGCAAGACCGCCGTCGTCGAGGGCCTGGCGCAGATGGTCGTCAAGGGCGAGGTGCCCGAGACGCTCAAGGACAAGCAGCTCTACACGCTCGACCTCGGCTCGCTGGTCGCGGGCTCGCGCTACCGCGGTGACTTCGAAGAGCGCCTGAAGAAGGTCCTCAAGGAGATCCGCACGCGCGGCGACATCATCCTGTTCATCGACGAGATCCACACGCTCGTCGGCGCGGGTGCCGCCGAGGGCGCGATCGACGCCGCGTCGATCCTCAAGCCGATGCTGGCCCGTGGTGAGCTGCAGACGATCGGCGCCACCACGCTCGACGAGTACCGCAAGCACGTCGAGAAGGACCCCGCGCTGGAGCGCCGCTTCCAGCCGATCCAGGTGGGCGAGCCGTCGCTCGAGCACACCATCGAGATCCTCAAGGGTCTGCGCGACCGGTACGAGGCGCACCACCGCGTCTCGATCACCGACTCCGCACTCGTCGCCGCCGCCACGCTGGCCGACCGGTACATCAACGACCGGTTCCTGCCCGACAAGGCGATCGACCTCATCGACGAGGCGGGCGCTCGCATGCGCATCCGCCGGATGACCGCGCCGCCAGACCTGCGCGAGTTCGACGAGAAGATCGCCGACGTCCGTCGCGACAAGGAGTCCGCGATCGACGCGCAGGACTTCGAGCGCGCGGCGAAGCTGCGTGACGCGGAGAAGCAGCTCCTGGGCCAGAAGGCCGAGCGGGAGAAGCAGTGGAAGGACGGTGACCTGGACGTCGTCGCGGAGGTCGACGACGAGCAGATCGCCGAGGTCCTCGCCAACTGGACCGGCATCCCGGTGTTCAAGCTCACCGAGGAGGAGACCACGCGTCTGCTCCGCATGGAGGACGAGCTGCACAAGCGGATCATCGGCCAGGTCGACGCGGTCAAGGCCGTGTCGCAGGCGATCCGCCGCACCCGCGCCGGCCTGAAGGACCCGAAGCGCCCCTCCGGCTCGTTCATCTTCGCCGGCCCGTCCGGTGTCGGTAAGACCGAGCTCTCGAAGGCGCTGGCGAACTTCCTGTTCGGCGAGGACGACGCGCTCATCCAGATCGACATGGGCGAGTTCCACGACCGGTACACCGCGTCGCGGCTCTTCGGTGCCCCTCCCGGTTACGTCGGCTACGAAGAGGGCGGCCAGCTCACCGAGAAGGTGCGCCGCAAGCCGTTCTCCGTCGTGCTCTTCGACGAGATCGAGAAGGCCCACCAGGAGGTCTACAACACGCTGCTCCAGGTGCTGGAGGACGGCCGCCTGACCGACGGTCAGGGCCGGACGGTGGACTTCAAGAACACCGTCATCATCTTCACGTCGAACCTGGGCACGTCCGACATCAGCAAGGCCGTCGGCCTCGGCTTCACCTCGGGTCAGGACACCGCGTCCAACTACGAGCGGATGAAGAACAAGGTCAACGACGAGCTGAAGAAGCACTTCCGCCCCGAGTTCCTCAACCGCATCGACGACATCATCGTCTTCCACCAGCTGACTCAGGACGAGATCATCAAGATGGTGGACCTGATGATCGCCCGCGTCGAGACGCAGCTGAAGAACAAGGACATGGCGATCGAGCTCACGGACCGCGCCAAGTCCCTGCTCGCGAAGCGCGGCTTCGACCCGGTGCTGGGCGCCCGCCCGCTGCGCCGGACGATCCAGCGCGAGATCGAGGACACCCTGTCGGAGAAGATCCTGTTCGGCGAGATCCAGCCGGGCCAGATCATCATCACCGACGTCGAGGGCTGGGACGGCGAGTCCGACCAGCACGACAAGGCGAAGTTCGTGTTCCGCGGCGAAGCCAAGCCGAACCGCGTGCCGGACGCCCCGCCGGTCGACCTCACCGCCGCCTCCGCCGCCGAGCCGCAGGACGCTCCGGCCAACGAGAACGAGTGATCTAGGCAGTACCCGACAACGGCTCCCAGGCTTCCGGCCTGGGAGCCGTTGTCGTTCGCCGCCCTCGTCTGTCGCGGTGGTCACTCGGCCGCGTCGACTGTTCGGGCTCTGAAGAGGGCCGATCCTGCCCGGCGTGACGGTGCGCACGGTCGACACGATCATCGCCTTGCTGCACCGCGTGCCGGGCGCCCTGCCGGTGGACCTTGCCGCCCCCGAGCCGCAGAACGAGTGATCCAGCAGGCTCGGGTGGAACCAGCCTGGTGTT
Source organism: Lentzea xerophila (assembly GCF_051094245.1). Taxonomy (NCBI): domain Bacteria; kingdom Bacillati; phylum Actinomycetota; class Actinomycetes; order Pseudonocardiales; family Pseudonocardiaceae; genus Lentzea; species Lentzea xerophila. The sequence continues at coordinate 8,003,392 of NZ_CP194934.1, read as the reverse complement.
CTGTTCGTCCGATCACAAGGCAGTGTGGATTCGCACGTTTCGCTTCACCGCAGGCGATCCGATGTCGACAATCCTGCGAACGGTGACTTGAGGAAAGGGAGGCCCCAGCAGTGTCGGCCGAGTTCGACCAGCTAGTGGCTCAGTTCGAGCGGTTCCAGTCCCAGATGCACCGTGTCGACCAGCAGTTCGCCAACATCGGCGACATGCAGCAGCAGCTGGCTGACATGGAGGCGGTGGCCACGTCGGCCGACAGAGCGATTACGGTCGTGGCCGGGCCGTCCGGGTCCATCAAGGACATTCGGCTGACCGACCAGGCCATGCGCCGGCCCCCCGCTTCGCTTGCCGCGGAACTGATGTCCACGTTGCAGAAGGCGGTCGCGGAAGCCGCGCGCCGCCAGGCCGGGATCGTCGAAGGCGCGCTGGGTGACGACATGCGCCTCAAGGACCAGGTGCTGGAAACGCAGGCGCAGCTCTTCGGTATGTCCAAAGAGGACCTGCAGCGGGCTACCGAGGACGAGTCGGCCACTCCTGCTCCGCAACGGCCGCCGATGCCTCCGATGCCGCCGACGCAGCCTCCGGTTCCTCCCGCACCCGGGCCGCAGGGTGGTCCGGTCCGGCAGCCACCGCCGCCGCCGCGCAGGCCGGCGCCGGAACCCCCGGACGACTTCTCCGACCAGAACGTGCTCCGGGGCGACTCGTGGCAGCAGCGTTCTTCCCAGCCGCCCCCGGCGCCACCGAAGCAGGGCGGCGGCGGATACCTGAACCTCTACGACGATGAGGATGGCCGATGAGCGGCTTCGAGGTCGAGCCCGAAGAGCTGACGGCGTTCGCGGGCAAGCTCGACGGCCACAAGAGCACCGCTGGTGCGATCGCCGGGCTCGTCGACAAGGCGGACGTGGGCGACAAATCGTGGGGCATCGTCGGACTGTTCGTCAAGGACGAGTACGACCAGATGCTCGGCGACCTCAAGGAACTGATGACGGAACTGCAGAACGGCCTGCAGTCGGCCGGGGACAAGTTCCGCGGCACTGCACAGGACTACCAGAACCACGAGGACGCGCTGGCGTCGATCTTCAACGGCGTCCAGATCGATATCAACGGGAAGTAGGGGGACTACCCGGCATGGCGGAAGAGGAGTTCGAGGCCGGCGGGGTCAAGATCACCGTTGGTGAGAAGACCACCGGCCAGAAGGCGGCCGAGGCGGCGCCCTTCTACGGCAGCTACCTCAAGACGAAAGAGGCGCTGGGCAAGAGCAACGAGACCGGCGGTAGCGCCGCGCTGGCCTCCGAGGGCAGCGCCCTGATCAGCGCGGTCGGCACGGCCGCGCAGGGCATCGCGCTGGACCCGATCGGCTGGCTGGTCGGTCAGGGCCTGAACTTCCTTATCAGCGTGTGCCAGCCGCTGGAGGACGCGATCCACTTCGTCAGCGGCGACGGCCCGGCGCTGTCGCAGGCCGGCGAGAACTACGGCGCCATCGCCGAGGGCATCGGCAAGCTGCGGGACACCTTCGACCAGGACCTGGCGAGCTCCGTGCAGTCCTGGGGCGGCCAGACGTCCGAGGTCGCCAGCACGAAGCTGGGCGAGTTCGCCAACGGCATCGACGGCGTGGCGGGCCAGGCCGGTGAGCTGGCAGAGATGCTGATGACCTCCAGCATGATCATGACGATCATCGAGGACATCATCAAGGCCATCCTCACGGAGCTGATCACCTGGCTGATCATGATCTGGATCCCGGCACTCGCGGCCGCGGTGCCGAGCTTCGGCGCCTCCACCGCCGCGGCCGGAGCCGCCACCGGTGTCCGCGTGGCGTCGACGGCGGGTCGCGTGTCCCGCATCGTCGCCAAGCTGCGCCAGTTCCTGCAGAAGATCATGCAGTTCCTGAAGAATCTGGGCAGCCGCCTGAAGAACGTGAAGACCGCGTTCCAGAAGTCCATGGCGGACAAGAAGGTCGCGAGCCACGCGGCCGACGTGAAGCTCGAGGGCCTCAGCAAGCTGCAGAAGCTCAAGACCAACCCGATCACCCGCCTGAACAGCAAGGACGGCATGATCGGCGAGCGGGTGCAGCAGGGCTTCGGGAAGTCCCTGGTGGACGCCGCAGGCAACGAAGCGCTGGCGCAGGTCAACCCGACGCACGAGAAGGGCCTGCGCAACCAGGGTATGAACGACAAGGCCAACTCGTACGACCAGACTGGCACTGACTACTCGAGGCAGCGCATCGAGGGCTATCTCGACATCTGACTCATCGGGGAACGGGACGACATGGAACCGTGGAAGCTCCAGCTCGGGCTGCTCGTGCTGATCCTGGTGGCGCTCGTGGCACTGATGTTCTGGCTGAGGTGGCGCGCGGACAAGAAGGCCGCGCTCGACCACGCGGGCGCGCTGGCCAAGTTCGCGTCCTCCGTCGGCGGGACCGCGTCGCACGCGAACGCGTGGTCCGCGGGTCTCCGGCGGCCGTTCGCACACGAGTACGGCGACGTGATCTCCTGGCTGCACCGGGCGTCGGACGGGCGGTTCGACCACGCGCTCGACTTCGACCGGTACGGGTGGCGGGTTCGGGTCACCGAGGCGTCGATCGAGCTGAACAGCGCTTCCACGCAGGGCAACGTGGTCACCCACTACGAGCACCGGATCGAGGTGGCCGCCTCGGGGCTGGTGCCGCTGAAGATCGCGTCCAGCAGCTGGGCCGGCGGCACCGGAGCTCGGAAGTGGGTCGGTGAGATGCCGCAGACCGTCGCCCGCGACCAGCAGCCGCAGTGGCTGGAGCTGCGGCTGCCCGAGCCCGTGGCGCCCGAGTTCGTGGCGTGCACCAGCGATCCGCACCGGGCGGCCGCGATGTTCACGACCCAGGTCGTGGAGCGGCTGCTGGGCGAGTCGAGGATGGGCGACCTGCGGACCCTCACGTTCGAGTCGGGAATCGCCTACTCGGTCGCCACCGGGCAGATCGATCCGAAGACCATCCTGCGGAAGGTCGACGCGATCATCGGCCTGCTCGATCGGATGCCCGATGCCCAGCCGGCGCACCCGGAGGTCACCGCCTGACGCAACGGGAGACCGCCGCCAACCGTCTTCAGGCTGTGGCGACCACACGGGAGACTGACGAGCGTTCGGCGACACTGCACGACGTGGTCACCACCGAGGTGCAGCCGCGCAAGAGCGGGTTCGTGACGTTCTTGCTGGTCGTGAGCGCGATGGCGTTCGTCACGGCGGCGCTGGTGCGGCTGCTCGGCATCGACGGCACCCGGTACACGATCGCCACGACGTCGCTGATCCCGTACATCACGGTCGGCGGCCTGCTCGTCGGGTTGTTCGCGCTGCTCCGCAGGAGATGGGCCGTCGGGCTGACGATGACCCTGGTGGCGGTCGTGCTCGTCGCGAACGTCGCGCCGCGGGCGTTCCCGGACGCGCGGCCCAACGGGGTGGGGCAGCAGGTCAGGCTGATGACCTCGAACCTGCTCACCGGCATCGCGGACGCGCAGGCCATTGTGCAGGAGGTCCGCCAGCGCAGGATCGACATCCTGGCGATGCAGGAGCTGACGCCGGAGATGGTCCGCGACCTCGAACGGGCGGGCCTGGACCAGGTGCTGCCCAACCGCGTCTTCCTCGACGAGCCGGGCGGGTCCGGCAGCGGCATCGCCTCGCGGTTCCCGCTCTCACAACGGAACCTGACCCCGCCGGGCACGTTGCGGCAGGCCGGCACGCTGGTGGACCTGCCGGGCAGGGACATCGAGGTCGTGTCGGTGCATCCGTTGCCGCCGGTCGTCACCGCCGGTCCGGAGGCCTGGCAACGCGAGCTGGCCGGACTGCCGGCTCCCGACTCGACCGGCGCGATCAGGGTGCTGGCGGGCGACTTCAACGCGACGCTCGACCACGTCGGCCTCACGCGGCTGCTCAACAAGGGCTACGTGGACGCCGCCGACCAGGTCGGCAAGGGGCTGATCCACACCTGGCCGAGCAAGAGCGGCGTCTGGCCGCCGCCGGTCACCATCGACCACGTGCTGGTGGACGCGAAGTGCGTGGTCGACACCGTCGACGTGTTCGACGTGCCCGGCAGCGACCACCGGGCCGTCGTCACGCAGTTCGTCGTGCCAGCGCTGTGAGGCCTTCCAGCGCGCCGACCGGCAGCGACACGCCACGGCCGTGGCGGACCTCCGGCTCGCGGGTGTTGATGCGGATCAACGCGCCGTTGGCCGCGCTCGCCAGCTCGGCCTGACGCCGCACCGTCGGCACCGCGCTGCCCGCGCCGATCTCGATCACGACGAGGTTCCGCACCGAACGCCGCCACGCCGTCAGCTCGTCGAGCTGCGCCTGGCTGCGGTACGGCACCCAGCCCCAGTCGCCGAACATCAGGATGTTGGGCCGGGCCAGACCGCCGCACGACGGGCACGACGGCAGCTCGCCGACGGCCCGCATCGACTCCGGGTCGATCTCGACGTCGAACGAGCACTCCCAGATCTCGTCCGTGCACGGTTCCACGCACTGGGCGTGGTGGATCGACCCGTGGACCTCGGCGACGTCCGCGAAGCCCGCCTTCTGGAACTGGCCGTCCACATTGGACGTGAAGACGCGGGCACCCCACGACCGCAGGACCGAGAAACCCTCGTGCGGCACGGTGGTGCGGTACAGGGCGAGCCGGTGGCCGTAGAAACCCCAGGCCAGCGCCGGGTCGTCGGCGAAGTGCACCGGGTCGGCGATCTCCTCGAACTTCAGCCCGAGCCGCTCGTACGGCGGGTACGCCCGCCAGAAGCCCTCGGTGCCGCGGAAGTCGGGGAGACCCGAGTCGACCCCGATGCCGGCACCGGCGCAGACGAGGACGGCGTCCGCACCGGCGATCAGCTCGGCGGCTCTGTCGTAGGCCTGCTCGATCACTGCTTGGGCTTGCTGCCCAGCACGACCTCGAACTCCAGCAGGTCGGCACCGGTCGACACGGGCCGTGCGCGCTCACCGGCGTGTGCGGCCGCACCGGCAGACCCGTCGCGCCACGCCACGAAGTCCTCGTGCGTCTCCCAGTGCGTGACGACGAAGTAGCGGTCCTCGCCCGCGACGGGGCGCAGGAGCTCGAAGCCGAGGAAGCCCGGCTGGTTGTCCACGGCGCCGAGACGGGCGGCGAACCGCTTCTCGAGCTCGGGGCCGTTGCCCTCGGGAACCTTGATCGCGTTGATCTTCACGACTGCCATGACACCCAGATTAGCGCCGCACTCCGACAGGCAGCAGGTACTGGTCCTCCGGGATGCCCGACTCGCGGAACCAGGCCCGGAAGAACCCGTCCAGCGGCTGCCCGGAGGCCTTCTTGAAGTGCTCCTCGAACTCCGGCCACGACGCGTTGCCGTCGCGGTGCTCGGTCGCCCACGACCGCAGGGCCCCGAAGAACACGTCGTCGCCGACCTGCTTGCGCAGCGCGTGCATCCCCATCAGGCCCTTGTCGTAGACGCCGCGGAACTCGTTGCCCTTGCCCATGTCGTAGAGCTTCGGCGCCCAGAACGACGCCCGCTCGCGCCGTTGCTCGACGTTGTCGCGGTAGCGCTGGTCGAGGTCGGTGCCCTCCTTCTCCAGCCACAGCCACTGCGCGTAGGAGGCGAGGCACTCGTTCAGGCAGATGTCGGCCCAGTTCTCGATCGAGACCGAGTCGCCGAACCACTGGTGGGCGTTCTCGTGCACGACCGTCTCCAGGTCGGCCCACGCCGCGTAGACCGGCCGCGTCTGGGTCTCCAGCGAGAACCCGATCTGGTCGGCCACCCAGATGCTGCCCGCGGCGCGCTGCGGGTACGGGCCGAACTTCGTCTCCAGGAACGCGAGGACCTCCGGCGCCTGCGCCTGCACCGGCTTCTTGGAGCCGGACGTGCCGGGCGCGTAGGCGTCGACCACCGGCGTGCCGTCGGGCAGCGTGGAACGCACGACCTCGAACTTGTCGATGGCCACGGTGGCGAGGTAGGTCGCCAGCGGCGTCTCCTCCGACCAGGTGAACGTCGTCCAGCCACCATCGCGCGTCACCGGGCCCTCGAGGCCGTTGGAGATCGCCGTCCAGCCGTCGGGGACGCGGGCCGCGACCTTCAGTGCCGCCTTGTCGCGCGGGGTGTCGTTGGCCGGGAACCACGTCGTCGCGGAGTGCGGTTGACCTGCGGCGAAAGCGCCACCGGTGGACGAGATCTGCCAGCCGCTGCGGCCGAGCGACGCGTCGTCGATCGTCGTGGGCTGGCCGCCGTAGGTGACGACGGCGGTGAACGGCTGGCCCTTCGCGAGCGGGGACGCCGGCGTGATCACGAGTTCGTGGTCGCCCTCCTGCGCGAACTTCGCGGGCTGCCCGCCCACCTTCACCTCGCTGACGTCCAGGCCTTCGAGGTCGAGGTTGAAGCGCGCCAGGTCCTGCGCGGCGGTCGCGGTGACGGAGGCGACGCCGTCGAGCCGCTTGGACCCCGGGTCGTAGCTGATCGCGAGGTCGTAGAGCGTGACGTCGTAGCCGCTGTTGCCGTCCGTCGGGTAGTACGCGTCGCCCGCGCCCGCACCGGCCTCCACAGCGGCTTCCGGTGACGTCTCCTGGCGTTGCTGCGCGCGGTCGCCGCCCGGCGTGCGGAACACGACGAGCAGACCTGCGACGAGCACGATCAACACCAGGGCGATCAGGTACGGGCGGGCCTTCATGCGTTTAATCATCCCTGTGTCGGTGGTGGAGTTCGGCGGAACAGGACAAGGCGTGCTGCTCCTGCACGGCCTGATGAGCAGGGCCACCGCCTGGTGGCCGGTCGCGCAGTGGCTCAGGCCGTTCGGTCGTGTCGTCGGCATCGACCAGCGCGGGCACGGCCGCAACCCGCGGCGGGGACCGTTCCGCACCGAGGACTTCGTCGCCGACGCGGCCACCGCCATCGAGGAGCTCGACCTCGGGCCCGCCGTGGTGATCGGGCACTCCATGGGCGGGCTGCACGCGTGGTGTCTCGCGGCGACCCGTCCGGACCTGGTGCGGGCGATTGTGGTCGAGGACTTCGCCCCGGACAACTCCGGCCGCACGATCGACGAGTGGAAGTGGCTCTTCGACGCCTGGCCGGTGCCGTTCCAGTCGCCGGCGCACGTGACCTCGTACTTCGGCGCGCCGGTGTTCGCCGAGTACTTCGAGGAGCGTGCGGACGGCTGGCACCTGATCGCCTCGCTGGACGACCTGTACGAGATCGCCGCGCACTGGGGCACGCGCGCCTACTGGGACTTCATCGACGCCGTGCGATGTCCGTCGCTGGTCATCGAGGCCGGCAGGGGTGGCCAGCTACCAGGGCAGATGGTGGAGGCGGCACGGCGTTCTCAGGGCCAGTACCTCTACGTCGAGGAGGCAGGCCACGTCGTGCACGCCAGTGCGCCGTGGGTCTACCGGGGCGCGGTGGAGGCCTTCTTGAGCACGTCGATCTCGCCGGTCTGAGTGTCGACGATCGACACCTCGCGGACCTTCGCGCGGATCGGCTCCACCGGGAAGACCTTGGCGAACGCGGCCTTCACCGCCTCGTCGTCGACGCCCTGCACCAGCGTGCAGTGCGGTACCCAGTTGCCGGGCAGGTAGTAGGCGCTCGGGTTCTTCACCTTGCTCGCCAGCACGTCGTGGATCGCCGAGTGCACGGCCAGCAGTTCCGCGTCGACCACGGCGGAGAGCATCAGCACGTTGTCGGCCGACGAGAACGTGCTGAGCGAGTGCAGGTAGAGGTCCGGCATCCACAGTCGTTCCAGGTCCTCGCGCAGCTCCTTGCGGACCTTGGGACCGATGGTGCTCGCGACCGCGTAGGTGAGATGCGGCGGGTACTCGTGCTTCGCGCCGATACGCCGCCGCAGGTCGCGGATCCTCGCGTCCGCCTCGTCGTCGAAGAACGCCACCAGCGCGTGCATCAGTGCTCTCCCGGTAGCGCGAACAGGCCGTCCCGCGTCTGCTCGACCAGGCCGTCGTCGAGCAACGAGACCAGGCACTTCTCGCGCTGCGTCACGTCGTTCCAGACCACGTCGAGCTGGACCTTGGGCACCGGTCCGGGAGCACCCCGCAGCACGTCCAGCAGCTTGCCCCGCACCTGGCGGTCGGTGCCCGCGAACTGCTGCACCTTCTTCAGCGGCCCCGCGTAGGCCGGCCGGCCGGCCACCTGCCACGCGCACTCGGCGAACAACGGGCAGTCCGCGCACTTCTGGTTCTTCGCCGTGCAGATCAACGCCCCGAGCTCCATCAACGCCGCAGAGAACACCGCGGCGTCCTCCTGCGACGAGGGCAGGATCGCCTCGACGTCACGCAGGTCGCGCTTGGTCGACGGCGGCCCGGCGTCACCGGCACCGTGCACAGCGCGCGCGACGACGCGTCGGACGTTCGTGTCGACGACGGCGCACTTCTGCCCGTACGCGAACGTGGCCACCGCACGGGCCGTGTAGCTGCCGATGCCGGGCAGCGACTCCAGCGTGTCGATGTCCGACGGCACCACGTCGCCGTGGTCGCGGGCGATGGCCGTGGCGGCTTCGTGCAGCCGCAGAGCACGCCGGGGGTAGCCGAGCTTGCCCCACATGCGCAGCACCTCACCCTGCGAGGCGGCGGCCATCGCGGACGGCACCGGCCACTTCGCCAGCCACTCGTGCCAGATCGGCTCGACGCGGGAGACCGGCGTCTGCTGCAGCATGATCTCGCTGACCAGCACACCCCAGGCGGTGCAGTCGGGACGGCGCCACGGCAGGTCGCGGGCGGCGGTGTCCCACCAGCCCAGCAGCAACTCGTGATTCATCGCCCGCCATTGTCGCGCAACGAAAAGGCCCCCCGAAGGGGGCCCTCACGAAGAAGTTCAAGCGGCGGCTGAGTTGGCCGCGTCGACCTCGCGCAGTTCACCGGTGTGCACGTCGTAGACGAAGCCGCGGATCTTGTCGGTGTGCGGGATGAACGGGCTGCGGCGCAGCCGCGCCATCGACCCGCGCACGCTCTGCTCGACGTCCTTGAACGCCTCGACGGCCCACGTCGGGCGCAGGCCGGTGTCGGCTTCCAGCTCGTCCTTGAAGTCGTCCTCGGTCACCATCTCGAGGCCGCAGTTGGTGTGGTGCACGAGCAGCACCTCGCGCGTGCCGAGCTTGCGCTGGCTCAGCGCGAGCGACCGGATGGCGTCGTCGGTGACGACCCCGCCCGCGTTGCGCAGCACGTGCGCCTCGCCCTGCTTCAAGCCGAAGATCTCGAACACCCGGATGCGCGAGTCCATGCAGGTCAGGATTGCCACCTGCAGGGACGGCTTCGGGGACGAACGGTCTCCCGGAACCACGTTCCCGAGCTCGTAGTTCCGCTTGAGCAGCTCGTCGATCGCGGTCATGCGACACACCTCCATGGCCTACCGGTGGACCCCGCATCGATTGGAACCGGAGTTAGCGCACGTTCACAAGGGGTTTCGCCCAATATCACGTTCACCGGATCGAGCGATGCTCGCCTAACGCTGGATCCGAGCAGGCCGGGCTACGTTCGGGCCGTGATCGAGCCCACAGGTCCGCTGCCGTCCACGGTGTACTGGCGCCGTCGCCTCGCCGCGATCGGGGCGGCGCTGGTCACACTCCTGCTCGTGATCTGGATCGTCGGGATGGTCTCCTCGAACGACGAGACCGCCCAGCCGACGAACGCGGCCGCGGCGTCGTCCTCGAACCCTCCGCCCAGCATGTCCGAGAGCCCGGCGGCCGCCTCGTCGGAGTCCACACCGCCACCCTCGCCGACCGAGACCGCGCCGCCGCCCCCGCCTCCCGGACCGCCGCAGGCCTGCCCGGACGACGTGATCGGGGTCGTGGTGAAGACCAACAAGCCCTTCTACACCGTCGGTGACCAGCCGGAACTGTCCATGGAGGTCGCCAACAACGGTCCGGTGCCGTGCATCAAGGACATCGGGCGCCAGCACCGCGAGGTCACGGTGCTGACCGCGGACGGCGCGACGCTGCTCTGGTCGAGCAACCACTGCCTCGCGACGGCGGGCAACGAGGTGCGCGTGATGCAGCCGAAGGAGATCTTCACCTACCGCGCTAAGTGGGCGGGCTCCACCTCGGAGCCGGGGTGCGGCAAGCACGCCCGGCTCGGGCCCGGCGACTACCTGCTGGTGGGGAAGCTGGCCGGGAAGGCCAGCTCACCCGTGGTGTTCAGGCTGGAACGCTGATCACGGACCGAACCAGCGCTCCTCGGCACCACCGCGCGGCGGCCCCGACGTCTTGCCGATGATCAGCTCGGTCGCGAGGTTGACCGACCGCGGCCGGGTGCGCTCGCTCGCGTCGAGCAGCAGCTTGCCCGCCGCCCGGCCCTTCTCCAGCACCGGCTGGCGGACCGTGGTGAGCCCGGCCTCCTCGCCGGCGCGGATGCCGTCGAACCCGGTGACCGTGATGTCGTGCGGCACCCGCAGCCCACGGCGGGCGGCCTCGGTCAGGGCGCCCAGCGCCAGCACGTCCGAGGTGCAGATCAGCGCGGTGATCTGGGGGTCGCGGTCCAGGACCTGGGCCGCACCGGACGCACCGGAGGCCATGTTGTGGTCGAAGCGCTCGGCCACGGGCACCAGCGACCAGTCGACGCCGGCCTCGCTGAACGCCTCGGCGAGGCCGGACAGGCGGTTGCGCTGCACGTGGAAGTGCGCGGCGTGCTGCCGGTCCGGCGTCACGAAGCCGTCGTTGCGGTCACGCGCGAGACGCATGCACACGACGCCGATGCGGCGGTGGCCCAGCCCGATCAGGTGCCGCGCGAGCTCGTACATCGCGGCACGGTCGTCGATGCCGACGCGGTCCACGGTGCCGAGGTCCGGCTGGTCGCAGACGACGGTGGGCACCGGGCGCTCCAGTACGGCGGCGAGGTGCGGGTCGTCGTCCGGGACCGAGTAGACGACGAAGCCGTCGACGCCGGCCCGGTGGACGGACGCGACGTCCTCGCGTTCGGGGTTGGCGGGGACCAGCAGCAGACCGGTTCCCGCGTCCTCGCACGCCAGCGCGAGGCCCTCCAGGAACCCGATCGCGGCCGGGTCGCGGAACGCGTAGGAGAGGTTCTCGGTGAGCAACAGTCCCACCGCCCCGGCCTTGCGTGTGCGCAACGAACGCGCCACAGGATCCGGGCCGGGATAACCCAGCCTTCGGGCCGTGTCCAACACCCGCCGACGCAGCTCGGGCGAGAGCTGGTCGGGCCGGTTGTACGCGTTGGACACCGTTGTCCGGGAAACGCCCAGCTCAGCGGCCAGAGAGGCCAGCGTCGCCGGACGTCGCACATGCATCGACCGCGCCATGAAAGGACCGTAACGGTTCAGAACCAATTCGTGAAGTCAGGGTGACCGGCGTCCCTCCAATGACGCATCCGCCCTGGTTGACCCATCTGCCTTGTTCAGAATTTGGTCCAGACCAAATTTGGGAGCCGGTCGTCTCACTTCGGAGGCGCGGACGACTCCCTCACGACGAGCCGCGGGCGGAAGACACGGGTGTAGTTGTCGGTGCCCTGCCTGCGGCGATCCGGGTCGAGGCGCAGCACGAGCTCGTCGATCGCGGCCGCCGCCATCTCCTCGATCGGCTGCGCGAGCGTCGTCAAAGCGGGCGACGAGTAGGCGGCCAGCGGGATGTCGTCGAACCCGACGACCGAGAGGTCGCCGGGTACCGAGATCCCCCGTTGGTGTGCCTCGCGCATCGCGCCGAGCGCCATGTGGTCCGACGAGCAGATCACCGCCGTCGGCGTCACCGTGTCGAGCAGCCGCGCCAGGGCCTGGCCGCCGCCCTCCGCGCTGAACGACGCGTGCGAGACGTACTCCGACCCGGCCGGCAGGTGGTTCTCCTCCAGCGCGGCGGCCCAGCCGGCGCGCTTCAGCCGCGACGGCAGCGACCGCGCCGGACCCGAGACGAACCCGATCCGCTCGTGGCCCAGTTCGATCAGGTGTTTGGTGGCCATGTAACCCGCGAGCTGCTCGTCCACCGTCACGTCGGGCACGTCCAGCGCGGGCGTGGCGCCGTTGAGGAAGACCATGTGGACGCCGTCCGCCACGAGCTTCGCGTAGTAGCTCGGGCGCGGCGCCTGGCCGAGCGGTACCTCGACGTTGGTGATCTCCGGTGACACGAACACCATGCCCTCGACCCCGCGGGCCAGGAGCATCCGGACGTACTCCTCCTCGCCCATCGGGGCGCCGCTGCGGGTGTTGCACAGCAGCGAGGAGTAGCCGAGGCGTGCGGCCCGCGTCTCCAGGGCCTCGGCGAACGCCGGGAAGACCGGGTTCGAGAGCTCCGGCACGAGCAGGCCGATCACGCCGGTGCGTTGCAACGCACCGAGTCCGCGCGGGGTGTAGGGCATCTCCGCGAGCACCGACAGCACCCGCTGCCGGGTCTCCTCGTTGACGCCGGCCCGCCGGTTCAGCACGCGGCTCACCGTCGAGATGCTCACCCCGGCTGCCCTGGCGATCTCGGACAGTCCGGACACGTTGCCTCCCTGCTCAGCTTGGTTGCGGGCAAGCCTGCCGCGTTCAGAAAAATTTTGCAACGCGGGTTTGCAAGACAGGGCCGTTACGGCTTGGTTACGGTCGATGTCTTGACCTGACCATGGTTCGGGTAGTGAAATCGCCCGCAACATTCTCGCAAAAACTTGCAATACCCCTCATCTCACTGGGAGATGGGGCCAGCTGGAGGGAACGGCAGCAACGATGCGACGGACAACCCTCGTGACCGCCATGGCGACGGGTGTCGCCCTCGTGCTCACCGCGTGCGGAAGCGGCGGATCGAGCGGCAACAGCGGATCCGACTCGGGCGAGGTGACCTTCTGGGACACCAGTGGCCCCAACGAGAGCCCGGTGTTCAAGAAGATCGCCGAGGACTGCGCCACCAAGGGCGGCTACCAGGTCAAGGTCGAGACGCAGGCGTTCGACGGCGCGCTGAACAACTACAAGACCGCCGCTCAGGGTGGTCAGGGCCCCGACGTCTTCCGTGCCGAGGTCGCGTGGGTGCCGCAGCTCGCGAAGCTGAGCTACATCGCCGACCTGTCCGACACCGACCTCGCGAAGGACACCTCCGACTTCCTGGAGGCCCCGCTCGGCTCCACGAAGTACGAGGGCAAGACCTACGCGGTGCCGCAGGTGACCGACTCGCTCGCGTTGCTCTACAACAGAAAGAAGCTCGCCGACGCCGGTGTCGAGCCGCCGAAGACGTGGGACGAGCTGAAGGCCGCCGCCGCCAAGCTGGGTGGCGAGAAGACGTTCTTCCTCAACAACGACGCGTACTACGCGCTGCCGTTCATCTACGGCGAGGGCGGCGACCTGGTCGACGCGTCCGCCAAGAAGATCGTCGTGAACTCCGAGCAGAACGTGAAGGCGCTGGAGACCGCCAAGGGCCTGCTCGACGCCAAGGCCGCGACCACGGCGCTCGACGCGACGAACTCCTACTCGAACATGCAGGCCGCGTTCTCGTCCGGTGAGGCCGCCATGGTCGTCAACGGTCCGTGGGCCGTCGCCGACTACCTCAAGGGTGCCGCGTTCAGCGACCCGGCGAACCTCGGCATCGCGCCGGTTCCGGGCCCGGCCGCGGGCAAGGGCAGCGCGCCGGTCGGTGGCCACGACTACGTGATCCGCCAGGGCACCAAGGCGAAGCAGTCGTCGATCAAGTTCATCGAGTGCATGGCGTCGGCCGACTCGCAGGCCGCCATCGCGAAGGACCTGGGCCTGCTGCCGACCCGCAAGTCGGCTTACCAGAACGCCGACGTCAAGGCCAACGCCGTCGTCGCCGCGTTCGAGCCGGTCACCAAGGTCGCGCACGAGCGCCCGTGGATCCCGGAGGGCGGCGAGCTGTTCGACCCGCTGAAGATCGGTTACGCCGACTTCCTCGCCGGTAAGAAGGACGCCAAGACCGCGCTCGACGACGTGGCCAAGGCGTACAAGGACAAGGTCGTTCCCGAGTACTCCATCGGCTGATTGTTGTTGAACGGCCGGAGCTTCGTGCTCCGGCCGTTCGCCTGAGGGGAGATCTCGGTGCGTCGGTTCCTGGACCGGTACTGGTACGCGTATGCGATGGTGCTGCCGGTCGTGGTGGTCATCGCGGTGTTGGTGCTCTACCCGCTCGCCCAGGGCGTGTTCTTCACCTTCACGAACATCAACGAAGGCAACATCGCCAACCCGATCCTCGATCGGCCGGCCACCTACGACGTGGTGGGCTTCAAGAACTACCTCAACGTGCTGTCCGGCGGCGAGTCGTACGGCGCGTTCTGGGGCACGCTGGTCCGCACGCTGATCTGGACGTTCTCGTGCGTGTTCTTCCACTACACCATCGGTCTCGGCCTGGCGATGCTGCTCAACCGCCAGGTGCGCGGCCGCTCGTTCTACCGCGTGCTGCTGATCCTGCCGTGGGCCGTGCCCGCGTTCATCAGCGCGTTCGCGTGGAAGTACATGTTCAACGCGCAGTACGGGATCATCAACCAGCTCCTGCGCTCGGTCGGCCTGCCGGACCCCGTGTGGCTCGGCCAGTCCGACTGGGCGCTGGTGTCGGTGATCATCGTGAACGTCTGGCTCGGCGTGCCGTTCATGATGGTGGCGCTTCTCGGTGGCCTGCAGTCGATTCCCGGCGACCTCTACGAAGCGGCCGAAATGGACGGTGCCACGCCGTGGCAGCGGTTCCGGCACGTCACGTTGCCGGGCCTGCGTTCCGTGTCGTCGACGGTGGTCCTGCTGGGCATCATCTGGACGTTCAACATGTTCCCGGTGATCTACCTGATCGCCGGACCGAACCCGAACGCCCGCATCCTGGTCACCTACGCGTTCGAGCGGTTCTTCTCCGGCGCGTCCCGCGACTACGCCATCGCGTCGACCTACGGCGTGCTGATCCTTTCGGTGTTGTTGGTGTTCGCCACGATCTACCGGCGGGCGCTGCGCAAGCAGGGCGAGGTGTGGTGATGACGCTCGACGCTTCGTCTCTCAAGGTCGTTCAGGCCGGCGGCAACCGGCTGCGCAGGTCCGACCGGTCCAAGGGTGCCTCCGTCGCCCTGCACGCCACGCTGATCGTCGCGTCGATCGTCGCGGTGTTCCCGGTCTTCTGGGTGTTCGTCACGTCGCTGAAGCCGGACGCCCGCGCGGTCGAGCCGACCCCGAAGCTGTTCAACGAGTCCTCTTTGGACAACTACACCCGCGTGCTGGCCGGCGAGAAGGGCGACTTCCTGGCCTGGTTCGGCAACTCAGTGGTGATCGCGCTGATGACGACCGTCATCGGCGTGTTCATCTCGGCCACGGCCGGGTACGCGGCCTCGCGGTTCCGGTTCCCCGGCAAGCGCGGGCTGATGATGTCGTTCCTGCTGGTGCAGATGTTCCCGTTCGCGGTGCTCATCGTGCCGCTGTACAACATCCTGATCGCCCTCGGCCTGAACGGCACCTCCATCGGTCTCGTGCTCGTCTACTGCACGACCGCGGTTCCGTTCTGCACCTACATGTTGAAGGGTTACTTCGACACGGTGCCGGCCGACATCGACGAGGCCGGTCGCGTGGACGGCCTGTCGCCGTTCGGCGTGTTCTGGCGGCTGATCATGCCGCTGGCCAAGCCGGGTCTCGCGGTCACCTCGTTCTACGCGTTCCTCACGGCCTGGGGCGAGGTGGCGTTCGCGTCCGCCTTCCTGTCGGCGGCGGACGAGTCGAAGACGCTGGCGGTCGGCCTGCAGGTGTTCGTGCAGCAGAACAGGACCGAGTGGGGGCACCTCGCGGCGGCGTCCATTCTGGTCGCGATCCCCGCGATCGTCGTGTTCTACCTGGTGCAGCGCTTCCTGGTGCAGGGCCTCGCGTCCGGCGCCGTCAAGGGCTGAGAGGACGTAAGCGCTTACGTTGCCGCACGGCGGAACGTAAGCGCTTACGTCTGTTCCCGTAAGCGCTTGCAATGCATAACGTCGCGCCCAGACAAGCGGTGAAAGGTGCGTCACATGGCAGAGGTGTCCTACGTCAAGGCGTCGCGGATCTTCTCCGGCAACCCGCCGGTGCGGGCGGTCGACGAGCTCTCCCTCGAGGTGAGCGACGGCGAGTTCCTGGTGCTGGTCGGCCCGTCCGGTTCCGGCAAGTCGACGGCGCTGCGCATGCTCGCGGGTCTGGAGGACGTCGACGAGGGCGCCATCCACATCGGTGGCAAGGACGTCACGAACGTGCCGCCGAAGGGCCGGGACATCGCGATGGTGTTCCAGTCGTACGCGCTCTACCCGCACATGACGGTCGCGGAGAACATGGGCTTCGCGCTCAAGTTGCGCGGTGTGGCGAAGACCGAGATCAAGGCGAAGGTCGAAGAGGCCGCCAAGATGCTCGACCTCACCAAGTACCTGGAGCGCAAGCCGAAGGCGCTCTCCGGTGGTCAGCGTCAGCGTGTCGCCATGGGCCGCGCGATCGTGCGTGAGCCCTCCGTGTTCCTCATGGACGAGCCGCTGTCCAACCTGGATGCCAAGCTGCGCGTCGAGACCCGCGCGAACATCGCCGCCCTCCAGCAGCGCCTCGGCACCACCACGATCTACGTGACGCACGACCAGGTCGAGGCCATGACGATGGGCCACCGCGTGGCGGTGCTCAAGGACGGCCTGCTGCAGCAGTGCGACACGCCTCGCGCGCTGTACGACCGCCCGGCCAACGCGTTCGTCGCCGGCTTCATCGGCTCGCCGGCCATGAACCTCAAGACCGTGCCGATCACGTCGGAGGGCGCGAAACTCGACGGCATCATCGTGCCGCTGACCCGTTCCGCGCTCGACGCCGCCGGTGGTCTGGACGAGGTCACCTTCGGCATCCGGCCCGAGGCGCTCGGCATCGTGCCGTCGAGCGAGGAGGGCATGGACATGACGGTCGAGCTGGTCGAGGAGCTCGGCGCAGACGCGCTCGTGCACGGTGCGGTGAAGATCGGCGACGCGTCGCAGCGCTTCGTCGTCCGCGTCGACGGTCGCACGCCGCCGACCCTGGGCCAGCACGTCAAGGTGGCCGTCCGCGACACCACCGAGATCCACCTGTTCCACCCCGAGTCGGGCGAGCGCCTGGAGGCGTGAGTCACTTCGAAAAGCCCCCGGCGTGACCGTCGGGGGCTTTTTCGTGTCGTAAACTGAACTCGACAACGGTTTCCATTACCTGATCGAGGGACGGCGTGATGACTCTCCGCAACGCTTTGGTCGGCACTCTCGCCGTCGTGAGCCTGGCCGCCTGTGGCACGACCACACTGTCCGCCGACAACGGCAAGATCCAGGTCGTGGCCTCGACGAACGTCTGGGGCAGCGTCGTCAAGGCCGTCGGCGGCGACGCGGTCGAGGTCAAGGCGCTGCTGGACGACCCGTCGGCCGACCCGCACTCCTACGAGAGCAAGCCCGCGGACGCCGCGCTGGTCAAGGACGCCAAGCTCGTCGTGTTCAACGGCGGCGGCTACGACGACTTCTTCGCGAAGCTGATCACCAGCGACGCCACCAAGAAGATCGAGGCGTTCCCGCTGCGCGAGCACGACCACGCCGGGGAGACCAGTGCGGCGCCCGATGCCGACGGTCACGACCACAGCGTGAACGAGCACGTCTGGTACGACCTGCACACCGTGCGCGCGGTGGCCGAGGCGGCCGCGAACGAGCTGGGTGCCCTCGCGCCGGACAAGAAGACCACGTTCGAGAGCAACACCGCCGACTTCTCCGCCAAGCTCGAGGAGCTGGAGAAGAAGGTCGAGGGCATCGGCACGGGCAAGAAGGTCGCCGCGACCGAGCCCATCGCGCACTACCTGCTCGACGAGACCGGCGCCGAGGACGTGACGCCCGAGGCGTTCAGCGAGGCGATCGAGGAGGAGTCGGACGTGCCGGCCGCCGCGCTCGCGGAGATGAACCAGTTGGTCGACGGCAAGCAGATCACCGTGCTGCTGGAGAACACCCAGACCGAGAACCAGGTCACGAAGCAGGTCGTCGAGAAGGCCAAGACGGCGGGCGTCCAGGTCGTCGCGGTCACCGAGACGTTGCCCGAGGGTGTGACCAGCTACCTTGACTGGATGAGCAAGCAGGTGGACGCGCTGTCGCTGGCGCTCAAGGCATGACCGCGATCTCGCTGCGCGGGGCCCGGCTGTCCTACGGGAACAGGGTGCTGTGGGACGGCCTCGACCTCGACGTCGAGTCCGGTGAGTTCCTCGCGGTGCTCGGCCCGAACGGCTCCGGCAAGACCAGTCTGATGCGCGTGCTGCTCGGCTTGCAGCCGTTGTCCTCCGGCACGGTCTCGGTCGCCGGCGGCAACAAGGCCATCGGCTACATCCCGCAGCAGCGAGCGCTCGACCAGTCCATGACGTTGCGCGGCCGCGACCTCGTCGGTCTGGGGCTGGACGGCCACCGGTGGGGGCTCGGCCTGCGCAACCGCCGTGAGCGCCGCATCCGCGTCGACGCCGCGATCTCGTCCGTCGGCGCCGAGCGGTACGCGGACTCGCCGATCGGCCTGCTGTCCGGTGGCGAGCAGCAACGGTTGCGGGTCGCGCAGGCGCTGGTCGGCGACCCGACCGTGATGCTGTGCGACGAGCCGTTGCTGTCGCTGGACCTCGCGAACCAGCGGGTGGTCTCCGAGCTGATCGACAAGCGGCGCCGTGAGTCAGACACCGCGGTCCTCTTCGTGACGCACGAGCTGAACCCGGTGCTGCCCCTGGTCGACCGGGTGCTGTACCTGGTGGGCGGGCGGTTCCGGATCGGGACGCCGGAAGAGGTCATGAACTCCCGGACGCTGTCCGAGCTGTACCGCACGCCGGTCGAGGTGGTCCGCGTCCGCGACCAGATCCTGGTCGTCGGCGCCGGAGCCTGCGAGGAGCAGACGCACCACCTGACGGCGGAGGCCGCGTCGTGACGATCTTCGACCTGCTCGAGCTCGAGTTCGTGCAGACCGCATTGATCGCGGCCGCCGTGCTGGGCCTCGTCGCCGGCGTGCTCGGCCCGTTCATCGTCACCCGCAAGATGGCGTTCGCCGTGCACGGCACGAGCGAGCTCGCGTTCACCGGTGGCGCGGCGGCGTTGCTGCTCGGCATCGGGATCGGGTACGGCGCGCTGGCCGGGTCGATCATCGCCGCGGTGCTGCTCGGGGTGCTGTCGCGGCGGGAGAACGACCGCGACTCGGTGATCGGGGCGATCCTGGCGTTCGGGCTCGGCATGGGGATTCTCATGCTGGCGCTCTACAAGGGCAGGGCCGCCAACAAGTTCGGGCTGCTGACCGGGCAGATCGTGGGCGTCGACTCCACCGACCTGGACCTGCTGGTGATCTCGTCGATCGCCGTGCTGGCCGTGCTGGCGTTGATCTACCGGCCGTTGTTCTTCGCTTCGGTGGACCCTGACGTGGCCGTGTCGCGCGGGGTTCCGGTGCGCACGCTGTCGATCGTGTTCGCGGTGCTGATCGGGGTGGCCACCGCGCTGTCGGTGCAGGTCGTCGGGGCTCTGCTGGTGCTGGCGCTGATGATCACGCCGGCGGCGGCCGCCATGCGGGTCACGGCTTCTCCGTTGCGCGCGACCGTGTTGTCCGTGGTCTTCGCGGAGGTGGCGGCGGTCGGGGGCATCCTGTTGTCGCTGCAGCCGGGACTGCCGGTCTCCGCGCTGGTCACCGCGGTCAGTTTCGTGATCTACCTGGTGTGCCGGGGGATCGGCGCGGTGCGAGCCCGGGCCGCCTGAGGGCTGTCAGGCAGTGCGGGACGTGATCGGCTTCGTCACGTCGTCCTGGCGCGGGGCCGGCATCAGGCGCGGCGGGATGTCGAGGCCGGCGACGCGAACCTGGTTGCGGCCGTTCTCCTTGGCCTTGTAGAGCGCCGCGTCCGCCGAGTGTTGTGCGGTGGCGATGTCGGGGCCGTTGTCGGGGATCACCGCCACGCCGATGGAGGCGGAGATCGCCTGCAGCGCCGCGCCTTCCGGTTCCGGGGGCTGGATCTCGCGGCCGTAGAGGGTGACCACGTTGCGGTGCTTGTCGGTGGTCGGGACGGCCAGCGAGCCGATGGCCTCGCGGATGCGTTCGGCGATGGTCACGCCCTGGGCCACCGGGGTGTCCTTCAGGGCCACCACGAACTCCTCGCCGCCGTCGCGGCCCGCCACGTCGCCGGGGCGGAGCTTCTCGCGGAGGATCCGGCCCACCTCGGCCAGGACGGCGTTGCCCGCCGGGTGGCCCCAGGTGTCGTTGATGCGCTTGAAGTGGTCGAGGTCGATGACGAGGACGGTCATCGGTTCGCCGTCCATGCGGCAGCGTTCGGCCAGGCGGCCCGCGTACTCGGCCAGGCCGTTGGTGTTGAGCAGGCCCGTCCGGTAGTCGGTGTGGGCGTCCGCGGCCAGCCGTTGGTGCAGCTGTTCCTGTTCGCGCAGCAGGCGTTCCAGGTGGGTGCGGCGTTCGCCGGCGCGCGAGAGCAGGGCGTTGACGAGGATCACCGGCACGACCAGCAGCAGTGGGCCGACCCAGTGGGACGTCATGAGCATGCCGAGCATGGCCCCGGCGCCGAGCGTGCTCATCTCGAGCATGTTGTCGACTTTGGAGCCGAGGAAGTCGAGGACCTTTGAATTCGGGGTCACGATCTTGAACGCGGCGGCGACCGTCATGACCTGGACGAACCAGTAGACGACCGCCGCGATGGCCAGGATGAGGACCAGGCTGAGGTCCGTCGGGACGTTGCCGGTCGCCGCGAGTGACACGCCTGACAGGTGCACCAGCGCCCACGACAGGAGCGTCGAGGCGAGCATGGAGGCGGTGCCGAAGACGAACCGGTACGGCTGGCGGCGGGCGATGGGCTGGATCAGGATGCGCATCCAGATCGTGGCGATCACAGCCAGGCCGCCGGGTAGTGCCACGGCGGCGGCGAAGGTCCAGACCGAGGTCAGGTCGATGTGAGGGCCGGAAGCCTCGTTGCGGCGGGCTTCCTCGGCTCTGCGGACGATGGTCAGGTGGACCGTGATCGCGGCGATGAGCGCGCCGAAGCGGAGCCAGTCCGTGGGGGACACGGCGGTGAGCTTCGTCAGCAGCCAAATGGACGCGACGGCGACGGCCGCTTCGAGCACGAAGAAGTACGCGATCGCACTAGGCGCAACCGTCCAAAGGTCCCAGTTGCGAATCGGAGTCAAGCCGAGTGCCCGCGATCGCCTGCGATCAGTCAAACTGTTCTTCACCACGACCCCCTACGCTCATGGCACATCATGAGCAAAGCCGCCGCTGACCAGGTCGTAGACCACCGCGCTGCTGCTCGTTGCAACGAGGAGGTGTCCTTCCATGCGCAACAACCGTGACTTCTGAACTCCACCTCTCTTGATCGGACCTCAATCTCGCACCTGAACATCCTGGTGCCTCTAAGACGGATATCGCTAATGGTGACCGTTCTGTTTCAGATTGCCACCGCCTTCGAGTCGTCGCGACCCCGAGCACGTCGCAGCGCGAAGGTGGCGTGCGCGGCCAGCAGCAGCCCGATACCGCCCGCTCCCGCGATCGTGGCCGTCAACGATCCGACCGAATGAGCGACGACACCGGCCAGCGCCATTCCGCCGCCCTGGCTCGAGCGCAACGCCGCGCGCCCAATGCCATAAGCCCTTCCACGGTACTGGTCGGGTAGCAGCCGCATCCACGCCGAACGAGCGGGTGTGTGATAAGCCCCGCCTATACCGGCAATCACCAGCAAAACGATCGTCCAGGTCAGGTTCGGATGGAACGCGAACATGATCAACGGTGCCAGCGACAGGATCGCCAGCGGCCCGATCAGCCGTTCCCGCTTCGCCGGATCCCTCACCAGGCGGAAGAGCAGCGCCACACCCAGCACGTTCGCGGCGGGTTCGATGGCGAGGATCAGGCCCACCGCCCAGACGGCGTTCAGGCTCGCCGCCAGCGGCACCGCGAGGCCCTCCGGCACCATCGCGAGGCCCGCGAGCAGCCGGACGCCCAGCAGCGTCCTCAATCGCGGCTCGGACACCATCAGGGTCAGCACACCGCGTGGTTCGTCGTCGTCCTTCTTCTTGCGTCCCAGCGGGTCCGCTGCGGGCCGGTGCTTCACCGACGTCTGCACCAGGATCGCCAGCGCGGCGAACGTGACCGCGTTGACCGCCAGGGCCAGGCCGGGACTGGTGTGGGCGACGAGGAAGCCCGCGGCCGCTAGGCCCGCCATCTGGGCTATGTCGACGGACGTGCCGAACAGCGCCACGCCGTCGTCGTAGCGCTTCGCCGGTAGCACGTGAGGAAGGCTCGCCTCCTGCGCGGCGAGGTACGGCGAGGAGATCGCCAGCACCACCACGAGCAGCACGATCATCGCCCAGAGCGGCATGCCCGGAATGGCCATCGCGGCCATGAGCACGGCCTGCAACCAGGCGGTCGTCACCATTACCGTGCGGCGCGGGAACCGGTCGGCGACCCAGCCGAGCAACGGACCCGAAATCAGCGGCGGGAAGAGCGTCAGCGACCACGTGAGGGCGGTCCAGGCAGCGGATTGTGTTCGTTCGAATACGAGCAGTGACAATGCAACCGCGGCGAGTTGGTCGCCGGCCGTTGACACGGTCGAACCGATCCACATGGCGCGGAACTCACGCAAACCCAGGAGCTCGCGGAGGGCGCCGCGCGCCGTCATGCGCGACCTCGGCGTGCCGCGTCCCGCGCGCGGCGAATCAGCACGTCCTGATTCGCTCTACGCCGAGTCACGTCGCCCCCGCCGGTGGTAATCAATTTCTATCGACAATCACGGTAGAAGCTGCCTGACCGTTCAACGTCTGTCCTACCACAGTGTGTACCTAAACGGAGCAGACCAGTTACCTAAAGTAGTTACAATAGCGAAACGTAGAGCTGATCTTCTTCACAGTTGACCTCGGGTTCGCCTGATTGGACCCCAAATGGTCACGTTGTGTGTCAGCCGGTGCCAAACGGGGTGTCCCGCGCTCGGCCGACCGGTGCAACCAGCTCCGACTCCTGCCCGGCAGGACCCGACAATAGGCAACGAGACGACCGTACCCGTGGCCGGGAGTGGCGCGTAATAGGGCGTGCCGTTTGTCATGCGAACGGGCTGCGCGAGATCTGGCAAGTGTGGAAAGCCGACTTTCCCGCCCGCGAACCTAAACCGGTTTCGCGGGCAGGAAAACGATCACTAACGTCGGCGAATGAACGCGCTTGGCGTCGCGAACCAGCCGATTGCGTCAGGAAGTTCAGCCCTTGGCGTCGATCCGGCGGCGGCGGGCGACCTCGGCCAGCACGACGCCGGCCGCGACGGACGCGTTGAGCGACTCGACGCCCGTGGCCATCGGGATCGACACGGTCTGGTCGCACGTCTCCTTGACCAGACGGCCGAGACCGCGGCCCTCCGAGCCCACCACGACGACGAGCGGGCCCGTCGCGAGGTCCAGACCGTCGACGTCCACGTCGCCATCCGCGTCCAGGCCGACGATCATCAGCCCGGCCTCGGCCCAGTCACGCAGCGTGCGGGTGAGGTTCGTGGCCATCGCGATCGGCAGCTTGGCCGCCGTGCCCGCACTGGTGCGCCAGGCCACCGCCGTCATCGACGCACTGCGCCGTTGCGGCACCACGACGCCATGCGCGCCGAACGCCGCGGCCGACCGCACGACGGCACCCAGGTTGCGGGGGTCCGTCACGCCGTCCAGCGCGACCAGCAGCGGCGGCGTACCGGCGCGCTGGGCGAGTTCGAGAATCTCGTCCGGGGTGGCGTACTCGAACGGCGGCACCTGCAGGCCGAGGCCCTGGTGCATCGCGCCGCCGGTGATCCGGTCGAGCTCACCGCGGGCCACCTCCAGCACGGAGATGCCCCGGTCGGCGGCCAGGCTCACGGCCTCGGCCACGCGGTCGTCCGAGTCGATGCCCAGCGCCACGTACAGCGCCGTCGCCGGCGTGCCCGCGCGCAGGCACTCGACGACGGGGTTCCGGCCCGCCACGGTCTCCGCGGCGGCCTTCTCCTTCGTCTGCCGGCGCTGGGTCCTGACCGCGTCGGTCTTCGCCGCGACCTTGGCCCGCTTGTACGCGGGGTGGTTCGGGCGCTCCGACGCCTTCGGGGTCGGGCCCTTGCCCTGCAGGCCCTTGGACTTCTGCCCGCCGGAGCCGACGACCGCGCCCTTCTTGGAGCCCGGATTGCGCATCGCGCCCTTGCGCTTGGAGTTGCCAGCCACGGAAGTCAGTCGTCCTTCAAAGTCCACTGCGGACCGCCGGGGGTGTCCTCGACGGCGATGCCCGCGTCGTGCAGCTGGTCGCGCAGTGCGTCAGAGCGCGCGAAATCCCTGCTCTTGCGGGCCTCCTGGCGTTCGGCGAGCAGCCGATCCACCAGTGTGGTCAACGCCTGCCGCATGCCGAGATCGGCAGACGACGCGTCGTTCCACTTCGGCGACAACGGGTCGACGCCGAGGATGTCAGCCATCCGGCGCACGCACTCGGCGGCCGCACGGGCCGCGTCGTGGTCGCCGTCGGCGAGTGCCGTGTTGCCCTGGCGCACCTTGTTGTGCAGTGCGGCCACGGCCTGCGGCGTGTTCAGGTCGTTGTCCATCGCCACGACGAAGTCCGGGCACATGTCGCCGCGGAGCTCGATCGGGCCGACGCGCTCGACGGTGCGGCGCAGGAACGACTCGATCCGGCCGTAGGCCGACACCGCCTCCTGCAACGCGTCCTCGGAGTACTCGATGTGCGACCGGTAGTGCGGCGCCACCAGGTAGTACCGCAGCTCCTGCGCGCGGACCTTGTCCAGCATCGCGGGGATGGAGACGGTGTTGCCGAGCGACTTGGCCATCTTCTCGCCCGACAGCGTCACCCAGTAGTTGTGCATCCAGTAGTTCGCGAAGCCGTCACCGGCCGCGCGCGACTGGGCCTGCTCGTTCTCGTGGTGCGGGAAGATCAGGTCGAGCCCGCCGCCGTGGATGTCGAACGTGCCGCCGAGGTACGTCGTCGCCATCGCCGAGCACTCGAGGTGCCAGCCGGGCCTGCCGTCGCCCCACGGCGTCGGCCAGGACGGCTCACCGGGCTTCGCGGCCTTCCACAGCGTGAAGTCGCGCGGGTCGCGCTTGCCGCGCACGGCCGTCTCGCCCTGCTCGACCGCGTCGAGCTTCTGCCCGGACAACGCGCCGTACTCGGCGAACGAGCGCACGTCGAAGTAGACGTCGCCGTCGACGTCGTACGCATGGCCCTTGTCGATCAGCCGCTGCATCAGCTCGACCATCTGCGTCACGTGACCGGTGGCACGCGGCGCGTACGACGGCGGCAGGCAGCCCAGCGCGTCGTACGCGTCCTCGAACGCGCGCTCGTGCTGGTACGCCCACTCCCACCACGGCTTGTCGTGCTCGGCGGCCTTGGTGAGGATCTTGTCGTCGATGTCGGTGACGTTGCGGACCAGCGTGACCTCGGCACCGTCACGGGCGAGCCAGCGCCGGAGGACGTCGAAGTTCAGGCCGCTGCGGACGTGCCCGATGTGCGGTACGCCCTGCACCGTCGCCCCACACACGTAGATCGACGCCGTTCCGTTGACCTGCGGGTGGAACTCCCGCATGGATCGGCTCGCCGTGTCGTAGATGTGGAGGCTCACACGGGAATGGTACGGGCCACATCCAAAAGAGCATTGGGGCGGTCACTCGTCGGAACCGGGTTGACGAGCCGGAAGGAGCAACCGATCGCCTCCGCTCCGCCGTCCGCCTCCTCGCTGTCGCCGACCATGACGGCGTCGCGGGGATCGACGCCCAGCCGTTCGCACGCGGTGGTGAAGATCTTCGGGTCCGGCTTGATCACGCCTTCCTCGTAGGAGAGCACGAACTCGTCCACGAGGTGGGTGACGCCGTGCCGCTCGAATACCGGGCGGATGTCCCAGCCGATGTTGCTGACGACCGCGACGGGGATGTCCCTGAGGTGTTCCAGCGCGGCCTTGGTGTCGGGGTAGGCCTCCCAGGACTCGGGCTGGATGAGTTGGTCGTAGAGCGCCTCGGCGTCCGGCACGAGGGAGTCGTTGAGCACCCTCAGGTGGACCCAGCGGTGCAGGTCGGGGTCGAGGTCGCGGCGGTACCACGCGTCGACGAGGTCGGGGTCCATGCCGTCGGCGATGCCGACGGGGGCGGTGAGCGCACGCATCAGGTCCGCGTTGGACGCCAGCTCGGGGTGTTCGAGCCGGAAGAGCGTGCCGGAGAAGTCGAAGAGCGCGGCGCGGATCGTCACGCCCCCGACTCTACGTTCTCCGCGGCTAGGTGGTCTGGACCTTTTTGAGTTCCGCCTCAACGTGGGACGCGTCATAGGAGAGGACCAGCTGCAGGTCGCCGGCACCACGCCCGGCGGCGGTCGCGAACTGCTCGACGAACTCCTCGATCTGCTTCAGCGGCTGGTCGGCGAGCTGCGCGGTGATCCGGTAGAGGTTCGTGAAGCGGTCCGGCGTCACGGTGCCGCGCAGCTCGGCGGCCCAGTCGAGCAGGCTCTCGTACGACTCGACGAAGCGGTTCGCGAGGTGCCGGATCTTCTCGCGGTCACCGGGCCGTCCCGCAGGGCCGAACGCCCACTGCTGCCTGCCGGGGGAGAGCAGGTCCGCGATGCCGTTGACGATGCGGTCGAACGCGCGGGTGCGCGCCATGTAGGTGTCGAGCGCGTCGGTGTCCGTCGAGATCGTGCGACCCGGCGAGGCGTAGCCCATCTCGTGGCTGATCCGCTTGTCGTTGAGGTTGCGCATGTGCAGCGCCACGTTGTCCGAGAACAGCTGGTACTCCCAGCCGGAGGGCGGCGGGGAGGCCGGGACGCCGACCTTCGCCGCGATCATCTCGGCCAGCTCGCGCGGCGTGAGGCGGCGCAGGTCCAGGTAGCCGGTGCCGGACCGCAGCGCGGGCAGCTCGGTGTCGTCGAACCTGGCGGGCAGCACGTACTCGGTGTCGGAGACCAGCGCGCGGTCGAACGCGGACTGGCGCTCGTGCCGGGTCCACATCTTCCTGGCGTAGTGCTCCGACACGAACATCACGCAGAAGCGCGAGTCGTGGCGGTAGATCTGGTCGAGGTGCTCGACCAGGTTCTTGCCCCAGAGATCGGCTTGCTCGTCGGTGTCGTAGAAGCGGGAGACGCCCAGTTCGGAGAGGTGGCGGGCCACCTCGTCGACGTAGGGGCGGTCTTCACCGGCGAAGGAGAGGCACACGTCGTACTTGGGCACCGTGTGGATGGTAGTGGCGGGAACCACACCGCCGGCGCGGGAGTTGTCCAGTAATGAGCCTGGGGTTCCTTTTCGCGATGTCGTTACCCGCGTTGGTGGTGGTGTTGTTCGCACTCGCCGTGGTCGAGCGGTTCGTGCGGAGGAAGAAGCGGGGCACGCCGCTGGCCGCGGCCGGCATCGGGGAGCTCGGCGCGACGTTCGAGGCGGGCAAGCGCGACGAGCTGGAGTACCGCAAGGAGGAACGGCAGCTGCGCGACGAGGAGGGCGACGGCGCACCGCCGCGGAGCCTGGTCGACCTCGACGGCGGCACCGCCGTCCTGCAGGTGCCGAGCCAGCGGACTTCCCGCTAGTCCACCGGGATCAGCAGGGCCGTCGCGATCGCCGCGATGCCCTCGCTCCGCCCGGTGAGACCGAGGCCGTCGGTGGTGGTGCCGGCGACCGAGACGGGGCCGCCGACGGCTTCGGAAAGCGTTTTCTGGGCCTCGTCGCGGCGCTTGCCGATGCGCGGCTCGTTGCCGATGACCTGCACTGTGGCGTTGCCCACACGGTAACCGGCCTCCTCGACGAGGCGGCGCACCTCCGTGAGCAGGACGACCCCGTGCGCGCCCGACCAGCGCGGGTCCGACGTGCCGAAGACGGCGCCCAGGTCGCCGAGACCCGCGGCGGAGAGCAACGCGTCGCACAACGCGTGCGAGGCCACGTCGCCGTCCGAGTGGCCGGCGCACCCGTCGACGCCTTCCCACAGCAGGCCGGCGATCCAGCACTCCCGGCCTGCCTCGATCGGGTGGACGTCGACGCCCTGGCCGATCCTCACTCCTGGCCTCCGCTGAAAAGTGCTTCCGCGACCGCGAGGTCGAACGGGGTGGTGATCTTCATGGCGTGCGCGTGCCCGGGAACCGTGTGGACCGCGACACCGTTCTTCTCAACGAGACCAGCGTCATCAGTCGCGGCGATACCGGAGCTGTAGGCGGCTCTGAGAGTCTCGGCGCGGAAACCCTGCGGGGTCTGCACGACCCGCAGTGCCGCTCGATCAGGTGTGGAGACGACCACTCCGACCTCGTCCACCTGCTTGATCGTGTCGGCGACCGGGAGCACGGGGATGACGGCGTCGTGCCCGCCGCGCACCGCGGCCACGACACCGGCGATGACCTCGGGAGGGGTGAAGGCACGAGCGGCGTCGTGGACCAGCACGATCGAGGTGTCCGGAATCACGCGGAGGGCGTGTTCGAGGGCGAGGCGCACCGAGTCGGAGCGCTGAGCGCCCCCGGGAAGCACGTGCACCGCCCCGCCGGCCGGGGCCAGCGAGGCGGTAGCGGTGTGCACGAGATCCACATCGGACGGTGGAGCGGCGATGACGACGTGCTGGACGTGGCCCGACTCGAACAGGCCGCGCACGGCACGGGTCAACAGCGGTACGCCGTTGACCGGCACGAGCGCCTTGGGCATCCCGTAGCCCAGACGCTCACCTCGCCCTGCCGCGGGCACGAGCGCGACGACACTCATGTTCGCGACTTAGGTCCGATGCTCTTGTTGTGATTGTGAGAACTACGAGGCAGTGGCGAGAACTTCGTCGAGGAGAACCTCGGCCTTGTCCTCGTCGGTGCCCTCGGCCAGCGCCAGCTCGCTGACCAGTATCTGCCGCGCCTTCGCCAGCATCCGCTTCTCGCCGGCGGACAGCCCGCGATCCTTTTCACGCCGCCAGAGGTCGCGCACCACTTCCGCAACCTTGTTCACATCGCCGGAGGCGAGCTTCTCAAGGTTGGCCTTGTACCGCCGAGACCAGTTGGTCGGCTCCTCGGTGTGGGGAGCACGCAAGACCTCGAAAACCTTGTCGAGCCCTTCCTGGCCGACAACGTCACGCACGCCTACGATTTCGGCGTTGTCAGCGGGAACCCGAACGGTGAGGTCGCCCTGCGCTACCTTGAGAACGAGGTACTTCTTCTCCTCGCCCTTGATCACGCGGGTCTCGATTGCTTCGATGAGAGCGGCACCGTGGTGCGGGTAGACGACGGTCTCTCCGACCTTGAAAACCATGTGTCCTCTGCCCCTTTCGATGCCTCCATCCTAACACGTCCGGCAACCCTCCGATTGCTGCTCGATGATCCGTTAGTGCTGGTCAGGGCCATGCGGGGGGTTGACAAACCACCTGTTCGCGTGCAAGGTACGACTCACCGAAGATCGACTGGCAGCCCGTCGCGTCCTCTTTTCGGCCCCCAGTTAGGCTCCTTGCCTGGTGGTTGTTCCCTAGGAAGGACGCTGGAGCCGTGAACTCAGGAGTGTCTCGCCGGATGATCGTGACGGCAGCGCTGGCCGCGGGCCTCGGCCTGGTGGCGGTCGGCTGCAGCGCCGGTCAGGTCACCCAGACCGACACCCAGGTCGCCGCCGTCGACGGTGCGAGCGGCAACGCTGGCCCGATCGCGGTGCGCAACGCCATGCTCGCTTTCCCGGCGGACGGGAACCGGTACCACGAGGGCGAGGACGCCCCGCTGACGTTCGTCATCGCGAACACCGGCTCCACCCCGGACAAGCTGCTCTCCATCAAGTCGGAGGCGGCCGAGGCCGAGGCGGAGATCGTCGGCTCGAAGGAGATCCCGGCGGGCTACGCCCTGCGGGCCGAGTACGACGCCTCCAAGGCGCCGACGAAGACCTCCGCGCCCTCGTCGTCCGCGCACGCCCCGTCGTCGTCGCACGCGCCTTCTTCGTCGGTGTCCGCGACCTCGGGCGCCCCGTCGTCCTCGTCGGTAGCGCCGACCTCGGGCTCGGTGACGCCGTCGTCCGGCGCGCCGTCCTCGGTCGCCTCGTCGTCCGCTCGCCCGCCGTCGAGCTCCTCCGCGGCGCCGACCGCGGTGGACCCCGACCTCGAGGTGCTGCAGATCCGCTGCACGCTCAAGAAGCTGAACCGCGACGTGGTGGCGGCCCAGACCGTCAAGATCACGTTCCTGTTCGAGAAGGCCGGCTCGCTGACGCTCGAGGTGCCGGTGGCGCCGTCCGAGCACGAGCGCGTCAGCGAGGGCCACGACTCCGGCGGACACTGATTTTTTGGCCGCTGGCGCGGCGGCGAGTTCGCCTTTGAGTCGGTCGTCCGGCCGCCGCTTCGGCCCGAATCGCCTGCGGCGGTTGACCCGAAGAGGCGACCGGACGACCGACGCGAACTCGCAAGAGATGCGCGAAACGCCGCTCCCCCGCGTTCGTTGGGGGAGCGGCGTTTTCGTTGGTTCAGGACCCCGGTGGTTCAGGAGGCCTGGAGCATCGGGCGGAACTTGTCGCGGTACGCCCACGCCAGGCCGATCTCGGCGGCGACCACGAGCAACGCCATGACCATGCCGGCGGGCTCCAGGAAGACGTGGAACAGGAAGATGTTCACCACGACCGGGGCGAGCAGCGCGAGCGCCAGCGGCACGAACCGGCCGACGATCAGCAGGACGCCGGCGAGCAGCTGGACGCCGGACGTCAGCTGCAGCATGTACCCGGTCGCGTAGAGCGCCGCGCTGAACGCCACACCCTCCGGAGCCATCGTGCTGGGATCCGGGGCCGGCATGAACATGATGAAGCCGTTGAGGCCGGTCGTGGCGAACAGCAGGCCGGTCAGCACGCGGGTGACGACGGTGGCGTAGCGGCCGAGGGCGAACTTGCGGGTCTGGGTCGCGGTAGCGGTGGTCACTGTGTCCTCCAGGCTGTCGTGTCCTTCCACTGATGCGTCGAACGGGCCTCCCGCCGGATCGACAAACCGCCTCAAAGAATCTTGAAAAGTTTCGAGACGCAGGGCTGACCAGCGAAAGCGAGTTCGCGTCGGTCGTCCGGTCGCCTCTTCGTGTCAACCGCCGAAGGCGATTCGGCGCGAAGCGGGGCCCGGATGACCGACTCCCCGGCGAACTCGCCGCGCGAGCGCCAGCGAGCGCCATCAAACACTGCGAGTTCGCGTCGGTCGTCCGGGTCCCTCTTCGTGTCAACCGCCGAAGGCGATTCGGCGCGAAGCGGGGCCCGGATGACCGACTCAAGGGCGAACTCGCCGCGCGAGCGCCAGCGAGCGCCAACAAACACTGTCAGACCCTTGCTCTAACGTTCGACCCGTGGCGAAGACAGCGCGGCCGATCTTCCGTTGTGCCGAGTGCGGGCACGAGGTGGCGAAGTGGTTCGGCCGCTGCCCCGAGTGCCAGGCGTGGGGCAGCATCGAGGAACGGGGCACCGCGTCGGTGACGCGGGTCGTGGCGGGCGCGCCGACGTCGGCGGCCCGGCCGATCGGTGAGGTCGACATCGAGTCGGCGCGGGCGCTCTCGACTGGTGTCAGCGAGTTCGACCGGGTGCTCGGCGGTGGGCTGGTGCCGGGTGCGGTCGTGTTGCTGGCCGGTGAGCCCGGTGTGGGCAAGTCGACGTTGCTGCTGGAGACGGCGCACCGCTGGGCCGAGAGCCACGGCCGTTGTCTCTACGTCACGGGTGAGGAGTCCGCGGGGCAGGTGCGGCTGCGCGCGGAACGCACCGGCAACCTGCATGGCGAGATGTACCTGGCGGCCGAGAGCGAGCTCAGCGCGATGCTCGGTCAGGTCGACCAGGTGAAGCCGTCCATGTTGATCGTCGACTCCATCCAGACCATGTCGACGGTGAGCGCCCAGGGCGGCCCTGGCGGCGTCACGCAGGTGCGGGCCGTCGCATCAGGACTGATCGCGATGGCCAAGGAGCGCGGTCTGCCGGTCGTGCTGGTCGGTCACGTCACGAAGGACGGATCCGTTGCGGGGCCTCGGGTTCTGGAGCACCTCGTCGACGTGGTGCTGCAGTTCGAGGGCGATCGCCACTCCAGTCTGCGGCTGCTGCGCGGCATCAAGAACCGCTACGGCGCGGCCGACGAGGTGGGCTGTTTCGAGCTGCGCGACGACGGCATCGCGTGCGTGCCGGACCCGTCCGGGCTGTTCCTGACGCGGCGGGAGAAGGCCGTCGAGGGCACCTGCGTCACGGTGATCGTCGAGGGCAAGCGGCCGATGCTCGGCGAGGTGCAGGCGTTGGTGGCCAAGACGAACCTGCCCGCGCCCCGGCGTGCCGTCAGCGGGCTCGACTCGGCGCGGATCGCGATGGCGCTGGCCGTGCTGGAGAAGCGCGGCAAGGTCAACCTGTTCCAGAAGGACGTCTTCACCGCGACCGTCGGCGGCATGCGGCTGGTCGAGCCGGCCGCGGACCTCGCCGTGGTGCTGGCGGTGGCGTCGGCGGAACGGGAGATCGCGCTGCCCGCCGACCTGGTGGTGCTGGGCGAGGTCGGCCTCGCGGGCGAGATCCGGCGCGTCAACGGCGTCGGCAAGCGGCTCCAGGAAGCCGCACGGCTCGGCTTCAAGAAGGCGCTCGTGCCGCCGGACCACGGCCCGCTGCCCGACGGCGTGCGCGCGCTGGTGGCGAACGACCTGGTGTCGGCGCTGGAGGTGCTGGGCCTGAACCGCAAGCGCAGCAGCGGCAAGTCCGAGTCCGGCGGCAAGAACGAGGATGACTGACCTCCTGCGGCGCGCCGTCGAGTTGGTGCCCGACGACATCCGCGGCGACTCGGGGGCCTCGGCGGCGGACGTGCGGGCGTACCTCGACCGCGACGAGTGGGAGTTCGCGCTCGACCTGCTCGGCGACTTCGGCGGCATCGACTGGCAGCCTTGGGAGTACTGGGCACTGCTGGTGAGGGCGGCGGAGCAGTTGCGCCTGCCTGCCGAGTGGTTCCGCTGGCGCGAGTACGAGGCGTACCAGCGCGTGCTGCTGCGCGTGGACCTGCACCTCAAGCCCGGGAACCCGGTTCCGGACACCGGCGTGCTCTGGGACGTGGGAACCGGCGCAGCCCAGTCCGCCAGGCTCTGGGTCGAGTCGAAGCCGCACGCGGTCGGCCGGTTGCTGCCCGCGTGGCCAGAAGCCTGGCGCCACCTCGGGGCTGGCGACGTGATCACCCTCCACGAGGGACAGTCGGTGTCCGGCACGGCGACTGTGATCGAATACGCGGGTGTTGGGGAAGCACGACAGCGAGATCGGTGAGTTGTTGCGGTTCGCCACGTCCTTGGTGCCCCGTGAGGTGCAGAGCGCGGACCTGCTCGACTACCTCGAACTCGAGGAGTGGGAGCTGGTGCTCCAGCTGCTGGGGGAGTTCGACGGCCACACCTGGCAGACGCCGCGCTACTGGGCCCTGCTGGCCGAGGCGGCGATCCAGATGGAGCAGGACGAGGCCTGGTTCCAGTGGCGGTGCGTGGAGTCGATCCAAGGCCTGTGGCGGGTCGAGCTGACGCTGAGCGTCGACGCGGAACCGTTGCAGGCCAGGGGAGAACGGCCGATGTGGGACGTCACGGGCAGGGACCAGCGTGTCGCTGCGCTGTGGATCGAGTCCAAGCCGGTGCTGGGGCCCGGTGAACGCGCGACGGCTCGCCTGAGGCCGTTCGTGCCGCCGGCGTGGGCGCATCTGATCCGCGGCGACATGATCACGTTGCACGGCCGTTCGCCCGGCACGGCGACGATCATCGAAAAAGTACCGCCGCGGCCCTGAACAGGACCGCGGCGGCAGCAGAACTACGAGATCACTGCGAGAGCAGCTGGGCGCAGCGGATCAGGCCCAGGTGCGAGTACGCCTGCGGGTGGTTGCCCAGCGAACGCTCGGCGACCGGGTCGTACTCCTCGGGCAGCAGGCCGGTGGGGCCCGCGGCCGCGACGATCTGGCCGAAGAGCTCCTCGGCCTCGGTGCGGCGACCCGTCAGGAGGTAGGCCTCGATCATCCACGCCGCGCACAGGTGGAAGCCGCCCTCGTCGCCCGGCAGGCCGTCGTCGCGGTGGTAGCGGTACACGGTCGAGCCGGACCGCAGCTCGGCCTCGATGGCCGTCACCGTCGACTGGAACCGCTCGTCGGCCGGGTCGATCAACCCCGACAGGCCCACGAACAGCGAGGCGGCGTCCAGATCGTCGCCGTCGTAGGCCGTGGTGAACGACTGGACCTCGTCGTTCCAGCCGTTCTTCAGCACGTCCGTGGCGATTGTGTCGCGCAACGGCACCCACGACGGGTCCAGCGAGCGGCCGAACTGCTCGCCGAGCTTGATCGCGCGGTCGATCG
Organism: Lentzea xerophila; assembly: GCF_051094245.1. Classification (NCBI taxonomy): domain Bacteria; kingdom Bacillati; phylum Actinomycetota; class Actinomycetes; order Pseudonocardiales; family Pseudonocardiaceae; genus Lentzea; species Lentzea xerophila. The sequence goes on along the minus strand of NZ_CP194934.1, from coordinate 7,969,329 downwards.
TCAGCCAGCACATGACCTTCGAGTACACGTGGTGGCGCGGCGCGTGCCGCTCCTCCCAGATGCCGTGGTCCGGCTCGTGCCAGCGCCGCGCGACGGCCTCGGCCATCGCCTGGACCATCGCCCAGTCGGCGTCCGACAGCGCACCGCGGGCGGAGGCCAGCGCCACGACCAGGTCCACGACCGGGCCGAACACGTCGAGCTGCACCTGCTGGTTCGCGAGGTTGCCGACGCGCACGGGACGCGAGCCCGCGTAGCCGGGCAGCGTGTCGATCACGGCCTCGGCGCCGAGCTGGGTGCCGTGCAGCGTGTACAGCGGGTGCAGGCGCTCCGGGCCGGGAATGGTCTTCAGGACGCCGTGCAGCCACGCCAGGAAGCCGTCGGCCTCCGCGTACGAGCCCACGGACACCAGCGCGGAGGCGGTCATCGCGCCGTCGCGCAGCCAGCAGTAGCGGTAGTCCCAGTTGCGGACGCCGCCGAGCTCTTCCGGCAGCGACGTGGTGGCCGCGGCCATGATCGAGCCGGAGTCCTTGTGCACCAGGCCGCGCAGCGTCAGCGCCGAGCGCAGCACCAGGTCCGGCTGCACCCTCGGCAGCCGCAGCCCCGCCGCCCAGTCCGACCAGTAGCCGGCCGCGCGGTCACGGCGGACCGACTCGGGGGAAGCGTGCTCGGTGATGTCGTCGGTGCCGCAACGCAGCTCCAGCAACACATGCGCGCCCTCGCGCGGGCGAACCACGGCGCGTGCGGTCTCCTGCACGCCGTCGGAGGTGATCTCCCAGTCGACGCCCGGCGAACGCAGCACCATCGGGTCCGAGGTGCCGACGACGCGCAGGCCGTCGCGCTCGCGCAGCAGCCGCACCGGCACCTGGCCGAACTCCGGCCGCGGCGCGAACGTGATCACCGCGTTGGTCGAGCCGGAGATCCGGCGCACCAGGTCCGTGCGGTGCGACGCGAGGTCGTGCTCCAGGTAGTCCGTCACCAGGAGCCGCGACCAGCGGGTCTCCACGATCATCGTGCCCGGCAGGTAGCGCTGGCCCAGTGGCAGCGACCCGTGCTCCGGCTTGATCGAGAAGTGGCCCGCGGCGGGACCGCCGAGCAGGTCGGCGAAGATCGCCGCGGAGTCCGGTTCGGGGTGGCACAACCAGTTGACCTTGGCATCGGGCGTCACCAGGGCCACGGACCGTTCGTTCGCGAGCATGGTCAGGCGCTCGATCGGCACGGCCTGGTCGCCGTGCAGCCACGCCCGGCGCTCCTCCAGGAGGAACGCGAGCACGGTCGCCACGTCGGCGGGGTCGTTCACGTAGTGCTGGGCGAGCGACTCGCCGGCACCGACCCGGATGCCCAGGTCGGGGCCGTGCAGGCGCGCGAACGCCTTCTCGTCCGTCACGTCGTCGCCGAGGAAGATCGCCGCGGTGGCGCCGACCTGGTGGCGCAGGATGTCGAGCGCCTGGCCCTTGTTGGTCTCGACGACCGCGAGCTCGATGACGGCCTTGCCCTCGGTGACCTGCACACCTTCCCAGGTGCACGGGCCGGAGCGGACGGCGGCGAGCACCGTCTCGCCGATCTCCGCGGTCGCGGCGCGGCGCACGTGCACCGCGACGGAGGCGGGCTTGACCTCGAGGTGGACGCCCTCGTGGCCGTCGACGATCTCTTCGAGGTCGGCTTCGATGCGCCGCAGCAACGCCTTGGCGTTCGCGTCCAGCGCGTGGACGAAGCCGACGTCGAACTCGGAGCCGTGCGAGCCCACCAGGTGGACCTCGCCGGGCAGGCGGGAAAGGGTGGCCAGATCGCGCAGCGCACGGCCGGAGATCACGGCTGAGGTGGTCTCGTGCAGGCTCGCGAGCGAACGCAGCGCGTTCACCGACTCCGGAAGCGGGCGAGCCGCCTCCGGGTCGCTCACGATCGGCGCGAGTGTTCCGTCGTAGTCGCTGGCGACCAGCAGTCGCGGGGTGCGGGCGAGCTGACAGATGGCTCGGCGCAGTTCGGCGGGGAGGGCCTCGGCGGTCAACGCCCCTCCTGGAGCACTCGATGGGTCAGGATGACACTGCTGGGAAGATCTGAAAGGATTCAGACCGAGGTCTGCGTGCCCAGCGCCTCCAGGAACGACCTTGCCCAACGGTCAACGTCGTGGGTGAGGACCTGACGGCGCAGCGCGCGCATCCTACGGCGGCCTTCTGCGGGATCGATGTCGAGGGCGGCCTGCAGTGCGTTCTTGACACCGTCCAGATCATGGGGGTTCACCAGGAACGCACTGGTCAGCTCTGCGGCAGCGCCGGCGAACTCGCTGAGCACCAGAGCTCCACCAAGATCATATCGGCAGGCCACGTACTCCTTGCACACGAGGTTCATCCCGTCCCGGACGGGCGTGACGACCATGACGTCCGCCGCGCTCATGAACGCGACGAGCTCCTCGCGGTTCACCGACTGGTGCAGGTAGTGCACGACGGGCTTGCCGACCCGGCCGAACTCGCCGTTGATCCGCCCGACGGACTGCTCGATGTCCTGGCGCATCGTCTTGTAGTGGTCGACCCGCTCACGGCTAGGTGTCGCGAGCTGGATCATCGCGACGTCCTCGGGGTCCACGCGTCCGTCCGCGATCAGCTCGTAGAGAGCCCGGATCCGGACGTCGATGCCCTTCGTGTAGTCGAGACGGTCCACACCCAGCAGGATGCGCTTCGGGTTGCCGAGGTCCTCTCGAATCTGCCTCGCGCGGGCCTGCGTGTCCTTGCGCCGCGCCACCGCGTCGAGCCCGGCGCTGTCGATCGAGATCGGGAACGCGCCGACGCGCACGGTGCGGTCGCCGACCTGCACGACACCAGGCCGGGTCCGGACACCGACGGTGCCGCGGCTCGGCTCCAGGCCGACGAGGCGGCGGGCCAGCCAGAGGAAGTTCTGCGCGCCGCCGGGCCGGTGGAAGCCCACCAGGTCGGCGCCCAGCAGACCGCGGATGATCTCCGTGCGCCACGGGAGCTGCATGAACAGCTCGACCGGCGGGAACGGGATGTGCAGGAAGAAGCCGATCTTGAGGTCGGGCCGCTGCTCGCGCAGCATCGCCGGGACGAGCTGCAGCTGGTAGTCCTGCACCCACACCGTCGCGCCCTGCGCGGCGACCTTCGCGGTCGCGTCGGCGAACCGCTGGTTGACCTTCACGTAGGCGTTCCACCAGTGCCGATGGAACGCGGGCTGCGCCACGACGTCGTGGTAAAGCGGCCAAAGCGTGCCGTTGGAGAAGCCCTCGTAGTAGTCCTCGACCTCTTTGGCCGACAGCTCGACCGGGTGCAGCAGCAGTCCGTCGTCCTCGAACGGCGGCACCTCGGTGTCCGCGACGCCGGGCCAGCCGACCCAGGCGCCGCTGTGTGAGCGGAGGAACGGCTCGAGCGCGCTCACCAGCCCTCCTGGGCTGTGCTTCCACCGTTCGGTTCCGTCGGGCAAGCGCTCCAGGTCAACCGGCAGCCGGTTGGCCACGACTACGAATTCCGCCCCGTTCTCGCCAATGTCGATGCTCACATTTCCGAGGCTAGTGCGGACGCGTGCCGTCGGCGTGTCGTGTAACCCCTGTCACAGCGAGTTTCACTCCAAACGACGCTTGGTGGGTTTGAGCGGCCCGGACATGCGCGGACCAGCGAACTTCCGTTCCAGACGGCTCAGTCCGGTGCGCACCGGCTGGGCCAGGTACTCGCCGAACACGACACCTCCGGCCAGAGCGAGAGCAATGCCACTCGCGAACACCAGCGTGCTCAAACCGGCCGGATCACCCTCGGCCGTGAGCTGGAACAGGCCCCGGTACGTGGTCCAGCCGGGCAGCAGCGGGACGACGCCGGCCTGGACGACGACGAGCGTCGGGATGCGCAACCGGCGGGTCAGCGTCGCGCCGCCGAAGCCGGTGATCGCGGCGGCCACGGCGGACCCGAGCAGCGGGTCGAGGCCGAACGTCGTCACCAGGCCGTAGGTGGCCGTGCCGATCGCGCCGGCGACGGCGGCGGCGACGAGCGCGCGGGGCTGGGCGTAACAGGCGAGCGCGAAGAACGCACTCGTCGCCGCGCCGGCCGCGAACTGCATGGGCACCGCGGAGATCAGTGCGGGCAACGGGTCGCTGAGCCTGATGTCCAGTCCGAAGTGGACGGCCGCGCGGATCGCCAGCGCGACGCCCGCGATCAGGCCGGCGCTGAGCAGCACGGTCTCGACCGTGCGGCCCGCGGCGGTGACGTTGTAGCCGGAGATCGCGTCCTGCACGGTGCTGACCAGCGCGAGCCCGGACAGCAGCACGACGATCCCGACGGCGACGAGCAGGCTCGGCCGCACCGGCAGCCACCCGGTCGCGTAGACGGCGAGCGCGGCACCCGTGCCGAGCGCACCGCCTACCAGTTGCTGGAAGAAGAACGGCAGCGCACGGCGGTTGAGCAGCCGGCCGACCCGGTCGACCACGGCGGTGATGACCGCCGCGGTGAGGGCGAGCACCCACCCGCCACCGACGAGGAACGCGACAGCGGCGGCCATCCCGCCCCAGGCGGCGGTGGCGGCCCAGCGCGGGTACGGGTGCTGGGCGTTGGTGATGTCCTCGAGTTCGGCGTGCGCGTCCTCGATCGGCCCGAGATTGCGGACGAGATGCTCCACCGCGGCCAGCCGTGTGTAGTCGAGACCTCGTTGCCGGACGACCCGTACCGCGGTGACCGGTGGCGCCTCGGTGCCCCGATGACACGACACGCTGATAGAGGTGTAAATCACGTCGACTTCCGTATGTGGAAGCCCATAGCTCTCGGTGACCGAGAGAATCGTGGCTGTCACGTCGGCCGCGCCGGCCCCACTGGCCATTTGGACCTCACCGATCCGCAAGGCGAGATCGAGTACCAGGTGAACAGTGGTGTCGTCCGGCAACGAGGGGCCGTGCAGGTTGTTCGGGGAAATCTCGCGCACCTCCGTCGTGTGATCGTGCGGAGTCGTTCTACTGTTGCTGTGTCCTCTGCCACCCCCGATCGGGGGACCCAAAAAGGAGGACATGATCACTGTCCGTTGGTTACCCTCCTGACCTGGTCAAGGCGGTCACTCCGACGCACTGACCCACTCAGTTGGCTGGTCCGACTCCGGTCGGAGCAATCCGATCACACTGAGAGCAGTCCGTTCGCCGCAGGTAGTACCCGCAAGGGGCGCTTACGATGTTCGCGAACACGAGCCAGGCCGGCGTAGCTCAATTGGCAGAGCACTCGCCTTGTAAGCGAAAGGTTAGGGGTTCGATTCCCCTCGCCGGCTCACGGAGAACGAGGGTTCGCCCAGGTGGGCGGACCCTCGTCCATTTCGGCCGGCAGTTCCTCAGGTTTTGCGAACGAGTCCGGTAAAGCCCGCGACACTCAGCGTGGCGAACGACCAGCCGAGGATCTGCACGGCCCAGCCGGCCCCCGTCGCCCACTGCCCGGCTGCTCCGTTCGCCAGTTCGCACCTCGGTGTCCCGCCGAGCTTGACCAGCGGGATCGCGAGATCGGCCGCAAGACTGATCCTGTTCACCGGTGAACAGGAGTCGGCGGGGCGGTCCTTGGCCGGGGTGAGGCCGCCGAACTGGCCCGCTGTCCACACCAGACCGATCGCGAGCAGGAACGTCACGAGCAGTCCGGCCACCGCCCGGGACGGCTTGTAGCCGTAGCCGAGAGTGACGCCCAGGAACCAGTGCCACAGCTTGTTGCCGGGGTCGCCCCGGCGGCGGAGGTCGCGCTGCTGGGCGATCAGGACCTTGCGGGCGGTGTGCTCGTGGCCGGCGGCCCGGTGGACGGCCGCAAGGTGCTGGTATGGCTGGGCTTCGTAGCCGAACGTGTGGTCGCGCAGCATCCTGAGCCACGCGTCGGTGTCCACTGGCGGGTTCGGATAGGTCAGGCCGTCCACGGTCACGGTGAACACGTCGGCCTGCATGAGCTTCGACTCGTTGAGGTGGAGAACGTTGCGCACCTTGGTGCCGGAGAGCTCGAGCTCGTAGCCGCTGCCGTGGTTGACCAGCTTCTTCGCCTCGAAGACGAGCTCGCCGTTCACCACCGCGTCCTCGATGTCCACCGCGGCCCGCCGGCTGGTCGCCTCGATCTCGGTGGCCTTGATCGTGATGGCCGCGCCGACCTCGGTCCGGTGCAGCACGATGGCCTGGCTCTCGCGGCTGCGCACCGAACCGTCGAGGATGAACCCGGCACCGATGCGCGTGTCGACCACGTGGATCGTCTCGCCGGTCGACCGGGCGTCGAACCCCTCGTTCAGCCGCACCTCCTGCGTGAAGTGCGCGCCGTCGAGGCAGAGGGCCCAGCTCCCGGCACTGCGCAGCACCGCCCCCTTCATGTGCAGGCCGTGCCCGGTGGCGTCGATCAGGTTCACCGCGGGGCCCTCGCCGCTCGCCTTGACGAAGGCCCGGTTCAACGTGAGGTCTCCGCCGATCTTCGCGTTGACGGCGAAGAAGGCCAGGCCGGTCTCGTTGACGATCACGGCGTCGGAGAGGTTCACGTCACCGCCGATTTCACAGCCGTCGAGCCAGACGCGGCTGGCGTACAGCCCGTCGGCCTCCATGCTCCGGCTGACCCGCAGGCCCGTTCCGAACAGCGGCCGGGCGGTGGCGCCGCTGAGCAGCAGCGATCCGTCGACGTGCGCGTTCTGCAGGTCGATGATCCCGGCGCAGCGGGCGTTCTCCATCGTGAGGTAGCGGGTGCGCAGGTTCTCGGCGTTCAGTTCGGGCAGCGTCGACCCGTCGAGCGACAGGGCGGGCAGGTCGGTGTCGTGGAGTGATGCCGGTTCCTCGAAGAGGCAGTTGTCCAGCTGCAACGCCGTGGAAGTGCTGATGAAGTCGAGGTTGAGGGCACCGGTGATGCGCGCGCCGGTCACCTTGAGACCGCGCGGGTCCACCTCGCCCGACCGCAGCAGGTCGCGGATCGCTTCCGCACGCACCACGTTGTTCCCGCGGCGGGAGAGATCGAGCACCTCGCCCGCCTCCGCGGCGCGGGTCATGTCCTGCTCTGTCCCACTAGGACGTGACATTGTGGGCACCATGTCCTACCTCGCGGATAGCGCGCGCTACGACCAGATGACCTACCGGCGGACGGGACGCAGCGGCCTCAAGCTGCCCGCCATCTCGCTCGGCCTGTGGCACAACTTCGGCGGCGACCGGCCCTACGAGCTGGGCCGCGGGATCGCGCGGAGGGCGTTCGACCTCGGTGTCACGCACTTCGACCTCGCCAACAACTACGGTCCGCCGTACGGTTCGGCGGAGATCACGTTCGGGCAGATCCTCTCCGATGATCTCAGGCCGTACCGCGACGAGCTGGTGATTTCGACGAAGGCGGGCTACGACATGTGGCCGGGCCCGTACGGGGAGTGGGGCAGCCGCAAGTACCTGCTCAGCTCGCTCGACCAGTCGCTGACGCGGATGGGCCTCGACTACGTCGACATCTTCTACTCGCACCGGTTCGACCCCGAGACGCCGCTGGAAGAGACGATGGGCGCGCTGGTCAGCGCCGTGCAGCAGGGCAAGGCGCTCTACGTCGGCATCTCGTCGTACTCGCCCGCCAAGACCCGCGAGGCCGCCGAGCTGCTCCGGTCCGCCGGTGTGCCGTTGCTGATCCACCAGCCGTCGTACTCGATGCTCAACCGCTGGATCGAGCCGGAGCTGCTGGACACGCTGGAGGAGGTCGGCGCCGGCTGCATCGCGTTCTCGCCGCTCGCGCAGGGCATGCTGACCGACCGCTACCTCGACGGCATCCCGGAGGGCTCGCGCGCCTCGCAGGGCAAGTCGCTGTCGACGGACCTGCTGAACGAGCAGAACCTCAGCCGGATCCGGTCGCTCGACGGGATCGCCAGGTCGCGCGGCCAGTCGCTGGCCCAGCTCGCGCTGACCTGGACCATCCGCGACCCGCGCGTCACGTCGGCGTTGATCGGCGCGTCGTCGGTCGGGCAGCTGGAGCAGAACCTCGCGGCCCTGCAGGCGCCGCCGCTGACCGACGACGAGCTGGCCGAGATCGACAAGCACGCGGTCGAGTCGGGCATCGACCTCTGGGCCACCAGCTCCCAGGCGGAGTGAGACAGGCTCAGTGCTCGTGCCGGGGGAGGCGGATCGTGAAGACCGTCGCCCCCGGCCGGCTCGCCAGCTCGATCGTGCCGCCGTGCGCCTTCACCAGCGACTGCACCACGGCGAGGCCGAGGCCGCTCCCGCCGCGCTGGCGGGTCCGCGAGTCGTCGACGCGGTAGAACCTGTCGAAGATCCGCGCCTGGTCGGTCTCCGGGATGCCGGGGCCGGTGTCGCTCACCCTGATCACCGCCCAGCCGTTCTCAGCCGTCACCTTCAACGACACCGCGGTGCCGGCGGGCGTGTGCACGGCCGCGTTGGTCAGCAGGTTGTCGAGCACCTGCCGCAACCGCGTCGGGTCGGCCGCCATGGTCACCGTGTCGGCGTCCACGTCCAGCGAGTGCGACGGCCGGGCGGCCCGGAACGCGTCGGCGGCCGCGTCCGCGATCACCGCCAGGTCCAGCTCCTCCGGGCGCAACGGCGGTTCCGACTCCGCGGAATCCAGGCGTGCCAGCAACAACAGGTCGTCCAGCAGCACGCTCATGCGTGCCGCCTCCGACCGCAGCTTCTCCAGGTGTTTCTCGCGTTCGCCCGGTTCGTTGGCCGCCGCGTACTTGAAGAGGTCCGCGTAGCCGCGCAACGACGTGAGGGGTGTGCGCAGCTCGTGCGAGGCGTCGGCGATGAACCGGCGCAGGCGTTGCTCTGCGGCCGTGCGGGCGGCCAGAGAAGAGTCGATGTGCGCGAGCATCTTGTTGAACGCCTCGCGCAGCTCCTCGACCTCGACACCTCCACCGCGCCCGCCCACGCGCACGGTGAGGTCGCCCGAGTCGGTCAGGTCGTGCGAGGAGATGTCGTGCGCGGTGTCGGCCATGTCCGACAACGGCTGCATGCCCTTGCGGATCAACGCCTGGCCGCCCACCACCAGCGCGACGAGCGCGGCCAGGAACGCGATCACGCTGACCGTGACGAGCTGGGAGATCGTGCCGTCCCTGTCCTGCGTCGGGGCCGCGCTGACCAGGATCCACTCGCCCTTGATGATCTGGCAGGCGCGCAGGCGGAACTTGCCCTCGTCGCGCAGGTAGTCGGTCGCGAACCGGTCGGCGGTCAGCGCCTGCCTCGCGAGAGCGTCGAACTCCTCGCGGTCCTCCGGCTGCTGATCCCCCGGCTGGGGTTTCAGCTCGCCGTTCTCGATCTTGTAGAGGACGGCGAACCAGTCGGGCGGGAGCTTCGTGACCTCGCCGTGGTACTCGACCTCCCTGGCCGACCCCTGCTGGCTGAGGACCATCTGGTCGTCGAGGCGGCGGTCCAGGAAGTCCCTCATCGACGTGACCATGACCCAGCCGACGATCACGAACACGATCAGCGCGAGCGCGCCGAGGACGAGGGCGAGACGGGTGCCGAGCCGCCAGTCGCGGACGGGCTTCGGTTGGAGCTTCATGCCGGGCTCACTCCGCTGCTCGGCGGAGCACGTACCCCACACCGCGCACGGTGTGGATCAACGGCTCACGGCCGTCGTCGAGCTTGCGGCGCAGGTGGGAGATGACGAGCTCGACCACGTTGGAACGGCCGCCGAAGTCGTACTCCCACACGTGGTCGAGGATCTGCGCCTTCGTCAGCACGGCCGGCGAGCGGCGCATGAGATACCGGAGCAGCTCGTACTCGGTCGGTGTGAGCGTCACGAGCTTGCCGCCGCGCCGGACCTCGCGTGTGTCCTCGTCCATCAGCAGATCGGACACCTTCAGGACCGAGCGCTTCCATGACGGACCCGTCGAGCGGCGCAGGACGGCGCGCAGCCGCGCCATCAGCTCCTCGACCGAGAAAGGTTTCACGAGGTAGTCGTCGCCACCGCGGGTGAGCCCGGCCACGCGGTCCGCGGTGCCGTCCCGCGCCGTCAGGAAGACCACCGGCACCATCGCGCCGGCCGCCCGAAGCCGGTCGAGAACGGTGAATCCGTCCAGGTCAGGCAGCATGAGGTCGAGCACGACGATGTCCGGCTGGAACTCGGCCGCCTCTCTGAGGGCGTCCTCGCCGTTGAGCGCGGTCGCGGCCTGCCAGCCCTCGTACCGGGCCACCGTCGCGACCAGGTCAGCGATGTGCGGCTCGTCGTCCACGACGAGCAATCGAACCGAGTTGCCCTTGTCCACGTGCTCATGGTGCGTCACCTGATGGCACCGCCGCTCGATCGACAGGAAGTCGACAGCCCGCGCAAAGCGGAGCCACAGCTCGCACACCAAGGATCGAGACCGACCGACCGCGACCGCCCTGACCGAGGAGCCCGCCGTGACGACCACCCTGCAGCATCCCGTGCGACCGGCTCCGGCCGGGCGCGCGACGCCGCACAAGGTGCTGGCCAAAGCCGGCCTCTACGTGTTCCTCCTGGCCAACGCGGCCTTCGTGACCTACCTGTTCAACGCGGCGGGCGTCGGGTCGAACAGGCTGATCAACTTCGGCCGGCTGACGGGCCTGTACGGCGCGCTCGCGATGGCGTTCCAGCTGCTCCTGGTGGCGCGGCTGCCGTGGCTCGACCGCCGTCTCGGCATGGACAAGCTCACCTCGTGGCACCGCTGGGTCGGCTTCACGATCTTCTGGATGCTGGTCGGTCACCTGGTCTTCATCGCGTTCGGCAACGCGGGTGCCGACGGCCCGGTCGCCGAGATCGTCCGGCAGGCGACCGAACTGGAGGGCATCCTGCGCGCGGTCGTCGCGTGGACGATCATCATGGTCGTCGGCGTGGTCTCCGCCCGCTTCGCGCGGCGCCGGATGGCCTACGAGACCTGGCACTTCATCCACCTCTACACCTACGTCGCGATCTTCCTCGCGTTCACGCACCAGGTCGTGGTCGGCAGCACGTTCCGCAACTCCGCGCTCGCCACCGGGTACTGGTGGGGCCTCTGGACGTTCGCGCTCGGGTCCGTCCTGATCGGACGGCTGGTGCTCCCGTTCTGGCGCAACTGGCGCCACCAGTTCCGCGTCGCCGCCGTGGTGCCCGAGTCGCCCGACGTCGTCTCGGTCTACATCGAGGGCAGGGACCTCGACCGGCTCGGCGCCAGGGCCGGCCAGTTCTTCCTCTGGCGGTTCCTGACCAAGGACCGCTGGTGGCAGGCCAACCCGTTCTCGCTGTCCGCGGCGCCGAACGGCAAGTACCTGCGGCTCACCGCGAAGGCCCTGGGCACCGGCAGCGCCGACATCCGCAACATCAGGGTCGGCACCCGTGTGTTCGCCGAGGGCCCCTACGGCGCCTTCACGACCATGCACCAGACCAAGTCCAACGCGCTGCTCGTCGCGGGCGGCGTCGGCGTCACGCCGGTCCGCGCGCTGCTGGAGGAGATCAAGGGCCACGTCGTGGTGCTCTACCGGGTCACCGACCCGCGCGAGGCCGTGCTGCTGCGCGAGCTCGAAGGCCTCGCGCGGGCCAAGGGCGCGGTGCTGCGCCTGGTCACCGGTTCGTCGAAGACGATCACCGCGAACGGCCCGTTGCTCGGCCCGGAGAACATCGCCGCGCTGGTGCCGGACGTGCAGGACCGCGACGTGTTCATCTGCGGCCCGAACGGCATGACCGCCGCCGTGGTGCGCAGCCTCGACGAGCTGGGCGTGCCCGGCAACCAGGTCCACGCCGAGCGCTTCGCGCTGGCCAACTGAGAGGGTCCGACGACGTGAAGAGGGCGATTCCCGTTCTGGCGCTGAGCGTGGCCGGCCTGGTGCCGGTCTGGCTCTACTCACCGGGTGCCGGCCACGGAGGTGAGATCAGCGAGGCCGCCGCGCCGGAAACCCAGGCGCCGCAACAGACCCAGACCGCTCCGCAACAGCAGCCGGCCCAGAGCCGGAGCGTGTCCGGGCCGGCGGTGAACACCTCCGAAGGCACCGTGCAGGTGCAGGTGACGTTCGAGGGCACCAGGATCACCGACGTGAAGGCGTTGCGGGCGCCCAACAGCAACCCGACCAGGATGGCGCTGCCGCTGCTGCGGGAGTCGGCACTGAAGGCGCAGAGCGCGGACATCGACACGGTGTCTGGCGCGACCGCGACCTCCGAGGGCTACCAGCAGTCGCTGCAGGCCGCCATCGACGGGGCGCGGTAGCGGTGGCGGTGCGGCGCGTCGAGCACATCATGGGCCTGCCGATCTCGGTGGACCTGCGTGACGGGGACGCCGCACTGGCCGAGCGCGCGTTCGCGTGGCTGCACGAGGTGGACGCCCGGTTCTCGCCGTTCAAGCCCGGCAGCGAGGTGTCCCGGCTGGACCGGGGTGAGCTCACCTCCGAGCAGCTCACCCCGGACCTGGTTGAGGTTCTCGCGCTGTGCGACTGGTACGAGGAGTCGACGGGCGGCGCGTTCACGGCACGGGTGCCGGGCCGCGGGCTCGACCCGTGCGCGGTGGTGAAGGGCTGGGCCGTGCAACGCGCGGCGGACCTGCTGCGCGAGGGCGGCGCCTCCACGTTCTGCGTCAACGCCGGCGGCGACGTCGTGACGGCCGGCGAGCCCGAGCCCGGAAAGCCTTGGCGCGTGGGCGTTCGGCATCCCGACCTCGCCGACCGGCTCAGCGTCGTGCTCGGCGTGCGCGACGGAGCCGTTGCCACGTCAGCGTTGTACGAACGCGGCCGGCACATCCTCGACGGCCGCACCGGTGAACCAGTCACGGGAATCCTGTCGATCACGGTCTTCTCCGACGACCTCGCGATCGCGGATACCACTGCCACAGCAGCGTTTGCGCTGGGCAGGGACGGAATCGAGTGGGCGGCCACGCAGGAGGAGTGCGAGGTCTTCATCGTCGACGAAGATCGACGCGTGTACTCGAGCCCTGGACTTCCGGTACACATCTGTTAACATGCCCGCCCAACGGAGCTTTGACTCCGGGGCACGTTTCTCGTTGATCAAGAGCTGGATCGGAGCTCGCGCTCGGGGCAAGACCCGGCCTGCTGTCGACCAACTACTCGTGCGAGAAGGCCTGCCGGCGGTGCGAATTCGGGAGCGCACCCCAGGCAGGCCTTTTCTGTGTTTATTGGCCGCTGGCGCGGCGGCGAGTTCGCCTTTGAGTCGGTCGTCCGGCCGCCGCTTCGGCCCGAATCGCCTGCGGCGGTTGACCCGAAGAGGCGACCGGACGACCGACGCGAACTCGCGGGACGCGGCACGGTGCCCCACGACCGACGCGAACTCGCGGGACGCGGCACGGTGCCCCATGGCTCACCCGATCAGGCGTAGCGGTCCTCGTTGAAGTCGACGCCCACGGCGGACATGCCGAGATCGCGGCCCATCGCGTCGAGCACGTCCACCATCTCCAGCCCGCTCAGCCAGTCGCGGGGCAGCGCCTCCGTGCCGTGCAGCGCGCCGAGGACGTTGCCCGTCAACGCCGCCGTGGCGTCGCTGCCGCCGGAGTGGTTGACGGCGGCGCGCATCGCGTCCACGAACTGCACCGGCTTCGGATGCGTCAGCACGGTGTAGACCGCGATCGCCAGCGCCTCCGGACCGGTCCAGCCGCTGCCGAGCCGGTCGACGCGCACGGACGACTCGCCGTCGTGCTCGTCCGCGAGCACCACGGCCCGCGTCAGCACCGTCGCCGTGTAGGTGTCGTCGCGCAGCACCCGGCCGATGACCTGGTCGATGGCCTCGCGCAACGGCCTGCCCTTCACCGCGAGCAGGTGGACCAGCAACGCCAGCGCGCCGCCGGACACCCAGCCGCCCGTGCCGCCGTGCGTCAGCGCGGCGAACCGGCAGCCGAGGTCGTACGCGATCGCGGCGGACGGCGCGAAGCCCGCGGGGGCGGTGCGCGTGACGCCGTTGCAGCCGGACGACTCGTTGTGCGGGTTCTCCGGAGTGGACGGTGTCTCGGCAGCCAGCGCGCGCAGGCACGTCAGGCCCGGCGAGCGGCTCTCGTACAGCCGTTCGTCCGCGAGCAGCCCGACCGCACCCCGCTCGGGGGCCGGCTGCTGCTGCGTCACCAGCCAGCGCCGGTAGCTGTGCCACACCATCTCCGACGGCTCCCACTCGCCGGTGCGCTTCCCGCGCACCCAGGCGCGCAGGTAGCCGTCGGCGGTGAACAGCGTCAGCTGAGTGTCGTCGGTGAACAGCGCGGGCTTCGGTGGGCTGAGGACGCCCTCGGGACCGTGTTCGCGCTGGATGTCGGCCCAGCCGAGGTACTGCACAGGGGCGCCGAGCGCATCACCGAGTGCGCCGCCGAGAAGGCACCCGGCGCCGCGGTCAACCACGGAGTTCCGATCTCGCGGCACGGGTGCACAGTAGCGTCCCGCGAACTTCGGCCGTACTTGTATCTGACACTCCGCCCTGCGCACCTGTTGAAGTGACGAGGTCAGCGCACCTGAGGGAGGGGCATGCGGAGCAAAACCGGACTCGAGTTCGGCGTGCTCGGTCCACTCCAGGTGCTCGCGGACGGACGGCTCGTCCCGCTGGGCCGCCGTGGCATGCGCGGGCTGCTGGCCATGCTGGTCGTCGAGGCGAACCGACCCGTCTCGATCGACCAGATCGTCGACGCGCTGTGGACGGAGTCGCCTCCCGCCACCGCGCGGACCATCGTGCACGGTTACGTCTCGCGGTTGCGCAAGGTGCTGGAGGAGTCCGATCCCGCGGGCTCCGCGACGATCCGCACCACGCCCACCGGGTACCAGCTGACCGTGGACCCGTGGCGTCTCGACCTGCACCGCGCCCGGCAGCTCGTGGCGTCTTCCCGCGGCAAGCCCGCCGCCATCAGGGCGGGCTTGCTGCGCGAGGCGCTGGGTCTGTGGCGCGGGCCGGTGCTCGCCGACGTGCCGGGTGACCCGATGACCTCCGACCTCGAGGAGCTGCGGCTGGCGGCGCTGGAGGAGCGCATCGACGCCGAACTGGAGCTGGGCCGCCACCTGGAGCTGGTCGGCGAGCTGCGCGGGCTGTGCACCGAGTACCCGTTCCGGGAACGCCTGGTCGCCCACAGCATGCGCGCGCTCTACCGGTCCGGGCAGCGCGCCGACGCTCTCGAGGCCTACCAGCGGTTCCAGCGCCGTGCCGTGGAGGAACTGGGCATCGACCCCGGCCCGCAGCTGCGGTCGCTGCACGAGCAGGTGCTGCGCGACGACCCGTCGTTGAGCGTGATCGAGACCGTCGACTCCCGTCCCGTCGCGCCGCGCGCGGGGATCGTCGTTCCCGCGTTGCTGCCGGCCTCGGCGTCGCGGCTGTTCGGCCGGGACGACGACAGGTCGTGGCTGAGCAACGTCGTCGCGACCAGGAACCTGCTAGCGACGACCGCGGCCGTGCTGACCGGCCCGCCCGGCGTCGGCAAGAGCGCGCTCGCGATCACGTGGGGGCACGAGAACGCCGAGATGTTCCCGCACGGCGTGCTGTTCGCGTCGCTCGGCGAGACCGAGCCGGGTGAGGTGCTGACCAGGTTCCTGGTGGCACTGGGCGTGCCGGCGGACGGTGTGCCGGTCGGGGTGCAGGACCGCGTCGGGCTGTACCGCTCGCTGCTCAACCGCCGCCGCGTGCTGGTGGTGCTCGACGACGCGACGAGCTTCGAGCAGGTCCAGCCGCTGCTGCCGCCGGGTTCGGGCTCGGTGGTGCTGGTGACGTCGCGTTCCCAGCTCGAACGGCTCGTCGTCACCAACGGTGCCCGCGTCCGCAAGCTCGGCCCGCTGGACGACGAGGCGGCGCGCGCGTTGGTGGACGACGTGCTGGGCAAGCCGTTGTCCGAGGAGGACCCGGTGGCCGCGCGGAAGCTGGCCGAGCTGTGCGGCGGGTTGCCGCTCGCGTTGCGGGTGGCCGCGGCCAAGCTCGTGATCAGTCCCGAGTGGACGGTCGAGGAGCTGGTGGGGGAGCTGGCCGACGACGGGCACCGGATGCGCGGCCTGGACCTGCCGGAGGCGGGGGTGGGGGTGTCGCGGGCGCTCGACCTGTCGACCCGCGACCTGCCGTCCGAACTGGGCGAGGTCTTCCAGTCCGTCGGCCTCGCGCCGGGCCGGTGGATGTCGCCGCACGCCGTGGCGGCGCTGACCCGCACGCACGTGGAGTCGGCCCGGTCGCGGCTGACGCAGCTCGTCGAGGTGAACCTGCTGGTCGAACCGTGGCCGGACGGCTTCACGATGCACGAGCTGGTGCGCCTGTACGTGCGGGGAGCAGGCCGTGCGGACCTGGACTCGTTGCGGCGCCTGGTGAACTACTACCTCGTCGCCTGCGACCACGTCCGCCGCGCCATCCGGCCGGCGCGGGACGGGCTGGACTTCGCCTTGGGGGACAACGGGTCCACCTCGCTGCCGGCGTTCGGCGACCCGGTCGGCTGGTTCGACCAGGAGTGGCCGAACATCGTCGCCGTCGTGCACGCGGCCGCCGAAAAGGGCATGCACGACCAGGTGTGGCAGCTCGTGAGGCTGTTGCACCACTATGCGACCGTGCGCGCGCTCACCGGGGAGTGGGTCGCGCTGGTCGGGTTCGGCTTGGTCGCGGCCGAGGTGACGGGGAGCCGCCTCGGCCAGGTCCTGATGCTGGACACGACCTACACGACGAACGCCCGGCTGGGACGTCCCGTCCTGCTGCCGGACGCTCGCCGCGCGCACCGGCTCGCGACCGAGCTGGGCGAGCGTCAGTACCTGGTGCTGACGCTCGCCCAGCTCGCCGACGTCCTGTTCCGGCTGGAGGAGCACGACGAGGCGTTGCTGCACTTCTGGGACTCGGTGCAGCTCGCGCAGCAGGCGGGTGACGTCGTCGGGGAAGCCCACGGGCTCAACAACGTCGCGCAGGTGGAGCAGGCGCGCGGCCACGTGCAGGTGGCGCTGCGGCACCAAGCCCACGCCGTCGAGGTGTACCGGCGCTCCGGCGACCAGGTGGCGTTCGTCCGCGGGCTCGCGAACCTCGCCGAGCTGCACCTCGAAGCCGGCGAGCTGGACCAGGCGGAGGCGCTGGCCCGCCAGGTCGTCGAACATGCCGCCGTGGCGGGGGTGACCTACCTCGAGGGTTTCGGCCGCCACGTGCTCGGCGGGGTGTTGCTCCGGCGGGCCGAATGGGTTGCTGCGGCAGCGGAATTGACGGAGGCGCTGCGGTTGTACGCGCAGGTCAACTCCGCACGCGCGGTCGAGGTGAGGGCCGCCCTGGACTCGTTGTCGTCCGAGGTTTAGCGGACGTTTAGTCGTCTGGCCCCAAAACATGGGATGTTGGACGTGCAGGCTGCCGACTTGGGGGATTACCGAGGGGGTACGGCGCCTGCATCCAGAAGGCCCGACCGGCATTCGGGGGAGAGTGCCGGTCGGGCCTTCTCCTGTTCGGCACTAGTTGTAGTTCTCCTCGGTGCACCTTGCGAACGGCATGAGCTCCGGCCGCTTCGGCGCCAGGCCGTCACCCATCGACTCGCCCCGCAGTGTGCGGCCGATCCACGGGACCACGTACTCGCGCGCCCACTTGAGGTCGGCCTTGCGCTGGGTGACCCAGTCCGCCTGTTCGAGCGCGGGCCACGGCTCGTTCCAGGAGTGGTCGTCGATCAGCCCGAGCACCTCGGCGGCCTTGAGCGCGACCCGCTGGTGTCCCTCCGGCGAGAGGTGCAGCCGGTCGTCACTCCATGCGCGACGGTCGTGCAGCACGTGCATGGACCACAGGTCGACCATCCGGCAGTGGTAGCGCTCGGCGATCGACCACAGGTGCGAGTTGTAGATGGCGACCTTGCCCCGGAGGCTCCGCAGCAGCGGGGTGGCCCGCGTGTCGAAGCCCGTGAAGATCACGACATCGGACCCGGCGGCCCTGAGGTCGGCGACCGCCACCTCGTAGACCTCCGCGAGCGCGTCCGGGTCGCTGTTCGGCAGCATGATGTCGTTGCCGCCACCGCAGAACGTCACCAGGTCCGGCTTGAGGGAGATCGCGAGCGGCACCTGCTCGTCGATGATCTCCTGCAGCATCTTGCCCCTGACCGCGAAGTTCGCGTACCGGAACTCCGGTGCGTTCCTGGCGATCATTCCCGCCAGGCGGTCGGCCCAGCCGACGTAGGTGTCTCCCGGGCCCGGATCGTCCATGCCCTCGGTGAAGCTGTCCCCCAGGGACACGAGACTGTTCCATCGCAGCAGCACAACATCCCCCTTTTCGCGCCTTGCCGTCCGCCGGGCCTGCCCTGCCCGGCGGGGTCTTGCGTGGCCTGTGCCTGCGGACTCCCGATCGCAGACAACTGGTTAGCATGCACAACGAAGCCGTGGTTACGCCACCGTCGGTTACGGCATCGTAGGTTTTGTCGCTGTGGGTGACGATTCTTTTACCACTCGATCGAGGGAAGCTTGAGGGTGATCCGGGGGATTCGTCTCATCTGGTCGCTACCTTTTGCCGGATGCGTTCTGGTTTGCCGCTTCCGCTCGTTTCCGCCGGTGTCGCGCTTGTCACAGCCGGGGTGCTGGCTGCGATGGCGCTGAGCTCCGGGTCCAACCCTGGTGGCGTGGCCCCCGGACGGCCCGAGGTGGCGCAGACCGGTGGGGATCAGCCGCCGATGGAGTTCTCGCCGTCCGCTTCGGTGCCGTCCGCGGTGAAGGCGTCGGTGCCTCCGTCCGGACGGCCCGTGGTCACGCCGCCTCCGCATTCGAATCCGGTGGTCACCCCGGTGGTCGTCGAACCCCGGGAGAGTGTCGCGGGGACGACCGTGGTGCCTTCCGTGGTGTTGCCGGCCGTGTTGCCCAGTCCGGCTTCTTCCGTGGCCGGCGCGCGGGTTCCGTAGTCCGGCACGAAAAAACCCGCAGCGACCTCGGCGCGTGAGGTCGCTGCGGGAGTGGGACCTTTCCGGGGGGAGCGCCGCCGCCGATGGCTCCCGCCGGAAAGGGCTGGGGGCCGTCTCAGGGGGCGCCGCCGCCGTGTCACCCCCTGAGACGGGGTCTGTCACCCGCTGGCCGCCACGTCCAGGGTGGCCGCCGGCAGGTGGTCGTGGTAGGCCGAGCGCAGCCTCAGCTCCGCGCCCGGCGAGGCCCCGAGGTGGTCGAGGCCGAGGAGTGCCGCGCCCACCACCGGCGGGACGTCGACCAGGCGGACCTGGGCGAGCGGGGCGGCTTCGAGGATCTGCCGGCGGACCGGGCCGACCAGCACGTCGCCCGTGTTGGTGAGGACTCCGCCGCCCAGCACCACGTCCACGCGCTCGTCCAGCAGGTCGAGCTTGCGCAGGGAGACCGTGGCGAGCAGGACGATCTCCTCGATCAGGCGGTCGACCTGGGCGAGAGCGACGGAGTCTCCTTGTGCGGCCACCTCGAAGACGAGCGGGCACAGGGCGTGCGGGTCGAGCTTGAGCTCCTCGAAGTGGATCTTCTCGACCACCTTGGCGATGGACGTCTCGCCGTAGTGCTCAAGCAGGGCGGGGAGCAGCAGGGTGGGTTCGCCGCGGCCGTCCTCCGCCCGCACGGCGTGCCAGAGGGCGTCGTTGCCGAGTTGCCCGCCGCCACCCCAGTCACCGGAGATCGCACCGAGCGCCGGGAAGCGGTGGGTGCGGCCGTCCGGGGCCACCGCCACGGCGTTGATGCCTGCGCCGCAGACCACGGCCACGCCACCGGCGGCCGCGGTGCCGGCGCGGAGCAGGGCGAACGTGTCGTTGCCGACGAACGTCGTTTTCGACCAGCCGCGCTCGGAGATCGCCCGCGTCAGGTCCTCCTCCTCGCGGGGCAGGTCTGCTCCCGCGAGGTAGGCGGACGTGTGCGCGGCGATCGGCTCGTCGGGGGACAGTCCCGCCTGAGCCGCGGCCTCGCGTGCCAGTCCCTCGAACACGTCGAGCCCGCGCTTCATGCCCACGGTCTGCGGCGGGGCACCGGGACCGCGCACCTGCGCGAGCACCTTGCCGTCCGCGTCGACCAAGAGCACCGCGGTCTTGCTGTTCCCGCCGTCGATGGCGAGCACCCGGTCTGTCATCGTTGTCAGTTTCCCTTCACCCACGGCAGCAGATCGCGGTTCTGGGCGATCAGCTCGTCGGCCAGCTGGTCCGCGATGGCGTGCTGGCCTATCAGCGGGTGGGCGAGCAGCGCGTTCGCCACTCGGTCACGGCCACCGTGCTTCGCGGCTTCCAGCGCCAGGTACTCGTACGCGGTGACGTGCGAGATCAGGCCGGAGATGGACGGTTCCACGGGACGGACCGGCAGTGCCCTGCCGCCGTTCGAGTCCACTGTGGAGGACACTTCGATCACGGCGTCGTCGGGCAGGAAGGGCAGCGAGCCGTCGTTCCGCACGTTCACCACGTGCTTCTCGGCGCCTTCGCCGCCGGTCAGCGCGTGCACGAGCTGCACGGCCGCCTCGGAGTAGTACGCGCCGCCGCGCTGCGACAGCTGCTCCGGCTTCGTCACGACCGACGGGTCGCCGTAGATGTCGAGCAGTTCCTTCTCGACCGCCGCCACGACCTCGGCGCGCGGCGGTTCGGTGAGCTGCTTCTTCACGACGGCGTCGTGGTTGTAGAAGTAGTTCAGGTAGTACGACGGCACCATGTTCAGGCGCCGCATCAGCGCGCCGTCGATGCCGATGTGCTCGGCCAGTCCCTCGACGTGGTCGGCGAGCAGTTCCGGCAGGCGGTCCACGCCGTCGACGTAGACGCCGCGTTCCCACGTGAGGTGGTTCAGGCCGACGTGCTCCAGCTCCACAGTGGACGGATCCACGCCCAGCAGGGCGGACGTCCAGCGCTGGAACGTGATCGCCACGTTGCACAGCCCGATCGCCTTGTGGCCCTCCTGCAGCAACGCGCGCGTCACGATGCCGACCGGGTTCGTGAAGTTCACGATCCACGTGTCGGGGCCGGCGAGGCGGCGCACCTTGTCGGCGATGTCCAGGACCACCGGCACGGTCCGCAGGGCCTTCGCGAGGCCTCCCGCGCCGGTGGTCTCCTGGCCGACGCACCCGCAGCTCAGCGGGAACGTCTCGTCCGAGGCACGCGCCTGCTGCCCGCCGACGCGCAGCTGCAGCAGCACCGCGGACGCGCCCTCAATGCCCTCTTCGAGCGACGTGGTGGTGCGCACCTTCGCCGGGTGACCCGCGTGGTCCAGCAGCCGCTGGCTGAACGGGCCGATGAGCGAGAGGCGGTGCTGGTCCGGGTCGACGAGGACGATCTCGTCCACCGCCAGGCTGGTGCGACGACCGGCGATGCCGTCGATCAGCTCCGGTGTGTAGGTGGACCCGCCACCGACGACGGTGAGTTTCATCCCTTTACTCCCGTGAACGTGATTCCCTTGACGAACGACTTCTGGGCGAAGACGAAGAGGACGACGGCCGGGATCATCGTCAGGAACGTCACCGCCATCGACGAGTTCCACTGGACGATGTGCATGCCCTTGAACGTCGCCAGTGCCAGCGACAACGTCCACTGGTCCTTGACCTCGCCGGTGTAGAGCAACGGGCCGAAGTAGTCGTTCCAGGTGAAGAGGAAGCAGAACAGCGCGGTGGCCGCGATGCCGGGCTTCGCCATCGGCACGATGATCCGCACCAGTGCCTGGAACTCCGAACAGCCGTCCACCCTCGCCGCGTCCACATAGGACTGCGGGATGGTGAGCATGAACTGGCGCAGCAGGAAGATGCTGAACGCGTCGAACAGGAAGTACGGAACGATCAACGGCCACAGCGTGCCCGTCAGGCCCAGCGACGACCACGTGTCGTACAGCGGCACGGCCACGACCTGCGGCGGCAGCATCATCGCGCCGATGACGAGGATGAACGCCACGTTCCGGCCGCGCCACTGGAGCTTCGCGAGCGCGTAGGCCGCCGGGATCGACGAGATCAGCATGCCCGCGGTCGCGAGCAGCGAGTAGGTGAGGCTGTTGATCAGGTACTGGAACAGCGGCGCCTTGTCGAAGACCTCGACGAAGTTCTCCCAGTGCCACTCCGTCGGCCACAGGTTCGACGTGAACGCCTGGTTGTCCGACATCACCGCGGTGAGGAAGACGAACACGACGGGCGTGGCGAACATCAGGCCGAGCGCGAGGCCGATCGCGTGCGTCGCGACCCAGTTCAGGAAGCCGCCGACGTTCCGCTTGCGGCGTGGCCGCTCCGGTTCCGCGGTGACGTCGACCGGTGGTTTGGTCAGCGTGGCGGTCATGCTCCCGGACCCCCTTCCTCGGCGCTGGAGTTCTTGCGCATCCGCTGGACCAGCACGATGGTCACGGCGAACGAGATGATGAACAGGACGGTGGCCATGGCGGCCGCGTAGCCCATGTCGAAGTAACGGAAGCCTTGCGTGTACAGGTAAACCGGGAACGTCAGCGTCGAGTTGTCCGGGAAACCGAGATATTTGGTCGATCCCGTCGCGTCCGCCGCCCCCGAGCCGGCCGACCCCGCGACGACCGCCTGTGTGAACAGCTGCAACGCGAGGATCACCGAGTTCACGACGCCGAAGAGCAGCACCGGGGAGATCGTCGGCAGCGTGACGTGCCACCAGCGCCGGATCGGGCCGGCGCCGTCGAGTTCGGCCGCCTCGTACTGCTCCTGCGGCACGTCGAGGATCGCGGCCAGGATGATGATCATCAGGTCGCCGGAGATCCACAGCATGATCGCGGTGATGCCGGGCTTGGCCCACGCCGGGTCGGAGAACCACAGCGGTGAGTCGACGCCGAACCAGCCGAGGACGCTGTCGACCGGGCCGCCGTTGGGGCGCAACACCATGAAGAACACGAGTGTCGCGGCCACCGGCGGTGCCAGTGAGGGCAGGTAGCAGAGCGTGCGGATCAACCCGACGCCCGACTTCAGACGAGCGATGACCGACGCCACGCCCAGCGCGAACACGGTCCGCGCGATCGTGAGCACCACGACGAACCACAGCGTGTTCGTGATCGCCTTGATGAGCAAGGGATCCTTGAACATGAACGTGTAGTTG
The DNA here is from genome assembly GCF_051094245.1 of Lentzea xerophila. Taxonomy (NCBI): domain Bacteria; kingdom Bacillati; phylum Actinomycetota; class Actinomycetes; order Pseudonocardiales; family Pseudonocardiaceae; genus Lentzea; species Lentzea xerophila. Next base: position 7,946,541 of record NZ_CP194934.1, on the reverse strand, counting down.
TCGAGGCCGTTGAACTCCGGCGGGTTGATCAGGTCGTACTTCGTGAAGCTGAAGACGATCGTGGCGACCAACGGGTAACCGAAGAACAGGACGAAGCCGATGATGGCCGGGGCCATGAACCCGAGCACGGCGAGACGGTGGCGGGCACGTGCCCGCCCCCTGCCGGGGGCGGGACGGGCGCCGAGCGTGGCGGTCATCGTGCGAATCCCTACTTGCCGCTCTTGGCGATCTGGTCGTCGATGTTCTGGTCGACCTCCTTGAGGCCTGCCGCCAGGTCCGGGACCTTGCCGGACTGGTAGGAGACCGAGAAGTCGGTGACCGCCTTGATGTGCGCGTCACCGATCGGGGTGACCGGGTTGCCCTTGAGCTTGTCGCTCTTGGCCAGGTCGATGAACGTCTTGAACTGCTCGTCCACCTCGAGCCGCGGGCTCTCCATGGCGGCCTTGGTGCTCGGGACGTTCTTGATGGCGTTGGACAGGTCGACGATCGTGTCGGTGTCGAACGTCAGGTGCTTGATCAGCTCCCACGCGGCGCCGGGGTTCTTGGCGCCCTTGGGGATGCCCATGATCGTGCCCGTGGTGAACGCCGTGCCGTACTGCTCGGGCTTCAGCGTCGGGAACGGGGCGGTGCCGAACTTGATCTGCGGCGCCTGCGCCTTGAGGAAGGCGGTGCGGTACTCGCCGTCCATCATGATCGCGATCTTGCCCTGGTGGAACGCGTGGTCGGCCGAGTACTCCTGGCCGAGACCGGCGCGGAAGCGCTCGAGCGCGTCGTAGCCGTAGAAGTCCACGAGCTTCTTCTGGAACTTCATCATCTCGGTCCAGCCGGCCGAGGAGGCGAGCGCCGACTTGCCGTCGGCGGTCTCCCACGCGGCGTCGAACGACGGCGCCAGGATGGTCGGGCGGTTGGCGTAGAAGCCCATCGTGGGCAGGTAACCCGCCACCTCGATGTCGCCGTTCGCCGCCTTCTTGGTGGCCTTCACGGCCGCGTCGTACAGCTCGTCCAGCGTCTTCGGCGGGGTCGCGATGCCGGCCGCCGACATCATGTCCTTGTTGTAGTACATGGCGTAGACGTCGGTGAGCATGGGCATCGCGCAGCGGTTGCCCTTGTACTCGGTGTACTCCTGAACGGCGGGGGAGAGCTGGTTCAGGTCGACCTTGTCGCGCTCGATGTAGGACTTCAGCGGCTGGAACGCGCCGGAGGAGCAGAACTGGCCGATGTTGTCCGTGGTGAACGACAGCGCGACGTCCGGCGTGTTGCCCGACCGGATGCCCGCGGTGATCTTGTCGTCGTCCTGCGAGCCCTCGTGCTTGATCTCGATGTTCGGGAACTTCTTGTTGAACGTCTTGAGGGCCTTGGTGACCTCTTCGTACTCACGGTCGGAGTAGTTGCTCCAGACCGTGAGGGTGAGCTTGTCGTCCTTGCCAGGAGCAGCGGCGGCGTCGGAACTCGCGCCACCACCCTTGCCCGCCGCACATGCGGTGAGGGTCAGCGCTGCGGCGACACAGAGCAAGGCAGCACGGGTGTGCTTGCGCATGTGCACTCCTTCTCGATCAACGTGGGGACCCGGCGACCGCTGAGGCCGAGGACACAGGGCCGCGGAATGGAGCCGTGGTGGCTGCCGGCAGGCCGAAAACCTGCTCGCGTGCGACGGCCAGAGCCGAGTGCAGTGCGCCGCTGCGCACCGGTTTCCCGGTCACCAGCGCCAGCTGGACAGGTGTCCTCGGCACCACCAGTTGCCGCAGTTCCGCGGCAACGAGATCGTTCAGCGTGGTTCCGCCTGCCTGGGCGATGTCGCCGGACAGGAGGATGAGTTCCGGGTCGAGCACCGCGACGACGCTGGCCACACCGGTGGCGATGCGCCTCGCGAGATCGGCCATGAACTCGCGGCCCGCCGGCCCCGCGGCCAGCGCCTTGCGCACGGCCCCGTGGCCGTTGCGCGCGGCGAGCCCGTGGGCCCTGGCGAGCTTGCAGATCGACGTGTTGCTGAGCAGCTCACCGAACGTGCCGCCGGAGCGGTCCGTGCCGGTGTCGGCCGTCGCGCGGTCGGGGATCATCAGCCCGTCGATCTCGCCCGCGCCACCGGAAGCGCCGCGCAGCAGCACCCCGTTGACGACGACGGCGGCACCGACGAGGTCCGCGGGCCAGATGACGACGAAGTCGCTCACCCGCGTGGCCCGTCCGGCGACCATCTCCTCCAGCGCGACGAGGTTGACGTCGTTCTCGACGCTCACCGAGGTCGCGAGCCGCTCCCGCAACCGCCCTGGCACGTCGAAACCGCTCCAGCCGGGCAGATGAGGTGCGTAGGCGAGCTCGCCGTTCGCGGGGTTCACCGCGCCCGGACAGCCCACCACGACGTGCAGCAACTCTTCGGCGCTCAGACCTGCCTGAGCGCAGGCCTTGCCGATCGCGCTCACGAACGCCTCCAGCACGCCGTGCTTCGCGGGCATCGGCGCCTTGTGCTCGGTGAGCACGGCACCGGAGATGTCCGCGATCGCGATGTCGACCGTCTCGGGGGTGAGATCGACGGCGGCGATGTGCGCAAGCGCCCCGTTGACCGACCACAGCTGGGCACGCGGCCCGCGTCCACCGCCGCGCAGCCCGTCGCGGACCACGGTGTCGGCGGTTTCCAGCCGGGTGAGCAGCTGTGCGGTCGCCGGCTTGGAGAGGCCGATCAGGCCCTCCAACTCCGACCTGGTCAGCGGCCCGTTGCGCAGCAGAGCCTCGATGGCTGCGCGGTCGTTGATCTCCCGCAGCAGTCGTGGGCTTCCGGCACGCATTAGGTCCGCTCCTGTCTGTTAACTTTCCAGACGATTTCGTGGAGACGGTAGTGACCTGGTTCACCGCGGTCAATCCCCGATACAGGTCCGTTACCTGACTTAGGTTCACCTAAGGCACCCTGGAACCATGACGGACGTGCGCCAGGAGTCGCTCGCATCACTGCTCGGAGGCCGGGGCGGCGCCCTCGACGCCTCCCTGCCGCCACTGGCGTTCGTCGCGGGCTGGCTGCTGTCCGGTCACTCGATCGGCGCGGGCGCCGTCGCCGCCGTCCTGTGTGGAGTGGTGATCGGCGTCGTGCGTTTCGTGCGCGGCCAGAAACCCCGCGCCGTCGTGTTCTCGGTCCTGGCGGTGGTGGCGGCAGCCCTGATCGCCCTCTACACCGGCCGCGCCGAGGACTTCTTCCTGATCCAGCTGCTGTCCAACGTCGCCTCGGCGCTGGCCTGGGCAGGCTCGATCGCGGTGCGCTGGCCGTTGCTCGGCGTGGTCGTCGGCACCCTGCTGGGCCAGAAGACCCGCTGGCGCCGCGATCCCGCCCTCCTGCGCGCCTACTCCATCGCCTCGTGGCCGTGGGTCGCGCAGTACGTGCTGCGCGTCGCCGTCTTCACGCCGCTGTGGCTCGACGCCCAGGTGTACTGGCTGGCCACGCTGCGGCTCGCGCTGTCGTGGCCGGTGCAGATCGTCTGCATCCTGGTGTCGGGGTGGATGCTGCGGCGCGCGCTGCCTGCCGGGCATCCCGGATTCCGGCACCCGCAGGTGCCGGAGTCCGCCTCCTAAGTGCTCAGACGACGCCCAGTGCGAGCATCGCGTCCGCGACCTTGGTGAAGCCCGCGATGTTGGCGCCGACGACGTAGTTGCCGGGAGCGCCGTACTCCTCGGCGGTCTCCAGGCACCGGTCGTGGATGCCGCGCATGGTGCTGCCGAGCCGGTCGAGGGTGTAGTCGAACGACCAAGAGTCGCGCGACGCGTTCTGCTGCATCTCCAACGCGCTGGTCGCCACTCCGCCCGCGTTGGCGGCCTTGCCGGGGGCGAAGACGACGCCTCCCTCTCCCAGCACCCGCACCGCTTCCGGCGTGCACGGCATGTTCGCGCCCTCCGCCACCACCGAGCAGCCGCCGGCGACGAGCATCGCCGCGTCGGTGCCGTTCAGCTCGTTCTGGGTCGCGCAGGGCAGCGCGACGTCGCACGGCACCTCCCAGATCGACCGGCCCTCCACGAAGGTCGCGGACCTGGCGTCGGCGTACTCGCTCAGCCGCGCGCGGCGAATCTCCTTGACGTGCTTGAGTTCCTCGAGGTCGACGCCCTTCTCCTCGAACACGTAGCCGCTCGAGTCCGAACAGGCCACGACGATCCCGCCGAGCTGCTGGACACGGTCGATCGCGTACAGGGCGACGTTGCCGGAACCGGAGACGACGACCCGCTTGCCCTCGAAGGAGTCGTGCCGGTGGCGCAGGATCTCCTCGACGAAGAAGACCGTGCCGTAGCCGGTGGCCTCCTTGCGCACCAGCGAACCGCCCCAGGCGAGCCCCTTCCCGGTGAGCACACCCGACTCGTACCGGTTGGTGATCCGCTTGTACTGCCCGAACAGGTAACCGATCTCCCGCTGCCCGACCCCGATGTCCCCCGCGGGAACGTCGGTGTACTCGCCGATGTGCCGGTACAGCTCGGTCATGTAGGCCTGGCAGAACCTCATGACCTCACCGTCGGAACGGCCCTTCGGGTCGAAGTCGGAACCACCCTTGCCACCGCCGATCGGCATACCGGTGAGCGCGTTCTTGAAGATCTGCTCGAAGCCGAGGAACTTGACGATCCCGAGGTAGACGGTCGGGTGGAAGCGCAGGCCACCCTTGTACGGGCCGAGCGCCGAGTTGAACTCGACCCGGAAACCCCTGTTGATCTGGACGGTCCCCCTGTCGTCCACCCACGGCACCCGGAAGATGATCTGCCGCTCCGGCTCGCACAGCCGGTTGATCACGGCGGCGTCGATGTACTCCGGATGCTTGGCGACCACCGGGCCGAGGCAGTCCAGCACCTCGTACACCGCCTGGTGGAACTCGCTCTCGCCGGGATTGCGGCGCAGCACCTCGGCGTAAATGTCGGCCAGTTTCTCGTCCAGCACAGGCATCTGCCGTCCTCCTAGGTGGGAATCGGGAGAACGCGAGCCGTCCGGCCTTGTGCGGAGACGCCCTGTCGCCGCCTCGTCGCGACGTCACACCCGCGTTACGCGGAGTTTAAGGTCGTGTTGCGTCGAACCAGCAGCCGAGAAATATATCTCACACTATGGACCTTGCGTGGCGCTGCGGACACGCTGCGGAACCTGGGCAGGTCAGCAGACCGGGCGCGGGGCCGTGGGTCCGAGCACGTCAACGGCCGCGAGCCACGCCGCGCCCGCCGCGCCCTCCGTCGCCATGATGACCTGGGCGTTGCAGCGAGTGAGGAGTTCCTGCTTCAGGTGGGTGCCGATCGGGGTCTTGATCAGGCTGCCGACGAGCACGATCGGTGAGGTGTCGGAGGGCTCGCGGACCGCTGTGGCCGTGTCGGCGAGCAGGCGGGCGGCGGACGCCACGATCGTCAGCGCTTCGGGGTCGCCGTGGTGGTAGGCGGAGCTGACCAGCGGGGCGAAGCGCGCCAGCCTGATCGGCGCCGCGGCGTTGACGGCGGTGATCAGCTGGCCGCGGTTGCGGGCGCCGGCGGCGGTCAGGACGGCGGTGGCCAGGCCCTCCAGGGGTGCGTCCAGGTCCAGCAACCGCAGCGTGGCGCGGACGGCTTCGCGGCCCAGCCAGAACGCCGAGCCGTCGTCGCCGATCAGCCAGCCGTAGCCGCCGGACTGGCCGACCATGCGGTGGTCGGCGATGCGGCCGGCGATGGAACCCGTGCCCGCCACCAGGACCGTGCCGTCGGGGGACGAGGTGCCGGTGGCGAAGGCGGCCTCGCAGTCGGTGACCACGCGCATCGGGCAGTGCAGGCCCGCGCGTTCCCAGGCTTCCTGGAAGAGGTCCAGGACGGCGGGGTCGGACATCCGGGAGGCGCCCGCGATGCCGAGGACTCCGCAACGGACCTTGCGGGAGTCCAGACCGTCCAGTGCTTCGGTCAGGGCCTCGCCGATGTGGGCGGCGGCGACGGACGGCGGGTGCGAGTTCGGGTTCGCGCCGCCCGCCAGGCCCTGGCCCAGGCGGGCGCCGTCCAGACCGAGCACCAAAGCCCTGGTTGAGGTGCCGCCGGCGTCGAGTCCCACAACCAGATCCATAACGATCGAGTATGCCGAGAGTCGCGGACCTGAGGCACGCCCAACCGGGTGTCACCGGATCAGTGCGCGATTACCCGTCGCGTTGTGGTGGAAGAACACCAGCGATCCGGGCGGAACCGGATCACCCGGACGTACCACTGTGGACAGTGACGGAACGGTCAAGCCGTAGTCGAACACGGCCGCGAGGGCGACATCGACCCGTTCGTCCGAATCGGCGGGCGCGGTGTAACGACTCTTCATGCCAACGGTGTAGGTCACCGGGCCGGACGGCAGAACCGCGCGCGAGACCGGCAGCACGACGACGTCGCTGTCGAACAGGTTCGTGTCGGACGAGCCGTCCAGGCCGTTCAACGGTTGCTCGTCCACGACCTCGTCGGTGTCGGCGACGAGAGTGCGCGCGAGCCAGACGTCGGCGGTCACGTCGCCGCCGTTGGTCGGCTTCACGGCCTTGGTCACGAAGTCCTTGCCGCCCACCGAGAAACGCACCTCGGGCTGGGTGTTGCTGCCGAGGTTCGCCCAGGTGCTCCAGGTCGCGACGCCGAACGCCAGCAGGTCGGGCGTCGCGGTCGCGCCGACGTAGCGCAGGTCGGCGCCGCGGGCGGTGCGGTTCGCGGTGCAGTCGTCCTGCACGTCCGGGCCGCAGTCGGGGAGCCGGTCGGAGTGCGCGCCGAGTTGGAGCACGGTCATGCGCGAGCGGTAGTCCTCCTGGTCGAGGCCGCGGCCGGAGACCCGGTCACCCGTCACGGTCAGGCGCGACACCGGCTTCGGTGCCGCGTAGACAGGCACCCGGAGCGTCCGGTCACCGCTGAACGTCAGCAGCCCGGACGCCTCGGCCAGGAACTGGCGGCCCTCGTCCCGCGAGACGGTGGGGTCGGGCGTCTTGCGCAACGCGGCCGGGTGCGAGATCCGAAGCTGCACGGGCACGGACGCCGATCCGCCCGCCGGCACCACGACGTAGGGCACCGTGACGTGGAACGACACACCGGGCACGGTGGTGGTCGGCTCGTAGCGCGCGTGCAGGCGGACGGTCTCGGTCCCCTTGTTGACCAGGCGGATCTTCCGGCGCATCAGCACGGGGCTGTCGGCCTCGACCGTGCCGAACGACGCGTCGCCCAGCGCCAGCACGTCGGTGGACAACGCGGCGAGCCCGTCCACCCGGCCGGCACCGACCCGCATCGGCGCCTCCCGCGCGCCGTCCGCGGACCGCACCACACCGGCGGCCGTGTTCATCAGCGCTGCCTTGATCTCCTCGGCCGTCCACTCCGGATGAGCCTCGCGCAGCAGGGCCGCGATCCCGGCCACGTGTGGCGCGGCCATCGACGTGCCGCTCATCGACACGCCGTCCGACGCCGTCCCGGAGGCCGCGGAGAAGACCGTGTCACCGGGCGCCGCCACCGCGATCGACGAGCGGGAACGCGACGACGACGGCGTGATCGTGTCCGCGATCGACGGCTCCACCGACGGCACCGCGAGCTTCAACGCCGAGGTCAGGCGCACCGTCAGCGTCCCGGCCTCCAACTCCGGCCGCAGCGCCTGAGAGGCCGCCGCCGTCAGCTGGAACGCCGGGATGTGCGCGTTCCCGGCGATCCCGGCCGCGAAAACCGGCAACGTGGTCGGCAGCAGCACCCCGGCCGCACCGGCCTTCCAGGCGTTGTCCGTCCGGGCACCCGAACCGCAGGCACGCGTGGCGTCGCTGTCGTCCCACTCCAGCCAGACGATCTTCCCGGCCAGCGGCTCGGAGATCGGCTGACAACCATCCACATTGGACGAAAGCCGCACGACGGGCAGCGTGAGGTCGAAGGAGCCCTTGTAGAGCTGGCTGTACTGCCCCGGCCACCGACGACCGGCGACCTCCAGCCCGTCCAGCATCGAGAACGCGTCACGGCTGTTCGCCACGGAGATCGCCTCGGCGGCGTTGCCGGGAGATCCGGCCACATCGTAGAAGTCGCCGCCGTTCCCGGCCGCCGCGACCACGACCACGCCGTGCTCCACGAGCTTGCGCACGAACAGCGCGTCCGGGTCGTCCGGCGTGCCGAAGTCGCCGCCCAGCGACAGGTTCACCACGTCGAGCCGGTCGGCGAAGTCGCCGTCGCCGTTGGGGTCGAGCGCCCAGTCCAGCGCCTTGGCGGTCAGGTCGGTGCCGCCCTTGCAGCCGAACACCTTCAACGCGTAAAGCGACGCGCGCGGCGCCGTCCCCGGTCCGATCTTCATCGCGTCGAGGTCGACGGAGTCGTAGGAACCGCGATAGGTAGTGCCGTCGGCGTTGACGCCGAACCCGGCCGCGGTCCCGGCGACGTGCGTGCCGTGACCCCCGCAGTCCATCGGGTCGGCGTCCGGCTCCGGCAGCGATCCCGGCCTGCCGGTGTAGGCGTCGCCCGCGAAGTCGTGGCCGCCGACGACCTTGCCAGTGGGAAATGTTTCGGTGGGGCCGCCACCGAAGTCCGCGTGCCGGTAGTCGATGCCGGTGTCGATCACGCCGATGCGCATGCCCTCGCCGAGGCGTCCGATCGACTTCCACGCGTCGGCCGTGCGGGTGAGGCGGACGGCCGACGCGTTGGCGACCTTCTTCGGCACCATCCGGTGCACCGCCCGCACTTCGGGCATACGCGACAGAGCGGACAGGCGTGACCTGGCGGTCGCCAGGACGACACCGGGCACCGCGTTGGTCGTCCTGGCGACTTCGCGGCCCCCGGAGCGGGAGACGACCTCCTCGGCGCGCTCCGAGGTCTCGTTCCGCGCGGAACGGGCCTGGGCGGCCGTGCCCATGTCGACGGCAGCCGTCGAGGTCAGCTCCACGAAAACGGTTACATTCTCGGGCGGGCCGGACGGGGTGAGCAGGGCGCCGGCCAGGAGTGACGCGGCCAACAACTTCATGATCAATCTCTCTTATTCATCGGACGACTTACGCGTGAGGCCTAGACGAACGTGCCCCTGCGGGGCTATACATCCGATGTATTTCGTGCGGTGTGAGCAGAAGGAGGAACGGCCGTGCAGTTCTTGCGCCTGGGGCCGGTCGGCGATGAACGTCCTGCGGTGAGGACCGACGACGGGACCACGTACGACCTCCTGCCGATCACGCCGGACATCGACGGCGCGTTCCTCGCGAACGACGGCGTGGCGCGCGTCCGTGCCGCGCTCGACGCCGGCGAGCTGGAGGTCGTGGACACCGAGGGCGTCCGGGTCGGACCGCCGCTCGCGCGTCCCGGCAAGGTCATCTGCATCGGCCTCAACTACCGCGACCACGCGGAGGAGACCGGCGCGGACATCCCGGGCGAGCCGGTGATGTTCCTCAAGACGCCCGACACGATCGTCGGCCCGTACGACGAGGTGCTCGTCCCGCGCCGGTCCGTGAAGACCGACTGGGAGGTCGAGCTCGGTGTCGTCATCGGGCGGACCGCTCGCTACCTGGAGTCCGAAGAGGACGCTCTGGCGTGCGTCGGCGCGTACGTGCTCTCGCACGACGTCTCCGAGCGGGAGTTCCAGATCGAACGCGGCGGTACGTGGGACAAGGGCAAGAACTGCGAGACGTTCAACCCGCTCGGCCCCTTCCTCGTGCCCGCCGGCGAGATCGCCGATCCGCAGAACCTCGAGATGCGGCTCTGGGTGAACGGCGAGATCAAGCAGAACTCGTCCACCAAGAACATGATCTTTCCGATCGCGGAGATCGTGCGCTACCTCAGCCAGTTCCTTGTCCTTCGACCGGGTGACGTCATCAACACAGGTACACCCGCTGGGGTGGCGCTGGGGCAGCCCGAGCCCAAGCCGTACCTGCGCGCCGGTGACGTCGTCGAGCTGGAGATCGAAGGCCTCGGGACGCAACGCCAGACCCTCGGGCAGGCCTGACCCATGCCCAGGATCACCGAGTTGGACGTGCTGGACATCCGGTTCCCGACCTCGCGCGAGCTCGACGGCTCCGACGCGATGAACCCGGACCCGGACTACAGCGCCGCGTACGTGGTGCTGCGGACCGACGACGGGCCGGAGGGCCACGGGCTCGCGTTCACCATCGGCCGCGGCAACGACGTGCAGGCCGCCGCGATCAAGGCGCTGGCACCGCACATCGTCGGCAAGGACGTGCCGGAGGACGCGAAAGCGCTGGCAGAGCTGTACTTCGAGCTGATCGGCGACTCGCAGCTCCGCTGGCTCGGCCCGGAGAAGGGCGTCGCGCACATGGCGATCGGCGCCGTGGTCAACGCCGCGTGGGACCTCGCCGCGCGCCGCGCCGGGCTGCCGGTCTGGCGGTTCCTGGCCCGGATGTCGCCGGAGGAGATCGTCAGCCTCGTCGACTTCCGGTACCTGTCCGACGCCCTGACGCCCGACGAGGCGCTGCGGATCCTGCGCGAGGCCGAGCCCGGCAAGACCGGGCGCGCGGACACCGTTGCCCGCGACGGCTATCCGGCCTACACGACGTCACCTGGCTGGCTCGGGTACTCCGACGAGAAGCTCGCGAACCTCGCCCGGCAGGCACTCGCCGACGGCTTCGGCATGATCAAGCTCAAGGTCGGCGGCAGCCTGGACGACGACGTGCGCCGGATGAAGCTCGCCCGCGAGGTCGTCGGCGACGAGGTGCGCGTCGCGGTGGACGCGAATCAGCGCTGGGACGTCGGCACGGCGGTCCGCTGGATGCGTGAGCTGGCGCCGTACGACCCGTACTGGATCGAGGAGCCCACCTCCCCGGACGACGTGCTGGCGCATCGCGCGATCGGGGACGCACTGTCCCCGATCAGGATCGCCACCGGCGAGCACGTGCAGAACCGCGTGATCTTCAAGCAGCTGCTGCAGGCCGGTGCGATCGACGTGCTGCAGCTCGACGCTTGCCGGGTCGCGGGCGTGAACGAGAACATCGCGATCCTGTTGCTGGCCAGGAAGTTCGACATCCCGGTGTGCCCGCACGCCGGCGGGGTCGGCCTGTGCGAACTGGTGCGGCACCTGTCGTTCTTCGACTACGTGGCCGTCTCCGGTGAGGTCGGCGACCGGGTGATCGAGTGGGTCGACCACCTGCACGAGCACTTCCTGGACCCGGCCGTCGTCGAGCGCGGCCGCTACCTGGCACCTGCCGAGCCGGGGTTCTCCGCCCAGCTCAAGGACGAGACGCTGGCCGACTACGTCTACCCAGGGGGTCCTGTGTGGACGGCACTGGAGGCTGAGAATGACTGACTTCGCAGGACTTGTCGCCGTCGTCACGGGCGGCGCGTCCGGCATCGGCCTGGCCACGGCCGAGCTGCTGGCGTCGCGCGGGGCCACGGCCGTGGCACTGGACCTCAACCCGGACGTCGCGGACCCGCTCGTCGGCATCCGCGCGGACGTGTCGGACGACGAGAGCGTCAAGGCCGCCATCGACGAGGTCGTCGAGCGGTTCGGACGGCTCGACGTCGTCGTGAACAACGCGGGCATCGGCGCGCAGGGCGACGTCACGGCCAACGACGACGCCGAGTGGCTGAAGGTGCTGGACGTCAACGTGCTGGGCATGGTCCGGGTGTCGCGGGCCGCGTTGCCGCACCTGCGGAACTCGCCGTCCGCGGCGATCGTCAACACCTGCTCGATCGCTGCCTGGGCCGGGCTCCCGCAGCGCGCTCTCTACTCGGCCAGCAAGGGCGCGGTGTACTCGCTGACGCTCGCCATGGCCGCCGACCACGTGCGCGAGGGCATTCGCGTCAACGCGGTCGCCCCCGGCACGGCGGACACCCCGTGGGTGGGCCGCCTGCTCGACTCGGCGCCCGACCCGGAGGCCGAACGAGCCGCACTGGAGGCACGCCAGCCGCACGGCAGGCTCGTCTCCGCCGACGAGGTCGCGGGAGCCGTCGCCTACCTGGCGAGCCCGCTGTCGGGTTCCACCGCCGGCACGATCCTCGCGGTCGACGGTGGCATGCACGGCCTGCGCTTGCGTCCCCAGCAGTCATGAAAGGCAACTCAACGATGAAGCGTCGCAACCTCACCGCCGCGGTGTGCCTCGCGCTCGCCGGTGCTCTGACACTGACCGCCTGTGGCGGCGGAGCGGCCGGAACCGGTGCCGGCGGTGTCGGCCCGATCGGCGCCGACCACCCGCGCGCCGACACCGACTTCTGGAACTCCTACATCAAGTACTTCCCGGACAAGGCCGGGGAACTCGGGATCAACCTGCTGAACCCGACCAACTCACAGAACAAGGTCGAGAACCTGGTCGCCAACGCGCAGTCGCTGCAGTCGCAGGGCGCCAAGGCGATCGTGATGGCCCCGCAGGACACCGGCGCGATCGCGTCCACCTTGGACCGGCTCGACAAGGCCGGCATCCCGGTGGTCACCGTCGACACCCGGCCGGACAAGGGCAAGACCTACATGGTCGTACGCGCGGACAACAAGGCGTACGGCGAGAAGGCCTGCAAGTTCCTCGGCGACAAGCTGGGCGGCAAGGGCAAGGTCGTCGAGTTCCAGGGCGCGCTGTCGTCGGTCAACGGCCGCGACCGCTCCGAGGCGTTCGCCGCCTGCATGAAGCAGAACTACCCCGGCATCACCGTGTTCGAGGAGCCGACTGACTGGGAGGGCGCGAAGGCGGCCGCCGCCCTGCAGACCAGGCTGAACCAGCACCCGGACATCAACGGCATCTACCTGCAGGCAGGCGGTGCGTTCCTCGCGCCGACGCTGCAGGTGCTGCGGCAGAAGGGTCTGCTGGTCCCGCCGACCGACCCGAAGCACATCTTCATCGTCTCCAACGACGGCATCCCGGCGGAGCTCGAAGCCATCCGCAAGGGCGAGATCGACGCGACCGTCTCGCAGCCGGCCGACCTCTACGCGCAGTGGGCGCTCTTCTACGCGAAGGCCGCGGTCGAGGGCAAGACGTTCCAGCCGGGCCCGACCGACCACGACTCGAACATCGTCGACGTCGGTGGCGGCCGTCTCGAGGACCAGCTGCCGGCGCCGCTGATCACCAAGGAGAACGTCGACGACAAGGCGTTCTGGGGCAACCAGATCTGATGAACGAATTCGCTGCCGTCGCGCGGGGCGTGACGAAGAGGTTCGGGCGCACGCTCGCGCTGGACGACGTGGGCATCGAGATCCGCGCCGGTGAGTCGCACGCGCTCGTCGGCCGCAACGGCGCGGGCAAGTCGACGCTGGTCTCGATCCTCACCGGCATGCGGGCGCCGGACGCGGGCGAGGTCTCCTTCTTCGGCGAACCCGCGCCGCCCGTCGCCGACCGTTCGGCGTGGCGCCGGCACGTCGCGTGCGTCTACCAGAAGTCGACGGTCGTGCCGGAGCTGTCGGTCGCCGAGAACCTGTTCATCAACCGGCAGGACCTCGGTGGCGGCCTGATCAGCTGGAAGAAGCTGCGGCAGCAGGCCTCCGAGTTGCTGGAGACCTACGACGTGGCGGTGCGGCCGGACGCGCTGGTGTCCGCGCTGACCGTCGAGCAGCGGCAGCTCGTCGAGATCGCGCGGGCGCTGTCGATCGGCTCGCGGTTCGTGATCCTCGACGAGCCGACCGCGCAGCTCGACGGCCCGGCGATCGAGCGGCTGTTCGACCGGATGAGGTCGTTGCAGGACAAGGGAGTGACGTTCCTGTTCATCTCCCATCACCTGCAGGAGGTCTACGAGGTCTGCCAGACGGTGACGGTCTACCGCGACGCGCGGCACATCGTCACCGCGCCGGTCGCCGAGATGTCGAAGCCCGGCCTGATCGAGGCGATGACGGGCGAGGCCGGCGGGTTGAACGTGCCCAGCGGCGACGACAGGCCCTCCTCGGACGAGGAGGTGCTGACCGTGTCGTCGTTGAGCGGGGACCACTTCTCGGGCATCTCGCTGTCCGCGACGCGCGGCGAGGTCATCGGGCTCGCGGGCAGTGCGTCGTCGGGCAAGCACGAGTTCGCCGAGACCGTCTACGGGCTGCGCAAGCCGTCTCTTGGCACGATCTCGGTGAACGGTTCGGTGGTGCGTGGAGGCGATGTCCCGGCCGCTTTGAAGGCCGGAATCGGCTGCGTACCGCGGGATCGGCACCACCAGGGGCTCGTGCTGGACCTGTCGATCGCGGAGAACGCGACGATGAGCACGGCGGGGTCGTTCGTGTGGCCGTCGGCGCAACGCTCGGCCGGCAGCACGGCGATCGCGTCCTACGACGTGAAGGCCGCCGGGCCGGACCAGCCGGTGTCCGACCTGTCCGGCGGCAACCAGCAGAAGGTCGTGATGGCGCGTGCGCTGGCCGGCGACCCGTCGGTGCTGGTGCTGATCAACCCGACCGCGGGCGTCGACGTGAAGTCCAAGGAGTCGCTGCTCGGGGTCGTCGACGCGCAGGCGCGCCGGGGCAAGGCCGCGATCGTCGTCTCCGACGAGCTCGACGACCTGCGGGTCTGCGACCGCGTCCTGGTGCTGTTCCACGGCCGGGTCGTGCGCGAGTTCGCCCGCGGCTGGCGCGATCAGGAACTCATCTCTGCGATCGAAGGAATGAGCTCGGAATGACCAAGGCCATGACTCCGCCTGTCTCGGCGCCCGTGCCGGAGAAGCAGAAGTTCCGGCTGGCGAGGTACCAGGACCTCGCGCTGGTCCCGGTGATCATCCTTCTGCTGGTCATCGGCGCGATCCTGTCGCCGATCTTCCTCACGCCGAACAACCTGATCGCCGTGCTGACCCAGCAGAGCGAGCTGTCGTTGCTGGTGCTGGGGCAGGCGATGATCCTGATCGTCGGCAAGATGGACCTGTCGCTCGAGTCGACGGTCGGTCTCGCGCCGGCGCTGGCGGTCGCGTTGATCATCCCGTCCTCGGCCGGTGGGCTGGACGTCGGGCTCGCGGCCTGGCTGGCGTTGCCGTTGTGCCTGCTGATCGGTGTTCTCATCGGTGGGCTGAACGGGTTCCTGATCCTGAAGGTCGGGCTGTCCGGGTTCATGGTGACGCTGGGCATGCTGACGATGCTGCGCGGCCTGCAGCTCGCGGTCACCGAGGGCAAGTCGCTGATCGACGTGCCGGAGTCGTTCCTGTACCTGGGTTCCACGACGTGGCTCGGGCTACCGGCGGCGGTGTGGATCTGCGTCGCCTGTTACGCGGCAGGCATCTTCGTGCTGAAGTACCTGCGCGCGGGCCGCTCGTTGTACGCGATCGGCGGTAACTCGGAGGCCGCGCGTGCCGCCGGCATCCGGGTCGACCGCGTGGTGTGGACCGTGCTGATCATCGGTTCGGTGCTGGCCGTGATCGCGGGCATCCTGATGACCGGACGGCTGGGGTCGGTGGCCGCCACGCAGGGCGAGGGCATGATCTTCCAGGTCTTCGCGGCCGCGGTGATCGGCGGCATCTCGTTGCAGGGCGGCAAGGGCACGCTGTTCGGGGCGCTGTCGGGCGTGCTGATGCTGGGGCTCGTGGAGCAGATCCTGCGGTTGCAGGGCGTGTCCGGCTTCTACATCAAGGCCTCGTACGGTGCGGTGATCATCCTCGCGCTGATCGTGACGCGGTTCGCGACCGGCCAGAAGCAGGAGTGAGCCCGGTGGAGACCGTTGCGTTGCACACGAGGCTTCTGGCTGGGCGAGAGGCTGACTACGATCGCATCCACGCGACGATCCCGGCCGAGCTGGACGGGGCGTTGCGCGAGGCCGGGGTGCACTCGTGGCGGATCTGGCGTTCTGGTCGCGACCTGTTCCACCTGGTCGAGGTGGACGACTACCGCGCGATGAGGGCCTATCTGGCCGAGCACCCGGCGAACGTTCCGTGGCAGGCTCGGATGGCGGAACTGCTGGAGGTCTCCGACGACTACTCCGGCGCCGAACCCGATGTGCGACTCGTGTGGGAGCTGCCGTGAAGGTCGCTGTGTCTCGTCTGGGCTTCGGTGGTGCGCCGATCGGCAACCTGTACCGGGAGGTCTCCGACGCCGAGGCGTTCGGCGCGGTGGAGGCGGCCTGGCAGACCGGCGTCCGGTACTTCGACACCGCGCCGCACTACGGGCTCGGGTTGTCGGAGTGGCGACTCGGCGTCGCCTTGGACGGGCGGCCGCGCGACGAGTACGTGCTCTCCACGAAGGTCGGACGGCTGTTGGAGCCTTCCGACGGCGTCGGGTTCGACGACGAGGGTTTCGCGGTGCCGCGCCAGTTCCGGCGCGTCCGGGACTACTCGGCCGACGGCGTTCGCCGGTCCATCGAGTCCTCTTTGGAGCGTCTCGGCACCGACCGGGTGGAGATCGTCTACATCCACGACCCGGACGAGTACTGGGACGTGGCCTTCGGCGAGGCCTACCCGGCGCTGGAAGAGCTGCGGGCGCAGGGCGTCGTGGGTGCGATCGGCGTGGGCATGAACCAGTGGGAGATGCCGGAGCGGTTCGTCCGCGAGACCGACATCGACGTGGTGATGCTGGCCGGGCGGTACACGTTGCTGGAACAGCCCGCGCTGCCGTCGTTCCTGCCCGCGTGCGTCGAGCGCGGTGTCTCGGTGGTGGCGTGCGGGGTGTTCAACTCCGGACTGCTGTCGAAGCCCGTCGTGGCGTCCGACGCGAAGTACAACTACGAGGACGCGCCCGCCGCGCTGGTCGCTCGTGCCCGCGCGATCGCTTCCGTTTGCGAGCGGCACGGCGTGACGTTGCCGGAGGTGGCGATCCAGTTCGCGCTCGGGCATCCCGCCGTCGTGTCCGTCGTGATCGGGTCGCGGACCGCCGAGCAGATGACGTCGAACGCGGCCTACTTCTCGGCGCCGATCCCCGCCGGCCTGTGGGAGGAGCTGAAGTCGTTGGGGCTGCTCGGTTCGGAGGTGCCGACCCCGTGATCGTCGACGCGCACCACCACCTGTGGGATCTCTCGGTCCGCGACCAGGACTGGATCACCGATCCGCCGATGGGCGTGATCAGGCGGTCGTTCCTGGAGCCGGACTTCGTCTCGGCCGCACCCGACGTGTCGGCTTCCGTGCTGGTGCAGACGGTGTGCGTGCCGGAGGAGACGCCGGAGCTCCTGGCGGTGGCGGCGTCTTCGGACGTCGTCGCCGCGGTGGTGGGCTGGACCGACCTGACGTCCGCGGGTGTCGGCGACGCCCTGGCGGCGTTGGTGGACGGGCCCGACGGTTCGTGGCTGCGCGGGATCCGGCACCAGGTGCAGGGCGAGCCGGACCCGGAGTGGTTGTGCCGCAAGGACGTCTGGCACGGGCTGGCGCAGGTCGGCGCTCACGGGCTGGTCTACGACCTGCTGACGTTGCCGCATCAGCTGCCGGCCGCGCGCCGGACCGTGGCGGCGCTGGAGAACGTGCAGTTCGTGGTGGACCACTGCTCGAAGCCCGCGATCGGGTCTTCGGGTGTTGGTGAGTGGGCCGAGCCGATCCGCTCGCTGGCGGCACACGAGAACGTGACGTGCAAGCTGTCCGGCCTGGTCACCGAGGCCGACTGGGCGTCGTGGGACGTTGCGCGACTGCGGCCGTACTTCGAGGTCGTGCTGGACGCGTTCGGCCCGTCCCGGCTGATGTTCGGCTCGGACTGGCCGGTGTGCCTGCTCGCGGCTTCCTACGCCGACTGGCTTTCCGCTGCTCGTTCACTGGTCTCCGAGCTGTCACCCGACGAGCAGACCGCGATCTTCTCGGGCACCGCTAGCCGGATCTACGCGCTCTGATCATTGGGTCGGCGCTGTGGATTCACCCGATCGAGAACGCTGTGACGTGCGGTTTCGTCGTGATCTTGCGGTAGCGTCGAACACGTGAACGAACCCGACCTCGCCCTCCTCGCCACCGACGAGCTCCTTTGTGGTGTCGTCGCGGAGGTGGCGGAGCTCCGGGTCCGGGAGCACGCGATGATGCGCAAGATCGCCGAGTTGGAGCGGCGCGGTGCCGCGACCGAACTGGGCTACAAGAATCTGGCTCAGGTGCTGCGGCACGCGGTGCGGTGGGATCTGAAGACCTCGCAGCAATGGCTTGCCCGCGCGTTGGCGTTGACGGGGCAGCTGACCCCGACGGGTGCGCGGCTCGATCCCGAACTGCCCGCCACCGCCGGCGCGATGGCCGAGGGCGCGTTGTCCGGCGAGCACGTCACCGTGGTCGCCGAGGTGATGAAGGAGCTGCCCGCGGAAGCCGAGCAGTCAGTGGTGGAGTTCGCGCGCGAGCACGAACCCGCGGCTGTGCGCTCGTTCGGCAAGGAGCTCGCTTACCGCCTCTACCAGCACGACCCGGAGCCGCGCGACGCCGAACCGAAGCGGCCGCGGAACCAGCTGCGCATGCGGTGGACCGACGACCAGCTGGAGGTCTGGGCGAAGCTGGACAAGGTCGCGGGCGCCAAGTTCGAGGCGATGATCGACCCGCTGGCCAAGCCGCGCCCGGCCACCGCCGACGAAGGCCCTGATCCGCGCAGCCGCGCCGAACGCGAAGGCGATGCGTTCGCGGAGCTGGTCGACCTGATGTTGCGTGCCGATCAGCTGCCCGAACACGGCGGTGAGCCCGTCACGCTGACGCTCACGATGAGCTACGACGACCTGACCCACGAGATCGGCGCGGCGATGCTCGACACCCGCGAGCGGATCGCCGCCGCCGAGGTCCGCCAGCTGGCCTGCAACGCCGGGGTGATCCCGGTGGTGCTGGGCGGGCGGTCCGAGCCGATGGACATCGGCCGCAAGACCCGCACCTTCCCCGCCTCGATCCGCCGCCTCCTCGTCGCCAGGGACAAGGGATGCGCGTTCCCATCGTGTGATCGGCCGCCGAGACACTGCGACGGTCACCATGTTCGAGGGTGGGCGGACGGAGGCGAGACCTCCGTCGACAACGCCGTGCTGTTGTGCAGGTCGCATCACACGCTCGTGCACCAGAGCGAGTGGGAAGTGACGATGGTGTCCGGCATACCGGTGTTCACCCGGCCCCGGTGGCTGGACCCAAGCCGAACCTACAGACGCAACCTGCTCTCCACCGTTTGATCAGGCGAACTGATCAGGCGAACAGCGCCTTCAGCTCGTTGATCAGCTCCGGAGTCGCTCCGACGAGCGGTTCGCGGACCGGACCGGCCGGGAGGCCGAGCAGGCTGAGCGCGGCCTTGACCGCGACGGCACCAGGTTCGCGGGTCATGATCGCGGTGATCACCGGCAGCAGGGCCTGGTGGCGGCGCAGGGCCTCCTTGTTGTCGCCCTCGTCGTAGGCGTCGAGCATCGCCTTGATCTCGTTGCCGACGACGTGGCCGACGGTGCTGACCGTGCCGACGCCGCCGATCGAGTACAGCGGCAGGATCAGCTCGTCGTTGCCGGAGTAGTAGTCGAGGCCGGTCTCGGCGATCACGCGGGCCGTCGCGAGCAGGTCGACCTTGCAGTCCTTCACGCCGACGATGCGCGGGTGCTCGGCGAGCCGGAGCAGCGTCTCGGTCTCGATCGCCGTGCCCGTGCGGCCGGGGATGTCGTAGAGCAGCGCGGGCAGGCCGGACGCGTTCGCCACCTGCTTGAAGTGGTTCTCGACGCCTTCCTGCGTGGGCTTGCTGTAGTACGGCGTGACGACCAGCAGGCCGTCAGCGCCGCTCTGCTCGGCCTGGTGCGCGAGCTCGATGGTGTGGCGGGTGGAGTTGGTGCCCACGCCCGCGAGGATCTGGGCCTTCTCGCCGACCGCTTCCTTCACGGCCCTGATGATCTGCGCCTTCTCGGCGTCGGTCGTGGTCGGCGCCTCGCCGGTCGTGCCGTTGACGACCAGCCCGTCCGCGCCACCCTTGCCGACGAGGTGCGCCGCCAACTCCTGCGCGCCCTTGAGGTCCAGGTCACCGTCGGGGGTGAACGGGGTGACCATCGCTACCAGCACTCGTCCGAACATGACTCCAGCGTGGCTCCAGTCTTCGCAAAGTTCCAGTTAGAAGTTCTGCCCGGAACGTTAAGCTGAGCTTTGTGTTGGACGTACGAAGGCTCCGTTTGCTCCACGCCCTGTCGGTCCACGGCACGGTCACCGCCGCCGCGGAAGCCCTGCACGTGACCTCCCCGGCTGTGTCCCAGCAACTCGCCGCGCTGGAACGCGAGGCCGGCGTCGCTCTCGTCGAACGGGACGGGCGCCGCCTCTCGTTGACCCGCGCCGGCCACGTCCTGGCCGCTCACACCCAGCTGGTCCTCGACCAGCTGGCCGCCGCCGAAGCGGACCTGGCGTCGTTGCGGACCTCCGTGTCCGGTGTGGTGCGCATCGGGACGTTCGTGTCGGTCGCCGCCTTGCTGCCGCGGGTGATCCAGGTGCTGCGGTCGGCGCACGGGTCCGATGTGGACCTGTTCGTGCACGAGATGGAACCCGAGGCGTCGCTGCCGGCGTTGCGGCGCGGCGACATCGACATCGCCGTCATCCACTCGTACAACATCATGCCGCGCTCGCTGCCCGCTTCCTGCGAGTCGCACGAGCTGTTCGTGGAGCCGGTGAACGTGGCGCTGCCGCTGTCAGATCCGTTGGTGCAGCAGGATTCCGTGGACCTCGCCGTGCTGGCCGACCGTCCGTGGATCATGCCGCGCACCGACGCGTCCTGCCACGAACTGACGCAGCGAGCGTGCGGCGCGGCCGGGTTCGTACCGCGGGCGCAGGCCTACTGCGACGACTTCGGCGTGATGTGCGGACTGGTCGAGGCCGGCCTAGGTGTGGCGTTGGTGCCGTCGGTGGCGCGGCGGCCCGGGGTGGCGTTGCGGCCGTTGAAGCAGCAGGTCTTCCGGACCGTTTCGGCGGTGGTGCGGAACCGGGCGGACGGCCAGCCAGCCGTTCGGGTGGTCTTGGAACAGCTGCGGCAGGTCTGAGCGCAGTGAGAATCTCAGATTCCAGATCACACCGATAACGTCTCATTCGTGTCCGAACCCACGTTCCGGCAGAGGCGGCTCGGCAGGGTGCTGCAGGAGTTGCGGGAGAGGGCCGGCCTCAGCCAGAAGGACATCGCCGAGCGGCTGCACTACAACATCGCCAAGGTCAGCCGCATCGAGAACGGCCAGGTGCCGGACTACAGCGCGTTCGAGACGATGCTCGACATGTACGGCGTGATCGCCGACGACACCGCGCCCTACGTCGAGATGTGGAACCTGGCAGTCGAAAAGGCCTGGTGGCACCAGTATCGAGAGGAGGGCCGCGGCTACCTCAGCCTGGAGCACGACGCGACCAGGATCAGGACGGTGCAGCCGATCTACATCCCTGGCCTGCTGCAGATCAGGTCCTACATGGATGCGTTGTTCAGCGGTTCGCGGACACCACGTTCGCGGAAGTGGATCGAGCAGCAGATCGCCATTCGAGAGCGCCGTCAGCAGCGACTCCACGGCGACAATCCTCTTCAGCTCCACGCGGTGATCGGCGAGGCGGCGATGGTCCATGCCGATCGCAGCCAGCTGTTGCACATCAACCAAGTCGGTGAGTTGCCCAACGTCACGGTCCAGGTCTTTCTCGACTCGGCCGGCCTGCACGACGGGCACAACGGCGCGTTCAGTCTGCTGGACTTCCCCTATTCCGGCGACCCTCAGGTGCTGTACGTCGAATACAACCGGGGGTCGTTCCAGAGCGAGGATCCGGCTCTGGTGAAGACTGCTAGCCTCGATTTCAAGCATCTCTCGAAGCTGGCGTTGACCCCCGAGCAGTCCGCCGCGTGGATCGAGAGGCTGGCTGCTGAGAGGTAGGGGTCGAAGTGTCCGCTGTGTGGCGCAAGAGCAGTCGTAGCAACAACGGAGAAGAAACCGACTGCGTCGAGGTTGCGTTGACCAGCTCAACAGCGCTTGTGCGTGACTCCAAGAATCAAGCTTCGACGATCGCTGCGCCCGGCTGGGGCGTGTTCCTGGACGCCGTCAAGCGCGGCGAGTTCGACTAGGCCAGGTCCGACAGCCACTGCTCGACGCCGGCCACGTGCACCGTGGACCAGCTGCGGGCGAGTTCCGGCTGGTGTGCGGCCAGGGCGTCGACGATGGCGCGGTGTTCGGCGACGGTGCGGTCGACTGCGTTCGACTGGGTGATGCCGCGCCAGATTCGGACGCGGACGGTCGGGCCGGCCAGGGTGTCGAGGAGCTGGGCCAGGTAGGCGTTGCCGGAGCACTGCGCGATGGCGCGGTGGAACTCGAGGTCGTGCTCGACGAGTTCCTCCACGGACTTCGCGGACTCGGCGGCGTCGCAGAGGGCGCGCAGCTTCATGATCTCGTCTTGGTCGACGCGCTGGGCGGCCATCGCGGCGGCGGCCGGTTCGAGGATGCGGCGGACCTGGAGGACTTCCAGCACCGAATCTTCACCGCGGTGCAGGTCGAGCACGAACGAGAGTGCGCCGAGCAGGTCGTCCGCGCGCAGTGACGAGACGTAGGTGCCGTCGCCCTGGCGGACGTCGAGCACTCGTACGAGTGACAGTGCCTTCACGGCTTCGCGCAGCGAGTTGCGCGACAGCCCGAGTCGTTCTGCCAGGTCAGCCTCACGCGGGAGGCGGTCGCCGGGCTTGAGCTCGCCCGAAACGATCATCTCCTTGACGCGCACGATCGCATCGTCAGTGACTGCCACGGCACCCTCAACTCGTCGTAGACCTCGGATGTCTGATGGCCAGTATGCGCCACGGATGGTCATCTTCGCGGCATCACGGCATTTCTGGCGCATATTCACCAAATGCTATGTAAGATGGTTATCTACTAACGAGACGTGACGAGAACCCCTGTTGTGGCCATAATGGTCTGGACCATTCAAGGAGGGATCTTGGACGCCGTTGTCGCAGCACCGCGCGCTTTGCTCGGTCGCACGATCGTCGGTCCTGCCTCGGTGCGGATCAGGGATGGCCGCATCGTCGAAGTGACCACCGGTGAGGCACCACCCGGCGCGGAGGTCCTGTCCGACGGCCTGCTGACGCCGGGCCTGGTCGACGTGCAGGTGAACGGCGCCGTCGGCGTCGACTTCGCCGAGGTGGACGCCGCCGGAATGCGTTCCGTGGCCGAAGCTCTGCCGTCCACCGGTGTGACCCGGTTCCTGCCCACGTTGATCACCGCGCCGGTAGACGTGGTCGTCAGGCAGGCCCGTGCCGTTCTCGCCGCCTCGGCCGCGTTGCCGGACGGGGTCGGCGCGCGGCCGCTGGGGGTGCACCTGGAGGGACCGTTCCTGTCGCCCAAACGGGCAGGGGTGCACGACCCGTCGTTCATGGTCGAGCCTGGGCCGGACCAGATCTCGGCGCTGCTGAACGACGACGTGCTCCGCCGCGCGTTGCGGATGGTGACGATGGCACCGGAGCAGCCCGGTGGTCTGGAGGCCGTGCGCCGGCTGGTCGAGGCCGGGGTGCTGGTCGCCGTCGGGCATTCCGACGCCACCGGCGAACAGACCCGTGCCGCCGCTGATGCCGGGGCGCGGATGGTGACGCACCTGTTCAACGCCCAGCGGCCGTTGGGGCACCGGGAACCCGGTGTGCCCGGCGTGGCTCTGGTCGACGAGCGCTTCACGCTGGGGCTGATCGCCGACCTGGCGCACGTCGGGCCGGACGTGTGCCGCCTGGTGTTCAACGCCGCCGGGGCACGGGTCGCGCTGGTCACCGATGCCGTGGCCGCTGCCGGGATGCCGCCCGGCCGCTACCACCTCGGCGGGGCCGACGTGCTGCTCACCGAGGACGGTGTGCCGCGTTCGCCGGAAGGCACGATCGCGGGCTCGGCGCTCACGCTCGACCGCGCGGTGCGCAACATCGTGTCGGTGGGTGTGCCGGTGGCCGACGCTCTCGCCTCGGCGACGATCGTGCCGGCCGAGGTGATCGGCGAGTCCGGTCTCGGCCGGCTCGCACCCGGTGCCGTCGCGGACCTGGTGTGGTGGGACGACGATCTGCGGCCCAGGAAGGTCTGGGTCGACGGTCGCGTCGTGTTCGACGCCGAGGTACCCGTGGCGCCGGTCGTGGCCGGCTACGCCACCGCAGGACAGTAGGAAACGCGAAAGGGGCCCCGCTCAAAAACGAGCGGGGCCCCTTTCGTGTTGCGGCTAGCGGGTGCGGGTGACCTTGTTCAGGCCGCGCGGGCTGTCCGGGTCGCCGCCGCGCGCGAGTGCGAGGCCGTGGGCCAGGCGTTGCACGGGGAGGATCTCCAGCACCGGCGCCACTTCCTCGGCCGTCTCCGGGATGGTGACGGCGAGGGTCGCGCCGACCTTCTCCGAGGCCGAGCCGACCGCCACGACGTCGGCGCCACGTGAGTGGACCACGTCCAGGGCGTCACGCAGCGAGTCGCCGCCTTTGCCGATGGACGTGATGGCCAGGACGGCGGTTTCGCCGTCCACGGCGGCCACCGGGCCGTGCAGGAGGTCGGCACCGCTGTAGGCGCGGGCGGCCAGGTAGGAGGTCTCGGCGAGCTTGAGCGAGGCTTCCAGGGCCGTGGCGTAGGAGTAGCCGCGGCCGGTGGTGAGGACCCGGTCCACGAACCGGTAGCGGCGCACCGCCTCCTCGACCGTGGGGGCCGAGGCGTCCAGGGTCACCTGGGCAAGGTCGCCCAGAGATGCGGCGGCCTCGCCGTTGCCGCCGCGGACGGCGTCGATCAGCAGGTACAGCGCCAGCAGCGTGGCCGAGTAGGTCTTGGTGGCGGCCACCGCGTGCTCGACGCCCGCGGAGACGTCCACCGACAGCTCGGCGGCCGCGTTCAGCGGGGACGACGCCGTGTTGGTCACGGCCACGGTCAGTGCGCCGCGCCTGCGGTAGGCGGCGGTGACCTCCAGCAGGTCGGGGGAGCCGCCGGACTGCGAGACGGTGACCAGCAGGACGTCGCGCAAATCGGGCTCGGCGCCGTAGAGGGTCGTGGTCGACGCGGAGACCAGGCCTGCCGGGAGCTCCAGGAGGATCTCGGTCAGGTACTTCGCGTAGATCGCGGCGTGGTCGCTGGAGCCGCGCGCGGCGAACAGGACGAAGCGCGGGGCGCGTTCGCGGATCACCGCGGCGACCTCGGCGATGGCCGAGCGCGAGGAGTACAGCGACGAGAAGATCGACGGCTGTTCGGCGATCTCCGCTGCCATGTGCCGGCCTGGCTGGGGCGTGGTCATGTCGTGCCTTTCAGGATCAGCTCGGCCGCGGCTCGGAGGCTCACCCGAGAACCGCCGTGGGTGTCGATGCGGGCGACGCTGCCCAGGTCCGGACCCGGCACACCGGTTTCGACGTGCACCACGTCCAGCTGCAGATTAGTTAGGTTTGTTACCAGTTGTCGAGCGCTCGTGTGGCGGTGGGCGTCTCGCGTCACGACGACAATCGTGCGGCCACCCGCGGCCTTCGCAACTTCGTCGGCGGAGATGTCGCGCGCGGCGATCACCTCGGTGCCGGGAAGAACCTCCCGCAGGTAGGGGCCCAGGCCCCACGGGACGTCGCCGACCGCGATCGACGGGTCCACGACCAGGTCGACGACGACCGGGTCGGCACCGACACTAACCCGGCCGCGCACCTCGATGGCGCGTCGAGCGGCCGTGAGACCGATCTCAGCGTCGTGGGCGTCGACGGTCGACGGCGGCAGGCCCAGCGCCAGCGAGCGGGCTGCCGCCTGGGTCAGGCGCTCCTCGGACAGTTCGCCGGCCTTCACGGCGGCGACGATCGAGTCGGTCAGCCACTGCAGGTCGGTGTCGTCCAGCGCGATGCCGCCGAGGCAGAGCGCGTCGACGCCGGCGGCGAGGGCGCGGACGGCGCCGTGAGCCAGGTCGCCGCCGACGGCCTTCATGTCCAGGCCGTCGGTGATCACCGCGCCGGTGAACCCGAGCTCCGAGCGCAGCAGGTCGATCGCGTGCTTGTTCAGCGTCACCGGCTGGGTGCCCCACTCGGGGACCACGAGGTGGCCGGTCATGATCGACCGCACGCCGGCGTTCACGGCCGCCTGGAACGGCACCAGTTCGACCGCGCGCAACTGCTCTTCGGTGCGCGGCAGCACGGGCAGCTGCTCGTGGGAGTCCTCAGTGGACGCTCCGTGGCCGGGGAAGTGCTTGGCACACGCGGCGACGCCCACGGTCTGCAGGCCCTCGACCCACGCGGCGACGTGCCGTGCGGCGTGCACCGGGTCCGAGCCGAACGCGCGGACACCGATGATCGGGTCGTCCAGCGTCAGCACCAGGTCCGCGGACGGCGCGAGGTTCAACGAGATCCCGCACTTCGCCAGCCTGGAGCCGATGGACGCCGCGACCGAGCGGGTCAGGTCGATGTCGTCCGCCGCGCCCAGGGCGTGGTTGCCCGGCACCTCGGAGCCGCGGCCCGCGTCGAGCCGCGTGACGTCGCCGCCCTCCTCGTCGATGCCGATCACCACGTCCGGGCGCACCGAACGCAGCTCGCCGCACAGCTGGGTCACCTGGGCGTCGTCGACGACGTTGCGCCCGAAGAGCACAACGCCGCCGAGGCCGTCAGCGACCCGCCGCAGCAACCAGTCGGGGGCGGTCGTTCCGTGAAAACCGGGCAGCAGAACGGCAGCGGCCAACTGATCCACGTGTCATCCCTTCACCGCACCGGCGGTGACGCCGGCGACCATCTTGCGTTGCACGATCAGGAAGAACACCAGTGCCGGCACCGTGAACAGCGCCGAGGCGGCCATCGCGCCACCCCAGTCGGTGCCGAACGCGGTCTGGAACCCGGACAGCCACACCGGCAGCGTCTCGCTGTCCTGGCTGCGGATCAGCACCTTGGCGAACAGGAACTCGTTCCACGCCGTGATGAACGCGAACACCGACGTCGCGACGAGGCCCGGTCCCAGCAGAGGCAGCGTGACCTTCTGGAACGCGCCCCACCGGCCGCAGCCGTCGACCATCGCGGCCTCTTCGAGCTCGATCGGGATGCCGTTGACGAACCCGCGCAACGTCCACGCGCAGAACGGCAGCGTCACCGCGAAGTACACGAGGATCAGCGACGAGAGGTGTTCGTAGAGCTGCAGGTCCCGCATCATCAGGAAGATCGGGATCAGCAACGCCTCGAACGGCGCCATCTGTGCCACCAGCATCAGCAGCACGAAGCTCTTGCGGCCGCGGAACGCGAAGCGCGACATGGCGACCGCCGCGGTGATGCCGATGACGATCGCGGCGAGCACCGCGGTCAGCGTCACCAGGAGGCTGTTGCCCAGCGAGGACAGGAAGCCCGGCTTGGTCCACGCCGTCACGAAGTTCGTGAACGTCACCGAGAACGGGATCAGGTCGTAGTCCGACGTGATCGTCGAACCCTTGGGCTTCAGCGCCGTCGTGATCATCCAGTACGTCGGGAAGAGGAAGAACAACGCGAGTACGAGACCAACGACGTTGGCTGCGGACTTCTTCAGCATCAGATCTTCCCCTCCTCGGTCTGCAGGAGCTTGCGCAGGTACTGGAACGTGATCAGGCCGAGGATGAGCATCATCAGCACGGAGATCGCGGCCGCGATGCCGAAGTGGCTCTTCGCGATGCCTTCCAGGTACTGCAGCACCGGCAGCGTCGTGCTCTCACCGCTGGGACCGCCCTCGCGGAACACCCAGATCTGGGCGAAGACCTTGAAGTCCCACAACGTCGACAGGAACGTCACCATCATCAGCAGCGACTTGATCTCCGGCCACGTCACCGCGCGGAACGTCTGCAGGCCCGTCGCGCCGTCGATGCCCGCCGCCTCGTAGAGGTCGCGGGGGATGCCGACGAGTCCGGCGTAGAGGGAGAAGGCGAGGAAGGGGATCGCCTGCCAGATGATCAACAGGCCGACGACGGACAGCGTCGACGTGCCGGAGGAGAACCACGAGTAGCCGGCGAAGGAGTCGAATCCCAGCTGCACCAGCGTCTTGTTCAGGATGCCGTAGTTCTGGTCGAACATCCACTGGTAGACCGTGGTCGACGCGAGGATCGGCATCGCCCAGGCGCAGAGCATCGCGATCTGCAACGCGACCCGCACCCACGGCGTGAGCACGCGCATCAGCAGCGCGATCCCCAGACCCGCGCCCACCGAGGCGCCGACGACGGCGACGGTGAACACGACGGTGCGCAACGAGACGGTCCAGAACCGCTCGTCCCGCAGCACCGTCACGTAGTTGTCGAAGCCGGTCCACACGATCTCGCCGCGGACCAGTTCACCGAGGTTGAGCTGGCGGAAGCTCGTCACGAACACCGAGACGACCGGCCAGCCGATCAGCCAGAGGATCGCGATGAGTGCGGGAGCCAGCAGCAGGTAGGGCAGCGACCTGTCGAAGGCGCTGCCCCGGCGGCGGCGCTTGCGCGCCCCACCCGTCACGGCAGGCGGCAGCGCCGGAGGGAGGTCCCCTGCCGGCGCTGCCGTTTCGGTCGTTTTGACGGCCGTCATCTCAGCTTGGCTAGGCCATGGCCTTGGTGATGGCTTCGCTCGCGTCCTTCGTTGCCTGGTCGAGCGACTTGGCACCGGTGAGGTACGCGGTCAGCGCGTCCTTGAGCGGGTTCTGGCCCGCCTCGACGGCCGCCCACTTCGGCGTCACCGGGGTGACCTTGCCGTTGGGGGAGGAGTCCGCCATGGCCTTGCCGATCGCGTTGCTGGCGAGCTTGGCGGTGTCCTTCGAGGTGCCGGGAACCGCGCCGCCCTCGGCGAGCATGTCCTGGTACTTCTTGGACGACAGCAGCGCGAGGTACTTCTTCGCGGCGTCGGCGTTCTTGCTGCCCGCCGGGATGGCGAGGTTCGAGCCGCCCAGGAACACGGGGGCGGCCGAGCCGGCCTTCTTGGACGGGATCGGGAACGCCGAGGTCTTGTCGGCGAGCTCCGGCTTGGCCTTCACGGCACCGGCGAGCTCCCACGGGAGGCCGACCATCATGCCGACGTTGCCCGTGCCGAAGACCTCCATCTGCTGGGGCTTCGCCTCGTCGATGTCAGCCGGGGCCTTCTTGGTGGCCGACGCGTCGTAGAGCGCCTTGTAGGCCTCGAAGCCCGCCTTGGCCTGCGGCGTGTCGAGCGTGCCCGTCCACTTGCCGTTGTCCAGCTTGGCGATGTCGCCGCCCTCGTCCCAGATCAGCGAGAGCAGGAAGTACCAGGACTGACCCGGCAGGTACAGCGCCTGGAACTCCGGGTTGGACGCGTTCGCGGCCTTGAGCTTGTTGATCGCGTCGAGCCACTCGGCGCGCGACGTCGGCGGCTGCGCGACGCCCGCGGCCTGGAGCAGGTCGGTGCGGTAGATGACGGTGCGGTTCGCGGCGTAGAACGGAACGCCGTACTGCTTGCCGTTGAGCGTCAGCGAGTCCTTCAGACCGCCGAGCCACTCACCGCCGTTGAACTGAGCGTTGTCCGCGGTCAGGTCGGCCAGGGTGCCCTGGTCGGCGAAGCTCGCGGTCTGGGTGTTGCCGAGCTCGATGACGTCCGGCGGCGTGCTGCTGGCCAGCGCGGTCGTCAGCTTCTCCTGGATGCCGGTCCACTTCTGGACCTCGTACTTGACCTTGATGCCGTTCGCTGACTCGAACTCCTTGTTCAAGGCGTCGGTCAGGGTCGTCGGCGCGGAGCCGTCCATCAGCCACACGGTGATCTCTTTGGTCTCCGTGCCGCTACCGCTCGTGCTCGTGCCACAACCTGACACGGCCACTGCCAGCGCGGCGGCACCGACAGCGAGTCCTCTCCAGCCCTTCACAGTTCGCGCCCTTTCACCAAGCCCGGCACTCGGCCGGAACGTCCAAGTGGTGTAGACCAATGCGGAACAGCGTGTGCTGCGTCACCGCGTCTGTCAAGCGCGTTGCCAATACGTTGCGAAGTCATCGGACCAATTTCAGGTCGGATGCGGGGGTTCGGACGCACGAATCGGCACGGACAAGGCATCCTTGTGGTGCGTGACATGGAGTGCGAGGAGGAGGCCATGCTGGAGACGACGCCTGCATCAGGCGTGGACGCCAGGACGCGTGCGCAACGCGAACCCAAGTACTGGGGTCTCAAGCGGCACCTGCTCGACCTGTTGAGGGCGCTGCCGCCCGGTTCGCCGATCCCCACGGAACGGTCGCTGGCCGCGGAGTTCGACGTCTCCAGGACGACCGTCCGCCAGGCCCTGGCCGAGCTGACGGTGGAAGGCCGGCTGCTCCGAGTGCAGGGCAAGGGCACCTTCGCGGCGGAACCCAAGGTCGCCCAGAGGTTGCAGCTGTCTTCGTACACAGAGGACATGCGTGCCCAGGGCCGCGTGCCGTCGTCCAAGCTCATCGAGGCCTCGGAGATGCCGGCGGAGGCCGAGCTCGCCCGGTACCTCGGCGTGCGTCCCGGTGCGAAGGTGCTGCGCCTGCACCGCCTGCGCCTCGCCGACAACGAGCCGATGGCCATCGAGACGACCCACCTCGCGCTCGGCCGCTTCCGCGGGCTGCGCCGGTACCTGGCGCCCGGCGCCTCGCTGTACCAGGTGCTGTCCGAGCGGTTCGGCGTCGAGATGGGACACGCCGAGGAGACCATCGAGACCGCGCTCGCCTCGCCCGAAGAGGCAGAGCTGCTCGGCGCCGACATCGGCCTGCCGATGCTGTTGCTGTCGCGGCACTCGTTCGACACCGAGGGCAACCCGATCGAATGGGTGCGCTCGGTCTACCGGGGTGATCGGTACAAGTTCGTGGCCACGCTGAACCGGCCGTCCTGATCGGCGGCGCATGATCGCCTGGGGCACACCTCGTGCCCGCTGGGTGCTCACCACGACGATCCTGGGCTCGGGCATGGCGATGCTCGACGGCACGATCGTCAACGTCGCGCTGCCCCGGATCGGCGCGGAGTTCTCCGCGTCGGTCACCGACCTGCAGTGGATCCTGAACGGGTACCTGCTCGCGCTGGCCTCACTGATCCTCATCGCCGGTTCCCTGGGCGACAGGTTCGGACGCCGGCGGGTCTACGTGATCGGCGTGATCTGGTTCGGCGTGGCCTCGCTGCTGTGCGGTGCCGCGTGGAACGTGCCGGTGCTCGTCGCCGCCCGCGTGCTGCAGGGGGTGGGCGCGGCGTTGCTGACTCCGGGCGCGCTCGCGATCCTGCAGTCGACGTTCAACCGGGAGGACCGGTCGCGCGCGATCGGCGCGTGGTCCGGGCTCTCGGGGGTCGCCACGGCCATCGGGCCCTTGGTGGGCGGTCTGCTGGTGCAGGCGTGGTCCTGGCGGCTCGCGTTCCTGGTGAACCTGCCGGTGGCCGCGCTCTGCGTGTACCTGGCGCTGAAGTTCGTGCCGGAGTCTCGCGACGAGTCGGCTGGCCACCCCAACTACCTGTCCGCGCTGGTCGGAGCGTTGGGGCTGGCTTTGTTGACAGGTGGGATTGTTGAACAATCCTACGTTGTGACAATTCTCGGGTTGCTCGCCATGATCGCGTTCGGCGTGCTGCAGAAGCGGTCCGCCGACCCGCTGGTCCCGGTAGAACTGTTCAACAATCGAACGTTCCTACTGTCCAACGTTCTGACGTTCCTCGTCTACGCGGCGCTGGGCGGCGTGATGGTGCTGCTCGTGCTGCAGCTCCAGATCTCGATGGGCTACTCGCCGACGGCGTCGGGCCTGGCCAGCGTGCCCATCACGATCATCATGCTGCTGGCGTCCTCGACGTCGGGACGGATCGCCCAGCGCCACGGCCCGCGCCTCCAGTTGGTCGCGGGCCCGATCCTCGTGGGCGTCGGCATGCTGTTGCTGCGCAATGCCGCGCCCGGCGCCTCGTACCTCACCGGTGTGCTGCCCGGCGTGCTTGTGTTCGGCATCGGCCTGGCGATCGTGGTGGCGCCGGTGACCGCCACCGTGCTCGCCTCCGCCTCCGATCACCACGCGGGGGTCGCGTCCGGCGTGAACAACGCCGTCGCCCGCACGGGCAGCCTGCTCGCCATGGCCGTGCTGCCCGCGGCCGTCGGTCTGACGGGCGACGACTACGCGAACCCGGCCGTGATGACGGACGGCTGGCAGATGGCCCTCGTGCTGTGCGCGGTCGCGGCGATCGTCGGCGGTCTGCTGGCGTTCGGCGTGGACAACCGCGTGCTCGCCGCGGCGCCCGAGCAGCACGAGACCCCGCACCCCGGCGAGTGCCTGCACTGCGGCGTGGAGGGCCCGCCGACGCACGTCCGGTCAGGTGGCGAGAACCCGCGCCAGTAGTCCGGGATCGACGTTGCCGCCGGACACGACGGCCACCCCGCCGCCGAGTTTCTTCTGCGCGGCCACGGCGACGGCACCGCTGGGCTCGGCGACGAGCCGCGCTCTGCGGGTGAGGCCGGCCACCGCCTGGAGGATCTCGTCCTCCGACACCGTGATCACGTCGTCGACGAACGCGCTGATGTGGGCCCAGGTCAGGGCCGAGGGCTCGTCCCTGAGGGCGTCAGCGACGGTCTGAGCGCGCCGCAGCGGGTCCCAGCGCACCAACTCGCCCTTCTCGAGCGACTCCGCGATGTCGGCGGCCAGCGCGGGTTCGGCGCCGACGACGCGGACGTCCGGGCGCAGCGACTTGATCGCCGTCGCCACGCCGGAAATCAGCCCGCCGCCGGACATCGGCACCACGACGGCCTCGACGACGGCCTCGACGACGGGCAGGTCCTCGATGATCTCCAGGCCGATCGTGCCCTGGCCGGCGATCACGTCGGGGTGGTCGAACGGCGGGATCAGCGCCGCGCCGCGTTCGGCGACGAGGGCCTCGGCGCGCTCGACGCGTTCGGTGATGCCGACGATGAAGACCTCGGCCCCCAACGCCTTCGTGGCCTCGATCTTGACCGCCGGGGTGTTGTCCGGCATCACGATCGCGGCCGGGACGCCGTGCAGCCGGGCCGCGAACGCCACGGCCTGGGCGTGGTTGCCGCTGGAGTAGGCCACCACCCCGTTGGAGCGGTTCTCCAGGCGTGCCAACGCGTTCAGCGCGCCGCGCAGCTTGAACGCGCCGACCGGCTGCAGCGACTCCGGTTTGAGCCAGCCGGAACCGAACGGCAGCAACGGCGTGCGCACCACGTGCGGTGCGATGACCTCCGCCGCCGCACGGATGTCTGGGAGCGCGATCATCCGAGGATCGACGCGAGCAGCGAGGGCTCGATGTTGCCGCCCGACACCACCGCGACGACCGGACCGTCCGGCAGCTTCCGGTTCAGGTACGCGGCGACGGGCACGGCACCGCTCGGCTCGGCCACGACCCGCGTGCGGCGGGCGATCTGGTTCACCGCGTCGCGGATCTCGTCCTCGGAGACGGTGATGAAGTC
The DNA here is from genome assembly GCF_051094245.1 of Lentzea xerophila. Lineage (NCBI taxonomy): Bacteria > Bacillati > Actinomycetota > Actinomycetes > Pseudonocardiales > Pseudonocardiaceae > Lentzea > Lentzea xerophila. The sequence goes on along the minus strand of NZ_CP194934.1, from coordinate 7,913,611 downwards.
GTCGACGTACTCGCTGATGTGGGCCCAGGTCAGCTCCGAGGGCTCGGCGCGCAGGCCGTCGGCGCTCGTGCGGGCGCGGTCGTGCGCGTCCCAGCGCACCAGCGAGCCCTCGGCGAACGAGGCGGCGGCGTCGCCGGCCAGCTCGGGTTCGACGCCGACCACGCGGACGTCCGGGCGCAGTGCCTTCACCGCCGCCGCGACGCCGGAGATCAGTCCGCCGCCGCTCACCGGCACCAGAATCGTTGCCACGTCGGGAAGGTCGGCGCAGATCTCCAGGCCGATGGTGCCCTGGCCGGCGATGACGTCCGGGTGGTCGAACGGCGGGATCAGCGTGGCGCCGCGCTCCTCGACCAGTTCGTAGGCGCGCGACTCGCGCTCGGTGATGCCGACGACGAACACCTCGGCGCCGTGCGCGCGCGTCGCGTCGATCTTCAGCTGTGGCGTGTTGTTCGGCACGACGATGGCCGCCGGCATGCCGAGGATCTTGGCCGCGTAGGCGACCGCTTGCGCGTGGTTACCGCTCGAGTACGCCACGACACCGCGGGCGCGATCCTCGGAAGGTATGCGGGACAACGCGTTCACCGCGCCGCGTTGCTTGAAGGCGCCGATCGGCTGCAGGTTCTCCGGCTTGATCCACAGACCGGAGTCGAAGGACAGCAACGGGGTGCGGACGACGTGCGGTGCGATCGCGGCGGCGGCCGCGCGGACGTCCTCGAGGGTCACCAGGCGCATGCGTTGATGATGCACGTCACCGGCACACAACCGGTGAACTGTGCCCAACGTCCTACCTGTGTCATGTCTGATAAGGAGAAGATCACCCCCGTCAAGCTCGTCGCGAGTGTGCTCGCCGCCGCCACTGCGGCCGTGCTGAGCCTTCGCCTGAACCTCGTCGGCACCGTCATCGGCGCGATCCTCGCGAGCCTGGTGACCACCGTGGGTGCCGTGTTCTACCAACGGTCGATGGAACGCGAAAAGCGTTGGCAGGTAATCGCCGTCGGCGGTCTGCTCGTCTTCGTGGTGACCGTCCTCACCGCGACGAGCGTCCAGCTCGTGACCGGCACACCCGTCACGGCCGATTCCGGCAAACCGTCCACAAGCACCCACACCGAATCGCACATCGAGACGCACACCGAGACGACGAAGACCGAAACGATGACCGTGACGGTCCCTCCGAGCACGTCCGGACAGTCGGCGCCCGAAAGCACGACGAGCGCGCCCTCGACGACGTCGACAGAGTCTCGACAGCCGACCGACAGCTCGACGCCGCCGTCAACTGTCGACCCCATTCGGTGATCACGTCACTACGTTGAGCGATAGTTAACTGTCAATTGCTACGCAGCGCAGTTGATCTGTCGTGAGCTGTGACACACTTCGTCCACGTTCGAGGTCGGGCGTCATAGCTACCTGGCCCATAACTTCACTCGAACGGGCGTAAGAATTCGGTCCGAAAGAGACCAGAGGAGGCGCAATGAGGCTCGTGGCACGTCCGCTTGAGCCCGGCGCCCGCCGTGAGTTCGACAACGCCTGTGAGGCCGAGAGGCAACCAAGGACGGGAGGGGTGGGGCGACCCCTGCCGCCGCCCCACCACCCGTCCCCCTAGAGCCCCCGAGAGAGGTCCCTGCAACCGATCTCTCGGGTACCCCTGCACCCGAAAGTGAGGGAGACGCCTGATGAACCGCACGAGTGCGGCCCGTGTAACCGGTGCCCTGTTGCTCGCCACCGGAGTCGTCACTGCTCTCAGCGTACCGGCGTTTGGCGCGCCTGCCGCGCCTGCCGCCCCAACCGGTTCGGATACGGAGAGCTACCCGGCCGAATTGCTCCAAGCGGTCGAACGTGATTTGGGCCTGAACGCTGATCAGGCGCGCGTCCGGTTGGCGTCTGACCACCAAGCGGCCGGTCTGGCGGAGCAAGCGAAGTCCTCGCTGGGCGACGCGTTCGGCGGAGCGTGGATCGACCAGGCGAGCGGCAGGCTGACCGTTGCCGTGACCAGGCCGGGACTCTCCGTGACCGGCGCCGACACCCAGGTGGTGAAGAACTCACTGAGCCAGCTCAACGGGACCAAGTCGGTCCTCGACCTCATGAGCGCCCCCGCGAGCATCACCAGCTGGCGGGTCGACGAGAAGTCGAACAGCGTCGTCGTCGAGGTCAACAAGAACACCCGGGACGCGGCCGCGGACAAGTGGATCGCGACCGCCCAGGGCATCAGCGGAGCGGTCCAGGTCACCGAGGTGACCGAGAGCCCGACCCCGCTGTACGACCTGCGCGGTGGTGACGCCATCTACATGGGCGGCGGCCGCTGCTCGCTCGGCTTCTCGGTGAGCGGTGGCTACGTCACCGCGGGCCACTGCGGCCGCACGGGCACCGCTGTCTCCGGCTACAACCGCGTCGCGCAGGGCTCGTTCGCCGGCTCGGTGTTCCCCGGCAACGACTACGCCTGGGTGCGCACGAACGCGAACTGGACCCCGCGTCCGTGGGTGAACCGCTACGGCGGCGCGAACGTCATCGTCCGCGGCAACACGGAGGCCGCTGTCGGCGCCCAGATCTGCCGTTCGGGTTCGACGACCGGATGGCGCTGCGGCACCGTCCAGGCCAAGAACCAGACCGTGAACTACCCGCAGGGCTCGGTCCGGGGCCTCACCCGCACCAACGCCTGCGCCGAGGGTGGCGACTCGGGTGGTTCGTGGGTGGCGGGCTCCGGCTTCGGCCAGGCCCAGGGCGTGACGTCCGGCGGTTCGGGCAACTGCTCGTCCGGCGGCACCACGTTCTTCCAGCCGCTGAACCCGATCCTGTCGCGCTACGGCCTGAGCCTCACGCGCGGCTAGGCACTAGCTGAACTGCACTGATCGTTTCGAGAGCCCGTACCAGAAGCCTTCAACGCTGGTACGGGCTTTCTCGTCGCTCGCAGCGCCGAGCGCCACGAACAACGGCGCGAAGTGCTCGGTCCGCGGATGCGCGATCCCGGCCGCCGGGGCCTTCCGCTGGAAGTCGAGCAACGCGTCCACGTCGCCGTCCGCGAGCTGCCGGTGCGCCCAGTCGTCGAACTCCTTCGACCACGACGGCGGCTCGTAGTCCGGTCCGGCGGGGAAGTTCACGCAGCTCAGGTTGTGCGTCATGAACCCGCTGCCGACGATCAGGACGTTCTGGTCGCGCAACGGGGCGAGCTTGCGGCCGATCGTGTGCAGCTCGCGCGGATCGAGCGTGGGCATCGACATCTGCAGCACCGGCACGTCGGCGTCCGGGAACATCTCCTTGAGCGGCACGTAGGCGCCGTGGTCGAGCCCGCGCGCCTCGTCCTGCTCGACGTGTCCGCCGAGGAGCTTGCGGACGTCCTCGGCGAGCTCCGGCGCGCCCGGCGCGGTGTACGTGACCTCGTAGTAGCGCTTCGGGAAGCCCCAGAAGTCGTAGACCAGCGGCACTGTCGTGGTCGCGCCGATGGTCGTCGGCGCCTCCTCCCAGTGCGCGGAGACCATGAGCACGGCCTCCGGGCGCGGGAGGGTGGCGGACCAGTCCCTGAGCTCTCTGGTCCACGTCTCGTCGTCAGCCAGCGGGGGAGCCCCGTGGCTCAGGTACAGCACAGGTGCGCTCACGTCATCGAGCGTACGCCAGTTTGTTCAAACTTCAACGACTAAGTTCGAATTTGAACGACTCGGCGGCCTTGCGCGGGTCCTCGGCGTCGGTGATGGCCCTCACGACGACCACGCGGGTGGCTCCGGCCTGCTTGACCTCGGCGAGGTTCGTGAGGTCGATGCCGCCGATCGCGAACCACGGGCGCTCGGACGTCGTGGCGCGGACGAGGCCGAGTCCCGGTGCGGGACGGCCCGGCTTGGTCGGGGTCGGCCAGCACGGGCCGGTGCAGAAGTAGTCCACGCCGGGTTCCGCGGCGGCCTCGCGCATCTGGCCGACGTCGTGGGTCGAGCGGCCGATCACCACGTCGTCGCCGATGATCCGGCGGGCGAGCGGGACGGGCAGGTCGTCCTGGCCGAGGTGCAGCACGTCGGCGTCGACGGCGTGGGCGATGTCCGCCCGGTCGTTGACGGCGAGCAGCTTCCCGTGGCGTTCGGTGGCCTCGGCGAGGACCTCGATCGCCGCGATCTCCTGCTTCGCCTCGAGTGACTTGTCCCGCAGCTGGATGATGTCGACGCCGCCCGCGAGGGCCGCGTCCGCGAACTCGGCCAGATCAGGCCGGTTCGGCGTGCAGAGGTAGAGCGTCGCGTCGGCGAGTCGTTGCCTGATCAGGTTTCCGTCGAGTCCTGGCACGTACGCACGTTAACCGTTATGTTGAAGTCGGTCCGCACGGGAGCCTGGAGAACACCGGGCTGAGAGGGAGCGTGGTTCGCTCCGACCGTCGAACCTGATCCGGGTCATGCCGGCGCAGGGAGCGTGAATGCCTTGAGCAGTGTGGAAGTGGCCGTCCGGGGTGGCGGTGTCATCGGTCTGTCCGTGGCTCTGGCGGCGGCACGGGCGGGGTTCTCCGTTTCCGTGTTCGACGAGGGCTCGCCGCATGCGGGCTCACGGGTCGCGGGCGGCATGCTGGCGCCGCTGACGGAGGCCTGGCCGGGCGAGGAAGCCGTGGTGGCGCAGGGCGTCGAGGCGCTCGCGATGTGGCCTTCGTTCGCCTCGTCGATCGGGGTTCCGCTGTTCACGGCGGGCACGCTGGCGGTCGGTACGCAGCCCGGTGACCTCGCGGACCTGCGGCACGCGGGGGAGTTGCTGACCTCGCGGGAGATCCGGGCGCTCGAACCGTCGCTGGGGCCGGCGGTGCGCGGTGGTGTGTACGCCTCCGGCGATCTGGCCGTGGACAACCGGGTGCTGCTTTCCGCACTGTGGAAGGCATGTCTGGACGCCGGTGTCGTGTCCTCAGTGGACGGACGGGTGACGGTGATCGCGGCCGGGGCGTGGAGCGGCTCGCTGCACCCGGCGCTGCGGGACGTGATCCGGCCGGTCAAGGGCGAGATCCTGCGGCTGACGCACAGGTCCGGCGCTCTGCCACCGCCGCGGCACACGATCAGGGCGCTGGTCTCCGGTCGTCCGGTGTACCTGGTGCCGCGCGACGACGGCCTGGTCGTCGGCGCGACCCAGTACGAGGCCGGGTTCGACACGGACGTCTCGGTGGCGGGCGTGCGGGACCTGTTGCGGGACGCGGAAACCGTGCTGCCGGGCATCGCCGAGTACGCGCTGACCGAGGCCGCCGTCGGGTTCCGCGCGGGCAGCCCCGACAACGTGCCGGTCGTGCGGTGGCTGGAACCGGGCGTCATCGCCGCGACGGGCCACCACCGCAACGGCCTGCTGCTGGCCCCGCACACCGCTCGGCTCGTGGTCGAGCTGCTTCAGGGAGGAAGTTCGTGAAGGCACAGGTGAACGGCACGTCCCGGGAGCTGGCCGACGGCACGTCGGTGGCCGCGGTCGTGACGCTGGTGGGGGCACCCGAGAAGGGCGTGGCCGTGGCGCTCGACGGCGCCGTGGTGCCGAAAACGTTGTGGGAGGAGACGATCGTGCCGGACGGCGGCGTGGTCGAGGTGCTGACCGCGGTCCAGGGAGGCTGACGTGGACGATCCGCTGATCATCGCGGGCCGGGAGTTCCGGTCCCGGCTCATCACCGGCACCGGCGGTGCCGCGAACCTCTCGGTGCTGGAACGGGCGCTGGTCGCGTCCGGCACCGAGCTGACCACCGTGGCGCTGCGCCGGGTGGACTCGGCCGGCCAGACCGGCGTGCTGGAGTTGTTGCGGCGCTTGGGAATCGAGGTCCTGCCGAACACCGCGGGCTGCCGCACGTCCGCGGAGGCCGTGCTGACCGCGCAGCTCGCCCGGGAGGCGCTGGAGACCAACTGGGTCAAGCTCGAGGTGGTGCACGACGAGGAGACCCTGCTGCCGGACCCGGTCGAGCTGCTCGACGCGGCCGAGCGGCTGGTGCGGGACGGCTTCGTGGTGCTGCCCTACACGAACGACGATCCCGTGCTGGCGCGCAAGCTGGAAGACATCGGCTGCGCGACCGTCATGCCGCTGGGCTCTCCGATCGGAACGGGTCTCGGCATCCGCAACCCGCACAACATCGAGCTGATCACCTCCCGCGCGTCGGTTCCGGTGGTGCTCGACGCGGGCATCGGCACGGCGTCGGACGCGGCGTTGGCGATGGAACTCGGCTGCTCAGCGGTGCTGCTGGCCACGGCGGTCACGCGCGCGCAGGACCCGGAACGGATGGGCGCCGCCATGCGTTGTGCGGTCGAGGGCGGACGACTGGCGCGGTTGGCTGGAAGGATTCCGCGGCGCTTTTGGGCCCAAGCGTCTTCGCCGGGTCTCTGAGGTCGCTACCGTGGGTACTCACGTGTTGGGGGATGATTGAGAACTACCTGAATCCCGCCGAGGAGGACGACTAGCCGTGACGGCCCCCATTGACGCCGAGGTCGAGGACGCGACCGCGCGCCTGTACCTGGCGATCGGCCGGCTGGCCCGGTTGCTGCGACGCACCGGTTCCCCCGGACTCGGCCCCGGCGCGGTCTCCGCGCTCGCCACGCTCGCACGCTGCGGCCCCATGCGCCTCGGCGACCTGGCGACCAAGGAGGGCGTGGCGCCCCCGACGCTGTCCCGCATCGTCGCCGCGCTGGTCGAGGCCGGGTACGTGAAGCGCGAACCCGACCCGCAGGACGGCCGCGCCTGGCTCGCCACGCCCACGCCCGAGGGCGAGACGATGGTGTCCGGCGTGCGGTCCGCGCGGGTGCGTGAGCTGCAACGAAGGATCGAGCAGCTCACGCCCGAGCACGTGGCCGCGCTGGTGAACGCGCTGGATGCGCTGGAGACCCTCGTCGGCGAGGAGTCGAAGTAGCGGCCGCTACCGGTCGAGCCTCCAGAACGGTGAGACCGGGCCCGCGCCGCCACCCAGCGGATAAGCGGCCGCGACGGACTTCACGATGAAGTCCTTGCCGAACCGCACGGCTTCCGGCACCGACGCACCACGCGCGAGCGCCGAGCTGATCGACGACGCGAGCGTGTCACCGGAGCCGTGCGTGTGGTTGGTGTCGTAGCGCGGGCCGGGCAGCTCGATGAACTCGCGGCCGTCGTAGAGCAGGTCGAGGCACTCCGGGTCGTCCCACATGTGGCCGCCCTTCACGAGCACCCACTCCGGGCCCATGGCGTGCAAAGCCTCGGCCGCGACCCGCTGGTCCGCGCGGTCCTTCACCGCGATGCCGGTGATCAGCCGCACCTCGTCGAGGTTCGGCGTCACCAGCGTCGCGCGCGGGAAGAGCAGGCCGCGCAACGCGTCCAGCGCGTCGTCGGCGAGCAGCTGGTTGCCGTGCATCGACGCCGAGACCGGATCGACGACCAGCGGCGTCCGGCCGCCCCGCCCGATCCCGACCCGGTCGAGTGCCGGCGTGACCGCCTCGATGATCTGAGCCGACGCGAGCATGCCGGTCTTCGCGGCCTGCAGGCCGATGTCCTCGGCGACCGAGATGATCTGCGCCGCGACGACGTCGGCCGGGATCTCCGAGACTCCCGTGACGCCCAGCGAGTTCTGGACCGTCACGGCCGTGAGTGCGACGCAGCCGTGCACTCCGCACGCGAAGAACGTGCGGAGGTCGGCCTGGATCCCCGCACCACCGCCGGAATCGCTTCCGGCGATGGTGAGGGCCCTGGGTGGGGTCGAGGTCACGAAGTCTCCACGACCGGGAGGTAGACCTTGTTGCCCGTGTCGGCGAACTCGCCGGACTTCTCCGCCATGCCCGCCTCGATAGCCTCCACTGTGGACAGTCCGCGTTCCTCGGCGTAGCGCCGCACGTCCTGCGTGATCTTCATGGAGCAGAACTTCGGCCCGCACATCGAGCAGAAGTGCGCCGTCTTCGCCGGTTCCGCGGGGAGCGTCTCGTCGTGGAACGAGCGCGCGGTGTCCGGGTCGAGCGACAGGTTGAACTGGTCCTCCCAGCGGAACTCGAAGCGTGCCTTCGACAGCGCGTCGTCCCAGTCCTGGACGCCGGGGTGGCCCTTCGCGAGGTCGGCGGAGTGCGCGGCGATCTTGTACGTGATCACGCCGGTCTTCACGTCGTCGCGGTTCGGCAGGCCGAGGTGCTCCTTCGGCGTGACGTAGCAGAGCATCGCGGTACCGAGCCAGCCGATCTGCGCGGCACCGATCGCGGACGTGATGTGGTCGTACGCCGGCGCGATGTCCGTGGCCAGCGGCCCGAGGGTGTAGAACGGCGCCTCGCCGCACCACTCCTCCTCGAGCCGGACGTTCTCGGCGATCTTGTGCATCGGCACGTGGCCGGGGCCCTCGATCATCACCTGGACGTCGCGGGCACGGGCGATGTGCGTGAGCTCGCCCAGGGTCTTGAGCTCGGCGAACTGCGCCGCGTCGTTGGCGTCCGCGATGGAACCGGGCCTCAGCCCGTCACCCAGCGAGAACGTCACGTCGTAGGCGCGCAGGATGTCGCAGAGCTCCTCGAAGTGCGTGTAGAGGAAGCTCTCCTTGTGGTGCGCGAGGCACCACGCGGCCATGATCGACCCGCCGCGCGAGACGATGCCGGTGACGCGCTTGGCCGTCAGCGGCACGTACCGCAGCAGCACGCCCGCGTGCACGGTCATGTAGTCGACGCCCTGCTCGCACTGCTCGATCACCGTGTCGCGGTAGACCTCCCACGACAGCTTCGCCGGATCGCCGTTCACCTTCTCCAGCGCCTGGTAGATCGGCACGGTGCCGACCGGGACCGGCGAGTTGCGCAGGATCCACTCCCGCGTCTCGTGGATCCGCTTGCCGGTGGACAGGTCCATGATCGTGTCGGCACCCCAGCGGGTCGCCCACACCATCTTCTCGACCTCGTCCTCGATCGACGACGACACCGCGGAGTTGCCGATGTTGGCGTTGATCTTGACGAGGAACTTCTTGCCGATGATCATCGGCTCGGCCTCGGGGTGCTTGCGGTTCAACGGAATGACCGCACGCCCGATGGCGACCTCTGCGCGGACGAACTCCGCGTCGAGGTTCTCCCGCGTCGCGACGTAGCGCATCTCCGGGGTGATGATCCCGGCCTTCGCGTACGCGAGCTGGCTGACAGCTCCGTTGATCGGTTCCCGTGCGGCGACCCACCCCGACCTCAGGTCAGGGAGTCCACTGTGGACGTCGATGGTCGCGTTGTCGTCGGTATACGGACCGGAAGTGTCGTACAGATCGACATGCTCGCCGTTGGTCAGCTCCACCCTGCGGTAGGGCACGCGGATGTCCGAGGACACTTCGCGGTACACCTTGCGCGAGCCCGAGATCGGGCCGGTGGTCACACTGGGCTTGACCGAACGGTCGTCAAGTGCCGTCACGACATTCCTCCCTACGCCGGCATTACCCGGTCAGGTTCAGGCGGTCGGTGACACCGGCACAGCAGCCAGTCACCCTCTCAGCCCGCTTCAGGCGCGAGCTCCCGCGTTCTTGTTGAGTTGTCGAGAACTGACCATAGTCAGAGCGCGCCGTAGCTGCCAAGGGCGTCGTTTGCCCCTAATCTCTTCCTCGTGGCTGATCACCAGCCGTTCCCGCCCGGCGCGCGTCGCGGTCAACGTCCCGCCGTGGTCTCGGCATGCCCTTCCTGCGGAGAACTCGCAGGTCGCGGCTACCCCGACTGCGGCTTCTGCGCGGAGCTGCTCGACCAGTTCTGGCTCGCGGACTGGGAGGCCCTGCGGATGTCGTCCCAGCTGGCGGACCGCGAACTGGCCGAGCTGGTCACCTCCGCCGACGTCGGCCAGTACCCGTGGACGTGCGTCGACTGGGCGATGACGCTGCTCGCGTGCTCCCGGTGCGGTGCCGAACTGGGCACCGGGCCGGTCGAGTGCGTGCGGTGCGCGGTGACCGAGGAACGCCGGTGGAACTGGGACCACTCGGCGCACCCGTCCACGATGAGCGCGAACGAGCACCTGTTACGAGTCGCCCGCGCCGCCCTGCGCGCACCTCACCGGCGTCGTCCGGCCGTGGTGCGGGCCTGGCAGCTGGTGCTGCCGTTCCTGATCGCCGGTGAGGTGATCGAGTTCGGCCGGCTGGACCGGATCCGCGCGCACGTGCTGGCCGGCGGCTACGCGTCGATGGCGGCCTGCCACACCTTCGCCGAGCTGGCCGGGTTGCCCGAGCTGTTCTGGCGCCGGGGCGACCGGGTCTCAACGCGGGTCGAGTACCAGCCGGACTCCGAGCGCCAGCAGCACGCCGCCCGACAGCTTCTCGAGAGCCGGGCGAACCCGCGGGCGGCTGAGCCAGCCGCGGATGGTGTGCAGGATCGACACGATGACCAGGTACCAGACGGTGTCGATGACGACCCAGAACACGGCGAGGAAGAGCAGAACCCCCTGGCCGGCCTCCCCGGCAGGCACGAACTGCGGTAGGAACGAGATCGCGAACACGCCGAGCTTCGGGTTGGCCAGGTTCACGACCAGCCCGCCGCGGAACGCGTGGCTCGCGGGCGGCGGCGCGGCGCCGGGCAGGCTCTTGCTGATCAGGGCCTTGACGCCCAGGTAGATCAGGAAGACGGCTCCCGCGATCCGGAGCGTGTGGAAGGCGATCTCGGACGCGGTGAGCAGCACGCTCAGGCCCAACGCGGCCGCGACGGCCCAGCAGGCGACGCCGACCTCCATGCCGAACACCGTCGCCAGCGCGGCCTTCCGCCCGTGCACCGACTGTCGCAGGACCATTGCCGTGCCAGGTCCGGGCGACAGTGCGATGAGGAACGAGGCCGCGACGAAGGCGACGATGTTTTCGATGGGCATGCGTCGATGGTCGCTGGTGGCCGCAATTTCTTTTTGCCGGAAGCGGCGGGTTGACCTGGAGCGCGCTCCAGGATGTTCGCTGGCCGCATGACCTTGGAACTGGGGAAGTTGGGTTTCGGCACGTGGGCCATGGGTGGGCCGTTCTCGGGCCCGGACGGCCTGCCGGTGGGCTGGGGACCGGCCGACGACGGCGAGTCGGTCAAGGCGTTGCGGCGCGCGGTGGAGCTGGGCGTGACGCTGTTCGACACCGCGGACGTCTACGGCTGCGGGCACGCGGAGACCGTGGTGGGGCAAGCGTTTGCGGACCTGCGTGACCAGGTGTTGATCGCCACGAAGTGGGGCTGCGGGTTCGACGCCTCTTTGAGGCGGATGACCGGCAACGAGGGGTCGGTCGAGTACCTGCGCCGCGCCGTCGAGGGGTCGTTGCGCCGCCTGGGGACCGACCGGATCGACCTCTACCAGCTGCACGTCGGTGATCTCGGGCTGGAGGAGGCCGCGTTGCTGCGCGACGAGTGCGAAACGCTGGTGGCCGCGGGCAAGATCCGGTCCTACGGGTGGAGCACGGACGACGCCGAGCGGGCGCGGTTCTTCTGCGAGGGGGAGCACGGGATCGCGGCGCAGGCCGACATCAACCTGCTGTTCGACAACCCGGAGATGTACGCGGGCGACTTCGCGGTGCTGTGCCGCAGGCCGCTGGCGATGGGACTGCTGGCGCGGGAGACGTTCGGCGTGCTGCCCGCCGACGACGTGCGCGTCACGAACCCGTCCTGGCTGCGGTTCTTCGTCGACGGGCGGCCGTCACCGGAGTACTTCCGGGCGCGGGAGGCCGTGCGGGACGTGCTGACGTCGGGCGGGCGGACGCTGGTACAGGGCGCGCTGGCGTGGTTCTGGGCGCGTTCTCCCCGGCTGGTGCCGATTCCGGGCATCCGGACGGTGGCTCAGGCAGAGGAGAACGCGGGGGCGCTGGAGTTCGGTGCGCTGACGGCGGACGAGCTGGCGCAGGTGGAGTCGGTGCTCCGGCCTTAGCGGCTCAGTCGTCGTCCTCGTCGAAGTTCGCGGGATCGGTCGGGTCCCAGGAGAGGCCCGGCTGGTTCCACTCGTTGTCGCGCAGCATCCGCTTGGCCTCCTTCCGGTACCGGCCGATCAGGCGGTCGGTGTAGAGGTAGCCGTTGAGGTGGTCCGTCTCGTGCTGCAGGCAGCGCGCGAAGAAGCCGGTGCCCTCGACCTCGATCGGCTGACCGTCGACGTCCTGCCCGGTCACCTTCGCCCATCGGGCGCGTCCGGTCGGGTACGCCTCGCCGGGCACGCTCAGGCAGCCCTCGAAGTCGTCGTCCGGGTCCGGCATGGTCTCGGGGACCTCGGAGGTCTCGAGGACCGGGTTCGCGATCACGCCGCGGTGCTGGACGCCCTCGTCGTCCGGGCAGTCGTAGACGAAGACGCGCAGGTCGATGCCGATCTGGTTGGCCGCGAGCCCCACTCCGCGAGCGGCTGCCATCGTCTCGAACATGTCGTCGACGAGGGTCTTCAGCTCGGTGTCGAACTCGGTGACCTCGCGCGTCGGGTTGTGGAGCACGGGGTCGCCGGCGATGCGGATGCGATGGACGGCCATGGTCAGACTTTAAGCCGTCCAAAACTGTCGGTGTCGCGCGGTAGGTTGGAACGATCACATGATTGAATTGCCCGCACCTGAGATGGTGTGGCGACCGTGGGGAGCCAGATGGATCACGCCGAGACGCTCACCTCCGCTGACGGGCTGACCAGCCGCGAACGCACGATGCTCGCGTTCGAGCGCCAGTGGTGGAAGTACTCGGGATCCAAGGAACAGGCCATCAGGGAACTGTTCGACATGTCGGCGACCCGCTACTTCCAGCTCCTCAACGCCCTGGTTGAGTCCGAGGCCGCGTTGGCGGCCGATCCGATGCTGGTCAAGCGGTTGCGCGGCGTGCGGACAGGCCGTCAGAGGGTTCGCGCACGCGCCAGGAGCACCGAGGACTGATGACCTCCCCCGAGTCCGCAAGCCCGTCCCGTCCGGCCAAGGCCGCCGGCTTCGCCCTGCTCGGCGTCGCCGCGGTGGCGTTGGTGATCGGTGTCATCAGCCTGTTCGGCGGTGACTCCGACGCGCCACCGGTCGCTGAGGGGACGTCCACCGCGCCTCCGGCGCAGACCACCACTTCCGAGCAGCCACCCGCGTCCACACCGTCGTCCACACCCTCGTCGGCGCCGCCCGCCGTGACGACGACGGCCACACCGTCGGCGCCGGCCTCGTCCGCGGCCGTGCCCCCGCCGCCGGTCACTCCGCCCGGGGTCGCGAAGGTGCCGGTCCGGGTCTACAACAACTCGACAGTGGTCGGGCTGGCGTCGACGGCCTCCGACGACGTTCGTGCCAACGGGTGGACCGTCGCGGAGACCGGCAACTACTCGTCCGGCACCATTCCGACCACCACCGTCTACTTCCGGCCCGGTACCGACGAAGAGGCTTCGGCCCGGGAGCTCGCCGCGGTGCTGCGGGCACGGGTCGAGCCCCGGTTCGACGGCATCCAGTCGGCTGCCGCCGGGATCATCCTGATCGTCACCAACGACTACCAGGGTGCCGCCAAGAGCAAGTAGGTCAGCGTGCCGCGTAGGCCGCCAGCGCCGCGAGCTGTGCCGGCTCCAGTGACGGGCGGACCGTCTGCCTGGCCTTCGCCAGGTGGGCCTGCGTGACCTCGGCCGCCTCCAGGGACTCGCGCATCGCCGTCAGCGCGGCTTCCCGGACCAGGGCGGCGCAGTCCGCGGCCGAGTACATGTCCAGCTCGGCGGCCAGCGTGGCGAGATCCACGTCGTCCGCCAGCGGCGTGTTGCGGGAGGCGGACTTCAGGATCTCCGTCCGGGCGTCGGCGTCCGGTGGCGGGACGTAGACGAGGCGTTCCAGGCGGCCCGGTCGCAGGAGGGCTGGGTCGATCAGCTCGGGCCGGTTCGTCGCGGCGATCACCACGACGTCGCGCAGGGGTTCCACGCCGTCCAGCTCGGTCAGCAGGGCCGCCACCACGCGGTCCGCCACGCCGGCGTCGGAGGACTGACCCCGGCGCGGGGCCAGCGCGTCCACCTCGTCCAGGAAGACCAGGGCGGGGGCGGCGTCCGCGGCGCGGCGGAAGAGTTCCCGGACCGCTCGTTCGGACTCGCCCACGAACTTGTCCATCAGCTCGGCGCCCTTGACGGTCAGCACGTTCAGCTGGCCCGAGCCCGCGAGCGCGCGGACGAGGAAGGTCTTGCCGCATCCCGGCGGGCCGTAGAGCAGGAGGCCGCGCGGGGGTTCGACGCCCAGGCGGGCGAACGAGTCCGGGTAGCGCAGCGGCCAGAGGGCGGCCTCGGTCAGCGACTGCTTGACCTCCTTCATGTCGCCGACGTCGTCCAGCGTCAGGCCGCCGGTCTGGACGGTGTCGCTGGCGGACATGGAGATCGGCCGGACCGTGCCGAGGGCAGCCAGCAGATCTTCCTGCCCCACCCGGGGTTCCGCCACGTCGCGCTGGCGCAGCGCGGCGCGGACCGCCGCTTCCCGGCGCAGCGCGCAGAGGTCCGCCGCCACGAAGCCAGGGGTGCGGGCGGCCACCTCGCCGAGGTCCACATCGGACTCCAGCGGGACGTCGCGGAGCAGCACCCGCAACAGTTCCGTCCGGCCCGACGCGTCAGGGAGGGGAAGCGTCAGCTCGCGGTCCACCAGGTCCGGGGCGCGCAGGCGCGCGTCGACCGACTCGGCCCTGGCCGAGGTGACCACCAGGGCGAGGTTGGGCCGGGCGATGGCCGTGCGCAGCATGTCCAGGACGACGGTCGCGACCGGCGGGGGTGCCGTGGGCAGCAGGGCGTCGATGTCGGTGAGGAGCAGGACCGTGGGCTGCTCGGGAACGCCCGCGATGGCGTCACCCAGCTGCTTGGCCATGGCGCCCGGTTCCAGGACGGCGATGCTCGGTGCGGCCAGCTCGACGACCGAGGCGTCCACCGCACGGGCGACCGCGCGGACCAGCGTCGCCTTGCCGACGCCCTCCGGTCCGCTGACCATGGCGGCGAGGCGCGCGGAGGCGCCCAGCTTCGTGAGGAGCTCGGGCTGCCGGAACATCAGCTCCAGCCACTCGGTCAGGCGACGCGCCTGCTCCCGCTGGCCCACCAGGTCGGCGACGGGCAGCGCGTCGTGCTTCTCCTGCACCACCACGGGAGTCACCTCGGCGGCGGGCGCCGAGGCCGACCGCCAGCCCACGACACTCGACGGCTGGACGGCCACCGGCCCCGCCGGATCGGTGGAGGTGATGGTGATGAGCTCGTTGGTCCACGTCATGCCGATGGCGTTGGACAGCTTGCGGCGCGTCTCGGAGAGGTTCGCACCGGGCGGCGGCGCGAGGTCCTGGGGAAGCAGCGAGACGTTGTCCCCGACCGTGAGCACCTTGCCGGTCAACGCCATGCGCACGTGGTCCGGCGTCAGCGCGGTGCTGGCCAGCCGCGAGCCCGCGACGGTGATCGACCGGGCGGCAGCCACCTGCACCGGTGCCACGACGATCTCGGAGCCCTCGACCACGCCGAGGTTGGTGAGCGTGACGTCGTCGACCAGCACCACACCCGGCGGCTGCTCACCGGCGGCGGCGAGCGCGGCACTGACGCGGGCGCCAGTCAGCTTCACCGCGTCCCAGGCCCGCAGGCCCAGGGCGTCGAGCACCTCGGGGTGGAGCCGGACAACGCCGCGCCGGGTGTCCAGTGCGGACGGGGACAGACGAGCCGTCAGCGTGATCACCCCGACGACTCTAGTTCCTCCAAAGACTCCGGCCCGGAGTCTGTTAGAGAGCGATCAGCGCTTGGGCTGCCGACGAAGCCCCAGCTGCCGCCAAGAACGGCGACGTCCGTTGGTGCCGGGAACCGTGCTCTCCGCCGCAGCAGCGACAGAGCCGTCACGCCGAGGCCGACGCACCGCTCGCATGGCCGCACCAGCCACACGGCCGCGCAAAGGCTGACGCAACCCGAGCCGACGAGCAGCCACCCCGTGCGCCCGCTTGATAGCCCGGCGATCAGCCCCGGTGACGGTCCAAGCCTCAGGGTGCTTCGACAACCACATGTACCGCCGCACCGAGTAAGGCAGGTGAGCCAGGTACACCACCATCGCGATGATCAAAGCCACCAACGGATAGGTGATCACAGCGGCAGCCAGCAGCCCGACGACGACCAGCAGAGGCGCGACCGCGCGCGGCGGCACCTTCACCGTTTTCACGGACAGCGTCGGAATGCGCGACACCAGCAGCATCGCGACCACGACGGTCCACACCCCGACGGCAACCGGCGAGTTCCACCAGCCGTCCGTCCGGATCTGCTCCTCGATGATCAACGGCAGCAGCAACAGCAAACCGCCGGCCGGAGCCGGGACGCCCACGAAGAACTCCTTCGCGAACGGCGGCTGTTCCTTCTCCAGCAGCGTGTTGAAGCGGGCCAGGCGGACCACCATGCAGACGGCGAAGATCAGCGCGATGAGCCAGCCGGCGCGGCTGCCCTCGAACTTCCACAGGTAGATCGCCAACGCCGGGGCGACGCCGAACGAGATGGCGTCGGCCAGCGAGTCGAGCTCCGCGCCCATCTTCGACGTCGCGTCCAGCAGGCGGGCGATTCGGCCGTCCAGGCCGTCGAAGACGGCGGCTGCCGCGATCGACGCGATGGCCGCGCCCCACATGCCGACGTTCGCGAAGTGCACGGCGGACAGGCCCGAGCACATGGCCAGGACCGTGATCGCGTTCGGCAGCAGGCGAACGCCGGGCCCGCTGGGCGCCATCAGGCCTCCGGAAGCTCAGCGAGGACGGTCTCCCCGCCGATGGTGCGCTGGCCGGCTTCGACCAGGACGCGGCTGCCGCGCGGGACGTAGAGGTCCACGCGCGAGCCGAAGCGGATCAGGCCGTAGGTCTGGCCTGCGGCGACCTTCTCGCCCTCGGCGACCTCGCAGACGATGCGGCGGGCGACCAGGCCGGCGATCTGGACGACGACCAGGTCGACACCGGAGGTGGTCCGCAGCCACACGGTGTTGCGCTCGTTCTCCTCGGAGGCCTTGTCGAGGTCGGCCGAGAGGAACTTGCCGGGGTGGTACGAGACCTGGACGATCTCGCCGTCCGCGGGCACGCGCTGCACGTGCACGTCGAAGACCGACAGGAACACGCTGACGCGCGTCATCGGCTCGGTGCCGAGGCCGAGTTCGGCGGGCGGGACGGCGTCGACCACGTGCGAGACGGTGCCGTCGGCCGGGGCCACGGCGAGGTTCGGGCGGGTCGGCGTCACGCGCTTCGGCTCGCGGAAGAACCACGCCACCCACGCCGTGACCAGGCCGAGGACTACGCCCAGGCGCTTGAAGCGCAGCCGGACGAGGAGGGTCGCGATCGCCGCACCGGCGACGAACGGGCGCCCTGCCGGGTGCATCGGCGGCACCATGCCGCGCGCGAGTTCGAGGAAGTGGGAGACGGGCTTCTCGCTGCTCATCGTGTCTGTGGGTTCCGTAGCTTCCGTGGATTGTCGGGCGGCACAACGCTACGGCAACACGCCAAACCGCCCAGCGGGACTGCCGGGAATGACAAGTGGCCGGTCGGCCCGTGCATCCCCCGACGAATGCACGGGCCGACCGGCACCTGCCCTCAGTGTAATCCCCGTCACATGGCGTAAACAATGGCGGTGGGTGAGCGTTCCGTCACAATCCGTCGAGACCAAGGGCGCTCAACCGCAGCCGCACTTCGGGGACCCGGTTAGCGTCACGGACGGCTGGGGCGACCAGGTCGTCGGCGTGGACCGCAGCTCCGTCGCGCATTCGCAGCCTGAACAGCCCGCCCCAGTTGAGTTCCAGCGTCGCGAGACCGGCGGTCACGAGCAGGTCCGCGACCATGCACGCGAGGAGTTCCGTCACGGTCTCGACGGCTGCGTCGTGCACCTGTTGCGCGCTCAGCGACGCGTCCACCGGCGCTCCGGTCAGCTTGTGCAGCTCGCCGCGTTCCAACGCCGCGAGCACGTCGGCCGGCGTGTCGCCGATCTTGCTGACCCGGCCCGCGTGCCGCAGCCCGTCCGCGTAGCGGCGCACCAGCACCGGCCCGGTCAGCGCGGCGAGCTGTTCCCACGTGATCGGCGGTCCCTGCACCCCGACCAGCGCGGCGACCGGCTCGGGAGGCAGGCTGCCGAGCAACATCCACGCGGGGCGTTCGTCGAACGCCTCGGTCACCCCTCCGGACAACGGTGAGAGCGACGTGATCGCCGCGACCCGCTCGCGGATCGGCGGATGGCTGTCGAACACCGACGTCGGCTCCCGCGCGGCCATCAGCGGTTCCAGTTCGCGCAGCTGGTGCACGCGCCGCGGGTGGTCCAGGTAGGAGCGGAAGCCCTCCAGCAACGGTGGCGTGCGCCCGGCGAGCACGGCCAGCGACACGTACCAGCGCAGGTAGTCGTTCCATGCCTCGCCGACCGGGCCGCCGCGCAGCAACGACCGCTTCGCCGCCTCCCGCCCGGCCGCGGCCACCGACACCTCGTCGGCGAACCGCTCGTGCCGGCGGCTCTGCGAGGCGGCGACCAGCGCGTACAGCTTCGCCCACGCGTAGAGGACGGCGGACAGGTAGCCGCCCTGCCCGATCACCATCCCGAGGGCGAGCTTCGCGCGGAACGTCAGTGCCGAGACCCGCGTGTGCCCGCCGCCGTAGTGCCCGAGCTCGTGGGCGAGCACCGACCGCACCTCGCCGATCGTCATCCCGGCCACCCACGGCAGGCCCAGCTCCAGGTAGCGCACGCCCTGGCGCTCCCACACGGCCGCGTTCGCCTCGGGGACCAGCCGGATGTCGTCGGGGCTGCGGGTGCCCGCGATCCCGGCGAGCTCGTCGACGTGCCGCCAGAGCTCCGGGTGCGTCGCGCGGGTCATCGCGACACCGGTCGGCCGTGGCCGGGCCCAGATCGCCCTGGCCATCGCGTACAGCGACGGACCGCCGATGACCAGCGTCAACGCGGCGAGGAACGCCCCGCCGCCGGTGTCGCCCCGCTCGAAGACCGCGAGCGCGGCGCCGCCCAGCAGCACGGTGACGCCCACCGCGAGCACGAAGAACCCGGCGAGCATCACAAGTGCCAGCGCCGCTCTCATCTCTGCGTTCCCCCAGAACGTCCGGACCTACTGCAGGTATCTGACGGTGACCTCGGCTCCCGCGGCCAGCTCCGTCACGTCCTCGGGCACCTCGATCAGGCAGTTCGACAGCGCGAGCGCCGACAGCAGGTGCGAGCCCGGCCCGCCGACCGGCGTCACGACCTGGCCGGACGACGGGTCGTGCAGGCCGCGCCGGAACTGCGTCTTCCCCGCTGGAGACGTCAGCGAAGTCGTGATGGTTGCCCGCACGGTGGGGCGTTCCGGCCGCGGGTGACCCATCGACGCCAGCAGCGCCGGCCGCACGAACACCTCGAACGACACCTGCGCGCTCACCGGGTTGCCCGGCAGCGACAGCACCGGCACGCCCTCGTAGCTGCCCGAACCCTGCGGCCCGCCCGGCTGCATCGCGACCTTGGTGAACTTGACGTCGTGGCCGGCCAGGGCGTCCTTGACCACCTCGTACGCGCCAGCGCTGACCCCGCCGGACGTCATGATCACGTCCACCGAGCCGAGGTACGGCCGCAACGCCTCGTGGAACGCCTCGACGTCGTCCGGCACGAACCGCAGCCGCACGGCGGCGCCTCCCGCGTCCCGCACGGCGGAGGCGAGCATCATGCCGTTCGACTCGTAGATCTGGCCCGGCTGCAACGGCTGGCCGGGTTCGACCAGCTCGGAGCCCGTCGAGAGGATCAGCACCCGCGGACGGCGGCGCACCGGCAGCTCGGGCAGCCCGAGCGCCGAGGCGAGACCGAGCGTGGACGGCCGCAGCACCGTGCCCGCGGCCAGCACCGGGTCGCCCTTGCGCACGTCGTCGCCGCCGACGCGGATGTTCTGGCCGGGCGAGACCGCCTGGTTGATCGTCACGGTCTCCGTGCCGCCGTCGGTCCACTCGACCTGGACCACCGCGTCCGCACCCGGAGGCACGGGCGCACCGGTCATGATCCGCTGCACGGTGCCGGGCTCCAGCGGGTTGAGCCGCGTGCGGCCGGCGGGGATGTCGTCGGCCACGCGGAGGCGGACCGGAAGCTCGGCGGCCAGGTCGGCGGCGCGCACCGCGTACCCGTCCATCGCCGAGTTGTCGAACGGCGGCAGGTCCAGCGGCGCGGCGACGTCGGTGGCGAGCACGAGCCCGAGGCACTCGTCGAGCGGGAGCCGCAGCACGGGCATCAGCCCGACGAGCTCGGCGACGCGCTGGCGGTGTTCGGCGACAGAGGTGGGGGACACGACTGCATACTGCCAACGTCGCGGTGATCGTGACGATCGCATTCCCAGTTCTTCCCCGGAGGTGTTGTTCGTGCAGGTCCGGACCCGGCACACACCGACGTTCGGCGTGGCGAGACTCGTGGTCGCGCCCGGCGAGATGGTGCTGGTCGACCCGCTGACCATCGCGGCCACGAGCTACGGGCTCGCGGTCGAGGTGAAGGGCGCGGGCGCCAAGGCGGTGGCGCTGTGCACGGCGGGCGCGGAGGGCGGCTGGATCGACGCGGCCCCCGTGCTGCCCGGCGACCTGCACCTCGTCGAGCTCGACGGGGCGCACGGCTGGTGCCTCGCCCGGATGAGCTGGATCGCGTCGAGCAGCACGGTCGCGATGAACCCCGAGGCGCCGCCGATGAAGGCGCTGTTCGGCGGGCTCGAAGGCTTCCTGAACTACGCGCACGGCAAGGGCGCGGTCGTGCTCTCCTGCTACGGCGCGCTCGACCTCGTGACGCTGGGCGCGGGGGAGGCGGTGACCATCAGCAGCGACCACGTCGTCGCGTTCGCGGACACCGTGCAATGCCGGCTGCGGCCCTCGGTACCCGACGGCGCGCAATCCATTCAGACCGGCGAGGGCCTGGTGTTCGACTTCGCCGGTCCTGGTGCCGTGCTGACGCAGACGCGGGGGCCGCGCCGGCTCACCACCTGGTTGCGCGCCAACGGAGTCAGCTCGCGTTCATGACTCCGTAAGGAGGTATCCGAGTGAGATTTCTTCTTTTAGCGTTGCGTTCTGCTCTTTGCGTGATCTGTGCGTTGCGCGTGGTCTGAAGGAGGACGCCTTGGCTCTCGGTACCGTCAAGTGGTTCAACTCCGAAAAGGGATACGGCTTCATCGCAACCGACGGCGGGCCCGACGTGTTCGTGCACTACTCGGCGATCCAGATGGACGGCTTCCGGACGCTCTCCGAGGGCGACCGCGTGGAGTTCGAGGTGCAGGCCGGACGCGACGGGCGCAGCCAGGCGTCGGACGTCCGCCGCGCCGGTTAGGACCACTCCGATCACAGCTTTGACCAACCCGAAGCACGGCGATCCGGCCGGACGTTAGGCTGCCTCGCGTGTCGGAGGACCTGAGCGGACGGCGAATCGCGCATTACCGGATCGACGGTGTGCTCGGCCGCGGTGGCATGAGCGTGACCTACCGGGCCACGGACGTGAGGTTGGGCCGGAAAGTCGCGCTCAAGGTCATCGGTGAGCACCTGGCGCCCGACGCGGAGTTCCGCGAGCGGTTCGTGGACGAGGCGCGCAACACCTCGGCCATCGACCACGCGAACATCGTGCCGCTGTACGACTTCGACGAGGTCGACGGCCTGCTCTACATCGCCATGCGGCTCGTGGACGGCCAGGACCTGGCCGGTCACATCAAGGAGGGGCCGCTCACGCCCGAGCGCACGCTGAGGCTGCTCGCCCAGGTCGCGGAGGCGCTCGACATGCTGCACGGCAAGGGCCTCGTGCACCTCGACGTGAAGCCGGCCAACGTCCTGGTGACCACCAAGGAGGGCGTGCGCGAGCACGTCTACGTCGCCGACTTCGGCCTGACGAGGCGCGGTGCCACCGGCCACCGCACCCGAACGGGTGATTTTCTCGGTTCGCCGACCTACGCGGCGCCGGAGCACCTGCGCGGCGAGCCCGTCGACGGCCGCACCGACCAGTACGCGCTGGCCTGCATGGTGTTCGCCTGCCTGAGCGGCCGGCCGCCGTTCCAGGGCGGCGTGCAGGAGGTCATCGCGGGCCACCTCGGCCAGACGGTTCCGGCGTTGTCGCAGCTCGTGGCACTGCCGCCGGCCATCGACGAGGTCATCCGCAAGGGCACCTCGAAGGACCCGGCGCAGCGGTTCGCGAGCTGCGCCGAGCTCGTCAACGCCGCCCGCGTCGCCCTCGCCGGGGTCGCGCAGGGCTCGGCTCCCGCTCAACTGGGACCGGCGTCCGGCTCGATCCCCGTGCAGTCGCCGGGGTCCGGTCCGCTGCCCCAGATGGGGCAGCAGGGTCAGTACCAGGGCGGCTACCAGCAGCTGTCCGACCCGGTCCGGCTGCGCCCGCCGAACCAGGTGGGCGTGAGCGCCTTCACGTCCGGCCGCAAGGAGCGACCGGCGTGGTTCGCGCCGGTCATCGCGGCCGCGGCGGCGATCGTGGTGATCATCATCGTGGTGATCATCCTGTCGCCCGGTGACGAACCCGCACGTCAGCCCAAGACGAGCTCCTCGCCGACGCTGAACATCGGCGACGAACCGACCTCGCGCAAGCCCCTGCCGACCTCTGTGCCGGTGCGCACCTCCCGCTGAGGTCGCTTGCACTCGACGTGCCCGAGTGCTAAACACGACTTAGCACTCGGCTCGTCCGAGTGCCAAAGCAGTGAGGCTGGGACGGTGAGGCACCCTCGTTCATCAACGGGGGAGTCGTCCGTCGCGGGCACCGAACCTGGCCACTCGCACCGTGTTCCGCTGTGGGCGTGCGCCCACAGTGGCCCAGAATCCACAAAGGCGGAGGAACACACCGCAATGGCCAAGATGATTGCGTTCGACGAGGAAGCCCGTCGCGGTCTCGAGCGCGGGATGAACATCCTCGCTGACGCCGTCAAGGTGACGCTCGGCCCCAAGGGCCGCAACGTCGTGCTCGAGAAGAAGTGGGGCGCGCCGACCATCACCAACGATGGCGTCTCCATCGCGAAGGAGATCGAGCTCGAGGACCCGTGGGAGAAGATCGGGGCCGAGCTCGTCAAGGAGGTCGCGAAGAAGACCGACGACGTCGCGGGTGACGGCACCACCACCGCGACGGTGCTGGCACAGGCTCTGGTCCGCGAGGGCCTGCGCAACGTGGCCGCGGGTGCGAACCCGCTCGGCCTCAAGCGCGGCATCGAGCAGGCCGTCGAGGCGATTGCCGAGCAGCTCCTGAAGGCCGCCAAGGAGATCGAGACGAAGGAGCAGATCGCTGCTACCGCGTCCATCTCCGCCGCCGACCCCACGATCGGCGAGCTCATCGCCGAGGCGATGGACAAGGTCGGCAAGGAAGGCGTCATCACCGTCGAGGAGAGCAACACCCTCGGGCTCGAGCTGGAGCTCACCGAAGGTATGCGCTTCGACAAGGGCTACATCTCCGGTTACTTCGTGACCGACCCCGAGCGCCAGGAAGCGACCCTCGAGGACCCGTACATCCTGCTGTTCGGCTCCAAGATCTCCACGGTCAAGGACCTGCTCCCGCTCCTGGAGAAGGTCATGCAGGGCGGCAAGCCGCTGCTGATCATCTCCGAGGACGTCGAGGGCGAGGCCCTGGCCACGCTGGTCGTCAACAAGATCCGCGGCACCTTCAAGTCCGTCGCCGTCAAGGCTCCGGGCTTCGGTGACCGCCGCAAGGCCATCCTCCAGGACATCGCCACCCTCACCGGTGGCCAGGTCATCACCGAGGACGTCGGCCTGAAGCTGGAGAACGCCGACATCTCGCTGCTGGGCAAGGCCCGCAAGGTCGTCGTCACCAAGGACGAGACGACCATCGTCGAGGGTGCCGGTGACGCCGACCAGATCCAGGGTCGCGTCAACCAGATCCGCGCCGAGATCGAGAAGTCGGACTCCGACTACGACCGCGAGAAGCTCCAGGAGCGCCTCGCCAAGCTCGCCGGCGGCGTCGCCGTCATCAAGGCGGGCGCGGCCACCGAGGTCGAGCTCAAGGAGCGCAAGCACCGCATCGAAGACGCGGTCCGCAACGCCAAGGCCGCCGTCGAGGAGGGCATCGTCGCCGGTGGTGGCGTCGCGCTGCTCCAGGCCGCCGAGGCCGCCTTCGCGGGTCTGCGCCTGACCGGCGACGAGGCCACTGGCGCCAACATCGTCAAGGTTGCCGTCGAGGCTCCGCTGAAGCAGATCGCCGTCAACGCCGGCCTCGAAGGCGGCGTCGTGGTCGAGCGCGTCAAGTCCCTGCCCGCGGGCGAGGGCCTGGACGCCGCGACCGGCGAGTACAAGGACCTGATCGCCGCGGGCATCATCGACCCGGCCAAGGTCACGCGCTCCGCGCTGCAGAACGCCGCGTCCATCGCCGCGCTGTTCCTGACGACGGAAGCCGTCGTCGCGGACAAGCCGGAGAAGAACGCTGCTCCGGCCGCGCCGGACGCCGGTGGCATGGACTTCTGAGTCCAGCTGCCTGATCCTCTGAACGGCCCGGTTCGCTTCGGCGAGCCGGGCCGTTCGGCTTTCCGCACCCGCGAATTCGCGCATTCCGGGCAAAGGGGGCGTGTGCGGCAGCCGACCGACGCCCAAACCCCGCTGAGCAGCGGTAATAACGCAACCGCTGCCCAATCGCAATCGTCGCGAAGCGGCGATGAATTAACCCGGCTCGGTAACCTGAACAACGCAAGCCGACCCGCCGCAAAACCCCAGACCCCAGCAACCAGCAAAAACCAGAAAATCAAAGCATGATCGTCGGCGTGACAACAGTCCGCCCAGGCTCCCCACGAGAATTCACCAGGTGCACCAGAATCTGAGTGGTTCCAGCCGGCACATCAGGCAGCACGAACCGCCCCCCGTCATCAGCCCGGGTGCAGGAAGACTGATGATCGGCCACGCGAACCTCCACCTCGTGCTCCCCGGCCGGCACCAACCACCCGTCGATCCGATGACGCGACCCGGTAGAGGTGAAGTTCACCATCAGGGTCAGGTTGTCCACGGTGAACGTGATCGTGCCGGTCTGCCCGCCACGCACCCCGGCGAACGACCCGGCGCGCTCCCAGCGCGCGACCTCGACGTCCAGGGATTCCAGGGCTATCGCGAACTTCACGCGGTCCACCAGGTCGGCGGGCGGTGGGTCCAGTTCGTCCACGAGCCTGTTCAGTTCGGAGAGGACGGCGGTGTCCTCAATACCCCTGCGGTCGTCGCGCGGGTCGATCTCGTTCACCGCGATCCTCCTTCCGTCTCCAGGTAGTTGCGCAGCAGTGTCAGGCACCGTCCCCTGGTCGGACCGATGCTGCCGTGGGGCATGGCGAGCGCCTCGGCGACTGCTCGGTACTCGGCGCGCCCCGCGAGCACGGTGAGTCGGAGCAGTTCCTGGCACCTCGTGGTCAGGCGGCCGAACGCGAGCCACAGGCGGCGGTCGCGGTCGTCCATCAGCGTCACGTCCTCGGGCAGGCCGGTGTCGGACTCGAGCTGTTCGGCGAACTCGTCGGACAGGTGCGTCTCACGCTTGTTGGGTGTCCAGGTTCGGCGTGCTTCACGCCTCGTCGTGACCACCAGGTAGCCGACCAGGGCTTTCGGCTCGTTGATGTTCTCGATGTTCTTCAAGAACGCGAGCCACACGGTCTGCACGACGTCTTCGGCGGCGGCTCGGTCGAGGCCCTGGCCGCGGGCGACGTGCCACAGCAGCGGGGTCAGCTCGGTCACCAGGACGTCCAGCGCGTGGCGGTTGCCCTCGCGCGCGGCAGCGACGCACACCGCATGACGTTCGGTGCCTTCAAGCCCGTCCCACGGCGGACGGTCATCCGCCGTGTGCAGCTCGTCCATGCAGCACCTCCGATCGGCCGCCCCTGTCAGCGCCGTCCGCCAACTCATGAAGGGCTAACTGGGCGGTAGATACAAAATTCACTCGATTGGAGCAGTATCACCGCCACCGCGATCCTCATCTTCCTCCGGGTATGCCAGCGGCCCGTGAATCCCCCTCCGAGTCACGGGCCGCCAGTGTTGGGAGCCCGCGCCAGCCGGCACCCCTCGAACCGGCTGACGCGCGCTCCACGCCTGAACAAAGCGCTCAACAAGAAAGAGCGGGGTTCAGGCGAGCAGATACAGCCTCTGACGCACGAGCAGGCGAACGCGCTCCCGATTCACGAAAGCACATGCGGGCGCCCCTCGCTCACCGGCCGTTATGGTCTAGACCATGCCGATTCTCGAAGTGATCGCACTGAACGCGAAGGACGCCGAGGCCGCGCAGGCCGGTGGCGCCGACCGGCTCGAACTGGTCGCCGACATGGCCTCCGACGGCCTCACCCCGTCGGTCGCCACCTTCAAGGACGTCCGCAGCGCTGTCGACATTCCCGTCCGCGTGATGCTCAGGGACGCCAAGGGGTTCGCGCCCGGCAACCTCAAGCAGCTGCGCCGGCGGGCGTGGGAACTGCGCGAGGCGGGCGCGACGGAGTTCGTGCTCGGCTTCCTCGACGCCGGTGGCGAGGTCGACGAGGGCGTCACGCTCAACCTCCTCGCCGAGCTGGAGGGCTGTGCCTGGACGTTCCACCGCGCGCTGGACAACTCGAACGACGTCTTCCGCTCCTGGGCGACGGTCCAGACCCTCGGCTGCGACACGGTCCTCGCCGCCGGTAGTCCGAAGGGCGTCGAGGACGGAATCGAAAATCTGAAGAAACTCGTCGCGCAGGCGCCTCCCGCGCTGCTCGTCGGCGGGGGTCTGCAGCAGCGTCACGTGCCAGAACTGCTGGTAGCGGGCGTGAATGGATTTCACGTTGGTAGCGCGGTCCGTCCGTCCGGCTGGGATTCCCCCGTCGACAGCGCGGCCGTGCGGGAATGGGTCACTCTTCTGGTCTAGACCCTTGCCCTAGAGCGTTCTACAGTCACGTTGCTTCAGGTGAAATGGCTGTTGCAACATGTGCAATACGGAGGGCGCGATGAGGCTGAAGACACTCGTGGCCGTGCTGGGCGTAGGCGCGGTGGTCGCCTGCGCTCCGGTGCAGTCCGGACCGACGAGCTCTGGGACCGACGAGAAGACCGGGCAGCTGCGGGTCTGGTTGTTCGACGAGGTCAACCGGGGTCCCAAGGAAGCGGTCGTGAAGGAGGCGATCACCGAGTTCCAGGGCAAGCACAGCGGCGTCACCGTCGACGTGCAGTACATCCAGGTGTCCAGCCGCGCGGAGCGCTTCAAGGCCGCCTTCAGCGACCCCAAGAGCGCGCCGGACGTGGCCGAGTTCGGCAACACCGACCTCGCGGGCTACGTCTCCGCCGGCGGGTTCTCCGAACTGGACCTCAGCGGTTGGAGCGAGTCCAAGGACCTGGTCCCGACGATCCTCGACACGGCCAAGGTCGACGGCAAGACGTACGGCGTGCCGTGGTTCGTCGGCGTCCGCGCGCTGTACTACCGCACGGACGTCTTCACCGAGCTCGGCCTCAAGCCGCCGACGACGTTGGACGAGATCGCGACGACGGCCCGGGAGATCCGGCAGCGCAAGCCCGAGCTGATCGGCATCTCGGCCGGCGGCAAGTACCTGTTCGCCGCACTGCCGTTCATCTGGGCCAACGGCGGTGACCTCGCCAAGTCCGAGGGTGGCAAGTTCACCGCCACGATCGACAGCGCTGAGTCCAGGGCCGGTGTCGCCAAGTACACCGAGCTGATCAAGGACGACATCTGCCCGCCCGCCGCCTGCGCGGGCAACGGTGGTGACGCGAGCGTCGAGGCGTTCCGCGCGGGCAAGGCAGCGATGACCATCGGTGGCGACTTCAACCGCAAGTCCGTCGACGCCAGCAGTGCCGCGGGCAAGTACGCCGTCGTGCCGCTGCCCGGCAAGACGCCCGGCTCGGTCGCGCCCGCGTTCGCCGGCGGCAACCTGCTCGGCGTCATGAAGGGCACGCAGCGCAAGACGCTCGCGAACGAGTTCACGCAGCTGCTCGCGTCGAAGAAGTACCAGCAGAAGATGTACACGGCGATGGGCAACCTGCCGACGTTCACCGACGTGCAGAAGCAGGTCGCGGACTCCGACAAGTTCCTGGAGCCGTTCACGAAGACCCTGCAGTCCGGCACGAAGTTCGTCCCCGTCACGCCGGCGTGGGCGAAGATCGAGGCGCAGGCCGTGGTGCCGACGATGATCCAGGAGGTCGTCACCGGCGCGAAGAACGTCGACACGGCCACCGCCGACGCCGCCAAGACGATGAACGCGGCCTTCACGTCGTGAGCATGACGGCCAAAGGCCAGGGGCGGACCGCGTTCGCCTACCTGGCTCCAGCGCTGCTGGTACTCGGGGGCCTGCTGGCCTACCCGATCTACCAGCTGGTGCTCATCTCGCTCTACGACTACGGCCAGGAGCAGGTGAGCGGCGGCGCGCCGCTCGAGTTCCTCGGCCTCGGGAACTACCGGAACCTGCTGGGGAACCAGCAGTTCTGGGGTGTGCTCGGGCAGACCGTCGCCTTCGCGGCGGTCTGCGTGGTCGGCACGTTGCTAGTGGGCGCGTTCCTCGCGATCCTCGCCACGAGGGTCCGCACGTGGGTCCGGATGACGTTGTTCCTGGCGGCGCTCGGCGCGTGGTCCACGCCCGCCGTCGCCGGCTCGACGATCTGGCTCTTCCTGTTCGACGCGAACTTCGGGTTCGTGAACGAGGTCCTGGGCACCCAGGGCTTCTCCTGGACGTTCGACAAGTGGACGGCGTTCGGACTCGTTGCGGCACAGGTGATCTGGTGCTCGTTCCCGTTCGTCATGGTGACGCTCTTCGCGGGCATCAAGGCGATTCCGGGCGAGGTGCTGGAGGCCGCCGCACTGGACGGCGCGTCGGCGTTCCGCACGGCGTGGAGCGTCACGCTCCCGCTGCTGAAGCCGATCATCCTCGTGGTGACGATCCAGTCGATCATCTGGGACTTCAAGGTCTTCACGCAGATCTACGTGATGACCAACGGCGGCGGCATCGCCGGGCGCAACCTCGTGCTCAACGTCTACGCCTACCAGCAGGCGTTCGCGGCGTCGGAGTACGGCCTGGGCGCGGCCATCGGTGTCGTGATGACCGTGCTGCTGCTGGGAATCACGATGTTCTACCTCCGCGCGCTGCGGCGGTCGGGGGAGGTCCTGTGAAGCGCTGGATCACCGAGGGCTTCGTCCTCGTCATCGCCGCGGTCGTGGCGTTCCCGCTGTTCTGGATGGTGCTCAGCGCGTTCAAACCGCAGGACGAGATCATCTCGGCCGACCCGGTGCCGTGGACGACGCGGCCGACGCTCGACAGCTTCACGCGGGCGCTGACGGTCGCGAACTTCGGGCGCTACTTCATGAACAGCATCGTCGTGGCGCTGATCGTGGTGGCGCTGAGCATCCTGATCTCGTTCCTGGCGGCGACCGCGCTGACCCGGTTCCGGTTCCGCAGCCGCACGACGTTGCTGATCATGCTGCTGGTGGTGCAGATGGTGCCGGTCGAGGCGTTGACCGTGCCGCTGTTCTTCCTGATGCGGTCCGTCGGCGACAGCGTGCCGGTGTTCGGCCTGAACCACCTCGGCTCGCTCGTGCTGGTGCACCTGGCGTTCAGCCTGCCGTTCGCGATCTGGATGCTGCGCGGCTTCGTCGCCGCGGTGCCGGTGGAGCTCGAGGAGGCCGCCACCCTGGACGGCGCCTCGCGGTTCCGGTTCCTCTGGCAGGTGCTGTTCCCGCTCGTCGCGCCCGGCCTGGTGGCGACGTCGGTGCTGTCGTTCATCCACGCCTGGAACGACTTCCTGTTCGCCAAGACGTTCATCATCTCGGCCGTGGAGAACCAGACCCTGCCGCTGGCGCTCCAGGTGTTCGTCAAACCCGACCAGAACGATTGGGGCGCGATCATGGCGGGCTCCACCCTGATGACCATCCCTGTGCTCATCTTCTTCATGCTCGTGCAGCGCCGTCTGGTGTCCGGACTGGCCGGGGCGGTGAAGGGATGAACCTCCTCCCGCGCCCGGTGTCCTATGTGGACGGCGGAAGGCTGTGCGAGTACCAGGGCTGGGAGACCGTCCTCGTCGACGGTCCGCCCGGCGGCTACCGGTTGGTCTCGTCCGACGACGGCGTGCTGATCGAGGCGCACGACGCCGAAGGCGAGATGAACGCGCTGCAGACGTTGCGGCAGCTGCTCGGCCCTCAGGCGTTCCGGGCGGCGGGCGAGAAGCCGTCGGTGATCCCGGCGTGCGAGATCGTCGACCATCCGAGGTTCCCGTGGCGCGGCGTGATGCTCGACGTGTCACGGCACTTCCTGCCCAAGCGGGAGGTGCTGCGGTACGTCGAGCTGCTGTCCGCGCACAAGCTCAACGTCCTGCACCTGCACCTCACCGACGACCAGGGCTGGCGCTTCGAGGTCAGGCGCTACCCGAAGCTCACCGAGGTCGGCTCGTGGCGGGAGGACTCGCGGTTCGGCGACCGGCGCTCGGCCGGGATGGCGGGCCGTCCGCACGGCGGTTTCTACACCCAGGACGACCTGCGGGAGATCGTCGAGTACGCGCGTCAGCGGCACGTCACGGTGGTCCCGGAGATCGACATCCCCGGCCACTCGCAGGCGGCGATCGCGGCGTACCCCGAACTGGGCGTGCACGGCGGCGGCGTGTGGACCGACTGGGGCGTCAACGAACGCGTGCTCAACACCGAGGAGTCCACGGTGGACTTCTATCGGAACGTGTTCGACGAGCTGATGGACGTCTTCCCGTCCGAGGTCATCGGACTCGGTGGCGACGAGGCTCCCGGCCACGACGGCGAGCTGGTCAGGGCGATCGCGAAGCACATCGTGCGGGGCGGTCGGCGCCCCTACGGGTGGGACGAGGTCCTCGAGTCCGGTCCGCTGCCGGCGGGGACGGTCGTCGCGTCGTGGCGTGGCATCGAGGGCGGCGTCACGGCGTTGCGCGAGGGCCACGACGTGGTGATGTGCCCTGAGCAGTACGTCTACCTGGACTACCGGCAGTCGGAGTCACCTGACGAGCCGATCCCGGTGGGGACGGTGACGACGCTGGAGGACGTCTACGCGTGGGAGCCGGTGCCCGCGGCGCTCACGGGCGACGAGCCCGGACGGCTGCTGGGCGCGCAGGCGAACATCTGGACCGAGCACCTCGACTCGGCCCGGCGAGTGGACTATGCGGCCTTCCCCAGGCTGGCCGCGTTCGCCGAGGTCGTGTGGTCCCCGGCGGAGAAGGATCCCGGGTTCGTGCGCCGGCTGCGGGAACACCACCTGCCCAGGCTCGATGCCCTCGGGGTGGAGTACCGGCCCCTGGACGGACCCCACCCCTGGCAACGGCTACCTGGGATTCCCGGTTTTCCACGGTGATCACATCGCAACGTCTTCCTTGGGCATGAGGATCCAGGCGGCGACGTAGAGGACCGCTCCGGTGCCGAACCCGAGCAGCGTCGCCGCCACGAGGATGATCCGCATGATCGCGGCGTTCACCCCGATCATCTTGGCGACACCGCCGCAGACGCCGGCGACCATCTTGTCGCTGCGACTCCTGCGGAGCTTCTTGACCTGGGCTGTCGCATCGTTGAGCACGTTGTTCGTCATGGCTCAAGAGTGGTCGAAACGACGGCCCGGCACATCGGTGACCACCCCGAACCCGACCCTGAGTCCAGGCCCTGTTCCCAGGGTCCGTGTTCGCGATAGCCGGGGCTGAGGCGGCCCCTGGAGGCACGGGCGGCCGACCCGAATACAACACCGGTATGCGGGTCGGCCGCCCGCACCGCCAGGAACCACCTCAGCCGCGACTCTCATCGAACGAGACCCTGGGAACAGGGCCTACGCTGAGCGTCATGGAGTCCCCTGAGGAGCTGGCGTCAGGGCTCGACGGCGCCGGGTACCTGCCGGACGGCGGGATCGCCACGGCGGCGTTCCTCGCGGTCCGCATGGGCCGGCCGCTGTTCCTCGAAGGTGAACCCGGTACCGGCAAGACCTCGCTCGCGCTGGCGCTCGCCAAGGCGATGGACGTGCCGTTGATCCGGTTGCAGTGCCACGAGGGCATCGACGCCACGCAGGCTCTGTACGACTGGGACTACCCGCGCCAGCTCATGCACCTGCGGGTGCTGGAGACGCGCGGCGAGGTGGACGAGGCCTCGCTCTACACGCGACGGTTCCTGCTGGCACGGCCTTTGTTGCAGGCGCTGGAGAACGCGCCGTGCGTGCTGCTCGTCGACGAGATCGACCGGGCGGACGACGAGTTCGAGGCGTTCCTGCTCGAGGTGCTCTCCGAGAACGCCGTCAGCATCCCGGAGTTCGGCGAGATCAGGGCCTCGACGCCGCCGCTGACGGTGCTGACCTCGAACCGGACCCGCGAGGTGCACGACGCGTTGAAGCGCCGCTGCCTCTACCACTGGCTGGAGCACCCGAGCCTCGAACGGGAGGTCGCGATCCTCAGACGCACCCTGCCGGGCCTCGACGAACGGCTCGCCGGGCAGGTCGCGGAGGCCGTGCGGAAGATGCGCGGGCTCGACCTGCTCAAGCCGCCGGGCGTCGCGGAGTCGCTGGACTGGGCGCGGGCGCTGCAGGCGCTGGGCCGCACGGAGCCGGACACCTCGACCCTCGGCGCGGTCCTGAAGTACCGGGAGGACGCGGAGCGCGTCATCGGGAGCACAATCGTGGGGTGACGGAAGCCTGCGTGGGGTTCACGCGCGTCCTGCGGGGCGCCGGGCTCCAGTGCGGGCCGGACCGCGTCCAGGCGTTCCTGCGGGCCACCGAGCACGTCGACCTCTACTGGGCCGGGCGCCTCACGCTCTGCGCCGACCCGGACGACCTGCCGCGCTACGACGCCGCGTACCGGGCGTACTTCGGCGGCACCCCGCCCCGTCCACGCACGACGGTCGAGCTCGGCTCGGTCACCGTCGGTGTCGCCGCGTCCGACGTGGAAGTGTTGAAGCACAAGGACATCTCCGAGTTCGACGCGGCACCGCTGATCACCCGGCTGAACCCGCTGCCGCCGCGCAGACGGTCGCGCCGGCTGCGCAAGGCCCGCCGCGGCCGGATGGA
This sequence comes from Lentzea xerophila, assembly GCF_051094245.1. Taxonomy (NCBI): domain Bacteria; kingdom Bacillati; phylum Actinomycetota; class Actinomycetes; order Pseudonocardiales; family Pseudonocardiaceae; genus Lentzea; species Lentzea xerophila. The sequence goes on along the minus strand of NZ_CP194934.1, from coordinate 7,880,895 downwards.
CCTGGCCCGCACGGTGCGCGCGATGATCGAGACCGGCGGTGAGATCGCCCGGCCACGCCACCGCCGTCGCGGCGTGAAGGCGCGCAGGCTGGTGCTGTTGATCGACGTCTCCGGCTCGATGGCCGCCTACTCGGACGCGCTGCTGCGGTTCGCGCACGTCGTCGCCCACGCCATGCCCGTCGAGGTCCGCACGATCGGCACCCGGCTGACCCGCGTGACCCGTCAGCTGAGGGAACGCGACCCGGAACGGGCGTTGAAGGCCGCCGGGCGGGCCATCCCGGACTACGAGGGCGGCACGCGGCTCGGCGACGCGCTGCGGCGGTTCAACCAGCAGTGGAGGCAGCGAGGCGCGGTGGTCGTGCTGTTCAGCGACGGCTGGGAGCGCGGCGACCCGAGCCTGCTGGCGACCGAGATGGCGCGGCTGCGGCGGGTGAGCCACAAGGTCATCTGGGCGAACCCGCACGCGGGCAAGCCCGGCTACCGGCCGGTCCAGCAAGGTGTAGTGGTGGTGTTGCCGCACGTCGACATGATGGTCGCCGGCCACAGCGTGCGGGCTTTGGAAGAACTGCTGAAGGAGGTGCGCCGTGCGTGATGTCCTCTTCGACCTCGCCGAGCGGGTGGCGAACGGTGAGACGGTCGGGGTCGGCACGGTGGTCGCGACCTTCAGTTCGGCGCCACGGCCCGCGGGCGCGGCGATGCTGGTGACGCAGGACGGCGAGGCGGTCGGCAGCGTGTCCGGCGGCTGCGTCGAGGGTGCCGTGTACGACCTGGCGCAGACCACGGACGCCCCGGTCCTGCAGCGGTACGGGGTGAGCGACGACGACGCGTTCGCGGTCGGGCTGACCTGCGGCGGGATCATCGACATCTACGTCGAGAAGATCAGCGCCGAGACGTTTCCGCAGCTCGGTGAGGTGGTGGAGACGGTCAGGGCCGAGCAGCCCGTGGCCGTCGCGACCGTGATCGAGCACCCGGACGGCATCGGGCGGCGCATGGTCGTCTGGCCGGACCGCCGGGACGGCAGCCTCGGCAGCGCGCGCATCGACGACGCCGTCACCGACGACGCGCGCGGCATGCTGGCGAGCGGGCGCAGCGGGGTGCTGCAGTACGGACCGGACGGTCAGCGGCGCGGCGAGGGCATGAGTGTCTTCGTGAACTCGTTCGAACCGCCGCCGCGCATGCTCGTGTTCGGTGCGATCGACTTCGCCGCCGCGATGGCCCGGCTCGGCGCGTTCCTCGGCTACCGCGTGACGGTCTGCGACGCGCGACCGGTCTTCGCGACCCGCTCCCGGTTCCCGGAGGCCGACGACGTCGTCGTGGAGTGGCCACACCGGTACCTGGAGCGTGAAGCGGCCAAGCTCGACGAACGCACGGTCATCGCGGTGCTGACGCACGACCCGAAGTTCGACGTTCCGCTGCTGGAAGTCGCGTTGCGGCTCAAGGTCGGTTACGTGGGCGCGATGGGATCCCGGCGCACGCACGCAGATCGGCTGCAACGGTTGCGGGAAGCCGGACTGACCGAGAGCGAGCTGGCGACGCTGGCCTCGCCGATCGGTCTGGACCTGGGCGCGCGGACGCCGGAGGAGACCGCGGTGTCGATCGCCGCCGAGATCATCTCCTTGCGGTGGAAGGGATCCGGCCGTCGCCTGGTCGATCTTGGTGAACCGATCCACCACTGATCGGGTTGTTGAAGTCGCAAACAGGGAGGAGGCTGGGGTGGCCTGCGTCACACCAAGCCCACCACACTGAATCCGATCATCCGGGAGGGTTCATGCACATCTCGGTCAACGTCGACGGAGTGACCTACGCCGACGAGGTCGAACCCCGCCTCCTGCTCGTGCACTACCTGCGCGAGCGACTGAGCAAGACCGGCACCGTCGTCGGCTGCGACACCGGCAACTGCGGCGCCTGCACCGTCCACCTCGACGGCCACAGCGTGAAGTCGTGCCAGCTGCTCGCCGTGCAGGCGAACGGGCACGAGGTCACCACGATCGAAGGCCTCGCCCGCGACGGCAAGCTGCATCCCGTGCAGGAGGCGTTCCGCGCGAACCACGCGTTGCAGTGCGGTTTCTGCACGCCCGGCATGATCATGCAGGCCATCGACCTGCTCGCCGACGAGTCCGACCCCGACGACGAGACCGTGCGGAAGGGACTGGAGGGCAACCTCTGCCGCTGCACGGGCTACCAGAACATCGTCCGCGCGGTTCAGGACGCCGCGCAGCGGATGAAGCCGGGTGCCGGCCCGAAGATCGAACAGCACAGCGATGACCAGGTCACCGCGAAGCAGCCGGTAGGTGGCGAATGACCGCCACCGCGGAACCGGAGGTCGGCAGGGCCCGGCTCCGCAAGGAGGACGCACGCCTGATCACCGGCCGGACCAGGTGGACCGACAACCTCCAGCTGACCGGCATGCTGCACATGGCGGTGCTGCGCAGTCCCGTCGCGCACGCCCGCATCACCAACGTCGACGTCAGCCGCGCGACGGCGATGCCCGGCGTCGCCGTGGTGCTCACCGGTGAGGATCTCGCCGCCGAGCAGGGCTCGCTGCCGTGCGCGTGGCCGATCACCGAGGACATGAAGTCGCCGCCCGCGCCCGCGCTGGCCGTCGACCAGGTCAACTTCGCCGGTGAGGCCGTGGCGCTGGTGATCGCCGACAGCGCGTACCACGCCGCGGACGCACTGGAAGCGATCGACATCGACTACGACGAACTCCCGGTCGTGCTCGACCTCGAAGAAGCCCTGCGGGACAACGACCTGGTGCACCCGGACCTCGGCACGAACAGGTGCGCGACGTGGATCTACGACTCCGCCGAGGCGGGCAGCGGGACGAACGTGGAGGACGAGATCGCCTCCGCCGAGGTCGTGATCGAGCGGACGTTCCGGCAGCAGCGGCTGATCCCGTCGTTCATGGAACCGCGGTCGGTCGTCGTGGACCCGAGCGCGGACATGTTCACCGTCTGGTCCGCCACGCAGATCCCGCACATCCTGCGCTGGATGCTCTCGGCCGTCACGGGCATCGCCGAGCACAAGCTCCGCGTGATCGCGCCGGACGTCGGCGGAGGGTTCGGCGGCAAGCTCCAGGTCACGCCGGAAGAGCTGCTGTGCCTGCTGGTCGCGCGGCGGATGGGCCGTCCGGTGAAGTGGACCGAGACCCGCACCGAGTCGATGCTGTCCGGGCACCACGGCCGTGACCAGCTCCAGAAGGTCACGCTGGCCGCCCGCCGCGACGGCACCGTGACCGGCCTCAAGGTCGAGCTGCTCGCCGACATGGGCGCGTACCTGCGGCTGGTGTCACCGGGCATCCCGATCCTGGGCGCGTTCATGTTCAACGCGATCTACAAGTTCGCGGCCTACCGGTTCGTGTGCACCAACGTGTTCACGAACAAGGTGCCCACGGACGCGTATCGCGGTGCCGGACGGCCCGAGGCCACGTTCGCGATCGAGCGGATGATGGACGAGCTCGCGGTCGAGCTGGACATGGACCCGATGAAGATCCGCGAGATGAACTGGATCAGGCACGAGGAGTTCCCGTTCACCACGGTCGCGGGTCTCACGTACGACTCCGGCCACTACGAGGCCGCGACGGCGCGTGCGATGGAGCTGTTCGGCTACGAGTCGTTGCGCGAGGAGCAGCAACGGCGCCGGGCCGACGGTGCACCGGTGCAGCTCGGCATCGGGATCTCCACCTACACCGAGATGTGCGGCCTCGCGCCGTCACGGGTGCTGGGCGCTCTGCGGTACGCCGCGGGCGGGTGGGAGACCGCGTCGATCCGCATGCTGCCCACCGGCAAGGTCGAGGTGATCACCGGAACCTCGCCGCACGGGCAGGGCCACGAGACGGTGTGGTCGCAGATCGTCGCGGACCGGCTCGGCGTGCCGTTCGAGGACGTCGAGGTGCTGCACGGCGACACGGCCACGTCGCACAAGGGCATGGACAGCTACGGATCCCGTTCGCTGGCCGTCGGTGGCACGGCTCTGGTGCACGCGGCCGACAAGGTGCTGGCCAAGGCGAAGACGCTGGCCGCGCACATGATGGAGTGCGACGAGGCGGACGTGGAGTTCGCTTCCGGGTCGTTCTCCGTGCGCGGCACGTCGGCGGTTCGTTCGCTGGGCGACGTCGTGCTGGCGGCGCACGTCGCGCACGACCTGCCCGAGGGCATGGAACCCGGCATGGACGCCGACGCCACGTTCGACCCGGACAACTTCTCGTACCCGCACGGAACCCATTTGTGCGCAACCGAAGTGGACACCGAGACAGGCGTGGTGAAGATCCGGTCGTACGTGGCCGTGGACGACGTCGGCACGGTCGTGAACCCGTTGATCGTCGACGGCCAGGTGCACGGCGGGCTGGCGCAGGGCATCGCGCAGGCGTTGTACGAAGAGGCCACGCACGACGAGATGGGCACGCTGACGACGGCGACGTTCGCCGACTACCTCGTGCCGAGCGCGGCGGACCTGCCGTCGTTCGTCACCGACCGCACCTCGACACCGGCGACGTCGAACCCGTTGGGCGCCAAGGGAGTCGGTGAGGCGGGCACGATCGCCTCGACGCCCGCGGTGGTCAACAGCGTGCTGGACGCCGTGCGGCACCTGGGCGTGCGGGACATCGAGATGCCGATGTCGCCGGAACGGGTGTGGACCGCGCTGCAGGGCCGTTCGGACCCCGGTGCGGGCGACGTGGCCGCGGGCGGTCTCGGCTCCATCGACGCGCAGGGAGGACAGTCGTGATCCCGGCGGAGTTCAGGTACCTGTTCCCGTCCACTGTGGACGAAGCCGTGCGGATGCTCGCCGAGGAAGGTGAGGACGCCAAGGTCATCGCGGGCGGCCAGTCGCTCGTGCCGGTGCTGCGGATGCGGCTGGCGGCGCCCACGGCGTTGATCGACATCGGCGGGCTGACCGAGCTGACGGGCGTGCGCGACGACGGCGACTCGTTGCTCATCGGTGCCATGACCACGCACTACGAGGTGCAGCGCGACCACCTGATCCACGACCACGCGTTGCTGTTGAAGCTGGTCACGGACACGGTGGCCGATCCGCAGATCCGGCACCGCGGCACGTTCGGCGGCTCGCTGTGCCACGCGGACCCGGCGGGCGACCTGCTGGCACCCGCGCTGGCGCTGGACGCCGTGATGGTCATCGCCGGTCCCGGTGGACGCCGTGAGGTGCCCGCGGCGGAGTTCTTCGTCGACTACTTCACGACGGCGCTGGGTCCCGACGAGATCCTCGTCGACATCCGCGTGCCGAAGTACACCGGGTGGGGCGCGCACTACGAGAAGCTCAACCGGGTCGCGCAGGCGTGGTCGATCGTCGCGGTCGCGGCGGCCGTGCAGGTCCGCGACGGCTCCATCGCGGCCGCACGCGTCGGTCTCACCAACGTGGGCTCCGGGCCGGTGCGCGCGGTCGACGTGGAGTCCGCGCTGGTCGGACAGCCGGCCACGGCCGAGGCGATCTCCGCGGCGGCTCTGCGGGCGTCCGCCGGTGACGGCTACAAGGACAACCTGGCCCGTGTGCTGACCGGCCGTGCGCTGACGGCGGCGGTAGCGGGATGAAGTTGGCGCATTCGTTCGTCTCGCCCGCCCCGGCCGAGGAGGTGTGGGAGGCGCTGCTCGACCCGGAGCGGGTGGCGCCGTGCCTGCCGGGCGCCACGCTGACCTCGGTCGACGGCAAGACGTTCAGCGGGGAGGTGAAGGTCAAGCTCGGCCCGGTGCAGCTGCTGTACCGGGGGAGCGGCGAGTTCGTGGAGATCGACCCGGTGCTGCGCCGCGCCGTCCTGAAGGCCGCGGGCAAGGACACCCGCGGCAACGGCACGGCGTCCGCCGTCGTGACGGTCCAGGTCGGTGACTCGGTCGAGGTGGAGACCGACCTGGCGATCACGGGCCGTCCGGCTCAGCTGGGCCGCGGCCTGATCGCCGAGGTCAGCGGCAGGCTCGTCGCCCAGTTCGCGGAATGCCTGGCGAGCACGCTGGGTTCCGGGGATGCTGACGAGGTGGCGCAACAGCAGCATCTCCGAGTGGTCCCCGACGAGCCGATCGACCTGATCGACACGGCAGGCGTACCCGTCCTGAAGCGCGTGCTGCCCGTGGCGGCGGCCCTGGCGGTCGTGCTGTTAGTGGTCCTGCGACGCAGGCGGCAGCGCTGAGGCGTGCGACCCGGTGGCCCGCGTTAGTGCTGGCCACCGGGTTCGTCCTGTCCGCGTGCACCGGCTCGCCCGTCGTCATCACCTCGGCGCCCCCGCCCTCGCCCACGTCGTCAGGCCCGCCTCCGCCGCGTTCGTTCACGCTGACCGCGGGCGGCGACATCCTGATCCACCCGGCGCTGACCGAGCAGGCGGTCGCCGACGGCGGTGCCGCGGGCCGCGACTTCCTGCCGCTGTTCGAGGGCGTGCGGGAGACGTTGAAGGCCGACCTGTCCCTGTGCCACCTGGAGGTGCCGCTGGGGACGAAGGAGGGCCCGTTCTTCGGCTATCCCGCGTTCCTCGCCCCGCCCGAGGTGGCGAAAGGCCTGGTCGACGTGGGTTACGACGCGTGCTCGACCGCCTCGAACCACACGCTGGACCGCGGTGTCTCGGCGATCACGACGACGTTGGACGCGATGGACGCCGTCGGCCTGAAGCACACCGGCTCGTACCGCACGCAGGAGGAGTCCGCCGCACCGCTGATCCTGGACGCCGGCGGTGTCCGCGTGGCCCAGCTGTCGTTCACCTACGGGTTCAACGGCATCCCGCTGCCCCAGCCGTGGCGCGCGAACCAGATCAACGCCGAGAAGATCCTCGCCGACGCCCGCGCCGCCCGTGCCGCCGGCGCCGAGGTCGTCGTGCTGTCCGTGCAGTGGGGCAACGAGTACCAGCACGCAGCCACCGCCGACCAGAAAGCGCTGGCCCGCAAGCTGCTGGCCGACCCGGCCCTGGACCTGATCATCGGCACGCACGTGCACGTCGTGCAGCCGTTCGAGAAGATCGGCGGCAAGTGGGTCGCCTACGGGCTCGGCAACGAGGTCGCCCGGCACGCCGAACCCCGTGGCGTCACCGAGGAGGGGGTGATCGCGCGGTTCAGGTTCGAGCAGGGGCCTTCCGGGTGGTCGGTCGTCGAGGCCTCCTACACGCCCACCCTGGTGGAGCTGGGGCCGCCGATCCGGCTCGTGGACCTGACCCAGGTGCCTGCTACCGCGCGGCGGACCGAGGCGATCAACCGGACCGAGGGGATCGTGCTCAGCATGGGCGCCGCCGAGCAGGGGCTGACCCGCGCCAAGCCGTAGATCGCTTGCGGGTTCCCGCTGAAATTCAGGTGGACCGGCTCATCCACTGAGTTTGTCCAGCACCCTGTCGTACCGGGAAATCCAGGCCTTCGCGAGCACATCGCTCCCGAACTCCTCGACGCGGTCCGGCACGGGCGCCTTCGTGAGCACCGGCAGGTACCCGTCGACCGGCAGCAGTGAGTCGCTGGTGACGTCGCCGTCCAGCAGTTGCAACGTCGCGAGCCCGCACGCGTAGTCGAGCTCGGGCAGTGCCGCGGCCAGCGCGACCCCGGCCGCCATCCCGACCGAGGTCTCCAGCGCCGACGACACCACGCACGGCAGCCCGCACGCCTCGGCGACCTCCAGGGCCTTCCGCACGCCTCCCAGTGGCGCCACCTTGATCACCGCGATGTCCGCGGCCCCGGACACGGCGACCTTGAGCGGGTCCTCGGCCTTGCGGATCGACTCGTCCGCGGCGATCGGCACGCCCACCCGTCTGCGGACCGCGGCCAGTTCGTCCAGCGTGTGGCACGGCTGTTCCACGTACTGGAGTCCTCCAGCGGCCCTGTCCATGGCCCTGATCGCGGCGACGGCCGTGTCGACGTCCCACATCATGTTCGCGTCGACCCGGACGAACCCCTGCGGCCCCAACGCGTCCCGCACCGCTTCCAGCCGTGCGCAGTCCTCCCGCAGCGTGGACTCGGCGACCTTCACCTTGGCCGTCGAGCAGCCGGAGCGCGCGACGATCTCGTGTGCCTTCTCGGGGCTGACCACGGGCACGGTGCAGTTGACCGGGACGCGGTCCCTCACCGGCGCCGGCCAGCCCTCGGTCGCGGCTTCGACTGCGCACGCGAGCCAGGCGGCGGACTCGTCGTCGTCGTACTCCTCGAACGGGCAGAACTCGCCCCACCCGGCCGGGCCTTCGAACAGCAGTCCGGTGCGCTGGGTGATGCCGCGGAACCGGGCGCGCATCGGGATCGAGTAGGCGTGCACGCGCCGATTCAAGCGCACCTGCGGAACTCGAGCGAATGCCCGCCGCCCCGCAGGTTGACCGTCCCGGCGGCCTCGACGCCGAGCAACGTGCACACGATCTGCTGGACGGCGGCTCCGCTGAGCTGCGAGACGTCGGTGGACAGGGTCACGTCGAGGCCGTTCGCGACCCGGTCGACCGTGGCCGGGACGGCGTCGAACGGGACCTCGGTGGTGAGTCCGCGGCTCTGCTCGGCGTTCGTGGGGCCCTGGGCGAGCAGGGCGATGACGTCGAAGCCGGTCAGGCTGCCCTGGGGACGGCCGACCGGGACCACCCGGCCCTCGGACACCCAGTAGACCGACGGCGCGGCGTTCTCGACGGGGCCGCTGGGGGCTTCGAGGCCGGGGATCGGGTCGGTGGGGCGGACGCCGCACGCGGCCAGCACGGCCAGCACGGCCACCATGAGCACCGCCGGCCCAAGCTTCGGCCCAAGCTTCGGCCCGAGCTTCGGCCCAAGCTCGCGCAGGGGTCCCCTCCCGGGGGTCCCCCTGTTTCCATTCTCCCAGGCGGCACCGACAGTTTTCGGCCTCACCGCTCACCGCCCAGCGGCATCCGCAGCGTGAACAGCGCGCCCCCGCCGGGCCGGTTCGCAGCCTCCAGCGTGCCGCCGTGCAGCCGGGCGTTCTCCCAGGCGATCGCCAGCCCGAGCCCCGACCCCTCCGACCGGCCCCGAGCCGAGTCGGCCTTGTAGAACCGCGCGAACACGTGCGGCAGCACCTCCGCCGGCAACCCCGGCCCGGAGTCGGCGACCTCGATCACCAGGGAGGAGTCCGCGACCGACAACCCGAGCGACACCGGCGGCGAACCGTGCCGCAGGGCGTTGCCCACCAGGTTCGCCACGATCACGTCCAGCCGCCGCGGGTCCAGGCGCGCCCGCACCCCGGACGGCAGCGTCGCCGACACGTCGGAGGAGAACCCGCGCATCCGCAGGCAGGTTCGCACCACCTCGGCCACGTCGACGTCGTCCAGCGCCAGCGCGGCCGTGCCCGAGTCGAACCGGGTGACCTCGATCAGGTCGTTCACCAGCCGCGTCAGGTTCTGCGTCTCCCGGTTCACCAGCCGGGCGGCCTGCCCGGCCACGCCCGGCAGCGCGGCCGTCTCGGCGTCGAGCACGTCGGTCACGGCCGTCATCGCGGCGAGGGGTGTGCGCAGCTCGTGCGACACGTCGGCCACGAACCGGCGTGCGTCCGCTTCCATCCGGCGCAGCTCACCGACGTGGTGTTCCAGGGAGGACGCCGTGCTGTTGAAGGTCGACGCGACGGAAGCCAGCTCGTCGCGGCCCTGCACCGGCACGCGGGCGGAGAGGTCGCCCTGCCCGAGCTTCCAGGCCGCCAGCTGCAGCTCCCGCACGGGCCGCAGCACGCCGCGCGCGGCCAGGAACGCCAGTGCCAGCGCCAGGATCAGCACGGCACCACCGATGAGCCACGCGTTGCGCGCCAGTTCGTCGACGAACTCGATCTCCGACGTGAACGGCCTCAGCACGTACACCTCGATGCCCGACGGGCCGCCGCCCGACACCCGCAGCTGCATGCCGATGACGAGCCACACGCTGCCCGCGTACTGCACGCGCTGCCAACCGACGCGTCCGGTGCCCACCAGGGCCCGCAGCTCGGGCGTGATCGTGGAGGGGTCCATGCTTCCCGCGGAGAGACCGTTGCCGTAGGCCGAAGCCGCCCCCTCGCGGCCCGAGACACGGCCCGCGACGCGCTCCAGGGCCGCATGGTCCGGCGGCTGGGCGGGCAGCGGGTAGAGCTGCTCGACGCGGTTCGTGGTCTCGATGACGGCGTTGTCCTGGGCGCGCTGCACGACGGCGTCGCGGGCCCGCACGTAACCGGCGCCCGCCACGGCCGCCGCGGTCACGACGGTCAGGAGCGCGAACGCGAGCAGCAGCCGCAGGCGCAGCGTCACAGCGGTCCGAAGCGGTAGCCGAAGCCGCGCACCGTCTGGACGTACCGGGGCGCGGCCGGGTCGGCCTCGATCTTCGAGCGCAGCCGTTGCACGCAGGCGTCGACCAGCCGTGAGTCGCCGAGGTAGCCCTGGTCCCACACGGACTCCAGCAGCTGCTGGCGCGACATCACGCGGCCCGGCGACGAGGAGAGCTCCAGCAGCAGCCGCAGTTCGGTGGGGGCCAGCGCGACGGGCTTGCCGAACCGCGTCACGACCAGCCCCTCGCGGTCGATCGTCAGGTCGCCGTGGCGTTCGGCCACGACCTCGGCCGCGGTGACGGAGGACCGGCGCAGCACGGCGCGGATGCGGGCCTCCAGTACGCGGGCCTGGGCCGGTTTGGCCACGTAGTCGTCGGCGCCGGCCTCCAGGCCCGCGACGACGTCGATGTCGTCGTTGCGCGCGGTCAGCATGATGATCGGCAGGTCACCGGCGGAGCGGATGCGCCGGCACACCTCGAACCCGTCCACGCCCGGCAGCATCAGGTCGAGCACGACGACGTCCGGCGAGACGCTCGTCAGCAGTTCGAGGCCCTCCTCGCCGGTGCGCACCGCGTCCACGGTGTGCCCCTGGTAGGTCAGGGCGAGCGACAGTCCCTCGCGGACCGCCTCGTCGTCCTCGATCAGCAGTACGCGCGGCATGTCCTCCAGCCTTCCCGACGGGTCTCATGAGGACGTTCCCGCGCCGTCATCGTTGCGTAACGACGGCCCTAGTCCAGAGCGGCGGTGTGGCGCAGCTGTTCCGGCGTCGGGTCCGCGACCAGCACCCGCAACGCGGCGGCGAACTGGTCGAAGCGCCGGTCGAACTCGGCCAGCTCGCGCGACGGCTCCGCGACCAGCGCCGCCCGCCCCGCCCTGGGCGCGGCGGCCGCCAGCGCGTCGCGCAGGGGCTGGGCCCGGCGCAACGCCACCAGCAGCGTCCACAGCCGTTGCTCGACCAGGGCCACCTGCACGGCGTCGCCGGTCACGCGCAGGAAGTCGGACCGCACCGCCGTGGCGCGGCGCCGTTGCTCGGGGCAGGTGAAGTCCTCCGCCCGGATCACCTGGGTGTCCGGTGCGGAGCGGGCGAGCGACTCCTCCGACCGGAACCGCCGCACGGGCACGGTGCCGGCCGGGTTCCACATCCACCAGGACGTCATCCGACGAGGTCGTCCGCGTCGACGATCTTGTAGGCGTAGCCCTGCTCGGCCAGGAACCGCTGGCGGTGCGCGGCGTAGTCGGTGTCGAGCGTGTCGCGCGAGACGACCGAGTAGAAGTGCGCCTGCCGGCCGTCGCCCTTGGGCCGCAGGATCCGGCCGAGCCGCTGGGCCTCCTCCTGGCGCGACCCGAACGTGCCGGACACCTGGATGGCGACCGACGCCTCGGGCAGGTCGATGGAGAAGTTGGCCACCTTCGACACGACGAGCGTGCGCAGCTCGCCCCTGCGGAACCGGTCGAACAGCTCCTCGCGTTCCTTGTTCCTCGTCGATCCCTTGATCACCGGCGCTCCCAGTTCCTCGCCCAGCTCGTCCAGCTGGTCCAGGTAAGCACCGATCACCAGGGCCGGCTCGTCGGGATGCCGCTCCAGCACCCTGCGGACCACCGGGATCTTGGTCCGGGCGGTCGAGCAGAGCTTGTAGCGCTCCTCGGGCTCGGCCGTCGCGTACTGCATCCGCTCGTTGTCCGTGAGGGTCACCCGGACCTCGGTGCACTCGGCGGGAGCGATCCAGCCCTGCGCCTCGATGTCGCGCCACGGCACGTCGTAGCGCTTCGGCCCGATCAACGAGAAGACGTCGCCCTCCTGGCCGTCCTCGCGCACCAGCGTGGCGGTGAGGCCCAGCCTGCGCCGGGACTGCAGGTCGGCGGTCATCCGGAACACCGGCGCGGGCAGCAGGTGGACCTCGTCGTAGACGATCAGGCCCCAGTCGCGCGAGTCGAACAGCTCCAGGTGCTTGTACTCGCCCTTCGACTTGCGGGTGATCACCTGGTAGGTCGCGATCGTGACCGGCCGGATCTCCTTGCGCTCACCGGAGTACTCGCCGATCTCCTCCTCGGTGAGCGAGGTGCGCGCGATCAGCTCCCGCTTCCACTGCCGGCCCGCCACGGTGTTCGTGACCAGGATCAGCGTGGTCGCCTGCGCCTCGGCCATCGCCGCCGCGCCGACCAGCGTCTTGCCGGCGCCACAGGGCAGCACGACGACGCCGGAGCCACCGGCCCAGAACGCCTGCGCCGCCAGCCGCTGGTAGTCGCGCAGCTTCCAGCCGTTCTCGTCCAGCTCGATCGCGTGGGCCTCGCCGTCGACGTACCCGGCGTGGTCCTCGGCGGGCCACCCGACCTTGAGCAGCAGCTGCTTGAGCCGCCCGCGCTCACTCGGGTGCACGATCACGGTGTCGTCGTCGATGCGCGCCCCGAACATCGGCGCGACCTTCTTGTTGCGCAGCACCTCTTCGAGCACCGCGCGGTCGTTGGAGTGCAGGACCAGCCCGTGCGCGGGGTTGTTGGCGAGCACCAGCCGCCCGAAGCGGCTCATCGTGTCGACCACGTCCACCAGCAGCGGTTGCGGCACCGGATAGCGGCTGAACCGCACCAGCGCGTCCACCACCTGCTCGGCGTCGTGCCCGGCCGCACGTGCGTTCCACAACGCCAGCGGCGTCACGCGATACGTGTGCACGTGCTCCGGCGCCCGCTCCAGCTCGGCGAACGGCGCGATGGACGTGCGCGCGTCGTCGGCGAGCGGGTGGTCGACCTCGAGCAGCAGCGTCTTGTCCGACTGGACGATCAAGGGGCCATCGGTCACGCCGACAAGTGTCCCTGACGACGCCAAATGCGTTCGACCTGCGTCAACTGGCGACGACAACTGTGAGCCGACACACGCAGCCAACACGACGTGTCGTACGTTCTGGCCCATGAGCACCGAGTCGACCGATCCCGTCGAGCCACCGGCCACGGTGGTACCGGCTCCCGAAGAAGCCGGGACCGACGAGTCGCCCAAGAACAACAACTGGCTGAAGTTCGTCATCGTCGGCGTGCTGGCGATCGTGCTGGTCGGCGGAGGCGTCTGGGCGCTCACGTCGCTGGGCGGCACCAAGGTCGGCGACTGCGTCAGCGCCTCGCCGAAGGACGTCGACAAGCCGGACGGCGAGTGGAACATCGCGTCCAAGGGGTGCGACGACGTGAGCGCCACCCACCGGGTCGCCGCGATGCTGAACAGCGCCGAGGAACCCTGCCCCGCCGAGGGCATCTACGAGCAGATGCAGTCGGACGGCAAGTCGCTGTGCCTGATGCCGAACCTCGCCGAGGGCAACTGCTACACCTCGACCGACGACGGTGCCTTCAAGAAGGAGGCCTGCACCACCGAGTCGCCCGTGAAGATCGTGAAGAAGGTCGACGGGCTGCCCGAGGAGGGCACGGTGTGTCCCGAGGGGTCGAGCGAGCTGCGGTTCAGCGAGCCGGCCTCGGTCTACTGCATGGGTGTGCACGAGGGTTCCTGATCGAGTGAACTCGATTGAGTTGAACCCCGTCTGACGCCGATACCCAGGCCATGAAGAAGGTCGGCCTGGGTATCGCCGTTGTCCTCGCGCTCGGCCTGCTCGGCGCGTTCGTGGTGAGCCGGCTGGGCGACGCGGCCGAGGCGGCGCGGGTCGGCGACTGCGCGCGGATCTCCGGCACGCTCGGCAGCCTCGACTACCAGGCGCTCGACTGCGCCTCGGAGCAGGCGACCGTCAAGATCGCCAAGATCCTGCCGCGGAACGAGAAGTCGTGTCCGTCCGGCGGCATGGACTACTCGACCTACGTGGGCGAGTCCACGCTCTGCCTCGTGCCGAACTTCGTCGAGGGCGCCTGCTACGGCCAGCACTCCGACACCGGCATCGCGAAGGTCGACTGCGCGACCAAGGACTCGGTGAAGGTCGCCAAGGTGGTCAGCGGCAAGGCCGACCGCGGTGTGTGCGGGGAGTCGCGCGCGGCGTTCTTCCCGGAACCCGCGGTCACCTTCTGCCTCGAACGCGGCGACCAGAAGCGGTGACCTGCCGCCACCGAGGCTCGATACCGCAGCCCGGTAGCTGATCGAAGCGGCCGTAACGTTTCCGTAAAGCCCAGGCGGATTCCTCTCCCGCCTGGCAACCTTTCCTCCGGCCGTGTCGGGGGGCGTGGGCCATTCGGCGTGCGCGGAAGTCGGGACCAGTCGTGATCACCACGGAACTGAGCGTCCCCCGCGCGCATCTCATCGGGGCCACCCGTCGGAGAGGAACCCAGTGACCGACCCCAACCACCCGCAGCAGCCAGGGCCCTACGGCCCGCCTCCCGGTGGGCCCCCGCAGCAGCCGTACGGCCAGCAGCCCGGCCCGTACGCTCCGCCGCCCCAGCAGGGCTACCCCGGCGACCCGTACGCCCAGCAGCCCGGCCCCTACGGCCCGCCTCCCGGTCAGCTGCCCGGCCAGCCCCTCGGCCAGCCGATGCCCTACGGCCCGCCGCCGCCACCGAAGAAGAGCGCCGCCGGCAAGATCATCGGCTCGCTCGTCGGCGTCATCGTGCTGGTCGGCGGCGTCCTGCTGGTCAGGGCGGTCATCGGCGGCGGCCTGGACGCCATCACCGAGCCGTCCGCCAAGGCCGGCGAGTGCGCGAGCGTCACGGGCACGACGATCAGGCCGAACTACAAGAAGGTCGACTGCAACGCGCCCGAGGCGAACTACATCATCGCCAAGGCCATGAAGTCGACCACCGAGGCGTGCCCGAGCGAGGACTACGCCGAGTACACCGAGTCCGGTCGCCGCAGCTCCTCGCTGAAGCTCTGCCTCGTCGAGAAGCTCGAAGAGGGCAAGTGCTACGAGGAGGAGATCGTCAAGATCAACATGGAGGGCATGAAGGTCGTCGACTGCTCGAAGGGCAACAACGAGTTCGCCGTCCAGAAGGTCTTCAAGGTCGAGAAGGTCGTGAAGTCCGCCGCCGGCGACTGCGGTGAGGCGACCCCGATCTCGTACACCGAACCCTCGCCGGGGCTCACCTACTGCCTGACCGCTTCCGGCGGGCAGTGACGGATACGGGAACGGGAGAGGCGGGCCGGAAACGGCCCGCCTCTCCCGTTCCCGGCGGCTAGTTCGTCGTGCCCGGCGGCAGCAGCTGCTGCACGTCGAGACGACCGGACAGCACGTCCTCGGTGTCCATCATGTCGGCGACGCGCTGGAGCCGGATCGGGTTCAGCGACAGCGGGAACGTGCCCACGGACACGAGCGCGGCGGTCGCCTGGTCCACGTCGGCGTAGCTGGTCAGCGAGTCCTGCACGGCGAGCTTGTTGGACTGCGCCCGCTGCTGCGCGTCGCGCAGCACGTCCCGGAACACCTTCAACGTCTTCGGGTTCGCCTCGGCGAACTTCTTCGACGCCGCGTAGCCGGACATCGGGAAGTCCAGTGTCGGGCCGCGCGCGGTGTCGGTGACGATCTTCGCGCCGATCTTGCGCTGCGCCTTGGTGATGAACGGCTCGATCATGAACGCCGCGTCCACCGTGCCGGAGGTCAGCGCGCTCTCCATGTCCGCGAACGGCATGGGCGTGAACTTGATCTTCTGCTTCTCGACCGCGGCGGTGTCCAGCACGGCACGCGTGGTGAGCGCGCCGATGTCGGTCTCGCTGTTCACGGCGATGCGCGGCGAGGCCTTCTTGCCGGGGTCGTCGTAGTCCGACGTCGAGGAGGTGACCAGCGCCATCGAGTTCGGACCGGCCTGGTAGGCCTCGCCCTGCAGCTGCAGTTCGGTGCCCTCGGCGACGGCACGGAAGAGGCTCACGTGCGTGGCCCAGGTGATGTCGAGCGTGGTGTCCAGCTGCTTGATGGCCTCGGCCTCGCTGGGCTGGGTGACCAGGGTGACCTGCAGACCGGCCTTCTCGAACAGCTTCTCGTTCAGCGCGATCCGCAGGGGGGCCACGTCCACGACCGGCAGCACGCCGATGCGCAGGGTGTTGCGCTCCATGTCCGCGTTGCCACCGTCCGACGAACTTCCGAACAGGCCGCAGCTCGCGGTCAGAACACACGTGATGAGCACTGCGGCAAGCCGCAGAGCTTTGGCTCGGGTAGCCATGGCACCTCTCGCCGGTAGGCCTTGAGTAGCATCGAATCGATCAGTGAGTGTCGCCACCGACAGGTCGCCCGCAGCCCCAACAGGGCGTTCGGACGAACTTGAGGCATGCCGACGACCGGGGATGTTAACCACCTGAACGTATGAAAGGACACCCCGTCTCGATACGGTGAGTGCTTCTGGAGACTTCCCCCGGACAGGGGGTGGCCATTACGCTCCCCGCCGGGTGGCACAGGTTGTAGTAGACCGACGTGTCTTCAGACGAGGTAGGTCGCCTCACCGGGCGAACGACCTCTGTGCTGCAATTCGGCCCGTTTGACGAGTCCATGCTCGGTCCTGGGGAGAGACCGGGACACTGCTGCCGGAAGAGGAAGCCCAGAGTGGCCCGACGTGAGAGAGGTCCCAGCCAGTTTGGCGTGGGTGACACCACACGCTCCGAAAGGCCCGAATCGGGTGACGGACTGGCTGCGCTGGGTGACGGTACGATGAACGTGACACCGGACGAGGTGAAGCACGACGTCGGAACCGGCCCCGGTTCGGGACCTGCCCGATCCGCGCCCTGGCGCCTGCGCAACTGGCGGTTGCGCACGAAGCTGCTCGCCGTGCTGCTCATTCCGACGATCTGTGCGCTCGCCCTGGGTGGTCTGCGGGTGCGCGGTGACCTCCAGGCGGCCACTGAGTTCAACAACCTCGCGAACCAGATCCGCCTCGAGACGGCGGTCGCGGAGCTCGTGCAGCAGCTGCAGCGCGAGCGGGACCTGTCGGTCAGCTTCGTCGCGTCGAACAAGAAGGTCGACCGGGTCGTCCTCGAGCGCCAGCTGCGCCGGGTGAACGACAAGAGCGAGGAGTTCAGCAACAAGATCGCCGAGCTCAGCTCCGACCTGAACCCGGCGGCCGTCGAGCGCTTCCAGGTCGCGTTCCAGCAGCTCAACCGCCTGAACAGCCTCCGCAACTCGGTGCGCGACACGCAGTACCCCGCCGAGGCCGTCCAGCGCACCTACTCGGAGTCGATCGAGACGCTCATCAACCTCGGTGAGCAGACGATCTCCGAGATCAACGACCCCGAGCTGGTGCGTCTGCACCTGACCACGAACGCCATCGCGCGCATCAAGGAGCAGGAGTCGCTCAAGCGGGCGATCCTCCTCGACGTCTTCCAGCGCAAGGCGTTCACGCCGTCCCAGCTGCGCGCGCTGCAGGCCGCGGACGCCGAGCTCGAAGCCGCGCGCAACGACTTCCGCAAGTCCGCGACGCCCGACCAGGCCAAGATCTACGACGACACCGTCACCGGCCTCATCGTCGACAACGCGAACGACATGCAGGAATCGGCGATCAACCAGCAGTCGGGCGCGAAGGACTTCACGCAGGTCACGCCCGAGAAGTGGGACATCGCCGCCACGCTGACGGTCAACCTGACCCACGACGTCGAGAACCTGCTGGTCGAGCAGCTGCAGACCAAGACCGACCAGCTCGCCGGCGAGACCCGCACCAGGGCCTACATCGAGTCCGGCATCGTGCTCGCGATCCTCGGCCTCGCGCTGCTGATGGCGCTGTTCGTCGCCCGCTCGATCCTCAACCCGCTGCGCACGCTGCGCCGCACCGCCCTCGACGTCGCCGACCACGGTCTCCCCGACGCGGTCGAGCGGATCCTCGCGGACCCGAACCCGGAGAACGCGGCCAAGACCGCCGTCGACCCGGTGCCGGTGCACACGCGCGAAGAGATCGGCCAGGTGGCGCGCGCGTTCGACGCGGTGCACGGTGAAGCGGTGCGACTGGCCGCCCAGCAGGCCCTCCTGCGTGACAACGTCAACGCGATGTTCGTCAACCTGTCCCGCCGCTCGCAGGCGCTGGTCGAACGCCAGCTGAACCTGATCGACCGGCTGGAGCAGGACGAGCAGGACCCGGACCAGCTGGCCTCGCTGTTCGAGCTGGACCACCTCGCGACCCGCATGCGCCGCAACTCGGAGAACCTGCTGGTCCTCTCGGGCACCGACCTCTCGCGCCGCCTGACCAGGCCCGTCCCGGCCGCCGAGGTCCTCGGCGCCGCGGTCTCCGAGGTCGAGCAGTACGCCCGCGTGCAGGTCGGCCAGACCCCGGACCTCACCGTCCAGGGCCGCGCGGTCAACGACCTCGTGCACCTCATCGCCGAGCTGCTGGACAACGCCACGGCGTTCTCCGACCCGGTCACCAAGGTCACCGTGCGCACGGCCAAGACCCGCAAGGGCGAGCTGGCGATCGAGATCCAGGACCGCGGCGTGGGCATGGGCGACCAGGAGATCATCGACGCCAACGAGCGCCTGGCGGACCCGCCGGACGTCGACGTCGCCGTCTCCCGCCGGATGGGCCTGTACGTGGTCGCGCGGCTCGCCAAGCGCCACGACATCAAGGTCCGCCTGCGCGGCAACGAGGACATCGAGGGCGGCACGACGGCACTGGTGATCGTGCCGGAGACGCTCGTCGCGATCCCCGGTCAGGCCCCGGCCTCGACCCCGCCGTCGGGTTCCGGCTCGCTGGCCTCCGCGTTCGGCATGTCGGCGCCCTCGGCGTCCTCGCCGGCCCTGTCCCCGGCTCCGGCCCCTGCCGAGCACACGACGGAGATCGGCACGACCGCGGCCAGGGCGAGCGGCATCGCGGGCGCGTTCGGCGGCTCGACCGGCATGACGCCGCGGGTCGACGAGTCGAGCCCGAGCAACCCGGGCATCCCGGTCAACTTCGTGCCCAGCTCGATCACCGACACCGGTGCCGGCGCGACGGCGATCCCCGTCTACAGCGACCCGCCGATCGAGGACGTGACGCCGTCGGAGCGGTGGCGCCGCGACCAGCTGGCGGCGGTGGAGCCCGAGGGCTCGTTCGGCGAGCCCACGCTCTTCACGGCGTACGAGGACCGGCACGAGGAGCCCGGCGAGATCTCCTTCGAGCCCGGCTACGAGACCACGCAGTTCGTGCCGATCCCGCCGATCGAGGACGACGAGCCCGTCGCGTCCAACGGCGTCTCGCGGGCCTCGGTCGACGAGGGCCGCCTGGACATCGGGATGGCCCACCGCAACGGCACCTCGGAAGCCTCGCGCAAGCAGATCGAGCACGACCTGGACGCCCCGACGGAACGCCTGCCGATCTACGAGGCGGTCCTGTCGCAGTGGTTCCAGGCCGTCGGCGGCGAGACGTCCGCGGCCGCGGCTCAGCCGGTCCCCGCGGCCGCGCCGGACGCGTCACCCGCTGACACCAACGGGCACGTCGAGTCGAGGCTCGGCGGTGCCGACAAGGGTTCCGTCGAGTACATCGACGAGCCGGTCACGACCCCTCCGTTGTCGGACGGGCCGGAACCGGAGCTCCCGACCCGCACCCGCAAGCCTGTTCCCGCGGTGACGCCCACCACCACGTCCGCCGCTGGTCTTCCCGTGCGCCAGCCGCGCGCGAAGGTGCAGAAGGCGGTCGAGGAAGAAGTGATCGCACCCGCCGAGCAGGAGCGAGTTGTGGAACCGGAGCCCGTTGTGGAGGAGACTCCAGCGGCGGCACTCACTTCCGAGTCGGCTTGGCAGTCGCCTGCCGACGAGGGATGGCAAGCGGCTCAGGCGTTGTTGAACAAGACGCCGGAGACGAAGACCACGGCAGGATTGCCGAAACGGACACCGAAGGCTCAGCTCGTGCCAGGATCTGCAGCACCCAAGCAGCAGTCCCTGTCGCAGACAGCACAGCGCCCGCCGCTGCCGCCCCGTACCGCTGACGCGGTGCGCGGACGGATGTCGAGCCTGCAGAGTGGTGTCAAGCGAGGCCGGCACGCATTGATCGAGGCATACGCTGGTGACCAATCGAGCCGGCAGAACGAGGAGCAGGAGTGACGACCGCAGCGCAGCCAGGCAGCTTTGGTTGGCTTATCACCGACTTCGTGCGGAGGGTGCCCGGCGTGGCACATTCCGTTGTGGTGTCCGCGGACGGGCTGTTGCTCGCGGGGTCCCAGGGCTTGCCCCGGGACCGTGCAGAGCAGCTCTCCGCGGTCGCGTCCGGACTGGTCAGCCTCACCCAGGGTGCTGCCCGCTGCTTCGAGGCAGGCGGGGTCAACCAGACGGTCGTCGAGATGGAGCGGGGCTACCTGTTCCTCATGTCGATCAGTGACGGTTCTTGCCTTGCCGTCCTGGCGGCACCCAACTGCGACATCGGCCTCGTGGCCTACGAGATGACGCTGTTGGTGGAGAGAGTCGGTCAACAACTCACCCCTGAGCTGCGCGCGCAGCTTCAGGGCGTGGTCCGTCGCTAGACCTCATCTGAAGTTCAGGGGTGAGAACAAATGGCTGGTAGATCTGGCGCTAGAGGCCGTGGCTTCGGTAGGAACTTCAACTACCAGGAGTGGGCTTCTGGTGGGTTCCAGTTCGACGAGCCTGACGCGATACCCCAAGAACCAGAGGAAGCTGAGGACGCACCCCACGATGAGCGGGTTACAGGGCAAGGGCTAGGCGATATGTCTCAGCGTGAGGTGGATGACTCGTCGTCGTATCCGTACGACGACGTGCCGAACCGGTTCGACATAGACGGGTACGGCTCCGGGTTGTTCGGTGGCCCCGGTGCGGACCTCTTCGGCCAGCACGAGATGCCG
Organism: Lentzea xerophila; assembly: GCF_051094245.1. NCBI lineage: Bacteria > Bacillati > Actinomycetota > Actinomycetes > Pseudonocardiales > Pseudonocardiaceae > Lentzea > Lentzea xerophila. The sequence goes on along the minus strand of NZ_CP194934.1, from coordinate 7,860,059 downwards.
GACGCGGTGCCGGAGCAGTTGCCGTACACCACGGGCTCGCAGCCGGTGTACAGCACCGGTGCGCAGCCTGCTGTGCGTCCGGAGGAGAATTCGTCCGCGGACTCGGGTTCACTGGTGCGGCCGTACACGCGCACCGGTGGACGCACACGACCTGATTACGACCTTGCTATCGAGGCGCTGATTTCGACCAGCGAACGTGGCCTCGAACGGGATGCCGCGGTACTTCCCGAGCACAGGTCGATCTGCGGGCTGTGTGTGGACACGCGGTCGGTGGCCGAGGTCGCGGCACTCCTACGCTTGCCACTAGGCGTCGTGCGGGTGTTGATCGGCGACATGGCAAGCATGGGTTTGGTTTTGATTCACCAGGGCGGTCTGGTCGTGGGGGACCGGCCTTCCATGGAATTCCTGGAGAGGGTGCTCAGTGGGCTTCGCAGGCTCTAGTCCCCAGGGCGCCGAGGGCGCACGGAAGCCGACGACCTCCGCCAAGATCGTGGTGGCGGGTGGCTTCGGTGTGGGCAAGACGACGTTCGTCGGCTCGGTGTCCGAGATCGTCCCGTTGACCACCGAGGCGGTGATGACCGAGGCCAGCGCGGGGGTGGACGACCTCTCCGCCACGCCGAACAAGGTCACCACGACGGTCGCGATGGACTTCGGCCGCGTGTCGCTCGACAGCGACCTGATCCTGTACCTCTTCGGTACACCGGGTCAGCACCGGTTCTGGTTCATGTGGGACGACCTCGTACGGGGTGCCATCGGCGCCATCGTGCTGGTCGACACCCGCCGCCTGGCCGACGCGTTCGCCTCGATCGACTTCTTCGACGACCGGCAGCTGCCGTACGTCGTCGGCGTCAACTGCTTCGACGGCCTCCTGCACCACAGGCTGGAGGACGTGCGCGAGGCGTTGACGATCGACGAGTCGGTGCCGATCGTGACGTGCGACGCGCGCAACCGGCAGTCGACGAAGCAGACGCTCATCACGCTGGTCGAGCACGCCATGCGCCAGTGGATGTCCGTCCGCGCGGGCTGACCTCCCCGGGACCGACGACAACAGCAGACGACGAGGCGGGTGCCACCTTCGGGAGCGGCGCTCGCCTCGTCGTCGTGCCTGCCGCCTCAGTCCTCGTCCACCAGCGCGGCGGACGTGACGCGGTGCAGGGGGAACCTCAGCACCTCGCCGTAGCTGTGGTCGTACCCCTCCAGCACACCGCCACCGACGACGTGCGGCTCGATCACGCGCTGTGCCGCCGTGCCGTGGGAGTCGACGAACCCGACGAGCACGCTGCGCCGCGCCCGTGCGGCCTGCTGGAGCAACGACAGGGTGGCGGACGGCCCGGCGCCGAGGTGGCCGGGAACGGCGATGCGTTCACCCCGCGGGGTGGCGGCGGCCCGATCCCCGGCCCGGACGAGCCGGACGAACTCGCCCAGTCGTTCGTCGGCGGGCACGGCGGGTGACACCGGTTTGCGGGCACTGCGCTGCCTCGGCGTGGTCCGGCGGCCGCCCGGCCGCAGGTCGAGGACCTGGCCGTCCGGCCCCTCCGCCGCCGGGGCGAAGCCCGCCGAGCGCAGCCCGTCCAGCACGTCCGCCAGCGGCAGCGGGCTGACCAGCACCGTAGGCGCGATCCGGCGCAGCTCCAGCCGCGCGGCCTCCGGATGGGCGAGGACCTCGCTGACCAGCACCGGGTCGTCGCAGCGCAGGAACGAGCCCGCGGCCCCGCCGCGCAACCTGCCGTGGCGGCGGGCGGCGTCGTCGATCAGGTACGTCAGCGACTGCGGGACGGGCGTGCGCGAGCGGGTCCTGAACAGTTCCTGCAGCTCGTCGGCGGTACGCCCGGAGTCGAGCGCGCGGCGGACCGTGGCCTCGCTGATCCGGTAGACCGTCGCGCTGCCGGCGGACTCGACGTTCGCGACGACCGCCAGCTCGTCCGCGAGGTCCGGTTCGAGCCGGCCGGGCGCGACGACGGTGAGGTCGGCCTGCACCAGCACGTGGTCGAGGGGTGCGGGCAGCGCGTCGCCCAGCGTCTTGGCGGCGTGGCCGGGGCCCTCGTCGAGCAGCACGCGGCCCGCGCTGGTGATGGCGCCGAGGGCGAGCACGCCGACCGCGGTGCCCTCCTCGACGGTCCAGCGCACCAGTTCGTCGCGCTGCCGCCCGCCCCGGCGCGGTGCCCGCCAGCCGAGCAGCGCGGCCAGTTCGGCGGGGTCCGCGATCGCGGTGCCCCGCGGGAACGCGGCGAGCGCCTCCAGGACCCACCGGCGGTCGCGGGGTGCCTGGGCGCGGCGGATCTCGTCCGCGAGCGGGTTGAAGAGCTTGTCCTTCTCGTCGCGGCGGCCGACCAGCGCGGGCAGCCGCGGCAGCTCCAGCCAGGCGTGCGCGACCGTGGCCCAGCGGACCTCGGTGGTGGCGGCGAGCCACACGTCGGCCTTGGTCGTCGGCACCCACTCGGGTTCGGTGGCCTCGGTGTTCGCGGCCAGGTCCGCGCCGACCACGAGCTCGATCAGCAGGGCGGCCCGGCGTTCGTCGACGTCGAGGTCCTTGGCGGCCTTGCGCAGCTCGCGGACGCCCAGGCCGCCCGTCCGCAGCACCGGCGGCGGTTCGGCCGACCAGCTCGCGATCAGGTTCTCGACGTGCCGGACCAGCTCCAGCGCCTCTCCGCCGCCCGTGCCGTCGACACTCGCCTGCTGCAGCGCGGAGGTCTTCGGCTTCGGTTCGGTGACCCGGATCGGGCCCAGCGGGCGTTCCCCGCGCAGCGCGAGCGCGATCTCCCGCGGCAGCTCGACGGTGCCGGGGTCGCGCCGCAGCAGCAGACCGCGCGCGAGCAGCCGTTGCACCGGGGTCTCGGCCTTCTCCAGCGGCACGACCCGCGAGGCGTCCCTGGTGTCGCCGATGGGCGGTCCGGCGGCGAGCTTCTGCAGGACCCGCTGCTCGCCCTCGGTGATGCCGTCGAGGTCGTAGGTCTGCCCCGTCCTGCGCCCCAGCCCGCCGGGGTAGGCGCCGAACGCCTCGCGTGTCAGGGGTGGGACCGACAGCGCGTCGTCGTCGCCCCAGGTGAGCGCGAGGGACCTGAGCCTGGCGACCGCCTGCCTGAGCGGTTTGGGCTTCACGTCCGGCCCGAGCACCTCGCCGAGTGTGGGCAACGCCACGGCCTCGGTGTCCGCGCCCTGCACGACCAGGGCCTCGAGCACGGCCAGCGTGAACGTGTCGAGGTCCTCGCAGGCGCGCGCGATCGATGCCCTGGTGCCGATCCGTGTCGCGAGCACGGACATATCGGCAGGTGGGGGCGTTGCCAGGTCAGGACGAGCGCGCAGCAAAGCCACCAGAGCGGCGTCGTCCTGGGCGCGCAGCCAGTCGGCGAGAGTGGTGCCGGACATTCTCACCACGGTATAGGGGACGCCGAGCATCTCGTCGTCGCCGGGCGCGGAAACCCCGTCTGTCACACTTGGCGCGTCATCTGGCACCACCGAGGAGGAGAACGTGGCGAAAGGACGCCCTGGACGGGTCGACCCGCACTGGCCGGAAGGTCCCGACGGTGGCCACCCCGTCACCGAACTGACCAGTGACGTGCAGGGTGCGCTCTCCCCGTTCGGCACGGTGACGTTCCCGCTGCCGGTGGAGAACCTCCCCTACACGCACCCGGTGACCGAGATCAACAAGTCCTGACCCCCTGCTCGCGACGGGAACGCGGGGCCCCCGCGTTCCCATTGTCAGGGGCGGCTTAAGACTGCCGAGTCGGGTGAGTACCGCAATGGCGCCGGGGATAGGCTCACTTCCCGCTTGAGCAGCACTTCGTGGGAGGACGACGATGCCGGTCCCCGGCCCTGGTTACTCGATCACCGTTCGACTGGAGGCGCCGCCGTCAGCGAGCGCCGCGGGTGACCTCACCTCGGCCGTCGGCCGCGCGGGCGGGGTGATCACGGCGTTCGACGTCGTGGAGTCCCACAACGACCGCGTCGTCATCGACCTCACCTGCAACGCGCTCTCCGCGAACCACGCCAAGGACATCACCGACACGCTGGAGACGTTGCCCGGCATCGTCGTCCGCAAGGTGTCGGACCGCACGTTCCTCGTGCACCTCGGCGGCAAGATCGAGATCTCGTCCAAGGTGCCGCTGCGCAACCGTGACGACCTGTCCCGCGCGTACACGCCGGGTGTCGCCCGTGTGTGTGAGGCCATCGCCAAGAACCCGGACGACGCGCGCCGCCTGACGATCAAGCGCAACACCGTCGCCGTCGTCACCGACGGGTCGGCCGTGCTGGGCCTGGGCAACCTCGGCCCCGCCGCCGCCCTGCCCGTGATGGAGGGCAAGGCCGCGCTGTTCAAGAAGTTCGCCGGCGTCGACGCCTGGCCGGTCTGCCTGGACACCCAGGACACCGAGGAGATCATCCGCGCGGTCGAGCTCATCGCTCCCGTGTACGGCGGCATCAACCTCGAGGACATCTCCGCGCCGCGCTGCTTCGAGATCGAGGCCCGCCTGCGCGAGAAGCTCGACATCCCGGTCTTCCACGACGACCAGCACGGCACCGCGATCGTCGTCGTCGCCGCCCTGCGCAACGCGCTGCGCGTGGTGAACAAGGACATCAAGGACTGCCGCATCACGGTCTGCGGTGTCGGCGCGGCCGGTTCCGCGATCATCCGCCTGCTGCAGGCGCAGACGCCGGGCGACATCATCGCCGTGGACGTCGACGGCATCGTGCACCGCGACCGTCCCGGCCTGGACTCGAACCTGAAGTCCATCGCCGCGTCCACCAACAAGGACAACCAGTCCGGCCGCCTGCACGACGCGCTGGTCGGGTCCGACGTCTTCATCGGCGTCTCGGCCCCGAACCTCTTCGGCGCCGACCAGGTCGCCACGATGGCCAAGGACGCGATCGTGTTCGCGCTGGCCAACCCCGACCCCGAGATCGACCCGATGGAGGCCCAGCAGCACGCCGCCGTCGTCGCGACCGGCCGCTCGGACTTCCCGAACCAGATCAACAACGTGCTGGCGTTCCCCGGCGTCTTCCGCGGCCTGCTCGACGCGCACGCCCGCACGATCACCGACGCGATGCTGCTGGCCGCCGCGCAGGCCATCGCCGACGTGGTGGACGGCGAGCGCCTGAACGCGTCGTTCATCGTCCCGTCGGTCTTCGACAACACCGTCGCCCCGGCCGTGGCGGAGGCAGTGCGCAAGGCGGCAGCGGCTTCGTAACGGGTTCGGCCACGGGCCGTTCCCCTCCGGCCAGGCATACGATCGCGGTATGACCAAGCAGTTCACCCACCTGGACTCCCAAGGCGCGGCCCGCATGGTCGACGTCTCCGGCAAGGAGCAGACCACCCGGACGGCCGTGGCCACCGGGATCCTGCACACGACCGCCGAGGTGGTGGGGTTGCTGGGCACCGACGGCCTGCCCAAGGGCGACGCCCTCGCGACCGCCCGGATCGCGGGCATCATGGCCGCGAAGCGCACCTGGGAGCTCGTGCCCCTGTGCCACCCGATCGCACTGTCGTCGGTGGTGCTGGACCTGGCCCTGGCCGACGACTCGGTGCTGATCACGGCCACGGTCCGCACCACCGACCGCACGGGCGTCGAGATGGAGGCCCTGACCGCGGTCTCCGTGGCCGGCCTGACCCTGCACGACATGGTGAAGTCCGTCGACCCGGCCGCGTCGCTGGACGCGGTGCGGGTGGAGCGCAAGGAAGGCGGCAAGTCCGGCCTGTGGGAGCGCCCGTGAAGGCAGTGGTGATCACGGCCTCGAACCGTGCCGCCGCCGGGGTCTACGAGGACCGCAGCGGACCGATCATCACCGAGTGGCTGGCCGCGCGGGGTTTCGCGGTCTCCGCGCCGGTCGTGGTCCCGGACGGCGAACCGGTCCGCGAGGCCCTGGTGGAGGCGGTCTCCGCTGGTGCCGACCTGGTGCTGACCACTGGAGGCACCGGGATCAACCCGACCGACCGGACGCCGGAAGCGACTCGGGCCGTCCTGGACTACGAGGTGCCCGGTCTGGCCGACGTCATCCGGATGTCCGGCTGGCCGCGCGTGCCGGGTTCCGTGCTGTCGCGCGGCGTGGCCGGGGTGGCGGGGCGGACGCTGGTCGTGAACCTGCCGGGGTCCACCGGCGGAGTGCGCGACGGCCTGGACGTGCTGTCGGCCGTCGTGGAGCATGCCCTCGACCAACTGCGTGGAGGTGACCACCGATGAGCGTGGTGCTGCGGGCCGTCGTGACTGAGGAGCCGCTGTCGGTCGAGGAACACGCCGCTCTCGTGGTGTCCGACCGCGCCGGTGCGGTGGTGACGTTCTCGGGTGTCGTGCGTGATCACGACGGCGGACGGCCGGTGGTGGAGCTGGAGTACCACTCGCACCCGTCCGCCGGCGATGTCGTGGCCGAGGTGGTCTCCGCGCTCGCGGAGAAGTATCCGGGGGTGCACGGGATCGCCGTGTCGCACCGGGTCGGGCCGTTGAAGATCGGGGACGTGGCGCTGGCCTGCGCGGTGGCCGCCGAGCACCGCGGGGAGGCGTTCTCCCTGTGTGCCGACCTGGTGGACGAGGTCAAGGCCCGGTTGCCGGTGTGGAAGCGGCAGGTGTTCCCGGACGGCAAGGACGAGTGGGTCAACTGCCCCTGAGCCTGCCCGCGCCGGATATGCGGGCAGGGACCTCACCGCCGGGGGGTGGCGGTGAGATCCCTGGTCCGACGTCGGCCCACGTCAGCGGGGCCGGCGGTCATGCGGCCCGTCCTGCTCAGATCAGGATCTTGTGGCCCGGGAAGATCAGGTCGGGGTTCGTGAGGAATTCCTTGTTCTTCTCCACGATGGCCTGGTAACCGCCGGTGACCTTGTTGGCCTCGGCGATCTTCGACAGGGTGTCGCCCGCCTTGATCTCGTAGTTGCCGTTCGGGTTGGTCTTCGAGCCGGCGAGCGCCACGGCCGGCGCCTGCTGCACCGGGGCTGACTTGCGCTGCTGCGGCTGCACCTTGCGCTGCTGCTGCTGGACCGGGGCGGTCTTCTTGGGAGCGACGCCCGTGTAGGCGCCCAGCTTGCGGCTGCAGGCAGGCCAGGCGTTGCTGACGCCCTGGCCCACGGCGACGCGCTCGGCGACAGCGATCTGCTGCTCGCGGGAGGCGTTGGCCGGGTTGCCCTGCCCGCCGTAGGCGTTCCAGGTTTGCTGGGTGAACTGGAGACCGCCGTAGTAGCCGTTGCCCGTGTTGGCGGCCCAGTTACCACTTGCCTCGCACTGCGCGAGGGCGTCCCAGTTGACGGGCGCGGCGTTGGCGGTGCCAACGGCCAGGCCCAGCGGGGCGCCGGCGATGATGCCGACTGCCGCGACCTTGGCGATGGTGCGAGCGGCGGAACCCTGCTTGCCCTGCTTGCCACGGTTGAAAGCCATTTGCCTCTCGGTCCACCACACCTGCGGTCAGGAACCGGGTTCGGGCCCGGTGTGCTCCTGCGTCCCAGTCCGGCGGTTGCTCTCGCTCGGGAACGTTCCGGAGGACCTCGGACTGGGTGCGGTGTTCGGTCCTCCGGTCGTGCTGTCGGCTGGTTCGGGCCAGCCGAGGAGCGACCGTACGTAACCGAAGACGGGCCCGCCAAATGAATCGAGCTGTGATGGATGTCATAGTTATGTTTTGAAAAGTTGCGATAGGGAATCAAAACTGCAGGTCAAAGAGGCCGTTATCGGTCCGTTTTCATTCTGAGATCGATCGAGATCTTCACTCAATGTGATAGCTGACTCACACCCATTGGGCCATTTGCGACGCGCCGGTCCCGGTCGGGCGAGGGGCGTTCCGCGTCGCCGGAACCTGGTCGCGGTGGCAGCCTGATGGCCAAGATGTGGTGGCATGAGAATCAACGCGCTCCGCGCCGCGCTGGCCGCCGAACCCGGCAGGACCGTGCCGTTCGGCGAGCTGATCGACGCGGTGTGGGGCGACGAGTTGCCGGCGAACCCCAGGCAGGCGTTGCGCAACCTCGTGCGGCGGCTGCGCACCACCGAGCAGGTCGTCACCGAACCCGGCGGCTACCGCCTCGTGCGGCGCCGGCCGGGTCCGCACCAGCTGCCCGCCGACCTGCCGGACTTCGTCGGCAGGCAGGCCGAGATCGCGGCCGCGCTCGGCGGCACGGCGCCGGTGCTCGCGATCACCGGTCCGCCGGGGGTCGGCAAGACCTCGCTCGCCGTCCACGTCGCGCACCGGCTCGGCGAGCGGTTCCCCGACGGCCAGCTGTACGTGAACCTGCGCGCGTTCGCCGAGGGCGCGACGATGACGCCGCACCAGGCGCTGCACCGGTTCCTGCGCGCGCTCGGCGCCGAGGACGTCCCGGTCGACCTCGACGCGCAGACCGCGCTGTTCCGCAGGATGACGGCGGATCGCGCCGTCCTCGTGGTGATCGACAACGCCACCCGCGAGCTGGTCGGCCCGTTGCTGCCGTCCGGCGAGAGGTGCCGGGTGATCGTCACCAGCCGGACGGACCTGGTCGAGTACGAGCAGGTCAGGCTGGCCGTCTTCGCGGAGGACGAGGCGCAGGAGCTCCTCGCGAGGATGCGGATCACCGGGTCGCCGGACGACCGCGCGGAGCTCGTCCGGCTCTGCGCGCACCTACCGCTGGCGTTGCGGATCGCGGCCGCGAACGTGGCGGGCGGGTACCTCGTCGACTACCTCTCCGAGCTGCGCGGCGACGACCGGCTGGACGCCCTGGAGATCGAGGGCGACGTCGCCGTCAACGCCGCGTTCGACCTGTCGTACAAGGCGCAACCGGTTGGGGCGCAACGGTTGTTCCGGCTGCTGGGGCTTGTTCCCGGCCACGACTTCGGCGTCGAGGCCGCCACCGCGTTGCTCGGCGAACCGGCGGACGAGCCGCTCCAGCAACTCGTGGCCGCGAACCTGGTGCACCACAACCACGACCGGTACAGCCTTCACGACCTGCTCCGCATGTACGCGATCCGCCTGACGCACGACCGGAGCCCGCGCCGGCGGCTCTTCGACTACTACCTGCTGAACGCCGAAGCGGCCGCCCGCACGCTCAACCGCGACTTCGTCCGTCTCGACCTGCCCGAGCTCTCCGCGGACCTCCCGCGGCACGACCTCGAGTCCGAGGCGGCCGCCTTCGCGTGGTTCGACGCCGAACGGGCCAACATCGTCGCCGCCGTCGAGCAGGCCGGTCCGGACCCCGTCGCCTGGCTGCTCGCCGACATGTTGCGCGGCCACTTCTACTTCCAGGCCCACCACGTCGACTGGTTCGCCGCGGCCAGGGCCGGTCTCGCCGCGGCCAGGCAGGCGGGCCGGCCGGTGCCGCAGGCCGTCATGCACGGCAGCCTGGGCCTCGCCCGCTGGAGCAGCGGCGACCTCGCCGACGCCGTCGAGGACTACGGCAAGGCCCTCGACATCCTGCGCGTTCACCGCGACGAGCGGGTGATGACGTCACTGCTGATCAACAGCGGCATCGTGAACTGGGAGCTCGGCCGCCTGCGCACCGCCGCGCAGGTGCTGGCCGAGGCGCTGGAGATGTCACCGGACAACCCGGCGGTCGTCTTCAACCTCGGCGGCGTGTACCTCGACCTGGGGCCGCTCTCGGCGTCGCTCGCCCACGCCACGAGGGCTCTGGAGATCGCGGAGGAGCAGGACCTGCTGGTAGGGCGCATCCTCGCGGTGAACGCGATCGTCGAGGTGCACCAGCTGCGAGGCGACTACGACCTGGCCGAGGAGTACCTCGCCAGGGCCGACGACCTGCGCGCGGACGCCCCGCCCGGCCTGGCCCGCCGCATCCCGGGCCTGGACTCGCACGCCGTCCTCTCCCTGGTCCGCGGCCGCACCGAGGAGGCGCTCGGCTTCGGCCTCCGGGCGGTGCGGCACGCCCAGGAGACCCACAGCCCCAAGGACGAGTGCGACGGCTACGACGCGGTCGGGGAGATCCACCGCGCGCTGGGCGACGTCGACCGGGCCATGAGCGCGCACAACGAGGCGTTGGCCATCAGCCTGAAGAACGGCTATCTGCGCGGCGAGGTCAACGCCCTGGCAGGCCTCGCCGCCGACCACCACGCGGCGGGCGAGCTGACCGAGGCGTTGAAGATCGCCCTGCACGCCCGCGAGCGGGCCGTTGAGGGCGAGATGAGGGTCCGTGGTGTCCGGACGCTCGCCGTGCTGGCCCGGGTGCGGCGGTCGATGGGCGACCACGCCGCCGCCGACGAGACCGTCCGGGCCGGGCGGGACCTGGCCGCCGAGACGGAGTGCCGCTTCTGGGATCGGGACCTGAGCGCTCAGCCGCCCGCGAACGGCGGCAGCACGTCCAGCTGAGAGCCGGCGGGCACGCGCACGGACGTGTCGCGCACCGCGACGCCGTCCAGCAGGAAGCTCGACGCGGCGAGGACCTTGCCGAGCCGCGCGCCGTGCCGTTCGCCGATGGTGCTGACCACGAGCGCCACGGTGGGTTCGGCGGTGTCGAGCAGCAGGTCCTCGTCGGTCACCCCCGCCGCGGCCCGCGCGCCCGCGAAGTACCGGATCCTCACGGCGGTCACTGTCATCCTCCGATGGCGCTCATGGGGCGGTCGGGCTGCGAGAAGCCCGCGTCGTTGATGCCGTGACCGGCCGCTTTGGCCCACATCGTGGCACGCCAGGCGTCGGCGATCGCGGAGTCGGGTGAGCCGTCGCGCAGCAGCGCCCGCAGGTCGGTCTCGCCCTGGCTGAACAGGCAGTTGCGGATCTGGCCGTCGGAGGTGAGCCGGGTGCGGTCGCAGGCGGCGCAGAACGGCCTGGTCACCGACGCGATCACGCCGACGACCGCGGGGCCGCCGTCGACCAGCCAGCGTTCGGCCGGGGCGCCACCGCGCGGGGTCTCCTCCGGTGTCAGCGTGTAGGCGGACGAGAGCATCGTGAGGATCTCGTCGGCCGTGACCATGTTCGTGCGCGTCCAGCCGTGCTGCGCGTCGAGCGGCATCTGTTCGATGAACCGCAGCTGGTAGCCGTTCTCGACGCAGAACCGCAGCAGCGGGACGGCCTCGTCCTCGTTCAGTCCGCGCATCAGCACGGAGTTGACCTTCACCGGTTCCAGCCCGGCCTCGCGGGCGGCGTCGAGGCCGTCCAGCACGTCCGTGATGCGGTCGCGCCTGGTCAGCGTCGCGAACCGGTCGGGGTCGAGGGTGTCGAGCGAGACGTTGATCCGGTTCAGGCCGGCGTCCTTCAACGACCGCGCGCGCCGGGAGAGCCCGATGCCGTTCGAGGTCATCGACATCCGCGGACGCGGTTCCAGCTCGGCCGTCGCCGCGATGACCTGCTCCAGGCCACGCCGCAGCAACGGCTCGCCGCCGGTGAACCGGATGTCCGTGACGCCCAGGTCGACCACGGCGATGCGCATGAGCCGGATCAGCTCGTCGTCGGTGAGCAGCTCGTCCTTCCGCAGCCAGTCGAGACCCTCGGCCGGCATGCAGTAAGTGCAGCGCAGGTTGCACCGGTCGGTCAGCGAGACCCGCAGGTCCTTCGCCACCCGCCCGAACCTGTCGACGAGCAGAGGCGTGTCCGGTCGTGCGGACGCGTCCGGGGTGCCGCGCACGATGGGTAGTCCCAACTCCACTGCTGTCACCTTATTTAGCTTAATGAACAACACCTTGTAGGTGACTCCACAAACGAGGTTTCTCACGTTCCGCCCGTTTGGAGCACTACCACAAGGAATTGTCTTAGTGGCTAAGATGTTCCACATGGAACCAGAAGTGCTGGAGAGGTTCACCTGGTACATGAGGGAGCACAGCGCGCTCACCGTCATGTTCCACACGAAGGTCGCCGAGCAGATGGGGGTGTCCGCGACCGACGAGAAGTGCCTCGATCTCGCCATGCGGGCGGGCGGCCCGGTCACCGCCGGCCGGATCGCCGAGCTCTCCGGCCTCTCCACCGGTGCCGTCACGGGCGTCATCGACCGCCTCGAACGTGCCGGATATGTCCGCCGTGTCCGTGACCCGCACGACCGCCGCAAGGTGTTGGTCGAGGTCACGGTGGGGGACGTGGACAAGTTCGGGCAGATCTTCGAGGTGGCGCGGCAGAGCCTCATCGAGGTGCTCGGCCACTTCGACGACGGTGAGCTCGAGGTGATCGAGCGTTATCTCAAGCTCCAGACCGAGACGTTTCGCAAGCGCGTGATCGATACTTAGGCCATGTGGCACTACTTGATGGACATGGACGGCGTCCTCGTGCACGAGGAGCACCTCATCCCCGGAGCGGACGAGTTCGTCGCGGAGCTGCGCGCGTCCGAGACCCCGTTCCTCGTGCTCACCAACAACTCCATCTACACGCCACGTGACCTGCGCGCGCGGCTGCTGCGCACCGGCCTGGACATCCCGGAGAAGTCCATCTGGACGTCCGCGCTGGCCACGGCCAGGTTCCTCGACTCGCAGCGCCCGAACGGCTCGGCGTTCGTCATCGGCGAGGCCGGCCTCACGACGGCGCTGCACGAGATCGGCTACGTGCTGACCGACCGCGACCCGGACTACGTGGTTCTCGGCGAGACCCGCACCTACAGCTTCACCGCGATCACCAAGGCCATCCGCCTCGTCGAGGAGGGCGCGAAGTTCATCGCGACCAACCCGGACGCGACGGGCCCCTCCCGCGAGGGCTCACTGCCCGCGACCGGCGCCGTGGCGGCGTTGATCGAGCGCGCCACCGGCCGCGAGCCCTACTACGTGGGCAAGCCGAACCCGTTGATGATGCGCTCGGCCCTGCGCGCCCTGGGCTCGCACTCCGAGAACGCGCTGATGATCGGCGACCGGATGGACACCGACGTGCGGTCGGGCCTGGAAGCGGGCCTGTCGACCATCCTGGTGCTCTCCGGCATCTTCACCGCCGAGCACGCCGAGATGTACCCGTACCGGCCGACGCGCGTGCTCAAGTCGATCGCGGAGCTGGTCGGTCACGCTGAGGACCCGTTCGGCGACTGGACTGACCACTGACGCGCGAGGATTCATCACCTATCGTCGCGGAGGTGGACACGGATCGACGCCCGATGTACGTCGTGGGTGACGTGCACGGGCACCTCGCCGAACTGACCAGGGCGCTGCACGTCGCCGAGCTGTGCGACGAGGAGGGGCACTGGACCGGCGGCGAGGCCGAGCTGTGGTTCCTCGGTGACTTCGTCGACCGCGGGCCCGACGGCGTCGGCGTGATCGACCTGGTCATGCGCCTGGGTGAGGAGGCGGCGGCGGCGGGTGGCTCGGTCAACTCGCTGATCGGCAACCACGAGGTGCTGCTGCTCGGCATGTACCGGTTCGGCGACGACCAGGTGCCCGACAGCATGGGGCCGCGGTCGTTCGCGCGCAGCTGGCTGCTCAACGGCGGGCTGCGCAGCGACCAGGACCGGCTGACCGACGCCCATGTCGAGTGGCTGACGACGCGGCCCGTGCTGAAGCTGCGCGGCGAGCACCTGCTGATGCACTCCGACACGGTCGCCTACCTCGAATGGGGGGCCTCGATCGAGGAGGTCAACGAGGCCGTTCGGCAGGTGCTCAAGGGTGACGACCTCGTCGACTGGTGGGAGTGCTGGCGCAAGATGACGACCCGGTACGCGTTCCGGGGTCCGCAGGGGCCGGAAATCGCGGACGAGCTGCTCGCGACCCTTGGGGGCAGCGTGATCGTGCACGGCCACAGCGTCATCGCCGACCAGCTCGGGGTGCCGCCGGAGGAGATCGACGGGCCCCTCGTGTACGCCGACGACAAGGTGCTGGCGATCGACGCGGGCCTCTACAGCGGCGGTCCGTGCCTGGTCGTGCCCTTGCCATACGCCGGGGCCTGACTACGGTCTGGTGGATGACCGCCAGCTACTCCTCGGGCACGTCCGCCGCCCCGCTGCTGGGCGACACCATCCACGCGAACCTCGCGGCGACCGTCGCGCGCTTCGGCGACCGTGAGGCACTTGTCGACAAGGCGACAGATCGACGGTGGACCTACGCCGAGCTCTCGGCCGAGGTCGACAGGGCCGCCGCCGGGCTGCACTCGCTCGGCGTGCGCAAGGGCGACCGGGTCGGGATCTGGGCGCCGAACTGCGCCGAGTGGGTGTTCGTGCAGTACGCGACGGCCCGGATCGGCGCGATCCTGGTCAACGTCAACCCGGCGTACCGCGTGCACGAGCTGGAGTACGTGCTCAACCAGGCCGGCATCCACACGCTGGTGTCGGCCAGGGAGTTCAAAACCTCGGACTACGCGGCCATGATCGACGAGGTCCGGCCGCGGTGTGAGGCGCTGCGCAACGTCGTCTTCGTCGACGATCCACAGTGGACCGGGACGGAGCTCCCGGACGTCGAGCTGGACCGCGACGACCCGATCAACATCCAGTACACGTCCGGCACCACGGGCTTTCCCAAGGGTGCGACGCTCTCGCACCACAACATCCTCAACAACGGCTACTTCGTCGGCGAGCTGATCAACTACACCGAGCACGACCGCATCTGCGTGGTGCCGCCGTTCTACCACTGCTTCGGCATGGTCATGGGCAACCTCGCCGCCACCAGTCACGGCGCGTGCGTCGTGATCCCGGCGCCGGCGTTCGATCCGGCGAAAACCCTTGCGGCCGTTCAGGAAGAGCGCTGTACCAGCCTCTACGGCGTGCCGACGATGTTCATCGCGATGCTCGACCTGGCCGACGGCTACGACCTGAGCAGCCTGCGCACCGGCATCATGGCGGGCTCGCCGTGCCCGGTCGAGGTGATGAAGCAGGTCGTCGAACGCATGGGCATGAGCGAGGTCTCGATCTGCTACGGCATGACCGAAACCTCCCCCGTGTCAACGCAAACCCGCGTCGACGACTCGCTCGACCGTCGCGTTGGGACGGTCGGCAGGGTCGGCCCGCACCTCGAGGTCAAGATCGTGGACCCGGACACCGGCCTCACGGTCCCGCGCGGCGAGCCGGGGGAGCTGTGCACGCGCGGTTACTCGGTCATGCTCGGCTACTGGAACGAGCCGGAGAAGACGGCCGAGGCGGTGGACCGGGCGGGCTGGATGCACACCGGCGACCTCGCGGTGATGGACGACGACGACTACGTGAACATCACCGGCCGCATCAAGGACATGGTCATCCGCGGCGGCGAGAACATCTACCCGCGCGAGATCGAGGAGTTCCTCTACACCCACCCGGACGTGCTCGACGCGCAGGTGATCGGCGTGCCCGACGCGCGGTACGGCGAGGAGCTGATGGCCTGGGTGCGCCTGCGCGAGGGCGCCGAACCGCTGTCCGCCGAGGCCGTCCGGGAGTTCTGCGGCGGCAGGCTCGCGCACTACAAGATCCCGCGGTACGTGCACGTCGTGGACGAGTTCCCGATGACGGTGACGGGCAAGATCCGCAAGGTGGAGATGCGGGCCAGGTCCGTCGAGCTGCTCGGCCTCGACGACGGCACCCGGCACGCGTGAGGCAGCGGAACGTGTTCGCCGCGCTACGGGGCGATGAGGCGCAAAGACCCTGGTGAAAGGGTCAGGACGAGCGCAGCATCGGTGCGTTGGAGTCGAAGGAGGCGCCGATGCTCACCGCCACCAGAACCACGACGATGCTGCCCGTCGAGGACCCCGAGCGCGCCGGCCGTTTCTACGCGGACCTGCTCGGCCTCAAGCCCGTCACCACGGCCCCGGACGGCACGCGGATCTTCGCCATCGGCCAGGGTGACGCGCTGGGGCTGATGCCCGCGGAGAAGGGCGCGCAGACCGGCCACACGGTGCTCAGCTTCGAGGTGCCCGACCTCGAGGGCGAGATCCGCGAGCTCGAAGGCAGGGGCGTGCGCTTCGAGGACTACGACCTGCCCGGCCTCAAGACCACCGGCCACATCGCGGTCATGGGCACCGAACGCGCGGCGTGGTTCACCGACACGGAGGGAAACATCCTGTGCCTGCACGAGCTGTCGGGCAACGACGCCTGAAAGCCGTGCCACCGAGTGGTCTTCCGTCCCGCGTCCCGGACGAGGGGCGGAAGACCCTCACGGAACGTCGACGATCTCCTTGCCCAGCGGCACCAGCGAGACCTTCACCAGCTTGAAGTTCGCGACGCCGAGCGGGATGCCGATGATCGTCACGCACAGCGCGATGCCGGTGACGATGTGACCGATCGCGAGCCAGATGCCGGCGACGATGATCCAGATGACGTTGCCCAGCAGCGACCCGGTGCCCGCGCCCGGCCTGTCCACGACCTCGCGGCCGAACGGCCAGAGCGCGTAGTTCGCGATGCGGAACGACGCGATGCCCCACGGGATCGTGATGATCAGGATGCAGCAGATCAGGCCGGCGACCGCGTAGCCGACGGCCATCCAGAAACCGGCGAGCACCAGCCAGATCACGTTCAGGATGAGGCGCATACGTCCATCTAAGCTCAACTCATGAAGTGGGGAGTGATCGCAACAGGCGGAATCGCGCAGGCCGTGACCGCCGACATGCTGAAAGTCGAGGGCGTCACAGTTCTCGCGGTGTCCTCCCGCGACGTCACGAGAGCACGGGCGTTCGCCGACCGCTTCGGCATCGAGCGCGCGTACGGCGACTACCGCGACCTGCTCGCCGACCCGGACGTCGACGTCGTCTACGTCGCCACACCGCACGGCCAGCACCACGAGGTCACGCTCGCCGCGCTCGACGCGGGCAAGCACGTGCTGTGCGAGAAGGCCTTCGCGCTCACGCTCGCGGACGCCGAGGAGATGGTCGAACGGGCCCGGTCGAGGAACCTCTTCCTGATGGAGGCCATGTGGACGCGGTTCAACCCGTTGATCCGCAAGGTCCACGACGCCGTCCGCGACGGTGAGGTCGGCGAGGTCCGCACCGTCTACGCGAACTTCGGCTTCGCGCACGAGTTCGACCCCGGCGACCGCCTGTGGGCCAGGGAGGCCGGCGGTGGTGCGACCCTCGACGTGGGTGTCTACCCGGTCGCGCTCACGCACATGCTGCTCGGCGTTCCGCTGGAGGTTCGCGCGTGGGGCGGCAAGGCACCGTCCGATGTGGACTCGGACGCCGGGCTGCTGCTCGGCTATCCCGGTGGTGCGCACGCGTTGCTGAACTGCTCACTGCTCGCCGACACCGGGTGCAGTGCGACGATCATCGGCACCAAGGGCCGCATCGAGATCGCCGAGTCGATGTACAACCCGACCAAGGTCGTCATCAACGGTGTGGAGCACACCGCCGAAAACGGCGGCTACACGCACCAGATCCGCGCGGTCGAGGAGTCCGTCGCCGGCGGTCTGACCGAGCACCCGCTGATCACCTGGCAGGACACGCTGGACGTCCTGCGGACCCTCGAAACCGCGCTCGGCCAGCTCGGCGTCCACTACGACCACCGAGACGGCAGGTGATCACGCCTCCAGCGTGGCCTTGGCGACCCTGACGACGGCGTCCATCGCGCTGTCCAGGTCGCCGCTCGGCGTCAGCAGGTGGCTCAGCGCGAGCCGCACCGTCGTCTCGGCCGTGAGCCGCACGTGGCGGCCCGGGAAGTGCTCGGCGAGGTGCCGCTCGACGACCTCGGTCGCGTGGAACAGCACGGGATGGCCGCGGATCGTCAGGAACGGCAGCAGGTCCTCGGCGTTCTGGCCGGTCAGCACGGCGGAGACCAGCCGGTCCTTCTCGGTTCGCTCGAAGGTGTAGCGGAACGCCGACCGCATCGCCTCCCACGGGTCGGGGTCCTCCCGCAGCCGCGTCACGACCTCGGTGAGGTACTCCTCCGTCTGATGGGCCGCGACGGCCTGGACGAGCCCCTCCTTGTTGCCGAACTCGTTGTAGACGGTCTGTCTGCTCACCCCGGCGCGACTGGCGACCTCGATCATGCGCAACCCGTGGAAGCCGCGGGTGGCCAGCAGGTCGGCGGCCGCGTCCAGTAAGAGCCCGGTGATGTCGCTCACGCTGCCAGCTTTACACAGTTACAGGCTTTGTAAAGACGTAGAGTCGGGTTCTGTGCCGTTCACCGTGGGTTTCGACCTCGACATGACCCTCATCGACCCGCGACCGGGCATGGCCGCCGTCCTGACCGAGGTGGGCGCCCGCACCGGGCACGACCTCGACGGCGAGCACTTCGCGGCGAACCTCGGCCCGCCCCTCGACATGATCTACCGCGACATGGGCGTGCCCGAGGAGGAGATCCCGGACCTGATCACGCTCTTCCGCGCGCTCTACCCGGAGGTCGTGATCCCCGCGACGGTCGCGCTGCCCGGAGCGTCCGCCGCGCTGCAGTGCGTGCGGGAGCTGGGCGGCCAGACCATGATCGTGACCGGCAAGTACCGCAAGAACGCCGCGCTGCACCTCAAAGCGCTCGCCTGGGAGGTCGACCACCTCTACGGCGAGCTGTGGTCGACGGGCAAGGCCGAGTCGCTCAAGCTGCACGGCGCCGCCGTCTACGTCGGTGACCACGTCGGCGACATGCGCGGGGCGGCGGCGGCCGGGGCGCTGGGCGTCGGCGTGGTCACCGGGCCCTGTTCCCGCGCGGAGCTGGCCGAGGCGGGTGCCGCGGTCGTGCTGGAGGACCTGCGGGAGTTCCCGGACTGGCTCAGGACCGCTTCTGGCGTGATTTCCTGATCACCGCGATGATGCCGAGCCCCAGGCCGACGGCCGGGAGATAGGTCGCGATCACGTTCAGCCACACCGGCAGGTCGCTGTGGCCCAGGAGGAAGAGCACGAAGACCGCGATGATCGCCAACACGCCGGCGGCGAACAGGCCGATGGCGAGCGGCATCAACTTCGGAGCGGTCATGGGGGCAGGGTAGTCGCGCTAACGGAGGTGCCTTCCGCCTGGTCTTCTGGCTACTCTGGTGGGACGCGTCCTGGGTACGCCCTGGGCGCGTTCGTTGTGCAGACGCAAGGGAATGGTGAGCGCGGTGCCGACCGGCAAGGTCAAGTGGTACGACACGGAGAAGGGCTTCGGATTCGTCACCCAGGACGGTGGCGAGGACGTCTACGTCCGCAAGTCCGCCCTGCCTCCGGGTGTCACCGGGTTGAAGCCCGGCCAGCGCATCGAGTTCGGCATGGCGGAGGGCCGGCGCGGCCCGCAGGCGCTGTCCGTGCGCCTGGTCGACCCCGCGCCGTCCGTCGCCGAGGCGCGCCGCCGTCCCGCCGAGGAGCTGCACGGCCTGATCGAGGACATGATCAAGCTGCTGGAGAACAAGGTCCAGCCTGACCTGCGCCGCGGCCGCTACCCGTCGGACAAGAAGAACATGAAGCTCGTCGCCGAGGTCGTCCGGGCGGTGGCGCGGGACCTCGATCCGTAAAAGGATCGGCGTCATGTCTGACGCTGACAGGATCGTCGAGTTCGTCTACGAGGTCGGCCAGCTCAAACGCCTGCCCAGAGCGGGGTGGCTCTTCGCCGGGGTGCCGAACCCCGAGTCGGTGGCCGCCCACTCGTTCCGGGTGGGCGTTCTCGCGTACGCGATCGCCGTGCAGGAGGGCGCGAACCCGGACCGGGCCGCGACCCTGGGCCTCTTCCACGACGTGCCCGAGGCGCGGATCGGCGACATCCCGTACGTCGGCAAGCTCTACCTCGACGTGAAGATGCCGCCCGAGGCCGTGGCCAGGGACCAGGTCCAGCACCTGCCGGCGCCGCTGGCCGCGCACATCGAGGCGCTCGTCGCCGAGCACGAGTCCGCCAAGGGCGACGACCACACGCCCGAGGCGCGCTGCTCGCGGGACGCGGACAAGCTCGAGCTCCTGCTGCAGGCCAGGGAGTACCAGGCCGCGGGGATCTCGAAGATGGAGCGCTTCATCCAGACCATGCAGGCGTCGGTGGTCACCAGCACCGGCAAGGCCCTGCTCGACTCGGCCCTGCGGATCGCCCCGAGCGAGTGGTGGGAGGCGTTCGGCAAGCGTTGATCAGCGGGTGACGTCGACGACCCACGAGCCGCGCATGAGCGGCTGGCCGGTCTCCAGCACCGCGCCGGCCGCCTCGTGCACCTCGATGCGCAGCAGCTGGTCGGAGTCGTCCGGCACGGCCAGCGTGTAGGCGTAGTCGTCGCCCTTGCCGAGCAACGGCGAGGTGCAGCCCTCCTGCACGCGAGCGGCGTTCTCGTACACGCACACGACCTCCCAGAGGCCGTCCGCGAGCTGTCCGTCCACCGAGATCTGCACGACCTTGCCCGGCGGCACCTTCAACGTGCCCGGCGCGTTCTTCTCGGCGCAGTTGGAGCCTTCGACGTCGCAGTAGATCGTCGGCTCGATGCGGATGGTCTCGCCGTTCGCGTAGAACGTGACCTCGGGGTCGTGCTGTTGCAGCGAGCACCCGGACAGCACGAGAACGCTGGCAGCCATTACGGAAGCAAGTCGACGCACGTCAGGAAGCCTACGGGGTCGCCTGAGCCGGCCTGCGGACGAGCCTGCCGACGAGCAGGTGCAACGACGTGCCGTTGCGGTACATCCACGTCTGGGTGAGGCCCAGCGCGAGCAGCACGGACAGCACCAGGAAGCCGACCCAGAACGTCGCGGGCAGCAGCACGCCGAGTGCGCCGCCGAAGACCCACGCGAGCTGCAGGATCGTCTCGGAGCGGCCGAACGCCGACGCGCGCGACTCGTCCGGCAGGTCGTCCTGGATCACCGCGTCGAGACTGATCTTGGCGAGCGACGACGCCGTCGCGCCCAGCAGGCCGACGATCGCGGCGGTGACGAGGCCGGGCAGCACGGCGGCGACGACGGTCGCGACGAGTGCCGTGGCGACGCAGCCGATGACCACCTCGTCCGGTCTGCCGAAGTGCTGGCGCGCGCCGATCGCGTTGCCGAGGAAGCTGCCCACGCCCGCGGCACCGGCGATCACGCCGAGCAGCAGGAGCTGCCGGACCGCGTCGCCCTCGGTCTGCGCGCGGACCACGAAAGCCGCGAACAGCGTGAGGAACCCCGTCAGCATGCGGATGGAACCGGCGCCCCACAAGGCGACCACGATGTGCCGGGACACGGGTTGCTTGGCGGACCTGGACCGCAGCGTCGCCGGGACCTCGCCCTCGGTCACCTCGACCCACGACGGGATCTTCATGCACAGCCACGCGTTCACCAGGGACAACGCGGCGGTGAACCACAGCGCGCCGGGCGAGCCGAACAGGTTCGCGAAGCCCGCCGCGACCGCACCGAACACCGCACCCGCCGCCAGCCCGAAGACCGTCATGCGGGCGTTGGTCTTCGACAGCGTGATGTCCGGCGGCAGGATGCGCGGGGTGATCGCGGACTTGAGCACGGTGAACGACTTGCTCAGCACCATGCTGCCGAGCGCGGCCGGGTACAGCAGCCAGTTGTCGAAGTTCAGCGCCATCACGACCGACAGCCCGATCCGCAGCACGCAGGACGCCGCGAGGGCGAGCCGCCGGCCGCGTTGGATCCTGTCGAGCAACGGGCCGATCACCGGCGCGATCAACGCGAACGGCGCGACCGTGATCAGCAGGTAGAGCGCGACCTTGGTCTTGGACTCGGCGGTCGCCGCGCTGAAGAACAGCGTGTTCGCCAGCGCGACGGCCATCGCGGCGTCGGCGGCGTAGTTCATCATCACCGCGTAGGTGACCGACGTCATGCCGGACTTGCCGGCCCCGTCGGCGCGGGCCGCGCGCCGGAACGCCGCGACCGCCTGCTGCGAGAGCTGCTTGCCCCGGAACCACGCGACGCGCGTGACCGTGAGCTTGCGCGGCGGCTTGGGCGTCGGTGTCGTCTGCTGATCGGAGTTCGGCAGCGGCCGAGTGTTCTGCGGGCGGCGCGGAGGCGGCTGGAAACCGTGTTCGGACGCGGGTCCGCGGCGCTCCCGCGGCTGGTACTCGTCGTCCTGCCACGGGTAGCGCTTCGGAGTCTGTCCGTCACTCCGTCCGCGGTCGCCGGTCACACCGTCAATCCTGCCCCATCCCGTTGAACCTCACTCGGAAGATGGTGGGCCAGTTCTTGCCTGTGACCAGGAACTCGTCGGTGCCGGGGACGTGCGCGATGCCGTTGAGGACGTCCACGTCGCCGGTGGGCTTGAGCGAGGACAGGTCGTAGGTGTTCGTCACCTGGCCGCCGGCGGGGTCGATGCGGACGATCTCGTCGGTCTTCCACACGTTCGCCCACACCAAGCCGTCGACGCACTCCAGCTCGTTGAGCTGCTCCAGAGGCTTGCCGTTGCGGCTGACCTGCACACTTCCGGTCTCGGCGAACGACTTCGGGTCGCGGAAGGTCAGCTTCGCGGTGCCGTCGCTCATGACCAGGCGCTGACCGTCGTCGCAGATGCCCCAGCCCTCGCCCTCGTAGGAGACCCGGCGGAGCTCCTCCAGGGTCGCGCGGTCGCGTTCGATCGCGACGCCGTTGCGCCAGGTGATCTGCCAGATGGTGTCGCCGACGACGGTGATGCCCTCGCCGAAGAAGTCCGGGGGCAGATCGACCTTCTTCCGCACGCTGCCGCTCGACGGATCGAGCGCGCGCATCGTCGACTGGCCCTCCAGCCCGGTGCCCTCGTAGAGGACGCCGTCGACCAGTTCCAACCCCTGGGTGAACGCCGACGTGTCGTGCGGAATCTTTTGCAGGACTTCTACCTGCGGCTTTGCTTCCTGCTGAGTCGAGCACGCGGCCAGAACCGCGACGACGACCAGCCAGACGGGTGAGCGCACCCAACGGAGGGTGGCACGAGTTTTCGTCCCGGCGAAGACCTGCGGCACAATTCATGATGTGACCGCGACTGAGATGCTCCTCGACGCCGTTGATCTCGCCCGCGCCGCCGCTCAGGAAGAGGCGGGTGTGGACAGCGTCGGCGCTCACGTCGGTGTGCACGGTGAGGACGAGTACTCCGTCACGCACCTGTTCGACGCCGAGCACGCGGGCTACCGCGGCTGGACCTGGGCCGTGACCGTCGCCTACGCGGGCGAGGGCACCCCGGTGTCGGTCAGCGAGGTCGTGCTGTTGCCGGGCCAGGACGCCCTGGTCGCCCCCGAGTGGGTGCCGTGGAGCGAACGGGTCCGTGCCGGCGACCTCGGCGTCGGCGACCTGATGCCACCCCGCGAGGACGACCCGCGCCTGGTCGAGGCCTACGTGCAGTCGGACGACCCGGCCGTCGAGGAGGTGGCGCTGGAGATCGGCCTCGGCCGCACCCGCGTCCTGTCCCGCGAGGGCCGCCTCGAGGCCGCGGACCGCTGGGCGTCCTCGGACTTCGGCCCGCGTTCGGACATGGCCCGTAGCGCCCCCGCGCACTGCGGCACCTGCGGCTTCTACACCCGCGTGGCCGGCGCGTTCGGCGCCGCGTTCGGCGTCTGCGCGAACGAGATCGCTCCGGCGGACGGCCGCGTCGTGCACGTCGAGTACGGCTGCGGCGCGCACTCGCAGGTCGAGGTCGACATCAGCCCGATGGTGCCGGTCGCCGACCTGGTCTACGACGACGCCCAGCTGGATGTTCTGGACGTTTCGGAGTGACCGACCCGTTCGGGACCGAGGCCCTGCGCACCTCGGTCCTCGCCGCGTGGCGTGGTTCGCCCACCCGCTTCCGTGAAGACGCGAACGCCGAGGAAGACCTCCGGCTCGGTGGCTACCGGGACCGGCTGCTCGTCGAGCTCGCCCAGAACGCGGCCGACGCGGCCGGTGCCGAGCCCGGTGTGCTGCGGATCACCCTGGTCGACGGTGAGCTCCGTGCCGCGAACACGGGTGCGCCGCTGACCGCTGCCGGCGTCGCGGCGCTGGCGTCGTTGCGTGCGTCGGCGAAGGAGTCCGGCGTGGGGCAGTTCGGTGTCGGCTTCGCGGCCGTGCTGGCCGTGACCGACGCGCCGCGCGTGGTGTCCGTGTCGGGCGGCGTGGAGTTCTCCGCCGCCCGTACCCGTGCCGAGGTGCCGGAACTGGCCTCCGAGCGCGGCGGCGACGTGCCGGTGCTGCGGCTGGTGTGGCCGGTGACGGAGGACGTGCCGGCCGGCTTCACGACCGAGATCCGGCTGCCGCTGAAGGTCGACCTCTCGCTCGACGACCTGGCCGCGGAGGTGCCCGATCTCCTGCTGGCGCTGCCCGGTCTGCGGCGCGTCGAGGTCGGCTCCCAGTCGTGGGAACGCTTCGTCACCGCGGACGGCGTCGTCACCGTCGGCTCGTCGCGCTGGCTGGTCGAGCGCACGGTCGGCGAACTGCCCGCCGAGCTGGTGCAGGGCGTCGAGCACCGTCCTCAGTGGACTGTCTCGTGGGCCTACCCGCTGGACGCGCCGCTGGGCGAGGACGTGCTGCACGCGCCGACGCCGACCGACGAGCGCCTGTCGCTGCCCGCCCGCCTGATCGCGACCCTGCCGGTCGAACCGTCGCGCCGCCGGATCCTGCCAGGCGCGGCCGCGTGGTCGGTGCTCGACGCCGCCGCTGCCTCTTATCCGGCCCTGGTCGCCCGTGTTCCGGCGGTCGAGCGGACCGCGCTGGTGCCGCTGCCGGGCTTCCCGCTGTCCGAAGTGGACGATCGGCTGCGAACGGCGGTGCTGCGCTCGTTGCGTGCCGCCGCCTGGCTGCCGCTGGCCTCCGGCGAGTGGATCGAGCCCGCGCGAGCCCGCGTCCTGGACGTCGGCTCCGAGGAGCTCGTCGACCTCGTCGAGGACGCCCTGCCCGGACTGCTGGACGCCGAACTCTCCGCCCCGGCGCACGCGAAGGCGTTGGCAGCACTGGAAGTTCCGCGGGTTTCGACGGCCGACGTGGTCGCCGCGCTGGCCGGCGTCTCCGGCGACCCCGGCTGGTGGCACGACGTCTACGCCGCCTTCGCGCCGCTGGCCGAGGTGGACCCGGACGTGCGCGAGGCCCTGCGGTCGCTGCCGGTGCCGCTGGCCGACGGCCGCGTCGTCACGGGCCCGCACACGACGCTGATCGCCGACGAACCGTTGCCGGGCCTGCGGGTCGTGCACCCGGACGCCGTGCACCCGTTGCTGGTGCGGCTGGGCGCGGTCGAGGCCGGGGCTTCCGAGCTGCTGGCCGATCCCGCGTTGCGCGAGAACGTGGCGCGGTCGGTGGAGGACGCCGAGGCCGGACTCGACGGGTACGACCTGGTCGAGACGGTGCTGCGGCTGGTCGACCGGGCGGGCGTGCGCGCCGGCGAGGAACCGTGGCTCGGGGCGTTGGCCCTGCCCGACGGTGACGGTGAGTGGCACCGCGCCGACGAGCTCCTGCTGCCCGACTCCCCGTTGGTCGGCGTGGTCGAGTCCGACGCGTTCCCGTTGCTGTCCAAGGAGATCGCCGAGAGCTACCCGCGGGCCGCGCTGGTCGCCGCCGGTGTGGTGGACGGGTTCTCGGTGGTCGTCGACGACGAGCCCTCCGGGCCGGACCACGACCTCGCCGACGAGTCCGCGTGGTGGTCCTCCGTGCCGGACGAACCCGCACGCGTGGTGGCCGTCCGGGACCTGGACCTGGTCGCCGACTGGCCCGCGGCGCTGCGGCTGCTGGCCTCCGACCCGGTGACCTGGCGCGCGGTGACCGAGCCCGACGGGTACACGGGCTGGTGGATCGCCCGGCACGCGTCGCTGGCAGGCAAGGCGCCGCGGGAGTACCGGCTGGCCGACGCCGCGTTGCTGTCCGGGCTCTTCGACCCCGTGCCGGACCTCGAACTGCCCGAGCACGTGCTGCGGGCGGCCGGTGTCCGGTCGTCGCTGGAGATCTGGGACGACGACGACGCCGAGTTCGTGCTGGACCGGCTCGGGGATCCGGACCGCGTGGTCGCGGACGCCGTGGTGCTGCGGGCTCACGCGGCTCTGCCGGAGGGGGATTTCGCTCCGCCCGAACGGGTTCGGGTGCTGAGCGGGGCCGTGGCCCCGGCGGACGAGGTCGTCGTGCTGGACCATCCCTGGCTGCTGGGCGTGGTGCCCGCGTCCCGGGTGCTGCTCGCCGACGGGTCCGAGGAGCTTGCGGACCTGCTGGACCTCGCGCTGGCGTCCGAGGAGTTCGACGGGTCGCCGGACCACGTCGGGGCCGTCGTGTCCTGGGCTGATCTCGCGGCTGTCCGGATGGCCTGCGAGCTGCTCGAGGTCGCGTTGCCCGACGGGGTCGTCGTCGTCCACGACGAGTTGCACGTCGACGGGCAGCGGGTCGAGTGGTGGATGGCCGACGGTGTTCCCCATGCCGCCGACACGCCTGAGGGGCTCGCCAGGGCCCTTGCCTGGGTCTCCGGACGGTGGGGGGACCGGCACACGTTCGCCGCGCTGATCACCGATCCGTCGGCGGCCACGCTGCTGGGTTAGCGGGCTACCTCCGCGGGCTCCGGCCGTGGCTCCGCCGAGGTCTGCTTCCGTCGCCGCAGCCGTGGTTTGCCGATGTCGCCACGCCGCACCAGGATGATCCACGCGGTGATCGCCACGATCGCCGACGCGGCACCGCCGACGACGATCGGCGCCCGGCCGTTGAGCTCGCCCAGCCAGCCCATCAGCGGGCCGCCCACCGGGTTGCCGCCGAGGAAGACCAGCATGTAGATGCCCATCACGCGGCCGCGCATCTCGGGTTCGACGGCCAGCTGGATGGTGGCGTTCGCGGTCGTGTTGAACGTCATCATCGCGATGCCGACCGGGATCATCATCAGGCCGGTCAGGATCATCGTCGGCATCAACCCCGAGACGACTTCCAGGACGCCGAAGACGATCGCGGAGCCGATGAACACGGTGAGCTTGGGGGTCTTGCGGCGGGCGGCCCACATCGCGCCGGCGAGGGTGCCCACGGCGATCAGGGTGGAGAGCAGGCCGTAGGCGTCGGCGTCGCCGCCGAAGACGTTGCGGGCCATGATCGCCAGGGTCATGTAGAAGTTCATGCCCAGCGTCGCGACGAAGAAGACCAGCAGCATCACGGTCAGCAGGTCCGGGCGGCCGCGGACGTAGCGCAGGCCGGAGAGGAGCTGACCTTTCTCGCGTGGCAGGGGCTCGGAGCGCAGCAGCTGCGACGTGCGCATCAGCCAGATGCCGCCCACGACGCCGACAAAGCTGATGGCGTTGGCCAGGAAGACCCAGCCGGTGCCGATCGCCACGATCGTCACGCCCGCGATCGCCGGGCCGATGATGCGGGCCAGGTTGAACATCATCGAGTTGATCGCGACGGCGTTGGTCAGGGACTCGCGGCCCACCATCTCGACGACGAACGACTGGCGCACCGGCGTTTCCACCGCCGAGAACGCACCCAGCAGAAGACAGAGCAGATAGACGTGCCAGAGCTCGACCACGCCGGTGACGTCGAGGAGACCCAGCGCCAGGGCGCAGAGGCCGAGCGCGGACTCGAGCCAGAGCAGGAGCTTGCGCTTGTCCAGGCGGTCGGCGAGGACGCCGCCCCACATGGAGAGCAGCAGAACGGGGAGGAACTGCAGGGAGGCGGCGATACCCAGGGCCATGGCGGAGCCGTTGGAGAGCTCCAGGACCAGCCAGTCCTGAGCCACCCGCTGCATCCACACGCCGACCAGCGAGATGATCTGGCCGGACGCGTAGAGGCGATAGTTGTAGATGCCTAAGGAACCGAACATTCCGGTACGACGAGGTGGCGAACCGTCTGATCCACCACCCGCGTAACCCGACACGTCCTTACTGCCCCGCCATCCTGTCGATGATGTCAGCGGCCCGGGCCAGCAGTTCCCGTTCTTCCGGGTCCAGCTCCGCGAGCTTCTTGTCCAGCCACGCTTCGCGGGCCGTGATCTCGTCCTCGAGGTACGACAAGCCTTCGCCGGTCAGCTCGACAATGGCTTGACGGCCGTCAGTGGGGTGCGGGCTGCGCGTCGCGAAGCCGAACTCCTCCAGGGCGGCGATCACGCGCGTCATCGACGGCGGCTGCACGCCTTCCTTGGCCGCCAGTTCGCCTGGGGTCAGCGGTCCGCACTTGTGCAGAGTGGACAGAGCTGACACCTGGGTGAGCGACACCGACGAGTTGGTGCGCTGGGCCCGCAGGCGGCGGTTGAGCCGGACGACGGCAAGCCTCAGCCTGCTCGCCAGTCCGTGCTGATCTGTCGCCACGTAGTTAGCATACCTCACGAAATAGTTTCACGCCGAATGGTCAGGCGACCAGGCTCTGGATGGGTGCGAGCGCGAAGTAGACGACGAACGCGGCCGCCACGATCCACATCAGCGGGTGGATGCCGCGGGCCTTGCCGGTCAGGGCCTTGAGCAGCACGTAGCTGACGAAGCCGGCGCCGATGCCGTTCGCGATCGAGTAGGTGAACGGCATGACGACGATCGTCAGGAACGCGGGGAGGGCGATGGTGAAGTCGGTGAAGTCGATCTCGCGGATCTGCATCATCATCAACGCGCCGACGATCACCAGCGCGGGCGCGGCCGCCTCGATCGGCACGACCTCGTAGAGCGGGGTGAAGAACATCGCCAGCAGGAACAGCAGGCCGGTCACGACGTTCGCGAGGCCCGTCCTGGCGCCCTCCGCGATCCCGGACGCCGACTCGATGTAGACGGTGTTCGACGAGCTGGAGGCGGCCCCACCGGCCACGGCGCCCAGGCCGTCGACGAACAGGGCCTTGCTGACGTTCGGCAGCTGGCCGTCCTTGTCGATCAGGTCCGCTTCCTTGCCGAGGCCGGTCATCGTGCCGACGGTGTCGAAGAAGTCGGTCAGGACCAGCGTGAACACGATCAGCGCGGCGGCCAGGGCCGGGAGCCTCGTCCAGGCGCCGAACGACACCTCGCCGAGCAGGGAGAGGTCCGGGACGCCGAAGAACTCGTCGGGCAGGGCGGGATAGCCGAGGTTCCAGCCCTTGGCGTTGACGCCGGCGGACGGCCCGGCCTTGACGATCGCCTCGAGGACGATCGCGAAGATCGCCGTCGCGACGATGCCGATGAGGATCGCGCCCTTGACCCTGCGCGCGAACAGCACGCCCGTGACCACGAGTCCGACGACGAAGACGAGGGTCGGCCAGCTCGCGATCGAGCCGTTGATGCCGAGCCCGACCGGCACCGTGGTGTTGGCGGCGTCCGGCAGGCGGCGGACGAAACCGGCGTCGACCAGGCCGATGAAGGTGATGAAGAGGCCGATGCCGACGGCGATCGCGGCCTTGAGCTCGTTCGGCACGGCGTTGAACACCGCGGTCCGCACACCCGTGACGACCAGCAGCAGCACGACCAGGCCGTTGACCAGGATGAGGCCCATCGCCTCCGGCCACGAGACCTTCGCGGCCACCGAAACCGCGACGAACGAGTTGATGCCGAGCCCCGTGGCCAGCGCGAACGGGTAGTTCGCGATCAGTCCGAACAGGATGGTCATGACACCGGCGACCAACGCCGTCACCGCGGCGACCTGGCCCACGGGGAGGATGTTGCCGAGCACGTCCGGGTGCGCGCCGGGTCCCGTCGGGGCGAAGCTGCCGATGATCAGCGGGTTCAGCACGACGATGTAGGCCATCGTGAAGAAGGTCACGACACCGCCGCGCACTTCGCGCGACACGGTCGACCCGCGCTCGGAAATCTTGAAGAACCCGTCCAGCATCTGCTCTCCTTACGATGTGTCCGAACGCGACTCCGCCCCGCACCCGCCTTCGTTGCCGCACAGGCTGGCAGACCCCGTGCCTGTCGTGCTGGGTGGCACCGCGCTGTGGTTCCTCGGTTTCCTGGTGGTGCTCGTCGTCGACCGCTCGAACAGCACCCTGCTCTGGACGACCCTGTCCGGCGGTCTGCTCGGGATCATCGGTTACGGAGTCTTCTACTGGCAACGCCGTGCCGCGAGGCGAGGATCACGCGGGGCTCAGCAGGGCCTCGGCGACGCCTAGTTGTCCGTCAGTTTCGGGTTCGGTACCGGACCGAAGTCCCCGGTGCTCGGCCCCTTGAGCGCACGCGCGAGCTCCGGATCGGCGTGCACGATCGCGGTGTTGGCCCACTCATGTACGGACTGCGCGAGCAGGGACCACTGGCCGAGCTCGGCGGACGCCAGGATCGCCCGGACGAACTCCTGGACGAACTCGGCGCGGTCGGACTTCGGCAGTACCGAGATCCACGGGAACTCGTCGAGCAGCGCATCCGCCACGGCGTCGGGACCCGCGTGCCGGAACAGCGATCGCATGGCGCGGGCCGCGGTGACCGCTCCGCTGTGCCGATACGCGTGGTGGTCGGCCCGCACCAGCATCAGGTCTGCCCCGTCGCGCCGCTTGACGCGCACCTCGTGTTGGTCGGCGATGGCGGCGACGCTCTTGGGATCGCGCGCCAGCTCGCTCCACTGCACTTCGTTGACGATGTTCACCCGTCAATTCTGAACTTATTCCGAATTGAAAGCAACTGCATGATCGGGTGTGATCACGAGCATGATCCTGGCCACCGACTGGGTGCGGCTGCTGATCGTCTGCGTCGTCTTCACCGCGGCCGCCGGCGCCATCGCGTGGTTCACCGGTCTCACCAGGCCGCAGCCGTTCGTCAAGGCGGCGGCACGCGCCGTCGTCCAGCTCGCGGCCGTGTCCGCCGTGATCACGTTCGTCCTGACCCACCTCGGGCTCACGTGGGCGTTCCTCGCTGTGATGGCGGTCGTGGCCACCGCGACCTCGGCTCGCCGCACCAAGACCGGCCGCAGGGGCGCCTGGGTGGCGCTCGCGATCCTGGTGGGCACCGTGCCCGCGCTCGGTCTGCTGCTCGCGCTCGGTCTGCTGCCGGTCGAGGGCATCGCGCTGATCCCGGTGGGTGGCATCCTGATCGGCGGCGCGATGACGGCCACGACGCTCTCGTCCCGCCGCGCCCTCGACACCCTGCATGATCGCCGCGGCGAGTACGAGGCGGCGCTGGCGCTGGGGTTCCTCGAACCGGCGGCGGTGCGGCTGCTCGTCCGGCAGCCCGCCGCCGAGGCGTTGCTGCCGCCGCTCGACCAGACCAGGACCGTCGGCCTGGTCACCCTTCCGGGTGCTTTTGTCGGGATGCTGCTGGGCGGCGCGCCGGTCTGGCAGGCCGGTGCCCTGCAGATCGTGGTGCTCCTGGCCCTGCTGGCCGTCGAGGCCGCCGCCGTCGCCACCGTGGTCGAGCTCGTCGCGAGAGGTTTGATCAGGAGGACTTCCCAGGAAGGCGAAGTTAGGCTAACCTAAGTCTCGTCGCTTCGTGGTGGGAGCGGCAGTCAGTTCGGGAACGGACGAGGCCCCCGCTCTGGGCAGAGCGGGGGCCTCGTCGTGTTCGGCAGCGGGGGCTTGTCGGAGCATCCACCGCCGAAGCTCAGGTCAGAGCCGCAGACCGTTCTGGCCGGCGCGCGCGGCCTCGAAGCGGGCCGACACGTCCTCCCAGTTGACGACGTTCCACAGCGCCGAG
The DNA here is from genome assembly GCF_051094245.1 of Lentzea xerophila. NCBI lineage: Bacteria > Bacillati > Actinomycetota > Actinomycetes > Pseudonocardiales > Pseudonocardiaceae > Lentzea > Lentzea xerophila. The sequence goes on along the minus strand of NZ_CP194934.1, from coordinate 7,828,992 downwards.
ATGTAGTCGGCCTTCAGGTTGCGGTACTGCAGGTAGTACGCGTGCTCCCAGATGTCGAACGCGAGCAGCGGCGTGGTCGCGATCGACAGGTTCGAGTGGTGGTCCTTGAGCTGCAGGGTCACCAGCTTCTGGCCGATCGGCTCCCACGCGAGGATGCCCCAGCCAGAGCCCTGGATGGAGGACGCGGCCGCGTTGAGCTGGCCGCGGAACTTGTCGAACGAGCCGAAGTGCTCGTCGATCGCGGCCGCGAGCTCGCCGACCGGCTTGTCGCCTCCGTTGGGCGAGAGGTTCTTCCACCACACCTGGTGCAGCGCGTGGCCCGCCAGGTGGAACGCCAGCGTGGTCTCGAGGCCGACGATGGAGCCGAAGGACTCCTTGTCGCGGGCTTCCTCGATCTGCTCCAGCGTGTCGTTCGCGCCCTTCACGTAGGCGGCGTGGTGCTTGCCGTGGTGCAGCTCGTTGATCTCACCGATGATCGCCGGCTCGAGGTCGCCGTAGTCGTAGTCGAGATCCGGCAGCACGTACTGGCTCATGACGTCTCCCCAATTGCATTCTCTTGGCTCTTGCAATCTACTAGCAACAAGGTCGAGTCAACCAGCCTCGGGCGTCCGTGCCGCCGGAGCGTGTCCGTGCCGACAGCGAGGAATATTTCGCTGTCGTCCGGTCCGAGGTCCGGAGGTTGGGGAGGGGTCGTTGCGCGACCACCAAGCCCGCCGTGCGCGACGAAACCATTTCGATTCGCCGGCTATCGAACGGCTGGAACACGCGCGCGAACGTGACGAGGGCACGTTGTCGCTGGTCACGCGCGATCGACGGCTCGCTTCCGCCGTGCGGGTGATCACCAGAGCAAGGTGTGTGACCTTCTCACGTTTCCGCGTGTGAAGGGTGGAAGATATGTGTCATGACCACCGAGGAGGACTGGCCGGTCGAACAGACCTGGTCGATGCGCAACACCCACTGGCACGCCTATGTGGAGCACACGTCACTCGACCACGCCTCTCCTCGGCAGGTTCGGCTGGAACGCACCCCTGAGGAAGTGCTGACGTCGCCGGCTGAGGTCGCGGCCTGGCTGGAGGTCAACCTCCGCAGCGCGACCCGGCCGGAGGAGACCGGCAAGAAACGTGTGAAGGACGAGCGCGACTTCACCGACTCGAACCGCGTGCACGCCTCGCTGGCGTCGCGCGGCGAGTCGATCTACACGGGCGTGAAGGGTGAGCTGACGCTGGCCGTCGAGGCCGTGACGCCGGACGAGTGCCGGACTTCCCACGACGGTGCGGACGTCGCGCCGCTGAAGTCCGGACGGCGCCGCTAGATTCGAGCCCCTGGGGAGTTTCGCTCTGGGGGAGTTGTGAAGCGGTTTCTGCCGAATGCCGGCGCGCTGGTCCTGGTCGTGGCGCTCGTCGGTGCGGTGGTGTGGCTGAGGCCTGACCCACCGGCGCCGGTGCAGCCGCCGGCGGTCGTTCTGCAGTACGTGGACGGTTCGACGCTGTGGAGCAGTGCCGACGGCGGGCCGCGGTCGCACCTCGTGAACCGGGTGGTCACGGAGCTCGACGAGCAGGGGCTGTCGCTCGACCGGCTCCGGACCGGCGGTGCCGTGGTCCAGACGACGATCGACGGAAAGGCGCAGGCGGAGGCTGCCGCTGTCGTCGGGCGGCTGGTCGCTTCGCGGCCGGGTGGTCCGGGCGCATCGGTGACCGCGATCGGTGCGGAGTCGGGCGACGTGCGGGTGTACTTCGGCCACGGCCGGGACACCGATCTGGCGGGCGGCGAGCCGAAGGAAGTGGCAGCGGAGGTGCTCCGCCCGCTCACTGACGCGGGTGCGCCGAACCTGGTGCGAGAGCGGATGAGCCCGCTGGAGGTGACGGCGGCGTACGCGGTCATCGCTGACGGAGGCTTCCAGCGCCAGCCGTATTTCGTCTCCAAGGTCACCGGCGCGGACGGTTCGCTGCTGTACCGGAAGGTGGTCGTCACCGACATCGCGGTCGACCAGCAGGTGGCGGACCGGGTCACCGCGCGGCTCAAGGAGCGGCCCGGTTGCAACGGGGTCGCCTGCGTGCCTGGCGCGCACCCGTGGACCGTCGGCTACACCCCGCAGCTGGCGGTCGCGGTGTTCGTGGACCAGGCCGCTGCCGATGACACCGACCTGACCAGGGTGGTGTGGCAGGAGTTCCTGGCTTCGTTGGCAGGGTGAGGTTCGGCCGGGATCGTGCGGCGGGGCGAGGCCGGCGGCGCCGTTGACGCCGGTCTGCCCGAGTCCAGCTGGTGCCCCAGCAGGTTTCTAGCCGACATGCCAGGCGTGCACGGGCTCGCCGGTGTGCATCAGTTCCATGTACCGCTTGAGCATGCCGGTCAGTGCCGCGTCCCTGGACAGGCCGCGTTCCTCCAGCAGCGCAACGGTTTCCCGCTGCCACGACGATCCCGTGCGCCGCGCGAGGCAGCGCTGCTCGATCACGCCGAGGTAGCGTTCGCGGGCCTCGTCGGAGACACCGCAGTCGCGCAGACCCTCGTGCGCCATCGGCAGGAGCCGGCGCAGCACCAGCTCGTCCGGCGGGATCCAGCCGATGCCCGGCCAGTACAGCTGGGCGTTCATCCCGTGCCGTGCGCCGGTGTAGAGGTTCTCCTCGGCCGCCTGGAACGACATCTGAGTCCACAGTGGACGTTCCTGGGCGGTGAGCGCGCGCTGGGTGCCGTAGAAGAAGGCGGCGTTCGCCATCGTGTCGAGCACCGTCGGTCCCGCGGGCAGGACCCGGTTCTCGACGCGCAGGTGCGGAACGCCGTCGACGACGTCGTACACCGGGCGGTTCCAGCGCCAGATCGTCCCGTTGTGCAGGCGCAGCTCGGAAAGACGAGGCGCGCCACCGGCTTCGAGGGCCTCGATCGGGTCCTCGTCGTCGGTTTCCGGCAGCAGACTGGGGAAGTAGCGCACGTTCTCCTCGAACAGGTCGAAGATCGACGTGATCCACCGTTCACCGAACCACACGCGCGGACGGACGCCCTGGTTCTTCAGCTCGTCCGGGCGGGTGTCGGTGGCCTGCTGGAACAGCGGGATCCGGGTCTCGTGCCAGAGCGCCTTGCCCAGCAGGAAAGCCGAGTTCGCCGCGATCGCGACCTGCACACCGGCCAGGCACTGCGCGGCGTTCCAGTGCGCGGCGAAGTCCGTCGGCTCGACCTGCAGGTGCAGCTGCACCGACGTGCAGGCGGCTTCCGGCAGGATCGACTCGGCGTAGCTGAGCAGCCTCTCCGGGCCCTTGCCCGGCATCGCCGGGCCTTCCATGTGCAGCACCATCTCCTCGCCGCGGGCCTTGAAGATGGTGTCGTTGAGGAGTGCATACCGCGGTGCCTCGGAGAGCCACTTGCGGTCGAAGTGCCTCTCCCGCAACGTGGGCAGCACCCCGATCATGGCGAGGTTCGCGCCCACGTCGTGGGCCTTGGCGTCGGCGTTGTCGAGGGACTGCCGCAGTTCCTCTTCCAGGCCAAGCATCTCGCCCCCGGCGAGCTCGCGCGGCGGGACGTTGATCTCCAGGTTCTGCTGTCCCAGCTCGAGCGTGTACGAGGGATCGTCGATCTTCTCGAGCACCTCCGAGTTCGCCATCGCCGGCCGCATCGCGTCGTCGACGAGGTTCAGCTCGATCTCGAGTCCCATCTGCCGACGGGGAAAGGAGAACGTGTCTTCGGCCAGCATCGTGGCCAGTGCGTCGAGACTCCGCTGCATCTTCTCGCGATAACGCTGGCGGTCGTCTCTGGTGAACGTGCGGCTGGACACTTCGCTTCCCATGCCGCTACCCCTTCGCTCGGCGCCGGTGGGCGCGGGCCAGGCGGAACGCCAAACGTGACACAGCGGAATCCCCCTTTACATCGCCCAAATCGGTGCTCTCTGTCACGTCGAGGTAACAACCAGCGATCATCCGCTGGTCGGGCGTGTGCGGTTCCGCCCTCCGGACTACCTCGCCTGTTCCACGCCGGGCCGGATGCGAAACTTCCGGCGTGGCGAAGGTGATCGAGATCAACGACCCGGCTGACCCCCGGCTGGACGACTTCCGCGACCTGTCGACGGCCGATCGCAGGCCTGACCGGCCCGGCGGACGGGGTCTCGTGATCGCCGAGGGCGTGGTGGTCGTGGAACGTCTGCTGGCTTCGCCGTACCCGGTGCGCGGGCTGCTCGGGGTGCGGCGGCGGATCGAGGCGCTTGACCTTTCTGACCTGGACGTTCCCGCCTACGTGACGTCAGCAGAGGTTATGGCGTCGGTCGTCGGATTCCACTTGAACCGGGGTGTACTGGCCGCGGCCGACCGCGCTCCCGAGGTGTCGTTCGACGCGCTGGTCTCCGGCGCCCAGCGCCTGGCCGTGCTGGAGGGCGTGGGCGACCACGAGAACCTGGGTTCGATCTTCCGCAACGCCGCGGCGCTCGGTGTGGACGGCGTGCTGCTCGGGCCCGGCTGCAGCGATCCGCTGTATCGACGCAGCGTGCGGGTGTCGATGGGCCACGTGCTGCGCGTGCCGTTCGCTACCACGGATGAGTGGCCCGCGGCGTTGAACCTGTTGCGGCAAAAGGGTTATACAGTTGCCGCTCTCACGCCGCGCGCTTCCGCCCTGCATCTTGCGGATGCGGGGTTGCGTGGTCGCCGGGTGGCGGTGCTGCTGGGGTCCGAGGGGCCTGGGCTCAGTGAGGAGGCGATCGGTTTGGCCGACGTGGCGGTGCGGATTCCGATGTCGTCTGGCGTGGACTCGCTGAATGTGGCTACTGCCGGGGCAGTAGCGTTTTACGCGTTGCTCTGAGGGCTGCTGGGGTGCCTATTGGAGGTGCTTGCTAGAGCAGCGTCAGGATCAATGCGAGCCAGGCGACGATTACGCCGGTGACCACGCCGTACGCGACCCAGCGCCACACCGGCACGCGGCGGCCCAGCCAGACTGACGGTGCCAGACCGCCCACGACCAGCACGTTCGCCACGAGCGCGAGCCACTGGCTGGTCTCGCCGAGCCCGAGGGACAGCGACACCACGGTCACCGTGACGATCGCGGCCGTGATGAAACTGACCGTGAGCCCGGTGCCCCACGGCGTCGGCTCGGGTTCCTCCTCGGTTTCCACCAGCACGGCTTTGGCAGGTGCGTCTGGAGGTGCCGGCGCGTCGACGCTGACCTGCTCGCCGCTGACCGGGTCGGTGTAGTGGACCGCGGTGTTCATGACCGCCGCGATCCTGCCCGCGAGCTGCTTGCCCCTGCGGCTGACCAGCGCGCTGGCCACGCCGTCGGCAGGCGTCTCGGTGCGCACGACCGCGTCGGCCACCTTCGCCCACTCGTGCAGCGCCTCGGCCAGATCGACACCGAGGGGCAGGCTGTGCGGGTCGACCTCGCGCTCACCCGCGTGATCGCCGGAGGGGTCCTCCCCGGCTAGCACGGCGCGGCCGTCCCGGACTCGCAACTCCACTGAACCCTCCTCGGTCTGGAGCTTCTGGAGGAACCTATCGGAACGGGGTTTGGGGGAGAACGGGTGCGGGGATCAGGGACTGCTGTTGGGGGCTTGCGTGGGTTGGTTTGCGTGGGTTGGCGGCGGTTCCAGCGGGGTGGTCGCCTATGCGGGCGGTCGCCTTGCGTTGGTGGCTGGTTCTGGTGCCTTTACCGGGTCGGGTCTTTTCATCGCCGCTTCGCGACGATTGCGATTGGGGCTTGACCTTGAGCCTCTGGCGGGATGCATTCATCGGCCTAAACGGCCGGGCATAAGGAGCCCGGCCGATCCCTTCAACGGTCGCATCCCGCCTCTCAAGGTCAAGCCCCAATCGCCCGGTGGTTGCGTCATTACCGCTGCTCAGTGGGGTTTGGCGGTCGCCTCGGCTTCGCCATTGGCGTTGTATGGGTGCTCGCCTTCGCGTTTGCTATTGCCGTGCGGGGGTGGGCGGCACGCTTCCAGTCGCCCGGTGCCCGGTGCCCGGTGGGGGGAGCGTGGGTCGCGTTCGCGCCAGATCCCCATTGGCGCGAACGCGACCGCAGGCCTAGGCGAGTGAGTCGCGCCAGGCCGTGTGCAGGGCCGCGAAGCGGCCCCGCTCACCGATCAGCTCCTCGGGGGAGCCGTCTTCCACCACAATGCCACCATCCAGCACCAGTACGCGGTCTGCGATCAGGACCGTCGACAGGCGGTGGGCGATGATGAACGCCGTTCGGTCCGCCAGCACTGTTTCCAGGGCTGCCTGCACCGCGCGTTCGGTGGGGACGTCCAGGGACGAGGTTGCCTCGTCCAGGACCAGTACCGCTGGGTTGGCCAGGAAGGCTCGCGCGAAGGCGACCATTTGGCGTTGGCCCGCGGAGAGGCGGCCGCCTCGTTTGCGGACGTCTGTGTCGTAGCCGTCGGGGAGGGCGGCGATGAACTCGTGTGCGCCCACCTCGGCTGCTGCGGCTTCGATTTCCGCTCTGGTGGCGGTGGGGCGGCCTAGTGCGATGTTGTCGGCTACCGAGCCGGAGAACAGGAAGTTCTCCTGCGTCACCATCACCACGGCTCGGCGGAGGTCTGTGTCCGCCACCGAGCGCAGGTCGGTGCCGTCCAGTTGGACGGAGCCCGTTGACGGGTCGTAGAAGCGGGCCACCAGCTTCGCCACCGTGGTCTTGCCGGCTCCTGTCGCGCCTACCAGGGCCACGGTCTGGCCCGCCGGGACGTCCAGGGAGAAGCGGGGGAGCACCAGCCTGGTCGTGCCGGGGTACTGGAACTCCACGTCGGCGAAGCGGACCGCGCCTCTCGCGTGGGGGAGCGCTACGGGCGCCTTCGGTTCTGGCACCGACGGTTGTTCCTCCAGGACGCCCGAGATCTTCTCCAGGGCGGCGGTGGCGGAGGAGTAGGAGTTCGCGAACATCGCCAGTTCGTCGAACGGGTCGTAGAAGCGGCGCAGGTACAGCGTGAACGCCGCCAGGACGCCCAGTTCCAGGGCGCCGCCCGCCACTCGGTAGGCGCCCCAGGCGAGGATGACGGCCAGCGAGACGTTGCCGATGGTGCGGATCGTCGCCACGAACGTGGCCATCACGCCCAGGGCGTCGGTGTTCGCGTCGCGGAACTGGCCGTTGAAGCCGTTCATGATCTGCTCGTTGCGGGGCTGGCGGCGGAACGCCTGGACCGCGCGGATGCCGTTCATGGACTCGACGAACTGCACGATGATCTTGGCGATGGCGCCGCGGGTGCCGCGGTAGGCCTCCATCGAGCGGTGGCGGAACCAGCGCCACAGGAAGGACAGCGGCACGAAGCCCGCGATCACGACGCTGGCCAGCGGGGCGTCCAGCCAGATCAGGATCACCGCGATGCCCACTACCGACAACGCGGCGTTGAACAGGCTGTCGAGGCCCTCTTCCAGCAGGTCCTGCAACGCGTCGACGTCGCTGGTCAGCCGGGAGATGACCTTGCCGGACGTGTACGACTCGTGGAAGCCGACGGACAGGCCCTGCGAGTGGCGGAAGATCCGGCCGCGCAGGTCCAGCAGCAGGTCCTGGCCGACTCGGCCGGAGACGCGCAGGAACGCCCAGCGCAGGAACGTCGTCAGCACCGCGCAGACCGCGTAGCCGGCCACGCACCAGATCAGGATCGCCGGGCCGCCGGACAGCGCGGACGGGATGCCCCTGTCGATCGCGGCGGCGATCAGCAGCGGGCCCGCTAGCGCCGCCAGGTTGCCGCCGACCACCGCGGCGATCGCGAGCGACGTGCGGGCGACGTGCGGGCGTAGCAACGAACCCAGCAGCTTGCGGGAGCGGGCCTGCAGGCGCAGGCCCGTCGAGTGCGAGATCTCGTCGATCTCCTCGGCGGCGACGCCGCGCCACTCTTCTTCTTCAGCCGCAACGGGTGCGACAACTTCACTCACGACGCCACCTCCTCTTCGACCAGGTCCTCGTCCATGCTGGACAGCAGACGCCGGTATTCCTCGTTGGTCTCCAACAACTCCCGGTGCGCGCCGATCGCGGCGATCTTGCCGTCGACCAGCAACGCGACGCGGTCGGCGAGCTGCACGGTCGACGACCTGTGCGCCACCACCAGCGCCGTGGTGTCGCGCAGGACCCGGCGCAGCGCGGCCTCCACCTCGGCCTCGGTGTGGACGTCCAGCGCGGACAGCGGGTCGTCCAGCACCAGCACCGCCGGCCTGCCGACGACCGCGCGGGCCAGCGCCAGGCGTTGCCGCTGACCACCGGACAGCGACAGGCCCTGCTCGCCGATCCGGGTCGCGAGACCCCACGGCAGCGCTTCCACGAACTCCTCGGCCTTGGCCACCCGCAACGCCTCGCGCACCGCCGTCTCGGAGACGTCCGGCACGCCCAGCCCCACGTTCTCGGTGACCGACGCGGAGAACAGCACGGGCTCCTCGAACGCCGTGCCCACGACAGTCCTCAGGTCCTCCAGGGAGAGGTCCCGCACGTCGGTGCCGTCGATCGTGATCCGGCCGCCGGTCACGTCCGCGAGCCGCGGCACCAGCGCGGTCAGCGTCGTCTTGCCAGAGCCGGTCGCGCCGACCAGCGCCACGGTCTCGCCGGGACGCAGGTCGAGGTCGATGCCCGACAGCACCTCGCGGCCGTCGTCGAACGCGAACCGCACGCCCTCGAACCGGACGTGCCCGCGCAACGGCGTGGGCAGCGGCGCGGGCGAGGCGGGGCCGGTGATCGTCACGGGGGAGTCGATGACCTCCCAGTACCGTTCCAGCGCCGAGGCGGTCTGGTTCGTCTCCGCCAGCAACCAGCCGATGGAGTCGACCGGCCAGCGCAGGTACGCGCTCACCGCGACCGCCGCGACCAGCGCGCCGACCGTCAGCCAGCCGTTCACGATGCCGACCGCGCCGACGGCGAGCATGCCCGCGATCGACAGCTCCGGCAGCACGATCAGCACCGACCACAGCGCGGCCAGGATCGAGATCTTGTTCAGCTCCGTCGTGCGCAGCTCACGGGCCTGAGCCAGGAACCGCTTCGACAGTTCCGGCCCGCGCCCGAACGCCTTGAGCACCCGGATGCCGAGCACCGACTCCTCGACCGTCGTCGTCAGGTCACCCGCCTGGTCCTGCGCCCGCCGCGCGACGACCTTGAACTTCGCCTCGAAGAAGTACGAGATCACCATCAACGGCAGCGCGCCGCACAACGACACGATCAGCAGCCACGGCGAGAGCGCCGCGATGACGCCCAGCCCGATCACCACGACCGCGCTGTTCACGATCAGGAAGACGATCGCGAACGCGACGAACCGCCGCACGGTCGTGAGGTCGTTCGTCGCGCGCGAGAGCAGCTGACCGGACTGCCACCGGTCGTGGAACGACACCGGCAGCCGCTGCAGGTGCTGGTACAGGTCGAACCGCATGCGCGCCTCGACCTCGGCGGCGGGCCGGGCGACGATCTTGCGCCGGATGTAGAACAGCGCCGCCTCACCGAGGCCGAGCAGCAGCACCCCCAGGATCAACCAGGGCAGCGGCCCGGTCTCCTTGTTCTGAATCGGGCCGTCGACGATGCGCTGCGTGAGCAGCGGGATGCCAAGACCGCACAGCATCGCGAGCATCGTCGCCGACAGCACGACAGCCATCCGTGCGCGGTGCGGCCGCACGTACGGCCACAACCTCTGCAAGGTCCTGATTGTCGAGTTACGTTGATCGCTCACGCGATGAGCCCCCTCCAGGTCGTCTCCAAACTACGAAGGAGGACCGACACTCAGCATCCGGTTTTTCTGCTCACCGGAGCCTGCTGGCTCGACTTAGGTCGAGGTCAAGGGCACGATGACCACCATGACGCGGTTTCTGCGAACCGAGCAGACGATGGCGTTTCCACACGGACGGCTCATCGCCTCACACGACGGAGTGAACTACGTCCTGGCTCCGGACGGCTGGGACCGCCTCGCCGGCGGCCGCCCGCGGCACGCGAAGGTCGTCACCCGCGAGGAGGCCGAGGACTGGTGCGAACGCGAGGGCTGGAACCTGCACCTGCTCGACGACGTGCCTACGACCTCTTGAACGTGAACAGGGCGACCAGCCCGTAGGCGACGGCCGCGAGCAACGCCTCGGCGTGGTGCCGGTTCGCGAACCATCCGAGGACGGGCTCGTGCACCTTGAAGTAGAGCCCGATGCCCAGCACGACCGGCCCGAGCAGGATGATCGGCCACACCGGCCGCACCCCGAAGACCCACAGGACCGGCCCGGCCAGCACCAGCGACGACACGAGCGCGAGCGGCAGCCCGATCAGCACGAGCAGCAGGAACGTCGACATCGACGTGCTGTCGAGCCACGACTTCAGGAAGCCCGACTCGTACGCCCACGTCCACCCGAGCACCAGCCCGGCTCCGACGGCCATCGACAGGACGACCCGGAACAACAGCCGGCGTCCCGCCCTACCCGTCCTGCCCGCGGTGCTCTGCTCTGTCACGCCGCCCACGGTAACGAGCGGTCAGTGCCGCAGCCAAGGCGTAGCCACCGGCGGCCGCGATCGTGACCACCGGTCCCAGGACGGCGGTCGGCCAGGCGGGTCAGAGACGCGCCAGCCGCAGCAGGCCGCACAGGTCCTCTACCGGATCTTCACCGCGGCGTCGAGATCAGCGCGATCAACGCGTACAGCGCGGCGAACACCGCGAAGGCCAGGAAAGTCATCCCCAGCAGGAGCACCATCGCGACCACGGCCATGAGGGTCGCGGGCACGGCCACCAGCCATGCCCGCGACACGCTCAGCGAACGCAGTGCGAACCCACCCGCGACCGCTCCGGCCACCGCGAACACCGGTGCGGCGATCACGAAGGCGCGGAGACAGCCCCAGTCGTCCTTCGAGCAGACCGCGCCCGAGGCGAGGAGCTCGAACATTCCCCACCAGGCCAGCCCGAGGAGTGCACCCACTCCGGCAGCCAGCGCGACACGACGTCCCATGGCGTCAGCTGCTCACTCAGCGGTTCGACCGCACGCCCAGTAAAACGTCCTCCCACGACGGGACGATGGGGTGGTTCTTCTTCCCCCGCTTCGGAGGAGGATCCTTGCGCACCGGCTTCTCCGCCACGGGCTCCTGCTCCTTCTGCACCGGCGGTGCGGGTGGGGCAGGCACGGGCTCCGGTTCGGGCAGGTTCTCCTGGACCGGCTTCTCCACCACGACGGGAGCGGGTGCCGCGGCCTGGGCGGGAACCGGCACGGGTGCCGGCTCCTCGGCGACCGGGACGGTGGCGGGAAGGACCGGAGTCGCCTCCAGGGCCTGCCGCGCCAGCTGCGTCACCGGCCGGACCGTGCGCAGGGTCCGGTTCGGGTTCGGGTCCATCAGGTCGACGGCCGCGTCGTCCAGTGCCGTCACCGTGCCGCCCTGCGCACCGGGGTGGAACGCCCAGTGCGCGCGGTTCTCCGAGCGCCCGGTCTTCCAGTGCAGCTGCACGATCCAACGGCCGTCGTCGCCGCGCCACGCGTCCCACGAGGTGTCGGACAGGTCGTGGCCGCGCAGCCCGAACGAGTGCGCGACGACCTCACCGAGCGTCTGCACGTCCGGGCCGTCCTCGCGGACCGGGTGCGCGCGCTGGGCCAGGTCGGCCGTGCGCGAACGCTCCAGCAGGACCGGGTAGGCGAACCGCTCGATGCGGTGCGTGGGCATGCCGGCGGCGGCCGCGACCTGATCGATCGACTCACCGGCGCGGATGCGGGCCTGGATCTCGCGCGGCCGCATGAGGGCCTCGCCCGACTCGATCTGCATCTGGCCGAGGCGCGCGAGGTCACCGCGCAGGGCCGCCCGAAGACGCTCGTCCGCGGGGAGCGTGAAGCGCTCGCCGCGGTTTTCGGGGTCCTCGAGGATGACGGACTTGCCGTCCTCGTCGAGCCCGATGACTCGCAGCGCTCGCATCGTGGCCTCCCTGAATTCGCACCTCGCCAGCAGACAACGTTAGGACAACGAGTCGTCCTTGAGTGGGAGACTCGCCGATATCTCTACGTGATCTTGCCAGTTCACGAGGCCTGTCGCACGCCGGTTTCCGGAAGGTTCACCTGGACCACGAGCCCGCCTCCCCCGTTCGGACGAGCCTTCGCGGAGCCCTGGTGCGCCCTCGCGACGGACTGCACGATGGACAGTCCGAGGCCGGATCCGGCGGTCCCGGTGCGGTCGCGGAGCCGGCGGAACGGCTCGAACAATCCGGGTACTGCCTGGGCAGGCACGGTGGGACCGGTGTTGGTGACGACGAGTTCCCGATCAAGCTCGACCGAGACGGAGCCGCCCGGTTTGTTGTAGAGCACGGCGTTGCGCAACAGGTTGCCGACGAGCTGGGCAAGTAGGACCGGATCACCGTCCACCAGATACCTGCGCGTCCGAACCGCAAACGTGACCTTTTTCTCCGAAGCCAGAGCCGCGCAGGACTCGATCTCGTCGTCGATCACCTCGTCCAGCCACACCAGCTCACGCGTGGCGAGTCCGCGGTCACTGCGAGCGAGCACCAACAGCCCGTCGATGAGCTTCTCGCTTCGTTCGTTCGTGTCGAGCAGATGCGTTCCGAGACGGCGCATGTCGTCGTTCGCGTCCGGGGCGGCCAACGCCACCTCGATCAACGTCCGTTGCACGGCCAACGGCGTGCGCAACTCGTGCGAGGCGTTCGCGACGAACCGCTTCTGGCTGTCGAACGACGACGCGAGCCGGTCGAGCATGCCGTCGAAGGTGTCCGCGAGCTCCTTGAGCTCGTCCGGCGGCCCGTCCAGCTCGATGCGCTGGTCCAGCCGTTCCGCCTCCAGCCGGTGCGCGGTCGACGTGATCGAGTGCAACGGCGCCAGCACCCGTCCGGCCACCACCCAGCCGAGCCAGACGGCGAGCACGGCGGCGAACAGCAGAGCAACGATCGATTGCCAGAGGACCGTCCTCATCGTGTCCGCCGCGAAGTCGGCCCCCTTGACCACCAGAGTCTCGGCGGGCAACTGTGCGGCCTCGACCGGCGCGAAGCCCTGGTACGTCGCCGCCACCTCGGCGGGCAACGCGCGCGCGACCGCCATGCCCTCCAGCGGCATCCACTCGGCGAGCAGCCAGTAGTTGAGCCCGATCAGCGCGACGCCCGCGATCAGGAACACCCCGGCGTACCAGGCCGTCAGCCTGGTCCGCAGCTTCACGAGCCGAACCGGTAGCCGGCGCCGGGCACGGTCTGGATGACCTGCGGCGCGCCCAGCTTGCGGCGCAGCGTCATCACCGCCACCCGCACGGCGTTGGTGAACGGGTCGGCGTGCTCGTCCCAGGCCTTCTCCAGCAGCTCCTCGGGGCTCACGACGTTGCCCTCGGCCCGCATCAGCACCTCCAGCACGGCGAACTCCTTCGGTGAGAGCGGCAGGAACGTCCCGTCGCGCGACGCCTGGTGGCGCGGCAGGTCCAGCGTGACCCCCGCCCGTTCGAGTACCGGCGGCAAGGCGGGACGAGCCCGGCGGCCCAGCGCCTGCACGCGGGCCACGAGCTCGGCGAACGCGAACGGCTTGGTCAGGTAGTCGTCGGCGCCGAGCCCGAGCCCGGCCACCCTGTCGTCCACCTCGGCCGCCGCCGTCAGCATCAGCACCCGCGCCTCGCCGCCGGTCGCGTGCACCGCCCGGCACACCTCGTCGCCGTGGACGAGGGGCAGGTCGCGGTCGAGCACCACGACGTCGTACGCGTGCACCCCTACCCGCTCCAACGCCGCTTCGCCGTCGTAACAGACGTCGACCGCCATCGAGTACCTGCGCAACCCCTCGGCGATCGTGTCCGCGAGCAGCTGTTCGTCCTCGACCACCAGCACACGCATGACACCTATTTTCCGCCAACAGGGGATAAGCGCCGGATAAGGCCTTTCGCTTAACGCGGCCGAATGACGGCCTCCGTAGACCTGTCGCCATGAAACCCACCATCGCAGCGTTGCTGGGCCTGCTCCTGGCGCTCACCGCCTGCGGGTCGAAGGACCAGCCGGCCGACGCCAAGAAGGACGAGAAGGGCGACATGGTCCAGTTCGCCAAGTGCATGCGGGACAACGGTATCGACATGCCGGATCCGAAGGACGACGGCAGCGGCGGCGTGATGCTCGAGGCCGTGCCCGCCGGCGAAGCCGGCAGCGTCGACATGGAGAAGATGAACGCCGCCAACGAGGCCTGCAAGAAGCACCTGCCCAACGGTGGCGAGTTCAAGCCACCGTCGCCGGAGGAGCAGGACAAGATGCGCCAGCAGGCGAAGTGCATGCGGGACAGGGGTTACAACTGGCCCGACCCGAAGTTCGAGGGCGGCGGCTCGAGCGAGACGATCGAGCTGCCCGACATGGAGGACGAGAAGGTCAAGCAGGACATGAAGGACTGCGGCATGGGCGAGGGCATGGCCGCGACGAGGCCGATCGGATGAAACGCCGCGTGAACAGGAAGATCCTCGTCGCCGCACTCGTCGCCGCCGTGGTGCTCGGCACCGGTGGGGTCGTCGTCCTCACCAGGATCGCGTCCAACCAGGCCAACGCCGCACCGCTGCGGAACGACCCGTCCAAGACCGCGCCGGTCAAGAGGACGAACCTCGCGGACCAGCAGTCGGTGACCGGCCAGCTCGGCTTCGGCGCGGAACGAGCGCTGGCCGGCCGGAAAAGTGGCACCATCACCGGGCTGCCGAACCAGGGCGCTGTCATCGACCAGGGCAAGCCGGTGTTCCACGCGGACGCCAAACCGGTGCCGCTGTTCTACGGCACGTTGCCGCTCTACCGCGACCTTGAGTCGGGCATGTCGAACGGACCCGACGTCAAGGTGGTGGAGGAGAACCTGGCCGCTCTGGGGTTCAAGGACTTCGGCACCCCCGACGACAAGTTCACCTACTACACGGCCACCGCGCTGAAGAAGTGGCAGAAGGCGAACGGCCTGGAACAGACCGGAAAGCTCGGCTCCGGCGACGTGATCGTCCAACCGGGAGCGATCCGGGTGTCGTCTCTGACCAGCCAGCTCGGCGCACCCGCCGGCGGCGACCTGATGAAGGTCACCGGCACCGAACGCGCGGTGACCGTCGAGCTGGAGCAGTCCAAGCAGCGCCTCGCCAAGCAGGGCGAGAAGGTCGAGCTGTCGATCACCGGCGGCAAGCCCACCACCGGCACCATCACCGGCATCTCCCGCACCACGGGCGACCCGAACCAGGGCTCCAAGCCGAAGATCGTCGTGACGATCTCCGTCGACGACCCCAAAGCCGCCGAGGGCATCGACACCGGCAGCGTCACCGCGCTGTTCACGGTGTCGAAGAAGCAGAACGTGCTCGCGGTCCCGATCGGCGCACTCCTCGCGTTGAACGAGGGCGGCTACGGCGTCGTCACCGAGGACGGCAGGACCATCCAGGTCACCGTCGGCATCTTCGCCAAGGGCCAGGTCGAGGTGCAGGGCGACGGTCTGCGCGAGGGCATGAAGGTGGTGACCACCGAGTGATCACCGTCGACCACGCGAGCCGGACGTATCCCGGTGGTGTGCAGGCGTTGCGCGACGTCTCCCTGACCGTCGGGGGCGGGGAGATGCTCGCGATCGTGGGACCGTCCGGCTCGGGGAAGTCGACGCTGCTGCACCTGATGGGCACGCTCGACAAGCCGACGACGGGGACCGTGGAGATCGACGGCAACGACATCTCCACCTTGTCCGACAACGCTTTGTCCGCGTTGCGAGCGCGCACGATCGGGTTCGTCTTCCAGCAGTTCTTCCTCACCGAGGGACTGTCCGCGATCGAGAACGTGGCCTCCGGACTCGTCTACGCCGGAGTTCCGCGCTCGAAGAGACGGGCGATGGCGATGTCCGCTTTGGACAGGGTCGGTCTCATCCACCGCGCGCTGCACAAGCCGCACGAGCTGTCCGGTGGTGAACGCCAGCGGGTCGCGATCGCGCGGGCCGTGGTGAACACGCCGGGGATCCTGCTGGCCGACGAGCCGACCGGGAACCTGGACACGAAGAACGGCGCCGGAGTGCTGGAGTTGCTGGAGAGCCTCAACTCCGACGGCACGACGATCGTGATGATCACGCACGACCGGGACATCGCTGCCTGGGCGCCGCGCCGCATCGAGGTCCGGGACGGGGTGATCGTTTGACTTCGCTCACGAACCGAAACTTCGGCCGCGCGCTTCCTGTTTCATCACCGATCGCGGAAGGGGTGACCCTTGCCGTCTGACATCAGCTCCGCAGGCATCGCCCAAGGCGTCTCGGGCTACGGCTCGACCAGCCGCAAGGATGTTCTTCGCCGCGTTGAAGTCCCGGTCGTGCCGGATGCGGCAGCTCGGACACGTCCAGTGCCGGGCGGAAAGCTTCAACTCGGCGAGCAGGTACCCGCAGTTCGAGCAGGTCTTGCTGGAGGGGTACCAGCGGTCGATCACGACCAGCGAACGACCGGCTCGTTCGCACTTGTACTCCAGCTGCCGCCGGAACTCGCCCCAACCGGCATCGGAGATGGCACGGGAGAGCCGGCGGTTGCGGACCATGCCCGTGACGTTGAGGTCTTCGATCGCGA
Organism: Lentzea xerophila; assembly: GCF_051094245.1. Classification (NCBI taxonomy): domain Bacteria; kingdom Bacillati; phylum Actinomycetota; class Actinomycetes; order Pseudonocardiales; family Pseudonocardiaceae; genus Lentzea; species Lentzea xerophila. Next base: position 7,812,597 of record NZ_CP194934.1, on the reverse strand, counting down.
TCAGGTCCGCCGACCGCACCAACGCGGTGCTGGTGCGATGCAGGAAGTCCTGCCGCGCGTTGCGGATTTTGCGATGAGCACGAGCGACCTTGGCTTTGGCTTTGTGCCGGTTGTTGCTGCCGCGTTGACACCGAGCAAGTCTGCGCTGGTAGCGGGCAAGGCTTCTGGCTTTGCGGGCCAGGTCTCGCGGATTGGCGATCTGGACGCCGTCACTGGTCGTCAGGAAGGTCGCCAGTCCGAGGTCGAGCCCGATCGCGCGGTTCGTGGGTCGAGGGGCAGCAGGCTTGGGAACGTCCACCGCGAAGCTCACGTACCAGCGGCCATCAGGCTCGCGGGACACCACCACCATCGTTGGATTCAGGTCGGTGACGTCGATGTGGTCGAAGGACCAGATGAACCGCAGCGGCGCGCTCGTCTTGGCCAGGATGAGCGAACCGTCGCGCATCCGGAACGCCGATCGGGTGTAATGCGCGCTCTGGCGGGCCGTCCGCGGTTTGAATTTCGGGTAGCGAGTACGTCCGGAGAAGAAGTTCTGGAACGCCGTCTGTTGGTGCCGCAACGTTTGCTGCAACGGCACACAAGACACCTCCGACAGGAACGCGAGTTCCCCACCCCGCCTCCACGTGGTCAGCGTGGCGCTTGTCTCTCTGTACGACGTGGGTGCGTTTTCGGTGCGATAGCGGCGAGTCCGTTCGCACAGCGTCTTGTTCCACACCAGACGCACGCACCCGAGGGTGCGCGACAGCACCGCAGCTTGTTCAGGGGTCGGGTAGGCCCGGCATTTGTACGCCGTTCGCACGAAGAACAACCTACTGGGAACGCCATGACTGGTTGGACGCGGGCTTTCGTTGGGAGGGCGTTGTGATCGACCTCCTCCGTCTCGGGTTCTTCGGCATGCGGACCCGCCCGATCCGCGCGGTGTTGTCCGCACTGGGCATCGCGATCGGCATCGCCGCCGTGGTCGCCGTCGTCGGCATCCCGGCCTCCAGCGCGGCGGCTCTGCAGGACAAGATGTCCAAGCTGGGCACCAACCTCCTCACCGCCGCGCCCGGCCAGGACTTCTTCGGCCAGGACGCGAAGCTGCCGGAGACGGCGGTGCCGATGGCCAAGCGGATCGGCGCGGTGTCGTCGGCCAGCGCCACGGGCAAGATCTCCGCGAACGCCCGCAAGAACGACCTCGTGCCGTCCAGCGACACGCTCGGCCTGCAGGTGCAGGCGGCGGAGCAGGACCTGCTGAAGGTGCTGGACGCCGAGGTCCGCGCCGGCCGCTGGCTGTCGTCGGGCGAGAAGTCGGTGGTGCTCGGGGGCACCGCGGCGTCGCGTCTGGGCGTGGAGAAGCCCGGTGTGCAGCTGTGGATCGACGGGCAGTGGTTCACCGTCGTCGGCATCCTCGGGCCGCTGCCGCTCTCACCGGAGATCGACAGGTCGGTGCTGATCGGCTGGGACGCGGCCAAGGAGGCCTTCGGGTTCGAGGGCAACGCGAACACGGTCTACGTGCGCACGTCCCCGGACCAGGTCGACAACGTCCGCAACCTGCTCGGCCCGACGCTGAACCCGCAGAAGTCGAACGAGGTCAAGGTGTCCCGGCCGTCCGAGGCGCTGGAGGCCCAGCAGTTGGCGGAGAGCTCCTACAACGCGTTGTTCCTGGGTTTGGGCGGGGTCGCGTTGTTGGTGGGTGGCGTCGGCGTGGCGAACACGATGGTGATCTCGGTGCTGGAACGGCGCAGGGAGATCGGTCTGCGGCGGGCGCTCGGGGCGACCCGGCGGCAGATCCGGTGGCAGTTCCTCACCGAGTCGGTGCTGCTGTCCGGTCTCGGCGGGCTGGTCGGCGTGATCGTGGGAATCGCGGTCACGGCCGGATATTCGATCAGTCAGCAGTGGCCGGCGGCACTGCCGTGGCCCGCCCTGCTCGGGGGAGTGGGGTCGGCGATCGGAATCGGCGCCATCGCCGGCGTGTACCCAGCGGTGCGGGCGGCTCGTCAGTCGCCCACGGAGGCACTCGCCTGAAAAGCCCTGGGGTGCACCGAGATTCTGCGCGGTGCACCCCAGGCTGCTATCTCGAGAACTTCAGAGCTGGCCGACGACCCAGTCGATCGCCTGCGTGAGGATCGTGACGTCGTTCGGCTCGATGGCCGGGAACATCGCGACGCGCAGCTGGTTCTTGCCGAGCTTGCGGTACGGCTCGACGTCCACGATGCCGTTGGCGCGCAACACCTTCGCCACGGTGGCGGCGTCCACGTCGTCGGAGAAGTTGATCGTGCCGACGACCTGTGAGCGGTCGGCGGCCTTCTCCACGTACGGCGTCGTGTACGCGGTCTTCTCGGCCCAGCCGTACAGGCGGTCCGAGGAGTCCTTGGTGCGTCCGACCGCCCACTCCAGGCCGCCGTTGCCGTTGATCCAGTCGATCTGCTCGGCCAGCAGGAAGAGCGTGGCGACCGACGGCGTGTTGTACGTCTGGTCCTTGGTCGAGTTGTCGAGCGCGGTCGGCAGCGACAGGAACTCCGGCACCCAGCGGTCCTTGAGCTCCTCGACGCGGGCGAGCGCGGCCGGCGACATCAGCGCGAGCCACAGGCCGCCGTCCGAGGCGAACGACTTCTGCGGCGCGAAGTAGTAGACGTCGAAGTCCTCGGCCTTGACCGGCAGGCCACCGGCGCCGGACGTCGCGTCGATCGCGATCAGCGCGTCGCCGGAACCCTCGATGCGGGTCACGGGCATCGCGACACCGGTCGAGGTCTCGTTCTGCGCCCAGCCGACCAGGTCGGCGCCCTCGGCGTAGAAGAGCTCGGGCGCGGTGCCCGGCTCGGCCTTGGTGACCAGCGAGTCCTTCAGGAACGGCGCGGTCTGCGTGACCTTCGCGAACTTCGAGGAGAACTCACCGTTGGTGAAGTGCTGCGCGGTCTCGCGGACCAGGCCGAACGACGCCGCGTCCCAGAACGCGGTGGTGCCGCCGTTGCCGAGCACGACCTCGTAGCCCTCGGGCAGCTGGAACAACTCGCGCAGTCCGGAGCGGACGCGGCCGACGAGGTTCTTGACGGGCTTCTGCCGGTGCGAGGTACCGAGCAGCGCCGCGCCCTCGGACGCGAGGGCCGCGACGGCCTCGGGACGCACCTTGGACGGCCCGCAGCCGAAGCGGCCGTCGGACGGCTTGAGCTCGGCGGGAAGCACCAACGAGGTCGGATCGGCGGTCTGGGTCATGGGTCACGCCTCCGGGGCGATCGACTGTGCTGAAAGGACCTGACCGGCGCCGTTGCCGGAGCTCACAGTGTTGCAGGACGGTAGCCGGGAGGTGTCAACCGGGTGTCGTGCGTCACTGCAGCATGCCTCGATCCAGGGCCGTGGTGACCGCCGCGGTGCGGTCCGAGACGCCCAGCTTGTTGAACACCCGCAGCAGGTGGGTCTTCACGGTCGCCTCGGAGATGAACAGCGCCCGGCCGATCTCGGCGTTGGACATGCCCTTCGCGACCAGGCGCAACACCTCGGCCTCCCGCGCGGACAGCGGTGGTGTGCGGACCTGTCCGACGACCTTCGCGACCATCGAGGGCGCGAGCACGGTCTCCCCGCGCGCCGCCGCCCGGATCGCCGCGATGAGGTCCTCGGTCGTCGAGTCCTTGAGCAGGTAGCCGGACGCGCCGGCCTCGACCGCGCGAAGAATGTCCGAATCGGTCTCGTACGTCGTGAGCACCAGGACGCGCGGGCCGGTGCCGGCGATCTTCGCGGTCGCCGCGACGCCGTCCATCTCGGGCATCCGCAGGTCCATCAGCACGACGTCCGGCTTGAGCAGGGCGGCCTGGGTGATCGCCTCCTGGCCGGAACCCGCGTCGCCGACGACCTCCAGGTCGTCCGCCACGAGCATGCCGCGCAGCCCCTGCCGCACCACCGGGTGGTCGTCCACCAGCAGAATCCTGATCACAGTGGCACCTCCACCAGCACCGACGCTCCGGTGTCGTCATCCTGGTCGTCCGACGACAGCGAGAGCGTCCCACCCACCTGTTCGAGCCGTGCGCGCATGCCCCGCAGGCCGAAGCCCTCGGGTGCGTCACCGAACCCGCGCCCGTCGTCGCGCACCTCCAGGGAGACGCCGTCGGAGTCGAACCTCATCACGACGTCGACCCGCGACGCCCCGGAGTGCCGTGCCACGTTGGTCAGCGCCTCCTGGACCGTGCGCAGCAGCACCACCTCGACCGAGGTCGGCAATCCGACCGGGTCGCCGATCACGCGGAACGCCGACTCCAGCGCCACGCCGTCGACCAGCCGCCGCACCGCGTCCTCCAGCGACGAACCGTCCAAAGGCGACGGTGCGTTGGCCGCCACCAGCGCCCGTGCCTCGCGGAGGTTCTCCCGTGCGGTTCGCAGCGCCAGCTCCACGTTCGGCTGCGCGCCCTGCAGCAGCGTGATGATCGACGTGAAGCCCTGTGCCAGCGTGTCGTGGATCTCCGCCGACCACCGCGCGCCCTCGGCCTCGATGGTCAGCGCCTCGATGCGTTGCAGCAGTTCACCGCGCTGTTCGTTCTGTTGCGCGATCCGGCTGATCGCCCAGCCGAACGCCTGGGAGAAGCCGATGATCAGAAGGGCGCCCGGCCACGGCAGCGTGGGGATGGCACCCGCGAGCCAGGTCAGGATCTGCGGCGTGAACACGAACAGCGCCATCGGGAAGAACGCCCACGCGACCGGCAGCGCCATGTAGATCTGCGGCACCAGCCCGAACAGGGCGAACGTCGCGTTGCCGCTGAACCACACCGCCGGCGCGAACGTGGCGAGCGAGCCGGCCGCGTAGACGAACCCGCGCCAGCCCACGGTCCTGCTCCGCACCAGCTTCTTGCCGTAGAACAGGAACCACAGGCCGTTCAGGCACAACAACCCCGCCGCCGACAGCCGGTCGGCGAGGGTGTTGTCGTCGATCAGGATGAGCACGAGCGTGATGGCCTGGGTGACCGCGAAGAGCACGTACCAGGTGATCAGCGACTGGTATTGGTCCACCTGAAGGTCCGGCTGACGAGCACCAGACCGGCGATCGTCCACGCCCCGAGAACGAGCGCGATCCTGCCGAGCTCCCATGATCCCGCCGCCTCCATGACCGCGTAGCCGTCGTCCAGTGCGAACACCGAGCGGAAACCCTGACACACCCACTTCAGCGGGAAGAGCGACCCCACCGTGCGCAGCGACTCGGGCAGCACCGACTGCATGATGAACACACCGCTGAGGAACTGCAGCACGATGTACGGCAGGTTCAGCACGCCCGCGGCGTTGCGGGTGGACTTCGCGATCGCGCTCAGCGCCACGCCGAGCAGCGAGCACGAGATCACGCCGAGCGTGAAGACCCACCCGAACGTCAGCCACCTGGAGGCGCTGGAGGGGAGTTCCACGTCGAACCGCAGCACGGCCACGCCGAGCAGCAGCGCGGCCTCGAAGAGGCTGGTGACGAAGACCAGGACGATCTTGCCGATGAAGTAGGACGTGAACGGCATCGGCGTGCCGCGCAGGCGCTTCAGCGTGCCGTCCTCGCGGTCGGCCACCACGCTCATGCCGAGTCCGACGAACGACGTCGAGATGATGCCGGCGCCGATCATGCTGGCCGCGAACATCTGCGCGGCGGCGGGTTCGCGGACGTAGACGGTGCCGAGCAGCAGCATCAGCAGCGCGGGCAGCGACACCGTGAAGATGAGGTTCTCCTTCTGCCGGAAGAACTCCCGCAGCTCGGTCGCACCCCTCGCGAGACCGAGTGACAGGGTTCCGGGCAGAACAGCCGCGGTGGTCATTTGATCAGCTCCAGGTAGATGTCCTCCAGCGACGGGCGGGTGACCGTGAGCTCGGCCAGCTCGCCGTGCCGGGACAGTTCGGCGATCGTCTTGGTGGGTTCGGAGGTCGTGATCTCGGTGTAGCCGCGGTCGGACAGCCATCGGACGGTGGCGTCGGCGTGCGCGCGGCCGCCGAGCGTCCGCGGCGTGCCCTCGGCCACGATCCGGCCGCCGGCGAGCACGGCCACGCGGTCGGCGAGCGCCTCGGCCTCGTCGAGGTAGTGCGTGGTCAGCAGGATCGTGGTGCCCTCGGAGGCCAGCAGCCTGATCAGTCCCCAGAACCGGCGGCGTGCCTCCGGGTCGAAACCGGTGGTCGGTTCGTCCAGGAACACGAGCTCCGGCCGGCCGATGATGCCGAGCGCCACGTCGAGGCGGCGCCGCTGACCGCCGGACAACGTGCCGGCGCGGGCCTTGCCCTTCTCGGTGAGTCCGACGAGGTCGATGACCTCCTCCGGGTCACGCGGGTCGCCGTAGTACCTGGCGTAGTGGTGCACGGCCTCGTGCACCGAGAGCGTGGCGGCGTCGGTCGCGCTCTGCAGGACGATGCCGAGCTTCGAACGCCACTGTCTGCCGCCGACGGCCGGGTCGACGCCGAGCACGCTGACCTCACCGGCGTCCCGGTCGCGGTGGCCCTCCAGGATCTCGACGCTCGTGGTCTTGCCGGCGCCGTTCGGGCCGAGGACCGCGAACACCTCCCCGCGGGCGACGTCGAGATCGATCCCCGCCACCGCCTGGTGGTCCCTGTAGGCCTTCTTCAGGCCCCGCACTCGGATCGCGTTCATGCATCAATCCTGCGATCTTGGACCCCCTGCGCGGGACGACCGCACCGCTGACCCCGGTTGTCAACCGGTCGGTGGACACGCCGTCGTGTTTCGGCCGTGTTTCCACTCCGGGAAAGCGCTCTTCCGCGTGTTAGAACAGCTCGGTGCATCTGACGCCGCATGAACGGGACAAGCTGCTCGTGCACGTCGCCGCCGACGTGGCGCGGCGCAGGCTCGAACGCGGGGTGCTGCTCAACTACCCCGAGGCCATCGCGTTGATCACCGACCACGTGCTGGAGGGCGCGCGGGACGGCCGCACGGTCAGCGAGCTCATGGAGAGCGGGCGCACGGTGCTCGCGCCGGAGCAGGTCATGCGGGGTGTGCCGGAGATGATCGACTCGGTGCAGGCGGAGGCGACGTTCCCGGACGGCACCAAGCTCGTCACCGTCCACCACCCGATCGCGCCCTCGGCCGGTCCGGCGCCGGGAGAGGTGGTCGTCGGCTCCGAACCCGTCGAGCTGAACCCCGGACGGCCGCGCGTCACGATGACCGTGGTGAACGTCGCCGACCGGCCCGTTCAAGTCGGGTCGCACTTCCACTTCGCCTCGGTCAACACCGGCCTGGAGTTCGACCGCTCGCGGGCGTTCGGTTACCGGCTCGACATCCCGGCGGGCACGGCGGTGCGGTTCGAGCCGGGCGTCGAGCGCGAGGTCACGCTGGTTCCGCTGGCAGGGCTGAGGATCGTCCGGGGGTTGCGGCGATGATCGACCGCGAGCGCTACGCCGAACTGCTCGGGCCGACGGTCGGCGACCGGATCCGGCTCGCCGACACCGACCTGTTCATCGAGGTCACCGAGGACCGTTCGCGCGGCGCGGGCTCCGGTGACGAGGTGATCTTCGGCGGTGGCAAGGTGATTCGCGAGTCGATGGGCCAGGGCGTCGCGACCCGCGCCGAGGGTGCCCCCGACCTGGTCATCACCGGTGCCGTGATCCTCGACCACTGGGGTGTGGTCAAGGCCGACGTCGGCGTGCGGGACGGCCGGATCGTCGCGATCGGCAAGGCCGGCAACCCGGACACGATGGACGGCGTCCATCCCGCGCTGGTCATCGGCCCGTCCACGGAGATCCTGTCCGGCAACGGCAAGATCCTCACCGCGGGCGGCATCGACTGCCACGTGCACTTCGTCTGCCCGCAGATCGTGGACGAGGCGCTGGCGTCCGGGCTGACGACGCTGATCGGCGGCGGCACCGGCCCGGCGGAGGGCACCAAGGCCACGACGGTCACGCCCGGCGCCTGGAACCTCGGCCGGATGCTGACCTCGATGGACCATCTGCCGGTCAACGTCCTGTTGCTGGGCAAGGGGAACACGGTCTCGGCCGAAGGCCTGCGCGAGCAGCTGGCGGGCGGCGCCGGCGGGTTCAAGCTGCACGAGGACTGGGGCACCACGCCCGCCGCGATCGACGCCTGCCTGCGGGTGGCCGGCGAGTCCGGCGTCCAGGTCGCGATCCACACGGACACGTTGAACGAGGCCGGGTTCCTGGAGTCCACAGTGGACGCCATCGGTGGCCGGTCGATCAACGCCTACCACTCCGAGGGCGCCGGTGGCGGGCACGCGCCGGACATCATCCGCGTGGTCTCGCTGCCGAACGTGCTGCCGTCGTCGACGAACCCGACGCGCCCGCACACCGTCAACACGCTCGAGGAACACCTCGACATGCTGATGGTGTGCCACCACCTCAACCCGTCGGTGCCGGAGGACCTGGCGTTCGCGGAGTCGCGCATCCGGCCGACCACGATCGCCGCCGAGGACCTGCTGCACGACCTGGGCGCGATCTCGATGATCTCGTCCGACTCGCAGGCGATGGGCCGCGTCGGCGAGGTGATCATCCGGACCTGGCAGACGGCGCACGTGATGTCCTCGCGGCGGTCTCTCGACGCGAACCTGCGAGCACGGCGGTACGTCGCGAAGTACACGATCAACCCCGCTGTGGCGCACGGGATCGCGGCCGAGGTCGGTTCGGTCGAGGCCGGGAAACTGGCGGATCTGGTGTTGTGGGAGCCCAAGTTCTTCGGCGTGCGGCCCTCGGTGGTGCTGAAGGGCGGGTTCATCGCCTGGGGTGCGATGGGTGACGCGAACGCCTCGATCCCGACGCCGCAACCGGTGTGGGCGCGGCCGATGTTCGGTGCCACGGCCGGTGCGGCCTCTTCGGTGTTCTTCGTTGCGCCCGAGGCGATCGAGGCCGGAATCGCCTCCCGGTACGCGCGGCGGGTGCTGCCGGTGGCCTCGACGCGGTCGGTCGGCAAGGCGGACATGGTGCTCAACGACGCGATGCCGGACGTGCGGGTCGATCCGGACAGCTTCGCCGTGCACGTCGACGGATCACTGGTCGAGCCCTCGCCGGTCGCGGAACTGCCGATGGCCCAACGCTATTTCCTGTTCTGATGCTGACCGCGCTGATCCTCGCCGACTCCCGCTTCCCCGGCGGTGGCCACGTGCACTCCGGCGGGCTGGAGGAGGCTGCCGCGCGCGGTCTGGTGCACGACGAGCCGTCGCTCAGGTCGTTCCTGCACGGCCGGTTGCTGACTTCCGGTCTGCTGGCGGCAGGGTTCGCGGCCGCGGCGGCACGGGGTGAGGACCTCGCCCGGCTGGACGCGGAGCTGGACGCCCGCACGCCGTCACCCGCCCAACGCGAGGCTTCGCGGGCGCAGGGGCGGGGCATGCTGCGGGCGGCCCGGCGCGCGTGGCCCGCCGCCCGGCTCGGCGAACTCCCGCGAGACCCGCACCAGCCGCTGGTGATCGGCGTGCTGGTCGCCGAGCCGTACGAAGCGGCCCTGACCTGCGCTTATCTCGCGGTGAGCGGACCGGCGTCGGCGGCGGTCAGGTTGCTCGGCCTGGACCCGTTCGGGGTCAACGCGATCGTGGCCGCCCTCGGTGTCGAGGAGGTCGCCGCGCGGGCGTGCGAGGAGCTTCCCGCACTGGGTTCGCCTGCCTTGGACCTCTTGGCAGAGTCACATGTCCGACGTGAAGGGGTGCGTCTCTTTGGGAGCTGACCACGGGCCCGATCCGCACGACCACCACCACGGTTCCGCGCCCCGGATCGGCATCGGCGGACCGGTCGGCAGCGGCAAGACCGCGCTGACCGCGGCCCTGTGCCGCGCGCTGGGACCGCGGCTGCGGCTGGCGGTCGTCACCAACGACATCTACACGACCGAGGACGCCGACTTCCTGCGGCGGGCGGGCGTGCTCGACCCGTCGCGCATCGAGGCCGTGCGGACCGGCTGCTGCCCGCACACCGCGATCCGCGACGACATCACGGCCAACCTGGACGCCGTCGAGCGGCTGGAGCACCGGTTCCCGGCGCTGGACCTGGTGATCATCGAAAGCGGCGGGGACAACCTGACGGCGGTGTTCTCGCGCGGGTTGGTGGACCGGCAGATCTTCGTCGTCGACGTGGCGGGCGGTGACAAGGTGCCGCGCAAAGGCGGTCCCGGCGTCACGACGGCGGACCTGCTGGTCATCAACAAGACCGACCTCGCGCCGTTCGTCGGCGCGGACATGGACGTGATGATCTCGGACGCGCACCGGATGCGCGGGGAGCTGCCGGTCATCGCCCAGTCGCTGGTCGAGACCCCGGACGCGCCCGAGGTCGCGAAGTGGGTGCTGGCCGGGCTGTGAAACCTCTCCGATGAAGGCTCCCCGATGAAGGCTTCAGCGCGGTTGGTCGTCACGGTGGACTCGCACGGCAACAGCGTCGTGCGGGTCCTGCGTTCGCAGTCGCCGTTGACGTTGGTGCCGCACCGACGCGTGGGGCCTGTTGCGCTGGTGCACCTCGTGTCGTCGGTGACGGCCCCGTTGGGCGGCGACTCGTTGTCGTTGACGGTCGAGGTCGGTCCTGGAGCGTCGCTGGACCTTCGTGGCGTGGCGGCGACCTTGCTGCTGCCCGGTTCGTCCGGAGCGGCGTCGTCGTCCGAAGTTCGGTTCGTGGTGGAGGGATCCGTCCGCTACCTGCCGGAACCGACAGTCGTGACGAGCCGCGCGCGCCACGCGGCAGTGGTGGTGGCCGAATTGGACAGTCACGCAGAGTTGCGAACGCGGGAGGTGCTCGTGCTCGGCCGCACCGGCGAAACGCCCGGCTCGCTGTCCACGTCGGTGCGCGCAACCCGTTGCGGGAGGCCGGTGTTGCACCAACAGCTCGTGGTGGGTGACAGCTCGGTCGACGGGTCTTCCGCCGGCTTGGCGGGGAAACGCGTCGTTGGCACTGAAATGGTTCTCGACTCGGTGACGCGAGCTCGTGACGGCGGTGAGTGGTGGAGTGCCGTTCCGTTGGCAGCAGGCGGAACCCTTGTCACCGCATTGGGTGATGACGTGGTCGCCGTCACAACTGTGCTCGACGCCATCTGACTCGATCCCGGACTCGATCCAGAACTGTTCTTTGTACGGACAGTCACCGTTCAGGTGGTGGTCATCACCGCGCAGGCGGTTTCGGGATCGGGTCCCCGTGCGTATGGTCGCGGGTCCAGGGACCACGAGTTCTGCCGCCGCTTGGAGGTTCGCCGATGACGGAGACCACGAACATCGCACTACCGGCGATGCGCGTGTCCTACGAGCAGGGCTCGCTCAGCGAGTCGGAGCTTGCCGCCACCTGGCACGAACAGCTCCAGCTGTGGCTGGACCAGGCCGCCGGAGCCGGCCTGCCCGAGCCCAACGCGATGGTGCTCGCGACCACCGACACCAAGGGCCGCCCGTCGTCGCGCACGGTGCTGGCGAAGGGCCTGGATGCCCGTGGGCTGGTGTTCTTCACCAACTACACGTCGAACAAGTCGCACGACCTGATGGCCACCCGCTACGCGTCGGCGACCTTCCCGTGGTTCGCGATGCAGCGGCAGGCGCACGTCCGCGGAACCGTCGAGAAGGTCGGGTCCGCGGAGACCGCGGAGTACTGGAACTCGCGGCCTCGCGGGTCGCAGATCGGGGCCTGGGCCTCGCCGCAGTCCCGCGTGGTCAGCGGCCGGTCCACCCTGGAGTCCGCGCTGCACAAGATCGAGCGGCAGTTCGCGGACACCGAGAAGATCCCCGTGCCGCCGCACTGGGGCGGGTGGCGGATCCGGCCCGAGGAGGTCGAGTTCTGGCAGGGACGGCGGGACCGGATGCACGACCGGTTGCGCTTCCGGCTCGGGCGGGACGGCTGGGGCTCGGAGCGAGTAGCACCGTAGAACCTCGGGGCCGGTGTGGCCCTGCGAAACTGAAGCTTTCGCGATGGGGCGCTTCCTGTGGGCGGGAGGCGCCCCTTTTGCTGTGCTGCGACTTACCGCCGGGCTCGGAACCCGGCCCGGTGCCCGGGCGTCCTTCGGGTGGCGGGAGTGTGCCGACCCAGCTTCGGCATACTGGGATTTCAGCAACAGCGAACGACGAGGTGCGATTTCACGTGTGCGGAGTGCTCGGACTCATCTGTTCCACCGAAGCCGCCGCGGCCTCGGCGCGGAGTTCTGTGGCCGCAGCACTGCGCTGCCAGCGGCACCGTGGTCCCGACGAGCAGGACACCTGGGCCGACGCCGAGGTCGTCTACGGGTTCAACCGGCTCGGGTTCATCGACCTCGACCACAGCCACCAGCCGCTGGTGTGGGGGCCGCCGGAGAACCCGACCCGGTACACGCTGAACTTCAACGGCGAGATCTACAACTACAAGGAGCTGCGGGCCGAGCTGGCCATGCACTTCGGCGCCCAGTTCAAGACGGAGGGCGACGGCGAGTCGATCGTCGCCGGGTACCACTACCACGGTGCCGACTGGGTCAAGAAGCTCCGCGGCATGTTCGCGTTCATGATCTGGGACGCGCAGGAGCGAGTGGTCTTCGGAGCGCGGGACCCGTTCGGGATCAAGCCGCTGTACTGGGCCACCGGGCCGGGCGGGGTCGGGTTCTCGTCGGAGAAGAAGAGTCTGCTGCAGCTGACCGGGGTGCTCGGCATCAGCCAGGAGCTGGACCAGACGGCGTTGCAGCACTACCTGGTGCTGCAGTACGTGCCGGAGCCCGAGTCGCTGCACAAGGCCATCAGGCGCGTCGAGTCCGGCACGTCGTTCAAGGTGAGCCCCGGTGGGCAGGTGCTGTTCAACCGGTACTTCAAGCCGGTGTTCTCGCCGCGGCCGGTGAACGGGCCGCACGAGGCCGAGGCGCTGCACGAGCGGATCGCCGAGGTCATGCGTGACTCGGTGGCCAAGCACATGATCTCCGACCCGGACGTCACGGTCGGCGCGTTCCTGTCGGGCGGTATCGACTCCACGGCCACCGCGACGCTGGCCAAGCTGCACAACCCGAACCTCATCGCGTTCACCAGCGGGTTCGACCGCGAGGGGTACTCGGAGGTGGACGTGGCCGCGGAGACGGCGGCGGCCATCGGGGTGCGGCACGTCGTCCGGACGGTGTCGCCGGACGAGATGATGGAGGAGCTGCCGCTCATCCTCTGGTACCTCGACGACCCGGTGGCGGACCCGGCGTTGGTGCCGTTGTACTTCATCGCGAAGGAAGCGCGTAAGTACGTCAAGGCCGTGTTGTCCGGCGAGGGCGCGGACGAGCTGTTCGGCGGGTACGTGATCTACCACGAGCCGCTGTCGTTGTCGCCCTTCGAGAAGGTGCCGGGCAGCGTGCGCAAGCTGATGGGCGCGGTGTCGAAGAGCATCCCGGAGGGTGTGCGCGGCAAGGATTTGCTGCGGCGCGGGTCGCTCAAGCTCGAGGAGCGCTACTACGGCAACGCGCGCAACTTCAGCGACGCGCAGGTGCGGGCGGTGTTCCCCGGCTACGTCGAGGGCGTCGGCTTCAAGGACGTCACGGCGCCCTGGTACCGCGAGTCGGAGGACTGGGACCCGGTCGCGCGCATGCAGCACATCGACCTGTACACGTGGCTGCGCGGCGACATCCTCGTCAAGGCCGACAAGGTGACCATGGCGAACTCGATCGAGCTGCGGGTGCCGTTCCTCGACCCCGAGGTGTTCAAGGTCGCCGCCGAGGTGCCGCTCGGCCAGAAGCTCACCGAGGGCACGACCAAGTACGCGCTGCGCAAGGCGTTGGCGAAGATCATCCCGGCGCACGTGCTGAACCGGCCCAAGCTGGGCTTCCCGGTGCCGATCCGGCACTGGCTGCGGGCCGAGATGTACGACTGGGCGCGCGGGATCATCGCCGACTCGCAGACCGGGCACCTGCTCGACAAGAACGCGGTGCTGGACCTGCTGGCCGAGCACAGGTCGGAGCAGTTCGACCGCAGCCGGCAGCTGTGGTCGGTGCTGTGCTTCATGATCTGGCACGGGATCTTCGTCGAGGGCCGGATCAGCCCGAAGGTGCCCGAGCCGGTGTACCCGGTGCGCCTCTGACGAGTGGCCTAGGCCCCACGTAAATGGCTTGTTAGTTGTCATAGGCTAACGAAGTGGCCACTGTGGGGAGAAGCGCGCGCTCGACGTTCGTGATCGACACTCGACCGTTGAAGATCGTCGCTTATCGACGGCTGTGGCTCTCCACGATCATCACGGCGGTGGGCTCCCAGCTCACCGCCGTCGCCGTGCCCAAGCAGGTCTACGACCTCACCGGGTCGTCGGCGTGGGTCGGCATCGCCGCCGGTGTCGCGCTGGTTCCGCTGCTGGTCTTCGGGCTGTGGGGCGGCGCCATCGCGGACACCGTCGACCGCCGCAAGCTGCTGCTCGTCACGAACGCCGGCATCGCGGTCTCGTCGGTGCTGCTGTGGGTGCAGGCGGCGATGAACGTCGGCTCGGTGTGGCTGGTCATCGCGCTGCTCGGGTTGCAGCAAGTGTTCTTCGCGGCCAACGCGCCCGCGCGGTCGGCGTCGATCGCCCGGCTGGTGCCGGCGGAACTGCTGCCGTCGGCCAGCGCGCTGGGGTCGACGGTCATGCAGTTCGGCGCGGTGCTCGGGCCGTTGCTCGCGGGTGCGTTCATGCCGGTCGTCGGGCTGTCGACGCTGTACCTGGTGGACGCCATCGCGCTGGTGGCCGCCGTCTACGCGGTCTGGAAGCTGCCGCCGATGCCTCCGCTGGACGGGGTGGTGCGGCGAGCCGGGCTCAGGGACGTGCTGGACGGGTTCGTCTACCTGTGGGCGCAGAAGGTGCTGCTGGCGAGCATGGTGCTCGACATCATCGCGATGGTGTTCGGCATGCCGCGGGCGTTGTTCCCGGAGATGGCCCAGCACACGTTCGGCGACCCGCCCGGCGGCGGGTTCGCGCTGGGAGTGCTGTTCGCGGCGATCCCGGTCGGCGCGGTGCTGTGCGGCCTCACGTCCGGGTGGATCGCCAACGTCAGCAGGCACGGTGTCGCGGTGACGCTCGCCGTGGTGGGCTGGGGTCTCGCGATCATGGGCTTCGGCCTCGCCGGATCGCTGTGGGTCGCGGCGGCGTTCCTCGCGCTGGCTGGCGCGGCGGACATGGTGTCGATGGCCTTCCGCGGCGCCATCCTGCAGTCGGCGGCGACGGACGAGATGCGCGGGCGGATGCAGGGCGTCTTCATCGTCGTCGTGGCGGGCGGGCCGCGCATCGCGGACCTGCTGCACGGCACGGGTGGCGCGGCGTTCGGCACCGCGGCGGCCGTGTCGGTCGGTGGCCTGCTGGTGGTCGTGGCGACCGCCGTCATGGTGGCGTTCCTGCCGGCGATCTGGCGCTACCGGTTCAGCGCGAGCTGATCTCGGCCGGGTCCGGCTCGGTGATCCGCACGTCGCCGCCCCAGTCGGAGAAGCGGGCCTCGTCGACGACCTCCCCGCCCCGGAACGCGGTGGAGATCGTGATGCGGACCGGCAGGCCCGCGCCGTCCAGTTCGACCTCGCCGGTCGAGCCGGCGATCTGCTGGTCGAGCGCGAGCTTCACCTCGGTGCGCAGGCCCTCGTCGGTCAGGGTGTCGTAGGCCTTCCGGTAGTCGATCGAGATCGAGTAGCGGGTGTGGCCGCCGACCTGCGCGGTCAGCCTGAGCTCACCACCCGCCTCGATCACCGGCAGGTGGTACGACGTGAAGACGGCCTGCTGGTAGACCACGTCGTGGAAACCGAGCAACGTGGTGGTGAAGTCGTCGTCGACCCTGCGGTCCAGCAGCAACCACGGCTTGTCGGCGGGAAGCCCGAAGACGTCCGCGGGGAGCTTCACGAACGCACTGTCCTTTGTGGTCGAGAGCAGCCGCAGCTCCACCGCCTCGCCGCCCGTCTGCACGGGACGGGTCGTGGTCGCGTCCATGCTCGCCACTTCGCCGCCCAGCCGCACGCTGCCGCTGGAGGGCGCCCGGACACCGCCGCCCGTGGGTGGTGGCGCGATGGAGAAGCGGTAGGTCTTCTTCTCGTTGACCGACTTGGTCACCGCGGCCACCAGGCTCTTCACGTCCCGGTGCTGGGCGGTGTTCTCGCTCGCGGGTTCGGACGAGGAGCAGGCGGTCAGCGCCAGCGTGGCGATGATCGCGGACGCCGCGAGTCTCATCGTGCGATTGTTACACCAATTGGGTGAGGTGGGCGTCCGTTGGTGCTGGTGGCCAGGCGAGGCGGGCAGAATCCTCGGGCATGGCTGAAGCGACTCCACAAACGGAGCAACCAGAGCTACATCGGGCCATCGGCCCGAAGCTGCTGCTGTTCTTCGTCGTCGGCGACATCCTCGGGACCGGCATCTACGCTCTCACCGGCAACGTGGCCGGCAAGATCGGCGGCGCGCTCTGGCTGCCCTTCCTGCTCGCGTTCGTGGTGGCGTTCCTGACCGCGTTCAGCTATCTCGAGCTCGTCGGCAAGTATCCCAGGGCCGCCGGTGCGGCGCTGTACACGAACAGAGCGTTCAAGATCCACTTCCTGACGTTCATGGTCGCGTTCGCGGTCATGTGCTCCGGCATCACGTCGGCCTCGTCGGCGGCGCTCGCGTTCGGCCGCACGTACCTCAGGCAGCTGCTCGTCGAGTTCTTCGACGTCGCGCTCAGCCCGGAGTCGCTCGTGATCACCGGTATCGCGATCGTGTTCATCGCGGCGCTGGCGGTCATCAACTTCCGCGGCGTCTCGGAGTCGGTCAAGGCCAACGTGGTGCTGACCTGCATCGAGCTGTCCGGCCTGGTCATCATCATCCTGATCGGCGCCTGGGCGGTCATCAACGGTGACGGCGAGCCCGGCAGGCTCACCGAGATCCACGTCCCGTCCGGCAGCACCGTGATGCTCGCCGTCACCTCGGCCACGGCGCTCGCGTTCTTCGCGATGGTCGGCTTCGAGGACTCGGTGAACATGGCGGAGGAGTGCCGCAACCCGGTCAAGATCTTCCCGCGCGCGATGCTGTGGGGCATGGGCATCGCGGCGCTGATCTACGTGCTGGTCGCGATCACGTCGTCGTTGCTGATCCCGTCCGAGGAGCTCGCGAAGGCCGGCAGCAGCGCGTTGCTGAGGGTCGTCACCGTCGGCGCGCCGGGCTTCCCGCTGTGGATCTTCGCGTTGATCGGCCTGCTGGCCGTCATCAACTCGGCGCTGATCAACATGCTGATGGCGTCGCGCCTGTTGTACGGCATGGCGAACGAGAAGATCATCCCGAAGTTCTTCGGCACCGTGCACCCGTTCCGCCGCACTCCGTGGATCTCGATCGTCTTCACGACCGGCGTCGCGGTGATCCTGGTGTCCACCGCGGACATCGGCAAGCTCGGCGGCACGACCTCGTTGCTGCTGCTGGTCGTCTTCACCATCGTCAACATCGCGTGCCTCGTGCTGCGCCGCGAGAAGTCCGAGCACCAGCACTTCCGCGCCCCCACGTGGGCTCCGGTCCTCGGCGCGATCACGTGCGGGTACCTCGCGATGCCGGTGCTCTCCGGCCGCCCGTGGGACGACTACAAGATCGCGGGCTGGCTGCTGCTCGCCGGCCTGGTGCTCTGGGGCATCAACCGCATGCTGCACGGCAAGGTGGAGATCCACCCGGAGAACCTCGGCAAGTAGCTCAGTCCAGCAGGTGCCTCAGGAACCGGTCGGGCTCACCCAGGAAGTTGCGGGTGAGCGCGACCGGTTCCGCTGTGTCGTAGGAGACCTCGTCGATCGTGTCGCCGATCTCCAGGATGGTCGCGCCCGGTGCCGCGAGCAGGATCGGCGAGTGCGTCGCGATGATGAACTGCGAGCCCTCCCCGACGAGTTCGTGCATGCGCCGCAGCACCGTGAGGCAGCCTTTGACGGACAGCGCGGCCTCCGGTTCGTCCAGGACGTAAAGGCCTCTGCCGCCGAACCGGTGCGTCATCAGGTCGATGAAGCTCTCGCCATGTGACCTCTCGTGCAACGACTTCCCGCCGTACGACGCGTGAATGCCCTGGCCGATCCGGTCGATCTCGGTGATGACGTTGTAGAACGACTCGGCGCGCAGGAAGAACCCCGTGCGGGGTTTCCTGGTGCCCCAGCTGATCGTCAGGTAGTCGCCGAGCGACGACTCGGTCGCCTTCGTCGCGAAGCGGAACGACTGCGTGCCGCCCTCCGCGTTGAACCCGGCCGCCACCGCGATCGCCTCGACCAGCGTGGACTTGCCCGCACCGTTGTCGCCGGTGAGGAACGTGATCGGGGTCCTGAGCTCCAGTGGGTGCTTGATCAGGTGCTGGACGACCGGGAGCGTGAACGGGTAGCGGTGCGTGTCGTGCTGCCCGTCGAGGCGGACCTGGCGGACGAACGTCACGCGAGCCTGGCCAGCTCGACCGGGTCGTGGGCGCAGAACACCTCGACCTCTCCCTGTGCCTTCAACTCCTTGAGGCGTTCCACATTGGACAGACGCTGCTCGCGGATCGTCTCGGTCTGCTTGGCGGTGAGCTTCAGCGCGAAGATGTTGCTCGGCGGCGTCTCGACCTCGCCGCGGTAGAAGTAGGCGTCGCCCGCGTGCAGCAGCCAGCCGTCGTTCCCCTTGACCGCGATGCCCGTGTGGCCGCGGGTGTGGCCGATCAGCGGCACCATCAGGATGTCGGCCGGCAGTCCGGGGACGTCCCGCACGGCCTGGAACCCGAACCAGTCCTCGCCCTGCGCCGTGTGGGTCCGGAAGGTGACGCCGTCGCGCTGCGCCTTCGGGTACCGCGCCCGTTCCTTGGCGGACTTCGGGTTCGTCGCCGCCTCCAGTTCGGTGTCGAGCACGTGCACGGTGGCGTTCGGGAAGTCCCGCAGCCCGCCCGCGTGGTCCAGGTCGAGGTGGGTGAGCAGGATGTGCCGGACGTCCTCGGCCGCGTGGCCGCGCCTCTCGACCTGGCTGATCGCCGTCTCGTTGATGTCGAGCGCGGGCTTGAGCAGCGTGCGGCTCAGCGGGTCGATGGTGGCCTTCGGGTCGCTCACCTCGTGCGTGCCGAACCCGGTGTCGACCAGGACGAGGCCCTGGTCGGTCTCGATGAGCAGGCAGTGGGCCACGAGCCCGCCCGCGACCAGGGGCGGCCGCATCGTGGCGCAGTTGAGGTGGTGAACCTTCATGGGCGAATCCTTCCGCTGGCCCCGTAGGCTTCAGCCTCATGTTGGGGATCTCGTACGAGGGTGCCACCGCCGTGATCACGACTGTAGGCGCGGGTCTGCGGTCCTTCGAGGTGGATGGCGTCCCGTATGTGGAGACATTCGGCGCCGACGAGAAACCGCCGATGAGCGCCGGTGCCGTGCTGGTGCCCTGGCCGAACCGGACCGCCGGGGCCTCCTGGGTGCTGGACGGGGTCCGGCAGCAGCTCGACGTGACCGAGCCCGCCCGCGGCAACGCGATCCACGGGTTGCTGCGCCGGCGGCCCTGGGACGTGCTGGAGCACACCGGATCGTTGGTGTCGCTGGTCGCGACCGTGGAGCCGCAGGCCGGTTGGCCCGCCGCTTTGCGGGTCACCGTGTCCTACGCGCTGGACGATCGCGGGCTGACCGTGACCCACGGGATCAAGAACGTCGGGAACGTCGCCACGCCGTTCGGGGTGGGAACGCATCCGTACCCGCGGGCCGGGAACGCTAAGACCGATTCGTGCACTTTGACGTTGGCCGCCACGACGGTGCTGCCGCTGGACGTCGAGCGGATGGTGCCGTCCGGCCCGGCCGTACCGGTGGAGGGCACCGAGTACGACTTCCGCGGTGGGCGGCCGTTGGACGGGGTACGGCTGGACACACCGTTCGGCGGGTGCGAGCCGGCCGCGGACGGGTTGGTGCACCACACGTTGACGTCGTCCGAGGGCGGCGTCGAGGTGTGGGCCGACCCGGTGTTCCGGTGGGTTCAGGTCTACACGCCCGATTCCTATCCCGGACGGGGGCGGGCGGTGGCCGTGGAGCCGATGACCTGTCCGCCGGACGCGTTGAACTCCGGCGTCGACCTGGTCTGGGTCGCGCCGGGGAAGTCCTGGGGCGGACGGTGGGGGATCCGGCCGTTGGCTTCGTAGCGTTCCCCGGTTGCCTTCTGGGGCTGGCCGATGCGTGCCGGAACCGTTAGCGTTGCTAACCATGAACATCGCGATCACCGGGGGCTACGTCGTGCCGGTCGACGGCGACCCCGTCGAAGGCGGCACCGTCCTGATCCAGGACGGGAAGATCGTCGCGGTAGGCGCTGACGTCGACATCCCGGACGGGATCGAGGTCGTAGACGCGGACGGTGCCTGGGTGCTGCCCGGCTTCGTCGAGGCGCACGGGCACATCGGCGTCCACGAGGAGGCCGAGGGCTGGGCCGGCCAGGACACCAACGAGATGACCGATCCCGTCGGCGCCAGGATGCGCGCGCTGGACGCGATCAACCCCGCCGACCTCGGCTTCGCCGACGCACTCAGCGGCGGCGTGACCACCGCGGTGATCAAGCCGGGATCCGGCAACCCCATCGGCGGCCAGACGGTCGCGGTGAAGTGCTGGGGACGCACCGTCGACGAGATGCTCGTGAAGGAGCCGGTCAGCGTCAAGAGCGCGCTGGGCGAGAATCCGAAGCGCGTGTACGGCGACAAGGGCAAGCTGCCGTCGACGCGGCAGGGCGTCGCGGCGGTCATCCGCGACGAGCTGACCAAGGCGCAGGACTACCTGGCGCGCAAGGCAGAGGCGGAGAAGGACGGGAAGGCCTTCGACCGCAACGGCACGCTGGAGATCCTCGGGAAGGTCCTGCAGGGTGAGCTGCCGTGGTGTCAGCACGCCCACCGGGCGGACGACATCGCGACGGCCATCCGGCTGGCCGACGAGTTCGGGTACCGGCTGATCCTCAACCACGGTACCGAGGGGCACCTGATCGCGGATGTCATTGCGGAGAAACAGATTCCGGTGATCATCGGGCCGTTGTTCACGACCCGGTCCAAAGTGGAGCTGCGGAACCGGGGGCTGCGCAACCCCGGCATCCTGGCGCGGGCCGGCGTCGAGCTGGCGATCACGACCGACCATCCCGTGGTGCCGATCCACTTCCTGGTGCACCAGGCCACGCTGGCGGTGAAGGAAGGGCTGGACAGCGACGTGGCGCTGCGGTCGATCACGACGAACCCGGCGCGGATCATGGGGCTGGACGATCGGGTCGGGGCGTTGAAGCCGGGGCTGGACGGCGACGTGGTGATCTGGTCCGGGGATCCGCTGGACGTGATGAGCCGGGCGTTGCACGTTTACGTGGAGGGGCGTGAGGTTTACACGTTCGACGAGCGGAAGGGGGAAGGGGTCGTGGCCGACCCCTTCTACCGCGAGACCGTGTAGCAGTGAGGTTGATGAGGGGAGCTTTCATAAACCTGGTGTTTTAACCAGGAGGCTCCTGATCTTTGACATAGGCACGGCCACCGCTTGATCATCTTCGGGTTCCGTCCAAAGAACTCGATCATGACAAGTGGTGGCCGTGTCTCCTAGTGTGCCTGATCAAGGTCTGAGTGCCCAAGTCCGGGTGCTGCAACGGTTCCGGCGCGAGCTCTATGACTGTTTCGGCGCGTGGCGGGACACGTTGTTCGAGCTGGTGGACGCGTTGCTGGTGAGTCCGCAGCGGCCGTCGTCGGTGCCGTGGCTGACGTTGGAGACGCCGCTGCGACGCGGGCACGGCAGCGTCTACAAGGCGTTGAAGGATGGCCGGGTCGACACCCAGGGGCTCGCGCGGACGTTGACCCGGCTGGTGATCGGCTCCGCGGACGTGGCCGATCCGCTGGTGTTCGCGCTGGACTGTTCGCAGTGGCCCCGTCCAGGCGCGGTCACCAGCCCTGGCCGGACGCTGAACTACGACGCGGCCAAGGACCGGCGTGACCGGCGGGCACCGGTGACCGAGGGCTGGTGGTTTCAGTGGCTGGCCGCCACCAACAGCGAGCACTCGTCGTGGGCGCCGCCGGTCGACCTGGCCCGGATCGGCCCCGATGACAACCATCACGCGGTCGCGGTGACCCAGATCAGGTCCCTGCTCGACCGGTTGCCCGCCGACCGGCCGCACGTGCCGGTGGTGTGTCTGGACGGTGACTACAGTGCGTCCTGGATCGGCCGGCAGCTGGCCGGACTGCCGGTGCAGATGCTGATCCGGGTGCGGTCGGACTCGGTGATGCGCACCGACCCGCCCCCGCGCCGGGCCGGGGCTCGCGGCCGGCCGCCGGTGCACGGACCGGCGATGAAACTGCCGGAGATGGCCAGCTGGCCCGAGCCCGACGAGATCAGGATCGTGCCACCCCGGCCGGACCGGGGCCGCCGGCACGAGCTGTCGGTACTGGCCTGGCACGGCCTGCACCCGCGGCACTCCAAGAAACTCGACGAACCCGGCCGGACCCCGCACCCAGGCAAGGCACGGGAGATCGTGCGCGGCAGCGTGATCCGCATCCACTCCGCGGCACCGGACGAGAAACCGATCTGGCTTTTCTGGACCGGACCGGGCGGCTCGTTCGACCTGGACCGGCTCTGGCGGGCCTACCTGCGCCGCTTCCACATCGAGCACCTGTTCCGGTTCATCAAACAGCACCTCGGCTGGACCGCACCGAGGCTGCGCACCCCCGAACAGGCCGAACGATGGAGCTGGCTGATCGCCGCCTCCTACACCCACCTGCACGCCGCCCGCGACCTCGTCGCAGACCACCGCCTGCCCTGGGAACGCGCGGGCCTGATGTCCCCGCTACGGGTCAAACGCGGATTTCGGATACTTCAGCCCGAGCTGGACACCCCGGCCAAGTCCCGCAAACCCTCCCAGCCCGGCCCCGGCCGCCCACCCGGACGCACCTCCACACCCGCACCCCGCCACCCCGTGACCCGCAAACACCCCAGCTCACCCAAACCCAAGACACACAACAAGAAACGAGCCGCCGCTGACGCGACGGCCCGCTAAAGAGCTCACCTGAGGTTAAAACACCAGATAAACCTGAGGTTTATGAAAGCTCCCCTCATCAACGTTGTCTCGCGGAGTCTGGCTTCTAGCGCAGGCCCCGGCCGATCACGAGGCGCTGGATCTGGTTGGTGCCCTCGAAGATCTGCAACACCTTGGCCTCGCGCATGTAGCGCTCCACCGGGAAGTCGCGGGTGTAGCCCGCACCGCCCAGCACCTGCACGGCGTCGGTCGTCACCTTCATCGCCGCGTCCGTGGCGATGAGCTTGGCGATCGACGCCTGCTGGCGGAACGGGAGGCCGCGGTCGCGGCGGCGGGCGGCCTGCAGGTACGTCGCCCTGGCCGACTCGACCGCGGCGGCCATGTCGGCCAGGAGGAACTCGAGGCCCTGGAACTCGATGATCGGGCGGCCGAACTGGGTGCGGGTCTTGGCGTACGCGACCGCTTCGTCCAGCGCGGCTTGCGCCAGACCCACCGCGCAGGCGGCGATGCCGAGGCGGCCGGAGTCCAAAGCGGACAGTGCGATCTTGAGGCCGTCGCCCTCGTTGCCGATCAGGCGGTCGGTGCCGAAGCGCACGTCGTCGAACGAGAGTTGCGCGGTGATGGAGCCGGTGAGGCCCATCTTGCGCTCGGGCGTGGCGGCGGTGAGGCCCTCGGTCTCGCCGGGGGCGAGGAAGCAGGAGATGCCCCGGCCCGCGTCGGGGGACGTGCGGGCCATCAGGGTGTAGAAGTCGGCGGCGCCGGCGTGCGTGATCCACGCCTTGGTGCCGTTCACGACGTACTCGGAGCCCTGGCGGACGGCTCGGGTCGACATGGCGGCCGGGTCGGAGCCCGCCTGGACCTCGGACAGGGCGTAGCCGCCCAGCAGTTCGCCCTCGAGCATCTCGGGGAGCCAGCGGTCCTGCTGCTCGCGGGTGCCGAAGGTGGCGAGGCCGTAGCAGGACATCACGTGCACGGAGAGGCCGACGGCGACCGTCATCCACGCCGAGGCGATCTCCTCGAGCGCCTGGAGGTAGACCTCGTAGGGCTGCTCGCCGCCGCCGAACTCCTCGGCGTACGGGAGACCCAGCAGACCGGACCTGCCCAGCAGGCGGAACGCGTCCCTGGGGAACTTCTCGTTCTCCTCGGCGTCCGCGGCGTGGGGCTTCAGTTCGTCTCGCGCGATCTCCTTGACCAGCGCGATCAGGTCCTCGGCCTCTTGGGTGGGGAGCAGCCGCTCGGCGGGCATCGTCGACCTCCGGTGTGTACTGGTAACTGTACTGTAGGACGTCCTGGAGTACAGCGGCCAGCGAATGTGGCAGGGTCGTCACATGGCGCGGGCTCTCACGCAGCGGCAGGCCGAGCTGCTCACCCGGTTGGAGGGTCTCTTCCTCACCGAGGGTTTCGGTCACCTCACGCTGGACGACATCGCGGGCAGGCTGCACTGCTCGAAATCCACGCTCTACGCGCTCGCCGGCAGCAAGGAACAGCTCGCGGTGAGGGTCGTCGGGCGGTACTTCAAGGGCGCCGCCGAGCGCATCGAGAAGCGCATCGCGGGCCTCGACGACGTGCGCAGACGCATCGGCAGCTACCTCGCGGGGGCCGCGGAGGAGCTCAACAAGGCCTCGGCGGCGTTCATCGCGGACGTGGCGGACTTCCCGCCCACCCGTGCCACCTACGAGCGCAACGCCCGTGCCGCCGCCGAGCGCATCAAGTCGTTCATCCAGGACGGTGTGGAACTGCACGTGTTCCGCGAGGTGCACGCGACGTTGTTCGCCGAGATGGCGGGGCTGCTCATCGAAAGCATCCAGACGGGTGTCCTCACGAAACGGGCAGGCGTTTCGGATGCCGAGGCGTTCACCGCACTGGGTGAACTGTTGTTGGATGGGCTGCAGAGAGATGGGAGCCCGAAGTGATCGTGGTTGCTGGTGAGTCGCTGGTCGACATGGTGCCGGTGGGGCAGGACGAGCTCACGCCGCTCGCGCCGAAGCTCGGTGGCGGGCCGTACAACGTGGCCGTGGCGCTCGGGCGGCTGGGCGTGCCGGCGGGCTTCCTGTCGCGGATCTCGACCGACCACTTCGGTGAGCAGCTGATCAAGCGCCTCCACGCGTCGGACGTGGAGACCGGCCTCGTCCAGCGCGGGCCGGAGAACACCACGCTCGCCGTCGTCGGGCTGGCCGAGGACGGCAGCGCGCGCTACTCGTTCTACGTCGAGGGCACCGCCGACCGGCTCGTCGAGGACCCCGGACCGCTGGACGAGGGCGTCACGGCGGTCTCGTTCGGCACGCTGTCGCTCGTCCTCGAACCCGGCGCCTCGGTGTACGAGAAGGTGCTGCGGCGCGAGAGCAAGCGCTTGCTCACGGCGCTCGACCCCAACATCCGGGCAGGGCTCATCGACGATCCGGGCGCCTACCGCGCGCGGTTCGCCTCGTGGCTGCCGGACGTCGGGTTGCTGAAGGTGTCCATCGAGGACGCGCGGTGGCTCGCGGACACCGAGGACGGCGACGTGATCGAGATCGCAAGGACGTGGATTTCACAGGGACCGGCCGCCGTCGTGCTGACCAAGGGTGGCGACGGTCTCTCCGTGATCACCGCCACCGGCCAGGTCGACGTGCCACCCGTGAAGGTCGACGTGGTCGACACGATCGGGGCGGGCGACACGGTGCAAGGTGCCCTGCTCGCGTGGCTGCACGACCACGAAGCGCTCAGCGCCGGGAAGGTGCGCGCGCTCTCACGGGACGAATGGACTGCGGCATTGACGTACGCGGGCGCGGCCGCCGCGATCACATGTTCCCGTGCGGGTGCCGAACCGCCCTTTGCGAGCGAACTCACCGCCGCATTGGGTGGATAAAACGGAGGATCCGACTACCGTGAGGTAGCCGCGCTAGAAACTGGCATTACGGATGTGATGCCGGTCCCATCTCACAGAATCGGTTCACACCGCTGCTGCGAGGCGGGCCTTCCGCCGACTAGCGTGAGTGGACTTGAAGAACTCAGATCCCAACGGGGTGGTCCGAGACGACGGCAGACCTGCGCGGTCCGCCGCCACCCCGTCCGAGCGTTGAGAGGGACTTGAATGCCCGACGCGACGACTGCGCCGACCGACCCACAGACCGTCGCGCTGCGCCACGAGGGCGGAGAGCTCGAGATGAAGGTGGTGCGGGCGTCCGAAGGCGCGTCCGGCATCGATCTCGGCAAGCTGCTGTCGACCACCGGTCTGGTAACCCTGGACACCGGTTTCGTCAACACGGCCTCCTGCTCCTCCGAGATCACCTACATCGACGGTGACGCCGGAATTCTGCGTTACCGCGGGTACCCGATCGAGCAGTTGGCCGCGCGTTCGAACTTCATCGAGGTCAGCTACCTCCTGATCTACGGCGAGCTGCCGACCGCCGCCCAGCTCGAGGACTTCTCGCAGAAGATCAGCAGGCACACCCTGCTGCACGAGGACCTCAAGCGCTTCTTCGACGGCTTCCCGCGCGACGCGCACCCGATGCCGGTGCTGTCCTCCGCGGTGTCGGCCCTGTCGACCTTCTACCAGGACTCGCTGTCGCCGTTCGACGCGAACCAGGTGGAGATCTCCACGATCCGCCTGCTCGCGAAGCTGCCGACCATCGCGGCCTACGCGTACAAGAAGTCGGTCGGCCAGCCGTTCCTCTACCCGGACAACTCCCTTGGCCTGGTGGAGAACTTCCTGCGGATGACCTTCGGCTTCCCGGCCGAGGCCTACGACCTCGACCCGGACCTGGTCCGCGCGCTCGACCTGCTGTTCATCCTGCACGCCGACCACGAGCAGAACTGCTCCACGTCGACCGTGCGCCTGGTCGGCTCCTCCGAGGCGAACCTCTTCGCGTCCATCTCCGCGGGCATCAACGCCCTGTTCGGCCCGCTGCACGGCGGCGCGAACAGCGCGGTGCTCGAGATGCTCGAGAAGATCAAGGCCGACGGCGGCGACGTGAAGTCGTTCGTCAACAAGGTCAAGAACAAGGAGGACGGCGTCCGCCTGATGGGCTTCGGCCACCGGGTCTACAAGAACTACGACCCGCGCGCCGCGATCATCAAGAAGACGGCCGACGAGATCCTCGGCAAGCTCGGCGCCGACGACCAGCTGCTCGACATCGCGAAGCAGCTGGAAGAGGCCGCGCTGAGCGACGAGTACTTCATCTCCCGCAAGCTCTACCCGAACGTGGACTTCTACACGGGTCTGATCTACCGGGCGATGGGCTTCCCGACCAAGTTCTTCACCGTGCTGTTCGCGCTCGGCCGGCTCCCCGGCTGGATCGCGCACTGGCGCGAGATGATCAACGACCCGGCCACCAAGATCGGCCGCCCGCGGCAGATCTACACCGGCCCGACGGAGCGCGACTTCATCGCGATGGAGAACCGCTAGTCGGACTCTGTTTCACCCGTGCGGGGCGCGCCTGTCATGCAGGCGCGCCCCGTTCGTTCTAGCGTCGAACGGTGAGTTCCCCGTCGCTCCTCTGGTTCCGTCGCGATCTGCGGACATCCGATCATCCCGCCATTCTCGCGGCGGCGGAAAGATCTCCTCGATCACTCGCGTTGTTCGTTCTCGACGACAGGTTGCTGAAACCGTCCGGACAACCGCGAATCGATTTCCTGCACCGGTGTTTGCACGCGTTGAACGACGAACTGGGCGGCCGGCTGATGGTCGTGCACGGCGACCCGGTGAAGGAAGTTCCGCGGATGGCGAAGGAGATCGGGGCGGAAAGCGTCCACATCTCGGCGGACTTCGCGCCGTACGGGCGCCGCCGGGACGAGGCCGTCGAGGAGGCGTTGGGGGACATCGAACTCGTCCGCTCCGGCTCGCCCTACGCCGTCGCGCCGGGCCGGGTGCTCAAGCAGGACGGCACGCCGTTCAAGGTCTTCACGCCGTTCCGCAACGCCTGGCTGGACCACGGCTGGCGCAGGCCCGCTGACTCCGACTCGTCCACTGTGGACTGGATCGAGCCGGCCTACAGCGTCGAGATCCCGGCTGTGGCAGAGAAACTCCCGGACGCGATGGCGCAGTGGGAGAAGTTCCGCGACGAACGGCTGGAGGACTACGACAAGACCCGCGACCGGCCCGACCTGGACGCGACGAGCCGTATGTCGGCGTTCCTGCGGTGGGGCGTGCTGCACCCGCGCACACTCCTGCAGGACTGTGCCGGAACGTTCCGCAGCGAGCTCGCCTGGCGCGAGTTCTACGCCGACGTCCTGTGGCACCGGCCGGAGACGGCGCGCGAGAACCACGACCGCAGGTTCGACCGGCTGAAGCACGACGACGACCTGGAGTTGTTCGAGGCGTGGAAGAACGGCCGCACCGGCTTCCCGATCGTCGACGCGGGCATGCGCCAGCTCCAGCAGGAAGGCTTCATGCACAACCGGGTGCGCATGATCGTGGCCAGCTTCCTCGTCAAGGACCTGCACCTGCCGTGGTGGTGGGGCGCGCGGCACTTCATGCGGCACCTGATCGACGGCGACCTCGCCTCGAACCAGCACAACTGGCAGTGGGTCGCGGGCTGCGGCACGGACGCCGCGCCGTTCTTCCGCGTCTTCAACCCGGTGACGCAGGCGAGGAAGTTCGACCCGGACGGCGCCTACGTCCGGAAGTACGCGCCGGACTCAGCGAGCCTGACGCCGATCGTCGACCACGCGGTCGAACGCCGGGTGGCGCTCGACCGCTACCAGGCCATCAGGTCCTGAGCGCCTCGCGGAGCTTGACGCGGGCGCCGGTCCTCAGCACGGCGTTCGCGTAGACCTTGCCGCCCAGCCAGGTGATCGCCGCGATGGCCGCCAGCGCCAGCACGACCGCCAGCAGGACCTGCCAGGCCGGTGCGACGCCCAGCGCCATCCGGCCCGGCATCAGGATCGGGGCGAACGGCGGCAGCAGCGACAGCACGGTGACCGTCGTGCCGGACGGGCTGCCGATCATCAGGTTGATGCCGGCCACGAACGCCACGATGATCGTCATGCTGATCGGCGTCAGCACCGACTGCAGCTCCTCCTGCCGCGACACCAGCGACGCGGCGGCCGCGAACACGGTGGCGTACAGGAAGAACCCGAGCAGGTACCAGAGGACGCCGGTCAGCAGCGCGGCACCTCCCAGCGTGCCCACGTCGATCACGTCGAAGGCGGAGGACAGGCCGAGGCCGACGGTGGAGATCACCAGCAGCTGCAGCAGGCCGACCGCGCCGAGGCCGATCACCTTGCCCAGCAGCAACTCCCACGGCCGCACGGCCGCGAGCAGGATCTCCACGACCCGGCTGGACTTCTCCTCGACCACGCCCTGCGCGACCATCGTGCCGTAGACCAGCAGCGAGTAGTACAGCAGCGCGGCCACGATCAACCCGATCCCGAGGCGCTGACCTCGTTGCGGGTCAACGGGTTCGAGCGCGGTGACGGCCACGCTGACGTCCGCGAGGTCCTGCGCGACCTGCTGCGGGGTGATGCCCGCCTCGGCGAGCTGCGCGATCAGGACCTGCCGGCGCAGCACGTCGTTCAGCGCCGTCGTCAGCACCTCGTCGCCGGAGCCTTTGACGATCATCTTCAGCTCCGGTGGCGCGCCGGTCACCAGCGCGTCCAGCGAGCCGTCGCGGACCTGCTGCTCGGCGTCGGCCATGGTCGTGACGTCCCGCGTCTCGACCTCGACACCGAACGACTTCGCCTTCTCCCGCAACGGTTCCGCGAGCTGCGTCGCCTGCCCGGAGAGCCCGACGACGCTCTGCTGCTGGTCGTTGAACAGCAACGACTGAAGCACCACGTACCCGGCGAGCACGGCGATGATCACCGCCGTGCCGATGAGGAACGACCGGGTGCGCACCTTCGTCACGAACTCGCGCTTGGCCACCAACGAGACCGCTCGGGCCGACGTCATGCGCTCCTGCCCTCGGTGGTCACGACGTTGCGGAACAGCTCGGTCAGCGAAGGCCGCTGCCGGGAGAACTCGTGCACAGGACCTGCGGCGAGCGCCGCGTGCAGCACCGTCTGGTCGTCCACGCCGTCGGCGAGCTCGAGCACGCAGCGCGTCCCGTTCCTCTCGATCACCCGCACACCGTCCAGGGTGGCAGCCCACTCGGTGG
Organism: Lentzea xerophila; assembly: GCF_051094245.1. NCBI lineage: Bacteria > Bacillati > Actinomycetota > Actinomycetes > Pseudonocardiales > Pseudonocardiaceae > Lentzea > Lentzea xerophila. Next base: position 7,782,778 of record NZ_CP194934.1, on the reverse strand, counting down.
TTGGCGACTCAACGACCAGTCGCGGCAGCCCGCCGGACCGGAGTTCGTCCACCGTTCCGTTCGCGACCATCGCGCCGGCGCTGACGATGCCGACCCGGTCGCAGAGCCGTTCCACCAGGTCGAGCTGGTGGCTCGAGAACACCACGGGCACCCCGGCGGACGCCTTCTCGCGCAGCACCTGGCTCATCACGTCCACCGCGACCGGGTCCAGGCCGGAGAACGGCTCGTCGAGCACCAGCACGTCCGGTTCGTGCACCAGCGCGGCGGCCAGCTGGACGCGCTGCTGGTTGCCGAGGCTCAGCCGCTGCACCTCGTCCGTGCGGCGGTCGCGCAGCCCGAGGCGCGCGATCCAGTTCTCCGCGCTCCTGTGGGCGTCGTTGGTGCTCATGCCGTGCAATTCGGCCAGGTAGACCAACTGGTCGAGCACCCTCATCCGCGGGTAGAGGCCGCGCTCCTCGGGCATGTAGCCGATGCGCCGCCGGGTGTCGAGGTCGACCGCTCTGCCGTTCCACCGCACCTCGCCGGAGTCGGCCGCGAGCACGCCCAGCGCGATGCGCATGGTCGTTGTCTTCCCGGCGCCGTTGCTGCCGACGAACCCGAAGAGCTCGCCCGCGCGCACGTCGAAGGACATGTCCCGCAGCGCGACGACCTCCCCGTAGCGCTTGGAGACCGCGTCGATCTCCAGCACTCCCTCAGGCACGGTGAACCCCTTCGTTAGCCCGGATGGCGTCAATCGGACTGAAAGTATCGGTGAGCAGGGAACGAGTGAAACGATACGGGCGTCTACGGCGAATCGAACGAATGACCAATTCACTCAGCGGGGGTGACCATGCAGGCCATTGACCCGGACCAGTGGCTCAAGCAGTACGGGGCCAAGATCGAGCAGGCGAAGCAGCACGCCGAGCAGGCTCGCGACCAGCTCGGTGGCGTGGGCGGGAGCGCCAGCTCGCCCGACGGCCTGATCACGGTGACGGTCAACGCGACGGGCGTGCTGACCGATCTCCAGATCAAGCCCGAGGCCCGCGGCATGGACCCCTCCGCGATCGCCACCGCCGTGCTCGCCGCCTCCGCGAAGGCCCAGCGCGACGCCTCCGGCCGGGTCGTTCAGATCATGACGGACTTCGTCGGCGACAGCCCCGCGCTCGAGTTCGTCAAGGCGCAGATGCCGAACGGCTACTCCGGCGACGGAACCGACGAGGAAGAACCGAAGTCGGAGTTGGAGCGCAAGGACACGCGGCCTGACGACGACTACTTCACCAACCCGCCCGACGTCATGGCCTGAGTGCAGGAGGGGGTCAGTCATGCAGCAGCAATTCAACATCGACCTGGACGAGCTGAGAACCCACGCCGCCAACGTGGACCGGCTCATGGAACGGATGCGCAAGGCCACCGAGACGTGCGATCCCGGCGCGCTCACCACCGAGGCCTTCGGCGTCTTCCTCGGGTTCCTGGCCCAGAACGTCCTCCAGCAGGCAGGTCTGTCGCAGGACGGGCTCGGCAAGGCCGCGAACTCGCTGATGGACATGGCCACCGGTCTCAAGGAGACCGTCGAGCAGTACGAGCAGGTCGACCTCGACAACATGTTCGGCTTCAAGGGAGGCCGGGGATGAACGCCCCAGCGTCACAGGCCCAGGGCACCGACCCTCAGCAGCTGATCAGCAGCATCTCCAGCACCTACTCCGCCATCGAGCGGGGTGACTGGGTCAACGCGGGCCTCGGCATCGCGAACACGGCCATGGGCATCGTCGGCATGTCCGCGAACCCCCTGAGCGGCTTCCTCTCCGCCGGCTTCAGCTGGGCGATCCAGCACGTCGACTTCCTGCGCGAGCCGTTCGACGTCCTGCTCGGCAGCCCGGAGTCCATCGCGAAGATGGCGCAGTCCTTCCGGTCCGCCGGCCAGCAGGTGCACGGCATCGCGAACGAGTACGAGAAGATCTGTGTCTCGCAGACCCGCGAGTGGGAGGGCCGGGCGGCGGACGGGTACCGCGCCGCGGCCAAGAAGCACGCCGGTGGCCTGGAGACGCTCGCCAGGTCGGTCGAGGGCATCGCCGGGGCGGTCGAGGGCGCGGGCCAGCTCGTCGGCACCGTCCGCAAGATGATCATGGACCTGATCAGCCAGGCCGTGTCCGACATGGTCATGAAGATCATCCAGTGGCTGGCGGCGTCGTTCCTCACCTTCGGCGCGGCCATCGCGGGCGCGATCGCCGACATCGTCACGACCGCGGTCAACTACGCGAAGAAGCTGGCCGACTTCCTGCAGAAGCTCGTCGGCTCGGTGCAGAAGCTGATGAACCTGATCAAGTCGGTCTCGCAGATCGCCAAGGTCGCCGAGCAGGTCATCGACGCGATCTCCTCGATGGCGCAGCGCGGCGGCGGTGGCACCGCCGGTGGTTCCGTGCGGCACACCGCCGACGGCTTCGACGGCATCCGCCGCGACCAGCAGGACCGCGCGTGGGGCGGCGCGGGCGGCACGTTCACGAGCGGCGTGGGCGGCGGCTACGCCGGCACCCGGCCGACCGCGGGCGACGGCCTCGGCACCGTGTCGCCCGGCTGGCAGGGCGGCGACGCGAGCGGCGGGCAGGGCCAGTACGTGCCGCGACCCGGCGTGAGCACCGGACCGCCCGTGCGGCCCATCTACACGCCTCCTGGCGGCCGTGGCGGTGGCTCCGGTTCCGGCGGCTACACCCCGCCCGGTACCGGTACCGGCTCCGGCTCCGGCACTGGCAGCGGTCCGGGTCGCTGGGTTCCTGGGCACTGGGAGTCCGGCACGACCACGACGGCCGGTGGCAACACGACCACGCCCCCGGCGTTCGGCCCCACGCCGACCACGACGAATGCCGAGTGGCACCGCCCGCCGACGACCGACCACGCCGCGAGTGCTTCCGGCGGCGCCGGTGGCGGCGGTGGCGGTGCGCCCAAGGGCATGGGCGGCGGCGGAGGCGGCGGCATGCCCGCCGGCCTCGCCGGCGGCCCGGCAGGTGGTGGCGGTGCCGGCGGCACCTCGGCGCAGTTCGGTGGTGCCGCGGGCGTCATCCCGGCCGGCAGTGGCGGTGCTCCAGCCGCTCCCGCCGCCGCGGGTGGTGCCCCCAAGGGCGCTCCTGGTGGCGCCGGCATGGGCGGCATGATGGGTGGTGCCCCGATGGCCGGTGGCGGTCAGCAGGGCGGCGGCAACGAGCACAAGCGGAAGGTGCGGATCGAGGGCGAGGCGCTGGTCGACCCGCCCAAGGCCGCCAAGCCGGTCATCGGCGAGTGACCTTCCCCGGCACATGACCTTGCGCTGAGAACGGGGCGTCCATCGCGGGCGCCCCGTTTTTCACGCGTTGGTCAGGAGTTTCGCGATCTCCGGTGCCGCCTTCGCGCGGTCCGCCGGCACCAGGCCGATGCGCGTGCGCCGGTCCAGGACGTCGTCGGCGTCCAGCGCGCCCTCGTGCCTGATCGCGTGGATGACGTCGGCCTCGGTGACGCCGGGAGCGATCGGGACGGTCGGGGCCGGCCTGTCGTCGACGAGGCGGATGTCCTTGGTGCGGCACGGGATCTGCGTCAGACCCGTCGCGTTCACCGCGTCCGCCGCCATCCTGCGGTAGGTGGTGAGCTTGCCGCCGACGATCGTGATCACGCCGTTCGGCGCCCTGAGCACGGCGTGGTTGCGGGACAGGTCCGCCGACCTGCCCTGGGCCTCGAGCAACGGGCGCAGGCCCGCGTAGCTGCCGATGACGTCCGCTCTGGTGAGTTCTCGTCGCAGGACCTGGGAAGCGGTGCCGAGCAGGAAGTCCACATCGGACTCCGGAACCGTCGGCACGTCCGGGATGTCGTCGACCGGCTCGTCGGTCAGGCCGAGGTACGCGCGGCCGTTCGCCTGGGGCAGCAGGAGTGCGTAGCGGTTGCGCTCGCCCGGAACCGGGATGGTCAGCGCGGTTCCGGTGAGCCCGGCGGACTTCGCGTCCACGACCAGGTGCGAGCCGCGGGACGGGCGCAGCCGTACCGGTGCGAGCGTGCCGGCCCAGACACCCGTCGCGTTGATCACCGCTTTGGCCCTGACGGTGAACGTGGTGCCGGTGAGCGTGTCGTGCACCTCGGCGCCATCGCCTTGCAGCGTCACGACCTTCGCCCGCGTGATGACCTTCGCGCCGTACCCGGCCGCGGTGCGGGCCAGTGCGACGACGAGCTGGGCGTCGTCGAGGAGCTGACCGTCGTAGCTCAGGAGTCCGCCGGTGAGTTTCTCCGGGTTCAGGCCCGGAACCAGCGCCAGGGCCTCGTGCCTGGGCACCCGGCGCGGCCCGGGGAGCACGTCGGACGGCGTGCGCGCGGCCATCCGCAACGCGTTGCCCGCCCGGAAGCCCGACATGACGAAGTGGCCCGCGTTGGCGTGCAAGGGGAACAGCATCGGCAGCGTGCGGGTGAGGTGCGGTGCCGTCCTGGTCATCAGGATGCCGCGTTCGACCGCGCTCTCGTGGGCGAGCCGCACGTCGCCCTTCGCGAGGTAGCGCAGGCCGCCGTGGACGAGCTTGCTGGACCACCGGGACGTCCCGAACGCCAGGTCGTGCGCCTCCAGCAGCACGGTCCGCAGGCCACGGGAAGCGGCGTCGAGCGCGACGCCCGCGCCGGTGACCCCGCCGCCGACCACCAGGACGTCGGCGACTTCCCGTTGCGCTGCTTCGAGATCGTGCAGGCGCCGGGCGGCGTTCAGGGAGGTGTTCACGGTTTGAGGGCTCCGTCCAGTTGCTTGGCGAGCTCGTCGAGCAGCGCCGTGAAGTCGAGCCCGGCCGTGGCGGGCCTCGTCGAGAGGACCATCGCCTGCGTGCTCAGCAGCACCACGCGTGCCTGCGTCTTGGCGTCCCCGAACCGGATCGACCCGTCCAGGTGCCCGGCCTCGATCTGCCCGACGAGGAACTGCTCGACCAGCCGCTGCGTGCTGCCGAGCCGGTCGGTGAGGTAGGGCAGCATCAGGTCGGCGTCGAGCTGCAGGACCCGCTGCATGAGCGGGTTGCCGGACAGCAGCCTGATGGCGTCGACGGCCCTCTTGATCAGCTGTTCGCGCGCGGTGCCCTGGCCGCCGGCCCGCTCGACCTCTTCCAGGAGGGCGGCGAACTCGCGGGTCATCAACGCGCGCACGAGGTGGTCGATGTCGGGATAGCGCCGGTAGAGCGTCATGCGGCTGACGTTGGCCCGTTTCGCCACGTCGGTGAGGGTCGTCCGGCGCACGCCGACCTCGAGAACACACTCACGGGCCGCGTCGAGCAGCATGTCGTGGGTGTGACGTTGAGACGTCATGTGTAACACTGTAGCAGTGACCAGGGCGAGATGGACCACCGAGACCGTGCCGTTGCCGCCTCACGCGCTGGCGTGGCTGAACCAGCGAGTGGGGCTGGGCGAACCGTTCGCCGAGGTGCCGGTGGAGGCGCCGCCGTCGGCGTTGTCCGCGGACGCCTTCACCGCGCTGGAGGCCGTCAGCGCGATCTCCGTCGAGGACGAGGACCGGCTCGGGCGGGCCGGCGGGCTGTCGTACCTGGACCTGCTGCGCCGTCGTGGGCACGGGTCGCTGGCGGTGCCCGACGCCGTGGTGCGGCCCGCGTCGCCTGCTGAAGTGCTTGAGGTGCTGCAGGTCTGCGTTGAGCAGGACATCGCGGTGGTGCCGTTCGGCGGGGGCACGTCCGTGGTGGGCGGCGTCGAGGCGCTGCGCGGGCCGAAGCAGGCCGTCGTCGCTCTCGACCTGGCCGGGCTCGGGTCGCTGGTGTCCGTCGACCCGGTGTCGCGGGTCGCCGTGCTGCAGGCCGGGCTGACCGGGCCCGAGGCCGAGCGGTTGCTGGGGGAGCACGGGTTCACGCTCGGGCACGTGCCGCAGTCGTTCGAGCGGGCGACGATCGGTGGGTACGCCGCCACCCGGTCCGCCGGTCAGGCGTCGTCCGGGTACGGCCGGTTCGAGGACATGGTCGAGTCGGTCCGGGTGGCCACCCCGGTGGGGGAGTGGGTGGCCGGTTCGGCTCCCGCGTCCGCCGCCGGGCCCGACCTGAAGCAGCTCGTGCTGGGCAGCGAGGGGCTGTTCGGGGTCATCACCGAGGTGTCCGTCCGGGTGCGGCCCAAGCCGTACGGGCCCCGGTACGAGGGGTTCGTGGTCGACGGGTGGGAGGCCGGGGTCTCGCTCGTGAGGTCCCTGGCGCAGGACGGGGTTCTCGCCGACATCACCCGTCTGTCCGATGTGGACGAGACCGAGGTCGCGCTGGAGCTGGCCGGTCCCAAGGCCGACGTCGTGAAGAGGTACCTGCGGTTCCGCGGGGTCAAGGCACCCTGTCTGGTGATCCTGGGGTGGGAGTGCCGGTCCCGGTCCGCGACCATGAGTGCGTTGAGCGGCCACAAGGTCGTCCGCCTGGGGCGGGCCATGGGGGCGTCCTGGCTGCATGGACGGTTCAACGGGCCTCGGCAGAGGGACGCTCTGCTGGACGCCGGGGTCTGCGTCGAGACCCTGGAGACCGCCACTCACTGGTCCCGGGTTTCGGAGCTGCGGTCGGCGGTGCGGGACGCTTTGGTCGCGGAGCTGGGGAATCCCGTGGTGATGTGCCATGTCTCGCACGCGTACGAGACCGGGGCGTCGTTGTACTTCACCGTGCTGGTGCCGCGCGATCTCGCGGATCCCGTGGGGCAGTGGGAACGGGCCAAGGTCGCCGCTTCCGACGCGATCTCCCGGTTGGGGACCATCACCCACCACCACGCCGTCGGGGTCGACCACCAGCCGTGGCTCGCGAAGGAGATCGGGCCGATCGGCGTGGACGTGCTCCGCGCGGTGAAGGACCGGCTCGATCCGACCGGGATCATGAACCCCGGGAAGCTGGTGTGAGCGAAGGGCCACCGCACGCGCGGTGGCCCTTCGGGTCCGATCAGAACTGGACGAGCATCTTGCCCGTGTTGTCGCCGCGCAGCATGCCCAGGAACGCCGACGGGGCCTGGCGGACGCCACCCTCGACGACCGTCTCGGAGTACTTGAGCTCGCCCGAGGCGATCCAGGCGCCGACCTCGGCCACGAACTGCGGCTGCAGCGCCTTGTGGTCGCCCACCAGCAGGCCCTTCAGCGTGAGCCGCTTGCCGATCACCTGGGCCAGGTTGCGCGGCGCCGGGGACGGCTCGGTGTCGTTGTACTGGGCGATCGCGCCGCAGATGGCGACCCGGCCGTGCACGTTCAGGGACGAGATCGCGGCTTCGAGGTGTTCGCCGCCCACGTTGTCGAAGTAGACGTCGATGCCGTCGGGAGCGGCGGCGGCCAGCTGGTCGGCCACCGGGCCCTCCTTGTAGTTGAAGGCGGCGTCGAAGCCCAGTTCCTCGGTGAGGTACTTGACCTTGTCCGCGGAGCCGGCGGAACCGATGACCCGGGAGGCGCCCTTCAGGCGGGCGATCTGGCCCACGATCTGGCCGACGGCACCGGCCGCGCCGGACACGAACACGACGTCGCCCGGCTTGAACTCCGCGGTGGCGAGGAGGCCCGCGTAGGCGGTCAGTCCCGGCATGCCCAGGACGCCCAGGTAGGCGTTCAGCGGGGCGACGGACGGGTCCACCTTCACCGCGTGCTTGGCGCCGACCAGGGCGTACTCGCGCCAGCCCAGGCCGTGCAGGACGTGGTCGCCGACGGCGAAGCCCTCGACGCCGGAGCCCACCGCCGTGACCTCGCCGACCGCGCCGCCGTCCAGCGGGGCGCCCACCTGGAACGGCGGGACGTAGGACTTGACGTCGTTCATGCGGCCACGCATGTACGGGTCGACGCTCATGACCACGTTGCGCACCAGGATCTGGCCTTCGCCGGGCGTCGGGATCTCGACCTCGGCGATCTCGAAGGTGTCCTCGGTCGGCCAGCCCGTGGGGCGGGACGCGAGCCGGACCTCGAGTGCGGTGGTGGTCATCGTCGAACCATCTCCTATCCAGAGTCTTTGCGGATCAGTTATCCGTTTCAACCGGCGGTCAGGGTCGACTGTTCCGGAATGTGACCTAGGCCGCAGGAAGAAGCGTCGTGACGTCGCGGTAGGCGAAGCCGAGGTCGCGGTACAGGGCGATGGCCGGGGCGTTGTCGTTGTCGACGAACAGCGCGCAGGTGCCGTACCGCGCGAGGAGGGACGCGGTCACGAACTGGCAGACGCGCCGGCCCAGGCCCTGACCCCGGTGGGACGGGTGGACGGCCACGCCCATCAGGAAGCCGACGTCGGCCGACGACCACGCCTCGGCCGCGGTGGCGACCAGGGTGGTGCCGGCGTGGACGCCCGCCCAGCGGTGGACGCCCCTCTCACCCGGCCAGGCCCACGACTCCGGGTTGGCCTCGCGCAGCAGGCACTCCACGCCGTCCGGAGCTGGGAGCCAGCAGGCTCCCGCCGGGAGGTCGAGGGTGCCCGAACGGTCCATCCAGCCGAAGGGCTTGTCCTCCCGCCACGGCGTGGGCAGCAGGGACGTGACCTCGCGGGCCAGCCGGCGCTCCAGCAACGGCCGCAGGTCGACGCCGCGGCCGTGTGCGCAGAGCAGCGAGGCGACGCCTTCGGGTGGACCGGAGAGGACGAGCCGGCGGCGCCGGGCCAGGCAGGGCGCGTACACGGCGACGGCACCGCCGTGTTCCCAGGCCGCACCGCCCGCCGACAGCGCCTGGGACGCCCAGCGGACGAGGGAGTCGTCACCGGCGGCCAGCACGTCGGCGGTGGTGCGTAAGCGGCGCACTCAGTCCTTCTGCTTGCGGCGCAACAGGGTCCGCTTGGCCAGCGAGTCCTCCAGCGCCTGGTAGGCGAGGTCCATCGCCCGGTTGTACTCGCCCTGGGGACGGGACGGCACGGACTCGTCGGGCTGCGGTGGCGTGACCATCTGCAGCCAGCGCTCGTTCCACAGCTGCTCGACGGCCGCCTCCCAGTGCAGCGCGACGCCCATCCGCACGACCCGCTCGCGATCGCGCACCTCGGCGATCTCGTGCTGGGTCGCCGCGATCCGCTCGGCGAGCTCGGCGCACCGCACCTCGTCCAGCTTGCGCTGGCGAGCCGCCGCGTCGGTGGCGATGGCGATGATCTCCTTGTAGCGCTCGACAGCGGACACCGCCGGCACCTCGATCACCTCCTCGCTCCTGCGCTGCGACGGGACCGGCTCGAACATCGTCGTCATCATCGGGTTCATCACGCTTCTCCAGTGTCGAACGGGATGATCACTTGCGGTCGAGAGTGCTCGAACCGGTCGAAGAACAGGCCGCGGCGTGGCCTCGGCGACCACGCCATCACCTGCTCGGGCCCGAGCGACAGCAGTTCCTTGCCCTGGACGTCGAACGCCACCCAGGCGCCGATGTCGTCGTAGACGCCCGGCGGCAGGCTCGCCTTCAGCCTCTGCACGCCGCGCCACCAGCCCAGCACGTGCGTGCGGTTCTCCGGGCCGTGCTTCAGGACGGTCCGCAGACTGTCCACACCGGAGGATCGCGTCGCCGGATCTTTCTGCTCCAGCAACGTCTGCGCGGCGTCGACCCCGTACAGCACCAGGTAGTGCGGCGACAGCGGCGCGTCGGTCTCGCCGGTGTTGATCGACTGCAACCGGGCCGCCGTGGCGTCCAGCAGCGCGCGGATGCCGTCGATCCGGATCACCTCGGCGTCGTGGCCGTCGGCGCTCAGGCGCTTCGCCAGGTGCAACATCGACGGCATCGCCTCGTCGACCAGGCAGGCCAGCGTGAACGCCGCCTCGTGCGGGTGGTGCTGCCTGCCCAGTGACGCGGCCGCTCCGCCGAGCACCGCGGCCGCGTCACCGACCACGGAGCCGACCACCGCGATGTTGCGGCCCGGCGTCCGGGCGAAGCGGACACGTGCCGCACTGCCCGCGACGTCGATGACCTGTCCCAGAAGGACGGTAGGCGATGCGTCGCCCGGCCGCAGATCGAGGAAGTCCGGCAGGGCGTCGAGCAGCGGGACCTTGCTGCCGTCGAACAGGCCGGGTGCCTCGCCGGGCTCCCGGCGCCACAGCTCGTTCTGCAGGAAGTCCATGGTGCCCTTGGACGTCGAGTCCGGGATGCGGCAGATCTCGTTGCCGGGCTTCACACCCGACTCGTGGTTGATCACCGCGTGCCAGCGCGGGAGCTCCACCGCGGCGTCGTTCTGCGGCTCCGCCAGCACGCGGCGGGCCTTGGGCAGCGCGATGCGGACGGTGAACTGCTCGAAGATCGCCGACTTGCCCCAGAAACCCTCGATGCCCGAGACGTCCTGCGACGACAGCACGAGGTGGATGCCCTGCGAACGGCCGCGGCGCGCCACGTCCTCCAGCAGCTGGGTCGCGGCGGCGGTGACCTGGTCGCGTTCGCCGAAGAGGTACTGGAACTCGTCGATCACCGCGATGATCCGGGGCCAGCGACCGGACGGGTCCTCGGCGCGCAGGTCCTGCAGCTTGGTGACCTCGTGCTGCTTGGCCGCGTCCGCCCGCCGTCGCATCTCGTCGGACAGGAAGCGGAGCAGCGCCACGCCGAACTCGCGGTCGGTGTTGACGTTCACGCCGACCAGGCGCGCGTGCGGCAGCCACGACGGGTCCTTGCGGCCCGGCGCGAACTGCGCGAACGACACGCCTTCCTTGAAGTCCAGCAGGTACAGCTCCAGCTCGTCCGGCGAGTACCGCGCGCACAACGAGCCGAGCATCGCGTAGAGGAAGTTCGTCTTGCCCGAACCCGAAGGCCCGCCGATCAACGCGTGCGGCGAGGTGTCGCCGAGCTGCACGCAGACCTGCTCCCCGTCGTCGAACCCGACCGGCGCGATGACTCCCGCCGCCGAGCTCTCCGTCCACGGCCGGTCCGGCAGCAGGTCGCCGAACGTGCCCATCCGCGACCGGCGCTCCTCGCGCTTCTCCGCGATGGCGGCACAGGCCCGCGGCACGAGGGTCCGCGGGAAGGCCTGGTCCAGCGTCACCGTCACGTGCTTGCCGGTCATCGTGCAGGTCGCCGAACCGTCACCGCGCAACGCCACGGTCTCCACCGGCGAGTTGATCGTGATCGGGATGTCCACGATGAACAGCTGCACGCCGCACGCCAAACCGTTGCGCGCCACGCGTTGCAGCTGCTGCTGGTGTTCTTCCCGCAACGCCTTGCGGTTGCCGAACAGCACGGCGATCCGCCACGGCTCGGTGCGCCTGCCCTCACCGCTGACCGAACGCACGGTCAGATGCCCGTCGACCAGGACCTTCGTGTGCACCTGGCGGATGTGCTCAGACAGCTCGTCCAGCAGCTCGTGCAGCCGCGCCGGGTCGTGCACCGTCAGCAGGTTCGCGCGGGTCAGCGGGTAGAGCCCAGGCAACGACCCGGTCAGCTGGCCGACGTCCCACACGTGCACGTGCACGAGCCCGGGCTGGAAGTGCGACAGCACCCGCAGCAACAGGCTCTCCACCAGCGTGTCCGCGAGCTGGCGGCTGTCCGGAGTGGACGAGATGTGCAGGTGTGCCTGGTCCAGCAGCGGTACGGCGACGGGGAACGGCCTGGTCTCCGGCGCGGACGTCACCACGCCCGTGCCGATCCGCCACAGCTCCGGCACGCCCTCGCTGCCGTCGTGCGTGCCCGGATGGCCGAGCCACGACTCGTGCGGCCACGACGCGGGACCGGCGGCCACCGTGCTCACCAGTTCGGTCAGCTGGTCGGGGCCCGTGGTCGTCCACTCGTGGTAGGACTGCTGCCAGTCGTGCTTGATCTGGGCGAGCCGCTCGGCGAACTCGGCCATCGAGAGCGGCGACCGGCGCGGGTTGTGCGGGCGCTTCTCGTCGACGGTCAGGAACGGGGTCACGTCCCGCAGCGCGACGTCCTTCAGCGCCCGGTCGACGCCCATGCCGCGCACGGTGAACTCGAACATGTCCTTGGCGTGCTCGGTGGCGAGCGCGCGGTGTTCGCGCGCCACCGAGCCCAGCGCGGCCGAAACGGCGCGCTGGAACTCCGCGAAGGCTTCCTCGATCTTGCGCCGCCGGTCGTCCCGCCTGCTCATCACAGCTCCACGGTGAGTCGTTGGATGCGCTCTAGGGTTCCCACCATCAGTTCGAGTTGATCGGGGAATCTTTCCTTCGCGCGCACGAACTCCGGTGGAAGCAGGGACTCGTGGTGGTTCTCGCTGGACTCGGCGAGGATCGCGACCGCCTCGTCGAGGCCTTCCTGCGCTGATCGCACACTGCGGTACGACTCGCGCAGGATCTCGCTCGCCTGCTCGAGCGCGGCGCGAACCTCGGCGATGGATGCCATCAAAGCCTGCTGTTGATGCCCTCGGCCCCGGAAATGCCCGCGCCGAGGTAGTTCTGCAGCTCGCTCACGCCGGACACGACCTGGGCGAACTGGGCGTTCGTCGTCTCGACGTCCGCCTGCACGGAGCCCTGCGTGACCGATGTCAGCAGCTGCTGCGCGTCCTCGGCGAGCTCAGCCGCCTGCTGGAGGGCCGACTGGCTTTGAGCCGCCTTGTCGATCGCCTGGGCAATTGCGGCACGGACCTCTTCGATGCTGGCCATGTCGGCTCCCGAACCCTCCGGAACACAGATGGTCTGACGACCACCGTCAGTAGAGATTGTGCCCAGATTTTCACAGTTGGAACCGAAGATCGGCTAACCGGGTGGATGCCTGAATCCACTCTAACGGGCCTTGCTTTAATGATCAGTTGAGCGCGCCGCTGGCCCCTTGTCCACGGGTGTAGCAACTCTCACAATGCCGCCTACAGCCCGTCGAGCGTTCCTGCCGACCGGCCGGGTGAATCAAGACGGTCTACGGGGTGAGTTGTCACGCAAAGTGCCTGCACCGAACGGGTCATCTCCGGCCCACGCCTCGACCAGAACGCGCTCCGCGCCCGGAACGAGGCCGTTGATCAGCTCCGGTTCGTCCAGAACGGTCCACGCCGTCGGCGGCTCGCACGCCACCCGCGGCGTCGCGAACCCCTCCCCGAGCCCGCGCACGAAGGTGCGGACGGCCCGCGCCAGCGCCGCCGAGACGTTGTGGGTGGCCTTCTCGGTGCTCGGCCGCGTGATGACGACGGCCCAGCAGCCCGGCTCCTCGTCCGAGCAGTCACGGGCGTCCACGATCTGGGCACCCGCACGCCTGATGAGCGCGTCGCACGCGGCACGCGCCTGTTGCTCGTCCGCCGCCTCGACCACCACGGTGATCAGCAGCACGAGGTCGTCTTCGTCCATGACAGCAGAGATGGTGTCAGACGACGCGCCGGACGAACTCCAGCACCCGAGTGACGGCCTCGCCGTCGGTCAGCAGCCCGGCGGCGACGTACTCCTCGAACGCGGACCCGCGGATCCGGTCGGTGCCCGCCCGCGTGTCCGAGATCGGCACGATCTCGTCGCCGGACCCGTGCAGCCACAACGTGGGCAGGTCGCCGAGCGCCGGTCCGAAGCTGACCTCGTCCATGAGGTCCGCGAGCTCGTCGGACGCGCCGTCCCACATGCCGAGCACCGGGGACACCAGGACGAGCGCGGCGAGCCCGGAATGCGTTTGCGCGTAGCGGACCGCGGCGGGCGCGCCGGTGAACTGTCCAATGAGGACGACCGGCCGTTCGGCGGCGTCCACCACCGCGCCGATGTCCTCGCTCACCGCCACCGGCACGCCGGCGGCGCGGAGGGAAAGAGCGAATCGCTCACCGTGCGGCAGCACGGCGAGCCATCCGGGTGCGTGCATTCAGGCAGCGTAGAGCGTTGCCGGGCGAATTCGCGGTCTTGTGGTGCCGCCCCCACGCCCTCGTGTTGTACCGGAGGCGTGGGGGCGGTGCCGCGGGGCGCCCTGCTAAGCGTGAATTATCAAGCCAACGTTCCGAGCCACCTAGGCGGCGTAGAACGCGCTGATCTCGATCCGGCCACCCGAACACACGGGGCCGAAGTTCCACGGCACGCTCAGCGGCTCCGTCTCGTTCGGCGGGATCGCCGAGACCTTCGACGGTTCAGGCTGGCACGGGCGTTCCACCGGCTCGTTGCCCGCGGGGACGACGTTCCAGTGCAGGTTCGCGGTGGCCTTTCCGCCAGGCGCGAGAGTCAGTGCGACCGGAGCCGGGTCGGCCTTGCGCTCCAGTTTGGTCGGCACCGCACCGGAAGCGTTCTGCAGCTGGAAACCGCTGTAGCCGTTCAACGTGCATGGTGCCGTGCCGGTGTTCGTGACGACGAACTTGCCGTGCCTGTTGCCCGCGCCGGCGTCGGTGGGGGCGATCTCGCCCTTCAACGTGGTCGAGTCGCAGCGTTTCATCCCGGGAGCGGCTGCTCCCGTGGTGTCCGACGCGGGGGCGGACGAATCGGTCGACGACGGCGGCGACGAAGCCGTCGGCAGCGTTTGCGAGGCGTTGTCCGGTGTTCTCGTCCCGCAAGCTGTCACGGAAGCGAGCACCAGCAGTCCGCAAGCGATCAACCGTCGAGTCATGGGTGCACCTCCTACCACCGAGATGTTCCCAATTGTCGACTTGCCAATACACCGTGCCGGAAATTCACCGGATCTGGTGGACGTCCCACCCGTCAGGCAACTCGGACATGCCCTGCACCGCGGCGGTCCAGATGTAGGTCCACGCGATCCGGCCGTCCGGCAGCACGACGCGCACGCGGCGGTAGTCGTCGCCCTCGTACTCGTCGAGCAACGGCAGCGCGTCCTCGGGTGAACGCAGGCGCAGCACGAAACCGGGCACGCCCAGCCCGGCGCCGGGACGCAGGGCGGGATAGCCCTGGCCCGTGTCGAACAACGTGCCGGGCAGGTGCGTCTCCTCCGACTCGACGACGTGCGGCTCCATCAGGTGCCAAGCGCTTGCGCCCGGCTGGAGCGTGCCGTAGACGAACAGCAGCTCGGGCCAGTCGTCGGCGGACGGCTCGCCGTGGATCTCGGTCACGTCCAGCCCATCGGTCATCGCAGGCCTTTCGCCCAGCACGCGCGCGCCTCGTTGCGAGACGTCCGTGCAACGGACCATACGGCCGTTGAAGAGCACGGGCATCCGCTTCTTGGAGCCTGCCGTGTAGGCGAGAACGCTGTCGATGACGCCACCGTTGTAGAGCACCACACGGCCCGTGTGGACGCGTACGAGGCGATAGCGCAGTCCACGGCCCTCACAGCGGTCCAGGACACGCAGTTGTTCGGGGGTGGCGAACCAGATGGAGTGCTCCTCGACGACGCCGGGCGCCGCGGCGAGGGTGGCGGGGCGCTGGCCGTCCCGCAGGCGCAGGCCGGCGGCCCAGACAGCGGAAAGGCCCTCGCAGCGTGCGCGCAGCACGACCGCGGGGCCTTCGAGACCGAGCTCCTCGCGGAGCCAGGTGAGCTTGCTGGGGTTGGCGTTCGAGCCGTAGCCGAGCACCGGCATCCGGCCCGCCAACGGCGGTTCATCGTGGTTTGCAAGCCATTGGTCTAGGTCGATGTTCTCCGGCTCAACTCGCCATCCCGACTCCATCGTGAGGTCCGGTCGCACTGGCCAGCCAGTTTCGTCGACGTGGACGAAACAGTGGTCTGGACGAGTGCCCGGATAGGGCTCCGCCGGATGGCTGTCGTCGGTGAACGGTTGGGCCATTGGTCCATTGTGCCAGGCGCAAGGGCTTGATTGCGCCCCCTAATCGTGACCCATCGGATGATCCACCTGGGTTTCTTGGAGGATAGTGAGAACGTTCACGACGCAATCGGGTGACTGACCCGACGTCTCCGTGTCGACACTCCGGTGGGCCTCAGGACGCGTCATAGCGCTGCTGCGCCTGGGAGACCTCCGGCTGGTTCGCCTCGATCCAGTGCGCGAGCGCCACGAGGTGGTTCGCGGCCCCCTTGCCGAGAGGCGTCAGCGTGTACTCGACGTGCGGTGGGATGACCGGCTTCACGTCGCGGTGCACGAACCCGTCGCGCTCCAGTGTCCGCAACGTCTGCGTGAGCATCTTCTCGCTGACGACCTCCGCCAGCTCGCGCCGCAGCTCGCTGAACCGCCACGACCCGCCGTCGGACAGCACCTGCAGCGCCAGCACACCCCACTTGCTGGTGATGTGTTCCATGATCGCCCGCTCGGGACATATCTTGACCTGCATGCTCACCTCCAGGTAAGTACCCAACTTGAAAGTGGGTACTTTCCATAGGTTAGCGCTATCCCTAGCGTTGTGGCCATGACGATCCTCATCACCGGAGCAACCGGCCAGCTCGGCGGCGCAGTGGTCCGCTACGTCCTCGACCGCACGAACGAGCAGGTCATCGTGTCCGTGCGGGACGCCGCGAAGGTCCCCGCCGACCTGACCGCGCGTGGCGTCACCGTCCGCCAGGGCGACTTCGAGCGGCCCGGGACCCTCGACTTCCGCGGCGCCGACAAGCTGCTGATCGTGTCCGGCGAGGCGCCCGACGCCGACACCCGCATCCAGCAGCACAAGAACGCCATCGCCAAGGCGGTGGAGCACGGCGTCGGCCACCTCCTCTACACGAGCATCACCGACGCGGACACCTCGACCGTCGGTGTCGCGGTCGTGCACAAGGCCACCGAGGAGGCCATCCGCGCCACCGGCATCCCGTTCACGATCCTGCGCAACGGCATGTACCACGAGAACTACCTCGGCGCCCTGGCCGGCGAGACCGTCGCGGTCTCCACCAAGGACGGCCGCGTCGCGAGCGCCGCCCGTGACGACTACGCCCTCGCCGCCGCCGTCGCCCTCACCACCGACGGCCACGAGAACCAGGTCTACGAGCTCACCGGCTCGACCACCTGGTCGTTCCCGGAGCTCGCGGGCGACCGCTTCCGCGACGTCAGCGACGAGGACCTGGTCGCGGCCGGTATGCCCGCGTTCGTGGTCGACTTCTTCAAGGCGATCCGCGAGGGCGTCTTCGCCGAGGTGCGCCCGGACCTGGAGAAGCTGATCGGGCGGCCGTCCCGCCCGATCCGGTAAGACCCCTCAGGTGAACTCGGGATGCGCCTCCGGGTGCGCGTCCCACCACTTGCGGTACTCCGGATTGCGGTCCAGCACCGACCGGTAGGCGTCGGCGGCGCACGCGAACACCTCGTGCGCCCGCCCCGCCACCGGCGAGTCGCGCCGGGTCGCCACGAAGATGTCGGTCATCAGCGGCATCCCGCGCAACCGCCTGATCACGATGCCATCGCCGGTGCGGGACGGCGCCGCGGCGAACGAGACGCAGCCGCCCGCCACCAGCCCGCGGGCCATGCTCGCCTCACCGGTGTGGTGGGTCAGCCGCGGTACGAACCCGGCGTCCGCGCAGGCCTGGAACAGCTGCGTCCGGCTGCCGATGTGCTGCCGGGGCGGCGTGACCCAATCGCGGTCGGCGAGCTGGGCCAGGTCCACCTCCTCCTGCGCGGCCAGCGGATCGGTCTCCGACACCGCGACGAACGCCGGTTCGGTCACGAGCTTGCGCAGCTCGATCCCCGCGAGGTTCCTGGCGTGCATCCCGTCGAAGAACTCGAACAGCGCGACGTGGATCTCCCCGGCCTCCAGCATGTCCACGATCTCCGCCGACGACGGCCGGACCTCCGCCCGCACGTCGGGGTTGAGCTGGCGAAGGCCCTCCACGAGCCGGGCGAAGTACAGGATCGGGTTGCAACCGAGGAACAACGGGCCGCGCCGGTCCGCTTCCCGGGTGGTGCTCATCAGCTGGGCCATCTCGTCGAGCACCAGGCGAGCAGTCCCGAGCACCCGGCGGCCCAGGTCCGTTGGGACGCAACCGTTGCGCGTCCGGTCGAACAGCTGGCCGCCGACCAGTCTCTCGACGGTGCGCAACTGCGCGGACAGGGCGGGCTGGGTCAGTCCGAGCCGCGTCGCGGCCCTCGTCACGCTGCCCTCTTCGGCGATCGTGCGAACCGCACGGAGGTGGCGGAGCTCCAACTCGGGCATAAAGACCTTCTATCCCCCTTCTGAATGCGCCGCCACCCGTCGATCGGGGCATAGTGATGTCGATCGATCTTCCGGCCCGGCGCTTGCGGCAGCGCCATCGGGTCCGGCGCGGGAGGGTGCGCACCCCTCGGTTCGACGCTGCTGCCACGAACCCTGCACACCGTGGCAGCGGCGTCGAATCCCATGTGGTGCAGCACTCTCCCACAAAAACCGGGTCAGGGGATGACCACGGCGGCACCCGTGACGCTGACCCGGCGGTCGTTCCGCGTGGCGTCGACCTCGAGCCGTGACGGCCTGCCCATGTCCTCGCCCTGGCTGATGACGAACCGCTGTGGCCCCTCCAGGTCGCGCAGGTAGCCGCCGAACGCGGCAGCGGCGGCACCCGTCGCCGCGTCCTCGACGACTCCGCCGACGGGGAACGGGTCGCGGGCGTGCACGAGGTTCGCATTCTCCCGCCACCACAGGTGCACGGTCGTGAGGTCGTGCGCCAGCATCAGGTCGCGCAACGCGTCGAAGTCGTAGTTGAGCTCAGCGAGCTGTTCGCGGTCCTTCAGCCCGATCAGCAGGTGCCGTGCCCCGCCGAAGCCGACGTGCACGGGCGCGTCGCCGATCTCCTTGTACCGCAAGGCTTCCAACGCCTGCCGCACCAGCTCCGGGTCGGCGGGCGACGTGCTGGTCGGCACGCTCGTCAGCGTCGCCGTGCCGGCGGCGGTCTCGATGGTGATCTCACCGGCGGGCGTGTGGAACGTCAGCGGCCCGTCGCCGATCCGTTCCGCGAGCGCGACCGACGTGGCGATCGTGGCGTGACCGCAGAACGGCACCTCCGCCCTGGGGCTGAAGTACCGGACGTCGAACGCGCGCTCGTCGGCACGCGGCAGCACGAACGCCGTCTCCGAGTAGCCCACCTTCGCGGCGATGGCGAGCATCTCGTCGTCGGTCAGGTCGGACGCGTCGAGCATCACGCCCGCGGGGTTGCCGCCAGCCGGGTCCTTCGTGAACGCGCTGTAGCGCAGTACTCCCGTGTCGCTCATACCTCGCTGCAACGCGTAGTGGTGCTGAAGTCTTCCGTCCAGGTACCTGCTGGTGAAGTACGTCAGGCCGGCCTTCTCGAGTACGCGGCCGGACGCGGTGTTCCCCGCCTGGTGGCCCGCGACGACCCGGTCGGCGATCGCGAGCGCCTTGTCCCGCAGTTCGGCGGCGACCCCGCTGGCGACGCCGCGGCCCCAGTGCGCGGGGTCGATCCAGTAGCCGATCTCGATCTCGCCCAGGTCGCCGTCGAGCATCTGTGCCAGGCCGACGACCACGCCGTCCTCGACGACCGCGTACAGGCCGAAACCGTGGTCCTCCCAGTGCCTCAACGCCTGGTCGTGGCGGTCGCTCACGTAGTCGGCTGACCAGGGCATGCCGTTGCCGGCGAACGCCGTCATCCGGGGATCGGAGGCCCACCGCAGCATGTAGCCGAAGTGCTCGTTTCCCCAGCGCACGAGTTCCATGACGCCCATCGTGCCTCAGGGGAACCGCGGAAGAAGTCCCTCACACGTGCGGACCACGATCTGGGCGGCCCGGCGGTGGTCGTTCGGCGCGTGGACGTCCGCCGCCTGCGCCTGCCACCGCACCAGCGCGTCGAGCAACGCCTCCCGCACCTCACGGCCCTCGGCCTCGTACTCGAAACCCAGCCGTGCCGACGGTGCCGTGCCTTCGGCGCCGACGAGTCGCAGCGCCTCGGTCTGCAGTTCGGCCGGCAGCTTCGTGCGCCCGGACTGAACCGCGGCGATGAGCCGCAGCTCGCGGAAGTCGTGGGCGGAGGCGACGACGCGTTCGAGGTCGGCCATCAGCTTGCGGGCGTTCTGCCGTGGCTCCATCCGGAACAGCACGTCCAGCGCCAGCAACGCCGAGCGCGCCTTGAGGACCTCGCGGCGTTCGGTGAAGTGGACCGCGATCGAGTCGCGCAGCTCGCCGAGCCCGCTGCGCTGCACCAGTTGCCCGGTCAGCTTCACCTGCGAGTCGAAGCCCTGCCGGATCAGGGCGGTGACCAGCCGGACGCCGAAGATCCCGAACCGTTCCAGCAACGCCTGCCGCACGGCCGGTTCCATCGTCAGCGGGAACTGCTCGCCGACGAACCGGTCCGCGGACAGCAGGTGGTCCTCGAGCTCTTCCCGGCCGAGTGAGGACAGCGCCCGCAACGCGGTGAACTCGTTCTCCCGCAACGTCTTCGAGGCCACCGCCAGCAGACCGGCGACCGAGACCACGTTCTGGCACAACGGTTGCACGGCCACGTCACGGCGGTAGCGGCGGGCGATCTGCTTGGCCGACGACAGCGCGTCGATCCGCCCGGCCCCGATCTCGTCGGCACGGGCGAGCACCGCGACCGTGTGCACGGCGGCGGTGCGGGCGATCGGGTGGTCGTTGGCGGACCGCAGGAACTTCAGGTCCTCGTCCTGCACGTGCCGCATCAGGTACAGCAACGCGTCCGCGTCACCGAGCACCTGCTCCGGCGTGGCCTCGGCCGGCGTGTCGATCAGGACGACGTCCCGCAACGTCCGCGCGGGCCACTCGACGACGACCCGGTCGGTGCGGTCGAGCCCGCCGGTCTCCACGTGGTGGCGGCTGCCCCGCCTGGCGATCGTGACCTCGTGCGGACGGCTCGGCCCGGAGAACACGTGGGCGCGTGGCTCGGTACCGCCGCGGTACCAGACGAACGAGCTCTGCGGCGAGAACTCGTCGCCGACCAGCGCGTTGACCACGGTGGACTTGCCGATGCGGGACCGGCCGGCCACCGCGATCCGCACGGGCTCGGTGTAGCGCTCGACGTGCGAGCGCAGCCAGGCCGTGGCGCGGGGGCTGTCGCGGTAGACGGACAGAGCCTCCTGCAGCATCGACCAGACGACGCGGTCCAGTGTCACGCGGTGAGCTCCATCGCGGGACCCCCGAGTGCCTGTACCCGCTTGTAGAGCGTGACGAGCTTGTCCAGCTCCTTGCGGCCCTCCCGCATCCTGCGCTCGCGGTCGGTCTGGTCGTCCTGCACCGCGCGCTTGGCGCTGCGGGCCGACTCCAGCAACGTCTCCTGCAGCTCCTCGGCGAGCGTGCTGAAGTGGTTGCGCAGCGAACGCTGGATGTGCCGGCCGGAGTCGCGGACGTCCTTGGAGAACTTCACGAAGAAGTCGTCCACGTGCCGTTGCGCGGCGGCCTTCGCGGCGGCCTGGCGGCGCTTCAGGCGTTGGTCGCTCTCGTCCAGAACGGACTTCCCGCCGAAGAGGGCGCCGGCGCCGAGCGAGATCACGTTGATCAGCGGCATCCCAGCGAGCGAGGTGACCAGACCGAACATCAGCACACCGCCGTAGGAGCCGCGCAGACCGGTGAAGAGCTTCTGCGGCACCGAGAACGGCTCGATCTTCGGCTTCTCCAGCTTGCTCACGGGCTCCAGCAGGTCGTCGGGCAGCACCGAACCGGGGATCAGGTCCTCGCGGTAGACGGGGAAGTTCTTCGCGACCTTCGCGGCCACCCACTCCGCGCGTTCCATCAGCCAGGCGAAGTTCGTCGTGGCGGCCTCGTTGAGGTTGTCCTCGAGCCACTGCTCGAACTTGTCCCAGCCGATCGCGGGATCGGCCTCGTCGTAGGTCTTGTCGACCTCGCGCAGGATCTTGCGGGTCCGGTCGCGCAGGTCGTACTCGACGTCGGAGATCAGGTCGGCCATCTCGTCGTTGAGCACGTTCTGCCAGCGCGCGGACCGGCGCCGCAGCTCGTCGACGCGCCGCTGGGCCTCCTGCAGCGTCGAGATCGTGGCGACCGTGTGCGACGAGTCGTGGGCCGTCAGCTCCTCGCGCAACGGCGTGACCAGCTGGCTGAGGGCCGACGAGGCCACGACGGCGACGGCGCGGCGGGCCAGCAGGTCGGCACTGGCGACGATGTCCCGCTGCACGCACGCCAGCAGTTCGGGGAAGCCGGACTCGGTGTTGAGCCGCTGGTCACCGGTCTTCGCGGCCCGCAGCCGCAGCGCGGACGAGACCGGGATGAGCTTCGCGGCGACACCGGCGCGGGCGAGCAGCGCCCGGTTGCGCTCCACGACGGCGCGCCAGCTCGGCACCAGGTCGATCTTGGTGACGACCACGGTGACGTTGGGACACGCCTGCATGACCTTCTTGAGCAGCGTCATCTCCGCCGACGTCAGCTCACCGGTCGCGTCGGAGACCAGCAGCACGGCGTCGGCCTGCATCAGCGTCGCGAACGTGCTGGCGGTGTGCGCGGACCGGGTGTCGCCGACGCCGGGCGTGTCGATCAGGACCAGCCCGCTGTCGAGCAACGCGCGCGGAATGCCGATCTCGGCCCGCACGACGTGCTGCGACTGCGCGGTGGCCTGCTTCGTCACCTGGTCGATCGGCACGGCGATGCGCTCGGTCGGGGTGTGGAAGATCGACCCGCGTGCGGACGCGTTGCGGACCAGCGCCGCCGACGGCGTGTCGGCGTGCTGGACGAAGGTCGGCACGGTCGTCGTGATGTCGTCGCCCACCGCGCAGACGGGGGCGTTGAGCAGTGCGTTGACGAGCTGACTCTTGCCTTGTTTGGACTCGCCGACGACGAGAACGCGCAACTTGGGGTCGAGTTGCTGTGCCCGCTTTTCGCGCAGCCGGGCCTCCAGGTCGGGCCGCCGGTGCGTGACGCAGGCCCCGATCGTCTCGTCGAGCACGTCGAGCCAGGGCGGTGCCATCACCTGACTCATAGTGCCGTGTTCACCCCCCTGGGTGAAAGTCTCGAACGCAAGTCCGGTCCGGTTCCGTCCGTACCCGGCTGTTCGGAGGGGCGGTGACGTTGCTCACCGAGCGGGCCGCGCCGATCATGCTGTGCAGACGCCGAACCGGCCCTGTCCAGGTGCGACAGGGCCGGTTCGGATCAGGAAGGGTGGTTCGGTCTCAGCCGAGCAGGCCCAGGTCGAGGTCACCCACGACCGGGACGTTGCCGGTGACGTCGGTGACGGTGCCGAGCACGTTGCCGACGCCCGCGGCGTCACCGGTCAGGCCGGTCGCGGAGCCGGTGAGGCCCGTGGCGGTGTCGACGACGCCGGACGCGGTGTGCTGGACCTGGCCGATGGTGTCGTCGGTCTTCACGCCGATGTTGCCTTCGGAGATGCTGCCGAGGCCCGTGACGTCGAGGACGCCGAGGCCCGCGTCGCCGCCGCCCAGCACGCCCAGGGCGTCGTGGGCGAGGCCGGTCACGCCGCCGAGCTGGCCGAGCACGCCGTCGACGCCGGGAACGGCCGAGGTGACGCCGTGCACCGGCGCGTCCACGGTCGCGGTGGCGGTGTCGGCCACGTCGAGCACGGTGCCGGTGACCGGGGACGTGGTCTGGTCGAGGACCGAGGCCACGTCGCCGACGACGGAGAAGTCACCGTCGAGCTTGACGGCGCCGGCGCCGTAGGTGTCGGCGGTGTTCGAGCCGGCCCACACGGTCAGGCCGTCCTCGTCGGCGGCGAGCAGGCCGGCCGAAGAGGTGGTGGTGAGGTTGTCGAGGGACAGACCCGACGAGGTCAGCTGAGACGCGACGGCCTGCAGCTGGCTGATGGCGCCGAGCGGCCCCTCCGCCAGGACGTCTTCCGCGACACCGTCCAGGTAGACGCCCTCGAGGCTGGGCACGCCAGCGGGTGTCTCCGGCAGCAGGTCGATGACCAGCGGAATGACTTCCTGCACGTCAACGGCGGTGATGTCGGCCAGACCGGCCTGCTCCAGGGTGCCCTGAGCATCGGCGGCGAACGCGGCCTTGAGGGACGGGTCGCTGAGCAGGTTGAGCACGAAGTCGTGGAGCGTGCTGGGCTGGATCATCTGAGGGAACTCCTGTTGTTGGTGCACGGGTCATTTGGGGTGTGTGGCTGAAAGCTATTGAGAGCGGGCCGCCCCCAACATCGGGGATCACTCCCAGTGAATCCCCGTTCCCCGAAGGGGTGATGCTCGTTGACCCCCTAGGGGATTAGGGGCCTTACTTGAGCGTCTCTCGTTCACCCGTGTAGGTACTGGTCGCTGCTGCGAACAGGTGAGGAAGTGACTTGGCGTACGTACTCGGAGTCGATGTCGGGACCACCCGGACGACGGCCGCGGTGTGCCGTCTCGACGGTGCCCGTGATGCCGAGATCGCCCTGGTGGTGCCGTCGTTGCTGCAGCTCACGGACGCGGGGACGTTCTCGGTCGGCGAGCGTGGTGCTCCCGGCTGGACGGCCTCCGGGTTCGCTCGCCGAGTCGGTGACGCGGTGCCGATCTCGCTGGGGCCGGAGACCTGCCCGGCCGAGGAGCTCACCGCGCTGCTGATCATGTGGGTCATCGGCGAGGTCGTCGCCCGGGAGGGTGAACAGCCACGTCACGTGGCCGTGAGCCACCCGGCCGGGTGGGGCCCCTATCGCCGGGGACAGCTCCACGCGGCGATGCGGGCGGTCGGGGTCCACGACGTGACGCTCGTTCCGGAGCCGATGGCGGCCGCCGAGAACCACGCCGTGCGCTCCCGTGTGGTGCCTGACGCGTCGTTGGCCGTGTTCTCGCTGGGCAGCCACGCGTTCTCGGCGTCCGTCGTCCGTCGCGCGCAGAACCGGACGTTCGAGCTGGTCAACCACGTCGAGGGCGTCGACCACCACGCCGGCGTGGACTTCGACGACCTGCTGGCCTCCCTGGTCCGCGGCCGGCTGGGCAAGGACGCCCTGGTGTCGGTCGCCGACTGCGAGGCGGCGAAGCGGGCGTTCGGCCCGTCGGCGCCGTCCGTCGTGGTCAGCGGGGTCGAGATCGCGCGCGACGAGTTCGTCGAGGAGATCCGGCCGTCCGTCGAGCACCTGGTCGGCACCTTCGTCCGCGCGCTGGGACCGGTGCAGCCCGACGCGGTGCTGCTGGTCGGCGGTGCCTGCCGGATGCCGGTGATCGGCGACGCGCTGTCGTCCTCGGTCGACTGCCGGGTGCTGGCCGAGGCCGCCCCCGAGCACTCGGTCGCGAAGGGCCTCGCGTTCGCCGCCCGGCTGGTCCTGCTGGGTCCCGAGGCCGAGCCGGAACCGCTCGAGACCTCGGTCCTGGTGCACACCCGCGAAGCGTCGCTGCGTTTCCCTGTCGGCGAGGTCGCGAGGCCCGACGACGACGAGTTCACCACGCCACCGCCGCGCCCGCCGGTGGACGTGCCCCCGCTGGAGCTGCCGCCGCGCAGGGTGAAGCGCATGGCCAGCGCGCTGAAGCCCGCTTCCCGCCGGTCGGGCTCCCGCTCCCGAGACGACGATGATGAGGACGGCCGTTGAGCGTGACCACGCGAGCCAGGTTGGTGCTGGACGCCTCGGTGCGAGGTGTGCTCGACCGGATCAACGACGCTGCTTCCGGCGATCGTCTGCGCGTTGTCGTTGCTGCGCCTGGTGGTTACGGCAAGACGGTGCTGCTGTCGGAGGTGACCAACACCGCCGTGCGCGTGGTCGACGACGCGCACCTGCTGGACGACGCCTCCCTGCGTGAGCTGGCTGCCGAGTCCCTGCTCGTTCTGGCTTATCGGCCGTGGCCGCGTCGCGCGGTGCTGGCCGAGCTGACCCGTGGCGCGGTGGTCGTGCCGCTGGCGCCGTTCTCCCGCGACCAGGTCCGCGAGTTCCTGCACGCGCCCAAGCCCGTCGTGGACTTCGTGTTCTCGCAGACCGGTGGTGTTCCCGGTCTGGTGGAACGTCTTGGTGCCGTCTCGGAGGTCTCCGGGGAGGTGCTGAGCACGTTCCGGTCCGACCTCGACTGGCTCGACCCGGACCTGCAGAAGTTCCTGCTGGCCGCCGAAGCCGGCGCCGCCCAGCGCCTGGACCTGCTGTCCGCGTTGCTGGGCAAGGACTTCGACGAGGTCAGCGACATCATCGAGGCCGCCCGCGCCACCGGCCTGCTCGCCGAGGACGGCACCCTGCTGCCGCTCGCCCACCGTGCGGTGGGCGCCCTGACCCGTGCCGAGCGGCGGATCGCGGTGCGCCAGAAGCTGGCCCAGCTCCAGCTCGACCGCGGCGGACCCGTCCTGGACCTGGTGCGGCCGTTGCTGGACACCGGCATCGGCGGGCCCGTGTTCGCGGCCGCCGCCCGTGAAGCCCTGTCCTCGAATCCCGCGCTCGCGGCTTCCTTGTTCAAGGCCTCGACCGGTGGTGGTGCGCCCTCGGCGGAGACCGCTGCCTCGTGGGCCACGGCGTCGGCGATGGCGGGCGACCTGGACGCCGCGCTGCGTCTCGCCGACCAGGTCATCAGCTCCTCCGACACGCCACACCGCCGGACCGCGGCCGAGGTCGCCGCTGTCGCGCTGGCCCACCGCGGCCAGCTGGCGCGCAGCACGGAGCTGTTCCGCTGGGCCGCCACTCCCTACGCCGCCGCGTTCGCCGGGATCGGCCTGATCGGCACCGGGCACCTCTTCGACGAGACGCCCCCGCAGCCGCCGACGATGCTCGGTGGCGCGGCTTCGCTGATGTTGCAGGGCGTTCGCCAGTCCGTGGCCGGTGCCGAGACCGCCGCACTGTCCACTTTGGTCCGTGCGTCGTCGATGCTCGAACCCGCCGGCGGTGCCGTGCTGCTGCCGGACAGCCCCGCCGCGCTGGCCGCACTGGTGGCGGTGCACTGCGGCGAGCCGAACGTCGCCGAGTCGGTGCTCGACCGCGCGGTCGAGACCGGGGCCGGTGGCGTGCTGATGTCGGTGCGGCACCGGTTGTTACAGGCCTGGCTGCACATGTTGCGCGGCAACCTGACCGTGGCGCGCGAGACCCTGATGTCCGTCCGTGGCGCGTTCGAACCGCGTGACTGGATCTTCGCCGTGGCGCTGGAAGTCGGGGTGGCCCGGCGCAACAGCGACCTGGCCACGTTGCGCCGGACGTGGGAGCAGGCCTGCGAGGCCGTGCTCCGGCATCCGGTGGACCTCTTCAGTCTGCTGCCGCTGGGTGAGTTCGCGGCGGCCGCGGCCCGGTTGCGCGACCAGGACCGGCTGGCGCCGCACCTGGCGCAGGCGTCGGCCCTGTTGCGGGCGTTGGGAAATCCGCCGTTGTGGGCGACCCAGCTGCACTGGAGCCTGCTGCACGCGGCGATCATCGACGAGAACACGGCCGTGGCCGAGGAACACGCGGCCGCGCTGGCGGTCAACCGCGATCGCAGCCGGTACTGCGGGATCGTTTCCACCGCGGCCGAGTGCTGGCTGGACGTCGTCGCCGGCAAGGTCGATCCGGACCGGGTCGAGGAGGCCGCTCGCAGCCTGCACGCGGTCGGGTTGTGGTGGGACGCCTCGAGGTTGGCCGGACAGGCGGCGATCCGCACCTCCGACCGGCAGGCGATGGTCCGGCTGCTGGACTGCGCACGGTTGTTGCAGGGACGGCCGGTGTCGGCCCGTCGCGCCGAGGCCGACGCGGTTCCGGTGGCCGAGGACGCCGGGAAGCTCAGCGACCGGGAGCGCGAGGTGGCCCGGCTGGTGCTGGAGGGCATGACTTACAAGCAGGTGGGGGACCGGCTGTTCATCTCCGCCAAGACCGTCGAGCACCACATGGCCCGGATGCGGCAGAGGCTGGGATCTACGTCACGGTCAGACCTGTTGGCCCAATTGAGACATATCCTGGGAACCGGGGCTTGAGCTGGGCCGTTCCGCGAGGAAGTTGGTCCGATCGAGCGAGTAAAGTCGGTAACGCCGCCGGGCTGCCGTACCCCCGTTGGAGGGAACGCCGCCGTGCGACGGGGCTGTGCGGTGTACCGGCGGTAGGCTCCCGGACCGTTGCTCGCCGAACAGGTCAGGTGGAACGGATTGCGGAGCCAGGACGACGCGAGACCGTCACGCCCGCTGGGCCGTGACGCGCTGGCGCGCGAGTGGGCGATGCAGATCGGGCGGACCGCCTACATCCCGTTGTCGAACGCCAAGCTGACCGAGGAACTGCACGAACTGCTCAACGTGGTGGCCGAGGCGGTCGCCGAAGATCCCGCCGCGGCCTCCCAGGTCGGTACCCGCCTGGTCGAGATCCACTGCGTCGGCGGGGACAGCCTGCGGAAGTCGATCGACGTCCTCGCGCGGTTCGTCGTGCAGGAGGGTGCCGGCGCGCAGCGGGCCGCGTTGGTCATCGGAGCCGTTTCCGCGGCGTACACCGAGGCGATCCAGGCGTTCGTGCTGGAACAGCAGGAAAGCATCAGCCAGGCGCTGCTGCGGGCGAACCGGGCCGTGCAGCTGGATCTGCAGGCCAGCGAGGAACGGTTCGAGGACATCTTCGCGCGCTCGTCGACCGGGATCGCGATGGTCAGCCTCGACGGGGCGCTGGAGCGGGCGAACGAGGCGTTATGCACCATCCTCCGGCGCGAGGACGTCGCCGGGATGACGCTCACAGACCTGATCGCGCCGGCCGATCTGCCTCTCATCACCGACGCGCTGGCGAGTCTCCGGTACGGGCGGATGCGCCGGATCGAGGAGCGGCCGAGGTTGATCGACCGGGACGGCGAGCACTTCCGCGTTCTCCTTGCGGCGACTGTGCAAAGGGATGCCGAGGACAACCCCCGGCACTACGTCGTGATGATCGAAGACGACAGCCAGCTCACGTTGCTCGGCGGGCGGTTGCAGTACCAGTCGCTGCACGACGCGCTGACCGGGCTGCCGAACCGGCAGTACCTCACGACGCGGCTGGAGTCGTTGCTGCACAGCGACATCGAGCACGGCGTGACGCTGTACCACCTCGACCTCGACGCCTTCGCGGTGATCACGGACGGGCTCGGGCGCGAGATCGGCGACAAGGTGCTCAAGCTCGTCGCGGAGCGGCTCAGCTCCGTGTTCTCGAGCGAGAAGGCGATGGTCGCGCGGCTCGGAGGTGACGAGTTCGCCGTCCTGGTCGAGAACGGGCCGGAGACGCCGAACGTCGACACCACGATCCGGATGATCGAGCACGAACTGGCCGAGCCCGTCTACTTCGGTGAACACGGGGTCGCCGTGTCGGCGACGATCGGGGTGTTGCCGCGGCTGCATCCCGGTGACCATCCGGGCGAGGTGTTGCGGGCGTCGGACATGACGTTGCGGCGGGCCAAGCGCAGCGGGCGGCGGCAGTGGGGGCTGCACGACGCCACGCAGGACAAGCGGGAGCAGCAGGAGTTCGCGCTCGCCGCGGTCATGCCCGGTGCCTGGGAGAGCGGCGAGATCGAGGTCGTGTACATCCCCGTCGTCAAGCTGGACGGTTCGGGCCTGGTGTGCGCCGAGGCCGAGCTGAGCTGGCGGCACCGCGAGTCCGGCCCGATCGTGCACCAGAAGTGCGTGTCGATGGCCGAGCACACCGGGCTGATGTTGCCGATCGGCGAGTGGATGCTGCGCACGGCCGCGGCAGCCACCCGCGGGCACGACGACATGCTCGCGATGTGCCTGGAGGGCGGCCTGGCGAGCAGTCCCGACCTCGTGCGCGACGTCCGGCGCGCGCTCGTGGACACCGGGCTGCAGGCCGGACGGCTGTTCCTGGGCTTCCCGATGCACGTGCTCAGGTCGGAGGAACCCGAGGCCATCGACAACCTGGAACTGCTCGCCGACATGGGCATCCAGATCGGTGCCCGTGACTTCACCGGCTCGATCGCGGAGGTCGAGCTGCTGCGCAGGCTCGGCGTGAAGGCCGTCCGGCTGACTGACCGTTTCCGCAAGCCCGACGAGTTGATGTCGCGCATGCTCAGCGACCTGATCGGCTACGTGCACGAGGCGGGCTCGCTCATCGTGATCGACGGGATCGAGGACGCCGAGCAGCGGGACTGGTGGGCCGAGTTGGGCGCAGACGCCGGGATCGGACCGGTGTTCTGCGCGGAGCCGACTACTGAGTGGCCCGACGCGGGCTGAGGTGCACGAGGATCAGCGCGAAGCCCGCGATGGTCACCATGCGCAGGGCGGCGCCGATGCCGTTCCAGTCCTTCGACTGCCACATCGCGAACCACTCGCCGCCGACGGTGATGAAGCCGCCGAGGAACAGCGCCACGACCATCAGCAGACCGGCGGACGCGAACCTGCGCGCGCTGTCCTCCTTGTCGCGCAGGTAGGCGATGGTGCCGGCGGTCAGCAGGGCCGCCGAGACCGCCTCCCACAGGATGATCGCGACGTAGACGATCGTGACGACGGCGGGGCTCGTGATCGCCCGCCACTTCAGCCCTTCGCCGAACGTGGTGTCCATCGCCAGGACGTGCTGCACGAACGCCTCGTTCGTGCCGTAGTCCGTGATGTTCCCGAGCACCACCAGAATCATGTTGAGGGCGATGAACCCGACGGTCACCGCGACGACCGCGCGCAAGCTGCCGACCCGAGCAAGAAGACGCATGGAGCGGACACTAACCGATGGGGCGCCGCCGATGAGGTGCGGTTGGACGGTCTCGTCAGCGGCTGATCGGCCCTAGGACCTGTATCGAAGTCCATGTTCGCGATAGTCCGGCCGCACCACCGGAAACCACCTCAGGCGCGACTCTCATCGAACGGGACCTCGATACAGGCCCTAGCAGGGGGCCCGGAACTCGACCTGCGGCAGGCGGGTCTGCCACAGCTCCTCGGTGAGCGCGCCACGGGTGGTGGCGCAGATGCGGTCGGCCTCGTGCGCGACGTCGATGTCCCACAGCCGCAGGACCCCGTCGCCGCCACCGGTCAGCAGCACGCGGCTGTTCGGTTTGAAGTGGACGGTCGGCTCGACACCGGAGGCGAGCGACATCTGCTGACCCAGCGGGGCGGCCCGCGCGGGATCGCTGATGTCCCACAGCCGGAACGTCTTGTCCGCGCTGCCGCTCGCGAGCGTCCTGCCGTCCGAGGTCACCGACAGGGAGCTGACCTCCTGGGTGTGGCCGCTGAGCACGCTGAGCGCCAACGGTTTCTCCCGGTCCCGCACGTCGAAGATCCGGATGGCTTTGTCGGTGCCGCCGGTGATCAACGTGTGCCCGTCGGGGGTGAAGACGACGCGGTGCACCGGTTCCACGTTGTCCGTCACCGGCTTGCCCAGCAACCGGGGTGCCGCCGGGTCGGTCACGTCCCACAGCCGGATCGTGCGGTCGCTGCTCGCCGTCGCCAGCGTCTTGCCGTCCGGGCTGAACGCGACGTCGTTGACGTACGCGTCGTGCCCGGTCAGCGGCGCACCCAGCGACACCGGGTGCGCGGGATCACGAACGTCCCACAGCCGCACCGACTTGTCGTCGTCGCCGGTCGCCAGGATCTTGCCGTCGGGCGAGAAACCGAGCGTGGAGCCGAACCGGGTGTTGAGCACGAGCGGCGGGCCGAGGGGCACGGTGTTCGCGGGGTTCTCGATGTCCCACAGCCGCACGGTCTGGTCGGTCAGGCCGTTGGCGGTCGCGAGCACACCGCCGCCCGGCCGCAGCTTCGGCCTGATGGTGCCCCGGTCGGGGCCGACCACCGCGGAGCCGAGCGAGCGCAAGGCGTGCGGGTCGGCCGAGTCCCACAGCCTGGCCGTTCCGATGCCGTCGCCGGCGACGAGCAGGGAGCCGTCCGCGCTGAACACGGGGTACACGACGTTCGAGCCGCGGACCAGCACCATGTTCTGCGGCAACGACCACAGCCGCACCGAGTTCTCGCCCGCACCGGTCGCGAGGGCCCGGCCGTCCGGTGTGAAGCCGACCGCGAACACGCCACCGCTGGGTGCCGCGAGCGGTCTGCCGATCTGGTTGGCGGCCGCCGGGTCGCTGAGGTTCCACAACCTCGCGGTGCCGTCGGCCGCGCCGGAGGCGAGCACCTGCCCGTCGGGACTGAACTTCACCGACCAGACACCGCCGGTGTGGCCGACGAGCGCGTCGCCGATCGGCTGCTGCGTCGCGGGGTCCCACAGCCGCACGGTGGTGTCGTCGCTGCCGGAGGCGAGGATCTTGCCGTCCGGGCTGAACGCCACCGAGTGCAGGCCGTCGGTGTGCCCGGTCATCGGTTTCCCGACCATGGTGCGGGTGGCGACGTCCCACAGCCGGATGGTCCTGTCGTCGCCCGAGGTGGCGAGCGTCCTGCCGTCCGGGGTGAAGGCGAGCGTCCGCACGGCCGCGGTGGCGCCGCGCAACGGGTCACCGAGCGGCTTCGCGTTCGCGGGATCGCTGACGTCCCACAGCCGCGCCGTCTTGTCGTCGTTCGCCGCGGCGAGCGTCTTGCCGTCCGGGCTGAACTCCAGCAGGTAGGTGGTGCCGTTGCCGGTCTCGATCGTCTTGAGGTGCCTGGGGTGCGCGCGGTCGGTGACGTCCCAAAGCCGGATCGTCCTGTCCTCGCCGGTGGTGGCGAGCACGCGGTCGTCGGGGGAGAACACCGCGGAGCTGAGCCAGCCGGTGTGACCGGTGATCACCGCGAGCGGTTTCGGGTTCGAGCGGTCGCGCACGTCCCACAGGCGGGCGGTGCGGTCGTAGCTCGCTGTCGCCAGAACGTCGCCGTCGCTGGTGAACGACGTCAGGTAGACCGCGCCGGTGTGCCCGTGCAGCGGCACGGCCAGCGGGGTCTGCTGGTTGGAGAGCAGGCGGGAGACGACGTCCTGGTCGTCCGGCCGCATGCGGTGGGCGGCGAGCAGCAGCTGGGAGGCGAGCGACGGGTCGGTGTCGGTGAGCCGGTCCGCCTCGGCGACGACCTGGCGGAACACCGCGTCGTTGCGCTGCCGGACGGCGATCACCGCGGCGCTCGCCGCGATCAGAGCGAACACCACCACGAGCGAGACGGCGCTGCGGCGCAGCCAGACGCTCTTGCGGTGCTGGCGTTCGGACGTCCGCACGAACTCCTTCGCGACCGCCGTGACGTCCTGCTGCTGCCGCACGCCCTCCAGCCGTGCGCCGCGGTAGAGCAGCGACGAGTCGTGCTCGCTCTCGGCCCACGCCGTCGCGTCCTCCTCGAGGCGCTGGCGGGTGAGGTTGCCCGCGCGGTCCTCGTCGATCCAGCTGCGCAGCCTCGGCCACGCGTGCAGCAACGCCTCGTGGGTGATCTCCACGCTGCCGGCGTCCATCGTGATCAGCCGGGCGTGGGTGAGGACCTCCAGCGCGCGTTCGGTGGCGGAGAGGTTCGTGCTGGCTTCGAGCAGGCTGTGGCGGCTCGACCTGCGGCGGGTGTCCTGGGTGTCGTCGCCGACCCTGACCAGGCGCAGCAGCAGCTGCCGCGCGGCCGCCCGCGCCGGTTCGTCGAGGTCGGACCAGGCGCGTTCGGCCGTGGTGGCGACGGCGCCCTGGATGCCGCCCGCCGCCCGGTAGCCGGCGATCGTGAGACGGCCCGCCTGCCTGCGTTGCCACGTGACCAGCAGGGCGTGGCTGAGCAGCGGGAGCGCGCCCGCGTCGTAGGCGTCCTTGCCGCGGCGGTTGTGCGTGCCGAGGTCGCGCAGCATGAGGTCGACCAGGCCCGCCTCCAGCTGCAGGCCGGCGGCCCTGGCCGGGTTCGTCACGGCGTCGCGCACCTCGGCCGCCGACATCGCGCCGAGCACCATCTGCCTGTTCTGCAGCGCCTCGGCGAGCTCGGGGAAGTCGAGGCAGCGGGCGTAGAAGTCGGCCCGCACGCCGAGCACGACCGCCGTCTTGCGCGCCGCCGCGTGCAGGGCCTGCACGAAGATCCGCAACCGGTTCTCGTCGCCGCCGAGCGTGAACGCCTCCTCGAACTGGTCGACGATCACCACCCGGTCGCCGACCGCCAGCTGCACCTCGTGGGCGAACTCGACCAGCGCGTCCGACCCGGCCGCCGCCTCCAGCGTGTGGATCAGCTCCGGCACCTGGAGCGCGAACTCCTTCAGCGGATCGGTGCCGGGGGAAATGATGACGGCGTCTTTGTTCAGGCGCGGGAGAACCCCCGCTTTCATCAAACTCGACTTACCGGCACCGGACGCGCCGACGAGCATTGTGATGCCGTTTTCGTCCATCCGGTCGAGAAGAGCGCTCGTCGCCCTTTCCCGGCCGAAGAACCAGTTCGCGTCCTGCGGCCCGAATGCGCTCAACCCCATGTACGGGCAGACGGCGCTGTCTTCCTGCGGAGGTGTGTCCGACGCGCCGGCGGGACTCGCGAGCGCCTCCTCCCAGAGGGTGCGCCAGGCGTCGAGCTCGTACAGTCCGTCGATCGCCGGCTGGGGCTTCCGCTTGCGCGCCTCGCCGACGAGGACCTGCAGCACCGCGCGCAGCCCGCTGAACCTGGCGGGGACGTTGCGCCCGCGCCGCCAGTCGCTGACCCGCTGCGCGGGCACGCGGACCGGTCTGCCCTGTTCGTCCGTTCGGCGGGCGCGGGCGACCGACTCCGTGACCCGCTTCAGTGGCGGATCACCTGCCTCCGCGTAGAGCAGCGCGAAGCGCTCCGCGAAGACGCCACGGGGTCCCAAGCGGCCTCCACCTCGTCCGGACCGGAAAACGTGCACCACCCGTCTGAACTGCGGCGCACGCACCGGACAGGCGGTCAGACCCCACCATAACGAGGTGGTCTGACAACCTCGACTCCACGTCCTTCACGAGATCGGGAGACCGGCAAGGTGGTAGTGACCGACTGGGGCAACGTGTCCACGGCTGAGGAGCGCTGGGGGTCTTCTCAGCCGTGGCCTCGTCCGAGCGAATGGCAGGGTGCGGCCTGTTAGCTCAGGCCGCCTTCCACAGCGCGTCCGCTTCCGGTTGCCGCGGCTGGACCCGGTTCGGATCCGGCAGGTACGTCTCGGTCGGCAACGTCACGTAGGTGATGGCGTCCGGTTTCAACGCGGTGAGTTTTCCCGCGAGATCGGCCAGTTCCGGAATCGACCCGATCTCGCTGTCCGTCACGATCGACTTCGTGAGGATGTCGGCGAGTTGCAGGGTTTTCTGCGGACTCGCGAGCCAGTTCTCGTTCGCCAGTTTCTCGCTCAGCGCCCGCAGGAAGAGCTGCTGGTTCTTGATGCGGTTCAGGTCGCTGCCGTCACCGATGCTGTAGCGGGTCCTGACGAAGGCGAGTGCCTGCGTCCCGTCGAGCCGCGTCGGCCCGGCCGGCACGTGCAGCCCGCTCTTCTCGTCGTCGATCGCCTCGGGCATCGTGACCTCGATGCCGCCGAGCCGGTCGATCACGTCGCGGAACCCGTTGAAGTCGATCTGCACGAAGTGGTCGATCCGGATGCCGCTCATCTGCTCGACCGTCGCCACCGTGCACGCGGCACCGCCGGTGGAGAAGGCACTGTTGAACATGGCGATCGCGGCCGGCGGGTGCACCCCGCACCGCGGCCTCGGCACCATCGTGTCGCGCGGGATGCTGACGACGCGCGCCTGGTCGCCCTTCGCGTTCAGCTGCACGACCATGGCGGTGTCGGACCGCCCGTCGTCCTTGCCGAGCAGCAGGATGTTCAGCGGGCGGCCAGGCGTCGACGGAGGCCTGGGGTGGGTGATCTCCTCGGCGAGATCGACGGTCTTGAGATTGCTCTCCAGCCGCCAGTAGGAACCCCCGGCCACGACGCCCGCCGCGATGACCACGGCCGCCCCCGAGACCACGAGCCATCGTTTCAAGTGGACGTTCATACCTCCGACGGTGCCGGACGTTTGTCCAGGTCCCGTCGATGGTTCGTCATGGTTGTGTCACAGCGTGCCTCAGCTGG
The DNA here is from genome assembly GCF_051094245.1 of Lentzea xerophila. NCBI lineage: Bacteria > Bacillati > Actinomycetota > Actinomycetes > Pseudonocardiales > Pseudonocardiaceae > Lentzea > Lentzea xerophila. Next base: position 7,747,524 of record NZ_CP194934.1, on the reverse strand, counting down.
TCGAGGAACCGAGCGGTGTCGGCGGTGACGGCGTACCTGGCCTTCGTGCGTTCGGTGGCGATGTCGCGGCTGAACGGGCTGCCCTCCGCCAGGAACCGCTGGTCGGCGACGATCTTGCCCCGCGTGTAGCGGCCGGTTAGCTCGATCGCGAACCTGTCCTCGCGGTAGGTGGCGAGGGTGGGGTCGAGCAGGATCGCCGCCGCGAGCGGGTCGTGCGGGACGAACCCGGTCCTGCCCAGGAAGCTGCCGTAGAAGTCGGCGTAGAAACCGAGGATCTGCCGCGGGTAGCAGTCGTGCGGAAGCGCGTCGAGCCACTCGCCGGGCGCGTGGCTTTCCATGGTGACGTCGAGGCCGACGATCGTGAGCTGCTCGAACCCGGCTCCGAGCACGAGGTCGGCGGCCTCCGGGTCGTGCCAGAAGTTGGCCTCGGCGTAGGAGGTGATGTTGCCCGGCACGTTCAGCGCGCCACCCATGACCACCACCTGGTCGAGCAGTTGCGGCAGCCGGGGCTCGATCTGCAATGCCAGGGCGACGTTGGTGAGCGGCCCGATGGCCAGCAGGTTCAGCTCTCCCGGGTGCTCCCTGGCCATGTTCGCCAGTTGCTCGGCGGCGCTTTCCCCGGTGGGAGAGGTCTGCGGATCGTCACCCGCGTACCCGCCGAGGCCGTCCTGGCCGTGCACGTCCTCCGCGGTCATCAGTGGTTGCGCGAGCGGTTTCGCGGCTCCCATGGCGACCGGGACCTGGAGGCCGAGGCGTTCGGCGAGCCTCAGGGCGTTGGCCGTGGCCTGCTCGACCCCGACGTTGCCGTGGACCGTGCCGATGGCGACTATTTCGGTGTCGGGCTGAGCGCGCAGGTAGTACAAAGCGAGGGCATCATCGATGCCGGGATCCGCGTCGACGATGATCCGCATGCACCGATCATGCCACCGGGGGATGACATGACAGTCCGTCCCGCAGCCGCCTCCGACGCACCGGCCGTCGCGTCGGTGCACGTGCGCACCTGGCAGGCCGCGTACCGCGGTCTGGTCCCGGACTCCGTGCTGGACAGTCTCTCCGTTGAAGCGCGCACATCGATGTGGGAACACGCCATCCCGCGCGGTGGGGTGTGGGTGGGGCCGGTGGACGACGAGATCGCCGGCTTCGCGGCCGCCGGTCCGTCCGAGGAGCCGGATGCGGCCTTCCAGCTGCACGCGCTCTACGTGCTGCCCTCCGCGTGGGGCACCAGCCTGGGTTTCGAGCTGGCCAGGGCCGCCCTCGGCGCGGAGCAGGACGTGGTGCTGTGGGTGTTCGACGAGAACCCGCGGGCCCGGCGTTTCTACGAACGGCTCGGGTTCCGCGCCGACGGCCTCGTGAAGACCGAGACCATCGGCGGGGCCGAGCTGAAGGAGATCCGCTACCGGCTCACGGCGTGATCTCGTGTTCTCATTGTCCAAACAGGACTAGCGCTCTTACAGGGGAGCTGCCATGGTGTTCCGCCGCAACCTGGAGTCACGCGAGGCCGAGATCGCCCATGAGGTGTTCGGCGACGCACTCGACATCAGCGCCCTGCGCCTGGCCGAAGGCGGTCTGCTGGGCAGCTTCGGCGTGGCCCGCACGTTGCCGAAGCTCGTCACGTTCCCCAAGGGCGTCCTGACCACGCCGCAACACCGGGCGAGGTACGAGCGCTGGCTGGTGCACGAACTGACCCACGCCTACCAGTACCAGCGCGGCCGCAGCGTTCTCAGCCTGCTCCCGACCGCCCTGGCGGGGTTCTTCGTGAAGAGCCTCTACGACTACGGCGGCGCCGAAGGCCTGCGCGGCAGGACGTTCGCCGACTTCAACACCGAACAGCAGGCCAACATCGTGGCCGACTACTACTACCTCAGCCGGTACGAGCCGCACCGGGACCTCTCGGCCTACGAGCCGTACATCGCCCACGTCCGGTCGGCGCGCTGACGTCACCTGGCCTTCGCCGCGTGGGAGGCGAGGCCGTCGGCCATCTGCTGCATGACGCGTCGCATGACGCGCTTCATCAGCCACCCCAGCCCGAAGCGGGCGTTGTAGGTGCCGTGCCAGTGGATTCTCGTGCCACCGTCGGAAGTCGGTGTGAGGTCGACGACCGCCCGGTAGTCGCGGATGGTCGGGTTGAACGCGTCCTCGTAGGTCAGCTGCTTCTCCTCGACGAGCCCGGTCACCCGTTCCCCGGTCACCGTCCGCCCGGTGCGGAACGCGCGAACCGAGCCGACGGGATCCTGCCCGCCGGCATCGAGGCCGCTGGACCGTTCGACGACAAGACTGTCCACGGCCGACCAGACGGGCCAGGTGCATGCGTCGACGAGCAGCCGCCACACGACGGCAGGAGGTGCGGCCGAGATCGCGGTCGCGTCGTAGCTCAACATGTTCTTCGTTCCTCGTCGCGCTGGGTGGTCACATCACCCGGAACGCTAGGAGATCCTTGTCGCACAGGGACATGCGCCGGGTTGGCGAGTTTCGATCAGATCTTGCGGTACACCGACGGACGGACGCCGACGTGACCGAGGAAGGCCGTGGACAGCGCGCCGGGGCTGCCGAACCCGCAGCGCTCGGCGATCTGCCCGATCGTGAGGTCGCTGCCGGTCAGCAGCCCGCGTGCGCGTTCGATCCGGAGCCGCGTGAGGTACCGGTAGGGCGTCTCACCCGTCGCCGCACGAAAAACGCGGACGAAGTGGTACACGCTGAGGTGCACCTCGGCGGCGATGTCGGCCAACGTCACCGGCTCGGCCAGCCGCTCGCGCATCACGGCGATCCCGGCGCGGACCGCCGCGTGTTCAGGCCCGGGCAGCCGTCCGTGCCGGCCCAGCGTCAACAGATGCGTCGCGAGGAACTCCGCCGCGGACTCCGCGTAAACGTCGTCCGCACCACCCGCCGCAGGCAGTGCCCGGATGAGCTGTCCCACCACGGGATCCCCCGACGCCACCGCGGCCGACAGCCTCTCGAAGTCCGGCGCCGACCCGCCCAGCCGCGCCGCCGCCCTCGCCACGGTCGCCGACGGAATGTGCACTTGTACGGTGCGCATCGCCGACGCCGCCCGGTAGTCACACACGTTGTCCTGGCCGGGAACCATCAGTTCGAGAGCACCCGGAACCCGGCGCACCGGCTTCCCGCCTGAACGCGTCCGCATGACCACGTCCCCTGCCACGTAAAGCACCAGATGCAGGTCGGCCACACCGGGCAGCTTGATGTGCTCGGCCTCGGGAGCGTGGTCGAAGCACTGCACGAGCAGCGACCGCCAGCCCGCGTCGTCCCAACTGCAGAACGTGCGCCGCACCAGCGCCGACGTGTCCCACTCCGCGTACGGCGCGAGATCGAAGTCGGGCGAGTCGAACACCACGCCAGCTTAGAGAGCCGCCCCGCCGCCACGGCTCTCCGCGCGCTGGGCGTGGAGCGTCGTCACCACTTGTCGGAGGTGACGATCGCCTTCACCTGGTCGAGGACGAGCGGCGGCTGCGGCGAGTAGACCCGACCGCCCGGCGAGTTGATCGCAGCACCCATGGGGTCCTCCTGGTTGCTGACGCGCAGGAGGATCATCGTTCCGTCGAGCCGCTTGAGGCACGCCATGTACGCCGCCGCGCCGGGAGCCGGCTGCAGGGTCCCGGTCGCCAGCCGGGAGCCGTCGGGCAGCGTGCTGACATCACAGATCTCCCCGCGGGACGGGTTGCACAACTCGCCGGGCTCGGAATCGGTCGGGCGGATCGTCAGGCTGAAGCTCCCGGTGAGGCCCGCGGAGGTCAGAGTCCCGCCGACCACGGGGCTGCCGTCCGGACCGTCCAGCCTCGTCACGCCCGGGCCTGGTTGCTTCGACGGGGAAGCCAGCGGCACGGTCATCTTCTGGGTCACCTCGAACGTCGCGGCGTCGCCGAGCACCACCCTGAACCGGGCGACCAGATCATCCGGCGAGGAGGGGACCGAGCCGCCCGCGGCGGTCGACGACGGGGTGTTCGGCGGGCTGGCGGCGTGCGTGCCGGAGTCGCCCGGCACCAGCCACACCGCACCGGCGACCAGACCCGCCACCGCGACAACGGTGGCCGCGACGGGTACCAGCCGCACAGCCCGCCGCGCCCGCACGACTGGAGCCGTACCCAAGGCCGCGGCGTCGGCACGCCGATCCAACTCGGCGAAGGCATCGTGGAGGGTGCGCAGGTCACTCATGAGGTCTCCTGAAAGCTGGGGGCGCTGGCGGTGAGGTCGATGCGCAGAGCGTTGAGCGCGCGATGAATCTGGCTGCGTACGGTCGGCTCCCGGCACCCCAGCTGTAAGGCGATCTCCCTGTCCGACAGGCCCGCGTAGTAGCGCAGGACCACAGCCGCACGCTGCTTCCTGGGCAGACCGGCGAGGCGGCGGATCATCGCGTCCCGCTCGGCCCGCTCGTCCGCCCCGTCGGAGATCACCTCCGGCTCGACCTCGGCCCGCGGGGACATGCGGGTCAGCCGTCTGCGCCAGGACAGGTACTCGTTGACGACCATCCGCCGCACGTAGGCGTTCGGCTCGTCCATCCCCGAGATCCGTTCCCACCGCTCGAACGCCCGGCCCAACACGTCGCTCACCAGCTCCTCGGCCAGCCACGTCTGACAGGTCAGGACCGTGGCGAACCGCATCAGCGCGGGACGCTGCCTTGCCACGTACTCGGTGAACTCCATCGGCAACTCCCGATCGTCTACTCGACCTCGATTTCGCACCCCTAATGGAGAAGTGACCCCTAACGTTGCATCCGGTCTCTCAACAGCTGCCGAGAGCCCCTCACCCGTACCGGATGCGCACTTGGTCCGCGTGGAACTGACCGCCGCTCGCGGGCATGGTGTCCATCGCTGCCGGCGTAGGCCTTTACGCGCAGCGAACCGCTTGGAAGGGCTTCGATCCCTCGCCGGCGGTCCTTGGCGGGGCGCTTCATGGTGCGAAACGACGCCGAACTCGCGCCACGTCTAGCCCCACGAACGGGCGAAGAGATCGACTTCAGCCCTGACCAAAGACTAAGGCCTCTGACCGATATACGCAGGTCAGAGGCCTTAGTTTCACCCGGCGAAAGGTGGTGCCCCAGGCAGGATTCGAACCTGCGACACACGGTTTAGGAAACCGATGCTCTATCCCCTGAGCTACTAGGGCTGGCAACAGCAGTCTAGCGGGGTGGCGCCACCGAGTTGACCGGAGCCCCCGACTGCCGCGAACCGGCGCGAAGCTCACGCACCGTGAACAGGCGGTTGAGGCGCCTGCGGCCGTTGGAGGGGAGTGAGGCAGGCCACCTTCTGTTGGGTAGAAACGTCAGGTAGGGAGAGGGCGTGAGCAGACCTTGGCCCGACTTCCGTCCCGGCCCGCTCGGTGCCGTCAAGGCTTGGTGGCGCCGGCGGGTGCCGAGGCGCGCCGACGACTTCACGTTCGTGCCGCCGGCCACCAGTCATCAGCAGGAGTTCGAGACGCCGTTGGCGAGTGCGGTGTACGGGCTCGACTTCCACGTCAAGTTCACCGTGGTCTGGCGGCTTGATCTTGCCACGGGGTTGCGGCACAACTCGCCTCGTAGTGCGGCGATCCACCACGTTTTGCAGCGGGCCAAGGAGATCAGCGGCAAGGCGATGTTGGTGCACCATGCCGCCCTGCAGGTGCAGTTGGGGGATGAGCTCGCCACTGAACGGCAGGTTCCCGGGACGCACGTGTGGGCCAGGGCCGAGTCGGTGAAGGTGACGGTCGGCGACCAGGATCTGGAGATGGCGAAGAAGCACATCGAGCTGCTTCGGAACTCCACGTTCAAGTTGGCCGAGCGGGACATCGAGCGGGCCGAGATCCGGTACCTGCGTGACGAGGTGCTGACGGATGTCGGTACGGCGACGATCTGGTGGTTGCAGCGCAACGGGTATCAGGTCGAGGAGGCGGTCAAGCTGGCCGATCACCTCGCGGAGCTGGTGAAGATCGCCCAGCTCGAACCTTCGAAGCACTGGGCCGACTCGCTGGTCAGCAGTGTCGAACGGGCGTTGCCCGAGCTTGAGGACGCTCATCGGCGGGACCTGAGGCAGCACCTGGCCAAGGCGTTGAGCGTCTACGGCGGGTCCGGGGTGGCCGCGGAGTTCGCTGATCAGGTCGGGTTGCCTGCGGGCGAGCAGCACACGAACGGACACGTCTAGGCTGGATCGGGTGTTGACCCAACTTCGCAGTGCCGCGGTTGTCGCCGGGTTGCGGGCGCTCGCCCGGCTCACGCCCTATGCCGAGGCGGAGCTGATCGGGCTCCGCAAGGTCGTCCGGCCTGGAGATGTCTGTGTCGACGTGGGGGCTGCGTTGGGGCTGTACACGGTGACCTTGTCGAACCTTGTCGGTCCACAAGGGACTGTGCACAGCGTTGAGCCGCTGGTGTTCGCGCATCCGGCGCTCTCCTACGTCCTCAGGCCTCGGGAGGGGCGGAACATCCGCAGGCACTCGGTGGCGCTCGGTGCGGAGAAGCAGGGGCGCGAGGTCATGAGCGTGCCGGTGCGGCATGGGGTTCCCGTCACCGGGCGGTCGTTCCTCACGGCGGGGGCCAACGGGCTGGGGTCCAACGAGGAGTTCGACCAGCACCTGGACGTGTTGGTCAAGACGGACACGTTGGACCACTTCGTCGAGGAGAACGGGATCGGCCGGCTCGACTTCGTCAAAGCCGACGTCGAGGGGGCCGAGCTCCGGGTGCTCGAGGGCGCGAAGGAGACCATCGAGCGCTTCCGGCCGGCGTTCCTGCTCGAGATCGAGGAACGGCACGTCGAGCGGTTCGGGTACCACGCCATGGATGTCGTGGACTTCCTCACCGAGCGGGGATACCGGATGACCGTTTGGAACGGCAGGGAGTGGGTGCCTGCGAACGTGATCGGGGACGGCTGCAGGAACTACCTGTTCCGCGCTTAGCCGATTGCGGCACGGCACTCGTTTGGGTAAAGAGGAGTCGTGCGAGGGTTTCGGGCGTTGGTGCCTGCCGTGGTGTGGAACGAACTGCGCAGCACCGGGATCAGGCGTGACTTCAAGGCGAACGAGACGTTGCTTGTCGAAGGTGCGCCGGACACGTCGTTGTTGGTAATGCAACGGGGGCGTGTCCGCGTGCTGAGTTCCACTCTGCTCGTGGCCGTGCGTGGTTGTGGAGATGTGCTGGGGGAGATGTCGGCGCAGGACGGCGGCACGCGGTCGGCCACGGTGATCGCGATGGAGCCGTGCGTCGCGTTCAGTCTTTCGCGGGCGGCGTTCAAGCGGGTGCTTGAGCGACACAAGGTCGGCGACAAACTTGGTCAGTACGTCGTTGCCAAGTTGCGGGAGACGGTGGCCGAGATTTCCTCCCGTGGCACGGAAGCGCGGGTACGTGACGTGGTCGAGCGGATCGCGCAGCTCGCGGAGATCGATCACCCCGAGCCTCGGGTCATCCCGCTGTCACAGTCGAAGCTCGCCGAGTCGCTCGGGCTGTCCCGCAACGCGGTCGCCAAGGCGCTCACACAGTTGTGCGAGCAGGACTTCCTGGCCTCGACCAACCCGATCCGTTTGGCTGAGTGACCTGGGTCACTTTCAAGGTGGTATTCGGTGAGCATCGCGGCGGAGCGTGCGCTGACACCGTGATCGGCATGACTGAGCCGGTGAAGGAACTGCCGCCGTACCGCGCGGTGCTCGTGGTGGACATGGAGAACTACAGCGGTCACACGGCCGCGCAGCAACGCGAGTTCACGGAGATCATTCCCGAGCTACTGCAACGGGCCTTCGAACGTGCGGGGCGCGCCGACGTGTGGGAGGAGCGGCGCTTCCCGGAAAGCACGGGTGACGGGTACGCGGTCGGATTTCGGCCTGAGTCGTTGCCGCTGTTGATCGGGCCCTTCCTGGACACGTTGCAGAGCGAACTCGCTTACTACGACCGGGTTCTGCGCTCTGGTGATCGGAAGTCCCGGCTGCGGCTACGGGCAGCGCTCACCGTGGGACCGCTGTACGAGTCGGACTCGCCCGGCCTCGGCGATGGCTGCGGCGACTGTCGCGTGGCGGCACACCGGTTGGTCGAAGCCGCTGAGGTGCGACGGATGCTCGAGCTCTCCGACCCTGATGTCACGTTCCTCGCCGCGATCATCTCGGACCGCGTGCACGAGGACGTCGTGCTGGGCGGGTACGCCACGAAACCGCCCAGCGACTACGTGCGGACATCACTGTCGGTGAAGCAATTTCGCGGTGAAGCGCATCTCCACGTTCCGAAGCCGTCCGGCGAGCTGCTGTCCCGCGGGTTCAGCGAGGAGCGGGAGACCCAGGACCAGGACGAGAAGGAGCAAGCCGGTATGAACGTCCGAAACGCCGTGTCCGGCGACGTCAACGGGGGTTCCGTCGTGCAGGCGGGCAGCATCGGACACCTCATGCAGGACAACCGCGACCAATCCCACCGGATCAGCGTCCGCGGCAACAGCAACACCGTCGCCGGGCGTGACATCAGGGGTGGCCGGTCATGACCACCTCGATCGAGGTCGACGGCAGGTACAACAGGGTCGCCGGACGCGACCTCATCACCATCAGCGCCGGCGACGGCCTTGTGCGGCAGATGTTCGGCGACCAGATCCTGCCGACCACGCTGGCCTGGCAACGGACGAGGTTCGCCGAGCCGGACGGCTACCTGGCGGTCGCGGAGTTCCTGCGCAGCAAGAAGCTCCTTGTGCTCACCGCGGCCAGCGGCGTGCGGACCGCCGCTTTGTGTCTGCTCCACGACGTCCACCGCGAGGCGCGCACCGTCGAGCACATCGAGGTCGAGCAGGGCACCGAACTCCGGGTGCATCGTGTGGCTGAGGACGCGCTGGTGCTCATCGACCTCCGCAACGTGGAGGACACCCGCCCTGTCGAGTCTCAGCTCGGTGGGTTCATCAGTGAACAGGTGCCGGACGGCCACGTCGTCATCCTGTTGTCCGGCAACGAGAGCGAGGAGTTCCAGAGCAGGTATAGGCACCTGCACCGGAACTTGCCCAAGCCCGACCCGGATGCGGTGCTCCGTGCCCACCTGCACCAGGATCTGCCGAGCGAGCAGCTTGACGCCCTGAGGAAGGACTCAGACTGGCTCGACCTGGCCCAGGGCGCTCGCCCTGCGGATGTAGCGCACCTCGCCGACCTGGTCATGCGGGCCTGGCGCGAAGGGCCACAAGGCAACCCGATCAAGGATGCGCTCGAGGCGTTCCACAAGTACGCGCATACCTTGTCGATCGAGTTCGATGGCGCCAAAGCCCGCCAGCGCAGCGTTCTTCTCGCGCTGGCGTTGGTGAACAACGGTCGGCATGAGTCGATCTACCGCGCCGAGCAGATACTGCTCGCCCTCACGAAGCACGAGGACGACGAGCCGAGCCAGGTGCTGGCGAGCGTGGGGTTCGTCAGCAGACTGGCGAACATCCGCCACGCCACGAGCTCTCCGGACCGCACCTGGTTCACCCGTCGCGATTACGACACGTCCGTGCTGAATCACGTTTGGCGCGGCTTTCCGCAGCTGCGCGTGCACATCGGTGACTGGATCATCAAGGTCGCCTTCGACGAACGGGCCCACCTGGAACCGCAGACGCGTCGTGAACTTGCAGCAAGGCTGCTGGCCCTCTGCACTGACACAAGAGACGCGAAGCCACTGCTTGCAGCGGTGAACGAGTGGGTGCACAAGGACATCGCGCTGGCCGCGGGTCTGCTGGCCGAGGCGGCGGTCGATGAGAACACCACGGTCGAGGTGCGCCGCCAGATGTACTCCTGGGCGAAGAACACCGACTTGTCCGCGCCGTTGGCCCGCGCGGTCATCGAGGCCTGCGCGGCGCAGTTCGGCACACTGCACACACAGCTTGCGCTGACCAGGCTGGGACACCTGACCGGTCACGGACGGCCGGACGTGGTGCGGCGGGTCGAGGCCGCGTTGCTCGCGCTGGCGAAGGAGCACGGGAAGGCGGACGTCGTCCTGGCGCGGATGACGGAGTGGCTTCGCGCCGGCACCGGTGAGCAGTGGGCGGTCGCGGCGGCCGTGACGCGGGAGATCACCCTGCCGGGCAACAGCTTCCGGCTACACGATCGCAACTCCGGCATCGTTGCGTGGAGGGTGATGCTGGGCAGCCCCAACCACTCGGGCGTCGATCACGGGTTGAGGGCCTGGTTCTCCGCCACGGCTGGTCTCGATGCCGTCGGCAGGGCGGCGGCGTTCGACCTGCTCCTGGACTCCGCGGGCGAAGAGGTTGGCACACTCAATCTGCTGGGCATGTGCGTGGACTGGTGGAAGCGTGAACATCCCGCAGGAAGAGCAGAAGCGCACGACGAGCTGCGAAGCCGCATCGACGCCCGGCACCCGGTGGCGCGGCGATGAACTGGTCGCGGTTTCTGCAACGCGGGCAGCAGCCGCTGCCCGCACCGCGCGTCTACCACCGCGAGCAGTGGTCGGGAACTCTCGAGGGTGCGGAGCCGGGGATCGAGTGGCGTGCCGAGTGGACGGTCGTCTGGTGGGTGGAAGGCAGTCAGAACGCGCATCCCGCCCTCGCCTCGCTCGCAGCCGTCGCCATCCGGGACCGTGCCGTTCCGCTTGTACGTGCCGAAGGCGTGAACGGCGACATGATTCAGCACGTGCTGGCCGCCGAACTCGGGCACCTGAGACCGGTCGCCGGGAACGGCCAAATGTGGGCCGGAACGGAGAACGTGCGCGTCGAGCTGACCGAGTACAGCGCGGCGTTGATCCGCCGTAGAAGGGACCGGGTCGCCGAACTCGCGGAAATCGCCCACTTGCGCGACAACGTACTTCCTGATCTTCCTCATGCCGTGCTCTGGTGGTTGCAGCGAAACGCGTACAACGTGGAAGACGCGGTTCAGAAAGCTGACATTCTCAAGGAACTGATCGAAATCGTGCGAGCGAAGCAGGTGGCCGAACCGTGGACCCAGCGGTTGTCCTCCGCGCTCGGCGAGGCCATGCCCGGCCTGGAGAAGCAGAACAGCTGGGACGTGTTCGACCAGATCCAGCGACTGATGAAGGGCTACGGTCACGGCAACGCCGCCGACGAGCTCGCACGGCACCTGGGCTGAAAGGGGCCGGAAAAGTAGAGGACGCCGACCCCTGGGGGTGGATCGGCGTCCTCATCTCGAAGGCCTACAAGCTGTAGACCTCAAGCTCGTACAGGGAGTACCCGTACTGACCGGCCCGTTGGGTGCCCGTCATCCGGAGGTATCTCGCGTCCTGTGGCGTGAACGCTACGACATCGTCGCCGCCATCGCCAGCACTTGTGGAGAAAACGTTCCGCCAGCTCGTGCCGTCATTGGAGATCTCGATGCGGTAGCCCTTGCCGAAGGCCGATTCCCATCGCAACACTGCGCGACCGATTCGTTGCACTGAGCCAAGGTCCACCTGGATCCATTGGTTGTCGTTCCAGTCGCTGGCCCAGCGGGACGACGGGTTGCCGTCCAGCGCGTTCGACGGCGGGAGGGTGTTCCAGCCCGTTTCGTGGGACGACGCGGTGGCCGTGCGGCCGGCGGCCAGGTTGGTGATGTTCTGGCCGCGGCGGGACGGGAACTGCACGACCTGCTGGTAGGTCGGGCGGTTCTGCCAGTGGATCTTGTCGTGGGTGATGCCGCCCATGGCGCGGTGGATGATCGTGTCCGCGCACCACTGGTCGCCTGCGGCGCAGTCGGCGTCGCCGGGGTAGACCTGGTTGGCCGGCTTGGCCGCGGCCGCCTGCAGGGACGTCACGAGGGCCGTGCGGCAACCGGTCAGAGTGCCGCCGCCGCAGTAGGTCTGCGGGAAGGCGCCCTGGACCGGGTCGCCCAGGACCTTGCGCAGGTCCTTGTCCACGTAGCCCCACCAGCCGTACTGGAACGAGGAACCCTTGTGCGGCGCGGCACCGTGCGTGTCGGACGGGGCCTCGTCGATCTGGGCCGCGTTCACCAGGGCGTTGTACAGGTCCGCGCCCAGTGTGGGCTTGAACTGCGCCTCGACCAGCAGGGGCCACCAGGCATCCAGAATTCGGATGGCTTCGGCGTGGGCGTAGGTCTTGCTGCCCTTGGCGGTCTCCTTGCGCAACGAGCCGGAGCGCTGCCAGTCCTTCAGCTTCTGCACGGCCGGGGCGAGGGAGGGGTCGACGGGAGTGGACTCCACCACGCGCAGCAGTTCGGGCAGCACCTGCTCGGCGCGCAGGTCGGCGACGGCCGCCTCGGCCATCACGCGGGTCAGCGACGCGCGGGTCACCTTCTGCCCGGACGAGATCAACGCCCGTACGCGCTTGTCCAGCAGGTCGCCGCGGTGCACGGCGCTGTGGCCGAACGCGCCGAAGGTGAAGTCGCGAGCCTGCTTGTTGTTCCAGGAGATGTAGTAGTCCTGGTTGATCGAGTTCGGATGCGCGGCGAACGGCATGTACGCGGCCGTGTTCTCGTCGCCGTTCCAGTTCACCCACTCGTACTCGGCGCGGCCCCACGTCGGCAGGTTCGGGTCCACTGTGGACCGGTGCACCGGGTTCAGGCCCGAGTTGAAGTAGGCGGTGTCACGGGAGTCGACGTAGAACCAGTTGAACGCGTACCCGATCTTGTCGGCCGCGCGCTGGAAGTCGGTGGCCGAACGGATCGCCGAGGGGTCGTTGAGCTCCTGGAAGCCGATGATCGAGTCGACCTCGTGCATGTAGGTCGACCGCAACGTCGTGTAGGCCACGACCTTGCCGCCGACGGTCGCGCGGCTCGTCACCAGGCCGTACTTGGTCCGGAACATCACCAGCGTGTACGAGCCGGCGGGCGTGCCGTCGGCCACTGTCGGCTTCCACGCGTTCTTGCGCTCCAGGCGTTCCATCGGCAGGCACGAACCGTGGAACAGGTAGTGCGTGGAAGCCTTCGAGGGAGCGGAACCGTCCGGGTTGCAGAGCTCGACGGCGTAGGTGTCGACGATGTCCTGGCCCGACGACGTCGCGCTCCACGAGTAGTCGACGCCACGGCCGAGCTGCACGTACATCGAGACGCCCGCGAACGAGACGCCGCGCGAACGGATGCCGGGGCCGTTGAGCTCCTGCAGCAGCAACAACTGCGGCGCGAAGTAACCGGTCTGCGGGCCCCACACGGCGATCGGGTTGCCGGTGTCCGTGAAAGCCCCCGACACGGCCAGCGCGTTCGACATGCCGTGCTTCTTGTTCAACAGGTCGGCGGGCAGCACACCGTCGGAGAAGATGCCCCGCGCCTTCGACAGTTCGTCCGAAGCCGGAACGGCGACGGCGGCACCCGTGCCGCCCACCTCGTCGTAGACCATGCGCTCCGGCGTGATGCTGCCGGCATCGGGAAGCGCCACGCCGACAGGGGAAGCGGGCGACGCCGAGTACGGGAACGACTGTCCGTCGTGGAGGGTCAGGACGGCCTCGGGGTCGTTCTGCGCCCGGAACGCCTTCCACACCTCCTCACCGGCGGCGGCGCCGTACTTGTTCTGCGCGGCCAGCTTCACCAGCGCCGACTGGACCTCGCCGCCACCGCCCGCGCCGAACAGGCCGCCGACCACCGAGGCGATGGCCACCATGTCGGTCGACTTGAACGGCTGGATGTCGTTCCAGTTCGTGATCGCGTCGGCGTGCCCGGTCAGCACGTACTCACCGGGGAAGTTCCGCGCCGCGACGGACTGCGTGATGTACGCGTTGATGCCGGAGATGTAGTCGTTGACGTCGGCCAACGCCTGCCGCCCGCGCTCACCGCCCTTCTGGGCCGCGGTGTCGATCTGCTTCTGCAGATCCGCCTCGGTGTACGGGATCTGGTTGTAGAAGCTCTGCTCCAGCACCCGGTTGCCCGGCGCGCCACCGGCGAACCCGGTCAGCTGGCCGCGGCCGAGGTGCCGGAAGATGTCCATCAGCCACAGGCGGTCCTGCGCGGCCGCGAAACCCGCGCCGAACATCGTGCCGGACCGGGTGGTGCCGGTGATGTGCGGCATGCCGATCTTCTTGTCGCGCACGATCGTCACGTCCGACCGCGGCCGGATGGTGCTCTCCACCTGGTCGGCCGGCACGCCGAACGACCCGTCGTTGAAGAAGTCGGTCAGCTGGGCGTTGGTGAGACCGCTGTAGCCGGAGACCAGGCCGTCGTACTTGCCGAGCTGGTCGGCCGAGTGCGCGGGCCGGGTGCCGAACGCCTTGTGGGTGAGGATCTCGGCCAGCGTCGCGTTGCCGTTGTTGCCGGGCGGGAGGATGTCGGCGCACTGGCCGAGGCAGTAGTCGTCGGCGGTGAACGCGGCCGCGCGCGGCTCAGTGGCCTGAGCCGCGGACGGAACGATCATGAGGGAGGCGGTGACGGCGGCGATCGCCAGCAGGGACGTCACCGGATTGGCTCTCCGCATCGCGCGAAGCTCCTCTCCGTGCAGGGCAGGCTGTTGTGACGCACGTTACTTTCCGGTACGGCTATTGCGAAAGACCTTCGCGTTTACCGAAGTGGCGCCGGAGGTCCTGTATCGATCCCGAAACCCATCAAGGACACGTATGGGCAGAAATGACGGCAGAACTGACTTCTGAATCGGATTACCGAGGCCGTATCCGTGTTTCTGGTACGGCATTCCACTCAGTGGGATTTCCAGGTTTGGTCACTCAGGGTTCCGAAAGCTCCCTCTAGCACCTGGTGACATGCCTACGCAGCGAAGTCGGCGGCCAATTCCGGTAACTGTGAACGTTGCGGGTGATCTCGAAAATCCGTTACCACATGATGAGATAACTGAGAATTAACGTGACCTTCGGCGTGCGTACGCGAAGATCGCGAACATGAGGGAGCACGGAACGCCAATGCGGGAGGCGTCGTGATCAAGGTTCTGCTGGCCGACGACGAGGACCTCGTCCGTTCCGGCCTTCGCATGATCCTGAACAGCGTCGGGGACATCGAAGTCGTTGCCGAATGCGATGACGGGCACCTGGTAGCCGACCTGGCACGCCAGCACCGTCCGCACGTTGTTCTGCTCGACATCCGGATGCGCACCTCGGACGGACTCGTGGCCCTGCGGCGGCTGCGGACCCTTCCGGATCCGCCGAGAGTCTGCATCCTGACCACGTTCGACGTCGATGAGTACGTCTCGGAGGCACTGCGGCTGGGTGCGGCGGGCTTCCTTCTCAAGGACACCGAACCGGAACAGCTCGTCAAGGCCGTGCGTGACCTCGCGCGCGGGGGAGCGGTTCTCGACCCCGGTGTCGCGGCGAGAGTCCTGGCGGCGGTCGCCGACGGCGAGCGGATGGCGGAGCCGGCCCGCAGGTTGCTGCAGAGCCTCTCCGAACGCGAGCGCGAGGTGCTCGTGCTGATCGGCCAGGGCATGTCCAACGCGGAGATCGGCGGCACCCTGCACCTGTCGGAGGCGACGGTGAAGGGCTACGTCTCGTCCGTGCTCGGCAAGATCGGCGCGGTCAACCGCGTGCAGGCCGCGCTGGTGGCCTACCGTGGCGGCCTGATCGCCTAGAAGCGGCCTGATCGACCAAACCTAGTTACCGGACACGATCTCGGGCACCTCGTCCACCGAGGGCTCGACCTCGACCCTGTTGCGGCCGTGCCTCTTGGCGCGGTACAGCGCCATGTCCGCGGCCGCGAACAGCTGGTCCAGTTTGGCCGGTCCCGCCGCCACGCCGATGCTGACGGTCGGGCGGCGGACCGCGCCGAGCACCATCGTCCAGTCGTGGCCGTCGACGGCCGCGCGGATCCGCTCGGCCACGCTCGGGCCGACGTCCATGTTCGGCCCGGTGTCGCCGAGCAGCACCACGAACTCGTCACCGGCCCAGCGCGCCACCAGGTCGTCCGCCCGGCACTCACGCCGCAGCAACGCCGCGATCTCGCGCAACGCCGCATCGCCGGTCGCGTGCCCCGCGTCGTCGTTGACGTTCTTGAACCAGTCGACGTCGACCAGCACCAGCCACGGCACCCGGCCGCGCGCGGCCGTCGACTCCAGCAACGCCGCGGCGGCGCGTTCCAGCCCGAGCCGGTTCGCCAGTCCCGTCAACGGATCGCGCGCCGCGGCTTCCTGCGCCGCCACCGCGAGACGTTGTGCCTGCACGGCCACCCGGCGCTGTTCCAACGCCTGCCCCAGGCCTTCCTGCAACGTCTCCGTGGCCGTGCGGGACGCCGCCACCGACCGCCGCAAAGCCTCGGCCTCGCCCACCGAGTCGCCCAGCGCGTGGCAGATGTCCGCGAGCTCCGTGGAGAACCGCAGCAGCAGCGACGTGTCGTTGATGCGTTCGGCGTTCGCGACCGCACGGGACGCGAGCGTGCGCGCGGTGTCGAGATCACCCTGCTCGCGGCTCACCACGGCGAGCACCCAGTTGCCGACCGAGATGCCCCAGAGATCGCCGGCGTCCAGGGACAGCCGCAGGGTCTCCCCGCCCATCTCCTCGGCCTTGTCCAGCTGGCCGACACCGGCCAGCGACCGCCCGCACGCGCCGAGGAGCGCACGCCGGTGCA
Source organism: Lentzea xerophila (assembly GCF_051094245.1). Classification (NCBI taxonomy): domain Bacteria; kingdom Bacillati; phylum Actinomycetota; class Actinomycetes; order Pseudonocardiales; family Pseudonocardiaceae; genus Lentzea; species Lentzea xerophila. The sequence continues at coordinate 7,731,159 of NZ_CP194934.1, read as the reverse complement.
CCTCGTCCTTGACGATGCCCAGGCCCTCGTCGAGGTACGCCAGGGCCTCCTCGAAGATCGCCGGCGCCGCCGCGGGAGACCCCGAGCAGGCGCGGAAGTTCAGCGAACCGCCGAGCCGCTGCAGGCAGTGCGCCAGCACGTCGGTGTTGCCGCCCCGCCGCGCCACCTGCACCGACAGCCTCAGCATGTCCAGCGCCGCGCGCCGGTTGCCGATGCCCTCCATCAGATACCCGAGCGAGCCCATCGTGTGGGCCACGGCAGGGCTGTCCGAACGGTCGGCGTCGAGGTCGGTCCACCCCTCGGCGGCGAGTTCCAGGGCGAGTGGAATGCGGCCGAGCCGCCACGCCATCACGGCGCGGTTGACGAGGACGGCCGACCGGACCCAGCGGTCGGCGCCGGGGGACACCTTGGTGACCACCTCGTCGAAAAGACTGTTCGCCTCCGGCAAGCGGCCAGCGTTGAGCAACGCGCGGACCTCTTGGTCCAACCGCGGAATCTGGCCCGCTACCAGCGGATCGCGCTGCTCCACTCGATCATCGACTCCGTTCCGACTCGCCGAGCGGCCCGCACAGGCTACCGGGTCGGTCGCGCTCTGTACCGATCGTGGTGCAGGACGTCATCGAGGGGTAGTCGGTTGCGCCAACCGTGACGTTCAAGATCGGGCGTGTCAGGAAGGGATCGGACCGGTCCTACGCACAGCCATGCCACCGGACGGACCCTCGTGGGGATGTCCAGGAGACGGCGCAGCACATCTTCTCGGTAGAAGCTCACCCAGCCAACACCGAGTCCCTCCTCCGTCGCCGCGAGCCACAGGTTCTGGATGGCCAGGCACACGGAGTACAAACCCGCGTCCGCGATGGCGTGCCTGCCCAGCACCGCCGGTGAGCCCCTGTCGGGGTCGTAGGTGACCACGATGCCGAGGGTCGACTCCATGATGCCCTCGACCTTGATGCGGGAGAACGTCTCCGCCCGTTCCTCGTCGAGCTGGGCCGCGAAAACGCTGCGTTCGGCCTGAACGTGGTCGCGGAACGCCCGCCGGATCGATTCATCGCGCACGAGCACGAAGTCCCACGGCTGGGAAAGGCCAACGCTCGGTGCCGCGTGCGCGGCGGTCAGCACGCGTCGCAGCACGTCAGGAGCGATTTCCGCGCCGGAGAACTCGGCGCGGGTGTCCCTGCGCCGGTGCACTACTTCGTACAGGCTCATTCGTGCGATCGTGCCTCACTCGAAAGCACCAACTTCACGCTGGAGAGGTGGCGCTGATCTCACCTGAGGCGATACACCGATCGGATGCGAAGAATGAAAGGCGGTTACGGCTCCGCGCTCGGATTCGGCGCTGGAGTGGGCGTGACCACGTTCACCGGGGCCTGGCCGCTGCTCGCGTTGGTCCTGTTGGCGGCGGTCGTCGTGGTCGTCTCGCTGCGGACCACGATCGTCGGCGCGGCTCTCGCGGCGCTGCAGTGCTGGGGCCTCTACGCGACCTTCTTGGTGGGTGTTCGTGGCGATCTGACGGTCGACGAACACACGACCTGGGTGCTCGCGTTGCTGGTGCAGCTCGCCGCGCTGGCCTTCCTGGCCAGCGCGGCGGTCCGGGTCATCGCCCTTGTGACGGGTACGGCAACAAGGCCATCTCCCGTGCGTTCTTGACGGCCGTGGCGACCTGACGCTGCTGTTGCGGCGTCAGCCCGGTCACCCGGCGGGACCGGATCTTGCCCCGGTCCGAGATGAACTTGCGCAGCAGCGTGACGTCCTTCCAGTCGACGACGGTCACGCCCTCCTTCGCGAGCAGGTTCACCCTGCGCTTGAGCGGCCTCTTCTCGCGCATCACCAGCTCGCCTTCGACACGCCGGGCAGCTCACCGCGGTGAGCCATCTCCCGCAGCCGGATGCGGGACAGGCCGAACGCCCGGTTGTAGGCGCGCGGCCGTCCGTCCACGACGTCGCGGTTGCGCAACCGGGTCGGCGACGCGTCCCGCGGCAGCTTCTGCAGGCCCCGCAACGCTTCCGCGCGCGTCTCCGGGTGCCGCAGCATCTCCTTGAGCTCGGCCCGCCGGTCCGCGTACCGCGCCACGACCTCGCGCCGGCGCTTGTCCGCGGCGATCTTCGACTTCTTCGCCACGTCCTCAGCGCTCCTCTTTGAACTCGACGTGCCTGCGCGCCACCGGGTCGTACTTGCGCAGCACCATCCGGTCCGGGTCGTTGCGGCGGTTCTTGCGGGTCACGTAGGTGTAGCCCGTCCCGGCGGTCGACCTCATCTTGATGATCGGCCGCACGTCTGTGCTCTTGGCCATCAGACCTTCACCCCCTGCGCGCGGAGCCGGGCCACGGCGGCCTCGATGCCCATCTTGTCGACGGTCTTGATGCCCTTGGTGGACAGCGTCAGCGTCACGAACCTGTTCAGCGACGGCACGAAGTACCGCTTGCGCTGGACGTTCGGGTTCCACCGGCGGCGCGTCTTGCGTTGCGAGTGGGAGACGCGGTTGCCGAAGCCGGGCTCACGGCCCGTCAGCTGGCAGCGCACTGGTACCTCCAGGAAGTGGACGCAGATTGAAACGACTTTCGTTTTCATCTACGGTACCTCACATGGAAACCGTTGTCGTTATGGTGGCGGGGCTGGTCGACCACGACGTCGCCGTGCGGGTGTGGCGCGACCGGCCCGGGTCGGTGCTCGTACGGCACGTGGCCGCGGAAACGTGCGTGCGGCGCTGGGTCGACGGCATCGCGACCGACGTCGAACTGCTGCACGGCTGCGTGTCCTGCACCGTCCGGGAGGACCTGCGCGAACTGCTCGGCGGCTTCGCGGGCCACACGGTCGTCCTGCACCTGGACCCGCTGCTGGAACCGGACGCGGTGCGCCGCGACCTCGGCGTCGAGGTGGAGTGCGTGATCACCGTGCTGGATGCGGCGACCTGGCTCGGCGACGCTCTCGGCGAGGCGTCGATGGTCAGCGACCAGCGGACGGTGGCGCAGGTCGTCGTCGCGCAGGCCGAGGCCGCCGATGTGCTGGTGCTGCAAGGGGACGCGGACGAACGGACGCTCGCCGTGCTCGACCGGCTGGCTCCCGGCGCGCACCGCTGCACGCCGGACACGGTCGTGGTGCGCAGGAGCGCCAGGCCGCGACTGCTTCCGCTCGCGCCCGAATGCGGTGTCTCGACAGCGGTTTTCACGGCGGACCGGCCGTTCCACCCGGCCCGCCTCAACGACGCGCTCGACTCGTTGCTCGACGGCACGGTGGTGCGGTCGCGCGGCCGGTTGTGGGTCGCGGACGAGCCGGAGATCGCGCTGCACCTCGAATCCGCGGGCGGCGGCATGCACGTCGGCGAGGGCGGGCCGCGCGAGGGCAGGACCACCCAGATCGTGGCGATCACCCTCGGCGAGCCGGACGACATCACGGCGGCGTTCGCCCAAGCACTGCTCACCGACGACGAACTGTCCTTCGTGGACTCGATCCGAAAGCTGGCGATATGAAGCCCGGAATCCATCCCGACTACCACCCGGTCGTCTTCCAGGACGCGTCCACGGGCAAGACGTTCCTGACGCGCTCCACGGCCACGTCGAGCCGGACCATCGAGTGGGAGGACGGCAACAGCTACCCGCTGCTCGTCGTCGACATCACCGCCGACTCGCACCCGTTCTGGACGGGCACGCAGCGGCTCGTGGACACCGCGGGCCGGGTCGAGAAGTTCAACCGCCGCTACGGAAAGCGAGAGCGCTGATGGCCGTTCCCAAGCGCAAGACTTCACGTTCGAACACGCGGCACCGCCGGTCGCAGTGGAAGGCCACCGCGCCGGACCTGGTGCACGTCAGGACGTTGGACGGCAAGGAGCTTCTCGTTCCCCGCCGTCTCGTCGCGGCCTACAAGCGGGGCCTGCTCTAGACCGGGTGCTGGACCGTCCCGTCCGGTGAGTCGCGCCACTGGTCGAAGGGGCGGTCCAGCCTCCACCCCGTGCCGTCGTGGTCGAGCACGCGGTTCTCGCACGTGTCCACGTTGGACAGTGACTCGAACAGCTCGACGCTCCACCCGAACAACCTGCGGCACAGCAACCTGATCGTCAGACCGTGCGACACGACCAGCACCGTCTTGGGATGCGCCGCGTCCTTGTGCAGCCGGCCTTCCAGCCCGTCGAGGAACGCCGCCACCCGGTCGTCCACGTCCGCGCCGGACTCGCCGTTGGGCAGCCGGAAGAAGAAGTGCCCGAACGCGTGCCGCTGGTGCTTGAGCACCTCCTGCTGCACCGGGTCCTGGAGGTTGCCCCAGTCCTGCTCGCGCACCCGCGGTTCGGTGACGATCCGCTCCGCGGGGATCCCGAGCAGTTCGAACGTCCGCCGCGTCCGCGTGTACGGGGAGACGTAGGCCGCGACCGGCCCGTCGCCGATCAGGTCCCTGATCACCGGACCGGCGGCACGGGCCTGGTCCTCGCCGGTCTCGGTGAGCGGGAGGGCGTGGTCGGGGATGCGGCAGTAGGCGAGCTCGTCGACGTTGCCGAGGCTCTGTCCGTGGCGCAGCAGGATGATCCGCACCTCACCATCGTGCCTCAGGCCGGTGGGTGCTCCGGGCGTTACAGTGCTGGGCGAGTCGAGGAGGATGGCGTCACATGATCAAGTACGTCGCTCTGTACCGGAAGCCCGCCGACCCCGAGGGCTTCGACGAGAAGTACTTCGGCACGCACCTGCCGATCGCCGGCTCGGTGCCCGGACTCGTGCGCGCCGAGGTCGCCAAGGTCCAGCGGGTGTTCCTGGCCGGGTTCCTCGGCGACACCGAGCTCCACCTGGTCGCGGAGCTCTACTTCGAGTCCGAAGAGGCGATGAAGGCCGCCTTCAAGACGCCGGAATGGGCCTCGTCCGGCGCCAACCTGACCGAGATCGGCGGGATGGAGCTGGTCGCGATGTTCAGCGCCGAGGTCGTGGCGTGAAGGCCGTCGTCATCGGCGGCGGCACGATGGGCGCGGGCATCGCGCACCTGCTGCTCGCGCACGGCCACGACGTCACCCTGGCGGAAGCCGACGCCGACCGGGCCGAGCAGGGCAGGCTCGCCGTCAAGCGGTCGCTCGACAGGGCTCAGGAGAAGGGCAAGCTCGCCGACGCCGACGCGGTGTTCGCGCACCTGAGCACGGCCGATCTGCCCGCGGACGCCGAGCTGGTCGTCGAGGCCGTGCCGGAGAACGTGCCGCTCAAGCAGAAGGTGCTGGGCGACGCGGCGGCGCAGTGCCCGAACGCGGTCCTCGCCTCCAACACGTCGTCGTTGTCGATCTCGGACATCGCCACCGGACTGCCCGGCGAACGTGTGCTGGGCATGCACTTCTTCAACCCGGTTCCGGTGCAGCAGCTCGTCGAACTGGTGCACCACGACGGCGTCGACCCCGCGAACGTGGCCAAGGCGCGGACCTGGGCCGAACAGATGGGCAAGACCGTCATCGAGGTGCGCGACTCGCCGGGGTTCGCGACCTCACGGCTGGGCGTCGCCGTCGGCATGGAAGCGATTCGCATGCTGGAGGAAGGCGTCGCCTCCGCCGCGGACATCGACACCGGCATGAAGCTCGGCTACCGCTGGCTGATGGGCCCGCTGGAGCTCACCGACCTGGTCGGGCTCGACGTGCGGCTGGCGATCGCCGAGCACCTCGCCGCCGAGCTGGGGCCGCGGTTCGAGCCACCGCGGTTGTTGCGGGACAAGGTCGCGCGGGGTGAGCTGGGCAAGAAGTCGGGTCAGGGCTTCTTTTCCTGGTAGATAGATGTCCGTGCGCATCCGTGAGTACACCGACGACGACATCGACGCCGTGTTCCGGCTCCGCAAGCTCGCGTTCAACTCGGGCGAGCGACCGGAACGGCTGGTCAGGCCCGGCACGCGCGGACTGGTCGCCGAGATCGACGGCCGGGTCGCCGGTGTGCTCGGCATCGGCGAGTACGCGCAGTTCTACGGCGGCGCGGCGGTGCCCATGGGAGGCATCGGCGGCGTCGCCGTCGATGGTGCCTACCGCGGCCGAGGTGTGGCGAACGCGTTGCTCGACGCCGCGCTGACGGCCATGAGGGAGCACGGTCAGGCGATCTCGGCGCTCTACGCGACCGTGCCGACGCTGTACCGGGGCCGCGGCTTCGAACGCGCCGGGGTCCTGGAGTGGGTCGAGCTGCCGATGGACCGGTTGCTCTCGGTTGCGCGCCCCACCGAGCGGATCCCGTCGCGCCCGGCGGATGGGAGCGATCTCACCGCGCTGCACGACTGCTACCTCGAAGTGGCCAGGACGATCGACGGCATGGCGGACCGCCGCCCGCCGCGCATCGACGTCGAGAAGGTCCTGGAGCTGGACCTGGTGAGCGTGCTGCCCGGTCCGAACGGCCTGCGCGGCTATCTGACGGCGAGCCGCGAGCCCGGCGGCGACATGGGCCGGCTCAAGGTGCACGACCTCATCGGCGTCGACGTCGAGGCCCAGCTGAACCTTCTCGCCGCACTGGCGTCGTGGGCGGGCACGCTGGAGGCGATCGACCTGCGGATCACCGACCCGGCGACGGTGAACTTCCTCGGCGGCACGTCGTTGCGCTACTCGGTGTGGACCTCGACGTGGATGCAGCGCGTCGTGGACCTGCCCGCCGCCGTCGCCGCCAGGGGCTGGCCGCGCCTCGCGAACGCCGCCGTGGACCTGGAGATCATCGACGAGCACGCGCCGTGGCACGCGGGTCTGCAGCGCATCGTCGTGGAGGACGGCTCGGTGCGCGTCGAACCCGGCGGCACCGGCGCGGTGCGGTTGCACGCGCGAGCGCTGGGGCCGTGGTTCTCCGGTGCGCAGAACACGCATGCGTTGCGGCGCGCGGGTTTGCTGGAGGGCGACCCGGCCGACGCGGCGGCGCTGGACCAGCTCACCGGCACGTCCGGCAGCCCGCGGCTGGCGGACTTCTTCTGACGAAACCGCGCCGGCGCCACGGCGCTTTCGCCGCGGCTGATTCGTCTGGCGGGGTTCGTCAAGTAAGAATGAACGGATGTCGGGGGACCAGGACGAGGTCAGGCATGCCTACGGCGACAACATGGGTTGGCGTCTGAAGGGCTATGCGAAGAGTCTCAGCGGGCCGCCGGTCAGCGCGCGGGAGATCTCGCGTGAGGAGTTCCTGGCGATCCGGCCGCTCTTCGACGCCGAGGACAACCCGTGGCTCGTCGACCTGAACGAGGTGGTCCCGGAGATCCGCCCGCGCGTCGAGGAGGTGCTCGGCCCGCTCGACCCCGGCCAGGACTACTACGTCACCGGCTTCCCGCTCGACTGGGACAAGGACCCGGTGCAGGTCGCGCGGGACGTCCTCGACGTCCGCTACCCGCTCGCGCGGGCCGCGTTCCTGGGCGGCAGCGTGGCCTCCGGGACCTACACCGCGAACTCCGACCTGGACATGGTCGTGATCGTCGACGACCTGCCCGGCGCGTTCCGCGAGACGCTGCGGCATCGCGGCTGGCCGGTCGAGCTGTTCTGCCACACGATCGAGTCGTTCCAGGACTTCGTGGCGCGCGACACGGAAGGCCGGCGACCTCCGTTGCTGCACATGTGCGCGGAGGGGTTCCTCATGCTCGACGCCGACGGCACGGGTCAACGCATGCGTGCCGAGGCGCGTGCCCTGCTCGACGCGGGTCCTCCACTCGCGACCGTCACCGAGCTGGAGGACCGCCGCTACGGCACGACCGACCTGTTGGAAGACCTCCTCGGCGCACGCGACGAGGACGAACGGCTGTTCGTCGCGGCGAGGCTGCTGACCTGCGCCGGCGAGCTGGCGCTGGTCGTGCAGAACCGGTGGCTCGGGCACGGCAAGTGGTTGCTGCGCCGGTTGCGTGACGCCAAGGAGGACGAGCTCGTGGACTCCTACCGGGCGCTGGTGCGCGGCGAGGGCGCCGAGCGGTTCGTCGCCGTCGTGGAGGCCGTCCTGGAGTCCGCGGGAGGCCGGATGGAGGCCGGTTACCGCCGGGCAGCGCCACCTCGCTGAGCAACTACCCTCTCTGTTCGTGCTGCTCATCGTCCTGGAGCTGATCGGGATCGCCGTCTTCGCCGCCTCCGGCGCGGTGGCCGCGGTCCGCGCGCGCCTCGACGTGTTCGGCGTGACCATCCTGGCGCTCACCACCGCGCTGGGCGGCGGCATCATCCGCGACGTGCTGCTGGGCGTGCACCCGCCGACGACCTTGCGGACCTGGCCGTACCTGCTGGTCGCCGGTGGCACGGGCCTGATCGTCTTCTGGTTCCACCCGCAGGTCGCCAAGCTCCGCCGGACCGTGCTGCTGCTGGACGCCGTGGGGCTCGGCCTGTTCGTCACGTCCGGCACCACCGTCGCGCTCACTCTCGGTGCGCCCCCGTACGCGGCATGCCTCATCGGAATGACGACGGGCATCGGCGGTGGCGCACTGCGTGATCTCCTGCTGCGGGAGATTCCGTTGGTCCTGAGGAGAGAGATCTACGCCGTCGCCGCCCTGTGCGGTGCGGTCGTCGTCGCGGTCGGTGAATGGGCCGGGTTGCCGAAAGGCCTGGTCGCGCTGACTGGTGCGTCAATTATCATCACCATCAGGCTGATCGCGCTCTGGCGGAAGTGGAACGCGCCCGTCGCGCGGGGCCTCGAAGGTTAACGCCGAACTCACATCCGCAGTTAGGGCCCTTCTCAGGCGCCTCTCAGATCCCTCGGCAAGACTGCCCCCATGCGCATCCTCGTTGTCGACGACGACCGGGCGGTCAGGGAGTCACTCCGCCGCTCGCTCCAGTTCAACGGCTACCAGGTCGAGACCGCCGGAGACGGCATGCAGGCCCTGGAGTCGGTGACCGCCGCCAGGCCGGACGCGATGGTGCTCGACGTGATGATGCCGCGCCTCGACGGTCTCGAGGTGTGCCGCAGGCTGCGCAGCACCGGCGACGACCTGCCGATCCTCGTGCTGACCGCGCGTGACGCCGTGAGCGACCGGGTGTCCGGTCTGGACGCCGGTGCCGACGACTACCTGCCCAAGCCGTTCGCGCTGGAGGAGCTGCTGGCCCGGTTGCGCGCCCTGCTGCGGCGCGCCGCCCACGACGACGACGCGGCCCAGCACTCCGCCGCCGTCCTCAAGTTCGCCGACCTGGAGCTGGACCCGTCCACCCGGGACGTCCGCCGCGGTGAGCGTCCCATCAGCCTCACCCGCACCGAGTTCGCGCTGCTCGAGCTCCTGCTGGCGCACCCGCGCCAGGTGCTCACCCGCAGCCGCATCCTGGAGGACGTGTGGGGATACGACTTCCCGACCTCGGGCAACGCCCTGGAGGTCTACGTGGGGTATCTGCGCCGCAAGACGGAGGCGGAGGGCGAGCCGCGGCTGATCCACACGGTGCGTGGGGTGGGCTACGTCCTGCGGGAGACCCCTCCGTGATCTTCGAACCCCAGGGACGGCTGCAGAAGGCGTCGCTGCGGGCTCGGGTCACCTGGCTCGCGGCGTTCTGCGTCGCCGGGGCCGTGGCGCTGGTGTCGTTCGGCGCGTACATGGTCGTGCGCAAGAGCGTGTACGACGCGCTGGACGAGAGCCTGCGCACGCGTGCCGTGGCGGTCGCGACCGGCGAGAAGATCAACACGCCGGACCTCGTCGACAAGTACCCGGCGGCGTTCCTCGCGGCCGGCGACGTGAAGATGGGCGTGCTGCTCGCCGACAGCGGGCAGCTGCTCTACCCGCAGGGCGCCCAGCGGCCGCCGACGATCGAGGAGGCGTGGGACGTCGCCCAGGGTGAGCGCGACGAGTACATCTGGACCGACCACAAGACCGAGTCGCGGGTCATCGCCGTCAAGTACCAGCCGGACCAGGCGATCATCATCGCCCAGTCGATGTCGCCGCAACGGACGACGCTCGCCAAGCTCAGCGTGGTCCTGCTGCTCATCGGCGGTGCCGGTGTGCTGCTGGCGGCCATCGCGGGCACGGCCGTCGCCCGCACGGGCCTGCGGCCGGTGCAACGGCTGCGAGAGGCCACCGAACGCGTCGCGAACACGGGCGACCTGACGCCGATCCCGGTGTCGGGCGACGACGAGCTCGCGCGGCTGACGCACAGCTTCAACGCGATGCTGGGCGCGGTCGCCGAGTCGCAGGAACGGCAACGCCGGCTGGTCGCCGACGCGGGCCACGAGCTGCGCACGCCGTTGACGTCCATGCGCACGAACCTGGAGCTGCTGCTCGCGTCGGAACGCCCGGACGCCCCCACGTTGTCCGACGAGGACAAGCGGGAGATCCAGTCGGACGTGCGCGCGCAGCTCGACGAGCTGACCACGCTGATCGGTGACCTGGTCGAACTGGCCCGCGAGGACGCCCCGCAGGTGATCCACGAGCCCGTCGACCTCGTCGAGGTGATCGAACGGTCGATGGACCGCGCGCGCCGCCGCGCCTCGAACGTCACGTTCGACGTGCAGCTGCAACCGTGGACACTTCTGGGTGATTCCAGTGCTCTGGAACGCGCGGTGCTGAACCTCCTCGACAACGCCGTGAAGTTCAGCCCTTCGGGTTCGGCGGTGCGGCTGCACCTCCGCCAGATCGGCGACGGCAGCGCCGTGGTGGAGGTCGCGGACGCGGGTCCCGGCATCGCGGATGCCGATCTACCTCACGTTTTCGAGCGGTTCTACCGTTCGTCCGAGGCGCGGACCCTGCCGGGCTCCGGTCTCGGGCTCGCCATCGTCAAGCAGGTGGCACAGCGTCACGGCGGCACGGCCACGGCGGGCAGAGCCCCCGAGGGCGGGGCCCTGTTCACGTTGCGCCTACCCGGACGTCCGTAAGGTGGGGCCTGTGAGTCATCGCGTGAACGACGATTCTTCGTCGACCTGGGAGACGACGCCTCCCGCCGGGGACGGCCCTGCGCACTCCGCCTACGAGGACGCCCCCGCGCCGAGGTTCTCCAAGAAGAAGGCGAAGAAGAAGCAGCCGTTCTGGAAAGAGCTGCTGGTCATCTTCAGCGTGGCGCTGCTGCTGACCGTGGTCATCCAGACGTTCGTCGCACGCGTGTTCGTCATCCCGTCGGCCTCGATGGAGACGACCCTGCACGGCTGCACGGGCTGCGTGAACGACAAGGTGCTGGTCGAGAAGATCACGTACCTGTTCAGCGACCCCAGGCCGGGCGACGTCGTCGTCTTCCGCGGCCCGCCGAACTGGACCGGCGGCAAGGAACCCCCGAACTTCGTGGTCGGCACGCTGCAGGACCTCGGCTCGATGGTGAACCTGTCCGAGCCCAGCGGCACGGACTTCATCAAGCGCGTCATCGCCGTCGGCGGCCAGACCGTCGAGTGCTGCGACGACGAGGGCCGCGTCCTCGTCGACGGCAAGCCGCTGGACGAGCCGTACCTGAACTTCGGCGGCGGCCCGCGCCAGCAGGACTCGTTCGAGAAGATCACCGTGCCCGCGGGCAAGCTGTGGGTGATGGGTGACAACCGGAACAACTCGTCCGACTCGCGCAAGCACGGCGACCCCACGCCTGCCGACGGCGCGGTCCCGGTCGAGAACGTCATCGGCAAGGCCCGCGTGATCGTCATCCCGGTCGGCCGGTGGGGCACGATCTCGGACCACAACCCGCAGACCGGCGGGAACTAGGTTTTCTGAGCTGCGAAAAAGGGGCGAGGACCACGTGGTCCTCGCCCCCTTCTCGTTCGGGCCTAGCCCTTCGTCGACCCCAGGGTCAGCCCGCCCACGAACTGGCGTTGGAGTACGAAGAACACGACCAACGTCGGCAGCGCCACCAGCAGCGACCCCGCCGCGATCAGGTTGTTGTCGGTGAAGAACGTGCCCTTGAGGTTCTGCAACGCCGACGTCACCGGCATCTTGTCGCCGTCCTGGATCAGCACCAACGCCCACAGGAAGTCGTTGTAGATCCAGGTGAACTCCAGCGTCGCCAGCGCGGCCAGCACCGGCCGGCACAACGGCAGGGTCAGCTGCCAGTACTGCCGGAACACCGAGGCGCCGTCCACCCGCGCGGCCTCGGTGAGCTCGAACGGGATGGTCTTCATGTAGTTCGACAGCACGAACGTGCAGAAGCCCATCTGGAACGCGATGTGGATCAGGATCACGCCGAGCGCCGAGTCGATCAGCGACTCGCTCTCCGACAGCCACACCGGCAGCTCGATCAGCCGGTACAGCCGCCACAGCGGCGTCACGATCACCTGCTGCGGCAACAGGTTGCCCGCGGTGAACAGCATCAGCAGCGCGATGTTGAACTTGAAGCTGAAGCGGGACACCCCGAACGCCACCATCGAGCTCAGCAGCAGCGTGATGATCAGTGCGGGAACGGTGATCAGGAAGGTGTTCCAGTAGAAGTGCGGCAGGTCGCCGATCTCCCACGCCTTCGCGAAGTTGTCGAACGTCAGCGACTTCGCGATGGAGAAGTAGCCGTTGACCGACGTGTCCTCGTACGTCCTCAGTGACGCGTAGACCGCCCACAGCAGGGGTGCCAGCGTCATCAGGCACGTCAGGATCAGGAACACGTGCAGCGCGACGCGGGCCGGCCGCACCGTCTTCTTCGTCACGGGGACCGTGGGGCGTTCCAAGGTGGCCGTCACGTCCGGTTCTCCTTGCTGAACACCTGGTACAGGTACGTGATGATGAAGCCGAGCGAGATCGTCAGCAGCACCACGGCGACCGCGGAACCGCGGCCGATCCGGGAAGCCTCACCGATGATGTTGTCGGTCACGAGCACCGACAGCAGCTCCAGTCCGTTGCGCCCCTTGTTGATGACGTACACGATGTCGAACGCGCGCAGCGCCTCGATCACCGTCACCACCAGCACGACGATGTTCACCGGCTTCATCACGGGGAACGTCACGCGGAAGAACGTCTGGGAGGCCGAGGCGCCGTCCAGTGCCGCCGCTTCCTTCAACGCGGGGTCCACGGACTTCAGGCCCGCCAGGTACAGCAGCATGATGTAGCCGGTGTGGCGCCACGCGGCCGCGACGAGCACCGCGTAGAGGTTGATGTCCGAGTCGCCGATCCAGTCGACGGGATCGTCGGTCAACCCCAGCAACGAGTTCAGCAGGCCGCCGTCCGGCGTGTAGATCAGCTGCCAGATGAAGCCGACCAGCGCGAGCGACAGCACCATCGGCATGTACAGCGCGCTCTGGTAGATCCGGCTGAACCGGAGCTCGCGGTCCAGCAGCACCGCCAGCAGCAGGCCCGCCGACGTCGGCACGACCAGCAGGAACAGCAGCCAGATCAGGTTGTGCTGCACCGCCGGCCAGAACCGCGGGTACTCGGTGAAGATCTCGACGTAGTTGCCGACACCGATCCAGTCGATGTCCTCGAAGCCGCCGATGCCGTTCCACTCGCTGAACGACAGCGCGACCGAGCCCAGCGTCGGGATCCACACGAACAGCAGGTGCACGATCGTGGGGACGCCGAGCATGAGCCCCAGCACCAGTTTGTCCGTGCCCGCCAGCGCCGTGGCACGCTTTCCACGCCGACGAGGCGGCGGCCCGTCGGGGGCCACCGCCTTCGGCTTCTCCTGCACCGCGGTCACTTGAAGATGTTCTTCGCCTGGTCGGCCATGCCCTTGAGCACGGAGTCGATGTTGCCGGGATCCTTGATGAACTCGATGAGGCCGTTGGTCGCCGCCTCGCTCGCGAAGCCGGGGTCGGTGTCGCGGTCGAGGAACTGCGTGATGTGCTTGGCGTTCTTGATGACCTCGGACGCCTTCTTCTGCAGCGAGTTGTAGCCGGAGGTGTCCGCCTTCTGGTTGGTCGCGACCGCGGTCGGGTCGGCCTTCAGGTAGGCGAGCTGCGGCTCGGCCGAGGACAGGTACTCCAGCAGCTTCAGGCCACCGTCCGAGTTGGACGGCTTCTTCGCCATCATGTAGCCGTCGATCGGCGCCTCGACCGTGTCGGTGCCGTGCGCCGGGTTGATCTCCGGGAACGGGAAGAAGTCGAGGTCCTCCTTCTCGGCGTCGGGGAACTGCTGACCCACGAACGCGCCGAGCAGGTACATGCCGGACTTCTTCTGCTGCAACGACTGCGCGGCTTCCTGCCACTCGCGGCCGAGCGCGTTCTCCTGGTGGAACGGCAGCAGCCGCTTCCAGGTGTCGAAGACGTCCTTGACCCGCTTGTCCTGCCAGTCTTCCTTGCCCGCCAGCAGGTCCACGTGGAACTGGTAGCCGTTGATGCGGAAGTTGAGCTGGTCGAACGTGCCCATGCCCGGCCAGCCCTGCTTCTGCGCGAAGGCGATCGGGATCAGGCCGTCGGACTTCATCTTCGTGGCGAGCGCGACGAACTCGTCGAGGTTCTTCGGCACCGCGTAGCCGCGTTCCTGCCAGAGGCTCTTGCGGTAGAACATGCCCCACGGGTACTGCGTGAACGGCACGAAGTACTGCTTGCCGTCCGAGCCCGTCGACGCCTGCTTGAGGGCGTCGGAGTAGTTGCCGCCGATCTTGCCCCACAGGTCGGAGAGGTCGCCGGTGAGGCCCTGGTCGGCGAAGAACCGCATGCGGTAGCCGGCGAACCACGCGAGCACGTCGTCCGGCTTGCCCTGCAGGTAGTTGTTGATCTGCTCCTGGTACTGCTCGTGCTGCTTGGTGTTGATCGTGACGGTCAGGCCGCCGGACTGGCCCTCGAAGGCCTTGATCGCGGCCGTGATGGCGTCCTTCGGGACCTGGTCGGACAGGTTGTTGCCGAACGTGACGACCTTGGAGTCGCCACCCGAGCCGGAGCCGCCGCCGCACGCCGTGAGACCACCGGTCGCGGCGACGCCCGCACCGGCCAGCATGATCCGCAGCATCGCGCGCCGACCGAAGTGCGGTAACGGAGTGGAACCAGGCGTGTGCAGAACCATCATCGCTCCTACGGGTGACACTCGCTCGTGCGAACCGAACAGGACTCAAACAAAGTTGCGCACAATGTGGTCTGAGGCACACAGCCTGTCAAGCCCTGTTACGCAGCTGTTAAGCCAGTGCACGGTGTGTTCCGGCCCCGATCCCGGTACTTTTTCCGGTCAACCGCCAAACAGACCCGAACGCGGGGCTGTGTTTGCTTGTGTTGACGTTGGGGGTTGTCGTCGGCCACGCTTGCGCCCGTGACGACATGGCCGACCGACCTGCCGGGCCTCGCGTGGGGGGCTGACTACAACCCCGAGCAGTGGCCGGAACACGTGTGGGCCGAGGACGTCGAGCTCATGCGGCGGGCCGGGGTGAACCTGGTCAGCGTCGGCATCTTCAGCTGGGCGAAGATCGAGGTCAGCAAGGGCGAGTACCGGTTCGGCTGGCTCGACCGCGTGCTGGACCTGCTGCACGCCGGCGGCATCCGCGTCGACCTAGCGACCGCGACCGCCGCGCCTCCTCCGTGGCTGACCACCGAGTACCCCGAGATGCTGCCCGTGCGCGCCGACGGTGTGCGGCTCTCGCACGGCTCGCGGCAGGCGTACTGCCCGTCGTCGCCCGTCTACCGCGACCGCGCGACGGCGCTCGCCGCCGAGATGGCCTCGCACTACCGCGACCACCCCGCGCTGGCCGCCTGGCACGTCGGCAACGAGTACGCGTGCCACGTGAAGCGCTGCTACTGCGACACCTGCGCCGCGTCGTTCCGCGAGTGGCTGGCGGGCCGCTACACGCTCGACCAGCTCAACGACGCGTGGTCCACGGCGTTCTGGAGCCAGGGCTACACCGACTTCGCGCAGGTCCTGCCGCCGCGCGTCACGCCGACGTTCGCGAACCCGGCGCACGTGCTGGACTACGACAGGTTCTCCGACGACGCGATCCTCGAGCTGTACAAGGCCGAGCGGGACGTGCTGCGCATGATCACGCCCGAGGTGCCGATCACCACGAACTTCATGGCCAACTGGACGTTCGGGGACCTCGACTACTGGAAGTGGGCCCGCGAGGTCGACTTCGTGTCGAACGACCACTACACCGAGGCGCAGTCGCCGGACCGGCACGTCGAGCTCGCGATGTCCGCGGACCTCGTGCGCGGCCTGGCGGGCGGCAGGCCGTGGCTGCTGATGGAGAACTCGACGTCGGCGGTGAACTGGCAGCGGCGCAACATCGCCAAGCTGCCGGGGGAGATGCGGCGGCACTCGTTCCAGAACATCGCCCGCGGCGCGGACGGCACGCTGTTCTTCCAGTGGCGCCAGTCGCGTGGCGGCAGCGAGCGCTACCACTCGGCGATGGTCCCGCACGCCGGTACGGACACGAAGGTCTACCGCGAGGTCTGCGAGGTCGGCGCCGAGTACCAGCGGCTGGCGGACGTCGTCGGCTCCACTGTGGACGCGAACGTCGCGATCCTCTACGACTTCCAGTCCGGCTGGGCGCTGCGGCAGGACGCGCACCCGACCAACGACTTCGACCACTACCGGCACGTCCTGGGCTACTACAAGGCGCTCTGGCAGGCGGGCGTGACGGTCGACTTCGTGGCACCGGGCACGAACCTCTCGGCGTACTCGCTGGTGGTCGTGCCGGCGTTCTACGCGGTGTCCGACGCACACGCCGCCGTGGTCGCGGACTACGTGGCGGGCGGCGGTCATGTCGTGGTCACGTACCTGTCCGGCGTCACCGACGAGTTCACGCGGGTGCGGCTCGGTGGCTATCCCGGAGCGTTCCGCGACGTGCTGGGCGTGTGGTCGGAGGAGTTCTTCCCGCTGCGGCAGGACGAAACCGTCTCGTTGACCGACGGCTCAACCGCCTCGTTGTGGACGGAGCACCTGCACACGCGCACCGCTGACACCGTTGTCTCCTATGCCGACGGGCCGTTGGCCGGAGTGGCGGCGGTGACGCGCAACGCCTTTGGCAACGGTGTCGCCTGGTACGTGGCGTGCGATCTCGACGGGAGCGGTCTCGGCCGAACGGTGGAAAACGCGCTTTCCAGTGCGGGCGTCGCGGTGTCGCGTTCCGAGATCGAGCTCGTGCGGCGCAAGGGCGACGTATCGTTCCTTTTCGCCGTCAACCACACCGACACCGACGCGCAGATCGAGGCGTCCGGTGTCGACGTGTTGTCCGGCACGCAGGTCTCCGGACGCCTCACCGTGCGAGCCGGGGACGTCGTCGTCCTCAGGGAAGAGGTGTGAGGTGCTCGCACGTCAACGGCAGGCGGTCATCATCGAGGAGGTCCGCCGGACCGGCGCGGTGCGCGTGAGCGACCTGGTCGTCCGCCTCGGTGTCTCGGACATGACCGTGCGCCGCGACCTCGACGTGCTCGCCGCGCGCGGCCTGGTGGAGAAGGTCTACGGAGGCGCGACGTCCGTCGTCGGGCGCTCGACCGACGAGCCGGGGTTCGAGGCCAAGTCGGTCCGCCAGCTGCCGGAGAAGGAGGCGATCGCGGCCGCCGCCGCGGGCCTCGTGCGTCCCGGCACCGCCATCGGCCTGTCCGCGGGCACGACGACGTGGACGCTGGCGCGGTTCCTCGACGACATCCCGGACCTGACCGTCGTCACGAACTCCATCCGCGTCGCGGACGTCCTGCAGCAGAGCGGGCGCACCGACCGCACGGTCGTGCTGACCGGTGGCGTGCGCACGCCGTCCGACGCGCTGGTCGGCCCCGTGGCCGTGCAGGCGCTGCGGTCGCTGCACCTCGACGTGGTGTTCCTGGGCGTGCACGGCATGGCCGAACGCTCCGGCTTCACCACCCCGAACCTCAACGAGAGCGAGACGGACCGCGCGCTCGTCGACGCCGCCGGACGCGTGGTGGTGGTCGCGGACCACGAGAAGTGGGGCACCGTGGGCATCTCCACGATCGCGGACCTCGACGAGGCGCACGTCCTGGTGACGGACGAAGGTTTGCCGGACGACGCGCGGGCGATCCTGGGCGAGCAGGTCGGCGAGTTGGTGTTGGCTCATGTACCGGGAAGTGGCGAGGAGTTGGCGTGAGGCGTACCGCGGGAAAGCTGGCGGACGGCCGGGAGATCATCTACTTCGACGACAGCGCTGAGGCGCCACCGCGGGTAGCGGTGGACACCCGGGACCTTCCGGAGACCCAGCCGATGTCCGAAGTGCGGCTGGACCCGCTGACCCGCGAGTGGGTCGCCATGGCGGCCCATCGTCAGACACGCACGTACAAGCCGCCGGCGGATCTCTGCCCGCTGTGCCCGTCGACGCCGGGCCGGCCCACCGAGATCCCCGAGGCCGTCTACGACGTCGTGGTGTTCGAGAACCGGTTCCCCTCGCTGGCGCAGAACGTGCCGGACGTGCCGTCCACTGTGGATGGTGAGGAGCTGTTCGTGCGCGCGCCGGGGCGTGGGCGCTGTGAGGTCGTGTGCTTCACGTCCGACCACAACAAGTCGTTCGGCGAGCTCTCCGAGTCGCGCGTGCGGACCGTGGTGGACGCCTGGGCGGACCGGGTCGCCTTCCTGTCGGCGTTGCCCGGCGTCGAGCAGGTCTTCCCGTTCGAGAACCGCGGCGAAGAGATCGGCGTGACGCTCTCGCACCCGCACGGCCAGATCTACGCGTACCCGTTCGTGACGCCTCGCACCGAACGGATGCTCACCGCCGCGGTGGACTACTACGCGGAGCACGGTCGCCCTTTGTTCGGTGACGTGCTGGAGGCCGAGCTCCGCGCCGGTGCGCGCGTGGTCGACGAGTCGGAGCACTGGGTGGCGTTCGTGCCCGCCGCCGCGCGCTGGCCCGTCGAGGTCGTGCTGGCGCCGCGCCGCCAGGTGGCCGACCTGGCCGGTCTGTCCTCTGTGGAACGTGACGACTTCAGCTCGTTGTACCTGAAGGTCCTGCACCGCCTGGACGCCCTGTACGACCGGCCGCTGCCCTACATCGCGGCCTGGCACCAGGCACCGGTGCACGCCGGCCGCGCGGAGATGTGGCTGCACCTGCAGGTCTTCTCGGTGCTGCGGACCAAGGACAAGCTGAAGTACCTCGCGGGCTCCGAGTCCGGTGAGGCCGTGTGGATCAACGACGTGACCCCGGAACAGATCGCGGAGCGGCTCCGGGGAACACACAAGTAGCTCCCAGGCTGGTTTAAGGCTCCTCTCAGGACGACACCCGAGACTATGGGCATGACCGAGAGCAACCAGCCAGCGCAGCAGCCGGACCAGCCCGACTCCGTGCCGCCGAGCGCCGGTCAGACAGACTCCGGCGCACGGGTGCAGGGCCCGTCGCTGCCGGATCCCGGCCAGCCGGATCCTTTGCAGGGGGGATCCGGCCAGGCCGGGGCCTACAGCGCCCCGGCGGGCCTCGGTGACGTGCCCGCCTCCTTCACTTCGGCCCAGCCGCAGGTGCCCTCACCTGACGCGGGCCAGACGCAGCTCGGCGGGCCCGGACCCGGCCAGCAGCTTCCTCCGTCAGGGTCCGGCCAACCTCACCCGCTCGGCCTCGGCGCCACCACCGCGCAGTTCGGTGCGGAGCAGCCCCCGGGGCAGCCAGGCGGGCCGTTCGCGGGACCCCAGATGGGCCATCAGACGGGTCAGTACTACCTCCCGCCCGGCCACCAGCCCCCGCCCGCCGGTCCGGTATCCCGTGGCCGCGGGAAGGTCATGGCGGGCATCACGGCCCTCGTGCTGATCGTGGGCGGGCTCTCCGGTGGCCTCGGCGGCTACCTGGGCTACAACTTCGCGAACGACTCGTCGTCCGTGAGCTCGCTCGACACGCCCCGCCCGGCCGCGCAGACCGGCAACGCCCCGGCCGGCTCGGTCGAGGACGTCGCGAACAAGCTGCTGCCGTCCGTCGTCCAGATCAAGGTCGTGACGCGCACCGGCGCCGGCGAGGGCTCCGGGTTCGTCATCTCCAGCAACGGCCAGATCGTGACGAACAACCACGTCATCGAGGGTGCCGCGGCCGGCGGTGAGATCAAGGTCGTCTTCCAGGACGGCAAGACCGCCACCGCCAGAATCCTCGGCCGCGACCCGAGCTCCGACATCGCCGTCATCCAGGCCGACGGCGTCTCGAACCTCCCGATCGTGCAACTGGGCAACTCCGGCGACATGAAGATCGGCCAGGGTGTCGTCGCGATCGGCTCGCCGTTCGAGCTCTCCGGCACCGTCACGTCCGGCATCGTCAGCTCGCTGAACCGCCCGGTCTCCGCCGGTGGCGACCGCGACTCGCAGGCGACGGTGCTGAACGCCATCCAGACCGACGCCGCGATCAACCCCGGCAACTCCGGCGGACCGCTCGTGAACATGCAGGGCCAGGTCGTCGGCATCAACTCGGCGATCTACAGCCCGAACTCGGCGGCCGGCCAGGCCGGTTCGGTCGGCATCGGCTTCGCGATCCCGATGGACCAGGCCCGCCGCACGATCGACGAGATCGTGAAGACCGGCAAGCCCAAGCAGACGGTCCTGGGCGTGAAGGTCGAGTCGGTCGAGCAGGGCGCCAGGATCTCCGAGGTCACCGCCGGTGGCGCGGCCGAGAAGGCCGGGCTCAAGGCCGGTGACGTGATCACCGAGTTCGGCGACCGCCGGATCGACGAGTCGGACACGCTGGTGGCCGCCGTCCGGTCGAAGGCACCCGGCGACAAGGTCACGATCACGCTGTCCGACGACAGGACGGTGGAAGCCACCCTCGACGGCGTCGAGGTGGGGTAGGTCGGGGGACGTCCGGTTCTGGCATCCGCCGCCCGCCAGAACCGGACGCGACGACCCCGGAGAGGCCCGTTTCCTGTGCGCACCCCCCGTACACAGGGACGGGCCTCTTCTTACGTCCTCGTGACGACCGGGGGCCAGCCGGGCGTTTCTGGCTTAGCGTGGTGACGTGGTGGAACGGGTGCTGGTCGTCGACGACGACACGACGGTGCGGGACGTGGTGCGCCGCTACCTCGAACACGCCGGGTACGACGTCGAGCTCGCCGGTGACGGGGAGCAGGCGTTGCGGCTGATGGCCACCCACGAGCCCGACATCGTGGTGCTAGACCTGATGCTGCCCGGTGTCGACGGTCTCGAGGTGTGCCGGCGGATCCGGGAACGCGGCAGCACGCCGGTGGTCATGCTGACCGCGCTCGGCGAGGAGGAGGACCGCATCGCCGGGTTGCAGATCGGCGCGGACGACTACGTCACGAAGCCCTTCAGCCCGCGTGAGCTGGCGTTGCGCGTGTCGTCGGTGCTGCGGCGGGCTCATCGGGCGTTCGAGCCGCGGGTCGTGCGCGACGGGAACCTGGTGCTGGACGTGGCCGCGCACACCGCGACGCTGGACGGGCAGCCGCTGCAGCTGACCACGCGCGAGTTCGACCTGCTGGCGTTCTTCATCGCGAACGCGGGCAAGGCGTTCGGGCGTACCGAGCTGCTGGAACGGGTGTGGGGCTGGCAGTTCGGCGACCAGTCGACCGTGACCGTCCACGTGCGACGGTTGCGGGAGAAGATCGAGGCGGACCCGGCGAAACCGCAGCGCCTGAGCACGGTGTGGGGCGTCGGCTACCGGTACGACCGATGGTCGGTCGCATGATCCCGGGCAGACTGAGCTCGGTGTCGCTGACCACCGCGATGACCGTCATGGTCATCGTGCCGGTGGTGGCGACCATCGGCGGCGTGCTCATCGTCAGCGGGTTCATGTTCACGCCGATGCTGACGGCCGCCCTGGTCGTGTGCGGGCTGGTCGCCGTGGTCACGGTGCCGTTCTCGATCATGCTGGGCCGGGCGATCGCGCGGCGCAGCGTGTGGGAACGCGAGGCCGAGGCGGCGCGGCGGCAGCTGGTGGCGTGGATCAGCCACGACCTGCGGACGCCGCTGGCCGGCATCCGGGCGATGACCGAGGCGCTGGAGGACGGCGTCGTCTCCGATCCGGGCGAGGTCGCCGTCTACGCCAAGCAGATCGCCCTGGAGGCCGATCACCTGTCGAAGCTGGTGGACGACCTGTTCCAGCTCTCCCGGATCACCGCCGGCGCGCTGAACCTGTCGATGCACGACGTGCGGCTGGCGGACGTGGTGAGCGACATCGTCGCCGCGTCCCGGCCAGTGGCCCAGCGCAAGGGCGTCCAGTTGCGCGCGGACGCTCGTCAGTGGCCCGTCGTGCGCGGGTCGGATCCGGAACTGATGCGTGTCGTGCGCAACCTTGTGTCCAACGCCATCCGGCACACACCGGAGGGCGGAGCGGTGGCCGTCCAGGTCGATGTGGACGGAGCCGAAGCGGTCGTGCGGGTGGACGACGCGTGCGGCGGCATACCCGATGACGTGCTGCCACTGGTGTTCGACGTCGGATTCCGCGGGAGCGCTTCCCGCAACCCCACCGGCGCCGGGCTGGGGCTTTCCATCGCGCGAGGGCTCGTCGAGGCGCACCAGGGACGGATCGGTGCCCAGAACCACGGTCCTGGCTGCCGCTTCGAAGTCCGACTCCCGCTACGGTGATCGTATGGAACGCAGCGCGCAGCGCCTTGGCCGCGCTTTGGTCGTGATCGTGGACGACCGGGTGGCGCACGGCGAGCAGGACGACAACTCCGGGCCTCTCGTCACCGAACTTCTGGAAGAAGCGGGCTTCATCGTCGATGGCACCGTCGCGGTCGAGGGCGAGGTGGTCGACATCCGGGCCGCGCTCAACACGGCCGTCATCGGCGGCGTCGACCTCGTGGTCACCGTGGGCGGTACAGGCGTGTCCCCGCGCGACGTCACCCCCGACGCCACGCAGGGCGTGCTCGACCGCCCGATCCACGGCATCGCCGAGGCACTCCGTGCGTCGGGACTGGCCGCCGGTGCGGTCGACGCGGGCATCTCGCGCGGCCTCGTCGGCGTCTCCGGCAGCACGCTCGTCGTGAACCTCGCGGGCTCACGCTCCGCGGTCCGCGACGGCATGGCGACCCTGTCGGCGTTGGTGCCCTACGTGATCGAGCAGCTGAGCGGCCTTGACGAAGAGTGACCCACCCCAGCCGGCCGACGACGACGCCGACGACACCGTCGCGCGTCGTCGCCGGTTGGCCGAGGTGTTCGGCGACGTGCTCCCGGAGACGACGTCGGACGAGCGCGGCGGCGGGGCCTCCCCGGACGACCGCGAGGCCTGGTACCGCGAGAACAGGCCGCCGCACCACGGGGGCTGACGGGCCGTGACGCGCGGCGCGCGGCCGAGTGCACGGCTTGGTGCCGTGGTCCGCGCGGGCCACGGCCGAGCCACCTGTCGTGTTGGAGGGGCGTGAAACGTCCTGTCACCCACGGCTGCCCGAGCCCAGGTCCGCCGGTCACGCGGTGCGGACACCGCAGGCGGCCCGGAAGGGCCTGATCAGCCTCGGCGACGAAGGCATGCGCCTGCATCCGCCGAGCCAGGACAAAGCGCGGGGCCACGCTGTAGCGAGGGGCGCGCGCTTCGTCCCGGCGGGGGGACGGGGGTGATCAGATCGCCGGATCGCGGCGGTCGGTCACCGTGGTCTGCGGCTGGGCCTGCTGGCCCTGCTGGGCCTTGAGCAGGTCGCGGATCTCGATCAGCAGCTCGACGTTCGTCGGCTCCGCCGGGCCGGCCTCCTCGCCCCTCTTGCGGCGCTCCTGGATCTTCTTGATCGGCAGCACCAGGACGAAGTAGACGACAGCGGCGACGATCAGGAAGTTGATCGCGGCGTTGATGATGTTGCTGAAGTCGAGGTACGTGTCCTCCTTGCCCTCTCGGAGCTGGATGCCGAGGCCCTTGGTCTCGGCGCTGCCCAGAGAAGCGATCAGTGGCCTGATGAGGCTCGTGGTGAACGCGGTGACGATCGCGGTGAACGCCGTGCCGATGACCACGGCCACAGCCAGGTCGACGACGTTTCCGCGCAGGAGGAAGTCTTTGAATCCCTTCAGCATCAGCGGAGAGTAACGGCTAACCCGTGATCCAGTGACAGCGCAGCCACCCGAGTCGCGTCACGTCTCGGCAACGTGACCAGGACCACCTGCCCGCGCGTCTCCCGCACCGACGCGTTCTCCGCGAGCACCTCGCCCGCCGACGACACCACGTCGACCCGGCCGCCGACCCGCACCAGGTCGGCGAGCCCCTGGTCAGCCACCCGCACGGCCACCGAGGCCAGGTCTCCCGGCACGCCGGCGAGGTCGAAGTCGGTCAACGGGACGCCCGCTCGCGCCGGCGATGTCAACGCGCGGCCCACCACGGCATCGGCGCCGCCGAACGACCCCGGCAAGGGCGCGGGCAACGACACGACTCTGACGTCATCAGCCGTGAGCGGCACTCCGGCGGGCAGATCCCGCGCGGCCGTGACAGCGGGATGGCCCACGTCCGGCCAGAAGGCCGTCACCAGGGCCAGCACCGCGAGCCCCAGGGCCAGCGACCGGCGCCACCAGGCAGAAGGGCGGCGGCGGGCCAGCGAGCGGATCCGGTCGAAAGCGGTGGTGGAAAGGGTCATGCCCCCGACCGTAGGACGGGCGGGGGCATGAGAACGGGCTCAGCGGCAAGTTGTGGACAACTCGCGATCTTCAGGAGGCCGCGGCCGCCGGAGCACTCGTCGAAGGCTTCGATTCCGTTGAGGACGACGAAGAAGTCGAAGGCGTCGTGGACGTCGTGGAAGACGCCGCCGTCGTGCTCGTGGAAGAGCCCGAACGGCTGTCCGTGCGGTAGAAACCGCTGCCCTTGAACACGACACCAACGGCGCCGAACAGCTTGCGCAGCTTGCCCGAGCACTCGGGGCACTCGGCGAGGGAGGCGTCGCTGAACGACTGCACAGCCTCGAACCGGTGCTCACACGCGGTGCAGGCGTACTGGTACGTAGGCACTGGGTTCGCTCCTAGATCTGGCACTCGATCGTTGTGAGTGCCAACACGATTTTCGCTCAGGACCTTCCCGGAGCGCAAACATCCCGGGACAAGTCACAGCCACCGCAGCCCCGCCGACGGGGTCAGCACGCCGTTCATCCGCACGTCATGTGGCTCCGCGGGCACCTCGGACAGCACTTCGCAATCCCGCACGACCGCCACCAACGGCGCTGTGACCAGCGGCAACGAGCGATCGTAGTGCCCCTGCCCCTTGCCGATGCGCACCCCGTCCACCGACACCGCGAGCGCCGGCACGAGCACCAGCGAGGCTGTAGCGATCGCCGAGGAGCCGAGCCGGGGCCCGGTGGGCTCCAGCAGCCGGAACGCGGCGGGTGCGAGCCCGGTGGGTCCGGTGTGGACCGCCCAGTCCAGCGGCGAGTCGCCCGTCACGATCGGCAGCAGCACCCGGCAGCGCAGGCCGTCGAGCCACGACGCGTCGCCGGGTTCCGAACCGACCGGCAGGAACGCGCACACCGTCTGGTCGGCCGTCACGTCCAGGGCGGCCACGTGCGCGGCCAGCGCGGCGGCCTCGGCCGCGCGAACCTCGGCCGGGAGCGATCGCCGCGACGCCAGCAACCGTGAACGCAGTGTGGCCTTCCGGTCACGAAGATTGGAGGTCATGGCGGGTATCCCTCGGTATGTCGTTAGCATCGCAGCTCATGAGCAGCGCCTTCCACACCGCTATCGTGCCCGCGGCCGGTCTGGGCACCCGTTTCCTCCCCACGACCAAGGCCGTGCCGAAGGAACTGCTGCCGCTGGTCGACACGCCGGCCATCGAGTACGTGGCGAGGGAGGCGGCGGACGCGGGGGCGACGAGGCTGGTCATCGTGACGTCGCCGGAGAAGGCGTCGGTCGCGAACTACTTCGACGCGAACCCCGAGCTCGAGCAGACGCTGGCCGACCGCGGCAAGGCCGACCTGGTCGAGAAGATCCAGCGCGCTCCCAAGCTGATCAAGGCCGAGACGGCGATCCAGGAACAGGCGCTCGGCCTGGGGCACGCCGTCGGCTGCGCCGAGGGCAACCTGACGGGTGAGGACGAGGCCGTCGCGGTGCTGCTGCCCGACGACATCATCCTGCCCGCCGACGCGCTCAGGAAGATGGCCGCGGTCCGCGAGGAGAAGGGCGGCAGCGTCCTGCTGGCGTTCGACATCCCGCGCGAGCAGATCTCCGCCTACGGCGTGTTCGACGTCCGCGACACCGGCAACGACGACGTCAAGCAGGTCGTCGGCATGGTCGAGAAGCCGAAGCCCGAGGACGCCCCGTCGACGTTCGCCGCCGCCGGGCGCTACCTCCTCGACCGGGCGATCTTCGACGCCCTGAAGCGCATCACCCCCGGCGCCGGTGGCGAGCTGCAGCTCACCGACGCCATCGCGCTGCTGATCAACGAGGGTCACCCCGTGCACGTCGTCGTCCACCGCGGCGGGCGACACGATCTCGGCAATCCCGCCGGATTCCTGCGGGCTGCGGTTGACTTCGCACTCAACACCCCGGAGTACGGACCCGATCTGCGCGAGTGGTTGCGGGAACGCCTCGACAACTCCTGAGCGCGAGGACCAATCAGATGAGGTCAGTGGACGAGCAGCTCGCTCGGGTGATCGCGGCCGCGGTGCGGCCCGCGCCCGTGCGGGTGGCGATCTCGGAGTCGCAGGGCCTGCTCTGCGCCGAGGAGGTCGTCGCGGAACGCGCGTTGCCCGGCTTCGACCAGGCCGCCGTGGACGGCTACGCGGTGCGCAGCGTCGACGTGTCCGGCGCGAACGCGAGCCCCGTGCAGCTGCCGGTCGTGGGCGAGATCCCGGCCGGCTCCCGTCAGCCGCGCCGGCTGCAGCCCGGCCAGGCCGTGCGGATCGCGACCGGCGCCCCACTGCCGACGCTGGCGGACGCGGTCGTGCCGCTCGGCTACACCGACGGCCACCAGGCCAAGGTGACGGTCAGCCGCAGCGTGCCGTCCGCCGGGTTCGTCCGCCGCACCGGCGAGGACGTGCAGACCGGTGACGTCGCCGTTCGCCGCGGTGCGTCCATCGGCGCTGCTCAGGTGGGTCTGCTGGCCGCTGTCGGACGCAACAAGGTGCTCGTGCACCCACGTCCGCGCGTGTCCGTGATCTCGCTCGGCGAGGAGCTCGTCGACGTCGACCGCACGCCCGGCCAGGGCCAGGTCTACGACGTGAACTCGTACGCACTGGCTGCCGCCGCACGCGACGCGGGAGCCGAGGTCAGCCGCGTCGGCATCATGTCGGCCGACCCGCGCCGGCTGCGCGAGGTCGTCGAGGGACGGCTGCTGCTCTCCGAGATCGTCGTCATCGCCGGCGGCGTGGGCGGCACGGTCGGCGACGAGGTCAGGGCGGCGCTCGCGGAGCTCGGCGACATGGACGTCACCCGCGTCGCCATGCACCCCGGCTCCGCGCAGGGCTTCGGGCGGCTCGGCCCGGACGCCGTGCCGACGTTCCTGCTGCCCGCGAACCCGATGAGCGCGCTGGTCGTGTTCGAGGTGCTGGTCAGGCCACTGATCAGGGCCGCGCTCGGCAAGAAGAACCCGTACCGCCGCGCGGTCTCGGCACGCCTGTTGTCACCGCTGCAGTCGACGAAGGGCCGCAAGGGCTTCCTGCGCGGCCAGCTGCTGCGCGACGCGGACAACGGCGAGTACCTGGTGCAGCCGCTCGGCACGTCCGGGTCGCACCTACTCGCGTCACTGGCCGAGGCCAACTGCCTGGTCATGGTCGACGAGGACGTCACAGAGGTCTCCGTCGGCGAAGAGGTGCTGGTCAGCTTCCTAGCGCAGCGTGGATGAGCGTTTTCGCCGATCTCGGTAGGCACCCCGGCTGGCCGGTCCGGCTGGGGCCCCTCCAGGTGCGCGCGGGAATCGTCGAGCTGCGAGGCCCACGGCTCTTCGACGGCTCGAAGTGGTCACGGCTGCGGATCCGCGACCGCGCCTACCTGGAGCAGTGGGAACCCACGGCGCAGGAGGGCTGGGACGAGCGCAACGCGACGATGTCCTGGCTCGCGCAGTGGTCGTCGTTGCGCGCCATGGCCCGGCGCGGCGTCCACTTGCCGTTCATGATCCTGGTCGACGGTGAAGTCGCAGGTCAGATCACCGTCGGCAACATCGTGCGCGGCTCGCTGAGGTCCGGCTGGATCGGTTACTGGGTGGCCGCCGACCGCGCGGGCGGCGGCGTCGCGACGGCCGCTGTGGCGTTGCTCACCGACCACGCCTTCCGCGGCGCCGGGCTGCACCGCCTCGAAGCCACGGTCCGGCCGGAGAACGCCGCCTCGATCCGCGTCCTCGCGAAGTCCGGCTACCGCGAGGAAGGTCTGTTCAAGCGTTATCTGGATGTTGCCGGCCAGTGGCGTGACCACCTCTGCTTCGCGCTGACAGTCGAAGATCTCCCGGACGGCCTAGTGCGCCGTTTGGTCGCTCGCGGAGAGGCCCGTCTTCCCTGACGGTTGCTTCCGTTCGCCCTAATCGCTTCACCCAAAAGTGGGTGATACACCACACTTTCGTACGCACCGCACTCGGCGAGCCTCCGAGACAGGTGTGACTGTTGTGACTAGCGTGGTGAGAGCACCACGCGTGGGCCGGGGGAGGTGAACGGGGAATGCCGAGTTCGCTGATCATCGTTGCGCTGGTCGTCGCATGGCTGGTCGTCCTCGTCCCCATGATGGCCCGCAAGCGCCAGGAGAGTGCGCGCAGCGTGGGGGAGGAGTACGACGCCATGCCCGACGCCGAGTACGACGACATCCACGACATCGACGACGACTACTTCGACGAGGAGGAGTACGTCGAACGCCCGTTCCGGCGCGGCCGTGGTGGCTACGACCCGGAGAGCGCCGCGCTGGTGGCGCAGGCGAAGTACGCGTTCCGCCGCAGGGTGGTGGCGTTCCTGCTGGTCGCCGCCGTCGCGACGGGAATCGCGGCCGGCGTGTTCTACACGAAGCTCTGGTACGGCCACGGCGCCCTAGACCTCGTGCTCGTGGGCTACCTCACCTACCTGCGCCGGCAGGTGCGGATCGAGGAGGAGATCCGCGCGCGCCGGCTCGCCCGCCTGCAGCAGGTGCGCCGCCGCCGCGCGACGGGCCCGCAACAGCAGCAGGAGCCCCCGGCCGCCGTCGCCGAGCCCGCGCAGGTCGCCGAGGAGGCCGAGACCACCCAGGTCGAGGTCGTCGAGGACAGGCCCGCGCTGCCTCCGTTGCCGCGCTACGAACACCACGTGCGTCCGGGCACCATTCCGGTCGACTCCGACGACGAGGACCCGGTCTTCGTCGAGTTGGACGGACTGGAGTCGCTGCGGTACCGAGGTGCTGTCGGGGCTTAGGAGGGGGTGGTGAAACATCCCCTTTCGGCACTGCTATAGTTCTCGCGTAACACCGCAAGGGGCTGTAGCACAGTTGGTAGCGCGTCTCGTTCGCATCGAGAAGGTCAGGGGTTCGATTCCCCTCAGCTCCACTCGTTCCTCGGGCCGAGAAGTATCTGCAGAAAGCGCAGATCTTCTCGGCCCGAGGTGTTTTCTGGGGGCCGAGCCCCCAGACCCCAGCCGGGGCTCCGCCCCGGACCCCAGCCGGCTCGCCTTCGGCATCGCGGCCTTCCCCAGAATTTTCCTGCTGTGTAGTGAGGTCCACGGTTCTCGGGGGGTTGCCCGGTGGGCCGGGTTTGCGTGCTGTGGCGTCCGCTTCACGTGACAAGAGAGCCGGTGGTCGTCGCGACCACCGGCTCTCTTGTCGTCTGTCCTCTGTAGACCGCTGATGGGCCGTCCGAGTGACGCAGGTAACACCGTGCTGGGGGCTCCGCGATGTGACTGCCAGGACCGCACTCGTGCACTGGCGACAACTGTCGAAGAACTCCCGTACCGCCGTACTCGTTGGTGCGGTCGCGTTTCTGCCGATGATCGTCGCTGGGGTGCGGGCAGCAACCCTCGCCTGTTGCGGCCTCTTCGTTCGCGACCACAACGACGACGACCACCACCACGGCGCCTCCGTCGGTGACTGTGGAGTCCGTTGTGGACGGTCGTACGGTGACCCTGTCGAACGGCACCAAGCTGGTGCTGGCGGGACTCGCCCAGCCCGGTGAGTGCTGGGCGGCGTCAGCGGTCGAGTTCGCGACGAAGACATTGGTGGGCAAGCCGGTCAGGGCTGTGGGATCGCAACTGTTGCTCGCCGACGGCGTGGACTACGCGGTTCTCGCGGCGAGCAAGGGTGTTGCCCGGGCGGTGGCGGGGGCGGACACCGTGATCACACAGGCGGAGGCGGTCGCCAAGCAGACGGGGCTCGGGTTCTGGGGTCCGTCGTGCGGTGGGCTCGACGTGAAGCCCGCGCCGCCGGTCGCGCCGCAGCCCGTTGTGCCGCAGCCCGTTGTGCCGCAACCTCAGCCGGCGCCCGCACCCGAACCGCCGGCATCCGCGTACTACGCGAACTGCGCGGCGGCCAAGGCGGCTGGTGCGGCACCGCTCTACGCCGGACAGCCCGGTTATCGTGCGGCGCTTGACCGCGACAAGGACGGCGTCGCGTGCGAATGAGACGCGAGAGGCCAGGTGCAGGCTGACCGACGGCCGCACCGTTCCCCGGCTTTCCGGCGTGCACTTCCTCGTCCTGACCTGCGCGTCGGACGAACTGGAACGACGGATCCGCGCTCGCGCCGGTGCGGACTCCGCCATCCGCAACATCGCCAAGCACCTGACCATCAACGTCGCGCTCGCCCGAGCGGAAGTCCCGCCGCCGCACAGTTCGACGGTCGTCGACACCACCGGGCTCGGCCACGCGGGCACGATCTCGGCAGCCCGCCACTGGGTTCGGGGCCGTTCGTGACGATCACACTCTCGCGGGGTGACAGGCGCACGGTTAGCCTTTCGCCATCCCGCAGGCAATTCGAGAGGCGCCGAACCCAATGAGCGAGTCGTTGCCCGACAGAGTCACCGTCATCCCGCCGGAGGCGCTGGCGCAGATGAAGTCGTTCCCGTTGCACGGTGACGAACGGCTGCAGAACAAGCTCCTGTGGAAGTCCCCCGACGGCGACACGATCGTCGGCCTGATCCAGATGGCGCCGGGCGCGCGCGATGGCGGGCACAACCACCCGTCGGCGACGCAGCACACGTGGGTCATCGACGGCACGGTGAGTATTGGGGGCGTTGAGGCGTCGGCGGGCTCGTACGCGTTCGTGCCGCCGGGTGTCGACCACGAGACCGTCGCGGGCGATGCGCCGGTCACGATGTTCTACATCTACCAGCCGTTCGCGGCCGAGCATGACCACGACCACGGCGACCACTGAGCTGGGTCTCGGAAGGAGACATCGCGCTCACCCATCTATGGGGTGAAGTTCGGTGAGCAACGCGGCGTCGGCAAATAGTTTTCTCCCATGAGATCTGTGGTCGCCGCGTTATTACTCGTGGCCGTCACCTCCAGCGGTGCAGCGGCGTCGACCGAGGCCCCTGCCGCCAGGTGCGCGGCCGCCCGTCCTGTCGTCTCCGGCACGGAGACAGCTGTCGAAGCACGCGTTCTCACCGGCTGCACGGCCGGTGAGCTCGTCGTCTTCCGGGCCGCCCTCGTCACCCGCGCCCACGGCACCTCCTGCACCGCGGTCTCGTCCGAAGTCGAAGCGGACCCCGCCGCCGTGCCGCAATGGGTCCGTGCCCGCCTGGAGCTGGCCTGCGCGCCCGGTGAGAAGGGCCGGCTCGGCTCCCAGATCACCGTCGAGATGTACGGCGACCAGGACGCCCGCGTCGCCACCTACGGCTCCGGTGACTCCTTCGAGGAGAAGGACCCGGCAGCGCGGCACCTGTGGACCGTCGAGTTCGTGGCGGGCCTCGGCGACCTTCCGGCCGCCCCCGATCCGGCTGTGCAGGTGTCCAGCGGATCGGCTGGGCAGGGCAGCTCGCGGACCTGGTCCGACCACGTCGTGCACGCCGGCTGAGACGCACCGCGTCGATCAAAAGGGCGGAGTTCCCGCCCTTCGTCCCGCGCTCGGACCGCCGTCGCCCCGTGCTGCCTTTCGTAACGAATCGCGCAACCGTGGTGACACCACGTCAACAGAGCCGCCCGCCGCGACGTCCTAGGAGCAACGGTCCAGCGCGTGGTGAGACGGAGGTACAACGCGGTGATCAAGGAAAGGGTTGCTGTGGCATCAACCGCAGACCAATCACGCACCGTAGGCTGACAGGGCGCCTAGGCTGGGGGTGATCTCGGAAGGGGTGGTGTACGTCGTGGGGCTCGCGGAGGCCTTGCTCACGTGGCTGCACGGCTTCGTCGGCGCGAGTGTCTGCCCCGGTGACTGGGTGTGGACCACCACGGCGCTCGGCGCGGTGCTCGGGTTGTTCCCCACGATCGGGGCGCTGCTGTCCATCGCGGTGCGCCGGGTCGTCGGCAACACCTACGGTCCGGCGACGGGCGCGATCTTCACCGTGCTCGGCGTCGCCAGCTGCCTCGTGCTGCCGTGGCTGGTCATGCGCGGCACGGTCCAGGGGCTGTCCAGGCGCACCATCACCGGGTCCCTGTCGCTGGACGGAGCCACCTGCTTCGGGACGTTCACGCAGGGCAGCTACCTGGTGGACGGCGCGCCGTCGATCATCGGCGTGGCGCGCCAGCCGTTGGGCGACATCCTGTTCCTGATCGCCGCCTGCGTCACCGTCGTGCTGGCGCTGCTGTGCCTGCTGTTCGTGATGCTGCAGTCGGGCTCGGCGTTCCGGCTCGGGCCGAACTGGCCGCGCCGGGTGTTCTGGCCGATGTTCCTGGTACTGCTCGTGACGACGTCGGCGTTCCCCGTGACGCTGGTCGGCCATGTACTCCTCGGGTTTCTGCCGATTGCGGTAATCGGGTCACTCGTCGTGCGAATTTTCGGGTTGACTACCGCCATGCTGAACCGCCCCGGCCGCGACCGGTCCGCCGACCGGAACTCGCAGAACTCGCCGCCACCGCAGCCGGTGGCGCGCACGCCCCAGCCCGAGTTGCCGCAGAACCCGCAGAAGAAGGCGCCGACCAAGCCGATCACGGCCGCCCAGCACCAGCTGCCCCAGGGTTCGTCCCAGCATTCACCCCACAACCCGCCGCCGTACCAGCCGGCGCAGGCGCCGAAGTACCAGCCGGCGCCGATGAACCGGCCGATGCGCCCGGTGACCCATCCGCAGCCGCAGAACCACCCCCAGAACCAGCCGCCGCCGAAGCAGTACCCGCCGACCCGCGTCGCCGAGGTGCTGCCGCAGCCGGCACCCCCGCAGCCGTCCAACCCGGCGGTGCTCGCGGACACGCCGGGCCCGCTGCCGTTCGGACCGGGTGCGGCGAACGCCGACGCCCCCGCGCCGGTGCAGAAGTCGGGCAAGGTCTGGAACCCCGGCAACGGCAGGTTCCGCCGCGTCCGCCAGCTCGGCTCCGGCGGCTTCGGCACGGTCTGGCTGGCCGTCGACGAGCAGCTCGACCGCACCGTCGCAGTGAAGCTCGCGCACGCCCCGGACAACGAGACCGAGGCGCGCATGCTGCGTGAGGCCCGCGCGCTGGCCGCGGTCCGGCACCCGAACTGCGTGCGGGTGTTCGACATCGTGCAGGACCCGGACGGCCTGGCCCTGGTGATGGAGTTCATCGAGGGCGCGTCGCTGTCCGAGACGGTGCTGAAGAACGGCCTGATCGACGACAAGCTCGCCGCCCGCCTGTGGCTGAACATGGCGGACGCGCTGGCCGCGGCCCACGACCGCGGCGTCCTGCACCGCGACGTGAAGCCGTCCAACGTGATCGTCGACACCCAGGGCACCGCGCACCTGATCGACTTCGGCATCGCCCGCTCCAAGGGCGACAGCACCCTCACCGCCACCGGCATGATGGTCGGCACCCCGGACTTCCTCGCCCCGGAAACGGCCCGCGGCGAAGCGGCGTCCCCGGCGTCCGACTCCTGGCAGC
This sequence comes from Lentzea xerophila, assembly GCF_051094245.1. Lineage (NCBI taxonomy): Bacteria > Bacillati > Actinomycetota > Actinomycetes > Pseudonocardiales > Pseudonocardiaceae > Lentzea > Lentzea xerophila. The sequence goes on along the minus strand of NZ_CP194934.1, from coordinate 7,697,724 downwards.
TGGCGGCGACGGTGTCCTACGCCCTGACCGGCCACCCGCCGCGCGGCTCCCGCGAGAACCCGATCTCCTCGCTGATGGCCGCCGCCCAGGGCGAACCGATCACCAAGCTGCCGCAGAACAGCGCGCACGCCCGGCTGCTGCTCGCGGCGATGGACCCGGAACCGGGCCGCCGCCCGACGCTGGCGCAGGTGCGGGGACAGCTCGCGCAGTTCCTCGACCAGCAGGGGATGAGCAAGGAGGGCCCGGTCACCAAGATGATCAGCAAGCCGACGCCCCCGCCGACGAGGCACATGCCGATGTAGGCGATCCGGGTGAACGTCGAACCGGTCCGTAACGGTGGTTCACCGTTCAACGACCTAAGCCGTGGTTCACCCGAGAAAGCCAAGGCATCTCACGGGATGCCCAGCGAAGAGTAGTGGGGCGGTTTCCGCCGATCGCCTCACCACTCACCTTCGCGAAACCGGCCGCAACCGCTTGCGCAGCAGCACGAACACCCCCGCCGCACCCACGACCACCAGCCCGACGACCCACACGGGCGACGGCTCTCCCGAAGGCTCGTCCGGAGCAACGGCGGCGGCCGGCGCCGGAGGCGCGGACACCCGAGGCGCGCCCAGCGGCGGTGCGATCTCCCGCCACGGCGACGGGCCCTCCACGGTGTGCTGCACCATCTGCGGGTCGACCGGCTTCACCAGCAACGTTCCCGGCACGGTCAGCGTGCCGAGCGGGTGGTCCTGGAACATCCCCTGCACGGCGAACACCTCGTAGGTGCCGGCAGGCAGCGCGAACGTCACGGCGTAGTGCGCCGGCTCAGCGAGCGGCACGCCGGTGAACTCCCGCGAGTCCGGCCCGGACTGGAAGCGCAGCCCGGTCCGGCCGAGGTCGCCGGAGAACGGATGGGTGCCGTGTTGCAGCACCCAGTAGCCGACGGTGTGCGTGACGGAGGGCTGGATCGACGGCACCGGGTCCACGTACGTGACCGCCCAGCCGCCCGCGACCGCGGAAGGTGCGCTGATCAGCAGGAACGCGCACATCAACAGAAAAATCCTCATGGCGCGACTACACCGGGAACCGATGTGGGGTTCCCGGTGTAGGAAGGGCATCACGGACGAAGCGGTGGCACGGGCGATCGCAGGTGACCAGGCGGCCTACGGCGAGCTGGTCGCCCGGTACACCGCGCTCGCGCACCGGACGGCCTACCTGCTCGGGGCGGGTGCGGACGCCGGCGACGTGGTGCAGGAGGCGTTCGTGAAGGCGTACCGGAAGCTCGGCACCTTCAGGAAGGACGCCGACTTCCGGCCGTGGCTGCTCAAGATCGTGGCCAACGAGACCAAGAACCTGCACCGCGGCAGACGGCGGCGCAACCTGATGGAGCTCAGGGTCGCCACCATGACGGAGACCGTCGACTACGACGACCCCGGTTCGTCGGTGGACGACTCCCGCGCGAAGCTGCTGCGGGCGCTGCGGAACCTGCCAGAGCACGACCGGCAGGTCGTCACGTGCCGGTACCTGCTGGACCTGAGCGAGGCCGAGACCGCGCAGACCCTGAACCTGGCCAAGGGAACCGTGAAGTCACGGCTGTCCCGCGCGCTCGCGAAGCTGCGCCCGATGCTGGAGGAGGTGGCCCGTGAGAGATGACGACGTCGAGGCCGCCCTCCGCGACCTCGGCCAGCGGATCCGCGTGCCGGAGCCGCCCGACCTGAGCGCGAGCGTGCTCACGCGGATCAACGCCCCGCGCAGGCGAAACCGGTGGCTGGTGGCACTCACGGCCGCCATCACCGCCTTCGCGATCGCCTTCGCGGTGTCACCGGCGGTGCGGGCGGGCGTGCAGAACCTGCTGGAGTTCGCCGGCGTCGAGTTCCGCACCGAACCACCGGGGAGCATCGCGCCCCCGCTGCCCAGCCAGGAGGTGTCGCTCGACGAGGCGAAGGCCCGGATGCCGTTCGAGATCCACCTCCCGCGGCAGCTCGGCAGGCCGGACAAGATCACCGTCCACGAAGGACGGTTCGTCACGCTGCACTACGGCGACCTCAGGCTCGACCAGTTCGACGGCACGATCTCCTCGACGATCGGCAAGCTCGTCCACGGCGAGGGCATCGAGCAGATCGGCGACCGGATCTGGATCCCGTACCCGCACCCGTTCTTCTACATCGACCGCGACGGCGAGTGGCACCACGAGGAACCGCGAGGTGCCGCGCAAACCCTGATCTGGCAACGAGGTCAGGTGACCCTGCGGCTCGAGGGCGAGCTGACGAGGGAACGGGCGCTGGAGATCAGCGAGAGCTGAGCGCCTTCTCGACCATCGGCGTCAGCGTGCGGCTGTACTCGCTGTTGACGTGGTCGCCGTCGTAGTAGACGGCCACGTTCCCGATCACGCCGTAGCAGAGTTTCTGGTCGCAGAAGTAGTCGGTCAGGTCGATCAACGACACCCGAGGGTTGCGTGTCGACTTCACGACCTCGCCCAGCGGGTCGGGCGGCTGGGCCCGGTCGCGGGGGATCGCGCACGCCTGCGGGTTCGACCGGTTCAGCAGCACGCAGCTGGTCGAGCGCACGTCCCGGTTGTAGGGCGGGTCCGCGAACACGAACACGCGCGTGCCGTTCTCGGTCCACTTCTGCCACCACGGCTCGATGCCCGAACGGTACTGCTCGGTCTGGCTGCGGCCGCTGCCGTCGTCGACGAACTCCTGGCGCGAGAAGAACGACATCAGCACCATCGACGGCTTGTCGTTGGCGATCACGGGGTTCATCTGCTCGGTCCAGTCGCGGCAGCGCAGGATGTCACGCGGGCCCGCCGGGCTGCGGTAGCCGGTGAACTCGACGTCCGCGAACGGGCAGCCGCCCAGGATGCCGATCTTGAGCAGCCACTTCTCCTTGCGCGCCACCTCGAAGACCGGGGGCTGCCACTGCTCGGCGTGCGAGTCGCCGAGCAGCCAGACGGTCTGGGTCGGCTCGCCGTCGCCGCTGAAGTCGCACACCTTGACCGTGGCCTTGTCGTCGACCTTGAAGTAGTCGGTCTCCCGGCACTCCGGCGCGAGCCGCCAGTACTCGTTCGCCGGGCCCATCTCCGGGACGCGGGCCGGGCCGAACGGGTCGGGGCAGCCGTTCGAGCCGATCATGGCGCCGGCGCCGTGGCAGTCGCTGCCCTTGCCCGCCTGCACGTTCTGCTCGGCCAGCGCGACCTGCTGGTAGTAGAGGGACTGCAGGCCGCCGGCGAGCACCTCGACGACCAGCACGCCGGCGAGCAGGGCCGCGAACGTCATCCTCGTGCTGCGCACCAACGGGGCGAACGTCCGCGCGCGGTCCTCCACGAGCACCTTCGTCAGCCACGCCAGCGCGAACGACAGCGCCAGCAGCCACAGCAGCCACGACGTCGTGAGCTCACCCTTGTCCAACGCGCCGGTCAGCGCGAACGGCGCGAGGATGACGATCGGCCAGTGCCACAGGTACAGCGAATAGCTGATGTTGCCGACGAACTGCACGGGCGGCGACGCCGTCACGAGGGTGTGCCACTGCTTGCCGGGACGCAGGCCGGAGATGATCACCAGCGCGGTGCCGGCCGTGGGCACCAGCGCGGGGACGCTGGGGAACGGTGTCGTGTGGTCGTAGAGGAACGCCGACACGAGGATCATCGCGAAGCCCACGCCGGACGCCACCTCGGCGGCGACGCGGGGCAGCACCAGCTTGGCGGCGAGCAGCGCCACCATGGCTCCCAGCGCGAACTCCCATACCCTGGCCAGGGTGTTGAAGTACGCCTCGTTGGGGGAGAGGGTCGTGTAGACGACGCTGAAGACCAGCGAGATCACGCCGAGCCCCGCGACGCCGGGCACGAGCCAGCGCCGGTTGCCGCCCAGCGCGACCAGGCCGACCAGCAGCAGCGGCCAGAGCAGGTAGAACTGCTCCTCGACCGACAGCGACCAGTAGTGCTGGACCACGCTCGCGGCCTCGTTCGCCGCGGAGTAGTTCACCGACTTCGCGGCGAGCAGCCAGTTCTCCCAGTAGAACGCGGACGCGAAGGTCTCCCACGCCGTCGCCGTCCACCGCGGGTACGGCAGCAGCACGCCCGCGACGAGCACCGTCACGGCCAGCACGAGCAACGCCGCGGGCATCAGCCGCCGGACGCGCCGCGCGTAGAACGTGGCGAACCCGATCCTGCCGGTCCTGGCGATCTCGCGGCCGAGGTGCGAGGTGATCAGGTAGCCGGAGATGACGAAGAAGACGTCGACACCGACGTAACCGCCGGTCATCGCGTTCGGCCAGAAGTGGTTCACCACGACGGCGAGCACCGCGACCGCGCGCAGAGCCTGGACGTCCGTGCGGAAACCGGGGGATCTGGGGGTCCGGTTGTTCGCGCTGAACAGTCGTTTCGCCTGCGCGACGCGTGACTGGACGATAGTGCTCATGCCTCGGTCGATCCCCCCGTCAGGACAAGAGGATCGTAACTCAGCGTGCCCCGCCGAAAGGCCCAATGTGGTGAAGCACGAACTACCGCCAGCTGGGCAGCCAGAGCTGCTGCTGCCACATCTCCGGTGTGATCGGGTTGCCGTTCAGGATCGGCCAGAGCCACACGAAGTTCGCCACCACGATGCCCACGTACAGCGCCACGACCAGCAGTCCGGTGCCCCGGCGCTCGGAACCGGCGGTCCTGCGCCCGAGGATCTCGCCCAGCGCCAGCACGATCAGCAGCACCAGGAACGGCGCCATCGGCGTGACGTAGAAGAAGTACATCTGGCGGTCGAGGTTGAGGAACCACGGCAGCAGGCCCGCCGCGTAGCCGACCAGGACGCCGGCGTAGCGCCAGTCCATCCGGCCGATGGTGCGGAAGATCGCCCAGCCGATGACCGGGAACGCGAGCCACCACATCGCGGGCGTGCCGATGAGCATGATCGCGCCGAGGCACGACGCCGCGCCGCAGCCCGTGACGGAGTTGTCGTAGTAGTAGAGCATCGGACGCAGGCCCATCGGCCACGTCCACGGCTTCGACTCCCACGGGTGCCGGTTGGTGTCCGAGGTGACCAGCTCGACGTGGAACTTGTAGACGTTCTTCGCGTTGTACCAGAGCGACTGCAGGACGTCCGGGATGTACGCGATGTCCTTGACCTTGCCCCCGACGACGTGCCGGTCGATGCCGGTCTCGCTGGCCATCCACGGGAACCACGTCGCGACGTAGACGAGCACCGGGATCGCGACGAGGCCGCCCAGCGACGGCAGCACGTCCTTCGCGAGCGCGCCCAGCCACGGCTCCTCGACGCCCGCGGCCCGCCGCGCCAGCGCGCTCCAGATGACCGTCAGCAGACCGAACGCCGCGATGTACCAGACGCCCGACCACTTGATGCCGCACGCCATGCCGAGCATCACGCCCGCACCGGCACGCCACCAGCGGAAGCCGATCCACGGGCCGAACGCCGAGTTGTTGATGAACCCCTCGCGCACGGCCACGGCGAGTCGTGCCCGCATCTGTTCGCGGTCGACGACCAGGCAGCCGAACGCGGCCACGACGAACAGCGCCAGGAAGATGTCGAGCATGCCCATCCGCGACTGGACGTGCGAGACGCCGTCCGCGATGAGCAGCACGCCGGCCAGCGCCCCGAGCAGGTCCGAGCGGGTCAGGCGGCGCGCGATCCGGACGATCAGCAGGATCGTGATCGCGCCCGCGAGCGCCGAGGCGAACCGCCAGCCGAGGCCGTCGTAGCCGAAGAGCTCCTGGCCGATCGCCATCAGCTGCTTCGCGAGCGGCGGGTGGACGATCAGCTCGTAGCCCGGGTTGTCCTCGTAGCCGCCGTTGCGCAGCACCTGTGCCGTCTGCGGCACGTAGTGCTTCTCGTCGAAGATCGGCGTGCCCTTGTCCGTCGGATAACCGACGTTCCAGAACCGCACGACGGCGCCGATCAGCGTCACGACGATCGTGACGAGCCAGCCGCGCATGCGGTCTCCGGACGGCGGCGGGTCGAGTGCCGCCGCACGATCCGTGCGCGGCTCCTCGACGACGACGGGCGCCTCTCCTGGCTGCACGAGGACTGTCACGCCGCCGATCGTAGGGTGAAGCTTGTGAGTCCTGTATCCGGTTCAGGCCGTCTTGTTCTGGCGGCCACCCCTCTCGGCGACATCCGCGACGCTTCGGCGCGCCTGGTCGAGGCACTCGAGACCGCCGACGTGATCGCCGCCGAGGACACCCGCAGGCTGCACAGCCTCGCGGCCGCGTTGCAGGTCAAGCCGTCCGGGCGGGTGATCAGCTTCTACGACCAGAACGAGGTGGGGAGGCTGCCCGGCCTGCTCGAGGCGCTGCGGAACGGCGAGACCGTGCTGCTCGTGACGGACGCCGGGATGCCGAGCGTGTCCGACCCCGGCTACCGGCTCGTCGTCGCGTGCGTCGAGCAGGACCTCAAGGTCACCTGCCTGCCGGGGCCGTCCGCCGTGACGACCGCGCTCGCCCTGTCGGGGCTGCCGAGCGACAGGTTCGCGTTCGACGGCTTCCCGCCGCGCAAGTCCGGTGAGCGCAAGCGCTGGTTCGCCCCGTTGGCCACCGAGCAGCGCACGGTCGTCTTCTTCGAGGCACCTCACCGGCTCGCCGCGACGCTGCAGGACGCCGTCGAGGTCCTCGGACCCGACCGCCGTGCCGCCGTGTGCCGCGAACTGACGAAGAAGTACGAAGAGGTCGTGCGCGGCACTCTCGGTGAACTCGCCGAGTGGGCCGTGGAGGGCGCACGCGGCGAGATCACCGTGGTGCTCGGTCCCGCTCCCGCCGAGGAGAAGCCGGACCTCGACACGCTCGTCGCCGAGGTGAGGCAGCGCGTCGCGGACGGGGAGCGGATGAAGTCGGCCGCCGCCGAGGTCGCGGAGGCGGCCGGGATCAGCAAGAAGACCCTCTACGACGCCGCGATCAAGTCAAGCTGACCGCGAGACCACCTCACCGCCGGACGGGCTGGGCACGCGGCGGACCGGTGAAAACCCCCTGGCACCGCCTCCGTAGGCTGTTGCCATGAGTGCCTCCGTACTGACCGCGGTGGCCTGGCCTTACGCCAACGGCCCCAGGCACATCGGTCACGTCTCCGGTTTCGGTGTCCCGTCCGACGTCTTCTCCCGCTACATGCGAATGTCCGGACACCGGGTGCTCATGGTCAGCGGCACGGACGAGCACGGCACACCCATCCAGGTGCAGGCCGAGAAGGAAGGGCTCACGGCTCGTGAGCTCGCCGACAAGTACAACCGTGTGATCGCTTCCGACCTCCAGGGCCTCGGCCTGTCCTACGACCTCTTCACCCGCACCACCACCGGCAACCACTACCAGGTGGTGCAGGACCTGTTCTCCGCGCTGTGGAAGAACGGCTACGTCGTCCCCAAGGTCGAGATGGGCGCGATCAGCCCGTCGACCGGCAGGACGCTGCCCGACCGCTTCATCGAGGGCACCTGCCCGATCTGCGGGTACGACGGCGCGCGCGGTGACCAGTGCGACAACTGCGGCAACCAGCTCGACCCGATCGACCTGAAGAACCCGCGTTCGCGGATCAACGGGGAGACGCCGAAGTTCGTCGAGACCGAGCACCTGTTCCTGGACCTGCCGTCGTTCATCGAGTCGCTCGGCAGCTGGATGGGCGCGCGCACGGAGTGGCGTCCGAACGTGCTCAAGTTCTCGCAGAACCTGATCAAGGACCTGCGGCCGCGCGCCATCACCCGCGACCTCGACTGGGGTGTGCCCATCCCGCTCGACGGGTGGAGCGACCAGCCGATGAAGCGGTTCTACGTGTGGTTCGACGCGGTCATCGGCTACCTGAGCGCGTCCGTGGAGTGGGCCCGTCGTTCCGGCGACGACGACGCCTGGAAGGAGTTCTGGACCGGTGACGCCCAGGGCTACTACTTCATGGGCAAGGACAACATCGTCTTCCACTCGCTGATCTGGCCGTCGCTGCTGCTGGGCCAGAACGGCGCGGGCGACAAGGGTGGCGAGCCCGGCCGGTTCGGCACGCTGAACCTGCCGACCGAGGTCGTGTCGTCGGAGTACCTGACGATGAGCGGCTCGAAGTTCTCCACCTCGCGCGGCACCGTGATCTACGTCGGCGACTTCCTCGAGGAGTTCGGGCCGGACGCGCTGCGGTACTTCATCTCCGTCGCGGGTCCGGAGAACCAGGACACCGACTTCACCTGGGAGGAGTTCGTCCGCCGGACGAACTTCGAGCTGGCGAACGAGTGGGGCAACCTGGTCAACCGCTCGATCTCGATGGCGCACAAGAACGTCGGCTCGATCCCGAAGGCCACGGCGCTGACTCCCGCCGACCACGAGCTGCTCGCGCAGTCCAAGGCGGCGTTCGACACGGTCGGCGCGCACCTGCGCCGCTCGCGGTTCAAGCAGGCCGCCGGCGAGGCCATGCGCGTGATCTCCGCGGCGAACAAGTACCTGTCCGACCAGGAGCCGTGGAAGCTCAAGGACGACCCGGAGCGCCGCGACTCGGTGCTGCACACCGCGTTGCAGGTCGTGCAGGACGCGAACACGCTGATGACGCCGTTCCTGCCGCACTCGGCGCAGAAGGTGCACGAGGCGTTGGGTGGCACGGGCGTGTGGGCCGCACAGCCGCAGATGAACGAGGTCACCGACCTGGATGTGCCTGACCGCTCGTACCCGGTGCTGACCGGTGACTACGCGGACGAGCAGGCTCGCTGGGAGTCGACGCCGCTCGAGGTGGGCCGGCCGCTGCAGAAGCCGTCGCCGCTGTTCGCGAAGCTCGACGCGGAGCTCGGCGACGTCGGCCCGGAGTGGGCCCCGATCGTCAAGTGACGGACAAGCGCGAACGACCGCCGGTGCCGGAAGCCCTTCCGGCACCGGTGATCGACGCCCACACCCATCTCGACGCGTGTGGTGCCGCCGACGCCGCCGGCGTGGCGGTCCTGCTGGACCGGGCGAACGCCGCCGGTGTCTCGCACGTGATCACCGTGGCGGACGACCTGGCCGCCGCGCGGTGGGCCGCCGAAGCGTCCACTTGGGACTCCCGGGTCTACGCGGCGGTCGCCGTGCACCCGACGCGCACCGCTTCGTTCGGTGACGCGGAGAAGGCCGAACTGGAACGGCTCGCCGCCTTCGACCGCGTCGTCGCGATCGGCGAGACCGGTCTCGACTACTACTGGGACTACTCCCCGCCGGCCGCCCAGCACGAGGCTTTCCGTTGGCACATCGACCTTTCCAAGCGCGTCGGGAAGCCGTTGATGATCCACGACAGGGACGCCCACGAGGACATCCTGAAGGTGCTGGACGCGGAGGGCGCTCCGTCCACTGTGGTCTTCCACTGCTTCTCGGGCGACGCGGACTTCGCCCGGCGGTGCGTCGACGCGGGGTACGTGCTGTCGTTCGCGGGCCCGGTGACGTTCCGGAACGCCCGCGCGCTGCGGGAGGCGGCCCAACTGGTGCCGCAGGACCAGCTCCTGGTCGAGACGGACGCGCCGTTCCTGACACCGCACCCATATCGTGGACGTCCAAACGAACCCTATTGTGTGAATTACACAGTCCGGGATCTGGCCACGCTCCGTGGCGAAGATCTTTCTGAACTCTGCTCCGCCGTCACCCGTACTGCTCATCGAGTGTTCGGGTTTGACTACTGAGATGCGACTTAGAGCGAACGGAGCAAGGGGTTCCTACCCCCATGGGGTGACTGAAGTCACAACATCGGCAGGGGTGTTTGCGCAACGTGCGTGACCCCGTTACTGTCCCGTGACCGTGCCACCTGAGCCGACCTTGTCGGTTCGGAGCACGCCCGCAGTCGGGGCGGGACCGAAGCCAGAAGCGCGAAGAAGCGAGACCACGTAGGAGGAGTTGCCGGGAACCTTCGAGCTCCAACTCGAATGATCTTGTCAACGCCAACTGTGCGGTGGCCTCGAGCTTCCGCAATGGAGGTATCGACCCAGTGTCTGGAAGCGACAGAACTGCCGCTCCGTACGACTTCAACGAGGACACCGACTGGTTCACGCCGGTCGGGGGCACCGCCGTTGGAGTCGCTGATCCCCACCCGAGCTTCCCCGCCGGTGCGCTGACCATCACGCCCGCGGACGTGCTCGAGGTCCTCGGCCCGGACGCCGACGACCTGCTCGCCACGGCGAACGTCGACGTCGACGAGCTGATCCGGCTCATCAACGCCGAGACGACGATCATGCCGCCCCTCGTCCTCCCGTCGGAGGAAGAGGAGAAGGAGGACCCGCAGCTCCTCGTCACGGCCGTCTCGTCCTGGAAGCGCCGCTTCCTCAAGGGCGCGGTCGCCGCGGTGCTCGTGTCGATCTCCGGCGGCGGCGTGACCGCGATGGCGATGGACAAGTCCCTCACCGTCGAGGTGGACGGCGCGCTGCAGACCGTCCACTCCTACGAGGGCACGGTCGGCGAGGTACTGGCGGAGGAAGGCATCGTCGTCGGTGAGCACGACGCCCTGTCGCCCTCGCTGAACGCCCCGATCTCCGACGGCGGGAAGATCAGCCTCGACCGCGGCCGCCTGCTCAAGATGAGCGTCGACGGCCAGGCCCGCGAGGACTGGGTCCGCTCCGTCACCGTCGAGGAGGCCGCCAAGCAGTTCGGCGTTCCCCTCGAAGGCGCGTGGATGTCCGCGCCCGGCTCGCAGGACGTGCCCCTGGAGGGCATGAACGTCGAGGTCAAGACGCGCAAGAACATCAAGCTCTTCGACGGCGCGAACCCGGTCCGCGAGGTCCAGACGACCGCCGTCACCGTCGACGAGCTCCTCAAGACCGAGAACCTCACCCTCGGCCCGGAGGACGCCGTCAGCTCCGGTACCGATGTGAAGCTCGCCACCGGCGCCGAGGTCTACATCTCCCGCACGGGCGTCACGGTCATCAACGTGAACGAGCCCGTCGCGCCGCCGGTCGAGAAGACCAACGACCCGAACATGAACGTGGGTCAGCAGACCGTCACCGACCCCGGCGCGCCGGGCGAGCAGACGGTGACCTACCGCGTGACGGTGAAGAACGGCAAGGAGATCAGCCGCGAGAAGATCGGCGGCAAGGTCACCAAGGAGCCGAAGCCCAAGAAGGTCACCGTCGGCACCAAGCCCCTCCCCGACAGCGCGGTGTGGGACAGCCTCGCCAAGTGCGAGGCAGGCGGCAACTGGGCCATCAACACCGGCAACGGCTACTACGGCGGCCTGCAGTTCTCGGCCAGCACCTGGGCCTCGAACGGCGGCACCGTGTACGCGCAGCTGCCGCACCAGGCCACGCGTGAGCAGCAGATCGCCATCGCGACCAAGCTCCGCGACCGCTCGGGCGGCACGTACTCGGCGTGGCCGGGCTGCCGCGCCAAGCTCGGCCTGCCGTAGACCCGCGCTTTCTCCGTCCCCCGGCTGAGGCCGCCCTGGTTCGCCATGGGCGGCCTCAGCCGTTGCAGGACGAGCCTGCGAGAATGCCCGGGTGAGCCTGCTGGGACCTGCCGAAGTTCGCCGTCTAGCCGCAGAGCTGGACATCCGCCCGACCAAGAAGCTGGGCCAGAACTTCGTGCACGACCCGAACACGGTCCGCAAGATCGTCGCCGCGGCCGGGCTCACCCCTGCGGACGTCGTCCTGGAGGTGGGCCCCGGCCTGGGCTCGCTGACCCTCGCCCTGCTGCCGAACGCGAGCCAGGTGGTGGCGGTGGAGATCGACCCGCCGCTGGCCCACCGCCTGCCGCAGACCGTCCGCGAGATGGACCCGGAGAACGCGGACAGGCTCCACGTGGTCCTCAAGGACGCCATGAAAGTCACCCAAGAGGACCTGCCGGCACAACCCACCGCGATCGTCGCGAACCTCCCGTACAACGTCGCGGTCCCGGTCGTGCTGCACCTGTTGGCGGAGCTGCCGTCCCTCCAGAAGGGCCTGGTCATGGTCCAGGCGGAGGTCGCCGACCGCATGGCCGCGAAGCCCGGCAACAAGATCTACGGCGTCCCCAGCGTGAAGCTGGCGTGGTACGCGGAAGCACGGAAGGCCGGCGCGGTCGGCAAGAACGTGTTCTGGCCGGCACCCAACGTCGACTCGGGTCTGGTTGCCTTCCAGCGCCACGAAAAGCCGTTGTCCACAGTGGATCGCAAGAAGCTCTTCGCCATCGTCGACGCCGCGTTCGCGCAGCGCCGCAAGACCCTCAGGGCGGCGCTCAAGGGCTGGGCCGGCAACGCGCACGACATCGACGAACTGCTGCGGAAGGCGGGCATCGATCCGCAGCAGCGGGGCGAGCAGTTGAGCGTGATCGACTTCATCCGGATCGCCGAGGTCTGAACCGGGGATCCTTCGGCCAACAGTGTGATCTGTCGAACGAATCGGATTCTGGCTTGCGCAACCGAACGTCCGTCCGGTTGACTGCTAGTTGCCATCCGGAGCGACTGAGAGACCTGGCTCTACGACGTCGCAGCAACCACCCGCTGGATGCGGGCAGGTGCTAACGCCAGGACCGATGGAGGAGCACCATGGGTACCTCGCGAATGCTGACGCGCCGTCGAGTCGTCGACCAGTGCCGTCGCACCGCTTCTGCATGTCGTCGCCACCTCGTCTAAGGCGCCTTCTCAAAGTCCTTTGACGCGCACTCAGCCAACGAGTGGCGCACACACCTGAGCAGCAACTTCGACCGCGCACCGCCCACGAGGCGGGTGTGCCGTCACGCGCAGCCGTGGAGCAGAAGTGATCACTGTCGAAAACCTCACCAAGTCCTTCCAGGGTGTCAGCGCCCTCAACGGCGTGACCCTCGACGTCGAGGCGGGCACCGTGCTCGGCGTGGTCGGCCCGAGCGGGGCCGGCAAGTCGACGCTCGCCCGTTGCGTCGCGCTGCTGGAGCGTCCCGACTCCGGGGCGATCCGCGTCGACGGCACCGACATCACCAGCCTCGACGGGGCGGCCCTGCGGGCTGCTCGTCGCCAGATCGGCGTTGTGCCGCAGGGGGACTCGCTCCTTCGCCAGCGCACGGCCGCCGGGAACATCGCGCTGCCGCTCGAAAGCGCGGGCGTGCCCGGACCGCAGCGCCGCACCCGTGTGGGCGAGCTGCTCGACCTCGTCGGCCTGACCGACAAGGCCGCCGCCTACCCCGACCAGCTGTCGGGCGGGCAGCGCCAGCGCATCGCCGTGGCGCGTGCCCTCGCCGCCAACCCCAGCGTCCTGCTCGCCGACGAGCCCACCAGCGCGCTCGACCCGGAAACCACCGGTTCCGTGCTGGCCGTGCTCGACCGTGCGCGCGCTGAGCTGGGTGTGACCGTTCTCGTCGTCACGCACGACATGGGCGTGGTCCGCAAGATCTGCGATGACGTCGCCGTGCTGGAGCAGGGCCGCGTCGTGGAGCACGGCAAGGTCCTCGACCTGGTCAACGACGTCGCGAGCCGCACGAGCAGTGCGCTGCTGCCCGCCGTCGACCTGAACCCGATCAACGAGAGCAGCTACGACCGCGTCGCGGACGTCGTGCTCGTCGGGTTCGCCGCGGTCGGCGCGCTGCTGCCCGAGGCCGCGCACCGGTTCGGCGTCGAGCTGAACATCGTCGGCGGTGGCCTCACGCGACTGGGCGAGACGCCGGTCGCGCGGTTCCGCCTCGGCCTGAACGGCGAGCGCTCCGACTCCGCTCTCGAGTGGATCGGCGAGGCCGGCGGTGCGGTGCAAAGGTCCCTGAAGGGGCCACAGGGAGTAGCTGCGTGAGGTCTGCAACACCCTGGTCCGACGTTCTCACCTATCTCGTCGAAGCCACCGGCGAAACGCTGTACATGGTCGGCGTTTCCACCGTCATCGCCACCGTTCTCGGAGTTCCCGTAGGTGTCTGGCTGCAGCTCACCGCCAAGGGCGGGCTGCGGCCGAACGCCGCGGTGCACAGGATCCTGAGCTTCGTCACCGACCTGGGCCGCTCGATGCCGTTCATCGTGCTGCTCGTCGCGCTCACGTCCGTCACCCGCCTGATCGTGGGCGGCTCCATCGGCAGCACGGCGGTCATCGTGCCGCTGGCCGTGGGCGCCATCCCGTTCGTCGGGCGGCTCGTGCAGAACATCCTGTCCGAGGTGCACGTGACCGTGGTCGAGGCCGCGATCACCACCGGCGCCTCGACGTTGCGGATCGTGCGCAGCGTGCTGATCCGCGAGTCGTTGCCCGCGCTGATCAACGCCATCGGCGTCACCGTGATCGCCCTGATCGGGTACTCGGCGATGGCGGGCGTGATCGGTGGCGGTGGCCTCGGTGACCTCGCGATCCGCGAGGGTTACCAGCGCTTCAACGACCGGATCCTGTGGAGCACCGTGGCGTGGCTCGCCGTGCTCACGACCGTGATCCAGCTCGGTTTCACCCGTGCCGCCCGAGCGTCCGACCGGCGCCGGCACGCCTCCGTCTGACCCATCAGATTTCTCAAAAGGAACGTCATGCGTATTAAGGCTGCCCTGATCGCGGTCGCTTTGACTGCTTTGTCCGCTTGCTCGTCGGGTGCCGACGCGTCCGACACGCTGAAGGTCGGTGTCTCGCCGGTCCCGCACGCCCAGATCCTCAAGTACGTGGCCGACAACCTGGCCGCGCAGAAGGGCCTGAAGATCGAGGTCGTCGAGTTCACCGACTACGTGCAGCCGAACACGGCGCTGGTGGACGGCTCGCTCGACGCCAACTACTTCCAGACCGTGCCGTACCTGAAGACGTTCACCACCGAGTCCGGTGCCCCGGTCGAGTGGATCCAGCCGGTCCACGTCGAGCCGCTGGGCCTGTACTCGAAGAAGGTCAAGAAGCTCGACGAGCTGCCGAGCGGTGCCAAGGTCGCCGTGGCCAACGACGCCACGAACGAGGCCCGCGGCCTCAAGCTGCTGGAGGCGAACGGCCTGATCAAGCTGAAGGCCGTCGACCAGCCGACCGTGCGCGACATCGCGGAGAACCCCAAGAACCTGCAGTTCGTGCCGCTGGAGGCCGCCCAGCTGCCGCGCTCGCTGGACGACACCGACGCGTCGGTGATCAACGGCAACTACGCCATCGACGCGGGCCTCAAGCCGGCCACCGACTCGCTCGCGCTGGAGAAGGCGGAGGGCAACCCGAACGCCAACGGCCTGGTCACCCGGACCGAGCTCAAGGACGACAAGCGCGTCCGCGACCTGGCGGAGCTGCTCGCGTCGCAGCAGGTCAAGGACTACATCAAGCAGACCTTCGACGGTTCGGTCATCCCGGTCTGACACCGCCGGTGACCGGGGGAGAAGTCCGGAACCCGAGAACGCCCGTAGGCTGACATGGTGCTCGCAGTCGTTCCTCCCCCGGTCACAGTTCGCGTCCCGGCCAAGGTCAACCTGCACCTGGCAGTGGGTGACGTACGCCCGGACGGCTACCACGACCTGGTGACGATCTTCCAGGCCCTTTCGCTGGTCGACGAGGTCACGGTCGCGGTCGCCGACGAGCCAGGCGTCGAGGTGCACGGCGAGGGCGCCGACCAGGTGCCCACCGGGGCGTCGAACCTCGCCTGGCGCGCGGTGCAGCTGCTGGCCGCGCACGTCGGCAAGGACGCGGACGACCCGAAGGTCCGCGTCGTCATCCGCAAGGCCATCCCGGTCGCGGGCGGCATGGCGGGCGGCAGCGCGGACGCGGCGGCGGCGCTGGTCGGCCTGTCGTCGTTGTGGCGGCTCGACATCAGCCGCGACGAGCTGGCCGAACTGGCCGGGAAGCTCGGCGCGGACGTCCCCTTCGCCCTGTACGGCGCCACCGCGCTCGGCACCGGCCGCGGCGAGCGGATCGTGCCGGTGCTGGGACGCCACCAGTTCCACTGGGTGCTGGCGTTCGACCGCCGCGGACTGTCCACTCCGGACGTCTTCGACGAGCTGGACCGCCTGCGCGCGGAGGGTGACCCGCCGCGCGTCGGCCCGGTCGAGGCGGTGCTGGAGGGCCTGTCGTCCGGCGACCCGCGGCAGCTGGCCCTGCTGCTGGGCAACGACCTGCAGGCCGCCGCGGTGTCCCTGCGGCCGAACCTCCGCCGCACGCTCCGTGCCGGCGTCGACGCGGGCGCGCTGGCCGGCATCGTGTCCGGTTCCGGGCCCACGACGGCGTTCCTGTGCGAGGACGGCGACATGGCCGTCCGCGTGGCCGCCGAGCTGGCCGGTGCCGGTGTGTGCCGGACGGTTCGCGTCGCCCACGGCCCGGTCCCCGGCGCGCGCGTGATCACGACTGAAGAGCCGAAGCCCACCCCTCCCGAGGTCCACGCCTGACAGCCGTGTCCGGGCGCTCGCGCTGCCCGAGGCTGGTGAGCAGGGGCTTTGGTCCCGGTGGGTAGCCTTCATCGGGCAGTTTCTTACTAGTCGTGAGGTTTTGATGGCCAACCTGGTCAACCTGGAGTCCGTGTCGAAGTCGTTCGGCGTCCGGCCGCTGCTCGACGGCGTGTCGCTCGGCGTCAACGAGGGCGACCGCATCGGTGTCGTCGGCCTGAACGGCGGCGGCAAGACGACGCTGCTCGAGGTGCTGGCCGGGGTGGAGCCCGCCGACGACGGCCGGGTCTCGCGGTCGCGCGACCTGCGGATGGCGGTCGTGACGCAGCGAACCGAGCTGCCGGAGGGCTCGACGGTGCGCAACGCGGTGATCGACCCGCTCGGGTTCGACGCCGAGCACGAGTGGGCCGCCGACGCCCGCGTCCGGTCCATTTTGGACGGACTCGGGATCACGGCGCTGGGCCTCGACTCCGTGGTCTCCACGATGTCCGGTGGGGAACGGCGCCGGGTCGCGCTCGCGGCCGCGCTGATCCAGGACCTCGAGCTGCTCGTGCTGGACGAGCCGACGAACCACCTCGACGTCGAGGGCGTGCGGTGGCTCGCGGAACACCTGCTGGCCCGCAAGTGCGCGCTCGTCGTCGTCACCCACGACCGGTGGTTCCTCGACACGGTCTGCAACCGCACGTGGGAGGTGGTGCAGGGCAAGGTCGAGCAGTACGAGGGCGGCTACGCCGACTGGATCTATGCCCGCGCCGAGCGGACCCGGCTGGCGGACGTGCTGGAGGAGAAGCGGCAGAACCTGGCGCGCAAGGAACTCGCGTGGCTGCGCCGCGGCGCGCCCGCGCGGACGTCGAAGCCGCGCTACCGCATCGAGGCCGCCGAGGCGCTGATCGCGGACGTGCCGCCGTTGCGGGACAACGTGGAGCTGCTCGCGTTCGCCAAGAAGCGCCTGGGCCGCACCGTGATCGAGCTCGAGGACGCCACACTGTCCATTCCGGACCGAGTCCTGGTGCGCGACCTGACGTGGCGCCTCGGTCCCGGTGAGCGGATCGGTCTGGTCGGCGTCAACGGGTCGGGCAAGACGACGCTGCTGAAGCTGCTGGCCGGCGAGCGCGAGGCCGAGTCGGGCAAGCGGATCCAGGGTGCGACGGTGAAGATCGCGCACCTCTCGCAGGAGCTGCTCGACCTCGACGGGTCGATGCGCGTGCTGGAGGCGATCGAGGAGGTCGCGCGCCGCGTCGTGCTCGGCAAGTACGAGATGTCGGCCTCTCAGCTGGGCGAGCGGTTCGGGTTCTCGTCGCAGAAGCAGTGGACGCCCGTGTCGGACCTGTCCGGTGGCGAGCGGCGGCGGCTGCAGCTGTGCCGGCTGCTGATGGCCGAGCCGAACGTGCTCCTGCTCGACGAGCCGACGAACGACCTGGACATCGACACGTTGCAGCAGCTGGAAGACCTGCTCGACTCGTGGGCCGGCACGCTCGTCGTGATCTCGCACGACCGCTACCTCGTCGAGCGCGTCTGCGACAAGGTCGTGGCGCTGTTCGGTGACGGCAAGCTGACGGACCTGCCCGGCGGCATCGAGGAGTACCTGAAGCGGCGGGACTCGTTGCGCGACAGGGAGTCCGCTGCCCCCGCGGTGGAGAAGGCGCCCTCCAACGCCGCCGACCAGCGCGCCGCCCGCAAGGAGCTGGCACGACTGGAGCGGCGCCTCGAAGTGCTGCACAAGAAGGAAGCCGAGCTGCACGCCGCGCTCGCCGAGGCCGCGACCGATCCCGACCGGCTGCTGAAGCTCGACGCCGAGCTCCGCGCCGTGCTGGCGGAGGAGTCCGACGTCGAGGCGGCCTGGATGGCCGCGGCCGAGGTCGTAGAGGGCTGAGGGGGCTAGCGGCCCCGGCTGCGGAGCTCGGTCGCCAGCTGGGGCAGCAGCTCATCGATGAACGACGTGTCGTAGCCCTGACCCGAGAGCAACGCGTAGCTGAAGCGCGCCTTCATGACCTCGTCCGAGGTCGCCCCCAGCATGCCGTCGAGCGCGACACCGATCTCCTCCAGCATCCTGTCGACCTGCGCGGTGCGGTAGCCGCGCTGACCGGACGCCGCCTGCGGGATCCTCAGCTGGCGCAGATCCTTCCACGTCTTGACCTGCGGCATGCCGGGCATCGGTCCGGAGAGCTGCTGCTCGATCTGGCCGAGGAACGCGTCGACCTCGGTCTCGTCGTAGCCGCGCCTGCCGATCAACGGCCGGGAGAACCGGACGTCGCGGACGTCCTTGCCGGTCAGGTTGTCCTGGCCGAGCAGCGTCGCCTCGATGCGGTCGAGGAACGCGTCCACCTGGGACTCCTGGTAGCCGCGGCGGCCGCGGGGCGGGCGGTGGAACGCGACGTTGCGGACGTCCGCGGCGGTGAGCTTCGGTGACTCGACGGCCTTGGGGCTCGCGGCCTGCTGGGCCGGAGGTTGCTCCTGGGGGCGCGGCGGTGGCTGCGGGCGTCGCTGCTGCGGCCGTTGCTGTTGCTGCGGGAGCTGCGTCGTCGGCGGGGCCGTGCGGGGCGGCGGCGCCGTCTCGAACATGAGAACTACCAGGTCGAGGAACGTGTCGACGTCTTCCTCGTCGTAGCCGAACGTGCCGGGTGCCGTCTCGCCGAACACGGCGTCCTGAACCTCTTGCGCCGTCAGGTTGTCCCTGCCGCGCAGCGTGCCCTCGATGCGGTCGAGGAACGCGTCGATCTGGCCCTCGTGGTAGCCGCGGGTCCCCGGTCTCGGCTTGTGGAAGCGCACGGCGGCGACGTCGTCAGGGGACAGTCGTACCGCGGGTCTCATCGCCTGCGACGTGGCGTGCGCGCCCTGGGCGGGCGCTGAGGCCTGCGCGCGTTGCGGAGTGGACCGCAGCGTGTCCGCGACGAGTTCCATGAAGACGTTGACCTCGTTCACGTCGTAGCCGGGATCACGGGTCGCCGTGCTGAACTTGACGTTGAGGACGTCTTCGCGCGTGAGGATGTCCTTGCTCTTCATGGTGCTCTCGACCCGGTCGAGAAACGCGTCCACCTCAGCCGCGTCGTACCCGCGCTCACCACGCGGGGGACGGTGGAACGCGACCAGGGCCACGTCCTGCGCGGAGAGCAGAGGTGCCGGATGCGCGGGTAGACGATGCTGCGCTCCGGGGCCGCCCCGATCCACCAATGACCTCCTCCTGCGTACCTGTACTGGGGAGTATCGCGTTTCGCGTGGCATAACGTTTCGTCCTGATGGACCAAACGGCGCCACTACGATCACGAACATGAGTCAGTTCGTGGATGTGATGCTGGCGACGGCCGCAAACGGCGGGGACAGGGGCATGACGACGGGTGAACCCGCCGCGCCCGTCCGCCGGACCTGGGCCGAGGTGCACGAACGCGCCCGGCGGATGGCCGGTGCGCTCGACGTGGCGCCGGGCACCGCGATCGCCGTGCTCGCCGCCGAACCAGCCGTGATCGCCCCAGCCGTGCAAGCCGCATGGCTGTGTGGTGGCAGCGTCACGATGTTGCATCAACCCACACCACGCACCGACCTGGCCGAGTGGGCCGAGGACACGCTACGGGTGCTCGCCATGATCGACTCGCGTCTGGTCCTGCTCGGCAGCCCGTTCGACGCTCTGGCCGCCGTTCTGGACCAGCACGGAGTGCCCTACAGGCTGCTCTCCGAGCTCGACGCGGAGCCGATCGCCGCTCCTGTTCCCACCCCCGAGGATGCCACGGCACTGCTGCAGTTGACGAGTGGGTCCACCGCGGATCCGAAAGCCGTTCGCATCACCCACCGCAACCTGATGGCGAACGCCGAGGGCATGCGGATCGCAGCGGCACTGGATCCGTCCTCCGACGTCATGGTGTCGTGGCTGCCGCTGTTCCACGACATGGGGATGGTCGGCTTCCTGACCGTCCCGATGCTGTTCGGACTGGAACTGGTGAAGGTCACGCCGGTCGACTTCCTGTCGCGCCCCACCCTGTGGGCCGACCTGATCACCCGGTACCGCGGCACGATCACCGCCGCGCCGAACTTCGCCTACGCGATCGTGGCGCGCCGCCTGGCTTCCTCGTCCGACTCGTTCGACCTGTCCTCCCTGCGGCTGGCCCTGAATGGCGCCGAGCCGATCGATCCGGCCGCGGTGGAGGCGTTCGTGTCGGCCGGCGAACGGTTCGGGTTGCGGCCCGAGTCGATCCTCGCCGCCTACGGGATGGCCGAGACGACCCTGGGCGTGGCTTTCGCGCCGTTGTTCACCGGCCTGTCGGTGGACGTGGTGGACGCGGACGCCGTGGAAGCGGACAAGCGCGCCGTTCCCGCACCGGATGGCCGTGCCTTCCCGCTGCTCGGGCCGCCGTTGCCGGGTCTGGAACTGCGCGTGGTCTCGGACTCCGGTGAGGTGCTCGGCGTTCGGGACGTGGGCGAGCTGCAGATCCGCGGCGAGGCCGTCACGCCCGGCTACCTGACGGTGAACGGTCCACTGGCCACTCAGGACGCCGAAGGGTGGCTGGCCACCGGCGACCTCGGGTACGTGGTGGAGGACGGCCAGGTCGTCGTCTGCGGGCGGCGCAAGGACGTCATCATCATGGGCGGCCGGAACATCTACCCGACCGATGTGGAGCGTGCCGCCTGCTCGGTGGACGGGGTGCGCGCCGGCAACGCGGTGGCGGTGCGGCTGGACGCCGGGACGCAGCGCGAACGGTTCGCCGTGGTGCTGGAGTCGAAGCTGGCCGGCGACGCCACCGCCGAGAAGGATCTGGTCAAGCAGGTGACGGCCAGGGTCGTGGACGCGGTCGGGTTGCGGCCGTTCGCCGTGGTGGTGCAGCCGCCGGGGACGTTGCCGAAGACGCCGTCCGGCAAGCTCCGGCGGTCCGCGGCGGCCGCACTCGTCTAGTGCCGTGACGGCACTAGCTAGTAGAGGTCGTCGAGTTCGGTGAGTCGCCTGCGCAGTTCCTTCGCGCTCTTGCGGGGGAGCGCGCGGGCGACGAAGTCGAGCAGTTCACGCGCTTCGAACGGGTTGCCGCAGCAGTCCCAGAAGCCACAGCCGTTCTCGTCGTAGTCCCAGAGGCGGCGGTAGGGGGTGTGCACGAACTCGGTCCAGTGCCGCAGCGAGGACTGGACCGCGGTCGGCCAGAGGTAGCCGCGGCTCAGTTCGAGCCGCACGATGTCGGACAGGAAGCGGTCGCTGAACCCGTCCAGTTCGTTCGGGCGCCTACGCGGCATGGCCCTTTCGGTTGGTCATGCCGTCCATTGTCCCGCTAGTGGAAAGCGTTTTGTGCGGCTTCCAGGCCCTTGGTGACCAGGGCCTCGGCCGCGTCCGCCGCCCGGTCGATCTCCAGCGCGAGCTGCTTGCGCTCGACGGTGGAGAAGTCCTTCAGCACGTAGTCGGCCGGGTCCTGGCGGCCCGACGGGCGGTCCACGCCGAAGCGGAGGCGGTGGTAGTCCTTGGTGCCCAGGGACTTCGTGATCGAGCGGAGTCCGTTGTGGCCGTTGTCGCCACCGCCGAGCTTCATGCGCAGCGCGGC
The DNA here is from genome assembly GCF_051094245.1 of Lentzea xerophila. Classification (NCBI taxonomy): domain Bacteria; kingdom Bacillati; phylum Actinomycetota; class Actinomycetes; order Pseudonocardiales; family Pseudonocardiaceae; genus Lentzea; species Lentzea xerophila. Next base: position 7,676,078 of record NZ_CP194934.1, on the reverse strand, counting down.
GAACGGGAGGTCGAGCTCGTCGTGGACCACCAGGATGGTGGTGGGCTTGAAGAACTTCACGGCGCTCGCCACCGGGCCGCCGGAGAGGTTCATGAAGCTGCGGGGCTTCGCGAGGACGACCCGGTGGCCGCTCAACCGGCCCTCGACGATCTCGGCGCCGGACTTGTGGGCCTTGAACCTGCCGCCGACGCGGGCGGCCAGTTCGTCGAGGACCAGGAAGCCGATGTTGTGGCGGTTGCCCTCGTAGCGGGGGCCTGGGTTGCCCAGCCCGACGATGAGGGCGAGGTCAGCGTCCACGGAACCGCAACTCCTGCTCGAGATCGTCCAGCAACGTGTCCACGGCCTGCACCTGGTATCCCTTGCCCAGCAGGCCGGACGTGGTGCTGAACCGGGTGTTGCGGACCTCGGTGGAGGTCATGGTGCCCCGGCCGTCCAGGTTCGCCGCTGCGCGGGTGAGGAAGGCGTCGACTTCGGCGCGATCGTAGCCGGTGCCGGTCTTCGGGAGCTTGCGCGCGTACAGGTCCTCGCCGGTGTTCAGGCCCGTCGGCGGCACGATGCCGTTGCGGACCTGGAACTCCAGCAGGTGCAGGACGCCGTCGACGCTGAGCGGGTCGTAGCCGTTCGGGACCGCGGCGAACCTCACGGTGCGCACGTGGTCCGGGTCGAGGCGGAGACGGCCTGCCAAGGCGTCGGCGACGATCTGCATGAACTCGTTCACCTGGTCCGGGTCGTAGCCCTGCCGCTTGCGGCGGAAGGTCTTCGACCGGACGTCGGCGGGCCTCAGGTACTGCAACGGCGCGCCGCCCCCCTCGTGAGGAGGTGGCGCGCCGTTGTCCCGGCCCGACGTGATGGGGCTCAGCTTTCCTCGGTGGCCTCGGCCGGAGCGGCCGCCTCGTCACCCTCGAGCTGCGCCGCGGACGGCGCCTCGTTCACGGCGACGACGAGGGCGTCGGCGTCGGTGATCAGGACGGCACCGGCCGGCAGCGTCAGGTCGCTGGCGTGGATCTGGGTGCCGGCGGCGACACCGGCGATCGACAGCTCGATCTGCTCGGGGATGTTGAGCGCGTCGGACTCGATCTGGATCGTGCTGAGGTCCTGCGTCAGCAGCGTGCCCGAGGCGGGCTCGCCCGAGATGACCAGCGGCACCTCGACCGTGACCTTCTCGCCGCGCTGGACGAGCAGCAGGTCGACGTGCTCGATGTAGTTCTTGATGGGATGCGTGGTGACGGTCTTGGTGAGCGCCAGCTCGCTGCCGCCGTCAAGGGCGAGAGTGAGGACGGCGTTCTGACCGTGCTCGCGGACGACACGGGCGAACTCGAGCGCCGGCAGGGCCAGGTGCTTCGGGTCGGAACCGTGGCCGTAGAGGACCGCGGGGATCTTGCCGGCGCGACGGGTACGGCGGGCGGCGCCCTTGCCGAATTCGGTGCGCTGCTCAGCGGCGAGACGAACCTCGGACACGGTGGGGTACTCCTTACAAGTCTGGCCTTGTACGTCGGGGCGGTGCACAAGTATCAGCGGTTCAGGCTTTGGGTGGTGGCCTGCGGCGGCGAGCAGCGCGGAAACGGGTCAACACGCGCGGCATCAAGCCACCGCGTCGATCACGTTGAGCTGGAAAGCTCGCCCTCGCCGAGGCAACCCGACCAGTGTAGGTGAGGCGGTATCGCGGAAGCCAATCGGGGGGTCCCTACCGCACTCCGCACCCCGCCGCCGGACGCACGCGGGGGCCCTGCGTTCCCCTGAAGGAAACGCGGGGCCCCCGCGTTCCGGCAAAAAGGTCAGGCGTTGCCGTCGAACAGCGAGGTGACGGAGCCGTCCTCGAACACTTCCTGGATCACGCGGGCCAGGAGGGGAGCGATCGACAGCACGGTCATGTTCGGGAACCGCTTCTCCGCCGGGATCGGCAGGGTGTCGGTGAACACGACCTCGCGGGCGCCCGAGTCCTGCAGGCGCTGCGTGGCCGGGCCGGAGAGGATGCCGTGCGTCGCGGCGATGACCACGTCGGCGGCGCCCTCGTTCAGCAGCTGCCGCACGGCGCCGGCGATGGTGCCGCCGGTGTCGACCATGTCGTCGATCACGATGCAGAGGCGGCCCTCGACCTTGCCGACCACCCGGTTCGAGACGACCTCGTTCGGGCGCAGCGGGTCACGCGTCTTGTGGATGAACGCGATCGGGGCGCCGCCGAGGGTGTCGGCCCACTTCTCGGCCAGCTTGGTGCGGCCGGAGTCGGGGGAGACGACGGTGATCTCGTGGCCCGCGTACTTGCCGCGGATGTGGTCGGCCAGCAGGGGCATGGCCCACAGGTGGTCGACCGGGCCGTCGAAGAAGCCCTGGATCTGGGCGGTGTGCAGGTCGACGGACACGAGGCGGTCGGCGCCCGCGGTCTTGAACAGGTCGGCCACCAGCCGCGCGGAGATGGGCTCGCGGCCGCGGTGCTTCTTGTCCTGCCGGCTGTACGGGTAGAACGGCATGATCACGGTGATGCGCTTGGCGGAGGCCCGCTTCAGGGCGTCGACCATGATCAGCTGCTCCATCAGCCACTGGTTGATGGGCGCGGTGTGGGACTGGATGACGAACGCGTCACAGCCACGCACGGACTCCTCGAAGCGGACGAAGATCTCGCCGTTGGCGAAGTCGTAGGCCGACTGCGGGGTCACCGTGACGTTGAGGTGCTTCGCGACCTCTTCCGTCAGCTCGGGGTAGGCACGCCCGCCGAAGAGCATCAGGTTCTTCTTCGGTGTGCCGGGCATCTGCGGGTTCACGGTCAGCGACCCTCCTCTGTCTGTTCCGAACTCTGCTTCGCGAGGGCGGCTGCCGCTGCCTGGGCCGCGGCGGTTCCGTCACGGCGGCTGAGGACCCAGCCTTCGAGATTGCGTTGCGGGCCACCGGACACGGCGAGCGCGCCCGGTGGGACGTCGCGGCGCAGGACGGTGCCCGCGCCGGTGTACGCGCCGTCGCCCACGGTCACCGGTGCCACGAACATGTTGTCCGAGCCGGTGCGGCAGTGGGATCCGACGATCGTGCGGTGCTTGTTCACCCCGTCGTAGTTGACGGTTACCGATGCTGCACCGATGTTGCTGTGATCGCCGATCGTGGCGTCACCGATGTAGGACAGGTGGGGAACCTTCGAACCTTCGCCGATCGTCGAGTTCTTGGTCTCGACGAACGTGCCGATCTTGCCCTTCACGCCTAGAGACGTGCCAGGGCGGAGGTAGGCGAACGGGCCGACGGACGCGCCGTCGCCGATCACCGAGTCGCTGCCGTGGGTCCGCACGACCGAGGCGCCGGCGCCCACGGTCACGCCGGACAGCGTCGTGTCCGGGCCGACGACCGCGTTCGCGCCGATCACCGTGCCCGCGCGGAGCTGCACGTTCGGCTCGATCAGGGCGTCCTGGCCGACCCGCACGTCCGCGTCCACCCACACCGAGGCCGGGTCGACGACGGTCACGCCGGAGCGCATCAGGCCCTCGACGAGGCGGCGGTTCATCTCGGCGCCCACGGCCGCGAGCTGCACGCGGTCGTTGACGCCCTCGACGAGCCAGCGGTCGGACGCGATCAGCGCGCCCACGCGCAGGCCGTCGCCGCGGGCGATGCCCAGCACGTCGGTCAGGTACAGCTCGCCCTGCGCGTTGTCGGTGGACAACCGCGACAGGCCGTCGCGCAGCACCGCCGCGTCGAACGCGTAGACGCCGGAGTTGATCTCGTTGATCAGCTGCTCGGCGTGGTCGGCGTCCTTCTGCTCCACGATCCGCTGCACGGAGCCGTCGGCGTCGCGGACGATCCGGCCGTACCCGGTGGGGTTCTCCACCACGGCCGTCAGGACTGTGACCGCGTTGCCGGCCGCCGAGTGCTCGTCGAGCAGCGCGGTGAACGTCTGGGTGTCGAGCAGCGGCACGTCGCCGTAGCTCACGATCACCGTGCCGGCCAGGTCGTGCGGCAGTTCGGCCAGGCCGCACGAGACGGCGTGCCCGGTGCCCTTCTGCTCGGCCTGCACCGCGACGGTGACCTTGCGGCCCAGCGTCCCGGCGAGGGTCTCCAGATGCTCTGTGACGGCTTCACGGCCATGGCCGACGACGACGGCCAGGTGGTCGGGATCTGTGCCGGCCGCCGCGCGCACCGCGTGTTCGACGAGTGAACGTCCGGCGATCCGGTGCAGCACCTTGGGCGTGGACGACCGCATGCGGGTGCCTTCCCCGGCGGCGAGCACGACCGTGCTGACAGGGCCCTCGAGCATCAATGCTCTCCCTAACAGGCTGGGTGTTTCGAAGTCCGCGGACCAGCCTAAGCCTCCGCGGACGGCTCCCCCGCCACCGCCGCTACCTGGCAGCCACCCTGGCGCTTCGCCACGTACATCGCCGAGTCCGCCCTCGACAGGGCCTGGTTGGCGGATTCACGCGGGCGCAGTGAGATGACGCCGACCGACAGCGTCACCCCGCGGGAGAGGTCGATTGGCAAGCCCGCCACGGCATCCACGGCCCGGCCGAGCGCTGCTTCGGCGGCGTGCAGGGGGGCGCCCGGCAGCAGCACGACGAACTCGTCGCCGCCGTAGCGGGCCACCATGTCGTCACCCCGCAGGGCCTGCCGGAGTGTGCTGGCAATCACCCGGAGGACATCATCACCCTCGGCATGTGAATGCCGGTCGTTCACGCCCTTGAACCCGTCGAGGTCGACCAGTGCGATGGAGAAGGGGTCGACCTGACCGGCGATGAGCTCGCTCATCTTGTCGTCGAGCGCGCGCCGGTTCGGCAGCCCCGTCAGCGGGTCCTGCAACGCCTGCTGCGCGATGGCGCCGTGCGCCCGCGTCAGCCGTTCGTGTTCGCGGCGCGTCTGCAACGTGGCCACGCGGGACTCCCGCATCTGCCACAGCTCCAGCTCCAGGGCCGCGTTGTACGCCTGCAACGCCGATGTCGTGTGTGGACCGGACAGGTGCGCGTACTCGCGTTCCAGCGACAGCACCAGCGACGGTTCCGACGTGTCGTGCTCCATCTGCGTGCGCGTGTCGTCGAGCACCTTGAGCGCGTCGTCGAGCCGGTTCGCCTCGACCAGGCACCGGGCCAGTGCGATCGCGACGATGATCAGCTCCCGCGCGTACATCGACAGGCCGCGCAACGACCACAGCCGGTCGAGGTGGTCCCGGCTCGGGTTCGTCAGCGCGTGGGCCGCGCCGAGGATCGGCACCTGCTCGGCGGCGTCGAGGTCGCGCCGGCCGGGGTGCAGCGACTGCCGGAACGGCACCTCGGCGGCCTCGGCGAGCCCGGAGGCCACCCGGAACTGCTCGTGCGCGGCGTCGTGCAGGTTCACCCGTTCGAGCCGCAGGCCCCAGCCGATCCGCAGCCGGGCCCGGTTCACCAGGTGCACGTAGATCTGGTGCGGCTGGCCGCTCTCGCGCAACGCGTTGTTCGCGCGCGCCAGCACGTCGTCCGCCATCTCGTAGACGCCGAGCTGGGTGAGCACGAGCGCGATGTCCTGCAGCGTCGTCGCGAGCAGCTGGTCCCAGATCCGCTTGTCGAAGACCGGATCGATCTCGGGTTCCTCGTCGAGCATCATCGCGAGCGCCGACGCGATCTCGGTCAGCGCCTTGTCCTCGGCGTTGCCCAGCAGGAACCGGCGCCCGCGCAACGCCCGCGAGTCCGCCTCCAGCACGATCAGGCCGTGGCGGCGGCAGTGGCTGAGCATCTCGTCGAGCTGCGGGTCGGACATGTCGACCAGCCCCGGCGTCACCAGCCGGACCACGGCCGCGGCGCGCAGCAGCTGCGCGACGATGCGAGGCTCGCCGCGGCCCTGCGCCTCGGCGAGGATGCGGTCGACCTCGGAGGCCGCGTCGAGCTGCGCGGCGAGGTGGCTGCTCTGGGCGACGGCGACAAGCTCGCTCGCGCGGCCCACCAGCCACGCGTCGGACATCTCGTGGTGGCGGTGGCCCACGTTGCCCTGCTCGTCGACCGTTTCCTCGGGCAGCTTCACACCTCCCAAGAGCGCGACCCTGTGCCCTCAAGGCCCTTGCTCCGCCACCAGGATTCGAACCTGGACCATCGGAACCAAAATCCGAGGTGCTGCCTTTACACCATGGCGGAACAGGCGAACTCGCGCCCGCCCTGCCGCACATGTTGTCACGAGTGGTCCTCTTCTTGTCCAACCACCACTCACCCGGCTCAGCTCAAGATCACGGCCGGGCACCGATTGACCTGGTCAGGAAGTCGCCGAGCGCGCCGCGGTACGTGTCGGTCGCCACATTCCATCCCGAAGTGTGGTCCGCGCCGGGGATCTCCACGTACTGCAGCGGCCACCCGAGCCCGCCCGCCGCGGTCGCGAGGTCGCGCGAGGACTGGGCCGGCACGGTGCCGTCCGCCGAGCCGTGGAACAGCAGCGTCGGCGGCTTGTGCGCGGGCGGGTTGGCGACGAGGTCGAACCGGTCGAAGTCGATGCCGGCGCGCCAGCCGGACACGACCTCGGCGACCGGCGTCAGCCACGTCGGCACGCCCCGGTTCTGCGCCTGGAGGTTCAGCGTCTCCGTCCAGTCCGTGACGGGGGAGTCGAGCACCACGCCGCTGACGGCCTCCGCGAGGCCGGACCGGGCGAGCGTCTGGCCGACGATCGCGCCACCCATCGACCAGCCGTAGAGCACGACGTTGCGCGCGCCCTGGCCCTGCGCGTACCTGATGGCCGCCTCGACGTCGTGCCACTCGGTGTCGCCGAGGTGGTAGAGGCCGTCCGGCGACTTCGGCACGCCGGAGTCGTTGCGGTAGGTGATCAGCAAAACGGGCAATCCAGCACCATGGAGCTGAGGAACCACGCGCAGGGCCTCTTCGCGCGACGCGCCCCGCCCGTGCACGGTGATGACCCACGTGTCCTTGTTCGCCGCCGGGACGAACCACGCGGGCATGTCGCCGAGTTCGCCCGGGACCGCGACGTCGCTGTAGACGAGCCCGAGCGAGGTCTTCGGGTTGCCCTCGTAGACGTCGGTCTCCATGCGCACCGAGGTGCCCTCGGGCGGTGCGGTGCCCTCTAACAGAGGGCGTTCGACGCGACCGTCCTTCGTGGAGGCGACGTCACCGACCTTGGCGGTGCCGCCGGGCCAGACGATGCCGAACGTGCCGCGTTGCAGCGTGAGCTTCGATTCGGCGAGAACGATGTTCTCGTCGTCCACGCCGAGTGCGGTCTCGGGGTAGCGCCGTGGCACTTCCGCCGGTTCGAGCAGCTCACCGCTGTAGTACCAGCCGATGCCGCCCAGAGCCACCGTGACCAGCACGAGCAGGACGAGCAACGAGGTCGCGGTGATCCGGATGATCTTGCGTCTGGCCATCTACCGATGATGCCGCGTCGAGGCCTGGATTCCAGGCGACACAGCGCGGAGAACCTGAGAATTCCCAGTGGAGTGTGGCGAGCACGCGCGACCTAACTTACGCTTCCGTAAGTTACGGTTCCGTAGGTTCGCTGACCCCTCACCCCCAGAGGTTTGCGCATGACCACGACCATTGGCCAGAGCACCGACCAAGGCCCCAAACCGCTCTTCGACGGACGACGCAGCCACGCGGAACAGCTCGGCGTGTACGTGTTCGTCATCGTTCCCTTCATCGCCCTGCTCGCCGCCATCCCCTTCGCCTGGGGCTGGGGGCTCGGCTGGGTGGACGTCGCCCTCTTCGTCGCCTTCTACTACCTCTCCGGCCTGGGCGTGACGATCGGCTACCACCGCCACTTCACGCACGGCTCGTTCAAGGCCAAGCGCCCGCTGAAGATCGCCCTGGCGATCGCCGGATCGATGGCGCTGCAGGGCCCGGTCATCGACTGGGTCGCCGACCACCGCCGCCACCACGCCTTCTCCGACCGCGAGGGCGACCCGCACTCGCCGTGGCTGTTCGGCACCGGCCCCGCGGCGCTGGCCAAGGGCTTCTGGCACGCGCACATGGGGTGGCTGTTCGACCGGGACAAGACCAACCACCAGCGCTTCGCGCCCGACCTGCTGGCCGACAAGGACATCGTGTGGGTCGACAAGCACTTCGTGGCGTGGACGACGATCTCCCTGGCCGCGCCGGGTGTCCTCGGCGGCCTGCTCACGTGGTCGTTCTGGGGTGGCGTGACCGCGTTCTTCTGGGCCGGCCTGGTCCGGGTCGCGTTCCTGCACCACGTCACGTGGTCGGTGAACTCGATCTGCCACATGGTCGGCGACCGCCCGTTCGCCGCGCGCGACCGCTCCGCCAACGTGTGGGCGCTCGCGATCCTCAGCTTCGGCGAGTCGTGGCACAACCTGCACCACGCCGACCCGACCTCAGCGCGGCACGGCGTGAAGCGCGGCCAGATCGACACCTCGGCCCGCCTGATCTGGATCTTCGAGAAGTTCGGCTGGGCCTGGAACGTGCGCTGGCCGAACGACCAGCGCCTGGCCAGGATCACCGTGAAGGAATGAGCTTTGTAGGCTCACCGGGGTGACCAGGGTCAGGATGACGGGCAAGGAACGCCGAGAGCAGCTCCTGGACGTCTCCCGGGCCCTGTTCGCCGAGAAGGGCTTCGAGGCGACCTCGATCGAGGAGATCGCCCACCGTGCCGACGTGTCCAAGCCCGTCGTCTACGAGCACTTCGGCGGCAAGGAAGGCATCTACGCCGTCGTGGTGGACCGCGAGATGCAGCGCCTGATGGACCAGATCGTCACGGCGCTGGAGGACGGCGAACACCCGCGTGAGCTGCTGGAACGGGCCGCCTGCGCGTTGCTCGACTACATCGAGGGCTCGACGGACGGGTTCCGCATCCTGGTGCGCGACTCGCCCGTCGCCTCGTCCTCCGGCACGTTCTCGTCGCTGCTGAACGACATCGCCTCGCAGGTCGAGCACATCCTCGGGCTGCACTTCGCCAAGCAGGGCTACGACCGCAAGCTCGCCGCGCTGTACGCGCAGGCACTGGTCGGGATGGTCGCGCTGACCGGGCAGTGGTGGCTGGAGGCGCGCAAGCCGAAGAAGGACGAGGTCGCCGCGCACCTGGTCAACCTGGCGTGGAACGGCCTCTCGGCCATGGACCACAAGCCCCGGCTGCGCAGCCGTTCCTGATCCAGCGGGCATCGGTAAGCGCGCTTACCATCTGCACGCATGGCGACGAACTCCTTTGTGCACGGCGCCGAAGGTCCGGCTGGCGGTGAAACGGTGCGAGGGTCCCGCGGCGATGTCCACGTGTGGGCGGAGTGGGGCCGCAGCCCGGATTCCGTGACGCTGTCGGGACCGTTCGTCGAGGGGTCGGACGGCACGACGGCGTCGGCCCCGTGACGCGGTTCTCCGCCCCGGAAGAGTCCCCCGGTTTCCTCTTGTGGCGGGTGACGCTCGCGTGGCAGCGGGCCATGCGAGCGGCGTTGGCCCCACACGAACTGACGCCGGTGCAGTTCGTCCTGCTCGCGTCCTTGTGGTGGTTGGTCACCCACAGCGGTACGCCTTCGCAGCAACGTCTCGCCGAGCACGCGGGCACCGATCCGATGATGACCTCGCAGGTCCTGCGCAGGCTCGCGGACCGCGGGCTGGTCGAGCGCGAGATCGACCCGGCGGACTCGCGGGCGCGGCTGCTGCGCCTCACCGGGACGGGAAAGGCGCTGGTGGACAGGGCCGTGAAGGACGTCGAGGACGCGGACCAGGCCTACTTCGCCGCGCTGGGCGACCAGCAGCAGACCTTCGTCCGCGGGCTCACACGCCTCCTGTGAGCCTCAGCAGCTTGTCGTTGTTGCCGTTCGACGTCGTGAGGTAGAGCGACCCGTCCGGCGCGGTGCGAGCGGCGCGCAGACGGCCGTAGGTGTCGTTGAGCTCCTCGGGGATGCTGACGTTCTGCACCTTGCCGCCGTCGTCCAGCGTGAAGAGCAGCAGCTTCGAGCCCTTCAGCGCGGTGATGGCGAGCTTGCCGTTCCAGAACGCCGCCTGGCAGATCGCCTCGGTCGTCGAGCCGGACGACCACACCGCCGGCACCGCGTCCGGGAACCGTTGCAGGTCGGTCATGGGGACGCTCTCGTCGTACCCGCCCCGCGTGCCGCCCTCGGACGGGTCCCAGCCGTAGTTGGCGCCCGCGCGCAGCAGGTTGACCTCGTCGTCGACGTTCGGCCCGTGCTCGCTGGAGAACGCCTGGTCGCTGCCCGGCCGGAACACCACGCCCTGCACGTTGCGGTGGCCGTAGGTGTAGATCCGGCGCTCGTTGGCGTTGCCGGAGGACGCGAACGGGTTGCCGGCGGCGCCCTCACCGGTCTCCGCGTCGATCCGCAGCACCTTGCCGCCGAGGCTCGTGCGGTCCTGCGGGTTGCGCGCCTGCGCGATGTCACCGGTCGCGACGTACATCGAGCCGTCCGGCGCCAGCGTGGGACGGCAGCCGGAGTGCCGGCCGCTCGAGTTCGACGGCATGCCGGTGAGCAGGTCCTTCACCTTGGTGGCCCGCGTGCCGTCCAGCCGGAACGTCACCAGCCGCACGTCTTCCGAGGTGTTGTAGCAAACGGTGAACCGCTGGTTGTCGGGGTGGACCACCAGGCCCATCAGCCCGCCCTCGCCGCGCGCCTGCACGTCCGCGAGGTCGACGTCGACAGGCGTGACCTGGCCGCCGCGCACCAGCTTGATCCGCCCGGGCCGTTCGGTGACCAGCATCGCGCCGTCGGGCAGGAACCCGATGTCCCACCCGTGCTGGAACCCGCCCGCGACCTCCTCGACCTTCAGGCCCTGCGGTGCGGGAGCCTTCGACGGCGCGGTGCCGCCCGGCTCCGGCGCCGAACAGGCCGCAGCGACCAGCACCAACCCTGCAGCAACGAGTGCGCGCATGTCGTAACTATGCGTTTTGTGCCGTGGAGGTTCCGTAAGGCCGCTCAACGGGCAGCAACGCGCGCGCTCCGTCCAGATCACGCGCACGCACCTTCTCGTGGACGGCGTGCGCAAGGGCTGTCACGTCGGTGATGCCGACCGTCCACTCGTGCACGTACCTCCACACGGCCTCGCGGGTCAGGCCGATCTGGATGGACCGGTGCGGAAGCGCCTCGTGGTTCAGGCCGCGCTCCGGATCCCACTGCACGCGCACGGCGGGCTTGCCGCCGATGCTGCTCTCGACCGCGTTGGAGACCGCCCAATCGAACCCCGGACGGGTGATGCGCACGGCCAGGACGCGTTCCTGGCCCTCCTTCCGGGCGTACCCGCAGCGGTACATCATCCAGAGGAACGACGGCTTGATCCACGTCATCCGCTCCATCTTGAACGGCGGCACGAACCGTTGCGCCGCCACCGCGGGCTCGGCGATCGCCGGCGAATAGGCCTGGTAAACCACGATGGACTGATCGTCGTAGTCAGCCCTGATCTCTCTCATCGACACGGAACACAGGGTGACTGCCCGGCGTTCGTCCGAGCCACCGGATTTTCCGGGGGCAGGGTCCGCGGCGTTCACCACCGCGGGCACGCTGCGGCGTGCCCGGCCCGGATTCCTGGGCCGGCTCGTCGAGGCTGACCCCTCACCGCCGCTCTGCTGGGGCTGGGCTCGAGCCACCCGATAAGGGTTCGCGGAACGAGCTAAGGTGGGGAGTGAGGCCCCTCGTCCCAGGCAGGGGTCTGTCCGGCGTCTCCGCTCTCGACCGGGGTTCCTCACATGCCGCTGCTCGGCCTGCTCTCCTCCGTCCTGCCCGACAAAGCCCTCCGCACGTTGATCGACTCGGCCGGTGTGCCCGAGTTGGCGCTCGACGGTCCGCTGGCCGCCCGCCCGCTGGTGGTCGCGGCGCTGTCCACCGCGCGGCCGGTCCTGGCCGTCACGGCGACCGGCCGGGAGGCCGAGGAGCTGACGAACGTCCTGAAAGACCTCGTCGGCCACGACAAGGTGGCGTTCTTCCCGAGCTGGGAGACGCTGCCGCACGAACGGCTGTCGCCCCGCGCGGACACTGTGGGCGCGCGGTTGCAGGTCCTGCGCAGGCTCAAGCACCCCGAGGGCAACCCGGTCAGGGTCGTCGTCACCACCGTCCGCAGCCTGATCCAGCCGATGGCGCCGGGCCTCGGCGACCTGAAGCCGGTGCACCTCGTGGTCGGTGAGGAGCAGGACTTCGCCGAGCTGATCACGCGCCTGGCCGAGAACGCCTACAGCCGCGTCGACATGGTCGAGAAGCGCGGCGAGTACGCGACCCGCGGCGGCATCCTCGACATCTTCCCGCCGACGGCCGAGCACCCGTACCGCGTCGAGTTCTGGGGCGACGAGGTCAGTGAGATCCGGCCGTTCTCGGTGCAGGACCAGCGATCGCTGCCGGAGGAGGTCACCGGCTTCGTCGCGCCGCCGTGCCGTGAGCTGCTGCTGACCGACGACGTGAAGGACCGCGCGGCCGAGCTCGCGCAGGAGCACCAGTCGGACGCGCACCTCGCGGAGATGCTGGAGAAGATCTCGGCCGGGATCGCGGTCGAGGGCATGGAGGCGCTGATCCCGGCGCTGTGCCCCGGTGACCTGCAGCTGCTGACCGACGTCGTCGAGCCCGGCACGCACGTCCTGCTCAACGACCCGGAGAAGATCCGCGCCCGCGCGGCCGACCTGGTGCGCACGGGCCAGGAGTTCCTGGAAGCGTCGTGGATGGCGGCGGCCGCGGGCGGCAAGGCGCCGATCGACCTCGGGCGCAGCGCCTACCAGGGCCTCGGCGAGATCTCCGAGCACGCGAAGGCGAACGACCGTCCCTGGTGGACGCTCAGCCAGCTCACCACCGACTCCCCGGACGTCGTGCACCTCGACGTCAAGCCGGTCGAGGCCTACCAGGGCGACGTCGAGCGCGCGTTCACGGACCTCAAGGCGCACACGGCGACGGGTGGTGCGGCCGTGCTGGTCGTGCCCGGTGCCGGTACCGCGCAGCGCGCCGTCGAACGGATGCTGGAGGCCGAGGTCTCCGCGGTCTGCGTCGAGTCCCTCGACGAGGCACCGAAGGCGGGCACCGTCACGGTCGTGCGCGGCGCGCTCGAGGACGGGTTCGTGCTGCCGGACCTCGCGCTGGTCGTGCTGACCGAGACCGACCTGACCGGCGGCCGCGGCGGCACGTCCACAAAGGACATGCGCAGGATGCCGTCCAAGCGGCGCAACGCGGTCGACCCGCTCGCGCTCAAGGCCGGCGACTTCGTGGTGCACGAGCAGCACGGCATCGGCAAGTACGTGGAGATGGTCCAGCGCACGGTCGCCGGGGCCACCCGCGAGTACCTCGTCCTCGAGTACGCGTCGTCCAAGCGCGGCCAGCCGGGCGACCGGCTGTTCGTCCCGACCGACCAGCTCGACGAGGTCAGCCGGTACGTCGGCGGCGAGCTGCCGACGCTCAACAAGCTCGGCGGCAGCGACTGGAAGAACACGAAGTCCAAGGCGCGCAAGGCGGTCAAGCAGATCGCGGCCGAGCTGGTGCAGCTCTACGCGGCCCGGCAGAGCGCTCCCGGCCACGCGTTCGCGAGCGACACGCCCTGGCAGCGCGAGCTGGAGGACGCGTTCGCGTTCACCGAGACGCAGGACCAGATGGCCGCGATCGACGAGGTCAAGGCCGACATGGAACGCGGCGTCCCGATGGACCGCGTCATCTGCGGTGACGTCGGCTACGGCAAGACGGAGATCGCGGTCCGCGCGGCGTTCAAGGCGGTGCAGGACGGCAAGCAGGTCGCCGTGCTGGTGCCGACGACGCTGCTCGCCCAGCAGCACCTCAACACGTTCGCCGAGCGGATGCGCCAGTTCCCGGTGAACGTCAGGGGGCTCAGCCGCTTCACCGATCCCGCCGAGTCCGAGCAGGTGATCGCCGGGCTCGCGGACGGCGAGGTCGACATCGTGATCGGCACGCACCGGCTGCTGCAGAAGACCGTGCGGTACAAGGACCTCGGCCTCGTGATCGTGGACGAGGAGCAGCGGTTCGGCGTCGAGCACAAGGAACACATCAAGGCGCTGCGCACGCACGTCGACGTGCTGACGATGTCCGCGACGCCGATCCCGCGCACGCTGGAGATGTCGCTCGCCGGGATCCGCGAGATGTCGACGATCCTGACCCCGCCGGAGGAACGGCACCCGATCCTCACCTACGTCGGCGCGTACGACGACAAGCAGGTCGGTGCGGCCATCCGCCGCGAGCTGCTGCGCGACGGCCAGGTCTTCTACGTGCACAACCGGGTCTCGACGATCGAGAAGGCCGCCAAGCGCATCCGCGAGCTGGTGCCGGAGGCCCGCGTGGTCACCGGGCACGGCCAGATGAACGAGGACAAGCTCGAACACCTCATCCAGGGGTTCTGGGAGCGCGAGTACGACGTCCTCGTCTGCACCACGATCGTCGAGACCGGCCTCGACATCTCCAACGCCAACACGTTGATCGTCGAGCGCGGCGACCTGCTGGGCCTCGCCCAGCTGCACCAGCTGCGCGGCCGCGTCGGCCGTGGCCGCGAGCGGGGCTACGCGTACTTCCTGTACCCGTCCGAGACGCCGCTGACCGAGCACGCGCACGACCGGCTCGCGACGATCGCGCAGAACACCGAGCTCGGCGCGGGCATGGCCGTCGCGATGAAGGACCTGGAGATCCGCGGCGCCGGCAACATCCTCGGCGCCGAGCAGTCCGGTCACATCGCGGGCGTCGGCTTCGACCTCTACGTCCGGCTGGTCGGCGAGGCCGTCGAGGCGTTCCGCAGGCACGCGGGAGCCGACGGCGGCGTCGAGGAGGAGGAGCTCGCCGAGGTCAGGGTCGACCTGCCGGTCGACGCGCACATCCCGCACGAGTACGTGCCGGGCGAGCGGCTGCGGCTGGAGGCCTACCGCAAGATCGCGGCGGCCTCCGACGAAGCGGCGCTGACGTCCGTCTGGGACGAGCTCAAGGACCGCTACGGCACGCCGCCGGAACCGGTCGAGCGCCTGCTCGGCGTCGCCCGCCTGCGGCACGCCTGCCGCCGCCACGGGGTCACCGAGGTGATCGCGATGGGCCAGAACCTGCGGTTCGCGAAGCTGGAACTGCTCGACTCGCAACTGGTGAGGCTGCGCAGGCTCTTCCCGAAGGCCGTCTACAAGCAGACGATGGGCACGGTCACCGTGCCTAGGCCGACGGAGGGAGCGGCAGGCGGCCGGATGGGTGCACCGCAGCTGCGTGACCAGGAACTGCTGGACTGGTGCGCCGCGTTCCTGAACTCGCTCGCGGGGACTCCCGTGACCGGAGTCACCAAGGCGTGAGAGGGTAGATCCTTGTGAGCACTGTTCTGAAGCGTTTCTCGCTGGTCGGTGTTGCCGTGGCTCTGCTGGCCACCGGTTGCGGCACGGGCCCCGCGAAGGCCGGTTCGGCCGCGATCGTCGGCGATCAGTCGATCGACCTGGAGACCGTCCAGGGCCGCACCGTGACGGTGCTCAAGAAGGAGCCCGCCGCCCAGCAGATGCAGGACCAGGGCAAGCTCGACGGGGTCTCGCGGCTCGTCCTGGCCGACGAGATCACGCACAAGATCGCCGAGCACGCGGCGCAGCGCGAGAACATCACGGTCGACGAGACCAAGGTGTACGACGCGGTGCAGGAGAAGGGCGGGCCGGAGGAGGCCTCCAAGCAGAGCGAGCAGGACGCCACCACGATCCACCGCCGCCAGCGCGACGTGCTGGTCATGGGCGAGCTCGCGAAGCGCAACCTCTCCACGCTCGAGGTCGTGATCGACTTCTTCCAGGTCAAGGACCCGAAGGAAGCGAAGGAGAAGGCGGCCGAGGTCGCGGCCGACTCCGCGAAGATGTCGAAGTTCGTGCAGGAGGCCCCGCGCACCACCAGCGGCCAGCAGGCGTCGGCGACGAACCAGAAGGTCCGCGTCACCGAGAACCCGTCGCTGGTGCACACGATGCTGTGGGGCGTGAAGCCCGGCACCGTCGTCGCCTTCCCGGCCGACGAGCAGCAGTCCAGCTGGATGGTCGCGCTGGTCAAGGAGCGCAACACGGTCTCGCCGACGCCGGGCGAGGAAGACCTGATCGAGCGCATCGACCCGCAGCTGCTCGCCGCGTTCGGCCTGCGGATCGCGCAGTTCCTGACGGCGGACCTGAACATCGAGGTCAACCCCCGCTACGGCGTGTGGGACCCGACCAACGCGCAGGTCGTCGGCAACGCCGGTGAGAGGGCCGGTTTCGTCGGCGTGGCGGCGACCAAGAACAAGTCTTGATCACCGTCGTCGTCCTGAGCGAGCGGCTCGGCGCCGTGCTGCCCGCCGCCGCCCTGCCCGCGTTGCGCACGGCCAATGCCGTCTACGCGGGCGAGGGCGTGCCCCTGGAGTTCTGGTCCGGGCTCGGTGTCGACGGCCCCGCGCCCGCTGTCATCGAGGACGGCGCGGTGGTGATCACGACCGACGCGTCCGCGTACCCGGACGCTCGGGTGGTCACGACGCCGGAGCCGCTGGGCGCCGCGCTGCTCGACGCGGCCGCGGTGATGCACCGGTTGCGGTCGCCCGGCGGCTGCCCGTGGGACGCCGAGCAGGACCACGAGTCGTTGCGCCAGTACCTGGTCGAGGAGACCTTCGAGCTGCTGGAGGCGATCGAGGACGGCGACCGCGCGGCGATGCGCGAGGAACTGGGCGACGTCCTGCTCCAGGTGCTGTTCCACGCGCGGGTCGCGGCGGAGGATCCCGCCGACCCGTTCGACATCGACGCCGTGGCGGCCGAACTGGTCGCGAAGCTCGTCGGGCGGCACCCGCACGTCTTCGAGGGCCACGACCCGGCCGTGCACGACGCCACCTCCCAGCAGCACCGGTGGGAGGAGCTCAAGCAGGCCGAGAAGCGCCGCGAGTCCAGTGTGGACGGTGTCGCGCTCGGTCAGCCGGCCGTGGCGCTGGCCGCGAAGCTGGTGCAGCGCACGAAACGCGCCGGCTTCCCGGTCGACCTGCTTCCCGAGGGCGACGACACGGGCACGACGTTGTTCGCCGTGACCGCGCTGGCCAAGCTCGCGGAGGAGGACCCGGAGACGGAGCTCCGCCAGATCTGCCGCCGGTTCGCCGCGAACGTGCGCGACGCGGAGGCCAAGGCGCGGGCCGAAGGCCTGGATTCGCTCGCGGCTGAGGACTGGCGGCGTTTTTGGCCCTCCTGAACCGGTGAGTGTGGGCTAACGTCGATCACGTGACTTACCTGCGGTATCCGCATTTGCGCGGTGACTTGGTGACGTTCGTGGCCGAGGACGACGTGTGGCTCGCGCCCGTCGACGGAGGAAGGGCCTGGCGCGCGTCCGCTGACCAGGTACCGGCCCGCACACCCCGGTTCTCCCCCGACGGCACACAGCTGGCCTGGGCCAGCTGGATCGACGGCGCGCCGGAGGTGCGGGTGGCGCCTGTGGACGGTGGCCCCGCACGCCGGTTGACGCACTGGGGAGTGGCCAGGACGGCCGTGTCCGGGTGGACGCCGGACGGACGCGTGCTCGCGGTGTCGACCACCGGGCAGATGTCGAGGCACCGCAAGCAGGCGCACGCCGTCGCGCTGGACGGCGGACCGTCCGAGGTGCTGCCGTACGGGTGGGTCAACGACGTGTCGTTCGGCCCGGACGGCCAGGTGGTCACGTCGTCGAGCTACATGCAGGAACCGGCGTGGTGGAAGCGGTACCGCGGCGGTACCGCCGGCAAGCTCTGGGTGGACACCGAGGGCTCCGGCGAGTTCACCCGAGTGCTCTCGGAGCTGAAGTCGTCGCTGGCGAACCCGATGTGGGTCGGCGACCGCATCGCGTTCCTGTCCGACCACGAGGGCGTCGGCAGCGTGTACTCGGTGCTGCCGGACGGCACCGACCTGCGCCGCCACTCGGAGGGCGAGTTCTACGCGCGCAACGCCTCCACCGACGGCTCGCGGGTGATCTTCCACCAGGCCGGTGAGCTGTGGCTGCTGGAAGGCCTGTCGGACCTGCGCAAGCTCGACATCAGGCTCGGCGGGCCGCGCACCGGCCTGCAGCCGCGCCACATCAAGGCTTCCGGCAACATCGAGTCGTTCAGCGTCGACCACACCGGCCGCGCGTCGGCGGTCGAGGTCCGCGGTTCCGTGCACTGGGTGACGCATCGCGACGGCCCCGTGCGCGTGCTGGCCGACCGCTCGGACGTCCGCGCGCGGCTGCCGAAGGTGCTCGGCGAGACCGGCCACGTGGTGTGGGTGACGGACGTCGACGGCGAGGAAGCCCTGGAGATCGCGCCCGTCGGTGGCGTCGAGCCGGGCAACACCGCGCGCCGGATCGCCTCCGGTGCGCTGGGCCGGGTCATGTCGCTGGCCGCCGCGCCGGACGGTTCCCGCGTCGCCGTCGCCACGCACGACGGCCGGTTGCTGCTGGTGGACATCGCTTCCGGCGAGGTGCGTGAGGTCGTCCGCGGGGCGAACGCGCACATCACCAACCTCGCGTTCTCGCCCGACTCGTCGTGGCTCGCGTGGGCGCATCCGGGGCCGACCCCGTTGCGGCACATCAAGATGGTGAACGCGACCGATCTGTCCGTTGTGGACGTGACGCCGCTGCGGTTCGCCGACTTCGCGCCGACGTTCACCGAGGACGGCAAGTACCTGGCGTTCCTGTCGATCCGCACGTTCGACCCGGTCTACGACGCGCACGTGTTCGACCTGTCGTTCCCGACCGGCTGCCGGCCGCACCTCGTGCCGCTGGCCGCCACCACGCCGTCGCCGTTCGCGCCGATGCAGGGCGGGCGCCCGGTCGGCGACGAGGACAAGGACTCCGAGGACGACGACGAGAAGACCCCGGTCACGAAGGTCGACATCGACGGCCTCGCCGACCGCGTCGTGCCGGTGCCCGTCGCCGCCGCCGAGTACGTGTCCCTGAAGGCGGCCCGCGGCGGGTTGCTGTGGCTGCGCCGGCCGTTGCTCGGGGTTCTGGGCGACAACCTGGCGTCGCCGGACGCGCGGCCGCCGCGCACGGTGCTGGAGCGGTTCGACTTCGCGAAGAAGAAGACCGAGGTGCTGGCGGACAGCGCGGAAGCGTTCGCGGTGTCCGGTGACGGCAAGCGGATGGTCGTCGAGGACCGCGGTGACCTGCGGGTCGTGCCGACCGACAGCAAGGCCGACGAGGACTCCGCCGACTACGTGGAGATCGACCTGGCGCGGGTGCGGGTCGTCGTCGACCCAGCCCTGGAGTGGGCGCAGATGTACGCCGAGAACGGGCGGCTCATGCGCGACCACTTCTGGCGCACCGACATGGGCGGCGTCGACTGGCAGGGCGAGCTGGACCGCTACCGGCCGCTGGTGGCCGGGGTGGGCAGCCACGACGAGCTGGTCGACCTGCTGTGGGAGGTGCAGGGCGAGCTGGGGACGTCGCACGCGTACGTCTGGGGTTCCCCATCGCACGTGCCCGCGTCCCGGCGGCAGGGCCTGCTGGGTGCCGATCTGGTGCGTTCGGGTTCCGACTGGGTCATCGAGCGCGTGATCCCCGGCGAGACGTCCGACCCGCACGCCCGTTCCCCGCTGGCCGCTCCTGGAGTGGCTGTGCGCGCGGGTGACGCCCTGGTCGCCGTCGACGGCCGTCCGGTCGGTCTGGCCGGTCCTGGTGCGTTGCTGGTGGGCACGGCGAACAAGCCCGTGGAACTGACCGTGCGGCCCGCCGGTGGTGGTGAGCTGCGCCGGGTCGTCGTCGTGCCGCTGGCCGACGAGGAGCCGCTGCGGTACCACGACTGGGTCGCGAACCGCCGGGCGTTCACGCACGCGCGGTCCGGTGGCCGGGTGGGCTATCTGCACGTGCCGGACATGATGGGTGCCGGGTGGGCTCAGCTGCACCGCGACCTGCGCGTCGAACTGGCGCGTGAGGCTCTGGTGCTGGACGTGCGGGAGAACGGTGGAGGCCACACCTCCCAGCTCGTGATCGAGAAGCTCGGCCGCAAGGTGATCGGCTGGTCCGTGGCCCGCGGGTACACGGCGTCCGAGTCGTACCCGCAGGACGCGCCGCGCGGCCCGGTGGTGGCGGTGGCCGACGAGTACGCCGGGTCGGACGGCGACATCGTCAACGTGGCCATCAAGGAGCTCGGGATCGGGCCCGTCGTCGGCATGCGGACCTGGGGCGGGGTCATCGGCATCGACATGCTCTACTCGCTGGTCGACGGCACCATGGTCACCCAGCCGAGGTACGCGTCCTGGTTCAAGGGCCACGGGTGGGACGTCGAGAACTACGGTGTCGACCCGGACATCGAGGTGGTCATGTCGCCGTCCGACCGTGTCGCCGGCCGCGATCCGCAGCTGGAGAAGGCCGTGTCGATGGCGTTGGAGAGCCTCTCGTCCTCGCCGGCTGCTCACGCTCCGGAGTTGCCGCCGCTGGCCTGAAGCACCCCATCGTGTGACTAAAGAACTGTGACGGACTGTTCCATGTGGACGATCAATCTGGTGGAACAGTCCGTCACAGTTCGGGGGTGCGTCCCAGATGAGTCACCGTGAAGAGCCGCGCAGCGGTCGCGGATGCTTCGGAGCCGTGGTCGTTGTGCCGTTCCTGGCATTCGGCGGGATGTTCGCGTTGATCGCGCTGACGGGATCGCCCGCGGAGTCGCCGTCGGCCGCACCTCCGTCGGTCCGTCCCACCTCGCAGTGGTGGACCGAGCCGTTCGAGACCGGGGTTTCCCTGTCCGCGGTCACGGAGACGGTCGTGGTGCAGGGGGCCGCTCGGGAGGCTCGGGCCGCTGGGACGGTGGTGCAGACTCGCGTCGCAGTGTCCACTGTGACCGAGACCGTGCGGACTTCCGCGTCCAAGCCTGCTGCCACCGGGCGGAACGAGCCTCCTGCGGTCGAGGAGGAACCTGTTCCTACGTCGGAGAGTTCGGTGCCGCCGGTGGTCACGTCCTCGCCGGTCGTGTCCAGTGTGGAGCCTCCGCCGCCCGCGGAGACGCCCGGCTCCGCGGCGCCGTCGGAGCCTTCCGGTGAGGTTCCGCCGGCTTCCACGCCTCGGTCCGAGGAACCGGTTCCGCCGTCTGCCGAGCCGCCTGTCGTGCCGCCTGCCGATCCCGCGGAGGATCAGGCTGAGTCCACTGTGGAGGATGCACGGACCGGCGGGTGACTGCTACTGGGGGATGCTGGCCCGTGCGTAGGCGTCAGCTCCGCTGAACACGTTCTGGCCGTACTCGACGGAGTTGTTGTAGGCCAGCACCGCGGCCCACCAGCCCTGGCCGGTGCCGAGGTCCCGGCGGCCGCCTTCGCACAGGTAGCGCGCGGCGGTGAGGGCCGCGTCGTCGATGTTCTGCGGGTCCGCGGGGAGGCCGTCCGCCGCCGCTCGCTTCGCCCAGCGGTTCCAGGTGCCCGGGATGAACTGCATCGGGCCCACCGCGCGGTCCCAGGTGGTGTCGCCGTCCAGGCGCCCGCCGTCGGTGTCGCGGATCGCCTTCACGCCGGGGCTGCCGTTCAGGGGGATGCCGATGATCGGGCGGGACGGGAGGCCGTCGTCCTGGAGGCGGGCGCCGTTGATGTTGGCGTGGTGGGACTCGACCCGGCCGATTCCGGCGAGGGTCGCCCAGCTGATCCGGCAGGCGGGGGCGTCACGTTGCATGGTCAGGTCCGCTGCCGCGTAGGCCTGCAGGGCGCGGCGGGGGATGTCGGTCTTCGCGGCCACCCTCGTCGCCCACTCGTCCAGGGGGTTGGCGTTGGCCGTCGCGGTGCCGCCGGGGGAGGCGGCGCTGCCGGGGGCGGCCGCGCCCGGCTGGACCTCCTGGATGGGCACCAGGAACGGTGGCGGGCCCAGCGGGGCGGCCTCCCGGCGGTTCAGGGCGCCCAGGCCCCAGGCGCCCGCGGCCACCACGAGGATCAACAGCAGCACCAGGACGATGCGGCCGAAGATGTTGCCGGAGCGGCGGCGGGTGGGGGAATCCTTCACGGGCGACGGGACCACGGACCCAGGCTACGTGGTCGGCGCGCTTGATGACCGTGTGAAGCGTGATGTAACCGAGCGTGTGCGGTGCGTGGAACTCGCCGTGCCACCGGGCGGGCAGCCCAGTGGCACGGCGAGCGGAGTCCTGTTTCAGGGTGGCTACGAGACCGTCTTGATCCGGACGCCGTTGTCGGCCATCTGGGCGTTGATCGCCGGGAAGAAGATCCGCTGCGAGCACTTGCGGCCGTTGCGCTCCGGCACACCGCTGCACTGGCGGATGTCGGAGGCCGCGATGGAGATCGCGGTCAGCGTGCCGCGGGCGGTGATCTTGTCGCCGGGCTGCGACACGGAGAACACCGGGCCGCCGCTGTCGCCGTTGCCACCGGCGCTGTAGCCGCCCCGGTGCAGCGCCTCGACCACGTTCTGGACGACACCGAAGCCGCCGAGGTTGATGGTCAAGCCGGTGTTGACGGCCTGGATGTCGCAGATCGTGCCGGAGAACGCGCCGGAGTCGCACAGCCAGTCGCCGGGCAGCGTGGCCTGGGCGCCGATGACGTCGAGGCCGTACTGGTTCGCGTTGGTCTCGATCGAGTCGCCGATCCAGATGCGGCCCTGCGCGGTCGCGGTGGTGTTGAGGCCGATGATCTGGCTGTCGGAGCTCACGACCCTGGTCTCGGCCGTGCCGATGTAGTCGCCGGCGGCGTTGGTGTAGTAGCTGCCCTGGTCACCGCAGTGCGCGGCCGTCAAAAGCTGGTCGGCGCCCGTGGTGTTGCTGACCACCGCGAAGCCCGAGCTGCACCCGCCCTGGACCACGCCGCCCTGGTAGTTCTCGATGTACGCGCCGCCCTTGTAGGGGGACGTGTCGACGAGCCGGGACGCGGCGGGCGCGATCTCGCCCGTCTCGACCTCGATCGCGACGGAACTCTGCAGCGCGGACCTCGCGGACAGGCCGGCCTGCTTGACGGTGAGGCCGCTGCCGTCGTACTTGGCGGCGATGCTCTGGATGGAGGCGTTGCCCTTGACCAGGCGCGCGGCCTCGGCCCTGAGCTCGGCCTCCGAGTGCTTGGCGGAGTGGACCTTCACCTTGAGGCCCTGCGCCCTGGCGACGGCGGCGGCAGCCGTGACCCTGGCGGGAGCCTTGCCCTTCCAGTAGACGTTCAGCGTCTTGCTGCCGGCGTCGACGTAGAAGCCGCTGAAGCCGTTGCCTCTCTCCACCCGCTCCGCGATCTTGTGGAGTCTGTCCTGGGTCGCCATCAGCGCCTTGACCTCAGGCGTGATCGCGGACGGGCCGGTGGGCTGCTGGGCGAGCGACGGTGTGGCCGACACCAGTAGTGCCGCGGCGGCGGTGATCGCCGCCAATGCCGAAAGTTTGACCATCTTCACTGCGATTAACCCCTCATGTTGGCGGCCGTGACGGCACACCGGAACGAGGGCAGCGCAGACTGCGCACGATGGACAGATCCCCCCAGATCCAGTGCGGCCGTAGACGCAACTCGCGCCCCCCGGTGGCCTCACAGAGAACTTAGTCCGTTACCCACCGCTATACATGCGTCCAAACGGAGCAACGTTGCCGGACGGTCCTGAGTGGACGGTCACTTCCCGTCGCGCTCGACGGCCATGCGGGCCCGCACCTCGCCGAGGGCTTCCTGGTACTCGGGTGACGGGTTCATCGCGACGGCCATCCGCAGCTGCGCGAGCGCTTCGGGCAGCCGGTTCAGCCGTTGCAGGGTCCTGCCGAGCGCGAACCGCGCGTAGTGGTCGCTGGGGTCGAGGTCGAGCACCTTGCGGAACGCCTCTTCCGCCCGGTTCAGCTGGGCGGACCCGAGATAGGCCCGACCGGCCAGCAGTTGTACCGACGGTGCTTCCCCGGCCTCGTCCAGCACCGGCCGCAGCTCGCGCAGCGCGTCGAGAGGCCTGCGCTGTGCCAGCAACGCCTCGGCCTTCCGAAATGCCTCGAAGGTGCCGTCCGTCATTCGATCAACGGTACCCACCGCCCGCCGGTTCTTCGACTGCCGTCCGGGCGACAGAACTCGAAGGAGTGGCCGGCCCTCGCTCTCCGAGTCCACATCGGACGTGGCGGTGTTCGTGCGGTGTTCGTTCAGGACACGCCGCCGTCGCACGCTTTCGCCATCCGGTGCACGGCCTCGGTGATCACCTCCGGCGACGTGGCGAGGTTCAGCCGCACGAAGCCCGCGCCGCCGGTTCCGAACGGCAGGCCCGAGTTCAGCGCGACCTTGCCGCGCTCGAGGAACACCTCGGCGGGGTCGTCGCCGAGGCCGAGCCCGCGGCAGTCCAGCCAGGCGAGGTAGGTGCCCTGGCCCGGCGTGTAGCGGACAGCGGGCAGGTGCTCGGCGAGCAGCCCGGCGAGCAGCCGCCGGTTCTCGGCGAGCCCCTCCAGCAGGGCGTCCAGCCAGCCGGCGCTCTCGCGGTAAGCCGCGGTGTGGGCGAGAATCCCGAGGTGGCTTGGCCCATGGCTGACCTCCTCCGGCAGTCGCGCGAGGTCGCCGGCCGCGGCGGGCCCGGCGATGGCGAGCGCGGCCTTGAGCCCGGCGAGGTTCCACGCCTTGGAGGCCGACATCAGCGACAGCCCGTCGTCCGCGACGCTGAGGTACGGCACGAACTCCGTGGTGGTGATCGGCGCGTGGATCTCGTCCGCCACGACGCGCACACCGTGCGCCCGCGCGAGTTGTGCGACCTGGTCGAGTTCGGCGGCGGTGTGGACGGTGCCGGTCGGGTTGTGCGGGCTGCACAGCAGGTACACCGCGCCCCGGCCGGCCCGCACGAACGCCGCTTCCAGCGCGGCGAAGTCGATCCGCGCGGCCGCGTCCAGCGGTGCCTCGACGATCTGCCGCCCGAGCGACCCGACGAACTGGTAGAACGGCGGGTAGACCGGGCAGTTGACGACGACGGGCGCGTCCCGGTGCGAGACCAGCCGGAACATCTCGACCACGCCCAGCATCACGTCGGGCACGATCGCCATGCGCCCGACCGCCGGCTCCCAGCCCCACCGAGCCTTCGCGAACCCGGCGAGCGCCTCGGCGTAGGCGGTGCCGCTGGGATAGCCGGTGTCGCCCCGCCGCACGGCGTCGGTGATCGCCCGCGCCACCGGTTCGGCGAGCAGGACGTCCATCTCGGCCACCCACAGCGGCAGCACGTCCTCCGGGTAGTGCCGCCACTTCATGCTGGTGCGGCGCCGGAGCTGGTCCAGGGTCAGCTGACGTAACGGGTTAGCGCTGGTCATGAGTCGAAGCTAAAGGAACTGCGGGGCAAGGTGCTCGCGTTGTTGCTCGTGGACGCGGCCGACAGTCGGGTTTCCTGCGGAGTTGCGGCGCAGCGGCGTCACCCGCTGCTACCGGGTCGTCGTGGACGCCGTCGCCGTCGGGTTTCGACTCGATGCGCTGGTCTTCGTCAAGCTGCGGCTCGACACCATGGCCGAGTTCGGCCGCGTGCTGGCTGGCGTGCCGAACTTGTGGAGGCGCAGCGGCTGCTCGTTGAGCACGGTGGCGACCGCGACGAGTTCGTCGTGCTCAAGCAACCGCTGCCTCCTTCACCCGTGCCAGTGCGCCCGGCCTGTGCTGATCTCGCGCGAGCTCCTCCGTGACCGCCCAGTCGATCTTTCGCACGAGCGCCCGCAGGATCGATCTCGCGGCCGCTTCTTCGATGCCGCCGAGCTCAGGCCGGGCCGCGACGTCGAGAACCGTTTGCTCCGGTGTGGTCGTCCAGCCTGTCGTGAGTTCGGTTTCCACCCGTTCGAGGTCCAGTCGTTGCACGTTGCGCTTGACGAAGACGATCTCGCCCACGTTGGTGTGCAGCACGGGACGTTGCTTGGGCACGGCTACGACAGCGGTTCCGATAGCGCGTGGAAGGGCGCCGTGGACGTGCGCGGCCGTGATGCTCATGAGTGCCACGGCGTCCCTGCCGTAGTCGGCCTGGGCAATGCCGAGCGCCGCGGCCGCGAGATCAGGGCGCCACCGCGGTCCCCGAGTCGCTCCATCGGTGCGAGTGCGTAGTAGCCGGTGCTGATGTGGCTGAGCACCGCTTGTTCGAGCAGCCGCTCGAACTCCCCGCGCGGATGGGCGTACACATCTGCGGCGTCCCTGGGGCGCAGTACCTTGTTCGCTCTCCTGGCAAGTCTGGTCGGGATGGTCACCCGGTCATTCACTATGACTCCCGTAGGTCTAGAGCCTACGCTCATTATACTGATCCCCCTGGGTGTGGTCGCCACTCCGTGGGACGGGAAGCCGGAAATGCCCGCCCGCGTTGTCACGTTGCATGAGCCTGCGCTTCTCACTGATGGGTCCGGTACGAGCCTGGCGAGACGACGAGGAGATCGACCTGGGGCCGCGCCAGCAGCGGGCGGTGCTGGCGGCGTTGCTGCTGAACAACGGCATCCGGTTGAGCAACGACCAGCTGATCGGCATGGTCTGGGACGACCCCACGCCGAGCGCGGTGATGGCGCTGCGGACGTACATGTACAAGATCCGCAAGACCCTGCCCGAGCTGGACCTGAAGTCGAAGGACGGCGGCTACACGCTCCGGGCCGAGATCTTCGACGACTGCCGCGACGAGCCGCTCGAAGGCCTGAGCAGCACCTACTTCGAGGCCCAGCGGGTCAGGATCGGCAACGAGCGGTTGCAGTGCCGCGAAGCCCTGCTCGAACGCGAGATGGACGTCCTCGAACTGCAGAAGCACGTAGCCGCCTTTCCTCTCAGGGAACGGCCGCGCGCTCTTCTCATGCAGGCCCTCTACCGCGACGGCAGGCAGGCCGATGCGTTGGAGCAGTTCCACCAGGCGCGGGCTCTCCTGAACGAGCAACTCGGCCTCGAACCGGGGCCCGAGCTGCGCGAGGTGCACGCGCAGATCCTCCGGGGCGAGCTGAACCTGGCGCGCCGGCCCGAGCAACTGCCGCCCGGCCTTCCTGACTTCACCGGCCGCACGGCCGAGATCGCGCTGGCACTGCGGACCCTCCCGCGCACGGTCGGCATCACCGGCATGCACGGCAGCGGCAAGACGGCGCTGGCCACTCATGTCGCGCATCTCGCCAAGCACGGCTACCCCGACGGGCAGATCTTCGTCCGCGGCAATGACATCGTCAACGAGTTGCTGCATGCGGTCGGCGTCGAGAACCCGCACGGCGACAAAGCCGCGTTGTGGCGGGAAAAGGCGCGCGGCAAGCGGTTCCTGATCGTCGTCGACGACGTCCACGACCCCGCCCGGATCGCGGAGCTCCACACGCCCGGCTCTGCCCTGATCCTCACGAGCGTGCGCAGGTGGAACGAGCTGGCCGGCGTGACCTGGGTGAAGATCGCCGGTCTGACCGAGGCCGCGGCGAACCAGTTCTTCCGCAAGGTCCTCGACCCGGCCAGGGCCGACGCCGAGGCCGACGTCACGGACGAGGTGCTGGCGCGCATCTCGTACCTGCCGAACCCCATCCGCGTGCTCGGCGGCAAGCTCACCGGTCGCCCGAACTGGACCGTGGCGATGCTGCTGGCCCAGATGAAACGCGAGAACCAGCTCGGCGACGCCATCCCGTCGGACTGCATGGCCGTGCTGGCGCCGATGATCAAGGCGGAGCAGCAGCTCACCGAGCAGGAACGCCACCTGATGCGCTGCTTCGCCCGCCGCGACGCGGACGTGATCGACGTATGCGAGGCGGCGGAGATGTCCGGCGCCGACCCCGGCTCGATCGAGTACGCGCTGGAGGCGCTCGCCGACGTGCACCTGATCGAACCGCTGGTGCTCGGCCGGTATCGGCTGCCGCATTTCGTCCGGATGTACTTCGGGTGGCGCACACCCGTTCTGACCAGCTAATTCATCCGGAATTTATGGCCTGCCGATCTGGCTTCGGCAAGTTCGGAGACATGTCAACCAAGGAACTCGCAGGCAAGAAGGCCCTCGTCACCGGCGCCACCTCCGGCATCGGCCGCTCCATCGCGGTCAAGCTTGCGGAGGCGGGTGCCACCGTCTACCTCACCGGTCGCCGCGCGGAGCTCGGCAAGGAGACCGTCGCGCTGATCGAGCAGGCCGGCGGCACCGGTCACTTCATCGTCTCGGACGTCGCCGGCGTCGACGACGTCCGCAAGCTCGCCGAGGAGGTCGGCGACGTCGACGTGCTCGTGAACAACGCCGGCATCTTCCCGTTCTCGCCGACGGCCGAGCAGTCCGTCGACGTCTACCAGCAGGTGTTCGACGTCAACGTCCGCGGCACCTACTTCCTCACCGCCGCCCTCGCCCCGGCGATGGTCGCCAAGGGCAAGGGCTCGATCGTCAACGTCTCGTCGATCGGGGCCGTGGTCGGCACGCCGGTCGGGTCCGTCTACAACGCCTCCAAGGCCGCGATGGACGCGCTGACCCGCTCTTGGGCCGTCGAGTTCGGTCCCGCCGGCGTCCGAGTGAACTCCGTGGCGCCCGGCCCGATCGCCACCGACAAGGCCCTGGCGGAAGCCGGTGAGGTGTTCGACGTGATCGCGAAGGACCTTCCCCTCCAGCGCGTCGGTCAGCCCGACGAGATCGCGGAGGCCGTGCTGTTCCTGGCTTCCGAGAAGGCCAGCTTCATCACGGGCTCGGTGATCACGGCCGACGGCGGCTACGTCGCGAGCTGAGCCAGCACGGTGCGCAGGGACGAGGGCGACTCGACGTGCACGTTGTGGCCCGCGCCGGGGAACATCACCGGCTCGGGCACCAGCTCCTTCAGGTGCTCCTGGGGGCTCATAGGGTCGTTCTCGCCCGCGGCCAGCACGACGTGGGCCCGCGAGGCCATGATCAGCCCGGCCATGTCGGGCCGCCCCACCCCGAAGGCCCTCATGTCCAGCGACGGTGTCCATCCGCCGTCCACTTCGGACACTCCGTGGCGGAGTGGGACACCGGCCATCCTCGACGCCCGCTCGACGGCCTCCTGCTCGGTCGCGAAGACCTTCCCGGGCTTCGCGGCGAGCGCCGCGGCCTTCTCCAGCTCCTCGTCGGTCCACTGGACCTTGATCCCGACGCCGACGCACGTCGTCACCTCGACCCCGAACCACCCGCTCGCGAGCGCCAGCCCGACCACGCCGCCCAGCGAGTGCCCGATGATCACGACCGGCTCGCGGGGGATCTCCTGCGCGACGGCGGCCGCGATCGACCCGAAGGAATACCGTTCGAGCGGCCCCGACCGCCCGTGACCAGGCAGGTCCGGCACCAGCCAGCTGCCGTCCCACTCGCCGGCGACCTCTTCCCACACCTCGCCGGTGGCGCCCAGTCCGTGCAGCAGCACCAGCAACGGCCCGTTCCCACCACGTTCGACCTGAAGCACGTCAGAATCCCGTTCTATGCGGACCGATGCCGAGCTGATCGTCGACCCGGACACGTATACCTCGGGTGTCCCGCACGACGCACTAACCCGGCTGCGCGAAAAGAACGTGGTGCGCATCGACGACTTCTGGGCGGTCTTCCGCTACGACGACGTCCGCACGGTCCTGCGCACGCCTTCGGTCTTCTCGTCCCACCGCGGCGCGACCCAGATCCGCGACCCGCAACCTGAGGACCTGGCCTACGTCCAGCGCATGATGCTCAACCAGGACCCGCCGTCCCACACCCGGCTGCGCCGCATGCTGACCAGGGCGTTCACCCCGCGCGCCGTGGCCCGCCTGGAGGAGGGCATCCGCGCGAACGCCAGGTCGATCGTCGCCGATCTGTCCGGCGACTTCGCCCACGCCGTCGCCGACCTGCCGCTGCTGACGCTGGCCGACGTCTTCGGCGTGCCGCGGCAGGACCGCGCGCTGCTCTACGACTGGAGCAACCGCGTGATCGGCTTCCAGGACGCCGAGTACGCGCTCTCGTCCAGCTCGACGGCAGGCATGACCGACATGGCGCTGGCGGCACTGGAGCTCCGCCCGGACGACGGCCGCGACCCGCGCGCCCGCGACGGCATGCCCGACCTCTACGCCTACGCGCACGCCCTGGGCGCCCACAAGCGTTCGTCTCCCGGGGACGACGTGCTGAGCAACCTCATGCGCGAGGACCTCTCCCTCGAGGAGTTCGAGAACCTCTTCTGGCTGTTCTCCGTGGCAGGCAACGAAACCCTGCGCAACGGCATCCCCGGCGGCATGATCGCGGTGCTCTCCCACCCCGACCAGTACGCACGCCTGCGCGCCGACCGTTCGCTGCTCGACACGGCGGTCAAGGAGATGCTGCGGTGGTGGACCCCGGTCATGCACTTCCGGCGGACGGCCGTGGTGGACACGTCGTTGTCCGGGCAGGAGATCAGGGCGGGGGACAAGGTCGTCGTCTGGTTCTCCTCCGCCAACCGGGACGAGCTGGTCTTCAGCGACCCCGGGAGGTTCGACGTGGGGCGGCGGGAGGCCGACCACCTGAGCTTCGGGCACGGGCCGCACTTCTGTCTGGGGGCGCACCTCGCCCGGACCCAGATGCGTGCCGTGTTCGAGGCGGTCCTGGACCTGCCTGGGATGGTGGAGTTCGACGGTGAGGTCAGCCGGTTGAGGTCGAACTTCCAGAACGGCGTCAAGCACCTGCCGGTGACGTCCGGCGGAGGGAGCGCTCCAGAATCCCGAGTGTCGCTTTGAGCGAGGACTCCGAGACCACCGGGAACCGCACGCGCGCACGCCACTCGGCGCTCACCTCCGACCAGTCGTAGTAGGAGGTGACGAGGGTGCCGCCGTCGGCAGGCGCCAACCGGTAGCCGAAGACGTGGCCCGCGTGCGGCCCGACCCGGCCCTCGACCGTCCACGCGATCTCCTCACCGGGAACGAGCTTGGTGATGACGACCTCGACGTCGTACCGGCCCAGCGCGACGTCGCCGAGCGCCTCCCGGTCCATGTGGACCACGAACCGGTCTCCCGGCCGCGTGACCACGGCCCCCTCCGCGCCCATCAGCATCCCCGACGAGTCGATGGCCACGTGCCCCGACGGATCGGTCAGCAGCGCGAAGACGGCGTCGGCCGGCGCCGGGACGAGCCGTGAGACCTCGATCGACTCACGACCCGGTGTCTCCGCCGTGGCCATCAGGACCGCGCGGCCGAGGATGTGGCCGGACATCAGAAAACCGAGCAGTGCCGGGGTTCCCTCCGCCGGAACGCCGATGGACTCGACGTCGAGGGCGTGCACCACGACGTAGTAGCGGTGCGGTCCGTGCCCGGCCGGCGGGGCGGCGCCGGCGAAACGCGCGAGACGGGCGTCATTGGGTAGCTGGAAGGCGCCTTCCGGCAGGCCGGAGCCGGTGTCGTCGCCCGCGCCCTCCGGCAGTTCGGTGCAGGTGGCGGGGATGTCGGCGACGGCCCAGTGCCAGAACCCGGAGCCGGTGGGGGCATCGGGGTCGTAGACGGTGACGGCGTAGCTCTTGGTGCCTTCGGGCGCTCCGGTCCAGGTCAGCTGCGGGGAGACGTCCTTGCCGGAGAGTTGCTCGGGCGCCCAGGCGGCGCCGTCGCGGACCGAAGTGCTGGAGACGGTGAAGGTGGCCGCCTCGGGGAGGCGGGCGAACGGGTCGTTGCTCATGAGATCGACGATAGCAGAGATAATCGATTATTCGACGGTTCATCTATGCTCGGGCTGTGACGCGCACGACCGGTAAGCCGATGCTCTCCGAGCAGGTCCACACGCGCCTGCGGGACGCGATCATGCACGGCCTCCACGCGCCCGGTGACGCCCTGAAGCCCCAGGACCTCGCCAAAGAGCAGGGCGTGAGCCTGGCCGTCGTGCGCGAGGCACTCGTGCGGCTGGTCGGCGAAGGGCTGGCCGACCGACTGCCGAACCGCGGTTTCGCCGTCCCCTCCTTCTCCGACCGGCGCTGGCAGGAGATCACCGAGGCGCGCCTCGCCGTCGAGCCCGTCCTGCTGCGCATGGCGATCGAGCGCGGTGACGTGGACTGGGAGGCGCGCGTCCGGGCCGCTCATCACCGCCTCGCCCGCACTCCGCCGTTCGTCGAGGGGGAGGGCGAGTACTACAGCGACGGGTGGTCCGAAGCGCACCGGATCTTCCACCGCACGCTGCTGGAGGGGTGCGGCAACGAGGTTCTGCTGGAAATCTTCGACCGGATGTGGACCGCGAGCGAGCTGGGCCGCCGCTTCTCCTCCCGTCGTGGCCCCGAACGCGATCACCTCGGCGAACACCGGATGCTGGAGGAGGCCGCGCTCGCGCGGGACGCCGACGCTGCCGTCGCGGTGCTGGTCCGGCACCTGTCACTGACCGCGGCGGGACTGGTCGACGGCGCCTGATCGTCGGGGGATGGGCAGGGGACCACGCATCTGGCACGATTCAGTTGACCGGCGCCGGTGGCCCACTGTGATCCGTAGGTGTCGAGCCCCAGCCGGTCACCTGGCCCAAGTAGGCTCGTCGCGAGACGAGACGCAGGAGAAACAGGGAGCGCAAGTGGCGGTCATCGAGCAGGTCGGAGCACGCGAGATCCTTGACTCGCGCGGCAACCCCACCGTCGAGGTCGAGGTGGCGCTGGACGACGGCACGCTGGAGCGTGCGGCTGTTCCGTCGGGTGCTTCGACCGGTGAGCACGAGGCGGTGGAGCTGCGGGACGGCGACGCCAAGCGGTACCTGGGCAAGGGCGTCGAGCGCGCGGTCACCGCGGTGC
Source organism: Lentzea xerophila (assembly GCF_051094245.1). Taxonomy (NCBI): domain Bacteria; kingdom Bacillati; phylum Actinomycetota; class Actinomycetes; order Pseudonocardiales; family Pseudonocardiaceae; genus Lentzea; species Lentzea xerophila. Next base: position 7,643,775 of record NZ_CP194934.1, on the reverse strand, counting down.
TCGACGAGATCGGCCCGGAGCTCGTCGGCATCGAGGCCGTCGAGCAGCGGGTGGTCGACCAGAAGCTCGTCGACCTGGACGGCACGCCGGACAAGGGTCGCCTGGGCGCCAACGCGATCCTCGGCGTGAGCCTCGCGGTCGCGAAGGCCGCCGCCACCAGCAGCGGCCTGGAGCTCTTCCGGTACGTCGGCGGGCCGAACGCGCACGTGCTGCCGGTGCCGATGCTGAACATCCTCAACGGTGGCTCGCACGCCGACACCGAGGTGGACATCCAGGAGTTCATGATCGCGCCGATCGGCGCGGAGACGTTCCGCGAGGGCCTGCGCTGGGGCACCGAGGTCTACCACGCGCTGAAGTCCGTGCTGAAGAGCAAGGGTCTCGCCACGGGTCTGGGCGACGAGGGTGGCTTCGCGCCGTCCCTCGGCAGCAACCGCGACGCGCTCGACCTGATCCTCGAGGCCATCGAGAAGGCCGGTTACCGGGCGGGCCGTGACATCGCGCTCGCGCTCGACGTGGCCGCCACGGAGTTCTTCTCCGACGGCGCCTACACGTTCGAGAAGAACAAGCGGTCCGCCGAGCAGATGATCGGCTACTACTCCGAGCTGGTCCGCGACTACCCGATGGTGTCCATCGAGGATCCGCTGTCCGAGGACGACTGGGACGGCTGGGTGCAGATGACCGCCGAGCTGGGCGAGAAGGTCCAGATCGTGGGCGACGACCTATTCGTCACGAACCCGGAGCGCCTGGAGGAGGGCATCTCCCGCCGCGCCGCCAACGCGCTGCTGGTGAAGGTCAACCAGATCGGCACGCTCTCCGAGACCCTCGACGCGGTCTCGCTGGCCACGTCGTACGGCTACAAGTCGATGATGTCGCACCGCTCGGGCGAGACCGAGGACACGACCATCGCCGACCTGGCCGTCGCGACCGGTGCCGGTCAGATCAAGACCGGTGCGCCGGCCCGTGGTGAGCGCACCGCGAAGTACAACCAGCTCCTGCGCATCGAGGAGAGCCTCGGCGACGCGGCGCGTTACGCCGGTGAGCTCGCGTTCCCGCGTTACACGCCGGAGAGCTGAGAGGCTGTAAGGCATGGCCGAGCGCGCGCGTCGTCCCCGCCGCCCCCGCGAAGAGCGGGAGGCGAGGCCCGCACGCGCGCGCAAACCACCCCGTCCGAAGGCGCCGTCGCGGCGCAGTGACGGCACGGGTGGCGCGTTCGGCATGACCGGCACGCGGCGGGCCGCGATGTTCGCGATGGTGCTGTGCGCACTGGCGTTGAGCATCGCGGTCCCGTTGCGGACCTACCTCTCGCAGCGCGACGAACTGCGGGACGTGGGAGCAGAGCAGCAGAAGTTGCGGGAAACGGTTGCCGCGCTGGAACAGCGCAAGGCTCAGCTGCAGGACCCGGCGTACGTGGAGATCGAGGCGCGCAAGCGGCTGCACTGGGTGCGGCCGGGCGAGACGCCCTACATCGTGCAACTGCCGGGTGACGAGAGCCGCAACACCGAATCGGAGAGGCCGTCGGGCAAGCCCGCGGCACAAGGGTCTTGGTACGAGGAACTGTGGGAATCGGTGACGCACAAGTAAGTGCTGCTGACCTGGAAACGGTCGCTCAGCAGCTCGGCCGCATGCCGCGCGGAACACGTGCGATCGCCTCGCGGTGCCCCAGCGGGCACCCGAACGTCGTGCAGACGGACCCGCGGCTGCCTGACGGGACACCGTTCCCGACGCTGTACTACCTGACCTGCCCGAAACTGAACTCCCTGGTCAGCACGCTGGAGGGCGGCGGGCTGATGAAGGAGCAGACCGAGCGCCTCGCGACCGACGAGGAGCTCGCCGCGGCCTACCTGCGCGCGCACGAGTCGTACCTCGCCGAGCGCGACGCCATCGAGTCGCTCGGCACCCAGGTCACCGCGGGCGGCATGCCGGGCAGAGTCAAGTGCCTTCACGTGCACGTCGCCCATGCCCTCGCGAAGGGCCCCGGAGTCAATCCCATGGGGGACGAAGCCCTGGCAATCTTGGGTGAGCAGGGCCTGTGGCCCGCCGGCGAGTGCGCGAGTTAACAGTCAACGGAACCGAACGCACGCTTCACTCCGTCTTGGGTACACCTAGGCTTCGTAGTGGGGCAGGGTGGGACAGGTCACCGACGGGGGCGTTCGCCGTAACTGCAGGACGGCGGGCCGCGATGACGCACGAGAGGTGAGTATTCGTGGCAATGGCCAGACTGCGCGGTCCGTCGGCGCTGAGCCCCAGGCAAAAGGGCTTCGCCGTGGCCGCGCTGGCTGCGATGCTGGCTCCCGCCATGATCGTCGGCACCAAGCTCGTCGACTGGGTCAACCTCTCCGGACGCGATGACATCGCTGTCTCCCTCGGCCCCGCCGACGTCTTCGGCGCCCTGCGCTACGACCCGGCCGAGCTCGGCGCGTCCGGCAGGCTGCCGCTCTCCGACGAGCTGAGCGCCGCACTGCTCGCCGACCTCGAGGACGGCGACCTCGACACCGATCCCGGCGACGACGACCTGCTCGGCGACATCCCCGGCCAGAACGGCATCCCCGGCGTCATGGTGGAGGCCTACCTCCGTGCCGAGGACAAGATGGCCGAGCTGGTGCCCGGCTGCAACCTCGACTGGTACCTCCTCGCCGCCATCGGCAAGGTCGAGTCGAACCACGCCAACAACGGCCGCGTGAACGCCGTCGGCGACGCCACCCCCAAGATCCTCGGACCGGTCCTCAACGGCGCCCCCGGCATGGCCGCGATCCGCGACACCGACGGCGGCCGCCTCGACGGCGACACGACCTGGGACCGCGCGGTCGGCCCGATGCAGTTCATCCCGGCGACGTGGGCGAGCTTCGGCGGCGACCTCAACGACGACAACAACGTCAACCCGAACAACATCTACGACGCCGCCCTGGGCGCCGGCCGCTACCTGTGCGCGTACGGCGGCGACATGACCAACCAGGAAGACCGCGCCAAGGCCATCTTCCGCTACAACAACTCCACGTCGTACGTCCAGACGGTCCTCAAGTGGGCCAAGGAGTACAGCGAGAACGTCGACACGCTGCCGCTGCTGCCGGACACGGGCAACGACCAGCAGAACCCGGCACCCGGCAACCCGGACGCCAACCCGGGCAACCCCGGAAACCCGGGCACCAGCACCCCGCCGTCCACTCCGCCGACGACCACGACCACGCCGTCGGGCCCGACCTGCGTCCCGCCGACCACGCCGCCGTCGACGACCCCGTCCACCACGACGTCGACCCCGACGACCACCACGACGCCGCCCACGTCGTCCACGTGCCCGACGACCACCACGACGACTACGACCACCACGACTACAACGACCACGACCACGACTACGACGAGCTCGAACCCGCCCGCCACCGAGCCCACGACGCCCCCGCAGGCGTCGAGCTCGACGCCCGAGCGCTCCTCGACGCCCAGCAGCAGCGCCGGCGCGAGCTCCGCGCAGCCGACGCCGTCGAGCAGCATGGTCACGAGCACGCCCAGCTAGTCCGGCGTGTCGCGTTGGAGCGACTCCAAGTCGTACTTCGATCGGGGCGATTCGGGCAGAAACGTTGGAGCGAAGGGCTTTCCGGGCCCTAGCTTCGTCCGCATGCCGAAGCGCAACTCAAGCGTGGTGGGCCGGGAGTTCGGCAATGGCGTCCGGGACGCCATCGAGCAGAGCGGCATGACCCAGCGCCAACTCGCCGACCTGCTGGACTGGCAGGAGGCCAAGATCTCCGACCTGGTGCAGGGCAAGGGAGGCGTCAGCGAGGTCGACCTCATCCGGCTGCTCTCCTACTGCCGCAGTCCTTACACCGAAGTCGAACGCCTGGTCGCGTTGTTCAGGGAGTCACGCGAGAAAGGCTGGCTGCTGTTCCCGGAGGACGGAGTGCCGGACCAGTTGCGCAGCCTGGTCGACCAGGAACGTCTCGCCAGCAAGATCGTCGTGTGGACGATGAACGTCATCCCGGGCCTGCTCCAGATCGCCGGCTACATCCGCGAGGTGGCCGAGAAGTCGACCCGCAAACTCCAGCCCGCCGACATCGACGCGTTGATCAGAGCCAAGATCGAGCGGCAGGCAATCTTCAGGCCCGGCCGCGAGTTCGTCTTCTACGTGCACGAGCAAGCCCTGCGGTTGCCCGTCGGCGGTCCGGCCGTGATGAGAACGCAGCTGAACCACATCATGACGATGCTGGTGCGGCAGTACATCACCTTCCGAGTCGTACCGATCGCCATCGGCGCCCATGCCGGTCTGGCGAGCAACTTCACCCTGCTGACGTATGACAAGTTCGAGCCGGTCGTCTACGTGGAGAACCTCAACACCGGTCTCTTCCTGGAAGACAAGGCATCACTCGATATGTACACGCACCTGCTGACAGGGCTGGATCGCGACGCCTTGAACCCGGAACAATCGAGGGAGCTGATCACCAGCATCGTGTTCTGAGGAGGCGTTCCGGATGTCGACCTGGCGCAAGAGCAGTTACAGCGCATCGGGAAGCGAGTGCGTCGAGGTCGGTCAGGGCGTCGGCATCAGGGACAGCAAGGCCCCCGCCACCCACCTCCCCGTGTCGGGGGAGGCGTGGTCGGCGTTCCTCAGCCTCGTGAAAGCCCCGACCAGGTAATTCGTGAGGCATGGGGCGGTGGTCCTTGGCAGGGTGTGGATGTGCGACCTGCCTACCCGCTGAAGACCGACCGCCTTCTCCTGCGACCTTTCCAGCTCGAAGACCTCGACGACTTCCACGCCTACCGCTCCCGCGCCGACGTCAACCGCTATCTCTACACCGAGACCGCTACCCGTGACGAGTGCGCGGAGCTGCTGGCCAAGCTGGTGAACGACCACGAGCTCACCAGCGACGGACAGCGGCTCTCGCTCGCCGTCCACCTGCCGGAAGCGGGCAAGGTGATCGGCGGCGTCGTGCTCAAGTGGCTCAGCGAGAAGGACCGCCAGGGCGAGATCGGGTACACCCTCAATCCCGGCTTCGAGGGCCACGGCTATGCCACCGAGGCCGCCCGAGCCATGCTGAAGCTCGGGTTCGAGGACCTCGGCCTGCACCGGATCATCGCCCAGTGCGACCCGCGCAACGAGCCGTCGTGGCGGCTGATGGAACGCCTCGGCATGCGCCGGGAGGCGCACTTCAGGCAGAACGAGATCTTCAAGGGCGAGTGGGGCGACCTCTTCGTCTACGCGATGCTCGAAGACGAGTACGAGCGTGCTCAGGCCTGACCACCGAGACCGCTGAGAGCCTGGCGAGGTGGGCCGGCGGTTTCGCGTACGCGATGCTTGTCGGAGACCACTGAAAGAACCACTGAGGAGTGCCCATGGCGCGGGTCGCGGCCATCGACTGCGGAACCAACTCGATCCGTCTGCTGATCGCGGACGTGACGAAGCGCGAGGACGGCACCGCGTGGTTGCGGGACGTGCATCGTGAGATGAAGATCGTCCGGCTCGGGCAGGGCGTGGACGCGACCGGGCGGTTGCATCCCGACGCGATCGAGCGCACGAGGCAGGCCCTCCTCGACTACGCGCGCACGATGCGACGCAAGGGTGTCGAGACCGCGCGGATGGTGGCGACGAGTGCGACTCGGGACGCGAGCAACCGCGACGAGTTCTTCGGCATGACCGAGCAGATCCTCGGCGCGCCCGCGGAGGTGATCACCGGCGACGAGGAGGCGCGGCTCTCCTACCTCGGCGCGGTGGCCGATCTCGACCCGGAGGAGGGCCCCTTCCTCGTCACCGATCTGGGTGGTGGCAGCACCGAGTTCGTCCTCGGCGGCGGCACGGAGGTGGAGGCCGCGAGGTCGATGGACATCGGCTGCGTGCGGCTGACGGAGCGGTTCATCTCCTCCGACCCGCCGTCCCCCGCCGAGATCGAGCAGGCGGAAGCGTTTGCGCGCGCGGCGATCAAAGAGGCATTCGAGATCGTGCCGGTGGAGAAGACGAAGACGTGGATCGGTGTCGCCGGCACCGTTACGACATTGTCAGCCCTGGTCCAAGGCCTGGAGGTGTACAACAGCGACGATATTCACCTCAGCAGGATCACACTTGACAATGTTCGTGAAATCACCGACCGTATCCTCTCCATGACGCATGATGAGCGTGCCTCGCTCGGGCCGATGCATCCCGGTCGGGTGGACGTGATCTGCGGTGGAGCTGTGGTTCTGCGCGCGATTGCCGACGAGCTGGAGAATCGCGCGGGTATTCGCACGCTCGTGTGCAGTGAGCACGACATCCTCGACGGCATCGCGTTTTCGCTGGTCTAGGCCCGAATTAAGGTCTACTTGAGGTGATCGTGACGAGTTTGTGACCGCTTTCAGTGCGCGTACTGCTGGACGCCCCGGTTAACGTCCTCTCACGTTTTGGGAGGTGGACGAGACCTCCCGGGGAGGCGCGCGCACGCAATATCTGCGGAGCGGCGCCGGGGAAAGGCGGGAGAGACTGATGTCGCGATCACGGGTTGCGTGGGTGGCTTTGCCAGCCGCGCTCGCCATGACGCTCAGCGCATGCGGCGGTGGTGGCGGTGGTGACACCGCTGCCGGTGGCAAGGAGAACCCGGACGGCACGGTGTCCATCTACGGCACCGAGCCCAAGAGCACGCTGTTCCCGGCCAACACGACCGAGGCGGGCGGTGGCAAGGTCACCGACGCCCTGTTCTCGCGTCTGGTCGGTTACAAGGCTGAAGACGGCGCGCCCTACAACTTGATGGCCGAGTCGATCACCTCGAGTGACGCCAAGGTCTACAACATCAAGATCAAGCAGGGCTGGAAGTTCCACGACGGCACCGAGGTCAAGGCGAAGAACTTCGTCGACGCCTGGAACTGGGCCGCGTACGCGCCGAACGCGCAGCAGGCAGCGTCGTTCTTCGCCCCGATCGCGGGCTTCTCCGACGTGCACCCGGCGGACGAGAACGCCAAGCCGGCCACGGACAAGATGTCCGGTCTCGAGCTCGTGGGCGACTACGAGTTCAAGGTCACCCTCAACGGCCCGACCTCGGTGTTCACCACGATGATCGGCTACACGCCGTTCGCGCCGATGGCGGACTCGTTCTTCGCGGACCCGAAGGCCGCCGAGGCCAAGCCGATCGGCAACGGCCCGGTCAAGTTCGTCTCCCGCACGCCGAACGCGCTGATCAAGATGGAGCGCTTCGACGAGTACAAGGGCGAGGACAAGGTCCACTTCAAGACCTTGGACTACAAGATCTACTCCAGCCAGGAGACCGCGTACCAGGACCTGGTCGCCGGCAAGCTGGACTTCATGGAGGCCCTGCCGCCGTCGGCCAAGGTCGGCGAGAAGTACAAGGCGGACCTCGGTGACGCGGTCGTGACCGCGAACCTGCTTGGGCAGAGCGCTATCGCGTTCCCGCAGTACATCCCGGCGCTGCAGAACCTGAAGCTGCGCCAGGCCGTCTCGATGGCCATCAACCGGGAGCAGATCACGAAGACCGTGCTGGCCGGCTCGTACGTGCCGTCCACCAGCTTCGTCTCGCCCGGCATCAAGGGCTACCGCCCCGACACCTGCGGCGAGTACTGCAAGTACAACCCGGAGAAGGCCAAGCAGCTGTTCCAGGAGTCGGGCTTCACCGGCAAGCTGACCATCCAGTCCAACCAGGACGGTGGCCGCAAGGAGCCGCTCGAGGCCGCGTGCAACAGCATCAAGCAGGCGCTGGGCGTGGAGTGCGAGTTCGTCGGTGCCACCAACTTCGGTGCGTTCCGCCAGATCGTCGACGGCAAGCAGCTGACCGGCATGAGCCGTTCGGACTGGTCGGCCGACTACCCGTCGATCGAGAACTTCCTCAACCCGCTGTACCGCACGGGTGGGTCGTCCAACGACTCGAACTACTCGAACCCCGAGGTCGACGCGCTGCTGAAGAAGGCGGACGAGACGGCCAACGAGGACGAGGCGATCAAGCTGTACCAGCAGGCGGAGGACATCATCGCCCGGGACCTGCCCTCCATGCCGACCTGGAACGAGAAGGGCATCGGCGGCCGCTCGAAGAACCTGCTCGACGCCAAGATGTCGTTCAAGCGTCAGGGCGTTCTGGAGTCGTTCCGCGTCAAGGCCTGATTGCCGCACCTGAGTTCTGAGTGATCCGTCCGGCCCCGCGTCCGTCGAACGTTACGGGCGCGGGGCCGGAGCGGTGTTCAGGACCTGGGCGCCCCCACCACGCAAGGAGCCGACCTCATGGGTCGCTATGTGCTGCGCCGTCTGCTGCAGCTGATACCGGTCTTCCTGGGGACCACCTTCCTGATCTACGCCCTCGTCTGGGCGATCCCGCAGGACCCCTTCGCGGGCAAGTGCGGCCAGCGGCCGTGCGATCCGGCCTACATCGCCGAGATGAGCGAGAAGCTCAACCTCAACGACCCGTTGGTGATCCAGTACTTCAAGTACCTGGGCAACCTGCTCGTCGGTGACTTCGGCACCACCTTCAACGGCGTCTCCGTCGGTGAGCAGATCGCCACCTCGTGGCCGATCACGCTCAAGATGGGCATCATCGCGCTGATCATCGAGGCCATCATCGGCATCATCGCCGGCGTCCTCACCGGTCTGCGCAAGTCGGGCTTCCTGGACAACCTGGTCCTGATCTCGACCCTGTTCCTGATCTCGCTGCCGGTCTTCGTCACCGGTTTCGTGCTGCGGCTCTACCTCGGCCCGCAGGGCTTCGACCTGATGGACACCTCGGTCAGCTCCGATCCGTCGTTCGGCGAGCTGCTCCTGCCCGGTTTCGTGCTCGGCAGCCTCTCGATGGCGTACGTGGCCCGGTTGACCCGCGGCAGCATCGCCGAGAACCGGCGCGCCGACTACGTGCGCACGGCCATCGCGAAGGGCCAGCCGCAGACCCGCGTCGTCGGCGTCCACCTGCTGCGCAACTCGCTGATCCCGGTGATCACGTTCCTCGGCACCGACCTCGGCAGCCTCCTCGGTGGCGCGATCGTCACCGAGGGCGTCTTCAACATCAACGGCATCGGCGGCCTGATCTTCCGCGGCATCCAGGAGAAGGAAGGCGTGATGGTCACGGGCATCGTGACCCTGCTGGTGCTGGTGTACCTGCTGATGAGCCTGCTCGTCGACCTCCTGTACGCCGTTCTCGACCCGAGGATTCGCTATGAGTGACCCAGGATCCGTGTCCGGTGGAGCCGGACTCGAGGCGTCCGCGGCGGCCGGCGTCGATCAGGCCAGCCACCTCGACGACTCGTCGCAGAAGCAGCGCAAGCCCCGCTCGCTCTGGAGCGACGCGTGGGGCGAGCTGCGGCGCAAGCCCACGTTCATCATCTCGCTGGTGATCATCGCGATCATCGTCCTGATGGCGATCTGGCCGACGCTGTTCACGTCGGTCGACCCGCGCGCCGCGGACCTCAACAAGTCGCTGCAGGCACCCTCCGGTGACGCGTGGTTCGGCTACGACCTGCAGGGCTACGACGTCTACGCCCGCGCGATGCACGGCGCCCGCGCGTCGTTGCTCGTCGGCGTGTTCGCGACGCTGCTGACCGTCCTCATCGGATCGGCCATCGGCATCTTCGCCGGCTACGCCAAGACGTGGATCGACAGCCTGCTGTCGCGGTTCGGCGACATCTTCGCCGGCATCCCGTTCGTGCTCGGTGCGATCGTCATCCTCACGACGCTCAACGCGCCGACCGAGAGCCCCGGTGCCGTCCAGATCATCACGCAGGTGGTGCTCTCGATCGCGGTGCTGTCGTGGCCGGTGGCGATGCGCATCATGCGGTCGGCGACTCTCGTGGCGAAGCAGCAGGACTACGTGCGTGCCGCGCGTGGCCTCGGTGCCTCTCCGCTGCGGATCGTGTTCCGGCACCTGCTGCCGAACACCGTGGCGCCCGTGCTGGTGTACGCGACGATCGCGCTGGGTGCCTTCATCGGCGCCGAGGCGACGCTCGCGTTCCTCGGCATCGGCCTGCGTCCGCCGGTCGTGTCGTGGGGCGTGATGATCTCGGAGTCGCGCGACTACTTCCAGGCGGCACCGCACATGCTGCTGTTCCCCGCGGGCTTCGTCACGATCACCGTGCTGGCCTTCGTCATGCTGGGCGACGCCGTGCGCGACGCCCTCGATCCCAAGTCCCGATAGGGGAATCCTGTGACTCAGCCATTGCTGGAGGTCGAGGATCTCCACGTGGAATTCCGCACCCGCGACGGTGTCGCGAAGGTGCTCAACGGCGTTTCGTACCACGTCTCGGCGGGCGAAACCCTTGCGGTGCTGGGTGAATCCGGTTCCGGCAAGTCCGTGACCGCGCAGACGATCATGGGCATCCTGGACATGCCGCCCGCGTTCATCACCAAGGGCTCCATCAAGTTCCGCGGTGAGGACCTGCTGACCCAGTCGGCCGAAGAGCGCCGCCAGGTCCGCGGCGAGGGCATCGCCATGATCTTCCAGGACGCCCTGTCCGCGCTGAACCCCGTCTTCACGGTCGGGTTCCAGATCGAGGAGCAGCTGCGCGTCCGCCGCGGGATGTCCAAGGCGGACGCCCGCAAGCGTGCCGTGGAGCTGCTCGACCAGGTCAAGATCCCGAACGCCAAGGGACGGGTCTCCGACTACCCGCACCAGTTCTCCGGCGGTATGCGGCAGCGCGCGATGATCGCGATGTCGCTGGCGCTCGACCCGGAGCTGCTGATCGCGGACGAGCCCACCACCGCGCTGGACGTCACCGTGCAGGCCCAGATCATGGACCTGCTCGCGGAGATCCAGAAGGAACGCGACATGGGCATGATCCTGATCACCCACGACCTCGGCGTCGTCGCCGACGTCGCGGACCGGATCTCGGTCATGTACGCGGGCCGCATCGTCGAGCACGCCGACGTGTACGAGCTGTTCCGCGCGCCGGGCCACCCGTACACCGAGTCGCTGCTCGAGTCCCTGCCCCGCGTCGACCTGCGTGGCCAGGAGCTCAAGACGATCAAGGGTCTGCCGCCGTCGCTGACCAACATCCCGCCCGGCTGCCCGTTCAACCCGCGCTGCCCGCGCGTGTTCGACCGGTGCGTCACCGAGGTCCCGGCCGTGCACAACCTCGGCATGGGCCGCACCAGCCGGTGCCACATCGCGGAGGAGGTCGTCGCTCGTGGCTGAGCCGATCCTCGAGGTCGAGAACCTCGTCAAGCACTTCCCGGTCCGCGTCGGCGTGCTGTTCAAGCGCACCGTGGGCCACGTCAAGGCCGTCGACGGCGTCTCGTTCACGTTGAACAAGGGCGAGACCCTGGGCGTCGTGGGCGAGTCCGGCTGCGGCAAGTCCACGCTGGCCCAGGTGCTGATGCGCCTGGAGCCGCCGACCGCGGGCGTGGCCAGGTTCGAGGGCCGCGACATCTTCGGCATGAAGGGCGCGGAGCTGCGCAAGCTGCGCCGCGACATCCAGATCGTGCTGCAGGACCCGTACACGTCGCTGAACCCGCGCATGACGGTCGGCGACATCGTGGGTGAGCCCTACGAGATCCACACCGAGGTGGCGCCCAAGGGCGACCGGCGGCGCAAGGTCCAGGAGCTGCTGGAGATCGTCGGCCTCAACCCGGAGCACATCAACCGGTACCCGCACCAGTTCTCCGGCGGTCAGCGCCAGCGCATCGGCATCGCCCGCGCGCTCGCGTTGAAGCCCAAGGTGATCGTGTGCGACGAGCCGGTGTCCGCTCTGGACGTGTCGATCCAGGCGCAGGTCATGAACCTGCTGGGCGACCTGCAGACCGAGATGGGCCTGTCGTACGTGTTCATCGCGCACGACCTGTCGGTGGTCCGCCACCTGTCGGACCGCGTCGCGGTGATGTACCTCGGCAAGATCGTGGAGATCGGCACCGAGGACGACATCTACGAGCGCCCGATGCACCCGTACACGCAGGCACTGCTCTCCGCCGTGCCGGTGCCGGACCCGACCCAGCGCGGCCGGCGCGACGTCATCCGCCTGACGGGTGACGTGCCGTCGCCGATCGACCCGCCGTCGGGCTGCCGGTTCCGCACGCGGTGCTGGAAGGCGCAGGACATCTGCGCGACCGAGGTCCCGGAGCTGGTGCCGCGCAACGGGGGCCACCCCTCGGCGTGCCACTTCGCCGAGGAGCGCTCGGTCGTCTGACCGGTTCTACGTTGCTGAGGGGTCGTGCCCGCGGGCGCGGCCCCTCAGCTCGTCGAAGGCCCGCTTTCCTGTTGGCCGGCCCAGGAACTCCTTGCGCCTCGGCGATGCCCGACTTGCCGGAGCTGGACTCCCGTTGAGAAAGAGATCACTGCCTGGCGAGATCCGTGATCGACACGCCGGGACCGACCTCGTGCGTGCCGGTCTCCACGAAGCCCCGCTTGCGGTACAGCCGCAACGCCGGCTCGTTCTTCGTGCCGGTGCTGACGACCTGCGGCCCGTCCGGCAGCGCGTCGAGGAGCTTCGACGCGATGCCGCGGCGGTGCGCCCGCGGGTGCACGACCAGCCGATGGATGTCCACAGTGGACCCGTCGAGCACGTACGACACCGCGCCCACGAGCCCTTCCTCGTCGTACAGGCCGAGGAAGGTCTCACCGCACGCCCGGAGCTCGTCGAGCGACTCGTGCAACGGCGGGATGCCGTCGAAGCCGATCAGCTCGGCCTCGACGGCATAAGCCAGCCGCTGCACCGTCCACAGCTCGTGCAGGACGGTGTCGTCGTTCAGGTCGAGGATCACGTGTTGGACGAGTTCCGCACGAAGTTCGCGAGATCCTCGGACTGCTGGATCCTGCTGGGCTCGTGGACGTACATCATGTGGCCGGCGGGGTAGTAGGCCGACTCGATGTTCGCCGTGAGCTCCTTCGGGATCTGCAGGTGCGCGATGAGGTGCTCGGCCGCGAAGTACGGCGTGGCACCGTCGTACCAGCCGAACGCCACGTGCACCTTGAGGTGCGGGTTCGCCCGCATCGCCGCCGAGAGCTTGCCCGCCGTGGTGACGTGCCGGCCCTCGAACTCCTTGTACGACCACTGCTCGATGACCCGCGAGAGGACCTCGTACGGCAGGTCGCTCGAGTAACCGAGCTCGGCGTGCAGGTAGTGGTTCAGCGTGGCCGAGTACGGGCCGAGGATCGCGTCGATGGACGGGTCCGCGGAGATGCCCTCGCGACCGTAGTCCGTGTCCCAGCCGGTGAAGCGGGCGTCGATGCGACCGACGGTCTTGCGGTCGCGGCGCAGCAGTTCGGTGAAGAACCGGATGTGCTCGATGCGCAGGTCGACGGCGTCCACGTACTCCTCGGACAGCCCCGTGAGCCTGGCGAGCTTCTCGATCGTGGCGGCACGCTCGACGTCGCTCAGCCTGTTGCCGCGCGCGAGGGCGTAGGGGTAGTCGCGGACCGCGAACTCCTCGGCCTCGGCGAGCACCTCCTCGAGCGGACGGTCGCCGTGCAGCCCGTGGTAGTGCGCGATGGCCGCGTACGTGGGCAGGAAGAGCGTGTAGGCGAGGTCGTGGCCCTCGTTGAACTCGAGCGTCGCGAAGTCGAGCACCGAGGAGATCAGCATGAGCCCGTTGAGGTACATGCCGTGCTTCTTCTGCAGCTGCTCGGCGAGACCGGCCGCGCGCAGCGTCCCGTACGACTCGCCGCAGAGGAACTTCGGCGACATCCACCGGCCGTTGCGCGAGGTCCAGAGGCGGATGATCTCGGCTATGGAGTCGATGTCGGGCTGGTAGCCGTGGAAGCTGTCGGCCTTCTCACCCCGCGCCGCCCGCGAGAACCCCGTCGACACCGGGTCGATGAACACGAGGTCGCTCTCGGCGAGCAGGCTCTCCTCGTTGTCCGCGATCCCGTACGGCGGCGCGGTCAGGTTGCCGACGTCACCGCTGAGCACCCGGCGCGGCCCGAGGAGCCCCATGTGCAGCCACACGCTCGCGGATCCGGGGCCACCGTTGAAGGCGAACGTCACCGGCCTCTTGAGCGGGTCGGCCCCGTCGAGGGTGTACGCGGTCAGGAACACCTCGGCCTTGGGCTTGTGGCCCTCGAACACGCCGTCCTTCGTGACCTCCTCCTTGAGGACGACACGCCCGGTGGTGGCGGTGTAGTTCAGCTCGCGGCCCTTGACGGTGATGCTGTGCTGGGTGGTGACCAGATCATCAGCGGGAGACTCGGGCTTCTCTTCGGTCTTCTCCTCGGACATGGGAGCAACATTACGGAACTCGACGAGCGGATAACGGCCTGCCGAGCGTGCCCGCGCCTGGTCGCGTGGCGCGAGTCGGTCGCCGCCGTGAAGCGCGCGGCGTTCATGGACTGGGACTACTGGGGCAAACCGGTCCCTGGCTTCGGTCCGCTGGACGCCTCGCTGCTGATCGTGGGCCTCGCACCGGCCGCGCACGGGGGCAACCGGACCGGGCGGATGTTCACCGGCGACCCCTCGGGTGACTTCCTGTACCGGGCGCTGTACGAGGTGGGGCTGGCTTCCCAGCCCGAGGCGTGGGCCCGGGACGACGGGATGGAGCTGTACGGCGTGCGGATGGCCTCGCCGGTGCGGTGCGCGCCGCCGGAGAACAAGCCGACGCCCGAGGAACGGGACCGGTGCTCGCACTTCCTGCGCGAGGAGATCGGGCTGATGCCGAACCTGCGGTCCGTGATCGTGCTCGGCGGGTTCGGGTGGAAGGCGTTCCTGCCTTTGGTGGGGCTTGACCGGCCGCCCAAGTTCGGGCACGGGGTGGAGGTCGAGGCGGGTGGGTTGCGGGTGTTCGGGTGCTACCACGTGTCGCCGCACAACACCTACACCGGCAGGCTGACGCAGGAGATGCTGCAGGACGTGCTGAAACGGGCCAAGGCGGTTCGACCGGACGTGTGACGTCGGCAGTCGCCTTGGAGGCGTTCCACATAGTCGCGTGTTCCACACAGCCTTCACCGAGGTGCATAGGATCCGCCGCGTGGAGTTCTGGAGCACGGGCACCTACGGCGTGCAACCGCCGCTCAGCGACGAGGCGGTCCGCAGCGCCGAGGAGATCTTGGGCGTGCGCCTGCCCGAGGCACTGCTCGAGCTGCTACGCGCGCAGAACGGCGGCACCGCGGTGGCCGAACGGTCCGCGTTCCCGACGAGCAGGGCGACCTCCTGGGCGCCGGACCACGTCCCGTTCGACGGGGTGATGGGCATCGGGTCAGCGGAAGGCACGTTGTCGTTGCTCGACACGCCTTACCTGGTCGAGGAGTGGAGGTTGCCGTCGCCCGTCGTCCTGCTGACCGGGGACGGTCACACGTGGGTCGCCCTGGACTACCGGGAGTGCGGCCCGGACGGTGAGCCGTCCGTGGTGTGGCTCGACGCCGACGAGGAGGCGGAGCTCGCGCTGGCGCCCGACTTCCGGACGTTCCTCGACGGTCTGGTGTCCGACGAGGTCTTCGAGTAGCTAGCGCGGCTTGTCCCAGACCTTGACGTCGATCTTCATCCGCCCCGGCCCGCTGATCTCGGCCACCTCCAGGTGCCCGACGCGTCCGTCGGCGGTGCCGACGCACGCCCTGGTACCGCTCTTCACACTCAGACGCCGCTGACCTGGGTTGCGGTTCAGCAGGTCGACGCACTGCCGGCGTGATGGAAGGCCCTCACCGGTCCACGCGGCGAACCCGGTGCCCGCGATCTCGTTCTGGGAACAACCGAGCTGGCACACCAGCCCGATGTCGCCCAACGGCTGGCGCAGGGGTGGGGACGTGTCGAGCGTGTAGCCCGTCTGGAACGCCTCGCCGTCGAGCGTCAGCCTGCCCTCGTACCACAGCTCGGGCTCGACGGGCGCGGTCGTCTCCACGACCGATGAGGTCGTCGCTGACGAGGTTGTCGAGGACGTCGTGCTGGGGCCGGGCGACGAGTCCGGGTTCCCGTCGCGCAGCAGTGACGGCACCACAGCCACGGCGCCGATCAGCACCACCCCCGCCACCACGGTGACCAAGCGCTTGCGCCGTGACGGGACATGCGCCGATACCTCGCGGACGATCGCCTCGACGTCGTCACCGGACCGCACGCGGCGCAGCGGCAGCCCGTGCTGCCTGCCCAGCTGGGCGATGTCGGCGGGCAGCTCGTCGGGGCGCGGCGGTGTGGCGCCCTCGGTGAACACCGGGATCACGGTGACCCCGCACTCGAAGGCCGTCACCAGCTCACGCCGGATCCAGTCGTTGGGGTCGTCGATCAGTCGCCGTCCGGCCGGGTCCGTGGCGAACCAACGCGGTCCGATGACCGCGAGCAGCACCTTCGACGACCGCACGCCTTCGAGCAGCCGTCGCACGTAGTCCTCGCCGGGCGCGATCGACTCGGCGTCGAGGAACACCCGGTGGGCTCCGAAGGCGCGGGACAGCCGTTCGAAGAGCAGGGCGGGAACGAAGTCCGCGTCGACCCCGCGGTAGTTGATGAACACGTCCGTCGAGGCCACCCGTGCAAGTTAGCCAAGATGGGGCCGGCGCGTGCGAGGCTGACCCGCATGAAGTGGTGGCGGGCCGGAGTGGCGGTGGCGGCGTTGCTGATCGTCGTCGTCGCGGCCAGTGGCACGTCGCCGATCACGCTGGTGAACCGCCTGGACGACCGGCCGCCGCCGCAGGACGGGGTGCCGTCGCTCGACGTGATGCTGCCGCAGGACCTGCCGGACGTGGTGGCCGTGCCGTTCACGGTGTTCCTGCTGCTGCTCGTCGGGCTCGTCCTGTTCGGACTGGTCGGCATCGTCCTCGCGATCGAGCTACCGCGCTGGCGCCGCCGTCGTGGTGCGCGCGGCGTGGAGGTCGAGGACTTCGAGATCGGGGAGCCCGGGACGGTCGCCGGGCGCGTCGAGAAGGCGTTGCGGGAGCTCACCGAGCACCCGAACCGGCCGCCGCGCGACGCCGTGATCGCCGCCTGGCTCGCGCTCGAAGCCGCCGAGCCGCGCGCACCGCACCAGACGCCCTCCGAGTTCACCGAGGAGCTCGGCGTCGACGCGACCGTGCTCAAGGACCTCTACCGACGCGCGCGCTTCGGGCACGAGGACGTGACGGCCGCGCAAGCCGAGCTGGCGCAAGAAGAGTTGAGCCGCATCGTTCGGGAACTCGCATGAGAACCGCGCTGGCACTGGTCGTCGGGGTGGTCATCGGCGTCGTGATCTGGTGGCTCGGCGCCTCACCGCTGTGGGCGACGGCGCTGGCGGTGCCGCCGACCGCGTTCGGCGTGCTGGTCACGAGGTTGCCGCGGGCCACCGACATCGTCTGGACGTCGGATCCGCCGCCGCCCGGCACGATCTCCTCCGCCCACGCCAGCACGCTCGCGAGCAGGCTGGCGGAGGCGGCGCAGGACGACAGGCGCTACCAGGAACGGTTCCGCGCCCGGCTCGCACGACTGGGGATCGAGGCGGCGGAGCTGCCCGGTCCGGAAGAACTCGCGGAGAGGCTCAGGAGGGTCGAGTGACGATCAGCCCGGAATCCGTGTCCCGGGACGCCAAAGCCGTCCTCGACGAGATCGGCGAGGTCGTCGTCGGACGCACCCGCACGCTGCGGCTCGCGCTCGCGGCCGTGCTGGCGGGCGGGCACGTGCTGCTGGAGGACGTGCCGGGGCTCGGCAAGACGCTGATCGCGCGGTCGCTCGCGCAGGCGCTCAGCCTCGACTTCCGCCGCCTGCAGTGCACGCCGGACCTGCTGCCCGCGGACGTCACCGGGTCGTTCCTCTACGACCCCGGCAGCCGCGAGTTCGAGTTCCACCAGGGGCCCGTGTTCACCGGGCTGCTGCTCGCCGACGAGATCAACCGCACGCCGCCCAAGACGCAGTCGGCGTTGCTGGAGGCCATGCAGGAGCGGCAGGTGACGGTCGAGGGCCGCACGTTCGCGTTGCCCAGGCCGTTCCACGTGCTCGCCACCTCGAACCCCGTCGAGTACGAGGGCACCTACCCGTTGCCCGAGGCGCAGCTCGACAGGTTCCTGGTGCGGCTCGACATCGGCTACCCGCCGGCGGAGGAGGAGGTCGAGGTCCTGCGCCGGCGGATCGCACGGCAGCGGGAGGAGGCCGAGGTACCGCCGGTGCTGGCTCCCGGTCGTCTCACCGAGCTGCAGGCCGAGATCGAACAGACCACAGTGGACGACGATCTCCTGCGGTACTGCGTCGATCTGGCCGTGGCGACGCGGCGGCACCAGGCCGTGGAAGTCGGCGCCTCACCACGGGGTGCGCAGGCCCTCGTGCTCGTGGCCCGCGCACTGGCCACTGTGGACGATCGCGGCTACATGACGCCGGAGGACGTCAAGGAGTGCGCGGTCGCCGTGCTCGCGCACCGGCTCGTGCTGAGGCCCGAGACCTGGACGTCCGGCGTCACCGGGACGCAGGTCGTCACCGAGCTGCTCGGCAAGGTCCCGGGCCCGCCCAGCTCATGAGCAGAGCCGACCGGATCAGGGAGGCGTTCGCCCAGTCGCACGGCGCGCACTGGCATCCCACGGACGCGTACCCGCGCGCGGTCTGGCTGGGCGTCGGGCTCGTCGTCGGCGGGATGTTCCTGCACCAGGTCGAGCTGGTGCTGTTCGGCGTGCCGCTCGTCCTGTCCGTGCTGCTCACGCACAAACCTCGTGGGACACCCACTGTCAGCGTCCGTCCGGTGCCGCGTGGGGCGGGCGCCGGGGTCGTGCACACCGTCGCGCGGGTCGACGGCGCGGACGCGGAGATCGCGGTGGTCAGGCTGCCTGGTGGCGTTCGTGCCGTCCCGGCGCAGTCGCCCGACCTGCCGGTGGAGATCAGGCGCGACGCGTGGGGGCCGGGCGTCGACCTGCGGCTCGACCACCTCTTCGCCGGACCGGACGGCATGCACGTCTACGGCCCGATCGTCGGCGTCGAACACGTCCGCACGATCCTGCCGCCGGTCGAGCACCGCCCGTCCGGCCCGCTGCCGCCGCGCCCCGCCGGTCTGGTCGGCATCCACCGCTCGCCGCGCGCCGGCGACTCCACCGAACTGCGCGACATCAGGGCGTTCCAGCCGGGGGACAGGCTCAAGCGCATCGACTGGCGCGTCACCACCCGCACCGGCATCGTCCACGTCCGAGAGCGGCACGCCGAGGCCGACGCGGAGATCGTGCTGGCCCTGGACACGCGCAGCGACGTCGGTGCGGACGTGGCGGACTGGTCGTCTCCCCACTACGGCGCCACGACGCGTCCCGGCGGCAGCCTGGACCGCGCGGTGCGCCGGGCGGCGTCGATGGCCGCGGGCTACCTGCGGCAGGGCGACCGGGTGGCGTTGATGGACCTGAGCCGGCCGCAGCTCAACGTCCGTTCCGGCGTCGGGCGGCGGCACCTGATGCGCATCCGCACGCAGCTCGTCGTGTGCGTGCAGGCCGCCGGATGGTCGTCGCGCGTGGCGTTGCGCAAGCTGCCGCACGGATGCGTCGTCGTGTTGCTGTCGCCGTTCCTCGACGACGAGATCGCCGAACTGGCGGTGCAGACGCGCAAGCGCGGCCACGTCGTGCTGGCGGTCAACACCCTGCCGTCGCCGTTGCGCCCCGACCGGGAGACGCCGTGGGGCGAGGTCGCGGCCGAGCTGATCGCCGCGGAGCACCGGTTGCGGCTCAGGCGCATGACGCGGCACGGGGTGGCGGTGAGCCACGAATGCTGATGCGACTGGCGATCGTGCTCGCCGCGGTGCCCGTGGCGCTGGTGCTGTACCTGGAGTCCGGGTCGATCGCGCCACCGTTGATCGTCGCGGTGCTGACGGCGCTCACGGTGCTGATGCCGGGGAGCGCGGGCGCGGCGCTGTTGATCGGCTACGCGGCGCTCGCGATGGCGTTCGGCGACGGGCACCCGGTGCGGCTCGGTGTGCTGATCATGATTCCGGCATTGCACCTCATTCACGTGACGTCCGCGCTCGCCGCGGTCGTTCCGGTGAAAACGAGAATCGACCCCGCCGCGCTGAAAACACCGGCGCGCCGGTTCGCCATTGTCCAAGCGATCACATTCGTTGTCGCGGCCGTCGCGGCGGTGGTTCCGTCGGGTGCGAACATGGGCCTCGTGGAAGTGCTCGGACTGGGGGCTCTGACGGTCGTGATCGGGGTCGTCGCGCTGAGGATCTGAATCGTCTCTCTCAGCAAGAACTGGTCGAACGCGGCTCGAGCCGCAGGTCAGTCGCGATCGTGGTCGGCGTCACCGGGCGACGGTAGTCACAACGGCCCCTTCGGACGCGCGAAAAAGTGGGTCCTGGTGCGACCATGTGTGTATGGCTGCTGTGAAGTCGAACCCCACGCGGATCGTCATTGTCGGTGGTGGGTACGTCGGGATGTACACGGCTCTCGGACTGCAGAAGAAACTGCGCTCCGGCGAGGCCTCCGTCACGGTGATCGACCCGCAGCCGCACATGACCTACCAGCCCTTCCTGCCTGAGGCGGCGGCCGGCTCGATCGAGCCGCGCCACGTCGTCGCTCCACTGCGCAAGGTGCTCAAGCGCTGCCACGTCGTCACGGGCCGCGTCACCAAGATCGAGCACGCGCGCAAGATCGTGACCGCCGAGCTGTCGGACGGCCACGTCGAGGAGATCGAGTACGACGTGCTCGTCTCCGCGCTGGGTGCGATCTCACGCACGCTCCCGATCCCCGGCCTGGCCGAGGTCGGCATCGGCATGAAGACGATCGGCGAGGCGATCTACGTCCGCAACCACGTGCTGTCGCGCCTGGACCAGGCCGCGAGCACGAACAACGCGGACCTGCGCAAGAAGCTGCTCAGCTTCGTCGTGATCGGTGGCGGCTTCGCGGGCATCGAGACGCTCGCCGAGCTCGAGGACATGACGCGGTATGCGCTTCGGTACTACGAGGGCATCAAGCCCGAAGAGATGAACTGGGTCCTGGTCGAGGCCGCCGGGCGGATCATGCCCGAGGTCTCCGCCAAGCTCGGCGCGTGGACCGTCGAGGCGCTGGAGAAGCGCGGCATGAAGATCTACCTCGACACCCGCGTGAAGTCGCTCGAGGGTGGCCACGTCATCCTCGACGACGGCACCGAGTTCGACTCCGACACGATCATCTGGACCGCCGGCATGAAGGCGAACCCGGTGCTGCGCAACACGGACCTCCCGCTCGACGAGCGCGGCCGCGTCCGGTGCACCGCCGCCATGCAGGTCCAGGGCCTCGAAGGTGTGTGGGCCGCCGGTGACTGCTCCGCGGTGCCGGACCTCTCGCGCACCGAGGAGGACCCGACGGCGACGTGCGTGCCGAACGCGCAGCACGCCATCCGCCAGTCGAAGCTGCTCGCGAAGAACATCGTCGCGTCGCTGCGCGGCCAGAAGCCGAAGGACTACTTCCACAAGTACCTCGGCTCGGTCGCCGGCCTCGGCCTGTACAAGGGCGTCGCGGACGTGTTCGGCCTGCGCTTCAAGGGCGTGCCGGCGTGGTTCATGCACCGCAGCTACCACGTGATGTTCATGCCGACCGTGAACCGCAAGCTGCGCGTGCTGATGGACTGGACGCAGGCGCTGTTCTACGGCCGCGAGATCGTGGCGCTCGGTCAGATCAACGACCCGAAGTCGGACTTCGACCGCGCCGTCCAGAGCTGATCAGCCTTTCGGTCACTCCCTGTGAGTGACGTGGTGCCCCGGACTATCTCCTCGTTCGGGGCACTGTTGTGGTCTACAGGCGGAACTTGAGCGCCCAATCGGAGTAAGCTCCAGGGGCTGCCTTGACATTGCGTTACGTGAACCAGAGACTACCGCTGGTGCATCACCTGAATGCGTGATTCGCCGTGTGGGAGAGAGGTGATCCCGATGTCTCTCGAGGAGCTGGCCGCACAGCTTCGTCGTGGTGAGATCGAGGACCCCGCGTTGGCGCAGTACGCCGCAGAGTACGCGCAGGCGGGGCAGGTTTTCCGCAGCAAGAAGGACGATTGAGCAGGTCGGCTGACGGACGGGTGCCAGGTGCCCCGTCCGAGGCTGCCAGGCCTCTGCTGCTCCAGGGCCAGGAGTACCTCTTCCGCTCTCCGCCCAAATGCCTGGACTTCCAGGAACAGGTCCACCGCCTCGGCATGGTCGACGAGGGCGACGGCAACCCGCAACCCTGCGTGCTCGTCCTGGCCCGCGCCGCCGACATGGAGATGAACGAGCTCTCCATCGCACTGGCCGAACGCGGCATCCGCATGGCCCGCATCGACGCCGACCGCTGCGTCGATCTGCCGCTCTCGGTCTACACCGACCAGCCGTTGATCGAGCTCGACCGCTGGCTGCTGCGCCCCCTGCTGGTCTGGCGCCGCCATTTCGAACTCTCCGCCGTCCCCGTCGAACCGGGAACCCTGGCCGGCGCCTATGCCGTCGACCAATGGGCCTCAGTGGCCAACTGGCTGTCCTCACGCTCCGACTGGGCCCACGTGAACCCGTCGCGCTTCTCGACGCACCTGGACCGCCTGACGCAGCTTTCCGACGCAAGCGCGTTCGGACTCCGTGTACCGCGCACGGCCGTAACGACCCGCCCAGGCCGCACCCGCCCCGGCGGCGGCCGCTGCATCGTCAAGACCGCGGGCCGCCACCTGCTCGAACCGCGCCCCGGCGTGCAGCACGGCCTCTTCCCCCGCCCCCTGGAAACCTCACGAGCCTCCGACACCCCCGAACCGGCACCCGTGATCGTCCAGGAGTACGTCCCGTCCGAGACGGAACTGCGCGTGTTCGTGGTGGGCGAGCAGTGCATCGCCTACCAGGTCGACAAGCTGGACCCGGCCCAACTCTGGGTCGACCCCGACGCGGTCCGCGTCACGCCCACCTCGGTCCCGGCGTCCCTCACGGACAGGCTGCTGGCACTGGCACGGCACTGGCGAGTCCAGGTAGCGGCGTTCGACCTGCTCGTGACAGCCTCCGAACACGTGTTCCTGGAGATCAACGTGAACTGCGACTGGCGCTGGTTCGAACACCGCGCGGGCGACAACGCGGTCTCCGCGGCCGTGCACGACTGGGTGGCGCTGCGGTTCAAGGAGCTGCTCGGAGCGGGGAGGGCACGCTGATGTTCGGGACCGTTCGACGCTTAGCCCGATGCTCGCTCTAGTCCAATTCGCTGGGCCGCTCGGGCGAGAAACGACCATCCGCTCACACAAGCCGACGATCAAGGCCTAGGCTCACCGCGCCCCCGTAGCCCAATCGGTAGAGGCAGGTCCCTTAAAAGGATCACAGTACGGGTTCGAATCCCGTCGGGGGCACCACTGTTCACCTCATACGGACCATCGCCTGACCAGGCGCGACCCTTCAAGGGATGATCTTGTAACTCCCGGTGATGCACGGCTTGTCGCCACTGTCGGTGCCGCCGTGGTGCCCAAGTCCCGCGCCCGCGCGAAGCCTGCGATCAAGAGACCTCCGTCACTGCTCTGCGAAGGTCAACGCCGCTCTGTGTCACGACGTGCGGGCAAGTGCCACCCCGACGGGTAACACCTGAGTGGGCTACATGCGATCTTGTGATTACTGGTCGTGTCAACGGTCGGCTCTGAGCCGTCGTGAGGGTGGTGGCCCGTCCCATGCGTGAGCTTCTGCGTGACGTCCTGCTGCTCCAGCCCAAGTGGACCGCCGACAACACACCCGAGATGCAGGAGCGTGGTCGGCTGATCCGGCACGACGTGGCGGGCTGGTTGCGGGAGCAGTTGCCCGCGCTGGAGCGTGCGGCGTCGGTTGAGATCGACGACTGGGCGGTGGAGGCGAGCGACGGCACGGGGCTCAAAGCCGTGATTCCGTGGGTGCGCGTGCATTCGCTCAGCCGCTCGCCATCCGCGACCAAAGGCTGGTACGTCGTCTATCTGTTCAGGGCTCAGGGCGATCGCGTCTACCTGTCGTTGATGCAGGGCACGACTGTGTGGCAGAACGGCGAGTTTCGCTCTCGCCCGCACCCGGAGCTCCGCCGGGAAGCAGCGTGGGCGCGAGACGCGCTGGCGGCACGGTTGAGCGCGCGGCCGGACCTGGTCGACTCGATCGAGCTCAAAGCACGCAGGTCGAAGCTGGGACTGCCGTACGAGGCCGGGAACGTCGTGGCGTTCGAGTATTCGTTGG
This sequence comes from Lentzea xerophila, assembly GCF_051094245.1. Taxonomy (NCBI): domain Bacteria; kingdom Bacillati; phylum Actinomycetota; class Actinomycetes; order Pseudonocardiales; family Pseudonocardiaceae; genus Lentzea; species Lentzea xerophila. The sequence goes on along the minus strand of NZ_CP194934.1, from coordinate 7,619,900 downwards.
ACGAGGTGCCTTCCGACGAGGTGCTCGCTGGAGACCTGAGCTTCCTTATTTCCGTCCTCAGCGAGCTTTACCAACTGGTGGACGACGCGCCTGGCGAGTTGGCTCCCGAGGTCGCCGACGCGGTCGTCGAGGCCGAACGGTCAGCGGGGAAGGCGCGGCGAGGGCAGGGGCTTCGCCTCAGCTCGGCGGAACGCATCGCGATCGAACGTCAGGCCGTCGCCGTGGCGACGCAGTACCTGACCGAGCAGGGGTTCGCGGTCGAGGACGTCGGCGCCACCCAGTCCTACGACCTCGATGCTCGACGCGGTGGAGACCGCCTGTACGTCGAGGTCAAAGGCACCACAACGGTGTGGACGGACAAGTCCGAGATCATCCTGACGAAGAACGAGGTCGACCTGCACCGGCGTGAGTACCCGAACAACATGCTGCTGATCGTCAGCCGCATCGTGCTCGACCATTCGGTCACGCCACCCTCGGCCTCGGGCGGCGAACTGCTGGCGATCCACCCGTGGCGGGTCGTGGAGCCCAACCTGACTCCGGTGACCTTCCGGTATCTCGTCGCGGAATGACCGGCTACCAGGTCGGGCGGGCCGTCACGCCCCCGTCCACCACGAGATCGTGCCCCGTGATCCACGAAGCCAGCTCCGAAGCCAGGAACACACAAGCGTTACCGATGTCCGTCGGCGTCCCAAGCCGCTCCAACGGCGCCGAAGCCTGCCACCGCGCAACGCCCTCCGGCCACTGCTCGGAGATGCCAGGCCGCTCGACCAGCCCAGGCGAGACCGTGTTGACGCGGATGCCGCGCGGCCCGTACTCCAGCGCCGCCGCACGCGCGTGCATGATGAGACCGGCCTTGGACGCGGCGTAGTGGGCGTGGCCCGGCGCTGGATGTGACCCCTCGATCGACGCGATGTGCGTGACCGAGCCGCCGACCGGCAGGTACCGGACGGCGGCCTGGGTGACGGCGAACGGGCCGAGGAGGTTCGTGTCCACAACGGACTGCCACTGCTCGGACGTCATGTCCGGCAACGGGTCCACGGGCTGCACGCCGGCGTTGTTCACGACCGCGTCCAGCCGGCCGTGTTGATCAAAAGCCTCGGCGACCACACGTGAGGCGTCCGTACGCAGGTCGCCGTCCTCGCGACCCCGGTGGCGGACGACCGCAGCGCCCGCGGCGGTGAAGCGGAGGGCGATGCCGTTGCCGATGGTGCCGCCGGTTCCGGTGACCAGGACGACCTTGCCGCTGAGATCGATCACGAGACGATGCCCTCCAGTCGTCCACGAAGCCAGTCGACGATCTCACCACGGCCGGCGACGAACGCGTCCGAACTGATAGGGACGAACTGCCCGCCGGCCGCGCGGACCAGCACGGCGCCCGCCGCCACGTCCCACGGGAACACGCCGATGTTCGCCGCCGCGTCCGCCCGTCCGGCCGCCACCCAGGCCAGGGACAGGGCTGTCGAGTAGATGCGCCGGACATCGGCCAGCGACAGCAACTCGCCGAGCAGCTCCAGCTCGCCGCTGTACGGGCTGCCGGGCAACGGGATGTCGGTCAGCACGAGCGGCCGCGGGCTCACCCCCGGCGGGATCACCAGGCCGGACGACTGAACAGCAAAAGGCACGCCGACGGCCGCGGTGAAGAGCTCGTCGCGGAACGGGTCCAGCACGCAGCCCGCGACCAGTTCGCCGTCCACCGCCGCCGCCACCGAGATGCATGACAACGGGATGCCGCGGACGAAGTTGCGCGTGCCGTCGATCGGGTCGACGAACCAGGTGACCGGCGCTGAAGCGCTTCCCAGTTCCTCCCCGACCACCGCCGAACCGGGAGCGCCGGCCACCAGCGCGGTGCGCAGGAACGCCTCCACCTCCAGGTCGGCGGTGCTGACCTGGTCGAACGTGCCCTTCGGCGACACGTCGACGCGGACGTCGTGCAGCAGCTTGGCGGCGTCCACACAGGACTGCGCGGCCAGCGCGAGGAGTTCCCCAGGAGCCACGAGGCCATTGTGATCGGTCACAAACCCGGCCGGATGACTCTGGGCAACGTCCCACCCGCGCAAGTGACCTGAACCACCACGATGAGCGGACCTGACAAGGACGTTGGAGGTTCTGGATGCGAATCGTGGCCGGGTTGGCAGTCGTGGCGATATTGGTCGCCGGAACGAGTAGCGCGCAAGCGGACACCCTCGACTACGTGGCACTGGGCGACTCGGCGGCGGCCGGGCCGTTGATCCCGGGCCAGGACCCCGCGCTGTGGTGCCTGCGCAGCGACCGGAACTACCCGCAGGTCGCGGCGAAGATCCTCGGGGCGCGGCTTACGGACGTCACCTGTTCCGGGGCGAAGACCGAGGACTTCGCGGGGCGTCAGTTCGGGTTCGTCGCGCCGCAGTACGACGCGCTCAAGCCGACCACCGACCTCGTGTCGATCACGATCGGTGGCAACGACGTCGGCCTGGTGCAGACGGCGTTGGGCTGCATCAACCTGCTCCCGGAACCCATCGGGCTGTCCTGCGAGACGCGGCTCACGGCAGGTGGCGACCAGGTCGCCGCGGCCATCGCGGCGTGGGCGCCGGAGTTCGGTGCCGCGCTCGACGAGGTCAAGCGCCGCGCGCCCCAAGCCAAGATCGTGGTCACCGGCTACGGCACCTACCTGCGGCCCGGCGGCTGCTACCCGGTCCAGCCGATCTGGGCGCGCGACGCGGACTACCTGCAGGGGTCGGTGAACCTGATCAGCGCCACGGCCAGGGCGGAGGCGGAGAAGCGCGGTGCGACCTATGTGGACCTCGCGGCGGTCAGCGTCGGCCACGACACGTGCGCCCGGCCCGCCGACCGGTACCTGGAGGGCCTGATCCCGACGACGGCCGCGGCGCCGTTGCACCCGAACGCGGCGGGCATGGCGGCCTTCGGCGCTACGGTCGCGCACGCCGTGCGGCAAGGGCAGCCGTCAGCAGCGTGACGTGCTCGATCCGCGTCGGGTCCAGTCCGGTCAGCTCCGCGACCCGCCGCAGCCGGTAGTCCACCGTGTTCGGGTGCACGTGCAGTTCGGTCGCGGCCGGACGCCGTGACCCGCGCCGGAGGTAGACCTCCAGGGTCTGCACCAGCTCGTCCGACAGCGGCGCGACGATCGAGGCCAACGGCGCCAGAGCCGCGCTCGGCCGGGACAGCTGGTACTCCAGCAGCACGTCGGTGAGCCGGTACAGGCCGGGGCCCGACGCGACGGCCAGGACTTCACGGGCCAGCACGGCGGCGGCCGCGACCTCGGAGGGTAGGGCCGCGACCGCCGCCACCGTCAACGGCACCCCGGCCGCGCGCGTCACGTCCGCCACGATCCGCTCCAACGGCAGCTCCTCGCCGGGCAGCAGGGCGATTCCGCCCTCGGACGTGAGCGACGACAGCACCGGTTCGCGGCTGTGGCGCTCCAGTTCGGTCCGCAGCCGCCGCAGCTTGCGGCGGCCCGCCACCGAGGCGTCGACACCGGGCGTCAGCTCGTCCGGATGTGGCGGCACGTGCAGCGCCAGCACCACGAACGGGCCCGCCTCCTGGGTGCCGTCGAGCAGCGACGTCAGCAGCGTGTGCCGCGCGGACCGCTCGTCGTCGAACATCGTCTGCCGCTCGTCGAGGTATCCAGCGCTCACCGCCGGCGTCACCACCTGCAGGTAGCGCATGGCCAGCGCGTTGAGCTCCAGCACCTGCCCGACCTCCTCGGGCCTCGCCTCGGGTACCAGCGCCTCCCAGACGACCTGGATGCCGACGTGGTACGCGGTCAGCACCACGTTGATCGGCACGCCCTCCTCGGCCCGGCGCGCCGCCGACTCGCGCAGGAACCGCAGCTCCTCGCCGGTCGGCAGGGTGCCGGTGTGCAGGACGTCGGCGAACGAGCGCAGCGTCTGCTCGATCACGCGGGAGATGTCGCCGGCCAGCTCCTCGCCGGGCAGCTGCTGGTACTCCGGCACCCGCTCGGTGATCTCCGCGAGCACCCGCCGCACGAACGACGGCAGCTCGTCGACGAGCCGCGAGGCCAGCGGACGTCCGCCGATCACAAAGGACATCCGCCGATTCTCGCCTATCTACACCTCGATCACCGTGCCGTCCAACGGAACCTCGATGCCGGCCGCGCGCAGCTCCGCCGACTCCGGGGACGACGGGTCGAGCACGGGGTTGGTGTTGTTGAGGTGCGTGTAGATCCGCCGCACGGCAGGAAACCGGCGCAGCTCCGGCAGGCTCGCCGTGATCGGCAGGTGGCCCATCGCCGCCTGACCGGACGAGCTGCCCGTCGCCGACCCCATCTCGAAGGCCGCGTAGAACGTACCGTCGATCAGCAGGCAGTCGGCCGAGGACACCACCTCGTCGAAGCCGTCGGGCCACGACGCGAGGCAGGGCGCGTAGACGAGCACGCCGCCCGTCCGCACATCCTCGAACCGGTAGGCCACCACCCAATGTCCGTCCACAGTGGATGTGCGGGCGTACTTCGGGCGCTTGCCGCTGATCGGGATCGCCGACACGCGCAGGCCGTCGATCTCGAACGACTGGTCCGGCTCCACCTGGCGCCACGCCACGGGTGCGTAGCCGCCGATCACCGAACGCAGGTCGAACTGGTCCTTCAACGCGTGCAGGACCGTTCCCGGCGCCCATACCGTCAGGCCCGCGCCGCCGCGCAACGTCAGCAGCCCGAGCGTGTGGTCGAGCTCCGCGTCGGTGAACAGGGCGCCGCGCAACGGGGTGTCGCGCGCTCCTGGACCAGGGTTCAACAATGAACACGAAGCGATCTGCGTGCGGATGTCCGGGGACGCGTTGACCAGCCACCAACCGGTGCCGTCACCGCTGATCGCCAGGCAGTCCTGCGACCGCGACGGCAACTCGCCCGAACGAGCGCGCACGCACAACGCGCACGCGCAGTTCCATTGCGGGAAGCCGCCGCCTGCCGTCGTGCCGAGGAGAACCGCCTTCACCGCATCTTCCTCATGGCCATCGCGGGGACCTCGGCGGGCGTCATCTCGGTCGCCAGGATCAGGTCCACAGTGGACCGTGCGGGCGACAGCGAGCACACCGGATCGGTGGCCGCGGCGTCACCGGTCAGCTGGAACGCCTGGCAGCGGCACCCACCGAAGTCGATCTCCTTGCGCGGGCACGAACGGCAGGGATCTCGCATCCACTCGTACCCGCGGAAGGCGTTGAACGACGGCGAGTCGCGCCAGATGTCGTGCAACGAGGCGTCACGGACGTTCTCGATCTCCAGCGACGAGATCACCGTGGCGGCGGGACAGGGCAGTACGTCGCCGTTCGGTGCCACCGTGAGCTGCCGGGCGCCCCACCCGTACATGCACGGCTTGGGATGGGCCTCGTGGTAGTCCGCGATGACGTAGACGATCTCCATCTGGCCCCGCAGACGGTCCTGCGCCGCGGCCACGATCGGGTCGGCGTGGGCGAGCTGCGCGCGGGTGGGCAGGAGCACGGCCCGGTTGCGCAGCGCCCAGCCGTAGTACTGGGTGTTGGCGAGCTCCAGGCGCTCGGCGTCCATCTCCTCGGCCATCGCGATGATTCCGGCGATGTTGTCGAGATTCTGCCGGTGCAGCACGGTGTTGACGGTCAGCGGCAGGCCTTCCTCACGGACGAAAGCCGCGGCCTGCACCTTCCGGTCGAACGCCTTGATGCCCGCGATCCGGTCGTTGCCCGCACGGGTCGCGTCCTGCAACGACAGCTGCACGTGGTCGACGCCGCAAGAAGCCAGCTCCCGCAACCGTTCCCGGGACAGGCCGACTCCGGAGGTGACGAGGTTGACGTAGCAGCCGAGGCTGTTCGCGTGCGTCACCAGCTCGGGCAGGTCCGGGCGCAGCAACGGTTCCCCGCCGGACAGGTGGATCTGCAGGCACCCCAGCGATCGAGCCTGGTCGAAGACGCGCCGCCAGTCCTCGGTCGGCAGCTCGGCGTCGCGGCGCACCAGTTCCAGGGGGTTCGAGCAGTAGCCGCACTGCAACGGGCACCGGTGCGTCAGCTCGGCCAGCAGGCCGAAGGGCGCCTCAGCCATCGACGTCCACCACCCTCCGCTCGACCAGGCGGGCCACCAGCTCGGCCACGTCGGCGGGCTCGACCCCGTCGTAGGTGCCGGCCAGGGCGAGGGCGATGTCGCCGACCGATCGCGCGCCGTCGCACAGCGAGACGACGGAAGCCGCGGTCTCGTTCAGCACCAGCACACCCTCGGGGAACAGGACGACGTGCGCGGACCGGACCTGGTCGTACGTGCACTTCACCCCGCGCCGGATCCGGGGCACGGCGTCCAGCGCGACGACGGGCGTCACGGCTTGCCCTTGCCCGAGTAGTAGTCGACGGCGTCCAGCACGGCGCGGAGCACGTCGCACTTGAACGACAGTGCCGCCACCGCCGCCAGTTGTTGTTCTCGCGTCCGCGAATGCGCGACCACGATGTCCACAGTGGCCTGTCCCTCACCGGCGACCGCCTCGATGCGGTTCGTGAAGTAGGCGAAGCCCTCCTCGGCGATCCACGGGTACTGCTCCCGCAGCGCCGCCAACCGCTTGCGCATCAACGCACCCGAGAACATCTCGGTGAGCCCGGAGGCGATGGCCTCGACCCACGGCTTGGTGCGCGCGAAGTTCACATAGGCGTCGACGGCGAACCGGGTGCCGGGCAGCACGTGCCGTTCGTCGAGCACCTCTTCCCGGGTCAGCCCCACGGCTTCCGCGAGGCGGATCCAGTTCTCCGCACCGCCCTCGCCGGGCCGGGTGCCGTCGTGCCAGATGATCCGCTCGCGCCACTGGCGGCGGATCTCCGGCGACGGGCAGTTGGAGAGGATCGCGGCGTCCTTCTGCGCGATGCAACGCTGGTAGTACCAGCGGTTCGCGGCCCACGCCTGCAGCTCGTGCTTGCTCAGCTGACCGGCGTGCATGCGCAGGTGGAACGGGTGGCTGTCCCAGTACCGGGGTGCGAGGGCGCGCAGTTCGGCGACGAACTCCGCAGGGGGAACGGCAGTCATGGGCGAGAACTCCTCGGTCGACCGGGAAAGACGCGCGCGGGGCCGGGGTTCCCGCCGGCAGACGGGAACCCCGGCGCGAGGCCGGCGTCAGCTGCGCGCCGCGTAGGCGGTGACCTCCATCGGCGTCTCGAAGTCGCGGAAGTCGGGCTTGACCCACTCGCGCCTGACCTCGGGCAGCTTCTGCTCGGTAGCGGGGACGGCAACGTTCATGGCGCAACTCCTCGGTGTCCGGCCTGCGCGCCCGAAGTGGGCGTGCAAGCGCTTTCCGTGGGGGCGCGGCGGCGACCCACACGGTAGGTCCTTCGGGCTGTCAAGGTCCAGACCGTACAGAAAGTTACCCAAAGTCATCGGATGAGCGACCCGTTCGGCGGATGCCTTGGCTATCGATTCGACGTCGTCGATTCAACACATCGGATGACCTTTGCCTGTTTATTCGAACTGTGATTGGGTAAACACCCTCCGCTGCCGCAGACCACTCACGAGCGGACCCGAAGGAGAGCACATGCGTGCTCGTCGTATCGCAGCCGCGGCAACCTGCGCCGCCACGGTCGCAACCCTCTGCGTCATGCCCGCGTCGGCTCAGGACGACCCCTCGGCACTGGCCGAACGAACCCTCGCCACGAAGCTCGACATCCCGTGGGACATCGAGTTCCTGCCCGACGGCAGCGGGATCTTCACCGAGCGGGACACCCGCAAGATCAAGAAGCTCCAGGGTACGACCGTGACCGAGCTCGACACCGTGGAGCAGGCCCAGACGACCGGCGGTGAGGGCGGACTGCTCGGCCTCGCCGTGTCGAAGACCTTCGCGACCGACAACTCGGTCTTCGTCTACTACTCGACGGCGAGCGACAACCGCGTCGCCAAGCTACAGCTCGGCGGCACGCCGCAGCCGATCGTGACCGGAATCCCCAAGAACCGCTACCACAACGGCGGCGGCCTCGAATGGGGTCCGGACGGCTTCCTGTGGGCCACCACGGGCGACGGCCAGAACACCGGCACCGCCCAGAACTGGAGCTCGCTGGGCGGCAAGGTCCTCCGCTTCGACACCGAGGGCAGGCCCGCCGCGGGCAACCCCCGCGCCGGCAGCGTCGTCTACTCGATCGGCCACCGCAACGTCCAGGGCATCACCTGGGTCGGCAACACCGCGTACGCCACGGAGTTCGGCAACAACAGGACCGACGAGATCAACCGGATCGAGGCGGGCAAGAACTACGGCTGGCCGACGTGTGAAGGCAACTGCAGCACCCCCGGCATGACCAACCCGGTCGTCACGTGGTCCACCAGCCAGGCCGGTCCGACCGGAATCGCCTTGTACAAGAACGCTCTCTATGTCGGCGCGGTCACCGGCCGGCGCGTCTGGAAGATCCCGGTGAACGGCACCTCGCTCGGCACCCCGCAGGCGATGTTCACGAGCTACGGCCGCGTGCGCGCGGTGGCTCCGGCGCCGGACGGCACGTTGTGGCTGGGCACGTCCAACCAGGACGCGAACGGCCGGCCGACCGCGAACGACGACCGGATCATCTCGACCGACGGCTGACACCACCCGATCGAGTGCTCCCCAGACGGCACGCGGGGACCCCGCGTACCTCGTGACGGTACGCGGGGTCCCCGCGTGCCGTCAGGAAACACGGATGGGGGACGGTTGGTGGGTCATCAGTTGCGGGCCGCGGGCATCCGGCGGAGCTGGTCCAGCACCGCCGGGTCCTGCAGCTGCATCCACTGGATCACCTCGGTGTAGGTGGCGCACACCGTTTCCGGCTCGTCGCACACGTCGCCGAGGAACTGCTCCAGCGCGTTGTAGAACGCCGAACCGTTCCACTCGTTGAAGTGGTTGCCGACGACGATCGGCGCGCGGTTGCCGTAGAACGCGGCCTGGTGCACCGACTTGTACGTGTCGAAGACGATCCCGCTGAACTCGGGCGCGCGGTGTGGTTCCTCCTTCGCGCCGTTGAGCGCGTACCAGAGGTTGTAGTCCATCATGACGACCTGCTTGCCCAGCGCGGGAACCCGCACCTCGGGCATCGGGAACTCGTACACGCCGTTCTCGACGGTGGGCCACTGCACGCCGAGGGCGACCTTGCTGGTGTCGTAGACCAGTCCGTGCGCGGCCATCGCGGGAAAAGCCTGGTCCCACCTGCCTTCCAGACAGGGCGTCCGTCCACCCCGGACGGCGTCGGTGGGCAGGTTCAGCCCGGCGGCGCGCGACCTGTCCAGGATCTGCTTGAACTGGTCGAGCTCCGCGTTCCACGCCGCGTTGTCCCACTTGCCGACCGACGGCTGCGTGCCACCGTCGCAGAAGTGACCGTTGTAGTGCGTGCCGATCTCGTGGCCGTCGGCGATCACCTGGTTCAGGTAGCCGATGCGGGCCGCGACCTCCTCCCGGGAGTTGCCGAACGAGATGTCGGACGTGCCGCGCTTGTGGCCCGCGGGCGGCTGGTACAGGTTCTTGTCCTGGTCCGACAGCATGTACACGCCCGACAGCAGGCCCGTGACGCGCGCGTTCTTGGCCTTCGCGATCGGCAGGATCTTGTCCCAGTGCTTCTTCGACACCGCGCCGTCGAAGGAGAAGAGCACGAACTGCGGCGGCTTCTCACCGGGCGCGAGCTTGTGCATCCACGGTTGCTTCCGCAGCTGTTCGGGGGTGGGCGCGGGCACTGTCGGCGTCGGTCCCGTGTCCTTGGGCGCGGGCAGGCGGGGTGCCATCGGCAAGGGACCGGCTTCCGCCTGACTGGCTTGGTCCTTGTCCGTCCCCAGGGTCATCACGACCACCAGAACAAGCGCCAGAGCCAGGCCCGTGGACAACCATCCCCACCGTTTCACACCTTAGGAGACGACTGGTCACCCGAACGGGTTGCTTCGTCACCCAACGGGTTCGGCGATCACCACTCGGTTGGCCTCGTACCCCTGCTGCCCGCCGATCCACGTGCCACCACAGGTGACCAGCACCAACCGGTGCGGGCCGCGCGGTCCGAAGAACTCGACGGCACGCGCAGGCAGCTCCTCCTTGCGGACCGTCTCGATCTGCTTGATGCGGAACCGGAACTCCTTGCCGGCGCTGTCGGCGATCACGACCTCGCGGCCGTTCTGCGCCTGCCACAGCTCCGCGAACGGGCCCTTCGCGCCCTTCCAGTCGACGTGCCCGGCCAGCACCGTCGCACCCTCGGCGGCCGCGAGCTCGGTGCCCCACCAGGTCGCCTCACCGATGCCGTCCGGCACCGGCAGCACGCCGTCCTTGACCTCCTTGCGCACCAACGTCGCCGAACCGCCCGAGGGCAGCCGCACGGAACCCGGACCGGCCTTGGGCGGCGCGGGCTGCTGCGCGGTGGGCTGCTGCGCCGGGGGCTTGGCGCCGGCCGTGTTCGCGCCGCCGACCAACCCGGTGAGGTCGGCGCCGCGGCCGGTGCTGAGGCTGTCCGCGACCGGTCCGGGACCGACCACGGGGATCTCGTCCGCGATCGCGCGGCCCGGCACGACCTCGGTCTCGGACGTGGTGACCAGAACGCCGGCAGCGGCCACACCCGCCACCAGCGCTCCGGTCAGGAACGCCTTGGGACTCACTGCCTGCGCCACACCAGGAAGCCTGCCAGCGCCGCACCGAGCAGCACCAGGCCGCCCACCGCGAGCATCAGGCCCGGACGGAGCTGCGTCTCGAACGACGCGGTCGCGACCGGCGTCCGGCCGTCGGCACCGGCCGGGATCGTGCTCGGCACGACCGGCTTGTTCGGCTTGTTGACCAGTTCGAGCGCGAGCGTCTGCCCGGCCGCGACCGTGCCGCACGCGGCCGGCGGTGCCTTCGGGTCGAAGAACTCCTCGTACCCCTTGGGCGCGGCGACCTCGACGAGGCAGATCTCCTGCGGGGTGCGCAGGTCCGGCACCTCGACCGTGCCGTCGGGACCGGTCTGCAGCACCAGCGGCTTGCCGTCCGTGCCGACCAGGTCGGTGTCGTCCTGCTTCTTCGCCGCCGTCGTCTGGTCCTTGGCCGTGACGCGCAGCACCACACCCGCGATCGGCTTCTTGGTCTCGGAGTCGATCTTCGTGATCTTCACGGCGCCGGGCGCGGTCCTGGCCTGGCCGTTGGCGGCGGCGTTCAGCTTCTTCTCGCCGCCGGTGGTGACCATGCGCTGCATGTTCTCGGTCTGGATCGGCTGGTGCACGACCGGCCGGTCCGCGGGGGAGTCGGCGACGGCCGCGATGGACGGCTTCGGGCCGGTGGGGACGATCGTGATCGCGGCCGGGCCGCCGTCGGCGCCCGTGGTGGCCTTGCCGCTCGTGCTGCCGTCGGCGAGCTTCGCGTCGGTCAGCGTGAAGTCGATCGGCGCGTTCGTGACGCCCTTGCCGTTGGCCTTGACCAGCGCGACGGTCCAGGTGGACTCGGCGCCGATGATCAGCGGCTCCTTCGGCGCGGTGGCGCTGAGCGTCCACGGGCCGCGGTTGGCCTCGGCGTCGGCCTTCATGGCCGCGACGGTGTCCATGACGGGCTTGGGCAGCCGTGCCGCGTAGAACGGCGCGTCGTAGGCGAGGTACTTCGGGTCGGTCGTGTCGAGGCGGACCGCTCCGTCCGGTGCGGAGGTCCAGCTGTGCAGCAGGTGCGCGAGGGCCGCGGCCTCCTCCGGCGACTTGGTCGTGGAGTAGCGCAGCAGCAGGTAGGAGATGTTCGCCGCGACGTCCGGGGCGAGCTCCTTGCCCGCCTTGGTCCGCAGCGCGTCGCCTTCCTTGTAACCGACGTTGCTGTCCGGCGCGGGCAGCGCGTACTGCACGCACCACACGTGCTTTTCCTGCCAGACGTATGACCCGTGCCACTCGCTACCGGGTGTGGCGTTGGGCTGGAGCCCTGACGCGTTGTGGCCGATGCCCTTGACGCCGACCGCTGTCGCCGTCGCGGGGACGGTCAGGAGCGCGAGCCCCGACACCATCGCCACGGCGGCCAGACGTTTCCAGCCCATTGTGAATCGTTGTCCCCTCTGACCTGTGTCTTCCCGCGTGCGAGCTTGTCGGTACCCCACACCGGGGACAAGCCGCCACGAGGGGGAAGTCTGTCGCTGATTTGGGTGTGAACGTGATCGGAATGTGACGGGGCTTACACGGTTTGGGCAGGACACGCCGCGACACGCCGTAGTCTCGTTACGCTCCGGAATTAGCGCAGTATTTGCGCACGTGTGATCGCCGTCAGGGGTAAAGTCGCCTTTACCGACGGGGAACCCGGCACCACGTGTGCTCGTTGTACCCATGACGGCGTAAAGCAACGCCCCAGGAGGACCAGGTGCGCTCGAGCAGCAACCCGGCTTTCCGTAACCTGCCGACAGGCGGCGGTTACGGAGGCTACGCAGGCTTCGGCCAGCCAGAGGCTGGCTACCAGCAGGCCCCGCCGCCGCTGACCAGCGAGCGGCCGATGACGATCGACGACGTCGTCACCAAGACCGGCATGACGCTGGCAGTGGTGGCGGCCACCGCGGTCGTCACCTACCTCATGCAGGCGTGGTTCCTGCTGTTCCCGGCCGCGATCATCGGTCTGGTGCTCGCGATGGTCATCATTTTCAAGCGCATGCCGAGCCCGCCGCTCGTCATCGCCTACGCCGCCGTCGAGGGCATCTTCCTCGGCGCGTTCAGCGGCATCATCGGCTCGATGATCGACCGCTGGACCGGCACCCCCGGTCAGGGCGTCGTAGTCATCGGCCAGGCCATCATCGGCACGCTCGGCGTGTTCTTCGGCATGTTGGTGGTCTACAAGACCGGCGCTATCCGCGTCACGCCGAAGTTCACCAAGTGGATCACCGGCGCGATCATCGGTGTCGCCGTCCTGATGCTCTTCAACCTGGTCATGAGCTTCTTCACCGACGGCGGCCTCGGCCTCCGCAGCGGTGGCACGCTCGCGATCATCTTCAGCCTCGTCTGCATCGGCCTCGCGGCGTTCAGCTTCCTGATCGACTTCGACGCCGCCGACCAGGCGATCCGTGCCGGTGTGCCGGCCAAGTTCGCGTGGCAGATCGCGTTCGGTCTCACGGTCACCCTGGTGTGGCTGTACACCGAGATCCTGCGCCTGCTGTCGTACTTCAACTCGGACTGACGTCCGGGGCTGTTCCGGAGGGCGCTTCGCTGCGGCGAGGCGCCCTCCGGCGTTTTGCCCGGCCGATCGCACGACACCTGGGGGAACGAGTGGACTCCGCGTACCGGCTCGTCATGGAGCCGCCGTCCGTCGACGACTACCTGCGGCTGCGCAAGGAATCCGGCCTGAGCGAACGAACCCGCGAACAGGCCGAGAACGGCATCCCCGGCGCATGGGCCAGCGCGCACGTCGTGCACGTGGAGTCGGGCGAGACCGCGGGCATGGGCCGGGTGATCGGGGACGGCGGCTGGTACTTCGTCGTCATCGACATGGCGGTACTGCCGCACCACCAGCGCAAGGGCATCGGGGACGCGATCATGACCGCGCTGCTGCGGAGGATCTACGAGGCCGAACCGGGGGCGCAGGTCAGCCTGCTCGCCGATCCGCCGGGCCGGCGTCTGTACGAACGGCACGGCTTCACCGAGAGCGCGCCGGCCTCGGTCGGGATGTGGCGACGCTGAGGGCTCAGGCCCGCCAGCGCACGTCCGGCAGCTCGGTGCCCACCTTGATCAGGCAGGTCGTGCAGAGGGCGCCCGCCTGGGCGCGCGACACCCGTTCGTCGGGCACGGAGTGCTCGCAGACCGCCTCGTAGAAGCTGCGCGGGTCGTTGGCCTGGTCGAGGGAGAAGGCGTGGCATTGCAGGTCGTACTCGCTTTGCCACCACACGTACGGCATGTCCGGCCCTCCTTGCTCATCGGCAGGGACGGACTCCCCCTCACCTGATGACGCCATTGAGCGACGTGTTGTCTCATCGGCAGAAAGGGCGCAGGCAAGTAGCTCCGTTCGGGTGAAGCAGAGCTACTTGCACGCAGCAATTTGCAGATCTTGAAGGCTCAGCTCAGCCGCTCGATGACCATCGCCATGCCCTGACCACCGCCGACGCACATCGTCTCGAGACCGAACTGCTTGTCGTGGAACTGCAGCGAGTTGATCAGGGTCGTGGTGATGCGCGCGCCGGTCATGCCGAACGGGTGACCGACGGCGATGGCGCCACCGTTCACGTTCAGCCGGTCCAGGTCGATGCCGAGGTCCTGGTAGGACGGGATCACCTGGGCGGCGAACGCCTCGTTGATCTCCACCAGGTCGATGTCGGAGACCGACAGGCCCGCGAGCGCCAGTGCGCGCTTCGAGGCCTCGACCGGGCCGAGGCCCATGATCTCCGGCGACAGGCCCGAGACACCGGTCGACACGATCCGGGCGAGCGGCGTGATGCCGAGCTCGCGCGCCTTGGTGTCGGACATGATCACCAGAGCCGCGGCGCCGTCGTTGAGCGGGCAGCAGTTGCCGGCGTTGATGCGGCCGTCGGGGCGGAAGACGGGCTTGAGCTGCGAGACCGCCTCGTAGGTGACGCCGGCGCGCGGGCCGTCGTCCGCCGACACCACGGAACCGTCGGGCAGCGTCACGGGCGTGATCTCGCGGGCCCAGAAGCCGTCCGCGATGGCCTTCTCGGCGAGGTTCTGCGAGCGGACGCCGAACTCGTCCATCTCCTGGCGCGAGACGCCCTTGAGCAGAGCCAGGTTCTCCGCGGTCTGGCCCATCGGGATGTAGACGTCCGGCACGACGTCGAGCGAACGCGGGTCCACCCACTCCGAGGCACCCGACTGGGCGACGGAGGCGGTGCGTGCCTCGGCCTCGCCGAACAGCGGGTTGTGGGTGTCCGGCCACGAGTCGGAGCTGCCCTTGGCGAACCGCGACACCGTCTCGACGCCGGCCGAGATGAACACGTCGCCCTCGCCCGCCTTGATGGCGTGCAGGGCCATGCGCGTGGTCTGCAGCGAAGAAGCGCAGTAACGGGTGACGGTGGTGCCGGGCAGGTTGTCGTAACCCAGCAACACGGAGACGACGCGCGCCATGTTGAAGCCCTGCTCGCCACCGGGCAGGCCGCAGCCGAGCATCAGGTCGTCGATCTGCGCGGGGTCGAGCTGCGGCACCTTGTCGAGCGCCGCCCGGATCATCCGCGCCACCAGGTCGTCGGGCCGCACGTCCTTCAGCGAACCCTTGCCGGCACGGCCGATGGGGGAGCGGGCAGCGGAGACGATCACGGCCTCAGGCATCACGAAACTCCTCGTTGAGAGTCAAGGTCGCGGTCGAGCCTAGTTAACGGCCGCTCACCCCGGCCAGCGCGAGTGACGAGAATTCCGAAACTCACGCGTGCCGCTTCTGTAGCCACGTCGGCCACCGCGACGGCACCACCGCCAGAGCCGCCGCCGAACGCAACGGGACCGCGGGGGCCACCCAGCCCGGCCACAACCCCGCCACCTGGCACAACGGCGCCAGCAGCACACCCGCCGCCGCCTCGTAGCCGGCGGCGCTGGGATGGAAGCGGTCGGAGCTGAACATGTCGGCGTGCCGCGCCATGAACTCCGGCGCGAGCAGGTTCGCGAGCGACACCGGCACACCGCCCGCCTGCCGCACCGCCGCGGTCTGGGCCGCGGCCAGGCGCAGGCTGTACCGATGCCCGACCATCCGCAACGGCTGCGGGATCGGCCGCACGATCCCGAGGTCGGGACACGTGCCGACGACGACGCCGCACCCGACGGCGCGCAGCTTGCGCACCTGTTCGGCCAGCAGCCGGGCCGACTCGCCGGTTCCCATCCGCGACGTCACGTCGTTCGCGCCGATGATGATCAACGCGACCTGCGGAGCGTCCCGCACGGCCGCGTCGACCTGCGGCACCAGGTCCCGCGTGGTCGACCCGCTGATGGCGTAGGTCGAGAGCCGCACCGGCCGTCCCGCCTCCTCCGCCAGCGCCTGGGCCAGCAGAACGCCCGGCATCTGCGAGGGATGTGTCACACCGACACCCACCGCCATCGAGTCGCCGAGCACCGCGAGCCGCACCGGATCGCCGCCGTCGTCGAGGTACACGCCGTCCGGCGCGGGCCAGAGGTGCTCCAGTACGCCGATGGCCGCCCTGGCACGTCTGCCCTGCTCGGTGAGCAGTCCGACCAGCGCGCCCGAGAGGCCTCCGAGGGTCGCGGCGGTCATCGCCACCGCCCGCACCGCTCCCAGTCCGATCATCCGCACCACCCCTTCCCCCGAATCGTCGGTACCGCTGTTCGAATCAACCTCCGCAGCCACTAGAGCTACGCTTCGTTCCGCTATCTCGGAGAGTGGGAGCAGGGGAGTAGATACCGGTGGAGTACGTCGAACACGTCGTCGATCTGGTCGGCAACACGCCGCTGGTCAAGCTCAACTCCCTGACCACGGGGATCAAGGCCACGGTGCTGGCCAAGGTCGAGTACCTGAACCCCGGCGGCAGCGTGAAGGACCGCATCGCGCTGCGGATGGTCGAGGCGGCCGAGAAGTCAGGTGAGCTGCGGCCCGGCGGCACGATCGTCGAGCCCACGTCCGGCAACACCGGCGTCGGCCTCGCCCTGGTCGCCCAGCGCAAGGGCTACAAGTGCGTCTTCGTCTGCCCGGACAAGGTCAGCGAGGACAAGCGCAACGTCCTCAAGGCCTACGGCGCCGAGGTCGTGGTGTGCCCGACCGCCGTCGCGCCCGAGCACCCGGACTCGTACTACAACGTCTCCGACCGGCTGGTCCGCGAGATCCCCGGCGCGTGGAAGCCGAACCAGTACGCGAACCCGGAGAACCCGGCGAGCCACTACCACCAGACCGGCCCCGAGATCTGGCGCCAGACCGAGGGCAAGATCACCCACTTCGTCGCGGGCGTCGGCACCGGCGGCACGATCTCCGGCACCGGCCGCTTCCTCAAAGAAGCCTCGAACGGCGCCGTGCAGGTCATCGGCGCCGACCCGGAAGGCTCCGTCTACTCGGGCGGCACCGGTCGCCCGTACCTGGTCGAGGGCGTCGGCGAGGACTTCTGGCCCGAGGCGTACGACAAGACCATCTGCGACCAGATCGTCGAGGTCTCGGACGCGGACTCGTTCGACGTCACCCGCCGCCTCGCCCGCGAGGAAGGCCTGCTCGTCGGCGGTTCCTGCGGCATGGCGGCCGCCGCCGCGCTGCGCGTCGCGAAGGACCTGCCCGAGGACGCGGTCGTGGTCGTGATCCTCCCCGACGGCGGCCGCGGCTACCTGTCCAAGGTCTTCAACGACCGCTGGATGGCGTCCTACGGCTTCCTCCCGCCGGACTCGACCGGCGCGACCGTCAGCGACGTGCTGCGCCGCAAGGGCGGCATGCTCCCCGACCTGGTGCACGCTCACCCGAACGAGACCGTGGGTGACGCCGTCGCGATCCTGCGCGAGTTCGGCGTCTCGCAGATGCCGGTCGTCAACGCCGAACCGCCGATCATGGCCGCCGAGGTCGCGGGCGCGGTCAACGAGCGCGACCTGCTCGACGCGCTGTTCACCGGCAAGGCGCAGCTCTCGGACCGCCTGGACAAGCACATGTCACCGCCGCTGCCCACGCTCGGCGCGGGTGAGCCGGTCGGCATCGCGATGAACGCGCTCTCGAACGCCGACGCCGCGCTCGTGCTGGAAGACGGAAAGCCTGCCGGTGTCGTAACTCGACAGGACATTCTGGGGTTCTTGGCTGGTCGCTGAGCGTAGAGGCGGGTGCGTCCGATAGCGTGACGCCCCAGATCACCAGTCTTACTCGTACACGGCCCAGCCAAGGGGGTTGGAAACCGGATGAACGCTCCGCAGCCGCCACACCAGTTCGGCGGTCAGCCGCAGGAGCCCAACGCGGACGCGACGCAGATCGTCCCGGGGGGTGGGCAGCCGGCGACGGCGAGCCACAACCCGGACGCGACGCAGGTCGTCTCGCCTGGTCAGGCTCCTGCCGCACCGCAGCAGAACGCGGACGCCACCCAGGTCGTCAGCCCCGGACAGGTGCCGCCGGCGGCAGCCCCCGGTTCGGGCGGCTTCCCGGCGCAGGGACCCGGCTCCGGCGGGTTCCCCGCCCAGCAGCCGCCCCCGTACGGCGCCCCGCAGCAGCCGCCGGCCTACGGCGCGCCGCAGCAGCAGCCCTACGGCGCTCCGCAGTCCAACCCGTACGGCCAGCCGGCCGCCGGTGCGTACGGTCAGCAGCAGCAACAGCCTTACGGCGCTCCGCAGTCGAGCCCGTACGGCCAGCCGCAGCAGCCGTACGGGCAGCCCGGGTACGGCGCCAGCCCCGCCGGCTACGGCATGGCCCCGCCGCCCCCGACCGGCTACGCCGAGTGGGGCTCGCGCTTCGTCGGCTACCTGATCGACATCGCGGCCCCGACCGTCGTCACGATGATCCTGTACTACGTGGTCGTCGGCATCGCGGTCGGCGCTGACGCGCCCGGCCTCGCGCTGCTCGCGATCCCGATCTGGCTCGCGAACATCGGCTTCATCATCTGGAACACGGTGATCAAGCAGGGCCAGACCGGCCAGTCGATCGGCAAGAAGGTCGCGAAGATCAAGCTGGTCGGCGAGCAGACCATGCAGCCGCTCGGCGGCGGTACGACGTTCGTGCGCCAGCTGTGCCACGTCGTCGACGCCCTGCCGTGCTACGCGGGCTTCTTCGCCCCGCTGTGGGAGCCGAAGAAGCAGACCTGGGCCGACAAGATCATGAAGTCCATCGTGATCAACGCCCCGGAGACCGCGGCGGCCTACGGCGGCACGGGTGGCTACCCGCAGCAGCCCGGCACCGGCGGTTACCCGCAGCAGCAGCCCGGTGGCTACGGCCAGCAGCCGCAGCAGGGCTACGGCGGCCAGCAGCAGGGTTGGTGAACCCCCAGCAGCCGTTCCAGCCCCCGGTCACTCCTCAGTGGCCGGGGGCTGGCCCGTATCCGGCGTCCGCACGTCCCGCCAGTGGCGGGACGGGCGTCGTGGGCGGCCTGCTGGCCGTCGTGGCCGGTCTGGCGTTGCTGACCGGTCTGATCTGGCGACTGGTCGACATGGGCCGGATCGCCTCGGTCGCCATCTCGATCTTCGAGTTCCAGCTCGCGATCGCGCTGCAGGGCCTCGCGATCGTGTTGCTGCTCGCGGGCGGCGCGTTGCTGTGCCTGCGGGTGGGCGCCGGCCGGTTCCTGATCCCGGCGGGCGCCGCGCTCCTGCTGGTCCAGCTCGTGGTGACGCTGGTCGAGGTCAGCGCCTTCATCCTGCCCATCGTGGTGTTCCACGCGGCCAGGGTGCAGGACGTCGCGATGCTCGCAATCCTGCTCGCGCTGGCCGGTTCACTGTTCGGACTCCTGCCGTCGACCGCCAGATGGGTGAGTACCCTTCGGACATGAGCACCCCATACGGCTTCGCCACCAGGGCGATCCACGCCGGTCAGGACCCGGACCCGACCACGGGTGCGGTGAACGTGCCCATCTACGCGACGTCGACGTACGCCCAGGACGGCGTCGGCGGCCTGCGGGAGGGCTTCGAGTACTCGCGGACCGGCAACCCGACCCGCCGGGCGCTGGAGACGTGCCTCGCGTCGCTCGAACGCGGCCGGTACGGCCGTGCGTTCTCCTCCGGCATGGGTGCGACCGACGCGGCTCTGCGCACGTTCCTCAAGCCCGGCGACCACATCGTCATCCCGAACGACGCCTACGGCGGCACGTTCCGCCTGATCGACAAGGTCTTCTCGAAGTGGGGCGTCACCCACTCCCCGGCCCCGGTCTCCGACGTCGACGCGATCCGGGCGGCGGTGCGCCCGGAGACGAAGCTGATCTGGATCGAGACGCCGACCAACCCGTTGCTGAACATCGGCGACATCGCCGCGATCGCCTCGGTCGCGCACGACGCCGGCGCGAAGCTCGTCGTGGACAACACCTTCGCCTCGCCGGCGCTGCAGACTCCGCTGGAGCTCGGCGCGGACGTCGTGCTGCACTCGACGACCAAGTACGTCGGCGGCCACTCCGACGTCGTGGGCGGCGCCCTGATCACCTCGGACGAGGAGATCGACGCGGCGTTCGGGTTCCTGCAGAACGGCGCGGGCGCGGTCCCCGGCCCGTTCGACGCGTACCTGACCCTGCGCGGCATCAAGACCCTCGAGCTGCGCATGGAGAAGCACTCCGACAACGCCGAGCTCGTCGCGGAGGCCCTGACCCGGCACCCGCGGGTGAAGAAGGTGATCTACCCCGGCCTGGAGTCGCACCCCGGCCACGTGGTCGCGGCCAAGCAGATGCGCCGGTTCGGCGGCATGGTGTCGTTCCTCGTCGACGGCGGCGAGGAGGCGGCGCTGGAGGTCTGCGCGCGGACCAAGCTGTTCACGCTGGCCGAGTCGCTCGGCGGCGTCGAGTCGTTGATCGAGCATCCTGGCCGGATGACGCACGCCTCTACGGCTGGGTCGATGCTGGAGGTTCCGGCGGACCTGGTGCGGGTCTCGGTGGGCATCGAGTCCGGTGACGACCTGGTGGCTGATCTGACGGCGGCCCTGGGCTGAGCTTCTGCGTTACGTGAAGGGCCCCCGCTCCGGGGGCCCTTTTACTGTGCGGGTCGGTTTGTGTGCGCTGGTCGCGTTCCAGCGGGGTGGTCGCCTGCCGAGCGGGCGGTCACCTTGCCTGCGCATCGCCCCCGTCCGGCTTGGGCCTCCCCGCATACGAAAAGGCTCTCCCGCGCGTCTGCGCGGAAGAGCCTTTTCGTCGTCCGTTACGGCTTCTTCGAGCCGCTGAACCTGTCCACGTTGTCGACTTCTGCCGTGGGCGCCGGTGGAAGGTCGGCGCCGTGCACGCAGCCGCCGACGAACTGGATCGACTCGCCGGTGCGGACGAAGCGGCCGGCCTCGTCGCAGCCCGCCTGAGCCACGGTCAAGAACGCCGCGCCGGTCAGTGCCGCAGCCGTGGTCACGGCTCCGACCAGCGGGACAACCGCGGCCACGCGTCGTACGAGTGCCATGCCACCTCCCCACGATGTGTATCCCCCGTAAAGCCACCTTACCGGGGGAACGCCATCAGAGGTTGCCGCGTCGCTCCTGCTCCCGTTCGATCGCCTCGAACAGGGCCTTGAAGTTGCCCTTGCCGAAGCCCAGCGAGCCGTGGCGCTCGATCAGTTCGTAGAAGACGGTCGGGCGGTCGCCGATCGGCTTGGTGAAGATCTGCAGCAGGTAGCCGTCCTCGTCCCGGTCGACCAGGATGCGGTGTTCCTTGAGCACCTCGATCGGCACGCGGACCTCGCCGATGCGGGCGCGCAGCTCCGGGTCGTCATAGTAGGAGTCCGGGGTCTCCAGGAACTCGACGCCCGCGTCGCGCATCGCGGTGACCGTGCGGATGATGTCGTTGGTGGCCAGCGCGATGTGCTGGACGCCTGCGCCCTCGTAGAACTCCAGGTACTCGTCGATCTGCGACTTCTTCTTCGCGATCGCCGGCTCGTTGAGCGGGAACTTGACCCGGTGGTTGCCGTTCGAGACGACCTTCGACATAAGCGCCGAGTAGTCCGTGGCGATGTCGTCGCCGATGAACTCCGCCATGTTCACGAAGCCCATGACGCGGTTGTACCACTCGACCCAGTAGTCCATCTTGCCGAGCTCGACGTTGCCGACGCAGTGGTCGACGGCCTGGAACAGGCGCTTCGGGGCACCTTCCGGGCGCTTGACCGTCGAGGACCTGGCGACGTAACCGGGCAGGTAGGGGCCGGTGTACTTGGAGCGGTCCACCAGCGTGTGGCGGGTCTCGCCGTAGGTCGCGATGGCCGCGAGACGCACCGTGCCGTGCTCGTCGGACACGTCGTGCGGCTCTTCCAGCACGGTCGCGCCCTGCTTGCGGGCGTGCTCGATGCACTGGTCGACGTCGCCGACCTCGAGCGCCAGGTCCACGACGCCGTCGCCGTGGCGGCGGTGGTGGTCGAGGAGCTCGGAGCCGGGGGTGACGCCGCCGTTGATCACGAAGCGGGCCGAGCCCGACTTCAGCACGAACGACTTGTGGCTGCGCTGGCCGGTCTCTGGGCCCGCGTAGGCCACGAGCTCCATGCCGAACGCCACCTGGTAGAGCCACGCCGTCTGCGTGGCGTTGCCCGCGACGAACACCACGGCGTCCATGGCGCGCACGGGAAAGGGGTCCTTGGTCGCGTCGTAGTCGACCAACCCCACGAGCTGCCGGAGCTGGTCGTAGCTCACGTCGTCAAGCTGCTGCGTCATGCCACTCAGCATGATTCGACCCAACAGGGTGAGCAACAGTCATCGATTTTGCTGGGCAGTTTGTATAGTGATCTGTGCCTTCGGATCAACAGAGTGAGCACTCTGACCAGCCCGTCGACGAACTGGACGCCCGGCTCCTGCTGCTCCTGACGGACGAGCCGCGCCTCGGCGTCCTCGAATGCTCCCGCCGGCTGGGGGTCGCGCGCGGAACCGTGCAGGCCAGGCTGGACAGGCTGGTCGAGCGCGGCGTCCTCACGGGGTTCCCGCCGGCACTCGACCTCGGCGCGATGGGCTACGGGCTGACGGCGTTCGCGGTCGTGGAGATCGCGCAGGGACGCCGGGCCGAGGTGTGTGAGGGGCTGGCCGCGATCCCCGAGGTGTGCGAGGTGCACGCGACGACGGGACAGGGCGACCTCTTCGTGAGGATGGTCGCGAGGTCGAACGCGGACCTGCAGCGCGTGGTCGACCACGTCGTGGACGTGCCGCACGTCCGCCGTCTGTCGACGTCCATAGCGCTCTCGACGCCGGTACCGCCGCGCGTGCGGCCCCTCCTCGAACGCGTGAAGAAAGCGAAGGGGCGGCCACCGAGGTGACCGCCCCTGTGCTCATTCAAGAACGTGGGTAAAGCCCTGTCCTACGCCTGGTAAGGAACAGCTGAGATCAGCGTGACCTTCTGGAGCTTGCCGTTGGGCAGCTCGTACTCGACGGTCTCGCCGTCCTTCGCGCCGTTGAGTGCCTTGCCGAGCGGCGACACGGGAGAGTAGACCTCCATCTCGCCGTGCGCCCCCTCTTCGCGGGTCGCGAGCAGGAAGGTCTCGGTCTCGTCGTCGCCTTCGTAACGGATCGTGAGCACCGTGCCCGGCGCTGCGACACCCTTGGTGGTGGGGGCCTCCCCGACCTTCGCGGCCTGGAGCAACTCGTGCAGCTGGCGGATGCGCGCCTCCTGCTTGCCCTGCTCCTCGCGTGCCGCGTGGTAGCCGCCGTTCTCGCGAAGGTCGCCCTCCTCGCGGCGGGCGTTGATCTCGGCAGCCATGACCGGGCGGTACGCGATAAGTTCGTCCAGCTCAGCCTTGAGCCGGTCGTAGGCCTCCTGGGTCAGCCAGGTCACCTGGGTGTCGCTCACGGTCACCAACTCCTCGTCTTGCTCTGGTGCACGCGTGTGCACCAGATAGTTCCCGGGCCGTGGGCCCGGAACGGAAAAACACGGCCCGCGCCGGGGCCGTGCTTGAGCTGCAATAGTAACACGGAGACAACGTTCAGCGACGGCGATTTGTTCCCCAACTCGCCGTTTAAACCGCAGATCACCCGCTTGGCCGCTAGCTCGTGGACAAGTAGGCGGGAACCTGGTAGGAGCACCCGAACACCTCGCCGGTGACCGGCGGCTTCGAGGCGCGGAGAACTGTTGTCTCGACGACGACGGAATTTCCCGGCGGAACAAGAACTTCGCGTCTACCCGCTTCGTCCCCGTCCTTGGAGCGGGCCCGAATGATGCAGACGGCCGGACGCTCCGGTTGATCTCGGGAAACCTCGAAACTGACCTCGACCCGGTCGTCGCCGAGGATGGTGAACGCGGTCTGCTCGGCCTCGATCGGTTTTGTGCCGAGATTTCGGTAACCGACGAAGGCGATCAGGGCACCCACCGCGACGGCTACAGCGAGTAACGCCCAGCGAGCCCACTTCGACAGCGGCTTGCGGCCCTGTTTGCTGTAGCGCCCCTCCGGGAGCGCGCGCTGTGCCACTTTCCCGCGCCCTCCTCTGCCTCTGGGGAACAATGGTGCCCGACGTTCAGTTGATGAGTGTCGCAGGACCGTTCACACAGGAGGACCACGGGGGTCATGGCCGACAAGCTGCGCCTTATGGCAGTGCACGCACATCCCGACGACGAGTCGAGCAAGGGCGCGGCCACGATGGCCCGCTACATCGCGGAAGGGCACGACGTGATGGTCGTGACCTGTACCGACGGTGGTGCGGGCAGCATTCTCAACCCGGCGATGGACAAGCCGGAAGTGCTCGAGAACATCATCGAGGTCCGCCGCGAGGAAATGGCCAACGCCGCCAAGATCCTCGGCATCCAGCACCGCTGGCTGGGTTTCAAGGACTCCGGGCTGCCCGAGGGCGACCCGATGCCGCCGCTGCCCGAGGGCTGCTTCGCCCTGGTGCCGCTGGAGGAGTCGGTGCCGTCGCTGGTCGAGGCGATCAGGGACTTCCGCCCGCACGTCGTGGTGACCTACGACGAGAACGGCGGCTACCCGCACCCCGACCACATCCGCACGCACGAAATCTCGATGGCCGCCCTCGACGCCGCCGCCGACCCCGCGTACCAGCCTGAACTGGGCAAGGCGTGGGAGACGCAGAAGGTGTACTACTCGCACGGCTTCTCACGCGCGAAGCTGATGGCGTTCCACGAGGCGATGGAGGCCCGCGGCCTGGAGTCGCCGTACGTCGAGTGGCTCGCGAACTGGGACGCGAACCGCCCCGACGTGATGGACCGCGTCACCACGCAGGTCGAGTGCGCCGACTACTTCGAAGTACGTGACGAGGCCCTCAAGGCCCACGCCACGCAGATCGACCCGACCAGCCGCTGGTTCGCCATCCCACAGGACCTGCAGCGCGAGATCTGGCCGACCGAGGAGTACGAGCTCGTCCGGTCGCAGGTGGACTCGACGCTGCCGGAGAACGACCTGTTCGCCGGAGTTAAGGTCTAGGGGTGCTCTCCCCAGGCTTCTCCCTCGGCAGCACGGTGGCACTCGTCGCCGTGCAGCCGTCGAACACGAACGAGAACGACAAGGGCGGCCAGGGCGAGGACTTCGGCAAGTCCTCCCCGGTCGGCCTCGTCCTGCTGATCGTCTTCTTCATCGCCGTGTTCTTCCTCGTCAAGTCGATGAACAAGCACATCAAGGGCTTGCCGGCGTCGTTCGACGAGCCGGCCGAGGCCTCGAAGGAGACCCCGGCCGAGCCTTCGTCTGAGAAGAAGAAGGACTAGCGCGGCCTGAGGTCCACCACGAAGTCGTGGACCTCGTCGAAGGCGGCCGTCTCCATCGGCAGTTCCCTGGTCTCCCGCGCCTGCCGCAGCTCCTCGTGCCAGTGCGCGACGTCCGCCTCCAGCCTCTCCGGGGCCGGCCGCCCCGGCACGCCCGCCAGCCCCCGGTGCTCGCCAGGACCTTGGCCTCGATCAGCCCCGGCAGGTAGTCCGGCCCGTCGAGCTTCTCCAGCAATGTCGGCAGGTGCGCGTTCACCTCACCGGTGCGCATCAGGTGCACGCCGGTCAGCAACGCGCGGAACGTGTAGAGCAGCGGCTTGATCTCGCCGGTCTTCTCGAACAGCCGCCACTGGGTGACGGCGAACCCCCGATAGTGGTGCCCGTGGCGTGAGGCCAGACCCCCTGGCCGCAAGATCGAGTCGCCGCGGGCAGCGAGGTCCCCACCCACCCAGGGGGACTAGCCACCGATCCAGCTGTGTACCCATTTTACCTGGTCGGACGGGCTGTCAAGGGGCCCGCGTTGACTCATTGAAAATGCCCGCGTAGTCGCTTCGTTCCCTCATGAAGAGATGCCCGCGAAGCCATGTGGGCGCATGGTGAGCGATGGGGTTGAGCATGGGTGAGCGCAAGGCGGTGACTGGTCAGCTCGCCCGCCACTACCTCACACTCAACCCCGCAGCGACCCGCCGCGAGATCCACGCCCTCACCGACGCCCTCGCCACCGAAGTCACCCGGAAATACTTCCCGGTCAAGCCCTACCGAGGCCTGTCCGTCACGGGCACACCCCACGAGGCAACGACTCCGCCCACGCGGGCATCTTGACGTGAGGCAACGGGGGCCGCCGAACGATCTGTGGACAAGCCGGATCTCGGCGCCGAGTTGTCCACAGATTGCCTCGTCTCGGCCTTGACAAGCCCGAACCACCGCTAGAGTCAGTACCCATCGAGGGGTGGTTAGTCCCCCTGGGTGGGCGGGGCCCCGTCCCGGCGCGCCCGCCGGTCGCGATCCGGCCCCGATCGTCACAGCAGATCGTGCGACCGCTCCGCCACGACCGCACTCAGGTCCGGAACGTCATAGCTCACAACATCCTCCTGCGCACCGACACCAACCAGTCCTCCACCCGCGCCCGATCCGGTTCCTCAGGCAGCGGCCCGTCCGTGCCGGCGATCTCGCGACCCAGCCGATGTGCCCACGCCACCGCGTCGTCCCAAGACATCGATCCGTCACGGATCGCGAGCAACGACCGGTCCGCCGCGATCTCATAACGGCCGGTGCGCACCAAATTCAGGCCCACCAACCGCAGCCGCACCACCTGCATGAGCTGCTTGGGCTTGAGATTCCGGCCCGCGCGCGACAGCTGCATCTCCGTAGCGCGCGCGAACGCCCGCACGGCGTAGCGGGAGAGGAACGCGGGCAGCAGGTCCCGCAGCTCCTCTCCCATCGGCGTGCTGATCTCGACCAGCGGGCTCACCAGCGTCTCGAGCACCGTCGGGTTCGACTTCAGGCCCAGCCTGCAGAAGTGCTCGACCTCCCAGCTGAGCCGTTCCGGCTCCGGGCCCTCGATGCTCGTCGGTGGCTTCTCCAGGCGCCAGAACGACTCCGTGGGCGCGACGAACACCCCGCGTCTGTCCACATCAGACTTCTCGGTCGCGAGCCCGTAGGCGTGCGAGCCGATGATCGCTTCGAGGATCACAGCCGTGGGTCCACCGGTTCCGATTCGAGAGCCAGCACACCGAAAACGCATTCGTGCACGCGCCACAACGGCTCGCCGCGCACGAGGCGTTCCAGCGCCTCGATGCCCAGGGCGTACTCGCGCAGGGCGAGTCCGCGCTTGCGTCCGAGTGAACGCTTACGCAACCGGGAGAGGTTCGACGGCGAGGTGTAGTCCGGGCCGTAGATGATCCGCAGGTACTCACGCCCGCGCACCTTCACACCCGGCTGCACGCGCCCGCTGAGGTTCGCCAGCGGCTTCACGACCATGCCCTCGCCGCCGTCCGCGGTCAGTTCCTCCCACCACTTCACCCCGGCCGCGACCTGCTCCGGGTCGTCGACGTCGACCACGAGGTGCCGGGTCCGCTGGAACAACGGTCCGTCCAGCTTCGCCAGCGTCTCCAGGTGCCACAGGTGCGAACGGTCGTGGAACGTCCGTCCCTCCGCCGCGAGCAGCTGGAACGGTGCGATCCGCACGCCCTCCAGCCCGGTGGTGGGCCAGCAGTACCGCTCGTACGCCGCGCTGTAGGCCTCGGCGTTCGCGGCGCGCTGGGACGTGCGGGCCAGCAGGTCCGCCACGTCCACACCGCGAGCCGCCGCCTCCTCCAGCGCCCGCACGGCGACCGGCAGGGCACCGTTCGCCGCCGCGCCGACCGCCGCGTACTGCTCGCGGATCAGCCCGGAGGCCTTGGCGTTCCACGGCATCAGCTCGGCGTCGAGGAGCAGCCAGTCCGTGGCGAGCTCGTCGAACAACGGCTTCGCCGCGTCCCGCACGCGGTCCAGCAGCTCCTCGCCCAGCGCGCCGTCGAAGAACGCGCGGCCGGTGCGCGTGTAGATCGCGCCACCGGCCTTCCGCACCAGCAGCACCGCGCGGGAACCCATGTGCTTCTCCTCGCAGATCACCTGCGGGACCCCGGCCGCCCGGTACTCCGCGAAGGCGTCCTCCGGGTGCTCCAGCACGTCGTCGCGCGCGGACGTCGCCGTCGGCGCCATCGTCGGCGGCAGGTACAGCAGGTCGTGCGGGTCGATCGCGAACCGGCTCATGACCTCCAACGCTGAAGCGGACTGCTCCGCGCGGATCGTCACGGCACCCATCACCGACGTGTCGATCCGGCGCAGGCCGGTGACGTCGGTCAGCGCCAGCACGTCCGGCGCGCGCTCGGCGGCCCTGGGCGGGAACGGCGAGTCGCTCTCGTACCAGACCTGGTGCGCCTTCACGGAGACAAGCTCCTTCTCCGGGTAGCGCAACGCCGTCAGCTTTCCGCCGAACACCACGCCGGTCTCCAGGCACATGGTGTTGTTGATCCACTCGGCCTCGGGCGTCAGGACGTGCCCGTACAGCACCATCGCCGAGCCGCGGTAGTCGTTCGCCCACGGCAGGCGCACCGGCATCCCGTACGCGTCGGTCTCGCCGGTCGTGTCGCCGTACAGGGCGAAACTGCGCACCCTCGCGGACGCACGTCCGTGGTAGCGCTCGGGCAGACCGGCGTGCGCGACGACGAGTTTTCCGCCGTCCAGCACGTAATGCGCGACCAGGCCGTCGCAGAACTTCATGGCGGCCAGGCGGAACTCCTCGGACTCGTGCGCGAGCTGCTCCAGCGACTTCTCCAGCCCGTACCGGACCGTCACCTTGTGCCCGCGCATCGCCCGCACGAGCTTCTCCTCGTGGTTTCCGCGCACGCTGAAGGCGTGGCCGTGGGCGACCATGCCCATCACGAGCCGCAACACACCAGGGGTGTCCGGCCCGCGGTCCACGAGATCGCCGACGAAGACGGCCTTGCGGTTCCCCGGCGGGACCGCGTCGACCGCACGGCCTTCGTCGTCCCGGCGAATCGCGTAGCCCAGCTCGGTGAGCAGCTCCTCCAGCTCCGCGCGGCAGCCGTGCACGTCACCGAAGACGTCGAACGGCCCGGTCTCGTGCCTGAGGTCGTTGAGCAGCCGTTCGTACACGATCGTCGAATTGTCCACATCGGACTCGGAGCGCAGCACGTGGACGCGCTTGAAGCCCTCCTTGCCGAGGAACTTCAACGACCGCCGCAACGCGGCACGGTGCCGCTTCACGACGTGCGCGCCGAAGTCGCGGTCCGGTCGCTCGGCGTTGCGCCTGAGACACACCTCGGTCGGCGTGTCGAGCACGATCGCGACCGGAAGCACGTTCGCCTTCTTCGCGACCTCGACCAGCTTGGCGCGGTCGGGCGCCTGCACGTTGGTCGCGTCGATGACTGTGACGCGGCCGGCCTCCAACCGCTTGGACGCCACGTAGTGCAGCACGTCGAACGCGGCCGCGGACGCCGACTGGTCGTTCTCGTCGTCGGCCACGAGCCCGCGGAAGTAGTCGCTCGACAACACCTGCGTGGGCAGGAAGTGCTTGCGCGCGAAGGTGGACTTGCCGGATCCGGAGGCGCCGATCAGCACCACCAGGCACAGGTCGGGAATCTTCAGTTCCATCAGTTCTCGCCCACCCCGGAAAGATCAGTAGCGGTGAACACGGCCATCTGGGTCGGCGCGCCGCGTTCGGCGTCCTCCGGCCCGATCGGCACGTAGCGCACGGTGTAGCCACGGCGTTCGGCGACGCCGTCCGCCCAGGCCCCGAACTCCGCCCGCGTCCACTCGAAACGGTGGTCGGAGTGCCGCAGCTGGCCCTCCGGCAAGGTTTCGAACAGCGGGTTGTACTCGACGTTCGGCGTGGTCACCAGCACGGTCGCGGGTCGTGCCACGGTGAAGACCGAGTGCTCCAGCGCCGGCAGGCGTGACGGGTCGATGTGCTCGACGACCTCCATCAGCACCGCGGCGTCGTAACCGGCCAGTTCGGAGTCCGCGTAGGTCAAAGCCGACTGCCGCAACGTGATCCGCTCGCGCCGGCGGTCGTCCAGACGGTCCAGGTGCAGCTTGCGCGCGGCCTCCTGCAACGCCTTCGCGGACACGTCGACACCGTGGATCTCGGTGAACTCGGGCTCGGCGACGAGCTGCCGCAGCAGCGCGCCGCCACCGCAGCCGAGGTCGAGCACGCGCTTGGCCCGTGCCTGCTTGAGCTCCTTGATCACGGCTTCCTTGCGTTGTCCGGCAAGGGAGATCTTCGGTTCGGTCAGCGCGTTGTCGAGCTCCTCGGGCTCAACCTCGTCGACCTCGGCGAGCCGTTCCAGCACGGAGGTGATCAGCGGTCGCTTGCGCGCCAGGTACCGGGTGGTGATCAGGTCCTTGTCCGGGTGCGTGGAGAGCCAGCCGTCACCGGCCTTGAGCAGCTTGTCGACCTCGTCCGCGGCGACCCAGTAGTGCTTGCCGCCGTCGAGCACGGGCAACAGCACGTAGAGGTGCTTCAACGCGTCGCTGAGCCTGACGGTGCCGGTCAGCGTCACGTCGCCGAAGCGCGAGTCGCCGTGCCCGGTGATCTCGACGTCCCAGCCGAGCGGCGTGAACAGCTGCGCGGCGAGCCGGTGTGGCAGCGAAGGGATGCGGATGACCAGCGGAATCGGCGTCGCGGCGAGCTCGGGGTAGCTCTCGCTGCGGCCGTTCATGGCGGTGCGGAACACGCTGCCGAGCGCGACCGTGAGCAGCGACCCGGCCGCGTACGGCCTGTCGTTGACGTATTGGGTGAGCGTGCTGCCGGGACCTCGCACGAGCGCGATGGGGTCGACCTCCAGCAGGAGGGCGACCGTGCATTCCTCGTTCGTCGCCTTCGGGTAGAAGACGTGCGCGACCCCCGAGCTCGTCGTGAAGGACTGAGCCCGGTCAGGATGCTTGTGCAGCAGATGGCCGAGATCGGTCGCCGGCTGGTGCGTCGTGGTCATGGTGAGCAACACGAGGTCGAGTCTGATCGAGATTCGGCCTCTGCGCTGCTGATTTAGTGTGGTCGGCATGACCAATCGGCTCACCGGCGCCACCAGTCCGTACCTGCTGCAGCACGCTCAGAACCCGGTCGACTGGTGGCCCTGGGGCTCCGAGGCGTTTGACGAGGCGCGACGGCGGAACGTGCCGGTGCTGCTGTCGGTCGGCTACGCGGCTTGCCACTGGTGTCACGTGATGGCGCACGAGTCTTTCGAGGACGCTGAGGTCGCGTCGTTCCTGAACGCGAACTTCGTCTCGGTGAAGGTGGATCGCGAGGAACGTCCGGACGTCGACGCCGTGTACATGGAGGTCACGCAGGCCATGACCGGCCACGGCGGGTGGCCGATGACGGTGTTCCTGACGCCGGACGCGCGGCCGTTCCACGCCGGCACCTACTACCCGCCGTCGCCCCGGCCGGGCATGCCGTCGTTCCGGCAGGTGATCGAGGCCGTGTCGGCGGCGTGGACCGAGCGGCCGGAGGACGTGCTGAAGTCGGCCTCGGTCGTGGTGCAGGAGATCTCCCGGCACGCCGCGCCGCTGCCGCAGTCCACTGTGGACTCGGATGTGCTGGCCGGTGCGGTGGTGTCGTTGCTCGGCGAGTTCGACCGGCGCAACGGAGGGTTCGGTGGCGCGCCGAAGTTCCCGCCGTCGATGGTGGTGGAGTTTCTGCTGCGCCACCACGAACGTACCGGCTCGGTCGAGGCGATCTCGATGGCGACCGCGACCGCCGACGCGATGGCGAACGGCGGCATGTACGACCAGCTCGGCGGAGGGTTCGCGCGCTACAGCGTCGACGCGTCGTGGGAGGTGCCGCACTTCGAGAAGATGTTGTACGACAACGCTTTGCTGCTTCGCTTCTACACGCACCTGACGCGGGTGACCGGTTCCGAGCGCCACGAACGGGTCGCGCGGGACACGGCCGCGTTCCTGCTGAGGGATCTGCGCACGGCCGAAGGTGGCTTCGCGGCGTCGTTGGACGCGGACACCGAGGGCGTCGAAGGCCTCACCTATGTGTGGTCCTTCGAGGAGTTGGGGGACGCGGCCGCCGCTTTCGGCGTGACCTCCGAACCGAACTTCGAGGACGGTAAGTCGACCTTGCGGTTCGTGTCGGAGCCGGGGGAGGACGTGCGTGCTTCGCTGCTGGCGGTGCGTGCCGCGCGGCCGCAGCCCGGCCGGGACGACAAGGTGATCGCGTCCTGGAACGGCATGACGATCGCCGCACTGGCCGAGGCGGGCGCCTTCTTCGGCGAGCCGTCGTGGATCTCGGCTGCCTCGGAGGCTGCCTCGTTGCTCGCGTCGGTGCACCTGGTCGAGGGCAGGCTGCTGCGGACCTCACGCGACGGGGTGGCCGGGCCGTCGTTCGGCGTGCTGGAGGACTACGGCTGCTTCGCGGACGGACTGCTGGCCTTGCACCAGGTCACGGGTTCGATCCGGTGGCTCGACCTGGCGTGCGGCCTGTTGGACACCGCCCTCTCTCGTTTCGCCGTGCCGGACTCTCCGGGCGCCTACTACGACACGGCCGACGACGCCGAAGCTCTGGTGCGCCGTCCCGCCGACTCGACCGACAACGCGTCTCCGTCGGGTGCGTCCTCGCTGGCCTCGGCCCTGCTGACGGCGTCCTTGCTGTCCGGCGCCGATCGTTCTTCGCGCTACTTCGATGCTGCGTCCGCAGCGGTGACCCGCGCCGGGTTGCTGGCCGCCCGCGCGCCCCGCTTCGCCGGACACTGGCTGACCGTCGCGGAAGCACTGGTAGCCGGCCCGCTGCAGGTGGCCGTCGTCGGTCCGGACGACTCGCGCCGTGCAGCGCTGTGGGCGGCGGCGGTCGCTCATGTTCCCGGAGGCGGCGTCGTCGTGGCAGGAGAACCCGCATCCGTGCCGTTGCTGGAAGACCGCCCGTTGGTCGACGAAGGCCCCGCGGCCTACGTCTGCCGTGGCTATGTGTGCGACAGGCCCGTCGTGTCGGCGGATGCCCTGGTCACTTCGCTGACGGCGAACACTCTCTAGCTGGTTACACGCGTAACGTCGGTTACGACGTAATCATGTAATCAGGGGTGGTTGAAATGGGACGTGGATGGAGAGGACGAGGCGGCTGGCAACAGGCTGACCTGCCCTCGGCCGACGACGCGGCGGCATGGTTCGCGGGCAGGCTGCCCGACGGCTGGTTCACCGGCGCGCCCGAGGTGATCGTGGACCGCGAGGAGATCACCATCGTCGGCACCCTGCCGGCACTGGAAGGCGAGTTCGACGACGCCTCACGCGCCGCGGCCGAGTCGGGCCGCATCTCCCGCTGGCGTGAGGAAACGCGGGACGACCGCATCGAGATCGCCCGCCAGGCCGAGCACCGCTACGGCCGCAAGGTGGCCTGGGGAGCCTCGCTCGGTGACACCCGCGAACTCTTCACGCACCTGGCCGTGCCGGTCATGACGCGCCTGCGCCAGCCAGAACGCCAGGTGCTCGACACGCTGGTGGCCGCCGGCGTGGCCCGCTCCCGCGCGGACGCCCTGGCGTGGGCGGTCCGCCTGGTCGGCGAGCACGCGGACACGTGGTTGGGCGAACTGCGCGACGCCATGTCGCGCGTCGACGACCTCCGCTCGCAGGGCCCTGACCTGGCCTAGTTCCGGGTCGGTCTCGTCCGCGACGGTCACGGGCTCGGGAGGCGGTACGGCCTCCCGAGCCCGTTATCCGATGGGTGTGGCGGCGGACGTGCACTGCCCCGACCCTGCTGGGCGGTTCACGGCGGGAGATCGTTGGGGCCATGCGGCTCAGCCCTCGCACACGGCCACGGCAGAGCCGCTGCACGTCGGGCGCGAACACCCGTTATGGCGCAAGAACTCCCGCCGGAGTGTCAGACCCGTTCGCTATTGTTGATTTTGGGGGTACCCGGCCCGCGCCGTGTGTGTGGTGCGTCCCCCTCCGGAGTCCGATAACGCACCCGAGTGCGACCGTGGTGACGCCGACGACAGACACGAGCGTGAGCTCCTGCACGCCCAACAGCACCGAGGTCGCCAGACCCGCCACCGGCATCAAGCCGATCAGCACCCCCGCGCGGTCGGAGCCCAGCCGGTTCACGGCGAAGTACCAGAGCCCGAAAGCCAGCGCGGTCACCACCACGGCCAGCAGTGCCAGCGCGAAGGTCTGACGGGTGTCCGGCACCTGCCAGCCGCCGACGAACGTGCCGAGCACTGCGCCGATCACCGCCGCGAAGATGCAGGTCCAGGTCGCCACACCCAGCACGCCGAGGCGGCGTACGACGCCCACGGCGAACAGGGTGAAGCAGACCTCGCAGACCATCGTGAGCAACGCCAGCACAAGACCTGGCCCGTGCCACGAGCCACCACCGGACAACAGCACGATGCCTGCCGCCACCACCACGGCGCCGACAACGGCGGATCCGGTCCGTTTCCGCGAAAGCAGCGCCAACGCGATCGGGGCGCCGCCCATCACGGCCGCGACGAAGCCCGGTTCGGCGTACTGCTGGGCCGCGATGAGCAGCGCGTTGAAGCCGAGCATGCCCGAGACGACCACACCCAGCAGCGGTGGGACGTCGCGCCACGACGGCATCGGCAGACGGCGCGCGACCAGCAGCAACACGACGGCGCCGAGGGCGTAGCGCATGGCCTGGCCGGTCAGGACCGGATAGCCCTCCAGCATTCCGGTGATCGGCACAGACGCGCCGACGATCATTGCCGCTGTCGCTCCCGCGGCCACCCCGATTTTCATGCCTCAGAGCCTTGCGCCTGACTGGTCCAGGTTTAAGCTCCACTTCCATGGTTGCGAACTGGACCACTTTTCGCGAGCTGCTGCTGCCGGGGCACCAGCGTCGTCGCGGAGTGGAGGTCGAGCTGCGCCGGGCGATCCGGGACGGGCGGCTCCCGCCGGGGACGCGGCTGCCGTCGAGCCGTGACCTGGCCGACCAGCTCGGCGTGGCGCGCGGGACGGTGACGTCGGCGTACACGCAGCTCGTGGCGGAGGGCTACCTCACCACGCGGCGCGGGTCGGGGACGACGGTCGCGAGCCTCGGACCGGCCGGCGCGTCCGGAGTGCCGGAGCCGCCGCAACGGTGGCGGTACAACCTGCGTCCCGGACTGCCGGCGCTGGGCGCGTTCCCCCGTGCCGAGTGGGTCGCGGCGCACCGGGCGGCGCTCGCCGAGCTGCCCGACGACGACCTCGCCTACCCCGATCCGGCCGGGTTCGTGGGGCTGCGCAAGGAGATCGTCGACTACCTGGCCCGCGTGCGGGCGGTGGTCGCGAAGGACGCGGTGATCACCAACGGCGCGGCGGACGGTCTGCAGCTCGCCGCACGGGTCTTGCGCGGCAGCATCGCGATCGAGGAACCCAGCCACTTCGGAGGCGAGGACATGCTGCGGTCGCACGGTCTCGAGACCGTGCCGATTCCCGTGGACGACAAGGGAATCCGGGTCGATCTACTGTCCAAAACGGACTGCAAAGGCGTACTGGTCACCGCGGCGCACCAGTTCCCGCTCGGCGTGGTGCTGCACCCGGAACGGCGGCGTGCGCTCGTCGACTGGGCGCGCGAGCGGGACGGGCTGATCATCGAGGACGACTACGACGCCGAGCACCGGTACGACCGGCCGGCCTTGGGAGCGTTGCAGGCACTCGCGCCCGAACACGTGGTGTACCAGGGGACGACCAGCAAGGTGCTGGCGCCCGCGTTGCGCCTCGGATGGCTCGTGGTGCCGGAACGTCTGCGCGAAGGCATCGTGAAACGCAAGCAGTACAACGACATGGGCACCGGCACGATCCCTCAGGCCGCGTTCGCGCACCTGCTGCGGACGGGCGGTTATGACCGGCATCTGCGACGTACGCGCGCGCTCTACCGGAAGCGGCGTGACGCGTTGTTGGAGGCCGTCGCGGAACACCTGCCAGCATGGCAGCCGATCGGCGTCGCGGCCGGGCTGCACGTCGTGCTGCGCATGCCCGACGGGACGGACGACCTCGCGTTGAAGAGCAGGCTTGCGGACCGTGACGTGCACGTCTGGGCGTTGGCGCAGTACACGCGCACGCCCATGTGGCCCGGTCTCGTGATCGGATACGCGTCGCTCACCCCCGACCGCCTGCGGGAAGCGGTCAGGGAGATCGCGGACGTCGCCGTCGCTTAGAGGATGTGCTCGCGCTTGGCGCTCGTGTCGGCACCGAGGATGTGCTCGCGGTCGCTGGCGGCGGGGCCGGCCAGCGTCGTGACGGCGACAGCGCCGAAAAGCAGGGCGGCAGCGATGAGAACACGCATGGTGCGGTAAACCCCCAGGTAGAACGGTCGTCGCGGCCAGCCTAGTCCGCGCCTCCAGAAATTGTCAGTGCTCGGGTGCACCATGAGACCCGTGCTTCTTACCGAAGTGGTCGACACGTCAGCCGCGGTGGCGGCGACCCGGTCGCGCCTTGCCAAGGTCAAGGCGTTGTCCGCGTTGCTGCGCGCGGCGGCGGGAGACGTGGTGGTCGCGGTGGTGTCCTTCCTCATAGGCACGCCGCGGCAGGGGCGTATCGGCGCGGGCTGGCGCACGGTCGTCGACCTGTCGGTGCCCGCAGCCGCCGCGGCCGAGCTCACCGTCGCCGAAGTCGACGCCGCGCTCGGCGAGGTGGCGGCGACGTCCGGCAAGGGCTCCGCGCAGCGCCGGGCCGACCTGCTGACCGCGCTGTTCAGCCGTTCCACCGAGCAGGAGCAGGACTTCTTACGCCGCCTGCTGACCGGCGAACTGCGCCAGGGCGCGCTGGAAGGCGTGATGCTCGACGCGATCGCCTCAGCGGCGGACGTGCCGGGCGAGACGGTGCGGCGGGCGTTCATGCTGTCCGGCCGGTTACCCGAGACCGCCGTGGCAGCGCTGGAGGGCGGCGCGACGGCGCTGGAGGCGTTCCGGCTCGAGGTCGGGCGGCCGCTGCGGCCCATGCTCGCCTCACCCGCGGAGTCGCTGGGCGAGGCGCTGACCGAACTCGGCAGCTGCGTGGTGGAGCACAAGCTCGACGGCGCCCGCATCCAGGTGCACCGCTCCGGCGACGACGTCCACGTCTACACGCGCACGTTGCGCGAGATCACCAAGACCGTGCCGGAACTGGTCGAGCTCGTCCGCGGCCTGCCCTGCACGTCGGTGGTGCTCGACGGCGAGACCCTGGCGCTGACCGATGAGGGGAGACCCCGCCCGTTCCAGGAGACGATGAGCCGGTTCGGCGCGCAGGACGAACGTGAGCTGCTGCTGCACCCGTACTTCTTCGACTGCCTGCACCTCGACGGCAAGGACCTGCTCGACGAGCCGTTACGCGACCGCCTCGCCGCCCTGCGGCAGGTAGCCGGCGAGCACGTCATCCCCGGCGTGCTGGACCCGTCGCCGGAGGAGGCGGAAGGGGTCGTCACGGCGGCGCTGTCCGCCGGCCACGAGGGCGTGATGGTGAAGTCGCTGGCCTCGCCCTACGCGGCGGGCAGACGCGGCCGCGCCTGGCAGAAGGTGAAACCGGTGCACACGCTCGACCTGGTCGTGCTCGGCGTCGAGTGGGGCAGCGGCCGCCGCCGCGGCTGGCTGTCGAACCTGCACCTCGGCGCCCGCGACCCGGACGGCGGCCCGCCCGTGATGGTCGGCAAGACCTTCAAGGGCCTCACCGACGAGCTGCTCAAGTGGCAGACGAAGGCGCTGCGGGAGATCGCCACCGAGCAGAACGACTGGGTGGTCATGGTCCGCCCGGAGCTGGTGATCGAGATCGAACTGGACGGCGTACAGGTCTCGCCGCGCTATCCCGGTGGCGTCGCACTGCGGTTCGCCCGCGTAGTGCGCTACCGCCCGGACAAGGATCCGTCAGAAGCGACGACGATCGAGGAGGTGAGGGCACTCCTGCCCACCGCACAACTGAATCCCGAGGCCTGAAAACGGACCCCGAGGGCTGAAACGAACCCCGAAGCCTGAAAATCGGATGCGGCCAGGCAACGCCCGGCAATAGCGTCGGGCCAGTGACTGATGCTGTGACCGATGCTGCCGCGCTGCTCAGCGCCTTCGACACCCAGGCCCGCCCCACCGAGTGGACGATCCTCGACCCCGGCGCCGTGGTGGACCGTGACGGCCCGGTGTTCCGGGTGAGCTGGCCGCACCGGCGCGGTTTCGTAGGCGGCCCGCCCGACCTCGGCATCACCGGCGCCGACCTGGACGACTTGATTGCCCGCCAGCGCGAGTACTTCACCGAGCGCAACCAGAGCGTCGAGTGGAAGACGTGGAGCCACGACACCCCCGCCGACCTGCCCGAACGGCTGCTCCAAGCCGGCTTCGAGTCGGAAGGCCGCGAGACCGTGCTGATCGGCCTCGCCAAGCAGATGACGGCCCCGGTCCAACTCGACGGCATCGTCGTACGGGAGGTCACGGACGAGACGGACGTCCACCGGCTCGCCACCACCGCCACCGAGGTGTTCGGCCGCGAGCACGACTGGCTGGTAGACCACCTGCTGAAGAAGAAGGACGACCCGAACGTGATCGCGGTGATCGCGGAGGCCGGCGACAAGGTCGTGTCGTCCTCGCGCATCGAGATCGTGCCCGGCACGGAGTTCGCGGGCCTGTGGGGCGGCGGCACCCTCCCCGAGTGGCGCGGCAAGGGCATCTACCGCGCGCTCGTAGCTCATCGCGCCCGCCTCGCCGTCGAGCGCGGCATCAAGTACCTCCAGGTCGACGCGACCGAGGACAGCAGGCCGATCCTGGAGCGGCTCGGCTTCGTGGCGGTCACCGCGACCACGGGCTACGCCTGGAACCCGTAACCGTCGCGCGCTCTTCGTCGTGGCGAGCTCGTTGCGGCCGATGGGCGCGGGCGCTGCCTGGGGTACGGGCACTGTCTGGGCGGGGCTGACTGGGCAGGGCTGGGCGTGAGGTCGCGGCACGTGCGACTGCAGAGCGCAGCCCGTCGTGCGGTGCTTGCGATCGGAGGTCGGCGGCTGGAGGCCGGTCGCGCGTTGGGCGCTGCGTTACGTCGTGCCGATCCATCAAGATCTCAAGTATCCACAGATCGCGTCGCTTTGACCTGCGGAAACGCCTGGCGGGCTAGGCTGTGGACAGCCAGGAACCCAAAGCGAATTTCAAACGTTCCGCAAGGTAAGGAAGCGCGGGGGCCGGGTCGGTCGGCGGCAGGACTATCGTCGCCTCGGTAGACGCAGCCCGTCTCCTCCACACCGGTCTGCGCCAGACGAAGTCGTCAGGGCCGGCCCGCGCGGCCGACTCGACAAGATCGCTCTGCGCCCGGCGGACTCCTCAGGACCAGGCTGCGCAGGTCAGGACCAGGCTGCGCAGGCCGCACTCGTCCAGACCGGCCCGCGCGCAGCGGAGTCGTCCAACCCGGCCCGCGCGCGGCGGACTCGCCAGGACCGGCCTGCGCCGGACCGACTCGCCTGCGCCGGACCGACTCGTCCGAACCGGCCCGCGCGCGGCGTAGTCGTCCGAACCGGTCTGCACAGGACGGCACTCGTCAAGACCGGCCGCGGACTCGTCAGGACCGGTCTACGCGGGACAGACACGAGCCGCATGCCCAAGCGGGGCGCTGCGGGTATCGTGGAAGCACGTGCGGTTCATCGAAGGGCATCGACCCTCTTACGACCTGACCTACGACGACGTGTTCCTCGTTCCCGGCCGCAGTGCCGTGGAGTCGCGGTTCGGCGTCGACCTCTCCACTTCGGACGGCACCGGGGCCACGATCCCGATCGTCGTCGCGAACATGACGGCCGTGGCCGGGCGGCGGATGGCGGAGACCATCGCGCGGCGTGGCGGGCTTGTTGTCATCCCGCAGGACGTGCCCACCGAGGCGGTGGCGGAGATCATCGCGTGGGTCAAGGAGCGGCATCCCGTCTGGGACACGCCGTTGACGCTCACGACTGGTGATGCGGTGGCGGACGCGTTGAACCTGCTGCACAAGCGGGCGCATGGTGCGGTCGTCGTCGTGGACGACGGTGGGCGGCCGCTTGGGGTTGTCGACGAGGCGGCGCTTACGGGCGTTGACCGGTTTGCGCGCATCGGGGATGTGATGAACACGGACGTGCTGCGGTTGCCGCTCGAGACGGAGCCGCAGGAGGTGTTCGAGCGGTTGCATCACAGCGCGTACCGGATCGCGCTCGGTGTCGATGCCGGGCAGCGGCTCAGCGGGGTGCTGACCGAGCTGACCGCGCTCAGGGCTGAGGTGTACCGGCCCGCCGCCGATGGTGACGGCAAGCTCAGGGTTGCGGCGGCAGTCGGGGTCAACGGTGATGTCAGGGCCAAGGCCGAGGCGTTGATCAAGGCCGGGGTGGACGTTCTCGTCGTGGACACGGCGCACGGGCACCAGGAGAAGATGCTCACCGCGCTCCGGGCCGTGAAGGAGGCGAATCCGACGGTGCCGGTCGCGGCGGGCAACGTCGTCACCGCCGAGGGTGTGCGGGATCTGGTCGAGGCCGGCGCGGACATCATCAAGGTCGGGGTCGGGCCTGGCGCGATGTGCACCACGCGGATGATGACCGGTGTGGGGCGGCCGCAGTTCAGTGCGGTGGCCGAGTGCGCCGCGGAGGCGCGCAGGCTCGGCAAGCACGTGTGGGCCGACGGTGGGGTGCGGCATCCACGTGACGTGGCGCTGGCGTTGGCGGCCGGGGCCAGCAGCGTCATGGTCGGCAGCTGGTTCGCGGGGACGTACGAGTCGCCTGGCGATCTGCAGCGGGATGAGCGCGGCAACCTTTACAAAGAATCGTTTGGAATGGCTTCGAAGCGTGCGGTGTCCGCGAGGACGCGCAGCGACAACGCGTTCGACCGGGCGAAGAAGGGGTTGTTCGAAGAGGGCATCTCCACGTCGAAAATGCGGTTGGACCCGGTGCGGCCGAGCGTGGAGGATCTGCTCGACGAGATAACGTCCGGCGTCCGCTCGGCCTGCACGTATGCCGGCGCGACCACGTTGGAGGAGTTCCACGACAAGGCTGTGCTCGGCATCCAGTCCGCTGCCGGCTTCGCGGAGGGAAGGCCGTTGCCAGGGGGATGGTGAGAAAGTGGACGAAGCGGTCTCGGTAAGAGATCTCCGCAAAGTCTATAAAACAGGACAAAAGCCCGCGGTGGACGGATTGAGCTTCGACGTCCGCCGCGGCGAGGTCTTCGGGTTGCTCGGGCCGAACGGCGCGGGCAAGACGACCACGGTCGGTGTCCTCACCACGCGCGTCCGTCCCACCTCGGGGCAGGCGCTCGTGGAGGGCGTCGACGTGGTGGCCGACTCCAAGCGGGCGCGGCAGTTGCTTGCCGTTGTGCCGCAACGCAACAACCTCGACCGTTCGCTCAACGCGCGGCAGAACCTGTTGTTCCACGCGGCTTATCACGGCATCGGCCCGAAGGAACGTCAGCAGCTCGCCGACGACATCATCGAGCGGATGGGCCTCAAGGACCACCAGAACGCGCTCGTCGACACGTTGTCCGGCGGTCAGGCGCAACGGCTGATGATCGCTCGCGCGCTGATGCACCGCCCGAAGGTGCTGTTCCTCGACGAACCGAGCACCGGGCTCGACCCGCAGGCCAGGCTCTTCGTCCACGAACGCGTCGCCGCACTGCACGCGGAGGGCGTCACGGTCGTGCTCACCACGCACGACATGGACGAGGCAACCAAGCTGTGCGACCGCGTCGGCATCGTCGACCACGGCAAGCTGCTCACGCTCGACACGCCGGACGAGCTCACGAAGAACCTGCCCGGCAGCAACACGGTCAGCGTCACGGTGAGCCCGAACGGCCACGAGGCGGCCAAGATCACCCAGGCTCTGTCCGAAGTGGACGGAGCACAGCGGGTCGAGGACGTGAACAACATGTTCCGCGTCTACACCGACAGCGACACCGCGATCACATTGCCTGCCGTGCTGAACGTCCTGCGCGACCTCGACGTCACGGTCAGCGACGTCGCGATCGGCAAGCCCAGCCTGGAGGACGTCTTCATCCACCTGACCGGCAGGGAGCTGCGGTGAGCCAACTCAGGACGTTCCAGGCGATCCTGTGGCGTGACGTCTTCGTCACGGGTCGCGAGCTGCCGAGCTTCCTCGCGCAGGTGATCATCCAGCCGTTCTTCATCCTCTTCATCTTCGCGAAGGTGCTGGGGGACATCGGGTACGTGCAGGACGACTTCGCCCAGGTCCTCCTCCCCGGAATCA
This sequence comes from Lentzea xerophila, assembly GCF_051094245.1. Classification (NCBI taxonomy): domain Bacteria; kingdom Bacillati; phylum Actinomycetota; class Actinomycetes; order Pseudonocardiales; family Pseudonocardiaceae; genus Lentzea; species Lentzea xerophila. Next base: position 7,578,184 of record NZ_CP194934.1, on the reverse strand, counting down.
TCGCCATGAACGGGTTCCTGGGCGCGTTGCAGAACACGACGCTGCCACTGGTGCTGGACTTCTCGTGGACGCGCGAGATCGAGGACCGCCTGCTGGCGCCGATCGCCATCCCGCTGGTCGCGGTGGAGAAGATCGTGTTCGGTGCGGTCCGCGGGTTCTTCGCGGCCGTGCTGATGGTGCCCGTCGGGTTCGCGATGCTCGACGTGTCGTGGGAGTGGTCGGGCATTCCCGGGGCGTTGCTGGTGATCATCCTCGGATGTCTCGCCGGAGGAAGTGTCGGCATGGTCATCGGCACGTCGGTGCCCGCGCGCCGGGTCAACGTGATGTTCGCGGTGATCCTGACGCCGTTGCTGTTCACGGGTTCCTCGCAGTTCCCGTGGCGGTCGTTGAGCGACGATCTGCTGTGGTTCAAGGTGATCTGCGCGCTCAACCCGCTGACGTACGTGAGCGAGGGCCTGCGCGCGGAACTGGTGCCGGACGTGCCGCACATCCCGTTGCCGATCGTGCTGCTCGTGCTCGTCGTCGCGATCGCGGGCTTCGGAGCGCTCGGCTTGCGCGGCTTCATGAAACGCGCGCTCGACTAGGGCCTGTATCGCGAACATGGACCTCGATACAGGCCCTAGAGCGAAACGGTCCCGCGCAACGGATTGCGCGGGACCGTTCCAGTCAAACACTTTCAGCCACACAGTTTCAGTCAAGGCCGAACTATGAGGCGTAGTCCTCCAGCATCTCGGTGACGAGCGCCGCGATCGGCGACCGTTCCGAGCGCGTCAGCGTGACGTGGGCGAAGAGCGGGTGGCCCTTCAGCTTCTCGATCACCGCCGCCACGCCGTCGTGCCGGCCCACCCGGAGGTTGTCGCGCTGCGCCACGTCGTGCGTCAGCACCACCCGCGAGTTGCTGCCCAGGCGGGACAGCACGGTCAGCAACACGTTGCGCTCCAACGACTGCGCCTCGTCCACGATCACGAAGGAGTCGTGCAGTGAGCGGCCGCGGATGTGGGTGAGGGGCAGGACCTCGAGCATGCCTCGGTCCATCACCTCTTCCACGACCGCCTGGCTCACCAGCGCGCCGAGGGTATCGAACACCGCCTGCGCCCACGGCCCCATCTTCTCGTTCTCGGAACCCGGCAGGTATCCGAGCTCCTGGCCGCCGACCGCGTAGAGCGGCCGGAAGACCACGACCTTGCGGTGCTGCCTGCGTTCCATCACCGCTTCGAGGCCGGCGCACAGCGCCAGCGCCGACTTGCCGGTGCCCGCACGTCCGCCCAGCGAGACGATGCCGACATCGGCGTCGAGCAGCAGGTCCAGCGCGATCCGCTGCTCAGCGGACCTTCCGTGCAGTCCGAACGCCTCCCGATCCCCGCGCACCAGCCTGATCTGCTTGTCCGCGGTCACCCGGCCCAGCGCACTCGACGTGCCCGCCAGCATCCGGAGTCCGGTGTGGCAGGGCAGTTCGGCGATGTGCGCCAGGTCCTCGTACTGGGTGGGGTCGACGACGTTCTCCTTGAACAGGCTGTCCACCAGGGACTGTGGAACGTCCAGATCGGACATTCCCGTCCAGCCCGACAGGGTCACGTCGTGTGCCCGGTACTCCTCCGCCTGGAGCCCGACCGATCCGGCCTTGACTCGCAGCGGCATGTCCTTCGTCACCAGGGTGACGTTGCGCCCCTCAGCAGCGAGGTTGAGGGAGCAGGCGAGGATTCGGGCGTCGTTGGAGTCCGTTCGGAAACCTGATGGCAACACCTCCGGGTCGGAGTGGTTGAGCTCGACGTGCAAGGTGCCTCCCAGATCCCCGATGGGGATCGGCGAATCGAGGCGACCATGCCGCAAGCGCAGGTCGTCGAGCAGACGCAGGGCTTCCCTCGCGAACCAGCCCAGTTCGGGGTGGTGGCGCTTGCCCTCCAGTTCGCTGATCACCACGAGCGGCAGCACGACCTCGTGCTCCGCGAACCTGGTGGCGGCGAGTGGGTCGGACAGCAGTACCGACGTGTCCAGCACATATGTCGTGATGGCTGGGGCGGCGGACTTGCGCCGGGAGGAAGAACTGCGCGATGAGCCTGAGGAACGGCTCGCGGGACGTCGTGCGTTCACGGCAACTCCCTCACGAACGCGGCACCCGCGTCCGCTCCTCGCTGGGCCAGGCACCACCCTGATCGGTCGTCTCACCCTCCGCCGGTACGGCGTCAGGCAGGTCGACCACGAGGGCCGGGTGCCGGCCCCCTCGCGACGTCGTCAGCCACGATCAGAGCCTCCCTGCGCGGTCCGCAGTGGTCGCGTCCCGCCACTTTCGAAGTTACCTGTGGAGTGCCCCATCGGCACGAAGCCACACAGGTGAATCCCGACTTGTCATCTCCCGGCAAACAACCCGAAACGTGACCGCAGCCGTGTTCGAGCTGGTCAGATGCTGTTTTCGTCGGCCGTGCGGGCGAGCCACGACAGACCGTCCCTGACCTGCGACTCGAGTGATTCCGGTACGAGGGGCTCATCGAGAAGTCTCAGATAGCGGGAGTCGAGCGACTCGCCGGGGGCGCGGACGTCGAGCCACGCCCTCACGAGGCGCACCCCTTCGACATAGGTGGTGGTGTACGCGCGCCACAACGGATCTGCCAGAAAGCGCACCATCTGCCGTGCGCGACGCTCCGGAACCAGCAACCATCTGCGCAGATACGCGACCACGTCGTCCTGGTCCGCGCCCCGGTCGTGGAGCAGCAGGGCGGCGTCCTGCCGCACGGTGAGCAGGCCGGCCATCGCCGACTCGACCTTTTCGGACAGTTCGCCGTCCATTCGCAACCCGAGGTCGCCGAGGATCCGCTCCGTCCAGACGCCCCAGCCCGGCCCGACCGCGGCGTGCAGCCCGAGGTCGGCCATGCCCTCGGCCATCAGGCACTGCGGCGTGTTGATCAGGAAGATCGACTGCTCGGCGTGACCGCGCCTGGCGACCAGGCCCGCGTCCTTGCGGCAGTGCTCGGTGTGGTGGCCCGGATACGACTCGTGCGCGACCAGGTGCGGCAGGTTCGACATGCGGTGGCCGAGGTCGGCGTTGACCGCGACCCTGCTGCGGTAGCCGCCGAGGTAGTAGTTGAAGCCGCTCCACGGCTTGTTCGTGACGATCTGGTACTCCACGATCTCCTGCTCGGGCAGCGCGTACTTCTGGCGCACCCGGTCCCGCAGCGCGCTGGAAATGGCCTGTACGGCGCCCTGGAGCCTGCGTGCGGGCACTTCGTCGGCCGCGCGGAAGGCGGTGAGGCGGTCGGTGAGCGTGCCCGGCCCTTTGAGCACCGCGTCGAGGTTGCGGTGGGCCTGCGCGTACGCGTCCTCGTCGCCGGGGCGGATGCGGACCTGGAAGTACCGCTCGACCTCGTCGACGAACGGGATGCGCTCGCCGTCGAGCTTGCGCGCGGTGCACTCCAACGCCCGCAGGTGGGCGTCGAGGAACTGTTTGCGCTGCTCAGCGAGGTCGCTGCCGGAAAGCTCCCGGCGCAGCAGCCGCGCGTGGCCGCCCAGGGCCCTGGGGTGCAGGCGTGGCTCGTTGTCGACGGCGCGGCTCAGCGCCGGGTCGCCCGTGAACGAGTCGACGAACCCGGACACGAGGCGCCCGAGCCGCAGCCCGACCACCAGATATCCGCGCACCAGCTCGTTGGCGTCCATGAGTCGGAGAGCGTAGAGCGTCTACCACAGCGTCTTACCCGGGATTGCGCTGTGAATCGAGCGCCACCTGATCGGGGAGTTTTGTTGATCTTGCCGTCACACAATGGGGTTATCGGGACGGCCGAACCAGATTCCCGGCTATAGCGTTTCCGATCGGAGGCCCCACCGCTCCGGAGATCCCCGAAGACTCCGGAAATGACGGGGATGACCCGACATGAAGGAGAATGACGTGAAGAAGGTCTTCGCGGCGGTTGCCGCCGCCGCTGCTCTGTCGCTCGCGTTCGCCCCGGCCGCCATGGCCGGCGAGGGCCACGACGACCACCACTACTACCCCGGCTTCCACCAGGTCAACGGCCCGCTGCTGAGCGTGTTGAACGGCAACAACGTCAACGCCGTCGTCGGCGTCTGCGGCAACAACGTCGGCGTGCTGGGCGCCGCGGTGCCGATCAACTCCCCGAGCATCACCGACAACTGCGCCGCGGGCGGCATCGTGGATGGCGACGACGTCAACTTCGTGGGCTGATTTCCGCTCTCGGTTGATTCCTGGTCCAGGGACGTCCTTTTCGTGGCGTCCCTGGACTGTTTCCAGTTAGTAGCATCCGTGCACAAGGAGAAGAAATGCTGAAGAAGGCGTGTGTCGCCGCAGTCGCCGCGGCTGGCCTCATGATGTTCGGCGCCACCGGGATGGCGTCCGCAGCGCCTGACAGCTTCGAGCAGGTGAACGGCCCGCTGCTGAGCGTGTTGAACGGCAACAACGTCAACGCCGTCGTCGGCGCCTGCGGCAACAACGTCGGCGTGCTGGGCGCCGCGGTGCCGGTCAACTCCCCGAGCATCACCGACAACTGCGCGGCGGGCGGCATCGTGGATGGCGACGACGTCAACTTCGTGGGCTGACGGTTCTCACCCTGATGGGGCGCTCACCTCGCGGTGGGCGCCCCATCGGCGTCTCAGTTGCCGTACCTGCGGTGACGTTTGGCGTACTCGCGCATGGCCCGCAGGAAGTCGGTGCGCCGGAAACCGGGCCAGTAGGCCTCGCAGAACCAGAACTCCGAGTGCGCCGACTGCCAGAGCATGAACCCGGAGAGCCGCTGCTCACCGGACGTGCGGATGATCAGGTCGGGGTCCGGCTGCCCGGACGTGTAGAGGTGCTCCGCGATGTGGTCGACGTCGAGCACCTCGGCCAGTTCCTCGATGGTGCCGCCACGCTCGGCGTGCGCCTGCAGCAGCTTCCGGACGGCGTCCGCGATCTCCTGCCTGCCCCCGTACGCCACCGCGACGTTGACCTGGATGCCGGTGCGGCTCTTGGTCTTGTTGGCGGCGCTCGTGAGGCGCTCGGCGTGCTCGGCGGGCAGCATGTCGATGGCGCCGACGTGCCGGACGCGCCAGGGCTTCCCGTCCCCGGCGAGCTCGTCGGTGATGTCCGCGATGATGTCCAGCAGCGGCGCGAGCTCTTCGGCGTCGCGGTTGAGGTTGTCGGTGCTCAGCATCCAGAGCGTGACGACTTCCACTTTGGCGTCATCGCACCATTCGAGAAGCTCGAGGATCTTGCGCGCGCCGGCCCGGTGCCCGTGCGCGACGTCGGTGAACCCGGCTTCCCTGGCCCAGCGCCGGTTGCCGTCGAGGACCACGCCCACGTGCTTGGGCACCTGTGTTCCGCTCAGTTCACGCCGGAGAATCCACTCGTAGAGGTGGATAGCGACGTCTTTCACACGGGTGCGGAGTGCCACGCCAGAAGAGCGTACGCCGTGCAAGCTTCATCACGACGCCATGGTCCGTAACCTACGGTCGCGTAACCTAGGGTCTTGTGACCACTGCGACCATTCCTCCACAGCCCGGACTGCGGCCGCGCCTTCGTGGGTGGCTGCACTTCTGGTCCTTCATCACTTCGGTGGCGACCGGCGCGACACTCATCGCTCTCGCAGCGTCCACAGTGTCCGGCCGCGCCGCCCTGGCCACCTCCGTCTACGGCCTGACGGTCCTGGGCCTGTTCGGCGTCTCGGCGCTGTACCACCGCGTGACGTGGAAGTCCGACCGCGTGCGCACGTGGATGAAGCGCCTCGACCACTCGATGATCTTCGTGTTCATCGCCGGCACCTACACCCCGTTCGCGCTGTTGGCGATGAATCCCGGCACCGGACGCGTCGTGCTCACCGTGGTGTGGATCGGCGCGTTGCTCGGCGTGACTTTGAAGCTGGCCTGGCCGCACGCGCCGCGGTGGCTCGGGGTGCCGATCTACATCGCCCTGGGCTGGGTGGCCGTCTTCGTGCTGCCCGAACTGTTGCACCACGCCGGGGCCGCTGCCCTGGTGCTGTTGTTGGTGGGCGGGGCGCTTTACACCGTTGGGGCAGTGTTCTACGCGACTCGGTGGCCCAATCCGTGGCCTCAGGTTTTCGGGTACCACGAGTTCTTCCACGCCGCGACCGTGGTGGCGGCGATCTGCCACTACATCGCCATCTGGCTCGCGATGTACTCCTGACGAGCTCGGCGACCGCTCTGATCCGGTGCCGGCACTACCCGGCACCGGATCAGAGCGCTCAGCGGCCTCCGCGGGCCATGTGCAGGACGTCCAGGGCGGCGTCCAGCTGTTCCTCGGTGAGCTTCGACGGCACGTGGCCGCGTTCCAGCACCACCTCGCGGATCGTCTTGCGTTCCTTCAGCGACTGCTTGGCGATCGACGCCGCCTCCTCGTAGCCGAGGTAGCGGTTCAGCGGCGTGACGATGGACGGCGACGACTCCGCGTACTCGCGCATCTGCGTCGCCTGGGGCTCCGTGCCCGCCAGGACCTTGTCGGCCAGCAGGCGGGCCACGGCGGCGAGCAGGCGGGACGACTCCAGGACGTTGCGGGCGATGACCGGGAGCATCACGTTCAGCTGGAAGTTGCCCTGGGAGCCGGCGAAGGCGACGGTGGCGTCGTTGCCGATCACCTGGGCCACGACCATCATCGTGGCTTCGGAGATCACCGGGTTGACCTTGCCCGGCATGATCGAGCTGCCCGGCTGGAGGTCGGGCAACGCCAGTTCGCCCAGGCCCGTGCGGGGGCCGGAGCCCAGCCAGCGGAGGTCGTTGGCGATCTTGAACAACGCCACGGCGCCCGCGCGCAGCTGGCCGGAGATCTCGACCACGCCGTCCTGGGTGGCCTGGGCCTCGAAGTGGTCGCGTGCCTCGACCAGGGGGAGGTCGGTGGCGGACGCCAGTTCGGCGGCGACGAGGGTGCCGAAGTCCGCGGGGGCGTTGAGGCCGGAGCCGACCGCCGTGCCGCCGATCGGCAGTTCCGCGAGGCGCGGGATGGACGCCCGCAGCCGTTCGACCGAGTAACGGACCTGGGACGCCCAGGCGCCGGCTTCCTGGCCGAGCGTGATCGGCACGGCGTCCATGAGGTGCGTCCGGCCGGACTTGACCAGCTCGGACCATTCGGCGGCGCGTGCCTCGAGTACGCCCAGCAGGTGCTCGAACGACGGGATCACGTCGGTCACCACGGCCTCGGTGGCGGCCACGCGCAGGGTCGTGGGGAAGGTGTCGTTGGACGACTGCGAGGCGTTGACGTGGTCGTTCGGGTGCACGTCGCGGCCCAGCGAACGGGTGGCCAGGGTGGCGATGACCTCGTTGGCGTTCATGTTCGAGGACGTGCCGGAGCCCGTCTGGAAGACGTCGACCGGGAAGTGGGCGTCCCACTGGCCCGCGGCGACCTCGTCGGCGGCCGTGGCGATGGCGGAGGCCACGTCGTCGGGGAGAACGCCGAGCCGGGCGTTCGCGCGGGCCGCCGCCGCCTTGAGCAGGCCCAGTGCCCGGATCTGGGCGCGTTCCAGGCCTCGACCGGAAATCGGGAAGTTCTCGACCGCGCGTTGGGTTTGGGCGCGCCACAATGCGTCGACCGGCACGCGGACCTCACCCATCGTGTCGTGCTCGACGCGGTACTCCTGTTCAGACATGCCTTCGAGTCTCTATGGTCGATCACAGCACTGCCACCCACCACTGGCAGAAGGGCACCACTCATGGAGCGTGACGTCGACCTCCTCATCGTGGGCGCTGGTCCCACGGGGTTGTTCGCCGCCTACTACGCAGGCTTCCGGGAACTCGACGTCGCAGTGGTCGACGCCCTGCCCGAACCGGGCGGCCAGGTCACGGCGATGTATCCGGAGAAGATGATTTTCGACGTGGCGGGGTTCCCGGCGATCCGGGGACGCGACCTCGTCAACGGGCTGGTGGAGCAGGCGGGGCAGTTCAAGCCGACCTACCTGCTCGGCCGGCAGGCGCGGACGCTGGAGTCCACAGAGGACGGACTCAGGGTCGGGCTGGCGGACGGCACCACGATCAACGCCGGTGCGATGCTGATCACGGCGGGCATGGGCGAGTTCAACCCGCGTCCGCTGCCCGCGGGCGACGGCTGGCTGGGGCGCGGCATGGTCCACTTCGTGCCGGTGCTGGCCGAACACGCCGGGCAGCACGTGGTGATCGTGGGCGGTGGCGACTCGGCGTTCGACTGGGCGCTCGCGCTGCACCCGATCGCCGCCGCCGTCACGATCGTCCACCGCCGCGCCAACTTCCGGGCGCACGCCGCGACCGTGCGGCAGGTGCGGGAGCTCGGGGTCGAGATCATCACCGACGCCGAGGTGCTGGCGCTGCGCGGCGAGCCACTGTCCGAAGTGGACGTCAAGGTCAAGGGTGAGGACGTGAAGACGTTGCCCGCGCAGACGGTCGTCGCGGCGCTCGGGTTCACGGCCGACCTCGGGCCGATCGAGTCGTGGGGGCTCGAGCTCGACCACCGCGCGGTTCTCGTCGACACCACGATGAAGACCAGGCTGGACCGCGTCTACGCGGCGGGCGACGTCGCGCAGTACCCCGGCAAGGTCAAGCTCATCGCCACCGGGTTCGGGGAGGCGGCGACCGCGGTCAACAACATCGCGGTGGCGCTCAACCCGTCGGCGCACCTGTTCCCCGGCCACTCCAGCGACGGCACCTGACGCGCGAGGGCCTGGCCGGCACCGGCCGGTCAGGCCATCGGCAGCGGTGCCGGGTCGTGCTTCGCCAGGTGCTGGAAGATGATCGACGTGCGGAAGCCGACGATCTCCTTGCGCTGGCTCAGCCGGTCGGCCAGGAACGCGTGCAGGCGCTCGATGTCCTGAGCGCCCACGTGGATGACGAAGTCGTCGCTGCCTGCCATCACGAACACCGCCGTCACCTCGGGAAGTCCGGCGGTGAAGGCTTTGAAGGCGTCGATCACGGCGCGGCTGAGCGGACGGACCTGCACCGACACCAACGCCTGCACACCGCGGTTCAGCGCGGACGGGGCGATGTCGGCGTGATAGCCGCGGATCACGCCTCGTTCGCGCAGCAGGCGCGTGCGTTCCAGGCACGTCGACGGCGCAACGCCCACCTTGCGGGCGATGTCGCGGTTCGACTGCCGGGCATCGCGCTGCAGTTCCCGCACGATCGCCGAATCAAGTTCATCCATGTCGTGTCCTCACGCCGCCCTGTCGAATAACGTTCGGCGAAGTCGTGGTCATCCTGCTCATCACTCTAACTTCAAACACGAAAGCCGGTTGAAGTTCGGGAGGAACGCAGATGTGGGAACACGAACGACTCGTCGTCCGCACGGGGAAGCGGTCAGGGATGACCACGATGGTCGCCGTGCACTCGACGGACGCGGGACCGGCGGTCGGCGGGTGCCGGATGAAGGAGTACGCCACGATCACCGACGCCGTCACGGACGTGCTGCGGTTGTCGAAGGCCATGACGCTCAAGTGCGAGGCAGCGGGAATCCCGCACGGTGGAGCCAAGAGTGTGATCGTCGTCGACCGGCCGCTCACCCCGGAGCTGCGGCGCGCGGTGCTGCTCGACCACGCCGACCTGATCAACGAGTTCGGCGGCTCCTACCGCGCGGGGCCTGACGTCGGCACCGGGCCGGACGACATGCTGACGCTCAGCGAGCTGACCCCGCACGCCTACTGCCTGCCCGAGGAGCACGGCGGCACGGGCTCGTCGAGCGGTCCCACCGCGCAGGGCGTGCTGGCGGCGTTGCGGGCGGCCTCGGAGCACGTCTTCGGCACCAGCGACCTGACCGGCAAGAAGGTCGTGATCAGCGGGTTCGGCTCGGTGGGCGAGCTGATCGCGCAAGGTCTGCGGGGCGCGGACATCACCGTGTCCGATGTGGACGAGAGCAGGCGGACGGGCGAGTTCGGCTGGGTGCACTCGGACGAGGCCTACAAGGTCAAGGCCGACGTGCTCGTCCCGGCCGCGGTGGGTGGCGTGCTGAGCCCGGAGACCGTCGCGTACCTCGACGCCAAGCTGGTCGTGGGGCCCGCCAACAACCAGCTCACCGACGACAGCGTCGCCGGCCTGCTCGACCAGCGCGGCATCGTCTGGGTGCCCGACCACGTCGCGAGCGCCGGCGGAGTGATCTACACGCTGGCCAGGGAGGACGACGGGCTGGACCACGAGACGGCGCTCAAGAAGGTGGACGGCATCGAGGCGACGGTCCGTGAGCTCCTGCGCCGGCGGGCCGACCGCGGGACGCCGTTGAGCGACATGGGAATCTAGGAGTCCGAAGTGGACTGCCGAGTGGTGGTCACAACCTGACGGCTGCCCACCGGCGACGCCGGTGGGCAGCGATCGGCTAGGGCAGCACCTGCACCCGCTCGCCGATCATCAGGTTGTCGTAGAACACGAGCGAGGCGTCCGCGGGCAACCGGATGCAACCGTGCGACTGGGTGGTCGTGTCACCCTGGTGGAATGCGATACCGGTCGTGGTGAAGTACACCGCGTTCGGCATCGGGCCGTTGTAGGGGACACTCCAGTCGTTCTTCACCTTGCGCAGCACCGAGAACGTGCCGACCGGGGTCTCGTACCCCGGCTTGCCGTGGCTGATCGGCACCGGGCCGTAGCTCGTCCTGCCGTTGAACACGAGCCACGCCCGGTTCGAGTGCTTTTCCAGGCACGCTCCGTTGTGGACGGTGCATCCCGCCTGGGCCTGCGCGGGAACGGCGAAACCGAGGATCAGGAGCACCGTCGCGATCAGAACTCGCATCTCACATCACCTCTCGGTAGTGGAGTAACCACTAACGGGTGAGGTGAATCATGCTCTTATGAAACGACCTGGACGGTGTCGCCGATCGCGAGGTTGTTGAAGTAGTACCGCGCCGACGGCGGGTCCAGGTGGATACATCCGTGCGACGGCACGGTCAGCGAGCCCTCGTGGAACGCGATGCCGCTCTCGGTGAAGTACGTCGACCACGGCATCGGCGCGTTGTAGGGCCGGCTCCACTCGTCCTTCACCTTGCGCAGTACCGGGAAGTTGCCGAGTGGCGTCTCGAAGCCCTGGCGGCCGTGCGTGATCGGCACCGGGCCGTAGACGATCTTGTCGCCGCGCACGACCCACGTCTGGTTCGTCGAGAGCTGGATGCAGACCCCGTCGCTGATGGTGCACGGCGTCGGCTTCACGACGGGCGGGGGAGGCGGCGGCGGGGGAGGCGTCTCCGATGACGGCGGCGGCGACGGCGACGGGGCGGCGGTGGAAGACGACGATGGTGGTGGCGCTGTTGGAGTCTCGGCGTGCACGGCCCCCTGCGCGCACCCCGCCACTGACATCAACGCGACCGCCACGAGCAGCATCCGCATCGCGCACCCCCTGGTTGATCCATCTCCTGCCGAAGTAGACGACGGGGGATGTGCTCAGGTTGCAACGCGAAGGTCCGCCTCCTGTAACAGTTGGGAGACGGACCTTCGGAATGCGTTTACCGGGTCACGGCGTCAGCGTGAGCTCACACGGTGCCCGCGTACTGGCTGATCCACGAGCGGTAGTACGGGACGTCCACGTAGATCGACGGAGCGGTCGCGCAGGTCGCGCCACCACCGGAGCGGCTGGTCGCGCCGATGAGCTCCCAGCGGCCGTTGACGGACTTCACCTGCGGGCCACCCGAGTCGCCGTAGCAGGCGCCCTTGTTGCCACCGGTGTTGTTGGTGCAGATCTCCGAGGCGCCGCGGATGCCGGCGCAACGGCTGTCCGTCACGATCGACGTGTTGAGCTCCTGCAGGGTGATCGGAGCACCGCCGCAGCCACGGGTCGGGCACGTCTGGCCCCAGCCGATGATGCGGGTGGCGGTGCCGACCGGGCCGGACGTGGCCGACACGGCCGCGGGGGCCTGGCCGACCGAGGTGTTGAGCTGCACGAGCGCCAGGTCGGCGGACGGGTGGTTGATGATCCGGGACGCGCCGGTCGTGGTGCCGCCGCTGGTGCGGTTGGTCGTGCCGATCCGGGTGCGGACCGACGACGCGGACCGGCCCTGGACGCAGTGCTTCGCCGTCACGACCCAGTTCGCCTTGATCAGCGTGCCGCCGCAGAAGTGGCTGCCGGAGGTGCTCTGCAGGGAGACCATCCAGGAGTAGACCTGCGTGGCGTTGGTGCCGCCGACGATCATCGGCGAGACGTCGCCGTCAGCGGTGGGAGCCGGAGCCGCGCTGGCCACGGCGGCCGAGGCGAGCAGAGCGCCCGCGGCCACGACGACCGCGGAGAACAACGAACGTGCCCTCATCGTTGAGTTCCTTCCCGATCCCGGCGCAGGGTTGCCGGGATCGGGCAGAAATTTAGGTACGAAAGGGCACTGTTACTAGGGTCACTCGTCTGGTTACCGAGCGTTCACAGTTCACAGCGTGTCGAGACGGTCACGGCAGCGGCTGCTGGACGTCCTCGGGCAGGTCGAAGTCGACCGAGGCGTATTCGCGCAGCTTGTGCAGGCTGTGGAAGCCGTCGATCATGCGCACGGTGCCGGACTTGGACCGCATGACGATCGACTGCGTCGTGCAGCCTCCCGCCCGGTAGTGCACGCCGCGCAGAAGATCACCGTCGGTCACACCCGTGGCGCAGAAGAAGACGTTGTCACCCGAGACTAGATCGTTCGTGGTGAGCACGCGCGACAGGTCGTGGCCCGCGCCGATCGCCTTCTCGCGCTCCTCGTCGTCCTTGGGCCACAACCGGCCCTGGATGGCTCCGCCGACGCACTTCAGCGCCGCCGCGGCGATGATGCCCTCGGGCGTGCCGCCGATGCCCACGAGCATGTCCACGCCCGACGTGGGGCGGGCGGCCGCGATCGCGCCGGCGACGTCACCGTCGGAGATGAAGTGGATGCGGGCACCGGCCTGCCGCACCTCCCGCACGATCCGCTCGTGCCGGGGCCGGTCGAGGATGCACACGTTCACGTCGGAGACGTCGCTGTGCTTGGCCTTCGCGACGCGGCGGATGTTCTCCGCGAGCGGCGCGGTGATGTCGATGACGTCGGCCGCCTCCGGGCCCACAGCGAGCTTCTCCATGTAGAACACGGCGGACGGGTCGAACATCGCCCCGCGCTCCGCCACGGCGAGCACGGCCAGCGCGTTCGGCATGCCCTTGGCCATCAGCGTGGTGCCGTCGATCGGGTCGACCGCGACGTCGCACTCGGGGCCCTCGCCGTTGCCGACCTCTTCGCCGTTGAACAGCATGGGCGCTTCGTCCTTCTCGCCCTCGCCGATCACGACGACACCGCGCATCGAGACGGTGTGGATCAGCTTGCGCATCGCGTCGACCGCGGCGCCGTCACCGCCGTTCTTGTCGCCGCGTCCCACCCACCGGCCCGCGGCCATCGCCGCCGCCTCGGTGACGCGCACGAGCTCCAATGCCAGGTTGCGGTCGGGGGCTTCGCGACGTCGTTCCGCGGGGGTGTTCACCATTGCGCGCCTCCATGCGATTACTCAGCGTGCCGGATTTTGTGATCGGCAGCTGAATCCTTGCACGGGATCACGCCTCGGAAACGTCCTCCTCGACCACAGCGAGAGCTGCATCGATTCGCTCGCGCGCACCGGCGAGATGCTGCTCACACGTCTTGGCGAGCGCCTCACCGCGTTCCCACAGGGCGAGTGAGTCCTCCAGCGGCAGACCACCGGCCTCCAGCTTGCGGACCACCTCGACCAGCTCGTCGCGGGCTGCTTCGTAACCGAGTGAAGTTTTCTCCTGGGCGATCTCTGCACTCACGCGGACTGACTCCTCAGACGGTCAAGCACCGTCGCGACGGCCAGGTCGTAGCCGACCAGCGCCTCCGCGAACTCCTCGCCGTCACCCTCTCGCACCGCCTCGCCGATGAGCGCCTCGGCCTCCGCGACGCGCCGGTACTGCACCGTGCCGGCGGTGGCCTCGCTCAGGTCGTGCAACGTGAGGATCAGCGTCCGGCGGCTCTTGGTGTCGCAGTCGCCCACCATCGCCGTCCAGCAGTCCGCCGCGGCGCGGTTCGCCGCCTCCGCCAGCGTCCGCAGCCCCGACCCGCAGGAGCCGGCCGCCTGCATGGTGAGGGGCAGGAACACGGCATCACGCATCATCGGTACCTCCCCCTTCCGAATCGGCCTCCGAGCCGGTGACGACTGCTCGCACTGCCCCGTCAACGACGCGTACCCGCAGATGTGTTCCGCTGGGCGCGTCCGTCACAGACCGCAGCACGCCATCGGGCCCATCAGGTGTGACGAGTTGCACAACGGCATATCCCCGCGCCAGCGTGGCGGCTGGTCCGAGGGTCGTCAAGCGGGCTTTCGTCCCCGAGAGATGGACGTCTTCCCGATCGAGTCGTTGCGTGACGGCTCTGCGACCTTGGCCGCGCAGCCGCCGCACTTCCTCGCCGCGGCGCTCCAGCGGGCCGTACGGGTCCGAAAGTACTGGCCGGGAGCGCAGCGCGTCGAGCAGTTTCCGTTCCCGGTCGACCCAGCCGTGCAGCGCGCGCCGGCCGCGGTCGCGCATCTGGCGGACGCGTTCACTCTCCTCGGCGACATCGGGAACCACCCGTTTGCCCGCGTCGGTCGGCGTCGAACAACGCACGTCAGCGACGTGGTCGATGAGCGGGGTGTCCGGTTCGTGCCCGATCGCCGACAGCACCGGCGTGCGGCACGAGGAGACCGCGCGGCACAGCGCCTCGTCGGAGAACGGCAGCAGGTCCTCCACGCTGCCGCCGCCGCGCGCGATGATGATCACATCGCACTCGGGGTCGCGCTCCAAAGTGGACAGTGCGGTCATCACCTGGGTGACCGCGGTCGGGCCCTGCACGGCGACGTTGATGACGCGGAAGTGCGCGCCGGGCCACCGGTTCCGCGCGTTCGTCAGCACGTCCCGCTCCGCCGCCGACGCCCGGCCGGTGATGAGGCCGATCTTGGTCGGCAGGAACGGGGGACGGCGCTTGCGGCGCGGGTCGAACAGGCCCTCGGCGTGCAGCAGCTTGCGCAGCCGTTCGATGCGCGCCAGCAGCTCGCCGATGCCGACCGCGCGGATGTCGTCCGCGCGCAACGACAGCGTGCCCCGGTTCGGGTAGAAGCTGATCTTCCCGTGCACGATCACCCGGCTGCCCTCGGTGAGCTGCAGCTCGCGGATCATCCCGGCGTTGCAGGTGATCGACATCGACATGTCGACGCTCGGGTCGCGCAGGGTCAGGAACGCCGTGGAGCTGCGCGCGTTGAGCTGCGTGACCTGGCCCTCGACCCAGACGTCGCCGAGCCGGTTGATCCAGTCGAGCAGCTTGCGGGCGACCGTCCGCACCGGCCACGGGTTCTCCGGCGTGGATTTCGCTTCAGTCACGATTGCGCTTTGACCGTCGCGATCCGGCGGTTGAGCATGCCGACGAACTCGGGCCGCGACTCGTGCGCCTTCTCGTAGCGCAGCAGTTCCTCGAGCTGCTCGGCGTCGAGGTTGCGCAGCCGGGCGCGCAGCTGGGCGAGCGAAAGCTCGTCGTAGGACGGCAGGAACTCGGGCACCTCGGCGATCGCGCGCTCCTCCTCTTCCCACGGGTCCTCGGCGGGAGTTTCCTGAGAAGTCGTGACCGGCGTCTCGTCCTCGTCGAAGGTCGCCCACTCCGGCTCTTCCTCCGCGGGCCTCAGTCCGGAGAGGACGTCGTCACCCTTGATGGCGAGTTCGGTCACATGCTGCTGCACGCGCATGGACAGCTGCATCGCCTCGCTGACCACCGTCAACGGGAGTCCGGCGAGCTGCTGGGGCAGCCTGCGGGCCTGTTCGAGGGCGGTCACCGCGAGTCCGGCGGCGACGCGGACACCCAATGGCAGTGGCTTCATGCCGCCTAGCCTGCCGCAACCGCGCGTCGAATGCCTAGGACCGGGCACTGGGTACCCTTGGGGCATGCCCAAGCGAGTCCTGTTGGCGAAGCCGCGTGGTTACTGCGCGGGCGTTGATCGTGCCGTGGAGACGGTCGAGCTCGCCCTCGAGAAGTACGGCGCACCTGTCTACGTGCGCAAGGAGATCGTCCACAACAAGTATGTCGTGGAGACGCTGTCCGACCGCGGTGCCATCTTCGTCAACGAGACGGACGAGGTTCCCGAGGGCGCACTGGTGGTGTTCTCGGCGCACGGAGTGTCGCCCGCCGTCCACGAGGAGGCGGCGCAGCGCTCGTTGCGCACGATCGACGCCACCTGCCCGCTGGTGACGAAGGTCCACAAAGAAGCGGTGCGGTTCGCCAAGGAGGACTACGACATCCTCCTGATCGGCCACGAGGGGCACGAGGAGGTCGAGGGCACCGCCGGTGAGGCGCCGGACCACGTCCAGCTCGTCGACACCGCCGAGGACGCCGCGACCGTCGAGGTGCGCGACCCGAACAAGGTCATCTGGCTGTCGCAGACGACGCTCTCGGTCGACGAGACCATGGTGCGCGTGCGGCAGCTCAAGGACCGCTTCCCGGACTTGCAGGACCCGCCGTCCGACGACATCTGCTACGCCACCTCGAACCGCCAGACCGCGGTGAAGACGATGGCGCCGTCGTGCGACCTGGTGCTCGTCGTGGGCTCGAAGAACTCCTCCAACTCGGTCCGGCTGGTCGAGGTCGCGCTGCAGCACGGCGCCAAGGCCGCGTACCTGATCGACTACGCCAAGGAGGTCGACCCGGCGTGGCTCGAGGGCGTCGAGACCGTCGGCGTCACGTCGGGCGCGTCGGTGCCGGACCTGCTCGTGATGGAGCTGCTGAAGTACCTCGAGGCGCAGGGCTACGGCGAGGTCGAAGAGATCACCACGGCGAACGAGCGGATCACGTTCTCGCTGCCGCGTGAGCTGCGCAAGGACCTGGTCCGCTAGTCGCCTGGAACGCAAATGGGGCCCTGGTCGCTGACCAGGGCCCCATTTTTCTGTGTGCTCTAGCGGTCCTCGCGCGGCGGGCGGGGCTTGCGCTGGCCCGCGGGACGTTCGGCGCGGGCGCCGTCCGGGCGCGGACGGCGGGCGGGAGCACCCTCAGGACGCGGGCGGCGGGCCGGCGCGCCTTCCGGGCGGGGGCGGCGCGGACGGTCCTCGGCGGGCTCCTCGCGCGGCTTGCGGGCGGGCTTGCCGCGCTCCTTGAGCTCCGCCTTGGCCTCGCGGACCTCGTCCTTGGACGGCCGGTTCGGGTTCTTCTGCAGCACGATCCGCAGGATGCCCAGGCCGACCGTGACGGCGGTGGTGACGGCCATGACCGGGAAGCTGTCGATCAGCGGCTTGCCCAGGGCGAGCGCCATGGCGGACAGGCCGCCCTTCTTGACGTCACCGATGAGCAGCACGAGCGTCGGCACCGTGACGGCCAGCACGAGCGGCGGCTGCACCATCGGCCCGAACAGGCTCCGGCGCTGCACCAGCAGGATCCCGGCGAGCGCGCCGACGAAGAACACCACGTTGAACGTCCAGCCGACGGTCTTGCTGGAGTTGATGTCGATGAACGCGCCGATGAACGCCGGGACCAGGGCACACAGGATCGCGGCCCACCACGGGACGCCCCTGAACTCGCCGAAGATGGCCCGGTAGTTCCACGGAACCGCCTCGTAGTCTTCGACGTCGTCATCGAAGGCTGCTGAACGCTCGCGCAACTCACTCACGACGCACACGGTAGCCGTTCGCCCATTCGGTGTTCGTCAGTCCGCTGCTTTCTCACCGAGAAGCAACCCTTGGGCACGCTGCGTGCGTTTTATGCGGACTGTTCGTCCGCCCTTCGGACGAGCGGCAGGGGCGTAGGGGTGGCGGAGGCCTCCGTCAGCGGCTCCACGCTCGCCCGGAAGCCCTCCAGCGCGTCCAGCTCGCGCCGCCGTGCGCTCAGGAACCGCTGCAGGTGGGTCGTGGAGAGGTTGACGGCCTCGATGGCGGTGTCGGCGGCCCGGTTCGCCCGGCCGGCCTGCAGCCTGACCTGCTCGACGTCGTCGGCCAGCGCGCGTTCGGTGACCGCGAACATCGCCGACGACGCGATCACGGCGAACCCGGTCGGCCCGCACAGGAAGACGCGGCGGTCCAGCAGCCAGCGCAGCAGCTCGGGGTCGGTGTCGAGGGCGGCGACGACCGCGCCGTCGTTGGGGACGAACATGATCGTCCCGTAGATCGCGTCGGCCCAGCGCTGGTAGCCCTTGCCGGCCAGCTCGGCGGCGCGGGAGCGGATGTTGCGGACGTGCACCCGCAGCGCGTCCTGGCGTTCCTGCGGGTCGTCCGTCTCGACCGCCTCCGCCCAGGTGGCCATGGACATCTTCGAGTCGACCGGGACCATGCGGCCGCCGCCGACGTTCAGGACCATGTCCGGCCGCACGGCTCCGCCGCCGGCCACGTCGGTCTGCACCGTGTAGTGGAGGTTTTCCCTCAGGCCGAGCGCGCGCGCCGTTTCGACGAGCACCTGTTCACCGAGCTCGCCTCGGCCGCTGACGCTCGAGAACGCGACCTCGTAGCGCTGCAGGGCCTGCTGCTGGGCGTCGTAGCGCGCGCGTTCGGTGCCGATGGCGGCGAGCGCCTCGTCGGTGCGGCGGACGCTGTCCTGGTAGAGGCGGTAGACGAACACCAGCGCCCCGGCACAGACGAGCGCCAGGACGAGCGAGGCGGTGATGATCACTGCGGTCACGGCACCGATGATGCTCCCCCACCGATGTTGAACTCGATCGGGTGACACGCCGGGAACCCTCCCGGAGTTTTGTCGGACCCCGTCTCTACGGTTGGTGCCATGCGGATCCTGCACACCTCCGACTGGCACGTGGGGCGCACCTTCCACGGCCGCGACCTGCTCGTCGAGCAGGAGTCGGTGCTGAGCGGCCTCGCTGACCTGGTGTCGTCGGAGAAGGTCGACGTGGTGGTCGTCTCCGGCGACCTCTACGACCGGGCGGTGCCCTCGGCGGACGCGGTGGCGTTGTGCGCGCGGGTGCTCATGCGGATCCGCGAAGCCGGCGCACGGATCGTGATCACGCCCGGCAACCACGACTCGGCGGCGCGGATCGGGGTGTTCGGGGAGTTCGCCGCGGCGGGCGGGCTGTACCTGCGCACGCAGATCTCGTTGCTGGACAAGCCGGTCGAGCTGGAGGACGAGCACGGACCGGTAGCGGTGTACGGCATCCCGTTCCTCGAGCCGGAGCCCGCGCGGCACGTGCTCGGCGTCGCGGACAAGGGGCACGCGCCCGTTCTCGCCGAGGCGATGCGGCGGATTCGCGCCGACCTGGCATCGCGGGAGGCGCGGTCGGTGGTGCTCGCGCACGCGTTCGTCACCGGCGGGGCGCCGTCGGAGTCCGAGCGCACGATCGCGGTGGGCGGCGTGCAGGACGTGTCGATGCAGGTGTTCTCGGGCGTCGACTACGTGGCTCTGGGGCACCTGCACGGGCCGCAGACGCTGGCGGAGAACCTGCGGTACTCGGGTTCGCCGCTGGCGTACTCGTTTTCCGAGGCGCGGCACCGCAAGTCGGTGTGGCTGGTGGAGCTGGACGCGGGCGGGCTCGTCGGCGTGGAACGGCGCGACCTGCCGGTGCCGCGGCAGCTGGCGACGGTGACGGGTGCGCTGGCCGACGTGCTGGAGGATCCGGCGCACACCCCGCTGGAGGACCATTTCCTCTCGGTGGTGCTGACGGACCAGGTGCGGCCGATGGACGCGTTGAGGCAGCTGCAGAAGCGGTTCGAGCACGCGGTGCACGTGGAGTGGCGGCCGGAGCAGGGGCAGCAGCACGACATGACGTACGCGGAACGGGTGCGGGGCCGTTCCGACGAGGAAGTGGCCTGCTGCTTCGTGTCCGACGCGCGCGGCTCCGAGCCGACGGACGCGGAGAAGGCGTTGCTGCGCGAGGCGTTCGCGTCGGTGGCGAGGGAGCGGGAGCAATGAGACTGCACCGCCTTGAGCTGACGGCGTTCGGGCCCTACCCGAAGCCCGAGACCGTCGACTTCGACGAGCTGGGCGCGGACGGGTTGTTCCTGCTGCACGGCGACACGGGCGCGGGCAAGACGACGTTGCTCGACGCGGTGGCGTTCGCGTTGTTCGGGCGCGTGCCGGGCGCGCGTGGCGACGTGAAGAAGCTGCGGTGCGAGTACGCCGACCCCGAGACGCCCACCGAGGTGTCGCTGGAGCTCACCGTGCAGTCGCGCCGGTTCCGGATCGTGCGCTCGCCGGAGTTCGACCGGCCGAAGAAGCGCGGCGGCGGGTTCACCACCCAGCCCGCGAAGTGCTCGCTGACCTGGCTCGAGGGCTGGGACGGCGAGGGCATCACCCGCATCGACGACGTGGCGCGCGCGGTCGAGGACCTGCTGGGCATGTCGTACGAGCAGTTCTTCCAGGTCGTGCTGCTGCCGCAGGGCGAGTTCGCGAAGTTCCTGCGGTCGGACACGGCCGAGCGCGAGGTGCTGCTGGAGAAGCTCTTCGGCACCGAGCGGTTCCTCGACGTCGAGAAGTGGTTCCGCGACCGGCGGGTGGTGGCCGGGCGGGTGCTGGAGGAGCGCCGCAAGGGCGCCTCCGAGCTGGTGCACCGCGTGGCGGAGGCCGCGGGCGAGGAGCCCTCGTTCGAGCCGGGCTGGCTCGAGTCCGTGCTGGACCGGCTGTCCGCGGCCGTGGTGGCGGCGCGGGCGTTGTCCGAGGACACGGCAGGGGTCGCCGACGGCGCGGACGCCCTGCTGGCCCAGGCGCGCGTGCAGGCCGACCAGATCCGCCGCGTCCGCGAGGCGCGCGAGTTGCTGGCCCGCGTGGAGGCCGCCGACTCGGCGTCGTGGTTCGCCGAGCGTGACGCGGCCCGCCGTGCGATCCCCGTCGTGCCGGCGTCCGGTGAGATCGCGAAGCTCCAGCAGTCCTTCGAGTTCGCCGTCCGCGACGAGGCCCGCGCCCTCGAATCGTTGGAGCGCCTGGGTTATTCGGGTTCGGAGTTGCGGGAGGACGCCGAGCGCTTCCGCGAGGAGGCAGGCGGCCTGGGCGAGCTCGCGGCCGAGGCCGAACGCCAGCAGGCCGACGTGCGCAGGCTGTCGGTGCTGAAGAACTCCTCGTACCAGGTCGAACGCCGGTTGCTGGCGTTGAACGCCGAGCTGGAGGTGCTGCCCGAGCTGCTGGCCCAGTGCCGCCTCCAGCTGGACGCGGCCGCGGAGGCCTCGGCCCGGCTGGAGAGCCTGAAGTCCCGCGCGGACGCCGCGGAGGCGTTGCCCGGCGCCGGGAAGGCGTTGGAGCGCAGCAAGAAGGAGCTGCACGAGGCCATCGACGTCCACCAGAAGGCCAAGGACGTCCTGCAGCAGGTCCGGCACCAGCGCCTGGAGAACATGGCCATCGAGCTGGCCGCGGCGTTGAAGCGGGGCAAGCCCTGCGCGGTCTGCGGATCGCCGAGCCATCCCGCTCCCGCCCAGCCCATGCTCGGCGGAGTGGACGCGGCTGACGAGGAGGAGGCCGCCCACGAGGAGCAGGTGGCGCTGGAGCGCCGCACCGAGGCCGAGCGCGCCGTGCACGCCGCTGAGCTGCGCATCCAGGGCTGCTGGGAGGCGCTGGGCTCCGAGGAGCCGTCCGTCGCCCTGGCGGAGTACCGCGCGGCGCTGGAGCTGGCCAGGACGCGATCGCAGCGCCAGAACGAGTTCGTCGGGCTGGAGGCCAAGGCCAAGCAGCTCAGCACGGAGAAGGCGCAGGTCGAGCAGGACCTGGTGGGGTTGCGCACCGAGCACACGTCGCTGGTCGCCGTGGTCTCCGAGCGCGGGGCCCGCCTGGACAAGGCCCGTGGTGAGCACGAGGACGTCCTGACGCGCCGCGACCATTTGCTGCGGTTGTCGAAGGCGTTGGTGGAGCTGGTCGACCGCCGTGCCGCACGTGCCGCCGCGTTGGCCCGGGTCGAGGAGCAGCAGGCGCTGGTGGCCGCCCTGGCGCGCGACGCGGGGTTCGCCGACGTCGACTCGGCGCTGGCCGCGGCTCGTCCGGAGATCAAGCTGCAGGCGCTGGACGAGCGGATCGCCGCCTGGGAGCGGGCGCGGGCGTCCGCACTGGCGACGCTGGAGGAGCTGGCCGAGGTCGACCCGGCCGCCGAGGTGGACCTGAACGCGGTGACGGCCGCGGCGTCTGCTGCCCGGTCCGCGGCGTCGTCCGCCGCCACCGGGCTGGATCGTGCTCAGGCCGCGTTCGACCGGGTCGGTCAGCTGGCCGCCCGGTTGCGGGCCGAGTGGAAGTCGCTGGAGCCGCTGGAGGCCACCTACGCCGAGCTGGACGCGTTCACCGACGTGATCAACGGGCGCGGGCAGAACTCCAAGAAGATGACCCTGCGGTCGTACGTGCTGGCGGCCCGGCTGGAGGAGGTCGCCGTCGCGGCGTCGGCCCGGCTGCACCGGATGAGCCAGGGGCGGTACAGCTTCGTGCACTCCGACTCGGCCGGGGCGCGGGGGACCCGGGGTGGGCTCAACCTCGACGTGCTCGACGACTATTCGGGGCGGGCTCGGCCGGCCAAGACCTTGTCGGGCGGGGAGTCTTTTCTGGCTTCGTTGTCGTTGGCGCTGGGGCTGGCCGATGTGGTGGCCAATGAGACCGGTGGGGCGTTGCTGGACACGTTGTTCGTTGATGAGGGGTTCGGGACTTTGGACTCGGACACGTTGGACATCGTGATGAACACTTTGGATGAGTTGCGGGCTGGGGGACGGGTTGTCGGGCTGGTGTCGCATGTGGAGGAGTTGCGGCAGCGGATTCCTACCCGGTTGAGGGTGCGGAAGGCTCGGACCGGGTCCACGTTGGAGATTTCGTTGGGGTGACTCGGGTTCCGGTTGCGCTGGGGAGCCTTTACCGGGCCGGGTCTATTGATCGCCGCTTCGCGACGATTGCGATTGGGGCTTGACCTTGAGCCTCTTGCCGAGATGCTTGATCGGCCGAAAACGGCCGGGCATAAGGAGCCCGGCCGATCTCTTCAACGGTGGCATCTCGCACTCAAGGTCAAGCCCCCATCGCGCGGTGGTTGCGTTGATAGCGCTTTGACATCGGCTCATTGCCGGTCGCCTCGGCTGCGCCATTGGCCTTGTTGTGGCGCGGCGCGGGCGGTGCGGTCTCCGCGCCGGTTGCCGGTTAGTTCTCGTGGGACAGGAGCCAGCGCTTGATGTCCAGGCCCCAGCGGAAGCCGCCCAGGTTGCCGCCGATTCGGATGACGCGGTGGCAGGGGACGAAGAGGGCCGCCGAGTTGCGGGCGCAGGCTGAGGCCGCTGCCCTGATCGCCGCGGGGCGGCCGGAGAGTTCGGCGTACTCGGAGTAGGTGACCGGCTCGCCTGGCTTGACCGTGCGGAGGACGTCCCAGGCGTGTTGCAGGAACGGGCCGGACTTCTGGCGGACCTCGATGGTGTCGATCGAGGTCAGGTTGCCTTCGTGGTAGGCGATCACGGCCTTGGTGACGTCGCCGAGGTCCGGGCGGGGGGTGATCTCCGACGGCATGAGGGTGGCGTGGATCTGGGGCGTCAGCTGGGTGATGTCGGCGGTCCAGCCGCTGGCCAGCACTGCTCCGTCCGGCGCGACGATCGCGGTGAACGGGCCCGCCGGGGTGTCCACTGTGGACGTGTGTGCGACGCTCATGGTGTTGCTGCCTTCCTCGTCAGGTGTGCTCCGGCGTAGGAGCGCCACGGCCGCCAGTCCGGGCCGTGGGAAGCCAGGTGTCGTGCTGGTTCCGGGAGGACCAGGACGTCTGGTGCGCCCAGTACTCGCATGGCCACCTCGTCGGCGACTGCCGCGCCGACCAGAGGGGTCAGTTCCTCGGTCAGGTCCTCGTGTGAGCGGCCCACGTCCACGACGAGTCTGCCGGTCGCCAGTGCCTCGGTGACGGGGTGGTCCCCGGCCGAGTAGAGGTGGGTCAGGGTGCCGTCCGGAATCTGCAGTGGCACTCCGGTGAACGGGGCGACCAGGCGCAGCAGGGTTTCGGCGCCGTCGACGCTGCCTGGTACGCGGATGCCTGGGGTTTCGCGGACCAGTGGGCCGATGATGGGGTCGTTGCCGAGGAACGAGTCGACGGCCACCGGGTCGGCGTCCAGGTCCAGGAGGCGGCGGACGCGGGAGACCGCCGCGCCCAGGTCGCGGACGTCGGCCAGGCGCAGTGAGCAGAGGACGTGGTCCGCGGGGAACGTCAGGCGGGCCGTTGCCTCGCCGTGGGGGAGTGACAGCGTCCTGGCATAGGAGTCGGCGGTCACCTCCTCTACGCCGGGCAGGGCGTGCGCGCGGAAGTGGGCTAGCAGGCCGGCGGCGTCGAACGGTGCTCGGTACGGCAGGCGCAGGACTATCCGGCCCGGCGTGCCCACCGGGGCCTTGCCGCGGCCGCGCATGTCGGACGGGGTCGAGGCGAACACCATGCGGATGGTGTCGTTGAACTGGCGGACCGAGGCGAAGCCCGCGGCGAACGCGATGTCGGCGAACGGGAGCTCGGTCGTCTCGATCAGCAGGCGTGCGGCGTGGGCGCGGTGGGCGCGGGCCAGGGCCAGCGGGCCCGCGCCCAGCTCTGCGGTCAGGACGCGGGTGAGGTGGCGTTCCGAGTAGCCGAGCTTCGCGGCCAGGCCGGACACGCCGTCGCGTTCCACGATGCCGTCGCTGATCAGGCGCATCGCCCGGCCGGCCAGGTCCGCGCGCAGGTTCCACTCCGGCGAGCCCGGCACGGCGTCCGGCAGGCAGCGGCGGCAGGCCCGGAAGCCCGCCGACTGCGCGGCGGCGGCGGTCAGGAAGAACTGGCTGTTGCGGCGCTTCGGGGTCACCGCGGGGCACGACGGGCGGCAGTAGATGCCGGTCGTGCGGACCGCGTGGATGAAGCACCCGTCGAACCGGGCGTCACGCGCCGAGCACACCCGGTACGCGTGTTCTTCGTCGATGACCATGCCGTCGATCCTGCCAGCGGGAACGAGCTAAGGCTCGCGGGAATCGGACACGACCGTCGGCTGCCGTAGACTCGCTTCCCGTGAGTTTGACCCTCGGTATCGTCGGCCTGCCCAACGTTGGCAAGTCCACCCTCTTCAACGCGCTCACGCGCAACGACGTGCTCGCCGCGAACTACCCGTTCGCGACCATCGAGCCGAACGTGGGCGTGGTGCCGTTGCCGGACGCGCGCCTCAGCAGGCTCGCCGAGATCTTCGGCTCCGAGCGCGAGGTGCCCGCCGTCGTGTCGTTCGTCGACATCGCGGGCATCGTCAAGGGCGCGTCGGAGGGAGAGGGCCTCGGCAACAAGTTCCTCGCGAACATCCGCGAGGCGAACGCGATCTGCCAGGTCATCCGCGTCTTCGACGACCCGGACGTCGTGCACGTCGACGGCCGCGTCGACCCGTCGAGCGACATCGAGACGATCAACACCGAGCTGATCCTCGCCGACCTCCAGACCCTCGAGAAGGCCATCCCGAGGATCGAGAAGGAGGCGCGGATGCAGAAGGACCGCCGCGCCGCCCTGGAGAACGCGAAGAAGGCCAAGGACATCCTCGACTCCGGCCGCACGCTGTTCTCCGCGCAGTCCGAAGTGGACGGCGAGCTGCTGCGTGAGCTCTCGCTGCTCACCACCAAGCCGTTCCTCTACGTCTTCAACTCCGACGAGGGCGTCCTGAGCGACGAGGCCCGCCTGAAGGAGCTGCGCGAGCTCGTGGCACCGGCCGACGCGGTGTTCCTCGACGCCAAGGTCGAGTCGGAGCTGCTGGAGCTCGACGAGTCGGAAGCCCTGGAGCTGCTGGAGTCGATCGGCCAGGCCGAGCCTGGCCTGCACGCGCTGGCCCGCGCCGGCTTCCACACCCTCGGCCTGCAGACCTACCTGACGGCCGGCCCGAAGGAGGCGCGCGCCTGGACGATCCCGCAGGGCGCCACCGCCCCGCAGGCCGCCGGCGTGATCCACACGGACTTCGAGAAGGGCTTCATCAAGGCCGAGGTCGTGTCGTTCGACGACCTGGTGGCCGCGGGCTCGAAGGCCGACGCGAAGGCGGCGGGCAAGGTCCGCATGGAGGGCAAGGACTACGTCATGTCCGACGGCGACGTGGTGGAGTTCCGCTTCAACGTCTGACCTGCGCAGGCAACGCTTGACGCATCGACGTAATGTTTACGCCAATCTATGGCCCCCGAGTTCTCCTCGATCGAGGCTTGGCTGGGGCGCCCTGGCAACACCTGGGAGTACTACCGCGAGTTGCAGCACCGTGGGGCCACCTACCGTCCTGACCAGGACGTCTCCGATTGGATCCGATTCAACCTCACCGCGTACCACCAGCAGGCGCAGACCGTGCGTAGTCGACTGGATCGTTCGAGTCGGGTGTGGCTTCTGCTCGGTGACTTCGTGGAGGCCCGAGGGCTGGAGCAGAGGGTGGTGTCCGCTCTGCATGATGTGGCGATGTCGGGGCGGGTGCGCCGGACACGCTACGAACGAGCTGAGGACCTGGGTCTGCAGCGGGCTCAACGCGACCTGCGGGACCTGGTGGCGGCCGGTGTCCTGACATCGGTCGGCCGTACCCGTGCCCGCTTCTACACCGTCGGCCCCGCCTTTCCGGAGTCGGCTCTGGAAGCGGCTCGGACACCGCTGCCGCTGGTCGATCCGTACCCGCGCTGAGGGCGTCTGGTTGTGGTGCAGGCACTGCCCACGAACGCGGGTGGCGACGTGGTGGAGTCCGCCTCAACGTCTGGCGCACGCTCGCAAAGGCTCCTTCCGCACGGGAGGGGCCTTTCGCATGTCCAACGGTCTTCAGCGCTGGGACGGGAAGAGATCATCCAGGTCGATGCTGATCGGGAACGGCACTGACAACGAGAGCTTTCCGCGGAAGAGGCCGGTCGGGACGTAGGCCTTGGTCGGCTCGTCCAGTTCGTACACATGCGCGATGGTTCGGCTGGAGTCGTCCTCGACCAGCCAGTAGTGCCTGATGCCCGCCTCTGCGTATTTGCGCAGCTTGACCGTGGTGTCTCGGTGCTCGGACTCCGGCGAGATCACCTCTACGACGAGTGTGACGTCCTCGGGCGCGAACCATGTGCGGTCGCGTTCGTACGACGCCGTGGTCACCAGAAGAGCGGGCTCTGGACGGTTGCGCCGATCGAGCTTGATGGTCATTTCGCGTTCGACTTCGTAGCCGTCGGGAGCTTGGTCCATCAGCTGGAACGTGAGCCCGGTGACGACACGGCCGTGCCACGACCGCTGCGGTGACATCATGAAAACGAGAGCTCCGTCGATCAGCTCGGTGTGCCGGGGCGCCTCTGGCAGGCGGTCCAGGTCCTCCGCGAACCACCCTTCCGCGCGGGGAGGGCGCATCCAGTCAGGCAGAGCGGTCATGACACAAAGATAGCGGCTGGTCAGCGAACCAGGCCAGGTGCACCCAGAGCCCTGCGCTCACGGTCCGTGACGGTTGAGTACCGAGTCCTGGGCCCCTGGAGGTACTGCTCGACGGCGAACCGGTACCCGTACCAGTCGACCGAGTAAGGGTGCTGCCGGCCACCCTGCTGTTGCGCCTGGGCAAAGGCGGCACGCGGCTGGTGGAGTGCGGCGCAGCGGGTGACGCGGAAGGTGCGCGGCTGCTGAAGCTCTTGCCGCAGAGGCACTCCGGGACTGCGGGTGCCGGTATGACCGTCGCAGTGCGTGCCTGGCTTGTATAGGTGACGAATCTTTGATCGAAGGTTTGTACCTACCTCCATGGGGTAGCCCTACAACAGGATTCCCCACCTGGAGGTGTCATGATCGTCCTCGGTCTGATTCTGCTCGTCGTCGGATGGCTGGCCGGTATCAGCATCCTGACGACGTTGGGCGTGGTGCTCCTGGTGATCGGCGCGATCCTCGCCGTGCTCGGCGCGGTCGGCAAGCCGATCGGCGGGCGTGCGCACTACTTCTAGAATGCCGCACCAGGCGCCGTTCTCCCCGGAGAAGCGGTGAAGGGGGAGCCTCCACAATGGAGGCTCCCCCTTCACTATGTCTCACAACGGTTTTACACGTTGTCCTTGGCGCGAGCGGCGGCGGCGAACACGCCGAACGCGACCCCCAGCATGGCCAGAGCGGCGACAGCGGCAACTACAAGATCAATAGACATGATCGAAAAAACTCCCTCTTGCGATCTCTCCCGTCCTTATGACGCCGGGGTACCCCGTTTCGTTGCCTCGGGTAACGTTTTCGGGGTGAAACTCCGTGCTGTGGAAGCGCGTGTGCTCTCCGTAGCACCGTGGCTGCTCGCGTTGTCGGTCGCCGGGCACCTGTTCATGGTCGCGTTCCAGGCGAAGATGACCATGATCGACCTGCTGGTGTACCGCAACGGGTCGCCGCACCTGTTCTCCGGCGACCTCTACGAGTGGCGGCTCGACCAGTACGCGGACGTGTTCCCGCTGCCGTTCACCTACCCGCCGTTCGCGGCCGCGATCTTCACGCCGATGAGCTGGGTGCCGTGGGAGGCCTCCCGCTGGATCTGGCAGCTGATCTGCCTGGGCTGCCTGTACTTCATCGTGCGCACCAGCCTGAAGCTGCTGAAGCTGCAGGACCCGCGGCGCGCCATGATGTGGACCGCGCTGACGCTGTGGATCGAGCCGGTCCGCACCACGCTCAACTACGGTCAGATCAACCTGGTGCTGGTCGCGATCCTGATCGGCACGCTCGCCAGCGCGCGCAACTGGGTCGGCGGCGCCGGGGTGGGGTTCGCGGCGGGCATCAAGCTCACGCCCGCGATCTCCGGGCTCTACTTCCTCGTCCAGCGGCGGTGGATGGCCGCTGTGTGGTCGTTCGTCGCCTTTGCCGCGGTGTACGGCATCGGCTGGGTCATCTCGCCGGCGCAGTCGGACAAGTTCTGGTTCCAGCTGCTCGGTGACGCGAGCCGTGTCGGGCCGGTCGGCAGCGCGATCAACCAGTCACTGCGCGGTGCACTGAGCCGCACGGTCGGTTACGACGTCAAGACCGGGGCGATCTACATCGTCGCCGTGCTCGTCGCGGCCGCGCTGACGTGGTTCGCGGTCAGCAGGACCAAGGACGTGCTGGCGTTGATCGTCAGCGTCCAGATGCTCGGCCTGCTGGTCTCGCCGATCTCGTGGAGCCACCACTGGGTGTGGATGGTGCCCGCGCTGTTGTGGCTGGTCTACGAGGGCGGGCACCTGCTGTGCAAGATCGCCGCCGGCCTGTGGGTGCTGCTGACCGGCGGTTACCTGATCTCGTTCCTGCTGCTCGCCCAGCCGAACATCTGGGACTTCCCGCGCCCCTGGTACTTCGTGCTGCTCGGCTGGGGCTATCCGGCCGCGGGCATGCTCACGCTGGTCGCGATCGGGCTGGCGGCCCGGCGCCGGCGCGCCGAGCCGGCGCGCGCGGAATCCGCCGGCGGCGAACCCAGCCGGGTCGCCGGCTGAGGCTGGCCGCCGACCTGTGGTCGGCGCGGCTGGACCGGATCAGGCCAGGGCGTCCAGGACTCCGTCGATCTCCTCGGCGAGGGACACGTCGAGCGCGGTGATTCCTCCCTTGTAGTGGGTGCTCAGGCGGAAGGTCAGGGTCTTGTAGCGGATGTCGATGTCCGGGTGGTGGTTGTCGTTCTCGGCGATCTCCGCGACCCGGTTCACGACCATGATCGCGTGGGAGAAGCTCGCCAGCTCCACGGTCCGGACCAGCGCCGCGTCCTGGGCACTCCAGTCGGGCAGCTTGGGCAGCACGTCGTCCAACTGATCGTCGCTCAACAGCTCGGCCATGTCCTGATCGTCCCACCACGTCACGTAGGCTGCGCGTTTACCGCGGGAGTCCGGTGAAGCGCCGGGCTGAGAGGAGGGCTCGCAAGCCCTCGACCGTCCACCTGATCCGGGTCATACCGGCGTAGGGAGAGGTTTGACGTGAGAAGGATTTGTGCTGTTTTCGCTGCTCTGGCGCTGACCGGTTGTTCGGCCGGTACGTCGACGGCGCCGCAGTCGCACGAGGTCACGCTGGTGACGCACGACTCGTTCGCCGTGCAGCCGGAGGTGCTGGAGGAGTTCCAGAAGTCCTCCGGGATCACGGTGAAGCAGCTCCCGAGCGGTGACGCGGGTGAGCTCACGAACAAGCTCGTGCTGACCAAGGCGAACCCGATCGGCGACGTCGCGTTCGGCGTCGACTCGACGTTCGCGTCGCGGGCGCTGAGCGAGGGCGTGTTCGCCGACTACGCCTCGCCGGAGGCTTCGAAGGGCGCGCAGCGGTACCAGGTCGACGCGACGGGCCGGCTGCACGCCGTCGACGTCGGTGACGTGTGCCTGAACATCGACCCGGCGAAGCTCGGCGGCGTCGAGCCGGCCTCGTACGAGGACCTGGCCGACCCGAGGTTCAAGGACAAGCTGGTCGTCGAGAACCCGGCCACCTCGTCTCCCGGCCTCGCGTTCCTGCTCGGCACGATCGCGAAGTTCGGCGAGAACGGCTGGCAGGAGTACTGGACGAAGCTCAGGGCCAACGGCGTGAAGGTCGTGAGCGGCTGGGAAGAGGCCTACACCCAGGAGTTCTCCGCCACCAAGGGCGACCGGCCGATCGTCGTGTCGTACGCGTCGTCGCCGTCGGCCGAGGGCGGGAAGACCAAGGCCGTGCTGAGCACGTGTTACCGCCAGGTCGAGTACGCGGGCGTGCTGAGCGGTGCGAAGAACCCCGAGGACGCGAAGAAGGTCCTCGACTTCCTGCTGGGCGAGAAGTTCCAGGCCCAGGTGACCGAGCAGATGTACGTCTACCCGTCGCGTGAGGGTGTCGCGCTGCCCGAGTCGTGGGCCAAGGACGCGCCGTTGCCGCCGAACCCGCAGACGCTGCCCGCGGACAAGGTGAAGGACAACCGCGAAGCGTGGGTCGAGCAGTGGCGCAAGCTCGTGCTGGGCTGAGCTCGCGCACGGGGTGGTCGGCGGCGGCGCTGGTGCCGCTGGCCTTCCTGGGGTTGTTCTTCGCGTGGCCCGTGCTGGCGATCGTGTCGCTCGGGCTGCGCGAAGGTGGGGTCCTGAAGGCGGTTTTCTCGAGCGAAACCTGGGAGCTCGTCGGGTTCACGCTGGGGCAGGCCGCCGCGTCCACGCTGGTGGCGCTGCTGTGCGGGCTGCCGGTGGCGTTCGTGCTGGCACGGTGCCGGATTCGCGGGCTCGCGTTCGTCCGCGCCGCGGTGATGGTGCCGTTCGTGCTGCCGACCGTGGTGGTGGGCCTGGCCTTCCGGACGTTCTGGCCGGACGGTGGGGTGCTGCCGATCGTGCTGGCGAACGCGTTCTTCAACGTCGCCGTGGTCGCGCGGACCGTGGGCGGGCTGTGGGCGCACACGGATCGACGCGCTGAGGACGCGGCCCGAGCGCTGGGTGCTTCGCGGCCGCGGGCGTTCCTGTCGGTGGTGCTGCCGGCGTTGGCGCCGGCGATCGGGTCCGCGGCCGCTGTCGTGTTCCTGTTCTGCGCCACGAGTTTCGGCGTCGTGCTGGTGCTCGGCGGGTCGCGGTACCGGACGCTGGAGACCGAGATCTACCTGCGGACGGTCGAGCTGTTCGACCTGTCCGGTGCGGCGGCGCTGTCGTTGCTGCAGTTCGCCGCCGTGCTCGCGGTGCTGGTGCTGGGCGCGCTGGCCCGGCGCCGGCGGGAGACCGCGCTGTCGTTGCGCGGCAGGGAGGAGCTGGCGCGGCGGCCGTCCGGCGGCGAGTGGTACGTGGTCCTCGCCGCTTTCGCCGTCGTGGTGGCGTTGCTGACGCCGGTCGTCGGACTGGTGACGCGGTCACTGTCCACACGGGACGGCTGGAGCCTCGCCGGGTACGAGGCGCTGGCCACCCGTGGCGACCGCGGCACGCTGGCGGTGACCGGGATCGACGCCGCGATGAACTCGCTGCGGACCGCCTTCGACGCGACCCTGGTGGCGCTGGTGGTCGGGGTGTTCTCGGCGGTGGTGCTGGTCGGGCTGCGGCGGTCGGGAGGCCGCTTCGCCGAGGTGCTCGACACCGCGTTGATGCTGCCGCTCGGGGTGTCCGCGGTCACGGTCGGTTTCGGGTACCTGATCACGATGGACGCGTTGCCCGGTGATTTCCGGACTTCGCCGTTGCTGGTGCCGCTCGCGCAGGCGCTGGTGGTGACGCCGTTGATCGTGCGGATGGTGCTGCCGGTGCTGCGGGCCGTCGACGAACGGCTGCGGCAGGCGGCGGCGACGCTGGGCGCCTCGCCGGCGCGGGTGTGGCGCGAGGTGGACCTGCCGCTGGCCGGGCGGTCACTCGTGGCGGCGGCCGGGTTCGGGTACGTGGTGGCGCTGGGGGAGTTCGGGGCGACGAGCTTTCTCGCGCGACCGGACGCGCCGACGTTGCCGATCGTGATCGCGCGGCTGATGTCGCGGCCCGGTGAGTTGAACAGCCAGATGGCCTACGCGGCGTGCGCGCTGCTGATGGTCGTGACGGTCGGGTGCGTGCTGCTGATCGAGCGGTTGCGCGTGCCGAGCAGCGGGGAGTTCTGATGGCGCTGGAACTGGGCTCGATCACCGTCCGGTATGGACAGACGGCCGCGGTGTCGGACGTGTCGCTGTCGGTGGGCGACGGCGAGGTCGTGGCGTTGCTCGGGCCGTCCGGCTGCGGGAAGTCGACGCTGCTGCGCACGGTCGCCGGGCTGGAGAAGCCCACCTCGGGTGCTGTGCGCTGGGATTCCCTCGACCTGTCCGGGGTGCCGGTGCACCAGCGCGAGTTCGGGCTGGTGTTCCAGGACGGGCAGCTGTTCCCGCACCGGACGGTGGCCGGGAACGTGGCGTTCGGCCTGCGGATGAAGAAGGTCGAACGGGAGGCCCGCGACAAGCGGGTGCTGTCGCTGCTCGAACTGGTCGGGCTCGAGGGTTATGCCGATCGCCGCGTCACGCAGCTGTCGGGCGGGGAGCAGCAACGGGTGGCGCTCGCGCGGGCGTTGGCGCCGTCACCGAGGTTGCTGCTGCTGGACGAGCCGTTGTCGGCGCTGGACCGGGCGTTGCGCGAACAGCTCGCGGTCGACCTGGCGCGGTTGCTGCGAGAGGCCGCGACGACGGCTCTCGTGGTGACGCACGACCACGACGAGGCGTTCACGCTGGCCGACCGGGTGGCGATCATGTCCCGCGGCCGGATCGTCCAGGTCGGGCCGCCCGCCGAGGTGTGGTCGTCGCCCGTGGACGTGGAGACCGCGAAGTTCCTGGGCTGCAACAAGTTCGTGCCGGGGTCGTTCGTGGGGCTGGACGTCGAACGGGTCGGGTTGCGCGCCACGGCGTTGAGGGTCGATCCGAACGGGCTGCTGGAAGGCACGGTGGTGGAGCGGGTCCACCGGCGTGACCACGTGCGGCTGCTCGTGGAGATCGACGGCGAGGAGTACGAGGCCGTGGGGCCGGTGTCCGTGGGGGACCGGGTGCGGCTCGCAATCGACTTGGACGGCGTGGCGCGCGTCGGGTAGGCATGAGGGCCTATGGGACTTCATGGGGGACGGGTCGCGCTCGTCACGGGCGTGAGCAGGCGGCAGGGCATCGGTTACGCGATCGCCACCCGGCTTCGCGCGCTGGGTTTCGATCTGTTCGTGCAGCACCACGTGGCGCACGACGCCGCACAGCCGTGGGGCGCGGACTCGGTCGACGAGGTACTGGCGGACCTCGGCGCCCAAGGGTTGGGCGTGGATCTGGCCCGGCCGGACGCGCCGGAGGAGCTGATGGCTGCGGCCGTCGAGGCTCACGGACACGTCGACGTGCTGGTGTGCAATCACGCGCGGTCTGGTGGCGACGGGCCGTTGGGCTCGTTGGACGCCGCGATGCTCGACGGGCACTACGCGGTGAACACGAGGTCGTCGATCCTGCTCGCGCAAGCGTTTGCCCGGCAGTGGAACAGGGCTGATGGCGGACGGATCGTGTTCCTGACGTCCGGGCAGAACCTCGGGCCGATGCCGGGTGAGGTGGCCTACGCGGCCTCGAAGGGGGCGCTGGCGGCGATCGTCGCCACGCTGTCGCACGAACTGGCGGACCGGGGCATCACCGTCAACGCGGTGAACCCCGGTCCCACCGACACCGGCTGGGCCGGGCCGGAGCTCACCGAGTTCGTGACCGAGCGGATGCCGTTGCGGCGCTGGGGCCAGCCGGACGACGCCGCCCGGCTGATCTCCTGGCTCTGCACCGGCGACGCCGCGTGGATCACCGGTCAGGTGATCAACAGCGAGGGCGGCTTCCGACGCTAGTTGTCCTTGGTGATGAGGCGCATCGCGGCCAGGCCCGTGCCGATCAGCAGGTAGCAGCCCGCGAGCAGCGTGCTGTCCCAGATCTGGTCGAGCGGGACCGGGTCGCGCATCACGTCGATCAGCCCGGGGAACCCGGTCGTGATCAGGAACGGGT
Source organism: Lentzea xerophila (assembly GCF_051094245.1). Taxonomy (NCBI): domain Bacteria; kingdom Bacillati; phylum Actinomycetota; class Actinomycetes; order Pseudonocardiales; family Pseudonocardiaceae; genus Lentzea; species Lentzea xerophila. The sequence goes on along the minus strand of NZ_CP194934.1, from coordinate 7,544,112 downwards.
GCAGCCAGTCCAGCGACGTGAACTGCCCCAGCACCTGGAACACGATGATCGTCGTCATCGTCGCCGCCTGCACCACCAGCGGGTGCTCGGTGGCGGACGAGACGGCGAGGGCGACCGCGCCGATCGCCACCATCTGGAACGTCACCAGCAGGATGAACAAACCGATGCGTACCAAGCCCTCCGCGGTGGAGAGGGTGGTGCCGGACAGCGTCATCATGCCGTCGGTGCCGAGGAACGCCGTGCCCGCGATGATGCCGACGACGGCCATCAGCGTGACGGCGAACAGTGACATCGCGGCGAGTCCGAACAGCTTCACGAACAGCAGCCGCACGCGGGACACCGGTGCGACCAGCAGGCCGCGCAACGTGCCGTGCTGGGCCTCGCCCGCGAGGCCGTCCGCCGCCCAGATCGACGCCACCAGCGGCAGCAGGAGGTTGAGCGACAGGAACAACGTGAAGATCGGCACGACCATGCCGTTGCCCTGCAGGATGGCGCCGAGCCCGGGAGGCCCGCCTCCACCCTCGTCCTCGCCCGCCGCCCAGATGCCGAAACTGATGATGATCGGCACCAGGACCAGCCCGAACAGGCCGATGAGGGTCCGCGGCCTGCGCAGCATCCAGCGCAACTCGGAACCGAACTGACGCGTGATCATCGCGAGCCCCCGTCCAGCGTGTCCACGGCGGACATCCCCCGCTCGGCCTCCTCGGCCTCGGTGAGCCGCGCGAACAGCTCCTCCAGCCCGGTCTTCCAGCGCGTCGCCTCGTAGACCTGGGCGCCTGCCCGCACGAGCGTCTCGATCACCTGGGGCGCGCTCGTGCCGGCCAGTTCGACCCGGAGGCCGTCGCCCAGCGGCCGTGCGGAGATCTTGGCCTGCCGCAACGCGCTGAGCGCCGTCTCGACGTCCGGCGTGATCACCTGGAGCGCCGATCCGCCCGCCTGCAGCAGTTCGGTCAGTTCACCCTGTGCCACCACGGTTCCGCGATGCAGGACCGCGACGTGGGTGCAGGTGGCCTCGACCTCGCTCAGCAGGTGGCTGGAGACGAGGACGGTGCTGCCCGCCTCGTGCAGCTCCGCGATGATCTTGCGGATCTCCCGCGTGCCGGCCGGGTCGAGACCGTTGGTCGGCTCGTCCAGGACGACGAGCTTGCGCGGCACGAGCAACGCCGCGGCCAGGCCGAGGCGTTGCTTCATGCCGAGCGAGTACCCGCGGTACCTGCGGTGGGCCGCCTGCGCGAGCCCGACGCGGTCGAGAGCGTCCTCGACCGCCTGCTTGAGCTGCTTCTTGGGCAGCAGCGGCTCGAACGCGGCACACCGGACGAGGTTCTCCCGACCGCTCAGGAACGGGTGGAACCCCGGACCCTCGACCAGCGCGCCCACGTGCGGCAGCGACTGCTCGGCCCCATCTGGCAGCGGCCGGCCGAGCAGTTCGATCTCACCCTGCGTGGGGCGGACCAACCCGAGCAGCATCCGGATCGTGGTCGTCTTGCCGGACCCGTTGGGCCCGAGCATGCCGAGCACGGCACCTTCCGGCAGCTCGAGGTCGACGCGGTCCACGGCGACCGTGCTGCCGTACTCCTTGCGCAGACCCTTGGTCCGCGCGGCGACAACGTGTTTCGTCGGTGCTGTCACCGGCGCGCTGGTCGAGGTGGTCACCATTGCCTCCGGTGGTGGCCCCAGCGTTCATGTCGGGGAGGATTCCGGACTTCGCCAGGAGCGTCTGAGCGGAGCCGGGGCGGTCCAAGCACGCAGTGCGCGGGTCGACGGTCCTGCGTCGTGGTCGTCATGGTGCTCCCGATAGGTTGTGGTTCGTGCGAACGGCGTACAAGTGCCGGGCTTACCCGACCCCTGAGCAGGCTGCGGTGCTGAATCGCACGTTCGGGTGTGTGCGTCTGGTGTGGAACAGGACCTTGAGCGAGCGGAACCACCGCTACCGCGCTGAGGGTGTGCGCACGGCGTACCGGCAGACCGATGCGGCGCTGACCGGATGGAAACGTACCGAGGAACTCGCGTTTCTGTCGGAGGTGCCCTGTGTGCCGTTGCAGCAGACGCTGCGCCACCAGCACACCGCGTTCGGCAACTTCTTCGCCGGACGTGCCCGCATTCCCAGGTTCAAGTCCCGTACCGGGCGGCAGAGCGCGCACTACACCCGTTCGGCGTTCCGGATGCGCGATGGTGTGCTGACACTGGCCAAGACCAGCACACCGCTGCGGTTCGTCTGGTCCTTCGGCGACGTGGACCTGGCCGCGCTGGACCCGACGATGGTGGTGGTGTCCCGCGAGCCGGACGGCCGCTGGTACGTGACGTTCGCAATCGACACCACCGAGCCCGCCCCGGCTGAGCCCGCCGGACACGCGATCGGCGTCGACCTCGGCCTCACAGACCTGGTGGTGACCAGTGACGGTGAACGGATCGCGAACCTGAGGCACCTGGTCCGCAAGGCCCGCAACCTGGCCCGCTACCAACGCAGAATGGCCCGCTGCCAGCGCGGCAGCCGCAACCGCCGCAAGGCCAAGGCCAAGGTCGCCCGCGCGCATCGCAAGATCCGCGCCGCCCGGCAGGATTTCCTGCACCGCACCACCACCTGCCTGGTGCGTTCGGCCGACGTGATCGCGATCGAGGACCTGTCGGTCAGGAACATGGTGCGCAACCGCCACCTCGCCCGTGCCATCTCCGACGCGGGGTGGGGCGAGTTGCGCAGGCAGCTGGCGTACAAGTGCGACCGGGCCGGCCGCACGCTGGTCGTGATCGACCGCTGGTTTCCTTCGAGCAAGACCTGTTCGGTCTGCGGGCACGTGCTCGCAGAGCTTGCTTTGTCCGCCCGGCACTGGACGTGTCCGGGCTGCCGCACCCGGCACGACCGGGACCTCAACGCGGCGAAGAACATCCTTGCGGCTGGTCGAGCCGTAACCCGAGACGCTGTCTCGGGTGATGCCTGCGGAGCTGATGTCAGACGGCAAGGGTCCTCCCTTCCGCGATCGGCAGTGAAACAGGAACCCCGTGCCGTGAGGCACAGCGCGTAAGCGCTGTGCCTCACGGCACGGAGAAGTCAATTCACCTGTCCGATCGTGTCGAACAGGACCTGCTCCGGGACGGCACCCGCGACCACACGGCCGTCGTCGGCGATCAGGATCGTGGCGACCTTCGTGGTGAAGATCTTGCCGCTACCCCAGTCGCCGCTCACCTTCTTGGTGAACCTGTCGACGAGGCCCTGCGCCTCGGCCGGAACCTGGGTCATGGCCTCGGCGGGGATCTTCGACCCGATGACCGTGTCCCAGCCCGTGCCGAAGATCTGCGGGTCCTCACCCTGCAGCGCCTGCTCGAGGCCGCCCGCTTCCGGCATCTGCTCGCGGCTCTCGCGCTCCTTCGCCTCGGGCGTGGTGACCTTGGCGTTGGCGGGCGGGGTGAACGTGAACAGCGCCGGGTCCTGCGGACCGACGTTGATCTCCCGGAAGCCGACCGTGCCGGCCGGTTCCGCCGTGCCGTTGGTCAGCACGGCGACCCGCAGCGGCATCTTGAGCTCCGCGTCGACCGCGATCCGCACCTCGCGGACCAGGGTCTTCTCGCTGGCCTTGGGGGTCAGCACGAGCTCGTAGGCGGCACGGTTCGCGACGCGCGCGGTGCCGTCCACGCTGATCTCGCTGAACTCCTTGGTCTGGCTGACGATGTCCTTGGCCGCGGTGGCCGGGTCGACCGCCTTCTCCGGCCGCTGCTCGGGCTCGTTGTCCGCCTTGTGCTCGGACTTCGTGACCTCGTTGTCGGCCGAGTTCCACGACCACGTGGTCGTGCCGTCGTCCACGATGGTCTGCTCGGACTGGCCGTTCGGCAGGGCGAGCCGGAGCTTGCCGTTGCCGTCGGTCCAGACCCTCGCGCTGTGCTTGCCGTCGGCGAGCTGCGGAATCTCCGAGATCGCCGGGAGGCCGAGCTTGTTGTCGACCTCCACCGTGCCGCCGAACGCGCCGGGCTCGGCCGTCATGACCTGTTCGACGAGGGACTCGGCCGACACGTCCGGTAGTGATGGTGGCTGGCCTGCGCCTGCTGGCATCGCGAGCAGGCTGAGGCCTGCCGCACCGGTGAGCACACCGGCCGTCGCAGCGGCCAGGGTCACCTTTCGCTTGTTCATCTGGGTCCCCTCCTCCAAGGGCTTGTGCCTACAGCTTGGTGGCGGGTTGCTGAGATGGTGCTGAGACTACTTCCACCTGCGGTTTTGTGCCTGGCTACGGATGCTTTCTGAGAGTCGGCTGAGATCTTGCGCGCGGCGGGGAGCCCTGCGCGGCATGCTGTGCGGTGTGAAGCCTCGAGTGCTGGTCGTGGACGACGAAGCCGGCGTGCGCCGGGCGTTGGAGCGTGGGCTCGCGGCGGAGGGCATGGAGGTCGTCACCGCCTCCGACGGGCCCACCGCGTTGCGGGTGGCGTCGACCGGGGCCTTCGACGTGGTGCTGCTCGACATCATGTTGCCCGGGCTGTCGGGGTACCGGGTGCTGCAGCGCCTGCGGGCCGACGGGGTGCGGACGCCGGTGCTGATGGTGTCGGCGAAGGACGGGGAGGTCGACCAGGCGGACGGGCTCGACCTCGGAGCCGACGGGTACCTGGTCAAGCCGTTCAGCTTCGTGGTGCTGGTGGCGCAGGTCCGGGCGTTGCTGCGGCGGGGAGGCGGGGCCAGGCGGAAGCTGATGCTGGGGAACCTGGTCATCGACCGCGGGTTGCGCGAGGTCAGCTGGGCCGGGCAGGACGTGTCGCTCTCGCCGCGGGAGTACGCGGTGCTCGACGTGCTGGCGTCCCGGGCCGGGTCCGTGGTGACCAAGGACGAGCTGCTGCGGGCCGTCTGGGGTGACGAGCAGGCCGCCACGCGCAACGCCGTCGAGGTCTACGTGGGGTACCTCCGGCGCAAGCTGGAGGCGGTGGGGGGCGGTGAGGTCGTGCGGACCATCCGGGGACACGGGTACATCGCGTCCACTCCTGACCTCGACAGCGCGTTGGGCAACAAGTGAACCCTCGCCGCTGGTGGTTGCGGCGCACACTGCGGTTCCGCATCACCGTGGTGGCCACGGGGGTGGCGTTGCTGTGCCTGCTGGCGTTCACCGGGCTGGCGCCTGCCCTGATCGGGAGCATCCAGATCACGGCGGTGGACCAGGAGCTGGAGAAGTCGCCGCCCCGGCTGCTGGACGTGGCCGGGGTGCCGGTGGACGGCGGGCCGCCGCTTCCGCTCACGTCGCAGGACATCCGGGCTCTGAGGTCCGGTGAGCCGGTGTTGCGGATGGAAGGTGACTCGGCGCTGCGGTTCCGCGGGCGGGTGGTGTTCTCGGGGGACGGAACGCCTCGGCTCGAGGTGTACGGGAGCACGTTGCTCGGGTACGAGAACGCCAACAGGCTGGGGACGCGGTGGCTGGCCGTCGCGGCGGTGCTGGTGGCCGGGCTGGTGGGGATCGCGACCTGGCTGTCGGTGCGGTCGTCGTTGCGGCCGGTCGAGCGGATGCGGGTCGCGGCGGGGGAGCTGCCGCACGGGGAGCGGCTGCCGGTGCCGCTCGCGCGGGACGAGCTGCAGGCGCTGGCCGAGGCGTTGAACGCGTTGCTGGCCCGGCGCGACGAGGCCTCGGACCGGCTGCGGCGGTTCACCGGGGACGCGGCGCACGAGCTGAGGTCGCCGGTGGCCTCGGTGCGGGCCCAGGCCGAGGTGGCGGTGGCGCACCCGGACCCGGACTTCTCGCTCGAGGTGCTGGAGTCGGTGGTCGAGGAGTCGATCCGGCTCAGCGCGCTGGTGGACTCGTTGCTGATCCTGGCGCGGGCGGATACGGGGGCGCCGCCGCGGGCCGAGGCGGTGGACCTCGTGCTGGAGGCGGAGGCGGCGATCTCGCGGCTCGGCACCGAGCTGCTGGTGCGGCTGAACGCCCCGCCGTCGGCCTGCCTGGTGTCGGCCACCCGGTCCGAGGTCGAGCTGGTCCTGGACAACCTGCTGCGCAACGCGGCCCGGTACGCGTACTCGACGATCACGCTGACGCTGGTGCCGGTGGGACGCGCCGTGCGGTTGCTGGTGGACGACGACGGCCACGGGATCCCCGCCGAGCACCGGACCAAGGTGTTCGACCGGTTCTACCGGGTGGAGGAGGACCGCGGGCGCCGGTCGGGCGGGTTCGGTCTCGGGCTCGCGCTGGTGGCGCATCTCGTGCGGCGGCGCGGCGGGTCGGTCCGTGCCGCCGAGTCACCGGCCGGTGGTGCGCGTTTGGAGATCCACTGGCCCTCCTGGTAGCAAGCTCTGGTGCCAGAGTTGCGAGCGTCGGCGCTGGTCGACGCGCCTGTTGCCATCGTCGCGGGTGCCCTGCTGGACACCGCGCTGATCGCGCGGTTCGGGGTGGGGGTCCCAGGTCCGCTGCTGGGCCTGGGAGATGTGCTCACCGGGCCGTTCGGGGTCCGGCTGACGGTCACCCGTGCCGACCTGTCCGGTGTGTCGGCCGCCGGGGGCTTCCTCGAGCTGCACACGGATCTCGTGGCGACCGGGGCCGGGACGATGGTGGTCGACCGGGTCGGCTGGACCTCCGTGCGCGGTGTCGTCGGACGGTTCGCCGACGTCACGGTCGCGCGCGGGATCGCGTTGCGGGTGCTGGAGAAGCGGTCGGCGTTGCTGGCCCGGCGGTGCGAGGAGCTCCGTGCCGCGCGGGTCGTCGTGGGGGCGGCGATCGTCCGGAGTGGACGGTTGCTCGCGCAGCAGCGGTCCTACCCGGAAAGCCAGGCGGGACGGTGGGAACTGCCCGGCGGCCGGGTCGAGCCCGGGGAGAAGCCCTCGGACGCGGTGGTGCGCGAGTGCGTGGAGGAGCTCGGCGTGACGGTGCACGTCGGCGAGCAGGTCGGGCCGGACGTGCCGTTGAAGCGCGACCTGGTCCTGCGGATCTTCGCGGCCGAGCTCACCGGCGGTGAGCCGGAAGCGTTGGAGCACAACGCTGTCCGGTGGCTCACCGCCGACGAGCTGCCCGGCCTGGACTGGCTACCCGCCGATCGCGTGCTGGTGCCGGCCCTTCAGGCGCTCCTCAACTGAGCCCGGACAGGCGCAGCGCCGCGTTCAGCCGGTGCTGGGCGCGGTCGCGGGCCCGTTCGGCGCCGGCTTCCCGGATCCTGTCCAGCTCGGCGGGGTCGGCGAGGAGCTCCAGCGTGCGGTCGCGCACGGGGCGCAGCTCCTCGATCACCGCTTCCGCCACGACGTTCTTGAGGTCGGCGAACCTGCTCGTGTAGTCCTCCGGCTCCTTCCCGGTGCAGGAGGCGAGGATCTCGGTCAGGTTCGCGATGCCGTCGGTGGACGAGACGGCGCGCCGGACCTTGCGCCGCACCAGGTCCGGTTCGTCGAGCACGAAAACGACGCCCGCGGAGTTCTGCGCGGACTTGTCCATCTTGCGCGCCGGGTCCGAGAGGTCCTTGACGCGTGCCCCCACCTTCGGCACCACGGCGGCCGGCACGACGAACGCGTCGCCGTAGGCGTGGTTGAAGCGGCGGGCGAGCGCACGGGCCAGCTCGACGTGCTGCAGCTGGTCCTCCCCGACCGGGACCTCCGAGGTGCCCTGCAACAGGATGTCCGCGGCCATCAGCACCGGGTAGGTGAGCAGGCTCAGGCGCACCGACTCGCGGCCGAGCGACTTCTCCTTGAACTGGATCATCCGCGCGGCCTCGCCGTACGTGCAGGTGCACTCCAGCACCCAGTTCAACGCCCCCAGCTCGCGGATCAGGTCGCTCTGCACGCACACGCTCGCCGGGTCGATGCCGGACGCGACGAGCACCGCGAGCTGCTCGCGCGTCATGGATCGCAGGCGTTGCGGGTTGTGCGACGACGTCATCGCGTGCAGGTCGCTGATGAAGTACACGTCCTCGTCGGTGCCCTCACGGGCCCACGTGCGCAGCGCGCCCAGGTAGTTGCCCAGGTGCACCTGGCCCGACGGGGTGATGGCGGAGAGCCTGATCATGATGGTGGTCCTTCCGTTTCGAAGGACCGCCCAGGCGAACCGCACAGAAAAGCCGCCCGTCCCGGGCGGCCTGTGTTCGCGTCAGTGGTGATCTCTGCGCACAGCTACTCCGGCCGCCTGAAAGCGGCCCACCAGAAGGCGTTCATCGTGCGCACGATCGCCAGTATAGGTCTACCGTCAAAGCATGTTCATCGTGCTGCTGAAGTACGCCGCGCCACTGGAACAGATCGACTACGCCCTGCCCGACCACCGCGAGTGGGTCGAGAAGCAGTACGAGCGAGGTCTCTTCCTCGCTTCGGGGCGTCAGGTGCCGAGGACCGGCGGCGTGATCATCACGCGGCCCATGCCCCGGGGCAAGCTCGAGGCGCTGCTCGCCACGGACCCGTGGGCCGAGCAGAAACTGGTGAAGTACGAGATCTGCGAGTTCGAGGCGACGCGGACGGCGCCGGAGCTCGTGAAGCTGAACGAGGCCGTGCTGCAGCACTAAGGCCTTTGGCTGAGCCACTCGATCGCCGCGCCGAGCGCGTCGTCGCTGCCGACGAGCGTGTGCGGGGCGATCGGGGTGTTGCCGTACGTCCGGCCGGTGCGGTCGGCCATGAGCGCTGTGGTGATCGCGAGCCGGGCGCCGTCGGGCAGCGCGAACGGCCGGTTGGCCGTCACGTAGCCGGCGGTCGGCTCGCCGAAGCCGCGTGCGTTCTCCGCCCCGAGGAACGAGATCAGCACCGCCTCGCCGGAGCTGGCGGTTCTTCCGTTGACCAGCACCGCCACCGGCCGGTGCACCGCCCGCGGGATCCTCCTGAACACGAACGTGAGGCGGCGGCCGAGGTAGACGTGCCGGAAGCGGATCCCCCATTCGGTCGTGGTGCCGTCCGGTTCGACGAACGCACCGGCCCTGCCCTCGCCCAGCAGCGGCGACACGACCGTGAGCATCGGGTACATGTCGCCACCTCCGTTGCCGCGCAGGTCGACCACCCAGCCGGCGGGCCGCCGGCCGACGAGGTCGCGCACGACCTTCAGCCCGGCCGTCACGTAGGCCGCGCGGTTGCCCGACGCGGTACCGGGAAGCGTCAGCCGCGCGGTGGAGCCGATCATCCGGCCGGTCGGGGCGGTGGCCTTCGGTGCCGCGGTCGCGCGCTGGGAGGTGATCAGGTGGGTGTGCGGGTTGCCGAGCTCGGCGATCACGCGCCGGATCGCCTCGTAGGTGTCCTCCGGACCGCCGGCGTCCGCGGTGGCGAGGTGAGCTCGCGCACGCAAGGCGGGCCAGTCGGCCTTCTTGCTCTCCATCGAGTGCCGCTCGAGGAGGTCGAGAGCCCTGTCGACGTACGCGCGGGTGCTCAAGCGGCCTTCTTCTGCGCCTTCTTGGCCGCCTTGGCCGCTTTCTTCGCCGCCTTCGCGCGGGCCTTGTCACGCTCCTTGAGCAGGAACGGGACCGGGCAGCGCTTGCACTGGGGCTTCGACCGGCAGCACTTCTTCTTGAGCTTTTTACCCACTGGTTGAACTCCACTCCGACACGTGTAGCTAGAGTAGGTGAGGCTCACTTCACTAGGCACACTTGTGTGGTAATGCCGACGCGGCCGGTAGTATTGGTAACGGCTGTGCGCATCGACGTGTCCGGCGCGAGCCCCTCCAACGCCTTCGAAGCTCTAGGAGTTCTGCGTGCCCACGGCCACCGCGTCTGCCCTTCAGACGCGAACTGACCTGCGAAATGTCGCGATCGTCGCGCACGTCGACCACGGCAAGACCACCCTGGTCGACGCGATGCTGCGCCAGTCCGGCGCCTTCTCCGCGCGTGCCGAGCTCGTCGACCGGGTCATGGACTCCGGCGAGCTCGAGCGGGAGAAAGGCATCACGATCCTCGCCAAGAACACGGCTGTGCGCAGGCACACGCCGGACGGCGACGTGATCATCAACGTGGTCGACACCCCCGGCCACGCCGACTTCGGTGGCGAGGTCGAGCGCGCGCTGGCGATGGTCGACGGTGTCGTCCTGCTCGTCGACGCGTCCGAGGGCCCGCTGCCCCAGACGCGGTTCGTGCTGCGCAAGACGCTCGCGGCCGGCCTGCCGGTGATCCTGCTGGTCAACAAGGTCGACCGCCCCGACGCCCGCATCTCCGAGGTCGTCGAGGAAGCCCACGACCTGCTGCTGGACCTCGCGACCGAGGTCGGCGCCGACGAGTCCGTGCTGGACCTGCCGGTCGTCTACGCCTCCGCGCGGGCCGGCCGGGCGTCGCTGACCCAGCCCGAGGACGGCGGCCTGCCGGACGAGGAGAACCTCGACACCCTGTTCCAGGTGCTGCTCGAGCACATCCCCGCCCCTCACGTCGACGTCGACGGCCCGCTGCAGGCGCTCGTCACGAACCTCGACGCCTCGTCGTTTCTCGGTCGTATCGCACTGTGCCGCATCCACCGGGGCACGCTGCGCAAGGGCGAGACCGTGGCGTGGTGCCGCGAGGACGGCGATCCCGTCAAGGTCCGCATCACCGAACTGCTGATCACCGAGGCGCTGGACCGCGTCCCCGCCGAGTTCGCCCGTGCGGGCGACCTGGTCGCCATCGCCGGCATCGCGGACATCACCATCGGTGACACGCTGGCCGACGCCGAGACCCCCGAGGCGCTGCCCCGGATCACGGTCGACCAGCCGGCCATCTCGATGACCGTCGGTGTGAACACCTCGCCCCTGGCCGGCCGCAACGGCGGCACCAAGCTCACCGCCCGCGTGCTCAAGGCGCGTCTCGACGCCGAGCTCGTCGGCAACGTCTCCGTCCGCGTGCTCCCGACCGAGCGCCCGGACACCTGGGAGGTGCAGGGCCGCGGCGAGCTGGCGCTGGCCATCCTGGTCGAGCAGATGCGCCGCGAGGGCTTCGAGCTGACCGTGGGCAAGCCCCAGGTCGTCACGCACATGGTCGACGGCAAGATCCACGAGCCGTTCGAGCGCCTGTCCGTCGACTGCCCCGAGGAGCACCTCGGCGCCGTCACGCAGCTGCTGGCGAACCGCAAGGGCCGCATGGAGAACATGTCGGGCCACGGCACCGGCCGCATCAAGCTCGACTACGTGGTCCCGTCGCGCGGCCTGATCGGCTTCCGCACGGAGTTCCTCACCGAGACCCGCGGCACCGGCATCGCGAACGCCGTCTCCGAGGGCTACGGCCCGTGGGCGGGCGAGATCCGCACCCGCCACAACGGCTCCCTGGTCGCCGACCGCACCGGCTCCATCACCGCCTACGCGATGATCCAGCTGGCCGACCGCGGCACGTTCTTCGTGGAGCCGGGCGCCGACGCCTACGAGGGCATGGTCGTGGGCGAGAACCCGCGCGCCGAGGACCTCGACGTCAACATCACCCGCGAGAAGAAGCTCACGAACATGCGCTCCTCCACGGCCGACGTGATGGAGACCCTGGCCCGTCCCCGCAAGCTCTCGCTCGAGGAGGCGCTGGAGTTCTGCGCCTCCGACGAGTGCGTCGAGGTGGCCCCGGAGGTCATCCGCGTCCGCAAGGTGACGCTCGACGCCAACCTGCGCGGCCGTGAGCGCTCGCGGCTGAAGCAGCGCGGCTGATCCCAGCGCTGTCTGACTCAGCGCCGCAGCAACGCCTGACAGGGGCGGCCGGGCCGATGGCCCGGCCCGCCCCTCGTCGTGTGTCCGGCAAGCGCTGTGGGCGCGTTCCAGCGGGCCGGAACCCGCTCCGCAAGGCGAACCACCCGGCCAGGTGAGCCGTACTACAGACCGGACGAGCAACCCCTCACGCGCCCCTCACGTCCACCCAGTGGCGAGGGTGACAAAACCCGGGTTGCCCGAACGCCACCACCATCCTTCTGGCAATGTGAGGACCCATGAGGCGACTCGGGGGAGTGCTTGCCGCGGCCGTCCTGTGCGGCGCCGCGGCGGCGTGCACGAACGCGCCGCCTCCGCCGCTCGTGCCGAAGACCGAGGCGCCCGTCATCACCACCACGGGGCCCAAGGTCACCGAGATCGTGGTCGGCGTCGACGACGTGGCGGGCGGCTACAACCCGCACGCACTGGCGGCGCAGAGCCCCATCACGACGGCGCTGAGCTCGCTGCTGCTGCCGAGCCCGTTCCGGCCCGGCAACGACGGCGCGCCGCAGCTCGACCGGAACCTCATGGTCAGCGCGAAGGTCACCAAGGCCGAGCCGTTCACCGTCACGTACACGATCCGCAAGGACGCGAGCTGGTCGGACAGCGCTCCCATCGCCGCCGAGGACTTCTACTACCTCTGGCAGCGGATGCGCGTCGAGCCCGGTGTCGTGGATCCGGCGGGTTACCGGCTCATCGACACCATCAGCTCGCGCGAGGGCGGCAAGGTCGTCGAGGTCGCGTTCGGCAAGCCGTTCCCGGGGTGGCGGAGCCTGTTCTCGAACCTGCTGCCCGCGCACCTGCTCAAGGACGCGCCCGGCACGTGGTCGAACGTGCTCAGCACCGGGTTCCCGGCCACCGCCGGGCCGTTCCAGGTGCGCAGCCTCGACGAGCCGCGCGGTGAGGTCGTGCTGGAGCGCAGCGACCGGTACTGGGAGGTGCCGACGACGCTCGACCGGGTCGTCATCCGGCGGGCCACGCACAGTGCGATGGCCGCGTCACTGTCCAAAGGCGACAACCAGGCCGCGCTGCTGCGAGCGGACGCGTCGGACGTGAACCTGCTCAGGACGGTGCAGGACCTCACCACGAAACCCGTGCCGCGCAACGAGGTCGTGCAGGTTCTCCTCAGGCCGGCCAGCGAGCAGCTCGAGGACGTCAAGGCGCGGCGGGCGATCGTGGCCGCGCTCGACCGGGAGGCGCTCATCGCGTTCGGTACGCAGAGCGGGCCGAGCACCGAGTTCCGGGCCGACTCGTACGTGGTGCCGCCGAGCCGCACCGGGTACCAGAAGACGATCACCGCCAACACGCTCGACCCCGCGCTGGCCGAGCAGCTCCTCACCGAGGCCGGGTACGCGAAGTCCGGGAGCGGGTGGCAGAAGGACGGCAAGGCCCTCAAGCTCAGGATCGCGGCGCCGGAGAAGACCGAGCCGTACGCCGGCATCGCGAACCGGATCAGGGCGCAGCTGCAGGAGCGCGGGATCGACTCCGAGGTCGTCACGCCCAGTGCCGAGGACCTCTTCAGCAAGCAGCTGACGGAGTCCGGCATCGACATCGCCGTCGTGCCCAGGGTGGACGCCGGCGACTCGACGGCGGGGCTGGCGAGCTCGTACGGGTGTGCCGGCGACGCTCCGGACGGCGGGACGCCGAGCCCGCAGAACCAGGCCGGGTTCTGCGACCCGGCGATCCAGGCGGACATCGACGCCGCGCTGACCGGCAAGGTGCTGCTGTCGGACGTGCTGGCCAAGGTCGAGCCGTTGATCGCGGCTCAGGCCGTCTCGGTGCCGTTGTTCCAGGTAGTTGATCTACTTGGTGTGCTTCCCACCGTTTCGGGCGTCGACACCGGGGCGCCGCTCGCGGGAGTGCTCAGCGGAGCACCCGAATGGCGGCGTCTCGACCAGTAGCCGGCGGGTGTGAAAAACCGTTGCGCGCGCCCTTCCGGCGTTGCTACTTTCGGCCGCCGTCGTTGACAGAATTCCAGCTGCCCGGTCAACGAACGCTGGCGCCCGGTAATCGGGCCACTGCGGCGTGCTACAACCTGTTTCCATTGGGTCACGATCACCCTCCCAGGTAGTGACCGCCGCCTCAACGGGTTTCTACCGTGCTGCCCACGATGTGCCGGTTCGGGGCGCGTATGGCACATCTCGGTTATGGGCGTGCATGCCGACCTGGCCACGGCCGCCCAGTGCTAGGAGGGCACGTGTCAATGAGGAGAACCAAAGCACTTCCGGCGATCGCGCTGGTTGCCAGCGCGTCTCTCGTGCTGGGTGCCTGCGGTGGCGGTGGCGGAACCAATGACGCCGACGGTGGCGACGCCACCGTCGCGGAGATGGCGACCGCCCGCGGTGAGTCTGCGGACGGCTACACCGCGCCGGAGACGAAGCAGAGCGACCAGGTCGTCGTGTCGACCGACAAGCCGTTCACCGCGTACAACAACGCGACTGAGGACGCCAACCAGTCCTACAACACGTTCGCCCTGGTGATGACCCAGCCCGGCGCGCACATCATCAACGGCAACAACAAGGTGATCCTGAACAAGGACACCATGGAGTCGATCGAGGTCACCTCGAAGTCTCCGCAGGTCGTGACCTGGAAGCTCAAGAAGGGCGTCACCTGGTCCGACGGCGAGGCCTGGGACTGCGACGACTTCTACATGGCGTGGTTCGCGCAGTCGAACTCCTCGAAGAAGGCCGACGGCAGCAAGTTCTTCAAGCCGGCCAGCACGACCGGGTACGAACTCGCGACCGGTGAGTGCAAGGACGACCAGACGTTCGTCGGCACGTTCTCCTCGCCGTACCCGGACTACGAGGACATGTTCAACGCCGACGTCCTCCCGGCGCACATCCTCGAGAAGAACGCCGGCATCGCCGACATCACCAAGCTGAACAAGGACAGCGCCGCCGCTGACCTGCAGAAGGCCGCCGACTTCTGGAACGAGAAGTGGAACGGCTTCACCAAGGAGCTCATGCCGGGCGCGGGTCCCTACGTGCTGACCGGCTTCGAGCCGAACCAGTCGGTGACGCTCGAGCGCAACCCCAAGTGGGTCGGCAAGCCCGGTGGTCCCGCCAAGATCGTGCTGAAGGCGATCCCGGACCCCGTCGCGCAGGCGCAGGCGCTCGAGAACGGTGAGGTCGCCGTCAACTCGTTCGCCCAGCCCGACGCGAACGCGGCCACGAAGCTCAAGGGCCTGAGCGCCCAGGGCGTCACGTTCGGCGCGGGCCCCGGCCTGTCGTTCGAGCACCTCGACATCCAGATGAAGCACCCGGTGCTGTCGAAGGAAGAGGTCCGCAAGGCCTTCTTCATGTGCGTCAAGCGCCAGGACATCATCGACAAGCTCATCAGCGAGGTCCAGGCCGACGCCAAGCCCATGGGCAGCCTCATGTTCTTCCCGACGGACGAGGGCTACAAGGACGTCTACGCGGACAAGGCCAAGGGTGACCCGGCCGAGGCCAAGAAGATCCTGACCGACGCGGGCTGGACGCAGGGTGCCGACGGCGTGTTCGCGAAGGACGGCGTCCGCGCCTCCTTCCGGATCAGCCACACCGACATCCCGCGCCGCAAGCAGACCGTCGAGCTGATCCAGGGCCAGTGCAAGGAAGCCGGCATCGAGGTCAAGGACGACACCGACCCGAACTTCCTCGACGAGCGCGTCTCCGCCGGCGACTACGACGTGGCGCTGTTCGCCTGGTCCAGCTCGCCGTTCAAGAGCCCGAAGAAGTCGATCTACGAGACCGGCGGTGGCCAGAACTGGCAGAACCTGTCCGTGCCGAAGGCCGACGAGGCCCTGAAGACCGCCGTCTCGCAGACGACGATCGCGGACTCCCTGAAGTACTTCCAGGAGGCCGACGAGGCTATCGCGGGTGCGTACGCGTCCTTCCCGCTGTTCCAGATGCCGAACATGTGGGCGTTCAAGGGACTCGACCGCGTGTACTTCCAGAGCTACTACGGCGCGCTTTGGAACGCCAACGAGTGGCAGACCAAGTAATCGCCATAGCTGAAGTGCGCAACGCCTGACCGGGCGGGGCCGGACCACGAGTCCGGCCCCGCCCGAGCCGGGTTGCCCCCTAGGAGCCCGCCGTGATCCGCTACATCATCCGACGGCTGCTGATCTCGATACCCATTCTGATCATCGGCAGCTTCGCCTGTTACGTCCTCGTCGCCACCGCCGGAAACCCCTTGGCGGAAATGCGATTCCGGCCCGGCGTCACCGAAGCCGACCTCAGGGCCGCCGAGGCGGCCCTCGGCCTGGACCAGCCCGTCGTCATCCGTTACTGGAACTGGCTCACCGACTTCCTGTCCGGTGACTGGGGCCAGAGCATCGCTCTCGGTCAGGCCAAGACCGCCGTCTTCCCCGCCGTCACGGACGCGCTGTGGACCACCGGACGTCTCGTCATCGGCGCCGAGCTCCTCGCTCTGACCCTCGGTGTCTCGGTCGGCGTGCTCGCCGCCGTGCGCCAGTACTCGATCTTCGACTACCTCGCCACCAGCACCGCGTTCCTCATGTTCTCGATGCCGATCTTCTGCGTCGCGGTCATCGTGAAGAACTACGGCATCCAGTTCAACAACGTCCTGGAGTCGATGGGGCTGGACCGCTGGCTCACCACCGCGGGCCCCCGGCCCGGCGGGTTCAGCGGCAGCTTCGGCGAAGTGATCTTCAAGTACACCGGCACGTTCCTGCTGCCGACGGTGGCGCTGATGCTGATCAGCTTCGCCGCGTACAGCCGGTTCGAACGCGCCTCCATGCTCGAGATCCTGCACTCCGACTTCGTGCGCACCGCGCGGGCGAAGGGCATCTCGCAGAGCCGGGTGATCTTCCGCCACGCGTTCCGCAACGCGCTCATCCCCGTCGCCACGCTGTTCTCGCTGAACTTCGGTGCCGTGCTGTCCGGCGCGATCATCACCGAGACGGTGTTCGGCTGGTCCGGCATGGGCACGCTGCTGGTGAACTCCGTGCGGCAGTTCGACCCGCCGATGCTCATGGGCTGGCTCGCGGTCACCGCGACGCTGATCGTGCTGTTCAACCTGATCGCCGACGTCGTGTACGGCATCCTCGACCCCAGGATTCGCCTTGGCTAACATCAACATGACGTCCGAGAGCGGCGTGGTGGGCAGCGCTCCCCAGTCCGACTCGCACGAGTTCGACGCGTCCAACACCCGCACGCAGGGCCAGCTCGTCCTGCGGCGCTTCCTCCGCCACCGGCTCGCGATGGTGAGCCTCGGTGTCTTCGTCTTCCTGGTGCTGTTCGCGTTCGCCGGTCCCTTCGTCTGGACCTACGACTACGAGGACGTGTCCAGCAAGTCCTACCTGCCGATGAGCGGCACCCACCCGCTCGGCACCACCCAGGTCGGCAAGGACATGCTGGCGCTGCTCATGCGCGGCACCGGCTACTCGCTGCAGATCGCGTTGATCGTGGCCGCGCTCGCGACCGCCATCGGCGTGACCTTCGGTGCTCTCGCGGGATATCTGCGCGGTTTCGTCGACACGGCGCTGATGCGGCTCGTCGACCTGCTGCTGATCATCCCGCAGATCGCCGTCGCCGCGATCGTCGTGAAGGGCTTCTCCGGCAGCTGGTACGTCGTGGCGCTGGTGCTCGCCGCCTTCGCCTGGATGCAGATCGCCCGGATCACCCGCGGTGAGACGCTCTCCCTGGCGCAGCGGGAGTTCATCGAGGCGGCACGTGCCTGTGGCGCCAGCACGCCGCGGATCATCTTCAAGCACCTCGTGCCCAACATGATCGGCAGCATCACGGTCAACGCCACGCTGGCCATCGCCGCCGCGGTGCTGACCGAGGCCGCGCTCTCGTTCCTGGGACTGGGAGTCCAGCCCCCGGACACCTCGCTCGGCGTGATCGTGCTGGAGAACTACGGGCAGTTCCTGCAACGGCCGTGGCTGTTCTGGGGTCCGTTCATCGTACTCGTCTCGCTCTCCCTCGCCGTCAACTTCATCGGTGACGGCCTGCGCGACGCGTTCGACCCGAGGCAGACGAAGGTGCGTGCCTGATGACCAGTGTTTCCGAACTGTCGGAGGACTTCCTGCCCTCCGATAACGGCGCTGACAGCGCTGCCACCACCGCACCGCTGCTCTCGGTCAGGGACCTGTCGGTCACGTTCCCGACCGACGACGGAGACGTCCGCGCCGTGCGCAACGTCTCGTTCGACCTCAACTCGGGCGACGTGCTCGGCATCGTCGGCGAGTCGGGCTCAGGCAAGTCCGTGTCCTCCATGGCGATCATGGGCCTGCTGCCCAAGAACGCCGTCATCGAGGGCTCCATCCGCTACCGCGGTGAGGAGCTGAACGGCCGCACCTACAAGCAGATGCAGCCGTTCCGCAGCAAGCACATCTCGATGATCTTCCAGGACCCGATGACGTCGCTGAACCCCGTCTACACGGTCGGGTGGCAGCTCGCCGAGACCTACCGGGCGCACCACAACGTCTCCAAGAAGGCGGCGTGGGCCAAGGCGGTCGAGGCACTGGAACTGGTCGGCATCCCGCAGCCGGACAAGCGCGCGGCGCAGTACCCGCACGAGTTCTCCGGCGGCATGCGGCAGCGCGTGGTCATCGCGATGGCGATCATCAACGACCCCAGCGTGATCATCGCCGACGAGCCGACCACCGCGCTCGACGTGACGGTGCAGGCGCAGATCCTCGACACCATGCTGCGCATCCAGGCCGAGACCGACGCGGCGATCGTCATGATCACGCACGACCTCGGCGTGGTCGCGGGCATGGTGAACCGCGTGCAGGTGATGTACGGCGGCACCGTGGTCGAGTCCGGCCCGGTCGACGACGTCTTCGAACGCCCGCGGATGCCCTACACCGTGGGGCTTCTGGGCTCGGTCCCGAACCCGTCCACGCTGGGCAAGCGGCTCACTCCGATCAAGGGCGCGCCGCCGTCGCTGGTGAACCTCCCGACCGGCTGCTCGTTCTCGCCGCGCTGCCCGCTCGTCGCCGACGTGTGCCACGAGTGGGAGCCGGAGCTCGAGGAGGCCGGCGTCGCGAACCACCGGACGCGGTGCCACCGCTGGGAGCACCTCGCGACGATCGAGCAGCCGCAACGGCTGTTCCTGCACGAGGAGATCGGCACGGTGGAGAACCCGGCGGTGTTCGCCGCGGCGAACCCCGACGCCTCGCTCGAGGTCACCGCCGTGCACGAATCCCTGATCACGGATGAGGAGGCGAAGTGACCGCTCCGCTGCTGGAGGTCACCGACCTCGTCAAGGAGTTCCCCGTGCGCGGCAAGGGGATCATCCCGCGCAACATCGGCACGGTGCAGGCCGTGTCCGGGGTGTCGTTCACGCTGCACCCCGGTGAGACGCTCGGCCTGGTCGGTGAGTCCGGCTGCGGCAAGTCCACGACCGGGCGCGCGATCCTGCAGCTGCACAAGCCGACCTCGGGCTCGGTGAAGTTCGAGGGCCGCGAGCTCACGTCCATGAGCAACAAGCAGTTGCGGCCGTTGCGCAAGGACATCCAGATCGTCTTCCAGGACCCGTACGCGTCGTTGAACCCCAAGTGGCAGGTCAACGACATCATCGCGGAACCCCTGGTGATCCACGGTGTCGAAGGCGGTGTGCAGCGCCGGGTCAACGAGCTGATGGAGCTCGTGGGCCTCAACCCCGAGCACCGCGCCCGCTACCCGCACGAGTTCTCCGGCGGTCAGCGCCAGCGCATCGGCATCGCGCGGGCGCTCGCGCTGAACCCGCGGTTCCTCGTGCTGGACGAACCGGTGTCCGCTTTGGACGTCTCGGTGCAGGCCGGTGTCGTGAACCTGTTGGAGGAACTGCAGGAACGGCTCGGGCTCGCGTACCTGTTCGTCGCGCACGACCTCTCGGTGGTGCGGCACATCTCCGACCGCGTCGCGGTGATGTACCTCGGCAAGATCATCGAGATGGGTGAGCGCGAGGCCATCTACACCAGGCCGATGCACCCGTACACGCAGGCGTTGCTGTCCGCGGTGCCGATGCCGGACCCCAAGCAGGAACGCCGGCGCCAGCGGATCGTTCTGACGGGTGACGTGCCGTCGCCGGTGAACCCGCCGTCGGGCTGCCGGTTCCGGACCCGGTGCTGGAAGGCACAGGACATCTGCGCCACCGAAGAACCGAAGCTGGAAAGGCGGGGTGACCCGGAAGGAACGTTGTCCGCGTGCCACTTCGCCGAAGAAAAGTCGGTCGTGTGAGGTGAGGTCGTGGGTGGTCGTGATCGCTTCGGCGACCGCGACCACCCACGATCTTGTTGGCTGTGGGTGCTGCGTCACCGGACCTGACACAACCTTTACTCTTTTCCGGTGACGCTGACTGCCCCACCACGGTTGCTCTTCGTGCACGCCCACCCGGACGACGAGAGTCTCTGGACCGGCGGCACCATCGCGCGCTACGCCTCGGCCGGCGCGCACGTCACGGTCGTCACCTGCACGCTGGGAGAAGAGGGCGAGATCATCCCGCCCGCGCTGGCGCACCTGGCCGCCGACGCCGCCGACCAGCTGGGCGGGTACCGCGTGGGCGAGCTCAGATCCGCCTGCGCCGCGCTCGGCGTGACGGACCACAGGTTCCTCGGCGGCATCGGCCGGTGGCGCGACTCCGGCATGGCCGACGTGCCGTCCAACGCGCACGCACGCGCGTTCATCCAGGGAGCACTGGACGACCAGACCGCCCAGCTGGTCGAGATCCTGCGTGAGGTCAAGCCTCAGGTCGTCGTGAGCTATGACGCGTTCGGCGGCTACGGCCACCCGGACCACATCCGCGCACACGAGATCACCGTGGCCGCCTGTGCCCAGGTCTCCGAGGTCGAGCGGGTCTTCTACGCGGTGACGTCCCGCGACGCCACGAACGCCGGTGTGGCCGCGCTGGAGGACGTCCCCGAGGCGTTCCGGCTGCCCGAGCCCGGCGAGCTGCCGGTGACGCCGGATGAAGAGATCACAACGGTTGTCGACGTGTCCGGGCACCTGGCGGCCAAGCGCCGCGCGTTGCGGGCACACTCGACGCAGGTCAGTGTGTGGGACAGCGGCTACGCGTTGTCGAACGACATCGCCCAGCCGCTGGTCGGCGCCGAGTACTACGTGCTCGCGAAGGGCTCGCCGGAGGGCGCCGAGACGGATCTGTTCGGAGGACTGGGTGACCGCTAGCCGGCGAGTGTTGTTGTTGCTGCTCATGTGTGTCGGGGCAGCGGTGCTCGCTGTGCTGGAAACGATCTTCCTGCCGTTGCGGCTCGACGGCACGTTGCTGCCGCGGTTGTGGGACCTGCCGTTCCCGATCACGGCCGTGGTGGCCATGGTCACGACACCGGCCCTCGTGTCCTGGGCGGCCGCGCTGTCCGAGCGGCTCATCGTCGCCGCGCTGCCGTTGCTCGTGTGGTTCTTCACCACACTCGTGTTCGGCTACTTCGAACCGGGCGGCATCAGCGGAAGGACCCTGCTGCTGCAGGACTGGCGCGGCGTGCTGCTCGTCGTGGGCGGCATGCTGCCCGGCGCGGTGGCCGTGGGCGCCGTGATGGCACGCAACGCGGCGAACCGGCCGAGCCGCTACGAGACCGCGGGGATCCAGTAGCGGTAGCGGTGGTGCTCGGTGCAGCCGAGCTCCTCGTACAGCCTGATCGCCGCCTCGTTGTGCTCGGCGACCTGGAGCACGCACGTCGTGGCGCCATGGTCGAGGCCCCAGCCCGCGAGCTCACCCATGAGGCGCCGTGCGAGGCCCTGACGGCGGTGTGCGGGCCGCACGGCGAGACGGGCCACGTGCAGCAGGTCGTCGACCACGGCGCCACGCACGGCGGCGATCACGGTCTCGTCCTGGGTGACACTCGCGAAACAGACGTTGCCGCCGCTGCCGAGGACGTGCCGCTGGGCGGCGGACACCTCGGATCCGGCCGTGAGCTCCCACCATCCGGGAAGATCACGGCTCTCGGCTACGCCCTCGGCGAACTTTTCCAGCGGACCGGTCATCACCAGCGACTCCGCGCCGCCGGGATGGTCGAGGTCGACCCGCCAGCCCGCGGCCGCGAGCTCCCGCTCCCAGGATGAGCCGATGATCACATGAGCGGTGGGTTTGATGCCGTGCCCGCGGGCGAACCCCTGTACGGCCGTCACCGCGTCCGGGATCGGCATGCCGGGATCGCCGCAGGTCAACGTGCTGTTCGCGCGTCCGGTGAACCCTGCGGCGGCGCGCATCAACCAGTCTCCAAGCGGGACTTCTGCCAGGGCGGGCCATGCTCGCGCGCAGAGCGTTTCCAGGTGGTCCACGGTGTGCACACGTCCATCCTGACCCCGGTGGCCAGCGATTTTCCGGTCAGGCGTTGTGACGTGGGACACCGTGCAGCTAAGGCAAGCCTGACCGGGTGATACTCGAACCTGCCGCGTACTCTCCGGCTTGCGCGGTGTGACCGATGAAGTTGGAGAGCGCAGTGACTTATGTGATCGCCCAGCCGTGCGTGGATCTGCTCGACAAGGCGTGCATCGAAGAGTGCCCGGTCGACTGCATCTACGAAGGCGACCGGATGCTCTACATCCACCCCGACGAGTGTGTGGACTGTGGCGCGTGCGAGCCCGTGTGCCCGGTGGAAGCCATCTACTACGAGGACGACGTCCCCGACGAGTGGAAGGACTACACCAAGGCGAACGTCGACTTCTTCAACGAGCTCGGCTCGCCCGGTGGCGCCTCGAAGGTCGGCAAGGTCAGCGCGGACCCGGAGTTCGTGAAGGCGCTCGCACCGCAGGCCCAGGAACATTGATCATCCGGCGCGGAGGTCCGGCGCTGCCGGACTTCCCGTGGGACTCGCTGGCCGGCCACGCCGCCAAGGCGCGCAAGCACCCCGGTGGCGTGGTCGACCTGTCGGTCGGCACGCCCGTCGACCCGGTCCCCGCGGTGATCCGGTCCGCGCTGTCGTCGGTCGCCGACGTCCCCGGCTACCCGACCACCCACGGCACCCCTGAGCTGCGCGCGGCCTTCGTCGCCGCGGTGGAGCGGCGGTACGGGATCGCGGGGCTGACGGCGGACGCGGTGCTGCCCACGATCGGCTCCAAGGAGCTCGTGGCGTGGCTGCCCACCCTGCTCGGCGTCGGGCCCGGCGACATCGTGGCCGTGCCGTCCGTGGCGTACCCGACCTACGAGGTCGGCGCGCTGCTGGCGGGCGCGACGGTCGTGCGCCTGGCCGACGGGGAGCTTCCGCCCGCCGGCACGAGGCTGGTGTGGCTGAACTCGCCGTCGAACCCGACCGGCCGTGTCCTCTCGGCTCAGCAGTTGCGTGAGGCCGTCGCCGCGGCTCGCGCTGCCGGTGCCGTGGTGGCGTCGGACGAGTGCTACCTGGCGCTGCCGTGGGACTCCTCGCCGGTGTCGGTGCTGCATCCCTCGGTGGTGGACTCCTTCGACGGTGTGCTCGCCGTGCACTCGCTGTCGAAGTCGTCGTCGCTCGCGGGCTACCGGGCCGGGTTCGTCACCGGCGACCCGGAGCTGGTCGCGGGCCTGCTGGAGCTGCGCAAGCACGCGGGCATGATCGTGCCGCGGCCGGTGCAGGAGGCCATGCGGGCCGCGTTGGAGGACGACGAGCACGTGGCCGAGCAACGGGCGCGCTACCTCGCCCGCCGCGAGGTGCTCAAGCCCGCGCTGGAGGCGGCCGGGTTCACCGTGTCGCACTCCGAGGCGGGGCTCTACCTGTGGTCGTCGCGCGGTGAGGACGCCTGGGAGACGATCTCCTGGCTGGCCGACCGCGGCATCCTCGCGGCTCCCGGCACGTTCTACGGGCCGGAGGGGGCGAAGCACGTGCGGGTCGCCCTGACGGCCACCGACGAGCGGATCGCGGCCGCGGTGGAGCGGCTCAGCGCCTGATTCTCAGGGTTTGAGGGCCGACCAGACCCGGCGGGTGAACTGGTTGGGCGGCACGGCGTCCGTCGTCAGGCGGACGCTGGTGCTGATCTCCTCACCGCTCAGGCCGAGGCCCAGCACGAGGTGCCAGTGCAGGTCCCAGAGGTCCTGGAACGAGTCCAGCTCCACGTCGGCGTCCGCGCTGACGTGCAGCACGGCCGGTTCCGCGACCCGCACCACGCGCTCGACGGCCCGCACGTCCCGCGTGTTCGTGCGGAAGCTGAACGCCAGGTCGACCGTCTCGCTGTCGAGCCCGTACGTCGCGTACGAGTGGCATCGGTGGTGTGGCAACGACAACGGCTGGTTCGTCTCCAGGTAGAGGTCGCCCTCGAACCGCAGCGTCGGCGAGTGCTGGCTGAGCGTGGCGCGGGCGCTGACGAACTCCCAGCCGGGCATGTCCAGCTTGGGCACCAGCAGTTCCAGCACCTCGCCGCGACGGGCACTGCGCGTGCGTTCACCGGAGCGCCACGGTATTTCCCTGCTGTAGGGCTCTTTCTTCGTGACGAACACGTACGGCGCGTTGTCGGTCTGCAGGCTGAGGACGACGACTGTGCGGTTACGCGCCCAGTCGAACGCGACCGTGGTCAGCCCTGGTGCGACACCGTCGAAGTGGCTCTCGACCCTGGGCCACCAGCTCGACAGCTCCTCGGCCGGTGCGCCCTTGACGTACCGGCCCTTCTCGTCGACGCCGACGATCCACATCGCCTCGGACCCGCGGGCGGCGTTGCACAGCGCGGCGATCTGACGCGCCGCCTTGCCGTGGTCGACCGGCCACTGGGTCTTGAACTCGACGAAGGAGTCCTCCGACTGCGCCCCTTGGAGAGCACGTTCGATCGCGGCGCGAGCGTTCAACTCGAGTCGCTGTTTCAGCACGTGCACCTCCCTGACCCGGTCCCGCAGGCGGCAAGGGCCCAGCCTGCCTCAGCAGACCGGGCCCCGGACACTGTATTCAACTCTCAGAAGCGGCTTGTCCTAGAAGCGGCTTGTCTCCTGAAAGAGGCTCGCTCTCTCAGTCGTTCGCGTGCAGCGCGGCGTTCAGCTCGACGCCGGTGCCCTTGCGGGGCTTCACCTTCACCGTGCCCGTGACGGAGTCCCTGATGAACAGCAGGTTCGATTGTCCGCTCAGCGACGCGGCCTTGGCGACCTCGCCGTCCGGCAGCGTGACCTTGGTGCCCGCGGTGAGGTAGAGACCAGCCTCGACCACGCAGTCGTCGCCGAGCGAGATGCCCAGGCCGGCGTTCGCGCCGAGCAGGCAGCGTTCGCCGACGCTGATGACCTGCTTGCCGCCGCCGGACAGGGTGCCCATGATCGACGCGCCGCCGCCGACGTCCGAGCCGTCGCCGACCACGACGCCGCTGGAGATGCGGCCCTCGACCATCGAGCTGCCGAGCGTGCCGGCGTTGAAGTTCACGAAGCCCTCGTGCATGACCGTCGTGCCCGAGGCGAGGTGGGCGCCGAGGCGGACGCGGTCGGCGTCACCGACGCGGACGCCGGACGGGACGACGTAGTCGACCATGCGCGCGAACTTGTCGACGCTGTAGACCGTCACCGGCCCACGAACGCGCAGGCGCGTGCGGGTCTGCTCGAAGCCGTCGACCGCACACGGGCCGTGGTTCGTCCACACGACGTTCGTCAGCAGGCCGAAGAGGCCGTCGAGGTTCGCGCCGTGCGGCTTGACCAGACGGTGGCTGAGCAGGTGCAGCCGCAGCCAGACGTCGTAGGTGTCCGCGGGGGCCGCGTCGAGGTCGATGGCGACCCGGACGCCGACGATCTCGACGCCGCGTTCGAGGTCCTCGCCGAGCAGCTTCGCGGCGGACTCGCCCAGGGCTTCCGCGATCTCGGTGGACGACACGCGAACGGTGCCCAGGTCCGCCGTCCCACCGAGTTCGGGGGACGGGTACCAGGTGTCGAGGACGGTGCCGTCCGGGGTCACAGTGGCCAAGCCGATGCCGTATGCGGTGCTCACGGGTACCGAGCTTAGTCCGCCACCTGCGCGCCGCCCGCCCGCGCCGCCGCCTGCCCGCACCCGCCGCCTGCGCCCGTGCTGCTGCCCGCCCGCGCCGCCGCCTGCCCGCACCCGCCGCCTGCGCCCGTGCTGCTGCCCGCCTGTGCCGCCGCCGCGAGCCGCCGCCCGCCCCGCGTTCAGCAACGGCGGGCGAGCGGTCAGTCGGGCACTTCGGCGCTGAAGTACAGCGAGCCCAGGTCACCGCGCGTCGCGATGAGGGCCTCGTTGCACTTGGAGTGACGCGAATCGGTGCTCGACACGTTGTCGACGTCCACCTCGGCGCACCTGTGCGCCTCGAAGTCGCCGACCGCGGTCTTCAGACGGGGCAGGACCTCGCTGACATCCTGCTGGACGAGCTTCCCCTGCAACGACGAGTCGAGGCTGCGGGTCATGGAGTCGACGGCGGCGACCCACGCGGCGCAGTCGGCCGGCGTGTAGCTCGGCTGGGAGCCGCACGGGGCGGTGAACAACGCCCGGATCTCGGCACACTGCCGGTCGCAGGCCGCCGGAGCCTCGCCGCACCCGGTCGCAAGGAGCAGCAGGGACATGACCAGGAGTGTGCGTTTGATCACGCTCCGCACCGTATCGGCTGATCGGCCTAGCGCCCAACCGTCCTGGGTAGGGTGAACGCCGTGTCCGACACCCTTGATCTTCTCGCCGACCCGATCGACCTGACGACCGCGCTCGTGGATGTGCGCAGCGTGTCCGGGGAGGAGGCGGAGATCGCGGACCTCGTCGAGCGGTCGCTCACGCTGCACGCGCCGCACCTGGAGATCACCCGATCAGGGAACGCGGTGCTGGCGCGGACGAACGCCGGCAGGGAGCGCCGCGTGGTGCTCGCCGGGCACCTGGACACCGTGCCGATCAACCAGAACTTCCCGAGCCGGCGTGAGGGCGAGATCCTGCACGGCTGCGGCACCGTCGACATGAAGGGCGGCGACGCGGTCATGCTCGCGATCGCGGCCCTCAGCCAGAACGCGCGGCACGACCTGACGTTCGTCTTCTACGACTGCGAGGAGATCGAGGCCGAGCGCAACGGCCTCACGCGCATCCAGCGCGACCTCCCGGAGTGGCTGCTGGGCGACCTCGCGATCGTGTGCGAACCGACGAACGGCACGGTCGAGGCCGGTTGCCAGGGCACGATGCGCATCGAGGTCAGGACGAGCGGCAAGCGCGCCCACACCGCCAGGGCGTGGATGGGCGACAACGCCATCCACCGCCTGGGCGAGGCGCTGCGCAGGCTCGAGCGGTACGAACCGCGGCAGCCCGAGATCGACGGCTGCCACTACCACGAGGGCCTGCAGGCCGTGAGGATCGGCGGCGGCGTCGCGGGCAACGTCGTGCCGGACGAGGCCGTGCTCACGGTCAACCACCGGTTCGCGCCGGACCGCACGGTGGAGCAGGCGGAACAGCACCTCCGCGAGGTCTTCGAGGGCTTCGACGTCACGGTCACGGACTCCGCGGCCGGTGCGCTGCCCGGCCTGAACGCCCCGGCGGCGCAGGAGCTCGTCACCGCCGCCGGTGGCACGCCGGTGGCCAAGCTCGGGTGGACGGACGTGGCGCGGTTCGCGGCGCTGGGCATGCCCGCCGTCAACTTCGGGCCGGGGGATCCGACGCTGGCGCACACCCAGGAGGAGAACGTGCCGGTCCGGCAGATCACCGAGTGTTTCGCCGTGCTTCAGCGTTTTCTGCTGGACTGATCACTAGGATCTCAGTGATGACGGAAGAAAAGAACGGCGTCGTGGACGAGCGCCCGAAGGAGAAGCAGCGCGGGCCTGTCGTGCTGCGGCGTGAACGCAGGGACGAGCTCACCACCACCGACGAGCGCCTGCTGGACTCGCGGGGACCGTCGGACTGGGTGCACACCGACCCGTGGCGCGTGCTGCGGATCCAGGCGGAGTTCGTCGAGGGGTTCGGCGCGCTGGCCGAGGTGCCCAGCGCGGTGACGGTCTTCGGATCGGCGCGCACTGGCCGCGACCACCCGGAGTACCAGCTCGGCCGTGACCTCGGCGCGGCGCTGGCCCAGGCCGGGTTCGCGGCCATCACCGGTGGTGGCCCCGGAGTCATGGAGGCGGTCAACCGCGGGTGCTCGGAGGCCGGCGGCTTCTCGATCGGGCTCGGCATCGAGCTGCCGTTCGAGCAGGGCCTGAACCCGTGGGTCGACCTCGGCGTGAACTTCCGCTACTTCTTCGTGCGCAAGACGATGTTCATCAAGTACTCGCAGGCGTTCATCTGCCTGCCGGGTGGTTTCGGCACGCTCGACGAGCTGTTCGAGGCGCTGACGCTGGTGCAGACCAAGAAGGTCACGAAGTTCCCGGTCGTGCTGTTCGGAACCCAGTACTGGCAGGGCCTCTACGACTGGATCAAGAACTCGATGCTGGAGGGCGGCAAGGTCGGCGAGAAGGACCTCGCGCTGCTGCACCTGACCGACGACATCGAGGACGCGGTGCGCGTGGTCAAGGAAGCGCACCAGGCATGGGCGGACGCGCACTGATGTACGTCGCCGTCTACTGCGGAAGTCTCGCGACGGTCCCGCAGAGCTACATCGACCTCGCCGCCGAGGTGGGGCGCCAGATCGCGGCACGCGGCTGGCACCTCGTCTGGGGCGGCGGGCAGACGTCGATGATGGGCGCGGTGGCGCGGGAAGCCCGCGCCGGTGGCGCGCACACCTACGGTGTGATCCCGAAGGGCCTCGCCACCAGGGAGATCGCCGACCGCGAGTCGACCGAGCTGCACGTCGTCGACACCATGCGCGAGCGCAAGAGGATGATGGACGACAAGGCCGACGCGTTCCTCACGCTGCCCGGCGGCATCGGCACCGCGGAGGAGTTCTTCGAGGTGTGGACCGCCGGCGTGCTGGGCATGCACGCCAAGCCGGTCGTGCTGCTCGACGTCGACAACCACTACAAGGGACTCGTCGAGTGGCTGACCGAGCTGCGGGACAAGGGTTTCGTCTCGCACGCCGCGCTGACGTCGCTGATCGTCACCGACGACGTGTCAGTCGCTCTTGACGCTTGCGTCGGCTAGTCCCTTGGCCTGAGCGAGGATCTGGGTCTCCGGCAGGAGATCCGGCAGCGGGCGGTACGGCGTGGCCGTCACCTCGAACCGCTTGCCGGACACCACCCTGCCCTGCCAGGAGCCCGCGATCTCGCCGTCCACCAGCACCGCACCGCGCCGGCCGAGGACGCGGAAGATGTCCTTCTGCGCGGCCTTGTCCGGCAGCAGCAGGTCACGGTCGCGGGCCTGCAGGTACGGGTCGGTCGGCGGCAGCAGCCGCACGTCCGGCGGCGCGGCGTCGGCGATCTCCACGTCCTGCGGCAGCCACGCCTTGCGGCCCTCGACGGTGACCTCGGTCAGGCCTTCGGAGGGCCACCGCTTCTTGATCTCGCGCAGCGTGGTGCCGAAGTAACCGGCCACTTCGGACGGTCCGGCGGGGCCGTGCAGCGTCAGGTACCGGTGCACCAGCTCGTCGAACCCGGCGGTCCGGCGCGGCACCCCAGGCCAGCCGTAGATGCGTTCGAACGTCACGGTCTTCTCCTCCGGGACGATCCGGAGACCCGCGGGCAGGGCGCCGAGCCGGAAGATCGGGTCGCTGACGTGCTCGGTCCCGCAGCCCCGGCAGGGTTCGATCGTCTGCCTGGGCGCCAACGGGGTCAGCGCCCTGCTCACCTCGCCCTTGGTCATCGGCTTCGTGACGATCGACCTCATCGCCGTCGCGATGTGCCGCAACGACGCCAGCATGTCGTCCACCTTGGGACGCGCGGCGCGGGCTCGTGCGTCGGCGTCGCTCCACGGCCACAGCGCGCGGGCGAACGCCTTCAGCTCGCCGGCGCGGTGCAGGTGGGGAGCACCGCGCACGGACCAGGTCAGGGTGAAGTCGTCCGCCTTCGGCTCAGCGAGACGCGCGGCGAGGCTCAGGACGGCCGAGCCGGCGGTGTTGTCCTGGAGGCCCAGGGAGAACACCGCCAGCTCGGCCGCGTCCGCGACCCGCCGGTCCAGTTCGTGCTGATGGATCCGGTGGAGGAGCACCTGCGTCCGGGTGAGGTCCACCCGGACATTCTTACGCCTTCACCACCGTGAGGCTCGACGGTCCGAAGGTGACGGTTGAGCCACGCGTCGATTCCGAGGCGTAACGCGGGTCCACCGTGTCGATCACGAGCGCCAGCCGGTTGCCGGCGCCGACGTTCCACAGCGTCGGTTCCAGCTCGACGTCGAGCGTCCGCGTGCGGCCGGCGCCGGTCACCTTCACCGGCTTGTGCGTGACCAGCGAGCCCAGGCCGAGCGGGCCGACCTCGTACAGGTACGCGAACAACGTGGTCGTCTCCGCGCTCGGTGTCACGGTCAGCTTGAGCTTCGGCGTGCCGGCGAGGGTCACGCCGTCCGGGTACCGCGGTCCGCTCCACACGCCCGCGACGTTGCGGTCGACGAACGGCAGCGAGACCCCGGTCGGGATGTTCAGGAACCCTTGCAGCGCACCGGAGACCAGGAGCGTGCCGCTGTCGGCCACGGTGTTCCAGCCCGCGTGGATCCTCTTGCCCTCCAGCGGTGTCGTGTCGGACGCGCCGGCCGGCCACGCGCCGAACGTCCTCCACGGGCCGCCGTTGTTGGGCTTGAGCCGCACCGGCTGTTCGGCGTCGATGCCGTTGGCCGTGCCCTTGACGTACCGGTCGAACCAGCGGCCGGCCGACTCCCAGATCTCGTTGGGCAGCCCGGCCGCGCCGAACAGTTCGGCGGTGGCGTGGTCGCCCGGCGAGAGCATGAGCCGCTTGGGGCCGCTGAGCAACGAGTAGAAGTCGGCGACCTGGCCCGGCGCGAAGAGCCCGTCGTTCCAGGCGTTGCCGATCATCACCGCGGTGCCGTTGGCGTTGATCTGCGCGATCTTCGAGGCCGCCGACCGACCGGCGGAGATCGGCACGACGTCCGAGAACCTGCCGTCGCGGTAGGCGTCCTCGGCTTCGTCGAGGACGGGACCGGGACGTCCGGTGGCGTGTCCGGCGGCCAGCAGCAGTTCGACCGCCTGCCGGTTGACGGTGGTGTTCGGGTAGAGCGACCTCGCCAGGTCGGTCCACGTGCTGAGCGCGGCCACGGCCTTGATGCGCGGGTCGTTCGCGGCGGCGAGCAGGGACTGCCCGGCGCCGTAGGAGATCCCGGCCGCGCCGACCCTGGTGCTGTCGGCGCGCGCGTTGGCGATGGCCCAGTCGACGACCCGGCTGACGTCGCCGACGGTGTCCGGCCCGGCGACGTCGATCTCACCGCCGGAGTCCCAGAAGCCGCGGCTGGTGTAGCTGACCACGACGTAGCCGGACTCCTTGGCGAGCTTGGCCGCGGCACCGACGTACTCGATGTTGGGCATCGACCAGCTCGACGGCATGACGAGCAACGGGAACGGGCCGTCGCCCTGACCGGTCGGTTCGATGAGGAAGGCCTTCAGTGAGGTGCCACCGACGCCGGGAATGGTCTTGTAAGTGATCTGGTGCCCGGGAGCGGCGGTGGCGGCGGGCGCACCGAGCAGGGCGGTGAATAGCACCAGGATCAGAACAAGTGATCGTCGCACGCTGGTCCTCCTTGACCATGACGTAGATCACACAGGGATTGCTACTGGTGAGTTAAACAGGTTCCTACTCGTGAGTAGCAAGAGGCTGTGAGTCAG
Organism: Lentzea xerophila; assembly: GCF_051094245.1. NCBI lineage: Bacteria > Bacillati > Actinomycetota > Actinomycetes > Pseudonocardiales > Pseudonocardiaceae > Lentzea > Lentzea xerophila. The sequence goes on along the minus strand of NZ_CP194934.1, from coordinate 7,513,082 downwards.
CTCACTGTTTACGCTGGGTGGTGTGAACCGATTCCGCGTCACCGAGCTGCCCACCGACCGTGTGCTGGTCGTTGCCCGTCTGACCAGCGCGGATGCCCTGCCTCAGGCCGTTGCCGACGGTGCTGACATCGTCGAGTTCGACGGCGAACTGGACCTGCCGTCGCTGGGCGAGAATGTGGACGTGGTGACGATCCCGGCAGGGGACGAGGACTTCACGCTCGCGGCTGCCACAGTGGCCGCGATGTCCGGAGCACGCGCCGTTCGTGCGTCCGGAGTGAGGCAGGCGAGGAAGGTCGTGGAGATGGTGGCGAGCGTGCGGGGGACCTGTCCGCCGGCTCGGGCAGTGCGGGCGCTGGCCTGATGCTGCCCTCCGTCGAAGCCTGGTTCGCCTCGCACACCTGGCAGCACCCGCCCTGGACCGCCGACGAGCTCGTGGCGTCGAAGCGCGGCCGGACGGTGTCGGTCGTGCTGCCGGCGTTGAACGAGGAGGAGACCGTCGGCGACGTCGTCTCCGTGGTCCGGCCGCTGCTCGGGACGCTCGTCGACGAGCTGGTCGTGATGGACTCCGGGTCCACCGACCGGACCGTCGCCGTCGCGTCCGCCGCCGGGGCGCGGGTCGTGCTGCGCGAGGACGTCGTGCCATGGCTGGAACCGTTGCCCGGCAAGGGCGAGGTGCTGTGGCGGTCGCTCGCCGCGACCACCGGTGACCTGGTCGTCTTCCTGGACTCCGACCTGGTGGACCCGGAGACCGCGTTCGTCCCGGCGTTGCTGGGGCCGTTGCTGCTGGACGGTGACGTGCACCTGGTGAAGGGGTTCTACCGCCGGCCGCTGCGGTTGGAGAGCACCGGTGGCGGCCGGGTCACCGAACTGGTGGCGCGGCCGTTGCTGAACACGTTGCGGCCGGAGCTTTCCGGTGTGGTGCAGCCGCTCGGCGGTGAGTACGCGGCCACCCGGTCCTTTTTGGAGTCCGTTCCGTTCGCGGCCGGGTACGGGGTGGAGATCGGGCTGTTGCTGGACGTGCACCGGCTCCACGGGTTGCCGGCGCTGGCTCAGGTGAACCTGGGCGTGCGCAAGCACCGGAACCGGTCGTTGCTGCAGCTCGGCGCGATGTCGTCGCAGATCATGGGGACGGCGCTGGCCCGGTGCGGGGTCGAGGCGGGCTCCGGTGCCCCGGACGATCAGACGCTGACGCAGTTCGTGCAGGTCGGCGGCGAGTGGCTACCCGACTCGACCGGCGTGCTCGTGGCTGACCGGCCCCCGATGATGCACGTGGTCGAAGAGCGCTAGCTGCTCCTCGCGGTGCGTCACGACCAGTGCGGTGCCCTGGCAGTCGTCCAGGACCTTCCGCAGTACGCGGTCGGCCTGGACCGGGTCGAGTCCTTCGGTGGGTTCGTCGAGGAGCAGGACCTCGGGGTTCGCCAGCACCGACCTGGTGAGGACCAGGCGCCGGCGCTGGCCGCCGGAGATCTCCTCGCCGCGTTCGCCGACGACCTGGTCCCAGTCGAGGTCCAGTTCGGCGATCCCGGCCGCCCGGTCGAGTTCTGCCTGCGTGGCATCGGGTTTCGCGAGCAGGACGTTCGTGCGGACCGTGGTGTGGAAGACGTGGGCGTCGGCCAGCGCGCCCCTGCTCGGCTCCAGCCGGTGCGCGATGGCGTTGAGCAACGTGGTCTTGCCCGCGCCGCTCGGGCCGACGATCGCCGTCTTTCCGTGTACCGCCGGGGCTTCTGGGATGTGCGCGGGTTCGGGCTCGTCGACCGGTTCCGCGACGGGCCTGGTCGTGGCCGCGAGCGGGATCGTGATCTCGAACGTGGCGACGGCGGCCATGATCAGCCAGGCGGGCTCGCCCTGGACGAGCATGAGCAGCGCCGCACCGAACTGGACGGCGACCGCCAGTGGGGTCAGGTCTCTCGTGCGTTCCTTGCGGGACAGCTCTTTCGCGGTCTCGGTGGCTTGGGAGAGCTTCTCGTCGAACAGGCCGTAGGCGATCAGTTCTTCTTTGCTGTGGACCAGGTCGGTGGTTTGTTCGGTCAGCTTCGCGCGCAACGGCGTGAGGTCCTCCGGCTTGCGGAGCGCGAGCCAGGGCAGCAGGACGACGGTGATCAGCAGGCCAGCGATCAGCGGGAGGGAGAAGCCGGAGGCGACCACGACGACCGCGCTCACGAGGGCCGCGGTGAGCCACGGAAGGGTCGTGCGGAGCCTGGTGTCGAGGTGCTGGTCGACGTTCGTGACGATGCGGGTCAGTGCCGTGCCGGACGGGATGTGCCGGCGGCGCACGAGGTCGTCGTAGACCCGGCCGCGGAGTTCGACGGCCTCGCCGAGCACGGCTTTGTGGCCCGCCAGGCGTTCGAGGTAGCGCAGCACGCCCTTGGCCAGCGCGAGCGTACGGACGGCGACGATCGCCACGGTCAATGCCGCCATCGGCGGGTGCTCGGCGGCGCGCATGATCAGCCAGGTGGCCGTCGCGGTGAGGCCGACGCCGGCGAGTTCGGCGAGGACGCCGACGAAGATCGCGAGTCTCATACCCGCACCACCCTGTCGACCTCGCCCAGCAGTGCGGGCCGGTGTGCGACGATCACGGCCGTTCGTCCTCGGGTGAAGTCGCGTGTCGCTTTGAGCACAAGGGACTCCGTTTCGGCGTCGAGGTGCGCGGTCGGTTCGTCCAGCAGGAACAGGGCGGCCCGGCGCCGGTTCAGCGCGGTGGCGAGCGCGACCCGCTGCTGTTCGCCGGACGAGAGGTTCGCCGGCACGAGCGTGGGGCGTTGCGGCACCCACGACAGCGCCTCCAGCCACTTCTCCTGGTCGATCTCCCGGAGGTCGACACCGCCGACGAGCACGCGTCCGGCGTCCGGCCGCACGAAACCCAGCAGCAGCCCCAGGACCGTGCTCTTGCCCGCGCCACTCGGGCCGACGAGAGCGATCCGTTCGCCCGGCCGGATGCGCAGCGAGAAGTTCTCCAGGCTGCGGACACACACGTTGTCCAACACGATCTCGGCCTGGGTGAGGTCCGGCGGTGTCACGCCACCACGGCTGGGCGGCGCGGGCACCTTGCCGAGCACTTCGCGGCCCTGTGCGCTCGCGTGGTACTGCGCTCCCGCGGCACGCAGCGGCAGGAATGCTTCCGGTGCCAGGAAAAGCACGAGGAGCGCGGTGTGCAGCGGGACTCCGCCACCGAGCAGCCGGAGCCCGACCGGCACCGCGACCAGCGCCACCGACATCGTGGCCACCAGCTCCAGGACGAACGCCGACAGGAAGGCGACGCGCAGCGCGGACATCGTCTCGGACATGTGCTGGGCGGCAAGCTTGCGGACCGTCGCGGACTGGGCCTCGGCCCGCCCGAACGCCCGCAGTGTGCCGATTCCCCGGACCACGTCGAGGAAATGTCCGCCGAGGGTGGCCAGCGCCTCCCACTGGCGGGCTGTCCTCTCGCGGGTGTGCGCGCCGACGAGTGCACCGAAGATCGGGATCAACGGCAGCGTCGCGAGGATCGTCAAAGCCGCGGTGAGGTCGGCGAACGCCAGCCTGACCACCACCGCGAGCGGCACGGCCACGGCCAGAACCTGTTGCGGCACATACCCGACGACGTACGGCGTCACGTCGTGCACGCCGCGCGTCACCAGCGTGGCGACCTCACCGGCCTTGGTGCCCGGCGAGCGCAGGAACGCTTCCCTCAGCCGTGCGCGCGTTCGTTCGGCCGCTCGATGAGCCCATTCGCGATGCGCCCACCACACCAGCACTCTCGCGCCGATGACAAGACACAGCAGGAGAAATCCGGTGCCGCCGCTGAGCACCGACGCGAGCAGTTCGGCCTGCGCCAGCACGAGGAACGGGATGGGGATCAGCGCGAGGAGATGGCGACGATCGACCATTGCAGCACCACCACCAGCGGGATGATCGGGATCGCGACCCACGCGAGCAGGGTGAGCGTGTCGGGGTGGGCCATCAGTCCGCTGACGTCGATCGAGCCGAACGCGAGCGGGATCGGCAGCGCGCAGAGCGCCGCGGTCAGCGGGAACACCTTCCACCGCCGGGTCTGGAACACCCAGCCGTGCAGGGCGAACAGCACCGGCAGCACGAACGCGACCGGCCAGGGGGCGTCGAGCAGGTGCGCCAGGAACAGGCCCCAGCCCACGGACACCATCAGCGCGCCGGTGAACACCAGCCACCACCACAGCCTCAGCTGCACGGCCGTCATGAACAGGACCAGTCCGGCGAGGATCAGCGTGAACGTGCTGTGCGCGCCGGACAGGAGTTCGCCTTCGAGCCGGGGGAACGCCGCGAACAGCACGCCGATCGCGGCGACCAGCCACACCTCGTTGCCGAGGAAGAACGGGTTCATGCGCCGCAGGGCGACGTCTCGCCTGCGGAACGGGAGCAGGAGCCCGGTGCCGTAGTCGAAACCGGCCAGCGCGAAGTATCCGGCGGTCAGCGTGCCGAGCACGGCCAGCCAGAGCGTTTCCATCAGAGCGTCACCACCAGAGGCGAGACCGGGGCGGGCGCCACGTCCGGACCGCGGTGGACCGCGCGTGCGATCAGCACCCAGTCGACGCAGGCCAGCAGCACGAACAGGAAGGTGAACACGATGAGCGACAACAGGATCTGCGAGGCGTCCACATGCGACACCGCGTCCTCGGTGCGCAGCAACCCGTTGATCAGCCACGGTTGCCGTCCGATCTCGCGGAACATCCACCCGAAGATCCCCGCCGCGAACGGCAGCGGAATACCGATCACCATGAAGTACAACGGAAAGCGCAGCCGGACCACGGCGTCCCTGACCAGCAGCGGCAGGGTGAGCCAGCTGGCCGTCGTCAGCGCCATCCCGATCAGGATCATGAACCCGAGCGGCGCCCCGATCCACGGCGCCGCCTCGGTCTTGTCCGGCTGGAACTTCGCGATGACCGGGAACTGCGCGAACCCGGCGCCGATCAGTGACGGTGTGGCCAGCGCCGTGGTGACCACGCCCAGCCGCAGCGACCGCCGGAAGAAGTCGACCTCGGGCGTGCGCCTGATGAAGTGGTAGGCGGAGACCCCGGTCAGGAAGACACCGCCGGTCGTGATGGCCGCGAAGATCACGTGCAGCAGCGCGGAACCGAAGGCCGGGTTCGTCAGCAGCGCGCCGAAGTCGTCCAGCCGCAACACGTCCCCGTCGATCCGGTAGCCGACGGGGTTCTGCAGGAACCCGTTCGCCGCCATGATCCAGAACGCCGACGCGAACGCCGTGAGTGCCGTCAGGTACAGCAGGGCGAGGTGCAGCCAGCGGTTCAGCCTGCCCCAGCCGAAGATCCACAGCCCGAGGAATGTGGACTCCAGGAAGAACGCGACCAGCGTCTCCAGCGCGAGCGGTGCCCCGAACACGTCACCGGCGTAGGTCGCGAGACCCGACCAGTTGAGCCCGAACTGGAACTCCATCACGATGCCGGTGACGATCCCGAGCGCGTAGTTGATCACGTAGATCCGGCCCCAGAACCGCGTCATCCGCTCGTGCACGGGCGCGCCGGTGATCGTGAACCGCGTCTGCATGATCACGAGCAGGGTGACCAGGCCCAGCGTGAGCAGCACGAACAGGAAGTGGAACGACGTCGTCAACGCGAACTGGAGCCGGGCGAGGTCTACTGCGCTCATGGGTAGGGACACTATGTGTAGGTAAGCTACTTATTAACCCGGAAACGCCCATTTCAGGGGTATCTCAGGGCTGACCCTGACCGCAGATCAGGGACCGGATCCAGTGCCGGATCAGTAGAGTCGCTACCCATGAAGCCCGACGCGCTACGCGGCCACCTCGACGCGTTGCTGCTGGCCACGCTCGACGGCAGGCAGCTGCACGGCTACGCGATCATCGAGGCGTTGCAGCAGGGCAGCGGCGGGGCTCTGGACCTCCCGACCGGCACTGTCTACCCGGCACTGCGCCGGCTGGAACGGGCGGGCCACGTCAGCAGCGACTGGAGCACGGTCGGCGGGCGCAAGCGCCGCACCTACCAGCTCACGCAGGCGGGACAACGGGCCCTGAACGCCGAGCGCACCGCGTGGCGGGAGTTCACGACGGTCATCGACGGAGTGCTGGGAGGTGATGGCAAGTGGGCGCAGTCGTGATGGGGCCGGACGTGATCGACAGGTACGTGACCGACCTCGGGTCGAGGTTGCGGGGCTCGCGCAGGCAGGTCCGCGACCTGCTCACCGAGACCCGGGACAGCCTCACCGACGCCACCGAGGCGCACCTCGACCGCGGGCTGACCGAACGCGAGGCCCAGGAACGCGCGGTCGAGGAGTTCGGCCCGGTCCGCGAGATCGCGAACGAGTACCAGGCCGAGCTGGCCGTCGCGTACGGCACGCGCACGCTCATCTGGCTCGCGATCGTGCTGCCGTTGATGCACATGGCCTGGGAGTACGGCCGGATGCTGCTCATCGGGCCGTGGCAGGACTTCAGCACGATGCCGCCTTCCTGGTACCTGTTCGTCGCCAAGGCCAACGACCTGACGAGCGGCATCGCGTCCGGGGTGGCGCTCGTGGCGTTGCTCCTCGGCCGGGTCCTCGCTCGCAAGTACGACGCGAAGCTGCTGGCCAAGCTGGGTGCGACGATCGCGCTCGCGGCCGTCGGCGCCGTGCTGCTGGGCAACCTCTCGATCATCCTGGCGACCGCGCACCTCGACGTGGCGCGGCTGGTGCAGTCGTTGCCGATGACCATCGCGAGCATGGCGACCTGGATCGTGATCGTCCGGCTCGGTCTGCTCGCTCGCCGCAGTCTGAGCTGTGCCACGATCGTCGCGTGACCAACGCCCTTCTCTACCTGATCGTGATGGTGGCCGTCGCGGCAGTGGTGTTCCTGCTCGCGGCGTTGGTGTTCGGGCGCGGCGAGGAGCTCGCCCCGCTGCCGCCCGGCGCCTCGCCGACGCGGCTGCCCGCCGACGACATCACCCCGGACGACGTCCGCGAGCTGAAGTTCCAGCAGGTGTTCCGCGGCTACAAGATGAGCGAGGTCGACTGGGCGTTGCAGCGGCTCGCGACCGAGGTCGAGGCCCTGCGGGCGCGCGTCGAGGAGCTGGAGAGCAGTGAGCACCGAGCTTGAGCTGTCCGTCGAGGTGGCCGCGCCGCCGGACACGATCTTCCGGGCCGTGACGGACTGGGAACGCCAGCGGGAGTGGGTGTTCGGCACGCGCGTGTCGGTCGTCTCGGGCGACGGGCGGTCGGCCGGCAGCGAGATCGAGGCCGTGACGTTCGGCGTCTCCGACCGTATGCGGATCACGCGCTGGGACCCGCCGCACGCCGTCGAGGTCCTGCACCTCGGCCGCGTGGTCCGCGGCACCGGTGTGTTCGCCGTGCGCGGCAGCCGTTTCGTGTGGACCGAACGGCTCGACGTGCCCTTCTTCTTCCCGTCGGTGAAGCCGCTGTTCATGCTCGCGCTGCGGCGCTCGCTGCGGCGGTTCGCCCGTTTCGCCGAGGAGTACCGGTGATCTCCCGTTGTCCCTGGGGCGACTCGACCCCGGACTACGTCTCCTACCACGACACCGAGTGGGGCGTGGAGCTGCACGGCACCGCCGAGCTGTACGAGCGGATGTCGTTGGAGGCGTTCCAGTCCGGCCTGTCGTGGATCACGATCCTGCGCAAGCGGCCGGCGTTCCGCGCGGCGTTCGGCGGCTTCGACCCGAAGCTGGTCGCCGAGTTCGGGCCGGCCGACGTGGAACGGCTGATGGCCGACGCGGGCATCGTGCGGAACCGGCTGAAGATCGACGCCGCGATCCACAACGCCCGCGTGATCGTCGAGCAGGACGTCGACCTGGACGCGCTGCTGTGGTCGTTCGCGCCCGCCGGCCACGTCCGGCCCGCGACGATCGCGGACGTCCCGGCGATCACGACCGAGTCGAAGGCGATGGCCAAGGAACTCAAGAACCGCGGCTTCAAGTTCCTCGGCCCCACTACGTGCTACGCGCTGATGCAGGCCACCGGGATGGTGGACGACCACATCTCGACGTGTTTCCGCGCGAAGTGACCCTGGCTAGCGGCCGATGAACTTCGGGGCGCGCTTGTGCACGAACGCGTCCACGGCCTCGCGGTGGTCCTCGGTCGCGCCGCAGTCGGCCTGGGTGCGGCGTTCGGCCTCCAGCGCGTCCTCCAGCGTCCCGTCCGCCGCCGCGGCCAGCGCTTCCTTGATCTTCGCGTACGCGGTCGTGGGCCCGGCGGCCAGCCGAGCGGCCAGGGCGTGCGCGGTGGACAGCAGCTCGGCGTCCGGCACGACCTGGTTGACCATGCCGATCCGCAACGCCTCCTCGGCGCCGACGGGTTGGGCGAGCAGCATCATCTCCGTCGCGCGGCCGAGGCCGATCAGCCGCGGCAGCGTGTACGACGCGCCGGAGTCCGCGGTCAGGCCGACGTTCGCGAAGGCCATCAGGAACTTCGCCGACGCGCCCGCGATGCGCAGGTCCGCGGCGTAGGCGAGGGACGCGCCGGCACCGGCCGCGCTGCCGTTCACCGCGGCGATCACCGGCTTCGGCATGCCGATCAGCTCACGCACGATCGGGTTGTAGTGCTTCTCCACGGTGTTGAGCGGCGCGGGGTCACCGGCCTGCAGCAACCCGATGTGCTCCTTGAGGTCCTGCCCCGCGCAGAACGCCCTGCCCGCACCCGTGATCACCACCGCGCGCACCGACGCGTCGGCCGCCGCCTCCTTCAGCGCGGCGAGGAACGACTCCTTCAGCGTGACGGTGAAGGCGTTGAACGACTCGGGGCGGTTGAACGTGAGCGTGCGCACACCATCGGCGTCGTCGACGAGGAGCTCGGACACTGGACCTCCATCAAGCAGTGGAAACGTTGCGCACCGGCCGCAGGCACTCGTCGACGAACCGACTCGTGCCCGGTGCCAGCCGCAGCGTCTGTTCGTCGAAGAACGACGCTGCCGCGTGCCCCGGCCAGTCCGGTGGCAACAGTTCAGCAGGAAGACCGGGATCGCGGAACAGGAACTTCCGCCACGCGTGCAGCAGCTGCTGCGAGGCGGCGAACGCCGCGGCGTCGTCGGTTTCGTCCACAACGGACACCGTCTCGTGCCAGTGCGCGACGAACGCGGCGTAGTCCCGCCCCAGTTCGGCCAGGTCCCAGGCCTTCGCGGCGAGCTCGGCGTCCCCACCGTCGTGTGAACCGTGAAAAGTTCGTGCGGGAACCTCCCCGGCGGCCAGCACGTCGGCGAGCTCCGGTGAGGGCCGGGGCGCGATCCACGTCACAGGACCGAGTGCGCCGTAGCCGAGCAGTTGCAGCTCCGACGCCAGGTGGTCGCGCGAGTCGCGGCCCGGCATCTCCTCCAGCACCACGACGTGCCAGCGACCGTCCCACGTGGACGGCCCGGTGCGGTAGATGCGGGCGGCGGCCTCGTCGAGCCTGCGTTCCCCGCGAGGTGTCATCGCGTAACCAGGGCCGTCGGGCAGTCTCGTCGGCCGCAACCAGCCCTGGCGGACGGTGCGGGACACGGCCGTGCGGACGGCCGGCGCGGCGAAGCCGAGCGGTTCGAGCAGCCGGACGAGAGCGGCGATGGTGGCGGCGCCACCGCGTTCGCGCAGGTGGCCACCGTAGACGTCGAAGAGCGCGGAACGGGCTCGCACCCTGCCCAGTCTGTCACGCCGCGCCGGAGCGTGCCGAAAGTGTTGCGTTGTCGTGGAAACGGGCGATGATCAGCGACAAGTCAAGATCGACAACCGCCGCCGGGACTCGCCAAAAGATCGGTTCGGTTTCGCCCCTGAGTCGCCATAGGGGAGAATGGAGCAGATCCGGCCTGGCCGGACGGGGAAGATGTTGACGGAGGGAGCACGCGATGGCGGCCATGAAGCCCCGGACCGGCGACGGTCCCCTCGAGGTCACCAAGGAGGGACGCGGCATCGTCATGCGCGTGCCGCTCGAGGGTGGTGGGCGCCTTGTCGTCGAGATGTCGGCGGACGAGGCCAGCGCCTTGGGCGACGCGCTGAGGGCCGCCGCCGGCTGAGGCATCCCGGCGAGGAAGCAGTTCGAGCCCCGGTTTCCACAGTGGAGACCGGGGCATCGCTTCGTTCTCGCCCCAGGTGAGCCGGGGCGGCGGCCTGGGTGAGAATGAGCGGTCGTTAATGCAATAGGGGAGGTCCAACCGTGGCGTCGACGGTCCCGTCAGTGCCAACCAAGCTCGTGGACGTCGAGGTGGCCACCACCTCGCGCCGCACCGTTCCGGCGGTCGTGCTCGCGTCCACCGGACCGGCGCTCGGACCGGGCGGCGACGGCATCGACGTCTCCGACCTGACCGGCAAGGCCGGCGAGGCGGTCCGCCACGACGAGACCTGGACGCTCGGTGTCGGCACCGGGACGCTCGCCGACTACCGCACGGCCGGTGCGTCGCTCGTGCGCGCGCTGAGCGGTGAGGACGCCCCGAAGAGCGCCGACGTCCTGCTGACCCCGGACTTCGACGCCGACAAGGTGCGCGCGTTCGTGCTGGGCGTGGCGCTCGGCGGCTACCGGTTCAAGGTCACCGGCGAGGACGCCCCGAAACGCGTCGGCTCGCTGCGGCTCGTCACCGGCGACACCGGGTTCGAGGAGGTGCTGACGTCGGCCGCGCTGAAGGCCCACGCGCTCGCCACCGCCACCGCGCTGACCCGTGACCTCGCCAACACGCCGTCCAACGTCAAGGACCCGCGGTGGCTCGCGTCCACCGCCGCCAGGCTCGCGGACAAGGTCGACGGCCTGTCCGCCGTCGTGCGCGACGAGAAGTGGCTGCGGCAGCAGGGCTTCGGCGGCGTGCTGGCGGTCGGCGGCGGGTCGGCGCGCCCGCCGCGGTTCGTGGAGCTGACCTACGGCACCACCGGACCGCACCTGGTGTTCGTCGGCAAGGGCATCACGTTCGACACCGGCGGCATCTCGGTGAAGCCCGCGGACGGCATGCACCTGATGCGCACCGACATGGCGGGCGGCGGCGCGGTGATCGCGGCCCTGCTCGCCGTGGCCCGGCGTGGGTTGCCGGTGCGCGTGACCGGCCTCGTGCCGTGTGCGGAGAACCACGTCTCCGGCTCGTCGTACCGGCCGGGCGACGTCGTGCGCCACTACGGCGGCGCGACCACCGAGGTGCAGAACACCGACGCCGAGGGCCGCATGGTCCTGGCCGACGCGATGGCGTACGCGGTGCGGAACCTGAAGCCGGACCTGCTCGTGGACGTCGCGACGCTGACCGGTGCGATGAAGGTCTCACTCGGCCTGCGCACCGGCGCCGTGTTCAGCGCGTCCGGCGAGATCGCGGCCGAGGTGGTCGAGGCAGGCTCCCGGGCGGGTGAGAAGTGGTGGCGGATGCCGCTGCTGGAGGAGCACGTCGCCGCCGTCGCCAGCGAGATCGCGGACTACAAGCAGTGCCCGCCCGGACCGGGTGGCATCACGGCGGCGCTGTTCCTGCAGAAGTTCGCCGGTGACGTGCCGTGGGCACACCTCGACATCGCGGGACCCGCGCGGTCGGAGAAGGTCTACGACGAGGTCGTCGCGGGTGCGACGGGCTTCGGGGCACGGACGCTGATCGAGCTGGCCGAGAGTTACTCGAAGAAGGCCTAAGTACCGACGATCCGCCGATACGAGACGAGCGGGTTCCACGGCATCATGTGAGCGCCACCACACCATGAGGAGCGCTCACATGATCGTCCGCCTGGTCGTCGCCCTGGTCCTGGTAGCCGCGGCACTCACTCCCGCGTCGGCCGCCGCGCCCTGGTGGGAACCGGTGGCGCGGCCGGTGCCGGACTCGCAGGTCAACGTGACCGGTGAGCCCTTCCGGGGCACGGACGGCCAGGGCAGGGTGCGCGGGTTCGTCGACGCGCACAACCACCTCATGACCAACGAGGGGTTCGGCGGCCGGTTGATCTGCGGCAGGCCGTTCTCGGAGCAGGGCGTGGCGGACGCGCTGAAGGACTGCCCCGAGCACCACCCGGCGGGCCTGGGCGCGATCTTCGAGGCGATCGTCACCGGCGACCTCGACGGGCACGACCCGGTGGGCTGGCCGACGTTCCACGACTGGCCGTCCTCCACGACGGTCTCGCACCAGCAGAACTACTACGCCTGGCTGGAACGGGCGTGGCGCGGCGGGCAGCGCGTGCTGGTCACCGACCTGACGAGCAACGCCGAGCTATGCATCATCCACCCGTTCAAGGACCGCTCCTGCGACGAGATGGCGTCGGTGCGGTTGCAGGCCCAGCGCACCTACGAGCTGCAGGCGTTCGTCGACCGGCAGTTCGGCGGCCCCGGCAAGGGCTGGTTCCGCATCGTCACGTCGGCGGAGCAGGCCAGGGACGTGATCACGCAGGGCAAGCTCGCCGTGGTGCTCGGCATCGAGACCTCCGAGCTGTTCGGCTGCCGGCAGTTCCTCGACCTGCCGTTGTGCGGGAAGGCCGACATCGACCGCGGACTCGACGAGGTCTACGCGCTCGGCGTGCGCAGCGCCTTCCTGTGCCACAAGTTCGACAACGCGCTGTGCGGCGTCCGGTTCGACTCGGGCACGCAGGGCGGTGTGATCAACGCGGGCCAGTTCCTGCGCACCGGCACGTGGTGGAAGACCGAGCAGTGCTCGGGACCGCAGCAGGACAACCCGATCGGCACCGCCGGGCCGAACGCGCTGATCCCGGCGACCGTCGTCGCGCCGCGGTACGACCCGGCGAAGCGGTGCAACGTGCGCGGCCTGACGTCGCTGGGCGAGTACGCCGTGCAGGGCATGATGCGGCGGAACATGATGATCGAGATCGACCACATGAGCGTGAAGGCCGCGGGCCGCACCCTCGATCTCGCGGCTGCCGCGCGCTACCCCGGCATCCTGTCGAGCCACAGCTGGATGGACGCGCAGTGGACCGAGAAGGTCTACCAGCTCGGCGGGTTCGTGGCGGGCTACGAGAACGACGCCGACCGGTACGTCGCGCAGGCGGCGGCCTACGAGCCGTTGCGCCGCAAGTACGACATCGGCCTCGGGTTCGGCAGCGACTTCAACGGCGTGGGCTCGCACCCGGCGCCACGTACCGGCGTGACCTACCCGTTCCGCAGCTTCCCGGACGGCCCGCTGGTCGACCGGCAGCGCACCGGCGAGCGGGTGTGGGACGTCAACACCGACGGCGGCGCGCACGTCGGCCTGATCCCGGACTGGGTCGAGCAGGTGCGGCAACTCGGTGGCGACCAGCTCGTGCGGGACATGCTGAGCGGTGCCGAGTCATACCTGCGCACGTGGTCGGGTGCTCAGGCCTGGACGCCGTGAGTCCTCAGTGCGTGGTCGCGGAAGGCGCGCACGGCGGGCGGCAGCGGGGTGTCCTTCAGCCAGGCCAGCCCGAAGATCCGGCCCGTGTGCGGGGTCAGTGGTAGCTCCCGCAGTCCCGGAGGCGGGGCGAACTCGGCGTGGGTCAGCAGTGCCACGCCGAGTCCCGCCGCCACCAGTCCGCGCACGGTCTCGATCTCCTGGCACTCGAACACGTAGCGGGGCGTGACCCCGGCGGCGGCGCACAGGTCGTCGGTGATCTGGCGCAGGCCGTAGCCGTGTTCCAACGTGATCAGCTCCTCGTCGGCGAGGTCCTGGACGCGCACGGACCTCCTCGTGGCGAGCCGGTGTCCCGACGGCACGACGACGATCAGGTCCTGCTGGAAGACGACCACCGACTCGAACTCGGGACCGACCGGTGGCGGGGCGACCAGGGCGAGGTCGATCTCGCCGCTCACCAGCTTGTCGATCACGGCCTGGCGGGCGTTCTGGACCAGGCCGAACCGCACGTGCGGGTGCTCGGCGCGGTAGCCGCGCACCAGCTCCGGCACGATCGCGCGGCCGAGCATGTGCAGGAACCCCAGCACGACGTGGCCCTTCTCCGGGTCGAGTTCCTCCTCGACCTCGCGCAGACCCGGTTCGAGCGCGGCCAGCGAGCGGGTCGCGGCCTCGGCGAGCAACCGGCCCGCGCGGGTGAGGCGGACCCGGCGGCCGCTCTTGACGAGCAGCGGTGCGCCGAGCTGGTCGCCCAGTTCGGCGAGCCAGCGGCTGACCGTGGGCTGGGGGAGCCCGATGCGTTCCGCGACACGAGTCACGTGCTCGTCGGCGGCAAGCGCTTTCAGCATCGCCAGCTTCGGGGCCAGGTCCAATTCATCCACGGATTGATTCTGGCTCATTTCCGTATTGGACGTATGGCTTAGCGTCGAAGCCGTGAACAGGTTGACCGCGTCCATCGCCGCTTCGGGGTTCGCGTGCTTCGCGTTGCTCTACACCCCGCAGCCGGTCATGCCGCAGATCGCCGCCGAGTTCGGGCTGGGGCCGGCGGCGGCGTCGCTCGCGCTCTCCGCGGCGACGCTGGCGCTGGCGGTCGTGGTCGTGCCGATCGCGATGCTGTCCGAACGGGCCGGGCGTCGCCCGGTGATCGTGGTCAGCGTGCTGGTGGCGGCGGTGCTGGGGCTCGTGCTGCCGTTCGCACCGAACTACGAGGTGTTCCTGCTGCTGCGCGTGCTGCAGGGCGTCGCGGCCGCCGGGGTGCCCGCGGCGTCCATGGCCTACCTCGCGGACGAGCTGGACCGCAACGGGCTCGGCGCCGCGATGGGCGCGATGATCGCCGGGAACAGCCTGGGCGGCATGGCGGGCCGGTTGGTCGCCGGGATGACCTCGGACTGGCTCGGGTGGCGCGGTTCTGTGCTGCTCGCCGGCGTGTTCGGGCTGGTCGCGGCGCTGGTCGTGGTGTTCTTCCTGCCGAAGGCCCAGAGCAGGCCGAAGCGTGCGCCCAGCGGGATGAAGGCGGCGTTGAAGGACCCGGTGCTGCTGTCGCTGTACGTGGTCGCCGTGCTGCTCGTGGGGGCGTTCATCTCGTTCTACAACGTCGCGGGCTTCCAGCTCAGCGGCCCGGCGTGGCTCGAGACGCTGGTGTTCCTCTTCTACGGCTTCGGCAGCACGTCGGCGGCGTTCGCGGGCAGGCTGGCCGACCGGTTCGGGCGCGGCCGGGTGCTGCTGCTGTGCATCGGCGTGCTGGCGGCCGGGGCGCTGGCGAGCCTGGTGTGGGTGCCGCTCGGGCTGGCGATCGTCACGGCCGGCTTCTTCGCGTCGCACACGACGGCGAGCGGCTGGGTCGGCGCGCGGGCACCCGAACACGCCCGCGGCCACGCGTCCGGGCTGTACCTGGCCGGGTTCTACGTGGGCAGTAGCGTCGGAGGCACGTCCGGCAGCACCGCCTACGAGGAGTGGGGCTGGGGCGGCCTCGTCCTGGTGATCATCGGCTGGCTCTCGCTCGCCGCGATGCTGGTGCTGAACACGTCATCGGCTCAGAAGTCCAGCGCGAGGGTGACGCGCGGGTCGAGCGGGGCGATCGCGGTCCTGCCCAGCCGCGGCAGGTCGGGTGCGCCCTCGACCATGCCGACCGAGACCGCGCGGGTGTCCGCCGGGACCTCGACCACGATCGCGAACGGCAACGGGCCGCCGTCGTAGCGGGCGCCGACCTGCTTCGCGGGCGTGCCGTCCGCCAGCGAGACGGTGATCAGGTCCTTGGTCCACAGGCCGGCCGCGGTGTCGGGCAGGTTGCCGGTGGCCTCGACCCGCACCTCCAGCAGCGCCTTGTCCGGCGCGGAGATCGTGGCCACGTCGTACTGGCTCTCGCCGAGCTTGATCGGGCGCTGCCGGCCGAGCCGGACGCCGGTGACCTTCATGCCCAGCTCGCGGTCACCGAACTTGATCTTCTGGGTGGGCTCGGAGAACTGAGCGGGAGCGGCGGCGCGCTGCAGGACGTGGGGCGGGTTGTCGGTGCGCTTGCCGGACGGGATCTCGGCGCGCTGCTCCAGCGACTTGGCGCCGAGCGTGCTGAGGGCCAGCGACTCGGTGCCCTCCTGCGGGTCGGGCACGGTGTAGACGACGAAGACCGAGCCGTTGGCGGGCAGGCGATCGGCGGGCAGCAGCTGGCGCTTGCCGGGCACCTCCAGCGCGAGCTCGGACGGCTGCGGGGCGAAGCCCTGCCAGTTGGTGCGGTGGAAACCGCTGTCCGTCTCGTTGAGTTTCTCGACCTTCATCCTGATCACCCGCAGCCGCGAGCCGGACTCGGCGCGCAGGGTGCCCTCGGCGGTGAACCAGATGTCCGGGTTCGCCCAGGCGGTGATGGCGGCGCTGAGCAGGTCGTCGCGCAGCTTGATGTCCGCGTTGCCCAGCCCGAGGTCGACGTTGGTGCGCTTGCCGTCGTCGGGCAGCACGGCGAGGAAGTCTCGTCCGGCCGTGAGGTCCTGCTGCTTCTTCGGGTCGAACTCCTTGCCGTCGGTGCGCACGAGCAACCCCAGCGGGGTGCTGCGGTTGCCCTTCTCGGGCACCTGGGGCGACTGCACTTCGTAGCGGACCTCGTCATCCGCCTTGGTGACTTCCTTCATCGGCACGGGCACCCAGTCGGTGCCGGTGTTCGTGCCGGGCACCTGGACCGGTCCGCACCACAGCCGCTTGTCGACCTCGGACTCGACGCCCGTCTTCGCGAACCAGCAGCTGACCGCGGCGGCGCCCGCCCGTGCCACGTAGCCGTACTCGAGCGTGTAGGCGAGCTGTGCTTCGGCTTGTGACTGCAGGTCAGAGGCGTTGGCGAGCTTCTTGCCGTCAATGGTGAGCTGCACCGCCACCGGCTGTGTCGCGGGAGCTGTGCCACATCCGGTCACCGCGAGGAGGACCGTCAGAGCAAGCAGCGCACAACGCACAGTCCTCGCGCCCTTCACCAGTTGAAGCCACAACGTCACTACTGGTTAAAGGCGGCGCTCACACTTCAGGGTTGCCCCGGACGAGTGTGGCTCAAATCACAGCGCGGTAGACCTCGACCGTCTGTTCAGCCATCGCGGACCACGAGAACTCCTGCTCAGCCCGCTTGCGACCGGCAGCACCCAAACGGTTCGCGCGCTCGGGATCCGCGATCAATTCGTTGATCGATTCGGCGAGCTGGTGTCGATATGTCGACAAATCGTGCTCGTCATAGTGGACAAGAAGGCCCGTTTCGCCGTGCGCGACGACCTCGGGGATGCCGCCGACGTCACTCGCGACGACCGCCGTGCCGCACGCCATCGCCTCCAGGTTCACGATGCCCAGCGGCTCGTAGACCGACGGGCACACGAACACCGTCGCGTGGCTGAGGATCTGCCGCACCTCGGCGGGCTGCAGCATCTTCTGGATCCAGAAGACACCGTCCCTGCCCGCCGCGAGCTCGCTCACCGCCTGCCGGGTCTCCTCGGCGATCTCCGGCGTGTCCGGCGCGCCCGCGCACAGCACGATCTGCGCGTCCGGGTGGATCTGGTGGGCGGCCGCCACGAGGTGACCGACGCCCTTCTGCCGGGTGATCCGGCCCACGAACGCCACGATCGGCTTCTCGGGGTCGATGCCGCGCGAGGTGAGCGCGTCCGTCTCCGCCACCGGGTGGTACGCCGTGGAGTCGATCCCGTTGCGCACGACGTGGACCTTCGCCGGGTCGAGCGCGGGGTAGGCGTCGAGCACGTCGGCCCGCATGCCCTCGCTCACGGCGATGACCGCGTCCGCGTGCTCGTACGCGGTCCGCTCGGCCCACGACGAGATCCGGTACCCGCCGCCGAGCTGCTCGGCCTTCCACGGCCGGCGCGGCTCCAGCGAGTGCGCCGTCACCACGTGCGGGATGCCGTGCAGGAGTTTGCCCAGGTGACCGCCCATGTTGGCGTACCAGGTGTGCGAGTGCACGAGGGTGGCCGTGGAGATCGCCGCGGCCATCTCCAGGTCGACCGCGAGGGTCGTGAGGGCCGCGTTCGCCTGCTCCAGGCTGTGCGGTGGGTTGTGGGTCGTGGCGTCCGATCTCGGCGCGCCGAAGCAGTGCACGTCCACGTCCACAAGCTCGCGGAGGTGCGGCACGAGGAATCCCACGTGCACGCCGGCCCCGCCGTAAACCTCCGGCGGGTACTCCCGGGTCAGAAGCGCTACTCGCACGCACCCACCGTAGATCACGGCGGTCCCTGTTGGGACGAACCGGTTTGCGTCTGGTTCGAGAACGATCGCACGGATAGGGTCACATACCGTGAAGGGGCAGCCGCACGTCCTCGGAATTGTGCTTGCCGGTGGTGAGGGCAAGCGCCTGTGGCCACTGACGGCCGACCGCGCGAAACCGGCTGTGCCCTTCGGGGGCAACTACCGGCTGGTCGACTTCGTGCTGTCGAACCTGGTCAACGCGGGGCTCGCGAAGCTCTGCGTGCTGACGCAGTACAAGTCGCACTCGCTGGACCGCCACATCTCGACGACGTGGCGCCTGTCCAATGTGCTCGGTCAGTACGTGACCCCGGTTCCCGCCCAGCAACGCCTGGGCCCGCGCTGGTACACGGGTTCCGCCGACGCGATCTTCCAGTCGCTCAACCTCGTCCACGACGAGAAGCCCGACCACGTGGTCATCTTCGGTGCCGACCACGTGTACCGGATGGACCCCGGCCAGATGATCTCGCAGCACGTCGAGTCGGGCGCGGCCGTGACCGTCGCGGGCATCCGCGTGCCGCGGACCGAGGCCAAGGCCTTCGGCTGCATCGACTCCGACGCGTCCGGGAAGATCACCCGGTTCCTGGAGAAGCCGTCCGAGCCGCCGCACGTGCCGGACGACCCGGACGTGACCTTCGCGTCGATGGGCAACTACGTCTTCACGACCGAGGCGCTGCTGGACGCCCTGCGCGGGGACGCGCTGAACCCCGACTCGGACCACGACATGGGTGGCGACATCATCCCCATGCTGGTGGACCGCGGTAAGGCGCACGTCTACGACTTCCAGGACAACGAGGTGCCCGGCGCCACCGACCGGGATCGCGGGTACTGGCGGGACGTCGGGACGATCGACGCCTACTACGACGCGCACATGGACCTGGTCTCGGTCCACCCGATCTTCAACCTGTACAACCAGTTGTGGCCCATCCGGACCGCCACCCCGCCGATGCCGCCGGCCAAGTTCATCGCCGGTGGGTCCGCTGAGGACTCGATGGTGGGGCCGGGGTCGATCATCTCCGGGAAGATCCACGGGTCGGTGATCTCCTCCGACGTGACGGTCGAGGTCGGCTCCGTGGTGCAGGGCTCGGTGCTGCTGCCCGGCGTCCGGATCGGCAAGGGCGCCGTGGTGCGACGGGCCATTCTGGACAAGAACGTCGTGGTGCCCGACGGCGCCCTGATCGGCGTGGACGCGCCGATGGACCGCGAGCGCTACACGGTGTCCGCCAGCGGCGTCACCGTCCTGGGCAAGGGCGTCCGCGCCTACTAGTCCGCCGCACGCGGGGCCCCCGCGTTCCCCAGAAGGAAACGCGGGGCTCCCGCGTTCCTTCGGCAGGGGCGGCGGGCGGCCACCAGGCGGGCACGCGGGGCCCCTGCGTACCGTCACAGAGTACGAAAGGTCCCCGCGTACACCTGTGAGGCGGGGCTAGGGACGGCGGGCGGCGACCAGGAGGCCGTCGCCCAGCGGCAGGATGACGGGCACGAGGCGGTCGTCCTCCTTCACCAGGCGGGCGATGTCCCGCATCGCCTGGGTCGACTCGTCGCGCTGGCTGTGGTCCACGACGGCGCCGTGCCACAGCACGTTGTCGAACGCGATGACCCCGCCCGGCCGCAGCATGCGGACGCCGTGCTCCAGGTACCGGGGGTACTCGGGCTTGTAGGCGTCGACGAAGACGAGGTCGTACGCCGCGTCGGTCAGCCGGGGCAGTACCTCGAGCGCCTTGCCCATGATCAGCCGGGTGCGCGAGGGGGAGATCCCCGCCGCCGCGTAGGCCTCGCGGGCGGCGCGCTGGTGTTCGGGGGCCACGTCGATCGACGTCAGGACGCCTGAACTGGGCATTCCCGCCAGGAGGTACAGGCCGCTGGTGCCCGCTCCGGTGCCGATCTCGACGACCGCGCGGGCCTGGAGTGCGGTCGCGAGGAACCGCAGGGCGGCGCCTCCGCCCGCGCCGATGGGCACGCAGCCCAGTTCCTGGCCGCGTGCTCGCGCCGCCAGGTGCACGTCGTCCTCGGGGAGGTACTGCTCGACGTACTCCCGTAGGGCCGATTCCGTGGTCACGGATCGCAGGTTAGTGCCACGCGCACCCAAAACGGGTGAACGCGGCCCGAACCGAGATTCTCAGGCTGCTCTCAGCCCACTCTCACGATCGTTTAAAGGGAGCAGGAGAAGGTACAGAGGCAAGAAGCCAGGCTCTAGTCGGGAACAAGCCGGACCCGTCGCTCGTTGAGCCGCACAAGGGTCGCCGGGCGGCCTACCTGGAGGTGCCGAAACACCTGATGCGCACGCAGTCGAGTTCGCCGGAGGCCGTCGCGCCCATCGAGACGGCCGACTGGACGCCGCCCTCGTGGGACGCAATCGTCCGTGAGCACGCGGACAGGGTCTACCGGCTCGCGTACCGCCTGACCGGTAACCAGCACGACGCCGAGGACCTTACCCAGGAGACGTTCATCCGCGTCTTCCGCTCCCTCGCGTCCTACAAGCCGGGCACCTTCGAGGGGTGGCTGCACCGCATCACCACCAACCTCTTCCTCGACATGGCCCGCCGGCGCAGCCGAGTCCGGATGGAGGCGCTGCCCGAGGACAACGACCGCCTTGAGGGTGACGACCTGTCCCCCGAGGAGATCTACGACGAGAACCACCTCGACCCCGACCTGCAGGCCGCGCTCGACGAGCTCCCGCCGGAGTTCCGCGCCGCGGTCGTGCTCTGTGACGTGGAAGGACTCTCCTACGAGGAGATCGGTGCCACGCTCGGGGTGAAGATGGGTACCGTGAGGAGCAGGATCCATCGGGGCCGCCAGGCCCTGAAGTCCGCGCTCGAACGTCGTCGTCGGGAATCGTTGCTGGAGGACTCTGCATGACCGACCTCCGTGGTTGGGGCCTGCCTGAGCAGCACCTGTTGCCGGATGCCGTGGTCGCGTTCGTGGACGGAGAACTGTCCTCGACCGCACACGAGCGGGCTTCAGCGCACATCCAGCGCTGTGGCTTCTGCGCCTTCGAGACCTTCACGCAGCAGCAGGCGCGCGCCGCGGTGCGCACCGCTTCGGCGCCCACGGCGTCGGCGTCGCTGCTGGACAGGCTCGGTGCCATCCCGCAGGAGGTCGACCTGCCGTCCGCTCCGGACGGGCTCGCGATCACCGAGGACGGTCAGTTCGTCGCCGTGCAGCGCACGGACAAGCCCGCGTTCGGCTCAGGGCCGGTGCTGGGCTCGTCCAGACCCCTGGGCAGCAACGGCTGGTTCAGCGGCCGCCGCGCCCGCCAGGGTGCCGGGGTCGTCGTGAGCGGCATGCTGCTCGGCGCGCTCGCGTTCACCACGCCGGAGAGCGACGCCCCTGCCGCGCCGCCCGCTCCGCGCAACGCCGGCGCGGTCTTCGCCACCACCCCCTGACAGTCATTTCACTGTTCGTGAGGCACGCTGTCGTTCAGCACTCCTAGCGGAAAACTCGGGGAGAGATGAGCCAGCAGTCGCCCAACGGCCAGACGCCCACACCCGTTTCCGGGGTGGACGACGGAGCGCATCGCAGGCTCCGGCCACGCCCGCTGGCGCAGCCGCCGGTCGACCCCGCGTCCGCCACCGCCTTCGGCCGCCCGGACGGTGTCTCCGGCGCCTTCGCCGCCCGTGACGTGCCCGTGCCGGCCGTCCAGTCGGCACCGCCGCCTCCCGAGTCGCTCACCACCGCCTTCGGCCGCCAGGGCTCGGCAGAGCTCTTGCAGCGGCCACCGCAGCCCGTGTCGGACCCGGACCCGGACATCGACCCGGTGTTCTGGGGCGACAAGCCCGCCGGCGACCCGTGGCGCGACCCGGCCTCCGGTGCCGTGATCGGCCCGCCCGCCGTCGGCGAGGAGCCGTCCGGCGAACCTGAGCGCAAGGCGGAGCCCGGCCCGCAGCTGAGCGTGCCCGAGCTGCTGTTCGGCCGCCGCGTGAAGCCGGCCGCGCTGGCGTTGCTGCTGACGGTCGCGCTGGTGCTGGGCGCCGTCGGCGGCCTGGTCGGCTGGCTGATCGGCCGGGCGGGCAACCCGCTGACCGACTCGACGGTCACCCTGGCCGAGGTCGAGCAGGGCAAGGAACGTCCCGCCGGCTCGATCTCGGACATCGCCCAGCGCGTGACGCCGAGCGTCGTCTCGATCGAGTTCAAGGGCGCGAACGTGGCGGGCGTCGGTTCCGGCGTCGTCATCGAGGCCGGCGGCTACATCCTGACCAACGACCACGTCGTCGCCCCCGCGGCCCAGGACTCCTCGGCCAAGCTGAGCGCCGTCTTCACCGACGGCACCCGCGCCGCGGCCCGCGTCGTCGGCCGCGACCCGAAGACCGACCTCGCGGTGATCAAGGTCGAGGTCACGAACCCCACGGTCCTGCAGTTCGGCGACTCCGACGAGCTCCAGGTCGGCGACAGCGTGATCGCCATCGGCTCACCGCTGCAGCTCTCCAACACCGTCACCGAGGGCATCGTCTCCGCGCTGCACCGCCCGGTGACGGCCGCGGGCGAGAACGGCGGCCCCCAGGTCACCTACGACGCGATCCAGACCGACGCGGCCATCAACCCCGGCAACTCCGGCGGCGCGCTGGTCGACTCGCGCGGCGCGCTGATCGGCATCAACTCGTCGATCCGCACCGAGACCGGCGGTTCGGTCGGCCTCGGTTTCGCGATCTCGGGCAACCAGGCCCGCAAGATCAGCCAGGAGCTGATCCGCACCGGCCAGGTCAAGCACGCGGACATGAACGTCAACGTCAAGTCCGTGTCCGCCGAGACCTCCGAGGGCGCCCAGGTGCAGAACGTCCCCGCGGGTGGCGCGGCCGCGGCCGCGGGCATCCAGGAGGGCGACGTGATCACCAAGGTCGGCGACCGCATGGTCCGCAACGCCGCCGAGCTCGTCGTCGCGGTCCGCGAGCACGAGATCGGCGAGACGGTCCAGGTAGTGCTTGCGCGACAAGGCCGTGAACTCAAACTCGACGTGACCCTGAAGTCCGACTGACAAGTACGCTGGACCCGTGTTCGACAGCATCGGATGGCCAGAGATCCTCATCATCGTCGTCGCGGGTCTCTTCATTCTGGGACCCGAACGCCTGCCGTCCGCGGCAGCATGGCTCGGCAAGATGGTACGCCAGGTCCGCGAGTACGCGACCGGCGCGCGCGAACAGCTCAAGCAGGAGATGGGCCCGGAGTTCGAGCAGCTCCGCAAGCCCCTCGAGGACCTGCGCGAGCTGCGCAACTTCGACCCCAAGCGCGCGGTGACCAAGCACCTCTTCGAGGAGCCGGAGCCCACCAAGTCGAACGGCTACCCGGCGCCGCCGGCCGCTTCCGCGCCGGAGCAGCGCCCGCTAGCGCCAGGCGAACGCCCGCCGTACGACCCCGATGCGACCTGACCTGTTTCGGTAACGCGGGGGCCCTACGTTTCCCTCAAGGAAACGTAGGGCCCCCGCGTTACCGGCAGAAGGCTGTGGTCAGCGGCCGGCGGGCGAGACGTTCAGCAGGCGGCCGGCCAGGCCGCGGGAGCGGACGGACAGCTTCGTCGCCACCTCGGTGAGGACCTGGGCGGCGGCCGAGTCCGGCACCGCCTGCACGATCGGCGTGCCCGAGTCGCCGTTCTCCCGCAGGCGCGGGTCGAGCGGCACCTGACCGAGCAGCGGCACGTCGGACCCGATGGCCTTGGTCAGCGACTCGGCGACGGCCGCGCCGCCACCGGCGCCGAAGACCTCCATGCGTGAGCCGTCGGGCATCTCCAGCCACGACATGTTCTCGATGACACCGGCCACCCGCTGCCGCGTCTGCAGCGCGATCGACCCGGCGCGCTCGGCCACCTCGGCCGCGGCCTGCTGCGGGGTCGTCACCACGAGGATCTCGGCGTTCGGCACGAGCTGCGCCACGGAGATCGCGATGTCACCGGTGCCGGGCGGCAGGTCGATGAGCAGCACGTCCAGGTCGCCCCAGAACACGTCCGCGAGGAACTGCTGCAACGCGCGGTGCAGCATCGGCCCGCGCCACACGACGGGCGTGTTGCCCGGCGTGAACATGCCGATCGAGATGACCTTCACGCCGTGCGACTGCGGCGGCATGATCATCTTCTCGACCTGGGTGGGACGGCCGTCGGCGCCCAGCATGCGCGGGATCGAGTGGCCGTAGATGTCCGCGTCGACGATGCCGACCGACAGTCCGCGCGCGGCCATCGCCACGGCGAGGTTCACGGTGACCGAGGACTTGCCGACGCCGCCCTTGCCGGACGCGACGCAGTACACGCGCGTCAGCGAGCCCGGCTGGGCGAACGGGATGACCGGCTCCTCGGTGCCGCCGCGCAGGGTCTTGCGCAGTTCGGTGCGCTGGGCGTCGCTCATCACGTCGAGGTCCACCCGGACGGACGAGACGCCGTCGAGCGCCTGCACCGCGGCGGTGACGTCCTTGGTGATCTTGTCCCGCATCGGGCAGCCCGCGACCGTGAGGAAGATGCCCACCGCGACGGCGCCGTCCGTGCCGACCTCGACGTCCTTGACCATGCCGATCTCGGTGATCGGACGGCGGATCTCGGGGTCCTGCACGCCGGCGAGCGCCTTGCGGACGTCGTCGACCGTGGGGAGGGGCTGCGTGGTGGTCACCCAGCCATGCTACGTCCGGTTCGCGGCTCTCCTACCGGCCGGTCACTTTCCAGCACAGGGCCAGGTCGTAGCCGGGGGGACGCTGTCCGTAACATCGACGCCCGTGCCGGAATCGGGTAGTTCCCGGTTGCCCACCCGTGTCGAGCTCGGGGTGTGGCGATCGTTCCTCCGCGCGCATGCACGGATCACGAGGGTCCTCGAGGCCGAACTGATTGCTGAGCAGCGCCTATCGCTCGCGGCGTACGACGTGCTGGTTCAACTGGCCGAGACGCCTTCCATGCGCATGCGCATGACAGAACTGGCCGACGCCGTCCTGCTGTCCCGATCGGGCGTGACCCGCCTGGTCGACCGCCTGGAACGTGCGGGCCTGGTCGGGCGGGAGCGCGCCGACGGTGACGGACGCGGCATCGTGGCCGTGCTCACACCGCTCGGCGCCGAACGCCTGCGCAGCGCGTCCGCCACCCACCTGGCCGGTGTCGCCGAGCACTTCGGGGAGAGCTTCGACCCCGCTGAGCTCGAGGCCTTCGGCCGCACGTGCGACCGCCTGGCCGCGGACGACGTGTTCCCGTGATCACGGTGGTGGGACTGGTGCACGTCGAGGCTGGCCGCCTCCTCGTTGTGCGCTCACGCAACAAGAAGGCGTTCTACCTCCCCGGCGGCAAGATCGAGCCGGGGGAGACACCGCAGGACGCCCTGCGCCGCGAGGTCCGGGAGGAGCTCGGCATCGAGCTGGAGCACCCCGAGGTCCTCCGGCGCTACGTCGCACCCGCGTACGGCGAGGGTGAGGGCGCGATGGTCGACATGACCTGCTTCACGGCACGCCTCCGGGGCACCCCGCGGCCCACGAGCGAGATCGCCGAACTGACCTACGTGACCAGCGCCGAGTACCGCGAGCACACCGAGACGGCGCCCGCGATCCACGACGTCCTGTCGGACCTCGTCGCGAGCGGGCAGGTCAGCGGGTGATCCGGCGCACCCGCGCCACGTCTTGAAACTCCCCGGCCGTCAGTGCCGGACCTTCTTCAGGTTGTTCTGCTCCTTCACCAGCTTCTCCAGCTCACCGCGGATGAAGTCGCGCGTCGCCACCTCGCCGACGGCGAGCCGCAGGGCGGCCAGCTCACGGGCCAGGAACTCGGTGTCCGCCTTGGTCTGCGCCGCCCGCGCCCGGTCCTCCTCCAGCGACACCCGGTCCCGGTCGTCCTGCCGGTTCTGCGCGAGCAGGATCAGCGGCGCGGCGTAGGCGGCCTGCGTCGAGAACGCCAGGTTGAGCAGGATGAACGGGTACGGGTCCCAGCGCAGCGACACCGCGACGAGGTTCACCGTGATCCAGGCGACGACGAGCAGCGTCTGCCAGAACAGGAACTTGCCGGTTCCTAGGAAGCGCGCGAGCCGTTCGGAGAGCTGGCCGAACGCGTCGGGGTCGATCGAGAACCGGAGGCCGCGCGGCTCGCGCGGCTGGTCCAGTCGGCGCCGGGGCAGCAGTTCAGGCATGGCTCAGTCCCGTCTCGCGCCAGTTGGCCGGCAGCAGGTGGTCCAGCACGTCGTCCACGGTGACGGCGCCGAGCAGGTGCTCGGTCTCGTCGAGCACCGGGGCGCACACCAGGTTGTAGGTGGCGAAGTAGCGCGTCACGTCGCTCAGTGAGGCGTTCGGCGACAGGTAGGCCATGTCCGTGTCGAGGACTCCGGCGACGAGGTCGAACGGTGGTTCGCGCAGCAGCCGCTGGATGTGCACGCAGCCCAGGTAGCGGCCGGTCGGGGTCGCGGAGGGCGAGCGGCACACGAAGACCATCGACGCCAGCGCCGGCGTGAGATCGGGATTTCGCACTCGTGCCAACGCTTCCGCGATCGTCGCGTCCGGGGTGAGGATGATCGGCTCCGGTGTCATCAGACCGCCGGCGGTGTCGAACGAGTACTCGAGGAGGCGCCGGACCGGGGCGGACTCCTCGGGTTCCATCAGTTCCAGCAGCCGGTCCTTGGTGCCCTCGGCCAGCTCGCTCAGCAGGTCCGCCGCGTCGTCCGGGTTCATCGCCTCCAGGATGTCCGCGGCGCGCTCCTCGTCCAGGTGCGCCAGGACTTCCTTCTGGTCCTCTTCGGACAGTTCCTCGATGACGTCCGCGAGCCGTTCGTCGTCCAGCGCGTCCGCGACCTCGTGGCGGCGCTTGGGCGGCAGCTCGTGCAACGCGTGCGCCACGTCCGCCGCGCGCATGCCCTCGAACACCGCGACCAGCTGCTGCGCGCCCTGCGGCTGGCCCGCGATCTCGTTGACGCTCAGGCCGCCGACCTCCTCCCAGCTCCACACCTGCACCGGGCCCTTGAGGCTGAACCGGCCGGTGCGCCCCCGCCCGGCGACGCGGACCATGCGCCAGTCGCGGGTGCGGGTGAGCTCCATCGCGGCGTCCACGACGACCGCCGTGCCGCCGTCGTCGAGCTGGATCTTGGCGTCGAGCAGCTCGCCGATCACCAGCACCTCGTTGACGCGCTGGTGGAACGGCCGCAGGTTCACCGATCCGGTCGCGAGCGTCACCGCGTTCGGCTCGATCGAGGTGACCCGCAGCATCGGCACGAAGATCCGCCGCCGCGTCACGAGCTCGACGACCATGCCGAGCACGCGCGGCGGTTGCCGGTCGATGCGGAGGCTGATCACGACGTCACGAGCCTTGCCGACGGGTTCGCCGTCGGGGCCGAACACGGGGAGTCCGGCCAGCTGAGCGATGAAAACCCGGTTCACAGCCACCACGTCACCAGGCTAGATCAGGTCCGGGCCGCCCACCGCGCGATCTCGGCGCAGATCACGGCCACGTCCTCGATGTCCTCGTCGAGGCACCAGATCCAGTTGGCGACGGCGCGGTGCAGCGTCCAGTCGCGCGCCTTCGCCACGTCCAGCTCGCCCGCGTCGCACAGCGCCAGGAACCGGCCGGTGATGCCCTTGTGACCGTCCAGCTCGTCGAACCTGTTCCACAGCAACGGAATCATGCAGTACTCGGGATCGCCGGACAGCGGCTTCGGATCGATCACCAGCCACGGTTCGCGGGTGCCGCGCAGCACGTTCTCGTAGTGCAGGTCCTCGTTGACCAGCGTCGTGCCCATCGGGCGCTGACCGACCTCCCGTGCCGCGTCGAGCAGCTTCGGCGGGATGGCGGGGTGGTCCTCGAGGTCGTTCTCGAACCGGCGGAACCCGTCGGGCGCTTGGAGGTGCTTGTGGCGGCGCAGCAGCTCACCGATCACGCCGACCGCGAGGTCGATCGGTTCGTCGTCGAGCGAGTGCGGGTCGAGGCGTTCCAGTAGCAACGCCCCCAGCTCGGCGTCGTGGGCGAGCAGCCGCACGGCGCCGTTGCCGTCGTAGAGCTGGAGCGCGAGCGGTTCGTGCGCGGTCTCCTCGTCGACCCAGCTGAGCTTGAGCACGGCCGGGTGCCCGTCGGCCTGGCGGACCGGCAGCACGACCGCGCAGAACCCGTTCATCAGCGCGCCGTCCGGGGTGAGCCGCCACCGCGAGCACGCCTTGGTGGCGAGCTTGGGCAGCGTCGCGACCCACTCGCGCGCGCCGTCGCCGAGGCCCTCGCCGAAGCCGTCCGGAACCGTGATCATGCGCTGAACTCCAGGCGGTACACGGCTTCCCAGGCCGGTTTGGTGTTGAGCCGCGCGGTCCTGAGCGCCTGCGCCGTCTCGTCGTCGGGCTCGGTCAGGTGCGCGACGGCCTGGGCGTCGATGAGGTGTGAGTGCGTGCTGGGGGAGCGGACGGTGACGGTGACCTGGGCTCCGTCGCTCAGTGGTGCCTCCGGTTCGGTGCCGCCGCTGATGACCCACAACGCGTCGGCCCGCCAGTGCGCGTGCACGAGACGCGGTTCGTGGCCGGGCGAGGTGATCCAGACGGCCGCCGCCTTGCGCAGCGCCGCGTCAAGTACTCGAGTGATCTCCACCGGTTCAGCCTGCCAGTGTTGGATGGCCGCTGCTCCGCAGCCGGCGGCGCGTTCGCCGGGAAGTTGGTCGTCCGGCCGAATCGCTCACGGCGGATTGGGCTTCGCCGAACCCGCCGTGAGCGGTTGACCGGACGACCAACGCGAACTCGCGTCTGTGAGACGGGACTCAGCGAATATGCGCCCGGAGTTGATGCGTGCCACTGTGGCGCTCATCGTTACCGGCCGGTACAAGGAGGTACTCCAGTGGTCGACCAGCAGCGTCCCCGTCGCTCGTGTCTGGCGGTCCCCGGCTCGAGCCAGAAGATGATCGACAAGGCGCGCACGCTGCCGGCGGACCAGGTGTTCCTGGACCTGGAGGACGCCTGCGCCCCGCTGGCCAAGCCCGACGCCCGCAAGACCATCGTCGCGTCCCTGAACGAGGGCGACTGGGGCAACAGGACCCGCGTCGTGCGCGTCAACGACTGGACGACGGAGTGGACCTACCGCGACGTCACCGAGGTCGTCGAGGGCGCCGGCGCGAACCTCGACTGCATCATGCTGCCGAAGGTCCAGACGCCCGAGCAGGTCGTGGCGCTCGACTTCCTGCTCACCCAGATCGAGAAGACGATGGGCTACGAGGTCGGCAGGATCGGCATCGAGGCGCAGATCGAGAACGCCCTGGGCCTGAACAACGTCAACGCGATCGCCACCGCGTCCCCGCGCGTCGAGACGATCATCTTCGGCCCGGCGGACTTCATGGCGTCGATCAACATGAAGTCGCTGGTCGTCGGCGAGCAGCCGCCCGGCTACGACGTCGGTGACGCCTACCACTACATCCTGATGCGGATCCTGATGGCCGCGCGGGCCCACGACAAGCAGGCCATCGACGGCCCGTACCTGCAGATCCGCGACGTCGAGGGCTACAAGCGCGTCGCCGGTCGCTCGGCGGCGCTGGGCTTCGACGGCAAGTGGGTGCTGCACCCCGGCCAGATCGACGCGGCCAACGAGGTCTTCAGCCCGAAGCAGGACGACTACGACCACGCCGAGAACATCCTCGACGCGTACGAGTACTTCACGTCCGAGGCGGGCGGCAAGCGCGGCGCGGTGATGCTCGGCGACGAGATGATCGACGAGGCGTCGCGCAAGATGGCGCTGGTGATCTCCGGCAAGGGCCGCGCGGCGGGCATGTCGCGCTCGAACGTCTGGTCGCCGCCGGAGGCCTGAATCCGTTACGGATTGTGCGCTACTTCACCCTGAATACCACTGTGCGTGTTCGACCGTCACAGGTTGCGTTCGAATCGGGTGAAGTGGCGCACAATCCGTCACCGGAGTTTGCGATCCCGCCCCGGTGTGGGGGCATGCTCTGGGGCATGTCACGTTCGAATAACGGCAAGGCGAGCAGACGGTTGCGGCTCTTCAAACGCCGCGAAGACGACCTGCTCGAGCGCAGCTTCCGCAGCTGCCCGGGATGCGCTGCCGACGTCCACGTGTTCGCCGACGTCTGCCGCCACTGCGGTGGCGCGCTGGAGATCGCCCTCGCGGGCTGAGTTCTCCTCGTTCAGTTGTAGGTCCCGTTGACCGCGGCGAAGATCGCGAAGATGTAGAACGCGATGAACAGCAAGTAGCCGACGATCACGACGTAGCCGACGATGATGCCGGCGAGCGCCAGTCCGTGGCCTTCCTCCTCGCCACGCTTGATCTTCCCCATCGCGATGTGCCCGAAGATGACGCCGACGATCGACGTCACGCCACAGGTCGCGAAGCCCACGAGCGACAGCACCAGTGCCAGGATCGCGTTCGTCTGCGACTTGGGCGGGGGCGGCGGGTAGCCGTAGCCGTACATGGGCTGCTGGCCGTACGGACCGGGCTGGCCGTAAGGCTGTTGCTGGCCGTACGGATCGCCCGGCTGCTTCGGGTTGTGCGGGTCGTAGGTCATCGCGAGCCCCCTAGATGTTTGAGCGGGGATCTTAAGGTCCGGCGGCCGGGTTCGTCGCGTGCGGGTGCGCGATCGCACCTGTCAGGGGTGCTGTTTCGGTACAGCGGGCGCCCCCGTTGTTGCGGAGAGCACACCCCGGTCGCAAACGAGCGTTAACCGGTCCATACTCGCCGGTAACTCTTGCTTTGGAAGGGAAGTGCGATGGCGCGCCTCGCCCAGACCGCGGGTCTCACGGACATCCAGGAAGAAATCCTCGCGACCGTTCGCACGTTCGTGGACAAGGAAATCATTCCGCACGCCCAGACGCTGGAGCACGGCGACACGTACCCCGCCGACATCGTCGACGGCATGAAGGAGATGGGCCTCTTCGGCCTGACGATCCCGGAGGAGTACGGCGGCCTGGGCGAGTCCCTGCTGACCTACGCGCTGGTCGTCGAGCAGATCGCGCGCGGCTGGATGAGCGTCTCGGGTGTCATCAACACCCACTTCATCGTGGCGCACATGCTCAAGCAGCACGGCACTCCCGAGCAGAAGGAGAAGTACCTGCCGCGCATGGCCGCGGGCGAGGTGCGCGGCTCGTTCTCGATGTCCGAGCCGGAGCTGGGTTCCGACGTGGCCGCGATCCGCACGCGGGCTGTGAAGGGCGCTTCGGGTTACACCATCAACGGCCAGAAGATGTGGCTGACGAACGGTGGCACGTCCAACCTGACCGCCGTGCTGGTGAAGACCGACGAGGGCGCCGAGAAGCCGCACCAGAACCTCACGACGTTCCTGGTGGAGAAGCCCGAGGGTTACGGCGAGGTGCTGCCCGGCCTCACGATCCCCGGCAAGATCGACAAGATGGGCTACAAGGGCGTCGACACCACGGAGATGGTGTTCGACGGCTTCGAGATCGCCGCGGACCAGGTCCTCGGCGGCGTCACGGGCCAGGGCTTCCGTCACATGATGGACGGTGTCGAGGTGGGCCGCGTGAACGTGGCCGCCCGCGCGTGCGGCATCGCGATCCGCGCGTTCGAGCTCGCGATCGAGTACTCCCAGCAGCGCAAGACGTTCGGCAAGGCCATCGTCGAGCACCAGGCCATCGCGTTCAAGCTCGCCGAGATGGCCACCAAGGTCGAGGCCGCGCACCTGATGATGGTCAACGCCGCGCGGCTGAAGGACTCGGGCCAGCGCAACGACGTCGAGGCCGGCATGGCCAAGCTCATCGCGTCCGAGTACTGCGCCGAGGTGACGCAGGAGTCGTTCCGCATCCACGGCGGCTACGGCTACTCCAAGGAGTACGAGATCGAGCGCCTGATGCGCGAGGCCCCGTTCCTGCTGATCGGCGAGGGCACGTCGGAGATCCAGAAGACGATCATCTCCCGCGGCCTGCTCCGCGACTACCAGTCGCGCGGCTAGAGGTTCGTCCGTTGGGGTCACTCTTTCACGAGACTGGCCCCTGACGGGTTTCACCTGGGAGCCATAGGGTTCGCTCACTTTGAGCACAGACCTGACGCTTCCGGGACCTGTGTCGCCGCCACACGTGGTCCGCCTGGAGCTGGACACGTTCTCCGGCGTCGACCGTCCCGCGCTGGCCAGCTGGTTCGGCGCCGTCTTCACCGACCTGCTCGCGCCGCTCTGCCCGGCCTCCGTCGAGGAGCTCGTGTCGGTGGCGCGCGACTACGTCCCGTCCGACACAACTCCGTGGGGCCCACCCGGTTACGCCCGCCTGCTGCTCTCTTCGGGTGACTTCACCCCTCCGTCGTGGTCCGCGGCCCTGTCGGACCTGCCGTCCTTCCTGCGCGTGCGACTGGTCCAGCTCGACCTCCAGGGCCTGCCCCTGGCCGACGACGGCTGGGTCGCGGAGATCCTGCTGAAGGACGACCCCGCGTTCCCGCACCAGATCGTGGTCGCCGCCTCCCGCTCGTTGTTCGGCGGCTGGATCTCCCATGGGGTGCAACAGGACTGGCTCTCGGCGTTCCGCTCGGGAGCGTCACTGGTCCGCGCCTGCGGCGGCTGGATCACCCTCGACCGCGTCGGCGTGCGAACCGCGCACGAGGTGTCCGTCGGCGTCGGCCTCGACGAGTCCCTTTTCCTGGCGGCGGAGCTGGCGCGCGGCCCGCACTGGGCGACGTTGCTCGGCCCGCGTCAGGTCGCCACTTTGGGCGGTGTGCAGGAGGTCCTGGCTTCCGCGCCTTGTTTCGCGGTCACGGATCTGGGCGGCGGGCGGATCTTGTTGCAGTTGACCGAACACCTGGACGAGGTGCCACCGGACGCGGTGCGGAGGCTGGCCGGGTTCCTGGGACCCGTCCTGCACTGAAGGCGATCGGCGAACTGGGTCGCACCCGCGCTACGTGCCGAGATGCCGGTGACCCGGCGGGATCTGGACCACTCTGGCACGCTGGGCGCGTGAGGCCGTCAGCGAAGACACACGTGCTGGTCGCCGTCGACGCCGCACTGCGGTCAACCGGCTTCGTGCGGCGCGGCCACGTCTGGCTGCAGGACCGAGGTGACGGCGCATCCGGGTGGCTCGGGTTCGCGATCTCGGGCAACCTCGGCCTCACCCCGCTGGTCGGCGTCTGCTTCCGCAGGTTCGACGAGGTCTGCCGCGCCCTGGGCGTGGGAGCCCCGGTCACCCCCGTCGTCTCCTCGCCGCTCGGTTACCTGATGCCGGAGAAGCCGTGCTGGCGGTGGACATTCGAGCCCGGCGGCGACCACGCTGCGATCGCTTCGTCTCTGGTGAGCGCCGTGCAGAAGCACGGTCAGCCGTACATCGACAAGTACGCGAAGTGGGACACGCTGTCTCGCGAACTCGTGGGCAAGCCGGAGTCGCTGCTGGACTTCGAACGGGCGCGGAAGCTGGCGATCATCCACGTGATCAACGGCAACACCAGCGCGGCGACCGAGGTTCTCGACCGCGAGGGGGAGCGGGTGGCGGAGAATCAGGACGTGTATGCCAGGCACTATCGGGCGCACGCGCACCGGTTCAAACTCATGTTGGCGTCAATTTGAGATTGCTCTGGTGGGACCGCCTAGGCAAGATGACGTTGATGAACGAGTTTTCGCAGCGGTGGGAGATGGGTCGATATGGCTCGGCTGATCTTTCTGTCACTTGGCTGGAGCTCGGCGATCGCGTTTTTGCCCGCCGAGCCCGCAGGTACCTGCCTGCTGACGCCGGACATGTTCGGTGGGAGGCTGGACGATGACCGCCAGCCGCTCCTTTCAAGTGGAATTCTCCGAGTTGAATCTGGCATTAGGTAGGCGGAGCGAAACAACCCTTCGGAGCTGCTTTCTCGCTGGAACGAGCTTGTCTCGGAATGCGAGACCGGCTATATGTGTGACGTCGAGGACTATTTCAACGACCTGACTTCGCGCTGTGCGATCGAGCGTGCCATGCGAAACGCAGATCTCTGCCGCTTCACTGAGATGGAGGCATTCGGCTCGTCAGCGATCTTCGAGATCGCTACGGAGTGGTGATCGCTCCTCTGCCTGAGGACTGACGGGCATCAGGACTGGCCGAGAAGCTGTCCGCTTGACCAACCCCGCTGACCGGAGCATGTCGCCACGCTCGAAGCCCGAACCCGGCAAAACACCCGTAGGCGTCTCAGCACGCGACACGCGGCACTGGCAGGATGGGACGATCAGCGCGTCCGACAGAGGTGGTCCCTGTGACGAGTCCGTTCGCCAACCCGAACCGGCCCGGCGTCCCTCCCCGCCTGCCCACTCCGCCGACGGGGTGGCCGGTCGGTTCGTACGCCACGTACGAGGAGGCGCAGCGCGCCGTCGACTTCCTTGCGCTGGAAGACTTTCCGGTGCAGGACATCACGGTGGTCGGCGTCGACCTGATGCTCGTCGAACGCGTCACGGGCAAGCTGACCTGGGGACGGGTGCTGGCGACCGGTGCGGCGAGCGGTGCCTGGTTCGGTCTGTTCGTGGGGTTGCTGCTGACACTGTTCAGTTCCGAGCCGGGGGTCACGGTCGGGCCGGTGCTGACCGGTCTGATCACCGGTGTGTTCTTCGGGCTGGTGTTCGCGGCGGTCGGGTACGGGTCGGCGCGCGGCAAGCGGGACTTCCAGTCGGCCAGCCAGCTGGTCGCGGGGCGGTACGACGTGCTCTGCCACCCGAAGTCGGCCGAGAAGGGGCGTGACCTGCTCGCCAAGCTGGCGATGCGGCCCGTGAACCCGAGCAATTGAGACGTGATCATCGCCCATTGGTTCTGAATCGTTGCTTCCCTTGCTTGCGGCTCCTGATCACCAGGCCTAGGTTCGGTTGACCGGTCCGCCCGGTGCGGCCGGTGGCACGACGAGGTGCCGGGCGCTGCGGTCTGGCTCCTCCGTGTAGTCGGGAAGGAGGCAGGACCGATGGGTGCGACACGGCGCCATCGACTCGCCGCCGGCGTGGGGGCTGCGGTACTCGCGGCAGGAACCCTCACGGCGTGCGGGGCGAGCGAGGGCGGCATCACCGTCAACGTCTACAAGTATCCGCAGGAGAACTTCCAGGCCATCGTCGACAGCTGCAACGCGAAGGCCGGCGGGCGCTACAACATCGTCTACAACAAGCTGCCGCGCGAGGCTGACGGTCAGCGAGAACAGATGGTCCGCAGACTCGCGGCCGAGGACGACAGCATGGACGTCCTCGGGCTCGACGTCACGTGGACCGCGGAGCTCGCGAAGGCGGGCTGGATCAAGGAGTTCACCGGCTCGGTCAAGTCGCAGGTCGAGGCCGGCACGCTGAAGACGCCGCTCGAGACGGCGACCTACGAGGGCAAGCTGTACGGGGCTCCGGACAACACCAACGTCCAGCTGCTCTGGTACCGCTCCGACCTCGTGCCCACGCCGCCGAAGACGTGGGACGAGATGATCTCCATGGCCGAGGCGCTGGTGGCGGAGGGGAAGCCCGGCCAGATCGTGGCGCAGGGAAAGCAGTACGAGGGGCTCGTAGTGCTGTTCAACACCCTGGTCAAGTCGAACGGCGGCACCATCCTCGACGAGAACGGCACCAAGGCCATCGTCGACGACAAGGCCGTGGAGGCGTTGGCGGCGCTGAAGAAGCTCGCCACGTCGGAGGCGATCGACCCGTCGTTCTCGAACGCGGCGGAGGACAACGCGCGTCTCGCCATGGAGAACGGCAACGCGGCGTTCCAGCTCAACTGGCCGTACGTCTACGCGGCGGCGCAGAAGAAGCCGGAGTTCGCGAAGAACTTCAAGTGGGCGCCGTACCCCACGGTGAGCGGTGACCAGGCGAAGGTCACCGTCGGTGGCATCAACTACGCCGTCAGCAACTACACCGCGCACCCGGACGAGTCGTTCGACGCGGTGCTGTGCCTGCGCAGCGCGGAAAGCCAGAAGCTCGCCGCGCTCAAGGACGGTGTGCCGCCGACCATCAAGGCCGTCTACGACGAGCCCGAGATGGCCGAGGCGTACCCGATGAAGGACGACATCCTCAAGACGCTGGAGAACGCCAGCGTGCGGCCG
Source organism: Lentzea xerophila (assembly GCF_051094245.1). Classification (NCBI taxonomy): domain Bacteria; kingdom Bacillati; phylum Actinomycetota; class Actinomycetes; order Pseudonocardiales; family Pseudonocardiaceae; genus Lentzea; species Lentzea xerophila. The sequence continues at coordinate 7,477,293 of NZ_CP194934.1, read as the reverse complement.
CGCACGCCCGCGTACCAGAACGTCTCGACGGTGATCTCCACGATCCTGTCTCCGCCCGCGAGCATCGACCCGCAGGCGACCGCGGACAGGCTGCGCGAGGAACTGCAGGACGCACTCGACTCCAAGGGGGTGCTGCCGTGAGTCACGCGACCACGCAGGACACGGCGGCGGCCGGTGGGGCGGCGCCGGCGAAAACCGTTGCCCCCAAGAAGAAGGCGATGCTGAGCGAGGGCAAGAAGGCCGAGCGCAGGCTCGGCTGGCTGCTCTGCGCGCCCGCCGCGCTCACCATGATCGCGGTGACGGGCTGGCCGATCCTCTACTCGGTGCTGCTGTCGATGCAGCGGTTCGACCTGAAGTTCCCGGACCGGGCCGAGTGGATCTGGTTCGACAACTACGTCACCGTGCTCAGCAGCCCTTACTGGTGGAACGCGGTGTGGGTGACGGTGTTGCTCACCGTCGTCACCGTCGCGGTCGAGCTGGTGCTGGGCATGTCGCTCGCGCTGATCATGCACCGCGCGCTGGTCGGCCGCGGCATCGTGCGGACGACGACGCTGATCCCGTACGGCATCGTCACGGTCGTGGCCGCGTTCTCCTGGCGCTTCGCCTGGACGCCCGGCACCGGCTACCTGGCCGAGGCGCTGGGCGGTGATCCCGTGCTCACCGAGAAGATCCCGGCGCTGATGGTCGTGGGTCTCGCGGAGATCTGGAAGACCACGCCGTTCATGGCCCTGCTGCTGATGGCGGGTCTGGCGCTGGTGCCGGACGACCTGCTCAAGGCCGCCGCGATGGACGGTGCGAGCGGGTGGCAGCGGTTCATCAAGATCACCGTGCCGATCATGAAGCCGGCGATCCTGGTGGCACTGCTGTTCCGCACGCTCGACGCGTTCCGCATCTTCGACAACCTCTTCGTGCTCACCGCGGGTTCGCAGGGCACGTCGTCGGTGTCGATGCTGACCTACAACAACCTGATCAAGGGCTTGAACCTCGGTATCGGATCGACGATGTCGGTGTTGATCTTCATCATGGTCGCGATCATCGCGTTCGTGTTCATCAAGCTCTTCGGCACCGCTGCCCCCGGCAGCGACGACGGGGGGAAGCGCTGATGGCAGGTATCGGAGGAGCCGAGACCACCGGCAAGAAGTGGGGCTGGGGTCTGCTCAACGCGGTCGTCGTGATCTACGCGCTGGTTCCGGTGCTGTGGATCGTGTCGCTGTCGTTCAAGTCGTCGGCCACGCTGGCGGACGGCAACTTCATTCCCCGTGAATGGAGTCTGGAGAACTACCAGAACATCTTCTCGACGTCCGAGTTCACGCGGGCGCTGATCAACTCCATCGGCATCGCGATCATCGCGACCGCGATCGCCGTGGTGTTCGGCACGATGGCCGCCTACGCCATCGCCAGGCTGGACTTCCCCGGCAAGAACCTGCTGGTGGGCGTCTCGCTGCTGATCGCGATGTTCCCGCAGGTCTCGCTGGTGTCCCCGTTGTTCGAGATCGAGCGCTCGCTCGGCCTGTTCGACACGTGGCCCGGCCTGATCCTGCCGTACATCACGTTCGCGCTGCCGCTCGCGATCTACACGCTGTCGGCGTTCTTCCGCGAGATCCCCTGGGAGCTCGAGAAGGCGGCGAAGATGGACGGCGCGACGCCGGGGCAGGCGTTCCGCAGGGTCATCGCGCCGCTCGCCGCGCCGGGTGTGTTCACGACGGCGATCCTGGTGTTCATCTTCTGCTGGAACGACTTCCTGTTCGCGATCTCGCTCACCTCGACCGAGCAGTCGCGGACCGTGCCGGTGGCGCTGTCGTTCTTCACCGGCAGCTCGCAGTTCGAGGACCCGGCCGGGTCGATCGCGGCGGCCGCCGTGGTCATCACGATCCCGATCATCCTCTTCGTGTTGTTCTTCCAGCGCCGGATCGTCGCCGGCCTGACCTCCGGCGCCGTCAAGGGGTGAGTTGACCAATGGCAGAGATCGTTCTGGACAAGGTGACCAAGAGGTACCCCGACGGCGCGCTGGCCGTGCAGGAGGTCAACCTCGAGATCGCCGACGGCGAGTTCATCATCCTGGTGGGACCGTCCGGCTGCGGGAAGTCCACCACGCTCAACATGATCGCGGGACTGGAGGACATCACCGACGGCGAGCTGCGCATCGGCGGGCAGCGCGTCAACGAGAAGGCGCCCAAGGACCGCGACATCGCGATGGTGTTCCAGTCGTACGCGCTCTACCCGCACATGACGGTGAAGGAGAACATGGCCTTCCCGTTGCGGCTGGCCAAGGTCGACAACGCCACGGTCGAGAAGAAGGTCAAGGAGGCCGCGGAGATCCTCGACCTGTCGCAGCACCTGGACCGCAAACCGTCCAACCTGTCCGGTGGCCAGCGGCAGCGCGTGGCGATGGGCCGCGCGATCGTGCGCAGCCCCAAGGCGTTCCTCATGGACGAACCACTGTCCAACCTGGACGCCAAGCTGCGCGTGCAGATGCGCACCTCGGTGTCGCGCCTGCAGAAGCAGCTCGGCACGACCACGGTGTACGTGACGCACGACCAGACCGAGGCGATGACCCTCGGCGACCGGGTCGTCGTCATGCGCGGCGGTGTCGTGCAGCAGATCGGCGCGCCCCAGTTCCTCTACGAGCAGCCGGCGAACCTGTTCGTCGCGGGCTTCATCGGCTCGCCGTCGATGAACTTCGTGCCGGCGACGCTGGAGAACGGCTCGCTGCGGTCGGTCATCGGCGACGTGACGCTGACGGACCGGGTGCGGCAGCTGCTGGAGGGCGCCGACGCCCCCCGCGAGGTGATCCTGGGCATCCGCCCCGAGGACTTCGAGGACGCGGCACTGGTCGAGCCCGCGAAGCTGTCGGCGGGCGGCAAGTTCACCTCGCAGGTGGACGTGCTGGAGTCGATGGGCTCGGACAAGTACGCCTACTTCAACCTCACGGGCGAGCAGGCGGCGTCGGCCGAGCTGCAGGAGCTCGCGGCGGACGCGGGATCGGACGACGTGCCGGGTGACGGCATCTCGCTCGTGACGCGCCTGTCGTCGGCCTCGGGCGCGGTGGAGGGAGCCTCGGCGGACATCTGGTTCGACGCGGACAAGGTTCAGCTCTTCGACCCGTCGAGCGGCAGGAACCTGACTTACACGGAACGGTGAATTCTCGTTTACCGGGCCGCCTTCCCCGCACGGGAAGGCGGCCCGTTTTGTCACTCGATCGGGTTAGGACGAAAGTCTTGATCCGGAAGGGCCGATCAGTCCGGCAAACTGCCGGGCCGAACTTCGGTTCGCCATTGGGCGCTCGGCAGCGACATCTCATCGAAAGGTCACGCTCACCGCTCGGGAAAGTCCGCACTCTTGTCGAAGGCGGGTACAGGACCACAGGGGGGTTCCGGGGAACCGCCGCCCGAGTGAAAGAGAGCGTGCAATGGGGATCCTGGACGGAAAAGCTGTCGTCATCACGGGGGCGGGCCGAGGCCTCGGCGAAGCCTACGCGATGCACGCGGCCCTCGCGGGCGCGTCGGTTGTGGTCAACGACAACGACGGTGACCTGGCAGAACAGGTCGCGGAACACATCCGGGGCTACGGCGGCCGAGCGGTCGCCTCGACCCACACGGTCGCGGATCCGAGCGAGGCGGCGAAGATCGTCGACCTGTGCGTCGACGAATTCGGGCGAATCGACGGTCTGGTGAACAACGCGGGACTGAACTACGAGACCGCTCCCTGGGAAGACGACCCGGAGACGATCAGGAACGTGGTCGAGGTGAACGTCCTCGGCGTCATCTATGTCGGAATCGCCGCGATGAGGGCGATGCGTTCGTCCGGTGGTGGTTCCATCATCAACATTTCGTCCGGCGCGTCCTTCGGACAGCGCAAACTCGCCACTTATTCGGCGACGAAGGGCGCGGTCGCCTCGCTGAGCTACTCGTGGGCGCTCGACCTCGAGTCGGAAGGCATCCGCGTGAACGCCGTGTGCCCCGTCGCGCACACACGGATGGTGTGGAAGTCGGAACGTTCCCTGCGCGCCATCCCGGCGGACCGCACGCCCGGCAAGGTCGCGCCGCTGGTGCTGTTCCTGCTCTCGGACCGCGCCGAGGGCATCACCGGGCAGGTCGTCCGGTGCAACGGCAGGCAGCTCCACATCGTGGGGCAGCCGTACTTCAAGCAGCCGATCCTGGAGAGCGACAACTGGGACACCACTTCGGTGGAGCGGGCGTTCACGGGCGTGTTGCAGGCCCACCTCGAGCCGTACGGGTTGGAGAAGAGGATGCCTCCCCGGCTGCGTGCGCTGGTGGAGCCTTCGCAGACCGCCTAGTAGTGCTTTGTTAGGTGGGATGTTCGGGTGGCTGTCGTGTGTGATCTTCTTGCCGGGTGACTCCGGAGGAGATGGCTCGGGTTCGGCCGGTGATCGAGGACTTCGCCGCGGCGATGTTCGGCGGGTTCGCGCGGCGTGACCAGCGGGCGAAGGGCGAGCTGTATCTGCGTGGGTTGATGCTGGACGGCAAGCGCAAGTCGATGCAGCCGATGGCGGAGCGGCTCGGGGTCGATCATCAGCAGTTGCAGCAGTTCGTGAGCACCTCGACGTGGGATCACGTCGAGGTGCGGCGACGCCTGGCGGCCTGGGCCGGCAAGTTCGTCGACCCGGACGCGCTGGTCATCGACGACACCGGTTTTCCCAAGGACGGCAAGGATTCCCCCGGTGTGGCACGCATGTATTGCGGCGCGCTGGGCAAGACCGGGAACTGTCAGATCGGGGTGAGCGTGCACGCGGTCACCGACTGGGCCTCGGCCGCGATCGACTGGCGGTTGTTCCTGCCGGAATCGTGGGACGACGAGAAAACCGCCGATGACACAACGGCCGCCGAGATCCGGACGCGCCGGGCCCGCAGTGTGATCCCGGACGAGGTGCGGCATCGGGAGAAGTGGCGCCTCGCGCTGGACATGCTCGACGAGGTCACCGGCGACTGGGGCCTGCCGCAGCGGCCGGTGGTGGCCGACGCCGGTTACGGCGATGCCACCGAGTTCCGGCTCGGCCTGACCGAACGCGGCCTGACCTACGTGCTGGCCGTCAGCCCGGCCGCGACCGCCCACCCCGCCGAGGCGATGCCGACGACCGCGGCCTGGGCCGGCAACGGCCGCCCGCCGGGGCCGCGCTACCAGGACAAACCTGTCGACCTGAAGACTCTGGTCATGAACGCGGGCCGATCGGCCGGCAGGTTCGTGGTCTGGCGCCACGGAACCAAGAAGTCACCGGGCAATCCGACCGCGAGCATGCGGTCACGGTTCCTCACGCTGCGAGTCCGGCCGGCCAACCGCAACATCCCCCGCGCCGCCGACGGGAGCCTGCCCGAGTGCTGGCTGCTGGCCGAATGGCCGCCCGGCGCACCCGAGCCCACCGACTACTGGCTCTCCACCCTGCCCGCCGACATCCGGCTGCGGGACCTGGTGCGGCTGGCCAAGATCCGCTGGCGCATCGAGCACGACTACCGCGAACTCAAAGACGGCCTCGGCCTGGACCACTTCGAAGGCCGCTCCTGGCTGGGCTGGCACCGCCACGTCACCCTCGCCGCCGTCGCCCAAGCCATCTGCACCCAGCTCCGCCGCACCCCAAAAGCCCCTGCGCAGGCCTGACGCTCTACGCGGTCCTGCGCGAACTCCAGGCCTTACTCGCGGTCTGGACAGGCGTCTGCCACACCTGCCGACAACCCGTCCAGACCCCAACACCCACAACAACACCCCAGGTCAGCAACACCTAACAAAGCACTACTAGCTCAAGTGGATAGAAGTGTTGCCAGATCGGTCCATCCTGGTAACACTTCTATCCATGAGCGGCCTGGAGGCGTTGCCGGACACGTTCACCACGAGCATGGCGACCAGGGCGGGCCTGCACTTTCGCGACCTGTACCGCCTTCGTGACGAGGGCGATCTGATGGAGCTCTCCAGAGGCGTCTTCCGCAAAGTGGACGCGCCGGCTCCGACATGGCCAGATCTGCTGGCGGTGTCGAGTCGCGCGCCACTTGCGGTCGCGTGCTGCGTGTCGGCGGCCGTGGTCCACGACCTCACCGACGAGATTCCCCGAGAGATCCAGGTAGCGGTTCCGCGTGGCCATCGGCCGCCTCGCATCGAGTACCCGCCGACCGAGGTCTTCCGCTTCAGTGCCGCGACGTTCGACCTCGGACTCACCGAGGTGGAGGCGGCACCTGGCGAGAACGTTCGCATCTATGACCCGGAAAGGACAGTCGTCGATCTCATGAGGTTGAGAGGCAGGCTCGGCGAGCCACTGGCTCTGTCGGCGCTCCGCCGGTACCTGCTCCGGCGCGGCGCGCGGCCGGGGCAGGTGCTCGCGTTCGCTCGTGAGCTCAACGTTTTCGGGCCGGTACGCGCCGCCGTGGACGCGGTGATCGCCGAGTGAGCCGGCCGACCAAGGCCACGCCCGGTGGCCGCGCCTACCTGGACCTGCAGAACCGGGCACGCCGTGAGCGGCGTTCCACTCAGGAACTGCAGACGTTGTACGTGTTGGAGCGATGGCTGGCTCGTCTGGCCACGTCCCCTTATGCGGGCGACTTCGTGCTGAAGGGAGGCGTGTTGCTCGCGGTGTTCGACGCACGGCGGCCTACCGCCGACGCGGACCTGCTCGCCCGGAACCTCAGCAACGACCAGGACATCGTCACCGCGCGAGTCGTGGACGTGGCGGGAGTCCAACTGGATCCTGACGACGGCGTGGAGTTCTTGGTCGGCACGGTCGCAGCGCAGTCGATCCGCGACGAGGACCTCTATACGGGCGTGCGCATCACCATGGACAGCCGCATCTCCACCGCGAGTGTGAAACTCAAGCTGGACGTCAACTTCGGTGATCCGGTGACCCCCGCACCTCAGGTGCTCGATCTGCCGTCGCAGCGTCCTGGGATCGAAGCGGTCCCGGTGCTCGGCTACCCGATCGAGACGGTTCTGGCGGAGAAGGCCAGCACGGCCATCGCGCTCCAGGAGGCGAACACGAGGGTTCGTGACTACGCCGACCTCTACACGCTGACCGGCAAGCAAGCCGTGTCGTACGAGTCAGCCCGGTCCGCGCTGGAAGCGACGACTCGTCATCGTGGCGTCGACATCCGGCCGCTGTCCGCCGTGGTCGGTGATCTCGCGGCGTTGCGTCAACAGGCCTATTCGGCGTTCAAGAAGCGTCTCGGACCGGATGCGGACCACCTGCCCGATGGGTTCGGGGACGTGGTGGCCGCTGTGATCGAGTTCGTCGACCCGCTCGCGGCAGGTGGTGGGGCGACGAGGTGGAACCCCGACGTCAGGAAGTGGAACTAGGCCAGCGCGCACTGGCTTCTCTGGGGTGGCTCCCGCTTCAGCGCCACGCTGGGTAGGCCGGTGCGACCTCGGCGTAGCGCTCGCTCCAGTTCGGCGGCTCCTCGTCGCCCAGGTGCGCCTGCAGCCGGTCGAGGAAGGCGTGCGTGCCAGGGGCGAAGCCCAGTGCGTTGCGTTCGGACAGTCCGATGTGGGTGAAGGTGAGCAGGGTCGTGTCGCCCTCGGCCCGCAGTTCGTAGCGGACCACGCTGTCCTCGACGATGCGTTGCCGCCACTCGTGTTCGAAGACGGCGTGGCCGTCCTGCGGCGGCTGCCAGGTGAGGATGCGGCCCGTGACCCGCTTCGCCTCCGCGGGGGCGGGCGGGTCCTCCGGCTCGATGACGATGGTGCCGTCCTCGAAGTGTGTCGTGCCGAGCCAGGCCTTGCGCTCGGCGGGATCGGTGATCGCCGTCCAGACGCGGTCGATGGGGAACCCGAGCCTGCGCTGGAAGGTGAGGACGGCGTGGTCGCCATCGACGGTGACGGTGCCGAGATCGTTCATCGTTCTCCCTTGTCGAGGTGGTGTTCGAGGGCTGCCAGGTGGTCGCGCCAGAAGCGGCGGTACGGGGTGATCCAGTCGTCGATGCGTTGCAGGCCATCGGGATTGAGCGCGTAGATGCGACGCTGGCCGTCCGGCCTCACCTCGACCAGTCCCGTCTCCCGCAGGATGCGGAGGTGGCGGGACACGGCGGGCTGGGTCAGTGCCGGCAGGCTGTCGACGAGTTCACCCGCGGTGCGCTCGCGTTCGGCCAGCAGGCTGATCAGGTGCCGCCGGTTCGGTTCGGCCACGGCCTCGAAGACGTCCACGGAGTGTTTTATAACGCCTAACGTATATAAGCGCAAGCTCATGTAGGCGTTTCGGTGATGTTTGCGCACGTCACACGGATGGCTGCCGAAATTGTCAGGGGTGCCTGTCACCATCGGGACATGGCTGAGCGCAAACCCAGAGTCACCGACTGGCGGCTCGTCGTGCAGTCCCGGCTGGACCGGGTCCGCGCGGATCTGGCCGCGCTCGGCCCGCCGGATCCGGTCGATCCCGAGGGCGACGTGTGGCGCCGCACCGCCGAGGCGCAGGCGGCCGTGGTCGAGGCGATGCTGAGCGACCGCGAGCCGTGGTGGCGCATGGTGCCGTCGTGGTGGTCGGGCTGGTACATCGAACGGGCCTGGCGCGCCCTGCACGAGGCCGAGGTGGCGACGATCTCGGCGGAGCGCGGGTTCCAGGGCCGGCTGCCGGGTCTGCGGGCCCGCGTGGCGCAGTACCTGGACGAGGACGACCCGCGCCGGCGGGCCCTGGAAGTGTTGCGGCCGGGGGAGTTCACGCCGGCGGTGGAGCGCGCGATCGTGGTGGACGCGTTGCGGGCGGCCTTCGACAACTCCGACTTCGCCCATGCCGGCTCCCGGGCGTTGCGCAACAAGCTGATCGCCGCCTCGCTGGTGCTGTTCGTGATCAACACGGTTCTCGGCGTCGTCGGCATCGTGAAGCCGGGCATCATCCCGCTGTGCGTCGACCCGAAGGAGAACGCGCTGCCCACGGTCTGTCCCGGCGGCACCGCGAAAGCGTCCGGTGTGGACGTCTGGCTGGTGCAGGTGCTCGGCTCGTTCGGCGCGGTGCTGGCCGCGGTGGTGCTGCTCTTACGCCGCCGGCCATCGCTCTCGCCGTACGTGATGATCGGCTACCAGGCGCTCATCAAGATCATGCTCGGCGCGGCACTGGCGGTGGTCGGAATCCTGGCGCTGGGAGCCGGCGTCACGAGCGGGCTGATCGGCATCCCGTCGGCGGCGGCTTTGCTGCTGTGGGCGGTCATCTTCGGGTACGCGCAGCAGATCGGCACCCGGCTGCTCGACAAGTACACGGACGAGGTGCTGGACCAGGCTCGGCCCTTGCCGGAGGCCGACGGGCCTCGGGTCGCGCCTCGCTGATCGCCGTCCGGTGCACCGGAACGTGCTCCGTGGCTGACAGCGTCGAAGGGCGAGCGTCCTCGAACCGCGGAAGTGGAGCTCGGGTGCCCAGTCGGGTTCATACCCGGGACGATGCGCGCTGGCGGTACCCGGCGGGCTAGTTCACCGATCGCGACCTCGGTCTCGTGACGGCGAGGACACGCCCCATGGACTGTCGAGCAGCCGGAGCGGCTCGTGCGTCAGGCCGCGGGGACTGGACGGAATCGCAGCGCTGGGTGAGTTCGGCGTGGTGGGCCACGCGTTCGATGTCGCCTCGACCGTCCGATGCGGTGGCGAGCGGTCGCTGGCTACGGGGTGAACCAGCGGGCCAATGAGGCCTGGTCGGTGTCATCGAACGCGTGGAGCGCTGCGCTGGTCTCGACCCCGTCGGCGCGGAGCACCTGACGCAGGCGAGTTATGTCAATGCAAGCGTCGGCGGGCTGGTGTGTGATCAACCGTGAGAACGCCGTACCGAACTTGGCCATGGAACTCTTGCCGGGGATGAACACCGACAACTCTTCCCGCGCCTCGAAGCTCTGCATCTCGATTTCGCCGACCAGATCCGCGGGTATTTCGAAGGGTTTCGTGACGGGGACCTTCGCCAGCCAACTCGAGGCCTCCGCGGTGGTGAGGGTTGCCATGCGCTGGTCCGGAGTCTCCATGGCCCAGCTTCGCCAAGGGCTTCCGGCCACCTCGGCACCACAGGACTCCACCATCCTCACCAATTCCGCGATGGTGGCCGCGGTCGCCGCGTCAGCGGTCTCCCAGCTGTATTCCGCGGACGACGATGACGAGCCGGGAACGACCTTGGACACCACGGTCATTTCAGGTACCTGATGCAGGCGGGTCTGAGGTGACGTGGTGAAGAATTCACGCGCATCACTGATCGCCTCGTCCTGTTCCTGACGCTTGCGCTGCACCTCCGCGACGTGCTCGTGCAACAGGCCGGGAACCGCGTCTGGATCGTCGATGGCACGGCGGACGAGTTTGACACTCATTCCCGTGCCGCGCAGGACAGTGATCAACATCGCCCGTTCCACCTGGTCGAAAGAGTACGAGCGGTAGCCGGTCTGTTCGTCGATCTCCGCGGGAACAAGGAGCTGCTCCGCGTGGTAGTAGCGCAGGGTCTGGGGTGACAGGTGGCAGATGAAGCTGAATTCGCTGATTGAGAACATGGGGACACTGTCCCCCTTCCAGTTACTACAAGGTCAAGACGGCCGGCGCTTTGCGAGCACAACGCGCATTCTGCTGCGGACAGTCGTGACCCACCCGCCGTTCTGCTGGCCGAACTCCGCTGCGCGGACTCGCTGGACCTGGACGACTGCTCCGTGGACGGCTCTCATTTCCGGACCCTCAAAGGGGGATCCGTCGGCCCCTCGCCCGTCGACGGCGCCCGCCTGGGCTTCGAAGCGGCGACGAACCTGAGTCCATCACGCTGGGCTCACCGAAGTGATCAAGTGCCCGGCTGTCGGTTGGCAACCGGAAGCAGCCTGCTGAAGGTGTTTCGCGTGGCCACCGGGCGGGTCCGCGGGAGGGCTCCGGGAGCGGTGCGTCAGCCTGAGGCGCCGCGGCGCCGGGCGTAGGCGCGGGCGGCGCGGACACGGTCGCCGCAGCGTGTGGAGCACCAGTGGCGCCGGCCGTGGGTGCGCAGGAGGAACCGGTCACAGGGAGCTGATCCGCAGGAAGCGAGGATGTCGGCGTCGGGACCGGTGAGCAGGTCGGCGGCGTCGGCGGCGAGGGTCGCCAGTGCGTGGTTGACGGCCCGGTCGGTGGGGTGCGCCTGGATGCGGCGCAGCCCCTGGGCCCCGTCCCAGGCGAGGAGGGGAGCGGTGGGCACGGCCGTGAGGGCCTCGTTCACCGCGCGCAGGGATTCCTCGGGCGGCGTGGTGGTGTCGACGCGGGCGGCGAACAGGGCGCGGATGTGGGCGCGCAGCATGCGCATCCGCTGCGCGCACACCTCGTACAGCCGCACGTCCGGGGTGGTCAGGTCGTGGGCGGCGAGCCAGCGCATGGCGGATTCCGGGGCGGCGAGCAGGTCGTAGCTCTGGCCGGCGGGCAGGGTGGCGGCGGTGTCGGCGAAGTCCAGGGAGCGGTACCGGTCGGCACCCGGTGCCGGGGGCAGCGCGGTCGATGTCACGTCGATGGCCGGGATGTCACCCATACCTCTCATGGTACCGCTTGCATTTTTCCGTGACACCTGCCTAGTCTGCCATCACGTTAACCGCAGGTTTTTTTCGTGAGAAAACGGAGACGTGATGTCCCAGCTCAACGCCGGCCAGTTCCGGGTCCGCACGTTCGGCGGTCCGACCGCCCTGTTCGAGTACGGCGGCCTGCGCTTCCTGACCGACCCGACCTTCGACGGGCCCGGCGACTACGCCTCGCCCGGTCGCCCGACCCTGACCAAGACCGCCTCCTCCGCCGCTACCCCTGCCGACCTCGGCCCGATCGACGTGGTCCTGCTCTCCCACGACGAGCACGCCGACAACCTCGACACCTCCGGCCGCGCCCTGCTCGCCGACGTCCCCCTCACCCTCACCACCCCCGGCGGCGGCGAGCGCCTCGGGGCGAAGGCCAAGGGCCTGGCCGACTGGGAGTCGGTCGAGGTGGAGCGTCCGGGTGGCGGCACCATCACTGTGACCGGGGTCCCTGCCATCCACGGCCCCGGCGCGCGTGAGGAGATCGAGCCCTTCACCGGCCAGGTCGTCGGCTTCGTCCTGTCGGGGGTGGGACTGCCGACGGTCTACGTCAGCGGCGACAACGCCTCGCTTGACGCGGTCAGGGAGATCGCCGAGCGCTTCGCCCCGATCGACACCGCCCTCCTGTTCGCCGGCGCCCCCCGTTTCCCCGTGCTCTTCGACGGCAACCTGCTCGTCCTGGACAGTGCGCAGGCGGCCGAGGCCACCCGGATTCTCGACGCCCGCCGTGTCGTCCCGGTCCACCACGACAGCTGGGCCCACTTCACCGAGGGCCGCGACGAGCTGGAGGCAGCCTTCGCCGCCGCGGGCCTGACCGACCGCCTGGACCAGGACTGGGCGCAGCGCGCCTGAGCCCGGACCGCAGCTCAGGAACCGAGACCTCGTGCCGGGGCCGGGGCTCCCCACCCGACGGGCCCCGACCCCGGGAGCAACCCCTCGCGGCTCGCCTGCGCCGTGCCAGAACGACGAAGAAGGACACGCCCTCCCCGGCAACCGCCTGACGGTCCTCGACACCGTCGCCGAAGCCGACTACAGCTCACGGCCGGCTCCGCCGCCTGACGACACGGGCCACGCCCTGCGGCCGAGTCCGCATCATCGCAGCGCGCGACACTCTGAGTCTCATTCAGATCAACGGCTCGCAGGACAGGTGCTAGCCGCGGTGTCCCTGTGACCGGCTCTCCTCGCGCACGGCGTTGATGACGTCGGCGTCCCACCGGTGCGTGCGGATGAGCCGGTACCGCTCCGCCGCCACCCACATGTAGGCCTCGGTCTCGGTCCGGTCGCCGATCATGTCGGCCTGCCGCAGCATCGCCACGACCGGCCGGTACTCGTCGGCGTACCAGCGGCGGGCGACCTCGCCGCGGTCGAGGAACTGGCCCGTGTCCTGCATGAGCCGGAACCCCCACGCCTCGACGTGCTCGCCGAGGCGGGCGTAGTCCCACGGGTCGGACAGGACCACGGCGGCGCGGGACTCGCCGGACAGCGGCACCCGGTCCAGGAACAGGCGCCGGTAGTCCTTCACGATCAGGTCGCCGCGGTACCGGATGCCGGAGGAGTTGAGCCTGGTGATCACCTGCGTCACGTAGGCGTCGATCACCGTCAGGCCCAGCGCGTGCGCGACGGACACGCGGTGGTGGCCGTCGATGATGAAGTGCAGCTCGCCGATCCGGTACACCTCGATCGGCGGGACGTTCTCGCCGCGCCGCGTGGCCAGGGCGAGTCGCTGCCACCGCTCGCGGACGCGGCCGGAGGTGGGGCGGAAGCGGCGGTCGAAGTCGCGGGTGCGGTCGACGCTGCCGACGATCGAGTCCAGGCGGATCGACTGCAGGCCCAGGCGCTTCTCGGACGCCATGCCCAGCGCCTCCACGACCTCGTGGAACGGCAGCATGATGTTCACGTCGTCGGGCTCGCGGCGCAGCCAGGCCGCGAGGCGCGACATCACCTGGCGGCGGCGGGCGCGCTGGAAGTCGTTCTCGGCGTCGGCGACGGGGAAACCGGTGTCACGTCTCATCGTGCGCTCCCGCTATGTCCAGCACCTTGTACCCGACGACGTTGATCACGCGGGTCGCGTCCAGGACGCGGTCCGGGCGCGGCACGCCGTGCGGATGAATGTGGCCGTGCAGCATGAACGAAGGCTGCAACCGCGAGACGAGCCCGCGCAAGCACTCGAAGCCGCGGTGCGGTGCGTCGGGTTCGTCGCCGCAGCCGAGCGGCGGTGAGTGGGTCAGCAGCACGTCCACGCCACGTCCGTCCCGCAGCCTGCGCCACCCGGCCAGCCGGGACACCCGGCGGGCACGGCGGGCCTGCTGCCGTTCCGTCCACTGGTTCGGGCCCTTGTTGTAGCGGATCGAACCACCGAGGCCCGCGATGCGCAGGCCGGCGACGTCGACCACGCGTTCGTCCGCGTTCACCGCACCGGCTGGTCCTGGCCAGCGCACCGGGACGCCCGCCTTGGTCCACAGGCCGCGCACGTTCGAGTAGCCCGACAGGTCGGCGTCGTGGTTGCCGGGGACGAACACCAGCGGCTTGTCCAGGGCGTTGGCCAGGTGTTCCAGGTAGTCGAACGGCAGGTCACCGGCCGCGACGACGAGGTCGACGCCGGCGTGCTGGTGCACCTGGTCCGTCCACAGCTGTTCGACGATCTCGTCCGCCACCGCGAGCACCCGAACCATTCGGCCAGCTTAGGAGGCACGCGGGGGCCCCGCGTTCCCCTGGAGGAAACGCGGGGCCCCCGCGTTCCCCGGAGAGGTAACGCGGGAGCCCCGCGTTACCTCGAATGGGCCGATGGCGGAGATGACGCGGGACAGCGCTGCCGTTAGCGTTGACGCCGTGCTTGCGCAGCTGTTCGCCGCGGCCGCTCACGGATGCCGCGACCGCAGTCCGCTGACCCAGCGACTCCTCACCGACGCCGCCGACGACCTCGGCCGGGGCGGCGTCACGGCCAGGATCATGGCGGGCTCCGAACGCGACCGGGAGGGCACCGTGCCCGGTCTGCGGTTCGCGGGCGCCGTGCACCGGCTCGTGCTCGAGGGGCGCGCGCCCGGCCTCGCGAAGCACTACCCGTCCGTCGGCGGCCAGCCGCACCTGCCGACGCTCTGGGAGGACGCGCTGCCCGCCCTCGACGAGCACGCCGACCTGCTCCGGCAACGCGTGCAGGCCACGGTCGTGCAGACGAACGAACCCGGCCGCAGCGCGCCTCTCTACGGCGGCCTGATGGTCGCCGCGCAGGAGGCCGCGAAGGCCGCCGGCCGGCACGTGCCGTTCTGCGTGCGGCTGCTGGAGGTCGGTGCGAGCGGCGGGCTCAACCTGCGCCCGCACCACGTCGGCTACCAGCTCGAGGACACCGTGCTCGGCGACCCGGACAGCCTCCTCGTGCTCGACCCGAGGTGGACCGGCAGGCCTCCCGCGGACCTCAGCCACCGGCTGCGCGTCGTCGGCAGGGCCGGCTGCGACCTCAACCCGATCGACGTGTCCACAGAGGACGGACGGCTGCACCTCAGCTCGTTCGTCTGGGCCGACCAGCTCGACCGGTGGAACCGGCTGCGGGACGCGCTCGACCTGGCCGCCACGGACCCGGTGCGGGTCGAGCGGTCGGCGGGACCGGAGTGGCTCGCGAGACAGCTCGCCCGCGCCGAACGCGACGTGCTCACCGTCGTGTGGCATTCCGTGGTGTGGCAGTACGTCTCGCCCGCCGACCGGGCGATGGGCAGGGCCGTGCTGGCGGACGCGGCCGCGAAGGCGACGCCCACGACACCGTTGGCACTGCTGGTGTTCGAGCCGCGCCGCACGGACGACCCGGACGTCGAGTACCGGTTCGAGCTGCTGCTGAAGCTCTGGCCGGCCGGGATCTCGCTGAACCTCGGGCACGGCCAGGGGCACGGCATGCCGTTCACCTGGAACGTCACCCCGTGGGAGTGATCACCGCGTTCACCACGTAGCGCCCGTCCTGCTCCACGACGGGCAACGCGAACTCCGAACGGGTGCCGTGCCGCGTGTACCGCACGACGACCGCGCCATCGCGGTAGAAGCCGTTCTCCACCTGTGCGTTCTGGAAGTGCTCGACCGTCGACTGCGCGACATCCTCACCGCCGACCGCGAGCAACGGCTCCAACTTGTGGAAGTCGTGTGCTCGCAACGCGTTCGTCACCTCGGTGGCCAGCTGGTCCGGCGACTCCTCGCCGGGCTCCGGCCAGGTCGCGATGGAGACGACGATCATCGTCAGCCAGCCCGCGGCGAACACGAGGATCCAGAACCGGAGGTCGGTCAGCCGGCGGTGCACGTCAGGGCATTTCGCTGATCAGCACGAACACGGTGGTGATCCAGCAGAGCAGGAACGCGAGGATCCAGAACTTGATGTTGGTGAGAATTCTGGTCATGACAGGCCTCCAGGCGAACGATGCGGTGAAACCGGGACTACAGCCAGCGATTTCGGCGCAATATTCGGTAGAGGGTCAGGCACGCCACGAGGATCACGCTGATCACCACGGGGTACCCGTACTTCATCTTGAGCTCGGGCATGAACTCGAAGTTCATGCCGTAGATCCCGGCGATCATCGTGGGCACGGAGATGATCGCCACCCACGCGGTGATCTTGCGCATGTCGGTGTTCTGCTGCAGCGTGATCTTCGCGAGCGTCGCGTCGACCAGCGTGGTCAGCAGCTCGTCGAACGCGATGACGCGCTCGGACACCTCGGTGAGGTGGTCGTCGACGTCGCGGAAGAAGGCCCGCACCTGCTCGGGGATGAGCGGCGTGTAGCCCTCCGCCAAGCGCCGCAACGGGTTCGCGAGCGGCATGACCGCGCGGCGCAGCTCCACGACCTCGCGCTTGAACATGTAGATCTGCTCCGCGCTCACCTCGGTGCGCGGCGCGAAGACCCGTTCCTCCATGCGGTCGATGTCGTCCTCGATGTGGTCGGTGACCTCGAGGTAGTTGTCGACCACCTGGTCCGCGATCGCGTGCATCACCGCGGACGGGCCGATCTCCAGGCGCTCCGGGTCGGCCTCCAGCACGTGGCGCAGCTTGGACAGGCCGGAGTGGTTGCCGTGCCGCACGGTGATGACGAAGTCCTTGCCCAGGAACACCATGATCTCGCCGGACTCGACGATCTCGTTGGCGGTGTCGGGCGAGGGGTTGGTCACGTAGCGGACCGTCTTGAAGACCATGAAGAGCGTGTTGTCGTACCGCTCCAGCTTCGGCCGCTGGTGCGCGTGGACCGCGTCCTCGACGGCGAGCTCGTGCAGCCCGAACGTCTCCGCGATGCCCTCGATCTGCTCGGCGTCCGGCTCGTGCAGGCCGATCCAGACGAACCCGTCCTTGCGCTTGCGCACCTCTTTGACCGCGTCGGTGTGGGTCCACCGGCCCGGCAAGCGCTTGCCGTCCACGTACACCGCGCAGTCGACCACGTAGTGCGACAGCGGGACGGGGACGTGCGGAACTTGCCCTGCGGGGCCGCGCTGGGGGCCTCGTCCGCGGATCGAGGGCAGGCTGGGCATGGTGAGTTCCTCCAGGTACACACGCCGGCGTGAAGTGCGGAAGCACGACGGGGCGTCCCGACCAGAGGGAACTCGAACCTTCCAGAACGATCTAGAAAGCCACCTCGGTGAGGACGCGCTTGGTACTGGCAGGGTGGGGGTCCTTGCTCATTTGGGGGTCCTCACCTCCTCGGGGCGAAGTCACTGGTGGTGGAAATCCTCACACACCGGTTGCCGAGGGTACTCCCTCCGTGTGAAGACTGTCTCCCCACCTGAGACAGATCTCGATCACACGTAGTTGGAGGCGCGGTGCAGTTCGGTCGGTACTACGAGGAGTTCGAGGTCGGAGCGGTCTACAAGCACTGGCCCGGCAAGACGGTGACGGAGTACGACGATCACCTGTTCTGTCTGCTCACGATGAATCACCACCCGCTCCACATGGACGTGAACTACGCGGAGAACACGACGGACTTCGGCAAGAACGTCGTCGTCGGCAACTACATCTACTCGTTGCTGCTGGGCATGTCCGTGCCCGACGTCTCCGGCAAGGCGATCGCCAACCTGGAGATCGAGTCGCTGCGGCACGTGAAGCCGACGTTCCACGGTGACACGATCTACGGTGAGACCGAGGTGCTCGACAAGACGCCGTCCAAGTCGAAGGACGACAGGGGCGTGGTCTACGTGGAGACTCGTGGTTACAAGCAGGACGGCACGGTCGTGTGCATCTTCCGGCGGAAGGTCATGGTGCCGAAGCAGTCCTATGGCGAGGCTCGCGGTGGCGAGCAGCCAGGGCGCCCCGAACCTGTGTCCGGCTGATTTTGAGGAAGTGACGTGACGTCTCTGGATCTGGCACAGCAGCGGCTGCGTGCGTTCGCGGAGGAGGCCTCGGCCATCTCGCCGCTCTACGAGCACCTCGCGTCGCGGGCTGCCGCCGATCCGGAGGTCGCGGACCTGCTGACCGCCGCCGGCGAGGACGACGCCACGGGCGAACTCCTGCTGGCGGCGGCGCACCGGCTGGTGCAGGCCGAGCCGTTCCACCAGCTGTCGAACTACTACCCGTCGCTCGGCGGGACCTACGGCGCCGACGAGAGCACCTGGCCGCTGTTCCGGGACTTCGTGCTGGAGCGCGGCGACCGGATGAGAGCGCTCGTCGGCTCGCAGGTGATCCAGACCAACGAGGTGCGGCGCGCGGCGCTGCTCTACCCGGCCGTCGCGGCCGCGGCGAAGCAGGCGGGCGGGCCGATCGGGCTCGTGGAGGTCGCGACGACCGCGGGTCTGCTGCTCGGCCTCGACCAGTACTCGTACCGGTACCAGACCGCGGAGGCGGGCCAGCTCGCCGCCGGGCCCGCCAAGGCAGCGCTGGGCCTGCACTGCGCGCTGGAGCTCGCGCCGGGCGCAGTGCTGCCGAAGCTGCCCAAGACGGTCAAGGTGGCCGCCAAGGCGGGCATCGGCGTGGCACCCGCCGACCTGGCCGACGAGGACGCGTACGCGTGGCTGGAGGCGTGCGTGTGGGCCGACCAACCGGAACGGCTGCGTCTGTTCGGGGTGGCGTGCGGGGTGCTGCGCAAGAACCCGCCACGCCTCGTCACCGGCGACCCGGTCGCGGACCTCGCCAAGGCCGTCGAGCCGATCGACGCGCCGCTCGTCGTGATCACGAGCGGGTCCGGCCTCGACCTGGTGCCCGCTTTGTCGGCTTTGGGCAGGCCTGTCTGGTGGGCCGCGCACGAGGCCGGTGAGCTGGCACTCGTCCAGGTGCGGGAGGGTGAGGTCTCCAGGACTGTTCTGGCGACGACCGAGGCTCATGGGCAACGTCTCGTTTGGCGCTGAACGCCCGTCCCGAACGCGTGAACCTCGTCAGGCCCTGGGCAGGCAGTTCCAGTCTGAGAGCGCTTCCACAAGGCCGTCCGTGGTTCGCAGTGTGGCCAACATCGCACTGTCCACCCAAGCGACATCCGATGCGTCGTCGCCCGCACGGAGCACACCCGACGTGACCTGGCATTCGTAGTCGAAGATCTCGAAAACCCCGTTCGGGGCGGCCCGCTCGACCATGCCGACGAGCCGGCCGACGGTGACGGAGAGTCCCGTTTCCTCCGCTAGTTCCCTAGTCACGGCCGTCTCGTCCGTCTCGTCCGGCTCCACGCGCCCGCCTGGTATCGACCACATGCCCTCACCTGGAGGATTGGCGCGTCGCACGAGCAGTAGTCGCCCGTTCGAGTCATGCACGATGGCTCCGACGCAACGGGTCGTGCGCTTGCTGCCGGTCGTCACGAACACGAAGCGTAGTCACACCGGAACGGCGGTGCTGTCCACTACCCCGGCTGCGGTACAAATCTCCCAAGGTGCTGAATCGTGCTGTACAACGGTCACGAACGGCGCCAAACGGGTGCGACGCGGACGGGGTGGACACCGTGAACTTGAAGAAGATTCTCACTTTCGCTGGAATCGCCTTGCTGCTCTTCTTCCTCATCGCGGAGCCCCAGCAGGCGGCTCAACTCGTGCAGAACATCCTCAACTCGCTGCGAACTGCGGCCGAGGCCCTGATCACCTTCGTGCGACAATTGTTCTAGTCCTCCGGGTCACCCCGGAGAGCAGGGACAGGGCACTGGTCGGCACCAGGAAAGGGCTGGTAGCGCATGTTCGCACCACGTGATCCGGACGACTACCTGCTGTCGAGTGAGCGTCGGGTCATCCGTGTGCGCAGGCACTGGTCCTACCTGATCTGGGACGTCCTGGAGGCGGCGGCGCTGCTCGCCGGCTTCATGATGATCTCGTACCTGCTCCCGGCGGACGCGGGAGTGATCCAGAACGTGCTGTGGTACGGAGCGCTGCTGGTCCTGCTGCGGCTCTCCTACTTCATCATCGAGTGGTGGGTGGAGCGCATCGTCGTCACCGACAAGCGCTTCATGCTGACGTCGGGCGTCTTCGAGACCAAGGTCGCGATGATGCCCATCAGCAAGGTCACCGACCTCACCTACGAGCGCACCGTGGCCGGGCGCATGTTCGGCTACGGCACGCTCATCGTGGAGTCGGCGGGTCAGATCCAGGCGTTGAACCGCCTGGAGTTCCTGCCGGATCCCGAAGAGGTCTACGACGCCATCTCGGAGCTGACCTTCGGCGACAAGAAGGCCCAGGCCGAACGCTTCTCGATGATCAAGGCCCAGCGTGCCGCGCGCGGGAAGAAGATGGTCCCGTAACACTGGTCGTGCACCTCGTCGTCCACACTGGACGTCGTGGTCATCGATCTGCACACCCATTCGTCCGAGTCCGACGGCACCGACAGCCCCGCCGACCTGGTGAGGGCGGCGTCCCTCGCGGGACTCGACGCGGTGGCGATCACCGACCACGACACGGCGGCCGGGTGGGCGGAGGCCGCTGCGGCGTTGCCGGCCGGGCTGCGGCTCGTGCGCGGAGCCGAGCTGTCGTGCTCCTCGGCCGACGGCTACGGCCACACCATCACCGTTCATCTGCTGGCGTACCTGTACGACCCGACGCACGTCATGCTGATGAAGGAGCAGTCCCGGCTGCGCGAGGAGCGGCGGCACCGGCTGCGGAGGATGGCCGAGATGATGCAGGCCGACGGGTTCCCGATCGACCCGGTCGACCTGATGTCGCGCCTGCCGTTCGACGCGCCCGCCGGACGGCCGCACCTCGCGCAGGCGTTGATCCGTGCCGGGGTGGTGTCGTCGGTCGACGAGGCGTTCGCGACGTTCCTGACCGGCGGCCAGTACTACGTGGGCCGCACCGACACGCCCGTCGAGCGCGCGATCGAGATGATCACCGAGGCCGGTGGCGTCACCGTGCTCGCGCACCCCTTCGCCCGCTCCCGCGGCCCCGTCGTGGCGCCGGTCGTCGTGCGCGCGCTGGCCGAGGCCGGTCTGGCCGGGGTCGAGGTGGACCACCCGGACCACGACCCCGAGACGCGGCACTCGTTGCGGCTGCTCGCCGACGAGCTGGGCCTGATCGTCACCGGGTCGAGTGACTACCACGGCACGAACAAGACGGTGCGGCTCGGCGCGGAGACGACGGCTCCGGAGATGCTGGATGCTCTGGCCGAGAGGGCGACAGGCGGCAAGATCCTCGTCGGTTAGGGCGGTGTCCCCGTGTTCAACGTGCGGCTCTTCATCGAGGCCTCGATCACGCTGTTGGTGATCATGGACCCGCCCGGGACCGTGCCCGTGTTCCTCGGGCTGGTGGGCCGCAAGTCGCGGGAGGCGCGCAAACGGGCGGCGCGGCAGGGCGTGCTCGTATCGTTCCTGGTGATCACGCTGTTCGCGGTCGCCGGCAACTCGATCCTCGCGTACATGCACATCGGCATCCCCGCGCTGCAGGGCGCGGGCGGGCTGCTGCTGTTGCTGATCGCCCTCGACCTGCTGACGGGCAAGGGCGCCACGCAGCACCCCGAGGTCGAGGACGTGAACATCGCCCTCGTGCCGCTGGGGACGCCGCTGCTGGCCGGACCCGGCGCGATCGCCGCGACGATCGTGTTCGTGCGCCAGGCCGGTGGCGACTGGGGTTCCTACCTCGCGCTGGCCGCGGCGATCGTGGCCGTGCACCTCTTGCTGCTGGGGACGCTTCGGTCCGCCGGGCTGCTCATCAAGGTGTTCAAGGAGAGCGGGATCCTGCTCATGGCGAAGATCGCCGGTCTGCTGCTGGCCGCGATCGCCGTGCAGCTGGTGGCGTCGTCCGTGCAGGGCTTCATCGCTTCGGGTGGCTAGTGGCTAGTGGTGTGGCTCGGAGCGTTGCCGGGCGAATTCGCGGTCAGACGTGCCGCGAGGCGCCCTGCTGAGCGTGAATTACCCAGCCCACGTTCCGAGCCACGCCACTAACGTTCGATGTGCGCGCTGTCGCCGTCGATGATGATGGGGCGCTCGATCAGGCTCGGGTTCGCGACCATGTGCGCGATCCACTTGGCGCGGTCGTGCTCGAGGAGCTTCGGGTACGCCGGCTCCTTGGTGCGGGCGATCTCCCACGGCTGCTTGCCCAGCAGCGTCAGGACGTGGTCGAGCTCCTCGGCGGTGGGGGCGTCGTCGAGGTAGCGGCGTTCGGTGTACACGACACCCTCGTCGTCGAGGCGTTGCTTGGCGGCGCGGCTCTTGGAGCAGCGGGGGTTGTGCCAGATCTCCATGCGCCTCATTTTCTGTCAGGGGTGCTGAGTAACTTGGCTGGGGTGGAACAACTCGGCTTCGACTTCGGCACCGCCGCACCGCGCCGGCTCGTGCGCGTCACGCCCGCGAAGCTCGCGACGTGGACGGACTGCCCGCGTCGCTTCCGGATGACGTACCTCGACCGGCCCTCGCCCCCGCGCGGCGGAGCCTGGGCGCACAACACGCTCGGTGCCGTCGTCCACAACGCCCTGAAGGCGCTCTTCGACCTCCCGGTGGACCGGCGCACCCCTGAGCAGGCCGTGGCGCTGGTGAACCGGCAGTGGAAGTCCGAGGGCTTCCGCGACGTCGACCAGGCCGCCGAGTACCGCGCGCGGGCCTGCGGCTGGGTGCACGAGTACGTGTCGTCGCTGGACGTCGACTTCGAACCACTCGGCGTCGAGCGCTGGGTCTCGTCCCCGACCGAGCGCATCGTCGCCGAGGGCCGGGTCGACCGCATCGACTACCGCGACGGCGAGCTGGTGATCGTCGACTACAAGACCGGCCGCCACGTCCTCACCTCCGACGACGCCCGAGGCTCCCAGGCGCTGGCCCTGTACGCGCTGGCCGCCCGCCGCACCCTGCGCAAACCGTGCCGTCGCGTCGAGCTGCACCACCTGCCGTCCGGCTCGGTCGCGGTGTGGGAGCACACGGAGGAGTCGCTGGCGCGGCACGTCCGGCGGGCCGAGGAGGCGGCGGACGAGATCGACCTCGCCTCGCAGACGCTGAAGGCCGGCGGCGACCAGGAGATCCTGTTCCCGCCGGTGACGGGGCGGCAGTGCCAGTGGTGCGACTTCCGGCGGAGCTGTGCCGAGGGGCAGGCGGCGGCGCCGTCGCTGGAGCCCTGGGCGCTGCTGGCCCCGTGAGCGTGCGGGCGAGTGCAATCGCGAGGAGGGGGCCGGGTGTGCGGCTTTCGTCGTAGCGGTCTCTGCGGCGACCGGGTCATGACTGCTCGCGCACCGTCGGCCCCGTAGGGTGGCGGGAGTGGAAGTGGAAGCAGCGAAGCGGCCGTCGCGGACCTACGGATTCCTGCGCGCCGTGAGCGGTGTGCTCGCGGTGGGCATGGTGCTGCTCGCCCTGGGCAACATCGGCGTCCAGTTCTACGCGAACTCCCGCGGCCTGCCGGGCCCCGGCACGTTGTCGGTCATCGCGCACGTGGTGGCGGCGCTGCTGGTCGTCGCCGGCCAGATCGTGGCCGACCGGTACGCGGACTGGAAGGCCCCGGTCGCGTCGCTGGGGGTGTTCGTGGTGAGCGCGGCGACGCTGTGGACCTTCTGGTGGGCTTAGCCCTGCCGGGTCGGCTGACCCCCGGCTCGCGCCTGGCCTGCTGGGCGCTCACGGCGGGACCGCCTACGACGACAGCCAGGCCCGCCAGGTCGGCAGCAGCGTGGCCATGAGGTCGAGCGGCGCCTCGGTGTTCGGGGAGTGCATGACGCCGGGCAGGACGGCGAAGTCCGCGTCCAGCCGTTCCGCCATGTCGCGCTGGGCGGCCGGGCTCCACGCGTCGTCCGCGTCGCCGCACACCACCAGTGCCGGGGTGCCCGACGACCGCAGCGCGCGGGCCAGTTTGGCGACCTGGTCCGGTTCGTGGCGCAGGCCGTTGCCCATGCCGAGCAGCGCCGCCGCCGCCGACTTGAGGAACCTGGCGCGGTAGAAGTCCTTCAGCTCCTGCGGGAGTGCCGCGTACGCGGGGTTCTGCGAGGCGCGCAGCTCGTTCAGCTTCTGCGTGCCGCCGACGCCCTGCTCGGCCAGCACGTGCTCGCCGACCTCCAGCACCGTGCGGCGTTCGCCCGCGGGCAGTTCGGACGGGCCTGACGACATCAGCGTGAGACCCGCGATCGGGGCGCCCGCGAACACGGCCGCCCTGGACACCAGGCCGCCGTAGGAGTGGCCGAGCAGCAGCACCTTGCGGCCGTCGGCGGCGATCTTGCCGATCAGCTCGGCGATCACCGAGCCCAGCGGGCCCGGCCGGTAGAGCGCCTCGTCGTCGGGGCCCGGTGAGTCCTGCTGGCCGGGCAGGTCGATCGCGACGACCTCGAAGCCCGCGTCCGCGATCGGGTCGAGCATCGGTGCGAAGTCCTCTTTGGACCCGGTGTACCCCGGAACGAGCAGCGCCGTCGTGCGCATCGCGTCGTCGCCCATTGCGGGCGCGCGCAGCGCCGCGATCGTGCCGTAGCGGCCCGGTAGGTCGACGCGGTGCGCCCGGTGCGGGCTGATCTGCGAGTACACGGACGAACTATCGCAGTGCGACCAGGGTTCCGCCACGCTGCTCGAGCACGACGGGACCGGCTGTGGCGAGTTGCACAGGGCCGGTGTGGCCTTCGCGGTTCACCGGGATCGTGCCCACGACCTGGCCGGTGGCCTGCTCGAACACCCGCAGGCCGTCCCGCACCGGGATGACGGCGCGGCCCGCGAGTGTCGTGCCGGCGCCCAGCGTGCCCTCGGCGGTCCACAGTGGAGTGAGCGTCTCCAGCGACAGCGCGATCGTCTTCGAGCCGGTGAACCAGAAGGCGTTCGTCTTCGTCGAGAACACGCGCGTCACGTGGTTCGGCGGGTCGGTGAAGTCGGCCTCCGGCACGTCGATCGGCACCTCGCTGACCTGGTTGCCGGTCTCCGCGTCGAAGAGGAGCAACCGGCTCGGGTTCGGCACCGCCACCGCGACGAGCTTCTCCGTGATGGCGACGACCTGCGCGTTCTTGGCGCCGGTCAGCACGCTGCCGAACACCTTCGGCTCGTCGGACTTGTCCGGGTTCGGCTTGAGGATCGTGATGCGGTCCGAGGCGTCGTCCGGGCAGCGCTCGACCATCGCGAACCTGCCCGTCGTGACGACCATCGAGCCGTACGTGCAGCCGACGCGCGGCTGCTTGCCGGGGTTCACGATCGCGCGCAGGCTGCCGTACTCGAGCGAGCGCACCAGGTCGTCGCGCCGGTAGACCTCGACGAACTTCGACCCGGTGGTGATCAGGTGCGAGCCCTCGTTGAGCAGCGCGGTGCCCGGTTCGGCGTCGCCGTTGCGCTGCGCCCGGCGCTCGCCGGTGACGCCGTCGAGCGAGGTGAGCTCGGAGCAGTTCGTGCCCTTCGAGTACAGGGCCATCGCGCGGCCCCAGGCCGTGCTCACCACGCACAACGGCAGGTCGCGCTTGTACGTCCACCGCACGTCACCGGTCAGCGGGTCGCGCCCGTTGACCTCGCCGCCGTCGCCGGTGACGACGATCGACGGCTTCTCCTCGCCCGTGTCCTTCGCCGCGGTCTGCACGACCACGGGGGACAGCGACGCGCCGCTGTTCGCCCGCCACACCTCGGCGAGCGACGGCGGCAGCGCCGTCACCTCGGGCAGTTGCTCCCACGACGACGGCCCGGTGACCGACGTCGTGGCGCGAGCATCGCTGAACGCCCAGGTCAGCACGGATGCGGTGACCGACGCGACCGCGATCAACGCGATCGCGACGAAGTCACGGCGCGTGCGCCAGGAGCGGGCGGGCGGACGTTCCTCGACGGGCGCGGTCTCGTGCGCGGGCTCGTCGAGGACGTCCTCGATGTCGGTGACGTCGGAACCGGGGGACGACATGTGATCAGTCTGCCGAAGGAGCGGCCTGTTCGGCAGAGGTTCGGCGGCGACGACGCCGGCGCGGCTTGTCGGACGCGGACTCGTCCGCCGCGTCGGCAGCCTGCTGGTCCGCCTGCTCGCCCTCCTGCGTGACGCCGGCGCGGCTGCGCGTGCGTGAACGGGAGCGCTTCGGGCGCGTCTCCTCGTTCGCCTCCGCCTGCTCGGCACCGCCGGGGGTGGAGCCGGAGCCGGAGCCCGTGCGACGGCTGCGGCGCTTGCGCTTGCCGCTGTCGAGGTTCTCCTCCTCTTCGGCGTCGAGGCCCGCACGGGTGCGGTGGCTCAGCGGCAACCGGCCGGTGGAACCGGACGGAATGCCCAGGTCGGCGTACAGGTGGTCGGACGTCGAGTACGTCTCCACCGGCAGCGGCTGACCGAGACCGAGCAGGTCGTTGACGGACGCCCAGCGCGCCGTCTCGTCCCAGTCGACGAACGTGACGGCGACACCCGTGCGCCCGGCACGGCCCGTGCGGCCGATGCGGTGCACGTACGTCTTCTCGTCCTCGGGGCACTGGTAGTTGATGACGTGCGTCACGTCGTCGATGTCGATGCCGCGCGCCGCGACGTCGGTCGCCACCAGGACGTCGACCTTGCCGGCGCGGAACGCCCGCAGCGCCTTCTCCCGCGCGCCCTGGCCCAGGTCGCCGTGGACGGCGGCCGCGGCGAACCCGCGTTCGGTCAGGTCGTCGGCGACCTTCTGCGCGGTCCGCTTGGTCCGCGCGAAGACCATCGTCAGGCCTCGGTCACGGGCCTGCAGCGCGCGGGCCAGCATCTCCGGCTTGTCCATCGAGTGCGCCCGGTAGACGAACTGCGAGGTGTTCTCGTGCGTCTGACCTGCGTCGTTCTCCTCGGCGCGGATGTGCGTCGGCTGAGTGAGGAACGTGCGGGCGAGCGTGATGATCGGGCCCGGCATGGTCGCCGAGAACAGCATCGTCTGACGCTGGTCGGGGACCATGGTGAGGATGCGCTCGATGTCGGGCAGGAAGCCCAGGTCGAGCATCTCGTCGGCCTCGTCGAGCACCAGCATGCGGACCTTGCCGAGCACCAGGTGGCGCTGTTCGGCCAGGTCGAGCAGGCGGCCGGGCGTGCCGATCACGACGTCGACGCCCTTGCGGAGCTGCGCGATCTGCCGCTCGTAGGGGATGCCGCCGTAGATGGCGGCGACCTTCACGCCGAGGTGCTTCGCCGCGTCGGTGAGGTCGTGCGCGACCTGGAGACACAGCTCACGGGTGGGGACGACCACCAGGGCCTGCGGGGTGCCGTCACCGGGCGTCTCGACGCGGTGCAGCAGCGGCACGCCGAACCCGAGGGTCTTGCCCATGCCGGTGCGTGCCTGGCCGATGACGTCGTCGCCGGCGAGTGCGATGGGGAGCGTCAGCTCCTGGATGGCGAACGTGCGGACGATGCCGGCCTCGCTGAGTGCCCTGACGATCTCGGCACGCACTCCCAGCTCGGCGAACGTGGGGGATTCGGTCTGCACCGGCGCGTCTGCCAGCAGCGGGTGCGACGTGTCCTCTTCGGGAACTCCGGCCTCGCTGTGTTCCAGCGCGACCGGGTCCAGATGTGTTTCTACTTCAGCGGTCAGGATGATCAGCCTCTCTCGTACCAAGCGCGTACGAGCCCTGGCCGGGCCTCTCGACCGCGCTCGAGTGAGCAGCTGCGGGAAAGGTGTACGCGCACCATTATGCGCCTGCCCAAGAAGAAAATTGGGCAACAGCGTGGTCGTCACACTCGTCACGCCGGGCGTCCGTCCCCATTCTACCTGGCAGGACGCGATTGACCACTAGAGTTCGCTGTCATGGGTGTTGCGGAGGGTGTTGTCGATCTTCTGGGAGCGCTTGCATATGGCGAGCTCTCGGCGTTCGACCGGATGACTGAGGACTCGCGGACGGCGCCGACGCTGGCGGGTCGAGCGGCGTTGGCGCAGATGGCCGCCGCGGAGATCGGTCACTTCACGCTGTTGCAGAAGCACCTCGCCACGGAGGGCATCACCGTCGAGGACGCGATGGCGCCGTTCGTGAAGGGCTTCGACGCGTTCCACGAGTCGACGAGCCCCAAGTCGTGGCTCGAGTCGCTCGTGAAGGCGTACGTGGGCGACGGGCTGGCGGCCGACTTCTACCGCGAGATCGCCGAGTGGCTGGACGCGCCGACCAAGGAGCTGGTGCTCGCCGTGCTCGCCGACACGGGTCATTCGGCGTTCGCTGAGCGCGAAGTTTTGGCCGCCGTCGGGTCGGATCCGCGGGTCCGCGACCGGCTCGCGCTGTGGGGCCGGCGGCTGCTCGGCGAGGCGTTGACGCAGGCCCAGTACGTGGTGGCGGAGCGGGACGGGCTGGCGGAGCTGATCATCCGGGGGTCCGGCGACCTCGCCGGGATCGGTCAGCTGTTCCGGCGGCTCCAGCAGTCGCACGCGCGGCGCATGACGCAGCTCGGTCTCGGCTAGTGCGGCGACCACTAACCGTCGTCAGGCGATTTTCGCTGTTCAGACGGGTGCATCGCGGCACAGACCCCCGCCCCTCATAGTGGACATATGGGGGGCGGGGGTCTGTGCCGCGAGGTGCCCTGCTGAGCACCGGAAGCGTCTGACGATGATTGTGGTCGCCGCACTAGGTAGGCTCGGCCCTAGATTTTTCTCTTGAGCACGGAGGTCAGCGTGGAGGTCAGGATCGGCGTCGCCGACAGCGGGCGGGAACTCGTCGTGACCAGTGAGCTCAACCCGTCCGAGGTCGAAGCCCTGGTCGCGGACGCGGTGTCCGGCAAGTCCAGCGTGCTGTCGCTGGCGGACGCCAAGGGTGCGCGTTTCGTCGTGCCCGCTGGCCGCGTCGCGTACGTGGAGATCGGCCCGCAGGACTCGCGCAAGGTCGGGTTCGGCGCCTGAGTCGTCAGCTGAAGAAGCCCCGGCCAGCGTTCTGACCGGGGCTTCTTCGCGTCAGTGGGCCGCTGGTTCCTCGATCCGGTACGGCGGCGTCGAGATGCCGCCGACCCGGTAGCGGCCCCACGGGTCCTGGTCGGTGAGCGTCCCCTCGGCCTCGCCGGTGGGGGTGCGCAGCAGCGCGGTCCGCGCACCGCCCTCGACCCGGCTCGTGACGTCGTCGTTCTTCTTCACCCGGCCGTACCAGTGGTAGCGGCCGTCGATCGGCTGGAAGTAGCCGCGTACCTCGACCTCGACGGCCACCTCGTCCTCGCCGAAGACGAGGGTCGCGGGACCCGTGTAGCCCTCTTCGTCGTGCTCGTGCTCGCTCATCAGTCCACCAATCGCAGCGGGGTGAGGGGCATTTCCGGGTCTGCCTGGACGCCGGCCGAGCGGAGCAGCCCGTCGATGGCGTGCCAGATGATCGTGGCGAGGTAGTCGCTGAGGTTCGCGCGGGACATGGTCTGGCGTTCGAGCCACCAGTCGCCCGCGTTCTGCACCATGCCGACGAGCGCGTGCGCCCACGGCTCGGCGCCGCCGGAGTCCATGTCGAACGCGCGCAGGTAGTCGCCGAGGATCCGGGCCAGCGTGGTCGCGATGAGGTTCTTGTCCTCGGCCACGACGTCCTTCTCGACCGGGCGGTCCACGAAGGACCCCTTCACCACGAACCGGTAGAGGTTCGGGTTCTCCTCGATCACCGACAGGTAGGCGTCGACGATTCCCTCGATGCGGCCGCGGATCGGCCCCTCGGCCAGGAGCGCGGGTCCCATCCGGTCCATCAGCAGTTCGGTGGCCTTCTGGCCGACCGCCAGGTACAGGTCGGACTTGTCGGTGAAGTGCCGGTACAGCACGGGTTTGCTGACGCCCGCCTCCGCGGCCACGTCCTCCATGCCGACGTCCGGGCCCTTCCTGGCCACGGCGGTGATCGTCGCCTCCACGAACTCCGCCCTGCGCTGCTCGCGATGCCCCTTCCACCGCTCACGTCGCGCGTCCGGCCCCTTGACAGTGCGTGCCATGTGACGCACGCTACCAGAAGTAACCGTTACCTCAAGTAACACTTATCGGGGAGGGCAATCGATGAGGGTCGCCGATCGGGAGAAGACAGCGGAGAGGCTGCTCAAGTCGTCCGCCGAGAAGTTCTACGACCCCGAGGTGGACATCGACTGGTCCGCACCTCTGGTGGAAGGCCTCTTCTACATCCCTGAACAGCGCATTTCGCTCTACGGCACGCCGCTCTACGACTCGCTCTCCACCGAGCAGCGCATCGAGCTGTCCAAGCACGAGCTGGCGTCGATCGCGTCCGTCGGGCTGTGGTTCGAGCTGCTGCTGATGCAGATGCTGGTCAAGGTCGTCTACAACACCGACCCGACCACGCGGCACGCCCAATACGCGCTGACCGAGGTCGCCGACGAGTGCCGCCACTCGACGATGTTCGCGCGCCTGGTCGAACGGATCGGCTGCCCCGCCTACGGGCCGACGAGGCACACGCACCGGCTGGGCAAGCTGCTGCCGGTCATCGGCTACGGCCCCGCGATGTACGGCTCGATCCTCGTCGCCGAGGAGATCCTCGACCGGTTGCAGCGCGAGGCGATGAACGACGAGACCGTCCAGCCGATCGTGCGGATGGTCAACCGCATCCACGTGCTGGAGGAGGCGCGCCACGTGCGGTTCGCCCGCGAGGAGCTGCAGCGCGGGATGGCCGAGCTGAAGGGCTACGAGAAGCCGTACCAGAAGTGGCTGATCGGGTACGTGTCGATGATGATCACGCGCGCGATCATCAACCCGCAGGTGTACGCGGCGGTCGGGCTGGACGTGCGCGAGGCGCACCGCCAGGCGCTGGGCAACCCGAAGTTCCAGGAGACCATCCGCTGGTCGGGGGAGCGGATCATGTCGTTCCTGGACGAGACCGGACTCGTGGGAAGGCCGGGGATGCGCTCATGGCGTCGCTCGTTCTTGATCGGCTGAACGTCGTCACGTCGGGGCCTTCGTCGGCCGGCGTGACGGCCGTTCTGCTGCACGGCTGGACGATGGACCTCACGACGTGGGACCGGGTGGCGGCTGCGCTGCCCGGCCGGGTGGTGCGGTACGACGTGCGTGGTCACGGGCTTTCGTCCGGCACCGGGACCGGGACGATCGCGGACCTGGCCGACGACCTGGCGGCCGTGCTGGACAAGCACGTTCCCACCGGACGCGTCGTGCTGGCCGGCCACTCGCTGGGCGGCATGACGATCATGGCGCTGGCCGAGCAGCGGCCCGAGCTGTTCTCGCGCGTGTCGGGCGTGGCGTTGATCGCGACGTCGTGCGGCGACCTGCCCCGGCCCAGCGGTGTCGAGCGGCTCGCGGGGAAGTGGCTGGTCAAGCGGCCGAAGGTCGGGTTCGGCCGGGTGATCGCGCCGGGGCTGCGGGTGACGTTCGGGCGGCGGCCGTCGTGGGCCGACGTGCGGGCCGCGGCGGCGATGGCCGGCAACACCTCCGGTGAGGCGTTCGTCGGCATTCGGGAGGAGCTGACGCTGCACCAGCGCCGGGAGGCACTGGCTGTGTTGTCGGACATCCCGACGGTGGTCATGGCCGGGTCGTGGGACGTGCTCACGCCGATGCGGCACTCGCGGGTGCTGGCCGAGGCGTTGCCGGGCGCGCAGTTCGTGATCTATCCGAAGACCGGGCACATGTTGCCGCTGGAGCGGTCGGAGGACGTCGCGAGACGAATAGCCGCCCTGATGTGAACGAACGAAAGGGGGTCCGCCGGTGCACCGGCGGACCCCCTTTCAACGTTGTCAGTGCTGCAGCGGGAAACCGCCACCGATGCCGCGCCACGCCAGGTTGGAGATCAGCGCGACCGCCTCCTCCTTCGGCACGCGCCGGTTGTCGGCGAGCCAGGACCGCGCGGTGACCTGCGAGAGGCCGACCAGGCCCACGGCCAGCAGCCGGGCGCGTTCCTCGTCCAGGCCCGCGTCCGCCGTGATGGTCTCGGTGATCGCGTCGACGGAGTCGGTCGTGGCGCGCTCGACGGCGGACTGCACGGCCGGCTCGGAGCGCAGGTCGGACTCGAAGACCATCCGGAACGCCTGGCCCTCGCCGTCCACGAAGTCGTAGAAGGCGGCCACGGCGGCACGGACGCGCAGCTTGTTGTCGGTCGTGGAGCCGATTGCGGTGCGCACGCGGCCGACGAGCTCGTCCACATGGGACTCGAGCAGCGCCATGTAGAGCTCGAGCTTGCCGGGGAAGTGCTGGTACAGCACCGGCTTGGACACGCCCGCGCGTTCCGCGATCTCGTCCATCGCCGCGGCGTGGTAGCCGTTGGCGACGAACACGTCCTGCGCCGCTGCGAGTAGTTGCGCGCGGCGGGCGGTACGCGGCAGTCGAACGCCCCTGCCAGCGGGTGCGCTCTGCGCCGTCTCCGTCATGGTGCCTCCAGCACGAGTGATTCGGCCGTCGGAAAGGGGTTGCCAGACCGCGGCCCGACCGCAACCTTACTCGCTGGTAGCCCACATCCGGGAACCAACCGGACGTTCTTTCCCGCATCCTGGTTTGGTGAGCACGCAGATTCCCGCCCCGTTGTCCACCGTCGAACTGCCGCCGCTGGACAAGTCACAGACGCCGTGGCCAGGTGAGTTTTGCCAGGTGGACGGCCATGAGGTGCACGTCAGGGTGACGCCCGGCGAGGGTCCCGCCGCCGTGTACGTGCACGGTCTTGGCGGGTCCGCGACGAACTGGACAGATCTCGCGGCCCAGCTCCGGGACCACGTCAGCGGCTACTCGATCGACCTGCCGGGGTTCGGCCGGTCGGAGCCGATCCCCGGCTACGACTTCAGTCTCGCCACGCACGCCCGCACGGTGATCAAGTACTTGGAAACGCTCTCACAGCCCGTGCACCTGTTCGGCAACTCGATGGGCGGCGCGATCTCGGTCATCGTCGCCGCGAGCAGGCCGGACCTCGTGCGGACGCTGACGCTGGTCTCGCCGGCCGTTCCCGACCTCAGGCCGCGGCTCGACCGCATGTCCGACCCGCGGATGGCGCTCACCGTCCTGCCGGTCATCGGCGCGAAGGTGCGCCGCGAGCTCGCGAAGATGACGGCGCACCAGCGCACCAAGCAGATGCTCGAACTGTGCTTCGCCGATCCGAGCGTGGTGCCCGACCACCGCATCGAGGAGTCGATCAAGGAGAACGAGGAGCGCGCCCGGCAGCAGTGGGCGGGCAACGCGCTCAACCGCAGCACGTTCGGGCTGATGCAGAGCTGGCTCATACCGGGCCCGAAGTCGTTGTGGCGGCTGTTGCCGCTGGTCAAGGCGCCGACGCTGGTCGTGTGGGGCGAGAACGACCGGCTGGTCAGCGCGCGCAAGGGTCCCCGCACGGCGCGGTCGCTGCCGAAGGGCCGTCTGCTGGTGCTGCCCAAGACCGGCCACGTCGCCCAGATGGAGCGGCCCGCCACCGTCGCCAGGGCCGTGCTCGGCATGTGGGAGGCGGTCGACCGACACACATGGTGACGAACAACGGCCGTGCGGGTGATGTGGGACCCTGGGCGACGTGAATCGCGCCCCCGAGCGAGGCCGTACGGCTCCGCCAGCCGACCGCTACCGCCGCGGCGAGCGCCGGACCAGCGCGGAACCGCTCGCGGCCGCCTGGGAACCGGAGGGCACCCAGGCCATGCGGAGACCCCGCGGGCACAGCGGTGTGCGGAAGCTCGTCGCCCACTACGGCTGGCGCATCTACGCGATCCCGGTGCTCCTCGTGCTGACCGCACTGGTGGTGCTCGACACGGTCCAGCCCAAGTCGCCCGCGTCGGGTGACGGCAGCACGACGGCCGCCGAGACGTCCGCCAGCGCGCCGGAGCCGCCGCCGTCCGAGGTGCCGGGCCAGAAGCCGCAGCTCACCATCCCGACCGCCGAGCTGCCGGCGGGCCCGGACTTCTCCCAGGACGGCGTCGGCACGTTCAAGGCGATCGCCGGCAGCGGCCCGCGGATCGGCGAGGCGACCGCGCAGAAGTTCCGCAGGTACGCGATCGCGATCGAGGACGGCGTGAAGCCGGCCGACTACAACGACGACGCGGCGGCGTTCGCGCGCACGGTCGACGGGTTCCTGTCCGACCCGCGCAGCTGGATCGGTACCAAGACGGTCGCGTTGCAGCGGGTCGAGGCGGACCAGAACCCGGACTTCATCGTCGCCCTGACGACCACGAAGACGACGCACGCGCTCTGCGGCAAGGAGATCCCGTTCGAGACCTCGTGCTGGCACCCGCAGACCAAACGCGTCGTCATCAACGTCGCCCGCTGGGTGCGCGGCGCCATGGTCTACGGCCGTGACCTGGCCGGATACCGCAACTACGTGATCAACCACGAGGTCGGCCACGCGCTGGGCAGCGGCCACGCGGCCTGCGCGGAGAACGGCGCGCCGGCCCCCGTGATGATGCAGCAGACGTTCGGCGTCGCGAACGACTTCGTGGCGCAGCTCAACGCGGGCCAGGACGTCGTGCCGGCCGACGGCAAGGTGTGCACGCCGAACGCGTTTCCCGCAGGCTGAGACGGCTTTCCAACCGGGAAGAGTCGAGGCAGGGTAGACGTTGTCTCGGACACGGAGACATTCGTCGAGGAGGACCAGCATGGCGCTTCCGCCGCTCGTTGAGCCAGCCGCGGAGCTGACCAAGGAAGAAGTAGCGCGCTACAGCCGGCACCTGATCATCCCGGACGTCGGGGTGGACGGGCAGAAGCGGCTGAAGAACGCGAAGGTGCTCGTCGTCGGCGCGGGCGGCCTGGGCAGCCCGGCACTGCTGTACCTGGCCGCGGCCGGGGTCGGCACGCTCGGCGTCGTCGACTTCGACGTCGTGGACGAGTCGAACCTGCAGCGCCAGGTCATCCATGGTCAGTCCGACATCGGCCGCCCCAAGGCGGAGTCCGCGCGGGACTCGGTCGCCGAGATCAACCCGTTCGTCAAGGTCGTCCTGCACCAGGCGCACCTGAACTCCGAGAACGCGCTGGAGATCTTCCGCGACTACGACCTGATCCTCGACGGCACGGACAACTTCGCCACGCGGTACCTGGTGAACGACGCCGCGGTGCTGCTGGGCAAGCCGTACGTCTGGGGCTCGATCTTCCGGTTCGAGGGCCAGGTCAGCGTCTTCTGGGAGGACGCGCCGAACGGCCAGGGCCTCAACTACCGCGATCTCTACCCGGAGCCGCCGCCTCCCGGCATGGTCCCGTCGTGCGCCGAGGGCGGCGTGCTGGGCGTGCTGTGCGCGTCGATCGGCTCGATCATGGTCACCGAGGCGATCAAGCTGCTCACCGGCATCGGCGACCCGCTGCTGGGCCGCCTGATGGTCTACGACGCGCTGGAGATGTCGTACCGGACCATCAAGATCCGCAAGGACCCGGAGTCGCCGAAGATCACCGAGCTGATCGACTACGAGGCGTTCTGCGGTGTCGTGTCCACGGACGCGCAGCAGGCGGCCGCGGGCAACACGATCACGCCGCTCGAGCTCAAGCACAAGCAGGAGTCCGGCGAGGACTTCCTGCTGGTGGACGTCCGTGAGCCGCACGAGTACGAGATCGTGAAGATCCCGGGCTCGGTGCTGATCCCCAAGGATAGGATCCTTTCGGGTGAAGCGTTCTCGGAGCTGCCGCAGGACAAGCCGCTGGTGCTGCACTGCAAGTCCGGCGCCCGGTCCGCGGAGGCCCTGGCGGCGCTGCACAAGGCGGGCTTCTCCGACGCCGTGCACGTCGGCGGCGGTGTGCTGGCGTGGGCCCGCGAGGTCGACCCCAGCCTGCCGACGTACTAGACGTCATGGGTGCATTCGGGTGCTTCGGTGCCCGAATGCACGTATCAGCTGATGCGCTGTTCGGGTGGCGGCGCGAATCACGGCGTGTCGTGATCCACCACCCGGACGGTCTAAGCAGGTAGCGTGCCCAGCCGTGACCCGGTCCCCCGAACCGCCCCCAGCGCACGTGCGTGCGGCGTTCGGGGCCCGTGACGCCGAGCCAGAGCTCATCGACGGCGGCCCCGCGTGGCGGTGTGGCGACGCCACGATCCGGCCCGCGCCGAAGCCCGCCGAGGCCACCTGGATCGCCAAGACCCTCGACGGCCTCGACGTGCCGCACCTGCGCATCGGCAGGCCGCTGAGATCCACCGACGGCCGCTACGTCGTCGGCGGCTGGTCGGCCACCAAGTTCCTCGCCGGCCGCGCCGAGTCACGCCACGACGAGGTCATCGCGGTCGCCCAGCGCCTGCACCAGGCCACGGCCGACCTGCCCAAACCCCGCTTCCTGGACACCCGCACGGACGTGTTCGCGGTCGCCGACCGCCTGGCGTGGGGCGAGGAGGACGTGCCGCTCGACGCCGATCTCGGCGGCAGGCTCTTCGAGCTGCTCAAAGAGGCCCAGAAGCCGCTCAACCTCAAGCCGCAGGTCGTGCACGGCGACCTGTTCGGCAACGTGCTGTTCGCGGGCAGCGCCCAGCCGGCCGTCATCGACTTCACCGCGTACTGGCGCCCGGCCGAGTGGGCCGCCGCCGTCGTCGCGGTGGACGCCGTCGCGTGGGGCGGCGCCGACTCCGGCCTGCTGCACCGGTGGAGCCACCAGGCCGAGTGGGAGCAGGCACTGCTGCGCGCGACGCTGTTCCGCCTGGCCGTGCACGCGCTGCACCCGTTGTCAACGCCACAGTCCTTTGCGGGCTTGGAACGAGCTGCTCACCACGTGACCGCGCTGCTCTGAGCGGGTCAGTTTCCCGGTTCGAAACATTGCGGAGCGCCGGGTTAACGCGGGCTTCCTAGCGTCAGCGGCGTGACCCATTGCCCCTACTGCGCGCTGCAGTGCTCCATGAGCGTCATCGACGGCCAGGTGTCCCCTGGTCCCGGTGGGCTGTGCCAGAAGGGCTGGACGGCGGGGGAGCTGCTGCGCCACCCCGGCCGGTTGACGACGCCCCTGCTGCACGGCGAGCCGGTGTCGTGGGACGAGGCCCTGGACTTCGTGGCCGCGCGGATCCGGTCGTACGAGCCCGACGAGGTCGCCGTGTTCGGCGGCGGTGGGCTGACGAACGAGAAGGCCTACGCGCTGGGGAAGTTCGCGCGCGTCGCCCTGAAGACCTCGCAGATCGACTACAACGGCCGGTTCTGCATGTCGTCGGCCGCGGCGGCGGGCAACAGGGCGTTCGGGCTGGACCGCGGGCTGCCGTTCCCGTTGACGGACTTGCGCGGCGCCGACACCGTGCTGCTGGCCGGCTCGAACCCGGCCGAGACGATGCCGCCGTTCCTGCGGCACCTGGAGGGGGCGCGGCTGGTCGTCATCGACCCGCGCCGCACGCCCACCGCCGAGCGCGCGACGTTGCACCTGCAGCCCGCGCCGGGCACGGATCTGGCGCTGGCACTGGGGTTGCTGCACACGGCGGTCAGCGAGGGCGTGATCGACAAGGAGTACATCTCGGCG
Organism: Lentzea xerophila; assembly: GCF_051094245.1. NCBI lineage: Bacteria > Bacillati > Actinomycetota > Actinomycetes > Pseudonocardiales > Pseudonocardiaceae > Lentzea > Lentzea xerophila. Next base: position 7,440,294 of record NZ_CP194934.1, on the reverse strand, counting down.
CGGACCTCGGGTTTCGACGACGCTTGGCGGGTCGCCGCGCAGTGGTGGCCCGAGCACACCGAACGCGTCACGGGCGTCTCCGCGGCCGACCAGCGTGCCGCGGTGCACATGCTGGCCGGGCGGTCGTACATCCTGACGGGCCGCGGCACCGAGCAGCACGCGTCCGGCACCGACACCGTCTCGGCGTGGATCAACCTGGCGCTGGCGCTGGGACTGCCGGGCCGCGCCGGCTCCGGGTACGGCTGCCTGACCGGGCAGGGCAACGGCCAGGGCGGCCGGGAGCACGGGCAGAAGGCCGACCAGCTGCCCGGTTACCGCAAGATCGACGACCCGGCGGCACGCAGGCACATCATGGACGTCTGGGGCGTCTCCGAGCTGCCCGGACCCGGCCGCAGCGCGTACGAGCTGCTGATGGCCGACGACATCAGGGCGATGCTGGTGTTCGGCAGCAACCCGGTGGTGTCCGCGCCGCGCGCGTCCGGTGTGGCCGATCGCTTCGAGGCGCTGGACCTGTTGGTGGTGGCGGACTTCGTGATGTCCGAGACCGCCGCGATGGCCGACGTCGTGTTCCCGGTGACGCAGTGGGCCGAGGAGGACGGCACGATGACCAACCTCGAAGGCCGGATCATCAGGCGCCGCAAGGCACTCGACCCGCCGCCCGGCGTGCGCGGCGACCTGGAGCTGCTGAACGGGCTCGCGTCCCGGCTCGGCGTTCCGAGCGGGTTTCCCGTGGTGCCACAGGAAGTCTTCGAGGAACTGCGCAGGGCGTCCGCGGGCGGTCTCTCCGACTACTCCGGCATCACCTACGAGCGGCTGGAGTCCGAGCAGCTGCACTGGCCGGTGCCCTCCGTGGATCATCCCGGCACGCCGCGGCTCTTCCTCGACCGGTTCGCGCATCCCGACGGCCTCGCGCGGTTCGTCCCGGTCGACCACCGCGGCCCGGCCGAGCCGCCGGACGAGGAGTTCCCGTTGCAGGCCACCACCGGGCGGGTGCTCCAGCACTACCAGTCGGGGGCGCAGACGCGGCGGATCGGCGAGCTGCTGAAGGCCGTTCCCGAGATGTACGTGGAGATGCACCCGGACACGGCCGCGCGGGCAGGACTTGCCTCCGGTGAGCTCGCGCACGTCGTGTCCCGGCGGGGAACGGTGAAGGCGGCCGTGCGGTGCGTGCCGAGCATGCGTGCCGACGCGGTGTTCCTGCCGTTCCACTTCCCCGGTGAGGGGCGGGCGAACCTGCTCACCAACCCCGCGCTCGATCCCACGAGCCGGATGCCCGAGTTCAAGGTCTGCGCGGTGCGATTGGAGCGGGTATGCGGCGAGTCGTGATCGTTGGCTACGGCATGGCGGGCGCGCGGCTGGCGGATGAGCTGCGCCGCCGTGACCAGGACATCTCCATCACGGTCGTGGGTGCGGAACCGCACGCCGCGTACAACCGCGTGCTGCTCTCGACCGTCGTGGCGGGAACGATGACGCCGGAGTCGACGCGGCTGCACGGCTCCGGCTGGGCGGAGGAGCACGACATCGACCTGCGGCTGGGCTGCGAGGTCAGGGGCATCGACCGCGCCACGCGCACCGTGACGATCGATCCCGGCGAGGCGATCCCTTACGACGCCCTCGTTCTGGCGACCGGCAGCGTTCCGTGGGTGCCGCCCGCCGAGGGCCTCACCGAGGACGGCAAGCTCGCTCCCGGCGTCGTCGCGTTCCGCACCCTCGACGACTGCGCCGAGATCGAGGCCAGGGCACAGAAGGGCATGCCCGTCGTGGTCCTCGGCGGTGGCCTGCTCGGCATCGAGGCCGCCAGAGGCCTCGCCGGACGCGGGTGCCTGGTCACCGTCGTCCACCCCGTCGGTCACCTGATGGAACGCCAGCTCGACCCCGGTGCCGGTAGTGTCCTGGCTCGCACGCTGGGGCAGCTGGGCATCGAGTTCCGGCTGAACGCGCTGGCCGCCAAGTACCTTCCCGGCGACGGCCTGGTCCTCGACGACGGCTCGCACGTTCCCGCCGAACTGGTCGTGGTGTCGGCCGGTGTGCGGGCGGAGACCTCGCTGGCGGTCGAGGCGGGTCTGGAGGTCGACCGCGGCATCGTCGTGGACGACGCGTTGCGCACCAGCGACCCGCGCGTCCACGCGATCGGTGACTGCGCCCAGCACCCCGGCACGGTGTCCGGCCTGGTGCAGCCCGCGTGGGACCAGGCCGCGGTGCTCGCGGACCGGCTGACCGGCGCGAACCCGGCCTCCCGGTACCGCGGCACCTCCGTTGTCACGCGGTTGAAAGCACGCGACGTGGACCTGGCGGCGCTGGGCGACGTGCACACCGATGTGGACTGTCCGGACTCGGAAGTCCTGTGCTTCCAGGAACCCTCGCGCGGCCGGTACGCCAAGCTCGTGCTGCGCGACGACCGGGTGGCGGGTGCGATCGTCCTGGGCGCACCGGACGCGGCCGCGACGATCACGCAGCTCTACGACCGGGGCATCCCCGCGCCGACCGACCGGCTGGCGTTGCTGCTGGGCCGTGCGCTGCCCGCGGAGGCCGCGTCACCGGCCGATCTGCCGTCCAGCGCGGTGATCTGCCGGTGCAACACCGTCTCGAAGGGACAGATCGTCTCGGCCTGGCGGGCGGGCGCGGAGTCGTTGCCGCAGCTCGCGGAGGCCACTCGCGCGACCACGGGGTGTGGTGGCTGCAAGGACGCGGTGTGCGGGTTGCTCGACTGGCTCGGGGCCTCACAGCCGGCCCCGGCGTGATGTGCGGCGGAGTTGCCTCCGCCGTCATCGGCCAGAACCCCTTGGTAATGCGCGGTTCTTAGGTTCTTCGGCAGTCGCCGAACCCCGTGTGGAGGACGTTCATGAGCTGGATCGACCACTGGGAGCCGGAGAAGCCCGAGTTCTGGGAGTCCACCGGCAAGCGGATCGCCCGCAAGAACCTGGCGTTGAGCATCTTCGCCGAGAACCTCGGGTTCAGCGTGTGGGTGCTGATGAGCATCGTGGTGGTGAGCCTCGGTTCCGTCGGCTTCGACTTCAGCGTCGGCCAGCAGTTCTGGCTGCTGATCGTGCCGAACCTGGTCGGAGCGGTGCTGCGGGTGCCGTACACGTTCGCGGTGCCGAAGTTCGGCGGGCGGGTGTGGACGACGATCAGCGCCGGGTTGCTGCTGATCCCGTGCACGATGCTCGCCTACGCGGTGTCGACGCCCGGCACGCCCTACTGGTTCTTCCTGCTCACCTCGGCCGCGATGGGCCTGGGCGGCGGCAACTTCTCGTCCTCGATGGCGAACATCTCGTTCTTCTACCCGGAGGGCAAGAAGGGCCTGGCACTCGGGATGAACGCCGCCGGCGGCAACCTCGGCGTCGCGATCACGCAGCTCGTCGTGCCGTTCGTGATCTCGTTCGGCACGGGGATCAACCTGGCCTACGCGGCACTGATCTGGATGCCGTTCATCGTCGTCGCGACGGCCTGCGCGTGGCTGTTCATGAACAGCCTGACGCAGGCCAAGCCGGACGGGCAGTCCTACCGGCTGGCGCTGTCGAACCGGCACACCTGGGTGATGTCGTTTCTCTACATCGGCACGTTCGGGTCGTTCATCGGGTTCTCGTTCGCGTTCCCGTCGCTGATCAAGCTCAGTTTTGTGGACTACCAGGGCTGGGTGGCGCTCGCGTTCCTCGGTGCGCTGATCGGCTCGGTGGCGCGTCCGTTCGGCGGGTGGCTGGCGGACCGGGTCGGTGGCGCCAGGGTGACGCTCGGGACGTTCGTCGGCCTCGCGGCCGGCACTGCCGGCGTGATGGTGAGCGTCGACACGCGGAACTTCGCGTTGTTCTTCGGCTCGTTCATCGCGTTGTTCGTGCTGGCCGGCGTGGGCAACGGCTCGACGTACCGGATGATCCCGGCGATCTTCCGCACCCAGTCCGACGACGACAAGTCCGCCAAGCGCCAGGCCGCCGCCGTGGTCGGCATCGCGGGCGCGATCGGCGCGGCCGGTGGGGTGCTGGTCAACCTCGTCTTCAAGTTCTCGCTGGAGGGCTCGAGGACGCTGACGCCCGCGCTGTCCGCGATCCTCGTCTTCTACGCGCTCTGCCTCGGCACGACGTGGTGGTTCTACCTGCGGCGCAACGTGTTCGCGGCGCGGCCGTCGCTCGCCTACGCGGGCGTGTGACGCACGCCGCGCTGAGCTGCGGCGAGAGTTTCCTTTAACACCCGCGAAATACCGCGGACCTTGGGATGACACGCCGCCCGGTGAGCATACCGGGTGGAAGGAGGTACGCCCGATGACCCAGACATTGGTCGTGATCGGCAACGGCATGGTCGGCCACCGGCTCGTCGAGATCCTCCGCGACTCGCCCTGGCGGATCGTCGTGTTCGGCGAGGAGTCCCGTCCCGCCTACGACCGCGTCGCGCTGTCGTCCTATGTGGACACATGGAGCTCCGCGGACCTGGAGCTGCCCGCGTTGAGCGGGTGCGAGCTGCGCCTCGGTGAGAAGGCCGTGTCCGTGGACCGGGACCGGCGGGTGGTGGTCGGTGCTTCCGGCGTCGAGGTCTCCTACGACGCGTTGGTGCTGGCGACGGGCTCGTTGCCGTTCGTGCCGCCGGTGCCAGGCCGTGACCTGCCCGGATGCCACGTCTACCGCACGATCGACGACCTGGACGACATCCGGGCGACGGTCGAGGCCGCCGACCGGCCCGGCCGCCGTTCCGGCATGGTGCTCGGCGGCGGTCTGCTCGGGCTGGAGGCCGCCAACGCGTTGCGCGGCATGGGAGTCTCGCCGCACGTCGTGGAACTGGCGCCGCGGCTGATGCCGATCCAGGTCGACGACGGTGGCGCCGGGCTGTTGAAGCGGCTGGTCGAGAAGCTCGACCTGACTGTGCACACCGGCACGTCCGCGTCCTCGATCGAACGCGACGGCGCGCGGTTGATCGCCCGGTTGGCCAGCGGGCTCGAGCTGGACCTGGACGTCGTGGTGTTCAGCGCCGGCATCCGGCCGCGCACCGACCTGGACCTGGGGCTGGAACTGGGGCCGCGGGGCGGTTACCTGGTCGACGCCGCCTGCCGGACCGCCGATCCGCACGTGTTCGCGATCGGTGAGTGCGCTGCCGTCGAGGGGGTGACCTACGGGCTGGTGGCACCCGGTTACTCGATGGCCGAGGTGGTGGCGGACCAGCTCTCCGGTGGCTCGAAGGTGTTCCCCGGCGCCGACGTGTCCACGAAGCTGAAGCTGCTCGGTGTGGACGTGGCGTCGTTCGGCGACGCGCACGCCCAGACCGAGGGCGCGCTGGAAGTCGTCATCAACAACGCGGTCGCGGGCACGTACAGCAAGCTGGTCGTGTCGGACGACGCGCGTACTTTGCTGGGTGGCGTCCTCGTCGGTGACGCGTCGTCGTACCTGTCGTTGCGGCCGTTGGTGGGCAAGGAAGTTCCGGCGGCTCTGTTGCAGCCGGGCGGTGCTGTCGACGTGGAGATGCCCGCTGACGCGCAGGTCTGCTCCTGCCTCGCGGTGACGAAGCAGACGATCACCGACGCGATCGGGTCCGGTGTCGCGTGCGATGTCGCCGAGCTGAAGGCGTGCACCAAGGCGGGCACCGGCTGTGGCTCGTGCGTGCCGATGCTGAAGAAACTGCTCACGGAATGCGGTGTCGAGCAGTCCAAGGCGTTGTGCGAGCACTTCACCTACTCGCGCGCGGAGCTGTTCGAGATCATCCGGGCGACGCGCGTGACGACGTTCTCCGACCTGGTCTCCCAGCACGGCAGCGGGCGGGGTTGTGACATCTGCAAGCCCGCCGTGGCCTCGATCCTGGCGTCGCTGGGCAACGGGCACATCCTGGGCGAGACGCAGGTCTCGTTGCAGGACACCAACGACAAGTTCCTGGCGAACCTGCAGCGCAACGGCACGTACTCGGTCGTGCCGCGCATCCCCGGTGGCGAGATCACGCCGGAGAAGCTGATCGTCATCGGCGAGGTGGCCCGCGACTACGGGCTCTACACGAAGATCACCGGAGGCCAGCGCATCGACCTGTTCGGCGCGACCGTCGACCAGCTGCCGTTGATCTGGCGCCGGTTGGTCGACGCGGGCTTCGAGTCCGGACACGCCTACGGCAAGTCGTTGCGCACGGTGAAGTCCTGCGTCGGCACGACCTGGTGCCGTTACGGCGTGCAGGACTCCGTCGGTCTCGCGATCGAGCTGGAGCTGCGCTACCGGGGCCTGCGGTCGCCGCACAAGCTCAAGTCGGCCGTCTCCGGTTGTGCGCGTGAGTGCGCTGAGGCGCGCGGCAAGGACTTCGGCGTGATCGCGACGGAGAACGGCTGGAACCTTTACGTGGGCGGCAATGGCGGCTTCACGCCACGCCACGCCGATCTCTTGGTGTCCGATGTGGACACGGCGGAGCTGATCCGCGTGATCGACCGGTTCCTGATGTTCTACATCCGCACGGCGGACCGGTTGCAGCGCACCTCGGTGTGGCTGGAGGGGCTCGACGGCGGGCTCGACCACCTGCGGGAGGTCGTCGTGGACGACAAGCTCGGCATCTGCGCCGAACTGGAGGCGGCGATGGAGTCGCACGTCTCCGACTACGCCGACGAGTGGCGCGGTGTGCTGGAGGACCCGGAGAAGCTGGCGCGGTTCACATCGTTCGTCAACGCGCCCGGCACCCCCGACCCCACGATCTCGTTCCGCGCTGAACGTGGTCAGCGCGTTCCCGTCCAGCTCGGCATTCCGGAGGTCGTCAGGTGACCGTGGTCTGTGATTTCGAGGTGTTGCGCCCGGAACAGGGCGTCGCGGCGTTGCTGCCGGACGGCTCGCAGGTCGCCGTGTTCCTGACCGCGGACGGCTCCTTGCACGCGTTGGACAACATCGACCCGTTCAGCGGTGCCGCCGTTCTGTCGCGCGGCATCGTGGGCGACCGCGGCGGCGTTCCCGTTGTGGTGTCACCGGTCTACAAGCAGGCGTTCGAGCTGTCGACCGGGAAGTGCCTGGACGAGCCGTCGATGTCCGTTGCGGTGCATCCGGTGCGTGTGCGTGACGGCGTCGTGGAGCTGACATGAGCGGACCGCTGGCGGGCTTCACTATCGGCGTGACCGCGGCCCGCCGCGCCGACGAGCTCATCGCGTTGCTGGAACGCAAGGGCGCGTCGGTGGTGCACGGCGCCGCACTGCGGATCGTGCCGCTGCCCGACGACGCCGAGCTGCACCAGGCCACGTCGCGGCTCGTGTCGGCACCGGTCGACGTCGTCGTCGCCACGACCGCCATCGGGTTCCGCGGCTGGTTCGAAGCCGCCGAGGGCTGGGGACTGGCCGGCCGCCTGCACCGTGCGCTGGCGTCGGCCGTGGTGCTGCCACGCGGGCCGAAGGCGAAGGGCGCGGTGAGGGCGGCCGGACTGGTCGAGGCCTGGTCCCCGTCGTCCGAGTCGAACGCGGAACTCCTGCAGTACCTGCTGCGGATGGGCGTGGCGGGCAAGCGCGTCGCCGTCCAGCTGCACGGCGAACCGTTGCCGGACTTCGTGAACACCCTGGCCGCCGCCGGGGCCGACGTCGTCGAGATTCCCGTGTACCGCTGGGAACCGCCTGCCGACATCGCGCCGCTGGAGCGGCTGATCGAGGCGACGCTGGCGGGCCAGGTGGACGCGCTGACGTTCACGAGCGCCCCGGCCGCCTCGTCGGTGCTGCGGACCGCGGGCCCGCGCTATGACGAGCTGGTGGAGGCGTTGCGGCGCGAGGTGCTGGTCGTCGGGGTCGGTGCGATCACCGCCGGGCCGTTGGTGGCCGCCGGGATCCCGGTCGTGCAGCCCGCTCGGTCGCGGATCGGTTCCATGGTGCGGGAGCTGGCGCTGGAGCTGCCTTCGCGGGCCACGCGGTTGCGGATCGCCTCACGGGACATGGAGATGCGCGCGCAGGCCGTGGTGATCGACGGCGAGCTGCGTCCTGTCGCGCCGGCGCCGATGGCGGTGCTGCGGACTCTCGTGGCTGCTCGCGGCCGCGTGGTTTCGCGGCAGGATCTGTTGGCCGCCTTGCCTTCCGGTGGTGAGGTGCACGCGGTCGAGACGGCGATCGGGCGGTTGCGGACCGCTCTGGGCTCGCCGCAGATGGTGTGCACGGTCGTGAAGCGTGGTTACCGGCTGGCGATGGAGCCCGCATGAAGCTGGTGTTGGCGTTCCACGGCACGCGTGATCCGCGCGGGGTCGCGGTGTGTTCGGAGATCGCGGATCTGGTGCAGGCTTTGGTGGACGTGCCGGTTTCGGTTGCCTATGCGGATGTTCGGCAGCCGGATGTGCGGTCTGTTGTGGATGGTCCGTGCATCGTGGTGCCGGTTTTTCTGGCCGCCGGCTATCACGTTCGCGTTGATATCCCCGCGCAGATCGGGCCGCGCTCCGATGTGGTGCTGACGCCGCCGTTGGGGCTCGATGCGGTGCCGGCGGTGCGGGATCGGTTGCGGGAGGCAGGTTTCCGCCGCGGCGACGCAGTCGTGCTCGCCGCGGCGGGTTCTTCTGACGGTCGGGCGCTTGTGACTGTAAGGCGGGCGGCTGCGATGGTGGGGGCGTCGGGGGTTGGGTTTGTGGCTACCGCTTCGCCTCGGGTGGATGAGGTGGTGGCTGGGGTGCGGTTCGCTGGGCGGCGGGTGGTTGTGGCGTCTTGGTTGTTGGCGCCCGGGGCGTTTCATGGGGCGCTTGCCGGGTGTGGAGCGGATGTTGTTGCCGCGCCTGTTGGGGCTCATCCGTTGGTGGTGGATGCTTTGGTGCGTAGGTACTTTGAGGCTCGGGCTTTGGGGTTTCGGTCTGCGTGATGCGGGTCGCCTGGCGTGTGAGCGGTCACCTTGCGTAGGTGGTCGCCCGCCTATACCGGGCCGGGGCTATTCATCGCCGCTTCGCGACGATTGCGATCGGGGCTTGACCTTGAGCCTCTGGCCGAGATGCTTGATCGGCCGAAAACGGCCGGGCACAAGGAGCCCGGCCGATCTCTTCGACGGTAGCATCTCGCACTCAAGGTCAAGCCCCAATCGCGCGGTGGTTTCGTTGATACCGCTGGGACATCGGCGGAGTGGGCGGTCGCCTCGGCTGTGCCATCGGCCTTGTGGAAGGGTGGCTCGGCTCCGCCTTCGCCCTTGCCGCGCGGGTGGCTCGGCTCCGCCTTCGTTCCTCGTGTGCGGGGAGTGTCAGACCCGCTGAGTACCGTAGGTCGCGGGGGAGCCGAAATCGAAGGGGACTCCTGCGCGAGCCTGGGCTGAGCCGCCATCAGCGGCTACCCGGAGGCGGCTACCCGGACTCCGTCACCCAGCGGCCGCTACCCGGAGGCGGTCACCCAGAGCGCTGCTACCAGAGGCCCGGGGCCTCGGCGTCCTCCTTGCGGGCGTCCTCCCAGCGGTACTCCCGGAGGTTCACCTTGCCGTCCAGGTTCGGGACGCCCTCCTCGTGCAGCAGCTGGAGCTGCGTGTCGCGGAGGTGGGGTGCGCAGGTGCCGTCGGCCTTCAGCACGCGTTGCCACGGCAGGTCTTGGCCGTCCTCGTTGAGGATGCGGCCTACCAGCCGTGGCGACGGTGCCTTGGCGAGATCTGCGATGTCGCCGTAGGTGGCGACTCGTCCGCGCGGGATGGCCTTGATGAAGGCGCGGACTCGCTCGTGGATCTCTTCGTCCATGCCTCGAGTCTAGTGCTGCTGTCCGGCTAGATTCCCTTTGCCCAGGACGCTACGCGGGCGTGGTAGGCGGGAGCGTTGGGGGCGTAGTTGATCGAGTGGCCGTAGCCGTCCAGGACGTAGGTGTCCAGGCGGGGGACCGCGGGGAAGAATCGTGCCTCGTCTGCCTTCAGGGCTGCTGCCGACGAGCAGTCGCTGCCCATCAGTGGGACGCCTGCGCTGCAGAAGTGGGTGTCGTTGCCGACTACTACGAGGACGGGCACGGTGATCTTGCGGGACACCGGGATGACGACGGTGTTGAGGAGGATGGTGTCCACCGCCTCGGTGACGGCGAAGACGTCCTTCGTGGACTCGTCGAACGAGATCGAGCCTGGGATGAGCGGGCCCGGTTTGTGGAACGAGTTGTAGCGGGTGTCGGGCATGGTGGTGAGGTAGCCGAGGTCGAGGCCTGCCGGGATCATGTTGGCGAGGACCGGGACCACGGTGACGTAGTTCATCTTGTGCGTGAAGCCGGTGACGAGGACGCCGTCGACGTCCTTGTAGGTGCCTGCCTCGATCATGGCCATCGCCGAGCCGATGGAGTGGCCGGCGACGATCACCTTGTTGAAGCGCGGCTTCATCTTCGTGATGACCTGGTGGACGGCGCTCGCCTGGGTGGAGGCGGTGATCAGGACGCTCAGCGGTTTGGAGCTCTTGCCGGTGCCCAGGCGGTCCAGTGCGAGGGTGGCGAAGCCCGCGTTGTTCTGGGCCCTGGTGAACGAGTGGGTCGACGGCTCGAAGCCGACGTCCCAGTACGAGCGGTCGTAGGTGCCGCCGGGGATCAGGACCTGCACGGTCCTGGCGCCGTCGGGCACGCACAGCCTGCCCGCCATGGTCTCCTGCGTCGTCACCAGTGGGGTGAGGCCGATCCTCACGGGGTAGGTGACGTCCTGGCACGAGACGGCGGCCGCGGCGGGGAGCGGGGCCGCCAGCAGGGTTCCGGTGGCTAACAGGGCCGCGGCGCAGAGCCTGCGGAAACGCATGGGGGAACTACCTCCAGCTAGTTGCGGGGGACGGCCTTCATCAGCAGGCCGTCCGGGTACGGGGCGGACGTGAACTTCACGCGCGCCGGACGGGTGGGGGTGAGTCGCCAGCGGGACGCGATGGTCGCGAGGGTGATGACGATCTCGGTCTGGGCGAAGGTGTTGCCGAGGCACTGGCGGTTGCCGCCGCCGAACGGGATGAACGCGCCGCGTGGCAGGCCCGCCGTGAAGGAAGCTGTCCAGCGGTCGGGGGAGAAGCGCCACGGGTCGGGGAAGTGGCGTGGGTCGTGGTGCAGGGCGTGCGGGCTGATGATCACTTCGGCGCCCGCGGGGAGGGACGCTTCGCCCAGTTGGACGTCTACGAGCGTTCGGCGCATCACGAACCAGATCGGGTACATGCGCAGCGTTTCCTGCACGACCTGCGCGGTGTAGGTCAGCTTGGGCACGTCGGCGAACGTCACCGGGCGGTCGCCCACCACCTCGTCGACCTCGGCGTGTAATCGGCGTTCGACCTCCGGGGCGCGGCCCACCTCGTAGAGCGCCCAGGCCAGCGCGATCGCGGTCGTCTCGATACCGGCGGTGAGCAGGGTGAGGACCTCGTCGTAGACCTGCTGGTCGGTCATGCCGACGCCGTCCTCCTGGGCGAGCAGGAGCATGGAGAGCACGTCGCCGTGGTCGGTGCCGTCCGCGCGCCAGCACTCGATCACCTGCAGCACAACGGCTTTCATGCGGGCGATGGCGTCGTCGAACCGCCTGTTGCCCGGCAGCGGGAGCTTCTCGACGAACGCGGGGGACAGCGCGCGGATCATGCCCTGCTGGATGACCGTGAAGATCGACCGGCGGACCTCCTCGACCGCGCGCCGGCCGATCTCCGTCGAGAAGAGCGTCTCGCCGACGATCGTGACCGCGAGCTCCTGCATGTCGTTCTCGATGACGCGGACCTCGCCCGGTTGCCAGCGCGCGGCCAGCGAAGAAGCAGCACGGGCCATCGTCGAGGCATACGCTTCGATCCGTTCCCGATGGAACGCCGGTTGCATCATCCGGCGCTGCCGCAGGTGGTGGTCGCCGTTCGACAGCAGCAGTCCCGTGCCCAGGTAGGGCTGGAACTTGTCGAACATCGCGCCCTTGCGGAACTTCGATCCCTGCGACACCAGAACTTCGTGAGTCAGCGAAGGACTCGTGACGAAGTGCGCGTGCAGTGGTCCGAGGTCGAGGCGTACCACGTCGCCGTGCTCGTGCAGCCTGTCGGTGAACTTGGCGCGCTGGGCGAGCATCGCAGGGGTGTGCCCCAGCAGTGGCCAGCGGTGGGGAGCCACCGGGACGGGCATCCGGGCTCCTGAGGAGTCGGACCGAAGGGGGACGGACCACCCTAGGAGCCGTTTGGACGGAGACGATATAGCCTGATCGGGTGGTTCGGCGTCACTCTGGTGGTGCAGTGCGAGAAGTGCGCGGGTGACTAAGCTCGTGCGTCTTCCCCGAACCGCCACGAAAACCGAAGAGGTGTTTCCCCGTGGCAGAAACCCAGAACTGGGTTCCCCTCGGCATTGACACGAACGTGCCGAGCATGGCCCGCGTCTACGACTACATCCTCGGCGGCGCCCACAACTTCGCCGCCGACCGGCAGGTCGGGTCCCAGATCGAGAAGCTCGTGCCAGGACTGCCGAGCGTCGCCAGACTCAACCGGCGGTTCCTCGGACGTGCGGTGAACTTCCTGATGGACCAGGGAGTTCGCCAGTTCCTCGACATCGGGTCCGGCATCCCGACCGTCGCGAACGTGCACGAGGTCGCGCAGGAACGCGACCCGGCGACACGCGTCGTCTACGTCGACAAGGACCCCGTCGCGGTCGCGCACAGCCGATTGATGTTGTCTGACAACGAGAACGCCGCCATCGTGCACGCCGACATGCGCGACCCGGAGGCCGTGCTGGCGAGCCCTGAGGTCGGCGCGCTGCTGCGTTTCGACGAACCGGTCGGCCTGTTGATGCTGCTCATGATGCATTGGGTGCCGGACGAGGACAGCCCGGGGAAGCTCGTCGCGCACTACCGCGACGCGTTGCCCGCCGGCAGCTTCATCGTGATGACGCACGTGGCCAAGGACCAGATCGACGAGAACGTCGACCAGGCCGCCGCGGTGGTGAACCGCAGCAGGAGCGCCGACCAGATGCACATGCGCACGCACGCCCAGGTCAGCGCCTTGTTCGACGGGTTCGCGCTGGTGGAGCCCGGCCTCGTCGGCTGCGGCGAATGGCGTCCGGACGGACCGGGGGACTTCGCCGACGAGGCGTCGATGAACATGTTCTTGTACGCTGGGGTCGGTCGTAAGGACTAAAACCACACTGTAGTGTCGGAGGATCACACTGTTGGCGCAGTGGACGCCGACTGCCGGTGGGTAAACTGCCGGACACTCTCCAACCCATACAGGGCAACGGGAATGACGAATCCAAGCCGAAGACCCGATGCCGCTCCACCAACGGAGCCCGCCACCGTCCGAGCGCGCGAAGCTTTGGCGCGCAAGTGGAGCTACCTGCTCAGCAGTGTCGTCGTAGTCGCTCTGAGCAGGGACGAGCTGGACGCCGAACTGGGCGACCAGCTCGACGCGTTGTGCGCGGCGCTGCACAGCGAACCGTTCGACCCTGCTCCGTTCGAGGAGGTCGGCGAACGGCTCGTCGCTCTCGGCTACGTGAACGAGCCCGGCCTCAAGCGCACCGTCGACGTGCTCGGCAAAGGCCTGCTGGCCCTGGAGGAGTTCGGTTCCAGCGACCAGCACACGGTCCGCGTCGTCGGCGGGATCGGCGCGCTCACGTGCGGCTTCACCGCGGCGCGGGCGCGCGCGATCCTGGACCAGCAGGAGAGCATGCAGCGTTCGCTGCTCAAGGCCGCCCACGACGCGCAACGGGACCAGCGCCAGAGCGAGGCGAAGTTCGAGGGCATCGCGTCCTCGTCGACCAACGGCGTCCTGATCGTGGGCCTCGACGGCAGGCTGGCGTGGGGCAACGAGTCGATCGGCGTGATCATCGGGCGGCACCCGGAGCCGGGCACCCGTCTCGCCGAGCTCATCGCGCCGACCTCGATCGTGGCGTTCCGCGAGATGATGGAACGGGTGCTCGGCGAGCTCGACGAGTTCGAGCGCGAACCGATGCAACTCGTGCGCGTTGACGGCGAGCTCGCCAAGGTGACGCTGACGGCGTCGCTGCTGCGCGACGACGAGGGCAAGCCCAGTCATGTCCTCGTGATGGCGGACGACGACACGGAACTGGCGCTGCTGCAGGGAGAACTGCGCAGGCAGTCGCTGCACGACGTGCTCACGGGCCTGCCGAACCGGCAGTTCTTCACCACCCACCTCGAGACCGTGCTGCGCAGGGCCGACCCCGAGTTCGGCGTGACGATCCTCCACCTCGACCTCGACGCGTTCGGCCTGGTGTGCAACAGCCTCGGCGCACGGGTCGGCGAGCACCTGCTCCAGCACGTGGCGCGCAGGCTGCGGACGGTGATGTCGCGCGAACAGGCGATGGTCGCGCGGTTCGACGGCGACGAGTTCGGCATCGTCGTCGAGAACACCGCCCTCACGCCGGACGTGGCGACGACGATGGCGACCATCAACGCCGACCTGAGCGAACCGACCTATGTGGATGGTCACGGTCTGGCCGTCTCGGTGAGCGCGGGCGTGGTGCACCGGCCGTCGCCCGACATCGACCCGGTCGAGCTGCTGCGGACCGCGGACCTGGCGCTGCGCCAGGCGAAACGCGACCGCCGCGGGCAGTGGGAACTGTTCCACACCAACGAGGACGCCGCCGGGAGACGCGACGCCGCGCTGGCCGTGGTGATGCCGGGAGCGTGGGAACAGGGCGACATCGGCGTGGTCTACCAGCCGGTCCGCGAGCTCGCGACCGGTGCGCTGGCGGGCGTCGAGGCGTTGCTGTACTGGGAACTCTCCGACCGCTGCGCCGCACTCGCGGACGCGAGCGGGCTCATCCTGCCGATGGGCGAGTGGCTGATCAGGATCGCGGCCGGCCAGGCGCAGTGGTGGCGGCAGCGCGGCGAGCTCGACCAGCAGTTCGGCGTCCGGCTCACGCACCACCAGTCGACCGACGCGGACCTGGTGTCCCGCGTCGGGAAGGTGCTGGAGGAGACCGGGATGCCGCGCGGCCGGCTGACGTTGAGCATGCCGGTCAGCGTGCTGTCCGTGCAGGACGCGGTGGACAACCTGGGCACGCTCGCGGACATGGGAGTGCGGATCGCGCTCGACGACTTCGGGCTCGGGCCGCGGGACCTGGCGTGGCTCTCGGAGCTGCCGGTGGTGTCCGTGCTGGTGCCGAAGGACCTGGTGCGGCGTCAGGATCCCCGCTCCGCCTCGCTGGTCCAGGCCGTGCACGAGCACGGCGTGAACCTCTGCGTGGACGGCATCGAGACCGCCGAGCAGGCGAAGTGGTGGACTGATGCGGGCGCCGACCTCGCGATCGGCGCCTACTTCGGTTCGCCCGAGGACGCGGGCGAGATCTTGAAGACGCTGCGGGAGTAGGGCCCTGCGCCCGTGCCCCGATGCCGTCAGGCGGTGATGTGCCGTATGACCGCGGCAAGGGACCGCTCTCGTGGTTGAACGGTATCCAGCGAGAGCGCTTCCTCGTCCCAGGAAGGAAAGTTCGCCAGTCGCTGCCGCACATCGGACCAGTCGCCGGCGTCGTGCCAGCCGGGGATTCCGCGGCTGCGGCCTTCGAGCCTGGCACGGTGGACCCGCGGGTCGGAGCAGTGGCACACGACCACGCGGAGCTCCGCGCCGGCCCGGCGGGCCAGGCTACGCCAGCGCTCCCTGGTCGCGACCCGTTCGGTGGGATGGTCGAGGATCACGGACTGTCCGGCGACGAGTTGCCGCAGAGCGAGCGTGGTCAGCATCTCTTCGGCGATAGCCAGTGGCTCCTCGAAATGGCGACCGCCGAACGGGGTCAGCGCACCGAGCAGCCAGTCGGTGGCGAAGACCGGGATCCCCAGCTCGGCCCCCGCGGCGTCGGCCAGGGTGCTCTTCCCGCTGCCGGGCAACCCGGAGAACACCACCAGCCGGGCATCCGTGGCGGCGGAAGGCAGGTCGTGGTCGGTGAAATCGGCCGGCAGCCTCGGTGTCAGATCGGCCGGCACCAGCCCGGTAACCCACGTGGTGGCGATTCGATGCGGCCGTGCGGCCTCGACGACGCAGGTAACGACATCAACGGTGCCGTCGTGCCGGCGGATCCGCGCCCGCGCGGTGGTCTCGCCGACGTCGAGGCCGACCACGACGACCGGCGCGTAGCTGGCAGCGCGACCGCGGGTGACCTCGACGTACAGCTCTGGCGGGACGACGGCGGTGAACGCGGCCGCGAGCACGTCGGACGCGTCAGCTCCCCAGCCGGGTTTCCCGTCCAGGCCGTCGAGAATCCACTCCAGCCGCGCCAGGGCAGGACTGGCCGCGAAACGGTGCACAGTTCTCCCTGTGAGCAGGGGCGGTCGAGGTCGGCGGAAACGTCAGATGCCGCGCTGCCACCTGATGATCGCCGCGTGGTAGCTGTTCGCACTCTTCGTGTCGAAGTTGAACACGTGCCCGTAACCGTTGATGACGAAGGCGTCCAGTCGAGGAGAACGCGGATAGAACGGCCTCTCCGACCTGACCAGCGCCTGGGCCGACGAGCAGTCGGCGCCGAGCGGCGGCGTGCCGCAGAAGTAGTCGGCCGACGTCTGCACCGTCATCACCGGCACGTCGATGGCGGCGCTCGCCGGCAGCAGCAGGTTGGACATCAGCGCGGTGGTGACGAACTCGCCGGCCGACACGACGTCCTTTGTGGACTCGTCGAGGTCGATCACGGCCGGGAGGTTCGGGCCCGGCGCGTGGAACATGGTGTAGCGGCTGCCCGGCGCCGTGGTCAGGTAGCCGACGTCGAGGCCGCGCTTGCCGAGCTTCGGGTCGATCACGGCGGGGATCAGGTTGGTCAGCGCGGGTACGGCCCTGATGTAGTCCCACTGGTGCGTCATGCCGGTGACCAGGACGCCGTCGACGTCGCGGTACCTGCCCGCCTCGGCCATCGCGATGGCCGAGCCGATGGAGTGCCCGCCGAGTAACACCTTGGCGAACCGCGGGCGCAGCTTCTGGACCACCTGGTGCACCGCCTCGGCCTGGTTGGGGACGTCGACCAGGATGCTGAGCGGTTTGGTGCTCCTGCCGGTGCCGATCCGGTCCACCGCCATGGTGGCGATGCCCGCGCTGTTCATCGCGCGCGTGACCGAGCGGGCCGCACCGTCCACCGGGATGTCCCAGTACCCGCTGGTGTACGTGCCGCCGGCGACGAGGACCTGGACGGTCGTGGCTCCCCGCGGGACGCACAGCCTGCCGTACATCGTCTGCCGGATGAGCCCGAACTGGACCGGCGTGTACACGTCCTCGCAGGTGGTCTGGGCAGCGTTCGCCGGTGTGGGAACCGGTATGAGCGCGGCGAGCAGCACGGCGGCACAGAGCCGACGGAAACGCATGGGGGAACAACCTCCAGCTAGCGGGGGACGACCGTCATCATCAGGTCGTTGGGGTAGGCCGCATTGGTGAACTTGGTGCGCACGGGCCGGTCGGGGACCAGCCGGTGGCGGGAGCAGACCGTGGCCACCACGATGGCGATCTCGGTCAGCGCGAAGTGGTTGCCGATGCACTGGTGGATGCCGCCGCCGAACGGGACGAACGCGCCCTTCGGCAGCTGCTTGGCGAGTGCGGGCGCCCAGCGGTCCGGGTCGAAGCGCCAGGGGTCCGCGAAGTGCGCGGGGTCGTGGTGCATCGCGTGCGGGCTGAGGATCACCTCGGTGCCCGGTGCGAGGCGCGTACCGCCGAGCTCGACCTCTTCGGCGGTGCGGCGCATGACGAGCCAGAGCGGGTACTTCCGCAGGACCTCGTTCGCCACCCGGCCGACGTAGGTCAGCTTCGGCACGTCGTCGATCGTCACCGGACGCCCGCCCAGCACCTCGTCGACCTCCGCCAGCACCCGCCGTTCGACCTCGGGGTCGGCGGCGATCTCGTGGAAGATCCAGGCCAGTGCCAGCGCGGTGGTCTCGATGCCGGCGGTCAGCAGCGTGACGACCTCGTCGAAGACCTGCTCGTCGGTCATGGGTTCGCCGGTCTCGGCGTCCCTGGCCAGCAGCAGCGTCGACAGCAGGTCGCCGTGGTCGGTGTCGTCGTCACGCCGGCTCGCGATGACCTCGCTGACGATCGCGCGCATCCGGGCGATCGCCTCGTCGAACTCGCGGTTGGCCGGAATGGGCAGCTTCTCGACGAACCCCGGCGACAGCGCGCGCAGGATGCCGTTCTTGATGATCACGAAGACCGACCGGCGGGCCTCGTCGATCGCGCGGCCGCCGATCTCCGTGGAGAACAGGGATTCGCCGACGATGGTGACGGCGAGGCCCTGCATGTCCGCCTCCAGCCGCCGCACCTCGCCGGGGCGCCAACCGTCCACCAGGTCCCGTGCCGCGCGGGCCATGGTGTTCGCGTAGCCCGCGATCCGGTCGCGGTGGAACGCCGGCTGCATCATCCGGCGCTGGCGCAGGTGGAAGGCCCCGCTCGACAGCGCCAGCCCGTTGCCGACGAACGGGCGGAACTTGTCGTACATCCGGCCCTTGTGGAACTTCGGCGCGTCGGTGACCAGCACCTGGTGCGTCAACTGGGGGCTGGCGACGAAATAGGTACGCATCGGCCCGAGGTGAACCTCGACGAGGTCACCTTGACCTCGTAAATTCCCGGTGAATGCGAATCGTTTCCGGAGCATTGGCACCGTGTGTCCGAGAAATGGCAGCCTGCCGGGTGCCACCGGGACCGACATCATCGCTCCTCGCGAGGTGAAAGAGATCGAGCCACCCTATGAGTCGTTCGGTTGAGAGAGACAGTGCCCGAACGGGTGGCGTGCGTTCACACTAGCGGCCTAGTCGAGCGCGCTTTGTGCGTGACTAAGCTAGTGCGTCAGCAACCTGAAGAGGTGGGTCGCCGTGTCCGACGGGCAGAACTGGATTCCGCAGAGCGTCGATGTTTCCGTGCCCAGCGCGGCGCGGGTCTACGACTACCTGCTCGGCGGCGCGCACAACTTCGCGGTCGATCGCGTGATGGGCGACAAGGCCGAGCAGATGATGCCGCACTCCCGCAGCGCCGCCCGGCTCAACCGGGCCTTCCTGCGCCGCGCGGTGCGCTTCATGACCGAGCAGGGCGTGCGCCAGTTCCTGGACATCGGCTCCGGCATCCCGACCGTGGCCAACGTGCACGAGGTCGCGCAGGAGGAAGCCCCCGAGTGCCGCGTCGTGTACGTGGACCGCGATCCCGTGGCCGTCGCGCACGGCGAGCTGATCGTCACGGGCAACGACCGCGTAGGTGTGCTGCAGGCCGACATGCGCGACCCGGAGAGCATCCTCAGCAGCGGTGAGGTGACCCGGCTGCTCGACTTCGACCAGCCGATCGGCCTGCTGCTGCTGTTCATGGTGCACTGGGTGCCGGACGAGGCGGACCCGCAGGGCCTGCTCAAGCGCTACCGCGAGGCACTGCCCAGCGGGAGCTACCTCGCGATCTCGCACATGGCGGGCGACCACGTCAACGACGAGGCCAGGGCCGTGACGGACAGGATGAGCAAGGCGGGCGGAGGCGACGTCGCCTACCGCGACCGCGCCGAGATCGAGGCCTTCTTCGGTGATTTCGAACTGGTCGAGCCCGGCCTGGTCAAGTACGCCGAATGGCGACCCGCCGGACCCGGTGACATCTCCGACGATCCGGCGGTGAACGCGATCGCTTTCGCCGGGGTCGGTCGTAAGCCATAGGAAACACCGATAGAGTGACGTCGAATCACGCCGCCGGTTGAGGTGGGGCCGACCGTGCGTGGGTAAACTGCCGGACCTCAAAGCCCATTGCGAGGCGGCCCGAATGTCCAACCCGAGTCGAATACCCGACGTCACGCCCTCGCCTCAGGACAACACCCGGGCGCGGATGACGCTCGCGCGGAAATGGTCGTACCGCCTGCTCGGAGCAGTGACGATTCCACTCAGCGGGGAAGACCTCGACGCGGAACTGGGCACCCGTCTCGACGCGTTGTGCTCGATGCTGCACGAGGAGCCCTTCGCCACCGCCCCGATCGAGGCCGCGGGCGCGGAGCTGGCCACGCTCGGTCACCTCGGCAAGTTCGGGCTGCGCTGCACGACCGAGGTGCTCGGCCCCGGCCTGCTCGCGCTGCCGGAGTTCCAGCCCGTCGAGCGGTACGCCGAACGGATCGCGCTCGCGATGGGCGCTCTCGGCACCGGCTTCACCGGGGCCAACGCCGAGTCCGTGCTCGCGCAGCAGGAAAGCATGCAGCGCTCGTTGCTCAAGGCGGTCCGCGACGCGAACTGGAACCTCAAGGAGAGCGAGGCCCGCTTCAACGAGGTGGTCTCGTCGTCCACCAACGGCGTGCTGATCGTCGACCTCGACGGCCGCCTGCTCACGGTGAACGCGGCCATCGGCCACATCCTCGGGAGCACGTCGGACGAGCTCACCGGCACGCCGCTGCTCGACCTGATCGAGCCGGGCTTCGCCGAGATGCTGCGGGAGGCGATGACCGACCTCGCCGCCGGCGCCACCGAGCGCGTCCGGCAGTCGCAGCGGTTGCTGCGCAAGGACGGTGACTTCGCGCGGGTCACGCTGACCGCGTCGCTGCTGCGCGGTGCCGACGACGAGCCGATCCACTTCGTCGTGGTGGTCGAGGACGGCACGGAGCTCGAGCTGCTGCAGAGCGAGCTCCAGCGGCAGTCGCTGCACGACGCGCTGACGGGGCTGCCGAACCGGCAGTTCTTCACGACCCAGCTGGAGACCGCGCTGCGCAAGGCCGATCCCGAGCACGGCATCACGGTCTTCCACCTGGACCTCGACGCGTTCGGCATGGTGAGCGACACCTTCGGCGGCCGGGTCGCCGAGCGGTTGCTCCAGCACGTCACGCAGCGGCTGAAGGCGTTGCTGGCCGGGGAGAAGGCCATGATCGCCCGGTTCGGCGGCGACGAGTTCGGCGTTCTCCTCGAGAACACCGCGACCACGCCCGCCATCGGCGTGATCATGAAGAGCGTCAACGACGAGCTGCTGCTCGAGCCGACCTATGTGGACGGTCGCGGGCTGGCGGTGTCGGTGAGCGCGGGCGTCGTGCACCGCCCGGCGGAGGGCGCGGAGCCGGCGGACGTGCTGCGTGCGGCGGAACGGGCGTTGCGCAAGGCGAAGACGGGCAGGCGCGGCCAGTGGGAGCTGTTCCACCCCGGCCAGGACGCCGAGGACCGCCGGGACGACGCGCTGGCCGTGCACATGCCCGCCGCGTGGGAGGACGGCGAGATCACCGTGCGGTACCGGCCGATCGCCGGGCTGGCCGACGGTGCGGTCTCCGGTGTCGAGCCGGTGTTGCACTGGGACAGGCCGGACTTCGGCGTGCTGGACCACGACACGTGCGCGCGGCTGGCCGAGACGACCGGGCTGGTGCTGCCGCTCGGTGAGTGGCTCCTGAAGGTCGCGGGCGGCCAGTCCACGTGGTGGCGTCAGCGCTCGCAGTTCGACAGGTCGCTGGCGGTGCGCCTCACCGCGCACCAGTCGGCCGACGGGGACCTGGTGTCGCGGGTCGTGACCGTGCTCGACCAGACCGGGCTGCCGCCCGACCGGTTGATGATCAGCATGCCGTGCGGGGTGTTGCCGGTGGTCGACGCGGCCGACAACCTCACGGTGCTCGCGCGCATGGGCGTCAAGACGGCGATCGACGAGTTCGGGCTGGGGCCGCTCGACTTCGGCCGGCTCGCGTCGGGCCTGCCGGTGCGAGCCGTGCGGGTGGCCCGCAGCCTGGTGGAGGCCCGGTCCCCGTACGTCGTGGCGCTGCTGCCGCTGGTGCGCGAGCAGGGCGTGGTGGTCGCGGTCGACGGGATCTCCAGCGCGGAGCAGGCACGGTGGTGGCGTGAGGCCGGAGCGGACTACGCGACGGGCGACCACTTCGGCGTGGCGTCCCCGCCGGGGGAGTTCCTGGAGCGGCTGGAACCCCGGTGACCGGTCGGGGTCGCTGGCAGTGACGGGGATCACAAAGCCGTCGAGAATCGCCTGGACCGCCGGTCTCTGTCAAGAAGGTAGCCGGTAACCCGAGGGGCCTCGGCATTGCTCCGTTCGGCGGGCATCGCTGATCTTGTCGGTGCAGCGTGGTGAAATCGAGTCGTGGCACTTCCACCCCAGCTGGTCCGCAGGAAGCCGGAGACGCGCCCGCGTCCCCGGTGGGACGCGGCTGCCCAGAGGGTCTTCGCCCACGAGGGCTTCCTGCGGGTGCTGGGCGGTCCCGGCACCGGCAAGACGACGTTGCTCGCCGAACTGGCCGCGCACGTCGTGCTGGAGCGCGGAGCCGACCCCGAGAACGTTCTGGTGCTGACGGCGAACAGGCGTGCCTCGGTGGCGTTGCGGGCGCGGATCACCCAGCTACTGACCGGGCGGTTGTCGGCGATCCGCGAGCCGTTGGTGCGGACCGTGCACTCCTACGCGTTCGCGGTGCTGCGCAACCAGGCGGTGCTGCTCGGCGAACCTCCGCCGCGGCTGCTGTCCGGGCCGGACCAGGACGCGATGGTCCGCGAGCTGCTCGCCGGCGACGTCGAGTCGGGGGCGCTGAAATGGCCGGAGCGGTTGCGGCCGGCCCTGGAGCTACCCGGGTTCGCGCACGAGCTGCGTGATCTGCTGCTACGGGCCGCCGAACGCGGCCTCGGCCCGGAAGACCTGGTCGAGCTCGGGGAGGAGCACGGGCGGGACGAGTGGGTCGCCGCCGGCCGGTTCGGGGCGCAGTACGAGGCCGTGAACCTGCTGTCCGGCATGGACTCCGCCACGGCGTACGCACCGGCCTACGACGCGGCCGAGCTGGTGTCGTCGGCTTACGCGGCGTTCGTGAACGACGAGGAGCTGCTGTTCGGCGAGCGGCGGCGGGTGCGGTATCTGCTGGTCGACGACGCGCAGCACCTGGACCCGATGCAGTACTCGCTGATCCGCTCGCTCGGGTCGGGTGCCTCGCGGTTCGTCCTGGCCGGCGACCCGGACCAGGCGATCTTCACGTTCCGCGGCGCTGATCCGGAGATCCTGCGGGACGTGCCGGGGGAGACGGTCGTGCTGCGGCAGTCGCACCGGATGATGCCGGAGATCCGGGACGCGGTGGCGCGGCTCGCGGCTCGCCTGCCCGGTGCCTCTCCCGCTCGCGCGGTGGACCCGGCCGACGGTGAGGGGTCGGTGCAGGTGCGGTTGCTCGCGTCGTCCGCGCAGGAGGCGGCGTGGGTGGCGGACCAGCTGCGGCGCTCGCACCTGGCGGACGAGGTGCCGTGGTCGCGGATGGCCGTCATCGTGCGGTCGGCGACGTTGTCGTTGCCGGTGCTGCAACGGGCGCTGCTCGCCGCCGGCGTCCCGGTGTCGGTGGCGTCGGACGAGCTGCCGCTCGCGCAGCAGCCCTCGGTGCGTCCGCTGCTCGCGCTCGTTCGTGCCGCTGCTGCGCCCGGCTCCCTGGACGAGGACACGGCGGCGATGCTGCTGTCGTCGTCCTACGGTGGCGCGGACCCGCTGGCGTTGCGGCGGTTGCGCCGTGGCCTGCGGCGCCTGGAGATGGCGGCGGGAGGCGACCGGCCGAGCGGTGAGCTGCTCGTCGAGGTGGTGGAGACCTCGGACAGGCTGGCCGCCCTGGAGGACGCGGAGTCGTTGCCCGCCCGCCGGATCGCGCATCTGCTGTCGTTGGCGCGCAAGGCGATCGAGGCAGGCAAGTCCGTCGAGGTCGTGCTCTGGGAGCTGTGGACGGCCACCGGTCTGCAGGACCGCTGGGTGGCGCAGTCGGCCCGGCGCGGGATGCCGGGCATGCAGGCGGACCGCGACCTCGACGCGATCGTGGCCCTGTTCGAGGCGGCCGCGAAGTACGTGGACCGGCTGCCGGGTTCGGGCGTGGCCGGGTTCGCGGACTACCTGGAGTCGCAACGGATCGTCGGCGACACCCTGGCGGCCTCGGCCCCGACCGGCGAGGCGGTGTCCGTGCTGACGGCGCACTCGGCGGCCGGCCGCGAGTGGGAGGTCGTCGCGGTGCCGGGCGTCCAGGAGGGCAGCTGGCCCGATCTGCGGCTGCGCGGCACGGTCCTGGGTGTCGAACGCATGGTGGACGTGCTGGCGGGCCTGGAACCGTCGGTGTCGGCGGTGGCGCCGATCCTGGCGGAGGAACGCCGGCTGCTGCTCGTCGCCGCCTCCCGTGCCCGGTCGAAACTGCTGATCAGCGCCGTGCGCGGGGAGGACGAGCAGCCGTCCCGGTTCCTCGACGAGATCGAGTCGTCCGCGCAGGAGGAGCGGAAGCTGCACCGGCCGCAGCGAGGTCTGGTGCTGGGCGAGCTCGTCGGCGAGCTGCGCCGGGTGGTGTGCTCGGACTCGGAGACCCCTGATCGGCGCTCGCGGGCCGCTGCCCAGCTGGCCCGGCTGGCCGAGGCCGGCGTTCCCGGAGCGCACCCGGAGTCGTGGTACGGCCTGGCGGAAGTGTCGATCGACGCTCCACTGTGGACGGAAGACCAGAAGGTCAGCGTGACGCCGTCGACCATCGAGGTGATCACGAAGTGCCCCTTGCGCTGGGTCGTCGAGCGCCACGGCGGCCAGGACCCGGCCGAGCTGGCCTCGGTGACCGGCACCCTGGTCCACGCCCTCGCCCAGGCGGCGGCCTCCGGTGCGGACTCCGCCGCGCTGAGGGCGAAGCTGGACGAGGCGTGGGCGGCCGTGGACGCCGGAGCGCCGTGGTTCTCCCGCCGCGAACGCCTGCGCGTGGAGAAGATGCTCGACACGTTCCTCGCCTGGCTGACCATGAGCCGCAGCCAGCTCACCCAGGTCGCGGTCGAGGAGGAGATGGTCGTCGAGGTCCCCAAACGCGACGGCGGGCCGTGGTTGCAGGTCCGCGGCCGGGTCGACCGCCTCGAACACGACGAGGACGGCCGTCCCGTCGTGATCGACCTCAAGACCGGCAAGAGCCCGGTGTCGCGCGAGGCGTCACAGGAACACCCGCAGCTGGCCGTCTACCAGCTGGCGTCGTCGCTGGGCGGCTTCACCCACATCGGACTGGGAACAGAGCCGGGTGGAGCCCGGTTGCTGTACGTGGCGAAGGAGGACAAGAAGACAGGAGCCGTCGAACGCACCCAGGCGCCCCTGGACGAACAGGGCGTCCGAGCGTGGCTCGAAGTGGTGCAGGGAGCCGCGGAGTCCGTGCTCGGTCCCGAGTACACGGCGCGGGAGAACGCGGACTGTGACCGGTGCCCGGCGCGCACCACGTGCCCGGTCCATCCGTCCGGGCGACAGGTGAGTGAATAGGCGCCGGGGCTGAGTAGGAAGATGTCGCGGTGACCGTCAGCCCGTTTGAGATCGCCGAGGCGCTCGGGCTGAACAAGCCGACCCCCGAGCAGGCCGAGGTGATCGCCGCACCCGCGCAACCCGCGCTGGTCGTGGCCGGTGCGGGCGCGGGCAAGACCGAGACCATGGCCGCGCGCGTGGTGTGGCTGGTGGCGAACGGTCTCGTGCTGCCCGACCGCGTGCTCGGACTCACGTTCACGCGCAAGGCCGCGCGCCAGCTCGCGGACCGGGTGAGGGCCCGGCTGCGGCGGCTGGGCGGCTCGTCACTGCTGGACGAGCTCGACCCGAGCGGCGAGCGCAAGATGGCCGTGCTGACCGGCGAGCCCGTGGTGCTGACGTACCACGCGTACGCGGGCCGGCTGGTGACCGAGCACGGGCTCCGGCTGCCGGTCGAACCCGGCGTGCGGCTGCTGACCGAGACGGCGTCGTGGCAGCTCGCGCACCGGGTGGTCTCGACGTGGGCGCGCGACCTCGACACCGACAAGGTGCCGGCGACGATCACCGGATACCTCCTGCGTCTCGCCGGTGAACTGGGCGAGCACCTCGTGACGCCGGACCAGCTGGAAGCCCACGCCGCCGAGCTGAGCGCGCTGATCGAGAACGCGCCGCGCGCACCCCGCCAGCGGGAGGCGTTGCCGGAGAAGCTGCGCGAGATCGTTGCGGCACAACGGTTGCGGGTCGCGCTGCTGCCGTTGCTGGACGCGTACCAGCAACGCAAACGCAAGGAGGCGGCGCTCGACTTCGCGGACCAGATGTCACTGGCCGCGCAGCTCGCCGCCTTTCCCGAGGTGTCCACCGGCGAGCGCGAGCGGTACGGCGCCGTCCTGCTGGACGAGTACCAGGACACCGGACACGCGCAGCGGGTGCTGCTGCGGTCGTTGTTCGGACTCGGCTCGCCGATGCCGGTGACGTCGGTGGGCGACCCGGCGCAGGCGATCTACGGCTGGCGCGGGGCGTCCGCGGCGAACCTGCCGCGCTTCGCCGACGACTTCCCGCCGACGCGGAAGTTCGGGCTGCTGACGAGCTTCCGCAACCCGCCCGAGGTGCTGGAGCTCGCGAACGCGGTGTCGTTGCCGTTGCGCGAAGCAGGCCTGGACGTCGAGGAGCTGCGCGCCCGGCCGGGAGCGGGCCCCGGCGACGTGCGGCTCGCCCTGCACGCCGACATCCGCCAGGAGCTCGACTGGATGGCGGACAACGTTGCGGCACAATGGGAAGCGCACCTCGACGCCGAGGGAGTGCCCCCGACGGCGGCCGTGCTGGTGCGGCGCCGGTCGGACATGGCGGCCATCGCCGCGGCCCTGCGCGAACGAGGCCTGCCGGTCGAGGTCGTCGGCCTCGGCGGGTTGCTGGACGAGCCTGAGGTGCGCGACCTCGTGTCAGCGCTGCGGGTCCTCGTGGACCCGCTGGCCGGCACCGCGGCGGCCCGGCTGCTGACCGGTTCGCGCTGGCGCCTGGCGGCGGTCGACCTGGCAGCCCTGTGGTCGCGGGCACGGGAACTGGCCGGTGTCGCACCACGACAGTCCGTTGTGGACGATCCACTCCTGGTCATCGCGGACGCCCTGCCCGGCGAACACGCCGAACAGGCCGGACTCGCCGACGCCCTGGACGACCCCGGCGACGCGGACGCGTACTCCTCCGACGGCTACCGGCGAATCCGGCGGCTCGGCGGCGAGCTCGCGGCGTTGCGGCGCAGACTCGACCAGCCACTGCCCGAACTGGTCGCGGACGTCGAACGAACCCTGTTGCTGGACATCGAGTCGATGTCCCGCCCGGGCATGGTCGGCCGCGCCCACCTGGACGCCTTCTCCGACGTCGTAACGGACTTCGCCGCCGCCTCCCCGTCCGCGACACTCCCGTCGCTGCTCGACTACCTCTACACGGCCGAGCACGCCGAGGACGGCCTCGAACCCGGCGAGGTCGAGGTCTCCGAGGACCGAGTTCAGATCCTGACCGTCCACTCCGCGAAGGGCCTGGAGTGGCACATCGTCGCGCTGCCCCACCTGGTGCGCGACGTGTTCCCCGGCCGCAAGAAGTCCTCCTGCTGGCTCAAGGCCGTGACCGAGCTCCCGGCGTCCCTGAGAGGCGACTCGGCCGACCTGCCGGTGCTCCGCCTGTCCGCGGGCTTGAACCGCAAGGAGGTCGACGAGGCGCTCACCATCCACGCGGAGGAGTTCGAGGAACGCCGCCTGGTCGAGGAACGCCGCCTCTTCTACGTAGGCGTGACGCGAGCCGAACACAGCCTGCTCATGTCCGGCCACTGGTGGGCCGAGGCCGGCGACAAGCCGAAGGGCCCGTCCGTCTTCCTGCAGGAGATGCACGAGGTCCTGCAACGCGACAACCCGCCCGGCGACATCTCGGTGTGGGCCCCCGAACCCGACCCGGACACCCCGAACCCGCTGGCCGAAGACGTGAAGTCCTCGATCTGGCCGGCCGACCCCCTGGGCAAGCGCCGCGACGCCGTAGTCGAAGGCGCCACGATGGTCCTGGCCGCCCTCGACGAGCTGCGCAACGCCCCACCAGAGCCGCTCCCGCTGATCTTCGATGAGGAGCCCACTCTCGTGGAGGCGGAGGAGGACTACCCGCCACCCACCGACGAGCCCCCGGACGACGACTTCCCGCCGGAGCCCGAACCACTGCCGGACGACGTGGTCCCAGACGACCCGGAAATGCCTCTCGACGAGGACCCGGAAGGCTGGGCCCGCGACGTCGACGTGCTCCTCGCCGAACGCGCCGCCTCCCAGAACCGCCGCGAACAGGTGATCCTGCCCGACCACCTCTCGGTCTCACAGCTGGTAGAGCTGGCCAAGGACCCGGACCTGCTGGCCCGCCGCCTCCGCCGCCCACTCCCGTTCCCCCCGAACCCCCTGGCCCGCCGAGGCACCGCCTTCCACACGTGGCTGGAAAACCGCTTCGGCGCCACCCGCCTGCTAGACCTGGACGACCTCCCCGGCGCCGGCGACGCCGACGCCGCCCCGGACGCCGACCTGGAACGCCTCAAGGAGTCGTTCCTGGCCAGCACCTGGGCAGACCGCACACCACACGACGTCGAGGTGCCCTTCGAAGCGGAGTTCGACGGCATCTCGGTCCGCGGCCGCATGGACGCCGTCTACCGAGACCCGGACGGCTGGACCGTCGTGGACTGGAAAACGGGCGCCGTGCCCGACGCCGAGGCCCTGCCGGCCTTGTCGGTGCAGCTCGCGGCGTACCGCCTGGCGTGGGCCGCGCTGGTGGGCGAGCCGGTGGAGCGGGTGCGTGCCGCTTTCCACTACGTGCGGCACGACCACACGGTGCGGCCTGCCGATCTGCTGGACGAGCAGGGGCTGAAGGAGCTGATCCGGTCGGTGGAGTCGTGATCTCGGCTTGTGGGGTCGTGATCGCGGTCGGTGGAGCCGTGATCCATCGTGGTCGGTCGAGTCGTGATCGGTCGCGGTCCCGATCGGTCATCGTCAGGGGGTCGTGATCGCCATTTCGGTCATGATCGCGAGTTGTCCACAGGGTGCAGCTCTCTGACCTGCGGCTATGCTCGGCCGCGTAGGCTGTGGATAGCCGGGGAACCGAAAACGCGATTCACTCGTTGCGTGACAAGGAAGCGCGCGGGGGCAGCGGTGGCTTCGGCTCTGTTCCACGGATGCGGCGCACCCGGCCTGGCTGCGGGCGTCAGCCCTGCGGACTGCTCCCAGCCGGCGCATGCGAAGCCTTCAACACCCGCTCGTAAAGCACCTCAAGAAGCCACCGCCCGAACAACGAGGGCCCGAACTCCGGCGACCGGTCCTCCGGCGGCACCATGAGGTCGGCCGTGGTGTCGTCGCCGACCACGACGCCGATGCCGTAGTAGTCGAGTTCGATGTAGGACCAGGCCTGGGACTCGTCGGTGCGGGGGAGCATCACCGCGCACGGGGCCAGGGTCAGGAGGGTGCCGCAGGACTGGAGGGCGCGGTCCGTTGTGGACTCGCTGACGAGGACGCCCACGAGTTCCACGGCGGCTACCGGGAGGCGGTCGTGTACGGCGGGTTCGAACCAGGAGCGGAACCAGGACGGGTCGGCTCTCGGGGGCCAGCCGTTCTCGGTTCTCCACTCGTGCACGTCGGGCAGCAAACGCACCACCGCGGAGACCTGCTGGCCCAGGACGGCGACGTCCGGTATGACGACTCCGTCCCAGCCGAGCGCGGTTGCGGCGCGCTGCAGAAGCGTGTGCACAGGGCGCATCCTAGGGTTCCTCGCGCGGGAAATGACAGCGTTTGCGGGATACTTGGTTAAGGATTACCCAGGGTGGTCATGGGGCGGCTTTGGCCACTTTCCAGGCCCATGCGACGAGGGGGATCTGCAAGGGGAGGCGGCCGTAGGCGATGGCTCGGGCCTTGGGGGATTTGTCGCGGAAGTCCAGAGCCATTTTCACGTTCGCCGGGAAGACGGCGAGGAACAGCGCGGCGGCTGCCAGGCCTCCCAGGCGGCGCGTTCGGGGAGCGGCCACTGCCGCTGCTACCGCGAGTTCTGCCGCGCCGGACGCGTAGGTCCACTGCCTCGGGGTGCCGGGCAGTGAGCGGGGGACGATCGCGTCGTAGTACTTCGGCCTGGCGAAGTGGGTGACTCCGGCCAGGCCGAGCAGCGCGGCGAGGGCCAGCGCCGACCGCGTTCGGGAACGGTTCGGTTCCATGCGGTCACCCTGTCATGCCTACGCCGCGTAGGCGAGGCGGGGCTGGCCTATTCTCCACGGGCGTGGCAGGTGATTCTCATCATCCCGAACGCGCCGCTGTCGCCGCGCTGACCGATTCCTTCGTGGCCGGGCTCGTCGAGTGGGTCGCGATCCCGAGCATCGGTGTTGACCCCGAACACCACGTTGACGTGCGCAGATCCGCCGAGTGGCTGGCGGACCGGCTGCGCGGGGACGGGTGGCCGGAGGTCGAGGTCTGGGACCACGGGCCGGCGCTTCCCGCCGTGTTCGCGTGCTGGCCCGCGGAGGACCCGGACGCGCCTACCGTGCTCGTATACGGCCATCACGACGTGCAGCCGGTCGATCCCGTGCAGCGGTGGCACCATCCGCCGTTCGAGCCTGTGATCAGCGGCGACGAGCTCTGGGGGCGTGGCGCCAGCGACGACAAGGGGCAGGTGCTGATGCACCTGCTGGCGGTGAAGGCGCATCTGGCGGCCACCGGGCGGAACGCGCCGGGCGTCACGCTGAAACTCTTCGTCGAGGGTGAGGAGGAATCGGGTTCGCCGCACCTGCGAAAGCTGCTCGAAGACCACCGGGAACAACTCGCCTGCGATCTCGTCGTGTTCACCGACACGGCATTGCACGAACGCGACGCGCCGACGGTCACCACCGGGCAACGGGGTGTTCTCGCCGCCGAGATCACGTTCTCCGGCGGCACGGACGACGTTCATTCCGGACGCGCGGGCGGCGCCATTCCGAACCCCGCGACGGCCCTCGCGAAACTGGTCGCAGCGCTGCACGACGACAACGGGCGGATCCAGCTCGAAGGCTTCTACGACGACGTCCGGGAACCGTCCGCGAAGGAGCGCGAGGACTACGCCGCGCTGCCGTTCGACGAGCTTAAGTGGTTGGCGGGCAACGGCGGCGGCGCGCAGGCGACGCACGGCGAACCCGGCTACACGACGCTCGAACGGATCTGGGTGCGGCCCACCGCCGAGGTCAACGGGATACACGCCGGCTACACCGGCCCGGGCTTCAAGACGATCATCCCGGCCACCGCGACGGCGAAGATCAGCTTCCGGCTCGTACCCGACCAGCTGCCGGAACGGACGCGGGACCAGGTGAAGGAGTTCGTCGCCAAGCACACGCCCGCGGGCATCAGGGCCGAGGTCAGCTTCCGCGGCGAGGGCGTGCCGCCGTACGCGATCAGCCCGGACGACCCGGCGAACGCGACGGTCAAGGAGGCGCTGGAGCTCGCGTTCGGCCAGCCGGTCCGGTTCGCGCGGGCCGGTGGGTCCGGGCCCGCGGCGGTGCTGCAGGCGTGGCTCGGGGTGCCCCTCGTCTACCTCGGCGCGACCTTGCCGGATGATCGCGTCCACGCGCCGAACGAGCGCGTGGTGCTGCCCTTGCTCCTCCGAGGCGCGGAGGCGGCCGCCCACCTGTGGCGGATGCTTCCCGAGAGGTTGTCCCGATGAGCCTGACCGAGGAAGCGTCGCACTCGCTCGTCGGCGTGATCAGGATGCCGGACCAGGTGTCGAGCCCGGTCCGTGCGATCCTGAAACGTGTCATCGGCGCGATGGCGGCGCTGCTGCTCGCGGTGCTGATCGTCTACCTGGACCGCGACGGCTATCGCGACGCCAACGGGGACGGCGTCTCACTGCTCGACTCGTTCTACTACGCGACGGTGTCTCTCTCGACGACCGGCTACGGCGACATCACGCCCGCGTCGTCGACGGCGCGGGCGGTCAACGTCCTGGTCATCACGCCGCTGCGGGTGCTGTTCCTGATCGTGCTGGTCGGCACGACACTCGAAGTTCTCACCGAGCGCTCCCGTCAGGCGTTGCGCATTCAAAAGTGGAGGCGGATCGTGCGTGACCACGTAGTGGTCGTCGGTTACGGCACGAAGGGGCGCTCGGCTGTCGCGGCGTTGATGGGCGACGGTGTCGAGCCCGGTTCGATCGTCGTCGTCGACACCGTGCAGGAGTCGCTCGACGCGGCTTCCGCCATCGGGCTCGTGACGGTGCATGGTTCCGGTACGCGCAACGACGTGCTGAGGGTCGCCGGTGCGGCCCGTGCGCGTGCGATCGTCGTTGCCCCGAACCGGGACGACACGGCGGTGCTGATCACTCTCACCGCCCGTGAGCTCGCTCCCAAGGCGCAGATCGTGGCGTCGGTGCGGGAGAGGGAGAACGAGCACCTGCTCAAGCAGTCCGGCGCCGACTCGGTGGTCGTGTCCTCGGAGACGGCCGGTCGCCTGCTCGGCATGGCCACCGCGACGCCGACCGTGGTCGCGATGGTCGAGGACCTGCTCACGCCGGACGCGGGACTCGCGATCGCGGAGCGGGACGTCGAGCCGGGCGAGATCGGCGGATCGCCGCGGCACCTGTCGGACATAGTGCTGGGCGTGGTGCGCGGCGGGACGTTGTTCCGTGTCGACGCCCCGGAGGCGGACGCGATCGAGCCGGGCGACCGGCTGCTCTACGTCAAGAAGGTGACGCCCGCCGGTGACTAGCGCGGTAGCGGCTCTACCAGCGCGAACGGGACCACGTCAGGAAGGTGTCCCCGGCCGGGGACCGGGCAGCACGGCCGGTGCGCGCAGGGGCGCGTAGCGGAAGAGGAACGCGTAGAAGCCGCCCGCCAGCGCCGCCATGCACAGCAGCAGCGCGGTGAGGCGGCTCGTGATCGGCGGTCCGACCGGGACCGAGGCGGCGGACGAGACCATGTCCGAGCCGGTCATCACGATGTCGAGCGTCTCGCCCTTGCGGTGGCCGCAGCCGTCCAGTTTGGCCTGCTTCTTCTCGCCGTTCGCGTCCCACTCGACGGTGTCCGTGCCCTGACCGCACGAACCGGTCTCGACGACGGTCGCGGCCACGGGTCTCAGGGGTTCGGGCGCCCCCAGCACCTTGAGCGGCACGAGAAGCGCGACCGCGACCCCGATCCCGACCAGTCCGACGACCAGCAGGATGAACACCCATCTGTCCGGGCTTCGCGGAACCGCCACACTGCGATGTTCGCAGACGCGGCGGCCCGCGTGGAGCCCAGGTTTACTTCGGCAGCTGCCGCAACTGGTCGACCTTGATGGTCTTGCCGTCGGTCACGGTCCCGGTCACGGCGACGAGGTCACCGTTCTTCGGCTTCTCGGTCACCGCCGACAGGTCGAGCGGGGTCTGCAGGCCGTCGACCTGGATCAACGTCGCCCTGTCGCCGTCGACGTCCTTGACCGTGCCCCGCTCGTGGGCCTTCGCGAGCGCCACGTTCAGCGCCCTGCCGTCCTTGACGCGCACGGTCACGCGCTGGTCGGCCTTGAGCCCGGCGAGGTCCCCGCCGCGCAGCTTCGTGGAGCTGTCCGTGGTCAACGACACCTCGGTGCCGTCGTCCCTGGTGATCGTGAGCTTGCCGGACTCGATCGATTTCACCCGGCCGACGACCAGGGTGCTGTCCTTGACCTTCGCCCGGTCCGCACGTCCCGGCCTGTCTGCACTGTCCGGACCCCGGTGGCGTTCCGCGAACGCCGCGGGCGGGCCGTCGGGGCCCTCGGCCGCCGTCGCGACCGCGATGCCGCCGACGGTGAGCCCGAGGGCCGCGACGACCGCGCCGGCCCACGCTGATTTCTTCGACATGCCCCACAGGGTGGGCGCACAATCTGAGCGTGAGCTGAAGGCGAGTCGCCCGAAGTCCGGATGATCAGCAGAATGGTGAGGTGTCCGCCAGGGTGTTGGTGATCGAGGACGCCGAGGCGATCGGCGCCGCGGTGTCGTCCGCGTTGCGCGAGTCCGGGTACGAGGTGCAGCACCGGCTGGACGGACGCCAGCTCGAGGCCGATCTCGGCCGCTTCCGCCCCGACCTGGTCGTGCTCGACGTGATGCTGCCCGGCCGCGACGGCTTCCAGCTGCTGGAGGTCATCCGCCGCTCGTCCGGTGCCGGGGTGGTCATGCTGACCGCGCGCGACGGCGTGCCGGACCGGCTGCGCGGGCTCTCCGGCGGTGCGGACGACTACGTGGGCAAGCCGTTCGTGCTGGCGGAGCTGGTGGCACGGGTGTCGGCGGTGCTGCGCCGGCTCGGCCGCACGCCGTCGACGGTGCAGGTCGGCGACCTGGTCGTGGACGCGGACGCCGGTGTCGTCATGCGCGCGGACCGGCCCATCGAACTGACCGCGACCGAACTGCGCCTGCTCGTGTACCTGGCGGCTCAACGCGGGCGAGTGGTGTCCAAGACGCAGATCCTCACGGCCGTGTGGGGCTACGAGGACTACGACCCGAACCTGGTCGAGGTCCACGTCAGCGCCGTGCGCCGCAAGATCGAGGAGCACGGCACACGGCTCGTGCACACCGTGCGTGGCCTTGGGTACGTGCTGCGGGCCGAAGAATGAACCTCCGCACGGTCTCGCTGCGCCGGCGCGTCGCGGTGTCCGTGCTGCTGGTGCTGTTCGTCGTGCTGGTGGCGTTGGTGATCGGCGTCGACCGGACGTTCGCCGGGCAGTCGTCGCGGGACGTCGACAGCGTGCTGCGCGACGCCGAGGCCCGCGCGGTGGCGTCCCTGCGGATCGGTACGCCGCCACGCGAGGTCGTGCGCCAGCTGTCCAAGCGCAACGTCCACGTGACGGTGGAGCTGCCGAACGGCAACCTGGTCGGCAACGCTCCCGACGAGGGGCAGTACGAACGCAAGACGCGCAACGTCGGCGGCAGCAAGGTCACCCTGTACGCCGACACCGAGGCGATCTCCCAGGCACAGCACCGGTTGCGCAAGCTGCTGCTGGTGCTCGGGCTCGGCGCGATCGTCATCACCGGGTTGCTGATGATCGTGGTCGTGCGGCGGGCGCTGGCGCCGCTCGACGCGATGACGTCGCTCGCGCAGGCCATCGCCGCCGGGCATCGGGGCGGGCGGCTGAACCCGTCCCGCACCGACACCGAACTGGGGCGGACCGCGGCCGCGTTCGACGGGATGCTGGACTCGCTGGAGGGGTCCGAGCAGCGAACTCGGCGGTTCGTGGCGGATGCGGCGCACGAACTGCGGACGCCGATCACCGGGGTGCAGGCCGTCGCCGAGGCGCTGGTGCAGGCGCCCGTCGACTCGCCCGACCGGGACCAGATGAGCTTCCTGCTGGTGCGGGAGGCACGGCGGGCCGGGCGGCTGGTGGACGACCTGCTGGCGCTCGCCCAGCTGGACGCCGGGTACGAGATGCAGCGGGAGCCGGTGGACCTGCTTGCGCTGGCCGAGGCCGAGGTGGCCAGGACCCGTTATGTGGCGCCGGACTTCGACATCACCGCCGAGGGGGTGCCGGTGTCGGTGGTCGGGGACGGGCAGCGGCTGGCCCAGGTGCTGGCGAACCTCGTCGACAACGCCCGGCAGGCCACCGGTCCTTCCGGGACAGTGCGGATCCGGGTCGACCTCACCGGGTTCACGGTGTCCGACGACGGGCCCGGCGTGCCCGAGGCCGAACGGGAACGGATCTTCGACCGGCTGGTCCGGCTGGACTACGCCCGGGACCGGCGGTCCGGTGGGTCCGGGC
The DNA here is from genome assembly GCF_051094245.1 of Lentzea xerophila. Lineage (NCBI taxonomy): Bacteria > Bacillati > Actinomycetota > Actinomycetes > Pseudonocardiales > Pseudonocardiaceae > Lentzea > Lentzea xerophila. Next base: position 7,405,141 of record NZ_CP194934.1, on the reverse strand, counting down.
TGGGGCTCGCCATCGCCCGCGGGGTGGTGCGGGCTCACGGTGGGGACCTGACCTGCGAGCCCTCCGATCGAGGAGCCGTTTTCCGGGTGACGCTGCCGCAAAACCATTCGCTCGGCTGACAGCGCGTTTGGTTCCATCGGGTGCGTGGACCTGGACGTGGTGGTGCAGTGGGTTCGGACCGAGTGGACCAAGCAGTCCCGCGGTGGGGCCGGCGCCACGCGGCGGAACGGCGTGCCTGTCGCGTTTCCGTTGCCGCACCTGAAGCCCGCGGTCCACGAGGTGCGGCTGCGGGAGTGGGAGGACTTCGAACCCGTGTGGTCGAAGGAGAGTTCCACGATCGACCGGCTCGAGCTCGTCCTCCACGAGGAGGACGACGGGGTGCTGTCCGTGCAGCTGCAGGACACCATGATCGCCACGCCTCGGCGGTGGAACCGGCCCTCTCCGGTGCGGCTCGGGCGCGGGGAGTGGGTGCGGTGGCAGGTCAACCACCGGTGGGCGCGACCTCGGGACGGTGGCTGGAACTACCTGCTGACCACCCTGAACCTGGCCTACGGGCCGGTGTCCGGCCCGAAGCTGTTCCTGGGTACGCCCACCCGGCACGTGGACGAGCAGACCCGGTTGCGGTGACGGGCGCGGAGCGTTCCCCGGCTCGTGTCAGGCGACCTGGGCCGCTGGTGCCGCGAAGGTGTTGCAGACGCCCGTCGAGTTCGCCTTGAAGCCCGCGGACGCCCACTGCGCCTGGTTCTTCGCCAGGCCGTGCGCGTTGTCCTCCGGCTTTTCCTCGATGGCGTACTGGAAGTCCTCCTGCGCCAGACGAGCCAGGTTCGTCGTCACGGAGCCGCGTCCGGCCGCGGCGGCCAGGAACATGCCCGCGAAGCAGTTCGCCTGCAGCTCGATCCGGCGGGACATCTCGAGGCCCGCCGGGGTCTTCTCGCCCGCGTCGGTGATCTTCAGGTCGGCCGCGCGGAGCAGCCCCGTCAGTGCCTGGACGTGGTGCCCGTACTCGTGCGACAGCGTCGCCAGGTGGGTCGCGGGAGCGTCGCCGCCGCCGTTGCCGCGCAGGCGGGCGGTCGGCATGTAGATCGTGCGGTTGCGGCCGCAGTAGTACGCCACCGCGTGGTCGGACTCCGGGGCCACGCCGCACGGGCCGTCCTTCAGGTCCGGCGACGCGTCCAGGGTCGGCTTGTCGAACGGCAGGTTCGCCGTCGACAGCAGCGGGCCCCAGGCGGCGTCCAGGCACTCGACTCCGGCCGCGTAGTAGGCGGCCAGCTGCTGGTCCGAGACGCCGAACGGCGGCAGCGAGCACGTCACCGGCGGGACGGAGACCGGCTTGAGCAGGAACGGGTGATCTGCCAGGCGGTAGACGGCGCGCGGCCGGATCGGGACCGACGGTTCCGTCGTCGAGGGCGAGGGGGCGGGGCGGGAGCCTGCCAGGGCGTGGCCGGTGACCACTCTGGGGCGGCTCAGTTGACCGATTCCGAGGACGAAGGCGACCACCAGCACGAACACTCCCGCTAGCAGGACAGGGTTGTTGCTGGCTGGTTGGGTCACGTGCGCCCTTCCTAGGAGACGGAACCCGGGTCGGCGGCCCAGGTGTTGCACTCGGACGCCTTGTTCGACTTGTAGCCTCGGTCGACCCAGGCGGCGTTGTTCTGCGGTGTGCCGTGGTCCTTCGTCGGGTAAATGTCGTAGTCGCCACGGTTGCCCGCGTCGGTCAGGCCGACCCGGATCACGTCGATCGGGATCGCGCCGTGCGACAACGGGGCCAGCGACATGCCGCCGAAGCAGGTGGCCTGCAGCTCCATCCGGCGGTTCAGGTCGAGGCCCTTCGGAGTATCCCACCCTCCCGCGTCGTACTGCGCGCGGTCCGAGGCTTTGAGCATCCCGGTGAGCCACTGGATGTGGTGGCCGTACTCGTGGGCGAGCTGGCCCAGGTACTTGCCGGGGTGGTTCGGGTTGTTCGGGTTGCGTTCGGCGGCGTAGGCGTTCGCCGTCCAGTAGATGCCGCCCTGGCAGTACCGCGCGGTCTGGTCCGGGCGGACGGTGCCGCACGGGTACTGCGCGGTCTCGGTGATGATGTGCAGCTCGACCGGCTGGTACGGCAGGTTCGCGGCCTGCAGGGCCGGCTTCCACATGCTCTCGATGCACGGCAGCGCGGCGCGCAGGAAGCGGTCCTGGCCCGCCGGGGAGTAGTCCATCGACGGGAGCGGGCAGCCCGAGATCGTGTTCGCGCCGAAGCCCGGCTTCAGGAACGGGTGGTCGGCCAGCGCGTAGACGGCCTTCGGGCCCACCGGGGTCGCGGAGGTGGAGGGCGTGCGGGACGCCGACGAGCGCGGCGGCGAGGTCGTCGTCGCGGTGGCGTCCGAGGTGGTGGGCGGGGTGAACGTCGGGCTGTAGGTCGTGTAGTTCGAGTAGCCCGCGTCTTCCACGTTGTTGCTCAGGGTCGCCGCGAAGACGCCGACCGCGGCGAGGCCCAGGATCACGACACCGCCCAGGATCAGGGCGATCATCGGGCCGTTGCTCCTGCGGCGCGGTGGCATGACGGGGTACGGCGGGTAACCGCCGGGCGGGCCCCACGTCGGGTGCGGCGGTGGCATGACGGGGCCGGGCGGTGGCGGCGGGCCGTACTGCGCGTATGGGCCGGGCGGCGGGACCTGCGGCGGCGGGCCGTAGCCGGGAGGTGGGCCCTGGGGCGGACGCTGCCCGAGCGGTGCGGGCATCGGCGGCGGGCCTACCGGGCGCGGTGGCGGCCAGCTGCCCGGTGGCGGTGGTTGCGTCATCGCCTTAGGTCCCCCCATTGGTCATCCTGGGTCGGGTACGAGCATAGGCGGACCGAGATCACGCGTCCCCCGACCGGGCTAACGCACGTCCCGTCCACGTACGTGGGACGCGCCGGCCGGGGGATCGGTTCACGAGACGTCTGCCGGGGTCGCCGCCCAGGTGTTGCAGGCTTTGATGTTGTTCTGCTTGTGGCCGTGCATCACCCAACGGTCGTTGTTGGGCGCGCTGCCGTGGTCCGGCCTGCGGTCGTAGTCGCCGCGCAGCCCGGCATCCCGCAGACCGGTGTTCACGACCTCCATCGGGATCACGTTCTTGTGCGAGAACGGCGCGAGCGTCATGCCGCCGAGGCAGGTGGCCTGCAGTTCCAGCCTGCGATTGAGCTCCAGGCCCTTCGGGGTGTCGAAGCCGCCCACGTCGTACTGGGCCTGGTCGGCGGCGCGCATCATGCCGGTCAGCCACTGGATGTGGTGGCCGTACTCGTGGCTGAGCTGACCGAGGTAGACGCCGGGGTGCCGGACCGTCGAGCCGCCCTCGTTGGCGTAGAAGTTCCCGGGCCAGTAGATGACCCCGCGGCAGAACATCGCCGTCGCGTTGGCCTGGCGCGAACCGCACGGCGTCTGCGTGGTGCCGGTGAACACCTGGAGCTCGGCCGGCTGGTACGGCAGGTTCGCGGCCTTGAGCGCCGGCTGCCAGGCCTTCTCGATGCATGGCAGGGCGGCGGCGAGGAACCGCTGCTCGCCCGCCGGGTTGTACTCCATCCGCGGCAACGGGCACGAGTCGAAGTCGTTCGCGCCGATGTTCGTGCTGAAGATCGGGTGGTCGGCGAGCTTGTAGACGGCCTTCGGGCCTACGGGCGTCTGCGACGTCCGCGTCGACGAGGTGCGTGTGGAGGCTGTCGTCGTCGTGGTGGTCGTTGTCGTCGTCGTAGCCGTGTAGGAGAAGGTCGGGCTGTACGTCGTGTAGTTCGAGTAGCCCGTGTCCTTCACCTTGTTGTTCAACGTCGCCGCGAAGACACCGATCGCGCCGAGGCCGAGGATCACCACGCCGCCGAGCACGAGCGCCAGGACCGGGCCGCTGCCGCTCCTGCGCGGCGGCGGCATGACCGGGTAGGGCGGCGGGAACCCGCCGTGCTGAGGGTGGCCCCAGCCCGGCCGCGGGCCGGGCATGACCGGACGCGGCGGCATCATCGGGCGCGGCGGGGGCAGCGGCGCCCGGCCGGGCGGAGGACCGTACGGCGGCGGGCCCATCGGAGGCGGACCCTGCGGCGGGCGCATGCCCGGCGGCGGACCCTGGACGGGGCGGGGAGGCATCGGCGGCCCGTACGGCGGTGGAGCGGGCACGGGTGGTGGGCCTACCGGGCGTGGCGGCGGCCAGTGACCCGGTGGCGGTGGTTGCGTCATCGCCGAAAATCCCCCAGATGGCGTCTGTTCGAAAGTCCGCCGGAGCATATGAGGACTCCGCTACAGTCCGCAGCCGTGTTGAAGAACTGGGGTGCGGCGATCTTCGTCGCCGTGGCGCTTACGTCTGGCACGTCTCTGGGCATGGCGGCCGGCGCGCTCGCGCAGCCGCTTCCCGGCACCGTCAGCACCGAGGTGCGGATGAAGCTGGAGCGCGACGCGAAGCTGTCCGTCACCGAGACCGTCCAGGTGCCCGAGGGCAGGACGGTCCAGCGGACCGTCCCCCTGCGACTCGCGGTCGGCAACGACCTGGAGCGCCAGTACCAGGTCACCGACGCCAAGGTCGAGGGCAACGGCAGCGCGACCGTCAGCGGCGACGAGTTCTCCACCACGTTCGGCGGCGGGCAGGCCACGCTGACCTACACGGTCGTCGGCGCGGTCGCCCCCGTCGGTGACGTGCTCGAGGTCCGCTGGCAGGTCGCGGGCGGCTGGGACACCGAGCTCGACAAGGTCGCCGTCTCGTTCTCCGCCCCCGACTCCCCGACGTCGGTCAACTGCCTCGCGGGCCCGGTCGGCTCGTCGCAGCCGTGCACCAGCGCCGACCTCGCGGACGGCAAGGGCGTGCGCGCGCAGGAGATCAAGCTCGGCGCCGGCGAACGTGTGGACGTCGCGATCGGACTGTCCGCCGGTGTCGTGCCGCCCAACGCCGTCGTGGTCGAGCAGTCCGGCCTGGCCGCGGCGTTCGCGCTGACCCCGATCAGCGGTGCCGCGCTCGGCGGGCTGCTGGTGCTGCTGCTCGGCGGCGTCGCACTGCTGTGGTACCTGCGCGGCCGGGACGCGGCGGCGCTCGCGAGCGACGTCGGCGCCGTCTCCGTGCTGGTCCGCGACTCCGGCGGCCGGGTCGCGTTCGCCTCACCCGACGGCGTGCTGCCCGGCCAGGTCGGCACGGTCGTCGACGAGCACGTGGACGTCGTCGACGTGACCGCCACCGTCATCGACCTCGCCGTCCGCAACTACCTGTGGATCAGCGAGGTGGAGGGCCACGACTGGCGGATCGTGCGCCGCAACCCGGTCGACGACTCGTTGTCCGGCTACGAGAAGGCCGTCTGCGAGGCGCTGCTGCCGCAGGGCGTGGACGCGGTGAGCGTGTCCCAGCTGCGTGGCCGGCAGATCGACCTCGCCCACGTGCGCGAGCGGCTCTACGCGGACGTCGTGGAGAAGCGCTGGTTCGTGCGCCGCCCGGACGCCGAGCGGAACCTGTTCTGGTGGGCGGGCATCGTGCTCGCGGTGCTGGGCGTGGCCGCGACCGTCGTGCTGGCGCTGACGGTCGGCAACGCGCTGTTCGGGCTCGCGGTCGCGGCCGGTGGTGTCGCCCTGGCGGTCGGTGCGCGGTCGATGCCCGCCCGCACCAAGCGCGGCAGCGAGCTGCTGGAGCACGTCCGGGGACTGCGCGGGTACCTTCACGGGGTGACACCGGACGACGTTCCCGAGGCCGACCGCGAGCTGGTGTTCTCGCGGTCGCTGCCGTACGCGGTGGTGCTCGGCGAGACCGAGCGCTGGCTCACCACGTTCGGTCAGCAGGACCTTTACTGGTACGGCAATGCGTCCGACTTCCGGCGCAGCTTCCCCGCGTTCCTCGGGGCGCTCGACGGCGTCCTCGCCCAGGCGGGCCACCTGCGATCGCTCCGGGCGCCGAACCCGTAGGCTTGCTCCATGGCCTCACCCGAACTGCACAGGTTCACGTTGCCCAACGGCCTGCGGGTGGTGCTCGCCCCCGACGCCAGCGCACCGGTCGTTGGCGTCAGCGTGCACTACGACGTCGGCTTCCGCTCCGAGCCGGAGGGACGCACAGGGTTCGCGCACCTCTTCGAACACCTGATGTTCCAGGGCAGCGAGAGCCTGGAGAAGCTGGCTCACTTCCGGCACGTGCAGTCGTCGGGCGGCACGTTCAACGGGTCCACGCACCCGGACTACACCGACTACTACCAGGTGCTGCCGAGCGCGGCGCTGGAGCGGGCGCTGTTCCTCGAGGCGGACCGCATGCGCGCGCCGAAGCTCACCGAGGAGAACCTCCGCAACCAGATCGACGTGGTGAAGGAGGAGATCCGGCTCAACGTGCTGAACCGCCCGTACGGCGGGTTCCCGTGGATCCTCCTGCCCGCGGTGCTGTTCAAGACGTTCGCCAACGCGCACAACGGCTACGGCGACTTCGTCGACCTGGAGAGCGCGACGGTCGACGACTGCGCGGAGTTCTTCGACACCTACTACAGCCCGGCGAACGCGGTGCTGACGGTGGCGGGCGACCTCGACGTCGAGGCCACGAAGGCGTTGGTGGAGAAGCACTTCGGCGACGTGCCCGCGCGGCCGAAGCCGGTGCGCCCCTCGTTCGCCGAGCCGGCCCCGCAGGGTGAGGTGCGCCACGAGCACGGCGACGCGCTGGCCCCGCTGCCCGCGATCGCGATCGGCTACCGCGTGCCGGACCCGACCACCGACATCGACGGCTACCTCGCGTACCTGGTGCTCGCCGGCGTGCTGACCGACGGCGACAGCTCGCGCCTGCAGCAGCGCCTGGTGCACCGCGAGGGCATCGTGATCGACCTGAACGCGGGCTGCGGCCTGTTCGGGCCGCTGGAAGCCCGCGACCCGGACACGTTCAGCATCACCGCGATCCACACGCCGGAGGTCGAGGCCTCCCAGGTCATCGCGGCCATCGACGAGGAACTGCAGAAGCTCGCGCAGGAGCCGCCGTCGGCGGAGGAGCTCGCGAAGGTCACCGCCCGCTGGGCGTCGACCATGCACAAGGAGCACGACCGGCTCACGAACCGCACGCTGGGCCTCGGCTCGGCGGAGCTGCTGTTCGGCCGCGCCGAGCTGATCTACGAACTGCCCGAGCGGATCGCGGCGGTGACCGTGGACGAGGTGTCCGCGGCGGCCAAGGCGCTGCGTCCCGACTCGCGCGCCCTTCTCTTCGTCCAGCCCACCGGAGGAGCCCAGTGACCGCCCCGGCAAAGACCCACCGCAGCGCCGAGGAGATCGGGCGGACCGAAGCCGGGCCGCGCCCGCTGCCGGAGCTGGGCTCGCAGACGGCCGCCGCCGATCTGTCCACTGTGGACACGACGCTGCCGAACGGCCTGCGCGTCATCGCGGTCCGCCGCGCCACCGTGCCGATGGTCGAGCTGCGGCTGCGCGTCCCGTTCGCCGACCCGTCTGGCTCCAGCGCGGGTTCCCAGCACTCCGCGGTCGCCGAGATCCTCGCGAACACCGTGCTGACGGGCACCGCCTCCCGTTCCCGCGTGCAGATCGACACCGAGCTGGCGCTGGTCGGCGGCGAGCTCGACGCCGTGGTCGACCCGGAGCGGCTGAGCTTCACCGGCAACGCCCTCGCCACGGGCCTCGGCACCGTGCTGGAGGTGCTGGCCGACGTGCTGACGTCCGCGGAGTACCCCGAGGACGAGGTGGAACGCGAGCGGTCCCGTCTCGTCGAGCGCATCGCACTCGCCCGGTCGCAGCCGAACGTCATCGCGCGCGAGGCGCTGCAGACCCTGCTGTACGGCGACCACCCGTACGCGAAGGAGATGCCGGAGGCCGACGAGGTCGCCGCCGTCACCCGCGACGACGTCGTGGCGTTGCACGGCAAGGCACTGCTGCCGCGCGGCTCGGTGTTCGTGATCGTCGGTGACGTCGACCCGGCCGAGGCCGTGACGCAGGTCGGCGAGGCGCTGGGCGCGTGGCAGGGCGAGGGCGAGGCCGTCCAGCTGCCGCCGCTGCCCGCGGTGTCCGGCGGCGACGTCAAGCTCGTGCACCGCGCCGGTGCCGTGCAGTCGCAGATCCGCCTTGCGGCCCAGGCGATCCCGCGCACCGACGAGCGTTACCCGGCGCTGCAGCTCGCGAACCTGGTCTACGGCGGGTTCTTCTCGTCGCGGCTGGTCGAGAACATCCGCGAGGACAAGGGCTACACCTACAGCGCCCGGTCGCACCCCGAGTTCACGATCCACGGCGCCACGCTGCTGATCGACGCGGACACGGCGTCCGACGTGACGGCGGCGGCACTGCTGGAGACCCGCTACGAACTGGCGCGGCTGGGCATGGTCCCGCCGTCGCAGTCCGAAGTGGACGTCGCCCGCAGCTACGCGATCGGCACGCTGCTCACCAGCACGTCCTCGCAGTCCGGCCTCGCGTCGTTCCTCGTGAACCTCGTCGGCCTGGGCCTCGGCATCGACTGGCTGGTCTCGCACCCGCAGCGCCTGCAGACCGTCACGCCGGAACAGGTCGCCGAGGCCGCTCTGGAGTTCTTCGCGCCCGGCAACTTCACCGGCGTGCTCGTCGGCGACGCCGAGCAGCTCAAGCCGAAGCTCTCGGCGCTGGGCGGGGTCTCGTTCCAGTGAGCTTCGATCTAGTCGGTCTGCCCGCGCTGTCGCGGTTCGCGATCGACCGGTGCGAGCCGTTGCGCGGTGACGACGAGAAGCTCACCGCGCTCTGGCCCAAGGCACGGATGATCGTCGTCGACACGCGCGGCCGCACCCAGGTCGCCGATCGCGGCACGCGGGTGGTCGACCGCCCGGCTGTCGAGTTCGGCGACCAGCCGCCCGTGAACGCCGTCCTGCTGGGCGAGCAGGACGGCGTGGCGTACTTCGCCGTGCTGATGCCGGCCGAGGAGAGCGAACCGGTGCCCGCCGCTCGTGCCTGGGGTCCGCCGGAGCTGACGGACGAGCCGCAGTGGCTCGACCTGCGGCAGGCCGGGGCGACGCTGGACGACATGTGGGCCGGGGTGTTCACGACCGCCGCCGCGCTGTTCCAGTGGCACCGCCTCGGGAAGTACTGCGCGAAGTGCGGCGCCAGGACCGTGCTGGAGAAGTCCGGGTGGACCTCGGTCTGCTCCGGCTGCGGCCGCGAGGAGTACCCGCGCACCGACTCCGCGGTGATCTGCCTGGTGCACGACGGGGCCGACCAGGTGCTCGTCGCGCGCGGACCCGAGTGGCCGGAGGGCCGGTTCTCCGTGCTGGCCGGGTTCGTCGAGGCCGGCGAGTCGCTGGAGGCCTGCGTGGCGCGGGAGATCCTCGAGGAGGTCGGCATCGCGGTCAGGGACATCCGGTACCTCGGTTCCCAGCCGTGGCCGTTCCCGCGGTCGCTGATGATCGGGTTCGAGGCCGTGGCGGACCCCGCCGAGCCGTTGCGGCTGGCCGAGGGCGAGATCGCCGAGGCCAAGTGGGTCTCGCGGGCCGACGTGCGCCAGGCGATCGAGGTCCCGGGCAGCGTGCCGGGGCTCGGGCTCGCCGGTGGTGCCTCGATCGCGTTCCGGATGCTGCAGAGCTGGTCGGCGGCGGGCGGCGCCTGACTCGCGGTCCTCAGCGAGGGCCGCGTGTTCGCGCCGTCAGAGGAGTGACGGCAGGACGTGCTCCTCGGTGACCATCAGACCGGTCGTCGCCATGGTTCCGGCCAGGTCGGGGTCCCAGCTCGCCTCCGCCGGGCGGCTGTTCAGCGTCGGCAGCTCCACGCCGCGGGCGATCAGCGTGGCGACGGCCTCGCGGTAGTCGGCCGCCGACATGCGCCACGCCGTGCCGCCGGTCCAGGCGAGGACCTCGTTGGTGGTGCGGATGCCGTCGGGCGTGAAGTCGTTGTGGCACTTCACGGTCCTGCCGTCGAGGTGGTGCCTGGCCTGCGGCGTGAGGCCGTTCGGGAGCACCATCAACGGGCCGGGCACGCCTGATTCGAGCAGGCGCGGGCTGCGGACGACGGTGACCTCCGCGGCTTCGAGCGTGTCGTTGAGCGTGAGGTAGCCCTGCGAGGTCAGGACCGGGTCGCTGTAGGCGTCGGGGAGGACCCCGGCGCGTTCCCAGTCGGTGCCGGCGAGCCGCAACGCCTTCCCGACGACACGGGTGAGCGGGCGGCCGTCGTCGAGATCGTTGCCCGCCAAAGCGAAGCGGGTCGTCCACCGCCGTGGTTCGGACCGCAGCCGGGAGAGGATCGACGCGGCCTGGTTCGCGATCATCGGCAACGCGGGCTGCGGGATCTTGCCGTACTTCCGCACGTGCTCGATCCACTCGGCCGCCCACGGCGCGGTGAGCAGACCGTGCTCGCGCAACGCGAACTTCAGCACGGCGTCCGCGGTCGAGGCCTCCTCGGTGCTCGCCATGCCGACCGGCCTGCCGTGCACGGACTCCAGCACCTCGGGCAGGGTGCTGCCGTGCGCGCGGAGGTGTTCGTCCAGGCGTGCCAGCGAGATCTGGCGGCGCGCCGGGTGGGCGATCGGCTTGCGCAGCAGTTCGCCGAGCACGGTCGCGGTGGGCGCGTCCTCGACGCGGAAGCTGAACGCCGACCGGCCGCCGCCCTCCATCGTCTCGCGGGCGAGGCGCCAGAAGTCTTCGAGCTCGGGGCGGTCGTACTCGGTCATCTCGCCAACATAGGCCTTGGCGGATGAGGTCGTTGAGCGGACTCAGCCCAACTAGGGCCTGTATCGAGGTCCATGTCCGCGACAGCCGGGCCCTAGGGATCGATCCGGTCGAGGGCGGCGCCGTCCCACGTGGTCTGCGTGCACGCGACACCGCGGCCGTTCTTGGGCCGCAGCACGTCGAAGATGTGCATGCGCGGGATCTTGTCGGACACACCCCAGCCGGACGGCCAGGTGATCACCCAGTCCATGTCGAGGTCGACCAGCAGACCCAGCATGCGCGCGATGGTCGGGTCGTCGAGGCGTTCGAAGGCCTCGTCGAGCAACACCAGGCGCAGCGGGTCGAACTCGTCGCTGACGGCGTCGTAGAAGCTCGCGGCGGCCGCGAACAGCGTCACGTACGAGATCAGGCGGGTCTCGCCGGACGAGAGCTGGCGCAGCCGCCGTTCGCGCGGGTTGCCGTCGGGGCCCGTGTCGGCGACGGTCACCGTGAACTGGTGCCAGGTGCGGTAGTCGAGGGCGCGCGACAGGATCTCGGCGTAGCCGCCGGTGTGCGTGTCGCGTTCGTTCTCGATGCGTTCGGTGAAGACGCGGCGCAGCGTGGTGTCCTGCTCGGGCGTGCGTTCGCCGAACGGCAGGCGTACCAGCGCAAGCGCTTGCCGCGTCTGGTCGTCGAGGGCGCTGGACGACTTCCAGGCCAGCTTGACGTGCACGCCCTGGCTGGACCGGGCCTGGCCGAGCACCTCGTTCATGCGCTTGGTGAGGTTCTCGGCGACGGTGATCTGGCCGCGCAGCCACTCGGCGAGGTCGCGGATCAGGTAGTCGGCGAAGATGCCCTGGTACTGCTCGTCGAGGAACCCGCGCTGCTCGGCCAGTTTCGTCGTCACCTGGCGGGCGGCGACGGCGACGGGCTTCGCGCCCTCCTCACCGGTCACCGTCACGGTCAGCAGGCCCGCGTGCTGCTCGGCGGCGATGTCGTGGCTGCCGGCGAGTGACGTCTGGAGGGCCTGCAACTTGGCGATCACCGTGGCCTCGGTGCCGCCACGGCGGTCGCCCGCGTCGGCGATGGCCTGGCGCACCAGGGCTTCCTCCGGCGCCTCCGGGAAGGCCGCCGCCAGCAGACCGGGCGCGCGGACGGTCGCCTGGAAGTTCGCCGAGGCCCGCCGCAACGCCTCGGCGGCGTCGGTGACCTGCGTGGAGTTGGTCTCCAGCAACGCTTCCAGCTTCGCCGCCTGCTCACGCGCGGTCGTGATGCTCTCGCGCACGCCCTTGAGGTCCACGCGCATCTTCTTGCGTGAGGCCTCCAGTTGCGTGAGCTGCTCGCTGATCTCCTTCGCCTCGCCGCCGACCGCGTCAGTGAGCTCGGCCAGCGTGCCCGCCTGCGCCGCGTAGTCGACGCAACGGCTGTCGGCGTCGGCCTCCGCGGTCTGCCTGTCCGCGACGGCCTCGTGATAGCGGTGCGAGGCGTCGGTGAGGTCGGAGATCGTGCCCTGACAACGCCTCCGCACCGCGTCGCCGAGCAGGTCGGCGGTCCGCTGGGCCTCGGAGGCCGCCGCCTGGGCCCGCCGGAGTGCTTCCGTGTCCGGCGGCAGGCCGGCGTCACCCGCCTGACGGGTCAGCTCGCCGCGAGCCGCCTCGAGGCGGGAGTTGGCGTTCTCCAACGCTTCCCGCAGCTCGAACGTGCGCTGCCGCGCCCGTGCCGCGGACTCCTCGGCGGCCTGGACACGGCTGTGCTTCGCGATCAGCTCACCGTCGCCGGGGAACGCCGCGACGTGCGCCTCCCACGTGGCGACGTGGTCGTGGGCGCGGGCCAGCTCGTCCTCGGCGGTGCCCAGCTGGTCGCGCAGATCGGCGAGCTCCTCTTCCAGGGCGGTGATGCGGCGGCCACGGGCGGCTTCCCGCGCGCCCGCGCCGATGAACTCCGCCTCCGGCTTGGTCCACCGGCCCGTCAGCACGCCGGCGCGCCAGTCACCGGTGGTGGTCATGTCGTCCAGCGACACCGCTTTGAGCAGGTCGGCGACGAGCGACTCCGGCACCGGCGAGCCCTCGACCGCGGGCACCAGGAACTCGGCCAGCGACCGGCCGCCGACCGCTTCCCGCGGGACGGCCAGGACGTCGTCCAGGTCACCGCCGTGCGGCGTCACCCAGGCGTCGAGCAGGCCACTCGCCTGCAACGCCGCCTCCAGCCCGGCGCGCTCGTCGTCGGTGAGCGCGGGCGCGAAGTCCACCAGCCGGTAGAAGGGCGCGCCGACGGCCGCGTCCCGGTTCGCCGACGTGTACTGGCCCGGCACCGGCACCCGCTCGTCGCCCGACCGCAGACCGACCAGTTCCTCGTCGAGCGTGTCAAGTCGCGCGCGCAGGTCGGCGCGCTGCTGGGTGAACGCGTGCGCCGCGTCGCGGGCCGCCTGGACCAGGGGCCCGACCCACTCGCGGGCGGTCGTGCTCAACTTCTTCGCGGCGGCCGGATCGGCGGTCTGGGGCAGCTGCAAGGCTTCGGCGGGTCGTTCGTCGAGCAACGGGCCGCTCGACGTCCACGCCTCGACCTGCTCCAGCCAGGTCCGCACGACCTCGGCCAGCTCCTGCGCCTCCTGGTTGCGCAGCGAGGTCGACTCGGTCGCGCCGAGCTGGGCGTCGCGGGCCTTCTGCCGCAACGACTCCACCTCGCGCTGCTGAGCGTCCAGCTGGATCGCCTGCTCGTGCAACGACAACGCGAGCGCACCCCGTTGGCGCCCAAGGGAAGCGATGCCCGAGGTCTGGTCGACGACGGACGCCAGCGCGGTCAGCACGTCCTCGGTCGCGGCGGCGGGCGGCACCCGGCGTTCGATCGGCAGCGGCCCGGCCTCGGGATCCGGCTTGGCGCGTACGGAGTCCGTGGTCACGGAGGCCTCGGCCGGCGGCACCTGCGGCACGTCCGGCGCGAGGTCGGAGTCCATGCCCGCGAGGCGCAGGTTCTCGCGCAACGGCTCGCTCAACGCGTCCGCGGCCTGGAGGTCCTCGGCGAGGCGCCGCAGCAGGCGCAGCACGTTGTCGACGGCGGCGTCTTCCTGGGCGCGCTGGCGGTGGGCCGTTTCGAGAGCGGCGACGGCGGAGGAACGCATCTGCGCTACCAGGTTCTCGCGCGTCTTGAGGTCCTGGAGGTCGCGGAACGCCGGCAGCTCCTTCAGCGCCGCGATGGTCTCCTCGGCCTGCTGCTCGCCGGTCTCCATGTCGGCGAGCGCCTGCTCGGCCGCCGCGCGCTCCACCCCCGTGACGTCCAGCTCCTGCGTGAGCTTCGACTGCTCACGCCGCAGCTTCGCCACCGACTTCTCGGCGGCCTCCAGCCGTTCGGACGCTGACCTGAGCCCACCGAACGCGTAGTCGCTGTAGGTCTTCAGGAACGTCGACAAAGCACTGTCCGCAGAGGACAGCCGGACGATGTTCTCGCGGATCGACTCCAGGTCGTCGAACGACGTCGCGAGCTGCTCCACCATCGTCTGGTCCAGCGGCGGCAGGGCGTCGCTGAGGATCTGTTCGAGCTGGCCCTCCAGCACCTTCAGGCCGACGTCCGGGTTGCGCAGCGTCCGCTGGAGGTGCAGCAGGTCGCCATACCGTGCCGCGGGCACGCCGTAGACGGTCTCGGCGATCTTCGCGCGGAACGCCGGTTCCTCGAACATGCAGTCCGCGCCGATGAGGTCCCGCAGCTGCGCCGGGCCGTGCGGGACGCGCTCGGGACCCGCGAGCTGCAGTTCCGTGCCGACGCGCAGCGGCGTGACGAAGCGCCACGAGTCCGTGATCGCCTGTGAGGTCTTCGACGCCTTCACGCCGAGACCGCACGTCAGGTACTCGTTGCCGCTGTGGTCCGCGGCTTCGCGGATCAGCTCGACCCAGGCGTAACCGATGCGGTTCGGGCCGCCGTCGTAGTCGTCGAGCATCAGGCGCCGGATGCTGACGGTGTCGAAGCCCTTCGAGCCGAGCTGGCGCAGGTCGCCGTCCAGGCACAGCGGCAGCAGCAGCTCCAGCGTGCGGGACTTGCCGGAACCGTTGGTGCCCTGGAAGATCGCGCGGCCACCGGAGAAGTCGAACGTCTGCTCGGTGTACTGCCAGATGTTGACCACGCCGCCGCGGTGCAGCCGCCACCTGCTCATGAAACGTTCTCCTCGTCGAACAGGGACCAGCTCGGTACTTCGGGCACCACAACGGGTTCGGGCTGTTGTTCTCGTTCCGGGTCGCCGTCGGGGGACGGCAGCCAGCGGTGCGCGGCGGCGCTGATGGACCAGCCGTCCTCCACCGGTACGGCCAGGCCCATGCGGCGCAACAACTCTCCCACCTCGGCCACGAGCCGGTCGAGGTCGTCGGTGAACTGCTTCGACCACGCAGCCGGGTAGTCCTCGACCAGCGCGGCACAGACCTCGCGGATTCGTTGCGTGGCAACGATGTGGCGCGCGGGCGGATCCTCGTCCTCGCTGTCGAGCAGGTCGGGCAGCGCGAGCAGCGTGATGCGCGCGACCGTCGAGACGCCGGGGAACGACAGGTCGGTCAGGAAGTCCTCCGGGTCGGCGGCGAGCACGCCCTCGACGCGGCACTCGGTGTAGAGGCCGAACGCCTGCTCCAGCAACGCGGTTTCCTTGCGCTGGTTGCGGCGCAGCCATTCCGCCTGCTCGGCCGGCAGGTCCGCGTAGAGCACCAGCGGCGTCTCGACGAGCCTGCGCCGCACGGCGTGCTCGACGCCGCGCGGACCGGGCCGGGCAGCGAGCTCGACGAGGTGGGCGGGGCTCTGGGCCTCCCCCACCGGACCCGTGACGAGCTGGCCCAGCAGGTCGGTGTCGATCGTGATCAACGCCTCCTGCGGGAGCACGTCCTGGGCGACCGAGCCCTCCGTCTCGTGCAGCACGCCGAGGGAGACGAGGTGGCGCAGCGCTGCCGTGAGCGCACGGCGTTCGGTGACGTCGTCCGGCGCGTCGATGCCCGCTTCCGCCGCGGCGGAACGGATGTCGGCGACGAGCCGGGACAGCAGCGTCTGCCGGCCGATGCCCGTGAGCACCGCGAGGGTGAGCGCGAGGTAGGCGTAGCCGCGCGGGGACATGCTGAGCACGCCACGCGTGTCGTCGTTGCCGGGACCGGACTTGTAGAGCCGCGCGAACCGGCGTTCCACGACCAGCCGGTAGCCGAGCAGGCCGGCGAACAGGTCCTGGAGGGTGGCCCGGTGCCGGTAGACGAGGCTGAGCAGCTCGCCGTCCGGTCCGTCGGAGCGCAGCAAAGGCCTGCGCAGCAACGTTCGCGCGCACCGCACCACGTTGGCGGCGTCGATGTCGGAGAGGTTGTCCAAGTGGTTCATTGCTTCAGGGCCACCGTCGCGTCGTGCAGGGTGAGCGTCCCGGCGGCCGACCTGATCCGCGTCGTCGTGCCGTGGGCGATCTCGAGTTTGAGGCCGCGCACGGGGTCGCTGGCCGATCCGCTGTCCTGCGGGGAGTCGCGCTGGGCCATCGCGAGCGTCA
The DNA here is from genome assembly GCF_051094245.1 of Lentzea xerophila. NCBI lineage: Bacteria > Bacillati > Actinomycetota > Actinomycetes > Pseudonocardiales > Pseudonocardiaceae > Lentzea > Lentzea xerophila. Next base: position 7,389,101 of record NZ_CP194934.1, on the reverse strand, counting down.
GCAGTTCGCAGAACACCTCCAACGCGCCGTGCGTCAGCGTGGTGTTCTCCAGGTTTCCGGCGGCCTTCGTCAGTTCCGTGACGTGCCGGGCGCGGATCTCGTCGGCCTCACGGGCTTCCGCGAGCAGCGACTGCTCCATCATCGGGTCGTCGAGGATCCGGGACGGCCGGCCGCGCCCACCCCGGTCGCCGCGGGACCTGACGCTGACGGTGACGTCGCAGACCGGGCCGTCCCGCCAGGGTGTGCGCTCGTTGTCCGAGTCGTGTTCGGGCGCGGGGGAGAGGTGGCGGGCGCTGTAGAGGCCGAACGCCGAGGCGTAGATCCCGTGCGCTTCCTCTCTGGTCGAGTTGTCGAACCAGGCCGCGAGCTTCAGCAGCTCGGCACGCCTGCCGGGCAGGAGTCCGCCGCCGGACGTCGCGCGCTTCACGCTGGCCAGCAGGCTGCCGATCGCACGGGCCGTCGCTTCCCGCAGCGCCGTGACCTGGCTCGGGCGGCCGGGGCGGTCGACGAACCAGTCCGTCAGCTCCTGCCAGTCCTCGGGCGTGCGGCCGCGGGCGCGTTCGACGTTGTGGCCGAGGTCGGTGCCGAGGAGCCGGAGCAGCTCCGTCCGGGCTTTCGTGAGTCCGGCGAGGGCTTCGGCGATCGGCGGCGTGTACTTGAGGACGTCCTCGACGACTCGCTGGATGTACTCGACCAGCAGGTTCCGGAAGCCCGCGATCTCCTCCGGCGCCAGGTGGTTCCGCGTGACGACCTGGCCGAGGTACGCGTAGAAGTCGCGGACCGTCGCCGCGAGCTCGGCGTGCTGCAGGAACAGCGTGGTGACGCGTTCGGCCAGCAGCTCCCTGGTCTTGTCGCCCTCGTTGAGCAGCGCGACGCTGAGGGAGCCGCCCAGCTCGTTGAGGCCGCGTTCGATGGCGGGGAGCAGCTCGCGGGAGACCTCGCGGGCGCCTTCCGGGACCCGCAGCAGCTCGTCGACGTCTCGTTGCACGCGAACGGCGAGCTTCGAGACCTGGTAGCGGACGCTGCCGTGCTGGAACTCGGCGATGCTGGCCGCGACGACCTCGCGCCGGCCCTGGACCAGGTTGCCCCACTCGACCAGCTGCTTGAGGCGGTTGATGACGTTCTCGATGCGCGACTCGCCGGCCTCGACCCTGCCCTCGCGCTCCTGGCCCGCCAGCGCGCCCGCGACCTCGCCCGCGGACAGGTCCGCGAGCAGCGTGGAGGTGAACAGCCGCATGATCGCCAGGTACGTGCGCTGATGATCGCGCGCGTCCAGATAGGCGTACAGCTTCAGCCGCTTGTGCTCCACGACCGGCCACCCTAATGCGCGCGCTGGTGTGGTGCGGCGCTACCGTGCGTTCGACGAGCTGGGGAGGATGCCGTGGGCGCGGGTCGCGCGTTGGGGTTGTTGCTGGGCGTGGCTGCGGATGCGGTGCTGGGTGACCCACGCCGATTTCACCCGGTAGCGGCATTCGGACGTTCCGCCGCGGCCCTCGAAAAGCGTCTGTACGCGGATTCGCAGGCCGCCGGTGTGGCGTACACGGCCGTGCTGGTGGGTGGGACCGTGGCGGCCGGTGTGGCCGTGGAGCGCCTCACCCGTCGCCACTGGCTCGCGCAGGCGGTGACCACGGGCGTGGCGACCTGGACGGTGCTCGGCGGACGTTCGCTGGCCGTCGAGGGCACCTCCATGGGCCGGGAACTGGCCGACGGCGACCTCGAGGGCGCCCGCGAACGGCTGCCCAACCTGTGCGGCCGCGACGCCTCCCGGCTGGACTCGATGGGCCTGGCGCGCGCGACCGTGGAGTCCGTGGCCGAGAACACCTCGGACGCCGTCGTGGCACCGCTGTTCTGGGGCGCGGTCGCCGGCGTGCCGGGCCTGCTGGGCTACCGCGCGGCGAACACGCTGGACGCGATGGTGGGCCACAAGTCGTCGCGCTACCAGCGCTTCGGCTGGGCCTCGGCCCGCCTGGACGACCTGCTGAACCTGCTCCCGTCCCGCCTGGCGGCCCTGCTCACCGTCGGCGGCGCACCGGTCGTGGGCGGCTCGGCGACGCAGGCCCTGGAGACGTGGCGCCGCGACGCCTCAGCACACCCGTCGCCCAACGCGGGCCAGGTCGAAGCGGCCTTCGCCGGCGCCCTGGAGATCCGCCTGGGCGGCCGCACCGTCTACGCGCACGGCGTCGAGGAACGCCCGGTGCTGGGCCACGGCCGCAACCCGGACTCAGGTCACGTGACGCGTGCCGTGGAGCTGTCCCGAGTCGTCGGTTTCGGCGCGGGCCTCGTCAGCGCCTTCATCGCCGTCTTCCGCAAGTAGCTCGGCGATCGACTTCTTCTTGGTCCTGCCCTCGTAGAGCACGCCACCGGGCCGCGCCTCGCGGATCGTGAAGTACAGCCAGCCACCCACGGCCATGACCCCGAACGCGATCCACTGCAGCGCGTAGGAGAAGAACGGCCCGGACTCGAGCCGCGGCAGCGGCACCGTGTCCAGCGCACCCGGCTGGTCCTCGACCAGCTGGTAGTAGCCGGGCTCGATGTTCTCGCCGACGGCCTTGTTGTTGATCGAGTAGATCTGCCGGCGGCCGTCCTGGTCGAACGCGGGCTGCTCGTTCGACTCGTTCGGCCTGGCCAGCCCGATGAGCGTGACCTCGCCCGTGGGCGGTGCCTCGAAGTCCGGCGGCTTGATGCCGTTGACCGGCCGGACGTACCCGCGGTCGACAAGGACCCTTTGACCGGTGGCCGTCTCGAACGGCGTGATGACCTCGAACGCGGCCTCGCCCTGGATCGTGCGGAGTCGCGCCAGTGCTTCCAGTTTCGGCAGGTAGCGGCCCTTGAGCTCGACCTTCTGCCACTCGTCGTGCTGCGCGCCGTACGGCACCGGATCGCTCTTCAGCGACTTGGTGATGGCGGAGTTCTGCGCCTGGCGCTCGTCGTTGCGGCCGAACTGCCACGGGGACAGGAAGTAGACGCACGCACCCGCGAACACCCAGACGGCCAGGGTCAGCGCCAGCCAGCCCGGCTTGAGGAGGAACTTGAACCGCACGTCCTCACGGTAGATGCGTGAGCTGGACCTCGTGGAACTGGGTCACGAACCCATCGCCCTCGGGACTCGCGGCCATGATCCCCACCTTGACCTCCCGGTCTGGCGGGAAGTACGCCTGGCGCAGCAGCCTGGCAGGGGCTTCCTGGTCGATCCCGTACCGGACCCACACCGCGTCACCCTTGCGCTCGGCACTGATGGTGAAGCGCTCGAACGGCTCGGTGAACGCCAGGTTCCAGTCCGAGAACCCGCGCGTGACGACCGTGCTGGCCTGCAGTTTCCCGTCGAACACCTCGACCCCGGCCTTGATCCAGTTCTCGTCGTCGGCCAGCAGCCCGACGCCGGCCTGGTCGTACCGCGCCGCGTACTCGCCGCTGAACGACGCCGTGATGGTGAAGTCGCCGGTGAGCGTCACGCCGTAGAGGTGGCCGTTGTCGCGGACGATGCCGTTGCCGGTGAGGCGCCAGAAGTCGCTGCCGGCGTCGGCGTGCACGGTCAGCGGGTCGGCCGACCACTTGCCCGGCTCGTTGAGCCACGTCCACCCGGTGAGGTCCATGATCCTCATCCTCGCAGGGCCGCGCGGGCCGCGGCCAGGGCTTCCGAGCGATAGCCGCCGCCGAACAGCACGGCGTGCACGAGCAGCGGGAACAGCTGGTGCAACGGCACGCGCGCCTGCCAGCCGTCGGCCAGCGGCGCGATCTCCTGGTAGGCGCCGAGGACGTGGTCGAGGAACGGGCAGCCGAAGAGCCGGAGCATCGCGAGGTCGCTCTCGCGGTGCCCGCCGTGCGCGGCCGGGTCGATCAGCCACACCTGGCCGTCGGCGCCCCACAGGACGTTGCCGCTCCACAGGTCGCCGTGCAGCCGTGCGGGAGGTTCCGGCGGGCCGGAGAGTTCGCCGATCCGCGCGCAGACCTCGCTGACATCGACGCCCGCCTGGCGCGCGTACGGCTCGATGCGTTGTGACGCGAACCACGATGGCCACTCGGGCGCGGGCGAGTTGACCATCGTCGCGGTGCCGATGGTGGCCTCGCTCGGGCCGCCGGGCGGTGGTGCCCCGAAAGCTTCGGCCCCGGCCAGGTGCAGCACCGCCAGCCGGCGCCCGAAGGTCACGGCCGCTTGAAGATTCGGCGTGCCGTGCGGAATCTCGTCGATGACCAGGTCGCCACCAGAAGCCGAGTGCACTCCAGGAACCGGCGGACCGCCCTCGACGCGCAGCCACCGCAGGCCGGCCGCCTCCGCGGCGGTGGCCCGAGGTGACTGGCGCTTCGTCCTCAGAGCTGCTCGCGGACCCACGCGATCAACCCCGGCATCGCCGCCTCCGTCATGACGAGCACCTCGTCGAACCCGGCGTCGTCGCCGTAGTACGGGTCCGGCACGTCCGTGCCGTCGGCGTCCGGGTCGAACGAACGGAGCAGCCGGACGCGATCGGGATCGACCATCCGGCGCAACGCGCGGGCGTGCCCGGAGTCCAGGGCCACCAGCAGATCCGCGTCCAGGTGCTCGGGACCGACCTGCGCCGCCACGTGGTCCGTGGAGTACCCGTTGTCCGCCAACGTCTTCAGTGCGCGCGGGTCGGCCTGGTCGCCGACGTGCCATCCGCCGGTTCCGGCACTGGACACCCGGACCTGGTGCGACAATCCTTCCCGGGACAGCCATTCTCGGAACACGAGCGCTGCCACGGGGGACCGGCAGATGTTGCCGGTGCAGACGAACGAGACGTGCATGTCGCGCAGCCTAAGTGGTGCCGCCGCACGGTAACGCTCAGCCGCTGTCGCAAGATGTACGGACAAACGACATGGAGGCCGCCCATGCAGACAGGTACCGACGTGCCCCCGCAACGGGAGATCATCGGGTGCACTGACGCCCTCGGGCGCCGTCGTGCGTTCGAGGTGTACCTCAACGAGAAGGGTCGCGTCTGCTTCCGCACCCCGCCCGGTGAGTCCGCGCAGCTCGACGCCTTCCAGCTGGACGAGCTGATCAGCCACCTCACCGAGCTCCGCCGCTACATGCAGTGACGCGAGGCGCTGCGCTGGTCGCCTAGAATCCCGGCGATGACCAGCCCAGACCTGCGCCACCACGGTGACGTCGACGCCGCGCCGGGCCTTGCCGACTTCGCCGTCAACGTGCGGGTGCCGCACCCGCCCCGTTGGCTGCGCGAACGGCTGGCCGCGGCGCTCGACGGGCTCGGCCGTTACCCCTCGAAGCAGGTTGAAGAGCGTGCTCGTGAGGCCGTCGCACGCCGTCACGGCCGCTCGCCCGACGAGGTCCTGCTGCTCAACGGTGCCGCTGAGGGCTTCGCGCTGCTGCCGAAGCTCTCGCCGCGCCGTGCGGCCATCGTCCACCCCGGGTTCACCGAGCCCGAGGTGGCCTTCCGCGATGCCGGAATCCCCGTCGAGCACGTGCTGCTCGACGGCGACTTCCAGTTGCGCGGCACGACCGCGGACGCCGATCTCACCGTCATCGGCAACCCGACGAACCCGACGTCCGTGCTGCACGCGGCCGCGCAGCTCAAGGCCCTGCCCGGCCGGCTGGTCGTCGACGAGGCCTTCATGGACGCCGTGCCCGGCGAGCCCGAGTCGCTCGCGCACGACCCTGACGTGCTGGTTCTTCGCAGCCTCACCAAGACATGGGGCCTCGCGGGCCTGCGCGCCGGCTACTTCCTCGGCGATCCCGAGACGCTCGAGCGGCTGGCGCACGGCCGTCCGCACTGGCCCGTCGGCAGCCTGACGCTGGAAGCGATCACCGCGTGCTGCGAGCCGGAGGCGCTCGAACAGTCCGCACGGTTCGCCAGAGAAGCCGAAGAGCACGCCGCCTACGCCTTGGAGCAGCTCCAAGACCTGGTCGTGGTTCCGCCGAAAGCGCCGTTTCTGCTGGTCAGAGCACCGGAAGGCGCGCGGCGGGCGTTGCGGGACAAGGGCATCGCGGTCCGCCGCTGCGACACCTTCCCCGGCCTCGACGACACGTACCTGCGCGTGGCGATCCGGCCGCCGGAGGAGTTCGCGGTGTTCGTGGACGCGCTGCGGGTAGTGATGGAGGAACTGGCGTGAAGCTCGCCGACGTGATCGCGGTCCTGGAGTCCGCGTATCCGCCGCAGACCGCCGAGACGTGGGACGCGGTCGGCCTGGTCTGCGGTGATCCGGCCGAAGAGGTCACCAGGGTCCTGGTCTGCGTCGACCCGACGTCGTCCACTGTGGACGAGGCGGTCGAGGCCGGCGCGCAGTTGCTGATCGCTCACCACCCGCTGCTCCTGCGCGGCGTCAACGGTGTTCCCGCCGACGACCCCAAGGGTGCGTTGGTGCACAAGCTGATCCGTAACCGCGCCGCCCTGTACTGCGCGCACACCAACGCCGACTCGGCGTTGCCGGGTGTGTCGGACGCCCTCGCGCGGGCCATCGGCCTCACCGTCACCGGCCCGCTCGAACCCGCCGAACCCGAGGGCACCGGCCTCGGCCGCATCGGCGAGCTGCCCGAGCCCGAACCGCTGAGGGTCTTCGCCCAACGCGTGGCCGACGCACTGCCCGCCACCGTGCAGGGCGTCAGAGCCGCCGGCGACCCGGAGCGCCTGATCAGGCGGGTCGCGGTATGCGGTGGCGCGGGCGACAGCTTCCTGGGCACGGTCAAGCGCGCGGGCGTCGACGCCTACGTGACGGCCGACCTCAGACACCACCCGGCGAGCGAGCACGTCGAGTCCGGTGGCCCCGCCCTGGTCGACGTGGCGCACTGGGCCAGCGAGTGGCCGTGGTGCGAGCAGGCGGCGACGATCCTGCGGGCGGCCTTCAGCGGTAGGGTCGAGGTACTCGTCTCCACCCGCCGGACCGATCCGTGGACCGTCGGTGCGACGAGCCCAGTAGCAGGAGGACATGCGTGAAAGCCGATCCCGCAATGCAGCGCAGGCTGCTCGACCTGGCTCAGGTCGACGCCGAACTGGCGCGTGTCACCCACCGCCGCCGCACGCTGCCGGAACTCGCGGAGATCGCCGAGGTCGAGCAGCTGGTGCGCACCAAGCAGGACGCGCTGGTGGCCGTCGAGACGTCGCTCCTCGACCTCGACCGCGACGTGAAGCGCCAGGAGACCGAGATCGACCAGGTCCGCGCCCGCGTGGAGCGCGACCGCAAGCTGATGCAGTCAGGCTCGGTCGGCGCGAAGCAGCTCACCGACCTCGAACACGAGCTCGCCACCCTGCAGCGCCGCCAGGGCATCCTCGAGGACGACCTCCTGGAGCTGATGGAACGCCGCGAGGCCGTCGACGCCAACGCGTCCTTCGCACGCGTCGAAGTGGACAAGGCAGGCCAGACGCTGGAAGACGCCAGGCGCCGCCGTGACGCCGCCCTGGCCGACCTGGAGGCGACCGAGTCCCGGCGCACCGCCGACCGTTCGACGATGGTCAAGGGCTTCCCGGACGACCTGCTGAAGCTTTACGACCGCCAGCGCGAGCAGCGCGGCATCGGCGCGGCCCTGATCCAGTCCCGCCGCTGCGGCGCGTGCCGGATCGAGCTGGACCGCAACGCGGTGTCGAAGGTCAAGGAGGCCGCGGCCGACGAGGTCATGCGCTGCGAGGAGTGCGGCGCGATCCTGGTCCGCACCTCGGAGTCGGGTCTGTAACTCCAAAGCCTGTAGGAAAAGGGGCCGCCCAGGTGGGCGGCCCCTTTTCGTGCCGTGCTACTTCCTGGGCAGGCGTTGCTGGTGGCCTCGGCGGGACTTCCGGCGTTGGCGAAGACGCGCTGCGCGTTAATGGTGCCGGCGGGCACAGAACTCGTGACCACCGACGAGGTGCAGGTCTCCCCTCCGGCGAACCGGGCGGCGACCGCGGCGTTCACTTCTCCGCGTTGATGAGCATCCGCTGGAGCAATGCGGTGACCTGCGTCGTCAATTCGGGGACACTGGAGCCGCGCCGGGCCGACGCGGCGGCCAGCGGCCCGTCGATCGACAGCATGGCCAGGCCGACGGCCAGCGACCACAGCATCGTCACCAGCGGAGCGGGGTCGCCTGCCGGGGCGGCACCTTCGCGCTGGGCCGCGATCACTGTGTCGGTGACCAGCCGCATCCCCTCCTGGGCGTGTGTCGCGGCCGTGTGCCCCTTCGTCGCCTCGGACAACTCCGGGCGGTACATGAGCCGGACGTACGCGGTGTGCTCGCGGGAGAACCGGACGTAAGCCTCGATCATGGCCGCCAGGGCTTCCACCGGGGTGGCGGCGCTCTCATGAGCCGCCCGCATCACGGTCACCAGCTGCTCAAAGCCGCGTGCCGTGATCGTGGTGAGCAGCTCGGCCCGGTCGGCGAAATGGTGGTAGGGGGCCCCAGGGCTCACGCCGGCCTCTCTCGCGACGCGGCGAAGGCTGACCGCACCGATGCCCTCGCTCTCGATCAGCGCGACGCAGGCCCTGATCAACTCCTCGCGCAGGGCACCGTGATGGTAAGTGCTTCTGATCTCACCGGCTGGCACCTCTTGAGTCTAGACGGCGCCGATCTATACACTGTTTAGAATCCGAACACTGCTTAGATCTCCGCCGGCGTTCAGCCGAGAAGAGGTTCCATGACCACCGTCGATGCCACCACCCGCGCCAACCCTGCGAAAAAACCACCGCCGCGCAACGGCTGGACCATTGCCGCCCGCATCATGGTCGCGATCGCGGCGCTGGAGGTCGCCATTCAGCCCGCCCTCGGCATCGTGACACCCACCGTCATGTTCGTCGCCATACCCCTCACTGTCGTCCTGGCTCGTCGCCGCTACGGCTGGCGGATGACGGGCCTGTATTTTGCCGTCACCTTCGTCGTCGCGAACGCCTTCGAGAACTTGAGCATCTTCACGGGCTTTCCGTTCGGCGAATACCACTATTCCGGAAGTGGCCTGCGGATCGGCGGCTTCCCGATTCAGGTCGCATTAGCCTACTGCTCGCTCGGAATGGTCTGCTGGCTGACTGCGGTCGCTTTGTTCGACAATGCCGACCGGCGCCTGAGTGATCGCGGCAACCCGACTCGCCGCGTCGACATCGTTGTTTTGCCGGCGGTCGCCGCCGCCCTGATGACCATGTTCGATCTCGGTACCGATTCGGTCAGTGCCACCATCCAGAAGAACTGGATCTGGGAGCACGGCGGCGCTGTCTTCGGCGTGCCCTGGACCAACTACCTCGGATGGTGGTTCGTCACTTACGTCTTCTTCCAGGTCTTCGCTCTCGTGCTGGCCGGCCGCCGGTCGGTCGATCCGTCCCTCGACACCAGGCGCAGTGAGCCCGTCGCTTTGGCTGTCGCCGTCTATTTCCTGCTCGCGGTCACCACGATGACCCTCTTCTTCACCCAGGCCGACAGTACGGTCACCGATGCCGTCGGGCGCACCTGGAGTGCCGGTGACATCTACGGAACGATGTTCACCTTCAACCTTTTCGGTCCGGTCGTCATCGTTTTTATCGCCGTTACGCGAATAGTCCGTTCCGCTCTCATCGGATCGTCGGAGACGGCGTGATGCCGAGCGGACGCTTCACCCGTTCTCGACGCACCTCAGTTCTCTATTCGAGGAGAATCAATGCGAATCGGAAGACGTCAACCATCCCCCACTCCGGCTGGAATGCCTGCGCAGAATCAGTCGCCGCAGGGCCGGGGAACCGGCGCCATCTCGCATGCTCGTAACCGCCTGCGTGCCGGCGCGGCCGTCGCCTTCGTCGTCGTGGCGACATTGATATCAAGCGACCTGCTGCCTTCGCGTGTCGCGGCTGACGTGGCAGGCAACGAATCGGAGGCGAGTCGCTCGTTGTTCCTGGAGGGTGGGATACCCGTCAGTCGGCCCTCCTCCGTGACAACCTTCCAGCCCCTCACCATGGCTGTTCCCGGGCGGCCGGCCGACCTTCAGGCCAAGGTTTCCGCACCCGCCACCGGCAAGAAACTGCCCGTCATTCTGCTGTCACACGGACACGGCTACTCAAACCACCTTTCCTCACTCCACGGTTATGCGCCGCTCGCGGACTTCTTCGCCGCGCACGGCTTCGTCGTCATCCAGCCCACCCACCTGGACTCGATGACGCTGGGCCTGCGCGACGAGAACGACCCGGAGGCGTCTCTGCACTGGCGGTCCCGGGTCCAGGACATGACTTACCTCCTCGACCACCTCGACGAAATCCAGAAAACCGTGCCGGGCTTGCGCGGGCGTCTGGACGGCAGCCGGATCGCCGTCGTCGGGCACTCCATGGGCGGCACCACCGCCACCATGCTCCTCGGCCAAGGCGTGACCGATCCGGTGGATGGACCGCTGGATCTCGCCGACGACAGGATCAAGGCCGGCGTCGCCATGGCACCCGCCGGCAACGGTGCCGACCTCACGCCGCCCGCGAAGGCACAGTCGCCCGCGATGCGGACGCTGACCTTCGGCACCATGACCAAGCCCGCCCTGATCGTGTACGGCGACAATGACTTCAACCCTGCCTTCTCCGCGCGCAGAGACTGGCGGTCCGACGCCTACTTCCAGAGCCCCGGCCCGAAGAGCCTGCTGACCCTGTTCGGCGCGCAGCATTCGCTTGGCGGCGTCGCGGGCTACGACGCGAAGGAAACCACGGACGAGAACCCGCAACGAGTCGCCCTGCTACGGGCGATGTCGTGGGCATACCTGCGCAGTCAGCTCTACCCCGGCGACCCGGCCTGGGCTCGCGCGGTCGCTGCCCTGAACCACACGCCCCAGCCGCTTGGCAAGATCGAGTCCAAGTAGTCGGAGGCAAACGGGTGACCGAGACGAGATTGCCCGCCGCGGGCCGGTAGGGCTGGGGTGTCACGTGCGGTTGGTCGATGATCGCCACGTCGTAGCTCCGGGCCGGCGTGTTGACGCATCGGACGATCGCTCTCGACGAGTGCGATCAGAAGCTTGCTCGTCACCGCGCTGCAGCAGTGGCGCGGGCACAGTCAGCGGGAAGCGGCGGATGTCCACAGAGGAGATTCAGGCGCTCGTCAAAGCGTTGGGAGACATCCGAGACGTACTGGAGAAGGCCGGCCGTGCGAATACGGCGGAGGTGTACTGCCGACTCGGACTCCGGCTGACCTGACGACCCGGAAAACGAACTGTGCGGGTCGAGAGGAATCTCGACCCGCACAGTTGCGCTTACCGCGAGTGTCCGAGGGGGGACTTGAACCCCCACGCCCTTTCGGGCACTAGCACCTCAAGCTAGCGCGTCTGCCATTCCGCCACCCAGACTGATGGGAGAAGGATACAGGGCGTCCGGACGGCCCTGAACGCGGGGCTACGATCGGCCGGTGAAGGTGATCGTCGAGGCCGACGGCGGGTCGCGGGGCAACCCCGGACCTGCTGGTTACGGCGCAGTGGTCCGCGACAAGCTCAGCGGCGAGACGCTGGCCGAGCGCAAGGGGTTCGTGGGGGTCGCCACCAACAACGTGGCCGAGTACCAGGGCCTCATCGCGGGGCTCAGGGCCGCCCAGGAGCTGAACGCCGAGACCGTCGACGTGCGGATGGACTCCAAGCTCGTCGTCGAGCAGATGTCCGGGCGCTGGAAGATCAAGCACCCCTCGATGCAGCCTCTCGCGAAGGAGGCGCAGGCCCTCGGGCGCGCCTTCCAGAAGATCACGTACGAGTGGATCCCGCGCGAACGCAACCGGCAGGCGGACCGGCTGGCCAACGAGGCCATGGACGGAGCCAACAGCGCGAACGACACCACAAAAGAGGGTGCCAAGCAGCCGCACTGGAGTGGCGCCACGGGAGAACCCACCCGCCTGATCCTGCTCAGGCACGGCCAGACCAAGCTGTCGGTCGACCGCCGCTACTCGGGCCGGGGCGACCACCCGCTGACGGAGTTCGGCCAGGAACAAGCCGAGAAGGCCGCCAGTCGTCTCTCCACACTGGACGGCATCGCGGCGGTCATCTCGTCACCGCTGCAGAGGGCGCTGCAGACCGCGCGGAAGCTGGGAGACAAGGTCGGGCTGGAGGTCGTCACCCACCAGGGGCTCATCGAGACCGACTTCGGCGCGTGGGAAGGCCTGACGTTCGCCGAGGCGAGCGAGCGGGACCCCGAGGTGCATCGCAGGTGGCTGGGCGACACGAGCGTCAGGCCGCCGCAGGGTGAGAGCTTCGACGAGGTCCACGCCAGGGTGCGGAAGGCGCGCACGGACATCATCTCCCGGTACGGCGGCAAGACGTTGGTGCTGGTCAGTCACGTCACGCCGATCAAGACCCTGCTCCGGCAGGCCCTCGACGTCGGGCCGCAGTTCCTGTTCCGGATGCACCTCGACCTCACGGGCGTGTCGATCGCCGAGTTCTACCCGGACGGGCACGCGTCGGTGAAGCTCGTCAACGACACCTCACACCTCAGCTGACCTTCCGCAGGCGCGGGGTCAGGGCGAGCACCAGCCGGTCGGCCGCCGCCTCCAGCTGAGTGGCCGCCTCGGGGGTGCCGACGTTCTGGTCCAGCACGAACTCGCCGCGCACCACCTGGTCCGCGCCCTTGGCCGCGAGCAACGGGTGCAGCGCGTAGTCCATCGCGACCAGGAAGCCCTGGCTGCCGCCCGTCGCCAACGGCAGTACGGCGCGGCCGCGCAGCGCCTTCTTCGGCAGCAGGTCGAGCAACGCCTTCACCAGGCCGCTGTAGGCGGCGCGGTACACCGGTGAGGCGACCACCACGCCGTCGGCCGACAGCACGCCGCTCACCGCGCCGGCGATTTCCGGGTCGCGCAGGTCCTCGGTGAGCAGCGACAACGTCGGCAACGCGCGCACGTCGAGCAACGACACGTGGTGGCCCGCGGCCCGCAGCACGGCGGCCACGTGCGACACGACTACGCCGGTCGGCGCGGTGGGGGAGGGGGCGCCGGAGATGATCAGCAGATCGGACATGACGGGGCACTCCTTGAGGTCGCGGATGCGAAGAACGCGCTCAACGGAGGCAGCAACACAGGCTGGCTGCCACGCGGCCGTGGTCGACGTGGCGACGTCGTGTCATGGCCGAAGTCAACCAACGTCCGGACCAGTGGACAACCGGTTCCAGCGGCTGGGATATCCTGGTGAGCGCGGATGAGTCGGCAGGGCGGCCGCGGCGCGTGAGCGTCGAGGAAAGTCCGGACTCCACAGGGCAGGGTGGTTGTTAACGGCAACCAGGGGCGACCCTCGGGACAGTGCCACAGAAAGCAGACCGCCCCGGCGCGAGCCGGGGTAAGGGTGAAACGGTGGTGTAAGAGACCACCAGCGCCCCAGGTGACTGGGGCGGCTAGGTAAACCCCACCCGGAGCAAGGCCAAGAGGGCACGAAAGTGCCTGCGTGAGCGTTTGAGGGCGGCCCGCCCGATGCTCGCGGGTAGGCCGCTAGAGCCTGTCGGCGACGGCAGGCCCAGATGGATGGCCGCCGACTGGGACCTCGGTCCCACGAACAGGATCCGGCTTACATGCCGGCTCATCCGCCTGTATGCATGACGGCATGCTCTCGCATCTGGAATGTGCCCGTTGCGGCCGCGAACACGATGCCAACGCCGTCCAGAACCTCTGCCACGACTGCGCGTCCCCGCTGCTGGCCCGCTACGACCTCGCGAAGGCCGGCCGGCCCACCCGGGAGAACAGCCTCTGGCGCTACCGCGACGTGCTACCGGTCCGCGACCCCGACCCCGCGTTCAGCCTCGGCGAGGGCATGACCCCGCTCGTCCCGCTGAAGGCGATGGGCCGCGCCTTGGACGCGAACATCCTGCTGAAGGACGAAGCGCTCATCCCGACCGGCTCGTTCAAGGCCCGCGGCGCGGCGGTCGGCGTGGCGCGGGCGAAGGAGCTCGGCATCAAGGGCATCAAGATGCCGACCAACGGCAACGCGGGCGCCGCCTGGGCCCTCTACGCCGCCCGCGCCGGCCTCAGCAGCGTCATCGCCATGCCCGAGGACGCCCCGCTGATCACCCGCGAGGAGGTCGAGGCGAGCGGCGCCGAGCTGCGGATCGTGCCGGGCACCATCGCCGACGCCGCCAAGGCCATCGCCGACGTCGACCTCTTCGACGCCTCGACGCTGCGCGAGCCGTACCGGATCGAGGGCAAGAAGACGATGGGCTACGAGATCGTCGAACAGCTCGGCTGGCGCGTCCCCGACGTGATCGTCTACCCGACCGGTGGCGGGGTCGGCCTGATCGGGATCCACAAGGCGCTGCACGAGATGCGCGAGCTCGGCTGGATCGACGGAAAGCTGCCGCGGCTGGTCGCCGTCCAGTCCACGGGGTGCGCGCCGATCGTCAGGGCGTTCGACGAGGGCAGGCCCGAGTCGGTGTTCTGGGACGGCGCCTACACCAGCGCGTTCGGCATCAACGTGCCGAAACCCTTGGGTGACTTCATCATCCTGCGAGCCATCGCGGAGACCAACGGCACGGCGGTCGCGGTGACCGATGAGCAGATCGAAGCCGACCGGGCCGAATGCGCGCGCCGCGAAGGCGTCTTCCTCTGCCCGGAGGGCGCCGCGACGATCAGCGCCGTCCGCGAGCTCAGGCAGACCGGCTGGCTCGGGGCGGAGGACGAAGTGGTCGTGCTGAACACCGGAGCGGGCATCAAGTACCCAGGTGTCCGCCTCTAAGTCGCTGCTGTCCCAAGGGTGTTACAGAATTTCGGCCGTTCGAGTGGTGCGCCCGTGGCAACAGGCCACTCTCGGTATCACGGCCCCGAGCCTCACATCCTCCTGTCAGACGGTCGGCCCCTGCGGCCGGCCGTCCCCAAGGGAGGGAAGAGACATGCAACGCAAGCTGACGGTGGTGCTGGCCCTGTCCAGCCTCGTCACCGCGGGAGTGGCCGGTGTCGCGGCCGCCGACGTCACGGAGCTGCCCGTCTACGGGGTGACGAGCTCCGGGCTCGACCAGGAACAGGCCCAGCGGCTGCAACGGGCGTTCGGCCTCAAGGACGTCCAGAGATCCGAGCACGGGGAGGTCACCTTCGCGGACGAGCAACGCTTCCAGCACCTGCCGACCGTCGACAAAGGACAGGGCAAGCCGGACGAGGACGGCAACCCGACCACGCAGACCGCGCTCGACACGGAGGCCCTCAAGCGCATCCAGACCATCCCCACGGACGAAGCGGCCAAGCGCGCGCAGGAAGCACTCCGCACGGCAGGTGTGTTGCCGGCGAACGCGACGCCCACCGCGCAGCACACGACGTTCGAACTCGCGGATCCCAACGGGCGCAACGCACTCACGGCCAACCTCGACACCAGCGTGTCCTACACGTTCCAGCTCGACGGCCTGCCGCTGGAGGGTGAGGGCGCGAACATCCGCGTCTCGTTCGACGCGCAGGGCGTCACGGCGGTCAGCCACGCCGCACGCACCTACGACAAGGCCGGCTCGGTCAAGGTCAACGACCTCGCGTACGGCGCCAAGCTGTGCGCCGAGTACCTGGGCGCCGGGGTGAAGCCGGAGGTCGGCTACGTCTACGTGGCACCGGGCCTCGACCAGAAGGTCGACCGGATCGAGCCGTCGTTCCGCTGCACCGGCCGCAACGCCGACGGTGGCGCCCCGCAGGCCATCACCCTGCCCGCCGCGGTCGGAGCGGAGCTGCCGGTGCCGCAGCCGCCGCAGTCACCGCGGCCCGACGCGCAGTTCCAGACGCAGGCCGCCGGCACGCAGGTCGGCAGCGAGGGCACCGGCAACTGCTCCGGCCTGCCCAACACGGCGGCCAACATCGGCACGTTCAACACCGAGGCGAACAACCACGGCATCCCGCGGGCGTTCAGCTGGCTCGACCACAACGCGTGGGAGAGCGACTTCAAGGACCCCGTGTTCCCCGGCGGCCAGGACACCTACTGGGCTGACGACGTCGACCTCACCTACTGGCAGGGCCACGGCAGCGGCACCGGCTTCTACTTCACCGGCTGCTCCAACCACAACGACACCAAGCTCGCCAACACCGAGGCGCGCTGGGGCAACAACGACGTCGAGTGGATGAGCCTCTTCACCTGCCTGATCCTCCAGGACAGCGCCGGCGGCCAGAACTGGGCGCAGCGCTGGGGCCAGGCGTTCCGCGGCCTGCACCAGATCAACAGCTTCACCACGATCAGCTACAACTCGGCCAACCACGGCGGCAAGTTCGGTCACTACATGTGGCGCTCGCCGTTCCTGTGGTGGAACAACCCGATGAAGGTCCGCCAGGCGTGGGCGCAGGCCAGCATCGACACGCAGCCCGCGTCCGTCCGCTGGGCGACCATGGGCGTCTACCAGCCGGCGACCGGTGGGCTGGGCAACTACAACGACTACTTCTGGGGCAAGGGCTCCGTCGGCCCCGACTACACCTCGACCGGCTGGTTCTGGCGCATCTCCGGCGCCTCCTGACGAGTAACACGGGGGCCCCGCGTTTCCAACTGGGAAACGCGGGGCCCCCGCGTTCCGTCCGGAAGCAGGGGGTCAGCGGTTGGCGGGGCGGCCTGAGGGCATCCGCAGCACGGGACGGAAGGGCTCGCCGCCGTTGTAGAGCTCCTCCAGCTCGGTCACGTAGGCGAGCACGGCGGGGTTCACGATGTCCGCCAGCGACCGCACTCCGGCCTGTGGCTCGTAGGAAGCGAGGTAGGTGGCCGCCGCACGCGCCCGCTCCAGCACCGACCTGTCGAAGTTGATCGTCCGCTGGACCCGGCGCCGCGATTGCGCGGTCTGCCCGGTAGGCTCGTCCACGCCTGGAGGACTAGGGGAGGCTGTGATTCCGTCCACACTTCCGTCCGGCACGAGGTCAGGTTCGAGCATGGGCGAATCTCCTCGGAGTCGTGGCTCCGGGCCGCACACCCAGCGGGGTCGCGAACCGGCCGATCAGCGTGTTCACATGAGTGGACACGTGCGCTTGTTTGGGACGCACGCACTGTGGGTGACCAGGGCGTTCGCAGTCGGGTGAACCTTGTCGGCGACGGAGAGAATCTCAAGCCGGGTGTTCCCCACTGACGTCTCCTCAGTGATGATGTGTCGGCCAGATTAGACGTAATTCCTCGCAGGGGGAACGGCCAGATGATCTACAGCCCGCAGCAACAACCCCACACGTCGTGACGAACTCGTGTTCTACTCGTAGCGCCAGCCCCCGCGCACTCTGGAGTAAGAAATGACCGCCATGGACCTGGTGACACTCGCTCAGCAGCAGCCGACGGTGCCGGGCACAGGCAATGTCCGCGACTGGATCCTGGACAACATCGTCCCGCTGCTCCTGCTGACCGTCGCGCTCCTGCTGCTCTGGCTGGGCGGTGGCAAGGGTGACAACGCGGGCGTCATGCGCCGCCTCGGTGGCGTGATCGTCGCGCTGGCCATCATCGGGCTCGCCGTCACGACCGACGCGGGCGCGAACATCGGCCAGTGGCTCGCCGGTTTGTTCGTCGGAGGCTGACACGTGCGGGTCCGCACTGACGACGAGGTCTACCGGGTCGACGCCGTCTGGCTCGGCCCGCCCAAAGCGACTTTTCCCTGGCGCGCGCGATACGTCGCGTGGGGCGTCGGAATCGTCGTTTTCCTCGTCGTACTCACGATCGAACGGCAGATGGGCATCGGGTTCGGGTTCTTCTCGACCGCGTGGGCCCTCGTCGCGACGATCATCCTCACCCGGTTCATCACCCAGCGGATCAGCCATGAACGGCCCCTCACGGCCGTCATGTCGATGTGGGTCCGCGAGCTCACCGCACCTCGAGAGCGCACGGCAAGTACCGGCGGAGCGGCCAGCGCCGCCCGGATCCGGGTCACCCCGCAGCGGCCTCGTCCCCAGTTGAGCAGGAAACAACAACGACGGGCGAGACAGCAGGCCCAGCCCCGCCGGACGTCAGACAGCCGTAAGAAGGAGGTTCGCGGTGTTCGGACGCCGGCGAGACCGTGACCGTCGCTCCGCCCAGCACATCGCCCAGCACGCCGCCGCGGACCCGCGCGAACGCGACAGGGCCGCCTATTCCAAGCGTGGCCGCCGCCTGCCCGGCGAGCAGGCCGTGCCGAGCTACACCCCCTCCATCGCGGCCCGCAGCATCGACGGCCACCTGCTGCGCACCGGCCAGGAGGTCTACGCCTGGTACCGGCTCGCCCCGCAGCGCTGGTCGTTCCGCAGCGACTCGCAGCGCCAGGACCTGATCGCCGCGATCGCGGGCCAGTACGCCGAGCTGCAGGGCCGCTGGATGCACCTGCGGGTCACCACGCGGCCGTATCCGATCCGCATGTGGGCCGAGGCGCACGTGCACAACGCCGTCAAGCGCCTGCCGGACACTCCGGGCACGCTGTCGTTCGACGACTACATGGTCGGCGAACAGCAGCAGCTCATGGGCCGCTCGATGGCCGAGAAAGAGGTCTACCTGGGCGTGCAGGTGCAGACCCGCAACATGATGGACCGCGCGGTCGAACGCGCGGCCCCCGTGCTGCGCAAGGTCTTCCCGGACGCCGTCGACGCCGAGCTCGTGGCGCTCGACTCCGAGGTCGAGCACCTCGACCAGGTGATCGGGTCCGCGGGGCTCGAAGGCCGTCCCGCGACGGCCGAGGAGATGTCCTGGCTGATGCACAGGTCGTGCTCGCTGGGCCTGCCCGCGCCGCGCAACATGCCCGCCGTGCCGGGCGCCGCGTGGGAACCGGAGGACCTGGCGTCCTTCACCGACGCCGCGGACTTCCACCAGGAGCCGTACTCGCCGACGGTGACCGTGCGCGGCCGCACCGGCTCGAACGCGGGCATCAAGCGGCACGTCGCGGTGCTGACGGTCGGGCTCATGCACGGCCTGCAGATCCCCGAGGTCGACGACCCGTGGGTGCAGCGCGCAGACCGCCTGCCGGCCTCCGTCGAGTGGTCCGCGCGTATCTACGTGCGCAGGCCCGAGGAGGTCTCGGGCGAGCTGTCGCGGCAGATGAGCAAGGTCCGCTCGCAGGTCCGCCACTACACCGACGAGCACGAGATCGAGCCGCCGCAGTCGCTGGCCCGCCAGGCAGGCCGCGTGCTGGAGATCGACGACGAGATGACGTCGGGCTTCACCGCGCTGGGCACCCGGGTGCGCAGCTGGTGGCGGCTCGCGGTCAGCGGCCCGACCGAGCGCGAGGCCCTGCGCCTGGCCCAGTCGCTGCTGGAGCTCTACAAGCCGAAGGTCGCGATCGAGCACCCCGAGGCCCAGTACGCGATCGCCCGCGAGTTCATCCCCGGCGAGCCGCTGTCCAACGGCGCCTACCTGCGTCGCGGCAGCGTGCTGTGGGCCGCGAGTGCGGTTCCCACCGCCACGGCCGAGGTCGGCGACCGGCGCGGGATTCTCCTGGGCGAGACCGTCACGGCCACGCGCCGCCCGGTCGCGTGGGACCCGTGGATGGCGCAGGAGCTCCGCGACTCCTCCGGTCTGACGGCGATGGTCGCGGGCCTCGGTGCCGGTAAGTCGTTCCTCGGCGGCGGCATGGTCTACAAGACGCTGCGGGCCGGCGCGCACTGGACGCTGCTCGACCCGTCCGGTCCGCTGTCGGCGCTGTGCGAACTGCCCGAGCTGCGGCCCTACGCGCGTCCGATCAACCTGCTCAACGCCCAGCCCGGCATCCTCAACCCCTACCGGGTGGTCGCCGAGCCGATGCTCGAGCACTTCCTCGACGAGGACGACCCGGAACGGGCCTGGCGCCGGGAGAAGGCCCTCGCGGCCGCCACCCGCCGCCGTCTCGTCCTGGACGTGCTCACCGGCCTGCTGCCGTATGAGGTCGCGCGCCTGCCCCAGACGCGAATCGTGCTGCTGCGAGCGGTCCGCACGGTCGGTGGCCGCTTCGACGCCCACCCCGGTCTCGTCTTCGAGGCGCTGCGCCGCGACGCGTCCGAGCACCATGAGCACGCCGTCGTCGTCGCGGACTTCCTCGACGAGATGCGCGAGCGCATGTCGTTGCTGATCCCTGAGGAGAACCACGACCCGTACAACGAGGTGCGCGACGACCGGCTCACCGTCCTCACGATGGCGGGCCTGAACCTGCCCAAGGACGGCACCGGCCGCGAGCACTGGACGGACGCGGAGTCCCTCGGCGTCGAGATGCTGAACCTCGCCGCCTGGCTCACCCAGCGCTCGATCTACGAGAAACCCAAGGACCAGCGCAAGGGCGTCTGGATCGACGAGGCGTTCTTCCTCTCGGAGGTCCCGACCGGTCGCGTGCTGATGAACCGCTTCGCGCGTGACTCCCGCAAGTGGAACGTCCGCGTGCTGCTGTCCAGCCAGATCCCCGCCGACTTCCTGAGGATCCAGGGCTTCGTCGCGCTGCTCGACTCGGTCTTCGTCGGCCGGCTCGACGACGACCAGGCGCAGGCGGACGCGCTGCGGCTGCTCAAGGTGCCGGTCGGCGCCGGGTACGAGCAGGTCGTCGCGTCGCTCGGCCGCAGGCCCGGTGGCGATCGCAACGCGACCGAGCGCGACCGCGCGCCGCGCCAGTTCATCTTCGGCGACGGTGCCGGTGGCGTGGAGCGGATCCGCGTCGACTTCAGCGGCCCGCACCTCGAACACCTGCGCAACGCCCTCGACACGACGCCCGATGCCAAGCGCGACAACGGCAAGGGCGAACTCGTGCCGGCGGAGGACGACCACGCGGCGCCCCAGCCGCCCGCCTACGTGCCCGACGAGATCGACGACGAACTGGCGGCGGACATGGAGCTCGGACTGACGGAGGAAGAGGCCCAGCTGGTGGGCCATGGTGACGGCCCCCACCGCCACCGGGACGGCGGCGCATGACCGCGCTGACGATCGTGCTCGTGATCGCCGCCTTGCTCTGGGCAAGGCGGCGGTTCGCGCTGCGCACGTCAGCCAAGTCCCGTGCGGTCATGATGGTGTCGGCGATCCTGGCACTGCAGGTGGTCATCGGCGCTCCGGCGCACGCCCAGTCCTGCAACGACGCACCCAACCCTGAACGGCCCGGCGCGGGCATGGTCGGCGCGCTCGACCCGCCGGTCGGCAACGGCCTGCCGGGCTCGCCGTACCTCGACTACGGCTACGCGGGCATGGTGTGGCACTACCACCAGGCCAACTGCTCGATCGTGCCGAACGCCAGCGCCACGCTCGACACGTGGGCGGGCAACGAGCTCTTCAGCATCGGCAAGAACATCGTCGGTGCCACGAACGCGTTGCACTACACGGTGATGGGCCGCGGCCTGCTGGTTCCGCTGGACGACGCCGTGAAGAACGGCGTGCAGAAGGTCTACGACAACGTCTACCTGCGCTGGTTCGGCCTGGTGGCGCTGATCCTCGCGATCCTGATGTTCCGGCAGATCTGGACGGGCGACTTCGCCACGATCTCCAAACGCGGGCTCTGGGCGCTGGCGGCCATGTGGCTGGCAACGTCCACATTGGCCTTGCCGCAGTTCTACAACCTCCTCGACAACACACTGGTCTCCAAGACTTCGGAGATACAGGCGGGCTTCATCGAGGCGCCCGAGGAACAAGGCACACTCCACGTCCTGCCGACGAAACTGCACGACGCCGTCGTCTACCAGAGCTGGCTGCGCGGCGCCTTCGGCACGCCGGAGGCGCCGCAGGCCGCCGAGTACGGCCCGCGCATCCTCAAGGCGCAGGCCTGGACGACGACGGAGATCGCCGAGCACAAGGACGCCGACCAGGCGGCCCTGGAGGCCAAGAAGGCCGAGTGGAAGGCCCTGGAGGCGCAGCTCGGCACCGCCAAGGGCTACTTCGACGGCACCGACGGCAGCCGCACCGGCGCGGGTTTCCTCGCGCTGCTGCAGTCGATCGCGTTCTCGCTCTTCCAGCTGTTCGCGAAGGCCGCGGTGCTGCTGGCCCAGCTGCTGCTGCGCATCCTCACGCTCGCCGGTCCGCTCATCGGCCTGGTCGCGTTGCTGCACCACGACCTGCTGCGCAAGGTCGCCCGCGCGGCCGCCGTGACGGTGTTCAACGTGCTGGTGCTCGCGGTCCTCGCGGGTGTCCACGCGTTGCTGCTGCAGGCGATCTTCAACGCGACCGGGCTCTCGTTGCTGACGCGCACGCTGCTCGGCCTGATGCTGACACTCGTGTGCTTCGTGATCGGCAAACCGTTGCGCCGCATGTGGCAGATGGTCGAGATGTCCGTCGGCTCCGCGAGCAACGTCCTGCCGATGAGCGGCGGCGTCTGGTCGAAGATGATGGGCCGCAAGAAGAACACCGGCCCGACGCCGCAGGACGAGTTCTGGGACTCGGTGCGCGACAGCGACGCCGACGGCGAAGAGGTGCCGCAACGCGGTCGCGGCCGCGTCCGCCCGGAGGCCTCCAACCCCGTCATGGCGACGGCGCAGCGCCTCGACCGCGACGCGCAGCCGGGCCAGATCGTCAGCGGCCCGGACGGTTCCGGCGTGCGGGCGGGGGCCCTGCCGGCGGGATCGGGCCCGGTGGCGTTGCCGGCCGCCCGGTCGCGCGTGGTGGACAGCCCGACGGTCACCGACAGGCAGTGGGACCGGGTCGACGACGCGGTGCTCGTGCCGTCGCGCTCGAACGGCTACTCCGCTCCGGTGCAGGAACCCCGCAGAGCCGAGACGGAAGTGGTGGCAGGACGTCCGGTGCACGTGATCTACCGGCCGTCGCGTGGCTTCGAGGTCAGGGACAACAGCTGACAGTGTTCATCGGGAAGAGGGGAGCGTAGATGCCGATCCGAACCAACCGCGGCCGTACCGCGGTCTACCGCAGGCTGTGGGGCTGGCCGCTGCGTTCCCCGCGCCACCTGGCCGCCTCGATCGTCCTCTTCGTGGTGGTGGTCGTCGCGCTCGGCGTGATCGTCCCCAGGGTGCTCGACCGGGGGCCCGCCGATCCGGCGGCGGCGAACCAGCCGTCGACGTCGCCGCAGGGCACCCAGGTCGGGCAGCTGCCGGGCAGCGGGGCCTCCCTGCCGACGAAGGTGCCGCCGCCGTCGATCTCGGCCTCGGCGGCCCCGCCCCAGGCCGACGCGCAGCTGATCGCCGAGCTGTGGGCGGAGAACTGGATCAAGCCGCCGCCGGACAACGACGTCAACAAGTGGCTCGCGCAGCTCCGTCCGTACACGACGGAGGAGTTCCTCGCGCAGATGGCCACGATCGACCCGAAGAACGTGCCCACCAAGATCACCCAGAGGGTCACGGCGAAGAAGTCCTTCGTGTCGTCGGCCGACTTCGAGGTGGGCACCGACTCCGGCAAGGTCGTCATCACGTTGGTCAAGACGCCGGCCAACGAGTGGCGTGTGAACAGTTACACGAAGGCGGACTGACCCATGCGCGTGATGTTGCTGATCGGAGCACTGGCCGCGGTCGTCGTGATCGCAGTGGCGACGTCGGGCGTGACACAGGTCGTCAGCAACTCCACGAATCCGGCGGCGACCGCGGGCTTCGCGCGGATGAGCTGCAACGCCGCCATCGGGCCGTGGAACGCGGGTGGTGGCGACAGGGGCCGCCGCGACGCGTCGCGCCTCAACGACGAGCAGCGCAACATCGTCGCGCGCATCATCTCCATCGGCCAGGAGCGCAAGCTGCCGCCGCTCGCGTGGCAGATCGCGATCCAGGCCGGCATGACCGAGTCGGGCCTGCGGCCGCTGAACTACGGCGACCGCGACTCGCTGGGCATCTTCCAGATGCGCCCGTCGATGGGCTGGGGGTCGCCCGCCGAGGTGACCGACCCGACCTACTCGATCAACAAGTTCTACGACGTGCTGCTGAAGGTGCCGGACTGGGAGAACAAGCGCCCCGGTGACTCGGCGCAGGCCGTCGAGCGCTCGGCGTTCCCCGACCGGTACCACAACTGGGAGGCCATGGCCGCGTTCCTGCTCGGCGAGCTCGGTCAGATCAGCGACCCGGCGGGCTGCGGAGCGGGCGCAGGCCAGTTCCTGCTGGCCTCGAACGCCGCGGGCGTCGCGATCGGGTTCACCAAGGAACAGCTGGGCGAGCCGTACCTGTGGGGCGGCAACGGCCCGGACGCGTGGGACTGCTCCGGCATCCTCGTGAAGGCGTTCGCGGCGGCCGGCGTGAAGATCCCGCGCGTCGCGAACGACCAGTACGAGAAGGGCGGCGCCCACCTCCCGGTGCGCGACGCCCAAGCAGGCGACCTGATCTTCTGGGCGACCGACACGTCGAACCCGCGAACGGTGCACCACGTGGCCATGTACCTCGGCGGCGACGAGTACATCCACGCCCCCCAGACGGGTGACGTCGTGAAGATCAGCAAGGTCAACTGGAACTATCACGAGTTGATGCCGCTGGCCGTCCGGCCGGGCGTGTAGATCGCGGGGAGGCGCTGCATGTTCAACCACGACCCCATTCCGAGGCCTTCCGGACCGCCCGCGTCGAGCACACCGGTGCGTGACTACATGGCGGCCGGAGCTCCGGGGGTCTCGTCCGACTACGTGGTGGTGCCGCGGGCACTGGCCGAGGCGATGCCGCTGCCGTGGCAGCAGCACCTCACCCACCTGCTGGCGGAGTTCCACCGCACCTACGGCCACCTGAAGTGGCCGGTCTACCGCGTGGTGCCGTCCCGCTACGAGAAGCTTTCAGACCTCGACGAGGACCAGCTGGCCGAGGTCGGCGCGATCATGGAGATCGACTCCGACGGTTCGCTGGTCTACCGCGACCGGTCCGGACGTAAGATCGAGAACGCCGAGGACCGCACGGTACTGGTCTCGTGTTTGGACCCGATCCCGGCGGAGTACGCCAACGCCAACCAGTCCACGCCGCCGCGGGGATTCCCGGCGCCTTTGGGAGGCGAACGCGTATGAGTGACACGAACGGCTGGTACTACTGCCTGACCCACCAGGCGGTGGAGCAGGGCAAGGGTTGCAAGGGCCCCGACCGCATGGGCCCCTACCCGGACGAGGCCACCGCGGCCCGAGCTCTGGAGATCGCCCGCGAACGGACCCGCGCGGCCGACGAGTCCGACAAGAAGTGGCGCGGCGAGGACGAGGACTGAGGTCGGTTCCCTAGTCTGTGCGGGTGGCTTCCCTGGTGATCCGCACGGGCCGTGCTGACCTGTCCTTCGACGGCATCCGCACCGAGTTCGGTCTTCCACCGTCCTTCCCGCCGGCCGTGCTCGCCGAGGCCGAGGCGGCGGTCTCGCGTTCGATCGGAGACCGCCCCGACCTCACCTCGATCCCGCTGGTGACGATCGACCCACCCGGCGCGAAGGACCTGGACCAGGCCCTGTGCGTCGAACGTGCGGGCGACGGTTTCGTGGTCCACTACGCGATCGCCGACCTGGGCACCTTCGTGACGCCCGGCGGCCCGCTGGACCTCGAGGTCCGCCGCCGAGGCCAGACCATCTACCTGCCCGACGGCAACGTCCCCCTGCACCCCACCGTGCTCTCCGAGGGCGCGGCCTCCCTGCTGCCCGGCGTGGTGCGTCCCGCGGTCCTGTGGACGTTCACCTGTGCCGCCGACGGCATCCCTTCGGCCGTCGAGGTCCGGCGCGCGTTGGTCCGTTCGACGGCCCAGTTCGACTACGCCACGGTCCAGGCTTCGTTCGACGCGGGCACTCCGCACCCCTCCGTCGCGGCACTGGCCGAGTTCGGCCCCCTCCGCCGCGCCTTCGCCCGCGACCGCGGCGCCATCGAGCTGCAACTGCCCGAGCAGGAGATCGAGTCCGACGGTTCCGGCTGGACACTCGTCACCCGCCCGCGCGCCGAGGTCGACTCCTGGAACGCCGAGATCTCCCTGATGACCGGCATGGCCGCCGCGTCGATCATGCTGGAGGCCCGCGTGGGCATCCTCCGCACCCTGCCCGCCCCGGACGCCGACGCCGTCGACTCCCTGCGCAGATCCGCGGCGGCGCTGCGCGTCCCGTGGCCCGCCGACCTCTCCCCGGGCGCTTTCCTGGCCGGCCTCGACGCCTCTCGCCCCGAGGCACTGGCCCTGTTCACCGACGCCACCCGCCTGCTCCGCGGCGCGGGCTACTCGGCGTTCGCCGGCTCGGTCCCGGAGCTCACGACCCACGCGGGCGTGGCAGCGCCCTACACCCACGTCACCGCACCCCTGCGCCGCCTCGTCGACCGCTTCGCCACCGAGGTCTGCCTGGCCGTCACCGCGGGCTCCGCACTGCCCTCCTGGCTGGCCGAGGCGCTGCCCCAGCTGCCATCCCTGATGGGTTCCTCGGACTCCCTGGCCTCGAAGGTGGAGCGGGCTTCGCTCGACCAGGTCGAGGCCCGGGTGCTGGCCGGACGTACGGGCCAGGAGTTCGACGCCGTCGTCCTGCGTTCCGGCGACAAGGAAGCCGAGGTGTTCGTGGCCGCTCCGCCGATCCTCGCCAAGTGCTCCGGCAGGCGGCTGCCGGAAGGCGAGCGGATCCGGGTCCGCCTGGCCGAGGCCGACCCGGCCGCCCGCCGCGTCCGCTTCGAGCACCCGTGACCCGGCGAGCGCAAGGTCACGTTGGGCAGCCTGCCGCCGGCGGGCCGTGTGAAGATGCAGGGGTGACAGAGATTCGTGACCTCACAGTCGGCGTCCTCGGCGGCACCGGAGCCCAGGGCAGGGGCCTCGCCATCCGCTGGGCCAAGGCGGGTGTCAAGGTGATCATCGGCTCTCGCAGCGCGGACCGCGCGGAACTGGCGGCCAAGGAGATCGTCGAGGTGGCCGGCGGCGACGTCCGGGGCGCGGACAACTCCGACTGCGCGGCCGACTCCGACATCGTCCTCGTCGCGGTCCCCTGGGACGGTCACGGCGACCTGCTGACGAGCCTGCGCGACCAGCTGGCCGGGAAGATCGTCATCGACTGCGTGAACCCGCTCGGCTTCGACAAGCAGGGCCCGTTCGCGCTCCCGGTCGCCGAGGGCAGCGCGGCACAGCAGGCCGAGCTCCTCCTGCCCGAGTCCAAGGTCACCGCCGCGTTCCACCACGTGTCCGCGGTGCTGCTGGCCGACCTCAGCGTGTCCGAAGTGGACATGGACGTCCTCGTGCTCGGCGACGACCGCGAGGCCACCGACACCGTCAGGGAACTGGCCGGGCTCGTGCCGGGCTTCCGCGGCGTCTACGGCGGCCGGTTGCGCAACGCCCACCAGGTCGAGGCGTTCACCGCGAACCTCATCGCGGTCAACCGCCGGTACAAGACCCACGCGGGCCTGAAGATCACGGGTGTCTGATGCTCCCCGTCGACGACCTCGGTGAGCCGGTCGCGCTGGACCAGCCACGACGCGTGGTCAGCCTGGTGCCGTCCATCACCGAGGCCGTCGCGGCGACCGTGCCCGGCGCACTGGCGGGGGCGACGGACTACTGCACGCATCCGTCCGATTTGGACGTACCACGGGTCGGTGGCTCGAAGTACCCGGACGTCGACAAGGTCATGAGTCTCGGCCCGGACCTCGTCATCGCGAACTCCGAGGAGAACCGCCCGGAGGACGTCGACCGCCTGCGCGCCAACGGCATCAACGTCTGGGTCACCGAGGCGCCGAAGACCGTCCCGATGGCGTTGAAGTCGCTCAGAAGGCTCTTCGGACTCGGCTGGGACCTCGAACCGGACTGGCTCACGCGGGCCGAAGACCTCTGGCGCGACACGAAACCCGGCAAACTCACCGCGCTGATCCCGGTCTGGCGCCGCCCGTGGGTCGTCGTCGGCCGCGACACCTTCGCCACCGACGTGTTGCGGCGCCTGGGAATCGAGAACGTCTACGCGGCGCACGACGAGCGCTACCCGCGTCCGACCCTCGAAGAGCTCAACGCCCAGCGCCCCGACCTGGTGATCCTGCCCGACGAGCCGTACCTGTTCACCCACGAGGACGGCCCAGAGAGCTTCCCCGGCCTGCCCTACGTGCTGGTCAGCGGCAGGCACCTCACCTGGTACGGCCCCTCGCTCGTCGAGGCGCGGCGCAGCCTCGAGACGGCACTCGACTACGGCCAGGGTTGACAACCACAGGTGGATTCGCCGGCACCGGTGCGCTGCCAGGATCGTCGCCCATGGGGAAACCAGCCGCGATCATCGCGACCGCCGCCGCCGTCACCGCGCTCACCGCCGTTCCGGCCCACGCCGACCCGGTGGTCGTCTACCAGCTCGCCGGCACCTCCCGGTGCCTCGCCGACACCGGCACCAACGTCGTTCTGCGGCTGTGCAACGAGATCTCCGCCAGTCAGCGCTGGCTCGTCCCGATCAGCGGGGGCGTCGACTGGCCGCGCAACAGGGCCACCGACAGGTGCCTGTCGGTGGCGTCCGCGGATGACGTGCTCACCAGGCCGTGCGCTTCCAGCGCCAGCCAGCGCTGGCGCCGCGTGCCCACGGGAACCTCCTTCCAGTTCCGCAACGTCGGCACCGGCAAGTGCCTCACTGCCACGGTCACGGTCGCGCCCTGCACCGCGTCCAGCGCCAAGTGGGTCGGCCTGCGTTAGTCAGTCGCGGAACCGATCGGTCGCCGCCAGCAGGGCGGCGAGGGTGCCGGGCTCGTCGTAGGCGTGCCCGGCATCCGGCACCAGCACCAGTTCGGACCCCGGCCAGGCCTTGTGCAGGTCCCACGCCGACACGGCGGGAGTGGCGACGTCGTACCGGCCCTGCACGATCACGCCGGGAATGTCCTTCAACCGCGCGGCGTCCCGGATCAGCTGCCCCTCCTCGAACCACCCGCCGTGCCGGAAGTAGTGGTTCTCGATCCGCGCGAACGCCAGCGCGTAGGACGGCTCGGCGAACTCCGCCACCAGTTCCGGCCGCGGCAGCAACGTCACCGTCGCGCCCTCCCACGTGCTCCACGCGACCGCCGCCGGCCCGTGCACGGCAGGGTCCGGCGAGGCCAGCAGTTCCGCGTACAGCTCGATCGGATCACCGGACAGACCCGCGAGCGGGGCCATGAACTTCTCCCACAGGTCGGGGAAGAGCGCGGCCGTCCCGCCGCGGTAGTACCAGTCCAGTTCGGACGAACGCAGCGTGAAGATCCCGCGCAGCACCAGTTCCGAGACGCGGCCGGGATGCTTCTCGGCGTACGCGAGCGCCAGCGTCGACCCCCAGGACCCGCCGAAGACCTGCCATCGCGAGATCCCCAGCGACTCCCGCAGCAGCTCCATGTCGGCCACGAGGTGCCAGGTCGTGTTCAGGGAGAGGTCGCCGGAAACAGAGGCGTGCGGCAGCGAACGCCCGCAGCCGCGCTGGTCGAACAGGACGATCCGGTAGGCGGACGGGTCGAACAGGCGGCGGTACGACGGCGAACAGCCGCCGCCGGGGCCGCCGTGCAGGAAGACGACGGGCTTGCCGGACGGGTTGCCGCACTCCTCCCAGTACACGAGGTTGCCGTCGCCGGTGTCCAGGTGGCCTGACGCGTGGGGCTCGATCTCCGGGTACATGGGCCTATCGTCGAGCACATGGCGCAGTTCACGAAGGAGACATCGACCACCGGCGCGTTCGTGCGGCAGCCGAACCGCTTCACCGCACGCCCGGAGCCCGAACCCGGCCGCTACCGGCTCGTCGTGAGCCTCGCGTGCCCGTGGGCGCACCGCGCGGTCATCGTCCGCAAGCTCCTGAACCTCGAGGACGCCATCTCGCTGGCGATCGTCGACCCGATCCGCGACGAGAAGGGCTGGCGGTTCGAGCGGACCGACCCGGTCCTGGGGATCGACTACCTCAAAGAGGCCTACGACAACGCCGACGGGAGCTACGAGGGCCGCGTCACCGTCCCGGCGCTGATCGACACGACCACGAAGCAGGTCGTCACCAACGACTACCCGCAGATCACCCTGGACTTCAGCCTGAAGTGGCGCCCGGAGAGCACCCTCTACCCGGAACACCTGCGCGACGACATCGACGCCTGGATCGAGCCGATCTTCCACAACGTCAACAACGGCGTCTACAAGGCGGGTTTCGCCACGTCACAGAAGGCGTACGAGGAGGCGTACACGAACCTCTTCGCCGAACTGGACCGCATCGAGGCCCACCTCGCGACGCACACCCACCTCGTGGGCGACCAGCTCACCGAGGCCGACATCAGGCTCTGGACCACGCTGGTCAGGTTCGACGCCGTCTACCACGGCCACTTCAAGTGCAACCGCAACAAGCTCACGGAGATGCCGAACCTCTGGGCGTACGCGAAACGCCTGTACGCGCAGTTCGGCGACACGGTGAACTGGGACCACATCAAGCGCCACTACTACGTGACGCACCACCAGATCAATCCGACCGGAATCGTGCCTGCGGGCCCAGACCCGGAGGTCTGGACCCGCTGACCCCAGCTTCTGGGGAACGCGGGGGCCCCGCGTTCCCCGGAAGGAAACGTGGGGCCCCCGCGTTACTTCCGCCTAGTGGAAAGTGTGCTCGGGACCGGGGAACTGGTGCCCGCGCACCTCGTTCGCGAACTCGGAGGCCGCGCCCAGCATGATGTTGCCGATGTCCGCGTAGCGCTTGACGAACCGGGGCGCCTTGCCGCGGTTCAGGCCCATCATGTCCTGCCACACGAGCACCTGGGCGTCGGTGTCCGGACCGGCGCCGATGCCCACGGTCGGGATGACGAGGTCGTGCGTGATCTGCTTCGCGGCCTCGGCGGTCACCATCTCCAGCACGACCGCGAACGCGCCCGCCTCCTGCACGGCCAGCGCGTCCTGCACCACGAC
This sequence comes from Lentzea xerophila, assembly GCF_051094245.1. NCBI lineage: Bacteria > Bacillati > Actinomycetota > Actinomycetes > Pseudonocardiales > Pseudonocardiaceae > Lentzea > Lentzea xerophila. The sequence continues at coordinate 7,358,683 of NZ_CP194934.1, read as the reverse complement.
GTCGTGGTTGTCGTGACGACCCTGCACGCGGTAGCCGCCGAGCTGGTGCTCGGACTGCGGGGTGAAGCCGATGTGCGCCATGACCGGGATGCCCGCGGCGGTGATCGCGCGGATGTGCGGCGCGAAGTAGGCGCCGCCCTCCAGCTTGACCGCGTGCGCCTGGCCTTCCTTCATGAACCGGACGGCGGTCGCCACGGCCTGCTCGACCGATACCTGGTAGGAGCCGAACGGCAGGTCGGCGACCACGAGGGAGCGCTTGACCGAGCGCGTCACCGCGCGGACCAGCGGTACGAGCTCGTCCACCGTGACCGGCAGCGAGGTGTCGTTGCCGAAGACGGTGTTCGAGGCGGAGTCGCCGACCAGGAGGACGGGGATGCCGGCTTCGTCGAAGATCGAGGCGGTGAACGTGTCGTACGCGGTGAGCATGGGCCACGGCTCGCCGCGTTCCTTCATCTCCCGCAGGTGGTGCACGCGAACCCGCTTGGCCGGGGGCTTCTGGCCCGCTCCGGAGCCGTACGGCGCGGAAACTTCGGCAGTGGTCATCGTTGACCGTCCTTTCCTCGAGGCCCGCTTTCGCAGGTCCCCGGGCGCTTGGTGCACGGTTGCCGAACACCAGAGTGGCACCGTTGGCCAGAAACGGAATGCAGATGCGGTTACCGTCACATGCGTGGCAGCACGAATCACTGAACTGGTACTGGACTGCACCGATCCCGAACGCCTCGCGACCTTCTGGGCCGAAGTTCTGGGCTACGAGGTGCTCGACCGCGACGAGGTGTCGGTCGAGATCGGACCGCCGGACAAGCGCACGACCCTGCTGTTCCTGCGCAACCCCGACCGCAAGCTGCAGAAGCTCCGCCTGCACATCGACGTCAGGGCCACCGACCGCGAGCAGGACGAGGAGCTGGAGCGGCTGCTGGGCCTCGGCGCCACCCGCGCCGACATCGGTCAGGGCGACGACGTGAGCTGGTACACGCTCGCGGACCCGGAAGGCAACGAGTTCTGCCTGCTCAGCGGCCGGGCAGACCCCTGAGCACCTCCCGGACGGCCATGACCACCGCGTCCGGCCGGTCCATCTGAATCATGTGCCGGCTGCCGGGCACCGGCACGTTGCGTCCCCACGGCACGAGGGCGGCCAACGACCGGTGTTCCGGCCACACCTTCCGTCCGGCCGTGAGCACCAGGAACGGCACACGGGGAAACGGCCGGCGCGCCCGCAGCCGTTCCAGCGTCGCCACCTGGCCGGGGTACGACGCGAGCTCCCACAGCACCGCCCGCCCCACACCGGGCCGCCGGTAGACGAGTTGGACCAGGTCAGCGGGTGCCGGATCGGTGCCGCCGAGCGTGGAGGCCGCGGTCAGCAGGTTGCGCAACGCGTGGCCGTACCGCCGGGTGACGCGGGCGCCGAGCCGGCGGCTGCCGAACGCCCGCAGCCCCTGCGCGACCAGCGCGGACAGGTCGAACGGGGCTCCCGCGCCCGGCGTCTCGGTGTCCGGGTCGAGCAGCACGAGCCCGTCGACGCGGTGCGGCCGCAGCCGGGCATAGGCCTCGACGTGCAGCGCCGCCATCGAGTGCCCGACCAGGACCGCCCTGGGCACCCCGCGCAGGACCGCGTCCAGCACGGCCACCTCCCGCGCCAGCGACGGCCCGCGCCGCGCGGGACCGCTCATGCCGAGGCCCGGCCGGTCGAACACGATCACCCGCGCGAGTGGTTCGAGCAGCCGCACGGTCCGGTCCCAGTCGAACCAGGCCCCGCCCAGACCCGAGCTGAGCACGACGACGGGCCGGCCGACACGCCCGGAGGAGATGACATGCACCCTCCCCGCGGAGGAGGGGATCATGACCGACACGGGCGGACCTCGGGAGTTGACGTGACACCGGCGTGGAAGTGGAGGACGGCGGGCGCGATCGCGACCACCGTGCAGCTGGCCGGAGCGTTGTCGCTGCTCAGGGTGATCCTTCCGGAGGACAGCTGGTTCACCGACGTCGCGGACGGCATCGGGTACGTCTTCGGCCTGCCGATCGACGGCAACCTCTTCATCGCCCTGGTGTTCTTCGTGCTGGGCGCCGCCCTGCGCAGGCACAAGCGAGCGGCGCTGTGGACGCTGCTGCTCGGCCAGTTCCTGGGCCTGCTGCTGGTCGGCTTCATCATGGTCATCCTGGCCCTGGCACCTGAAGAAATCCTGGATGAGGGCGAGCAGCCGCACTGGGTGTTGCTCGGCGCCGGTGCCGGGACCTCGCTGGTGCTGGTGGTGCTGCTGTTCGCGGTGCGCGAGGCCTTCCCCGCCCGGCTCGCCCGCGGTGCCTGGCGGCAAGCGCTTGCGTCGTTCGTGCTGGGCATGATCGCGCTGGTACTGCTCGGCTGGGGGCTCACCGAGGTCTTCCCCGGCAGGCTGGTCGAGCAGACCGACAAGCTCGCGTGGGCGGCGAACCAGGCGACGGGTGAGCTCGTCCGGCTGGGACGGCTCGACATCCCCGAGGGCCCGCAGTGGCTGAGCGTCCTGCTGGGCCTGGGCGGCACGCTGATGGCGATCCGCGGGATGTACCTGTTCTTCCGCGGGGTCCGCACCCAGAACATGATCACCCCGGACCAGGAGCTGGACGTCCGCCGCCTGCTCGCGGCCGGCGGTGAGCCCGACTCGCTGGGCTACTTCGCCACCCGGCGCGACAAGAGCGTCGTGTTCGCGGCGTCCGGGCGTGCCGCGCTGACCTACCGGGTGATCGGCGGCGTGACACTGGCGTCGGCCGACCCGATCGGTGACGAGGAGGCCTGGCCGGAGGCCGTGCTGGCCTGGCTCTCCGAAGCACGCACGTACGGCTGGCTGCCGGGCGTGCTCGGCGCGTCCGAACGGGGTGCGCGGGTCTACTCCGGCGCCGGGCTGAAGGCGCTGGAGATCGGTGACGAGGCGGTTCTGGACGTCCGCGAGTTCACCCTCGCCGGTCCGGAGCGCAAGGGCCTGCGCCAGGCGGTGTCCCGCGTCGAACGCGCCGGGTACACCACCCGGGTCCGCCGGCACAGCGAGATCGCGCCGGACGAGATGACGTCCATCCTGGACCTGGCCGAGGCCTGGCGCGGCGCCGAGACCGAGCGCGGGTTCTCGATGGCGCTGGGACGCCTGGGAGATCCGAGCGACGGCCGGTGCGTGATGGTCGAGGCCTACGACGCCTCGGGCGCGTTGCGCGGCCTGCTGTCGTTCGTGCCGTGGGGCCGCCGGGGCGTGTCGCTCGACCTGATGCGGCGCGACCGGGCGGCGGAGAACGGCCTGAACGAGTACATGGTCGCCCAGCTCGCCGCGGCCGCCGGACACCTCGGCGTGCACCGGATCTCGTTGAACTTCGCGATGTTCCGCGCGGTGTTCGAGGAGGGCGAGAAGATCGGCGCGGGCCCGGTGCTGCGGGCGTGGCGGCGGGTGCTGTCGCTCGCGTCGCGGTTCTTCCAGCTGGAGTCGCTGTACCGGTCGAACGCCAAGTACCTGCCGCACTGGGAGCCGCGGTTCCTCTGCTACCAGCGCTCCCGGTCGCTGCCGCGGGTCAGCATCGCCGCCGGTGTCGCGGAGGGTTTCGTGCCGTCCCTGCGGTCACTGCGCAAACGGGCACTGCAGCAGGCGGACGTGGGCGATGGGTTCGCGTCGAAGGTCGCGGAGATCGACGCGATCCGGATCGAACCGAAGGCGGTCCGCCGTCCCGAGCAGGTCCGCGTGCGGATCGCGAAGGTCGAACGGCTGGTGGCCGCCGGGGTCGACCCGTACCCGGTCGGGTTCGCGCGCACCGATCTCCTCGCCGGCGCCCGGGAACGCTTCGGCGAGGACGTGTCGGTCACCGGACGCGTGGTGGCGCTGCGGGAGATGGGCAGGCTCTGCTTCGCGCGGCTGCGGGACTTCAGCGGCGAGATCCAGCTGATGCTGTCCGCCGACGTGCTGGGCGACGAGCTGGCGTCGTGGAAGTCCGATGTGGACTTGGGCGATCACGTCGGCGTGACCGGGCAGGTGGTCAAGTCCGACCACGGCGAGATCTCCGTGCTGGCGTCGTCGTGGGCGATGACCGCGAAGTGCCTGCACCCGTTGCCGGACAAGCGGAAGGGCCTCACCGATCCGGAGGCCCGCGTCCGCCGCCGCTACCTCGACCTGGTGATGAACTCCGACTCCGCACACCTGCTGAAGCTGCGCAGCGACGTCATCCGCAGCGTGCGCGAGTTCCTGCACTCGCACCACTACCTCGAAGTCGAGACGCCGATGCTGCAGGCGGTGCACGGCGGCGCGAACGCACGGCCGTTCGTCACGCACATCAACGCCTACGACATGCGGATGTACCTGCGGATCGCGCCGGAGCTGTACCTGAAACGCCTGTGCGTCGCGGGCGTGGACCGGGTGTTCGAGCTGAACCGCAACTTCCGCAACGAGGGCGCCGACGCCACGCACAACCCCGAGTTCACGATGCTGGAGGCCTACCAGTCCTATGCGGACTACCGCGTCATGCTGGACCTGGTGCGCACGCTGATCCAGCACGCGGCGCGCGAGGCGTTCGGTTCCGAGGTCGCGCACCGGCCGGACGGCACGTTCGACCTCTCGGGGGAGTGGCCGGTGGTTCCGGTCTACAGCGCTGTTTCCGCGGCGTTGGGGGCGGTGATCACGCCCGACACGCCCGTCGCGGACCTGCGGTCACTGCTGGCCGCGCGGGGTGTGGAGATCAACGAGGACTGGGACCACGGCCGGCTGGTGCAGGAGGCGTATGACTCGTTCGTCGAGGCCTCCACCGTCGGCCCGACCTTCTACATCGACTTCCCGACCTCGGTGTCGCCGCTGACCCGCCAGCACCGCGCCGACCCGCGGCTGGCCGAGCGGTGGGACCTGGTGGCGTTCGGCGCGGAGATCGGCACGGCCTACTCGGAGCTGACGGACCCGCTGGAGCAGCGCCGGCGGCTGGAGGCGCAGTCGCTGAAGGCCGCGTCCGGCGACGTCGAGGCGATGGAGCTGGACGAGGACTTCCTGCTGGCCCTGGAGCACGGCATGCCGCCGACGGGCGGGCTCGGGATGGGCGTCGACCGGTTGCTGATGATGCTGACCGGCACGTCGATCCGGCAGACCGTGCTCTTCCCGTTCGTCCGCCCCACCTGACGCCGGTCACTCCGAGTGATCAACTGTGACGCAGCTGTCAGGATGTGCGAAATCGCACCATGGCGGATATGCGGGAGTGGAGCCGGGTGGGCGAGCGGGTGCGTGACGCCCGGATCGGTGCCGGCCTCTCTCAGGCTGATCTCGGTACGGCACTGTCACTGGACCGGACCATGATCGCCAAGATCGAGGCGGGTACGCGCAAGGTCGACGCATTGGAGTTGACCAGGCTGGCCGCCGCTCTGAACGTGCCGCTCGACTACTTCCTGCACAGCGCACCGGCGGTGCTGTCGAGACGTGCCGAACTGAGTGAGGACACCGCGACGGACGCGGGCAGGCAGGCCCACCGTCTCGAAGCGCGGCTGGAGTCCTGGTCGCGAGACGTCCAGCAGCTCATCGAGTTCGGGAGGCTGCAGCGCAGGAGGCTGTACCGCCACGAGGGTGCTGTCGCGAACGAACACGATGCGAGGCGTGTCGCGTTGCAACTCAGGTACGACGCTGACCTGGCCTTCGAGCCGATTCACACCCTGATGGATCTCTGCGAGCACGCCGGTCAGTTCGTGCTCCTGGCCGATCTGCCAGGTGATGGCGCATCCATGGTGGTGGACGACGCCCTGGCCGTAGCGGTGGTGAGCAGGTCCGGTGATCCGGGGCGCCGGCGGGCGGCAGCGGCGCACGAACTCGGACACATGGTGCTCGGGGATCCGTACTCCAATGACATCCGAGTACACGCGTCACCGCGCGACAGGGAAGCCGTGGTCGACGCGTTCGCGGCCGAGCTGCTGCTTCCTTCCGACGTGGTGGCGAAGCTGGATGGCCGGCAGGGACTCGTCGAACTGGCGGCCAGGTACCGCACGTCCTGGTCACTGGCGACTCGTCAGGCGCAGCTGGTCGAGGTCATCGATGCCGCCGAGGCTCGGCGATGGCGGCAGCGGACACCGACCAAGGCGGAGTTGATGGACGCGTCGGCTGGGCTCCGCAGCCCGACCTCGATGCCATCCGGGTGCCCCGCAGTTATGCGAGTGGAGTGATGGAGGCGTGGAAGCGTGACCTGGTGACGTCATCACGTGCGGTCGAGCTCCTGCACGGTCAGGTGGTCGAGAGCGACCTGCCTGTCGTGCCTGACGACGAAGTCGCGCCATGAGGCGCGACAAGCCGCTGATCCTCGACACCATGTGCTTGTCGCACTTCGCCTTGATCGAACGGCTGGACGTTCTCGGCGAGCTGCTCAGCAGTCGTGCGTGCTGGACCACCGCGATCGTCAAGGAAGAGATCAGCCGCGGTGCCGAGAACCACCCGCTGCTCCGAAACGCACTCGACCTGCCGTGGCTCCAGGTAAAGGCCCTGGACGAGCTCCACGAGATCCAGCTCTTCGTGGAGTGGTCACGGAGGATCGGGCAACCTCATCGACATGCTGCGCGACAGCGGTATGAGGTTGCCCTGCACGGGGCCGGGGTTCGGCGCGTACGCGAGGAGCTATGGGCTGCTCTGACGAACGGGATCAGCAGTCGCGTCCGTCCTCAGTGGTCCAGGTACGCCAGCACGGCCTGAACGCGACGGTCACCCGAGCCGTCTTCACTGTTGAGCCCGAGCTTCAGGAACACGTTCCCGATGTGCTTGTGCACGGCCCCCGCGCTGATCACCAGACGTTCCCCGATGGCAGCGTTGGACAGCCCCTCCGCCATCAGCCCGAGAACCTCGCGCTCCCGCGGTGACAGCACGCCGAGCGCGTCGTCGGACTTGCGCCGCACCAGCAGCTGCGACACGACCTCGGGGTCGAGCGCCGTGCCGCCGTTCGCGACCCGGTGCAGCGAGTCGAGGAAGTCCGCGACCCGGCCGACGCGTTCCTTGAGCAGGTAGCCGACGCCGCCACCAGCACCGGCGAGCAGTTCGTGCGCGTAGCTCTGCTCAACCCAGGCGGAGAGCACGAGCACCGCGAGTTTCGGGTGCCTCCGGCGTGCTTCGACCGCCGCCCTCAGGCCCTCGTCGGTGAACGTCGGTGGCATCCGCACGTCGACCACGGCGATGTCCGGCTCGTGCTCGGCCACGGCGTCGAGGAAGTCGTCCGGGTTGTCGGTCGCCGCGGCGACCTCGATGCCTTCGTTGCGTAGCAACAACGTCAGCCCCTCGCGGAGCAGAGCGTCGTCTTCGGCGATCACGATGCGCATGGTCACTTCCCCACAGGTAGCACGACGGTGAGAACGGTAGGGCCACCCTCGGGACTGCTCACATCCGCGGTGCCGTCCAGCGCCGCCACCCTGCCCCGGATGCCGTCCAGCCCCGTCCCGTGCTTCTCGTCGGCGCCGCCTTTGCCGTCGTCGTGGACCACGACGGTGAGGCGGTCGGTGTCGATGCCCAGGCTGACCCACGCGTGCCTGGCGCCGCTGTGCTTGGCCACGTTCGTGAGCGCCTCGGCCACCGCGAAGTACGCGGCCGCCTCCACCGCCGCCGGCAACCGGCCCAGGTGCTCGGCCGTGAGCACGCACGGCACCGGGCACCGCGCCGCCAGCGCCTGGATCGCGCCGTCCAGCCCCAGGTCGTCCAGCACCGGCGGGTGGATGCTCCGGACGACGTTGCGGAGCTCCTCGAGCGCGTCACCCGCCGCGTCCTGCGCCCTGAGCAGCGCCTGCAACGCGTTGTCGGGGTTCTGCTTGAGCGTGCGTTCCGCGATGCCGAGCATCATGACCACGCCGACCAGCTTGTTCTGCGTGCCGTCGTGCAGGTTCCGCTCGATGCGCCGCAGCTCGGCCCCGTGCGCCTGCAGCGCGGCCGCCCGCGTGGCGACGACCTCGGCCAGCCGCTTCTCGAGCGAGGCCTTCGGTGGTGCCAGCAGCTTCCGCGCCCACCTCGCGTCCAGCTCCGCCAGCTGGGGCAACCGCGTGACGACCAACGCCAGCACGATCGCGATCGGCACGCTCAGCGACGCCTTCGCCCACGAGTCGATGAGGACGCCGAACGAGTTCTCCATCCCGCCCGGAACCGTCCACCAGAACAACGCCGCCACCGGCTGCTGCACCAGCGCACCGGGGACACCGATGGCGATCGCGCCGAACAGCGTGCCGAACAGGGCGTGCACCGCCAGCCACATGCCGTCGCGCCGGCTGTCCGGATCGGCCAGCACCCGCTGCGCGCGGTGCAGCCACGGCCCGTCGAGCGGGGGCGAGGTCGGCACCTCGACGCCGGTGAAGCGCGCCAGCCGCTGCCGGTCGAAGTCCACGACCCGCCGGATGAGCGGTGCGGTGACCGGCAGCAACGGCAGGATCACGACCGACAGCAGCAGCACGCCCAGCGCGAGCCACGACGCGATGGCCGTCAGGAGCCCGGTCGCCAGGTAGACCAGCGCCGCCCAGATCCGTTTCATGGTGAGAAACGTAGCTGGCACGCCGACGTCCGCGCGGTGGAGCAGGCTCCACTCCTGCAGGTGGAGCGGGGGTCAGCCCTCGCGCCATCCGCTCGTGATCGGCAACCGCCGGTCCCGCCCGAACGCCTTGTTCGAGATCTTCGTGCCCGGCGGGTACTGCCGCCGCTTGTACTCAGCCTTGTCCACCATCCGCAGCACGCGGTCCACCAGCTCCGGCGCGTGCCCGGCGGCCAGCAGGGCGTCGTACCCGTGGTCGCAGTGGACGTAGTCGTCCAGCAAGGCGTCGAGGATCTCGTAGTCCGGCAGCGAGTCGCTGTCCACCTGACCGGGCCGCAGCTCGGCCGACGGCGGCTTGGAGATCGAGTTCTCCGGGATGGGCGGCACCTCGCCGCGCTTCTCCGCCTCGGCGTTGCGCCACCGGGCGAGGTCCCAGACCAGCGTCTTCAGCACGTCCTTGATCGGCGCGTACCCGCCGACCGCGTCGCCGTAGATCGTCGAGTACCCGACGGCGAGCTCGGACTTGTTGCCGGTCGCGAGGACCAGGTGGCCGTGCTGGTTGGACAGCGCCATCAGCAGCATCCCCCGGCACCGGGCCTGGATGTTCTCCTCGGCCAGACCGGTCAGCTTGAGCTGCGAGACGTACACGTCGACCATCTCGCCGATCGGCTCGGTGGTGAAGTGCAGGCCGGTCCGCGCGGCCATGTCCGAGGCGTCCGAACGCGAGTGCTCGGACGAGTAGGACGACGGCATCGAGACGCCGTACACCGAGTCGGCGCCGAGCGCGTCCACGGCCAGTGCGGCCACAACGGCCGAGTCGATGCCACCGGACAGACCGAGCACAACGGACCGGAACCCGTTCTTGTGCACGTAGTCACGCAGGCCGGTCACCAGCGCGTGCCACACCTCGGCCTCGTCGGACAGCGGCTCGAACACGCGCGGCGCGGGCAGCGGTTCGTAGGCCGGAAAAGCGTCGGAGAGGAACACGCGGCGCACGTAGAAGTCGCCGATCTGGCCCTGCTCGTACTCGCGGCCACCCGGCACGTCGAAGTCCACGAGCATCAGGTGCTCGACGAACTGCGGCGCGCGCCCGACCAGCTGGCCGTCGGCGCCCACCACCAGCGAGTCACCGTCGAACACCAGCTCGTCCTGGCCGCCGACCAGGTTGCAGTAGGCGAGCGGCGCGCGGGCCTCGGCCGCGCGGCGGACCACCAGCGGCAGCCGCTGGTCGTCCTTCTTGCGCTCGTACGGCGAAGCGTTCGGCGAGACCACGACGTCGACGCCGGCGTCGCCGAGCGCGGTGATCGGGCCGCCGTCCTGCCACAGGTCCTCGCAGATCACCATGCCGACCTCGACACCGTTGATCCGCACGATGTCCAGCGACGAACCGGGCTTGAAGTACCGGCGCTCGTCGAACACGCCGTAGTTCGGCAGGTGGTGCTTGCTCTGCCGCGCCACGACACGCCCGCCGTGCAGCACGGCGGCGGCGTTGCGCGGGCCCACGGAGTCGTGCTCCAGGTACCCGACGACGGCGGCGACGTCACCGAGGCCGGCCGACTCCAGGGACCCGGCCAGCGCCTCGAGCGCCTCGGCGGACGCCCGCGCGAACGACGTGCGGATCGCCAGGTCCTCGACCGGGTAGCCGGTCAGCACCATCTCGGGGAACACCACGAGGTGCGCGCCGCCTTCACGGGCCTTGCGCGTCCACTCCACGACCAACGACGCGTTGCCCCCGAGGTCGCCGACAGTGGCGTTGACCTGGGCTAGCGCGATCCGAAGCTGCGGCATGCCCTCATCATCTCCCATACCATCGAGCTGTGGTCCGTCTCTTGAGCGTGTTGCTCGTCATTCCGCTGCTCGCGTCGTGCACGTCGATCATCGAGGGGACGGCCAAGTCGGGCGTGTCCTTCGAGAAGACCGGTCCGGCCGGGGTCGTCCCCGCCGGTTTGGAGGAGTTCTACGGCCAGCAGCTCGCCTGGGAGAACTGCGCTCCCTACGCCACGACGGGGTCGAGCAGGCAGGCGTACGGCACGAAGCGCGACGTCGAATGCACCCGTCTGAGGGTTCCCCTCGACTACACGAAGCCAACCGGTGACACGATCACGATCGGCGTGCTCAGGTACAAGGCGACCGGCCAGAAGATCGGGTCGCTGCTGACCAACCCCGGCGGTCCCGGCGCGTCCGGCATGGCGTCGGCCGCCGGAATGATCACGGAGTACCGCAAGACGGAGCTCGCGGCGAGGTTCGACCTCATCGGGTTCGACCCGCGGGGCGTCGGCGCGAGCGAACCGGCGGTCCACTGCCTCACCGGACCGGAGCGCGACGCCGAGCGCCTGGACCTCGACATCGACACCAGCCCGGCCGGAATCGCCCAAACGGAGCAAGAGAACAGGGCGTATGCCGAGAAGTGTGCCGCCGGGACAAAATTCGGGGCGGCAATGCTCGCCAACTTGGGCACGCGGGACGTAGTTAAGGACATGGATGTCCTTCGCTCTGCGCTCGGCGACGCGAAGCTGAGCTACGTCGGCTACTCGTACGGCACCCGCATAGGTACCGAGTACGCCGAGACCTTCCCCCAGAACGTGCGCGCGCTCATCCTCGACGGAGCCGTCGACCCGACCCAGGACCAGCTCGCGTCGCTGGTCGCCCAGGCCGCCGGCTTCCAGAAGGCGTTCGACGAGTTCGTCAAGTGGTGCCGGGCGAAGAACGACTGCCCGCTCGGCGACGACGCCAACGCAAGCTTCCGGCAGCTCACGACCCCGTTGATCCAGAAACCGGTCGACGTCGGCAACCGCAAGCTGTCCTACAACGACGCCATCACCGCGGCGATCCAGGCGATGTACTCGGAACAGCTGTGGCCGATCCTGCTGGGAGGCCTCAAGGAGCTGAAGGAGGGCAAGGGCACCAGGCTGCTGGCCCTCGCCGACGCGTACTTCGACCGTGACGAGCAGGGCCAGTACTCGACCATCACCGACGCGTTCAACGCCGTGCACTGCGTCGACGACCCCCGGCTGACGGACAAGAACGCCCTGCTGGAGACCGCGAAGCAGTACAAGGCGGCGGCGCCGTTCCTCGACGACGGCAACCCGCCGGGTGCCGCCCTCGACTCGTGCGCGTTCTGGCCCGCCCCGGTGTCCGCGAGCCCCGAGCCACCCAAGGCGCAGGGCATCCCGCCGCTGCTGGTCATCTCCACGACGGGTGACCCGGCCACGCCGTACGAGGCCGGCGTGAACCTGGCCAAAGCGCTCAACTCGCGGCTGCTCACCTTCGAAGGCGTCCAGCACACGATCTTCCTGCAGGGCGACCGGTGCGTGGATGAGGCCGGCGTGAAGTACCTGATCGACCAGACGTTGCCCGCCGACGGAACCCGGTGCGCCTAATGACGAAGAGGCGATCCCGAGTCACCGCGGCCCTGTTCGCCTTGATCGTCGTGCTCAGCACGTCCACGTCCTACGCGCGCATCGACGGCAAGCCGGTCGCGGGGCGTAAGGGCATCGAGCGCTTCTACTCGCAGGTGTTGTCGTGGGGCGCGTGCCAGCCCTACGCGACCGACGCGAAGAGCAAGGGCCTGTTCGAGCGCGAGGGCATCCAGTGCGCGCGCCTGCAGGTCCCGCTCGACTACGCGAAGCCGGACGCGGGGACGATCACGGTCGGACTGTTACGCCGGCCCGCCGCCGAGAAGGAGCGGAGGGTCGGCTCTCTCGTGGTGAACCCCGGCGGTCCGGGAGGCTCGGGCATGGCGCACGTCGCGAACATGCAGCCGGGCAACCCGGTCGGCAAGCGGTTCGACGTCGTCGGCTTCGATCCGCGCGGCGTCGGGGCGAGCCAGCCCCGCGTCCAGTGCCTGACCGACGCCGAACGCGATGCGCAACGCCTGCGTCCCAAGGGCGAGAGCGCGAACCAGACCGAACAGGAGAACAAGTTCTTCGTCGACCGGTGCACCGAACGCAGCGGCATCGACCTGCTGCGCAACGTCGGCACCCGTGACGTCGTGCGGGACGTCGACGTGCTGCGCGCCGCGTTGGGGGAGAAGAAGCTGAGCTACCTCGGCTACTCCTACGGCACGCGCATCGGCACCTTGTACGCCGAGATGTTCCCCCGCAACGTGCGCGCGATGGTGCTCGACGGCGCGGTGGAGGTCGACGGCGACAAGGTGGCCGCGTCGGCACGTCAGGCGCAGGGCTTCGAGGAGTCGTTCCAGCGGTTCGCCGGCTGGTGCGCCCAGCGCGACTGTCCCATCGGGACGGACACGGCGGCCGCCGAGTCGAAGTTCCGGCAGATGATCGAACCGCTGAAGAAGACCCCGTTGCAGGTGGGCGAGCGCAAGCTGTCCCACTCGGACGCGAACACCGCGATCATCCAGGCGATGTACACGGACCGGTTGTGGGAGACCGCTCTCAAGGGCCTCCAGGAACTGAAGCAGAACAACGGCACCACCCTGCTGCAGCTCGCCGACCAGTACCTCGGCCGCGCCCAGGACGGCACCTACAGCCGCATCCAGGACGCGTTCGTGGCGATCCGCTGCGTCGACGAACCACCGGTCAAGGACCGCGCCACGCTGGAGTCCAACCGTCGGAGGCTGTTGGAACTCCTGGGCAACGACACGATTCCCAGCGACGAGACCGCGCTCGGCCCGTGCGCGTTCTGGCCGGCCCCGCACACGTCCGAACCGCATCCGCCGAACGTGAACGGGCTGCCGCAGGTGCTGGTGATCTCGACGACCGGCGACCCGGCGACGCCCTACCAGTCCGGCGTGGACCTCGCGCAGGCGCTCGGGGCGCGTTTGCTGACGTACAACGGAAACCAGCACACGGCGTTCCTCGCGGGCATCGGCTGCGTGGACGGCGTGGGCACGAACTACCTGGTGGACCTGAGACTGCCCGAAACGGACTCGGTCTGCTGACGCTTGCCGGGCAGGAAGACCGACCCCAGCGCTCCTAGTGCGCAGATCACCGCCGTAATCAGGAAGATCTCGTGGTACTCGGTGAGCAGCGCCTCGGTGAGCCCGCGCTGGTACTCGGCCATCTGCCGCTGGAACTCAGCGGGTTCGACGCCGAACGGCAGCGGCGTGTTCAGGTCTGCCGTGAGCTCGCGGAACCGGTGGAGTCCCCACGCGGACAACGCCGCCACACCCACGAGCATGCCCGTCATGCGCGCGACGACGACGAACGCCGACGCCACGCCGTGACGCACAGCAGGCACCACCCGCAGCACAGCACCGGACAACGGCGCGATGACCAGGCCCAGCCCGAAACCGGCGATGGCCAGGTCACGCGTGAGCACCAACCCGCTGACGTCAGCGGGCCACCGCGCGATGAACACGTACGACACCGACGCGATCGCGAGACCGCCGAAGGACACCCACCGGTCGCCGATCCGGGCAGCGAGGAACCCGCCCAGGACGGCACCGATCGGCAACGCGACCAGGAAGCGGGTGAGCAGCGTCGCCGCCGCCGCGGAGTCGTGGCGCAACACGGTCTGCGCGAACAGCTCCACGTCGACCAGCGTCACCATCAGCGCGGCACCGGCGGCGAGCGACACCCCGAGCACGGCCCAGAACGGCCGCCACCGCACGCCTTCGGGATCGATGAGTCGCACAGCAGCACGGCGTTCCCACAAGAAGAAGGCGCTCAGCACCACGAAAGCCGCTGCCAGCACCGGCCAGCCCCACGACGGCAGCACCGACTCGGCGGGCTTCGGGTTGTAGAGAGCCACCACCAGCAACGACAACGCGAGAGCGAGCAGCACCCCGCCCACGACGTCGACGCGCACCTCACGCCGTGTGTTCGGCACGGTCCGTTGCACGATCACCATCGCGATGACCGCCAACGGGATGTTCACCCAGAAAATCCACCGCCAGCTCTGCGGCTCCCACGCCTCGAACAACGGCAACGCGTTGAACAGCGTCGCCACTGCGATGCCGTACAGCGTGCCGAGCACCGACCCCAGTTCCTGGGCAGCACCCACCGCTCCCAAAGCGGTGGATCGCCGATGCTCTTCCCACAGGTCAGCGACCAGCGCCATCGTGACCGGCAGCAACGCGCCACCGGCGAGACCCTGCACGACGCGGCCCACGACCAGCAGCGGCACGTCCGCGGCCAGCGCCGTGACCACCGAGCCCACCAGGAACCCGAGCAGCGACACCTGCAGCACGAACCGCCGCCCCAGCCGGTCCGACAGCTGCCCGAGCAACGGCATGCCCGCCACGTACCCGAGCAGGTACCCGGTGACGATCGGCGTGGCCTGCTCCAGCTCGTTCACCGCGATGCCGAGATCGCGCACCATGTCCGTGAGGACACCGACGACGACGTACGCGTCGAGTGCCCCCAGCAACACCGCCGCGCCGGACGCGGCGAGGGCGACCTTTCTCATCTACGCGGGCGCCGTGACCGTGACGGGCTGGTCGAAGTCGGTCAGCCCGATGTCGACCTTCTGACCGCCCGGCAGCTCGAACAGCGCGCTCTTGAGCTTGTTGTCCGTGCCGATCGAGAACGTCGACTTCACGTCGGCGGAGATGCCCGGCACCAGCCCGGCCGCCACGTCCTTCGGCACCGTCGCCTCGACCACCGACACGTCACCGGACGACTTCGTCTTCGCGTCCCTGGCCGAGGACAGGACCTTCGCCACGCCCTTGTCGGGGTTCAGGATCGCGGACGGGTCGTACACCTGGCCCGCGAACGCCGCCGGTAGCTTGGTATACCCGCCGGTCGGGCCCTTGAAGTGCAGGTTTCCGCCGGTCAGCACGTACTCGACGGCCAGCAGCTGCCCACCGAACGTGACCTTCGCGGTGCCCTTCGAGTCACCGGCGGAGGTCAGGTCGCCGTCGGCCTCCTTCACTGGCACGTCCGGGAGCTCACCGTCGACCTTGATGGTGAAGTGGACGCTCTTGACCGAGCGCATGGACTCGGCCGACTGGGAGAGCAAAGTCGCACCATCGGGGAGATCTCCACCGGACGTGCAGCTCGTGAGCAGGGCGAGTGCGCAAACCAACAACCAACGGGCGGACATGCGTTGATCGTAGAGAGTCCGAAGCCCTTAAGCTGCGCTCTATGGACCGCCAGCAGGAGTTCGTGCTCCGCACGCTCGAGGAACGCGACATCCGGTTCGTCCGGCTCTGGTTCACCGACGTCCTGGGCTTCCTGAAGTCCGTGGCGGTCGCGCCGGCCGAGCTCGAGGGTGCCTTCAGCGAGGGCATCGGGTTCGACGGCTCGGCGATCGAGGGCTTCGCCCGCGTCTACGAGTCGGACATGGTCGCGAAGCCGGACCCCGCCACGTTCCAGGTGCTGCCCTGGCAGACACCCGAGGGCACGAACTACTCCGCGCGCATGTTCTGCGACATCACCATGCCGGACGGCTCCCCGTCGTGGGCCGACCCGCGCCACGTGCTGCGCAGGACCCTGTCGAAGGCCAGCGAGGCCGGGTTCACCTGCTACGTGCACCCCGAGATCGAGTTCTTCCTGCTCAAGGACCTGCCCGGCGACGGCAGCGAGCCGATCCCCGCCGACAACGGCGGGTTCTTCGACCAGACCTCGCACGAGACCGCCACGCACTTCCGCCGCCACGCCATCGAGGCGCTGGAGGCCATGGGCATCTCCGTCGAGTTCAGCCACCACGAGGGCGCGCCCGGCCAGCAGGAGATCGACCTGCGCTACGCCGACGCCCTGACCATGGCGGACAACGTCATGACGTTCCGCTACGTGGTGAAGGAGGTCGCGATCACACAGGGCGTGCGCGCCTCGTTCATGCCCAAGCCGTTCTCCGACCAGCCGGGCTCGGGCATGCACACGCACTTCTCGCTGTTCGAGGGCGACCGCAACGCGTTCTACGACGAGGAAGACCCGTTCCAGCTCTCCGACATCGGCAAGCAGTTCGTCGCGGGCATCCTCAAGCACGCGCGCGAGATCTCCGGCGTCACGAACCAGTGGGTGAACTCCTACAAGCGGCTGATCGTCGGCGGTGAGGCACCCACGGCCGTGTGCTGGGGTCACGCGAACCGCTCCGCACTGGTCCGTGTGCCGATGTACTCGCCGGGCAAGTCGTCGTCACGCCGCGTCGAGGTCCGCTCGCTGGACTCCGCGTGCAACCCGTACCTGGCCTACTCGGTGGTCCTCGCCGCCGGCCTGCGGGGCATCGAGAAGGGCTACGAGCTGCCGCCGCCCGCCGAGGACGACGTGTGGTCGCTGACGGACCGCGAGCGGCGTGCGGCGGGGTATGCGAACCTGCCGCAGAACCTCGGTGAGGCGCTCGCCGAGATGGAGAACTCGGAACTGCTCCCCGAGGCGCTGGGCGAGCACGTCTACGACTTCTTCCTGCGCAACAAGAGGACGGAGTGGGACGCGTACCGTCGTAGCGTCACCCCGTACGAGTTGCGCACACTTCTTCCCATGCTGTGAGGCAGACACGTGCTCTCCGTGACTGACGTACCCGAGTTCCAGCCGACGATCTGTGCGTGCACGGTCGCCACGGCGGCGGAACTGCCCGCGGTCAAGGTCCTGTCCAGCTCGTTCCTCGCGGAGCACCCCGAGGGCCGGTTCATCGCGCTGGTCGTCGACGCGCAGCCGGAGCACGCGGGACCCGGGCTGATCACGCCGCTGGAGATCGGCGTGTCCGAGCTCGAGCTGCACGTGCTCGCGACCTCGCTGGACGCTGATGGCCTGAAGGCCGCGATGGTGCCGCGGCTGCTGGAGGCGCTGCTGTCGCAGGGCATGCCCGTGCTGTACCTCGACCCGTGGGTCCAGGTGTTCGGGTCGTTGACGAAGCTCGTGCTGGAGGCGTTGCGCACCGCACCGGTCGTGCTGCTGCCACGCACGTTACGGCCGTTGGCGTCCGACGGCCTGCAGCCCGGCCCCTCCGACCTGCACGACCAGGGCGCGTTCGACCCCGGTTTCATCGCGGTCGGCGCGGGCTCCGAGCCCTACCTGGGTTCGTTGACCATGCCGGCGATCGTGCCGCATCACGTCGTACGTGACGCACGGGTCGGGTTGTCCGTGTGGAACGTTGCCGACCGGCCGCTGCACCGCACCGAGTCCGGGTCTCTGGCCGTCGTCGGACAGGACCTGCTGACCGTGCACTTCCGCGGGTTCGACCCGCGCCGGCCGTGGCTGCTGTCCGCCGATTTCGCGGAACGCCCCCGCGTGCTGCTCTCGGAGTACCCCGAGGTCGCCGAGCTCTGCCAGGCCTACCGCGCCGAACTGGTCCGGACCGGCTGGTCCGTGGCGCCGGTGCCGTACCGCTTCGACTCGCTGATCGACGGCACCTCGATCCCGTCCGAACTGCGCGCCGACTACCGGGCCGCCGAGCCGGCGCCACCGCCGGCGTTCGGTGAGGACGGCGGTGGCGGGTTCCTCATGTGGGCGTGCGAGCAGACCGAGACCGGCGGCACGCGCTGGGCCGACGCGGTGTGGCGCGCCGACGCGTCGCTGCGGCAGCAGTTCCCCGCGCCGTCCGGTGCGGACGCCGACGCCTGGCGCGAGTGGTGTGCCGGAGTCGGCGTGGCGTCCGGACGCCTGCCGGCACCCGCCGTGCCGCAGCCCCGGTCGGAAGGCCCGGCGCTGCTCGACCAGCTCGGCGTGTCCGTCGTGGGATCGGGACCGGTGGCGGAGCTGATGCTCGCCGCGGCCCGTGCGTCCGGACTGCCGGTGTCGACTTCCGCCGGTTATCCCGTCGTGGTGCGTGCCTCTTCTTCGGACGAGGTGCCAGCCGGACGGTTCGTCGTCGACGTCGCGTTGGACGCCACCGCCGCGGACGACCGCACGGGCGTGAACGAGCTTTGGCTCTCGTCAGACGTGTCACGTGCCGCCGCTGAACGCATCGGCGGACCCATCGTGCGTGTGGTGCCCGTGCCGGTGCACGACGTCGGTGAGCGTGAGCACTCGGCCGGCGACGTGGTGGTGTTCGCGGCGATCGCGGACCACGGGCTGGACCGGCCGGGCAACGTCCTAGGTGCGGTGTCGGCGTTCCTGAGCGCGTTCCCGGACCGGACGGACGTCGAGCTGCGGATCGCGGTGTCCGGCGCGCACGAGCATCCCGAGGCCGCCGAGCGGTTGCGCCTGGCCACCGCCTCCGACCAGCGGATTTCCCTGGTCGAGGACACTGACGTGTGCCTGACCGCCGACGCTGTGGTGTCGCTGCACCGCGGCGGGGCGGACGACCGGATCGCGCTGCGCCTGGCCGAGCTGGCGGTGCGGGGAGTCCCGATCGTGGCGTCCGACCACGGCGCCGTTGCCGAGCTGTTCGGCAAGACGGCTGTTCTCGTGCCGTGTCACCAGGGTGCCGAACCGGATGTGCAGGCGGCCTCGCGGTTGCTGCGCTCGTTGGCCGATGACCTGCCCACGGCCGTAGCGCTGGGTGCGGCCGGACGTGAGCACGTCCTGTCCGTGCGCTCGGTCTCGCGCGTTGGCGAGATTCTGCGCGAACGCGTCGAGCACGCGTACCGCGGATGGCGGGCACGCCGTCCGAAGCCGAAGTCCGAGGTCGACCCGATGCTCGCCCTGCAGTCGGCCAAGCACGCGTTGCTGCGGCAGCCGACCGTGGACGGCCCTCATCGGACACCGATGGCACCCGCGCTGCGCAAGGTCGTCCTGCGCGCGTTGGACCACTACGACAACCACATGCGCCAGGTGCTGCACACCCTGATCGACGGGGTCGAGCGCACGGTGTCCGAGCTGGTCAACCGGCAGGACGCGCTGAAGGCCGGCGTCGGCGCGGGCGAGCTCGAGCTGCTGCGCGCCGAGGTCGAGCAGGTCGCGGAACGGCAGGCGCACTTCGGCGACCAGCTGGTCGGCGTCGACGACGGGGTCGTGCGCGTGCGCGCGGACATGGCCGGTCAGGGCCGCCGGCTGCGGGACATCGAGGACGCGGTGGTCGCCGAGGCGGCCAAGCGCGCGAAGTCGGACGAGGTGCTGGCCGAGCGGATCGACAAGCTGACCGTCGCCCTGGACCGGACCCTGGACCGCATCGACTCGCTGGAGTCGAAGGTCGTCGAGGTGTTCCGCGAGCGCGACACGCGGCTGGACGTCGCGATCCGTGCGGCCAGTCACGCCCAGCGGACCGCGGACGCGTTGCGCCGCGTGGTGGTGCGTCAGCACGAGGCCGCGGGTGACGCGCCTGAAGTGCGTTCGTCGTTGGTGTTGTGCGACGCGGGCATGTTGCGGCTGCCCTCCGACGATGCGTTCATGCTTCCGCTGTTGTCGTCCAACGGCGTGTGGGAGCCGGACCTCGCGGAAGCGCTCGACTCCGTGCTGGAGCCGGACGGGATCTTCCTCGACGTCGGCGCGTACGTCGGTTACCACTCGATTCGTGTGTTGTCGCGGATCGGGCTGATGGGCGCCGTTGTCGCCGTTGAACCGGATGCGTCGGCAGCCGCCCTGCTGAGGCACAACGTCTCGGCGAACCTGCCCGCCGCCGTCGCGTCCCGGCTGACCGTGGTCGACGGCGCGGCGTGGGAGAGCACGGGGGAGCTCGCCGTCTCGCCGACGCTGACCGGTGGTGTGTCGGTGTCGCCGCTGGCCGCCGACGCCCCGGACGACGTGGCCCGCGTTCGGGCGGTGCGCCTGGACAAGGAGCTCGAAGAGATCGCCTTGGTGCAGGGCATGAAGCTTTCCGTCGTGCGGGTCGACACGCCTGGACGTGGGCACCGCGCTCTCGCGGGTCTCGTACGGCTGTTGCGTCGCGACCGGCCGCACGTGTTCCTGGAGTTCTCGGCAACGGCCACGGCCGACTTCGGTGACGATCCGGTGACGGTCCTCAAGGAGTTCGGCGTCTGGGGCTACGACCTGGTGCCGGTGGCGACCCGTCAGGCCGCCGCGCCGGACCAGATCGTGCGGGCGATGGAGGGTCTTCGTTCCATCACGCTGTGGCTCCGTCCGCGTCCGGTTGGGGCCAAGCCGGCTGCTCCGACGCCGTCCGTGCCGATCAAGCAGCCCGCTGACCAGGCGATTTGACTTTGATCCTCCCCGTGAGTAACTTTCTCCAGGTCGCAAGCGAGACCCCGGAACGAGCGGTTGACACCGCGGATCGGGCCGGGTAAAGTCTCACGGCGTCAAACCCCCAGAAGTAAATGAACGGCCTACCGTGCTGTCCGGGATCTGAAAACGACCCCGATTTGACACCGGAAAAGCCACTCAGATAACTTCTGAACCAAGCAAAAACTGAATGCGAAGCGAGTTTGCGCGGAGCCAAAGAAGCCGAAACGGCTGATTTGACAAAGCGAAAACGAACTAGCTAAGCTACAGAAGCAAGAAACACAGTCACAAGCCCCGAGAGAAAGCCTCCGAAAACGGAGACTGGAACCGGTGAGCGCGTGTTCTTTGAGAACTCAACAGCGTGCCGAAACACAGCCAGTAATATGAATACCCCTCGTCGGGGTATTCCTTTGAGATGAAATACCAGATTGCCAGACATATTCCGTCTGGAGCGATCAAACACAATCCTTATTGGAGAGTTTGATCCTGGCTCAGGACGAACGCTGGCGGCGTGCTTAACACATGCAAGTCGAGCGGTAAGGCCCTTCGGGGTACACGAGCGGCGAACGGGTGAGTAACACGTGGGTAACCTGCCCTGTACTCTGGGATAAGCCTTGGAAACGAGGTCTAATACCGGATACGACCTTCTACTGCATGGTGGAGGGTGGAAAGTTCCGGCGGTATGGGATGGACCCGCGGCCTATCAGCTTGTTGGTGGGGTAATGGCCTACCAAGGCGACGACGGGTAGCCGGCCTGAGAGGGTGACCGGCCACACTGGGACTGAGACACGGCCCAGACTCCTACGGGAGGCAGCAGTGGGGAATATTGCACAATGGGCGAAAGCCTGATGCAGCGACGCCGCGTGAGGGATGACGGCCTTCGGGTTGTAAACCTCTTTCAGCAGGGACGAAGCGCAAGTGACGGTACCTGCAGAAGAAGCACCGGCTAACTACGTGCCAGCAGCCGCGGTAATACGTAGGGTGCGAGCGTTGTCCGGATTTATTGGGCGTAAAGAGCTCGTAGGCGGTTTGTCGCGTCGGCCGTGAAAACTTGGGGCTTAACCCCAAGCCTGCGGTCGATACGGGCAGACTTGAGTTCGGCAGGGGAGACTGGAATTCCTGGTGTAGCGGTGAAATGCGCAGATATCAGGAGGAACACCGGTGGCGAAGGCGGGTCTCTGGGCCGACACTGACGCTGAGGAGCGAAAGCGTGGGGAGCGAACAGGATTAGATACCCTGGTAGTCCACGCCGTAAACGGTGGGTGCTAGGTGTGGGGGGCTTCCACGCCCTCTGTGCCGCAGCTAACGCATTAAGCACCCCGCCTGGGGAGTACGGCCGCAAGGCTAAAACTCAAAGGAATTGACGGGGGCCCGCACAAGCGGCGGAGCATGTGGATTAATTCGATGCAACGCGAAGAACCTTACCTGGGCTTGACATGGACTAGAAAGCTCTAGAGATAGAGCCTCCCTTGTGGCTGGTTCACAGGTGGTGCATGGCTGTCGTCAGCTCGTGTCGTGAGATGTTGGGTTAAGTCCCGCAACGAGCGCAACCCTCGTTCCATGTTGCCAGCGGGTAATGCCGGGGACTCATGGGAGACTGCCGGGGTCAACTCGGAGGAAGGTGGGGATGACGTCAAGTCATCATGCCCCTTATGTCCAGGGCTTCACACATGCTACAATGGCCGGTACAAAGGGCTGCTAAGCCGTGAGGTGGAGCGAATCCCATAAAGCCGGTCTCAGTTCGGATCGGGGTCTGCAACTCGACCCCGTGAAGTCGGAGTCGCTAGTAATCGCAGATCAGCAACGCTGCGGTGAATACGTTCCCGGGCCTTGTACACACCGCCCGTCACGTCACGAAAGTCGGTAACACCCGAAGCCCGTGGCTCAACCCGCAAGGGGGAGAGCGGTCGAAGGTGGGACTGGCGATTGGGACGAAGTCGTAACAAGGTAGCCGTACCGGAAGGTGCGGCTGGATCACCTCCTTTCTAAGGAGCATCTACCGATGACCTTGGGCGAATGTCCCGAGCATCGGTCAGAACCACACCAGCCTTGATGCTGGGTGGGCTCATTAGTGGATGCTGGCTGGCTAGACGTTCGGTTGTCACGACAGTGAGTACTGCGCCTTCGGGTGCGTGGAAAGGTGTCGAGAGGGCTGGATGAACGGATCGGTACGCTGTTGGGTCCTGAGAGAACACGCTTTTTGTGTCTTTCAGCAGATCGGATCATCTCAGCCCTCGAACCGCCGGCTTCCGAGCCAGGCAGGCGAGCAGCACAGAAGAGATGGTGACCGTTCGTTCTTTGAGAACTGCACAGTGGATGCGAGCATCTTTGTAGCAAGTTAGTAAGGGCATACGGTGGATGTCTTGGCACCAGGAGCCGATGAAGGACGTAGGAGACTGCGAAAAGTCTAGGGGAGCTGTCAACCGAGCTGAGATCCTAGAATTTCCGAATGGGGAAACCCGGCCCCAGTCATGTGGGGTCACCCATACCTGAACACATAGGGTATGTGGAGGGAACGCGGGGAAGTGAAACATCTCAGTACCCGCAGGAAGAGAAAACAACCGTGATTCCGTGAGTAGTGGCGAGCGAAAGCGGATGAGGCTAAACCGTACTCGTGTGATACCCGGCAGGGGTTGCGTGTACGGGGTCGTGGGACCTCTTGGTCAGTTCTGCCGGACTGACAAGCAGTCAGAAAACATTGTGGTTAGAGGAATGCGTCTGGAAAGCGTGAGCGTAGAGGGTGAAACTCCCGTACTCGAAAACCCGATGTCTGCTTAGAGTGTTCCCAAGTAGCAGCGTACTCGTGAAATTCGCTGTGAATCTGGCGGGACCACCCGCTAAGCCTAAATACTCCCTGGTGACCGATAGCGGACTAGTACCGTGAGGGAAAGATGAAAAGTACCCCGGGAGGGGAGTGAAATAGTACCTGAAACCGTGTGCCTACAATCCGTCGGAGCCTTTAGGGGTGACGGCGTGCCTTTTGAAGAATGAGCCTGCGAGTTAGTGCTACGTGGCGAGGTTAACCCGTGTGGGGTAGCCGTAGCGAAAGCGAGTCTGAATAGGGCGCTTGAGTCGCGTGGTCTAGACCCGAAGCGGTGTGATCTAGCCATGGCCAGGGTGAAGCGCGGGTAAGACCGCGTGGAGGCCCGAACCCACCAGGGTTGAAAACCTGGGGGATGAGCTGTGGTTAGGGGTGAAAGGCCAATCAAACACCGTGATAGCTGGTTCTCCCCGAAATGCATTTAGGTGCAGCGTCGTATGTTTCACCGCGGGGGTAGAGCACTGGATGGTCTAGGGGGCCCACAAGCTTACCGAAATCAACCAAACTCCGAATACCGTGGTGTGAGAGTGCGGCAGTGAGACTGCGGGGGATAAGCTTCGTAGTCGAGAGGGAAACAGCCCAGAACGCCAGCTAAGGTCCCTAAGTGTGTGCTAAGTGGGAAAGGATGTGGGGTCGCACAGACAGCCAGGAGGTTGGCTTAGAAGCAGCCACCCTTTAAAGAGTGCGTAATAGCTCACTGGTCAAGTGGTCCTGCGCCGACAATGTAGCGGGGCTTAAGCACACCACCGAAGCTGTGTCATTTCAGCCTTGAGCTGGGATGGGTAGGGGAGCGTCGTGTAGCGGTTGAAGCGGCGGAGTAATCCAGCCGTGGACGCTATGCGAGTGAGAATGCAGGCATGAGTAGCGAAAGACGAGTGAGAAACTCGTCCGCCGGATGACCAAGGGTTCCTGGGCCAGGCTAATCCGCCCAGGGTAAGTCGGGACCTAAGGCGAGGCCGACAGGCGTAGTCGATGGACAACGGGTTGATATTCCCGTACCCGTGTGAACGCGCCCATGATGAACCTTGTGATACTAACCGCCCGAAGCACCAGCGAAAACCCTTCGGGGTCTAGCTGACTGTGGAGCGCGGGACCTGAACTTGTAGTAGTCAAGCGATGGGGTGACGCAGGAGGGTAGCTCCGCCAGTGAGTGGTAGTACTGGTGCAAGCGTGTAGGGAGTCTGGTAGGCAAATCCGCCAGGCATATATCCTGAGACGTGATGCGTAGCCGATTGAGGCGAAGTAGAGTGATCCCATGCTGCCGAGAAAAGCCTCTAGCGAGCTTTCACGCGGCCCGTACCCCAAACCGACACAGGTGGTCAGGTAGAGAATACCGAGGCGATCGGGCGAACTGTGGTTAAGGAACTCGGCAAAATGCCCCCGTAACTTCGGGAGAAGGGGGGCCAGAGGACTTGAAGCCCTTCGCGGGCTAGGGTCAGCTGGCCGCAGAGACCAGCGAGAAGCGACTGTTTACTAAAAACACAGGTCCATGCGAAGTCGCAAGACGATGTATATGGACTGACGCCTGCCCGGTGCTGGAACGTTAAGGGGACCGGTTAGTCCTTCGGGGCGAAGCTGAGAACTTAAGCGCCAGTAAACGGCGGTGGTAACTATAACCATCCTAAGGTAGCGAAATTCCTTGTCGGGTAAGTTCCGACCTGCACGAATGGCGTAACGACTTCTCGACTGTCTCAACCACAGGCCCGGCGAAATTGCATTACGAGTAAAGATGCTCGTTACGCGCGGCAGGACGGAAAGACCCCGGGACCTTTACTATAGCTTGGTATTGGTGTTCGATTCGGCTTGTGTAGGATAGGTGGGAGACTGTGAAGCGCTGACGCCAGTCAGTGTGGAGTCATCGTTGAAATACCACTCTGGTCGTATTGGATGTCTAACCTCGGTCCGTGATCCGGATCAGGGACAGTGCCTGGTGGGTAGTTTAACTGGGGCGGTTGCCTCCCAAAGAGTAACGGAGGCGCTCAAAGGTTCCCTCAGCCTGGTTGGCAATCAGGTGTCGAGTGCAAGTGCACAAGGGAGCTTGACTGTGAGACTGACGGGTCGAGCAGGGACGAAAGTCGGAACTAGTGATCCGGCCATGGCTTGTGGAAGCGTGGTCGCTCAACGGATAAAAGGTACCCCGGGGATAACAGGCTGATCTTCCCCAAGAGTCCATATCGACGGGATGGTTTGGCACCTCGATGTCGGCTCGTCGCATCCTGGGGCTGGAGTAGGTCCCAAGGGTTGGGCTGTTCGCCCATTAAAGCGGTACGCGAGCTGGGTTTAGAACGTCGTGAGACAGTTCGGTCCCTATCCGCCGCGCGCGTAGGATACTTGAGGAAGGCTGTCCCTAGTACGAGAGGACCGGGACGGACGGACCGCTGGTGTGCCAGTTGTTCTGCCAAGAGCATTGCTGGTTGGCTACGTTCGGAAGGGATAACCGCTGAAGGCATCTAAGCGGGAAGCTCGTTCCAAGATGAGGTATCCCACCCTTCGTGGGTTAAGGCCCCCAGCTAGACCACTGGGTTGATAGGTCAGAGGTGGAAGACCGGTAACGGTTGGAGCTGACTGGTACTAATAGGCCGAGGACTTGTTACAAAGACGCTACGCATCCACTGTGCGGTTCTGGAAGAACCGAGCGGCATTCCGATCGCCGCAGGTACAACTCCACAGAGTTTCGGTGGTTATAGCGTTGGGGAAACACCCGGTCCCATTCCGAACCCGGTAGTTAAGCCCTTCTGCGCCGATGGTACTGCACTGGTTACGGTGTGGGAGAGTAGGTCGCCGCCGGACAATCTTTCAGAAGACCCCTGAGGGTCGAGCACTTCGGTGCTCCCCTCAGGGGTCTTCTGCATGTCCGGATTATCGCTTGCCCGACCTGATCTGATGGATCCATGGACGCGGTCGTGCACGCCAGCCTGGACTCCTTCGACGCCGCTACCCACGATCGGCTGGCAGCCGATCCGGTGCGGAACACGGTGGCGCTCACCTCACTGGACCGCATCCGCCGCCTGCCGGCCGAACATCCGCCGACCCTGATCACGTTCCACGAGAACGGGAACGTGATCGGTTCCTTGGTCCGCACCCCGCCCTGGCCGTTCCAGGCGGCGGATCTCCCGGTCGCCGCGGCACAACTGGCAGCGCGGATCGCCGGCGAGATCGACCCGGACGCCCCCGGTGTGACAGGTCCGCGGGACAGATCAGAGGCGTTCGCCACAGCGACCGGCAGGACCTTCACCGAGTCCCTGGCCACCAGGCAGTACCGCCTCACCACCCTGACCCCGCCGGCCGTCGAGGGATCCGGCCGACTGGCCACCGAGGACGACATCGAGCTGCTCGGCGCCTGGCGCCAGGCGTTCACCAGGGAAGCGGTGCCCGAAGCCCCGGACGAACCGGCGACAGAGGTCGTCCGCGGTTCCCTCCGCCTGGGCAACGGCCACGCCCTCTGGATCGTCGACGGCACCCCGGTCGCCTGGGCCTCGGCAAGCCTCCCGCAGGCCGGCATGTCCAGGGTCGGCCCGGTCTACACCCCGCCCGAGCACCGCAAACACGGCTACGGCGCCGCGGTCAGCGCGCTGGTCAGCCAGTGGGCCCTCGACCAGGGCGCCACCGACGTCCTGCTGTTCGCGGACCTGACCAACCCGATCTCGAACTCGATCTACCAACGCATCGGCTATGAACCACTCGACGACTGGGCGGAGTTCTGGTGGAAACACTGAGCCACGACGACATCGACGACTTCCTCGCGGTGGCGGGCGACTTCCTCGCCGCCGATCCCGTGAACAACAGCGTGCACCTGACCGGCCTGGACGCCGCGCTGCAGGGACGCAGACCGGCGGTCACGCTGATCTCGTTGCACGACAACGGAACCGTCGTCGGCGCGGTGACCAGGATGGAGGGTCGTCCGCTGCACGTCGCCGCGATGCCACCGGCCGCGGCGACCGTCGTCGTGAACGCACTCGAAGGACACGAGATCGACGAGGTCACCGGAACGCGGGAGCGGGTCGAGGCCTTCCGCACGCTCTGGCGCGACGGTGGCAGGGAGGTCTACGCCCTGCGCCTGTACCGGCTGGAGGACCTGGTGGTGCCGGACGTACCGGGTGAGTCGAGACTCGCCACGCCGGCCGACGACGACCTGATCACCGGATGGTGGATCGGGTTCGTGGCCGAACTGGACGGACTCCCGCGCGAGGAGGCCGAGAAGCGGGCGATGGACAGCCGGTGGATGTCGGCGGGGCACGTCCTGTGGCTGGTCGACGGCGTCCCGGTGTCCTGGGCCGCAAGCACGGCCCCGGTCGGCGGGGTGTCGCGGGTCGGCCCGGTCTACACGCCGCCCGAGCACCGCCGGCACGGCTACGCGGCCGCGGCGACCGCGGCGATCAGCCAGTGGGCGTACGGCGAAGGCGTCGACCACGTCGTGCTCACCGCGGACCTCGCCAACCCCACGGCGAACTCCGTCTACCAGGGCATCGGTTTCCGCGCGGTCTCCGACTGGTCCGAGTACCGCTGGGACTGACCCAACAGCTCGGGCGACAACGGGCGGTTGCGGACGTGGGAGGAGAACACGAGCGACGTGGTGGTGTCGCCGTACCGCTGCATCACCTCGACGAGCTCCTCCAACTCGGCCATCGACCGGCAGACGACCCGCAGCAACCAGCAGTCGTCGCCGGTCACGTGGTCGGCGTCGAGGATCTGCGGCAGCACCAGCACCTGTGCGCGGAACCGCGGCGTGTCGAGCGACCGCACCCGCACCCGCACGATCGACTCGATCGGCAGTCCCAGGCGTGCCGGCGACACCACCGCGGTGAAGCCCGTGATCACGCCGAGCGCCTCCAGCCGGCGCACCCGTTCGGTCACCGCCGGCGCGGACAGCGACACCTCACGCCCCAGCGCGGTGAACGACATCCGCCCGTCCTGCTGGAGCAGCGTCAGGATCTTCCAGTCCACGGCGTCGAGTTCCACCTGGAAATCATAGGGAGAACAGGCCGAACGCCTGGACTTCCGCCTGTCCTCAGAGGACTGGCGCCAGCAGGATCGAGGGCATGACGAACGCACTGCGCTTCCCCGCCGCCGACCCGCACACCGCCGCCGCCTTCTTCGCCGCCGAGCTCGCGTTCGAGGCCGACCCCGACGACGTCCACCGCGACCTGCTGGAGGGCAACGTCAAGGGCTACGTCCTCGTGGAGACGCGAGCGCCCGACGCGTTCGAGCAGGAGCGCATCCCCGGCGCCATCAACCTGCCGTACCGCGACCTGCCCGAGCGGCCGGACCTCGATCCTGAGCTGGTCTACATCTGCTACTGCGAGAGCTTCCAGTGCAACGCCGCCACCAAGGGCGCGCTGGCGCTCGCGCGGAGGGGCTTCCGGGTGAAGCGCCTCTCCGGCGGCATCACGGCGTGGCGGGAGGCCGGCTACCCGACCGAGACGAACCGTCTCGTCTCGTCTGATGTTTCCAAGGTCGCGTGCCACTGTTGACCACTGCCGACATAGGCTCGAGTGCGTGAACGCACCGCGCCTGCTCGTCCTGCAGCCCTCGCAGTCAGACCCGCTCGCGAAGCTGGGTGACTGGCTGGAAGCCGAGGGCGTCGAGCTCGACCTCGTACAGCTGAAGGAAGAGCCGGCGCCGCAGAACCTCGACGGCTACCAGGGCGTCATCTGCCTCGGCGGTGAGATGGGTGCGCTCGACGACATCGATCACCCGTGGCTCGCGGACGCCCGCCGGCTGCTGTCGAGCGCCGTGGCGAAGAAGGTGCCGACGCTGGCGATCTGCCTCGGCGCGCAGCTGCTCGCGGCCGCCACCGGTGGCCAGGTGCGCAAAGGTCCGCAGGGACCGGAGGTCGGCGTGTTGCTGGTGGCGAAGCGGGATGCCGCCGGCAACGACCCGTTGTTCGCCGACCTGCCGTTCACGCCCGACGTCCTGCAGTTCCACAACGACGAGGTCCACCTGCTGCCGCCCGGCGCGGAGCACCTCGCGGCGTCCCCGAAATATCCGAACCAGGCGTTTCGGGTGGGCGAGAGCGCTTACGGCCTGCAGTTCCACATTGAGACGACCCCGGAAATCGTCTTGAACTGGGCCGCCAAGGATCCCGATTCGGCGGCCTGCGCGCGGCCCAGTCACTTCGACCAGGAGTTCCTCGAGGAGGCGCATCGCGACTTCGAGGAGGTGTGGCAGCCGTTCGTCGCGCGATTCGCGAAACTCGTTCGGGGAGAACTGTTGCCCGCAGGGGGGCTGGGCACACAACTTCCGTTGGTGTGACGTTACTTTCGTAGGTTTTAGGACATCCTCCGTTGGCGGTACCGTAATCTCCTGGACAGCTTGTTCGATCCAGCCGGAGGATCAGTGTGGATCCCGCACTTGTAGTGATCATCGTTGTTGTCACTGCTCTCATCTTCGACTTCACCAACGGGTTCCATGACACGGCCAACGCCATGGCCACCTCCATCGCCACTGGTGCTCTGAAGCCCCGCACGGCGGTCGCGTTGTCCGCGGTACTCAACCTCGTGGGCGCGTTCCTTTCCGTCGAGGTCGCCAAGACCATCTCCGGCGGCATCGTCGACGACGCCCAGATCACGCCCGCCGTCATCTTCGGCGGGCTGGTCGGCGCGATCATGTGGAACCTGGTCACCTGGTACGTCGGCCTGCCGTCGAGCTCGTCGCACGCGTTGTTCGGCGGGCTGATCGGTGCTGCGTGGGTCGCGTCCGGTGCGGACGCCATCCACTTCGCGAAGGTCTTCGACAAGGTGCTGGTGCCCGCGATCGTCGCGCCACTGGTCGCCGGTCTCGTCGCGGCCATCGCCACGATCGTCGTCTACCGCCTCAAGCGGGCGGCGGACCCGCGGGTCTCGCACACCGGCTTCAAGGTCGGCCAGGTCGCGTCCGCCTCGCTGGTCTCCCTCGCGCACGGCACGAACGACGCGCAGAAGACCATGGGCATCATCACGCTCGCGCTGATCACGTCCGGTTCGCTCGCCCCCGGCTCCGGCCCGCCCACCTGGGTGATCGTCAGCGCCGGTGTCGCGATCGCGCTCGGCACGTACCTCGGTGGCTGGCGCATCACGCACACGCTCGGCCGCGGCCTGACGACCATCGAGCCCGCGCAGGGCTTCGCGGCGCAGACCTCGACCGCCACGGCGATCCTCGCGTCCTCGCACCTCGGCTTCGCGCTGTCCACGACGCACGTCGCGTCCGGCGGCATCATGGGCTCCGGCCTCGGCCGTGACCGGCACGGCGTCAAGTGGGGCACGATGGGCAAGATGGCCGCCGGCTGGCTGCTCACGCTGCCCGCCGCCGGCATCGTCGGCGCGCTCGCGGGCAAGTGGGCGTCCAGCGGCACCACGGGTGTCATCGGCGTCGCCGTCATCGGGTCCGCGGTGTCGCTCGGCATCTGGATCCTGTCGCGCCGGGAGCCGGTGAAGCCCGAGCACATCGTCGACGAGGTCGCCGCCCAGGCCGAGCTGCACAAGGTGGCGGCATGACCGTCAACTGGGTCGCGCTGCTCCAGGTCTTCGGCGCCACGTTGCTGGCCACGGTCCTCGTGGTGACGTTGTTCGTGGTCGGCATCCGCGCGTTGTCGGGCGGCAAGAAGGTTCCCGCGTACGCGAGCTTCGCCGGGTGCGTCGCCGTCGTGTTCTACGGGCTCTCACTGATCGTCTTCTGACGCGGTGAGGGCATTAGGGTTGGCTCTTGATGAGCGAACCAGTCCGCCACGCGTCACCGGCAAGATTCGGGCTCACCGAGCCGCGCAGCGAAGAGGTGCTGCGCGGTCTCGGCCTCTGGGCTGACCGCCGTCCTGGCGACGGCGCCGAACCCGTGCTGTCCGCGCTGTCCCGGTGCCCCGATCCCGACCTCGCGCTGCGCGGGCTGGAACGCCTGCACGCCGTCGCCGACTGGGACGCCCTCTCGGCCGCGTTGCACGAGGACGTGCTGGTCCGCGGCCGGTTGCTGGCCGTGCTCGGCTCGTCGACCGCGCTGTCGGACTTCCTGGTCGTGAACCCGGACCGGTGGCGTTCGCTGACCGGCGAGGTCGACGTGTCGCTGGAACTGGCGGACGGCGACGTGCTGCGTACCGAGTATCGGGCGAAGCTGCTGCTCGTCGCCGCCAACGACCTGGCATCCGTCGTGGAGCCCACGCTGCCGTTCGTCCCGTACGACACCGTGGCCGAGCAACTGTCCGATCTGGCCGTGTCGGCTCTGAGGGCGTCGCTGAAGCTCGCGGCGGAACGCGTGAACGGCGCCGACCGCTGCCAGCTCGCCGTGATCGCCATGGGCAAGTGCGGCGCGAACGAGCTCAACTACGTGAGCGACGTCGACGTCGTGTTCGTCGCCGAGGGCGATCTGGGCGTGGCGACGCGGCTGGCCAGCACGATGATGCAGATCGCAGGCCAGTCGTGCTTCGAGGTCGACGCGGCGCTGCGGCCGGAGGGCAAGGCCGGGGCCCTGGTCCGCACGTTGGACGGACACGCCTCCTACTACAAGAAGTGGGCGCGGACCTGGGAGTTCCAGGCGCTGCTCAAGGCACGGCCGGTCGCCGGTGACGCCGAGCTGGGGCAGGCCTACCTCGACGTCGTGCGGCCGTACGTGTGGACGGCGGCCGAGCGGGAGAACTTCGTCGAGGACGTGCAGGCGATGCGGCGCCGGGTCGAGGACCACGTGCCGTCCGGGCTCGCCGACCGCGAGCTGAAGCTCGGCCGGGGTGGCCTGCGCGACGTCGAGTTCGCCGTGCAGCTGCTGCAACTCGTGCACGGCCGTTCCGACGAAGAGCTGCGCATTCAGGCGACGACCGCCGCGTTGGCCGCGTTGGGCAAGGGCGGGTACGTCGGGCGCAACGACGCGGCGGACTTCGGGCGCTCGTACCGGTTCCTGCGCACACTGGAGCACCGGCTGCAGTTGCAGCGTTTACTGCGCACGCACCTCTTCCCGGCCGACGACGACGTCACGGCGTTGCGCTGGCTGGCGCGTTCCGTGGGGCTCGCGGCGGACGGGCGGAAGTCGGAGGGGCAGGTGCTGCTCGCGGAGTTCCGCAAGCACGCCAACCAGGTCCGGCGGCTGCACGAGAAGCTGTTCTACCGGCCGTTGCTGCAATCCGTGGCGGGCGTTCCGACCGAGGCGTTGCGGCTCACGACCAAGGAGGCCGTGGCCCGGCTTGCCGCGTTGGGCTACACGTCCCCTGACGGGGCGTTGCGGCACATCCAGGCGTTGACGCACGGGGTGTCGCGGCGTGCTCGCATCCAGGGTGCCCTGCTGCCGGTGCTGCTGGACCTCTTCGCCGGCACGCCCGATCCGGACGGTGGGCTGCTCGCGTACCGCAAAGTCTCGGAGGCGCTCGCGGAAACGCCCTGGTACCTGCGGTTGCTGCGGGACGAGGGCGCGGTCGTCGAACGGCTCGCGGCACTGCTCGGCACCTCTCGCCTCGTGCCCGACCTACTGGTGCGGGCACCGGAGGTGTTGAGGCTGCTCGCGGACACCGAGGCGCTGGTCGGCGGTGATCCCCACTCGATCGGGAACCCGCTGCGCAGCGCGGTGTCCCGGTACGGAGACGCGCCGCGGGCGATCGCGGCCGCACGGTCGTTGCGGCGCCATGAGCTGCTGCGGATCTCGGCCGCGGACCTGCTGGGGTTCATGCCGCTGGAGACGGTATGCATCTCGCTGTCCGAGGTGTGGGCGGCGGTGCTGGAGAGCGCGCTGGACGCGGCCGTGCGGGCGTCCGGTGAGCCTCTCGCCGTGGTCTCCGTTATCGGGATGGGACGGCTCGGCGGCCATGAGCTCGGGTACGGCTCGGACGCGGACGTGATGTTCGTGTGCCGGCCGCTGGAGGGCGTGTCGGACGCCGAGGCGGTGAAGTGGGCGAGCGGTGTCGTGGAGAAGATCCGGCGGCTGCTCGGCGCGCCGTCGCAGGACCCGCCGCTGCAGGTCGACACTGACCTGCGGCCAGAGGGCCGGCAGGGGCCGCTGGTGCGGACGCTCGATTCCTACCGCGCCTACTACCGGCAGTGGGCGGAGCCCTGGGAGAGGCAGGCGCTGCTGCGGGCCCGGTTCATCGCGGGTGACGCCGAGCTGGGCACCGAGTTCGAGGCGCTGATCGAGCCGTTGCGGTACCCGGCGGACGGGCTGGACGCGGCATCGGTACGGGAGATCAGGCGGATCAAGGCGCGGGTCGACGCCGAACGGCTGCCGCGCGGCGCCGACCCGAGCACGCACACCAAGCTCGGACGCGGTGGGCTCGCCGACGTCGAGTGGACCGTGCAGTTGTTGCAGCTGCAGCATTCCGGCGCCGTGCCGGGTCTGCGCACACCGTCCACAATGGCCGCGATGACGGCCGCCGTCGAGGCGGGACTGCTGGCCGCCGACGACGCAGCCGCGCTGACGGCCGCGTGGAACCTCGCGACCCAGGCGCGCAACGCCGTGACGCTGGTGCGGGGCAAGGCGTCCGACCAGCTGCCGACGTCCGGGCGCGACCTGGTCGCCGTGGCCTGCGTGATGGGGCACCAGCCGGGTGGCGATCCGGGGGAGTTCCTGGAGGAGTACCGCCGGACCACTCGTCGTGCGCGTGCGGTGGCCGAGCGTGTCTTCTACGGTGAGGAACTGTGAGAGCGATCGCGTATACCGAGTTCGGCGACGCCGGGGTCATGTCGTTGCAGGAGTTGCCCGATCCGCTGCTGGGGCCTGACCAGCTCCTCGTGGAGGTGCGCGCGGCCGGGGTGAACCCGGTGGACTTCAAGGTCAGAGCCGGGCACCTGCGGGGTCTGATGCCGCACCACACGCCGTTGATCCCGGGATGGGACGTCTCCGGTGTCGTGCGGGCGGTGGGCATCGGCGTGCAGGACTGGAAGCCGGGCGACGAGGTGCTCGCGTACGCGCGCAAGGACCACGTCCAGTTCGGCACCTACGCCGAGCTGATCTCCGTGCCGGACCGGATGGTCGCGCGTAAACCGTCCACGGTGGACTTCGTGACCGCGGCCGCGCTGCCGCTGGCCGGGCTGACGGCGTTGCAGTCGTTGAAGGCCGTCGGCGCCGGTGCCGACGACGTCGTCCTGGTGCACGCGGCCGCCGGTGGCGTCGGGCATCTCCAGGTGCAGATCGCGCGTGAGCTGGGCGCGTCCCGGGTGCTCGGTACCGCGTCGCCGCGCAACCACGAGTTCGTCCGGTCGCTGGGAGCCGAACCGGTCGCGTACGGAGACGCGCTGGTCGACACGGTGGCGGAGCTCGTCGGCGGCGACGGCCTGGTCGACGTGGTGGTCGACAACGTCGGCGGGCTCGCGTTCGACCAGTCGTTGCGGCTGGTGCGGGACCGGGCCCGGATGACGTCCATTGTGGACGGACCGCGCGCGCTGGAGAACGGCGTCGTCAACACGTGGGCGCGGCCGAACGCGGAACAGACGCAGTGGCTGGCGGACCTCGTCGCGGCCGGGAAGCTGCGCGTCGAGGTGCAGCAGACTTTTCCGTTGGCTGACGCGGTGAAAGCGCACAAACTGCTCGAAGGTGGGCACGTGCGCGGGAAAGTTGTGCTGACCGTCTGAAATCTTCAGGTATTTCTTCAGGTTTCGGGGGCACTCCTCACCGGGTGCCCCCGCCTGCTGAACCTGCTCAGTCCTCGTCGGAGTCGGGGTCCACCGCCGGAGCGTTGGTGTAGACCTCGATCACCCACTCCTCCTCCAGCGACTCGGCGTCGTCGGCGTCGGGAACGAGGCGGTTGTAGGCACGAACACCGAGGTCGAGCACGTCAGCGGCCTGGATCGCTTCGACCGCTTCGGCTGCCGAGCCGACGATGTGGGTGGTGAGCAGCTGAGGAGCCGTGAATTCGGCGACATCTTGAGACACGCGCGGACACTAGCGCATTGACGTTTCACCCAATCGAGATGAGACTAGGCGGCGCTCAGTGGGGAGCTGTGTTGTGTCGCGGGGGTCGAGCAGAGGAAGTCATGCAGCATCGCAGGGTCACGCGCCGAGGTAAGACCGTGATCGCCATCGCGGGCGTGGCTGTCGGGGTGCTCGCGCTACTCGGTGTGATCGAGTATGCACTGAGTGGCAGCAACTCCGCCGCCCAGCCTAACGTCACCGCTACGACGACTACACCCAACAACGTCGAAACTCCTGATGGCGCACTGGACACCACCGAGCCGTCCGCCGAGGTGAAGGTGCAGACGGGCTCGTTCAAGCAGCAGCGCGGCATGCTGACGGTAGAGGTCACCCGCGTAGAAGCCGCGAACGGCCGGGTGAAGCTCTTCGTCACGGCCACCAACGCCTCCCAGGCCAGAATGACCCTCCCCGTGGACGGCATCGCGGTCCTGGACGACCTGAAGCGCACCTACACGGCGTCCAGCAGCAAGTGGGACAGCCTGGTCACCCAGGGCACCACCACCTCGGGCACCGTGATCCTCGACGAGAAGGTCGGCGCGGGTGTGAACTCGCTCACCCTCACGTTCTCGTCGATCTCCGGCCAGTTCGCGCCCACCGGCGCCGCGATCACCGTCACGGGTATTCCACTGCCGAAGTGATTCCACCCGGTTTGCGCGGGTACGCCTGATGCATGACTCAACGTGGAAGTGACCAGCACGGCTTCGCGAAGGACGACCACCTGAAGAAGGAGGTCGAGAACGAGCTGCGCGCCAACGGCCCGACGAGGTCCGAGGCGTGGCGCGAGCCGGAGATGCCGGAGCCGGGCGAAAACCCCGAGGAATCGCGCGGGTAGTCCGCCTACTGTGGCCGCATGAAGTACCTGTTCTTCTGGGGCCACCAGCCAGAACGCGACGGCGGCGTCGGCAATGGCTGCCTGTCGCAGTGGTGGCCGTGCTCGTTCGTGGCGGACGGACAGCAGTTCGCGTCCGCCGAGCATTACATGATGTGGCGCAAGGCTTTGCTGTTCGACGACACCACCGTCGCCGAACGAGTGCTGGCCGCCCGTACTCCCGCCGAGGCCAAGGCCCTGGGCCGCCAGGTCTCCGATTTCTCGAGCGAAGTCTGGGATTCTTCGCGGCTCGAGATCGTGGTCGAGGGAAACCTGGCGAAGTTCGGCCAGAACCCGCCGCTGCGCTCCTACCTGGTGGGCACCGGTTCCCGCATCCTGGTCGAAGCCAGCCCGCAGGACCGCGTGTGGGGCATCGGCCTGGTCGCGTCCGACCCGCGTGCCGCGGACCCCGCGTCCTGGCTCGGCCTGAACCTGCTCGGCGAAGCGCTGATGGAGGTCCGCTCTAGGTTGACCGCAGCGTGAGGTAGGTGGTGAGGCCCGCCAGCGTGATCCCGCAGGGAACCAGTCCTTTTCGGATCATCGCGGGAACCTCGCCGAGCGGCACCCACTCCACCCTGACCGCCTCGGCGGGATCGTGCTCGCCGGTCTTCGTCGCGCCGGTGCCGACGAAGATGGGCACGACCTGGGAGCAGATGCCGTTCAACGGGTGAATGGTGACCAACGGCTCGACGCTGACCCGGTAACCGGTCTCCTCCTCGGTCTCCCGGACCGCCGCGTCCTCCGCCGTCTCACCCGCCTCGAGCCGGCCGGCCGGGATCTCCCAGCCCCACGAGTCCGTGGTGAACCGGTGCCGCCACATCAGCAGAACCTTGTCGTCGTCCACGACCACCACGGCCGTGGACGGGTACGGCAGCCGCACGACGTGGTGCTCGAACCGGTCACCCTGCGGCACTTCTACGTCGTCGAGGTCGACGCTCATCCACTCGGACTCGTAGATCCTGCGGGTGCCGTGCACCGTCCACTGTGTCACTGGCAACCAATACCACGTGAACCCCGTGCCGCCGCTACGCGTGTGTGAAGGCGTAGCGGAAGCAGGGGAGCGACGATGTTCAGCTACTCAGGACCGGCTCGTCTCGTCTACGCGGACGGTAGCGCGGCCGACCTGGATCGGGTGGACCTGATCGAGACGGTGTCCGACGGTGTCCGACGGCGTCTGGCAGCTGTCCGGCGCTGGGACGGCCGCGGAAGCCCTCGACGGTGGTGCGGCCCGGATCAAGTTGCCGACGGGAGGGGAGGCCGACGTCCTGGTCTCCCGGGTGGGCACGGATGCGAGAGGGGTGTCGTGCAGCGTGACGCTGATCAGTTCCTCGGCTTCGCCGGTGTGATCCGGAAAGGCCGAATGCCCGGCAGGAGATCCCACCGGGCATTCGGGCAGAGCACTACCGATCACACGTCGTAGTAGAGCGCGAACTCGTAGGGGTTCGGGCGCAGACGCAGCGGGTCGATCTCCTGCTCACGCTTGTACGAGATCCAGGTGTCGATCACGTCCGGGGTGAACACGCCGCCCTCGAGCAGGAACTCGTGGTCGGCCTCCAGGTTGTCGAGCACGGCGTCCAGGGTCGCGGGGACCTGCTTGACGTCGCGGGCCTCCTCGGGCGGGAGCTCGTAGAGGTCCTTGTCGATCGGGGCCGGCGGCTCGATCTTGTTCTTCACGCCGTCGAGGCCCGCCATGACCATCGCCGAGAAGGCGAGGTACGGGTTGCCCGAGGAGTCGGGGCAGCGGAACTCGATGCGCTTGGCCTTCGGGTTGTTGCCCGTGATCGGGATGCGGACGCACGCCGAGCGGTTGCGCTGGGAGTAGACCAGGCTGACCGGGGCCTCGTAGCCGGGGACCAGGCGGTGGTAGGAGTTCACCGTCGGGTTGGTGAAGGCCAGCAGCGACGGCGCGTGGTGCAGGATGCCGCCGATGTAGTGGCGGGCGGTGTCGGACAGGCCCGCGTAGCCGCTCTCGTCGTGGAACAGCGGTGCGCCGTCCTTCCACAGCGACTGGTGGGTGTGCATGCCCGAGCCGTTGTCGCCGAACAGCGGCTTCGGCATGAAGGTGACCGACTTGCCGGCCTGCCACGCGGTGTTCTTGATGATGTACTTGAACAGCATCAGGTCGTCCGCGGCGTGCAGCAGCGTGTTGAACTTGTAGTTGATCTCGGCCTGGCCGCCGGTGCCGACCTCGTGGTGGGCGCGCTCGACGGTGAAGCCCTGGGCCTCCATGTTGAGGACCATCTGGTCGCGCAGGTCGGCGTAGTGGTCGTTCGGGGTGACCGGGAAGTAGCCGCCCTTGTACTTGACCTTGTAGCCGAGGTTGCCGCCCTCTTCCTCACGGCCGGTGTTCCACCAGCCGGAGACCGCGTCGATCTTGTGGAAGGAGGCGTTCGCGGTCGTGTCGAACTGGACCGAGTCGAAGATGTAGAACTCGGCCTCGGCACCGAAGTACGCGGTGTCGGCGATGCCCGAGTCGGTGATGTACTGCTCGGCCTTGCGCGCGATGTTGCGCGGGTCGCGGCTGTACGCCTCACGCGTGAACGGGTCGTGCACGAAGAAGTTGACGATCAGCGTCTTCTCGATCCGGAACGGGTCCAGGCGCGCCGTGTACAGGTCGGGTAGCAGCAGCATGTCCGACTCGTGGATCGACTGGAAACCGCGCACGGAGGAGCCGTCGAAGGCGAGACCCTCCTCGATCGCGTCGGCGTCGAACGCCTTCGCGGGGAGCGTGAAGTGCTGCATCACGCCGGGCAGGTCGCTGAAGCGAACGTCGACGAACTTGACGCCCTCGTCCGAGATGAACTTCAGCAGCTCGTCGGAATTCTTGAACACCCTCGTCGACTCCTTGACTATCGGTCCCGGCTGGTCATCACGAGCGACCGTATGTCGGCGGTGTTGCCCGTCCGTCACTCGGATGTTTCGCCAGTGTTAACGGGGCCGTCCGAAGGGGCAAGACGACCTGCCAGTCCTCACCCGTTGAGCACGGCCTTACTCTGGTGGAGTGAGCAGGTGGACCGGAACGTGGCTGTCAGGACCCAGCTCGGCGCTGTCGCCGGGCGAGGACTCGAACGACGGCACGCAACAGCGCTGGCGTGGTGAGCGTCACGGCTTCCCGGAGAAGGGGCCGGGCTCCATCGCCTCGATCGGGCGGCGCACGTTCGCCATCCTGGTCGACTTCTTCCTCTCGGCGGGCGTCGCGGCTCTGTTCACGCAGCCCGACCTGCCGAAGAACTGGAGCCTGCTGGCCTGGTTCGTCATCACCGTGGTCGCTGTCGCGTTCTTCGGGTTCACGCCGGGGCACGCGCTGCTCGGGCTGCGGGTGGCCCGCATCGACGGCAAGACGTTCGTGCACCTGCCCCGCGCGCTGCTGCGGACCGTGCTGATCTTCCCGCTGATCCCGGCGCTGGTCTGGGACTCAGACGGGCGGTGCCTGCACGACAAGGCCGCCGGCACCGTCGTCATCAAGGTGCGCTGACCGCCGCCGGAACCTGCCGGGCGCCACGCCGAACTCCCTCTTGAACGCGGTGGCGAAGGCGAACTCGGACGTGTAACCGACCCGGCGTGCGACCGAGGCCAG
Organism: Lentzea xerophila; assembly: GCF_051094245.1. NCBI lineage: Bacteria > Bacillati > Actinomycetota > Actinomycetes > Pseudonocardiales > Pseudonocardiaceae > Lentzea > Lentzea xerophila. The sequence continues at coordinate 7,319,135 of NZ_CP194934.1, read as the reverse complement.
CGTCTCCTCGCCGTCGAGCAGCATCCGCGCGCCGACGCTCAGCCGCCACCAGGTCACGTACGCGATCGGTGACTGTCCCGCCAGCGCGGTGAAACGGCGGGCGAAGGCCGTCTTGGACATGCCCGCCCGCTCGGCGAGCTCGGTCACGGTCCACCGGTGAGCCGGATCGCGATGCACGTGGCGCAACGTCGCGGCGATCACCGGGTCGGTGAAGGCGGCGCACCACCCGGTACCCGGATTGCGCTCGGACTCCTCGTCCAGCCACGCGCGCAGCAGGTACACGAGCAAGAGGTCGAGCAACGCGGGCAATGCGGCACCCGCGCCGGGCCTCGACTCGGCGACGTCCGCGCTGAGCAGGTCGACGGCGGCGCGCAGCGCGGGGTGCCTGCCGGGCTGCGCGCGTAGGTGCAGCACGTCCGGCAGGGTCAGAAGGAACGGGTGCGCCTAACCGCGTTCCAGCCGGTAGGCGCCGCACACCAGGTGCGTGTGCCCGTCGGGATCGTCGGTAGGGCGGTCGGTGTCGCGTGCGGGCGGCAGTTCGGCCGTCGTGCGGTCCGGGCGGTCGCTCAGACCGTGCATGGCCCCGTGCGGCAGGAAGACCACGTCGCCGGCGTCGAGTCGCACTGGCGCCCCTGACGGCGGGATCAGCCAGCACGAGCCCCGCACCACGACGTGGAAGCCCGCACCGGCGTAGGGACCGAAGCGGTGGCCCCAGGGCCCGTTCCAGCGTGAGCGCGTGAACTTGGCGCGGCCCACGCGCATGGTCGCGATGACATCGGTGAAGACATCCACCGTTTCAGGCTAGGGCAGGTCGGATCGCGCATAATCCGGGCCGTTCCAGAGATGGAAACGACCGATACGCGCTATTTACGGTTGATCACATGACCGCTTACGTAGTGATCGACTCGAACATCACCGACGAAGAAGGCTTCCAGGAGTACGTGGATGAGGTGTTCCCGCTCCTGGAGAAGGCAGGTGCCCGCAACATCCTCGACGACGCCGCACCGCGCGTGTACGAGGGCGACTGGTCGTGGCGCAGGCTCGTGATCCACGAGTTCGAGAGCAAGGAAGCCGTGGAGGAGTTCTGGAACTCGCCGGCGTACGAGCCGCTCAAGCAGCTCCGGCGGCGGTACTCGACGGTGCGGATCGTCGTCGGCGGGGTCTGACGCGAAACGGCGCCTGTCCCCGCTGGCGAAGGGGACAGGCGCCGTTTCGTGAGGAGTGCTGTCAGCGGCGACGCATCGCGCGCTGGACGTTGCGCATCTTCGCGCCCGCCGGCATCGGGCCCTTCGGCAGTGCGGCACCGCGGCTGGCCAGCGCGGAGAGGCGGGTCTCGAGCGTGTCGACCTGGGCGGCCGTGATGTTGCGCGGCAGCTTCATCAGGGTCGACTGCAGCTTCTTCAGCGGGACCTGGCCCTCGCCGGTGCCGATGATGAAGTCGTAGATCGGCGTCTCGCCGACGACGCGCGCGATGCGCTTCTTCTCCTGGGCGAGCAGCGGCTTCACCCGCTGCGGAGCGCCCTCGGCGACCAGGACCACGCCCGGACGGCCGAGCACGCGGTGCACGGCGTCGAGCTGCGTGGTGCCCGCGACGGCGGGGGTGACGCGCCAGCGGCCGCGCAGGTTCTCGAGCGCCCACGCGCCGGCGCCGGGCTGGCCGTCGGCCTTGCGGAAGACGTTGCTCTGCACGCGGCGGCCGAAGATGATCACGGCCAGCAGCGCGCCGATCGCGACGCCCAGCGGCACGACCATCCAGACCACGTCGAAGATGATGCCCAGGACCACGGCGATCGCAGTGACGCCCAGCAGGGCGCCCAGCATCATCGGGACGAGCGCCTTGTCCTCGCGGCGCTGCATCTTGAACGCCTCGAAGATCTGCTTGCGCCGTTCGCGTGAAGCCGCGCGGCGAACCTTCGCCGCTTCCTTGGCAGCCGCCTTGTCCTGCTTACCAGCCATACCTACAGGATACGGCGCGCTGGTCTCGGTGTTGCATCGGCCATCTGCGAGACTGCCAGGCATGGACGCGTTGCTCGAGGGTCTCGATCCGGAACAGCGCGCAGCGGTCGAGGCGCCCCGCGGCCCGGTCTGCGTGCTCGCGGGCGCCGGTACCGGCAAAACGCGCACCATCACGCACCGCATCGCCTACTTGTGCCAACGCGGTCACGTCGCTCCGTCACAGGTCCTCGCCGTCACGTTCACCAAACGCGCTGCGGGGGAGATGCGCACACGTTTGCGCTCTCTCGACGTGCACGGCGCACAGGCCGTGACGTTCCACGCCGCCGCGTCACGCCAGCTGCGCTATTTCTGGCCGCGCGTAATCGGTGGCCCGCGCTGGGAGCTGGTCGACCAGAAGATCCGCGTCGTCGCCCGCGCCGCGTCGAGGCTGGGACTGCCGACCGAGCCGGACGCGCTGCGCGACCTCACCAGCGAGATCGAGTGGGCGAAGGCGTCGCTGCTGACGCCGGAGGACTACCCGGTCGCCGCCGCCAGGGCCGCGCGGGACATCCCGGCGCCCGCCGAGCAGATCATGAAGCTCTACACGACCTACGAGCAGCTCAAGAACGAGGCGCAGCTGCTCGACTTCGACGACCTGCTGCTCTACACGGCGGGCGCGCTGGAGGACAACGCGGAGGTCGCGCAGGAGTTCCGCGACCGCTACCGCTGCTTCGTCGTCGACGAGTACCAGGACGTGACGCCGTTGCAGCAGCGCGTGCTCGACTCGTGGCTGGGCGGCCGTGACGACCTGACCGTGGTCGGCGACGCGAACCAGACCATCTACTCGTTCGCGGGCGCCTCGCCGCAGCCGCTGCTCAACTTCGGGCGGAGGTTTCCCGAGGCCGTCGTCGTGCGGCTGGAGCGCGACTACCGGTCGACGCCGCAGGTCGTCGAGCTGGCCAACGACGTGATCAAGTGGGCGCGGGGGCGTCCGGCGGGCTCGCGGCTGAACCTGGTCGGCCAGCGGCCGGACGGGCCGAAGCCGCGGTTCCACGAGTTCGACGACGAGCCGGCCGAGGCCGACGCCGTCGCGCGCCGGATCAAGACGTTGCTCGACGAGGGCGTCGCGGCCTCCGAGATCGCGATCCTCTACCGCGTCAACGCGCAGTCCGAGGTGTACGAGCAGGCGCTCGCCTCCCTCGGCATCCCGTACCTGGTGCGCGGCGGCGAGCGGTTCTTCGAACGCGCCGAGGTGCGCCAGGCGATGATCACCCTGCGCTCGGCGGGCGAGGTCGAAGGAAGCCTGCCCGAGGTCGTCCGCTCGGTGCTCGTGCGCGTCGGGCTGACCGACGAGCCGCCTACCGGTGGCTCCGCGCGCGAACGCTGGGAGTCGCTGCTCGCACTGGTCGAGCTCGCCGAGGAGTTCGCCGCCGCGGCGCCCGAGGCCGACCTGCCGCGGTTCTGCGTGGAGCTCGACCTGCGGGCCGAGGCGCAGCACCCCCCGACGGTCGAAGGCGTGACGCTGGCGTCGCTGCACGCGTCGAAGGGCCTCGAGTGGGACGCCGTGTTCCTCGTCGGACTGGTCGAGGGCACCGTGCCGATCCAGTACGCCGACGGTGACGAGGCGAAGGTCGAAGAAGAACGCCGCCTTCTGTATGTAGGTGTCACACGCGCGCGTGAGCACATCTGGCTGTCGTGGGCGTTGTCGCGCGCGGCCGGTGGGCGCAAGTACCGGCGCCGGTCACGCTTCCTCTACAGCCTCGTGCCCGAGAATCATCCGGCCGCACGCGTATCTGGTGGTGCGCAGCGGCCACCTCTGATGAAGAAGGAGAAGCCGACCTGCCGGGTGTGCGCGTCGACCCTGGTCGAGGCGCAGGCCGTCAAGCTCGGCCGATGCAGGTCCTGCCCGTCCGATGTGGACGAAGAACTGCTCGAGTCGCTGCGTCAGTGGCGTGCGGGGCGGGCGCGGGAGCTCAAGGTGCCCGCGTACGTCGTCTTCACCGACGCGACACTGATGGCGATCGCGGAGCAGCGGCCCACGGATTCGGCCGGACTCGTGGCGATCTCTGGCATCGGCGCCTCGAAGCTCGATAAGTTCGGTGACGACGTGTTGGGCCTGGTCCGAGCCGGTGTCGGGTACTCCGCCACCTGATCGGGACAAGTTTCGTTAAATAGGTTGCGAGCCCCAGGGACGGGGTCATAACCTGCTCATGCCGGGTCCGGAGGACCCGTCTGGGGAAGAAGAACTACTACTAGCTCTCAACTGCAGAGCTCTCTCGCTCGGAGGAGGTGGCCCGTTGTGAAGATCTTCAGCATCTCGCGCGCGCTCGGCCTCCCGTTGACCGAGGGCCTTTGCACGTCCGCATCCACTCAGGCCATGTGGCACAAGTCTGCCCACAAGCCAGTGGCACTGCTGGGTCGCGAGCGCGGCACCGCCCTGCGTTGCACCGTCATGGGCGGCGAACTGCGCAACGAGCAGCCGATCGCGCTGCCCGTCATCGACGACGTCGACAACTACACGAATGCGCTGTCCGCGCATCAAGTGAGAAGGCTCCTGCCGACCCCATAAGGGGGTCGAAGGACCACCAGGCTCACGAAAGCCGCGGACTCGCACAGAGTCCGCGGCTTTCGTGTTTTCGCAGTACCCCACACAAGGAGAAAACCCTGATGTTGACCGCGACTGTCCCGCTCACGGGCGAGACACTTCCGGACCTCGCGGAGGGGCTCGACATCCCCTGCCGCACCCACAACCCAGACCTCTGGTTCGCCGACGCTCCGGCTGACCTCGAGAAGGCGAAGACCTTCTGCGGGACCTGCCCGGTCCTGGCGGAGTGCCTCGCCGGCGCCATCGCCCGTCACGAGCCGTGGGGCGTCTGGGGTGGAGAGATCTTCGAGCGCGGTGTCGTCATCGCGCGCAAGCGGCCCCGTGGCCGTCCGCGCAAGGACGCGACTGTTGTCACTGCCAGCAAGACGGAGGCGGCGGCGTGAACACCGTGCAGCTCAACCACAGCGCAATGCCCGCCTACCTGAACGAGGGCCTGACTCCCATGTCTCTGAACGAAGAACTCGTGCGAATACGAATACAAGAAGCCCAGAGGTTCGCTGAAGAGCAACGCCTGGCGAACCGCCTCGCGTCAGCGCAACGTTGGCGCAGGTTGTCGCGATGGGCGGGACGCAGAGCGGCTCGCTTCGACCTCTGACAGTCTCGAGCTGAGGCCGTCATCCACGAGAAGGTGGATGGCGGCCTCGGCCGTTCCTCCGTACCGTTCCCCGTGTGCCGCACCACACCCACGACGGAATCGACTGGTCCGCACGCCTCCACGCGATGAGGCGCTACGGCTCGCTGCAGGCGGAGGCGCTGGACGCGGTCGCCCGCAGACTCGTCGCACCGCTGCCCGACTCGCCGGTCGTCATGGACGTCGGCTGTGGCGCCGGCTCCATGAGCGTGCCCCTGGCCGCGGCACTGCGCGACCACGGCGGCGGCGTCCTCGTCCTGGTCGACGCGACCCCGGAACTGCTCGACGCAGCCTGCACCGCGGCCCGCGCCGAGGCGGACGGCGCCGTCTCGGTGAAGCCCGTACTCGCGGACCTCGCCTCGGAGGACCCGCTGTCGTTCGCCGGCCCGGTCGAGCTCATCTGGGGCTCGCGGGTCGTTCACCACCTCCCTGATCAGTTGCGCGGTCTGAAGCGCCTGGTCTCCGCACTCGCTCCCGGCGGCTGGCTGGCCCTGGCCGAGGGCGGCCTCGAGACCCGCTTCCTGCCGTGGGACCTCGGCGTCGGCGAGCCCGGCCTGCAGGACCGCATCGCCGCGGCCCGCGCGTCCTGGTTCGTGTCGATGCGCGAGAACATGACAGGCACCGTCCGCCTACCGGTCGGCTGGAACGTCGCCCTGGCCGACGCGGGCCTCGGCGAGATCAGCGCCTTCAGCTTCGTCGTCGACCACCCGGCCCCGGCCAAACAGCTGGTCCGCGACTGGGCCGCCGACCGCCTGACCTGGCTGACCGAGATCACCGGCCCGTCCCTGCACCCGGCCGATCGCGAGGCGCTGCGGCGCCTGCTCAATCCCTCCGACTCCGAGTACGTCGGAGCCCGCGAGGACGTGTTCCTGCTGGAGACCGACACCGTTCACGTGGGGCGGCGCCGGTGACCGCAGGGGCGGCGGTGGCGGTGTGCCACAGATGTGGGCGGATGCGTTCCTCCGTTTCTGACCTGGAGTTCCTGGCCTGGTCGTCCGAGCGGACCGGTGGGGGTGTGCGGTGGTTGTGCCAGGTGTGCTCGAAGACCCACGTGCGGGACATCGAGGGCAAGCTGCCTGACGAGTACTGGCGCTGACGCGCCGGGCGGCGCGAGCGTGGGTCGTGAGGTTGCCGGGTTCGGGGCTCACGGGTCGTGGGCCGTGTGTCGCGCGGGCTTGTGGGTCGCGGGCTTGTGGATCGCAGGGTTGTGTGTCGCTGGGTTGTGGGCCGCGCGGTGGTGGGCCGCGCGGTGGTGGGCCGCGGGCTTGTGGATCGCAGGGTTGTGTGTCGCTGGGTTGTGGGCCGCGCGGTGGTGGGCCGCGCGGTGGTGGGCCGCGTGCTTGTGGATCGTAGGGTTGCGTGTCGCTGGGTTGTGGGCCGCCGGATTGTGGGCCGCGGGGTGTGGGTCGCCGGATTGTGGGCCGCGGGGTTGTGGGCCGCGGGTTTGTGGCTCGCGGGTTGTGTGTCGCGGAGTTGTGGTTCGCAGGTTCGTGGGTGGCGGGGTCTTGATTCGCCGGGGTGTGGTTCGCACGGTCGCGGGACGGAGTTCGGTGGCATGCGGCCCGCGGGGTCGGAAGTCACTGGTCGCGAGGTCGCGGGATACGGATCGCGCGAGAGTTCCATGGAACGCGGCCTTCGGGCGCGGGCTGCTGGGCAGGCGCTGAGCGAGCGATCCCAGGTGCCTGGGTTGTACAGCCGGCGCGGCTCCTTCACGTCTGTCGACTGCCGACCGCCTGCCGGAACGTGCGCGGGCGTCGGGGCTCGGTTGGCTCGTGCGGCGAACGATCCGACTGTTCTGGACACCGGGTCGATTGCAGCCGCCGAGCCTGCGCAAATGCGGTGACATCGAGAGTGGCTGCGAGGGGCGATGCCCTGGCCGACCCTCAAGCGTTGGCGGTCAGGTCGGGTAGAGGTGGCGTAAGGCCTGCCTGACCAGCGCCGTTCCTCGTCGGCTGCCCAGCCGCAGCTCGTCGAGCAGGTCACCGGGCGAGCACAGCCGCGCGCCCACCACGGCGTCGAGGATCTCCACGACGGCGCGCGGGTTCGTCTCCCGGCGCGCCAGGTCCAGGGCGGCGCGGGCGGGCTTGACCAGTGTCAGCCCGTCGCGTTCCACGACGCCCGGCGGTCGGCTCGTGCGCTCGAGGAGGATCGACGGATGCGCTCTTCGCGCGTTCATCCCCGCGAGCACGTGGATGTGCCGGGGAAGAGGCACGACGGCGCCTTGCCGGACGAGCGCGTCGGCTCCCGTGACTGCCGAGGAAGGGCCCGTGAAGGAGAGAACGGCGCGGAGCCGGTCCAGCCGGGTCGGGGGCGACGGCTTCGTCAGGAAGACGCCGGGCAGCAGCTGTTGCCACGGGCCGGCGGGTGTGCAGTGGCGCTGGGCCTCGCGTGAGGAGATCCCGGATTTGCGCAGGTCAGCGGTGGTTGCGATGGGTGCCATGTGGTTCATCGTGGCGCATCGGACGGCCCTCGAAGGGGGCGAGAAGCCAACCTGTGGATAACTCGCCGGGCAATCACCCGAACGGGGAACGACTCAGTCGTCGAATCCCGGCTGCCAGCGCGCGACGATCTCGCGTGCCGTCACGTGGGCGTCCAGTTGGCAGAGGATGCCCGTCGCACCCATCGTCACGCGGTGGATCAGCAGGTACTGCGGCGGCAGGTTCAGCGAGCGGCCCGTTTGCGAGTCCGGGCTGCGCAGGTCGCCGACGCGTTCGGCCTGCGACTGCAGCCAGCGGCGGGTGAAGTGGAACGTCTCGGTGCGCAGCGGCTCCACGAACGGCGACAGGTAGCCGAGCACGTCCTCGCCGTGCAGTTCCATGCCCTCGCGGATGAAGTTCTCGTTCCGCAGCAGTTCGACCAGGTCGGCGGAGCGGCCGTCCAGGGCCAGCCTCGTCATCAGGCCCAGCGTCTTGGGCAGGCCGTCGGGGAGGCGGGCGACGGCGCCGAAGTCGATCACGCGCAGGCGGCCGTCGTCGCCCAGCATGAAGTTGCCGGGGTGAGGGTCGGCGTGCAGCAGGCCGGAGCGGGACGGGGCCGAGAAGTGGAACTCGGCGAGCCGCTGGCCTGCCAGGTCGCGGTCTTCCGGTGAGCCCTCGCGGATGATGTGCGACAGCCCGACGCCGGACGTCCACTCGGTCACCATGACCTTGGGCGACGAGGCGATGACGCGGGGGACCACGACGTGCGGGTCGTTCTCGAAGGCCTTCGCGAACGCGCGCTGGTTCGCGGCCTCGTCGCGGTAGTCGAGCTCCTCCAGGTACCTGTCGCGCAGCTCCTCCAGCAGCGGGCGCACGTCGGTGCCGGGCATGATCGCCTGCAGCAGCCGGGAGAACCGCAGCAGCTGCTTCAGGTCGGCGCGCAGGGCCTCGTCCGCGCCGGGGTACTGGACCTTCACCGCCACGTCGCGGCCGTCGTGCCACACGGCGCGGTGCACCTGGCCGATGGACGCCGACGCGGCCGGGTCGTCGTCGAACGACTGGAAGCGCTTCGTCCAGGACGCGCCGAGCTGTTCGGCGAGCACGCGGTGCGTGGTGCGGGCGGGCATCGGCGGGGCCGCGGTCTGCAGCTTCGTCAGCGCCTCGCGGTACGGGGCCGCGAGCTCGTCCGGGACCGCCGCCTCGAACACGCTCAGGGCCTGGCCGAACTTCATTGCGCCGCCCTTGAGCTGGCCGAGCACCGCGAAGACCTGTTCCGCGGTCTTGGCCGTCACCTCGGCGTTGACCTCGTCGGCCGCGCGTCCGGTCAGTCGCTTCCCCCAGCCGCCGACAACCCGGCCTGCCACCCCGAGCGGGAGGCTCGCCAGCTTGGCGGTGCGCTGCACGGCCTTGCGCGGAATCTCGGTCACTCGGCCATGTTATGTGCGGAGCACTGACAGTCAGGGTGCGGATACCAGCTTCGCCTCTCAGCAACACCCGTCACCAGGTCGAGCTCGAGAGTGGCGTTGAGCACTGGTGGCGGTACCGGGTCGAGGCCGCGCACATAGGCCAGCGACTCGAGCACCTGTGCGACGGCGAGCGCCGCCGTCCCCGACGCGAACAGCACGTCGGTGGACGCCGGCCGGCCGACGAGCTGGGCCGCGATGGCGGGCCAGGCCGGGTCCTGGTCGGTGCGGTGCAGGTCCGCGCAGTTCAGGCACGAGGAACGACCGGGCAGGACCAACGGCCCGACGATGCCCACGCCCTCACGCACGCGCACGGCCAGATGCGGCGTCCGGAACGCCATCAGCGTGCTCACGAGGTTCGGATCGGGGACCAGTGTCGCCGCCAGCACCGTCAGATCCGCGTTGTGCGCGAGCTGAACGCCTGATTCAGCTAGAAGCGAAGTAATTGAGAGAGCAAGGTGTCCGTCGCCGTGGACGGCGGCTGTCCCGCCCTTCGCGCGGGAGCCGCTGTCGAGCAGGCCGGCTTCGTCGAGCGATTCGAGAACTTCACCCAGCTGGGTAGGGTCTTCGCCACGCTTTTTCAGCCTTTCACCCAGTTCAGCGACGGTGTGGCGGCCGTCCAGGGTGATCAGTTCGTCGACCAGCGCCTCGGGCAGCGAGTCGATCACCACGGCGTGTTTCGGGTCGGTGCCGACCTGGACGACACCGGGACCGCGGCGCACCACGGCCAGTCCTGCACGCACGCGAGGTCTTGGGTCCACATCGGAAAGACTGGCAGGGGGCGAGGCCCCCTGCCAGCGGAAACGTCAGACCTTGGCCTTGCCGAGGATCCGCGTCATCTTCGTGCCGCAGACAGGGCAGGTGCCCTTCGCCATGCGCCGGCCGTTGGTCTCCTCGACATTGCCGTCGAAGTCGCGCTTCTCCCGGCACTTGACGCAGTAGCCGTTGTACTTCTCGGCCACAGCCCCTCCCTTGCAGTTGTGAGTGCGGACACACTCGGGGACCTTGGCGCGACGGTACCTCCGCAGGCGTGCGAATCCGCGCATGTCGATCCCGCGCGTGTCCAGCCGCCGTTCGGTGGAACTTCACCCGCCGGGTGCGCGCCTGCCGCCGGTTGGGGGCGGAAAATTGTCGGTGGCGCCGTTTACGGTGACTCCATGGCTGAACCGCGGGTGGAGGTGCGGCGGAGCTCCCGGCGCCGCCGCATGGTCAGCGCGTACCGGGAGGGCGACACAGTGGTCGTCCTTCTGCCGGCACGGATGACCAAGGGGGAAGAGAAGCACTGGGTGGCGGAGATGTTGAGCCGCCTCCAGCGCAGCGAGACGCGCAGGAGATCTCCTGCGCGAACGTCGGACGAGGCGCTCATGGCGCGCTGCGCCGAGCTGTCGGCGCGGTACCTGGACTCGCTGGCCGATCCGGTCAGCGTGCGCTGGGTGCCGCCCATGCGCACCCGCTGGGCGTCGTGCACGCCCACCGAGGGCACGATCCGCGTGTCCGAGCGGTTGCGTGAGGTGCCGCCGTGGGTGCTCGACTACGTGCTGGTGCACGAACTCGCGCACCTGCTGGTGCCAGGGCACGGCAAGGACTTCTGGGAGTGGGTGCACCGCTACCCGAAGACCGAGCGAGCTATGGGTTATCTGGAAGGTCTGTCTGCCGCCGCGGGTTTAGGGATCTCGGAGGACTGAGTCTGCGCTCAGGGGAGGGGTGTGCTCGCGGAGTGCGCTTGCCGGGTTCGCTGCGCGTGTCTTCTGCGGGCAGGGCCGTCAGGTTCGGCGGCGGGGGCGAGCCCGACGGCGGGGCGAGCCCCTAGACCCTCAAGTGCAACGTGCCTGGTGAGGAAGGTCCTCGCGCAGGGCCGGGCCCTCAGCAGACACGCCGACGTGGGCCCCGGACCCCCGAAACGCAGCGCGCCCGGCGAGGAAGGTCCTCGCCGGGCGCGGCACGCGGTCAGGAGCTGATCAGGCCTCTTCGGGCTTGTCGGGCTTGTCGCCGCCCTCGCGCATGGTGCGCTCCAGCTCGGCGATCGGGTCCTCGAGCGCGTTGCGGGTGTTGGTGAGGCGTTCGGCGAACCCCAGCGGGTCGTCCAGGTCCTCGGCGGTCGGGACGAGCTCGGCGTGTTCCCACACGCTGTCGCGCACCTCGACGCCGTGCTGGTCGCCGATGAGCTTCCACAGCGCCGAGGCGGCCCGCAGCTTGCGGGGGCGCAGTTCCAGGCCGACGAGCGTCGCGAAGGTCTGCTCGGCGGGGCCGCCGGAGGCGCGGCGGCGGCGGAGCGTCTCGCGCAGGGCGGGGGCGCCGGGGAGTCGTTCGGAGACGGCGGCGTCGACCACTACGTCCACCCAGCCCTCGACCAGCGCGAGCAGCGTCTCCAGGCGGTTCAGGGCCGCCTTCTGCTCCGGGGTGGTCTGCGGTTCGAGCAGGCCCGAGCCCATGGCCTCCTCGATGGAGGCCGGGTTCGACGGGTCGATCTGGCCGGCGAGCTGTTCCAGGGCCGAGGTGTCGACCTTGATGCCCTTGGCGAACTCCTCGACGGTGTCGAGCAGGCGCTGCCGCAGCCACGGCACGTGGGTGAAGAGGCGCTGGTGCGCTGCCTCGCGGGCGGCGAGGAACACCATCACCTCGGACGCGGGGCGCTCCAGGCCCTCGGTGAACTTCTCGATGTTCGCGGGCAGCAGGGCGGCGGTGCCCTCGGGGCCGAGCGGCAGGCCGACGTCGGTCGAGGTGAGGACCTCGGAGCCGAGTTGCGCCAGCGCGTTGCCCAGCTGCGAGCCGAACGCCATGCCGCCCATCTGCCCGAGCATCGACAGCAACGGGCCCGCGGCCTGCTTCGCCTCGGCGGGCATCGCCTCGACCCAGGCGCCGGACATGCGCTGCGCGACCGGGTCGCACAGGCGCTGCCACGTCGGAATAGTGCGCTCGATCCAGTCGCGGGCCGTCCACGCCTGCGTCGTGCGCGAGCCCGCGGGGAGCGACGTGACGGGGTCCAGCCACATCTCGGCCAGGTGCACGGCGTCGGTGACCGCGCTCGACTGGTCCGCGGCGAACCCGATGGTCGTCGTGGTCGACGACAGCTGCTGGAACGCGATCTGCTTGGCGAGATCGTAGTTGACCGGCCCGCTCGACGTTCCGGCGCTGCTCAGCATCGCGCCCAGCTGGCTCAGCATGTCGCCCAGCTGACTGAAGTCGAACGGGTTGTCTCCCGGCTTCCCGCCCTTGTCGTCGGGGTTTTGCGGGCTGAACCCGAACGGCACGTCACTCATGCCTCTACCGTACGCGGATAGACATGGTCGTACGCTGTTCAGCCGTGAGTGAAACCGTCACGACCGCACCCCCACCCGCGCCCCCGCCGAGGGAACGCGGACTGACCCGCCGGACGTGGACGCTGATCGTCAGCTTCCTAGTGGTGGCGGCACTCGGACTGCTCGGCGGTTTCGCCAGAGTCCCGTACGTCGCGCTGGGCCCCGGCCCGACCTACGACGTGCTCGGCAAGGTCAAGGACGCCGACGTGGTGGCGGTCGAGGGTCAGAACACGTTCCCCACCAACGGAACGCTGCGCATGACGACGGTCTCGCTCACCGACGACGTGTCGTTGTTCGGCGCGCTCGGCCTGTGGCTGTCCGGCCGCTACGCCCTGGCGCCGCGCGAGGAGTTCTTCAAGCCCGGTGAGTCCGAGGAGGAGGTGCAGAAGAACAACGAGCTCGCGTTCAGCGAGTCCCAGACCTCCGCCGAGGTCGCCGCGCTGCACTACCTCGGCTATCCGGGCAAGGTGGTCGCGAACCAGGTCACCAAGGGCAGCCCCGCGGACAACGTCATCCCGCTCGGCGCCCGCATCATCTCGGTCAACGGCAAGCAGGTGCAGAGCTCCGCCGACGTGAGCGCGGCGCTGGAGAACACCAAGCCGGGCGACCGCATCGAGGTGGCGTTCGAGTCCGACGGCACCTCGAAGTCGACCCAGCTCACCCTCGGCACGCGCGACGACGGCAGGCCCGCCGGCTTCATCGGCATCTCACCGGTGGACCGCGCCGACGTGCCGTTCAAGATCAAGATCAGCCTGTCCGACGTCGGCGGTCCCTCGGCCGGCCTCATCTTCGCGCTGGCGATCGTCGACAAGCTGACGCCCGGCGAGCTCAACGGCGGCAAGGCCATCGCGGGCACCGGCGAGATCACCGGCGACGGCACCGTGAAGCCCATCGGCGGCATCGCCTTCAAGATGGTCGCGGCGAAGGAGGCGGGCGCGACGGCGTTCCTCGTGCCCGCGGACAACTGCCAGGACGCGAAGCAGCAGGCGCCGTCCGACCTCAAGCTGATCAAGGTCGAGAACCTGAAGGACGCCGTGTCGTCGCTGGAGGCGCTCAGCGCGGGCAAGGACGCGCCGAGCTGCTGATTCGTACCGGCGCGCTCACGGGGACCTGTCCGGCCGGGCAGGTCCCCGCCGCGTTCTAGTGGCTCCGCCCCGCGCGCTGCCGTTCCTGCTGTCCGCTCGCCGCGAACACCAGGCAACGACTTCACAACCCCGGCGCGAGCATGTGCCGGGGTTGTGTCAGCCTGGGGGTGTGACGACTAGGGCCGCAGCGTGGCGAGCAGGGCGTCGGTGAGGTTGGGTGCCAGTTCGGGGTGCTCGACGACCTCCTCCGGCACCTCGACCGTCCCGCGCAGCCTCAGCACGCAGCAGACCGAGCCGTCGCGCAGCACGGCCGCCACCAGGCGGGCCTCGCGGCGGGACGGGTGTTCGGCGGCGAACCGGCGGGCGGCCTCGTCGTCCAGGTCGCCGTGGCTCAGCTCCGTCTCGGCCTCCGGCGGCAGGACGACGATCTCCTGGGCCAGTGCGCACCCGGTGACGGCCGGGGGCCACTCGATGCCCGCGAGCGCGTCACCCAGGTCGCCTTCCAGGGCGTCCTGGGCGATCGGGGTCAGCGGGCTCGACTCCGGGTCGAGCTGGTCGCGCAGTTCCGGTTGCTGCTCGATCAGGTCTGAGGTGGCCACGAGGGCGAAGAGTTGGGGTGGCTGCTCCCAGCCGCCGGCCCCTACGAACTCCTCGACCTCGCGGGCGACCGTCGGGAGGATGACCGCTGGCGTTTCACTCGCTGACACGCGTGCCATCGTAAGACGGCCGACTTCACGGGAACCCAGGGCGTCGTCCGTAGAGTTGGACTAAACGTACGTATCGAAATACCGCGATCCAGGAGCGTGCCTCGTGGCCACACGGCCTCCGGTCGGACTGCCGAAGCTGTCCCGACGCAGCCGAATACTGCTCATCGTCGGTGTTGTGCTCCTGTTCGGTCTCATCACGGGATCGCGGCTGCTCGACACCTATGTGAACTGGCTGTGGTTCGGCGAGGTGAATTTCCGCGACGTCTACAGCACCGTGCTGCTCACCCGGCTGGGGCTGTTCGTGGCCGTCGGGGTAGTGGTCGGCGGCATCGTCGCGCTCAACCTCTACCTTGCCTACCGGGCGCGGCCGGTGTTCGTGCCGGTGTCCGGGCCGGACGACCCGGTGGCGCGCTACCGCACGGTCGTGATGCGGCGGATGCGGTTGTTCGCGATCGGCATCCCCGTGTTCGTCGGGTTGGTCGCGGGCGCGTCGGCGCAGGCGGACTGGCAGCAGATCCAGCTGTTCCTCAACTCCCAGCCGTTCGGCGTGACCGACCCCGAGTTCGGGCACGACATCGGCTTCTACGCGTTCCAGCTGCCGTTCTACGAGTGGCTGCTGTCGTGGCTGTTCATCACCACGGCGGTGTCGTTCATCGGCGCCGTGATCGCGCACTACCTGTTCGGCGGCATCCGGCTGGCCGGTCGCGGCGGTCAGCTCTCCGGCCCCGCGCGGTTGCACCTGGCGCTGGTCGCCGGCACGTTCGTGCTGCTGAAGGCCGTCGCGTACTTCTTCGACCGCTACTCGCTGCTGCTGCACGAGAACGAGAAGTTCGTCGGCGCGAGCTACACCGACCTCAACGCCGTGTTGCCGGCCAAGCTGATCCTGCTGTGCATCGCGGTGTTCTGCGCGGTCGCTTTCTTCGCGGGCGCGTTCATGCGCAACGTGCAGCTGCCCGCCATCGCGACCGTCCTGCTGGTGCTGTCGAGCGTGCTCGTCGGCGCCGCCTGGCCCGCGGTGCTGGAGCAGTTCTCGGTCAAGCCGAACGCCATCCAGAAGGAAGCCGAGTCGATCACCCGCAACATCGCGGCGACGAGGCAGTCTTTCGGGCTGACCGACGACAAGGTCGAGACGAAGCCGTACGAGGGCAAGCAGAACGTCAGCAACGACCAGATCAAGACCAACGACGCGGCCACCCTGAGCAACATCCGCATGCTCGACCCCGCCGTGCTGTCGCGGACGTTCACCCAGTTCCAGCAGCTGCGGCCGTTCTACGGGTTCCCGAACAAGCTCGACGTCGACCGGTACACAGTGGACGGAAAGCTGCGCGACTACATCGTCGCGGTGCGCGAGCTCAAGCTCGACAGCCTGCCGCAGGGCCAGCGCGACTGGATCAACCAGCACCTCGTCTACACGCACGGCAACGGCTTCGTCTACGCCGAGGCGAACAGGGTCAACGCGGTCGCGGACGAGACCAACGGTGGCTACCCGGACTTCAAGACCGGTGAGGTCAAGTCCAACGGCGAGGTTGGCAACGAGCCGAAGGGCATCAAGGTCGACCAGCCGCGCACCTACTACGGCGAGCTGTTCGGCGCGAACGACTACTCGATCGTCGGCGGCCGGCCGGAGGGTGCGGCGCCGGCGGAGTACGACACGGACGCCAAGTCCTACACCTACACCGGTGCCGGCGGTGTTTCGGTCGGCAGCCTGTTCAACAAGCTCGCGTTCGCGGCCTACTACGGCGAGCGGAACATCCTCTTCAACCAGTCGATCCAGGACGAGTCGAAGATCCTGTACAAGCGCACGCCGCGTGACCGCGTGCAGGCCGTGGCGCCGTGGCTGACCGTGGACAGCGACCCGTACCCGGCCGTCGTCAACGGCCGCATCACATGGATCGTCGACGGCTACACCACCCTCGACAGCTACCCGTACGCGCAGCGCACGCAGCTGGGTGACGCTACGAACGACTCGCTCACCGCGGACGGCGTGGTCATCTCGCAGGTCAACAAGCCCGTCAACTACATCCGCAACTCGGTCAAGGCCACTGTGGACGCCTACGACGGCACGGTGAACCTGTACCAGATCGACGACAAGGACCCGGTCCTCAAGGCGTGGATGGGCGTCTTCCCGGGCACGGTGAAGCCGGGCAGCGACATCTCGCCCGAGCTGCGCCAGCACTTCCGCTACCCCGAGGACCTGTTCAAGGTGCAGCGGCAGATCCTGTCGAAGTACCACGTCTCGTCGCCGTCGGACTTCTACTCCGGTGTCGGCTACTGGGAGCCGCCGCAGGACCCGACGATCGACAACGCGACCACGGTGGACGCCCAGCGCGACGCGGCGAGCAAGCGCCGGGACCGCCAGCCGCCGTTCTACGTGCTGGCCGGTGACCCGAACGACCCGAAGAAGGTCAGCTTCCAGCTGCAGAGCCCGCTGGTCCGCGAGAATCGTGAATTCATGGCGGCCTACGTCACAGCCGCGTCCGACCCGGAGAACTACGGCAAGCTCAGCGTTCTTCAGCTCAGTCAGGACGCCAAGGGCCCGCAGCAGATCCAGACGCAGTTCCTCACGTCGGACAACGTCAGCCGCGAGCTCAACCTGCTGACACAGCAGAAGACGACGGTCGTCTACGGCAACCTGCTCACCCTCCCGGTGGGCGGCGCGCTGCTCTACGTCGAACCCGTCTACATCGAGCGCGCGTCCAACAACACGTCGTACCCGCAGCTGTCCAAGGTGCTCGTCTGGTACGGCGACCGGGTCGGCTACGCGTCCACGTTGAACGAGGCGCTGGACCAGGTGCTCAGCGGTGCCGGCGCGGTCGTGCCGCCGCCGAGCGACAACAACGGCAACGGCCAGACCACACCGCCGACCACGCCGCCGACCAACAGCGCGTTGAGCCCCGAGCTGCAGAAGGCGATCAACGACATCGACGCGGCGCTGGCCGACATCAAGCGGGCCCAGCAGAACAGCAACTTCACGGAGCTCGGCCAGGCGTACACCCGCCTGGACGACGCCTCGAAGAGGTTCAAGCAGTACAACACCGGTGCTCCCGCGGCGCCGGCGACGGGCCAGTCCTCGGTTGTGCCGAGCCCCACACCGTCAGGCTGACCTCTCGATTTGCATCTGGCGCTCCACCCCGCGTAAGGTTCTATTCATACCGGCGCGGGGTGGAGCAGCTCGGTAGCTCGCTGGGCTCATAACCCAGAGGTCGCAGGTTCAAATCCTGTCCCCGCTACAAAGTTGGGAAAGTCCTGTCTGCAGAGTGCGCAGACAGGACTTTTTCGCATTGTATTGGGGGCGGAGCCCCCAAACCCCACCCCGGGGGCTTCGCCCCCAAACCCCACCCCGGGGGCTTCGCCCCCGGACCCCCGGCCGCGCTCGCCTTCGGCTTCGGCAGGCCCAATCTCGGCAGGTTGGCTTTGTGGGTGGCTGACCTGGGGAAATGTGGTTAGTGGGGGGTGGTGGAAAAGGGGTTTTTCGGGGGTGTAGAGTTCTCCTTACAACAGCAAGACGGTAAGACAGCAAGACAAGCTAGAAGCGGCGCGGGGTGGAGCAGCTCGGTAGCTCGCTGGGCTCATAACCCAGAGGTCGCAGGTTCAAATCCTGTCCCCGCTACTAGACAGAAGGCCGGAGCCAACAGGCTCCGGCCTTCTTCGTTTTCCCGATCACCGTGGTGTCGCCTCTGGGGGCGTGGCCACTGGGGGAGATGGCCTCTCGGGGTGGCTGGGGCTTTCAGGTCATGTTCTCCGCCCAGTACTGGGCGCACAGCATGCTGGAGCAGATGCGGCCCTGTCCGTTGACCGTGCGGTGCTTGCGGATCTGCTTGCCGCACACCATGCACTCGTCCTTGCCGGCCTGCTCCGGGATGCCTCCCGTCATCCACGCCACCGTGTGGGCGGCCACCTTCTTGTGGTCCAGCCACTTCAGGTTCTTCATCGTCCCCGACCTCCGTCGTCCGCTCCGCCTGCCTTGCAGTGATCATTTTCCCTCCTGGGCGGGCGTAGGAAAGAGGTCGGCCAGGACATCACCAGGTCGTGCTACGAAGGCCCTCGTCCGTCCATTCGGGTGGCTCCGGCCGGTGAGAGTTGTACCGCCGATCGAGTGAGGCGGGATGACTTTCGTTTCTGCGAAAGGACTTTTCCATCCGGGATGGACACGGACGGTCAAGAGGCCAAACGCGTGAGCTGTGAAAACTGCCGCTTACTCAGCGGAACTTTTCGTTGCTCCGCATGGCCCATCAGACTAGCCCGGTGATCAGCCACTGTGGACAGAACGGCTGACCATTGTGGACAGCGTCCCCCGGACGTGGGAACGTTGTCGTTGTGTCAGACCTGAATGCGACCGCAGCCGCCCTGCTCGGGCTGCTGCACGACGGACCCAAGACCGGTGGCCAGTTGGTGGCGGAGGCAGGAGACCGCTTCGGCGCGTTCTTCAGCGTGACCCGCAGCCAGGTGTACCGCGAGCTGCCCGCGCTGGCCGACCAGGGCCTGCTGCGCCTCGGCAAGCAGGGACCGCGGTCGAGCCAGCAGTACGTGCTCACCGCGGCGGGCAAGAAGGCCTTCAAGAACTGGCTGCTGTCCGAGCCGGGCCCGGACCACCTGCGCAGCCCGCTCATCCTGCGCCTGGTGCACGCCGGTTCGCTGACCGCGAAGCAGCGTGAATCCCTGATCACGACCGCGCGTTCGACGTACGGTCAGGAACAGGAAAGCGCCAAGAGCGCGGCCAAGACCGCGGAGGACCCCTACGCCAAGGCGGTGGCCGAGTTCGGTCTCGCTCACGCGAAGGCCGTTCTCAAGCTGCTCGACGCCATCCCCACGGCGTAACAAGGAGCGCCAGCGAGCACCGGTCGCGAACTGTGACCGGTGCTGGCGTAATCTTTTTACGTGAACCCGGACGTCGAAGCAGACATCAAGGACCTCTCCGCCACGCTCTCGAGCATCGAGGCGGTGCTGGATCTCGATGCGTTGCGCGCCGCGGTCGCGGACCTGGAGGAGCAGGCGGCCCGCCCGGACCTCTGGGACGACCAGGAGAAGGCCCAGAAGGTCACCAGCCAGCTCTCCCACAAGCAGGGTGAGCTGCGCCGTGTCACCGGCCTGCGCGAGCGCCTGGACGACCTCCCGCTGCTCTACGAACTCGCCGAAGAGGCGGAGGACGCGGACGCGGCGGCCGACGCGGACAACGACCGCGCCAAGCTGCGCGAGGAGATCGCGAGCCTCGAGGTGCGCACGCTGCTCTCCGGCGAGTACGACGAGCGCAACGCACTGATCACCATCCGCGCCGAGGCCGGTGGCGTCGACGCCGCGGACTTCGCCGAGATGCTGCTGCGCATGTACTCACGCTGGGCGGAGCGCCACAACTACGGCGTCGACGTGTTCGACACGTCCTACGCCGAAGAGGCCGGCATCAAGTCCGCCACCTTCCGCGTCAGCGCCCCGTACGCCTACGGCACGCTGAGTGTCGAGCAGGGCACGCACCGTCTCGTGCGCATCTCGCCGTTCGACAACCAGGGCCGCCGCCAGACGTCGTTCGCCGGCGTCGAGGTCGTGCCCGTCGTCGAGCAGACCGACCACATCGAGATCGACGAGAAGGAACTGCGCGTCGACGTGTACCGCTCGTCCGGCCCCGGCGGCCAGGGCGTCAACACGACCGACTCGGCGGTGCGCCTCACGCACATCCCGACCGGCATCGTGGTGTCCTGCCAGAACGAGCGCTCGCAGCTGCAGAACAAGGCCACGGCCATGAACGTCCTGCAGGCGAAGCTGCTCGAGCGGCGCCGGCAGGAGGAGCAGGCCAAGATGGACGCGCTCAAGGACTCCGGCTCCAGCTGGGGCAACCAGATGCGCTCCTACGTGCTGCACCCGTACCAGATGGTCAAGGACCTGCGGAACAACCACGAGGTCGGCAACCCGTCCGCGGTGCTGGACGGGGAGATCGACGACTTCCTCGAGGCCGGCATCAGGTGGCGCAAGCAGTCCCAGCAGGGGTAGTCCGCGTGTCTTCGGGGGCCACCCCCGGCCCCAGGCTGATCTGAGTCGAAGAGCACGTTCAGCCCCGAACGAGGGGCGAACGTGCTCTTTTCGTGAACGGGTCGTGCCTGGTCGGATACACCGTGTCGAGATTCCGACCGCCCTTCCGGGGCTGGAAGTTAACCGGAACGGGGGCTTTACCCCGGCCATGAGTAGACTCGCGCCTCGTGATTCGTCTCGAACACGTTTCCAAGGTCTACAAGACCTCCACGCGTCCCGCGCTCGACGACGTGTCCGTCGAGATGGACAAGGGCGAGTTCGTCTTCCTGATCGGGCCCTCCGGGTCCGGCAAGTCGACGTTCCTGCGCCTGCTGCTGCGCGAAGAGGTGCCGACCAGGGGACGCGTCTACGTCTCCAACTTCGACGTCGCCAAGATGTCGCGGCGCAGGGTCCCCCGCCTGCGCCAGTCGATCGGCTGCGTGTTCCAGGACTTCCGCCTGCTGCCGACGAAGACGGTCGCCGAGAACGTCGCCTTCGCGCTCGAGGTCATCGGCAAGCCCCGCAACACCATCGTCAAGGTGGTGCCGGAGGTGCTGCAGCTGGTGGGCCTCGACGGCAAGGAGGACCGGTTCCCGACCGAGCTGTCCGGTGGTGAGCAGCAGCGCGTCGCGATCGCCCGTGCGTTCGTGAACCGCCCGCTGGTGCTGATCGCCGACGAGCCGACCGGAAACCTGGACCCCGACACGAGCCAGGACATCATGTTGCTGCTGGAGCGGATCAACCGCACCGGCACGACCGTCATCATGGCCACCCACGACCACGGCATCGTCGACTCGATGCGCCGCCGCGTCGTGGAGCTGTCTTACGGCAAGGTCGTCCGTGATGACGCGCGCGGCGTTTACGGCGTTGGCCGCTAAGCGCTCCTAACCCCCGACCCCCAAGGAACCCCGCCCCCGATGCGTACCAGCTTCGTGTTCAGCGAGGTCGTCACCGGCCTTCGTCGGAACGTCACGATGACGATCGCGATGATCCTCACGACCGCCATCTCGCTCGGGCTGCTCGGCGGTGGCCTGCTCGTCGTCCGCATGGTCGACAAGATGCAGGCCAACTACGCGGACAAGCTCGAGGTCTCCGTGCTGCTGACGAACGACGTCAGCGCCAACGACAAGGACTGCACCCAGCAGCCGTGCGCGGGCCTGCGCTCCGCGCTGGAGCAGACCTCCGGCGTCGAGACCGTGGTGTTCCAGAACCGCGACGAGGGCTTCGAGCGCTTCAAGCGCATCTTCGAGGCCCAGCCGGAACTGCTCAAGCTCGCGCGGCCGGAGGCGATTCCCGCGACGTTCCGCGTCAAGCTCGAGGACGCGGAACGCACCGACATCATCAAGCAGGCCTTCGAGGGCAAGCCGGGTGTCAAGGGCGTCGACGACCAGGGCAAGTTCCTCGAGAGGTTCTTCGAGGGCCTCAACGGCCTGCGTGACGTCGCCCTGATCCTCGCGCTCATCCAGGCGTTCGCCGCGTTGCTGCTGATCTCGAACACCATCCAGGTGTCGGCGTTCACCCGCCGCGTCGAGGTCGGCATCATGCGACTGGTCGGCGCGACCCGGTGGTACACGCAGCTCCCGTTCCTCATCGAGGCGGTCGTCGCGGGCATCATCGGCTCGGTCACCGCGGTCGCCGGCCTGGTGCTGTTCAAGGCGTTCTTCCTCGACCGGATCACCAGGAACCTCACCGAGTCGGGCATCATCCCGCCGATCGGCTACCTGGACATCCTGATCGTGTCGCCCTGGCTGTTCCTCGTCGCGATAGTCATCTCGGCGACCACCGGCTACGTGACACTCCGCCTCTACGTGCGGCTTTAACCGCTGGCACGAACACGTAAAGTTGTCGTCATGGTCAAGGAACGCGGGCAGAAGGTCATCGCGTCGAACCGCAAGGCTCGGCACGACTGGTCCATTCTGGACACCTACGAGGCGGGCATTCAGCTCGTCGGCACCGAGGTGAAGAGCCTGCGCATGGGACGGGCGTCCCTGGTGGACGCCTTCGCCCAGGTCGACGACGGCGAGATCTGGCTGCACGCGCTGCACATCCCGGAGTACGTCGCGGGCACCTGGACGAACCACGAGGTCCGGCGCAAGCGCAAGCTGCTGATGCACAAGAGCGAGATCGAGCGGCTGATCGGCAAGACCAAGGAGTCCGGTCTGTCGCTCGTGCCGCTGCAGATGTACTTCAAGGACGGCTACGTCAAGGTCGAGCTCGCGCTGGCCAAGGGCAAGAAGTCCTACGACAAGCGCCAGGACCTGGCGAAGCGTGACGCGAACCGCGAGATCGCCAAGGCGCACGGCCGGGCACTGAAGGGTCGCTACTGATGGCACTGGTGGACATCCATGTCCACTTCATGCCGCAGAACGTCCTGGACAAGGTCTGGGCCTACTTCGACCGCGTGCGCGAGAGCGGGGTCGACTGGTTCATCCAGTACCGCACCGACGAGAACGCCCGGCTCACCGCTCTGCGGGAGTCGGGCGTCGTCGCGTTCGCGCCCCTGCTCTACCCGCACAAGCCCGGCATGGCCGACTGGCTGAACGAGTGGGTGGCCGACTTCGCGGCACGCGTCCCCGAGGCGGTGCCGACAGGCACGTTCTACGCCGAACCGGGTGCCGAGGCGTACGTGCGCAAGGCGCTGGAGGCCGGGGCGCGGTGCTTCAAGTCGCACGTCCAGGTCGGCGGCTACGACCCGCGTGACGCGTTGCTGGACGGCGTCTGGGGCCAGCTGGCCGAAGCCGGCGTGCCGGCCGTGGTGCACTGCGGCGACGGGCCGATGCCCGGCGAGTTCACCGGGCTCGGCGTGTTCGAAGAGGTGCTGAAGAAGCACCCCCGGTTGACCGCGGTCGTCGCGCACGCCGGGATGCCGGACTACTCAGGCGCGTTGGACCTGGTGGAGCGCTATCCGAACGTGCACGTCGACACCACGATGGTGGGTGTTCCGTTCACGGAGCAGATGGTGCCGCTGCCTGCCGGCTGGCGTTCCCGGATCGCGGGGCTGGCGGACCGGGTGGTGCTGGGCAGCGACTTCCCGAACATCCCGTACCCGTACGAGGTGCAGATCGACACCATCCGGTCGTGGGGCCTGGACGCCGCGGCCGAGCAGGCGGTCCTGCACGACAACGGCGCCCGTCTGCTTCAGCTGTCGAGGTAGGCGAGCACGGCGCGCACGCGGCGGTGCTCGGAGTTCGACGGCTCCAGGCCGAGCTTCGCGAAGATGTTGCCGACGTGCTTCTCCACGGCGCCGTCGGACACCACGAGCGTGGCGGCGATGGCCGTGTTGGACAGGCCCTGCGCCATCAGCCCGAGCACCTCGCGTTCGCGCGGCGTCAACGAGTCGACGGGGCTCTTCTTGCTGCGCACCATGAGCTGTGTGATCACCTCGTGGTCGATGCTCGTGCCGCCGTCGGCGACCCTGCGCACCGCGTCGACGAACTCCTTCACGTCCGCGACCCTTTCCTTGAGCAGATACCCGACCCCGCTCGCGCCGCCCGCGAGGAGTTCCACGGCGTAGCGCTCCTCCACGTACTGCGACAGCACCAGCACCGGGAGCCCGGGGTAGTGGCGGCGGCACTCGATGGCTGCCCGCAGGCCCTCGTCGGTGAACGTCGGCGGCATCCGGACGTCCACCACGCACAGGTCCGGCCTGTGCTCGGTCACGGCGTCCAGCAGATCGGCGCCGTTCTCCACCGCCGCGACGGTCTCGATGCCCTCGTCGGCGAGCAACCGCTGCACGCCCTCCCTCAGCAGCACCGAGTCCTCAGCGATCACCACGCGCACGGCAACTCCGCTCGAATAACGGTCGGCCCACCAACGGGGCTGACGACGACAACCACACCGTCGATCGTGGCAGCCCGGTCCGCGAGGCCGGCGAGCCCACCACCCGGCTTGAGCTCGGCGCCGCCCTGACCGTTGTCGGTGACCTCGACCAGCACCCCGGTGTCCACCCTGTTGACCCGCACGGTCGCCTTGGTGCCGTTGGAGTGCTTGGTGATGTTCGTGAGCGCCTCGCCCACGGTGAAGTACGCGGCGCTCTCGACCGCTGTCGGCGGCCGCGGCTCCACGTTGACCTGCAGGTCGACCTCGATCGGCACACGGGCGGCGAGCGCGGACAGCGCGGCGTCGAGCCCCCGGTCGCCCAGCACCGACGGGTAGATGCCCCGCGCCAGGTCACGCAGTTCCTTGATGGCCAGCTTGGCGTCCGCGTGCGCCTCCGCGATGAGCTCCGCCGCGCCCTCGGGGTCGGAATCCATCTTGGACTTCGCGCGGCCCAGCCCCATCGCCACGGCCACGAGCCGCTGCTGCGCGCCGTCGTGCAGGTCGCGTTCGATGCGCCGGCGCTCCGCCTCCGCCGCCTCGACCCCGCGGGCCCGGCTGGACTGCAGCCGCTCCGCCTCGATCGCCAGCGCGTCGGCACGGGTCGGCCCGAGCATGGCGCGCGCGAACTTGCCGTGCAGCATGCCGAGATACCTGGTGCCGATGGCCGCGCACGGGATCAACGCCAGACCGATCAACGCGACGGGGATCGCCGACGCGAACGAGTCGATGGTCCAGAACTCGCCCACGATCACCGCGAACGGCGCCTCACCGATCCAGAACGGCACGAGGATGAACGCCGCGGCGACCGACCACATGGCGATGACGGTGGCGAACTCCAGCACGCCCAGCGGCAGGAGCAGCAGGAAGTAACCGAAGTCACGCCACGTCGCCGGATCGGTGAGCTGGGCCCGCCCGCGCTGCCACAACGTGCCGGCCGGTGCCGTCCGGTACGGCCTGGGGATGTCCGTGCGCAACGCCGCCCTGACCCACGACCGCTCGACCGTCGCGGCGCCCCGCACGACGTTCATCGCGAGCCACAGCAGCGGCAGACCCACCCAGATGATGGCCGTCGCGAACCCGACGACGGTCAGCACGACCGCGAGGGTGAACCAGAAGATGCCGGTCACCAGGTTGGTCAGCAGGTAGAACCCGGCTGCGAGCGCGTTCGGTTTCCTCATGATGTCCATGTTGTCGTTCCCGCTGGTCAGAGACCATGTGGCTAGCTATCCGGTCGGTGGTGGGGACAGCCCTACCTGCCTCGGGAAGAACTCGCTGGCTCCAGTCGTTATGCTATGCGTACCACTACAAGGGGGTGAACGGTTTCGACTGTGGACGTTGATTCAGGGGAAGCGTGCCGGTGCAGGCGAGAGACCACCGCAAGCGTCATCGCAAACCAATAAGCGCCACGTCTAACGACAAGCGCACCGCATTTGCTCTTGCTGCCTGACAGCGAGTAGCAGCGGTTGTCGGCCTAGGAGTGCCTTCGGCCTAGTGTCCGGCATCAGCTAGAGGGCTTACCAGCAGTCCCGGTCGCGGGGGCTGTCCGGGAAACTCACAGCGACTGGGCCCGTCACACCAGCTTGTTCACGTGACTGGTGGGGTCAAGCAGAGACTGAGTGGACTGCGCACGGAGAAGCCCTGATGAGCCGCCACAGGACCCGGGTTCGATTCCCGGCACCTCCACGGCTTGGGTGAGCGCTGTTCGCGGACAGCGCTCACCTTTACCCGATCCGGGTGTTTTCTGGGGGCCGAGCCCCCAGACCCCCAGCCGGCGGGCTCCGCCCCCGGACCCCCGGGCCGCCTCGTTGCTCCGCAACTTCGGCGGCCCCCCGCCCGTCTCGCTCGCCTCGCTGCTTCGCAGCATTGGCTTAGCTTGGGGTGGTTGTGATTCGGATGACGTCGGACAGCTCGTTTAGGAAGTCGTTGGCGTCGAACATCTTGCCTGGTGCGGCTACGCCGGTTGTGTGGAAGCGGTTTGTCAGCAGGCGTTCTGCTGCCTCTACGGCTAGAGGGGCGCTTACCGCGTAGATGTCGGTGCCTGTTGCGGTTAGGCGGCGTTCCGTTGAGGCCCTGCGTACGCGTACGTCTAGCTCGAAGGTTTCCGGTTGCTGGCGCGTTGTGCCCTCGTTCAGGCCTTGGGCGGCTGTGGTTGACATGTAGGACGTCACCGACGGGATTTGCAGGTGGCTGGGGATCGTTACTACGTCCGCCATCGAGAACTCGCCGATTACCTCGCGTGGGCCGCTTGGGAAGTCCCAGCTCAGGGTCGGTTGGGTGTCGGAGTGGTAGTGCAGTTCGCCGTCGTTGAAGCGGACTCGTTGGCCTGCTCGGCGCTCACGGGAGACCGCGCCGGCGGTGAGGGTGCCCGGGGTCGGCTGCCAGCCGCTCAGGCCGTAGGCGACGTGGGCGGAGTCGGCGGTGGTCCAGTCGTCCATCGTGGCCGTGACCAGCAGGTCCGCCAGTCCGCCGAAGAACGCCATCGCGGGCACCACGGGGACCGAGGCGCCGCGGGCGAACGTGTCGGCGTTCGCCTCGATCTCGGCCGCGACGTCCACGTACGGGATGCCGGCGCGTTCGGCGGCGGCGATGAGCGGGGCGGCGGTGACGGCGAACGGGCCGGCTGTGTTGATCACCGCGTCGGCGCCCGCCAGCGCGCGGTCGAGCGCTGCCGGGTCGTCGGTGGTGGCCTGTGCGCGGCCGAACGGCAGAGCGTCGTGCCCGCGCTTCGCCAGTTCCGCCACGACGAAGCGTCCTGTCGTTCCCGAAGCGCCGTAGACCGCGATCTTGTGTCCCATGTGGACCATTCAAGAGGTGGGCCGACGGTCGAGCCAGTGTCTGGAACGACACGATGCGTACACTTTCGGACATGCTTGCGTTCGCTGTCGCCGGCGGGATGCTGCACTTCGAGCTGACCGCCACGTACGAGATCTTCACCGCCCCGCAGCTCGGCTACGACGTCAGGATCTGCGGAGACGAGACGGTTCGTCTCGGCAGGTTCTCGCTGGAACCGGACCTGCCGCTCGACCAGCTCCGCCGGGCGCACACCGTCGTCGTGCCCGCTGTCGAGGACGTGGACCAGCCCCTCGACCCGAAGCTCGTCCAGGCCGTCAGGGCAGCCCACGACGAGGGCGCGCGGATCGTGTCGCTGTGCACGGGCGCGTTCGTGCTGGCGGAAGCCGGGTTGCTCGACGGGCTCAGGGCGACCACGCACTGGGGGCACACCGACGAGCTGGCCAGGCGGTATCCGCGGGTGACGGTCGACCCGGACGTCCTCTACGTCGACAACGGCCAGGTGATGACGAGCGCGGGCAAGGCGGCGGCGATCGACCTGAGCCTGCACGTGATCCGCAGCGACCATGGCACCTCGGTGGCGAACACGGCAGCGCGTCGGCTCGTCGTGCCGCCGCATCGCGACGGCGGGCAGGCGCAGTTCGTGCTGGCGCCCGTCCCGTCCGGTGAGGGGCACCCGCTCACGGAGCTGTTCGACTGGGTCTCGGCGCGGTTCGACCAGGAGGTCAGTGTCGAGGACATGGCCCGGCAGGCGAACATGAGCTCGCGGCACCTCGCCCGGCTCTTCAGGGCGGTGACGGGCACCACGCCGTTGCAGTGGCTGCACACCCAGCGGATCCGGCGCGCGCAGGAGTTGCTGGAGCTGACGGACGACAGCGTGGACCAGATCGCGCAGGCGTCCGGCATGGGTACCGCCACGACGTTGCGCCGGCACTTCCACCGCACGGTCGGTGTGCCGCCGGACACGTACCGCCGCACGTTCCGGCCCATCGGTGGCAAATAGGTTCCGGCGAGAACGTTATGTTGGCCGGATGAGCAACGGACAGCGCATCGGGGCGCGGGTGTTGCGGCGCAAGCCGATCGACCAGCTGACTCACCCTGGCAGCGAACTCAAGCGCACCATGGGCGTCGGCCACCTCACGATGATCAGCATCGGCGCCACGCTCGGCACCGGCATCTTCGTCGTGCTGGGAGAGGCGGTGCCGCTCGCCGGTCCCGCCATCGTCGTGTCGTTCGTGCTGGCCGGCATCACCGCGTTGTTCTCCGCGCTGTCCTACGCCGAGCTCGCGGGCCTGATCCCCGCGTCCGGCTCTTCGTACTCCTACACCTACGCCACGCTCGGCGAGATCGTCGCGTGGGTCTGCGGCTGGTGCCTCGTCCTCGAGTATGGCGTCTCGGTCGCGGCGGTCGCGGTCGGGTGGGGGCAGTACGTCAACGAGCTGCTGCACCTCGTTCTGGGCGTGCGGATTCCGGACGTGCTGAGCCAGCCGCCGGGCGAGGGCGGGATCGTCAACATCCCGGCCGTGCTGGTCGTGGTCATCGCGATGCTGGTGCTGCTGGGCGGCGCCAAGGGCAGTGCGCGCACGAACACGATCCTGGTGTGGGTGAAGATCGGCGCGTTGCTGATGTTCTGCGCGGTCGCGTTCACCGCGTTCAGGGCGGGCAACCTGGAACCGCTGTTCCCGCTGGGCCTCGCGGGCGTGAGCGCAGGGGCGGCCACGTTGTTCTTCTCCTACATCGGTTTCGACGCCGCGTCGACCGCCGGTGAGGAGGCCAGGAACCCGCAGCGCGACCTGCCGCGGGCGATCATCCTGTCCCTCGTCGTGATCACCGCGCTGTACTGCGCGGTCGCCCTGGCCGCGGTCGGCGCGATGCCGTGGCAGACGTTCGAGGGCACCGAGGCCGCGTTGAGCCGGGTGCTGACGGACAACGTCGACGGCGCGATCTGGCCGATCCTGCTGTCGATCGGTGCGGTGGTGGCAACGACTTCCGTCGTGCTGACTGTCCTCTACGGACAGACGCGCATCCTGTACGCGATGTCCCGCGACGGGCTCGTGCCGTCGATCTTCGCGAAGCTCAGCCCGCGCACCGGTGTGCCGTTCGCGAACACGGTCGTCGTCGGCCTGTTCATCGCCGTGCTCGCCGCGCTGGTGCCGCTGGGGTCGCTGGCCGACGCGACGAGCATCGGCACGCTGTTCGCGTTCGGGCTGGTCAACGTCGCGGTGATCATCCTGCGCCGCACCGAACCGGACCGCGAACGCACCTTCCGGGTGCCGCTCTCGCCGGTGACGCCGTTGCTGGGCCTGGCGTTCTGCCTCTACATGATGTTCAGTCTCGGACTCGACACCTGGATCGCGTTCCTCGCCTGGATGGCCCTCGGGTTCGTCGTCTACTTCGGTTACAGCGTCCGGAAGGCACGCCTCGAGGTTCAGGCCAGCGACTGAAGCTCGCGGGCGAGGTTGGTCCGCGCGGCGGCGTCCCAGAGCTGCCGTGCGGGACCGGTCACGAACAGGTCCTCGCGGTCGAGCAGGGTCCTGAGCACCTTCGACCTGCCCGCACGCCACGTCGCGTCGTCGTACTGCGAGTACTCCTGCCGCACGGCCAGGCGGTAGCGCTCGTAGTGCTCCGGTGCCGAGCCGAGGACGGCCAGGTCGGCGTCGAGCAGCACGTGCGCCAGCGGGTCGCCGGACGAATGCGTGATCGTCGCCAGCACCAGCGACTCCACCCGGGCGACGTGCTGTTCTTCCAGTCCTGCCAGGCGTTCTCGCGCCCAGGCGGCGGACGCGCGTTCGTCGTCGCCGGGCTTGCCGTCGTAGATCACGTCGTGCGCGCAGGCCGCCAGGGCGAGGATCGCGCGCTCTGGCACCGTGAACGCGAACGCGTCGGCCAGCGCCGATGAGTCACGGACGACGGACAGCACGTGGAAGGTGTTGTGGTAGGCCCGATGCGGCTCGGCGTAGCGCTCCGTCAGATCGCCCGCGTCCGGTGCGCCGCCGAGCGCGCGGACAGCGTCGTCCCAGATCCGTCTCACTGTGCCAGTGCCCCTCATCTGCTCTTGTCGTAGGGCTTCTCGGGCCAGTGGTGCTTGGGATACCTGCCCTTCAGCTCACTGCGCACCCGCAGATAACCGTTGCGCCAGAAGGATCTGAGATCACTGGTCACGGCGGTGGGGCGGCCGGCGGGGGACAGCAGGTGCACCACGACGGGAACTCCCGCTATGCGTGGCGTGTCGGCCCACTTCATGGCGTCCTGGATGCGGACGGAGAGGACGGGCTGGTCCTGCGTGTAGTCGACCTTGCCCTGGCCGATGCGTTCCGGGGCGAGCTGGTCGAGCTCCGCTGCCTCCGGCCACGGCAGCAGACTCCTCAGCAGCGCCGTCGTGTCGATCTTGGCCAGGTCGGAGCGCTTCTTCGCCTTGCCGAGGTCGAGTGCGCGGATCAGGTGCTCGTCGTCGACGCTCGGCCAGTCGCGGGTCCGGTGCAGGAACGCCATCCGCTCGCGCAGGCGGTTGGCGGCGTCGGTCCACTTGAGCAGGCTCAGGCCTTCGGCTTCGAGGCCGAGGCGGAGTGCCTGCTGTGCCTTGGCCAGGTCGTTCAGCGGGCGTTCGTCGAGGGTGATCGCGCCGAGCTTGCGGACCTCGTTCGCGATGACGTCACCGTTCCACCGGATGTCGTCGACCGTGTGCACGAGGGACTGGGCGGCGGTGACGGCGAGCTCCTCGTCGGCCGGGGCGGCGAGGCGGACGCGGCCGTGCTTGCTGCCCGGTTCGCGGTCGGCGATCGCGACCGCCAGCCACTTCGCGTGCGAGTCGGTGTGCTCGACGGCCGTGCCGTTGGCCATCAGGTAGACGGTGCTGTTCTTGGACCGGCGCTTCGCCAGCCGTTCCGGGTAGGCGAGCGCGACGACGAGCGCGGGGTCGCCGTTGCCCGCCGGGTTGGTGCCGAGCTTCTCCAGCTTCTTCGCTTCCTGGCGCCACTTGCCCGGTGACTTCAGCGCGGTCGCGAGGTCGCTCGTGGCGGTGTGCGTGCTGTCGTCGAGCAGTGCCACGACCTCGGCGGCGGTCCGGTTGCCCGCGAGCGCGCTGCCGTCGATGAGGGCGCGGCCGAGACGGGGGTGCAGGCCGACGCTCGCGATGCGGTCGCGGCGGCCGGGTTCGAGTGCGCCGATGGCGTCGAGGGTTTCCCGCGCGGCCTTGAGCGCTCCCTCCGGCGGGGCGTCCCACCAGTTCAGGGCGCTGCCGTCCGGGGTGCCCCAGACCGCCAGCTCGAGGGCGAGCCTGGTCAGGTCGGCCGTCTTGATCTCCGGTTCCGGGTAGCGGGGGAGCGTCGAGTGCTCGTGCTCGGGCCAGCAGCGGTAGACGCGGCCAGGGGCTTCCCGTCCTGCCCGTCCGGCGCGCTGGTCGGCGACGGCCTGCGAGACGCGGATCGTGGCCAGGCCGGCGAGGCCCCTGCGGTGGTCGACGCGCGGGACTCTGGCCAGTCCGGCGTCGACGACCGCGCGCACACCGGGGACGGTGAGGCTGGACTCGGCGATGCTGGTCGCGAGCACGACCCGTTGGTGGCTTCCGGGTTTCAGCGCGGCGTCCTGCGTCTGGGCGTTGAGCTGGCCGTGCAGGACGACCGTCTCGGCGTTGAGCAGGCGCGCGGTCCGGTTGATCTCCTTGACACCCGGGAGGAAGGCGAGCACGTCGCCGTCCACTTCGGACAGAGCCTTGGTGATGGCCCTGGCGACGGTGTTCTCGATGTGCTCGTTGCGCGCCGGTGGGACGTAGGTGATCTCCGTCGGGAACATGCGCGACTCGGTGTGCAGGACCGGGGCGCCGAGCAGGTCGGAGAGCCGTTGCGCGGCAACGGTCGCCGACGTCGCGAGGATCTTGAGGTCGGGCCGGAGTCCTGCCTTGGCGTCCAGGAGGAGCGCGAGGAGCAGGTCGGCGTCGAGGTGGCGTTCGTGGACCTCGTCGAGCAGGACCGTGCCGACGCCCTTCAGCTCCTGGTCGTGCTGGAGCCTGCGGACGAGAAGACCGCTCGTCACCACCTCGATGCGGGTGTGCCTGCTCGTCTTGCGGTCGCCCCTGACCGAGTAGCCCACCGTGTGGCCGACGGGTTCGCCCAGCAGGCTCGCCATGCGCGCGGCGGCGGCCCTGGCGGCGATCCGGCGTGGTTCGGCGACCACGATCCTGCCTTCGAGAGCCAGCGGGACGAGCGTGGTCTTGCCGGTTCCCGGTGGCGCGACCAGCACCGCCGCACCGTGGTCACCGAGGGTCTTGACGAGCTCGGGGAGAACGGACTTCACCGGGAGATCGGGCAGGTGCACGTCGTCGAGTGTGTCAGGGCGGCGCGGCGGCGGCACCTGCCGGAGGTCTCGGCTGTGCCGGTGCCGCGGTCGTGGGCGACGATTGGGGTGTTCTCGCGTGCCGCTGCCAGTGGAAGGACCGCCCGCGTTGGTTGACCCGTTGCGCGACCCGGACGACCCGGAGTTGCTCGACCCGTATCAGTCGAGGTCGCTCGCGATCCTCGTGGAAGGGGCGCGGCTCGCGTCCGGTGCCGTGCGGTACGGCAGGGTGGGCAAGGTCGGTAGCGCGGCCGTGGTGATCAACCGCGAGAACCCGCTGCCGTCCGGCAACTTCGGCTGCGCGCTGGACGGCACGTCGGTCGAGGTGGCGTCCACGTTGCTGCGGCTCGAGCAGACGTTCGCGGACGTGGGACGCGCGGAGGCCGTGGTGTACGCGTCGCCGACGACCGTCGACGAGATCGAGGGAATCGCCGACGACTCCGGCTGGTACGCGGTCGAGGAGCTGCTGACCGTCGTCCACCGCGGGCCCGCCACGGAGTCGCCGGACGTCCGGAGGGCTGCGGACGCGGACCTGCCGGGGATCGTCGAGCTGCTGTCCGACGAGCTGGTCGGGAACCGGGAGCGGCTGTCGCGGTGGCTCGGGCACCGGCTGGACGACCCGCGCTGCCTGGTGCTGGTGGCCGACGACGGCGACCGGATCGGCGGGTTCGTGTCGGGGTTCGCCGAACGCGGCGTGGGCCTGGTCGAGCAGTGCGTCGTGCGTCCGGCGCGGCGGCGTCGGGGCGTTGGGCGGTCGCTGGTGGTGTCCGCTGCCGCGGCGCTGCGTTCCGCTGGGGCGATGCTGATCGCGTCGCAGGTGGACGAGGGTCCGGGGGAACGGTTCGCCGAGGCGTGTGGCTTCGTGGCGGCGTATCCGGTAACAGCATATGTACGTAGGGTTGATGAGCTGCTCGACTGAGTTACTTAGTTGCCGCGTGACATATCCTTAGCAGGGCTAAGGGAGGCTTTGTGCGCGAGCGGTTGCCGGTCGAAGTGTGGGTTCTGGTCGCGGCGAGTTTCATCATCGCCGTGGGGTTCGGGATCGTGGCCCCTGTTCTGCCGGTGTACGCGGCTTCGTTCGGTGTCGGTCACACCGCGGTCGCGGCTCTGATCAGCTCGTTCGCGTTCGTCCGGCTGGCGTTCGCGCCGATGAGCGGCAGGCTGGTCAACCGCTTCGGCGAGCCGAAGGTGTACATCGTCGGCATCCTGATCGTGGCCGTCGGCACCGCCATGTGCGGGTTCGCGACGAGCTTCACCGAGATGCTGTTGTGGCGCGCGCTGGCGGGCGTCGGCTCGACGATGTTCACGGTCGCCGCGCTGGGTCTGCTGATCCGGATCACTCCGGCGCCGATGCGCGGGCGGGCGTCCGGGATGTGGGCGGCGGGCTTCCTCATCGGCAACATCGCGGGCCCGATCGTCGGTGCCGTGCTCGTGCCGTTCGGGCTGTGGGTGCCGTTCGTGTCGTACGGCGTGCTGCTGTGCATCGCGGCGTTCGTGGTCTGGTTCTTCCTCCGCCGTTCGACGCTGGCGGCATTGGACAGGAGCAACACCGAAGCGCCCATGCTGATGCGTGAGGCCGTCCGGCACCCCGCTTATCGGGCCGCTCTGGCGTCCGGGTTCGCGAACGGCTGGGCCGTGTTCGGCGTCCGGATCTCGCTGATACCCGTGTTCGTCATCGAGGCGCTGAAGTACAACGCGGCTGTGGCGGGCATCTCGATGTCGGTGTTCGCCGCCGGCAACGCCGCGATGCTGTTCGTGTCCGGCAGGATCGCCGACACCCGCGGCCGCAAGCCCGTCGCCATCGCCGGCCTCGTCGTCAGCGGTCTCGCGACGGTCTGGATGGGCTTCACCGGCGACCTGTGGACCTTCATGGCCGCGTCGCTGATCGCCGGCATGGGCGCCGGCCTGCTGAACCCGCCGCAGAACGCCGTCGTGGCGGACATCATCGGCCCGCGCGGCAAGGGCGGACCCGTCCTCGCGGGCTTCCAGATGGTGACCGACCTGGGCGCGATCATCGGCCCGATGTGCGCCGGCCTGCTGGCCGACTCGTTCGGCTTCGAAGCGTCGTTCGCCATCACCGGCGCGGCCCTCCTGCTGTCCGTCGGCTTCTGGCTGGTCGCCCCCGAGACCCTGCCCACGCACGAGGAAGAGCACACCGCCGCCGCCGTCGCACCGGAGTGCGGCTGCCTGGACGAGAGCGCCGAGATCCCGACCGGCGAACGCGTCGGTGGCAAGCCACGTCACCCGGAAGCGTGATTGCCCACTCAGCTTTCTTTTAGTTTGTGTCGCTACCCTCGTCGCGTGGGTGGAGCAGAGCGCAGTGCGCGGAAGAAGAAGCAGGCCGCGCTCGCGGTGTCCCAGGCACGAGGCACGGGCGGCGGTTCGGACCGGACGAAGGTGATAGCCGGCATCGCCGTCGTGGCGGTGCTCGCCGTCGCGGTCATCGGCTACGTCGTGTTCCAGCAGATGAAGCCGTCCACGCCGACCACGGACGCCATCCCCCTGGCACCGGCCGACCACACGATCTCGGCGCCCGCAGTCCGCGACGGCAGCACCGTCCTCGTCGGCAAGGACACGGCCACCGTGACCATCGACGTGTACGAGGACTTCCTCTGCCCGATCTGCGGCACGTTCGAGAAGACCTACGGCACCGACATCAAGAAGGCCGTCGAGGACGGCAAGGTCAAGGTCCGCTACCACATCCTGCCGATGCTGGACCGCCTCTCGGACCCCGAGGGCTACTCGAGCGACTCGGCGAACGCCGCCCTGTGCGTGGCCGACGAGGGCAAGTTCAACGCGTTCCACGCGGCGCTGTTCACCACGCAGCCCGAGGAGGGCGAGGCCGGCTACACCAAGGACCAGCTCATCAAGCTGGGCAAGGACGTCGGCGTGACGTCGGCCGGTTTCGAGTCGTGCGTGCGGAACAACACCTACGAGGCGCAACTGGACGAGTTGATGTCCAAGACGAGCAACGACCCTGTTCTCCGTGATGCGGAGACCGGGCGGTTCCGGGGCACGCCCAGTGTCGCCTCTGGTGGCAAGCTCGTTGATCTGGACAACAAGAACTGGCTTGCCGATCTGATCAAGTGAGGCTGTTCCAGCTGACGCCTGGCCTGTGGGTTCATGGGCCAGGCGTTTTCCGTTTTTGTCCTCTGTGGACTCAGCTGCGTTCTGTGCTGCGCGTCACTTCGCTGCGTTTGGGCTGGGGTGCTGAGGGTTACCGGGCGCTGTTCCTGCAGTTCGCGAGGGCTTCGGGGGCTTGTGGTGGATCTTGTGGTTGAGCGGGCTGTGGTGGTTGGCACCCGGTCCTACCAGGCCTGATGTGGTCTGGGTACCCCCGATTTTTATCTTGTGGCGCGGGTGATGTACGGTATTGCCACACGAGAACGGCAGGGAAACCCGCTGGGAACGTGGATCTTCAAGGGGCTGTGGCGCAGCTGGTAGCGCATCACACTGGCAGTGTGAGGGTCAGGGGTTCGAGTCCCCTCAGCTCCACAATTTAATACAGCATACGAATCGCCCGCTGACCTGCGCAAACAGGTTCGGTGGGCGATCTTCGTTTTCCGTCCATTGTGGACGACTGCACGCCTAACTGGAGCAAAACTGGAGCAGGGCCCCGCATGTCGCGAAATAGGGTCACAAGTTTGCTCCAGGATCGGACGCCCGTTCGGGTGGTGTTGAACAGGAGCTTTCGTTTGGCCGCGCGGCCGTCAGGGTTATGGGTCCGACGCTGGTTGGTCCCACCGCCCCACAGGTAGGCGAGCCCCGCGCGTTTGGGGCGAACGTAGCGGTCAGCATGGGTCGCCTGCGTAGCCCAATGGAGTGTCCGCGGTGCTATCGAACAGGCGCAGAACATCGACTCCGAGGTGTCTGACGACGACGCCGCCAGCGCCGAAGCTGATTCTGCCCGCCGAGCAGACGCTCCGACTGTCATCCTCGATTGTGGAGCCCGGCTGCCGCGCACCTCTTTTCGGACGGTCGTCCGCGCAGGTCTGCCGCTATAACACCGGCCCGGACCATGCTCTACCGATAACATCCCACCTGGATGATCCGGAAGACCGACCCGCGCGGTGCAGCGAGCCACCGCTGCATCGCAGAGGGATCGAACAGCCAACGGGACGCGGATGAGCATGCTTGCAGACGGGGGAATCGTGTTCGAGCGTGGACAGAGGGTTCGCGTCAGGGCCGAAGGCGTCCCCGAGTTCGCGACTGTCCGATTCGCGCTTCCCGGCGATGAGCCGGGGGCATGGGACCTCATCCTCGTCGACGACGAAGACCGTAGGCACGAAGTGAACCTGCTGGCTGGTGACACCCGGACTGTACGGCCGCTTTCGAGCGACGGACGCGGCGATTCCGCCCGTGTGCTCGCCGCCATGTGGACGCGCTGGATGGGTGCCGCGGCGACCAACGCCGAGTCCAGCGCCATGGCGTCAACGCCCCTCAAGCCGTACGCCCACCAGACGACGGCCGTCTACGGCGCGATGCTGCCTCAGCCCCAACTGCGGTTTCTGCTCGCTGACGAACCTGGCACCGGCAAGACCATTATGGCTGGTCTGTATATCCGGGAGATGCAGCGCCTTGGCCTGGTCAAACGCGCCATCGTCGTGTGTCCGGCGAACCTGACGACGAAGTGGGTCGACGACTTCCATCGGCTTCTCGGTGGGGGCCTGCGCCAACTCACCTCCGCCACTGTTCGCGAGGATGCACTCAATTCCAACGATCTATGGGTGGCCTCGCTGGAACTGCTTGCAGTGAACCCGGCGGTACAAGACGCGGTTCGGCCTGACAAAGCGGGCTGGGACCTTGTCGTGTTCGACGAAGCACACCGCCTTACACCCACCGCTGCAGGGTTCCACCAAGTCGGCCGGCTGCTCGCGAAGAACACCCCGCGAGCGCTGCTGATGACAGCGACCCCTCACCGGGGCAAGGAATGGCTGTTCAGGCATCTGCTGCACCTGGTCGACCCCGCGATCTATCCCGAGCCCGGTGACGACCCCAATGAGCAGCTCCCAGCGTTGCGTCCTGGGCCGATCCATTTCCTGCGACGTATGAAGGAAGACCTCGTCGATTACGACGGAAAAACTCGCCTGTTCAAGGGGCGTTTCGCTCACAACCACAGCGTCCCGCTGTCGCAGACCGAATACGGCTACTGCCAAGCCGCGCTCACCATGGTCGACCAGTACTTTCCCCAGGCGGCACAACCCCTGGCCCGGATGGTGTATGGCAAACGTGTTGCCTCCAGTCTGCACGCGCTCGCCGAGACGCTGCGTCGCCGGTACCGCCGTATGGGGGAGATGAGTGAGGCCGAAGCCGCGCTCGCCGTCGAAAGTGACGGCAACAGCGACGAGACTGAGATCGACGAAGCCAAGGTCATCCACGCTGCTTCGACGGCGACTCGAGCCGAGCGGACCGCAATCAAGGCCTTGATCGAGCAGATCGACGCCACCGTGACGAACCCGACGTGGCAACCGTCGAAGTGGAAACGCTTCATCGACGACTGCCTGGCGCCACACGGAATCCGCCCTGGAAACGGAGAACAGGCGGTGGTGTTCACTGAGTACGCCGACTCAGCGGAATGGATCACCGCCCGACTGGTCGCGGAAGGCTTCACCGCCAAGTTGTACTCAGGTCGACAGGGGAGACCTGAACGCGACGAGGTCCGCAGAGCGTTCATGCGGGGCGACTTCCAGATCATTGTCACTACCGACGCTGGTAATGAAGGTATCGACCTGCAGGCCGCGCACTTGCTGGTCAACTACGATATCCCCTGGTCTCTGGTCCGGCTCGAACAACGTATGGGTCGTATTCACCGCGTCGGCCAGCAGCGCGATGTCTACCTCTACAACTTGGTTGCTACCGACACCCGCGAAGGCGACACCTTGCTGCGGCTGCTGGACAATTTTGTGACGGCCGCCAACGAGTTGCGCGGCCAGATGTTCGATAGCCTCTCCGCCGTCGCTGAGATCACCGGCGTGGACTACGACAAGTGGCTCTCCGACTTGTATGGAAACGACGAGGCCAAGAAGCAGCAAGCTATTGACGCCGCTGCGGCGGTACAAGCGCAGGAACTCGCCCGTGCCGCCCGACAGGTACGTGACAACGAGCGACGCCTGGCCAGCCAGGTCGACGCGGTCGCGGCACTGACACTGCTGCAACGTGACCTATTCGCCCGTATCAATCCCGCCATCGTGGAGGCGTACCTGGACCGGCTATCCGCCGCAGGTGTGCTGCGGTCGACTCCGACCGCGGCTGGTTCGGGGTTCCGGCGGCTCTCCCTCAGCGGCGGCGGGGTGTTCCCGGCGACGCTTGGTGGCATCAGCGAAGTGCACATCGCCACTAGTGGCGATGTCGTGCGCGAAGCAGAAGGCAACATCGACATCGGTGACACCCTCACGCTCGGACCTGGCGAACCAGGGTTCACAGACTTGATCGCCATGGCCGAACACACTCTGGCGGAAGATCTCTACCAGTCGGGCGGGGTCGCCGATCCGACCAGCCTCACTCCCTATGACCTGTACGCCTATGAGGCGCGGATGACTGAAAGCGACGGGAAACGCGCCAGCATATGGGCGACTTTGATCAAAGTCGATGACAGTGGTGGTGCCCGTGCCGTGCGCTGGGAAACGCTGGCGAACCTCGTCCCCATCGGCCAGCCTGGTACCGCGACACATCCTGCTCGCGAAGGACGCGCACTTGAGACCGCCCGCGTGATCGCGGCTGAAACAGTCGCCGAGCATACGAAGGTGCGTTCGGACTGGTTCGCCCAGGCCAGACGAGACCTCAACAACCTGCCGTTGAACCTGACAGACGGAATCGACGACCGGGACACCAGGGTCGAGATGCGCCGCCGGCTACAGGTGCAAACGACCAAGCGACTTGAGGATCTGGAGCGCCTGGTCAAAGTCACGCTGACTGAACCGAAGTTGGTCGGACGCATTCGTGTCCACGCTGCGGCCGACAACACCACGCAAGCCGAAATCGACGCGGAACTGGTCTCCATGCGGCACGTTCAGCGACTACTCGCCGACGACGGCTGGTTCGTGGAGGACGTCCATACCGAAGGTCGTGGTTATGATCTTGAAGCGCGTCGCCATAGCCAGGTGCGTCATGTCGAGGTCAAGGGAGTTCTGGGCAGCGCGGCTAGCGACGGCATCAGAATGACCGGCAACGAGGTGCTCATCGCCACCCAGCATCGCAAGGACTATTGGCTCTACGTCATCGACCTATGTGCCGATGGCGCGGGCCGGTTCTTCGGAGCGTACGAGGACCCTGCCACTCTCTTCGCCACCGATATGGTCGGGGACGCGATCTTCCGTGTCCCCGGCAGCAGCCTCAAGAACGCCCCAGGGAGCAACGCATGACCAGGATGATCGAGCGCTGGTTCCCGAGCAGCGAGGTGTCGGCCAACAGCGACAAGGGCTGGGGCTCGGGAAACAGCGAGATCGCGCTGTTCATGTGGTTCGCGAAGCGTCCGACCGCTCAAGCCAAGGCTGCCACGATCTGCTCATTGCTTCCCTGGCCAGACGACGCCACCGAGCAGAAACGGCTACAGGAACTGGTGCGATCGGCCATGACAGGCCGGTACGCGGCATGGAGCGAACTACGCGCCGAGATCGCTAAATCTAATCCCGACGGGGCAGCGACACTCG
The DNA here is from genome assembly GCF_051094245.1 of Lentzea xerophila. Lineage (NCBI taxonomy): Bacteria > Bacillati > Actinomycetota > Actinomycetes > Pseudonocardiales > Pseudonocardiaceae > Lentzea > Lentzea xerophila. The sequence continues at coordinate 7,279,404 of NZ_CP194934.1, read as the reverse complement.
ATCCGTTTTCGGGGCGAGGCATGATTCCCTTGGAGTCCGCACGTCTGGGGGTTCCGGCCTCGGCAATGGACTACAGCCCGGTCGCCGTCTTGGCCAGTCATCTGCTCACCTCCGCGCCCTTCGAGGACTGGAGCGACGAACCCGAACTGCCCTTCGCGCCCTCGACCGCCTACCTGATGACGGCCGGCCCCGACAGGTTGCTGAGCGACCTCAACATCCTGTTCGCGGAGATTCAGAGCCGCCACGCCGCCGCGATGAGCGAGTTCTACCCGCGCAGCGATGGCGAGTTTCCTTGGGGCTATTTGTGGGCGGTCACGATTCCCTGTCAGGAGTGCGGGCTGCGGTTCCCACTGATCGGTTCCTACGAACTGATGCCCGCTCGAGGGCAGAGAGGCGCGGTGTCTTTCTACATCGCCGCTGATCGCAGTGCCGGAACATGGGAGGCTGTGGTTTCCCCAGCGCGATCAAACAAAGCGCCGACCTTGACTAACGCTGTGGTAAACGGAAAGAAAGTTGCGGGCAAGAGCGCCATTTGCGTGTTCTGTGGCAACGTTCATCCCCTGGCGATGCACCGGCGGCTTTTGCAGGAAGGACAAGGCGTAGACGCACTGGTCCTAGCAGCCGACATCGACTCCCGCAGTCAGAAGACCTTCCGCCAGCCGACTAACGAGGAACGGCAAGCAGCCGAAGCGGCTTCCCGCGTTCTCGCTCACGAGCCAGATTTCAGCCCTTTTTTGCCTGCAGTGCCCGATGAGAAGATCGCTGCAGGCAATAACAACATCATTGGTCCTAGCATCTATGGGGCGAGGACCTATGGTGACTTCATGGTCGACCGCCAGACCTTGTCCTACGTGCGCTTGGCCCACATCATCAACGACATTGGGGCCGAGTTGGGTACAGCAGGTCTCTCGCCGAACTACGTTCGAGCACTGACCGGCTATGCAGCCGCCGTCGTGGCCAAGAAACTGCGTCGCTCGACCCGTGGCGCCCGTTTCCAAAGCAAGGGTGGCGCGCAGGTCGGTGATCTGTTCATGAACGAAGGGTCGATTACCTTCTCTCATGACTACTTCGAAGCAGGTCTAGGAGACGGTCCCGGCACGCTGAAGTCAATCTCGGACAACGTCCTTGCAGCCTGTCGCAACCTCTTCAACGATCTCAGAGGGACGGCGACCTCCGTTCAGCGGGGAACAGCAACCTCATTGCCCTTTCCACCCAAGAGTTTTACCGCGGTGATCACAGATCCGCCGTACGACCAAATGATCGCCTACGCCGACGCCTCCGACCTGTTCTACGTCTGGGTGAAGCGATGTCTGCAGAACACCTGGCCAGAGCTCGCCATCACCTCAGATTCCGATGGGTGCCAGGAAAAGACCCAGGAGATCATCGTGAAGCGGGTGCGCGGCGAAGCCCCGCACGAACACCGCACCCGCGAGCATTACGACACCCTCATCGCAGAAGCCTTCGCGCAGATGCGACAGGTGGTCCGAGATGACGGGGTCGTCACGATCGTCTTCGGTCACGGCGAACCAGAGGTCTGGCAGCGACTACTGCACTCGATCGAGCGCGCAGGTCTCGTCATGACTGGATCTTGGCCTGCGAACACAGAATCCGGTGGCCAGCAGGGCAAAGCGAACATCGAGACGACATTGACGATGGCCTGTCGCCCCGCGCCGGCAGGGCGACCTCCAGGCCGCAAGGGCGCCGTCGAGGCCGAGATCAAAGCTGAAATCAAACTGCGTTACCCCGACTGGGAGAGGTGGGGACTGGCGCCCGCCGACATGCTGATGGCCGCAGCAGGTCCCGCTATGGAGGTCGTGGGCCGCTACAGCGAGGTGCGCGACGCCAAGGGCGATGCTGTCGATATCTACACATTCCTTCCGCTCGCTCGCGCTGCAGTCCAAGAGGCCATGGCGGTGGAGATCAACCACCAGCCACTGGAGACCTTCGACGCACGCACCCGCTTCGCACTCTGGTGGGTCAGGCTCTATGGCCGCCAGGCCCAGGCGAAGTCCGAACTGCGCTGGCAAGCTCTGGCGTCCTCGCTAGACCTGGCAGCGATCCGGGACTTGGTGCCCGACGCGGACAAGGGCGTTCGTTTCATCGTCACCCGCGACTACAAAGCCGACATCGATGCCGACTCCGCAGTCATCGATGTCGCCCTGGCTATGGCCGCCGCATCCGAGGAAGGCCTGCAGGCCATGGGACAGGTGCTCCTGGACTCCGAACGAACCACTGATGACTCCTACTTGTGGGCAGCCATCCAGTTCCTCGCGGACAGGCTTCCGGACAACGATCCCGACGCGATCGCCTTCACACGTGTCATGCGTACCAAGGCCGGGATCGGCAATGCCGCTCAAACAGTCGCGGCAAGCAACCACGCGATGGCCCGCCGCAAGCACAACGACGATGACCAGCTGAGGCTGCTCTGATGACGATCAAAACCCAACGAGCGAGCAGACAGAATCGGCCAGGAGGACGGCAGTGACGAGCGTGACGCCGTGGTGGAAGGCGTTGAAAATCCGCCAGGAGATTCTCAACGCGTCCGGACAGATCGACGATGTCCAGATGTCTCTGTTCCGCGCGGTCCACGGCACAGGCACTGACAGGCCGCCGTACGCCGACGCCGGCTACTACGGTGACATCACCCACCCGACTGAGCGGCTCATCGACCTGCTCACCGAGATCGCGATCCGCGTCGGAGGCGGCAAGGACTATTTGAAGGCCCGCGCTGTCACGCGCCTCGACCAAGGCATGGGCGGCGGCAAATCACACGCCTGCATTGGGGCACAACACTTGGCGGCGAACCCAGAAGCGCTGCTCGCCACCGAGATCGGGCAGCGGGTCACCGAGCGAGCGCAGGCCAGGACAGGCAAGCCACTCGCTGCCGACCTCGACCGGCCCCACGTCGTAGTGCTCTCCTGCGACAACATGACCCCCGGAGCCGGAGTCCGCGAACTCGACGGCCCTGCGATCAACCTGTACGAGCGGTTCCTATGGCGGCTGTTCTCCAAGGACTATGCGCTCTTTGAGCGCTACCAGCCGTTCTGGAGTGATAAACACAAGATCGCCGAAGCCATTGCTGCGGTGCAGCGGCCTTTGCTGATCGTCATCGACGAGCTGCTCGACTACATCGGCAATGGGCTCGACGGCTCAAACAAACCTGACCTGGCAGCGCAGGACATGGCGTTCTTGCGCGCTCTGCTCGACGTCGTCAACGATGTCCCACATGTGGCGATGGTGGTCGTCATGATCGCCTCTGACACCGATAAGACCGCGTTGTCGCCTGCCGCGCAGGGACGGCGAGACGACCTCAACAGCCTCCTTGAACGCAACGGCACTCCCGCCACGGTCACCGAGGTCGGCGACTTCGCCGACATTCTCCGCCGACGACTCTTCGAGATCGAACCATCAGCGGACGTCCTCGCCGACACCGCCGCGCTCTACGAACCGATGCTGGCGGACAAGTCCTGGGCCAAACACGTGTGGGAAGCCACCGGGGCGGACTGGCGCCGTCGTTGGACTGAGGAGGTCGCGGCCTGTTACCCGTTCCACCCGATGCTCATGAGTCTCGCAAAAGAAGAGTGGAGCAAAGTCACAGGTTTTCAGCGAGTCCGGTCAACCATTCGGATCTTCGCCGCCACGGTCTACGCTCAACAGCAGCGCGGCATCGCTGGACAGTGGGTGCCAGCACTCATCGGCCCAGGTGACCTTCCGCTGTCCGACAGCGCGGTGCGCGAGGCGATCCTAGGTAGCGGATTGGTCGAAGACGAGCGCACCAGTGCCAACTACCGGAGCCTCGCCGAGATCGAGGTCATTAACCACACCGATACCTCCGGCACGGCTCGTCGACAGGATCTCGAACGGCCCACCACTCCCTGGGCCAACACCAATCCGCGGGCTGCTGAGCGCGCGGCCACCTTTATCTTCTTGGCCAGCATCGTCGGAACTTTGCGCCCCGGCCGTGGTCGTGGCGCGAGCGCTCCCGAAGTCAAAGCCGCGACCAGCGTTCCAGACCTCAACTACACGATTACCGACGCCGACAGTGTTGTTGACGAACTGGTCAACCCCGACCGCGGAATCAGCGCACTCGACATCATCCCAGGACAGGGAAACAACAAGCCAGCGCGGTACTTCCTCTCCACGCGACTTACGCACCGGATGCTGGTAAACAATATCCGACGCACTATCACCGACACCGAGCGTGACCAGGTTTTTGCCGACTTCGCGGAAAAGCTTGCCAGCAACGGTCCCTTCCGCGAGCTGCGGTTCGTCCCTGCTGATCTGCGGCGAGACGCGACCGATGTGCTGATCACGAGTGGCCTCGACGTCGCCCACACCACACGGCTTGTCGTGCTCGACGCAGCCCAGTACAGCCTGCGCAACGGCATGGAGAAACCCACGATCGAGGCGCTGAAGGTCGCCATGGGACTCGGCGATGGCGCTCAGCAACTTCCCATCCAATGGGCGAGCAGTGCCGTGTTCGCCGTAGTGAACACACAACGGCGCGGACTGGCACGAGGACTCGCCGCGGAGTACCTGGCGCGCCAACGGGCCCTGGCCGCACCCGAGGTGCAGAACGACGATGAACTCAAAGCCACGGGAACTAGGGAACTTACCGCCGCCCGTGCACAGCTGGAGAAGGCGCTCAAACGGGCCTACCAGCATGTCGTCTACCTAGCGCAGCCAGACCCTGACGGTGAACGACGTTTGGATCAGATCACGTTCGATGATGACAATCTTACGGCTCTCGATGGAACAAGCGTCTGGAAGGGCCTAGCCGCCAAAGACAAGGTGTTCGATGCGGGCCAGTTCGGCGTCAAAGCGCTGCTGCACAACCTGCGGGACCAGGACTACGGGAAGACCCTGTCCGACATTCGCGCCGCCTTCTACAGCACGCCACGACTTCCCCTTTTGTACGGAGGCGATTCGGACCTTCGGCAGGTCATTTACGACGCCGTAAACGAGAGTCTGCTTAGCGTGGTTGACGGGGCCGGCACCGAGGTCGTTGTCACTGCGCCCGGCCAAGTGAACCTATCGAGTACAGGCCTTCGGCTGGCCAAACCCCAACCCAAGACATGCCCGAGTTGTGGTCAATCGTCACACGACGGCAACTGCGCGCCGAGCGGCGTCGCCAGTAGCGGGAACGGCCAAACCGGCACCGGCACATCATCCCCGCCGAGCAAGGGAGAGGGGACACAAGCGGGAGCCGCGAGCGGTGGTAGTACGGCGCCCCCGGCTGCGAAGGATCGACAAGTCTCCTTCGCTTTCACCAACAATCTTCTTGCGAGTGCCGACAACGCAGACAAATTCGCGGCACTGTTTCGGAGTGTTTACATGGCGCTGGACGAGAGGCAGATCAGCTACTTGCAGGGAACAATCCAGCTGGTACTTCAAGCTGAGGCCGCCGATCATCTCCAGCAGCGACTTGAAGAGCTGGGAATCCCCGGCTCCTTCAAGGAGATCTGAACCGGTTGCGCCTGCGGTTAAGCATTGCTCGCGTCCAAGGGAACAAGGTTGCGGGCGACTAGGTCCGGAGGGATCGCCGCGTCGGTTCCACGCTGACGCGGTCCGTCCGCAGAGCCAAGCACGGCGCGTCCAGCGAGTATTGAGCGTCCCCCGCTTGTCCGAGAGATCCAGTGCAACAACAAGGGTGCCGTCCGGTTTGATCGGTGGCGCGGTGACCAGATCGATCTCGTCTGGACTCGACGCCACACCCAGCCACGCGCTGGATCGTCCCAGACAACTTGCTCGCCAGGCGGGCTTCGCGTCGCCGGCTAGTGGCCCGGCGGCCTGCAGATCATCGAAGCCTTGCCCACGTGCCCTTTCATGGTCGGGCCTTCGATCCGCACCGAGGTTTCCCGGTCGGTGGTTGCGCCGACCGAACGCCGCTTGCGCACCAGCGCGTCGCGGTCGAGACACACGCTCAGATCGCGCTCGACCCGATCCAGAACATCCGCTGTTGGTAGGACCGCAGATTTGGAGGCAGTGACGATGGCACAGACGTCGGCCTTCCGAGAGGCCTTTGCGGATCCAACGCGGCGTGTCCGTGTTCAGGACGCGGTCAATCCGAGGCGCATCTCTGAACGGTACGGCTAGAACGCCGGGTAAGACATGATCGCGGTGGGCGACGCCACCCGGTGCGGTGATCAAGCGATCACCGATGCGTCTCTCGAACTCGTCGATGATGCTGGCCGGGAACCATCCGATCGGCCATCTGAACGTGCCAACATGACGATCAGTCCGGCAGAACGGCGTTCGGTCTGGCGTGATCACACTCGCATGACCGGTTGCTCAGGTTGCCGCAGCGATGCACAAAGTGCCTGAGCGGCGACACGCGTCGAGACGAGCAGGCTCTGCCGTAGAGATCCCGGTATCGCTCCAGTTCCCAGGCCGGAGGCGGTCAGCAGGTCGGTGAGCGCTACGCGCTGGCCCTCGGTCACTGCGGCTCGTGTGTCGGGGTGTCGCAGAACTTCCCGAGCGGCGTAGCCGTCGCCTGACGCGATCGCCTCATCGGCCACCTGGGCGAGCACCCGGCTGGATGCCGCGGGGTCGACGGTGTTGGCGAGAGCGGCCACGCAGAGCCCGAGTTGTGCGCGAAAGAATGCGTAGCCAGGCATCGGCTGGTTTTCGATGAACCGCGTGATCATCGCAGTGACGTCACGCAGCTTCGACGTGCTGTCTGGATTACCGCACATCACCTTCAGACAGGACGCGACCTGGAGCTCCCAGGGCTGCTGCGGTGTGCAGTCAGCCAGTGCCATTTGTGCTCCCGGCAAGTTGCCGCTGATGAGGTGGTCCATGATCGCGGCTTGACGGCCCTCCATGAGGTGCAGGCCGATCCCGCGGTGGGCTTGGGCATGGGCGACTGCGTCGTCCCATCGTCCGGAGAGTGTCAGGGCGCGGACGCCGTCGCTGATCAGGTGTAGCCAGACCCATTCGTGCAGCTTGTGCCGCTCGGAGCGGTCTCCGGTGAGTCCGGTCAGTGGCAGCGTGCGTCCCTCGATGACGAGATCGGTGCTGGAGCGGACGGCGCGGTAGATCGCGGTGAGCAGCCGCAGTGCCTCGGCGCCGTCATGGGCGCGCAGTTGCAGACGGACGAGGTTGATGACCGGTTCGAGCATGTAGCGGGCGTGGAGCACGGTGAGCGGGCGGGTGGCGAGGTAGAGGTCGATGTGCTGCCAGCACAGTTCGCGGGCCAGGTTTGGCAGGCCGCAGTCGCTGGCGATCAGCGCAGCCTTGTTCATGGCGTGGGCGCCTTCGGTCAACTGGTCGGCACCGTCGTGCTCGGCGGCGCGGGCGATGTCGGCGATCTGCTCGACGCGTTGGGGCAAGGACGGGCAGGAGGGTCGGGGACGGCCCACCAGTGGGAAGCGGCGGATCACAGCGGACAGCGTGGCCGAATTCGGCGTAGTGGTCATGGTCAGCTCCGGGGAAGCAGGGCAGTGGCCGCGGCGCGGGCGAGGATGCCCTGGCTGGTGGCCGATAGGCCGAACCGGTTCCAGTGGAAGATCGCCACGTGGGTGAGGATTGCCCGCAGACCGCGGTCCAGGAGGCCCTTTCCGGCGTCATGACCGAGCTGCTGGCCGGCTGACCGCAGCGCCGCGAGCCACGGAGCGGCGTGCGCTACCGGCCCACCAGATGTGAACAGGTCGCTGTCGGTCAGGTTGGGGATCGACAAGAGCACGCGCACGTTGTCGACCAGATTGCCGATGCGAACTGTGTCGGTGTCTGCGGGTGCGGGACGCATCTGGGCGACCCGGTCGAACACGTCGCCGCACTCGAAGGTGTCGAGCCCGGCGGCGCGCATGAGCCCGTTCAGCAGCAGGATGGACAGTTCCCGACGGCCGAGTCCAGGGCTGTCCTGGCACAGGTAGTCGAGAGCACCCGCGCTGTCGGCGCAGAACAGGTCGTGGACGGTGTCCATGCCGATCGTGCCGCCAAAGGCGGCGGTCTCCGGCTCGTACACCGTCGACCACCAACGTTCGATGGCTCCGGCGCAAACTAGTTCGTCGAGAACGTGGTCGACTGCCGCGGTGTCCGCGTGGGACAGCCGCAGCCGCCAGCAGGGGTATTTGCGCAGAAACCACCATCCTGCCACTGATCTGTCGGCACGGAGGCGGTTCAGGGCCGGTTTGAGTGCCGTGGTGGCTATCGCCTCGGTGGCCGACCAGTCGGCGAACTGGATGCGCACTTGGTACCAGGAGTTTTCGTGCTGCCGTTCCAGTGCCGCGAGTCCGGCGGCCTGGTAGACGCGTGCGGCGTCGTCGAGGTCGCCTGGGTTCAGATCGTGCTGTGCCGCAATGGCTTGTGGGTCGGCACCGGCGAGAACCGCCAGCACGGGGGTCACGAACACGGCGGGCGCTGGGGTTGGGCTGGTGTTCAGGTGATCAGCAGGCATGCGTCCCATCCCGTGTGAGGCGGCGTGCCGTGCCGCGCGGTCTCGAGCGCCAGTTCCACTCCGGCGCGTCCGGTCAGCAGCCCACCCGCGTCTGCCTGGTCGTCGTTCTGGTCGCTGGCCGGTGGTACGTACCGGGTGAGCCGATCGGATAGCGCGGGGAGTAGTTCGGCGAGGCCAGGGCCGGGAGCATCGAGACACGCGCGGTAGGCGGTCTGGTAGATCCCGGCGAAGCCGTGGCACAGGCTCGGTTCGGTGATCCTGTCGAGCTGGGTGTCGGTCAGGCTCGCGGCCAGTGCGTCCTCTGCGGCGTGCTGGCGTTGCGGATCGTCGGTGGCCAGGGCGGCTAGTTGCAGGGCGCGAGCGATGCCGACTGTGCCGTAGCACCAGGAGGGTCGACCGGAATGTGTCCGGGCGGGGCGGCCCGCATGCAGTTCTTCGCGGGTGATCCACTGCGGCCACCACGGTCCGTCCGGCCCGTCTTGACGCCACCGGTCGAACCACTGCGTCAGCTCGGCGATCGCCTCGCGCTGCCCGTCGACCACACGACCGTCCACAGTGGCCAGAGCCAGGAAGGACAGCATCCCGGCCGTGCCGTGGGCCATGCCGAAGTTCGCGTGCCCTCCAGGAGTGGGCACGATCTTGTCTGGGTCGTGTGCCGCCCACCAGCCCGGAAGCTCGATGCCGTCCTCGTTGTATGGCTGGGTGGCCAGCGTGACCACGTACCGCAGGATTGCGGCCAGTTCGTCGCTGCGCGGGTGGTAGCGCAGCAGCAAAGCGCCGATGCCGGTGAGCCCGCGGAACAGGTCGTACTCGGCGAACGCGGCAGGCTTGCCGCGTTCGATCCGGGCGGCGGCGCTGTCCAGGCGACGTCGGGTCAAGCGCAGCACGTGCTCGTCCATTGTCTGGCTGGCCGCGCGGTAGCGAGGGTGGCGGTCGGCGGCGGCCTGCAGGAGGAATGCCACGGCGGGCGCCCCGTAGTACAGGCCGGTGTCGTCGTCGGCATCGACGTTGCCAGAGGCGACACGACGGAGGTGGGCGTGCGCAGTTGGCCAGTCGCCGCAGCCGGTCCAGGCGCGCTCGATGTGCAGCAGCGCGGTCCCGGCCGCGCCCCGAGCCAGAGACTGGCGAGCCACGTCGTCGGCGGTCAGCGTCACCGCAGCGCCCGGCACGCCGTGATTCGCGCCGGGCGTCACCGGTCACCGGCCGTGGCGAGCAGGCGCAATGCGACCGCGCGGGCGAGGCGTCCGGTCTCCTTCTCGAACGTCGGATCGACTCCGACAGCGCGAACGTGGTGTTCGTGCAGCAGCGTGCGCAGCACCCCAGCCGGCTCTCGCCCCTGCTGGCACAGAACATCGCGATAGGTGCTCAGCGCGGTGTCTCGGGCCCTCCAGGCTGTGGCGACCGTGCCACCGCCTAGTAATGCGCGAACGCCCCGGTGCTGCTGGTCGGGGTCGGCGAGGGTGAGAGCGTGGTCGCGCAGCGTCCGCTCCAACGGGCCGTGTTCCTGCCGCAGGCAGTTCAGCAGCGCCCGGTAGCCGGCCGCCGGATCGGATGCGAAGGCTGCGGCCAGGTGCGCCATCGAGACCGCGGCCAAGGCCTGGGTGGGAATCCCGGTCTCCTGCGCGGCGGTGAGCTGGGCGATGGCGGCCGCAGTGTCGGTGGTGAACACCCGCTCGGCCGCCGTCAGCGCGGGACCGTCGCCGTAACGGGCGGGATGCTGCGGTGAGGGCGCGAGGGTGAGCTGTCCGGGAAATCCTCGCGCGTCCAGATCGGTCGCGAACCTGGCCAGCCTGGCGGCGACGGCTCCGTAGTGCTGCGCGTTGTTCAAGCGCACGAACACGGCGAGGTGCTGATCGGCCTCGGGCCGGAGCATGTCGCGGTGCCGCCGAACCCACCAGGCCTCAACCGGGCTGTCCTGGTCATGTGGGCCGAGCAGTTCGGCGAAGAACCGGGGCAGGTGCGCGGTGAGGATTTCGTCGAACCGCGCCGGGTTGCCCACCAATTGCGCGTGCAGCACAGCGGAATCGCCAGGCTGAAGGGCCGGACCGGGTGCCATGGTGGCGGGCAGAGGCCGTGCTGACGGAGTGATCGCGGTCATCGGGATCAGCAGCTCCGCTGGTCGCCCGATCCAGCCTTGTCCATCGGGCGGGCCGTCCTCGTGCAATTCGACCCGCTTAGCTCGCCGCAGGCGGGCGTGCAGCAGGACTTGATCGAGTTCTTGGTCGAGGTCCAGCGGCAGGCGCAGCTCGCCGTGGACCAGCACGACCCGTGCCGGTATCCGCGATCGCAGTCGCCAAGCCCGCAACGCCTCCTGTTCGTCGTGGGCTCCTGGCCCTGCTGCGAGGTCGGCGGCGGTGAGTATCCAGCGGGCGGCACAGAGCACCGTGCGCCCGTAACGAATGCGTGGCACATAGGGCAGGACACGCGCGGCGCCGAGGTCGAAGCCGCGGAACACCGCGCTGCGGGCATCGGCGACCTCGGCGAGGAACCGGGCCAGCGGAGGACTCTGCACGGCGGTGTCCAGCGCGTGCGGAATTCGGGGGATCACCCGCCGGCCGGTGGAAACTTGCACCAGGTACATCTGCTCGGCATCAGCGGTGACCGCCAGGTCATCCACACCGACGACGGTGAGATCTGGGCGCATCGGATCGGGATGCTCGGACAGCGAGACGACGTCGCCGAGCAGCGGCGGCACCCGCACCACATTCTCGTTATGGGGACGACGCGGCGGGAAGGACAACTGCACCGCCACCACGTCCGCTACCACCGTGCCCGCCTTGTCACGGTCGGACGCGGGCCGCGCGGATCCTGCGGTGTAGGTCGCGGCCAGCCGAGCCTGATCGTGCTCGTCGAGCAGGTGGGTGAACCGTCCGGCCATGCTGGTGCAGGACCGTGGCGAGGCGGTGACCCGCAGGTCGAACTCACCGCGGTCGATCGCCGCAGTCGACGCGGCGCGCACCTCGATGCCCAGTTCGACCCGTTGGGGGGCAACGACATCGGCGTGCTTCCCCACAGTCAGCGCTTCGATGTCGGTGTCGGTCAGCTCGATCTCCGGCGCCCCGGTCATCGTGGCTTGCTGGATCAACGCCAGCAGGGCTGCGTCGCGATCGGTCAGCACCCGCCACGCGGGCCGGGCACGGGGCGCGCCGAGGAAGCCGGTGGGATAGCCGAGACCGGAGTCGGCCACCAGGTCCCGCACCGGCACCAGCGCGCCGGGGCCGTAGCGGGCGCGGAACCGGGCGTGATAGTCCAGCCACGCGGCCGTTCCGAAGGGTTGCGTGGTGGTGCGCAGCAGCACGGAGGCGGCACGCGCAGCCTCGTCGAGCACCCGCTCGGGAACGGTGATCGTTGCGTCGATGTGCACGTCGGTGGCCAGCGCGTAGCTGGCTGCGGGGACAAGAGCGTTCATTCGGGCGGCGAGCGCCGCCCAGATTTCTCTCGCCTGATCGGGGTCGGCGATGGCGTTGTGCCGGGCGAGGTCGGCGGCGATCGCGTCGAGTTCGCGCAGGTCGTCAGCGACCTCGTCGAGGGTGTCTCCTTCGGCCGCGCGCAGGACGCCGACCAGGTGGGCCAGGCCGTTGCCGCTGGTCATCGAGGGCCGCAGGCTCGTGATCAGCACACCGGCGTCGATCAGGCCGTGCAGCAGCGCCTCGATCTTGGCTGTGGGCGTGGACGGGAACGCAGCGGCCAACTGGCCGGCCAGCGTGTCGAAGTGGGTCGGCGAAGCCGCGCTGTCCAGAACGAACCGCACAGGTTGGGTGAGCCGTACCGAGGACTCCCGTAGCGGTCCGGGAGTAGCGGCGCCGACCTCGGCCCGCCGATGGACGATCACGCGCCCGTCGCGCAGAAATCTCGCGTCGTCCACCACCACTGTCAGCCGCGAGCGCAGTCCGTGGTGCCGATCGAGCCGGTCGATCACCGTGGCCAGCCACTCGCCGTCCACCCGCGTCACGGCCCGGTGCCGTGTGCCCACCGTGGCCAGCGCGGGGCCGACACCGCCGACCCCGACCCCGGCGAAGTCGCCGAACGGTGTGGCCCGCCGCTGCCAGCGCAGCACGTAGGACGCCACGGAGAGCACGGCGCGGCGTAGCTCCTTGGCGGTGTGCCCGGTGTCGCCGTCGCCGAGGATCTGGTCGAGACGAGCGCCGAGGATGGGGCTGGCCAGCGTCAGTGCGCTGCGCACCTCCGGGCGGGCCCACACTTTCGCCAGCCACGCACGGCTTTCCTGCTGCACCGCTGCGGGGTCGTCCAGGCGCAGATGCGTCGGGGGGTCGAGATCACCGGGATCGGTGGTGACGCGGGTCAGGACGAGGCCTGTGTGCTGGTATCGCGGGGACACGGTCATGGCGTTCGGCTCTCCTCACCCGGTGGCCAGGGCAGCGCCTGCTGTCGGCGCCTCAGGCAAACCGGGGCGCCGACGGCAGACGGGGTGGATCAGAACGGGTCGTTGGAACCCGAGGCGCACGCGCTGGTGTTGCAGGTGTCGCCGCACCCGTCGCTCGTGTCGCAGGACATGATCACGAGCCGCGTGGTGGACTCCACCACGCGCATGTCCAGTTCGAACTCCCCGTCATCAACGTTTTCCGGGCTCTCCAAGGCCTCCGTGAGCGGGGCCAGTGCTGCCGACATTCGTGTTCACTCCTCGTTTTCGGTCACTGCAAGGCGCCCTGGTCATCGGAGACGTTCGCCGCCGACGGCCAGGAGATCGTGGCAATGCCGTGCGTCTTGGACAGCACAGCGGTTTTCTCGCCGAACTCGGGAAGCTGGGAGCCGGTCGGCCAGTAGGCGAAGGTGGGCTCGGTGTCGCGGCCGTGGCGGTCCCATGCCTGGATCTGTTCGGCCATCGCGGTCGCGGCGTCCTCGCCGTGCGTTCCGTAGGCCCGTGCGCCGAACTCCGCCGCGCCGCCTTCGGGGACCGTGCGAATAGCCAGGTAGGCGAACGAGTCGCCGTGCACAGCGGCGAAGGGGAACCATCCCTTGCGTTCGGCGGCCATATCGGTGCCCTCGTCCGCGGCGAGCTTGCAGAATCCAGGCAGGAACGCGGCGAACCACAGGTGCAGGTCGGCGAAGGACACGCCGTGCTTGATCGTGACGCCGGTCCACACGTCGGTGCGGTCGGTCGCCAGCGCCCCGTCCAGCAGGCTCATATCCTGCGGCACGTCCTGGTCGAAGCGCAGCTTGACGTGGTGACCGTTGCGGTCGGGCAGCTGGAAGACCCGCTCGTCACGGGCGCCCTCGCCCTGCATCGGGACGAACCCGGCCACCTCGGCTGAGGTGCTCACCAGGTGGTCGCCCTCGCGGCGGAAGGCGATGACGCGGGTGATCCCGTTCATCCGCAACGGGACGACGATCCTGCCGCCCTCGGCCAGGTGCTCCAGCCAGGCCGGCGCGAGGTCCCAAGCGCCGACCGTCACCAGGATCGCGTCCACCGGCGCGTCGAGGCCCGGCAGCGGGTTCTCGGCGTCGGCCTGCACCACGGTGACCCGGCTGCCGTAGCCGGTCGCGTCCAGCAGTTCCCGTGCCCGGTCGGTCACCTCCGGGTCTATGTCCACACTGACCACGTGCCCGTCCAGGCCGACGACTTCGGCCAGCAGGGCAGCGTTGAAGCCGCCGGATCCGATCTCCAGCACGCTCATGCCCGCGGTGAGATCAGCCTGTTCGATCATCCGGGCCTGGATGTAGGCCGCGCTGGTGGAGGAGATGATCACGCCGTCCGGGGCGTGCTTGATCGCGACCGAGTTGTCGACGCTGTAGGTGACGTCCAACGGTGTTCCCTCGGCGACGAACTGGTGCCGGGGTACCGTGCGGAAGGCCCGCTCCACTGCCGATGACGTGATCTTCTTCCTGGCAATGAGCGTGTCCACCAGGGCATTGCGGAACTCTGCGGCGCTGGCGTCGTCGTGTCGGAGTGTGTTCACCTGGTTACTCTTTCAAAGGCGTTGTTCTTGAATGCGGACTTGTTGACCCGTCCCTGGTCATGAAGCCGCCAGCACGCGACGGTCGACCGGCCGGCGGAAGCGTGCCTGCCGGCCCGGTGTGCGGGAGGACCGCCAGCGGAAATCAGGTGCTGGTGGCGATGGTCCAGACGGTGCAGGGGTGGCGGCGGGGTCGGCGCCACGAGGAGCAGTGCGGGCAGCGGCCATGCCCGTCAGGAGCGTGCAGGTCGAGCAGAACGCGCCACGCACTGGTCAGCCTGGTGATCTCGGTTTCGGCGAGGGCGGCTCGGGACGGTTCGTCGCCGTCGACGGCGAGGCGGTCGACGTAGTCCAGGCGTTCATGCACGGCGGTCCACAGCGTTGAGGCCAGGTGCTCATCCATGACGGAACTCCTCGTCGAACCAGGTATCGGATGACAGGGTGGACTGCGGCGGCCAGGGCTGGGGCACGTCTTGGGGCTGTCCGGGCGGCGGCCACAGCCGGGGATGCAGATCCAGCGGCACGAACTCGGCCAGCCGCAGCCGCGCGCCGATGACCTTCTGCGCGGCGGCATCGAACCCGGCGCAGGGCCAGCACTCGGTGCGGCACAACGAACAACCCCACTGCTGCGCCGGAGGCGGGAGGTGCGCGGCCAGATCGTCGAGAACACCGGCGACCCGTCCGGCCGGGCTGTCTGCCGCGAGGACGACGGCGACGACCTCCCGTATGGCGATCTCGCGTGTCCCGCCCATCGGGTCACGCCACCACGTCCGGGGTGGTGATCGCCTGGCAAACGGGCAGGCGGCGCCGCCTGCTCTGCAGGTCGGTGATCAGGTCGTCGTAGGCGCGACACAGCTCGGTGAGTTGGTGAAGCGCAAGGGTGATCCCGGGATCGGCCGGCTCGTCGTCGGAGAGCAGCCGCCAGCGCGTCCACACGCCGCAGAGCCGGTTGATCAGCCGCCCGAGCGTTTCGGTGTGCAGCATCGCGGTCCTCGGCTCGGCGAGCACGGTGGCCGCCCAGATGTCGATCTGTTCGGCCAACACCGCACAGCCGGTGTCTCGCGCCGCGATAGTGCGGGTGGCGCAGGCCAGCACGTGGTCGTCGGCGTGCGGGTCGTGCACGAGCCGGTGGGCGACGGCGCGCATCCAGTGTTCGCCCGCAAGCCTCGCCGCGGCGATGAGCACCGGGTGCAGTGCGGTGACCTCAGCGGGGTGGCTGAAGGCCCGCACCACAGTCGAGGACCGCGGCAAGGCAGCGGGGGTGTCCGGGATCGCCGTGTCGTGTCCCGGCGCGGCGAGAGCGAAGGTGGTCATGCCTTCGACCATTGCCTGGAATCGGGCCGCACGGATCGTCGGGAAGCGGGGATGTCAAGGGGAGGGTTCGGGGATGGTTAGAACCATCCCCGCCCAGTGGCCGGTACTGGTTCGGTCACGTTTCGTGTAACGATGACGCCTGTCGCATAAGGGAAAGGCCAGGACAGTGCCGACGGCGAACGATCAACTGCGGAACGCGCGGGAACGCACCGAGTCCCCGTCGTACCCTGGTGAGCGCCTGTCCCGCCAAGAGCTCGCCGAGCTGGTCAACGCGCACGTCTGGCAACAGCACCGCAAGACTGTGGAGATCGACGCCAACTACGTCGGCAAGCTCGAACGAGGCGTCATCCGGTGGCCCGACCCGCTGTACCGGGAGGCGCTGCGTGCGATCCTCGGGTCATCCAATGACGCTGCCCTCGGGTTCAGCAACCGGCGCCGCGCGGTGGTAAAGCTGGCAGATGTGGACCGCAAGCAGTTTCTGCGCACCGCCGCCCTAGGGGTCAGCTCGCTCGCGCTGGCTCCTGTCGCCGCCCTGCTGGAGGGCGCCGAACCTACCCCTGTGCCCGCCCGCGTCGGGCAGACCGAGATCGAGCAGATCCATACCGCCGCCAGAGTCTTCGCTGGGTGGGACCACACCTACGGAGGCGGGCTGGCACGTGAAGCCGTGATCGCCCAGCTCCGGTTCTCCGCCGGGCTGCTGGAGGCCGACTGTCCGGCACGGCTGCGCGGCGCGCTACACAGCGCGGTCGGCTATCTCGGCCACACCTGCGCGTTCATGGCCTTCGACGGCTACGCCCACGGCGACGCCCGCCGCGCTTTCCGCTTCGCGCTCGCCTGCGCGGAACAAGCGCAGGACTGGCATCTGCGTGCCAAGATTCTGTCCTCCATGGCACGCCAGGCCATCTGGGTCGGCCAGCCCGACGAAGGACTGACGCTGACCGAACACGCCCTGGTCAGGGCCGACCGGCTGACCGCGACCGAACGCGCGATGCTGCACACCGCCCACGCACGCGCCCTGGCCAAGATGGGCCGCATGCGTGAGACGTTGATCGCCGTGGGCACCGCCGACGACCAGTTCGCGCGCAGCACGCCCGTCAACGACCCCTCCTGGATGGCGTACTACGACGCCGCCCAGCACGCCGGCGACACCGGGCACGCTCTGTTCGACCTCGCGGTGCACGGCCGATCCCCTACCGAGGCCACGGCCCGGCTGTCGGCCGCAGTCGCAGGGCACACCGCGGCATTCGCCCGATCCCGCGCGATCTCGCAGATCAAGCTCTCCTCGCTGACGATGGCCACCGGTGACCCGCGCGAGGCAGCCGCGATCGGCACCGCAGCCCTGGACACCGCTGGCACCATCCGGTCCCGCCGGGCCGCCGATGACCTACGCGAACTCGCGCGCATCGGGACACGGCACCAAGCGGTGCCCGAGGTCCGCGCGCTGCGACACCGCATCACCTCGCTCGTGCTGGCCTCATGAGCATCGGCATCGACCAGCAACAGCACCGTGTCCTGATCGAGGCCTGCGCCGTGGCCGGTCTCGATCCGGGCGGGGCCGAGCCCATCAGGCTGGGCGAGAATGCGATTTTCCGGCTGCCCGGCGGGGTCGTCGCCCGCATTGCCCGTCCCGGCCAACTCGCCGCAGCCCGCAAAGAGGTCCGCGTCGCCCGCTGGCTGGCCGAGCAACACGTGCCCGCCGTCCGCGCAATCGACATTGCCGACCAGCCTGTGCTGGTCGGCGAACGGGCCGTGACATTCTGGGAGGAGCTGCCCGCCCACCGCCACGGCACTCCGGCGGAGGTCGCAGAGGCGATCCGCCGCCTACACGATCTTCCTGTCCCGGCCGACGTGCCCCTCGACGGGCTCGATCCGTTCGTCCGGCTTGCGGAGCGGATCGACACGGCCACCACCCTGCCTGCCGACGACCGGACATGGCTGCACAGCCACCTCGACAACCTGCGCACCGCGTACGCCGAACTACCGAAAGGGTTGCCGTCATGCGTTGTGCACGGCGACGCATGGGTCGGCAACGTTGTCGCCACGGCGCGCGATGAGGTCGTCCTGCTCGACCTGGAACGGTGCGCGGTCGGCCCGCCGGAGTGGGACTTGATCAGCACCGCCATCAAGCGCACCAGCTTCGGATGGATTACCGCCGCCGACTACCAGGACTTCTGCCGCCGCTACGGCCACGACGTCACCACCTGGCCCGGCTTCGCGCTGCTGCGCGACATTCGCGAGTTCCGCATGACCTGCTACATCGCCCAACGCGCCGCCGAACACGCCAAGGCACAAGCCGAAGCTCAGGTGCGTGTGGACTCCCTACGCGGCCGGGCGGGCCCCCGCCCGTGGGCATGGACACCGGCGTTGTGAGCGACATTCCTTGGACCAGAACACCGACTGCCCGAGCTGGGAACAAATTCGCGGCGTCCGCCGCTGCACGCGTACCGACACCGTGACCAGTGAGTCGGCCGATCTCCTCCCGGTACACCGTGCATCGGTCCCGGCGCGGCGGCTCAGTCCGTCGCCGCGCGCTGGAACCATGAGCAACCATGAGGGCAGGCGTGTCCGGCTCGACCCGATCCGCAGCCGGGTCGAGCCAGACAGGTCAGAACTCGGCCGCTTCCGATCGAGGTCCGTTCACCCAGGACCTGAACTGGCCCCACGCGATCGTCCCGAAAGCGAGCTGGCCTCCGCTGGGAGCCTTGGAGTCACGCACACCTGCCTGGTCAGCTCCAAACCTGACCTCGACGCAGTTGCTCTCCTTGGGCTGGCTGTAGGAGGACTTGAACCATGGCGTGAACGCGATATCGGGTCGTGCTGATGGCCCGTTCATCTCGTGAGCCGTTCCTTCCGCTGTTGCCGTCACCAACCGTCACAACGGCAGCGGCCCGCCCACGAAGTTGAGGAAGTTCAGCGCTTGATCCGACTCAAGTGCGATCTTCTCCTGCATGCGCCAGAGGTCCAGGTACCTCTTGACGATCTTCGGGTCATGAAGGACCGCCTGCTCGTCGTACCGTTCAGCGTAGACGAGGTGCAGCTCCGGTTCAGCTTGATATGTGGCGAGCTGGTAGTCGGCTTCCTGGCCTTCGTAGAAGCCATGGCTGAACGGTATGAACCGGAGACTCACGTTCGGCAACACCGCAACCTCGGCGAGGCGGGTGAGCTGACCTGCCCAAATCCCGGTGGTGTCCGAGATCGGGCTGACCCGCGCCAACGCTGCCTGGTCAATGATGAACTCGAAGCGCTGGCCGGTGTTGGCGAGTACGTCTTGGCGGCGAACACGAAGGTCGACCAGACGATCGATCTCTTCAGCGGCGAGCCCAGCCGCTTCCATGAGGTAGCGCATCAGCTCGGGCGTCTGGAGCACACCCGGAATCAGCATGCTCGCCTTGCTGCGGATCAAGGTTGCGGTGCGGTCCATGTCGACCAGCTTGCGCATCGCCTCGGACTTGAACTTCCAGCGCAGGTCGGACTTCTTCGCCTGGGCGGCGCCGAGTTCGGCGTGATGCGCGATCTGCGTCCAGGTCGCCGCTTCGCCACCCAGAACGGATCGAAGCTTCTCCAGGAGTTCGGTCGTGAAGTTTTTCTGACCGCGTTCCAGTTCGGCTTGCGTCGGCTGACTCCATCCGCACGCCGTTGCGACTTCACGTTGCGTGCGTTCGCCACGCAGCGCTTCGAGCAGTCGACCGCACTGGATGTTGTGGATGAAGGCTGGCATCTCCGCGGACGCCATGCGTGTACCTCCTGAACAGAGCATCGGGCCCGACGCGGGCACTACGGACAGTAGCAGGGCAACCATCACCATATTGGGGCATTATCGGATTCCGATATCGGACTATAAGCTGTCGATGTCGGACGTTCAGCTGGGCATACGTGGCGGGAGGTAGCGGATGATCTCCGATATCGAAAATCTGAGCTCGGATCCTGCTGCCTCACGGTGGCTGAACCCTTCCAAGGCGCTCGTTGGTTGAGCGGCACGCCGGGAACCGGGCCTTGTTGCCGGCCTATGTTCCCTCCGCATGGCGCTGCCGCTATCCGATCCCAGCGAGCGGGGCGCGCCACGGCATGGGTTTCCCCGGCCCAGCCGTGGCGCTGCCTCAACGACGAGTGGAGGCGCGCGCATGGCGAAACCAGGGGGAGCGGTTTGCGTGGTCGTAAAACTGACCTTCGCGCAGGCCTCGGTGCTTGCACGCGCGGCGGTAGTCGTGACGTCGGCCTTGGAGTGCAAGGAGATCAACGCTGCGGATCAAGGGCTGCGCGCGTTTCGTTGCGCAGTGGCCCTGGCTTTGTCGCAAGACGTTGTCTGCGAAGCGGGCAGTCGCAGCCAAAAGCCTGAGCACGGTCCAGGACTTCGGGCCAGTTAGCCCTAGAGGGAGGTCGCGGATGAGCAACCACGTCTTGTTCGGAGGACTTCGTCGGAACCTCGATGATCACCTCGAGCGGGTGTTGCGGGTCGCGGTCGACGGTGACGCTGGGACGGCGCTAGCCGTTATGCGGCAGGACGTTCCGGGCATCGTCGCCGCGTTGCGAGCACTTGCCGAGGGGCATCAGGCGGACGAGAACGGCTATTGCGAGAAGTGTCGAAGCGGACCGTTCTGGCGTCGGATAGCGGCGCCCTGTCGGATGCTGCTCGACGTGCACCTCGCGGTCACGGTGGCGGCGACGGCGCGCAAGTGTTCTAGCCCGCAAAGCCACAGACTCCGCTCGTCCTCTTAGGACCGATATTCCTACTGGCGGAAGGGAATGACATGCCAAGAAGGATCTCCACCACACGCGGGCGCGAGTTCGGCGAGGGTGTGCGCGCGGTGGTTGCGGGCTCAGGACTGAGTTCGCGTCAGGTTGCCGAGCTGGTCGACTGCGACGAGAGCAAGGTCTCGGAAGTGTTGAACGGCAAGGTGTACCTCAGCAGACTTGAAGTCGCGGTGTTGCTGAGCGTATGCCGCCCAGAGGCCGCCGAGCGTAATCGGCTGCTCGCGTTGTACCCGACCCGGCACGTGCTGGGGTGGTGGCAGCAGTACGGGAAGTCCGCGCCGATCCGGCCGAGCACCGTGCTTGCTCACGTCGCCATGGCGAAGGAGCTGATCGACTGGCAACCGCACGCGTTGCCGGTGTTCCTGCGGACCGATGACTACGCGCGTGAGCTGATGATCGCTTCCGCCACCGTGCCGCAGGAGGAGATCGACGAACGGTTGCGTGTACAGGCCGAGATGAGGGACTTGCTCCGCGACCGCCTGGACTGCACATTCTTCATCCACGAATTCGCTCTGCGGCTTCAAGTAGGGGAGCCTGCGGTACAGGCCGAGCAGATGCTTCACCTGACGATGATGGCGAACTGGGCGCACGTGAAGATCCGCGTTGTGCCTGCCTCGGTCGGCGCGCACGCCGGGATGACTGGGGCGTTCACGCAGTTGAAGTTCCCGAAGTACGAGCCTGTGGTCTGGCTGGAAGCCTTGAACTCGCACACCTTCGTGGAGATGAAGGATTCGATCGCAGGCTACGAAGCGGTTGCTGGCAAACTCGATGACGTGAGCCTGTGTGAGCAGGCATCACTCGACATGATCAACAGACTTCAGTGCTGGTGATCTCCTTATGCCGAAGGATTTCCGGGCCACGACGCTTGAACGCGCCATCGGGCGGCAGCTGGCCGGATGGCGCGCCGAGCGCGACCTGAGCCTCGCCGAGGCCGGTCAGCGTGTGGGCTTCAGCAGCGCCAAGCTGTCCATGATGGAGAACGCGGTGCAGCCATCGGCGCCCGTGGACGTCATGGCGCTCGGCTACGTCTACCAGGTGCCGACCCCAGAATGGCAGGCAGTGCTGCTTCGCGTGCAGTACGCGGAACAAGCGCGCGCACGCGTGCAGAACAACGGCCTTGCCTTCGATCCGGCGGAGGACTTCGCGAACCTGGTGTACGAGGCCACGTCGCTACGAGTGTTTACGACGGACCTTGTTCCGACGGTGCTGCAACTTCCCGGCTACACGAGCAGGGTTACGCAGAACGACGATCCGGTGCGGACAGCGCGGCTGGCGACGGTGCGCGAGGCCTGGGCGGCACGCTTGAATGACAGGGATCCGCTGACCGTCCACGCAGTCTTCCCGGAGGCGGTACTGCGGCACGCGATCGGCGGGCCACGGGTGATGAAGGCGCAGCTGCTCCACTTGATGGAGGTCAGCGACCACGAGGCGGTGAGCCTGCAGGTCGTGCCGCGCGATGCGGGAACGTATCCGGCGATGGGATCGCCGTTCACGTTGCTGGGTTTTCCGCATCGGCAGCACAACGACGTGGTGTATCTGGAGACGTTCATCAAGGGCGAATACGTCGAGGAGCCAGGGCTGACCGAACGGTGCGCGCAGCGGTTCGCGAGCCTGCAGGACGTCGCGTTGGGGGCGGGCGAGTCGCTCGAGCTCATAGCCCAGGCGACAGCTGAGTTGGAACCGGTTGTACGTACCTGTTCATAGCGTGAGTCGCATCAGCCGAACGCCAGTGATCCACCCCCTCGGAACAGGCGCAGACAATGTGGAGATCCGGCTCGGAGCTGACCGGGTCGGTGATCGCGACTCCTCAATCCCGCAGTAACGCAGCACGGCGCTTCACCTGGATGCCTGGGCCGCCTTCACGACTTGGGTGAGCGGCAGCCGGTCACGCTGACGATGATCATTCCGCCCAGATGATTCACTCGGCGGCATGAAAATGCCGCCGCTTCGTTGCCATCTTGGAGAGGCTCCAAGCGCTGCTTCCGCGGCGAAGATACTGTGCCTGAGCAGGCCTATCTTCGACCGAGGACGAGGCGATGGCGGCTGACTGGCTGTTGGTCGAGACGTTCGGTGGTCTCCGGCGCGAGCCGACGGTGCTGGCGGCCGGTAGCAGTGCGAAGAACATGGTGTCGATTCGGTCGGTTCTCGGTCGCGGCCCGTTCCTGCCCGATGTCCAGGGTGTGATCGCGCGCGTAGTGCAGAGCCGCGAGGCGATTGAGGCTCGAACGACAGTCGGCAAGCGGCGGGTGATCGCCTACCCGCTGCAGACCTACGGTGGTGTGGTTCACGGCGTGCACGTGTGGGTGGGGCCGCTCGACGAGGATCCTCCTGTACGTGACGCGGCAGGTGCCTGGCACATCAACCTCAGCCAGCACGTCAGCAGCAGGTCGGACGATCTGCTTCGGCTGTACGGGACGAGGGCCGACAAGTGGCGCAACGAGCACGACCTGGCTGAGCTCTTCGCCTATCAGCGACTGCAGACGAACTCAGACGAGGCCAAGGCATTGGCGCTCATCGTCAACGCGAAAGCAGGTGCGGAGCACCTGGCCACCTGGACGGTGAACCGAGACGACGGTGTTCGGCGTGCGGTGCACTTCGCCTGCCGGTGCGTCGAGGTGAAGGCGCCCAGCGGCCGGGTTGAGCTCATCGTCCGGGGGATCACCCACGACATCGGCCCGGCGGAGAGCGTGCCGGCCGCGCCTCCGCCCATTCCGGTCCTTCTCGCGCAGCAGGTACTCGCAGCGGAAGCGACGCCTGGGCGTTGGCGTGCGATCGTCGACCTGCGCACGATGCGGTTGCTGAAATGGCTCGACAACCCCATGCCGGGCGTGGCTTGGACGCTCGGTGCACCACATCGCCCAGCTGTTCATCGAGCTGATCTGCGTAGAGCGGTCGGCCTCTCCAACGACCTCGCGGTGAGCGGACGCGCCGAAGGCGTCTTGCGGGTTCGCTCCGAGGACGGAGGGTGGATGAAGGTCGCCGTCTCCGCTGCGCTCATGGCGCTTGATCAACACACCACCGCAGCGCTTGTCACCCTGACCGAGCCTGAACGTGGAATGGTCGGCTGAGTTGCCGACCACGGGAAAGGTGCTGGTTCGTGAGCAGCTTCGAGGGCAAGGTCGCGGTGATCACCGGGGCCGGTGCGGGCATCGGGCGAGCGCTGGCGATTGAGCTCGCGCGACGGGGCGCGCGGCTCTCACTGCTCGATCGCGATGCTGCCGCTTTGGAAGGCGCGGTCGCACGCTGCGAAGCGCACGGCGCACGAGTGCTGGCACAGGTCGTCGATGTGACGGACTGGGACGAGATGCGGGCCGCCGCTAGCGCGGTCAACTCCGAGCTCGGCGGCGTCGACTCCGTCTTCGCTGCCGCCGGCATCATTCACCGTGGCAGCCTGCTCGACTCCGACGTGGCGGACATCGAGCACGTGATGGCGGTGAACTGGCGGGGATCGATGTACACCGTCAAGGCCCACCTCCCGTTCGTCGCCGGCTCGGAGGGTGGCCGGATAGTCACGTTCTCCAGCGCGTTCGGTCTGGTGGCGACCTCGAAGTACACCGCCTACAACTCGTCCAAATTCGCTGTTCGCGGCTTCAGTGAGGCGCTGCGCCAAGAACTCGCCGCGGCTGGCAGCGACGTGTCGGTGACGTGCGTCTTCCCGGGAGGCGTCCGAACCTCGATCGTGCGCAACGGCCTGTTCGCGGCAGGGGAGAACCGCAAGGCTGTGATCCGAGGCTTCGAGAAGCACGTCGCGCGTACCGACCCCGAGAAGGCGGCGGTGACCATCCTCAGCGGAGCCGAACGCCGTCGGGCGCGCGTCTTCGTCGGGACGGACGCACGTCTGGTAGCTGTCGTTGCACGCCTGCTCGGCGGCCACTACCAGGACTTGCTGCCTGCACTGGAACGACTGCATGAGCGGATGCGACCCCGGCAGCGATGACCTGCGAATCATGGTTCCGGTTGACGTGATCGGCACCCCTACCTACGCTACTCCAATCGGACTATTCCGATTGGGTTGGCTTTGTCGCTATCGAGCTGATCCCTAGAACGCAGCAGTGAGGCAGTCGTGGGCTGCCCTCGAACGCGATCGGGGATCGACATGGCTCGGCGAACATCCTCTGTGAAGGCTTTCCCGCTGCCAGTGCGGCGTCGCCTGATGCTTCTGGCTACCGCACCTCCTTGTGACGCACTTCGGGGTTCCGCCGGGGGAGGAGCGTCTCGATGAGCGGAAGCCGGCACGCGAATCCACAGACGTTCGGGCAGGAACTGCGCACGCTTCGCGCGGAGCAGCAGAAGTCCTTGGCAGCGCTCAGCGCGGACTCGAACGTGAGCAGGAGCTATCTCGGCAACCTGGAGCATGACCGAAGCGTGCCGGGACCGGAGATCGCCGCCGCGATCGATGCCGCCTTGGGCGCAGGCGGTCGGCTCATCGAACTGGCCGCACCCAAGCTACGCACTCGACCAGCACGAGATCGCGTGCGTCCAGACCAGCTGCCCGTGGCGATCCGCGGATTCACCCCTCGAACCGAGCTGATCAAAGAAGCGGAGGAGGCGCTGGCGGCGCACGCGGGGGTGATCGCATTCGACGGTCCGGCGGGTGTCGGTAAGACTGCGTTCGCGGTGACCTGGGCGCACTCGATCGCCGACGCCTTCCCCGACGGTGTCCTGTTCGCTGACCTGCGAGGCTATGCAGCCGACCCGCCCGACGCCCCGGCCTTCGTCCTCGGCGGATTCCTGCGCTCGCTGGGTATCGCGCCGTCGGACATACCGAGCGACCTGGCAGAACGCGCCGCGCTGTACCGAACCCTTCTCGCGGGCACCCGAACGCTGGTGGTGCTGGACAACGCCGTTGACGACGAACAGGTCAGGCAGCTTCTGCCGGGTTCAGCGTCGTGCTTGGCGGTGATCACGAGCCGCAACCGCTTGTCCGGTGTGGTGGTGCGAGAAGGCGCCGTGCGCATCACCGTGCACCCCATGACCGCCGACGAAGCGCATGAACTTCTCCGGTCGGTTGTCGGGCCCCGCATCGACACCGACCTCGACGCGGCACAGGTGATCGCGGATCGGGCCGGACGGCTTCCCCTCGCGCTCCGGATCGCAGCGGAACGGGCAAGCCGCTGGCTCAACACACCCCTGCGGGCACTCGCCGACGAGCTTGCTCGACGCCAGCCACTGGACGTGTTCGCGGTCAACGACACTCTTGCCGTGCGGACCGTCCTGTCTTACTCGCACGACGCGTTGCCCCCGAAGATGTCCAACACCTTCCGGTTGCTGGGCCTGCATCCAGGCGGACCGGTTCGAATCGAAGCCGCAGCGGCCCTCATGGACCAGCCACCCTCCCAAGCACTGGGCCACCTGTCCGCGCTGGCCAGCATCCACCTGCTCGACCAGACCACAGAGGACAGGTTCGTGATGCACGACCTTGTCCACTCCTACGCTCTCGAACTCGCGCGGGAACACAACTCGCACCAGGACAACGCCGCAGCCCTGGAGCGACTGGTCCGCTCCTATCTGACCACCGGTGCCGCTGCCACCCGGATTCTCTGGCCATCGCGTCCGCGAAGCGGGCCCAGCTTGCCCAAGAACGACCTGACAACGCTGGTGTTCCACGGTCCGGCGCAGGCGCTCAACTGGTTCGAGGACGAGCTGCGTCTTCTGGCTCAGCTGGTGCGCTGCGGAGCCCGGTGGAACGTCACCTCTGTCGCCTACCTGCCGGTAGTGATCAGCGAGATGCTGTGTCATCGGCGTGCATGGCCCTGGTGGATGCCCGCGCTCCGGGATGCCCTCGTGATGGCCCGCCAAGGTAAACACCGAGACGCCGAAGCCTGGATCTTGGAAACGCTGGGCGAGGTGAGCATCGACGCCGGCGACGCCGTGGCGTCGACCGACCTCTATCGGGAGGCGATGACCCTCCGCACCGAGCTGGGTGACCGCAGCGGGCTCGCTATCGGGCACGTGGGGCTCGGCAAGGCATTCCTCAAGGCTGGCGACTACGACGCTGCGATCGCTCACTGCGAAAACGCGCGGATGATCAGCGTCGAAGTCGACGACATGTGGCAGTACTCGGTGGCGACCGCACATCTCGCTATGGCGCGCGCTGCTCTCGGAATGGTTGACGAGGCACGTGATCTGCTCAGCGCGACGCGAACAGCGTTGTACGACGCCGGGGATTTCCTGTCGTCAGGCCGCGTGGCGATGCTGCAGGCAGGACTCGCTGAGACGGCCGGTGAACAGGTTTCGGCCGTTCGGTGCCTGGACGATGCGCTGAGGATCTTCGGCCGGGTCGGCGACGTGTGGAGTCAGGCACACATCTACAGCCGCCTCGGTGACCTGCACGCGCAACGCGGAGATCGTCGAGCCGCGCGTCGCGCACGGTCGACAGCCGCCGAGTTGCTTACCGGCAACATCGAGCCCGTCGCCAAGTGACTGCGTGAGAAGATGATCAGCAGCTTGAAAGAGCAGTGCTAGGGGAACTTTTCGCTCAGCGCCGCTACTCGCGGCGATGGCGGCAGAGGTAACGCGACAGTGTCAGCCGCGATCTACATTTGATCAACAAGCAACGGTGCAGATAGAAGATTGTTTCCTGCCAGGGCTTTTGGCAGAGAACAGGCGCGCCGCGCACTGGGTGCGCCGCGCGCCTGTCTGGTCTCACGCTCGTGGTTGACCGGTCGAGCACGTCTGGTTGCCGGGCGGGCCGCTGAGGTTCGGTCGCGTGGAGACGTAGTAGGCGTTGACGACCTTGTGTGGTCCGTCTTTGAAGAAGGGGCGGCTGCCCCAGGGCGGGAGGCAGGATGTGAAGGTGTTTCCTGTGCTCCAGTGGGCCTTGATGAGGATGAAGCTGTCGCCGCAGTGGACGTAGCCGCCGGTCTGTTCGCCTTGCGGCAGGTTGAAGGAGTAGAAGCCGCAGGGCCGAGGAAAGATCGTCGATGCGGCGTTGCTGGGGTGTCGATCATGCCGATGGCTGTCGCGGCGAGAAGCATGCCCACTGCGGTCAAGGCGCGGCCGGTATTCGCGTTCACGGGCTCTCCATGGGTTGAAGTGGTTGGTGCACTTCAGTTTTGAGAGTCCACAGTGAACAGACAAGATGTATCTTGTATCGCCGCGAATAGAAGACAGAAGATAGGAAACTCTGATGCGCCGGTCAACTCATGCGGGCATGGAAGGAGCCAATGGGAAGCGTTGGTGATCGTACGCCAGGCTCGCTGATACAACCTTCTCTGAGGTTGATCGAGGCTTGAGGGGACCCTACGGGTTGTCTGGCCAGACGCTCAGGCGCCACGATTCAACTTGTCCCTCTGAGTCGGCGTCGAACCCGTCACCGAGGCGAGTCGCGCGCACGCGATAGCGGCCTGGACCCTGAAGCTCTAGCGTGCGGTCACTGGGCGATCCTGTCAGTGTTGCTAGCTTGACGCGGCCCGAGTCGCTGGTGAACACGCCTTCGAACTGCGACTGGCCTGGTGAAACCACTTCGGCCTCCGGGGTCCCTGACCAAAGCTCAAGTTTTACCAACGCCTCAAGTGATCGGTCGGCTGCATGGAAGACAGCGCCACCGACGCCAGCGTGTCCGACCCAGCGGGGTTCGTCCGGCAGTCCGAGGTCGATCAGCCGAGCATCTCCGAAGTGATCGAACAGGATAAACTGGGAGTACTCAACGAGAAGCCTGGCATGAACCGACTTGAGTACGCTGACCACGTCAAGGCCTCCTCATGTGCGGATGTGGGTGCGCCGGCCATCGCGGTCGACGCACCCACCTGACGGTATCAATCCTTGATCAGCACGTAGAACCGATCTTCCTCAAGGATATGGTCGTCAGCCATCCAATGCCCAAGAAGGCTGCCAGCAAGCTGGTTGTGCTTCTCGTGCACCGGCCGCACTGCATAGCTGCGGGAGGTGTTGTCATTGATCGTCTTCTGAACACCCTGATGGGTTACAGCGAACGGGTACTCGTCGCAGTCGTTCTTTACTTCCGGCTCATTCGGATCGTTGCGATCCGGATATTTGTCGGTGAAGTACTTCACGCACTCCTCGATCGCTGCCGCGCGATTCGTTCGACGAGCGACATCGTCGTAGAACAGTCGGTCCAGCGGATACGGAGTGCCGAACTTGCCGGGAATCCAAGTGTCTGGCTTGCCTGGCTTCGTCTTACCGATGTCGTCGAAAGCATCACGAATGAGCTGGGCTGACTCCGCAACGGTAGGGTCCGATACGGACAGCTCTTGGAAGATTCCGGCTTGTTGATGGAATACGCAGTCACTGCCACGTGCGTATCCAGTGCCGACCACTGTGCGCGCGAAATCACAACGCAGGGTCAGATCAGGTAGTTTGTAGAACTGCTCGCCGCCGACGGCAGGCACGTAGTAGTACGGCACGAACGCGTAGAACCGACGTTCCTCGGCCGGAGAAGGGTCGTCAGGCAGCGTGCTGCCGCCTGTCGGAAACGGGATGATCTGCGACCGCTCGGGCGTAGTCGCCCAGCCAGCGTCGGTGTCGGTGAAGCTGATGGTGTCGGGGTTGCATTCAGGTCCTGAAGGATCGACGTCCCAGCAAGCGGTTCCGAACGTCCATGGTTTTCCGACAGGTGCTTTGCCAGATCTCCACCAGTTGCCGAACCATACTCGTACGGCAGCTGAACGAGCGTTCTCGGTCATGGAGACGATGAAGACGGTGTCAACCTGCACTGCGCCGACCTTGAGGCCACCCTCAAAGACCTCGGCGACGAGCGTGCGTCCATGGCAAGCATTGAACCTGTTTTTAAACCAGTAGTCGGGAGCCTTGCCCGGTTCCTGACTGCGAAAGAAATCGACACACTCCTCTACTCGCATGCGATCGAGCACCGGGCTGGAGCTGTTTTTCAGAGTCGGCCCCGCAGGCCGCGGCGTCGGTGGGAACGCGAACTTGCCTGGACGGTGGATCTCCTCTACCTCGGCAGCGGAATATGACTTTCGTTTTGGTAGCCCGTCGATGGTGTCGGCAGCACGTGTCGGACGCTTCAAGGCCGGCTTACCGATGCTGCTGGCGAGTTCCGCCGGATCGGAGGTTCCTAGCTGCACGGACCTGAACTCTGTCGCGGTCCCGCTCGCCCCTTCGGAAGCGGTAGCACTGCTTCCCTGGCCGACCACTACCAGAATGGAACATAAAAAGACAGCGGGCAAAAGCCTGCTTCTATGCATGTGGCGCACGACTCCCCGATCGCATCAGCCTTCGATGAGGGCAGTAAGAAGCGCGGTAATGAAGATGCCATCCAATGCGGCGACGTCCTGCACTGACCGACAAACCCCCACTGATCCCCCGCTGGCATGACCAGCCGAACCGAACCTAAGGGACGGCCAGGCGCCGGTCGCCCATTCAATACATAAATCACCCGTGTAGCCGAGTGGCGGCCTGGTTGCTGCTACGCCGAGTGGGTGCGCCTACCGCATTTCGGACGATAGCTGAGGGATGCCTATGTCACACGCATTGACTTTTCACCTCGACTGGCTGCCCGCCGGCGGCGGGCGCAACGCTTACGATTGAGCAGGGAGGACGATCGACATGACATCGTGGCTGCGCGGCAATGCAAGGCTTGCGGCAGGATCTCTCGTGCTCGTGGTCTGCCTGATCGGCGCGGTCTCATGGTGGCTGTACGGCGGGCAAGACAAGGCGGCCAGCCCAACTGTTGGCAGCAGCTCGACATCGTGCCTGGCCGCTCGTGACGACCACGACGACTACTGCAAGCGAGTTGCGGCCGACGCTATACGGCGAACGCCTCTTTCCTCCGACCAGCGCGCTGCCGCTGAACGGGCGTACAACTCTGTCCAGCGCGCGATTTCACGCGGTAACCGCTGTAGCGGTCTGGGCGCCGGCGAGTGTGTGACGGCAAGCAAGCACCCACCCACTGTTGCGGATGCCGATCTCCATCGCGAAAGCCTTGAGCGATCAGGCTTCGTGAACAGCGTGGTGCGCGTAGCTCGCCCTGACGATCCCGCTCCTCAGGGTGCGTTGCTGTACGGCGTCCCAGTCGCTGACCGAGCCTGTGTAGTGGGCTACATCAAAATGCTTCCGGGCGGTGAGGGCGGTGGCTTCCTGGGCGGACTCCTGCCCAGTGGGGTTTGCCTCGACGTTTAGCTGAAGCTCCTCGTTGAGGCTGTTGATCACCTGCTGGTGAAGTTGGTGGCGTTGGGTTCGGTGTTGCCGTTGAGGAGTTCTGCGGCGGCGGACCATGCTTGTCGACGCCTGCGGCCCCCACGACGCCACCACCCGCAGTGTCCGCATCATGCTCACCCGAACCGGGAAGGAGGAATGGCACGATCCGCGAACGGCTTTACAGCGTCGCCTACACCGTTTGCGTACTGATCAGCGCACTCTGACCGCTCAGACGATGGCCGTCTGCTGCCAGTCGACGCACGTGGGCCGCTGGCCAGTCTCCTGAAACTCCAGAAGTGCTTGCAGAACAAGGGAGATCGGGAGAGTCGCGTCACGCGGGAACTCTGCTCCCGTGGCCTTGTCGATGTAGAGCGCCGGAGCGTCCTCGATTGGCTCAGCAGCTCGCGTCACCCACGCGCCGGACTTCACCTCAACGACCGTCGTGCGCTCGGAGGCGGGATCAGTGAGGACGAAGTCGGGAGCCTTCTCCGTCATGTCGACCGCTGGTCCCGGCCCCATGTAGAGCAACGCCCCGACGGGTGCATGATGCGAGACGTCGAGCTTGAAAAGGCGATCGGGCCGGTTACGGCGTCCGATAGTTGGCAGCCCCTGACCCGCGATTTGCGCCGGGTGAGGCTGTTCATGCGTCAGCAGGTACGTCAGGAGCGCCTCGAGTTCGGACTCTGTACGAACCGGCTCCGGCTTTGACCGGTTGGTGTCGTGGTGGTACCAGACGTCCAGCGTGTACGTCACTCTGCATCCCTTCCGTGAAACACCCGCGAACCTACCGGATCGTGCACGACCAGTTCCTGACCTGGCAGTAGAACGTCCTCGAGTAGTTCCTCGCAGCCCATCGGGCCGCCACAAACGTCCCTGTTGATCACAACCTCGACGCGCCGCGCGCCGCCTTGGCGCATGCGCCAGGCGAGCTTCATCTCTACGTGCATCGACACGGTCGCAAGTGCCCCGTCCGGCACGAACACGAGATCCTCCTCGATGAGGAATCTGTTGATCCGCTCGTGCTCGCCGTTTGCCTCGCTGCCGCTCTGCACGATGTCGGAGTGTCCGTCCTGGTCGACGTAGATACCGCTCGTGATGTACCGGGGAAGGTTTGGGCGTTGCTGTTCAGCCCATGACGGCTCAGGCTTTGTCTCTGCAGTCTGGCTTGCGGCCGGCAGTGCTGACGCGCCCGCAGGGGACGCCTTCGGAACAGCACCTCCGGCGCCCATCAGCGCGGAAACAATGCCAGCGATTCCCTTCTGCGCAGCATCTAGCAGCCCCAGCAGCTCCGCAACCTCAGGCTTGACCTGGGCGAACTGCCCGATGGCTTGTTCAATTTCAGCCTCCAACGCGCTGGAGCCCTGACCAGCTGACCTGATGAGGTCGATAGCGTCTTCAGCGAGCTCCTCAGCCCGAATCAGTGGCGCCACGGCCTTCGCGGCGCTGTCGGCGGCGTTGCGCAGCACCGCTGCGACCTCTTCGAGTGTGGCCACCCGGCCCCTCCCCTCGAACCTCGGATCGATCTTCGCACGGGGTTCCGACAATCAGTCGAATCGCAGATCAGCCGGGTGTAGGTGACATCCGTGAGGGCCCCGCCCAGCCTGCATCTGGTCACCGTCCACGCCGCCTACCGGAGCCTGCCCGACGGCACTGTGCTCACGGCACCGACCTGGACGGCGCCAACGGTGAGCGCAACACCTATCCGCGCAACCGCGACCTGCGTAACATCCCCCGCCGTTTCACCAATCCGCGAGTGGCAAAGCGACGCGGCGGTACCTCGTCCTGGCAATCCCGATCACGGCCAAAGCCCGTTGCAGACGCCGAGGCTGTCCGAGCCCTATTTGTAAACGGATCGACGAACGCGCCGCGCTAGTGCGCGGCGCGTTCGTTCTCATGCTTGAGGTTGACCGGTCGAACACATCTGGTTGCCGGGCGGGCCGCTGAGGTTCGGTCGCGTGGAGACGTAGTAGGCGTTGACGACCTTGTGTGGTCCGTCTTTGAAGAAGGGGCGGCTGCCCCAGGGCGGGAGGCAGGATGTGAAGGTGTTTCCTGTGCTCCAGTGGGCCTTGATGAGGATGAAGCTGTCGCCGCAGTGGACGTAGCCGCCGGTCTGTTCGCCTTGCGGCAGGTTGAGGGAGTAGAAGCCGCAGGGCCGAGGGGCGATCGCCGATGCGGTGTTTGTGTTGGTGTCGATCATGCCGACTGCTGTTGCGGCGAGGAGCATGCCTGCCGCGGTGAGTGCACGGGTGGTGTTCGCGTTCACGGTAGTTGTCTCTCTTTCGTGAAGTGGTTGGTGCACTTCAGCCTTGAGAGTCCACAGTGAACAGACAAGGTGTCTTCTGTATCCCCGTGAACGAGAGACAGAAGACATGGGAGTGCAGGAGCTGGACAACTCCTGCCACGTGGCTTGACGAGGAGGTGAGGTGTGCAGACGCTGACTCTGAGCTGTGTGCAGCGGTGGGGAATCGGCGAGTATCGAGTCGGGCGGATCTGGTGACGTGGGTGCGTTGCCATCTGCGCGCTGCCGATGACGTCCGGGTACTTCTCTATGGGGCTACGGGCTAGAGCTCTTCATTGAGGCTGTTGATCACTTGCTGGCGCAGGTGGGTGGCGTTGGGCTCGGTGTTGCCGTTGAGGAGTTCCGCTGCGGCGGACCAGGCTTTGTGGGCGGTGCGTTGGTTGCCGCGGTCGGCTTGAAGGTCGCCGATCCGGCTCTGGATGTGGGCTTGACTCCAGGTGTCTCCGACTTCCCTGAACGTTCTCAGGGCGTCGTCGAGATGCCTCAGGGCGAGCGTGTGATCGCCGATCGACTCAGCGAGCCCCGCGAGCAGGTTGGACGCGCAGGCTGAGGAGACGAGGTCCTCGGTGTCGTCGAGGGTTTGCCGGACGACGGTGAGCAGGTCGCGTGCTTCGGTGACGTCGCCGAGAGCGGCGCGGGTCATGGCGAGGTGTGCGGTCGCCACGGCGTGCTCCCACAGGTCGCCGGCGCCGATGCTGATCTGGCGTGCGGTCTCGCAGTGGGTGGCGGCGCTGTCGTAGTCGCCGAGCTGGCAGTACGCCCGCCCGAGGCCGACGTGGCCGATGGCGATGCCGCTGTAGTCGTCGAGCTCAGCACGGATCTTCATCGCTTGTCGATATAGCCCCAGCGACGATGCAGCCTGTCCCGCATCGATGCCGGCGTCCGCGAGTGTCTCGAGCAGCCATGCTTCGGCGTCACGGTGACGTCCTTGGCGTGCCGCCGTGAGGGCATCCCGCACCGCGGGGACCCACCATGACCAAGCCCTGCGGTGGAAGATCATCTCGTTGATCACTACCGGCATGTACGCGACAGTGGTGATGTTCCACTGCGCGCCGCAGTGCACCAGCCGGACCAGCAACTGCAGCTCGTCCTCGAACCAGCGGAAGGCATCCGAGCGGTGCCGGAATGTCAACGTTGTCATGTTGTGGTTCGGCAGGTTGATCGGGCGTCGAGGGCGGGAGGGCCAGAGCAGTTGTGTCGCTGCGGCCCCGGTCCGTAGGTAGGTGTCGATGAGCCGTTCGAGCGCGGCGGTGTTGATCTCGTGCGGGTGGTGTTCGAGGGCGAGTTCCTTGGCGTAGGAGTGGACGAGGTCGTGCATCACGAACTGGTCCTGAGGGGTGAGCTCCACCAAGTGCACGCTGGCCAGGGCTGACAGGTGACCGAGCGCGTATTCCGGTGAGAGCTCGGTCAGCGCTGCGGCCGCTTCGATGCGGATCGGGCCGCCAGGGTGCAGGCCCAGTAGCCGGAACGTGGCTGCCATGTGTGCGGGCAGCGCGTCGTGGGAGTAGGACAGGACGGTCCGCACGGCCGAGTCGTCGACAGTGAGCACATCGAGCGGCTGGCGCCGGGCGAGTTCGTCCGCCAGCGCCCGTAGTGGCTTGTTCGGCCACACGCTCGCGCGTTCCGCGGCGATGCGCAGGGCAAGCGGAAGTCGCCCGGCCCGCTCCGCGATGACCTGTGCCGCGGCAGGGTCGGCGTCGAGACGCGGCCCGACCACTGAGCGCAGAAGCTCGTGGGCCTCGTCGGCGGTCATGGGATGCACGGTGATGCGGACCGCGCCCTCGCGCACGACGGCACTGGACAGGCGGCTGCGGCTGGTGATCAGGGCGAGCGACGTGGGAGAGCCTGGCAGCAGCGGGCGGACCTGTTCGGCGTCTGAGGCGTTGTCCAGCACCACGAGAGTGCGGGTGCCTTCCAGGAGGGTGCGGAACAGGGCCGCCCGTCCGTCGAGATCGCTCGGGATTTCCGAAGGCGTGGCGCCGAGCGCGAGCAGGAAGGCGCCGAGTACCACCGCCGGATCCGCCCGTGGGTCGGCCGCGTAGCCACGGAGATCGGTGAACAACACCCCGTCCGGGAAGTATGCGGAGATCTCGTGCGCCCAGGTGACCGCGAACGCGGTCTTGCCCACGCCGGCCGGACCGTCCAGCGCGATGGCGCCATGATGCACACTCAAGGCGGCCTGTGCTCGTTCAAGCACGTCGTGCCGGGGTACGAAACCCCGCACTCCTGCGGGCAGTTGTGCCGGGCGCGGGCGATCGCGTGTTGTTCGCGAGCGGGGGACAGGCAAGGCCAGCTTCGCCAGCTGACCGTTGGCGCCCAGCGCCCTGTCGATCGCCGCCGCAATCTCCGGGCTGGGCACGCTGCGGTCGTGTTCGAGATTGCTGAGATACCCCCGGCTCACGTTCGACTCTTCGCACAGTTTCGTCAGGGACTTGTCCTGTGCATCGCGCAGTGTGCGCATGCGCTGTCCGAACGTCTGCCCATTCGGCTGGGCCTGTCCACTCTGGAGCGATCCGGTCGTGTGGACGGGTGTCGTCTGCTGTCTCTTGTTCAACGGAATACAGCTCCCCCCTAGCGTCCCCCCTTGAACCTGCCGACACTGAAAGTGGTCAACCGAACACGAGCAGTAGGAACGGCAGGTCCAAGGAGGTAAGGTATGCACAGGACAAGTTGCCTCGTCATGTATTCCAAGCAACCAGGCGTGCGAAGCCACCCGGTCGAACGACAACTTTCGTTGATCATCCGAAACACATTCGGCTTTCACGATCTCGGCGGGAGGGGCGATGTCACTCTGGTTGACCTACGGCCTTCTCGGCGCCGTAGCCGGCCCCGTCGTGATTGCTCAAGGTGGTTCCGTAGTGCGGAGCGAACCGCTGTCGTGGTTTCACACCGCCAAGACGGAGTGGGCCGCGATGCTCGCGACCGGCGGGCTGCTGAGCGGCACGCTGGTACTCGTGGCTTGGCGACTACCTGCGGTAGCCGGTGCCGTCTCATGGCTGCTGATCATGGGCCTGCTGCTCAGCTTCATCGACTGGGCCTGTCATCGGCTTCCTCACACTCTCGTCGCGGTGCTGATGGCGGGCGGCCTGATCCAGTGTGGACTTACGGCATTCAGCCAACCCGGCAGCACTGGACGGCTGTTCCGCGGGACCGGGGCTACCGTGCTGGTCTTCGCGATCGCGCTGATGATCCTGTTGGCGACACCACACGGTTTCGGTGCTGGCGACGTCACCTTGTCGGCCACTGTCGCGTTCTTCCTCGGCTGGTTCAGCTGGTGGCATGTCGTCACCGGACCCGTCCTGGCGTTCACGCTGGGCGCGCTCGCGATCGGCATCCTGAGGGTGAGAAACCCCAGCGCACGCGGGCTCATGATTCCGTTCGGGCCCGCGCTGGTCTTCGCATCCGTCGGCGTGGTGGTTCTCACGGAGCACAAGCCCGCCTGATCTCTACGCCGTGTGGGGCGATCAGCCGACGCGATCGTGCATCCGGCGCCCACCACCTCAGGTCATGCGATCACGCCACGTCCGGCCTCGCGCCGGAGAGGCATCGATACCGAGTTCGTCGGCCGCTTGCTCCGCCCACCACAGACCCGCACCCGGATACCGCGTTTGCGCCGGGCGTGCCAGCCGAGGTGGACCCCGTCCCCTTCAAGGGTCCACCTCGGCACCACTCACTTTCCGGAGTCTGGAGGTCACTGTGAACGTCGCGCCGCGAATGGCGATCACGGCGAGTTCGCTGTTCCTGCTCGCAGCCTGCACCGCCCAGCCGTCTACTACGACGACGGAGCACACAACCGCTGTGGCGCCGTCCTCCGTGACCGACCCGGCGGAAGCCGCACGGAACGGAGCTGTGGCTGCCTACCGAAAGATGTGGAGCGCGTTCGTTACCGCTGCCAGCACCTCGAACTGGCAATCCCCCGCATTGGGGCAGCACTCCGTCGGCATCGCGCTGAACAAGCTCACCGAAGGCCTGCGACGCGACCGCGACCGAGGTGTCGTGACTAAAGGAGAGCCAACCCACGACATCAGCGTGTCCTCAATGGAGCCTTCCGCAGAGCCGAAGAAGGTCGTTGTGCGCGATTGCAGCGACTCGTCGAACGCACTGAAGTACCGCGTCGACAACGGTGAGCGCTCCGGCAGCACCCCAGGTGGCCGTCAACGGATCGACGCGATCGTCGAGCAGCAGGCGGACGGCACGTGGAAGGTCTCCGACTTCGGAGTTCACGAGGTGGGATCATGCGACGGATAGCGCTGCACGCCATCGCAGCTGCCGTTGCCATCGCGCTCGCAACAACAACGGCTGCCCATGCCGCACCCGCGCCCGACAGCATCTACGGAAACGTCGACTGCGCCCAATCCCCTTCAGCAGCATGCGACATCGCGGCGGGAACTCGCCCACACCAGCCGAATGTCAACGACCAGCACCTCACGGACACACACGGTCACAGCGATACCGCCGACAGCGAATTCGGCTGCCGGTACGTACCAGTGGAGCATCACCCGCCGGGCGAGCAGCCGCAGGAACCCGGTGGCTGGTACATGGTGTTGTGCTCACCTGACGGCAAGGATCCTGACTCACACGGTCCGGTGTGGATTGCCGCCGGCCAGACCACGCCGCCAGCATTGACTCCGCAGCAGGTCGCACAGATGGCGCGAGGGCGGCTGCAGCTGCCCGCTCCGACCATCACGGCCAGCCCATCCGGCACGCAGCTAGTGCATCTGCCGACGTGGCTATGGCTGTCCGGAGGATGGACGCCATCGTCCGCGACCGCGGCCGTGCCAGGGGTATCAGTCACTGCAGTCGCAACACCGATGACGGTGACCTGGTCGATGGGCGACGGCGGCACCGTGACCTGCGCCGGGCCAGGCACCCCGTTCAAGGCCGAAGCGGACCCGAAGTCGGCGTCACCGGACTGCGGGCACACCTACCGCCGTTCCTCAGCCCATGAGCCAGGCCAGACGTTCCGCGTCTCGGCAACCGTGCACTGGACAGTTACCTGGTCGGGCGCAGGCCAAAGCGGAACGTTCCCGAACCTCACCACCACCAACAGCGCGACCTTCCGCGTAGCCGAGTCACAGGCGCTGAACAACGGCCGCCGCTGACCCTCGCGACACCGCTCGACCGGCTTCACCTCGAACAGAACAGAACCTCCACCATCCGCTCGCCGACCACTCCTGGCGACGCGGCGCACTACACCCATGTCTCAAGGGGGCCTGGCATGAAGACCTTCGCGACTAACAACTCGGACACGCGCAGCCCATCCACATCGGACAGTGCCGTGTGGGCGAGCGCGACCAGTAAGCGTGACACCTCGCGCCTGCGCGGCCGCAGGCGAAGCCTTCCCTATCTGCTGCTCGGCGTGCTGCTCGTGTTCCTGTGCGCAGGGGCATTCCTGTGGATCTCGCTGGGCACCAATGATCGGCACCCGGTGCTGGCGCTGGCGCAGCCGGTCGCCGTCGGGCACGTGCTGACTGCGCAGGATCTGCGGCAGGTCACTGTCGCAGCCGATCCAGAGGTACGCGTCGTGCACGCCAGCCAGGCGGCCGACCTGATCGGCAAGACCATGGCGGTGAGCCTGTCCGCAGGGGCGTTGCTCTCGCCGGACTCGGTGGGCGCGGCGGCGGTTCCGGTTGCAGGGCAAGCGATCGCGTCCCTGGCATTGAAAGCCGGGCAGTTCCCGGCGGAGG
The DNA here is from genome assembly GCF_051094245.1 of Lentzea xerophila. Taxonomy (NCBI): domain Bacteria; kingdom Bacillati; phylum Actinomycetota; class Actinomycetes; order Pseudonocardiales; family Pseudonocardiaceae; genus Lentzea; species Lentzea xerophila. Next base: position 7,240,920 of record NZ_CP194934.1, on the reverse strand, counting down.
TTACGACAGGGGCTCGGGTGTCGGTGGTGTACGTACCTGCCACCGCGGGAGGACCGGTCACGCCGTCGCCTGCGTCGGAGGCGGGCGCGGCGTGGCCGGGTGTGGTGACCTCGGTGGCAGCGTCGTCGACGGAGCAGGTCACGGTGGTGTCGGTGCAGCTGGCGGAAGCCGCGGCCCGGCAGGTCGCCGCGGTGCCGGTCGGTCAGCTGTCGCTGGTGTTGCTGGCGGGAGGTGGCCGGTGATGCTGGTCGCGATCGTGAGTGTCAAGGGCTCGCCGGGGGTGACGACCTTCTCGGTCGCCCTCGCGGCGCGCTGGCCGGCCCAGGATCGGGTCGTGCTGGTCGAGGCGGATCCGTCTGGAGGTGATGTCGCGACACGGTTCTGCTTGCCGCCCTCGCCTGGGTTGCTCAGCCTCGCCGCGGCGGCCCGCGGCACCACCGACCCAGGGCTGCTGTGGCAGCACACCCAGGCGCTGCCGGGCGGGCTTGCCGTCGTTACCGCACCACCCGACGCGGACTTGACCCGCGCAGCCTTGCTGGCCTTGGACTCGGACTCGCCGTCGAACACGAGTCTCGTGCGGGCCGCGGCGAACACGCCAGGCACGGCGGTGCTGGTGGACTGTGGCCGGGTCGATCCGGACTCCGCGGCGATGGGCATCGTGCGGCAGGCCGATGTCCTGGTCCTGTTGACCCGCGCTCACGCCGACGACCTCGCGCATCTGGCGCGCCGGCTGCCCGCGGTCGGCCGCTGGGCCCCGCAGCCGATGCTGTTGCTGGCCGGCGAGGGCTACTCACTCACGGACGTCGGCCGCGAGCTCGGTGTGTCGCCGCTGGGCCGCATTCCTCACGATCGACGAGGCGCGGCGGTCCTGTGCGGGCGTTCCTCCTCGAACTGGGGCCGCAGCGGTCCGTCGCGTTCCGCGCTGGGCAGGTTCGCGCACCGGGTTGCCGGGATGCTGGCGCCCGCATTCCCCAGCGCGCCGTCTTCCAGCACGTCCTGTGTGGAGCAATCTGCGGTCTGGGCGAACGGCCCACGATCCGCATCGAATCTGCCCGCGGTGAGCCCAATCCGGCAGAACCAGGGCTCATGGGGAGGAGTGACGTCATGACCTACACCACCAACGGCGCGCCCCAGTCCCTCCCGCCTCAGCGGCTCACGTCGTCGGGACCGGTCGGCATGTCGGTCAATGGGGGCGGAGCCTGGTTGGCACACGACGACTCCGTGGCTGCTCCGCTTGCGGGTCAGGTGGCCCAGGATGACCTGATCGCCGCCACGGGGCGGCTGCGGCAGCACCTACGCGACGCCCTGGCAGCCGACCTGGCGGGGTATGTGCACGGCCAGGAGTCACGTACCGGCACCGTGGTGACGCACGAGGCCCGCCGGGAGCTGGCGAGGTCGATCCTGATCGACGCGGCGCGGATCCACGCCGAGCGGGAGCTCACCGCCAACCGCCCGCTCGTGCCCACAGATCTTGAGCAGCTGGTCATGGTTGAGGTCCTCAACGAGCTGTTCGGCATGGCGGGCCTGCAGCCGCTGCTGGACGACCCGACGGTCGAGACGATCAACGCTAACCGCTTCGACCGCGTGTGCGTCCAGCACACCGATGGACGCCGCGAGCAGGTCGCGCCGATCGCCGCGTCGAATGACGAGCTCACCAACCTGGTCCGGTTGCTCGCGGCGCGCGCGTCCAGCCAGGAGCGGAGGTTCGATCAGGGCTCACCCGCGGTCAACCTTCAGCTTCCTGGTGGAGAGCGCCTGTTCGCGGTGATGGGCCTGACCGCGGACGGAGCGACGTCGTTGTCGATCCGCCGCCACGGCTACCTGACCGCGACCCTGCCGCAGCTGCGTGAGCGGGGCACGATCGACGCCGGTCTACGAGAGTTCCTGCGTGCGCTCGTGCGTGCCCGCAAGAACATTCTGATCACCGGCGGTGCTGCGGCCGGGAAGACCACCATGCTGCGGGCGCTGGCCTCGGAGATGGATCCGATGGAACGCATCATCACCATCGAGGACGCCTTCGAGCTCGGGCTGGAACGCAACCCCGACATCCACGCCGACGTGACCGCGTTGCAGTCCCGCGAGCCCAACGTCGAGGGCGAAGGCGCGATCTCACAGGCCGAGCTGGTGCGGTGGGGCCTGCGCATGTCGCCGGACCGGGTCATCGTCGGCGAGATCCGCGGGCCGGAAGTCATCCCGATGTGCAATGCGATGTCGCAGGGCAACGACGGATCGATGGCCACCCTGCACGCCTCTAGTTCACGCATCGCCTTCGTCCGCCTAGCCTCCTACGCCGCGCAAGGCGCCGAACGACTCTCGCTGGACGCCACCGCGCTGCTGGTCGCCAGCGCCGTGCACTTCGTCGTGCATCTCGCCCGCGCCGCGGATCGGACCACCCGTGTCGTGTCGTCCATCCGCGAGATCGTCGACGCCGACGGGCCCCTGGTCGTCTCGAACGAGGTCTACCGGCCCGGCTCGGACGGCCGTGCCCGGCCGGTGGCCGGCGCGCTGCGCACGGACACCGTCGACGAACTCGTCCACGAAGGGCTCGATCCCGTGGTGCTCGACCAGCCCGAGGGGTGGTGGCCGCGGTGAACCTCTCACTCGGTTCCACACCGGAGATCGCCACCCTGCTGGGCACGGGCACGGGCCTCGGCGTGCTCCTGATCGTCCTGGGCTGGCGCGGCGTAGAACCACACGGGCCGCGGCGAACGCAGCGACTGTGGCAAGTCAGCGACCGGCCGCCCCCGCGACGGGTCCTGATCCGGCTCGGGGCGGCGATCGCGGCAGGTGTTGCGGCAGGGCTGGCCACGGGATGGCTCGTCGGTGCGGGCCTGGCAGGGCTGGCTTGCTGGGCGCTGCCTCGCATTCTGCGCAAGGACCCGGAACAGGCCCACAGGATCGCGTGTGTCGAAGCGATCGCCACGTGGACGGAGATGCTGCGCGACACGTTGTCGGCCGCGTCCGGGCTGGAGCAGGCCATCCTCGCCACGGCGCCGCTGGCACCGGTGCCGATCCGCGGCCATGTCACCGAACTCGCGGCCCGCCTCGAGAACGGCGAACGCCTCGCGCCGTCACTGCGCCGCCTGGCCGACCAACTGGACGATCCGATCGGCGACTTGGTGATCGCGGCGTTGGTGAAGGCCGCCGAACAGCAGGCCCGCCGGCTCGGTGACCTGCTCGGTGCCCTCGCGCACACCGCACGCGAGCAGGTGTCGATGCGGTTGCGGGTCGAGGCCGGTCGCGCCCGCACCCGCACCTCGGTGCGGGTGATCGTCGGCACCACGCTCACGTTCGCGGTGGCCATGGTGCTGCTCAACCGCAGCTACCTGTCGGCCTTCGACTCCGCGACGGGGCAAGTGGTGCTGCTCGGCATCGGGCTGTTGTTCGCGGCCGGCTTCGCCTGGCTGCAAAGGATCTCGCACATCGCCGCACCAGCCCGGATGTTGTCGATCACCGACCCACGCTCCGTTCAGGAGACCGGCCCGGCAATCAATGGGCAGGTGTGACATGACGACCGTGATCACCACAGTGGTTCTGGGCAGTGGGCTCGGTGTCGGACTGTGGGCATTGGCGGTCTGGGCGGTTCCCCCGCGCCCACCGCTGCGCGTGGTCCTCGCGCGGATCACCGCCGCACCCGCACCCACGCCGATCCTGGTCAGTGACAACGCGGGCTGGGTGGCCCGGCTCGGCCGTCCTGCGGTCGCACCGCTACGGGCGTTGGGATTGCCCGGCGACCGGCTGCTCTGCGACCTGACGGTCATCGGACGACCAGTCGGTACGCACCTGGCGGAGAAGGCAGTCTTCGCCGTCACCGGCCTGCTGCTGCCCGCGCTGCTTCACCTGCTCTTGGCGGTGGCCGGGCTGCCGGTGGGAGTGCAGTCCTCGATCATCGCCGGGCCGTGCCTCGCTGTCGTCGGGTTCGTGCTACCCGATCTGCGGGCACGCTCACATGCAGCACGGCTGCGCATCGGCTTCCGGCACGCTCTGTCATCCTTTTTGGACCTGGTGTGGATCACCTTGGCTGGAGGAGCCGGGGTCGATAGCGCGCTGAACGACTCGGCCGCCATCGGTCGTGGCTGGGCGTTCGCTCACATCCAGCGCGCTCTGGGCACCGCGCGGCTGACGCGCACGACACCGTGGGCCGCGCTGCGTCAGCTCGGCGAGGAGATCGGCGTCACCGAGCTGGCCGAGCTGGCCGCGTCGGTCAGCCTCGCAGGCACCGAGGGCGCCAAGGTCCGCGCGAGCCTGGCCGCGAAAGCGACAGCGCTGCGCGCACGCCAGCTCACCGACGCCGAAGGCGAAGCCCAGTCCGCGACGGAACGAATGGCGCTGCCCGTCATGGCCCTGTTCCTCGGGTTCCTCGGCTTCATCACTTACCCCGCACTGACACAAGTGATCAACAACCTGTGAACCCGTTCAGGCGGGCAACTGCACTACACGACAAGGAGGAGATCTCGATGCGTGACTACTGCGATGCGGCGTGGGCGATGCTGCGAGCCCGAGTCGAGCTACTGCGCCGTGCCCCTGACGCGGGCTACGTGAGCGAGTGGGTGCTGGTGACCGCCCTCGTCATCAGCGCGGCGATCGTCGTCGTCGGAGTGGTCGTGGCGAAGGTGGCCGCCAAGGCCACAGGTATCGAGCTGTGAGAACGCGATGCCGACCACGACAACCCGACGACCAGACAGGCATGATGCCCGGAAGCTGCACGATCGGCGGCGTGACGACTGCTCACGGTCCTGGCTGCGCCAGGCTCTTCGGCACGACCGCGGGGCGGTCAGCGCCGAACTGGTGATAGCAGTACCACTACTACTGTTGCTCCTGCTCGCGATCGTCCAGTTCGCACTGTGGTCCCACGCCACGCACATCGCGCAAGCCGCTGCCGCACAAGGACTGTCCGCCGCACGAGCACAGGACGGCACAGCAAACGCGGGCACGGCAAAGGCCCAGCAACTCCTTGACCAGCTGGCACCGAACTCGCTCACCGGCACGAGCGTCAACGCCGACCGCACCGCCGAGTCCGCCTCAGTCCGGATATCCGGTACCGCCACCACCGTCGTGCCGTTCCTGCGGCTGCCGGTGCACGCCGAGGCGGCAGGGCCCGTCGAACGCTTCGTGCTGAATGGTCCCGAGTTCACGAATGCCGAACTTGCGCCCGCCATCAACCCGATCGCAGGTGATCCCCAATGAGCCCGACTCGACGCCTCGCATCACGCCTACACATAGTGCCACTCGTCCTGGTATTCCAGCAGCCCCTTGCCATGTGCGAGCCACGACGACGGGCACTCGCCAGATTAGGGAGCACCCTCGAAACGGGCAGACCACACCGTGCCGGCCGCGTTAAGCCGAGCCCGCGAGGTCCTGTCGTCGCCTTGACTCGCCTGGTGACCTGTGGCCGCCACAACGGAATCGGGCAACACCCGCGCACTGGAGGCCCACCAACCTGCCGGGGTGTCTTCTCGTCGCAGCAGGTCCGATGCCAGCGAGGCCAGATACCGAGGCGGGCGGCCTTGGTCGGTGTCAGTGGGTGCCTCCAAGGCGGTGATGCTCTCGCACCCAATTCATCACAAGCAGATCGTCGAACGCATCAGAGGTTGTTCTCACTCAAGGAAAGTAGGGAGGAGTCATGCACACATCGCCTGTACAGCAGGGAGTCTTCCGCTCAGGTACAGGGCCGGTGCTGTGGCGGTCCGGCCTGGACCGTCGGCGACTGCGCCGCCGCGCCATACGACGTTGCCTGGTGCCCGACTCGGCATTGTTCGGACTGGCTGGCATGCTCGTCTTTCTCATCGGCGTCACCAGCACTCCGATGCTTTTTTGGGCTGTCGCGGCGGGCACGGTGATGCTGATGGTCGCTGCGCTGATGGCACGCCACGAGTACCTGCGGTTCGGCCACGTTCTGTCGGACCGGTCGGCAGCGTGGCGCATCGACCGTGGCAAGGGCGAATGGTTCTTCCGCCCCAGCGATTTCGCCGATCGAGGAACAGCGGCACAAGGTACGGCAGCGCGGATCATCGACGCGGCGCACCTGTGTCACACCGGTCCCGCTGTCGTCTGGCTCGACCAGACACACCTCGACTCAGTGCACCGGTTGGCATGGGACGCCCTGGTTCAGCTGTACGAGGCTCCCTCGGCGCACGACGACCTGCGGCCTGTGGTCATTCGCCTGGAGCTCATCGCGGCACGGGTACGCGACGCGAACCGGTGGCTCTATCACGTCGCCGCCGCGACCGGAACTGATGATCTGGTCGTGCGCCTGGCCGCGGTACACGACGTTCTCGCCGAACAGGCCACCCCATGAACTCGGGAAGCCGCCGGGCGTGGTGGCGTGAGGACCGGGGTTCCGCGTCCGCCGAGGTCGTACTGCTCACGCCGGTTCTGGTGCTGCTGCTGGTCTTCGTCGCGGTGGTCGTCCACCGTGGGGTGGACGCGCGGCTGCGGCTCAACGACACCGCGCACCAGGCCGCTCGAGCCGCCAGCATCGAACGTACCGGCGTCCGTGCTGCGGCCCAGGCACGATCGACGGCGGCCGTCGCGCTCACGGCGGCGGGCATCACCTGCCAGTCCATGGCCGTGGACACCGACACCGGCGGACTGCGGCCTGGTGGCACGGTCAGCGTGACCGTCACGTGCGGGGTGGACTTCGGCGACGCGGTCTTGCTCGGTGTACCTGGCGGGAAACGCTTGTCCGCCACTGCGATCGAGCCAGTGGACACCTATCGATCGGTCACCGTGTCCGGAGGTGGACGGTGAACCGGCGGCTGCGCGAGTGGATCCGGCGCCGTGGCTCCCTGTCGGCCGATGATGGCCAGGTGACCGCGCTCGTCGTGGTGCTCATGCTGGGGATCCTCACTCTGGCGGGGCTGAGTCTCGACGGCGGGCTGGCGCTGGCGGCCAACGTGAAGGCCACCGGGCATGCCGAGGCCGCTGCCCGCGCCGGCGCACAGGCGATCGACCTCGCTCTCTACCGCGCCACCGGCACGGCACGGCTCCTGCCCGCTGACGCGGTCGCCCACGCGCACCGCTATCTCGCCGCCGCAGGCGTCTCCGGGACCGTGACCGTCTCCGGCGACACCGTCACGGTCACCGTGACCGCCTCGCAGCACACGCAACTGCTGGGCCTGGTCGGCATCAGCAGCCTCTCTGTGCGCGGCACCGGCACCGCCCAGCCCCACACGCAGTGAGTCCGCGTCTCCACACGCCCACACCGCACCACAATGGGAGAAGATTGATGGCTACCAGCGACGAGATCCGCCACCGCATCGAACAGATCGATGCGGCCACGAGCACCCGCAGGGTGACAGCCGCGCAACGCGTGAGCGAACTCGCCGACCGCCGCAGGACCCTGGCCACCGAACTCGAGGAGATCGACACAGAACTAGGCGAGGTGATTACCGAACACGCCGACGTAATCAGCGTGCCAGAACTCGCAGCGGTCACCGACATACCAGCATCCGAGCTCACAACCTGGCTCAGCAGCAGGAAACCCAGCCGCGCTAGGCGCAAGAAGCCCACCAGCGCAGGACCTGACACGAAGAACCAGGCACAGAACACGGCACCGAGCCCCGCTCCGGCACCGGCTGAGCTCGCCCCGGCCAACACTGGCTCGGCGCCGACTCGGGTCTTGGTGCCGGTGCCATGACCTCGTCCGGCGAGCGCTGGTGTGTCTGGCGAGTGCTGGTCGGCACGGTCCGGATCCTTGGCCGGACCATCCAAGGTCTGATCGCCGCGACGATGCTGGCCATGCTCGTGGCGGGCTTGCCGTGGGCGTTGTGGCACTTCGTCGGCTGGCCGCTGCCAGATCACATCCCGACCTGGATCGAAGTCGAAGTACTGCTGCTGGCGCCGATGAGCGCCACATTCCTGCTGAACCTGTTGGCCTGCCTGTGCTGGATCTTCTGGGCAGCCTTCAGCATCGGTGTGCTGCGCAGCGCTGTCGACTACGCCCGCGACGGCATCGACGCCGCCCGCCACAGGGACTTCTCCGACGCGGGCCCGATGAACACGGTGGCGAGCCTGTTGATCGGCGCGGTCCTGGTGGCGGTGCTGGGCAACCGGCCCGCGCCATCGCTGGCCACCCCATGGCCCATCGTGGAGACGGTCGGGTCGCAGATCGTGGCGACCGCCCCCGCTTGGCACCAACCTGCGCCCGACGGCGAGGTCGAAGCGGTCCACCATGCCGCTGTCACCAGCCATGCGCCTGGAGGCGGCGGCGCCGTCACCGATTCCGCGAATCCGGAGTCGGTGGTCGTACTGGCACCACACCACGGAGTGCATGACTCGTTGTGGCGCATCGCCGACCGCACCCTTGGCGACGGCACACGCTGGCCGGAGATCTTCGAACTCAACAAAGGCAAACCCCAACCGAACGGGCAGCCCTTCACGAAGCCGAGCTTGATCTTCCCCGGCGAGGAACTGGCCCTGCCACGTGACGCGAGCGCACCGGCACAGCCACCGCACCAAGCCACCCCAGACCAAACCTCGCCCGCTCCGCCGGCCACACCGTCACCGACATCCTCCGCGTCGCCGACGGGCATCTCACCGTCCACTGCGCCGCCACCCGAAGCGTCCACCCAGCACACGGCACCAGCCGACACCACTACGACCTCGACTCCGGGGTCTGGCGAGCCCGGTTTCCGCTGGGGGACAGAGTTGTTCGTCGGCCTCGGCCTTGCCGCCGCGGTCAGCGCCGCGCTGATGCTGGCCCGCCACCACTACCGCAGCCGCTACCGGCCCGGCAGCGGCGACCGCGACGACCTGCCCGTGGCGCCGGTGGTCTACCAGCTGCGGCTGGCACACCTACGCGCAGAGCGCGGCGACGTGATCAACCCCGATGACGAAACGGCACAGCGTCCGCGGCGTGCTCCTGCTCTACCGCCCTTGGCGTTGGGCGGGCCCCGGACCGATGCCGGCCAGCCCCGCGGCCTAACAGCGGGAGTCGGTGTCCGCGATGGCCGCGAGATCGCCCTCGACCTCGCGAACGCCCGCGGCCTCGGACTGGTCGGCCCCGGCGCTCCCGCCGCAGCCCGCGCCTTGCTGATCACGGCACTCACCATCCCCGCAGACCACCTGGCGACGTCGGCCGGGCCGAGCATCTTCGTCCCGGCCGACGACCTAACCTCGGTGCTCGGCCGCCCGGCGCCCCACGAGCAGCTGCCCTCGACGATGCGGGTGGTCGCCGACCTCGATGAGGCGCTCGACGCGATCGAGGCCGAAACCCTGGTGCGTGCCACGGCACTGCGCTCGCCTGGCACCGAGCAGCGGACGTGGCCACCGCTCGTTCTCGTGACACGGCCGCCCACACGCCACCAGCGGCTGCAGGCAGTACTGGACAACGGCGCACAGTGCGGCGTCATCGGGTTGATGGTGGGCCAATGGCAGCCGGGCATCACCTGCTACGTCCGGGCCGACGGCACGATCTCCGCCACCGGCCCCGGCCCAGGCGAGGCCCTACGCGGAACCGTCATGTTCCGCCTCGGCGACAACGACACCGCCGAGCTGCTGGCCCTGCTACACCAAGCCAAGCCCGACCCACATGCCGACAACGAAGTCCTTGCTGCGGCGCACGAGCCGCCGCCTCACAGCGCGGCAGCCCACCTCATAGGCCACGACCACCACACGGCCACACAAGCGAGTCGGCGGGGGACCGGCTCCTCGAACGCAGGCCAGGTCGAGCTGGAAGTCACGGCCACGGTCACCCAGCCAGCACCGCAGGAGGTCAGCCTGGAGATCCTCGATGCCGTACACAGCCAACCGGAGGGCGACCCACCTTCCCTCCCGGAGGCCCGCCGTCCTTCGCTGTCCGCGCTGCGACTGGCTGACAGCGAGACCGGACCTCGTGACGGGGGCGCGGTTACCGACGAACCTGTATCGGCTAACACCCCCACGACCTCGGCACCGCCACATCGCAACGCCGACGGTGAGCGAGGAGCGAGCCCCGCGCTGATCACCGTGACCGTGCTGGGCAGCCTTCGAGTGCACTGGCATCCCGAACTCACAGGCAGCGGCGCGAAGGAGATCACCGGGAAGCTGCAGCCCAGGAGCCAGGAGCTGCTGGTGCTTTTGGCGCTGCACCCCGACGGCGCGACCCGCGACACGTTGGTCTCGGCCCTCTGGGGCCAGGACCTGCCAGCCCGCCCGACCAACGCCCTGCACACCGCGCTCGCCCGACTACGACACGCGCTGGCCGTCGCCACCGACGGCGCGGTGAGCGACATCGTCGTGGCCGACAACGGGCGCTACCAGCTCGACCCCTCGCATGTTCACTGCGACTACTGGCGTTTCGAACGCGCCGTCGCCGCTCGCCGCAACGCCTCCACCGACCAGACCCGGGTGAACGCCTACCGGGACGTGGTCAACAGCTACGGCGGCCCGCTGGCCGAGGCCATGTCGACCGAGTGGATCGAGCCCGTGCGCGAGGCGATCCGCCGCGACGCCGTCGACGCCGTGGCCGCGCTGGCCCGTGCCTTGGTCGAGACCGATCCACAACAGACCTTGGATCTGCTGGAAGTCGCGCGAGCATTCGATCCGCACAACGAACTGCTCTACCGCGACATCATGCGACTGCAGGAACGCCTCGGCCAGCTCGACGCCATCCCGCGGACCCTGACCCTGCTGACCACCCGGCTGGCCGAAGTCGATGCCACACCCACCGCGCAAGCTCGAGCGCTGGCTGACCAGCTGCGGCAACGCCACGACGACCTCGCCGGCGCCAGGAACTCACTGACCCAGAGCGCACCTGGGCGCGGCGCGGCCGGCTGAGACGGGGCAGAGCCATGAAGACGAGGAGCCCGACGAAGCCGTCCCAGGCCGAGACAGCATCTGCCGGACCTGACCTCGCCTTCGTGGTCGCTGACAGGAGGCTCGCCGCATCACGTAAAGGTGCTGCTCGGACTCGCACAGCGAGGCCCTGGATCTTGAGCATGTGCGGCGAATGCTCAGGACACATGCCCGTCTCGCGAAACCAGGCGCCACGCCCGGTCGCACGACTTCATACCTCCCGGATTCGGCGAGAAGAAACCATGACAGCGGAAGGCGTTCTGCGGGTCAAGCTATCGCAAAGGCATTCTTCAGGCTGGTTTTGGTGTGTGCGGCAGAATGCTACCGTTGTCGCGTCGAACGGCGTTTCCATCCGCGTCGTTGACGGTGGAACACGAGGTGATCGCGGAGTGAGGTCTTTCGGTCGCCACCTGGGCACACGAGAGGGCAGGCAGCGTGGTCAGTGTTACATCCGCCTCCGGCGTTCGTGGCTGCTTACGACGCCGGGAAGAGTGTTTTCACGCGATGTAGGGCGACTACTGCTCCGGTCGAACGCGGGAGATCGTCCGCGCGTAAGCCAGGTTCCGTTGGGGGTTCATACGGGGGATCATGATGGGGTTCATACGGGGGATCAGGTTAGAGAACCTCCCCTTGCGGCCCGCGGAGGCGCTGGACAGCGGTGACCTAAGGGGATCCGCTGGTATCCCAGACTCGCTTGGCAGCAAGGCGGTAGACACATCGGTGCGGCCTGGGCGGGCGCGGTCTCCAGCGCGATGCCCCTGACCACCTCTCGCTCTCCTGTCACCTTCACTGCTCCCCGCCGTCGTTATTCTTTTAGGTCATTTATTTCCCTGATTTCGCTTCCTGCGTGTCACTTAGCTATTCCATGCGCGGCGACCGGCTGGCGCCCAGTGTCGCCGACCTGCGGAAATCTGCGCAATTCTTTCGGATTGTGACCGCGCGGACGGCTTTCTATTTTTCTTCACAGCGCCGGGCGGCATCATCACCCAATCGGGTCCCGGATAGGCGCGCTATTCTTATTGCGCGCGGCGCGCGGCAGAGTAATAATTGAAATACCGCCGGGGGAGCCGGAAACACACTGAATAACACACCTGGCGCGAGCCATGTCCAACGCATGAACGGGGAACGTCATGATCACCACCGGAACCGCACCGTTTGAGAACATCGAGAACGGCATCGCCGTTATGTGCTTCCCGGTCACGTTCGACGGCCGGAAAGTCACGGTTCACACGCCGGACGGGCCCCGCACGCGGACGCGCCGCAACTGCGGTGGTTACGCCACCGCCGCCGTGTTGCGCGCGATGGGCTACACCGATCTTTGCGCCGCCATTTCGGGTGACGGCGACGACGAAAAAATCGCGCACCACACCACGGCCGCCGCATAAACCCACCCACCGAACTCCCGTAGCGGTTCCGGACTACCCGTACTGCGCGAAAGGACACCAGCGATGACCACGCCCGCCACGCCAACGGCCACCCCGACGGCACCCGGCACGACCACCACCGCCCCGGCGGGCGGGCGACTGCCCAACGGCGAACTCCGCCGACGGGTGGCCGAAGTCCTGAACGAAAAGCCGGGTGACGAACTAACCCCGCGCGACGTCGCCGCCGCACTCGGCGGGAAGTCATCGGGCGCGATCGGCAACGCGCTCGCCGCGCTCACCGCCGGGGGCTACGCCGAACAAACCTCGACCAAACCAGTCCGCTACCGGGCGACCGCGACCACCGTCGACGCCGCCGCCGCGCCCGTCGCGGTCCCGTCCGGCGTGACCCGCCGCCCCCGCACACCACGCCGAACGCCCGCGACCGCCGCCCCGTCGGCATCGGCGACCGGTCCGGTCACGCGTCCCAACGGGCAGCTCTACCACCCGCGCACACTGTCCGGACTCTCGGACGTGGACGCCTTGCGGAAGTTGCGTGACGCCGGGGTCCCCGCATTGATGTACGGGCCACCCGGAACCGGGAAGACCTCGGTGGTCGAGGCCGCGTTCGGTGACCTGGTGACCATTCAGGGCGACGGCGACACCACGGTCGCCGACATCGTCGGCGAGTACACCCAGACCCCGGACGGCAAGTTCGTGTTCGTGCACGGTCCGCTGGTCCGCGCGATGCGCGAAGGCCGCACGCTGTTCATCGACGACGCCACCCTCATACCGCCGACCGTTCTCGCCGTGGTCTACCCCGCGATGGACGGCCGCCGCCAGATCATCATCAAAGCCAACGGCGGCGAGACGATTGACGCCGCCCCCGGCTTCTACGTCGTCGCCGGGCACAATCCCGGCGTGCACGGCGCGATCCTCACCGACGCGCTCGCGTCGCGGTTCTCGGTGCAGATCCACGTGTCCACCGACTACGACCTCGCCACCCAGCTGGGGATCGACCGCCGCGCCGTCACGGTCGCCCGCAACCTGGCCACCCGGCAGACACGCGGCGAGGTCGGCTGGGCACCGCAACTGCGTGAGCTGATCGCGTTCCAGAAGATCTCCGACGTGCTCGGGCCCGACGCCGCCGCCGGGAACCTGATCGGTACCGCCCCCGAAGAAGACCGCGAGATCGTCTGCGCCGTGGTCCGTGACGTCTACGGCAGAACCCTTGCCCCGCTGGCACTTGGCAAACGCATCTGAACGACCGCGCCGATCGTCGCGAAAGGACACCGGGATGACTACGCACCTGATCGCCGACCCCGCCACCACCGGCACGGCCGTGTTCCCCGCCGCCCCCGGATGGCTGTCGCTATCAGCGGCCATGACCGCCGAGGTACCCGCCATCGCCGACCGCGACGACCTCCTGGTCACCATCGCCCCCGGCGCCGGACACGGCCACCCCGCGTGCCTGCTGCACAACGGCCTCATCGAGATCGACGGCACCCACCTGGGCACCGTGGACCCCGCCACCACGACACCGCACCTGATCAGCGACCGCACCCGCTACGCGACCGTGTGGGGCCTGCTCACCCACGAATGCGCACACGCCCACCACAGCAAGTGGACCCCGCCCGACGACGCCGACCCCGACGCCTACGCCGCTGCCGATCTGCTGGAAGAATCCCGCATTGAAGCCGCGCAGATCCGCCGCCGCCCCGCCGACCGACACTGGCTGCGCGCCTCCGCGACCAACCTGATCCTCAACGACACCAAAGCCGACGACCCCGCCGAAGCACCGAAGATGACCACCCGCGACGCTGCCCAAATTGCCGCGCTGCTGCTGGGACGCACCGACGGCGGCATCCTCACCCGCACCGAAACCGTCCCCGTCGCCCGCGCCGTCAGGGCGGTACTAGGTGCGGCGAAACTGCGCAAGCTGCGGGCGTTGTGGCGCGAGGCGTTCACCGTGGCCGACGACGACGCCACCGCCATGCTCGACCTCGGCCGCCGCTGGTGCGAGATCGTCGGACCGGATACCGAGGACCCCGACGCGAGCGAACCGTCCGAACCCGCCGCACCGTCAGGTACCCCGTCACCGTTGGCGCAGTCGGTCACCACCGCGCTGCGCAACGTGGCACGCGCGGTCGCCAAAACCCCGCCACCCGAAGACCCCACTACCGTTGCGGCGAAAGCGAAAGCCGCCGCCGAGGCCACCGCCCGACGCACCGCCAACGCCGCACGCGCCGTGTTCGACGACAGCGACAGCACCCAAGGCGGAGACGAGGATGACGGCGACACCGCCACGGCGGGCACCCGCCCACCCACCGCCGCCGAGCGCACCGCCGCACGAGCACTGGCACGCGCGCTGTCCACCGCCGGAGTCCGCGACCGGGTTACGACCAAGACGACCTCGGCGGTACCACCCGGCAGGCTGAAGATGCGCGGAGTCCTTGCCCGCGAGGCACAACGCGCCGCTGGGGCCACGCCGACCGCTGAACCATTCACCCGGCTCACCCGCACCGCCGTACCGACACCGCCACTGCGCCTCGGCATCGCCTGCGACGTATCCGGTTCCATGGGGATGGTCACCGCAGGCGTCGCCTCGACCGCGTGGATCCTCGCCAACGCCACCCGCCACGCCCCGGTCCCCGCCGACACCGCCACCGTGATCTTCGGCAACCATGTCCGGCCGATCACCCACCCCGGCACCGCCCCCAGCGTCATCACCGAATTCCCCGCCAGTGATGGCTGGGAGAACATCCCCACCGCGATCGACGCACTCGACGGCGCACTCGGCCTATCCATCCCCGGTGCCGCGCGGCTGCTGGTGATCATCTCTGATGGACAGTTCCGCCCCGAACCCCGCCGCGAAGGGCAACAGCGCATTGACCGGTTGCGCGCCAGCGGATGCGCGGTGCTGTGGCTGACCATCGGCGACCACAACACACCACTGAATGGCGCCACCGTGCACCGTCTCGACGTGCACGCCACCCACGTCATCACTCGCGCCAACGGCACCAGCCTCGCCTGGTGCGCCTGCGACTGGGAACAGCAGTTCGCGAAGCGTGCCGATGCCGACACTGCCGCCCAACGTCACCTCGACGCCACCGACCGCGCCGTGATCGCGCAGGCCGTCGGACGTGCCGCCACAGCCTCCCTGCGCGCCACCAAATGACCGTAGCCCCTACACGACAACGAAAGGAGCCTGTCATGGCTGGCTGGCCGAATCAGATCGACACCGTCGGCGGCCTGCAAACCGCGCTCGCCCACTACAACCCCGACACCCCGATCCGGTGGGCCACACAACCGCGCCACCCACTCGAATACACCATCGGGCAGGTCGTCCGCACACCCGACGACGCCGAAGGCGACGGCACCGTGCGCACCGAGCCGCCCGTGGTGTGGCTCGGCGCGGGTAACCAGGTCGGCTACCTGCCCGCACTCGCCACCAGCGCGCTCGGTTGGTCGCGTTGACCACACCAACGACACCGCCCATCGGCCACGACGACGCGCCGAGCCACTGCTCGAACAGATCAGCGAGACCGACCACCGGTGCACACGATGTGGCGCAACCAACTCCGGCGAATCGGACTCCTTCCCCAGCTTCGGCGGCACCACCGAGTGATGGCAACGCTGCACCGCCTGCGATGGCTCTGCCAGCGGCTGCGACCTCTCCGCGGTGCTTCTAACCCCCGAAGCCTTCCCCTCATTGGGACTCGGCATCGAGAACCCCTTTACACGATGGAGACATCACGATGACCACACCGATCACAGATCGAGGCCTCGCGGTCGGAGCCAGTTCGGGCCGCTACCACTACATCCACGTGCGGGAATGCGGCTACGCATGGCACCTCCCACACCCCGCCGACACCGCACACCGGATCACCTCATGAGTACAGGTGTGCCAGCAGGAGTCATCGGGCTCGCCGGACGAGCGGTACGAGTCGCGCGCACTCACCGCGTAGCCGACCGCGACAGTTTCCGGCACCGCAACAACTCCGCCGAGCAATGGAACAGGTGGGCGCGCCGCGCTCGCGTAGCCCGGACCATCGCCGCCGCACTACAGATGCCTGCGGACAGCGTCATCGTGACCGACGATCCCCAGCGCGAATACCGCACCCGCGACGGCACGGTCCCAGGAGACCTGATCACAATCACCGAGCATCTCACCGGACGGCTATGGCGGTTCATCCCAGACAACACCACTCCAGGCATCGCATGGCTACTGCTCGACTCCTGCCCCAGCTGCGGAGCTGAGATCCCTCGCGCCCACATCGCCGGCCTCGCCGATCTCGGCGACTACCTCGACCCCGATAGCGACCTCTCCTCCATCATCGAGGCCCGCGACGACTCCCTGCACTCACCCGGTTGCACGTTCGCGTCCTCAGCGACCGAGGAGCCAACTGCGACATCACATTCCACACGACTGTCGCACATGTAAAGGGGATCGCTATATTCACCGCCAATACGTCAGGTCAATCCTGCACCGCCTGACCAAAACGACCGCCAGGTCATCCCCTGCCTGGCCCGAGTTCCGATCGCGGCAGGACATGTCGATCACTACCCGGAAGCTCCGCGCTTATGTGAAAGCCTTATGTCTTTTCGTCGCTATGTAGCGAAGTTTTGCTAAGGTCAGTCGTTCAAATCGAATCCACTCGGAAGCAATGGAGTATCGCCGTGGCACAGAAAGTGCTTGTGCAGCTCATCGATGATCTCGATGGTACCGCTGCTGAAGATGTCGAGGCCGTCAGCTTCGGCTTGGACGGCATCACCTACGAGATCGACCTCAAGGCCGACAATGCTGCCAAGCTTCGCGATGCTGTGGCCGACTTCGTCACCAAAGCTCGTCGCACGGCAGGCCGCTCCAAGCGAGTCACCAGGACCACCCACGCCATCGTGGCCGAGTCGAGGACCAAGGAACAGACAAAGGCCATCCGTGAGTGGGCCAAGGCCAACGGACACACGCTGGCCGATCGGGGACGCATCCCCGCCAGCATCATCGAGGAGTTCGAGCACGCACACCGCTGAGACACCTCCCCGCTGCGCACTGTCGTGAGATGGTGCCGGAAAACACGACACCGGCCCGCTGGGACGGTGTACTCGGGTCAGGCCCCGTTCGCGCCTGAACTAGCCGCTATCTTCGAGCTCCACGCGCATGCCCGTTGCCCGGCCAACGCCGCAGAGTCGTTGACCGGGCAACAAGTATGGTGGCCGGACCTGAAGACCAACCCGTTCAAGCCGCGTGCTCTGTGCGTGTCGCGAACAGGGTTGGCCTGCTCGTCCTGTGTACGGACGTGCTCCCGAAAAGCGCAGAGACCGCACCTCTCAGCGCTGGAGTACCCCGCCGGCCTTCGTTCCCCTTCTTTCGGCCGCCTCCTGACCGACGACAACCACCAGTCGATCGAAAAATCTCCTCTGAGCCACTGCTCACAAGGCTCATCTCGAGTCGCCCGGTCGAGACGCCGGTCACTGACTCAGGTGCCTTTGGGCGTGCTCTTGCGATAACTCCGGTCCGGTTGCCGGTTCTGCGCTAGCTTGGCTGCTGATGCCTGAGAGAGCCGCACGGTTCGGGCTGGACGGGGAGGGCCGATGACTGGTTATCAGGTGGTGACCTCGGCGGTGCGTAAGGAGGCCGCCAAGTGGGACGAGTTCGCCTCCGAAATGAGTACGGTGCGTAGCGCACTATCCGGACTCACTCTGTCGCCGATGGCGTTCTTCGCTGCCGATGCGATCACTTTCGCTGTCTTTCCGCTGGATCTCCCGACGCCTCCGGAGGAGCTGCAGCGTTCGTACGAGGACATGCGGTCCTACATCGAGAAGCTCGCTTCTGAGGCGGAAACAGAGTTCAGAGAGATCGGTGAAACCCTGATCAAGATAGCCGATACATATGAGCGGAACGAAGAGATCGTCGAGCTTGACCTGGATCAGGTCTACTAGGTTCGGGGGAACCGGGGGATATGAGCAGTCCTGAAGCGTCTCACTATCCGGCGTTGATCGAGGCGTTGAACGACTCGTTCCGCCTGGCGGGTGAGGCGGTGAACCTCCTCATCGACAACTTCAACAAGGGTGTCCACAACATCAACACCAACCCGCTCATCTACCTGGCGCCGGACTACTTCGGCGGGCTGGAGCGAGCGCTGAACGAGCTGCGTGACTACGTGGACAAGTTCGCCAGGGTGATGCTGGGCTTTCTGAAGCACCACGCCCCGATCATCGGCTTGATCCAGGCCAGCTTTGACTGGCTCACCGTGATGCAGAAGCCCGTCTCCGACATCGCCGCGCGAGCGGGAGACCAGAGCGAGAACAAGAGCTTCGGCCAGTGGACCGGTCCCGCTGCCACGTACTACAACTCGCAGGTACTCGCCCGGCAGCAGAAGGCTCTCGACCAGTTCGCCCCGAAGGCCGAGGCCATCAGCAAGTGGCTGACTCAGGTCGCCCAGACGAACATCAAGCTGCTCAACACCTACGCGGACAGGATCGGCAACTTCGTTGCCAAAGCCGTCTCGGCGCTGATCTCCGCGGGCACGATCATCGGTGCGCTGGAAGCGATCGGCGACGCCGCCGAGATCTGCGGGGAACTGGTGGCCTCCGCTGTGACGGTCTTTGGTGACAGCGTGGAGTACTACACCAACACCGTCGGATTCATGCGAGACATGCTCAGCACGCGTACCAGCAACGGAGCGTTTCCCAACGAAGCCTGGCCACAGGCGGTGACCTGAGAACATGCTGGAAAAGGAACTGAGCAGCCTGAAGCTGGCCGAGCTGCACCTACCGCCGATCGCCGCGACCAGGATGTCGCCAGCTCCGGAGCTGCCCTCCGTGCTGGCCGACGATTACAAGGCGAGCGACGCCTCGAGGTCGCTGTGGGTCATCGTGGACCCGGACGGAAAAGTGCTGCGGTTCGACGTGAGCAGCAGCTGGCAGTCACGGCTGCCCGTCTTAGAGTTCGGGCAGGCGCTGATGATGACCTACCTCGACGCGGTGCGGATCGCCGCCACGGTCGAGCGCCAAGCGCGTCGGGATCGCCGCGAGGAACCCGAGCCGGTCAGCTTTCAGAGCTGGTCCAGCATGCCCGACATGGACACGTGGCTGGCTCAGATCAGGGAAGAGCAGTCCACCATCGGCCGGCAGTTGCGCGAAGCCCGCGAGAACGCGGACAAGGTGTCACACGAGGTGACGGCACTACGCAGCCCGTATGGCCTTGTGACACTGCAGATCCGCAACGGAGCATTGGTCGGCCTGACGGCGAACACCGCTGCGATCTCGCAGGCTGGCGTCGGACAACTGCAGCAGGACCTGTGGGAGGTGTTCGGCGATGCCGGGCTCACCTCGGATCGAGGTACGGCACCGGTGAACCCGCCCCGGCGTCGTCCGCGTGCCCAGGAGGATCCGGAAGAGGACTTGTGGAAGGGACTGGGGGCGCAGTGAACCGATCCGCAGGGATCGTGGGTGCGGTTGTGTTCGCGTTGAGTGTGACGGCGTGCACCGGTGGCGGCACGGTGATCGGCAGGCCGGAAAGCATGTCGATCGCGCCGCCGACGTCCACCACACCACCGTCCACGCTCGTGCAGGCCAAATACACAGCACTCCCGACCTGTCGGCAGGTCACAGACAAGGTGACGGGCCTGCCGCCGTTGCGGTCAGGCAACGAGAAGCCTTCAGTGTCCGACATGCTCACCGGTTGCGAGTTCCAGCGCATACCCGACTGGCCGCGGGTGAACTTGCAAGTGTCGGCCTGGCGAGACGACGTTGGTGACATCTCGTATCCGGCCAGCGCCGGCCGAGGCGGGCTCAAGGCTCGTGAAGCCTACGACGTGCCCTCCAAACCGGGCTCCGACCCGGCCGACGACGGCACTGCCGAGGACGTGCAGGTCGGCGAGAAGGCGAAATGGCTGACACCGAAGGACAACGGCAGCTGCACCCTGATGATCCTCGATCAGAACGCCGTGCTGCTTCTCGAGCACAAGCCCGCCGACAAACCGGCGCCGAGGTCACAGGAGTGCCGGGGGCCGCTACGTGAACTCGCGAAGTCGTTCTACAACGCAGTCCAGACGCAGTAAGCGCCGCGAAGACTCCGACCGAGACCACGGCCATCGACTCCTCTGCCCCGGCGATCTACCTGGTGTGAAGCAGACGAGCGCACACCCGCAGGCAAGCGGAAATGCCGTGTCCCGACGGGAATCGCCAAGGCGATTCCCGTCGGGACACGGCATGGCCTGACACAGACGCGGGCTAACTGGTCGGGACCGGAATCGCCGTCCGCTGCGTCAGAGCTAGGGCGAAACGCTTCGGCTTGTCGTTGGTCTGCGCGGCTGTACCGTTTGCGACCAGCTTGTCCAGTGCGTTGCTCACCGCGCCCGATGACTTCCCGTCCAGGGCCTTCGCGATCGCGGCAGGACCGAACTCCTCGCCGGGGTGGTCACGCAGGTAGTCCTCGACCATCCCGCGCAACGCACCGGCTGCCAGCCGCGCGGTCTTCTGGCTGATCAATGCCACCCCGCGTTCCGTCGTCGTGCCGCCACCGCCGTCGACGGCTTCAGGAGCGCTCACCTCGGCGACGACAGGTTCTGCCTCAACAGCGTCGATCGCTATGGAGTTGACCGGAGCCTGTGCCTCGTCAGCTGCAGTGTCTGTAACGTCGACGCTGTCTTCCTCAGCAACCGTGACGCTGTCGGCGTCGGGATGATCCGGAGTGGTGTCCTGCCTGACGGAAGCGTCCGGCTCGGTCTGTGTGGTGTCTGCCGCGTCGTAATCCTTCGTAGTAGCCGTATCCGCCAGCACCGGGGCGCTGTCGACATCGGTGATCGACCACAGGTCGGCAGCACGCCGACCACCCTCGGCGATCCCAGGGGTGCGGGTGACGGCGCCATCCGAGGCCCATTTCGCGAGGATCTTCGGTGCGGTTGACTTCCCGATCTGCGCCAACAATGCCAGGTCGGCGGCGGTGCTATTCGGGTTGGCGTGCAACGCCTTCCAGAGCTTGTCTTCGGTGTCCGTGCGGAGGTTCGCGGCAACGGTCTGGTCGGGAACCGACCGCAGCGTCGTGGCGGATCCCGTCGTGTCAGCGGTAGTGCGGGGTGTGCGGGTCTTGCTGGGCATGACGTCCCTCGATTCGTGTACGTGATCGCGATGGCGTGGTCATGCCCCGGCCGGAGCGGGTTGTGGCCCCCGGTGCGCTGCCGGAGTGTTCGGGCTACACGACTATGGACGCTTCCTTCGGTCCCTGAAGTCAAGCGGTTGCGGACCAAGACATCCGTCTGGTGTGGACGGTTGTCGATTTTCGGCGGCAGGTCGCTTGGTTGGTGTCGCTTCGTTCCCCCACACGGGTTCATTCGCCGTTGCATCGCACAGCGCTCATTGACAACGGTGCGCCGACGAAGCGTCCATACATGTGGACGTGCGATCACAGCCCGAATCCCAAGGCATGTATGGGAAATGGCCAAGGATCGCGCCAACCGAACCGAGTCACAGGAGGCTGACATGACATCCACTTTTCACAACGAGATCAGATTCGGCGACATCAACTACAGGCTCTCCGCAACCGCGGATTCCGAAGACTTGCTGGTGATCGACCTGCTTGGAGCGACGGAGTCGGGGGAGGTTGTAGCCGACGGTCGTCTTCGCCTGCCAGTCGAGGGCGGTGCCACGATCGGGAAGCTTCTCGGCCGTGTCCTCACCGCGCACACGCGCCTGCGGGGCCGACCGAACCGCCACGCGAACGCCAACAGCCCGTGGACCCCAGCCCTCGACGCCGAACTACGGGAAGCCTGGATGCGGCCAGGTGACCAGAACGCGGCGGAGCGCATCAACAGTCTCGCCAAGCACATGGAACGGTCCAAGACCGCGATCAGGGCTCGCCTTCCGAGGGTGGGCTGTGACCCGGACGTCGTAAGCCGCGAACTCTCGACTACAGCCGCCGCATTGCTGGGAGTAGAGCCAATGGCTGCAAAGGGAACTACTGATGTGTCACTCACCCACGGCCGTTGAGCCTGGACGTCCTGGCACTGTCGGCCCCGCACAGGCTCGGCCGTGTGCACCCTCCGCTGCTTGAAGCCGACCGGTAACGTTGCGAAGAGTTCGGTGTCGGCGGCCTGGTCTTCGAAGCAGTGCGCGCCGACATCGGCAGCGGCGTCGGCATGCACGGGGAGTGGCACACCTGATGAGCGACTACAAGTTTCCGGATGCGCCGAAGATCGAGGCTGCGTATCGGACAGCGTACAAGGCTCTTGAATCCCTCTTGCCTGGAGAAACCGTCGATACCGAGGAGGGAGCGTCATTTCTGGACGTGCTGACAGGGTTCGGAACCCTGGTCGAACTCGCAGACCTCGTGACCGTGGCGCAGTTGGGCTCGCGCGTCTCATGGCAAGGACCGCGTCAGGACGGCGACTGGCAGCCGATCATCGCTGGCCTTGATCTGGACGATGGCCCGCACGACTTCGGCGCCGACCTCAACGCGACCACATATGAAGGTCCGGCCGGTCGCTGGGCAGGTAGCGCTCTCGAACGTGCTGCATTGGTTTACAAGCGAGCGTGCAGATGGGACTTCCCGCCAGGAGAGGCGGGCGTGTGGCTGCTGATGCTGGCTCCGACACGCGCTGTCGGTGGCGACGAACCGTGGCTCTACAGCGGCTACATTGTCGGCTTTGTCATCCTGTACGACCGCGACGACGATGGCTCTTATGAGTCAGTGGGCCATATCTGGACTGCGACGGAATGGCAGCGCCAGGGGATCGCGCGGCGGCTGCTGACTGAGGCGAGGTCACGATTCCCGGTCACGAGAGTCGAGGAGCCGTATACCGACAACGGTAAGGCGTTTCTGGCCGCATGCCCAGAATAGAGGCTTGGCCTCAGGACTGTCTGACGCAGTTCGAGATGTGGGACGCGTAGCGGCAAGGTAGCGCCCGATCGGATCGATGCGCACAACGGCGCCGGGTTCGGGTGCGTTCACCATGTGGGTGGATGAGATGGCGAGACTGACGTGAGTGATAGCCCCTGGCGAACGGACCGAGCTTCTTCGTCGAGCAGATGGCGAGCACGGGTGGCCCAGTCTGCGTCGATGCGGAAGCTGTCGCCGCGGAAGCGTGGAAAGACGTGCAGATGGAAGTGGAAGATCTCCTGGAAGGCGGCTTCTCCGTCGGCGAGGAACACGTTGACGCCCTCGCAGCGCAGGCCAGAGCGTCGAAGGGCGCGGCCGACGCGGTGGCCGATCCTCCAGACGTGTGTGCTCGTCTCCTCGTCCAGGTCTTCCAGCCCGATGGCATGCAGCCGTGGCACTACGAGGACGTGCCCCGGCGTCACCGCGCCGAGGTCCATGAACGCAACGACTCGATCATCTGCATATGCCACGCTCGCCTCGGCCTCTCCGGCGACGATGGCGCAGAAGACGCATTCCGCTGGCCTCTGGTCATTCACGTGCAAAGCGTTGCAGCTGCGTCGTGGGCGACGCGAGCGAGTTTCTCTCAGGTCTGAACGCATGGTCACGACGTGCCTGGCTGCGGTGATCGTGTGTCCCGCTTCGGCTGACTCGCCGCGTCCGGGCACCGAGGGCCACCGAGCGCGGGTATCTTCACTGGATGACGGACGTCCGCAACTTCCGGAACGCCTGTTACGAAGCTGCCCGTCGCACTGGCGGCAATGTGATCGAGTTCCGCCTCGCCGGCGACGTGACACCCAACTTCCACCAGGGGCTTATCGCCTACCGCGAGCGCACGGTCGCCGTCGCCTGCACGCGCGACTCAGCGGTGCTGGCTCTCGCAGAGCCCCGGACCATCGACTTTGTCGACGGCGTCGGGGAGTCGGGCCCGCTGACGTTTGTCGACGCCCCTGAGCTGGTGGCTGTACTGGCCGCGCTGCTGCCGGGGTCTCAGGTGCGCACCCCGTCCGAGCTGAACGGCCCGTTCGACGCCACGACTTGGCCCCATATCTCGTCAAACGACATCACGCACTGGCGGCCCGGCACCCTCGGCGAAGCGCTCTTCAACTACTGGGACTGAAGAACCCGCAACCTCACATGCTCCGATTGCCGTCACGCACCGCACTGACACCGCGGCCAGATAGCTTCCCTTGCTAAGTAGCCGGCCAGCGGGGAATCCGACTGGCCACCGACAGGCGACAGGCTCCTCGGCGGAGCAGCGGTAGCTCAACGTTTTCGCATGTCAGCTGGCAGCTGGGTGCTCTTTGCGCGCAGCAAGGATGCTGGACCCAGGCCGGTGAAGGTGGTGGACTCGGTGCGTGACGCAGCGGGCGGATGTCCTTCGCATCTTGGCAAGATCTCCAGCCGGAATGACTGATGCCGAGATCGCGCGAGAACTTGTCCGGCTGCATCCTCGCGCAACGCATCAAACCGTCAACCAGATCTGTCGCCAGCTGGCCGTGGAAGGCATGATCGCGCGAGACGGCGCCGACCGTCCCATCCTCAATCGGCTACGCGACGGCATCCAGCAGGCTCCTCTCGAGCCGGTGTCGGTGCCGGTGCCTGCCACCTCGCCTAAGGCGTGGCCCTGGGAAGGTGCGGTTCAGGAGGCCGTCGTGGGATGGCTGGAGGCGCATGGAGCCGAGATTCGATCCCAGGTCGATACCGCGGCGCGGCAACGTGGCACTGATGTCGTTGCGTTTTGGCAGGGGTCGGTTCTGCACATCGAGGTCAAGGGTTGGCCGTCCGCCAAGTACGCGGACCCTAGGCGTGCTCACGAGACGAAGCCAACGCGACCGAGCCTGCAGGCGAGTCATTGGTTCGCCGGCGCGCTCAGCAGTGCATTGAGGTTGCGGGAGACGCACGCGGATGATCGCGTCGTTATGGCGGTTCCGGACAAGCAGCGATACCGGGACCTTCACGCTGAGCGTCACGGCGTGCTCCGCCAAGTGCGCATCGAAGTCTGGTACGTGGACGAGTCGGGACAGGTGGAATGCGATGGCGCGTGAGCATTGCACGACAGATTGCCCGAGTGGTGAGGTACGTGTGCGTCTGCGGACCGTTCGGTTGGTTCAGCTGCAGAGCTCGATGCCGTTCTGGCGGTAGAAGGTGACGGGGTCGATGGCTTGGCCGCGGACTTCTATTTGGAAGTGCAGGTGGGGGCCGGTGGAGTGGCCTCGGTCGCCGATTTCGGCGATGGGTTGGCCGGCGAGGATTGTTTGTCCTGTGTGGACGACGTTGCGGTTGTTGTGTCCGTAGGTGGTGATCGTTGCGTCGGGGTGTTGGATGCGGATCCAGAGGCCGTATCCGCTGGCTGGTCCGGCGTCGATTACCAGGCCGTCGTCGGCTGCGACGATGGTGGTGCCGGTGGGTGCGGCGATGTCCTGGCCGTGGTGGAAGCCTCCGTCTCGTGGCCCGAATCCGGAGCTGCAACGGCCTGGTGCGGGAACGGTCCATGTTCCGGTGCCGGTGGTGCAAGTGGCGCCGTGGACGGCAGCGACGATGATCCGTGCAGCGGGCTCGTGTTGGGCGTAGGCGTCGGGGAAACCGGAGCGTTGGACGGTTTGCGCGGCGACCGTCAGGCTCATCGTCTGCCATCCAGGCACCTTGAGCAGGTGCTGGTAGAACTGGGTGGCACTGTAGGTGGGGTTCATGATCTGTGCTGGAGTGCCCCAGCCTTGAGAGGGGCGTTGCTGGAAGAGTCCGAGGCTGTCGCGGTCGCCGTAGTCGAGGTTGCGCAGACCGGATTCCTGCATCGCGGTGGCGATGGCGATCACCCAGCCTCGGGTGGGGACGTTCATCTGCTTGCCGACTGCGACGATCGTGCCGGCGTGGGCCATCTGGTCGGTGTCATAACCGGCGGCACCGCTTGCTGTGGTGCCGATCGCGGCGCAGTCCACGGGGCTGCTGTCGCCGAACACAGCGGTGATCGCGCCGGACACCCCGGCGGCGATCAGGATGGGAATGAACAGAGCTACCCCTACAGCGGTGGCAACGACTTTGGTGCTCATTGATCTGCCGTCCCTGTGCTTGGCCCGCGCGAGATCGGTGTCGGCGGCATCGGCGCCGGTGCTGGGATCTTCAGCAGCATCGGCAAGTCCGGTCCGGGTAGCGACTCGCTGCCCGCATCGGTGCTGTGCGGGGTGACATACGGCCACACATC
Source organism: Lentzea xerophila (assembly GCF_051094245.1). Lineage (NCBI taxonomy): Bacteria > Bacillati > Actinomycetota > Actinomycetes > Pseudonocardiales > Pseudonocardiaceae > Lentzea > Lentzea xerophila. Next base: position 7,214,705 of record NZ_CP194934.1, on the reverse strand, counting down.
GAGCAACCGGTGCAGCTCCCGCCTAGCTCCTAGCCCGGATTGCGCGGTGCTGCTGGTGGCGTCGAGGGGCAGCCAGACTTTGTCGGCAGGGCTGGGGTGCGGGGCTGCGGGGTTGAGCAGTTCGGCTGCTGCAGTCGCGACGGGCACCGCACGCGGGTCGGCGAGCTCGCGCCAGGCACGAGCCAGCAGCCGGCGGGCCGTGGCCTCGCGGCGTGAGGTCGGGACCCACACCAGCAACGGGGTGGTGATCCCGGTGGCTGCGGCCAAGTTGGTGTAGCCAACCAGCTTTCCGGCGAGCTTGGCCAGGACCTCGGTGCCGAAGTCGTACTCGAGGAAGAACTCGATCTCCCTGCCGCCGGTGGCCCAGCGGCCGTAGGCGTCGGGTTTGATCAGGTCGCCGAAGTGCCGTGCGCAGCGGGTCTCTGACCACCAGGCGGCGAGCGTGGTGTGTTCTGCGGGGGCGCTGCGGCGGGCGTGGTCGACCAGTGCGGTGAACCACTCGGCGACGCCGACCGTGTGCGCGAGGCGCAGCGAGTGAGCGATACCGAAGGCGCGGTCGTGCCGGTAGCCGAGCTCTTTGACGTCCAGGCCGTCCTCGGCGGCCAGCACCGCGGCCCCGGCGGGCGCGAGGACGTAGTGCATCGGCGCGGTACCGGAATTGATGAACGGCTGGAACCGGTCGACCACCCGCCACTGGAACAGCTCTCGCAGCCGCATCCGTCCGGACCGGAAGGACGGGAAGGCGAGAGCGGTGATCTGGTTCGCGGTGAGCACGCGGTGTTCGTGCAGCATTCGGATGATCCACCGGTCGCGCGGTGTCAGCCGCCCGGCCAGCATCGCCTGGTGGTCGGCGTTGTTCGCGGCACGTGGGGTCGGTCGCGATGCTAGGTGACCGCGCAGCGCGCGCTGGCGCGTCGGATTTGTGATCATGGCGCGACTCTCCGGAAAGTTTGTACGGATAAGGAACTTCCGCCCGATGCCGTGGTGTGCGGACTGTGCGGATCAGGACTGCTGGCGGCGGGGATCGGTGCTGCCTGCCCTCGCGCTGGACGTACCTCGGCGGACGCTGGCGGGCTGTGCCGGCGGCGATGTGGTGGTGGGTCGGTGCGCAGGCCGGTTGGGGTTCTGTGGATCGGAGGTGAGCGGGTTGGCTCCGGGAGCACGGCTGCGCAGGGTGTGGCGGGCGATGGCGCGGATTTCTCGTGCGCGGCCGGGAATCGCGCGGGGGAGTGGTTGGGTGCGCATGGTGAACGGCAGTGCTTCCTCGCCGCCCAGTACGAGGCGGACGGCGGCGTGGTAGACGCCGAGGTGGGCCAGGTCGTGTTCGGAGAGCCGGGGTGCGGTGTGCCGGGACAGCTCGCGGGCGTCTTCGGGGGAGGCGTTGAAGAAGATCTTGCTGCGGGCGTTGGTGGACATGCCTTCCCGTAGCTCACGGGGCAGCTGGCCGAGATGCTGGTGTGCCAGGGTCATCGCGACGCGGAAGCCCCGTGCCTCGGCGAGCATGTCCTCGATCGGGTAGGGCAGGTTGAGGAAGTTGTGACACTCGTCGATCACCAGCGAGGCGTCCTGACGCTGGCGTTGCGGAATGCGGGCGCGGGCGGTGGTGGCCTGCCAGGTGCGTGCGACCACCAGCGACCCGACCAGCCTGGTGGTTTCCTCACCGAGGGAGCCTTTCGGGATGCGCACCAAACAGATCCCGCCGTCGAGCACTCCAGGCATGTCCACAGTGGAAGCTCCGCTCGCGATGGCGTCGCGTACGAACGGCCGCAGCAGGAACGCGCGCAGCTTGTTCATCAGCGGGCTGATCACCTGGCTGCGGGAGGAGTCGGTGAGTTCCTCGTACCAGGACCAGAATCCGCGCAGCACCGGGTCGGCGACCCCGGCCGTGACTCGGGATCGGAAGGCGGGATCGGCGAGCAGCTTCGGCAGGTCCGCGAGGGTGGGGACGCCTTCCTGGGTGCGCAGGGTGAGGCAGGCGGCCCGCATCACGTCGTCGGTGCGCGGCCCCCAGAAGGCGGAGTAGATCCGCCGGAACACCGAGATGAGGTTGTCGACGGTCAGGTCGGTTTCCCCGCCGTCCAACGGGTTCAGGCAGGGCGGTCGGCTCTTGCTGTCTGCGTCGAAGAGCACGACGCGGTCGCCGGCCGATTTCGGGAGCCGGGAGAGCACGTCGGTGACGAGGTCGCCCTTGGGGTCGATCAGCACGATGCCGCGCCCGGCTTCGGCGTCAGCCAGGATCATGTTGCCCAGCAACGTGCTCTTGCCCGAGCCGGTCGCGCCGATGACGTGCAGGTGGTGCCGCGCGTCCGGGACGCGCAGCGCGACGGCGCGTTCATGTCCGGTATCGGTGACGCCGATCCGTTTGGCCTCGGGTCCGGGGGCGGCGATGCCGGGTGGCGGGGAGACCGCGCGGGCACCGGCCCGCTGGACGCCGGGGATCGCCTCGTCCGTCGGCAAATGCGCCATAGCCGCCAGTTCACCCACGGACAGCAGGTCGCCTTTGCGCAGGCGCCGGTCGGCCAGCACGGTGCCGGGGTGGCGTAGACGGCGGCGGGTGTAGTAGTTGTGCTCGGTGTAGGAGGCGAAGCTCGCCGCGAGAGCATGTGCCCGGCCGCGGGCGACATCGCCCGCGGTACGGACCTCGGCGTCGGCCGCGTCGGCGGGCAGGAGGGTAGCGACGGCGTAGCGGATGACCGTCTCGTACTGGGAGCCGCGTTGCTTGGCGACAATGGCGCGGTTGTGCGCCGCGTACTCCAGCGACGTCTGCGGATCGATATGCACCACCCCGGTCTTCGCCGTGCGCCGAGCCGAACTGGTCTTCACGCCGGGAGTGACCATGTCGAGCAGGCATCCGACCACGCGGGCAGAGCCACCGGTATGTACTCGGCGCGCGTCGCGGCGGGCCTGGGCGACGCGACGGCCGGTGACCGGGCGCGCCAGGATCTGCACGCAGGCGTACTCATCGCGGCCCAGACCCACGGGAGCGCCGATCAAGGCCCGCAGCGGATCGGCGTCGAAGTCGGTGCGGATCGGCAACGCCTCGGACCGGGCCAGGCGCAGCTCACCACCGACGACCAGCCGCCGCTGCCCGTCACCGGGTGGCGCCAGGGGCGGTTCGGCAGTGCCGACACGGGTGTGCGAGCCGGGCCAGGCGGCCTCGACCGCGCGTTCGACCAGACCGGGAGGGATCACGCCAGGCACCCACAGCCGGATCGCGACACCGGCCTCGGAGAACACGTACTCGCACGCCACGTGCGGCTGCCCGGTGAACCAGCGGCGCCAGGCCGGACGCAGCAGCCCGACGAGGTTGGACCACAACGCCGCACCGCCCGCAGGATCGACGGTGGGCGGCGCGAGCACGGTGATCTGACGGGCGTCGGCGACCAGCCGCGCGTGACAACGTCGCGCCCACCGGTGCCGGCCGACCATGCACCCCGCGATGCCGACCACGAGGACCGGCGCCGCGATCGGTCCCCAGGCGATCGCCGCATCCCGCAGATGACCGAGCAGTGTGAGCAGGGCGCCGCCGGGGTCGCGTAGGTAGTCCCCGAGCCACCCGTCGCCCACCCCTGCCGACGCGGTTCCGCGCGGGGCCAGCGGAATCGGCGAGCCGGGGCGCATGAGGACAGGAGGTATCCAGGCGAGCATTACGTGCCTCCACCGACAGTAGAAGGATGTTCCGATCGGAGCCGGGCTGATCGATGTCAGGCGGCGTCGAGTTCGATGTCGTCGTCAGCACGGTAGGAACCGAACTCGTCACCGTTGGCTGCGGGCGACTCGCCGACAACGCCAAGGTCTACAAAGGACTGTTCGGCCTCGGATTCGCCGGTGTCGACACCGGCGGCGTATCCGGCGAGTTCGGCGGGGTTGCTTGTGACGAGGTAGTGCTCAGTGGGTGAGGCGATCGATTGGAACGCGACTCGCTGCGTTCCCGCTGACAGCAATCCCTGGCCCCTGTCCGCCGACAGCAAGAACTGACGTTCCCCGGCCGACAGGTCAAAGGTCTGGGTGATCTCGTCGATGGCCTGCGACGCCTGTCGCAGCAAGATCTGCGTCGCCGCGTTCGCTACCACCGCTTTGCCGAGATCGTTGCCGAGGACATCGGCGGTGTCCTGTGTCGCGACGGTCAGCCCGGCCCAGTGCTTGCGTGAGGCTTTGGCCATCCGGAATAGAAACTCTGCCCCGGAGCGCTCCTTCATCAGCAGCCACGCCTCGTCCACGACCACCAGACGCGGGCGGCGAATCGCCGGATTGGACACGCGCCGCCAGACGGTGTCCAGAGTGAGCAGGGTGCCGATGCCCTTTAGCTCGTCGGGCAGGTCTCGCAGGCTGAACACCACGAGATGTCCCTCGGGGTTGGTGGTGGTCTGCCCGTCGAACAGCTGCTTGAACGCGCCCTCCACATAGGGATGCAGCCTCGCCCCGAGCTCGGCCGCGGCACGGTCGCCGGCTTGACCCGCGGCCGCGAGCCGGTCGCGCAAGTCCCGCAATGTGGGCGAGGGACGGGTCCATGTGCGGGTGTCCGCGGTGATGCCGACGGACTGGTAGGTGGCGGCGATGCCCCGGTCCAATGCGGCCCGTTGCGCGGCGTCGGGTTCGGTGCCGAGGAGTACGGCGACGACGGTGTGCAGGAACAAGATTCGGCGGATGAGGGCGTCTTTGGGTGCGGTGCGGCGTCCGTCGGCTCGGGTGTGGATGGGCAGGTCGAACGGGTTGAGCCGGACGCCTGCGGCGCCGAGGTGGACGTAGGTGCCGCCGACCGCGGCGGCGAGGCGGGCGTATTCGTCTTCGGGGTCGACGACCGCGATCTCGATTCCCCGATACAACGACCGCAGCAGTTCGAGCTTCACCAGGTAGGACTTGCCCGCGCCGGAGCGGCCGAGGATGACGGAGTTGTGGTTGTGCATCCCGTCGCCGAACCGTTCCCAGTGCACCAGGCCCTGGCTGCCCACGTTGTAGCCGTAGAGCACCCCGGACGGCGCGGCCACCGAGGTCGGGTCGGCCGCGGGCAAGTCCGGGCTGGTGAACGGGAACGCCGCCGAGAGCGCGCTGGTGTCGAAGGTGCGGCGCATTCCGATCAGGTCGAGGCCCATCGGCAGTGTCGACACCCAGCCCTGCAAGGCCCGGTAGGTGGTGTGCTTGGCGTCGAGCAGCAGGCTCGCCGCGAGCGAGCGCAGCGCGGCCACCTCATCGGCCAGCGCCCGCTCGGTGGGCGCGTGAATCGTGAGATACAGGCCGACGCGGAACAGCTTGCCTTCGCCCCGCGCGACGCGGGAGGACAGGTCGTAGGCGTCCTCGGTGGCGGCTTCGACCTGCGGGTCGTGCAGGCGGCCGTGTTCAGCGGTGTGCCGCCGACCCGACTCGAGCTTCGCGAGCTGCTTCTTCAACCGGGCCGCCGCGGTGGCCGGGTCGATCGGCTCGACATGCAGCGCGACGTCCAACCGGCCGGGGTAGGTCAGCAGCGGTGCGAGCCAGCCGGGATGAACCTCACGGGGGAAGCCAGTGATCGCGAAACTGGATACCCACTCGTTGCCGACTTCCAGGTGCCGCGCGCCGACGGACAGGGCGTCCGGGGTGAACGCGGCAGCCTGGTTGGTGGCGGGCCGGGCGGCGGTGCGGCGCTTGCCGCGCCGGGTTCGTGCTCGGCTGGTCATCGCAACCGCCTCCTGTCGCCGAAGTCGTCCTCGTAGTCGTCGTCCGGGTCCTCGTAGTCCCAGTCGTCGACCTCGCTGTCGTCCGCGTCGAGCTCGTCCGTGGCACGACGGTCGGCTTGCCAGAACGCGGTGTCGGCGAGGTCGTCGCCCAGATCGGTGCCGGCCGTGGTGATGACCTCGTCGGCACCGGCCAGGTCCGCCGAGGGCGGCAGCAGGGTGTCGGGGTTGCACGCCGAGGCGAGCACGGCGGTGGCCTGCCCGGCGTCCAGCGGGGTGACCACGATCCCGGCGGGCGCGAGCAACTCGATCGCTTCGGTCAGACGGCGCACCAGCCGGGACTCCGCCGCACGCCGTGCGCCCGTGCTCGCCTGGGCGTTGTCGTTGCGGGCGCGGCGTGTACCGCGGGTCAGTGCGGACAGCACCGCGAGCGGTCCTGGTCCGCCGAGCCCGTCCGGCGGTGCGGCGATGCCCATCGGCTCGCGCAGGATCAGCAGCACCTGGCGTCGCAGCAGGTCGGTCTGCTCGCCGAGGTGCACGAGATAGTCGGCGTGCTCGCGGGCGGCGGCCTCCAGCGCCGGGTGCGGCAGCCCGCCCGCGCGTTCCCGTAGCTCGCCGATCTGGCCGGACAGGTCGAGCCGTTCGGTGCGCACCAGTACCTGCACCGGGGCGGTCAGGCTGTGCAGATAGCGGCCGAAACTGGCGACCAGGGACTCCTGTTCGGACGGTGTCCGCAGCGCGAAGTTCACCGTCGAGGCGACCGCGACCACCGCCAAGCCGTCGCCGCCGAGGTCGACGACACCGGTGTCGGTGACCGCCTCGGCGGGCAATCGCAACGCCGACGGCGACACCTGGTCCTGCACCGAGGTCGTGTGCGTCGCGCCACTGGTCGACCTGCTCGTCAGCCACGGTGGCGCGGGCCGGACGCCCTCGGGCGCGGCGACTTGGTGGCGCGGCCTGATGCGTTGCCGGATCGCGGCGACCAGCAGCCGGTCCATCGAGATCCCGTCACGCTGCCCGAGCGCGATGACCGCCGCGCTCACCCCGACCGGGATGGCCACCGCAAGGAACACCGGCAGCGGCACGAACCCGCGAGTGGCGGTCCACCCGGCGTAGAGCACAAGGCCGGTCACCGTGAGGATCGCGAGCTGGCGGGCGGTCAAGGGGCCGATCACTTTGTCCGCCATGTCGACGTCGGCGGGGATGCGCACAGGCGAACTCACGACCTACCTCCAGGCTCGGGCAGTGGCGGCGATGTGCGCCGCTGCGGTTTCGGCAGGTCCAGTGGGAGCCGGAGCTGCCGTCCTGCCGGTGGTGGCACCGGCCTCAGTGGTGGCGTCGCCGGTGGGGGTGTCGCGGGCGGGACGCGACGCACGCCGTCCAGCGGCAGCGGGTATTGCCCGTCCCGGCTGGCCCGGTTGCCCTTGTACGGATCGAAGGGCAACTCCAATTGCTGCCCGCTCCGCCGCCGGCCATTCGTTCGCGGTGGGCCGGGCGCGGCCGGAGGCGGCGTAGGCGTGACCCGCTCCGCTTTCAGCGGCAACCGGTACTGACCATCGCGGCCGAGAACCGGCCTGTTCTCCGGCCAGTCGTCACCGAACGGCAGCGACAGCTGACGGCCCTGGCCGGTCGGCTTCGGCGCGAGAACGGGCTTGGGCTTGGCGGCCGGGCGACTGCGCCGCACACCGGCCAGCGGCAGCATGTACTGACCGTCCGCTGTGGTGCGCGCGCGGGCGTACGGGTCCGCCGAGCTACCACCACCGCTGCGGCCACGACCACCACCGGTGGGATGTGGCCGTCCGCCGCCACGGCCCCCGCCACGCAGCAGGCCGAAGGTCTTGTACGCGACGAACGCGCGCACCAGTGACCCGAGCATCGAACGTCGGCCGCCGCCGAGCTGGACGTGGTGCATGACCCAGCTGGGAATCTTGACCAGGATCCAGATCAGGCCGCCGGTGGCGATCAGGTTGGCCACACCGTCCGGTGTCGGCCCGAACAGGGTGAAGCCGCCTTCGGAGAAGAACACCCGCAGCGCGGTGATCAGCGTGAGTGACTGGCCGACCTGGATGCCGAGCACGCCGAAGAACGCACGCCACCACCACCAGGCGACGCCCTCGGTCTGTTCCGAGCCGTGACAGCTCAGCGCCAGCGGGGCTCCTGCCACCAGCACCGCCGTCAGCGCGACACGTACGACGTAGCTGCCGATGAGCGAGACGAGTCCGATGACCAGACCGAGCGAAATCAGGATGCCGAAGAACCCGGACGAGGTGATCGAGTTCATCACCGTGTTGGTCAGCAACGCCGATATCGTCTGCGCCGCGCCACTGGGATCCACGCCCCCGCCGACAAGCGCGTACGACAGAGCGTTGGCGAACTCGATCGCCTTCGCCGCGAGAATCCACGAGAGGTTCGCCGCGAGGAACCCGACCACGAGCCGTGGCGCGGCCTGGCGGATCGTGGTGCGGGCCTGCAGCGTCTCGTAGGCCATGACCACGATGGCCGTCACCATGACCAGTAGCGCGTAGCTGGCGACTGCGATCCCGCGCGAGGACTCCCACAGCTCACCGATCCGCGGCAGCTGATCCAGCGTCGGCGTGGCCAGCAGTGTCTTAGCGACCAGCCGCAGCAGCGAGTTGAGCGCACCGGCGATCAGCGCCCAGAAGAAGCTGTTGATGCCGTCGGCCATGCATGCACCGATGTCGGTGATGCCGCACTCGCCACCGGGTGAGCTCGGCGGCGTGGTCGGCAGCAGCGTCGTGCTCGGCGCCGGTGTCGTGCTTGTCGGTGTGGTGGGCGTGGGCGAGGCCGTGCTGCTGGGTTGTCCGGTCGTGGAGGGGGTGGGCGGCGTGACCGGGTTCGGTTGCGCGATTGCCACTGCGACCGAGCCGCCCATGGTCACCAGGGCGACGATCGCGAGCAGCCACAAGGCGCGGCGCCGGACAACGCCGCGTCGTGGATCTGACGGCGGTGTCGCAGCGGTGCCGTGCTCGACCGAGCCCCGGCGGGCAGGGGCGTGTCGTGAGCGGGTGGTGGCAGACATGACCTATGCCCCCACGATTCCTTTGAGGACGGTCACGACCAGGGGCGCGAGCGCGGCCAGGACGTAGCCGATCCCGGCGGCTTTGAACGCTTCCTTGGACTTCTCGTGCTCTCCGGGGTCACCGCCGCCGAACACCCGGCGTACGCCGCCGATGGTGAGGAACACCGTCGCCAGCCCGGCCAAGATTCCCATCAGCCAGTTCCGGATGTTGGTCAGTACCTCGTCGACGCTGCCCGCGAGCGCGAGCACCGCGGTGTCCGCGTGCGCGACCGCCGTGGTGGGCGCCGACGTGGTCAGGACGAGGGCGAGCGCGACCACCTCGCCGATGACCACGACTCGACGGACGGCCGCGTGCCGCCTCCCCTTCCTGCATGAGATCGGAGGTGTGAGGGAGATGTCGAGTGCCGGACGGGACTCGAGGTGCCGGGTGGGCGGCGCTGGCCGAGTCGCCGCGAGTGCCATGGAGACGGGCTGTCGGGGTGACCAGCGGTCGTAGCCGCGGCCGGTCTGGTGCAGACGTGGGAGCGAACGAGTCAGGCGCATCGCGGCACCTCCGGAGTCGTGCCCGACGGCGGCTGGGCGGTGCCGGCCGACCGGTCGGGCGAGGTGGTGTGCGCGGGAGCGACTGCGTTGCTCCCGCAGCCCCCGACTCCGGAATCAGGGGCCTTTTTCCAGGTTCGATACCGAACCGTGACCGCCAACTTCTGGACGGACGTGGTCACCCTGCGTGAGTTACCGCGTGGCTGCCGCAGGATGTCGGTCGGGCCGTTGGCGGCGTTGGTGATGGTCGCGGAGTTGAGGGCGTGGATCTCCACGTCGCGTTCGCAGCGGTCGCCGGGGTCGTCGTGCGGGGCCTGGTCCTTCAGCCACGCGACCAAGCGCGCCTCGGCCTCGCCACGGGCCTCTTCCAGGGTGGTGACGTTGACGCCGATGTCCGCCGCGGCGCGGGTGAGCGGGTAGTCCTCGAGGCGGGTGGAGCCGATCAGCTCCGCCTCATCACGAGTGATCGCCCCTTCGGCCACCGCGCGGGCCAGGACGAAGTCCGGATGCCCCCACGGCGGGGTGGGCTCGCTGGAGCGGAAATCCTCGTCGGTGGGCATCGGGCGGTCCAGCGCTTCGCGGATGAACACGTGGCCGGCGCGGAACGCCGCGCATCGCAGCCGCCACATCACCGAGGGCCGGGCGAGGTCGACGGTCGCGAGTTCGGACAGGAATCCGGTGAGGACCGCGGCATGCAGGTCGTGGTGCTCGTCGGCGAAGCGCGTGGCCAGCTTCAGGGCGATGGCGAACAGCGCGGGCAGCGCCATACCGACACAGGCCACCGTCCAGGTGCCGCCCTCGTCGCGGGAACGGGTGACCAGGTGCATCCAGATCAGGTCCACCGCCGCCAGCGGCAGGTCACCCTCCAGCAGCCGGGTGCGCAGCTCGTCCAGGGGCACGCGGCGGGCCGGCAGGCCGGGGAAGTAGCGGCCGTCGACCGACAGTGGATCTGGACCGGTCACCAGCCACTCGAAGGCGGTCTCGGCGCAGTCCAGCGGCAGGGAATCGCGCCCGAACGAATTGCTGCGGATTAGATGGCTCGAGGCCATGGCTGGCTCCTCTGCGAGGTCGGAAGTACAACGACCAGGCAATGAAGACAAACCATGTCCACCGCAACGCCACCAAACCGCATCCGGTGTGCTACCAGAACGCCACCGATGGCAAGGCTTCGACCTTCTGGCCCGCCACAGAGATCATCCGCGTCTCTGGCGCGCGGCTTCGATTCCGCTGGGAGGCGAGCGCCTATCGAACCCGATGTGCAGCCATCTAGCTGTGGAAACGGGGTTGCGGTGGCGGTTTGGTGGCGGTCTCGAAGGAGTCCTCGAGCACGTCGGTGAACGCTGGTGCTCGTAAGCCTGCAGGCGAGGCAGGATTCGCGGTGACTTTCTTGTGATGTTGACCAGTAGGTCGCACCAGAATCTCTGCCTGGTGTCTGGTTCGCCGGTCTGCTGGTTCCGTCTGTTCGCTCAAAAATTCGGCCGTAAAGATTGGATAACGAACCTGGAAAAGGCGGGTGTTTTTCGGAGTCGGGGGATGTCACAGGGCGCCGTGGACAGCGCGGCGCATCCCCGGAATCTGCGAGGTATCCATGACGCAGCCCGACCGCCCGGCTCGCCGCTCCAGGCCCCACGGACCGAAACCACGTAGCGACTCTGCCCGCCCGGAGGGTCCCCGCCAGGGCGGTGATCGCCGCCCCTATCCGACCGCCTCGACGACCACCAGGATCAGCCCCGCCAAGCCCAGCTCGTCCACCGCGCGCGCCCGGTCGGCCGACTCGCCCGCGACCCCGATTCCGGCGACGGTTTGGGCCGCGAGCTCGGCGGCGATTGGTCTCGACTCATGCTGGCCCACGCCGATCGTCAGCACCGTCGTGACCGCGTTCAGCAAGCCCGGCGAGCAGGTGGTGCTGCTGCCCTGGCCCGGCTCCGTCGAACGTCGTCGGCTCGGCGTCGTTGGCGATGGCGGTGTGATCGAGCGTGCTCCCGCGGTCGTCTCGTCGGCCGCCGTGGCCGATGCGCTGAACGCCGTCGAGGACCTCGGCCGTAGGGGTCGAGTCGTGCACGTCGCGGCAGAGCCGAACCTCACCGGGCCGGTGTCACGACCGTATTGGGCCGACCTCGTCGGCACCGACACTCGGTCCCCGGCGACGGGCTCCGTGCCCAGGCTGCCCGATCTCGACCGCGCGGTACTCGATGGTCCCGACGCCGTCTCCGCGGACGCCGATCTGATCATCACGACGCTGCAGCCGGGCGACACCGGCGACCACATCAGCGACCTGGTCGCACTCGTCGCGGCACGTCTGTTGCGCGTCGGCGGCATCCTCGCCGTCATCACCCACGGTGACTGGTCGCAGGGCGAGTTGCGCGACCCGACCGCAGCGGTGATCGCCTCCGCACAGAACGCGGACCTGCTCTACCTCCAGCACATCGTCGCCCTGCACGCACCCGTGCGCGGCGGCCGGTTCGCCACCGAACTCATCCCCGACGCCGACGGCACGGCGGCCGAACAGCAGGCGCGCACCAAGCATCGCGCGGACGTCCGCGGGCTGCCCACACCGCATCGGCGCGTGCACTCCGACGTCCTCGTATTCGCACAGCCACACGAGCACGAGCCGCCCCCGGTCAGTCCGGCCGAGCAGGCACACGAGAGCGGGGTCATCCGATGACCAGCGTCCCGATCCCGCAGCCCGCCCACACCGGACCACACCGCGAGAAAGGCACGCCCATGGCCGACGAGCACACCCCCAACACCCCGTCCGGCCGCACCGCCAGGGCCGTACCGGCATCCGGCTCGACGTCCGCCAGCCGGCCGACTCGACACCGCCCACGCACCACAGCGGGCAAGCCCGGCACCGCCACGGCAGTACCAGCCGAGCACTCCCGAGCACAGGTCTCACCCGAGCCCGCGGTGTCGGTGTGGACGACCGCGCAGACCTCCCCGGCCACACAGCGCAAAGGCCGTTACGTGCCTGAGTCGACCGCGCACCCGGCCAAGATGCTGCCCGCCGTCGCCGCCCACGCGATCGCTCACTACACCGAGCCTGGCGACCTCGTCCTCGACCCGATGTGCGGGATCGGCACCACCCTCGTCGAAGCGCTCCAGCTGGGGCGGCGTGCGGCCGGTGTGGAGTACGAGCCGCACTGGGTCGACGTGGCCCGCGCGAATCTCGCGCTCGCTCGTGACAGGGGAGTGCAGCACGAGGGCCGGGTGTTCCACGGTGATGCCCGCCAGATCGGATCGCTGCTACCACCGGAGTATCTCGGCCAAGCGGCGCTGGTGGTCACCTCGCCGCCGTACGGTCCGTCCACCCACGGCCAGGTCGCGGTCGCACCGGGCAAGGGCGTGCAGAAGTACCACCACCTCTACGGCAATACCCTCGACCGCGGAAACCTCGCCAACATCGGCCACCACCGGCTCCTGTCCGGGTTCACTCGCATCCTCGCCGGCCTCGTGCCGTACCTGCGACCGGGCGGGCACATCGCCATCACCATCCGGCCTTGGCGCGAACACGCCGAACTGATCGACCTGCCCTCGCAGATCCTGGCCTGCGGGCTGCACGCCGGCCTGATCCCGGTTGAGCGATGTGTCGCGCTGCTGGCGAGGGCCGCCGAGGACAACCTCGTCGCTCGCGGAAGCTTCTTCCAGCGCGACTTCATCCGCAAACAGCGCGAAGCCGGACTACCGCTGCATCTCATCGCGCACGAGGACGTGCTTGTGTTCCGCACGGCGCTGAACTCCTTGAGTTCACGAAAACTGAAGCAGCTTCAGCGGGAACCCAAGTGGTCGTCGGCATCATTGTCCGGGGTGGACGCTGGGGTTTGCAACGAACCCGAGGGCGTGGCGGCATGAACGCCCCACCACGCCACACCCGGCGCGGACCACAGCCCAAACCGGGCACCGTGGGAGCAACCGCACTGCGACGGCTGTGTGTTCCCGAGAGCCCAGGTCCGGTCGTGGGGTCCCTCTGCACCGGCTATGGCGGATTGGACCTCGGCGTGCTCGCCGCACTCGGCGGAGGCCGCATCGCCTGGTGTGCCGACCCCGACCCGCACATCCGCCAGATCCTCGACGCGCGGATGCCGGGCGTGCCGAACCTTGGCGATCTCCGCACGGTCGACTGGACAACCGTGGAGCCGGTCGACGTGCTTACTGCGGGCTGGCCCTGTCAGGACATCTCCGCCGCCGGGCGGCGCGCGGGCATCGAGAAAGGCGCGCGCAGTGGACTGTGGACCAACGTCGTGGAGAGCATTCGGATACTTCGACCAGCGTTGTGCGTGCTGGAGAACGTCTCCGCGCTTCGGTGGCGCAACGGAGGACTCCACCGTGTACTCGGCGACCTGGCCGAAGCAGGGTATGACGCGCTCTGGCGTAGCGTACGCGCCGCCGACGTCGGCTGCGCGCACCGACGCGAGCGGGTGTTCCTGTGTGCCTGGCCCCGCGCCCATGCCCGATCTGGGCGACACGGAGATGCTGCCGACGCCGACCGCGCACGACGGCTCCTCCAACGGTATCTCGGCGGCCAGCAGGCAGGGCGGACCGTCGTTGCTGGACCGGCTCCGGTTGCTGCCCACACCGACGGCGGCGGACTCCCGGTCGGCGGCGATCCAGACCGTGCTCACGCCCGGACGTCCGACACCAGCAGGGTGCGTGACACTCACCGACTCGGTCCGGTTGCTGCCCACAGCGACAGCCTCGGATGCGAAGAACTGCACCCATCGATCTCAGGCGGGCGGCCCGTCGTTGTCCGACCATTGCCGTCTGCGGCAGACCCCGCCGGCCTCCGACACGAGCATGGCTGCAGTGGTGTTCCTGCCGACGCCGCGAGCGACCGACGGAACCAAAGGCTGTCCCGCGCAACGCGGGTCCAAGGGCGATCTGATGCTGTCGTCAGCGATCATCCGACTGCTGTCCCGCAGCACGCCGGACGACACGGTCTAGCGTCCGAAGAGGACTCCGCCGCCGAGCCCGCCGTGCCGCCGCCTGCCGTGCACACGGTCGTGGACTGGGGTGAGTACGCCCCGGCCGTACATCGGTGGGAACGGCTACTCGGCAGGCCCGCGCCCTACCCGACCCAGCCAGGACAACACGGCCGCCCCGTGTTGGCGTCGGCCTTCGTAGAACATCTCATGGGGCTGCCACAGGGCTGGATCAGCGATCTTCCTTTGCCACGTACCGCCAAACTCCGCGCCCTCGGCAACGGCGTTGTTCCGGCCCAAGCCGCCTACGCCGTGTCGCTGATGCTGACCGACCTGGCCGCGCTCCTCGCCGACCGGTATTCGCAGGACGGGCGGAAGGCGACCGCGGCATGAGCGGTCAGCAGCCTCTTCCCCAATCCGACCCGCCTGCTCCTGCGCTCCGCCGAGCCCGCCGAACCCCAACCCGACGACACCCGGTGCCGAACACAGCGCCCGGTGCTCAGGGCTCGGGCTTGCCCTGTCCCGGTCACACGAGCACCACACCACCGGACCGTTGCCCACATTCTCAGCACTCCGGAGGGCTAGATGATGTCGCCGCTATCCGTCACGTCCGGGCCGACCGGTTCCGGTTCGCTCGCGAGAGCATTCGTCCATGACTTCCTGCCGGTCTTCGCGATAGCCGCTGGTCTGCTGGCAGCGATCTGGCTCGCCTGCGCGATCATCGCCACAGTCGGCGCCTACCTCGGTCTGCTCGTGTTCCACGGCGTTTGCACGCTGACCCGTACGGTCATCCGCTGGATCCGGCGCCGCTGGGCGTCCGAATACGCCCATCTCGTCACCGTCAACGCCGACGGCGTCACCACCACTTCCGTCAATCCACGCTGCGCCCGCCGATGGCACGCGCAGCCACCGACACCCGACGACATCCCGCGATCCAGCGACGGACGGAGCACGCCATGATCCCGTCCAGCACCGAGCGACCTCGCTGTTCAGACAAAGTAGGAATACACGAGGTGGGTGTCACGCAGGTACCGACCGCTGCGCAGGAACTCCTCGAGCCGGGGGCACAGCTGCTGTACACCCCCGGCCAGGCCGCCGTGATCCTTACGGTCAAGGAGTCCTGGCTGCGCAGGCAAGCTGGACAGCGCCGGATCCCGTCCACCCGCCTCGGCAAGCACCTGAGGTTCTCCCACGCCGATCTGGAAGCGATCGTCGCGTCCGCACAATGCGCTACTCGCACCCGTGCACGAGCGCCTCGACATCAGCGATGACCTGGACGCTTCGACGGCCGCGCCTCTTAGGACTGTCCAAAGTTCTTGTATGTCAATGCTTCCCCTTTTCGCGGTATCGAGCGTCCATGTGCATGTCACACCCGTGACCCCCACACCACCTCGGAGGACGTCAACATGGCCTGGACAGAACGTTGCGGCGACAACACCTGGCGTGTTCGCTACCGCCGCGGCGACGACACCATCGGCTCGATCCCTGGATTCCCCACCGAGCAAGCCGCGCAAGACCACATCGACGACATGAAGTCCGAGCAGCGCAAAGGAACCTGGCTCGACCCCGCCGGTGGCCAGACCACCCTCGGCGAGTTCCTCCCGGACTTCTGGGACGCGATCGACGTCGACCTGCGCACCGAGGAGAACTATCGCAGCATCGTGCGCAAACACATCGAACCCCGCTGGGGCGACACCGCCTTCGCCGACTTCAAGAACCTCAAGATCCAGGCATGGGCTAAAGAACTCCGCACGCATCTGTCCCCGGTCACAGTGCAAGGCATCACCAAGCTGTTGTCACTGATCCTGTCCGACGCGGTTGACGAGAAACTCATCGCTGCCAACCCGATCCGGCCGCCACGCCGGGGACGCCGACGCCACGGCCAGCGCCCGAAGAAGAAGGTCTGGGCCGAACCCGTCGAACTGCTCGAGGTCGCCGACCAGATTGCCGCCTGCTACGGACCAAGCGGCGCCATCCTGGAGGTTACGGCCGGATGGACCGGAGCCCGCTGGGGCGAACTGACCGGCCTGCAACGGCACAACGTGCACCTGTTCGACGACGACACCGGCTTCATCGTCATCGACCCCGACACCGGCACGCTGCACGAGTCCGCCTCCGGCAAGCTGTGGCTCGGCCCGCCCAAGACCGAGGCCTCCGCGCGCACCATCAGCCTCGTCCCGTTCAACGTGCGACTGCTGCGTGTCCACCTCGCCACACACAAGCACCCGCACGTCTTCATCGGCCCCGACGGCGGACTCCTGCGGCGCAGCAACTTCGCCCGCCGCGCCCAGCGCCCCGCCGCCGACGGCAACCTCCACGTCGACAACCCCAGGATCCGGCTGCACCCAGTCAAGCCCGGCTTGACCTTCCACGGCACTCGCCACAGCCACAAGACCTGGATGATCGACGACGGCATCCCCGAAATCGCCCAAGCACTCCGCCTCGGTCACGTCATGCCCGACAAGGTCCAGGAGACCTACTCCCACGTCGCCGCCGCCGTCGAAGCACGCCTGCTGCAACGCCTTCAGGAACGCTGGGACAAAGCCGTCGTCAACGCACCTGTCGACATCGATAGCAACTGGCGAATCACCGCGGGACACGCCACTCAGCCCAGGCCATGGCGGAATGCCTCGATCACCTGCGGCGACTAGTCCTTGGCTTCGGTTCTCTCTTGTCCGATGTGGGCTCGGCGCCGACCGGAGGCGATGTTTCCGTCAGCTCCGGGCGGTTGGCCGTCATCTGAGGCTTGGGCACGTCATCGATCCTGCGCCCCCGCAACAAGCGGTTGAAGGCGTCGATCTGATCCGCAGTGAGCGTGAGCACGCCCAGGAACAGCACAGCAACAGTGAGAACCAGAAGGAACCACCACGGCGCACCCACGACGAGAGCGGTGACGAGCGATCCAACACCGATGCCTTGACCAACACGTCGCATCTCAAGCTGCTTCCTATGAACTCGCAGGAAGCAGCCTCGATCGCCTAGGCCGCGATGAGGCGTCTTCCGCGAATGGCTTCAACCGTCCAGGCTGGGGCCACTCGGGAAAGGTCAGGACCACGCGGAACACGCGCAGACGACACCACGAGCTCGCCGGGAGGACGATCCGGGGCCGTCGCTACTGCGTGGCGGGCGAGCTGATGCCGTTGCACAGCAAGCTGTCGAGCCGCGTCAGCGCGCCTGCCCAGCCTGATCAGCCGCTCAAGAAACAGCAGCAGAGCTGCACGGGGATCGGACACGGCGACCCAAGGCCTCGACGTGTCAAGCGGACCGAGTAGAGCCGCGAACTGCGGATACCTGTGAACCCTGCCATGCCGCTGGAACATTTCCAGCGCTGCCGTCATAACTTCCTGGCTCGCCTGGTCCGCATCAAACAGCTCGACGACCTGCTTGTTGCTGAAGCCAGAAGCCGCCGCAGTCTGGTTGAGCAGGGCCCGGAAGGTCCGAACGCCTGCCGCTTCCAAGCTCAGGCGCAGCTCGTCCGAGAAGTCTTGAAGAGGTGAAGGCGGGCCGTCGACGAAATAGGCCACGACGGGAGGCTGCACAGCCTCACTCACCGCCGCAGTCGTCGCCACGCCTCCATTATGCCTCAAGAACACTACGAACTCCTCAACATGCCATATCCGGGGTTGCCAATGGTGGGACAGGGCAATCGCGCGGGCAGGATCAGATCTCTACTGCTCGGCGCCCACGACAGCCAGGGCGGCCTGATATACGTGGGACACGTCGGCACGGGCTTCAGCCAGACGGTGCTCGCCGACCTGCAGCGAGAGCTAGAGACACTGGGACGGCCAGCCCGCATGCAGCGGCAAGTTGCTCATGCCAAGCCACTACCCGGTGAGGGCTTCGCGTCGTGGAGTCGGGTTGCCAAGGGTTCGCGGAAGGCGATGGTAACCGGTAGAAGTTGCATACGGACTTCCTTCCGTAACCGAGTCGAATCCCCAGGCGATACATCTCCACGCCGGGTGGAATCGGGAAGGGGACCATAGTGACCGAGCGGGACCTGGCGAGCGCCTGGGTGCGGACCGTGCTCGTGTTGGCGGTAGGTGTGCTTTTGTCAGCCGGGTAGTGAACGTGCTGCTCGTGGTGACCTAGTCGGTGCTGTGGCTGGTCTTCGTGGGTGCGGGATGGGTGGTCGTCGCGGCCGGTGTGGTGGTTGAGGCGGAGGCGGCTGCACAGTCCAGGTCGAGAACGCACTTTGCGAGCCAGGTGCCGCTGGCCGCAACAGGACCGGCTCGTCGTTGGTGACCTGCAGGCTGCTCCCGTCGCGAGGAGTGTCCGCAGTGCCCGCTGATCGTCTGCAGCCGCAGCCTTCGGACTGGGGCGCGAGTGCATGCAGAACTGCGGTGCTCACGTCCCGGCCGGTGGCTGGCCGTGGGCGGCCACCGTCGGGACCAGGCTGCGTGAATCGCCGTGGCGTTGGCGGACGGCGCCTGGGACGCGGGGCGCGTTCCTCAGGGACGAGTATGGTCGGTGTGGGGCCTGGACATTGGCCACGGTTGCCAGCAATTCTGCGGCCTCGGACTCTGCGAGGATCTGCTTCACGTTTCGGCGGCTGGCCGCCACCGGTGCGGGCCGGTGACGATCTTCCTGCCACCGACGATCTGATCTGAGACCGCCGTTTGCTGCGGGGTGTCCGTTGGCATGGCGCGCAGTTGCCGCTGAGACCGCTCGCGGGCCCGCCCGGATGTAGCATCCCTCGATCTCCCTGCGACGTAGAGGCATGACCGTCGCTGAATCCGCGCCAGTTCCCCGTTGGCGTCGCACGCTCGATCATGTTCGCTCGACCCGGCGGCGGCCAGAATCCAACGAGCAGCTGCCGTGGCGCGTGCCGGTGCTGGCGCTGGTGGTCCTGGTGATCCTCGCGGGCGGGGCGCTGTGGCTTACGTTGGACTGGCTCGAACGCGTCGCTACAGTGCAGGCCGATCAGAGCAAGGCCATCTACGGCAAGGACTACGTCACCGCGACGCTGGACGCCGTCAAGATCGCGCTGAGCGTCGTCGCTGGTGGCGGCGCGCTGTTCGCGCTGTACCTCGGGGTGCGCCGGCAGCGCACCTCTGATCGAGATCTACGAGCGCGGCTGGATGCCCAAGCGCACACCGAGCACGACGCGAAGGCCCGCCGGGTTACTGAGCTCTACACCAAAGCTGCCGACCAGCTCGGCTCGGACAAGGCAGCAGTGCGGTTGGCCGGTCTATACGCGCTGGAACGCCTGGGGCAGGACAACCTCGACCAACGACCCACCATTGCCAACCTGTGGTGCGCCTACCTGCGCATGCCCTACACGCCACCATCCTCGACAGCTCCACACTCACCCTCTGGCGTGACCCGTCCTCTGCTGCGCACTCCCCGCCGGCGCATTGGCATACGACGCTCAGACTCCAGCGCTGCGGCACCACCTGGTCCTAAGGCCACACGCGCCGCCGCAGTACAGGAACGCGATGTCCGCCTCTCCGTGCAACGTCTTCTTGCCAAACACCTTCGCCCACACCGAGACTCCAGCGGTCAGTACCACCATGACTACTGGCCTGAGATCTTCGAGCTCGACCTCACCGAAGCAATCCTGATCGACGTCGATCTGAGCCTCTGCCGCCTGCCTGCCGTTCGCATGGACCGCACGGCCTTCATCGGCGACGCCAGGTTCGACGGGGTGACCTTCACCGACGAAACCTTGTTCGCCAGCGCGACCTTCGCCGGCGGCGCCGAGTTCGCAGCTGCGACCTTTGACGACGGCGCCACGTTCGACGGTGCGACCTTCACCGGCCGCGCCGCGTTCAGTGGCGCGACTTTCGACAGCGGCACCGAGTTCGCCGAAGCGATCTTCGCCGGCGATGCGTTGTTCAGCAGCGCGACCTTCACCGCCGACGCCACATTCGACGGTGCGACCTTCACCAGCGAGGCTGACTTCTTTGGTGCGACCTTCAACGGTGACGCCATGTTCGGGGCAGTGGCCTTCGACAACGAGGTCAGGTTCGGCTCGGTGACCTTCGAGGGCGGCGCCGTGTTCAGAGGCGCGACTTTCTCTTGGGGCGGCTGGTTCGCCAACGCGACCTTTACCGGTTCCGCTGTATTCGTGAACTCGACGTTCGACAGCGACGCCGTGTTCGGCGGCGCGACCTTCGCCGACACCGCCTCGTTCGACGGCGCGAATTTAGCCGCCGACACCGCGTTCAACGGAACGACCTTCGCTGGCGACGCTGCGTTCAACAGCACGACCTTCGCCAAGGACGCCACGTTCGAGGAGGCGACGTTCAGCAGAGAGACGTCCTTCGTCCGTGCGATCTTCGCTGGCGACGTTACGTTCGATGGCGCGACTTTCGCCGACACCGCCGCGTTTGGCGGCGTGACCTTCGACAGCGAAGCCACATTCAACGACGCGGCTTTCGGCGGCTACACCGAATTCGGCCACGCGGTCTTCAGTTCTATGCCGACATTTAGGCAGGCGCGGGTTCGTCCTGTCGACCCAGATCAGGAAAGCGCATGGCCGGAGGGCTGGATACTGATTGCAACTGACCCACAGGTCGATGGCGATGACTGGTGGCGCCAGTTGGTTCCGGTACCTGCAGTGGTCTCTCCGACGATGACGTTTTGAGCTCCTACAGCCCGCAGAGCTGCCGGGCATCCGGACTGCAGGGAATGTCAAGCCCGGCCTATCCCACTTCGATCAGGTGACGGTGGCCGAGCGTCACGAGACAGCCTACAGAGACGGTCGGGCCGAGGCTTGGTGCCGAGGCCATGCGCGGCGAAGCTGGCGCGAAGGTAGAACTTCTGCCTTCCTGGGCGATGAAGGAAGGGCTGCCCGTCCTTCGGTAGATCCCTCGATCGAGTGGCGAAACTGTGTGCAGGGCTGTTCGCCAGAAGTGTGTGCACTTGGATTGAGGGAGAGCTGGACGACCGTGGCGCTCGCGATCGCGATCATCCCGGCAGGGTCGCTTTTTGCGCGACTGCGATCAACGTGGCAGGCGGATGATCGTTCAATCAAGGAGGATGGCCGAGTGGACCAATGCGTGCCGATAAACGATGTTCACCCGACGTTTATGGCTGGTAGGGACGTGACTTCGCCCTCTTCCAGCGAGTGGACTCAAAATTTCTAACTAGACCAATCTCGATCTGATGGTCTTTTTTTGACGACCATGATCTCGTTGGCCGAAATCCACTGGTCCACGAGCCCGTTCAGTAGGCAAGAAGGAGCGGTAGCCAGGATTCGGAGCTGTACGTTGAGCTCGCTCACTGGCCTCCTCTTCTGCTGCGCTGCTCGATCGGATCATCATAGGGAGCGTGCCTAATAGGTGTTGTGCGCTGTGACCGCAACGACCGCTGTAGACAGCACGGCTCAGAGCCAGGTGTTGGGCCGCCCGCTCATCACCGTTCACTGGGCCCCTACGCGAGCCGTTCGAAAATCGGGTTGATTCGTGTTCCGGGCCTACCCGCGGCAGCGTGGATCAGTGGAAGGTGTCGCCGTAGATGCCTTCGTCGATGAGGTGGGTAAGGTCGAGCAGTGCGTCGATCCCGGCCTCGTCGCAGCGGCCGGTGATCTCGACGAGCAGCGAAGCGGCGGGGTCGTCGTTCACCAGCATCCAGCCGTGTCCAAGGGCGATAGTGATGCAAGCGGGACCGGCCTGGACGTGCCGTGCTCGGGAACGGTGTCGGCGCGGGGAAACGGGACATGCAGGCCGCGCCGCTGGGTGCTGATCCCGCGCTCGGCCAGTCGCGTGACGACGGTGTCGAGCAGCGAGACGGCCTACTCGGGTGTGACAGGGCGATGCTCGCGTGCGTTGCGGCAGGTCATCTCCAGTGCGATGACGGCCAAGCTGTCGACCCACTCGCTGGCCGGGGAGAAGATGGCCGTGTTGACGCCGTGCTGGTCCGCGGTGACGCACCAGGCTTTGAGCAGTTCGCCTGCCGCGTCGAGTACGGGCGCGGTGGCCTGCCAGGACGATCGATCGCGGCGGCCGGCTCGGTAGACGGCGTTGCGGGCCAGAGGCATGGCGTTGGGCGGAGTGCTCACGGGCAAAGTGCTTACGGGCGGGGTGGTCACGGTGTTGCGGCTCCTGCGGATCGGCGACTGGGCGTGGCAGTGGGTTCAGAGATCGTGGGATACCTCGGCGACGTACCGGTCGGCGTCGAAGCGGGAGGGGGAGACGCTAACGAGGCGGCGGCCGAGGATCTCCGGCTGATCGCTGGGTTCGTGTACGTGGACAGTGATGTTCTCTCGGGTGGTGTCGGCGGACAGTTCGGCGTTGGCGCCGAAGCCGCGGGAGTACAGATGGTGTGTGCCGGTCATCGGATTCCTCTGTGTCCTTTGTTGTCACAGTGGCGGCACTCGCGGATCCGGCCGCGCACGTGCGGCCGCTGGTCACCGAGCGTCGGAGTCAGTGTCGGAACCTGGCAGGCGATCTCGAGTTCGGTGAGCGGGGCGGTGACGTCGGCGAGCCACACCTCGGCGACGAGATCACATGTCGGAGTGATTGGCCAAGTCGCCTATGACGACAGCACAACCATCATCCCCGCCACGCTGCGGAGGCTCTGAGCTTCCGACGCGCCGGTACTTACCCAGGCGCGGTCGCGTCTGCGGCCACAGCGGTGAGGCCTCAGACGCCACGCTGGCTCATCCAACAAGCGACTTGGGCACGCAGCGCTCGACAGGATCACGGCCTCACCGGCGACGCGTGTTGGTTTTCCCTCACCTGCTCCACAGCGGCGCGTGCCTTGGCGCCGGATGCCATCAACGCCTGCCTATGGTGCCCTCTGAACAGCGACACCTCGCGGCAGGCGGCATATCGATGCGCGGCAGAGCGACGACACCCCAACGGAACGCGTGCTCAGCTACTCGAGTCAACACAAGCCAGTACGAGCACCAGGCTAAACATCGCTCTTCGCGGGCAGCGCGCGCTGGAACTGGTAATGCGAGGTCATCTCATCGCCTGCACTGTTGATTCGAGCGGTAACTTCGACTTCAAGGTGCACTTGCTGCCACAGTGTCAGCCGTAGGGCCGCCAAGGTCTTCGGTTCTATCTTGACGCTTACATCGGGGCCACGTTCAGGGCTGACGACCATCCAGCCCGCTTGGCGAAGTCCCGTGACTGTGCCGGCAAGCTCAACCGTTCGCTTCTGCTCGGTGTACTCGCGAAGCTGCCTAACGAATGCTTGCCCACGCGAAGACAGTCGCGTGCGCCGCATCGCTCCGCTGCTGGCGAGCCAGGTGAACTCAGCAGTCAGGTTGTGCTCGTAGAGCACGTCGGCCAGCTTGGGCAACTTCGACCGTAGCGCAGCAGGCCAGCCTCTCGGGTCGCCCTCGGCCTCGGCCTCGGCGAGGACATCAAGCAGGGTGCGAACTGCCTGATCGGAGGCCGACACGGCATCGGGGGAGATCAACGACGCCTGGGAGTCCTCCGGCAGTGGGGCTGTCGCCTTGATCCGAAGGATCGTGCTTCCGGCCAACACGCCTGCTAACGCGAGGTCGACGTGAGCACTGGTGGCTGCGTTCACACTGTCGCGGAGCGGCTTGAAGAGCTCTTGGCCCAGCTCAAAAGGAAGCTCTCCCTCCTCAAGAGGGCCTTGCAGGCGCACGTGGAGTTCCTCGTCGAGCGTTGCCGACTCGTCGTAGACGCGTCGGGCTTCGAGCCCGTTGCGGCGTGCGGCCTCCTCTAGTTCCAGTTCTGTGGGAGGCGTGTCCGCCGACACTGTCGTCCACCACGAGTCAAGTTCCTCGCGGTCTTCCACCGAGAGGCGCTGGCGCCATGCTCCGGTCATAGCGTCACCTCCAGATAGCCCCGTGCCGTTCCCGCAGTCTCCTCCGAAGGAGGGCAGTTCACCACACCTGGCGTCCGGATACGTTGCCACCAATCATCCCATGCACCGCGTTCCCGCAGGTAGCTTTGTTCGTCTAGTCCAAGTTGGTCCGACCTGAACGGACTAGGGACCACCACGAACGGGATTTCGATTGGCGACACTCCGTAGTTCTTCACGCAGTGTGATCGGTTGGTGGCCTCATTGAGCCAGCCGACACCAGGCTGCTTGGCCAGAGCCCGGCGCGCCAAGACGTCGATGGCGATCGACAGGTCAAGCTGACGTGGGTCCACCTTTTTACTGGCGAAGCTGCCGCCAATCCAGACGAACAGAGCGAGCTGCCGACCATCCAGCAGATCCTCGTACCGATCTTGCAGTTCAAAGAACCGAGCGATGTACCTGGTGAGGCCACGCCACAACTCGGACCGAGACTGCGAGCCGGCAAACAGTGGGTTGTCGACCAGCAGCTCCCTCGCCTCGTCCCATGAGAGACGAAACCTTCCTGGCGGAAGGTGCTCTTGATCTTCCAGAAAGGGATGGATCGACACGCCACTCCTTCACGTCGTATTGATCCATCGTGATCAAGGGACTGCCTGTTACGCCTGGTCACCGCATAGTCGCAGCACGGTCACATCCCGTAGCGATAACGATGCCGACTTGGCCATCCGGGTCGCCCGCTCACGCAGCTCGTCTGGATATTTCTTCGGTAGGGCCATCAGTCCTCATCATCCAGGCTTGATGGTGGTGTGCCCTGGGTTCTCCGGAGGTCTCCATCAAACCAGGTACGGAACAGGGGTTAGGGGATGCGGAAAACCGGGACGAGCCAGCCAGGACCGGCGATCTTCACGCTGGCGACCAGGGCTTCGA
The DNA here is from genome assembly GCF_051094245.1 of Lentzea xerophila. NCBI lineage: Bacteria > Bacillati > Actinomycetota > Actinomycetes > Pseudonocardiales > Pseudonocardiaceae > Lentzea > Lentzea xerophila. Next base: position 7,189,908 of record NZ_CP194934.1, on the reverse strand, counting down.
CGAGTGCCTTGGTCTGATTGTGGGTGCCGCTGGTGATGATCTCGGCGATGTGGTCGGCCACTGCCGAGAGGGTGGCGGGTTCGGGTGCTGCGGGCTGGTCGTCGAGAGCGATGCCCAGTGCGTCGCGGCGGGTGCGGAGTTGTGTGGTCTTGACGCGGAGTCCGGTGAGCCGGTCGGCGACGAGTTCCTCGTCCATGGTGCCGCGCTCGAACGCGATCAGGTAGCGGTCGATGGACTGTCCGGTCTTGGCGATCTCGTTGTCGACGGCGGCCAGTTCGGCGTGTCGGTCGGCGTTGGCTGCCTGGTGCTGCTTCTGCTGGTGGGCGATGGCGTCGGCGATGAGGTCATGACGGTCGCGGTAGAAGCTAGTCATCGCGTCCAGAATGGCCGTGTCGACGGCGTCGGCGTTGAGCCGACGGAAGTCGCATTTGCTGGCGTCGTAGCGGGCGAGGTTCCAGCAGGTGTAGTAGCGGTAGGTCTTGTTGCGGCCGGTGGCGCGGGTACCGATCATGGCTTTGCCGCATTGGGGGCAGCGGAGGCGGCCGGTGAGGATGTAGTCGGAGCCTGATGCGGCACGGTGGGCGTGGGATTCGCTGCGGGCGTCGAGGATGGCCTGGGCTTGCCCCCACATCGTGAGGTCGATGACTGGTGCGTGGGTGTCGGTCACGGTGGCTTCCCGGAAGGTCAGCTCTCCCAGGTAGACGCGATTGTTCAGGGCGCGGATGACTTGGTAGCCGGACCACTTGCCGCCCGAGCTGGTGCGGTGGCCCCGGTCGTTGAGCACTGTGGCGATGGCGCGGGAGCCGAGGCGGTCGGTGGTGTAGAGGCCGAAGATCAGCCGCACGATCACGGCTTCGTGCTCGTCGACGACGAGGGTGTGGGTGGTCTTGTCGACCTGGTAGCCGAAGGGGCGCCGGCCGCCTTTCCACTTTCCTTTGGCGTGTTTGCGTTCCATGCCGGCGATGACGCGATCGATGATGGTGTCGCGTTCGAACTGGGCGAACATGCCGAGCATCTGCACGAGCATGCGACCCATGGGGGTGGAGGTGTCGAACGGTTCGGTGGCGCTGCGGAACACCACCTGGGCGGAGTCGAGTTCGTCGAGCAGCATGACCATGTCGCGCAGGTTGCGTGAGAAGCGGTCCACCCGGTAGACGAGCAGCACGTCGATCAGGCCGGAATGGGCGGCCGTGAGCGCGCGTTGGAGCCCAGGTCGTTCAGTGGTGGCGCCGGAGGCGTCGTCGGGGAACCGTGTGACCAGGCGCCAGCCCGGCTGCGAGTCGATGTAAGCCTGTAGGCGCGCGTCCTGGGCTTCGATGGAGTAGGGCTGGTGCTCGTCGTCGGTGGAGCGCCGCACGTAGATCCCCACCCGTACGTCGTCGCCGAGTGTCGTCGTCATCGCGGCTTTCCTGGCACGCCGCGTGGCCGATGATCGCGCCATGATTCGTCCTCTCTGTCGATATTTCCGCACGCATAACCGCAGTAGTCTTTTGAGCTGCTGTAGTTATGCGTGCGATGGCTGGGAAATGCTGAAAAACTAGATTCGCAGTTCATCGGGGCCTTGATGCTTGTTCCTATTGCTGCTCTTCAAATACTGGATAGGAAGTTGAGATCCGCTGTTCTATGCGAACTCTTCGCGGGTTTCTTTCAGATTTTCTTGGTTGGCGCGCCATCGGGTGATAAGCGTGGCCAGAGTGGAGACGGCAAGGTTGTACTGCTGAGCGGTCATCGGTCCCGTGTCGATCCGCTCCACGCGCCAGATGTTCTGTACAGATGATCGTGTGCGGTGAACCGGTGGCGTCATGGCGTCATCACCCTTGACGTGCGCTCCGCGGGGATGGCCGTCATGGTCAGGTGTCTGTCGGGGCATGGCGCCATGATCGGGAGTCACACCGCCCGTTTACAGTGCTCTGGCCGCGCGGGCCGGAAGTGACGTTTCTGGGGCACGGCGTGAGCGAGAACGAGAGGTGAGTTCTACGGCGGTCACGCCTCTACGTCGCCGCGACACCACGATGTGCGACATCGCCCGCCAGCCACGACGTCCTCTTGAGCGTCGCGGTTGTCCAGTAAGGCGGCAGTAATGGCGAGCGGTCATCTGTCTGCTGCATGTTGCCTAACACAGGTTCGCTCGATCGGGTGGCGAACCTGGCGGGCAACCCGTGGAAGCGGCCTTGTGCGGTAGCTTCTCGCCCCGGCTGTCACACGCCCTACGCTTCAGATGGCGTTCCTCTCGGTGTCGAAGTGGATGCTGTGTTCGTGGCAGATGTTCTTCAAGAGACGATCAAGGGCGTTGTCTCGTCAAATCCACTGCGCGTGACGATCTCGTGGGACCTGTTGACGCACGGCGGACTCACGACAAGGAAGCACCGGATACTGATGGATGAGCACTTAGGTGTACAGCTGGACTTGATCTCCGAGCGCGAACTTGCCCGTGGTGATGCGGATCGTGCTGACGTCGAGCATGTCGAAGCGGGCTGGTCTTACCTGTGGGAGGGCGCGCGCTCCGGCGGCCGCAACCTGTTCTCCAGTCAGGTAAGCCGGATCGGAGGCGCCGAAGGTGAACGTCGGCGTCTGGAGCTTATTGCGGTGGTGCGCGAGCTGCTTCATCACGCGGAGCGGAGGACGCAGGCTGGCGACGGCGCGGAACGGTGGGCATGACAATGTCGCGCAGCTCGGCGGACGTGCCAAGTGGCACTGCACTGGTCTTGCCGTTCGGCGTCACGGCTGGCCGAGGGGCCTCGGTGCCTTCGGGTCCTGGAGCGTCTGGATTGTCGGACCTGGCGGTGTCGCCGTTCGGGATGCCTCTTTCCTTGCTGTTTGGTGAAGTCCGAGTCGCGTGGCTGGGCAGGACATCTACCCACAATCGACAAGATCCGCGACAGTCGCTTATGCGGCAACTGGAACGCTGCCGCGGGGCGGTGCCGGCGGCGTGGGTGATCGTGTGCCACTTCTACGACGTCGAGTCCGGTCGCATGGAGCTCGATCAACGAGGTCATGGTGTCGGCTACGACAGGTTCGACATCCCGATCGCGCGCGATGGGGGTATCGCCGATCTTCTCGACGAGTCACAGCACTCCAGTCGGCGTTTTGATGTGGTGATCTGTGAGTCCACCGCACGTGTCGCTCGCCGGATGTACGAGGGCTTGTCAGTCGAGCGGACGCTGGACAAGGGCGGGGTGCCCTTGTTCGCATGGAACGAGCCGATCAAGCTCGACGGCGGCAGGGCACAGCTGGTGCTGCAACGCCGGATCAATCAGGCCGTAGCCGAGTACGAAGTGCTCAACACTCTGGAACAGTCCTGGGGCGGTCTGTGCACGCACGTCCGCGAGGGCTGGAACATCGGCAAACCGCTCTACGGCTACAAGGGCAAGACCTACCGTCACCCCAACCCGACTAAGGCGGAGAAGGGGATGACCAAGACCCGGCTGGAGCCGGACGATGCGCGGGCCGCGACAGTCACGCAGATCGCGACCTGGCGGTACTACGAAGGACTCGGTTACGGAGTTATCGCCGACCGGCTCAACGCAGATCTGGCCACCTACCCACCGCCGGAGCCTCCGAACAAGGCGCGTGCTCGCGGTTCGTGGAGCAAGTCCAGCGTCTGCGCTGTCCTGTCCAACCCGAAGTACACCGGCTACCAGGTGTTCAACCGCCGGGCGACGCGATCCAAGCAAGGAAAGAGCAACCCGCCCAGTCATTGGGTGTGGTCGAACGAACCCGCGCACGAGCCCCTCATCCCGAAATGGATGTTCGACGAGATCTCGGCATCCAGCAAGGCCAACCAGGGCTCACGCTCCGGATCCACGCTCTCCTCGCACCCGAAGGCCAAGCGCACGTATGCCCTGCGCGGCATGGTGTTCTGCAGCTGCGGTCGAAGGATGTACGGCAACCAGCGGCGTGAACTCGTCTACTACACCTGCTGGCCCCGCAACAACAACCGAGGACGGACCGGTCTGCACCCGCCAGGCATCGAAGCGGTGTACATCCGCGAAGAAGCGATCTTGAGCGCAACCGCGTCCCTGCTCGCCGCGCACCTTTTCAGCCCCGAGCTCGCCATGCTCTTGCACGCCGTTGGGGGCGACGGTGACCGGAACAACGCGCACGGAGCCGTCACAGAGCAGGAGCGGTGGCGACGTTGTCTGACAGCTCTGGAGCGCCAGCAACAGAACCTCATCCATCAGGCCCGCAACGGCATGCCCGATGATCCCTTCACGGCCGCGCTCCGCAGCAGCTACAACGACTTGGAGGCCCAGAAGACGACCGTATCCGCCGAGGTCGCCCGTTCCGAGGCCGCCGCTGGCCAACAATCCCTGCGAGACCAGGATGTCTCGGTGCTGGGCGAACGCCTGGCCGGGCTCGGCGACCATCTTGTACGCGCTCCGGCGCCCTTGCTGCACAGGCTGTTCGGCATCATTCAGCTCAACGTCCGGCTGCACGACTACAGCGATCGCGCGACCATCAGTATCCAGATACCGACCTTGACATGATCAATGATCCATATGCTGACCGGTAGCCGAGTCCACTATGCGGTTGTGGGCGCTCGTTGGCGTCGGGAATCTAGCTGTCCGCGCCTGGAAGTGTGAACAAGAGCCGATCCAGTTGCGGCACTGTGTCTTTGAGACGTCGCTTGAGATCCCTGTACCGCTCGCGCAGCACTTGGACATCGACCGCCCGAGGCAACGGCAACAACCGCTGCGATGACGGCAGCGCCGCCTCGAGTGTGGTCAGCCGTTCACGTGCGAGCACACGTGCCGCTTCCTGCTGGACGGGTGTTAGCCGGTCAATCGCCTCGTTGAGCCGGTTCCAGGCCGTCACTGTCACGAGGGCATAGGCTGCCCAGCCATCGTGGCCAGGTGGCTCTTCCGCCAGAGCCGCAGTGATCCGCCAGGCGAGAGTGATGTCTGGCTCCAGCGCTTGAGTGCGGGCGGTCATGGTCGCCGCGATCAGACGCTGAAAGGCAGCCTGCTGCCATTGTTCGATCCGGTCGCCTCCGCGGGCATGCCATACGTCTACGGCGGCGACGAAGCCGGCCATCGGTACAAGGTCGCGCACCGAGGGGCCGTCGCACTTGCTGCACAGCCGCCGTGGGCTCTCGAGCAGCACCAGCCACCACGGCACATGGTCGCCGAGAAGAATGGGACGCGATCGCACCACTGTGCACCCCGGTGAGTGCAGCATCTCGCCACTGGTGTCGGCCACGGCCACTCGCAGCCAGCCGAACAAGGGCGCGATGGTGCGCATGTCCTCGTCAACCCAGTCTGGCAAGGCAGGTACCGGAGGTAGTAGAAGCTCACCACCAGAGGCGGCGATGCCCTCGAGGATCGTGTTGACGAACGCCACTTCGTGTTCCCCGAGCAGGCCGCCGGGTTGAGGGATCTCAGCGCCCGCGTTGCGGTGCCGATCCATCGACGCGATACGAGCGACCTCGAGAAGCTCTGCCGACCGTGTGAAGACCGACGCGACAGTGCCTGGTGTTCCGGACCGTCGGCGTATGTCGGAAGCGAGTATGTCGCGCAGCACGGGGACCGGGAGATCCACCAGCAGCGGCCTCAGCTCATCGAGAGTCACGAACTCACCGAGTCCGCGTGCCTTGATGTAAGCCGTGGTGAGCGTGCCACGTTCCTCGGCTTCTGTGTCCGCTCTCGTGAGCTCGTCGTCGTACTCCTCGGGCAAGACACGCCCAGCATCAACGATCACGCGATCGGCACGGCTCTGCTCGAGTTCGTCGAACCACGATCGCTGCTTCGCGACCCGCGCTTTTAGTTCGGCACCGATGGAGGCGGCGCGCTCGGGCCATTCTTCCCATGGGCAGGCAATGTCGCGCGTGGCGACCTGTTGCTGCGCGTTGCGCTTGACCAGACGGGCTCCCCACGCGTTCTTGGGAGGCTTCGCGCCTGGATCCATCACCTGCACGGTCACCTTGCCGCGCCCGTCGACGGAGACCACGCGGACACGGGCCGCTACAGGCGCGGCGTCATACGGCTTGTACGTCGGATAGGCGTACTCGTTCCCTACAAGGAGGTCAGCTTGCTTCACGGTATGGCAGCGTCTCACGAGCCACCGACAGTTTGCCTCCGCATCGGTGGTGAAGTCCGCCCGCGAGTCGCTCTGGCCGATGACGTGTCCGCCGTTTGAACCGGGGGCTGGCCCGGCGGGTTGAACGGTCAGGCTGGGCGAGTCATCTAGTCGTAGGCTGAACGCTGTCGCAGTTCTGCGACAGCGTTCAGCCCATTCAAGGCGCACACCTCTACGCTTGTCACTCGGCGCTGTCGTCCAATTCGGACGGTGTCTCGTCCTCATCTTCGATTTCTTGCAGCAGCTCCACTGGCATGACGTACTGGGCCAGCTGCTTGGCGACCATCAACGGCCATGGCTGGGACACGGCGTAGTTGTAGTGGGGCGTCGCCCAGCGAAGGTCGTGGGCGAGGGCGGCCCAGTCCTCAGGGCTGTCGTCGGGCTGGATGGCCGCGACGGTGAGTTCGAGAGCGCGAGCGTTCCAGACCATCGCCTTGGTGCTGGCGTTGATCAGTTCTCCCTTCTTCCATCGGGAGACGACCATGGACGCGCTCTTGACGGCCTTGCTGGCGCTGACCGGCTTCTCGCCGGTGCTGAAGTAGATCCGGTCGTCGGCGGTCCAGTAGCCCGGGGCGTGGCCTTCTTCTTTGCTGTTGACCGCGTAGGAGTCGGGTACCTCGTCACGGTCAGTGGTGCGTACGCGGACGTGCCGCAGCCCTGGATACCGGGTGATGTCTTGGGGCTGCTGTCCGAACTTGACGGTGTCGATGCCCAGGTCGGGGTTGTTGAGGTGGGGCCAACCCCACCGCAGGTTCTGGGCGCAGGTGAGCAGCAGCAGTGACGGGTACTGGCGGGCGACGCTGCGCAGGACCCGTTCGAAGAACCGCGTGATCTCTTCAGGCGTGCGTTTCTGGTCGGTCAGCATGTGGTGCCGGCTGATCTCATGCTGAGCGCGGTGCAGAGGCATCCAGGCGACGTTGGGCGCACACGCCTGGATCGTCCGCCCGGTCGGGTCGATCAGGACGGCGACAGGAACCTGCCGGGTGATGCCTTCCCAGCCACGCTGGTTCTGACGGATGAGCCAGAACGCCAGATAGGCCGGTGCTTCGGTGATGCTGGTTCCTTCGTGCGTAACGGGAAGATCGGCGGTGCGGACACCGAGCTGCCGCAGCAGGTCGTACCAACTGTTGACCATCTTCTCCAGGCTGGAGTCTGAACCTGATCCCTCGTTCCCGTCCTCGGAGGGTTTGGGCTCAGGTGCCTCGGTCACGCACTGCGCCAGCCGGCCCGTGCGGGACAGACCGACCTTGATCGCGAACTTCGGGTCGGCCGCACGCTGCTTGCCCGCGTAGGACTTCTTCCCCTTGATCTCCACCAGCGAGATGGTCGGCGCTTCGGCGTCTCCGAGCGCTTCGCCGATCTTGTCCATTCGGCTGGTGACCGCGGCCTGCAGCCGGTCTTTGTTGTTGGTGATGGTCTCGTCGCCGGCCAGGCCACCGCCCCATTCTCCGACCGGCCTCACGGTGGCCAGGATGGTGAGTTCCTCGGTGACGATGATGTCGGGTTTCCCGGTGACGTGGTCGGTGTCCTCGGGTACCTCGATTCCGAGGAGCCGTGCCAGGGTCGCTCGGGCGTAGTTCTTGGTGTGTCCGGTGTCGTAGAAGATGTCGATACCGACGGTGCCGCCGACCGCGTCCGCGATCGCGGCCCGCAATTGGGCGGCGTCTGAGGCGGCGAACTTGGCCTCTTTGAGCTTTCCGGAGTCGAGGATGATCGTCGTGCCTCTGGGCATGGGCTCGACCGGTACGAGGTGCTCGGCGAGGGTGTCGGTGACCCAGTCGACCAGCGGGACCTTGTCGGCCAGCGAGGTACCGGGTGCGACGGGATGGTCGAAGGAGTACATGCCGTTGCGGAAGACCAACGCCGCCGCGTCGGCGGCGTCGAGGCGTGCGGCGGGTGTCTTCTTGAGCTGCTCGGGGTCCGGGAGTCGCTCGTCGAGGCCGAGTTCCCGCAGGATCCGCCCGATTTTGCCCCCTGCCCAGCGGGCGGAGTACTCGAATCCCATGTCTGTGTCAGGTGCGGGCTTTTTCCACGACTCGATTGCCGCGATGAGGAAGCTGCGGGAGTGGACCAGGCCGGGCAGCCACGGCAGAGAGGGCAGCATGTAGACGTTATGGTCGCGGTTGAAGCTGAGCGTGGAGTCCTTGTGCGCCCACCGGCGCGTACCGATGGACAGATGTACCAACGGTTCGGTGCTAAAGGCCCGGCTCTGCGCGGTGATGTTGATCAAGTAGGACAGTGGCCGGTTGGGCATCTGGTGCGGGGGCCAGTTCATCACGGACGCACCCTGAGGCGCCGGGCACCGGCGGAACTCCGAGACTGCTTGCACGACCACCGGATCCTCGCCGTCCTGCGTGCCGGGCTTCGGGTTCTCAGGCTGGAGGTGTTGGTGGCGCAGTCCCGGGATGCTCAGTTCGGCTGCGATGACGTGCGGAAGCAGCCTGTAGAGCTCGTCGGAGCGCAGCTCGTCGTCACCGGAACCTGTGGTGAGCCTGGCGAAGTCGAGATCCAGCGGCTCCCAGGCGAGATCGAGGTGGTGCAGCCGGCTCAGGATCGTCTCGGCCTTCGCGGGGTCGCCGGACACGGCGCGGACCCAGGCGGCGATGATGGCGAACAGCGACTCGGTGTCGACCTCGATGTCGCTGTAGATCCACGGTGCTTGTTCGCCGATCGTCGCTCGCGTGGCGACGGTGATGACGTCGGGCACCAACGCCCGGATCACGTCGTTGAGCAGCACGATGGGGACCGAGCGGATCTCGCTGCCGTCCCTGCGGGCCCTGGACAGGGTGGTGAGCGGCTTCTTCCAGTGCTCGGGAAAGCGCAGCAGGTACAGCCGACGCTCCCACGGCCTGTCTGCGCGCAGCCGGAAGGCGGCCAGCTGCTGCTGCTGGAACTTGGACTTAGGGGGCATGGATCACAGTCCTTCGAGCTGGGCGAGAGCCTCGTACAGGCAGCCATAGAGGGCGTCGACGAGGTAGGTGTCGGGGTCGGTGCTGTCGGGGGCGAAGTACGGGGCGAGGACATCGCGCAGCCCGATAAGCAGGCTCAGCGAGGCGTCGTCGCTGGCGTTCTCCGAGCGGCGTGCGGCGCTGGGAGCGAAGGCGGCGTCGCAGAAGTACACCTCCGCCGGGACACCACCGCGGACCAGCCGGCCGATGACCTGCCAGATGGTGACCAGCTGCGTCCAGGCCAGCGCTTCGCGTTCGCGCACAGGGAGGTTGCTGTAGGCGAGTTTGAGGTTGAGCAGCCACCGCCACTGGCGGTGACCAGCGGAGCGGAACGCGGCGGCGCACCGGCCGAGCGAGGCCCGGTCCGGTCCTTCCACGGCGGGGAAGCCGGTGCGGATCTGGTGGGTGGCCCAGCGGTTGACTCGTTGAATGACGTAGCTGAGGTCGTCGGGCCGGGGATGTGGCCGGACAAGGAAGTAGGCCGCGCCGATCGCGGCTTGGCTGTCGTCGTTGAGGATGTTGTGACCACGCTCGACGGCCAGCAGCGGCGCGACCAGGATCCAGGCCTGTGTCCGCGCGAGGGTGTGCACGTCGCCGCGGCGCAGGCTGTTGGCGCCGTCCCACGAGTCGGTGAACTCCTCGTCGTCGGCGACCAGGTGCAAGATCTGGTCCTGCCAGCTGCTGCGCAGGGTGGCCAGGTGCTGTGCGACCAGGCGGGCTTCGGCGTAGCTGCCGACCAAGAGCAGCAGGCGCTGCCGGTTGGGCGGCAGGGAGTCACGGTGTTGTTCGAGGATGCTTTTGCCGGGGCCGGGATCGGCCAGTTCGGCGACCATCTGCCGCAGCGCGAGTTCGCGTTGCTCGCCGAACTTGCCCGAGACCTTGATCGGGGCGCTGTGGTCACCCGCGAACAGGGGGAAGAACTCGAAGCGGCTGCCGCGAACGGCGGCCAGCTCCTTCTTCGGCGGGGTGAGGATCGCGGTGACCGGGATGTCGATGTGGTAGCGCGCCGAGGTTCCGGCCCAGCTGGTGCCTGACAGCAGCAGCACGTTGGGTCCTCGGTCGGAGTCGGTGCGGAACAGGTCGTGCAGGTGCAGCAGCACCCATCGGCCGATGCCGCTGCAGCGGAAGAATCGCAGCCGTCCCATCTTCGCGCGGCCGCGACGCCGGTCGGTGTCGTCATCGAGGTACTGGAAGCCCAGGACGTTGCCCATTGGAGAGTCCGGGACAACCGGCTGGTAGTCGCCGGGGGCGCGGTGGAACAACGCCGAGCTGGTGCCCTCCAGACCCAGTTCCATCTCGATGGCGCGGAACATGTCCATCGCGTGATCGAGCGACTTGGCCAGGACGGCGACCGCGAGCGTGAACTCCAGCCGCACGGCCTGACGCTCGAGGTCGTCGATGACGAGGGCCAGTCCCTCGTTGCCGAGGTCTTTGACCGTGGTTTCGAGCCAGTCGGTGACCCGGCGCATCCGGATGGATTCGTTGGCGTCGCGCAGGATCTGCGCGGTCAGCGTGACCATGCGCTGGGTGAGTGCGTCGGGGGAGTCCGTCGTCCCCAGCGGGTCGTCGACCAGACCGTCGAACGCGCGCCGCAGTCGTTGATAGACCGGGTCGCTCTCCCAGCCCTCGACCGGATGATGGCTGTTGCTCTTGGCCGGTCCGAAGCCGGCCCAGGACTGAGCGAGCTGCTGGGACAGGGTCCACTCGGTGAAGTAGGCCTTGTCCAGCCACCGGCGCGACAGCGCGGGCTGGGGGCGTGCGCCATCGCGAGACAGCGCCGAGTAGACGATGTCCACGGCGATGTTGGCGTTGTCCAGGTTCACCAGCCAATGCCGCACCAGCGGCTCGTGCATCGGCTCGCGCCCGGCTTGGCGGATGGTCTTCTTGGTGCGGTCGATCACCTCGTCCAGCCAGGCGTCGTAGTCCTCGCCGATGAGCTGCTGCTCGGGGCTGAACACCGAGTCCAGCTGGGCCTGCACCTGGTCGGCCTCGTCCACGATGATCAGGTCACTGCGCCGCCAGGCAAGTTCCAGGTAACGCAGCCGTTCGTCGTTGAGCTGCCGGGGCACCGGCGTGTGGATCAGGCTGGCAGTCGTGGCGACCCACACTGTGGCGCCGACGAGATCGCGGGAAGGCTCGTGGCGCTGGCAGCCGTGCCACGCCGGGCACGACCGGACACCAGGCTTGCCGTCCGCAGCCCCGTCGCTGTCGTCGGGCAACAAGCCCAGGCACGGCGCGTGCCGGACTTCCCACGGCGTTGCGGCGTGATCACGCAGCCCGTCGAGGGAACAGGCGGTACTGGTCAGGTCGAACATGCGGTCCGCGGTCGGGGCGATGCGGCCGTCGCGAGGACTGGTCAGCCGGTGCAGCCGGGTCAGGTGCTGCACCCGGTTGGACTGTCCCAGCACCGGAGCCGCGCGGACACCGAGGGCCTGCAGGTGCACCGTCTTGCGCAGCACCGAGGTGACATTGTCGGCCACCACGCACACCCGCTTGTCGTGCAGGTGACACCACAGGATGAGGGCCTCGACCAACGTGCTCTTGCCTGCCCCAACCATGCCGATCATGTGCATGATCCCGGCGATGGTGAGCCTGGTGGAAGCAGAGAAGGTGTTGTCGGCCTGGCGGACCTCCAGGGTCACCCGCTCCAGTCGCTCCACCCAGTTCGATCGCGACTCCTCCGGCCAGCCGAGCTCCTTCTCACGGGCGTCGCCCCACCGGGCGGCATCGGTGAGGTCCGACCACTCGATCTCGATCGCGTCGCGGTCCCGCCGCGCCACCACGTCATGCCCGTGCCCTGCCGGCTGGGCGGGGAACCAGTCCGGGATCGTCACGCTTGACCCGCCCTGGGCCTGGTTGAAGTACCGTCCCGGCCCCGCGACGGTGGTCGTGCCTGTGGCATCGGCCGGCGGATGGGTCAGCACGTCCTCGTAGTAGTCGAACCGGTCGGACAACACTGACGGGGAGCGGCGCCGTGACGAGCCGCGTGTCAGGTCCAGCTCGTAGCCGCGGATCGTCTCGGGGAATCCGACGTACTCCTGCAGCGCGGCACGCCAGTCGTCGCGATCTTTGAACCACAGCACCAGGTGCCGGGCGACACCGATCATGGTCTCGTGCTCGGCGGGCAGAGAGTCCTGGCCTGCCAGCAGGAACGGGTAGCCGCCGAGCAGCGCCCACGCGTCGTCAACAGAATGTTCCGGCGCGACATGTTCGGCCAGACACAGGACCAGTTCGATGTCGACCAGCCGTAGCACGCCTCTGGATGCCTCGGGCGCGTCCCATTCACGTTTCAGGGCCTTGCCGACGTCCTTCTTCCACGTCCTGCTGTCCCTCACACCTGCCCCTTCCGGGCCTCACGGACCACGCGGTCGATGTAGGTCTTCTCGGAGACCACCTCGACGCGGGACTGTCCCTTCAACCAGGCGCAGTGATTGCGCAGCGCCCGCAGGTACTCCGGGCGACCGGTCGTCTGCTCCTTCGCGATCACGATGAACCCCCGTTCCGCGTCACGCGGCACCAGAAACGGGCGCTCGGTCAGCCGCCAGGCCAGCCGAACCGGGTTCGTCCAGGACTTCACGTCCGCCGCCCACGGCACCTGCACCGGAAACACGTCACACGCGTCGAAGTCAGGCCACAACCGGACCGTCAATCCCGCGCGTTCCAGCGCCTTGGCGATCCGCAGCTCCGCCCGGCCGGGACCTGAGACGAACATCCGCAGCTCCCGGCTCAGCCAGACCACCCCTTCCGAGGCCGGCAGCCGCTTTCTGACCGTGTCCGGCGCGGGGCAGTCCCACTCGTGACATCGCCGAACACCCTCGCTGTCCACGATCCACAGGTGTCCGCAACCCCCACACACCACTGCCTCGCCATGGACCAACGCCTCGGCCGGAGCTGGGCGATAGGCGCCGCGCAGATGCTGGGCCACCAACGCGAACCCCGGTTTCGCCATGGTCAGCATCAGGTCGCGTTCGGACATCGCCGGCCGCTCCACCAGCAGCCGGCGAAACCTCACGTAGGCATCCCGGTCGTCGTGGGCCTTGCAGACGTCCAGCACACCATGGATGAGCAGCCGTTCCCGGATCTCTCCCTCGACGTCACCGCTGATCACCGCCCACTCCAGGCACGCCTTGCTCGGCTTGCCTCCCACCAGCAGCACCTCATCGCCGTTCATCCCCTCGACCGACGGGCGGAACGGCCACCGCGAGAAAGGTTGGTGCGCCCAGGCAGCCAGGTCCATCACGCTGCGCGGCACCTCGACCCCGGCGACCATGCCCATAGCGCTCAGCCGGTCCAACCCGCGCTGCAGCGCCACGGGGTAGGGCACCGGGAACGTGCCCCGCCGCTCCAGCTTCTGCGACAGCGCGACCAGCCCGCTGGCCACCATGCCGACAACCACCGTGTCCCACTCTGAGGGCCAGGGCGGCGAACCCCCCAACCCGCTGGAGGATGAGGTCGCCCCCATGCTCAGAGACGCCTGCTCCGTCATGCGCGGCAACATAGACCGCAGCACCGACAAAAAAGCTGCCTCTTGCTGTCAGCGACCACAAACAGACCGCGACGTTCACTCGATCGGGTGGTCGCATGACTTCGTGTGGTCATGCGATCCGTCGCCCTTGGGGTGACGCCTCCTCGCGTGTCACCCGAAAGGCGACTGGTCGCCCGCCGTTGTGCTCGGTCGAGACGGCGCTCACGTGCGTGCTGAGTGATCACAGTTCGAGCATCGAGGCGCTTGGTGTGCTGCGGGGCGAGCGGCTGGTGCTCACCACTGCGTTGCTGAGCGTGCTGAGGATGAGATCTGTTGAACAGGAGTGGTGGAGAGGCCGAGGCGACACCGAACGCCTCGCGTGGGCGGGCTGATCGCGAGTGGGCACAGGTCTGATGACTGGACAACTTGCTCGCGCTCCGGAAGTGGTGCAGTCAGCAGATCATCCTCGTGCACATACAGTACGGACCTACCAGGTCCACGTCAGATGCGTCCTACGGCATCCGGCAAGCGAGGAAGTGTCAACACATGCCTCTTGAGGTCATCCAGGGTGAGAGCCGTAACCGCCAAGCGGCACAGGCGCTCGCGACGCAACTACGTGCGGTTGTGGACGAGGGAACCGTCTACCTCGGCTACCCGGTACTTGCAACTTCGGATGAACGCGTCGAGGTCGATGCCCTGCTGGTGAGCCGTGAACGCGGGCTGGTCGCCTTCCTGTTCGCGCCACAAGTCCCGACCACGGAAGAGCAGTGGTCGGTCGTTACCGAAAGTCAGGACCGCCTCTACGCGGTCCTTGAGAGCTATCTGGGGCGCCACGACGGCCTCAGGCGCGGCCGGCGACTCGCCGTTGTGCCCAGCACTGCCACTGTGTTTCCCGCGCCTGTCCACGAACAGCCCGTCGGAGTCGAGGGCTTTTACGGTGGCATTGAGGATCTTCGGGCATGGGTCGAGACCCTGCAGCCGATCGAACCTCCGATCGAGCGGCGGCTGCACGCAGCTCTGCAGCGCGTCACGACGATCAAACCAGCGAAGAAGCGTTCCTCGGTCACGAACGCGTCGTCCCGAGGGGCGAAGCTCAAGGAGATCGAGAAAGGTATCGCGAACCTCGATCGCTGGCAAAAGATGGCGGCAATCGAGAGCCCCGAAGGTCCCCAGCGAATCCGCGGTCTCGCCGGTTCAGGAAAGACCGTTGTTCTTGCCCTCAAGGCTGCCTACTGGCACACACAAAAACCGGATTGGCGAATCGCGGTCACGTTTCATTCGCGAGCACTGTATCAACAGATTGATGACCTGGTCACTCGCTTCACCTTCGAACACAACAATGACAAGCCGGACGCAAGCCGCCTTCGAATACTGCATTCTTGGGGCTCGCGGAACCGTCAAGGTGTCTACAGTCTTATCGCGCAAGCGCTAGGTGAGACTCCCCGCGACTGGGTATACGCGCGAGGAAAATATGGCATGGACGATGCTTTTCAAGGTGTCTGTCAGGAACTTCTAGCTGTAGCAAAGTCTCGACAAGTCGAGCCGATCTTCGATGCGGTCCTGATCGACGAGGCCCAGGATCTCCCGCCGGAGTTCTTTCAGTTGGTGTACATGTTCACCAAGCCTCCCAAACGTATTGTCTGGGGCTACGACGAACTGCAGAAGCTGTCAGAGTCGGCTATGCCGGACACCGACGAGCTGTTCGGCACCGGCCCCAACGGCGAGAGTCTCATCAGTCTCGCGTCTGGGCCTGACGGCCCTCGGCGCGACATAGTCCTTCCGGTCTGTTATAGGAACACCCCCTGGGCACTCGCGACAGCCCACGCGCTTGGCATTGGGGTGTACCGCGAAAGTGGATTGCTTCAACACCCGGATGATCCCACGCTCTGGCGTGACATTGGCTACAACGTCGTTCACGGCGAACTTCGCGAAGGGTCGCCGGTCACCCTTGAACGATCGCGTGAGAGCTATCCTGAGTACTTCACTCAACAGCTTAACTCCGACGATGCCGTTGTTATGCAGTCCTTCTCTGACGAGCCTACTCAGGATTCCTGGGTTGCATCCCAAATCAAGGCGAACCTGACCACGGACGAGCTGGAGCCCGACGACATCTTGATTGTCTTGCCCGACTCATATCGCGCGAAGAGTCGAGCTCCGCGCCTGATGCGAGAACTGCAGCGCAACGGGATCGCTTCGCATTTGGTTGGGGTCAACACCAGCGCTGATAAGATCTTCAAGGAAGGGTCAGTGGCTATAGCGCACATCTTCCGAGCTAAAGGTAACGAAGCTCCGATGGTGTACGCACTCGACACTCAACACGCCGCGAGCGACTTTAACGCGGTCACTCGACGAAATACGCTATTTACTGCCATTACGCGTAGTCGTGCCTGGGTGCGGGTTACCGGGTGGGGTGACAAAATGCAGGCGATCCTTCAGGAAACCTCAGCCGTTGCTGATCATGGATTCCAGCTCGCCTTCACGATCCCGACTGTGGAAGAGCTTCGGACTTTGCGGCACATCCATCGCGACAGGTCAGACGTCGACGAGGCCGCGGTAAGAAAAGCAACGGAAGGGCTGTCTGCGTTCCTTGAGGCGATTGATAAGGGGGAGATGGACTTCTATGACCTCCCGCCTGCTCTTCGGACAAAGTTGGTGACGAGCCTGCAGACTGATGGTTCCGATGACGACGACTAGACTTGTTCGCGATGACGTCAAGAATGTCTTGGACTACCTCATGGAGGCGGAGTTAGCGCTATATGCTAACGAAGTTTCACTCAACTCTACCCGGGTCTCGTGGCACGCTCATGATCCAACGGCGGCCTTCATTACCACCCGCAAGCATCCTGACATAGGACAGTATCTCGCATGGCTGGCTGCAGGGATTTATTCTGCAGTGTTGCTCGATGGAAGCCTAATTCAGATAACCTATGACGTTCAGGGCGGCAAGATCGTAGGTCATCGGCTGGCCTATATTCCGTGTCCGTATATTGTCGACCCAGCGTTCCTGGAAGAGGGGGAGGCCATCGCCGATGTGGTCGAAATGTATAGGGATTCTGAAGACGGCAATATCGCCTTGCGGTCACCTGTCCGATTCGACTTCGACCCGAAGGCGGCGAGGTCCGGTCATCCAGCAGCACACTTGACAATCAACTCCATCGACTGCCGTGTCGCGTGTGTTGCTCCTCTGGGCGTGCACCGATTCATCGACTTTGTGTTTCGGCACTTCTACCCGCAGTTGAGAACCGCGCATCTTCCCTTCTTTGAAGAGGCTGCGAAACGGCCGTCTGGAGAGAGTGTCCTCCTTGACGAGGACCGGAAGATGCCGCATATCATGTGGGACCTTCATTCCATGTCTACCGCTTAGATTGGACTCAGGTAGGTTTACGGTTGCCGTTGAAGTGCATGGCGATGTCGCCGAAACGCGACGCCGCCGCACGTCCTTGTAGCCGAAGTTGGCCGTTACTCGCCAACCGTTGACCGTGTCACTTCTCCCCTCGATCCGCATTCATGATGTCCGCTACATCGTCGACGTAGGCCCGAGCGAGCGCGGCGTGCTCGGCGAGAACGCGGGCCGTCTTGCGAGCCAGAGGCAACACGGAGTGTTGTCCATCCGTCTCGATCTCCGCTTCGATCGCTATGGACAGACTGACCGTGCCACCCGCTGTCAGGTGGCGGACGAGTTCGTCGTGGAGCCGCTGACTCGTTTGCTGCGTCGGCCCGGGATTGCGGTAGTTGCCGACGCGGCGCCGGAGGTTGTCGGTCTCACCGATATAGATCCGAGGCCTGCCCGCCGAGTTCGCGAAGGTCAAGCGATAGATCGCGGCGACACTAGGTAAGCGCGGGAACACCAGCTTGTCGTCGGATAGTCCAACCTTGCCGGCGACACGCAGGCACAACGCACGCGCACGTCTAGGGCGGGAGTGCCGTCGTCGATGGGTAGCTCGATCCCCGTAGCCTCCGGTTGACTCTCACGTGCTGCATTCCGCGGAGCGCCATGTCGAACGAACCGCACGCGACGGTGCTCAAGGGAGACGAAATCGACCCGCCAGCCGGCGTGGCGCCACGCGACCTGCTGGGACATCAGGCTGTTGGCCCACCACGCCCGGTGCTCGTATGCCGACGCCGGCAGACCACCGACGAGGTCAGCGATCTCGGCAAACGACAGCTCAACACCCTGTCGGCTATCGGCCACGGCAGCGAGGTGTCCCATCAGAGGTGAGTACTTGCCGACCAATCGTGCTCCCATCGGTGCGATCACGACCTGGATGCTTGGCAGTATCCCCAGCAAGACTGACGAAAGCGCGCACAGAGCGCACCGAACATCGGACAGCAGGCAAGGCGTGCCAGCACCTGCGGACTGGAGGTACCTGGACCTTGCGTCATCGACAACGGCCGGGCGGCAGGGAGCGAGGGAACCAGCCCTGTGCACAGCCGAGTCGGCCGGTTCTGGCCGCCGAACGCCGGGTTGTGAGCAGCACCGCCGAACGCGGGGTTCGACCGGCCGCGCTCGGCGACCTGCGTGAGCCAGCCGCTGATGGCCGCGGCCCAGTCGGTGACCTGCGCCTCCTGGTGCGAGAGCCGAAGGTGGCCAGACGTGTCGCCACCGGACGAGAACCCGCCGCGGCGCCGGTCGGCCTCCAGGACCACGTGCAGCTCGTTCGCGTTGGCCACGAAGGTCAGCTCGACCTGGTTCACCCTGCCTGCGAACTGGGCCGGCGGGAAGAACTCGAGCTTCTGGTAGAAGCCCAGCTCGTGCGGTACACCGGGCAGGCGCCCGGCCTCGACGTCGGCGCTGCGGAACGAGAATCCGAGCTGCCCGAACGCGTCCAGCACCTTGTTCTGCGAGGGCAGTGGAGCGACCAGGACCGCGTCGAGGTCGCCCTTGTCGGGTGCGCCCGCGTCGATCAGCTCGGTGCGTACGCCCACGCTCATCCCTGGCAGGGCCGCGCCGCCGACCGCGGTGATCGGCGTCTCCCACGGCACCGTCAGCTGGAACGGGACCGAGACCAGCTGACCCGCCGGCACCCGCAGCCCTTGCTGCACGACGACCCGGAAGAACTCCGCGACGTTGCCGTGCTCGTCGTCGCCGCCGAAGCCGCCGAAACCGCCGCGCTCGACCTCGACCTGGGTGACCAGCGACAGCACGACCTGGCCGATCTCGGCGTCCGAGCTGCCGCCCTGGATGCGGACCTGCCCGGTGATCGGCTGACCGGGCACGGCGTGCGGCGAGTCGAGCACTGTGTCGACGGACGGGCCACCGATGCCGAAGGCGCTCAGCATTCGACTGAACATGCGAAAGTCTCCTCTTTGGACGGATGAAATCAGTGCCGTGTCTCAATGTTGTGGGTTCTTGGCGTTGGTCCCAGCTGCCGGGCGTCCGAAACAACCCGCAAGGGAATCGTCATCCATCACAAGATCATGTTCGTGAGCGGCTACTCGACGTCACCACCGACTACGGGATAGAGCCGCTCGTGTTTGACGGACCCGGAACGGCGCATGGCACCGCAGGGAATCTCACCGAGAAGAGCCGGATGATAGAAGGTGGCAGTGTCTCAGACGGTGCAAGGCGTCATTGGGTTACCCGGTTGGGCCCGATTTTCCTAAACCCGCGGCGCAGCGGATCACGACTCCGGCAGGATGATCGGCTGTCGGTACACGTGTCGTGGAGGTCGGAGGGCCTGTTGTCATCGCACCCAGCGGAAGACGCCATCCGGAGCTTCTGGGAAGCCCATGAGGCTCGGCTGAGCACGCCTTGGACTGACAGCGGAGTGCGGATCGGCCGGCGCGAGCAAGCTATCGTCGATGCCATCGTCGAGGAGCTGGTGCTTCGCGGTTTGGACCGAGCGTCGATCCATCGCGACCAGCCACTACCTCTCCCGGGTTCTTACCATGAGTCTCGCAGGCCGTGGGATCTCGTCGTCATTGACGAGGGGGTGCCCGTCGCCGCAGTCGAGGTCACGACCGATACCGGGCCGTCAATCAACAACCTGCAAAACAGGATGAATGACATCCTCGCCCAAACCGCCAACGTTTCGCGGGGTTACGATCAACAATCGGTGCAAGCGCTCAAACCTGCACTCGGACAGGTGTTCCTGCTCGAAGAACGCGCCGCGACGAC
Source organism: Lentzea xerophila (assembly GCF_051094245.1). Taxonomy (NCBI): domain Bacteria; kingdom Bacillati; phylum Actinomycetota; class Actinomycetes; order Pseudonocardiales; family Pseudonocardiaceae; genus Lentzea; species Lentzea xerophila. The sequence continues at coordinate 7,170,302 of NZ_CP194934.1, read as the reverse complement.
CACGCCGTTACGTCAACGACCTAATCCACTTGACGTGTCCGAATCGGCTGGCCCGCCGAAGTCACACGAAGGCCGGCTGCTGGACTTCCTTCAACGCCTCGTTCGCGACGGGATGTACGACGCCATCTGCTACCTTGTTTCTCACGCCCCGCCGACCGTAACTGTTCGCGAACCTGACCCAGGGATGGGCTTTTCCGCTTTCGCGCAAACGCTGGTCGACCGGATCACGAAGGTGCGTGAGGCGAGGTACCAGCGCAACCTCAGCGCGGCCGAGTTGGGCCGCTTGCTCGCCGAGCGCAACGTCAGCCCGACCGAGTTGGGTCGCACGCTCGCCGGGCTCGCCGACGTGGGCGGTGTGGTCTCGGGCATCACCTCGACCGATGCGGGACGCCTGGCGGTGGATGTCGATGTCATCCGCCGACGCCGCGAGGCGGTCGCGGAACTGCGTGAACTAGTGCTGAACCCAGCGACCACCGAAGCCGAGATCCAGAAGATGATCGGCCGGAGGTACTGGATATTTGGTGGTCACTACACGGGCGTATTTGATCGCCGTAACACCGTCCCGCTCGACCAACACGACATCCCACTAGTCTGCGCCGATCGCAGTATTCACATCGTCGAGCTCAAACGACCAGGGCATCAGCTCGTCAAGCCGCATCGCAATCACTTGATCGTCTCCAACGAAGTTCACGAGGCGGTAGGGCAATGTATGAACTACATCCGCGCGCTCGACGAGCTGGGCGCCGGTCTTGAGACTCTTCACCGCAACGAACTCGGTGTGGTCTACGACTACCGTCGTGTGAAAGGCACGGTGGTCATCGGGCATCCGGCGCTATGTGCGACCGACTCAGCGACCCGTGAACAGATCGAGCAGACGATCCGTTCCTACAATGCACACCTGAGCCGTGTGCAGGTCCTCACGTTCGCGGAGCTGGTTGACAGCGCCGAACGAGCGCTGCAGTTTGAGGCCGAGGAGCACTGACGTCGCATGCCGCTCAACTACTGTGTGAGCGCGGCATCGAACGGGGGCGCTCGCGTTCGGTGAGCCACGGGAAGAGCTGGCGTTTGGTCGAGGATGACGACTTCGGAGGCAACTCGAACCTCCGCCAGCGAGCCCTTCACACTGATCGTGCTGGAGCGGAACTGGAGCAGTGCCGGTAGTTGAACGTCATCCAACGGTACTCAACGGCGCTGAACGGCGGCTAGTTGCGTTGGAGTTGTTGGGGTTCTAGTGTTTGTGCTGGTAGGAGTCCTTTGTGGACCAAACTGGCAGTGTGAGGGTCAGGGGTTCGAGTCCCCTCAGCTCCACAATTCAACATAGCATGCGAATCGCCCGCTGACCTGCAAATATGAGGTTGGCGGGCGATCTTGCTTTTCTGTCTCAAGTGGACAGTGATGTCGCCGACTGGGGCAAAGCCGTCTGGCAGACGACCGCGCCACGCCCGCCACAGGTGGACACCGTTCGTTTGCGGGCCAGCGTTTGGCGCGGGCCAGTGCCGGCTGTCGTGTCGATGGGTGTCGGACTGTGCTCGCCGACCGCCCGTTTGGTGCCGTTGACACGTGGCGACCTGCCGTTCGGCGAGTACGAGCAGTCCGGTGCCGGCAGGGCAGGCGGGCCGGAGGTCCGCGACGCCTGCACCCGGTCCAACGCCGTCGTCATCGCTCCATGAACGCGGTCCGTCCATACTGGACGGAGCAGGCCGGCTCGCGTTCAGTGAACGGTGGACCGCGAAGCTCGAGCCGCCGCGACGCGGTCTGCGATGTGGTCTATGACCACGTTGACCGCGCGGCGGTACGGGGTGGCGTCTTGCCGCACCTGGGACAGAAGCATGCCGCCTTGGATCGCGGCCAGCAGCGCGACCGCGAGCGCCGAAACGTCCTCGTCGGCTCCAAGGTCGCCGCGCTCGCGCATGCGCGCGAGCCCGGATTCGATCGCGGCCTGCCAGGCGGCGAATCCCGTGGCCAGGCCGAGGCGGGCTGAGGGGTCGATGTCCGACAGTTCGCTTGCGAGCGAGCCGATCTCACACCCTCCGGCGCAGTTCACCGCGTCCAGGCGGACGGCGGCGCGTTCGCACCATTCACGTAGTGCGTCGACGCTGTCGAGGTGGTCGAGCAGGGGCCGCTGTTGTTCGAGCTTCACGGTGTTCTGGTACTCGATCACCGCCGCGGTGAGGCCCTTCTTGTCTCCGAAGTAGTGGTAGATCTGCGAGGCGCTCACCTGAGCGCGGCGCTGCACGTCGGGGATGGTCGTGCCGGCGACACCCTGCTTGAACATCAGCTCGGCGGCGGCCTGCAGGATGCGGTCCCGCGTGCGCCGACCGCCCTCGGTACTCGCTGCCTTGACCTGGGGTTCGGCGCCGCGTGTCTCCATGGAGCGAGCCTACCGAGATTGGAATTGACTTTCCAATCTGGCGGTGCCTACGGTTGGAGTGTTCATTCCAAGATCATTTCAGCGCACCCGAAAGGTGAGGCATGCCCCTCGATCCCCAGATCCGGACCGTGCTCGACGGCTTGGCGGCGACCCCCGCGGCCAACACCCTCACTGTGGCGGAGAACCGCGCCGCCGGCCTTGCGTTCGCCTCGTTCGCCTGTGACGTAGTCCCGGTGCGCGAGGTCCGCGACATGACCTTCCGCAACGGCGACCACGACGTCGCGATCCGCATCTGCACGCCCGAGACGATTCCGGCAGGCTCGCCGGCTCCGGTGACGCTGTTCTTCCACGGCGGCGGCTGGGTGTTCGGCGACCTCGACACCCAGGACCACTTCGCCAGGGTCGTCGCGACGCGGTCGAGGACCATCGTCGTCTCCGTCGACTACCGGCTCGCGCCGGAGCACCGGTTCCCGGCGGCTGTCGAAGACGCCTATGCGGCGCTGCGCTGGGTCGAGCAGAACGCCGGCACCTTCGGCGGCGATCCGAAGCGCATCGCGCTCTTCGGAGAGAGCGCGGGAGGCAACCTCGCCGCCGTCACCGCGCAGGAAGCGAGGCGACGCGGTGGACCCACCGTCACCTTCCAGGCCCTCGCTTATCCGGCAACCGACCGCTTCGACGACAGCGCATCGATGTACGACCACGCCGCCGGCCCCCTGCTGACGTGGCCTTGGCTCGAGTGGTTCTGGGGTGCCTACCTGAACACCCCCGACGAGGGCGCTGACCCCCGCGTCTCTCCGCTGCGCGCGGGAGACTTCGCCGGACTCCCGGCAGCGCTCATCGTCACTGCCGAGCTCGACCCACTACGCGACCAGGGCATCCGGTACGCGGACGTCCTCCATCAGGCCGGGGTGCCGGTGACGCACCGGCTGGTCGAGGGAGTGCCCCACGCATTCCTGTCCTTCACCCGCGACGTCCAGGTCTCGCGTGAAGTGCTGAACGAGATCGGCGACGCCATCGGCGCGGCCTTCGCGTGACGGCCGGCCATCCAACGGTGAGCCGACCTGCGGACGTCCTTCCCGGCCGGCTCGCCGCTTGACATAGTTTGTATTACAAACCACACTGGGTTTAGTTGGTAATACACACCATCGTCAAGCGTTCGGAAGGTCGCCATGCGAAAGAGCACCGGAGTCGCACTGGCCGCAGCCGTGGCCCTGCTGGGTTCGACGGTCGGTTCATCCCTGGCGCAAGCCGACAACGGGAACCCCGCACCCGCGAGAACGGTCGCCGCCAGTGGCATCCCGGCACTGGTCGACGCGGCTGCAGATCTCGCCGCCAAGACGCCAGGTCCGGAGGAGGACTGGGCCGACTCGATCTACTTCACCAGCCGGGTGAACTCCGGGGGGCACGACATAGGCCTGCTGGTGCACACCGTGCGCATCCCGAAGGGGCCGGGCAACCTGCTGCTGTTCTCCGTCCACGACGCGACCACCGGCTGGTACAAGAGTCACGCCACCAGGGTCGACGCGGGGGACTACGACTGGAGCACGACGGGCCTCGACATCACGGCGCCCGGTCTCAGGTGGACCGGCAACGCGCAGCGGATGTCCGTCTCCCTCGACGTGCCGTGGGGCTCCCTCGACGTGGTGCTCCAGGCACGCGGACCGGCCCTGAACTACGGCGGTACCGGGGCGTTCTCGCTGTTCGGTCAGACCAACTACGAGTTCGCCCTGCCCGACATGCGGACCACCGGCTCTCTCACCATCGACGGGCAGACCCGGCCGTTCACCGGCCAGTCCTGGCTGGACCGCCAGTGGGGACCGACCGACGGGGCGCCGGGCAACCACTGGAGCTGGATGAACCTCAACCTGCCCAACGGTGATGCGGTGGCCGTCTGGGACGCCGTCCGGGCTGACGGTGAGACGCACACCTGGGCAACGGTTCTGCGCAAGGACGGCTCCTACGAGGTGGCGTCCGTCGTGCCACTCGCCGACGACGCCGGCGAGTACTGGACCAGTCCTGCGACCGGACAGAGGTACCCGACCCGGTGGATCGTCAGCATCCCGGCGCTGAAGACCCGTCTCACGGTGCAGGTCACCGGCAGTCCGGGGCAGGAGATCATCCTCGGCGGCAACGGACGCCTGGAGGCCACCGCCGTGTTCGAAGGCACCTACCGTGGAGCCAAGGTCACCGGTAAGAACTTCGTCGAGATGTTCGGAGACTGGCACTCCTGATCTCCCTCGCTCGAGGATGCGGACGTCCTTCCGGGTCATGGCTGTGCCGACCTGCATCGGTTCGGAGCGCGACCTGTCGCTCACGCAGTTGCGACTGCTGGGTCCTGCGTGACGGCAGGCCGCGCATGTCCGATCGGGCGGCGTTCCTCGGGCGGACTGGTGGGACGGGGTGAGTCGCCCAGCGTGTTCCTCATCGCGCGCGACGCGGGCACTCGCAGTCGGAGGCGGTGCCTCGATGCCGTCAGGTTCGGAAACCTATTCGGAGAACATTGTGAACGAGCGCATCTTGTCGAAGCGCTTGGCTGCGAGATCCTCGAAGCTGATCAGGAAGCAACCGTAGTGAAAATCGCTTTGGGTGTAGAACTGGGCGAGTGGCACCCATTCCTGAACCAACCGGTGCTCCTCCTCCTGGATCAGAGGGAAATTCCACGTCTCCGGGTTGCCGAGGCCCGCTTCAGGCCGGTCCTCGAGATTTGTAGTCGCCATCTGGTGCCACGGGCCGTCGCTGCCGCCTATCTCCCTGCAGTGCCCACCCATGCGAAGTGTTGACAGTCGGCGGCCAGGCCCCGGCCAGAGACTGTCAACGGTTTCACGCAGTTGGTAGAAGTGCTTCAAACTGTCGAACAGCTGATTCACGTAATCCGGCTGGAATCCCATGTCGACCTCGTCAGTTTCATACATCCATTCTGGTAGATCCGCCTCGACCCACGCGGCAAGCTCGCGCTCGGGAAGGAGGAGCGGCATGCCGTCGACATCCGTCCCCTCGAGGCTGGACGGCAATGGCGCCACTGCCGTCTCCGTGCCTGCCGGTACGTACAGGGCTCGCGCGTACTCCGGCTGCTCGTCACGGCTGAAAGGAGCCAGCGTGTCTTCCTCGTGCTCCAGGAACAGGAGCAGTGAGCCGTCCGTCGGCAGCGGAAGCCCTTCGGCCCGCGGAAGGGCCGCGCAGTCTACGGAGGCGATGAACCGCAACGCGTACCCGTCGCCGTCAGTCGGCCACTCCGTGCCCACCGGCAACCGAGGCAGGCCGCCCTTCTGCCCGACGATCTCCTCGCCGGAGACCCGGCCGCTCAGCCAGACCGCGAATCGGAGCTGACCCGCGAACCCGTCGATCTCATCGCTCGGAATACCTTGGTTGATTGCCGCCTGATGGAATTGCTGGTAACGGTCCATGGTCGAATTGTTGCACATCAATGAGAGCGCTCTCTTATGAAATCCGTATTGAGATCGGTTTCCTGCTCTACGGCAGGGGTGAATCGCCTGTCTTCCCAACGGTGAGGACGTGCTGACCTTTGCGACGGAGGGAGGAACTATTTGGCGTTCGCCAGCCTCCGCGCCGGGGAAGGTCCCTACGAGACCGGTGTCAACTCGCTCATTTACTGCGAGAACGGGGAGTGGATCGTCGACGAGACGCTGCCCACCTTCGTCGCCAAGCCCCGCACTCGTCGAGCTTCCCGGTTTCACCTACACCACCTACCGGCCGCGTCACGGGCGTAGCACCCGCCCGCGCGGCGCGGACCGCAGGTCCAGGAACGTGCTCATGAAGTGCGGACCGAAGTGACCTTTGTGGACAGTCGTCTGAACGTTCAGGCCGAAGACATCACCAAGATGCTGCTCAACGAGCTGCTCGGTACCATTGGACTGGCTCTGACGCCCGCGACATCAGCGCGGTGCTCGTCAACGGTGAACCGCGCAAAGGGGACCGGCGAGGTCCTCGGCGTTGATCTACCCGCCCTGCGCGCCGAGTGCGCGCCTCACGTGATCACATGCTGAACGCGACCACTGCCGTCCCGGCCGAGACTGAGACGAGGAATCGCCATGAGCGACAACGCCACTGTGAGCCCGCGTCGCGAGGACGCCGTCCTGCGGGAGATCCGCGAACCCCAGGGCCGGCCGCTGCTGCTGACCGGCGGCACCGTCATCACGGCGAATCCACTCATCGGTGACTTCCAGGAGGCCGACGTCCTCATCGGCGGCCCGGTGATCGTGGGAGTGGGCCCAGGACTGCTGACCGCCGCGGGCGACGACAACATGATCGTCATCGACTGCGCGGGCACCGTCGTTCTCCCGGACGCGACCGATTTCTCCGAACCGCGCAAGAGCCGGACCCTGACTCCGGGCGAAGCCGCCGACATCGCCGTTCTCCGCCTCGCCGACGCCCCCGGCACTCCCGCCGGCGCGACACCCGCCCGCGGCGGCCACCTCGACGTCCTGATCACCGACGGACAGGTCCGCGTCTGGAACGGCCGGCCACTGGACGACACCTCTCCCGTCACGCACGAGGAACCTCCCCACGACCCGGCACATCCCTACGTGGGCATGTGGGTCAACGAGAACAACTTCGTCCGCCAGGAACTGCTGCCCGACGGCCGCTACGACGAAGCACGCGGCGATCGCGCAAGCGCCTACCAGGGCCGCTACTGGATCAACGGCACCCGGATCGACTACCTGGACGACCTCGGATTCTGGGCGTTCGGCGAGTTCGAGAACGGCACCCTGCATCACGCCGGCTACCGCTTCACCAGGGCCGACTGAGCACGGTGGCTCCATGCGGACGGGACAGTCGAAAACTTGTCGACCTTCACCCGGACGACCATCTCGCCGGGCACGCCGTTGCGGTCGGCGTACTCGTCGGCCGCGGCGTGGCCGGTGATCGTCACGGAGTCGAACGGCGGGCTGTCGTCGTCGAAGCGGAGCGCTACCCGCCTTCTGGAGGTTTCGCGTATCCCATGTGGCTCTTTCAGCTACGACGGAGGTAGCGGCACCCGGCGACGGATGTTGACGTCAGTCGCAGACTGCAGGGCGATGTGGTGGTACCCCTCGACGCAGGAGAGTTGCCCCCAACACGAAGAGGGGGCGGCACCATTATCGAGAAATCGGCCTCACCAAGAGATACGGCAGGACGGTCGCTGTCGACGACCTGTCGTTCGCCGTCCGGCCCGGCCGCGTGACCGGTTCCCCGGTGCGAACGGTGCCGGCAAGTCCACGACCATGCGGATGATTCTCGGCCTCGACACCCTCATCGGTGGCGACGGCACGATCGACGGCAAGCACTACGCCGGCTTCAGGCAGCCGTTGCGCAAGGTCGGCGCGCTGCTCGATGCGAAGTCGGTGCACCCCAACGGATCGGTTGCGGGTTCTCGCTCGGCATGTCGCGGCGCACGCGACCGTCACCGACGACTCGGTGAACGGAGCCCTTGTCGTGCACGGCATCCCGGCGCAGCAGAACGGTCGTGACTAGAAGCTTGGAAGGACACAACTTGACGGGCATGCGAACCACGCGCTCCAATGCGCTTCGGTGGGCGGCGACAGCTATGACGGTGGCGACCCTCACCGCCATCTCACCAGCGGTCTCGTCAGCCACGACGCTTGCCTGGGAACCATGTCCCGATCGCGCCGGCTTCGACTGCGCCGTGATGAACAGGCCTATCTCGCCGAAGCAACCGAAGCTCGGCACGTTCGGGATGGCACTGGTCCGCCACAGGGCGACGGACCCGAGCCGCCGCATCGGAGTGCTGGTGGTCAACCCTGGCGGGCCTGGCCAGTCCGGTGTGGACTTCACGTTCGCCGTTCAGCGGAACTTCAGTCCCGAGGTGCGGGCGCGGTTCGACATCGTCGGCTTCGATCCTCGCGGTGTCGGCCGCAGCCAGCCGGTGCAGTGCTCGGCCGCAGTGCTGTTCGGGGGTCCTACCACGCACCTGGCCGACAAAACCGGGTTCGACGCGCTCGTCGCGCACGGCCGGAAACTACGTGAAGACTGCACGAGGCATTCGGGTCCGATCATCGACCACGTGTCAACCGATGACGTCGTTGGTGATGTCGACGCGCTCCGCCGGGAGTTGAGAGAGCCGCAGATCAGTTACTACGGGCTGTCCTACGGCACTGTCATCGGCCAACGCCTCGCCGAGCTCCACGGGGCACACATACGCGCGATGGTGTTGGACTCGGTGGTCAACCGTGGGTTGAACGCCCGTGACTACGTTGCCTCAGTCGCCCGTGCGGCTGCCGACGCGTTCGAGCAGTGGCGACAGTGGAACGAGCGCACCGCCTCGTCTCCTTTGCACGGCAAGGACGTCGTTGCACTGTGGGACGAACTGATGGCGAAAGCAGCCCGTGGCGAACTCGTCGCACCGGATGACCCCACTCGCCATCTGACGATTCACGACCTCAGCAACACGTTGACGTCCATCGCCGCTGTTCCCGACTGGGCCGAGCTCAGCGCTCGGGTGCACGCGATGCACATGGGTGGTGTCGTGACTCAAGCGACCGCAGGTGGCGACACGTTCTTGTTCCCCATGGCGGCGACCGCGATCAGGTGCGCTGATCGGAGCTTCCGCGTGCGCGACTTCGCCGAGTACCGAGCGCTGACCCGGCTCGAGAACCGGATCTCGCCGCACACGGACGGATCCGTGCGCGGTAACGTCGCGATGACCGAGTGCCTCGGGGGCCCGGATGCCCAGGCCCCGCAACGGCCCGCTGCCATGCGCACCGAACTGCCGGCTCTGCTGCTCAACAGCAGGCATGATCCTGCTACGCCACACGATGAGGCGATGTCCGTTCGGCGCCAGCAGCGCAACGCGACCGTGTTCGTGACGTACGAAGGCGGAGGGCACGGTGTGTACAACCGCAGCGAGTGCACTCGACGGGTCAGCGACAACTACCTGGTGTCCCTCGAGTTGCCGCCCGACGGATCCTCATGCCCCTCCGTCGATCAATAGCGTGGCGGACGACGACGCCTCATAATCACCACCGCAGGTAGACGTTCGACCGTGGCTGTTGTTTGTGTGACTTCGTCTCAACCACGCTGGTTCCAGCGGGGTCGAGACGACGAAGGTTCACGGGCAGTGTGAGGGTCAGGGGTTCGAGTCCCTCAGCTCCACTTGTAGGTAGAACCCGTCTGATCTAGCGACTTTCGCTGGTCAGGCGGGTTTCTTGCGATGCGCCACCTGCGCTACCAAGATGAGACCGGCTCAGAAGAGCGTCTTAGGCGGAAGGCGTTATCACAACGAGGCCCAGGCAGGGCATGTCTATCCGAAGGCATGGTTCCGGCAAACTCCATCGGATCCTGACACAGTGTCACCGGTCCTCCTCATGGCCCGCCGACGCCGGCCCCGCGGCGGCGAGCGTGCCGGCAGCCGCCGCCACGAACTCCGGCGTCAGACGCACGTCGAACGGCTTGACCTCGTAGAACTTCATCGCTTTGCCATCGTCCGACAGCTCCATCCGCGCGGACACCAAACCCGCCGACTCCAGCTTCTTCAGATGAACCTGCAGCAGCGCACGGCTGATGCCCAGCTCACGAGCCAGCTTGCTCACGTAGTTGCGCTCTCTGGACAGCGCCGCGACCACCCGCATGCGATGCGGGTTCGCCAGTGTGGCCAACATCTGCACCAGGTCGTCCCCGGTCAACTGGGGACCGCTCATCGCTGTTCCTGGCACATGCTAAGAGATATTAGCATGTGCCAGCGACCTCGACAACGGCGCTGATGATCGTCGCGCCGCACCGCCGCTGGGGCGATCAACACCGTGACCTGCTTCGACGGCGGGCCGGACGTGCGCAGTGCGTTATCGATCGGCCTCGGTCGAGGCGGGCGTGGTCAGCACGCGGTCCGCGGCCGGGGAGATCGGCCGGGCGACCGGCCAACCGCACTGGATTCCGGGGGATTTGGAGCCGGTGCCGTGCTGGGTCGCGACTGCGCCGCAATCCTCAGGTCCGCCCGTCGAACTCCAGCAGATCGATGACGTAGCAGGCGAGATCACCGTCCGCGGTGTGGCCGATCCAGGTCGGATAGACGCCATCGCAGCCGATGGTGAACCCCACCGTCTGGCGGCCGTCCTCGTCCTCGGACGGCTCCAGCAGCTCACCGAACCCGAGGTCGCTTTTGGCGGTGTCGACGAATTCGGGGTACGTGTCGGTCTCATGCAGTTCGCGGAGGTACTGCGCGTCGATCAAGCTGCCCTCGCCGCCGTCCACCGGAAAACCGTAGAAGCCCTCTTCGCTCAACTCGGCGGGGTCCTGGCCGGGCAGCAGCGCCATGGTCCACGACGCCACCGGCTGGTCGCGGATGACCAGCCGCACCGCCAGCGGAATCAGAGCGCGCGTCTCGCCGCTGTCGAGCACCAGCGGGTGGAGCAGCACCGGGTAGCGGCCGGGCGGTGCGGTTTCGGTGAACCCGACCGGCTCCCAGCGCCATTCCGAGGCGACCACCTCGCCCGAGGGCAGCGACAGCTCGGTACGCAGCGGTTCGGCGACGGTCCCCGATCCGGACACGGTGTCGACCCTGGTGCCCGGGACGAGTAGCCGGTCGAAATCCGGCGGTGTCAATGCCATGGGACCATCCAACCAAAGCTGGTTCGCCGGCTCCGGTCACCGTGCTCGCGGCCGGATCGGCTTCGACGAAGGCATCCAGCGCTTCGACCAGATGCTCGGTGTACGGAGCCGCTCAGAAGCCGCCCCCCGACGGCGGTAGCCGTCGGAGGGCGGTGGGAGGGTGTCGCCGTCAGATCTGCTGCCAGAGGGCAGGGGTGTTCGGCGGCTCCCATCCGGGAACGGACGTGTGTGGCTGGATGATGCGGTAGGACGCGCCGCCGTAGGTGACCTGGGCGCCGTCGCCGTAGGAGGTGTACGGGGCCCACGAGTCGCCACCGCCGGGAGGCGTGGTCGTGGTCGTCGTCGGCGAGGTGGTCGTGGTCGGGCCGGCGGAGGTCACCAGGCGCAGGTTGTAGACCTGCAGGATCTCCGTCACCGGCTGGAAGTAGATGGTGCCGCCGGTCCGGCAGTTGCCGGAGCCGCCAGAGGTGACGCCCTGGGCCTGGTCGCCGGTCAGCCACGAGCCGCCGGAGTCGCCGGGCTCGGCGCAGGCGTTGGTGCGGGTCAGGCCGGTGATGGTGCCCTCGGGGTAGGTGACCGAGGCGTTCTTCTGCTGGATGGTGCCGCAGCGCCAGCCGGTGGTGGAGCCGGAGCGGCAGACGGAGGAGCCGACCGGAGCCTCCTGGGAGCCCGCGACCGGGACGGTGCCCGGGTAGCGGTTGACCAGGGCGCGCGGGGTGTGGCCCGCGTCGGTGCGGACCCAGGCGTAGTCGTTGCCGGGGAAGCTGCTGCCCTGGATGGTGCCGCCGGGGTTGGAGGTGCGGCCGCCGGTGGATCCGCAGTGGCCCGCGGTGACGAAGCCGCCCTCGACGGCGAAGCCGATGGAGCAGCGGCCACCGCCGGGGGTGCCGTAGGCGTTGCCGCCGATGATGTCGATCAGCGGTTTGGGGTTCTCGGTGCTGGCCTCGAAGGCGACGACGTCGCCGTGCAGACCTGCCTCGGCCGCCCACGCCTTGGCCTGTGCCTCGCCGCCGTTGTGGGCGAGCACGACGACCTTGTTGGCGCGCACGTCGACGTACCAGCCGGGGACGGCGTCGGGTGCGGTGGTGGCCTTGGCGTCCAGCTTGATCTTCGCGCTGTCCAGAGCGGACGCGCTGTGCTTCGCCGTCGTGGCGACGGCGCCGCCGGAACGCACCGCGCTCGCCAGCGCCGGGTCGGTGACCGCGACTGTCAGGGTGCGGCCGGTGCTGTCCAGCCACGATCCGGCGTACGCCGCGCCGAGGCGCGACTTCAGTGCGGCGTCGGTCTGGCCCGCGGCCTTCTCGGCGACGAGGCGCTCACGCGCCTGCTCCGAGGAGATGCCGAGGTCACGGGCCATCGCGGCCAGCATGGCAGGGTCAGCCGTGTCGGCAGCGGTGGCGCTGGTTGTCAGCGCCACCGCGATGGTCAGCCCGGCCGCCGTTACCGCCGCCGTGGCGGCGGCGATGAGCTTGCGGTTCATGTCCGCTCCTTGCATGCAGGGTGATTGCGCGCCGACCCTACGACGAGGATCACACCAAGTGGTACATACCAATTGGCCATAAGGTCGGCCATAAGGCTGGACGGCAGGACCCTTTGCTCAGCGCGTCCTCGCTGTGCTCCGACGCTCCTCCGAACAGCTCAGGCGCGAACCGCTCACGGACGACGCGAGGCGGCGGGGGCCGTTGTGACCGAGTGGCGGGCCAGGACCGTCTGGACCGCCTCCTTCACCGAACGGGCCATGGCCTTCTCGGTGGGCGCCCAGTTCATCAGCAGCATCCGGGGCCAGAACGCGAAGTTCGAGATCATGCCGAGGAACTGCGTGGCCGCCAGGATCGGGTCGTCGACGCGCAGCGTGCCGGCCTCGTGTTCGGCGGCGAGGTAGTCGCGCACGGCGTCGAAGAACGGCTGTTTGCCCAGCTTGAACTGCGTCTGGCCGAGTTCGGGGAACCGCGGTGCCTCGGCGATCACGATGCGGAACAACGCGACCATGCCGGGCCGCGTCAGCAGCGCCACGTACCGGTTGCCGAGCGCGGTCAGCCCCTTGCGCGGATCACCCGGCCGCGGGGTGAGCGCGCCCTCGTCCGTGCGCCAGTAGTCCGTGACGATCGCGTCGAACAGCTCCGCCTTCGTCGGGAACTGTTTGAACAGCGTCGCCTTCGACACCCCGGCCGCGTCGGCGATGCGCGCGAGTGAGGTCTTGTCGTAGCCGGACTCCAGGAACAGGCCGGTCGCGGCGTCGACGATCGCCGTCCGCTTCTGCTCCGCCATGCGCTCGTGGTACGTCGGCACGCTGCCCAGTATGCCATGAGGTGAGTCGCTTGACTCACCATCAGGGTTGTGGCTAGGTTCTGAGATGAGTCACTCAACTCACCACTGGAGGAAACGATGGGGCGCTTCGACGGCCGTACGGTGTTCGTCACCGGGGCGACGAGCGGAATGGGCGCGAGCCACGTGCGGGGTTTCCACGCCGCGGGTGCGCAGGTCGTGATCGCCGCCCGGAACGAGGAGGCGGGTGAAGCGTTCGCCGCGGAACTGGGTTCGCGGGCGTTCGCCGTGCGGCTCGACGTGACGTCCGAGACCGAGTGGATCGCGGCGGTGGACGCGGCCTCCTCCCGTTTCGGGCCGCTGTCGGTGCTGGTCAACAACGCGGGCGCGCAGCACCCGGCGGCGTTGATCGAGGACACGGCCTTGGACGTGTGGGAGCGGACGCTAGCGGTGAACCTGACCGGGCAGTTCCTCGGCATCAAGCACGCCGCGCCGGCGCTGCGGGAGGCCGGCGGCGGGTCGATCGTGAACATCGCCTCCACCATGGCGAACGTGGGTCAGGCGTACTACGCGCCGTACGTCGCCAGCAAGTGGGCGCTGCGGGGCCTCACGCGCACGGCCGCCCTGGAACTCGGCCGCGACGGCATCCGCGTGAACTCGGTCCATCCCGGCGTGGTGTCGACGCCGTTCATCAACGAACCGGTGGCCGCCGGCCAGCCCGCGATCGGCGACCTCTACTCGGCTGCCCCGTTCGCCGTGCCGCGCCTCGGCACGCCGGAGGAGGTGACCGCGCTCGTCCTGCATCTGGCCTCCGCGGAGGGCGGGTTCGCGACCGGCGCGGAGTTCGTGCTGGACGGCGGCCTGCTGCTCGGCCCGGCGCTGGCGGCCTAGGTAGTTCGCCACCGGGCTGACCGTGCACAGCCCGTCAGGACACAACAGTGTCGACCCACTGGAGGATCGCGGCGTTGGTCGTGGGCGCGTTCTTGTGCAGCTGCACGGAATGACCACTATCGGAGACGACGATGGCCTTGAGGTCTGCCTTGTCGGAGTAATACGGGCGTTCGTGGGCCAGCAACGACTCGTCGGTGCAGACGCCGGCGGTGCAGTACGGGTCCTGGTCACCGACGACGAGGAGGGTCGGTACCTTGATCGAGCGTGAGGGTGACTGCGCCGGAGGAAGGTCCGGGCCGGCCGAGTCCGCCGCGGTGCTCAGGTCCTTGAGGCGCTCGTCCGCCTCGACGACGGCCGGATCGGCGTTGGGCCCGTAGTAGAAGAACCGCCGCATGCCGGCGTTTGTCGTCATGTAGCCGGGGTCTTTCACCTTGCCGCGACTCATGCCGGTGAGCACGAACGCGTCAACGTTGTTGTACTGCTTGGCCAGTGCCCAAGCTATCGACGAGCCCAGCGAGTGGCCGACCCAGACGACCTTGGTGAACTTGCGATGCTTCACCCCGCCCGCGCGCAGCTGCGTGATCACCTGGTGGATCGCCTGGACCCCCGCGTCGAGGGTGTGGAGCGAGCTGGGCGGCAGGGTGCTTCTGCCGGTGGCGAGCCGGTCGATGTTGAACGTGGAGTAACCGGCGCCGAGTGCCTTGGCGACGTACGAGTAGTGGGACGGCTGCACGGGCATGTCGAAGTAGCTGTGGTTGTACGTGGAGCCCGGCACCAGCAGTTGCACGGTGTCGCTCGTGCTGCCGCCGTGGCGCGGCTGGCACAGCTCCCCGTATACGTGGGCCTTGCCGATCTTTGCGATTGACACCGGAACCCGCACGTCGTGACAGCGCGCGTGCTGGACGTGCGGGTAGGCCTGTGCCGGAGCGGACGTGATAGCCGGCATGGCGAGGCCTGCCGCAGTAGTCACCGTCAGAGATACGACGAGTGTCCTGAGTTTCGTTGAAATGGCGCGACGCATCGACATGATCATCTCTGTGGGCGACCACGTGCTCGGGCAGCATCGTGGTGCGCGGGTGGGGTGGTTCGACGTCAGTTTTCTGGGCTGCCGAACCAGCGGGTGGCGGCCTGGGCGAGCTCGTCGCGATCCGGGCCGTCCTCATCGGCCCATGCCACGACGCCGTCGGGACGGATGAGCAAGGCGCGGAATCCGAGGTCGTTGCGCACCTGGCCGGCGGCGTACCGGACCCGGCCCTCCCAGCCCTTGGCCATGTCCCGCAACGCGCGGTCGCTGCTGAAGTCGAGCGCGATGCCCTGGCCCTGGCGCATCAGGTCGCCGAGGCGGGTGCCGTCGGTGAAGCGGAAGTCCGGGCGGTCCGGCCGACCAGTGGGTGGTGGCTGCCCAGGTCGTAGCGGTTGAGCCAGCCCGATGTCTTCCGGTACACGTGCGTCGTTCCGTCGGGGGTGTTCATCAGGTCGTGGACCAGTTGCCGTAGCGCGGGGGTGTTGGGGCCCGGCTTCACCGCGACCTGGGCGCGTGACCAGTCGAGCACCGAGGCGCCGACCGGGTGGCGCTCGCTGGTGTAGGTGTCGAGCAGGCCGTCGGCGGCGTGCCCGTGCACGGTGGAGGCGAGCTTCCAGCCGAGGTTGACTGCATCGCCGATGCCGAGGTTGAGTCCCTGACCGCCCAGCGGCGAGTGGATGTGCGCGGCGTCGCCGGCGAGCAGCACGCGTCCCTTGCGGTAGGTCGTCGCCTGCATCGCACGGTCCGTGAAGCTCGAGGCCAGATGTACGTCGGTCAGCGTCACGTCGGTGTCGGTGATGCGGCGCAGGACCGTCTGGAGGTGCTCGCGGGTCAGCGGTGTGGAGCGGTCGAACGTGCCGCCGTCGAAGTCCATCATGCCCACGTACCCGTTGAAGGGCGTGCGCAGGTACATGCCGTGGGGCGTCAGGTTGAAGCCGCGTGGCAGCTGTTGCGGGTCGGCGAAGGTGACGTGTGCGACGTAGCCGGTGAACAGCGGATCTGTGCCGACGAAGTCGAAGCCGGCGAGCTCCCGAACCGCGCTGCGGCCGCCGTCGCATCCCACCAGCCAGCGTGCCCGGTACTCCTGCCCACCTGCTGTGACGACCACGGCCTCGTCGTTCTGGTTCACGGCCGTGACAGCAACACCCCGGATGATCTCCACGCCGAGGGCGGTGGCCCACGGGGTCAGCACCGCCGAGACTTGCTTCAAGGCTGGTCATGAAGCCTTCCATCGCCGGGCTGGGCAACCGGAAGGGCAAGGCGGACGCATCGATGTTCGCGGCGTCGAGGCCCATGCCCGCGAAATGGCTCACGCCACGGGGGACCGGCGCTTCGACCGCTTCCGGGGGCGCGCCGACCTGGTCCTCGTCGGCGCCGGAAGCTTTCACTACCGCTTCGAGCAGTCCGCGGCGGTAGAACGCCTCGGCTGACCCGGCGGTCAAGCCCCGCAACCCGAGTGGAAGCGCTTTCAGCGGCGAGCCGAGTTCGTCGTCCCGCTCAAGGACCAGTACCGAGCAGCCGGACAGGGCAAGCTCGCCTGCCAGGAACAGGCCGACCGGACCGGCGCCGGCGATCAGCACGTCATGCATGAGAAGTGCCCTTCACGGAAAGGTTTCATGGCAGACCCGGCGGGGTCAGCGGAGGTGGGTGAGACCGTCGAGGACGATGGCGAGGCCGGTGAGGAACTGCGCGCGGTCGTCGTGGTCTCTGGCCAGGCCCACGATCGCGTGCATGAACGGGTATTCCTCGGGATCGAGTTCCTGCCATGCCGTCGACACCGCGTCGAAGAACTGTTCGCGATCCACGTCCGGCTGGAGGCCTGAGGTGTCCCCTTCGATGCGGGCGTTCTGGCTGACGGCGCCGAGGATGTAGTGCACGAGGGTCGACGTCGCGTCGAACCAGGAGGCTCGCGGCACGCCCAGGGCACCCACCTGGCGGCCGATCCTTTCGAAGATCTCCACCGTCACCGATCCGGCCGGGTTGCGGATGATCTGGAGGGTCAGCCGCGTGGCGAGCCACCGGTGTTCGGCTATCGCGTCGAACAGGGCGAGCGCGACTCCGCGGATCTCGTCCTCGGGCGTGGCCGCCTCCTGGGACGGCTTGGTCGCCAGAGCCGCGGTGATAAGCGTTTCCGTTGCCGCGTCCAACAGTTCGTCCCTGTTGCCCACGTGGTAGTAGATCGCCCCGGACCCGGTCGCGAGGCGCTCGGTCATCGCCCGGACCGTCAGAGCAGGCTCGCCGGCCGAATCGAGCAGCTCGATCGCGGTGTCGAGGATCTGCTCCCGGGAGAGCACCTGGTTACGCCGCTCAGGCCGGCGGGCTCGGGTTGCCATGCGTCCACGGTAACAGCATTTGGAACGGTGCACCAACTTGGTGCACCGTTCCACCGGAGAATAGCGGACGTTCCCTGACCGGTACCGGTGCGAGAGTCGTTGTCGTCGCGGAAACCTGCGGCGGCAAAGCTTCCCGCCCCGCGCTCTTGCTCGCGGACATCACACAGGAGCCAAACCCATGCACACGCGCCCACTTGGCCGCACCGGCATCCAGGTCAGCCCTTACGCCCTGGGCACCATGCGGTTCGGCAAGGCCGGCAACCCGGACCACGACGAATGCGTCCGCATCATCCACCGCGCACTCGACGCCGGGATCAACGTCATCGACACCGCCGACGTGTACGGCGGCGACGGGGAGTCCGAGCAGATCGTGCGGAAGGCGTTGCGCGGCCGCCGGGACGACGTCGTCCTCGCCACGAAGTTCAGCGGCCCCATGGGCCAGGGTCCCAACCAGCGTGGCAACTCCCGCCGCTGGATCGTCTCCGCCGCCGAAGCGTCCCTGCGTCGCCTCGGTGTCGACCACATCGACCTCTACCAGGTCCACCACCCCGATCCCGGCACGGACATCGAGGAGACCCTGAGCGCGCTGACCGATCTGCTCCGCTCCGGAAAGGTGCGCGCCATCGGCCACTCCAACCTGCCGGCCACGGAGATCGTCGAAGCGCAATGGGTCTCCGAACGGCGTGGGCTGGCCCGGTTTCGCACCGAGCAGCCGCACTACTCGATCCTCAACCGCGGTGCCGAGCGTGAGATCTTCCCCGTCTGCCAACGTTATGGCCTGGGCACCCTGGTGTGGAGCCCGCTGGCGATGGGGTTGCTCACCGGTCGTTTCCGCAGGAGCGGCGGAGAAGCGGCCTCGGCCGCCCAGTTGCACTGGGTGCCGCGGCACATGACCGACGAGCGCAAGCTCGACGCCGTGGAAGCGCTCCTGCCGATCGCCGGGCAGGCCGGACTGACCCTGGCTCGCCTTGCGCTGGCGTTCGTCATCGCCCACCCCGCGGTGACCTCCGCGATCATCGGGCCACGCACCATGGACCAGCTCGATGACCTGCTCGCGGGAGCTCACACCTCGCTCGACGACGACCTCCTCGACCGGATCGACGGGATCGCGCCGCCGGGAACGGACGTCGGGCCGATGGACGTGGCGTATGTGCCGCCGCACCTCCAGGATGCGAGACTGCGTCGTCGCGTCGCCGATGACCGCGTCGCCGGACTGATCTCCTGAACGCCTGTGTCGCGAATGGACTCCACGATCGGCTCGGCGTTGCTTGAGCGGTCCGAGCAACGAAGTCGCTGAATCTGAAAGGAAACCATGGACCGTTACGAGCAGTTCCGCCGCGCGGCTGTCGATCGAGGCTTCCCGGCCGACGAGGCAGGCAAGTTCGCCGATCAGCTCCGGTTCGCGATCTGGGCGGGTTCCTGCGATCACGACGAGCAGGCCGTCGGCCAGACGGGAGGACTCCCCCGGTTACCGGCGGGCATGGAGTGGCCAAGCGACGGAGCCGGAAACCCGTTGCCGTTCATCGTCTCCGTCGACTGCGCGGCCCTTCCCCGGGCCGAGGGGCTTCCCCTGCCCGAGGACGGTTCGCTGCTCTTCTTCCTGCACCACGAGGAAGACCTGTCGGACGGCAGGCTGGCTCCTACCAGAGGGACCGAGCACGAATTCGCTCGAGTGGTGTACGTCCCGGCGGGAACGGAGACGGCGGTGGCGGCACCGCCGCCCGACCACGACAGCACGACGTTCTTCCACGAGGACATCCCGTTCCTCATCCCGGAGCACCGGCTTACCGCGTGGGTCCAGCCGGAACTGCCGGAGTGGATCGAGGAGGAGGACTACGACTTCAGCTCGGAGGTCGAGGAGCACCTGTTCAACGAGCTGAAGCACGCCGACGAACTGTGCGAGCTGGTCGACGAACTCTGGCCGGGCAACGGAAGCGCCACGATCCGCATCGGCGGGTACTGCTCGCGGATCGGCGGCTCGGACACCCCGTGGACGCAGATGAAGTACGCCGGCATCACGAGCCGGCTGGACCACCCCGTCCTCCCGGGATCGGAACGGCTCGCCCGGAGCGACGTGGAGGAGTACCGGCTGATTCGTGAATGGCTGCCGCTCGCCCAGTTCCACACCGAAAGCGAGGTCTACTACGGCTGCTTCCTGATCAGTAGCGATGACCTCGCTGACAAGCACTTCGACCGGATGTTGTCGTTCACCATGTTCAGCGAGTAGCGGCAACCGCGGACGCCACTCCAACGCTCCGGCGCTACAAGCCCGCGATCAGCCTCGGCTCTCCTGCGGCGCATCGAGCCGAGCGGCCACGTCTCACGCCCCGGGAGGAACGGCGATGCTCCTCAGGTTGAACTCGAGACCGAGCTGTTCCGCCAGTCCGGACACGGCGATCTCGGTGACCAGGTTTCCGGTGGCGCGGTCGAACCGCTTGATCTTGATGGGTGTCTTGCCGTCGAACGTCTCCTGGATCAGGTGGATCGACTGCTCCGTGAAGGTTGCCTGGCTGGACGAGTTGGTGCCCGAGGCGAGGCCGGTGTCGAACCGCGGCACGGTGACTCCCGACGCGATGTCGGTGCTCATGATCCGGCCGTCGCCGGCGAGCCATTCGAGGTGACCGTCTCGGGCCGACCGTGCGTCGTAGGACTTCTGGGAGAACGTCTCGGGGTCGGACAGGTTCTCGGCGATGGGGCGGCTCTGCGCGTCGACGAGGGTGCGTTCGGTGTACTCGCCGGTCCTGGTGTCCCAGGAAACGACGGTCATGTGGGACTTGCCGTCGGCGTCGTCGTAGTCGGAGAGGAAGGTGATGACACCGTTGTGGCATGGCACGTGCCGGTTGTGATCTCCCGCGTTGAAGGCCCCTCGCCAGGCGAGGACCTTTTCGCGTCCCGCGGTCGCCGGATACAGCTGGGACAGCAGCTCCGGTTCAGCGGAGGTGTCGACCTTGGAGCGCATACCGGGAACGTCGGCCGAGGCAGGGAGATGAGTGCCCGCCTGGGTGGCGATTCCATTGAGGACACCACCGCACAGCGCGTTCATGAAGTAGTTTCCTTCGACCTGGTAGAGCTGCGAACCGGCCGAGGTCGTGACGGCCACCTGGTTGGAGTAACCGGAGTCGGCGTCGGAGAAGCCTTCGTTGTAGACCGCCAGGAAGCCCTGGTCGTCGGGTAGCGCGAAAGCCGACTGTTGCAGCGATGACTTCTTGTTCTCGAAGCTGGCCAGTCCGTCCTTGCCGAGGATGTAGTCGCGTGTGTCGTCACTGAAGAACAGGCCGCGCCCCGACCACGCGATGTGCGGCTCGCGCATGCCGCTGGTCTCGACCAGCTTCTTGCTGCCGTCCGCCTGCACCAGGACCAGATAGGCCGGGCGCTTCTCCGCCTGGCTCGTCCCGACCTCGGAGTCCGGACTGAGGTAGAACGCGAGGACGGTGCCGTCGAGCTTCGCCTCGGCGGGCTTGACGATGGGGGCCTTGGCCGCGCTGTCGGGTGTGGTGCAGGCCGTCAAGGCCAGAACGGCACAGGCGGCGAGCGCGGCGAGTCGGGGCAGGGGCACCGTTGAGTCCTTTCGGGCGGGCGGGCGGGCGGTGCGGCTCGCGCCTGGCAGGCCGCACCGCGCACTGGAATGTCGTTACCTGCGGGTGTTGTAGATGACGGTGCTGGCGTCGTTCTTGATGTCGTCGGGGTACACGGCAGTTCCGCCGTTGTGATCAAGGTCGAGGCCCGCGGCCTTGTAGGCCCGCCACACCAGCTCGGAGCTGTTCAGCTCGTGGTCGCCGTTGTGCTTGTTCTTGTTGGCGTGCGTGTCGTGCGGCTTGCCGCGGAGCTTTCGGTAGGCGTAGTCGGCCGCCTTGTCGCGGTTGGCCTGCGTCGTGTTGACGTACATCTTGTGGATGGGGCCGCATTTGGTGAGCGTGGCCGCCGTACGGGCCTGGCTCTTGCTGCCTGGTCCAGGTGCCTCCACGACGATCTTCGTCGTGTAGTAGATGCCGACGTGGTTGCTTGTCCCGCGGTAGAGCTTCGCGTAGGAGTGGAAGATATCTCCCTTGTATCGCGAGGTTCCGACCTTCACCTTCTCGGTGCAGTCGCTGTCGGAGGAAATGCCGGCCTCCGAGTTCGGCGCGGCCGTCTCCGCGGCCTGTGCGGGTGCGACGAGCAGGCCGGTCAGCGCCGTTCCCGCCACCACGCCGGCCGCAATGGACGAGGCGAGAATTCGCCCGATTTTCGACATGTGTACTCCACTTTCAGTGTGCCGACGTGGTTCAGCTTCGCGTGCTGGCGACAATGACGGGCGGGGCGGCCTGTATTCGGCAGGCCGCACCCGCACGCCGGGATGTCGTTACCTGCGGGTGCTGTAGATGACGGTGCTGCCGTCGTTCTTGATGTCGTCGGGGTACACGCCGGTTCCGCCGTTGGCGTCGAGCTCGATGCCCGCGGTCTTGTAGGCCCGCCAGACCAGCTCGGAGCAGTTCAGGAAGATGGAGCCGTTGACCTTGTTCTTGTTGAAGTCGAGGTCGTAGAACCTTCCGCGCAGATCGTTGTAGGCGAGGTTGGCTGCCTTGTTGCGGGTGGTCTGCTTGGCCTTGACGTACATCTTGTAGACGGGGCCGCACTTGTTCAGCGTGGCCGCGGTACGGGCCTGGCTCTTGCTCTTCGGTCCAGGTGCCTCCACGACCGTCTTCGTGGTGTAGAAGATGCCGACGTGGTTGTGGCGGACGACGGTCTTGGCGTAGGAGTGGAAGATGTCGCCCTTGTATCGCGAGTTTCCGACCTTCACCTTCTTGGTGCAATCGGCGTCGGAGGCGGTGTCGAAGTCCGCGTCGGAGACGGCGCTGGTGTCCGGCGCGGCCGTCTCCGCGGCCTGTGCGGGTGCGACGAGCAGGCCTGCCATCGCCGTTCCCGCCACCACGCTGGCCGCAATGGACGAGGCGAGAATTCGCCCGATTTTCGACATGTGAAAACCCTCTCTGGCTGCCTTTGTTGGTTACCGAGCAGATTGCTCTCATCGGGAATTTCCCCGACGCCGCGAATAGTGGCACAGGCTGGAATATGGCGAGTACACGCCGGGAATACGAGCTCAGTAGAAGGCTCAGCGGAGCCTGGCGCTCACGGCGGCGCCGTCTCTCGAGGCGGCCTGGTCGTCGACGATGGGCCGACCGGCCGCGGGACACCGCCAGGGCCACGCGTTCCGGTCGTGTGACCGGGAAATCCGGCCGCCGGGATCACCGTGCCCACGACAACGGAACGGCTTGGCCTCGCGTCTACAGTAGGTGAGTCGAGGGGGTGCGATGAGGTTTGGGGTCCTGGGACCGCTGACGGCGTGGCGCGAGGATGAGGAACTCGACCTCGGCACCCCCAAGGCACGAGTGCTGGTGGCGGTGCTGCTGAGCCGAGCCGGTCACCCTGTTTCGGAAGATCAGCTGGCCGTGGCCCTGTGGGGGGACAACCCGCCGAAGAGCGCCACCAAGAACATGCAGACCTACGTTCACCGGCTCCGCCGTCAGCTGGGCGATCCGGCTCGCGTCGTACGGCAGGGCGCCGGGTACCTGATCCAGGCGGACCGGGGCGAGCTCGACGCCACGAGGTTCGAGGACCTGGCCCAGGCGGGGCAGGTGGCGGAGACCGCCGACGCACTGGACGAGGCATCGCGGCGGCTGCGCGAGGCGGTGCGGCTCTGGCGGGGGCCCGCGTTCGCCGGTATGGCCGACGTGCCGATGCTGGCCGCGGAGGCCGCGCGGCTCGATGAGGTCCGCCTGTCGGCGCTGCAGTCGAGGATCGCCGTGGACCTGAAACTGGGGCGCCACACGGAGTTGCTGGGCGAGCTGACCGCACTCGTCAGCGCTCACCCGCTGCGAGAACGGCTGCGCGCCCAGCTGATGCTGGCGTTGTACCGCTGTGGCCGCCGGGCGGACGCTCTCGCCGAGTACACGCGTGCCCGGACGACCCTGATCGAGGAGACCGGCCTCGACCCGGCCGACGAACTGCACCATCTGCAGCAACGGATCCTCAACCAGGACCCTTCCCTCGACCTCGCTCCCCGCGTCGCGGTCACGATCACGAACGCGCCGAAGACCCCCACCCCCGCCGAGCTGCCGCCGGACATCCCGGACTTCACCGGCAGGGACGACGAGATGGCCGAACTGACGCAGGCCCTCACCGCGCCACGGCCGGGTGCCGTCGCCGTGGCCGGTATCGCGGGTCTGGGGGGCCTGGGCAAGACGACGCTCGCCGTGCACGTCGCGCACCGGATCGCCGAACGTTTCCCCGACGGCCAGCTCTACGCGGACCTTCGTGGCGCCTCCGCCGAACCGACCCGCCCGGAGGACGTGCTCAGCCGGTTCCTGTTCGCACTGGGCATCAGCGGCAGCGGTATCCCCGAATCCCTCGACGAACGCGTGGCGTTGTTCCGGAGTTGCCTGGCAGGTCGCAGATTCCTCGTCCTGCTCGACAACGTGGCGGGGGAGGAGCAGGTGCGGCCGCTTCTGCCAGGGCAGCCCGGCACGGCGGTACTGCTCACCGGACGGGTGCGGCTGGTCGGTCTCGAGGGCGCCAGCCTGCTGGAGCTCGACGTCCTGCCGTCGGCCCAGGCCATGGACCTGATGCGCACCATCGTCGGCGACGAACGCGTCCAGGGCGATCCGAACGCGGCTCGGGAGATCGTCCGGTTGTGCGGTCACGTCCCGCTGGCGGTGCGCATCTCGGCGGCCAGGCTGCTCAGCAGGCGGCAGTGGTCGCTCTCCCACCTCGCCGGCGTCCTCGGGGAGGAACGACACCGGCTGGACGAACTCGTGGCGGGTGACCTCGACGTCCGCGCGGGGTTCGAGATGAGCTACCGGATGCTGCCCGCGGGCGCGCAGCGGGCCTTCCGGCTGGCCGGGCTGCTCGACGCGCCGGACTTCGCCTCCTGGGTGGTGGCGGCGCTCCTCGACCTTCCGGTGCGACAAGCGGAACGTGAGATCGAAACGCTGGTCGACGCCCATCTGCTGAACCTCACCGGAACGGACGAGACGGGAAGACTCAGGTATCGGTTCCACGACCTGATCCGGTTGTACGCACGCGAGCAGGCGCGGCGCGAGGACGCCGGCTCCGAGCGCCGTGCCGCGCTCGCGCGGGCCTTCGGCGCGTGGCTGGCGCTGGCGGAGGTCGCGTCGGAACGTGTCCCGGGTCCCTGCTACACGCTCATGCACAGCGACGCGGAACGCTGGCGGCTGCCCGCGGCCGTCGCCGACTCGCTGCTGGCCGACCCGATGGCCTGGTTCAGCGCGGAACACGCCGCCTTGATGGCGGCGGTCGCCCAGTCGTGCGAGGAGGGACTGACCCAGCTCGCCTGGGACCTGGCGGGGTCCACCGAGACGTACCTCAACGTGCGGGGCGTGTACGACGGCTGGCAGCGCATGCACGAGCAGGCCATCGCGGTCTGCCGGCAGACCGGCGACAAGCGGGGCGAGGCCGTGCTGATGCGCGGACTCCTGCAGGTCACCACGTGGAACTCACCGCCGGGCCCCGGACCGGCGATGACCCGGATGCGGGCCAGTGCCGCACAGCTCCTCGACCTGTTCACCACGCTGAACGATCCACTCGGGACAGCCGACGCGCTGGCGACCCTGGCCTGGAGCATGACGGCCGACGGGCACAGCGCCGAGGCACTCGGCCTGGCGGAGCGCGCGCTGCGGATGGCCACCGACGCGGACTACATCGAAGGCCAGGCGCGGGCCTACCACGTGATGGCGATCATCCACGGCGAGGACGATCCACATGGGGCAGTCGCGGTCCTGGAGAAGGCGACGAAGGTGGCCGAGAAGCTCGGCAACCCCCACTACACCACGACGATCACCCAGTTCCTCGGCGCGGCGAAGTCGTTCTGCGGTGACGTCACGGCCGGCCGGGAACTGCTGGAGAGCTCGCTGGAAATGGCGCGGCGGCTGAACTACCGCTATCTGGAGACGTTCTCGCTGCTCTACCTCTCGAAGCTGTTCGCCGCGGTGGGGGACGAACGAGCCAGGGCGACCGCCGAGCTGACGCTGGCGTACAGCGAGGACGGCAACTTCGGCCATTACCTCGCCGACGCGCTCAGCGTTCTCGGACAGGTGGACCTGGCGGAAGGCGACGTGCCCGCCGCGGTCAGCTCCTTCGAACGCTCGGTCCAGGTGTGGCGAACTCGCGGCTCGATCCCTTACCTGGCAAGGACTCTCCGCGCCCTCGGCGACGCGTACGTCGCCGCCGGCGACCACGACAAGGCTAGGGCCGTGTGGGAAGAGGCACGCGAACTGTTCCGCGGGATCTCGCACGAAGAGGGCTTGAGAACCCTGAACGCCCGGCTCGGGTGAGGGGCTCGGCGTCGGACCGCTGAGCTCCAGCACCCGCGCCACTCCGGACACACCCGCCGCCGACGCGGGACGGCCACGGCGGGCTTCAAGATGCGACTACCTGGCCGGCATCACGGGTTGTCCGACCGGTACACGCCCCAGTAGTGGATGCGCTTCTCGCTGCTTCCGGTCAGCGCGTAGAACTGGATCCGATACGTCCCGGACTGCTGATACGCCCAGTCGCGGGTGAGGTAGCCGCGGGTGGTGCTGCACCAGATGCGCTCGGTGCCGGACTGCACGACCCAGTTGCTACCGATGCGCTTCTGCAGCCGGACGATGAACGACCCCTCCGAGGTCGCGCACGACCGCTGCAGGTGGATCTTGATGTAGCCGCTCCGGGAGTTGCTGAACGCCGGACTGTGCACGCTCTTCTCGAACCTGTACGTCACGCCGTCGTTCGTCGCCAGGTACACCGACGCTGCCGCCGCCGGCCCTGCGTTGCCGGCCAACAACCCCAGCGTGAGCGCCGGGATCATGAGCAACGACCTCAGTAGGTTCTTCACTATGCCGATCTCCGTCGTTTGTGCTCGGCCGGCCGTGTCTCGGCCAACCCGCGTGGAAGCATAGGGCCGAGGATGTGGTGCACCGGTGGGAGAACAGGCCCACCGACCAGATCAGAGGACGATGGCTGGAGTGAGCGATACCGCTGAGAACATGTGGGCACTGTGGCGTGAGTGCCTCGATGTCGTCATCGCCAGCGCGCGTACTCGAGTCGCCGCAGAAGGACTGGAACTTCTCGTGGAAGTCGATCCCACGGAGGAGCCGAGTCCCGCTGCTGTCTGGAGCTGGCACCTGACCTGCGTCGCCGGCGACGTCGAGGTTGACGTGATCGCTTCGCGGGATCTGGCGGCGTTCGCGATCGAGGACGACAGCGGCCGGTTCGAGATCGAGGCCGACTCGGTCACGTTCGCCGAGGTGCTGGCTCGGCGGCTGCTGCGGTGAAGGGTTGGGTGTTTCGGTAGTCCTTTGTGGACTGAGCCGGGCCGGTGAGCGCTTTCACCGTTGCGAAAGCCCGGTGAAAGCGCCGCCGGGATTCTTGTCCTGTCGTCGGCCGAGGGGGCCGAAGGACATGGACGACTCGGAGGTTGTACGAGATGGTCAAGAAGATGGCACTCACGCTCGGCGCCCTTGCGCTCGCCTTCGGCGGTTCCGCGTTGGTCGCGCCGGCGGCGCAGGCGGACAGCAGCGCCAAGACCGGTGCCGGTGCCAGGGCGACCTTCACCTCGAGCGGTGAGGTTTTCCGGCTGTACGACGAGAAGTGCGACGCCTACACCGTGTACCTCGTGTACAAGCTTCGCGGCGGCTCCGAGCAGCGGATCGAGTTCAGCGGCGGCTGCAACAAGAGCGGCAAATACGACAAGAACTTCTCCGAAGGCTCCAAGGTCGAGTACAAGGCCTGCGTGAACGTCAACAACGCTCCCGACAAGTGCTCGGCGTGGTCGACCGACTTCGCCTGATGTGACGAGCCGGTTCGGTTGACCGGTGGGCAGGGACCGCGGACGGTCCACCAGGGTGACACTCCTGGTGGACCGTCCGTCGTGCTGATGTCCTCGGCCGTCCCGGTGTCGGCGGTGTTTTGCGATGTCCGGTGAACGCCTGACAGTCCTGGTTCGCCCGGGAGGCTGGAATGGACTCACCGAAGGGGGAGAGGCAATGGAGTTCCGGGTGTTGGGAGAGGTGGAGGTCCGGCACGGCGGCCGGGTCGAGGTGCTGACCGGACGGCTGCGGCGGGTGCTGCTCGGTGTGCTGCTGGCTCGTGCCGGGCGGCCGGTGCCGGTGGACGTGCTGGCGGACGCGTTGTGGGGAGAGCAACGTGATTCGCGGGCGCCGCAGAAGTTGCAGGTGCAGGTGCATCGGTTGCGGGTGGCGCTGGGTGAGTCCGGCCGGGTGTCGTTCGGGGGTGCTGGTTACCGGTTGCGGGTCAGGCCGGAGGAGGTCGACGCCGAACGGTTCGAGGCGATGGTCAAGGCCGGTACGGCGATGGCGGGGCGGGAGCCGCAGCGGGCGATCGGGTTGCTGCGGTCGGCGATGACGTTGTGGCGTGGTGAACCGTTCGCGGACGTGGAGGTGCCGGCGCTGGCCGACTGGGGGCGTCGGCTGGCCGAGCACCGCCTTGCCGCGGTCGAGTCGCTGCACCAGGCGGAGCTGGCGTGTGGCTTGCACGAGGCCGTCATCGGTGAACTCTCCGGCCTGGTCAGGGAACATCCGTTGCGGGAACGGCTGCACGAGCTGCTGATGACCGCACTGCACCGCGCCGGTCGCCGGTCCGAGGCGCTCGACGTGTACCGCAGGGCGCACCACGCGCTGGTGTCCGAGTTGGGCCTGGAGCCGGGGCCGGTGTTGCGTGAGCTGCACCGGCGTGTGCTCGCCGGCGCTCTGCCCGATCAGGCGCCGCGAGCCGTCCTCGAACGTGCCGGGTGATGCCTCACGACGCGGCCTCGTTCAGCTCGGCCAGCGTGATGACGCCGTCGTCGAGCGCTCTGGTGATGAGTTCGCTCTTGGTGCTCGCGGCACGTCCTACGTTGGCGTACTTCACCCGGACTCTCGCGATGTAGGTGTCGACGGTCTTCGCGGTGATGTGGAGCTTCGCGGCGACGAGCTCCTTGGACGACGACGCGAACCACGCTCGCAGCACCTCGGCCTCACGCGGCGACAGGCGCGGCCGGTCCGGGGTGTCGTCGGCGGCGAGCGCGCCGGACAGCGATGGCGCGGTGTAGCCCCGGCCCTCGGCCGCGACCCTGACGGCGGGGACGAGGTGTTCGGGGCCTTCGCGCTTGGTCAGGTAGGACAGCGCGCCGAGGTCGATGCACTTGATCGCCGTGGCGTTGTCGGCGTGCTGGGAGTACACGACCACGCGCCGGCCGCTGTCGACGAGCCGGCGGAGCTCGCCGAAGTCGGGTTTGCCCGGCACGAGTTCCAGGTCGAAGATCACCACGTCGGCTTCGGCGCCCTGGCCGGTCCACACGCCGGCGAGGCGGTCGCCCGCGTCGATGAGACGGATCGGCGGATCGGCCTGCTCGCACCAGTACCGCACACCCGCCGCGATCGCCGCGTGGTCGTCCACGATCACCGCCGTGATCAACTCGGTTGCCACTGGGCCTCCATCCACACCGTTCCTCCGTTGCCGAAGACCTCGATCCGCACGTCCGGCGACGCCGGTGACGCCACCGCGGGCTCGGCGCAGTCCGCGACCACGCTGACCGTCACCGCGTCGACGCTGCCGACCACGGTGACCCGCGCCCACGAGCCCGCCGTCGCGAGTGCGGTGAGCGCGGCGTCGGTCAGGTCCCGCCGGACGGCCACGGGCGGCGTCGGCC
The DNA here is from genome assembly GCF_051094245.1 of Lentzea xerophila. Taxonomy (NCBI): domain Bacteria; kingdom Bacillati; phylum Actinomycetota; class Actinomycetes; order Pseudonocardiales; family Pseudonocardiaceae; genus Lentzea; species Lentzea xerophila. Next base: position 7,141,173 of record NZ_CP194934.1, on the reverse strand, counting down.
ACTGGCCGCGTGCGTCGAGCTCGACCTCGACTCCCTTGCGGTCCGCGATCTCCGCGCAGTGTCGCAGCTCGTGCAGCAGCGGGTTCGCGACCGTGTCCGTTTCCGCGAACAGCCGGCGCATCCGGGACGCCTCGATGGCGCACCGGCGTTGCACCGCCGGGTCCGACGGCGCGAGCGACCCGTCCGCGAGGCCGGTCAGCAGCGGGACCGCCGTGTCGCTCAGCTCGGTGAACCGCTGGATGCGCCGGCGGTGGGCGGCGGACGCGGCGGCTTCCGCGGTGCGGGCCAGTTCCAGCTCGCGGGCGGCCCTCGCCGCCTCGGCGGCGATCCCGCCCAGCACCGCCGCCACCACGGCCATGAGCAGCGGCAGGCCGAACACCGTGACCGAGCCGGTGGTGAACCGCACCAGCGCCGCCCGGTCCACCTCGTGGAACACCAGCAGGTTCGCCAGCGCGAGCAGCTCGTGCGTGACCAGGAACGCCAGGAAAGTCCGCAAAGGACGGTCGAGCAGCACCACGGCGCCGGCCCAGTTCGCCGCTCCGAACAACCAGTCCACAGTGGTCGACGTCATGCCGTCCGGCAGGGTCGAGTAGGACAGCGCGGACGCGGCGAGCACCACGGCGATGGCGACCCTGCGCCCGTTCCGCCAGGGTCGCCGCCGTGCGACCAGCACCGCCTCGGCGGCGAGAACGGCCGTCAGCGCGGCGAAGGCGGTGAACTGGGCCAGCGGGAAGTCGTGGAACTCCAGGCCGTGCACCAGGTTGATCAGACCGAGCACGTCCACCGTCAGCACGGCGAGGATCAGCGTGGCGATCCGCAGCCCCCGCTGCAGTTGTGCCCTGGTGCCGTCGTCACTCATCCGGCCTCCACTCGAGCCGCACCACCGTGCCCGCGCCCTCGGCCGAGATGACCGTGGCCTTGCCGCCGACCCGTTCCATCCGGCCGTGCACGGACTCGCGAAGCCCGCGCCGGGACGTAGACGCGCTGTCGGTGACGGCGAATCCCCTGCCGTCGTCGGAGATCTCGACGCGCACCGCGTCCTGGCCGCCGCGCAGCCGGACCAGCGCCCGGTCCGTCCCGGCGTGCCGGCGCACGTTGTTGAGGGCTTCCCCGGCCGCGCCGGTGATCGCGCCGGCCACGTCGAACGGCAGCGGCAACGTCTCCGGCGCGTCGAGCTCGACGATCAGGTGGCCGGCGGCGAGGCCGCCGCGCAGCAGGTCGACGAGATCGGCCTGTTCCGATTTCCGCTCGCCGCTGGAGGAAAGCAACCGGGCCAGGTCGCGCCGGGCCTGCGGAGCCAGCCAGCTCGCACCCGCCGGGACCTGACCGGTGCCGACCATCAGCAAGGTGGTGGCCGCGGTGTCGTGCAACGAGTTCGCGAGCTCACGCTCCTCGGCCCGCACGGCCGCGATCACCGCGGACTCGCGGCGGGCCCGTTCGGCCTCGGCCGCCACGCGGTCGGCGCGTTCGGCCGAGCGGGTGACCACGGTCCAGGCCGCCCTGGACATGATCGCCATCACCGGCACCCACAACAGCGACGACGTCGGGCCCTGCCCGGCCAGCGCGAGGATGACGAGCATCGAACCACCGGTGGCCAGTGCCGCCACGACGCCGGTCACCGGTGCGGTGTGCCACTGCCAGGTCACGCACGCGAACGTGACGAGCAGCCGAAGCCACGCGGTGTTGCCGTCCTCCACCGCGCCGGTCCAGAAGACGCTCAGGCACAAACCGAGCAACACGGCCATGTCCACGGCGACGGGTACGGTGGTCTTCCTTCGCAGCCATCCCTGCGCGCACGTCCAGACCACGGCGACGGCGACCGTCAGCGCGGTGGCCGTGATCTTGCTCGCGGAGGACTCCAGCAGGGCGACCGCCGCGATGGGCGGCAGGGTCGCCACGCGCACAGTGACGGCGTAACGGCGGCCGAAACCGTTCAACAGCCGCACGGCTTCGTCTGCCACCCGTCCCCCAGGCCGAGACTGGAACAAATCTCGCTCGTGACGTTACCGGTTCAGAACGCCCAAGTTGACGGGAAACGGCCGATTCCCGGTTTCCAGGCTGCGGGCGGACTCACGGTTTGCGCAGCATCACCAGCCGGCCCAGGGGAGTGGCGATGATGTCGGCCTCCTGGAAGCCGGCCGCCCGACCCTCGTCCGCTAGTTCTTCGGCGGACCGGCCGAACGCGGTTCGCTGCTGCTCGAAGAACAGCCGGTCGAGCGCGGTCCGGGTCGTTGGCTCCTCCCGCGGCGGGAACAGCTCCTGCACGAGGAGCAGGCCGCCCGGCCGCAACGCGCGGAGGATCACGGCGAGCGTGTCCGCGCGCGTCTCGACCGGGAAGAACTCGTGCGCCCAGAAGGAAACCTCGAACTTCTCCACGTCGGTCAAGGTCCGCGCGTCGACGGCCCGGATCTCCGCCCGGCCGGCGACCTCGGCCTCCTCGGCCCGCTTTCCGAGCTCGGCGGCGACCTCCGGCACGATCTCCACCCCGACCGCGCGCAGTTTGTCGAACAGGGTCAAGGTCGTCAGCAGCACGCCGCCGATCCCACTGCCCACGTCGAGCAGCGGGCCGCCGCGGTCGAGCCGGTCGCGGTAGCCGGGCAACGACTGGTAGAGGATCTGGTACAGCTGCCGCGATCCGGGTGTCGCCCGCACTCCCCAGTCGCGCGCCAGCCGCAGCCCCTGTGCACCGTTGGGGGCATCCGGTTCCGGCCGTACCGCCTGGGCAGCCCGTTCCCGCGCCAGTTCCACGGCGTCCAGGGTGGTGGACAGATCGACGCCGGAGGCTCCGGCGACCAGGGCGTCGAAGGCCGGGGTGAGCTGGAAGGGGTTCGTTCCCTCCACCACGCCGGCCGCGGCGAGCACGAGGAGGACGTTCTCGGCCTGATCGACCGGGACCCGCGTGGCGGCCGCGAGTTGTGCCGCGGTGGTCTCTGCGCGGAGCTGGTCCAGCCAGCCCGCGCGCTGGGCCGCCCGGACGAGTTCGAGGACTTCCAGCCCCTCGGCCCAGCCCTTCACCGTGGCCCGGGCCGCCAGCGCGGCCTGCAGTCCCTCCATTCCCTGGTCGTGCTCGTTCGGCATCGTCACGCCGTTAACTGCCTTTCGCTCTGCAGGTCGATCATCGAGGGGAGGTGGAGCAGGTGGGAACGGGGGCCGTGCACCTGCTGATCGCCGGTGGGAACGCGGCCCCCAGTTCGGGGTTCAGCCGGCGATCCAGCTTCCGTGGAAGCCGAGCGGCACGCGGGCGGGCAGGTGCACCGTGGCGATGGGATCGCCGGTGAAGTCCTGCGCGGAAAGGATCACCAGGTCGGCCGCTCCCCGCTCGGGGTTGTTGACGTAGGAGAGCACGTAGCCGTCGTCCTCCGCCTCGCCGGCGGCGATGAAGACCGGCTCGCCCACGAACGACTCGCGCCCCATCCGCCGCGTCTCGTGCGTACCGCGCTCCAGGTCGTGCTTGATCAGAGTGTTGTCGAACGCCTCGTCGGGCATGTCCTCCGGCTCCTCGCTGGGGTGGAAGACCTCGTCCATGTCGAGGGTGGCGGCGGTGTAGCCGTAGCGGTACGGCAGGCCGGTGCGGCGCTCGTCGATGCGCGGGAACTCCTGCGGCCGGTCGTCCAGCCGGGTGTCCGTCACGCGGCCGGTGCGCACGTTGATGCGCCAGCGGTCGAGCGTGGGCGCGCCGCCGCGGGTCAGCTGGGCGTCCACGAACCGCTTGGGGTAGCGCACGACGTCCACGACCACCTCGTCGCCGTCGTCGTAGGCGTTGAGCGTGTGGAACACCCAGCTCGGCTCCACCTCGAACCAGCGCACGTCGCCGGTCTTGCGGGACAGGAGGCCGAGCCGCGGGGTGTGTGCCTCGTTCCACGCGTACGGCAGCTGCACGCCCCTCTGGGCGTGCGGCAGGCTGATCGTCACCGGCAGGTCGTAGATCACCACGTACCGCTCGGTGAGCGCGAAGTCGTGCACCATCGGCCCGTCGGGGACCGGGATCTTCGTGACCTGCTTCACCACACCCGTGGGATCCATGACGATGTGCTGGTGGTGGTCCCAGCCGAAGAAGTTCGCCACCGCGTGCAGATCGCCGGTCTTGGGGTCGAAGTGGGCGTGGCCGGTGAACCCGCCGGACAGTCCGCCGTCGAAGTCGCACGAGCCGATCGTCTCGAGCTCGTAGCTCAGCTCGTACGGCAGCGCTCCCCCTTCCTGCGTCGCGAACGTGCGCCCGGCCAGCCCGATCACATGGGTGTTGGGGGCGAAGTCCATGCCGGAGTGCACCGGCCCTGGTCGTGGTTCCTCGCCGAGCCGCCGCGCGACGTCGGCGCTGCGCACCCACCTGTTGCGATACCACTCGGCGCGGCCGTCGCGCAGCCGCAGGCCGTGCACCATGCCCTCGCCGATGAGCAGGTGGCTGGCGCGCGGATCGTCGAGGCTGAGCGGGTTGGGGCCGTTGCGCAGGAAGCGGCCGTTCAGCTCGGCCGGGATGCGGCCGGTGACCTCCAGGTCGAAGGCCGTGATCTCCTCGGTCGCGGGGGTGAAGCCGCCGATGAACGGAGTGGTGGTGGTGCTCATGTGGATTCCCTCTCGCCTGTCTCTTGTCGTGGTGCGGCCGGCAGCGGCCGTCGTGTCGTGGTCAGGAACGGCGTGAGCACCGAGTCGCGGAGCAGCCGGTAGCGCGCGGACGCGTCGGCCTCCTCGAAATAGCTCATGATCTCCAGGCTCACGGCGCCGTGGACGGCCATCCACAGCACGTCCGCGATCTCCGGCGCCTTGCCCCCGGCCAGCTCTCCCGCCTCCAGGCACTGCGCCACGCCCGCCACGAGCAGCTCGAACGTGTGCTTGACCGCCCGGATCGCCTGCTCTCCCGGCCGGAAGCCCGGCAGGGCTCCCAGGAACATGACGCGGTAGTAGTCGGGCTCGGCCAGCGCGTACTCGTGGTAAGCGTCCAGCGCGGCCACCACCCACTCGAGCGGGCCGGTGTCGCGCGGCACCGCCGTCAGCCGCTGTTCGAGCCGGGCGAAGCCCTCGATCCAGAGGGCCTCGCTGAGGCCGTCCTTGCCGCCGAAGAGCGTGTAGATGACCTTCGTGGAGCAGCCGACGTCGGACGAGATCCGCCGGACGGTCAGCGCCGCCGGCCCTTCGCTGACGAGCAGGTTCTTGGCCGCGTCGAGGATGGCCGCCCTGACAACGCTCTGCCCTTCGAGCTGGGCCTGCTGGTACGGAGTGCTCACGGTAACGTCGTTTCCTCTCGGTAACGCTGTTGCTGTCTTTTATAGGCTGCTCCGCCAGGTCCGTCAAACGACCGGGCAGGGGGTGGCTGGGGGCGTGGGGGGAGCGCACGGTGGTGGTGACCAGCGAAGATCGGCCGCCGGCGCGGATCTCACGGGTGGACCCGTCAAGAAAGGGCACAGAACACTGCCCGTGCGGCTTCTGTCGAATCGTTGGAGCAACCTTCCTCGCGACTCCTCGGGTGTCCCGAGCACAGAAGTGTTGTCCACAAAGGAGAGAAATGCGGCCTCGGCTCACCCACCCGGTCGGCGCTCTTGGCGTGGCCAGTCGGCCGGCTGAACCAGGCCGGTCGGCAGACGCGCGTTGCCGTGGACCGGACCCACACTGACCGACGTGACTCTCACTCCAGCAGTTGTTCCTTACCACCGTCTCGGTCGTGGTGCCGGAAACCGTTGGTGGCGCCCGATCCTCGAAGCGGCGATGATCTTCTTGGCGTCCGTGGGCTGTCTTCTGCTCGCGTTCGCGGCGGTCGTGCTCGCCGGTGCCGCTTTCGGCGTGCGGCTGACTGACGAGAGCATGAGCGATCCATGGTGGGACACGGTCCTGAGCGTCGTGACCGTCGCCGCTCTGCTGCCCGCTGTGCTGCTGGGTGTGTTGTGGGCGCGGGGGCGGCGGCCCGGCACCGTCAGCAGTGTCGTGGGGCGCGTGCGCTGGCGCTGGCTGGCGGAGTGCGTCGGGTGGGCCGCCCTCGCCATGGCCCCGCTGCTGGTCGTCGGCATCGCGACAGGGGAGCTCGCCGGATCGGTCGCGCCGTGGACGACGCTGCTGCCCGTGATGCTTGCCCTGGTGCTCGCCGTTCCTTTGCAGGCGGCCGCGGAAGAGTACCTGTGCCGTGGCTGGCTGGTGCAGGCGATCTCGTCGTGGACCCGCGCCTGGTGGCCGGCCGCGGTGATCGGCACCGTCGGGTTCGTCCTGCTGCACGACTACACCGATCCGCTCGTCATCGCCGACCTGGCCGTGTTCAGCATCGCGATGTGCTGGCTCACCGTACGAACGGGAGGCCTTGAGGCGGCCGTGGCGCTGCACGCGATGAACAACACCGTCGCGTTCCTCATCCTTGCGGTGCAGGGAAAGCCTGGGTTGGATCAAAGCGGTGACTACGGCGTGTGGGAGGTCCTGCCGGGCATCGTCGTGACGCTCGCCTACACGTGGTGGGTAGGCCGACGTGCTGGGGCCGCGCACTCCCGCCGGGCCGGCGCCACGCCTGAAACCGTTGCCGTATAGGCAAAGGAGCGAGAACCATCAACCAGAGCCGAGTTTGTGCAGCAAGGCGGCCAGCCGCTGCCGCTCGGAGGCGGACAACCGGGACAGCAACCGCTCCTCGACTCCAGGACCAGAGGCATGGCCGCGTGCAGGGCGGCGGTCCCGTCCTCGGTCAGCTCCAGCCGCTGGCGCCGGCGATCCTGGAGGTCGCCGCTGCGGGTGACCAGGCCGCGCTCCTCCAGCCGGCGCAGCATCGCGGCCAAAGTGGACTTGTCGATGGCGGCCCGTTCACCCGCCGTGACCTGGTCGACGCCCGGATCCCTGGCGATCACGTTCAGAATCGCGAACTGGGGCTTGGTCAGCTCCGGCACGCGAGCCTGCCACGCCGCCGCGTGATCCTGCAGAACGCGCCGCATGAAGTGGAAAACGGCCTCCCGGGGAAGATCGACGCCATCACCAGGGCTGCGAGTCACCCGCCCAGATTACCGGCGCACCCCGGCGGCCACGACTGAACGGCCGGGCGGGGTGCCGAACCAGCCGAAGGATCAGACGGTGGTGAAGACGTCGTCATAGTGAAGGCGGGGCAGTCGCGGATAGCCGGGCGAACCCTGGACCGGCACGCCCACGTTGACCACGGCCACCGCCTGAAGCTTGCCGCCGGGGAAGAAGTCCGCGTCCAGGGCCTGGTGGTCGAACCTGGTCACGGGCGCCGCCGCGAGTCCAGCCGCGCGAACGCCGATGATGAAGTAGGCGAGCTGGATGTGGGCGTTCATGACCGCGGACGCGATGCGGACCTCCGGCTCGGCCTCGGCGTAGATCTGCTCGGCCTCGGGGAGCACCGGGAAGGTCTCGGAGAACCTGAGGTGGAAGTCCAGGTCGGCAGCCAGAATCACCGACAACGGGGCTGCCTGGGTCTCGAACTTGTTGTTGTGGTCCACCACGTGCTCGACCAGGCGCCCGCGTGCCGTGTCCGACCGGACGAGGACGGCGCGCAACGGCTGTTGGTTCATCGCGGTCGGGCCGTGCTTGATCAGGTCGTAGACGGCACGCACGCGGGCGTCCGGCACCGGCACGTCCTGGAAGTCCGTGACGGTGCGGGCTTCGCGAAAGAGCATGTCCTGCGCGTCCTTGGCGAGCACCAGCTCAGCCGAATCTGGATGTGTCACTTTTACTCCTGAGGTACTGCCTCGAATCAGAGGGAGATCTCCACGGCTGAAGGGAAGCCGGGACGGAACCCACGCAGCTGGTGACGACGTGCAGGAGGGTGTTGCCACGATCCGCGGGCAACACCCACTGCTCGTCCCACGACGTCCCGGGCGGGTGCTACGCCCGTGACGCGGCCGGGTAGGTGGTGTAGGTGAAACCGGGAAGCTCGACGAGTTCGGGCCGGTTTCCGTTGGCGCTCAACTGGTCGACCACGAACTGCATGCCGGCGGTCGCGATCTGTGCGCCGGGATCCTCCATGACGTAGCGGAGCCGGGACACGATGGCCCGCTTGTCCTGGACCGACCGGACGATCGGCATGGAGTTGACCACCTGGGTGTCGTCGTCGACCACGGGTGACTGGTCGATCCTCTTCTCGAAGGCCGGGTAGTCCGGCCACATGAGACGGCTCATCTCGACCGAAGACAGGCAGGCGTACCAGAACTTGCGGTACTGACCCTCGGCCCGGGCGCAGAACTCGGTGTCGCCGAACTGGTCGGGCCCGATGGTCGGGGCGGTCGGGGCGATGATCACCCTGGCCGGGTCGAGCTTGCGGCCCGACGCCTCGTAGAGCAGCGAGCACAGGTTGTTGCTCTGCCAGGTCAGGCCGGCGCTCGGGCGCCCGGCACCACCGGCGACGATCACCATCAGCTGGTCCCAGTCGATGGACTGCTCGTGCAGCCACTTCAGGCTCCGGTGGGCGGAGTCCAGTGCGGAGAGGGCGAAGGTGGCCGCCATCATGTCGTTGAACGACACGGGTACCGCGTCCGGCCCGTCGCCTTCGAGCAGGTTCGCGCGCATGTACTCGAAGTCCAGCAGCTTCGGGTTCTCGATCGCGCGTTCCAGGTAGTCCGCCGTCGTCGCACAGGTGTAGTCGACGAGATCGGTGATCTTCTCCTCGTGCCCCCGCCACGCGGCGACCGCGACCTCGTCACGCCAGTACGAGACGCTGTTGAAGTCCTGGACGACGCGGCACTGCGCGATGAGCTCCCTGGCGGCGCTCTTGCAGCTGACGTCGCCGAGCTCGCGCAGCCGGGCCAGGTAGGGGATCGCGAGACCGAGGTGCGAGACCGCGGTGATCTCGAAGAAACCCCTGGTGCCCTTGCGGAAGTCGACCGACGTGGGCGGGCGGCCGCCGCCGGGGAACAGCACCAGGTCGGTGCCCGTCGCCACCATCAGCGGCGAGTCGGAGTGGGCCTCGCCCAGTCGCCGCTGCAGGTTCTGGCCGATGCTGTCCGGGGCTGAGGTGAACAGCTCGAACAGCCGCATGAAGTGCGCGTTGGGTTGGTATCGCATCGAAGTTTCTCCGTGTCGGTTCGGGTCGGGCGCTGCCGGTTCGGGTCAGGCGTTGTCGAGTGAGAGCTCGTAGACGACGCTGTCCTGACGGAACCGCACGTCCGGGGTGAGGCTGTTGGCGACGACCAGGAAGCTCCTGCCGTCGGCCTGGAAGAAGCTCGCGTCGGTGCCGCCGAAGGTGGGGAACTCCTCGATCACCTCGAACTTGCCGCCGTCCCACCTGTAGAGCTGCGACATCAGATCGGTTTTGGGAGTGGGGGGCATTCCCTGCACGAAACAGACCCGGACGAGGAACAGATCGTCGCCACGGCGGAAGAGTTCGAACTCGCGGCCACCGACGCCACCGAGTGACTGGTGGGTGTCGAAGAGCTCACCGTTCCACCGGTAGAGCGTCGACTCGCCGCCGATGCTCGCGAAGGCCAGCCACTCCTCGCCGTCCTGCGAAAAGTGCAGGAAACTCCGGCCGCCACGATCGGCGAACGTCTGGTAAGGAATGAAGGAGCTCCCGTCCCAGCGGTAGACGACACTGGGTGAAAGCTGGTCGGCATAGGCCAGGAACTGGTGGTCACCGACGCGGAAGGAGACCCAGTTGTACCCGAAGCGCCCGCCCAGGACCTGGAACTCCTGCCAGCGCCCGTCGATGCGTTCGAAGATGACCGAGCGCCCGTGACCCTTGGGTACCAGGGGGATGCCGGGGATCATCACCCCCTGGGCCAGGGCCAGGAACTCGCGGTCGTCGATCGAGAAGTGATGCCACTGTTTGGCGCCGAAAGTGGGCAGGGTCTCGTCGAGGACCCACTTCCCGCCCTCCTCGCGATAGATGAGTGACTCGATGTTGATTTCGTAGGGACCGCTTCCGGTTCCCATGCTGGCGAAAGCCAGGTAATTGCGCCCACCGCTGCGGAAGCTCAACGCGTCCTCGCCACCCGGGCAGGGCAGGCGGTCCACTTCGGCGAACTGCCCCCCTTCCCACCGGTAGAGCAGGGCGTCCACGTCGGTGTTCCCGCCGTTCATGTTCGGGGGCCGCCCCGGCACGTCCTCGGACAGCTGGGGGACGACGAGATTCAGCTTGCCGTCGAGCTGGAACAGGTGGGCCGCACGGGCGCCGGACGTGGCGAGACGTTGGTGGACCGACAGGATTTTCGCGTTCGGGTGGTTCAGGTCGGTGTTCGACATGGAGGCTCCTTAACTGCATTAAGGTGACTAAACCCAGCTTGACTTAACGTTGATAAGTTGTCAAGCGGAAGAAGAGATCGAATGATTATTTGGAAAACCGTGCGCGGGCGCGTTGAATTAGCTCTTCCGCACGCAGGGCGGATGAGTTGGCAACTATTTCGGAATTGTTTGTTTGTGGAGGTTCGGGCGGCCTTTGCGTGCTCAGGCGGCCGTTGCGATGACGGGCACGGTGTGGCCCATCGCCCGTGCGTAGAGCGCCTCGAAGCGGTCCAAGGTCGTGGCCAGGGCGTGGTGGGAGATGATTTCGCGGCCGGCGGCGCCCATGCGGGCCCGCATGGGGGCGTCGTGCACGAGGGTGTGCAGGCGCTGGGTGAGCTGGTTGACGTCACCGGGTTCGAACAGCCAGCCGTTGCGGCCGGGGCGGACGAGGTGCGGCAACGCCATGGCGTTGGCGGCGATCACCGGCTTGCCGGCGGCCATCGCCTCCATCGTCGCCAGGCTCTGCAACTCGGCGACACCGGGCATGACGAACAGGTCCGCGCGGGCGTAGATGTCGAGCAGCTCGTCCTCGGAGACGAAGCCGTGGAAGGTGACACGGTCGGTGATCTGCAGGTCGCGGGCCAGCTGCTCCCATTCGGACTTGCAGGTGCCGTCGCCGACGATCTCGCCGACCGCGCCGGGCACGCGGGCCAGTGCGCGCAGGAACTCGTCGACGCGCTTCTCCTCGTCCAGCCGTCCGACGAACAACGCGGTCGGCCGGTCGTTGTGGGTGACCTCGCGCTGGTAGCGGGCGATGTCGATACCGCACGACACCGGCACCGCACGAGCGGGGAAACCACTGTCGTGCAGCAACTGCACGGCACGCGGCGTGGGCGCGGTGACGACGTCGGCGCGGCCGAACACGCGGGCGAGGTCGCGGTAGGCCCACTTGCGGGACAGGCCCTGCAGGAACGCCGGCACGTGCGCGTGGCTGAACAGGTTCTCCGGCATGAAGTGGTTCGTGGCCAGTGTCGGGATGCTCTGCGCGACAGCGGCGTTGAGGACGAACCGGCCGACGACGAAGTGGGCCTGCACGTGCACGACGTCGGGCTTGAGCGACGCGATCAGCTCTTTGGCTTCCTTGGCGGCCTGCCAGGGCAGGCAGAACCGGAAGTCCGGGTAGAACGGCAGCCGGTGCGAGCGCAGCCGGTGCACGGTGACTCCGGGGATCTCCGTGGCCTTGGGCGAGTCGGGGGCGATGACGTGGACGTCGTGGCCCTTCCCGGCCAGGCCGACCGCCAGGCGCTGCGCGAACCGCGCGGCACCGTTGACGTCCGGCGGGAACGTGTCGGCGGCGATGACGACGCGCAGCGCGCTGGAGGTGTTCACGGGAAGCTCCGTTCGAATGGTGTCACGGGCACGAGGTTGACGAGCAAGGGCGAACACGCCGCACACAGCGGCGAGAGCACAGGCGAGCAGCCCGGCACCGGTCCAAATGGACAGATGCGCGGCCTCGCCGAGAAGGAAGGCGCCGATGCCGACCGCGACCAGCGGGTCCACCACGGTCAGGCAGGCGACGGCGAGATGAGGAGGCCCGTCCGCGTAGGCGTGCTGGACCAGCCAGCCACCGACGCCGAGCGAGAGGGCGATGCCGAGCACGGACGCGAGGTGCGAGAGCCCGAAACCGCCCTGCTGCACCGATTGCGAGACAGCGCGCATCAGCACGGACACGTATCCGTAGGTGACGCCACCGGCCGAGGCGAGCGCCACGGCACGAATGCGAGCGCTCGACGTGAGAGCGGCGACCACGCCCGGCACCGCGATCGCGCCGAGGGCAACCAGTCCTGCGGTCAGCTCGGCGTCCGGCGCGACCTGGGTGGCGGTGGCGCTGCCCGAGGCCAGGAGCACGAACGCGCCCACACCCACGGTCGTCAGCAGAATCGCCGGCAGCTCACGGAACCGCCGGTCCAGCAACGCGGTCATCCCCATCGCCAGCACACCGATCGGCTGAACGACCGTCAGCGGCGCCATCCCCAGCGCCGCCGCATGCACCCCGGCACCGGCGATCAGCAGCACGAGCCCGCCCAGCCAGCGGGGATCGCGGACCATGCGGAGCGTCGCACCGGCCACGGCGACCGCGTCGTGCTGCGACCGAGCCGCGAGTGCCAGGCATGCGGCACCGAGCAAAGCGAGGGTGATGGCGACTGGTGTCACGTCATCCGCCTGTGCACACCGGCGATGGCGAAGAGGAGCACGTACAGCGCCACGAACAGCAGTCGTTCGGTCAGCCCGCGCGCGTCGAAACCGGCGAACGAGACGTGGCTGACCAGAAACGCCGCGCTCGAGACGGTCGCCGTGACGGCGATCTTCCTGAGCGCCGGGAACTGCCGTGCGATCAGCAGACCGGCGGCGGGCAGGCACACGAACATCACCGCGCACGCGTACCGGTGCATGTGTCCGGAGAAGGTCGTCGGCTCGCTGGCCGGATCGGTCGGGAAGACCGTCGCGACGGTCAGTCCCGCCGCCCACGCGGCGATCAGCCACCGCGCTGGACCGCCGACGTGGCGCAGCCTCCACACCAGCAGGCCGCTCACCGCGGCCAGTGACAGGGAGGCGGCCGCCAGCCATCCGGTGCCGTTGTCCACGAACACGTAGTCACTGATCACGTCGCTGATCGGGTTGAGCTGTTCCGCCGACACCACGTGCAGGTAGAAGATCGGGACCAGCGACAGCAGCAGGCCGCCGGTGAGCAGTCCTCGCCTGTTCGGCACCACCGCGAGCACGTCAGTCAGTCCCTTGTGGACGTTCGGCGCGCCGCCGCGCGAGCAGCAGGACGGCGAGCACAGCGGCGACCGCGAACAACCCGGCCGAGGTCGCGATGTAGCTGTACACACCGGTGGCGGAGTTGACCGTGTTCCCGCCGACCTCGATGCTCGTGGCGGACAGGACTGCGGCGCCGACGAAGCTCACGCCGACCGAGCCGATCGCGCTCGTGACCGAGACCATGCTCGCGGTCACGCCCTGGCGGTGTGGTGGTGTGAGGACGGACGCCATGTTGTACCCGGTGGCGAGCAGCGATCCCATGCTCAGGTTCACCAGGAAGGCGAAGGAGATGGCGATGGGGAACGAGGACGCGCCGAGGAACATGCCGAGGGTTCCCACCGTGCCCACCAGCACGCCTCCGGCCAGAGCCACGGCCGGGTCGGTGCGGGCCGCGAGCCAGCCCGAGAGCACCCCTCCCGTCATGATTCCGATGGCGGGCAGGCCGAACAGCAGCGCGAGCTCGCCCTGGGCGTCGAGCCCGTAGCCAAGCCCCTGGTCCGCCGAGACCTGGGCGATGAGACTGAGCAGCTGGTCCATGCTCTGCCCCGCACCGGTGGCGAGCACGACCACGAGCAGGGTGAGCACCATCGGCCTGCCGAGGTTCCTGATGTCGATCACAGGCTCGGGAACCCGGCTCGAGACGAGATACCACCGGGTGAGCGCCGCGACGCCGGTACCGAGCAGCGCGATCGCGCCCACGTTGAAATAACCGATGTCCGTTCCGAGGCTGATGTAGCCGAGCACCGCGACGATGCCTCCGCCGAGCAGGAGCGTTCCCGCGATGTCGAGCCGTCCCGGCGCCCTCACAGCCGATTCCGGTACGACGGCACGGATGCAGGTCACCGCGACGATCGCGGACACCGCCGAGAACACGAACACGACCTGGTACCCGAAATCCGCCACGAGCGACTCGAGGTTGACGGCCATCGCGAGCCCCACCACTCCCGCGCAGGTGGTCACCGCACCCACCGCGGTCATCGCGATCCGTGGTGCGCACAGGTCGCGGACGAGCGAGACGGTCAGGAACAGCGAAGCCACCGCGGCGCCCTGCAGCATGCGCCCGATCACCAGGATCCAGAGGTTGGGCGCGACGAGGCAGATCACCGCACCGCAGCAGGCGATGAGCAACGCGATCGTCAGCATCTTGCGTTTGCCGTGGATGTCGGCGCTCTTGCCGAACAGCGGCGCCCACATGGCCCCCGCGAGCATCGCGGTGGAGCCGATCCACGCCGACTGGGTGGTGTCGAAGTGCTCCAGCATCTGCGGCAGGACGAACAGCGGCATGATGATCACCGAGTCCACCGTGACGTTCGCCAGGAGCAACGCGGCGATCTGCCCGACGAGCCGCGGGTTCCACCGCGTATGTGGTGGCCTGCCAGGCGGGGCGGCAGTGCTCATGGTGGTATCCACGGAACTCCTTCGGTGAGGGGATGCGGCACACGCAGACTGCGGAGAAGTGCTCGCTCGTCACCGAATGTAAGAATCGTTCCGACTCGACGGCAATGGCGAAGGGCGCCTTACCGGTGGATTCTCACCAGGTTCCTACCATTCTCAGAGTGAACTTTCGTGCTACGCGTCGATTCGCTCGGCGAGAATCATCGGCAATGGCCGAGATGGGGGAACTGGATGACATGCACCGTGCTGCTCGCCGATGACGACCGGGCGATTCGTGAGTCGCTCGTTCGCGCGCTGGAGCTCGAGGGCTACTCCGTCGTCGACGTCGACGACGGGGTGAAGGCGGTGACCAGCGTCCGCCGGCAGAAGTTCGACGTCCTCATCCTGGACGTGCTGATGCCCGAGCTCGACGGGCTCGGCGTCGTCCGGCTCCTGCGTGCGGAAGGCGATCGGGTGCCGGTGCTGATGCTCACGGCGAGGATCGAGACCTCCGACCGGGTCGCGGGGCTCGACGCGGGCGCCGACGACTACCTGCCCAAGCCCTTCGAGCTCGACGAGCTCCTGGCCCGCCTGCGTGCCTTGCTGCGCAGGGCGGTCCCGGCGGAGGACACCGACGATCGCGTCCTGTCCGCCGGGGCGCTGCGGCTCGATCCCGCGAGCCGGCGCGCGTGGTGGGCGGCGACCGAGCTGAACCTCAGCAAGACCGAGTTCGATCTGCTGGAACTGCTCATGCGCAATGAGGGTGTCGTGCTCGAGCACACGACGATCTACGAACAGATCTGGGGCTTCGACTTCGGCGGGGACTCGAAGAACCTGGCGGTCTACGTCGGTTACCTGCGGCGAAAACTGGCGGCGGCGGGTGCCGCGTCCGTGATCCACACGGTGCGCGGCGTCGGGTACACGGTGCGCCACCCGTGAACCTCGGAACCCGGCTCGCACTCGGCTTCGCACTCGGCGCCGCGTTCGTCGCGGGGGTGGTCGGCGTGCTCGCCTTCAACTCCGCGGTCGAGCGCGTGGTCGGTGAGGTGAACCGCGGCCTGCACACCGCGTCCGTCGCGATCATCGACGGACACGACGTGGTGCTGCACCAGCCGTCGGGCGTTGCCCTCGGCGACGAAGGAGGGGAACGGCCGCCGCCGCTGACCGCGCAGCGCATCGACCCCGGCGGTGGCGTCACACCGCTCGGCGGACGCCCCGTGAACTTCCCGGTCAGCGACGCCGACCGCGCTCTCGCCACCGAATCCGTGCGTGGCGCCACGAACACCGCGGAGGTGATCGTGGGATTCGACACCTACCGGGTGCTGACCACCTCCCTGGGCGACGGTGCCGGTGCGGTGCAGGTCGGGATCGACATCAACCAGTCGCGGCAGGTGATGAGCGGGATGGCCAAGGAGATCGCCGCGCTCGCCCTGCTCGTGACCGCGGTCGCCGCGGGCCTCGGCTGGGTGCTGGCACGCCGGATCACCCGGCGGCTGGTGCGGCTGACCGCGATCGCCGAGGACGTCAGCGCCACCGGTCTGGGTTCCGGTGAGGTCCCGGTGCAGGGGCGGGACGAGGTGGCTCGGCTGTCGTCGTCGTTCAACACCATGCTGCGCAGGCTCGCGGACTCGCGGGAAGCGCAGGAACGACTGATCCAGGACATCGCGCACGAGCTCCGCACACCCCTCACGAGCCTGCGCACCAACGCCCATGTGCTGCCCCGCCTCGACCAGCTCCGGCCGGAGTCCCGCGCGCGTTTGCTCGCCGACGTCGAGGGGGAGACCAGAGAGCTCTCCCACCTCGTCAACGAACTGATCGCCCTGGCACTCGCGAGAGGGACCGACGAGGAGGAGACCGACCTCGATCTCGCCGACGTCGTCCGCAACGCGGTCGCACGGGCACAGCGCCGAACCGAGCGCGAGATCACCATCGACTGCGACGGGACGCGGGTGCGCGGGCAGCGCCTCGCCCTGGAACGCGCGATCGGCAACCTGCTGGAGAACGCCGCGAAGTTCGACACCGACGGCACCGCCCCGATCGACGTCGAGGTTCACGCGGGCACGATCGCCGTGTCGGACCGCGGACCCGGCCTCGGCCCCGACGAGCTCGGCAGGATCTTCGACCGGTTCTACCGCGCGGACACCTCGCGGTCACTACCCGGTTCCGGGCTCGGCCTGGCCATCGTGGCCGGCATCGCCGAGGCCCACGGCGGCACCACCTTCGCCAGGAACCGGGCCGGCGGCGGAGCGACGATCGGCTTCACCATCGCCACCAGCCGGCTCCTGCCCGGGTACTGACACCGGACGCGTTCGGACTACCTGACGACGTCGTCCATCACCGCACCGGTGAGGTCGGCGTCGGTGAAGTCGGCGCCGCGGATGTTGGCGTGGGACAGGTTCGCTCCCGCGAGGTGGGCGCGGCGGAAGTCGGCATCGGTCAGCGTGGCACCGGAGAAGTTCACGCCGGTGAGGTCGGCGTCGGCGAACCGGGCGCGCAACGCCTGCGCGTTGCTCAGGTCGGCGTGACTCAGGTCGGCGTCGGTGAACTTCGCGTGAGCGAGGACGGCCGACGTCAGCCGCACGCCCACGAGACTGGCACCGGAGAAGTCCGCATCGGTGAGGTCGGTCTGCGCGAGGTCGGCGTCGCGCAGGTCCGCACTGGTCAGGTCGATGTGGAGCCGTTCCCAGTGGTGGTCGTTGCGGCCGTTCGCGTCGACCAGCGTCGAGATGTGGCGGTGCAGGATGCGTTGAGCGGTAAGGCGAACCTGCTGTTCCTGCAGGCGGCGCTCGTACACCTCCTGGTCCTGCCCCACCGCGGGCGCGGTGTGCGGCATGCGCAGGTACGCGCAGATCACGTTCACGATCGTCGCCCGCTGGTCGGGCGCGCCGATGCCCACGCGCTCCAGCGCGTACAGCCCGGCGAGCCGGACCGGCGCCTTATCGCTGCCGAGCTGGTCGGCGGCTTTCGTGTACAGCTCGGTGATGCGCCGCTCGGCGGCGTCGAGCTGGATGGCCGCGTCGGCCTGCAACTGACGCCCCAGCTCCAGCTCGGTCGAGCGCTGCTTGCGCGCGGCGAGCCACAACGCGACCAGACCTCCCGTCGCCACGACGATCGTGCCGGCGACCTTGATCGCTTCGAGTCGTGCGCGGGTGGACGGGCGGTCGTCGCCGAACTGCCACAGCAGCACGGTGGTGCACACCGTCGCGATGGCGAGCAGCACGACGCCGATGAGCACGATGGCCCTGTTGCTGAGGGCGGTGCCTCGCGCACTCTTCATGGATCATTAGTGACAGATCGAAGCCGGGATGTCACGGTGGGCATCATGGGGATTTTCGGGCGCTGGGCGGTGACCAGGCTTCGGGAGCGGGCGAGCAGCAAGCAGCGGCTGTTCGAGGCGTGCATCAGGTCGGGCGACGCCGCCGGTGCACTGCGGCACAGTCAGCAGCAGGAAAACGCGATCACCGAGCTCACCGCCCGTGAGCCGCACGAGAAGTTCCATTTGTTCTTGCTGGCGGGCGTTTTCTACAACCGCGCGACCGTGCTCGACGCCATCGGCCGCGGCAGCGACGCCGTCGCGGCCGCACGCAGCGCGGTGCGGACGTACACGAACTTCGACCCCGCGGCCGGTTCTCCCGGTGCCGTCGAACGTCAGCTGCGCGAGATGCGCTCGGACGCCGTCGCGGCCGAGACCCTCATCGCCCACACCGCCGACGCGCGTGCCCGGCTCGCCCGGCTGCTCGCCAAGTACGAGGGCAGGGCGCAGGCCGAAGCGGTGCACCGGCACGGCAAAGCCGCGATCGAGACGTACGAGGCGCTGCTGCGGTACGGCGACGAGACGACGTGGGCCGACGTCGACCGGGTCGTCGCCCAGTACGAGGCGGCCAAAGAACATCTGCGCTGATGCCGCTCCGAAAGTCGATCGACGGCCTCATCGCCACCGCCGCCGGCCATGCCGCCAGGGGTGACTTCCGCCGTGCGCTGAAGGTCAACCGCAGCGCGCTCGACCTGCTCGACCGCACGGTGCGCGCCGATCCCACCGGTGTCGCCAGGATCGCGAACCAGCCCGCGGCCGCTCGTCTGCACTACGACCAGGTGTTGTTGCACCACAACCTCAATGACGGCGCACGAGCCGTCCAGGCCGCCCGGACCGCCGAGTTCCTCTACACCGACATCGATCCCACCCACGGCGATCCGGACCAGGTCGAGGCGACGGTCAGGGACTTCCGGCGCCGCCATCCCGGCAGCGTCGACGAGTTCGAGGAACTCATCGGCAACGCGGCGAACTCGCGGTCCCAGCTCGCGTGGATGCTCGCGTGCCATCAGGGCGCTCCTGCGAGGGAAACCGTCGAACGGCTCGGCTCCAGTGCCATCCGGACTTACGAGCACCTCCTCCTCGTCAGCCGCACCTACGGACCCGACGACCTGCGCCTGGTCACCGCGCAGGTCGCGCAGGCGTACGAACTGCTTCGCCGCTGACGCGTCGCCTGCCGCTGCCGCGCTTCCCGCTCGACCGCGTCGCCGACGCGCACCGGGCCGTCGAGGACGGTGCCGTCGGCAAGGTGCTGATCGACCTGCCGGCATGAAAGCGACCCGTTCGTCGACCCAGGTCGTGACGGGCGGTTTACAGCCCGTCACAGCGGGTATCAGTGCCGCGGATGGTCCGCGACGAGGAGGTTCGATGCCGAACCGCGACGGGATCGCGCAGCCGTGGGGTGCCAGGACGCCGTACGGGCCAGGAGAGGCCTGGCCGGTGCGGGTGGACATGCACCTGGCCGACGGGGTGAGTGCCGCGGACGTCGAGCACTGGGTGCCCTCGGCCTCGATCCTGCACTCCAACGGTGACGGCATGGACATCGCGGTCAAGGGTGCCCGGATCGTCGGGGTCCGCGGCCGGGCCGACGACCGGGTCAACCACGGCCGGCTGGATCCCAAGGACCTGTTCGGGTGGCAGGCCAACAACTCGCCGGACCGGCTGACCACGCCGCTGGTCCGCGAGAACGGGCGCCTGGTGGAGTCCACCTGGGACGAGGCGATGACCCGGATCGTGGAGCGCAGCAAGGATCTCCTGCGCGAGCAGGGTGCCAGCGCGATCGGTTTCTACACCAGCGGGCAGTTGTTCTCCGAGGAGTACTACACGCTCGCCGCGATCGGGCACGGCGCGATCGGCACCAACCACATGGATGGCAACACGCGGTTGTGCACGGCGACCGCGGCGGAGGCGTTGAAGGAGTCGTTCGGCTGCGACGGGCAGCCCGGCTCCTACACCGACATCGACCACGCCGACGTGATCGCCCTGTTCGGGCACAACGCCGCCGAGACGCAGGCGGTGCTGTGGAGCCGGATCCTCGACCGGCTGGCCGGTCCGAACCCGCCGCAGGTGCTGTGCGTGGACCCGCGCCTCACGCCGGTCGCGCGTGCGGCCACGGTGCACCTCGCGCCGTTGCCCGGCACGAACCTCGCGTTGATGAACGGGCTGTTGCACGAGATCATCGCCCACGACTGGGTCGATCACGACTACATCGACCGGTGCACCGTCGGCTTCGACGAGCTCGTCACGCAGGTCCAGTCCTGCACACCGGAAAAGGTGGCCGGTATCTGTGGTGTGCCGGCCGACCAGATCCGCCGCGCACCGCCGAGGTGCTCGGCGGTGCGCGGCGGCTGCTGTCCACGGTTTTGCAGGGCTTCTACCAGTCGCACCAGGCCACGGCCGCGCGAACTGACCGTCCACCGGCCCGAACCAGGCTTGCTGCTGCTGGCAGATCTGCGCCGGCTGCACCGCAAGGCCGCGGGCGTCTCCCCGGACTGGGAACTGCTCGCCCAGGGTGCCCAGGCGGCCAAGAAGACCGACCTGCTCGCCCTGGCCGAACGCTGCCACCCGGAAACGCTGCGCCAGCTCAAGTGGACCAACGCCACGCTCAAGGTCCTCTCGCCGCAGATCCTCGTCAGCTGACCGAAGCGGGCTTACTCGGGCCGGAACACCACCCACGTGTACGCGGTGTAGTTCCACAGCACCCCGGCGGACAGACCGGCGAGCTTCGGACCCGCCACGGCCGGCACCGGCCCCAGCCCGTCGAACGCCCCGGTGGTCAGGCCGATCACCACAGGCTGCAGGACCCACAGCCCGAACGAGGTGAGCAGCACGAAGAGCACGGCCTGCGTCCGCACCGAACCCGGCCGCGCGCGGAAGGTGAACGACCGGTTGAGGGTGAAGCTCAACGCCATGCCCGCCGACGTGGAGGCCAGGTTCGCCGCGAACGAGGGCACGCCCGCCAGAGCGAGCAGGGTGTAGCCGGCCAGGTCGGTGATCGTGTTGAGGACACCGACCAGGCCGAACCGGAACCAGGTCGCCTCTCCCGCCGTCCTCCGGCTCACCTGACCAGGCTGCCGTCGGTCGCGGCCGGCTTCTCGGTCGCTTTCGGGCGAGTCCGTTGCTCAGGGGGCGTTATCGGGCACTCGCGCCGGCTCGCGGCCGTGCGCACGGACGCGACGGTGTAGAGCGGTCTGCCCTGTGAATGGGCGTAGATCCGTCCTATGTAGCTGCCCAGCACGCCCTGCATGGTGATCTGGATGCCGCCGAGGAAGAACATCGCCATCGTGGTGAACGCCCATCCCGGCACCGCCGTCTCGGGCGTGAGGACCTTCACCGCCGCCACGTAGAGGATGCCGAGGAAGCTCAGGAACGAGATCAGGTAGCCGAGTCTGCTGATCAGTCTCAGCGGCGCGACGGAGAAGCCCAGGATGCCGTCGGCGGCGAAGCGCAGCATCGTGCTCAACGAGTAGCCGGTCACGCCGGCGTACCGCTCGTCCCGGTCGAACAGCACGCCGGTCTGCCGGAACCCGAGGTAGCTGATCAGGCCGCGCAGGAACCGGTCCCGTTCGCGGAACCTGCGCAGCTCGTCCACCACCCTCCGGTCCAGCAGCCGGAAGTCGCCGGTGTCGCGCGGGATGTCGATGCAGGCGACCTTGCGCAGGAACCAGTAGAACGTGCCGGCGGTGACCTTCTTGAACGTGGTGTCCCGCCGCGAGCGGCGTTGGGCGTACACGACGTCGTACCCCTGCCGCCACTTGTCGATCAGCTCCAGACTCACCCGTGGCGGGTCCTGGAGATCGCTGTCCATGATGATCACGGCGTCCGCGTCGGCGAGGTCGAGTCCCGCCGTGACCGCCGTCTGGTGCCCGAAGTTGCGAGCCAGTTCGACCACGGTCACTCGGTCGTCGGCGTCGGCGAGCGTCCGCAGCCGGGCGTGCGAGTCGTCCGTGCTGCCGTCGTCGACGTAGATGAACGTGAACCGGTACCGGCCGGCGAGGGGCGCGGTCACCTGGGACACCGTGCGGTGCAGCGGTCCGATGTTCTCGGCCTCGTTGTAGACGGGAAAGACGTAGGTGATCGTGCTTGCCTTTCCTGGTGGTGCTGGCTCAACGGTCACTGGGCAACAGTCCTTTGTGGTCATGACGTGGTCGCCGGACGACAGCGTGCGGTGGGCGCCCGTGCCGGGAACACGGGCGCCCACACGCGGATCAGGGTTCTGTCTGCTCCAACTTCACCCACCGCCGATGAGCGGCAGGGTGGTCACGCGCCCGCCTTCGTCAGCGTCCAGCTCTGGTTGGCCTGGCCGTGGCACTCGTGGTACGCGATCACCTCGGCGCTGACGTGCACTCCGCCGCTGGCGTCGAGGCAGCTGTACGGGTCGGTGCTCCTGATGGCGCCCGGCTTGGTGGGATCCAGTTCCCAGACCTGGCCGCGGGAGTCGCCGCAGTCCCTGACGCCGACCGCGAAGATGCCGCCACCGCCGGCGCCCGCGGTCAGGCACTTCCCGGTCTCGGGGTTGGTGATGCGGTACTTGCCGCCACCCAGGTCGGTCAGCTCCCACCGCTGGGCCGCGCTGTCGGTCTTCTTCGCCAGGTGCGTCCCGGTGGTACCGGTTTCGAGGGCCAGGCTGTCGTCGCCGGACGGCTGGATCAGGTAGACCGAGGTGGTGCCCCTGGCCGCCAGGGAGTGGTACAGACCGCCGCTGAGGCTGGTGATGCCCAGCAGGTTGTCACCGCCGAGGATCTGGGTCACCCTGGGGTGGTTCTGGGTGCCGCCGGAACTGCCGATCCCCAGCTGCGACCGGTCGTTCAGGCCCCACGACGACACCAGCCCGTCGGTCGACGCCGCCAGCGCGTGGTAGTGGCCGGCGGCGATCGTCCGCACGTTCTCCATGGTGCCCGCACCGCCGCAGCCATCGGTCGAGCACACCCTGGTCGGTGTGCCGGTGTTCTGGTAGGAGCCGATGCCGAGCTGGCCGAAGTTGTTCTGGCCCCAGGTGTGCACCGCGCCGTCCTCGGTGAGCGCCATGCTGAACCGCACGCCCGCTGCGACCGACTTCGCCTTCGCGTGGAGTGCGACCGATTGCGGCGACCAGTAGTTGACGCCCTCCATCTTGCCGTTGCCGATCTGGCCCTGGCCGTTGTGGCCCCACGTCACCACCGAGCCGTCCTCGAGGATCGCGATGCTGTGGTACGCGCCCGCCGCGATGGCCTTGGCCTTGCCGGGGTGTGGCAGCACGACCCGTTGCGGAGTCCGGTAGACGCCGCCGGGCGTGCCGATGCCGAGCTGTCCCTCGACGTTGCTGCCCCAGGAGAGCACGGTGCCGTTCTCCAGCAACGCGAGGCTGTGCGCGTAACCGCCCGCGACCGCCTTGGCGCCACCCGCGCACGCCGCACCCCTGGTCGACCGGCACATCACCTGGGGCCGGTTCTTCTCCACCTCGTCGCCCGTGCCGAGCTTGCCCCAGCCGTTCCAGCCCCAGGTGGCCACCGAGCCGTCCTGGAGGATGGCCATGCTGTGGCTGTACCCGGCGGCGATGCCCTTGGCTCCGGTCAGGTCGGTACACCCGGAACTGGACCCCGGCGCGCAGACGTGGCGGGGCAGCTCGTTGCCGCCCGTCGTGCCGATGCCCAGGCGGCCGTTGGCGTTGTAACCCCACGCCCAGACGGTGCCGTCGGTGGTCATCGCCAGGCTGTGGTACTCGCCGGCGGCGACGGTCTTGGCCTTGGTGAACGGGTTGGACGAACCGCAGTTGCCGCCGACGCAGACCTGCGTCGCACCGTTGAAGTCCTGCCAGGTCGGCCGATCCTGCCCGGACTGCAGGACATCGTTGTCTCCCCACGCGACCACCGCGTCCGGTGCCTGATTGGTCGCGTGCGCGGGCGCGGTGAGCAGAGCGAGCGCCAGTGCTGCCACCGAGGTGACGGCGAGCAGAGGTGTTCGGAGGATCTTCGGCTTCATCGTTTTCCTTCCAGTGATCTGCTGTTCCCACCACGGGCCGGTGGTGGATGTCGAGGGGTGCGTCCGATGCGGACGGTCGGGTTCAGCGGCTTGCTACCTGCTCCACGCGCCGATAGAAGGCGTGATGGTCATCGGCGTAGACGCGGGTGTAGCCGGTGTCCAGCACGGGGGAGCCGGTGAGGCGTTGCCAGACCTGGTCCTCGTTGCCGGGGGTGTGTCGCAAGTGGATCCAGCGGATTCCCGCGGCCACCGGGTCGGCCAGGGCCGGTTCCCATTGGCGGAAGCTGCCCTCGTACACGACCTGGTCCATGGGTACGCGCGAGTCGAAGCTGACGGTCTCGTTGCTCCACGACTGCATGAGGATCCTGCCGTGGTCGTAGTGCTCCCGCAGCCACGCGCTCGCCTGGGCGTTGATCCGCTCGGCGGCACCCGCACGGAAGGCCTGCGCCTCCTTCAGCGTCGAAATCCCTGCCAGCGCAAGGTGTCCGCACGCCACCAGCGCCAGCGCGGCGGGCAGGAACCTGCCCCACGCCCGTCCGGTCAGCGTCACCAGGTAGGCGGTGAACACCGCCACGGGCAGGATCATCACCAGTGCGAACCGGAGGTTGTAGAGGTCGCCGTTGATCTCGGGCACGTGCAGCGGGCGTTGGCCCGAGTGCAGTGCCACGACGAAGAACGGCAGGAACACCAGCAGTGGCAACGGCGCCATCGCCTCGTCGCGCAGGCGCGTCCGCCACCCGTGGACGGCCAGCCCGGCCGCGGCCAGGAGCAGCGTCGGCAGACCCAGGTCGTGGACCATGGCGTGCAGGTAGGTCATCAGCGCCACGCCCCAGTGCCCGACGGCCGGATCGGCCGCGCTGACCCAGAGCGAGGGCTTGGCGAAGTCGCCGCGGACGAAGTGCAGCGGGTCGCCGAAGATCGCGGCGTTCCAGATGAGCCAGCCCGCGACGCCGCCGATCGCCAGGGAGCAGAACAACACCAGGTCCGCGCGCAGCCGCTCAGGCCGGGACCGCTGCCACGAGCGCACGCCCACGACGAGCGCGACCGCCGCTAGGTACACCCAGCCCTCGTAGCGCACGAGGCAGGCAGCGAGGATGGCGACACCCGTTGCGGCCAGCTGCTTGTAGTCGTCGTCGCGGCACCAGCGCAGCAGGTGCCACGTCGCCGCCGCGAGGCAGGCCATCAGCAGCGCCTCGGTCATCGGTGTGCTCTGCAGGTACAGCACGTTGGGGTTGAGGCAGAACACCACCGCCGCGGTCAGCCCGCCCACGCGGTGTCCGGTCAGTTCGCGGGCGATGCGGTACAGCCAGCCGGCCGTCGCGACGTAGGAGCACATCGACACGACGCTCCCGCCGATTCCCGAGTGGTACCACGAGTCGTTCAGCACCAGCGGCAGCGCCAGCAGGTGCGGCAGCGGCAGCCAGACCCCGCCGAGCTGGGCCGCGCCGGGGGTGGAGGCGTCGGCCACCCGGCGGGTGATCAGCAGGTGCGAGACCGCGTCGATGTAGGCCAGGGTCAGCTGGTGCGCCGCGACCACGGCACAGGCGCTCACCGACAGCACCACCGCGACCACGAGAACGGCGGCGAACAGGGGGTCGCGCGGGGTGAGCACCCGGCGGGCGGCGGCGCCGAGCGGCCCCCGGCGGACCAGGTCCGCCCAGAGCCGCACCACGTCCGCCGCCGAGCCGGGGCCGGTGAGGTCCGGGCCCGCGGTGCCGTCGATCGGGTGACGCACCACCCTGGCGCCCCGGCCGCGCAGCCTCACCAGCAGTTCCGCGGACGCCGCACGGGCGTTCCCGGTCAGCTCCAGGTCGGCCAGCGCCGACCGGTCGATGAGCTTGTCGCCGGCGATGTCCCCACTCCTGGTGCGCAGCAGCGCCAGGCACGCGGCCGCCCACAGCAGGCCCGTCGGCGCGCGCCGGTAGCCCACGACGACGTCGGCACGCTCCTCGCGGGCGATGTCCAGCAGGGTCACCAGGCCGTCGGCGGACAGGTCGCCGGAGCGGGCCAGGAAGACCCTCCGGTGATCGGTGCCGGCCGACGTGAGCCGCACGGCCTCGGGCACGACGTGGTCGTCGTCCGCCACGACGACCACGCGGCAGCGCTCGCCGGCGTCGTCCAGGCAGGACTCGAAGTCCTCCACACTGGACTCGAGACCTGGCGCGGCGGGAACGACGACGAGAACGCCCTCGGTGGCACGCTGAGGCGATGTCCGGACAGATGTCATGGACCTGGTCACTCCTCGACCGAAACGGATACGGGGCGGGATTCGCCCTCATCCGGTCGTTTCGCAGCGTGCGTCACCGAACACAGCGCCGCAAGGCACGTCACCCTTCACAGCCGGGCAGGCGACGCTTCCAGGTGACTTAATCACCGGAACAATTCCGTCGCGTAGCCCTGCCGAATGGAAAATGCTCATCCGAACGTGCGAGATCATTTTCCACGGTCACGGCGTTGGTCGACGGAAACCGATTGTGCGTGTGGACATCGGCCGGGAGCGGCGGTAGCGTCGGCCCGGTTCGAATGGTGATTCCCGCCAGCACCGATCACGCTAGTGGCGTGACTCAGAACGTTGGCGAGGTAATCCACGCTCAGCGGGGCACCTCGCGGCACCGCCCCCACGCCCCATACATCCAGTATGAGGACGCGGGAGCGGCACCACGATGCACCCGTCTGACCGCGAATTCCCCGGCAACGTCCTGAGCCACACCACCAGGATCCGCTCCCGAAATGGAATCACGGCGCGCATGACGACGACCAGTGCCCCGGCGGACCAAGCCGGAGAACCCGTACTCCTGCCCGACCGTGACAGCGCGTTGCGCCTGCTCGGCCCCGGTCAGCACATCGCGCTGCTGTTCGCGGCCATCGTCCTGCCGTCCGTGGTTCTGACGAGCGCACTGACCGGTACCGGGCCGGGGCCGTGGTGGTGGGCCCAGGCGTTCGTCGCCGGCGTGACGGCGGTCTACCTGGTGATGCTCTGCTTCCGTTGCGTGGTGGTGGCGGCGGGCATGGGCGCGCCGGTCATCCGGCCGTCCGCCGAGGACCTCGCCCACGGAGAGCTGCCGCCCTACACCGTGCTCGTACCGCTGCACCGGGAACAGGCGGTGCTGCCCGGCCTGATCGCGACGATCCGCCTGCTGGACTACCCGGACGACCGGTTGCAGGTCCTGCTGCTCGTGGAGCAGGACGACACGATCACCCGCGCGGCGCTGGACGTCCTCGAACTGCCGTCCGTGTGCGAGGTGGTGGTGGTGCCCGAGGGCGGGCCGCGTACCAAGCCCAACGCCTGCAACGTGGGCCTGGCCCGTGCCACCGGTGAGCTGTGCGTGATCTACGACGCGGAGGACCGGCCCGAGCCCGACCAGCCGCGCAAGGCCGCGGCGGCGTTCGCCGGCCTGCCGGACCGCGTGGTGTGCGTGCAGGCCGAGCTCTCCTACTGGAATCCCTGGACCAACTGGCTGACCCGCAACTTCGCCGCCGAGTACGCGCTGAACTTCGCCCTGGTCCTGCGCGGCCTGGACCGCCTCGGCCTGGCCATCCCGCTCGGCGGCACGTCCAACCACTTCCGCGTCGACGCCCTCCGCGCGCTGGGCGGCTGGGACCCGCACAACGTCACCGAGGACGCCGACCTGGGCGTGCGCATCGCCCGGCGGGGGTGGGACGTGCGGATGGTCGACTCGGTCACCCACGAGGAGGCGAACAGCCACCTGGGCAACTGGATCCGCCAGCGCAGCCGGTGGATCAAGGGCTACCTGCAGACGTGGCTGGTGCACATGCGCGATCCGTGGCGCCTGCTGCGCGATCTCGGCGTGCGGCGGTTCGTCGGCTTCCAGCTGACCTTCGGGCTGTCCGGTTTCACCGCGCTGGTCAACCCGCTGTTCTGGGCGATGACCTGCTACTACCTGGTGGCGGGGCCGGAGCGGATCGAGCCGTTGTTCCCGTCCGCCGTGCTGTACGCGGGCGTGGCGAGCCTGCTGCTCGGCAACCTGGCGGTGCTGTACCTGTTCATGGCCGGGTGCATGGAACGCGGCCTGGCACGCGCCGTTCCGACGATGCTCACGGTGCCGCTGTACTGGGCGTTGATGAGCGTCGCCGCCTACAAGGCGGCGACGCAGCTGCTGCGCCCGAGCAAGCGCCACCATTGGGAGCTGACCCGCCACGGGCTGGTCGAGCTCGACGAGGAGACCCACGGCATCCTGTTCGGCCCTGGGGTGATCCCCAGGCAGCGGGACGAGACGTCGCGGCCGGGCGGATGAGCCGGCGCCCCCGGGCCTCCTCGTCAAGGCGGGCTCAGGGGCGTCAGAAGTACCAGCGCTGGTTCGAGTCGCCGTGGCAGTCCCACAGCTGCACGCGCGTGCCCAGTTCGTTGATGCTCTCCAGTTCGGCGTCCAGGCAGCGCCCGGACTGCTCGTTGACCAGGGTCCTGCGGCTGGGGTCGTAGTGCCAGCGCTGGTTCGGGTCGGCGTGGCAGTCCCAGAGCTGCACCAGCGTGCCGTTCTCGCCGATGGTCTTCAGGTCGGCGTCGAGGCACTTGCCGTTCGCGTGGTTCCTGATCACGTCGTACTCGTCGAAGTACCACAGCTGGTTGGCCACGCCGTGGCAGTCCCACAGCTGGACCTTCGTGCTTTCCTCCCAGAGGCTTTCCGACGCGGCATCCAGGCACCGCGCGTTCTCGCCATTGCGGATCATGCCGCGATCGCTGGCGGACGCCGTGCCGGAAAACGTGGGCGTCAATCCGATCAGAGCCACCGCCGCTGCCAGTGAAATAATTTTCTTCATATTGCCGTGCGCCATCGGTACCACATTCCTTGTCGTCGCCGCTCGATGAAATACCGGCAGGGACCGAAGGCGACGGTACGCACGGGTCAATCGGCTCACAATGCGCCGGCCGGGACAGTACTCGCCTGGGTGACCGCAAGCTGACTCAATGGCCCGCGCGGATATTCACACGCTTTTCGGGTCGGTGTCCATGTGGGTTACCACGGGTGGTCACCGCCTGGAGGCGCGGTCACACGAGCCATATTCGGTAGGCCACCACGGAGTGAGTGGGCACGGTGGCGCGGAGTTCACCGGTGCTCTCCGTTTCTTTCGTGGTCCAGAGGTCGCGCACCCGGTACCGGGCGGCGGAGGGCAGGCCGAGAGCCTCGATGCCCAAGCCGAACTCGTGGCCGGCCTCGCCGCGGTTGAACAGCACCACGGCCAGCGACCCGTCCGACATCGGCTTGATCCACACCTCCTGCTCGCCGTCGTCGCGCACCTTGTGGCCCTGCTTGCCGCCCCAGTCCTGGTTCACGGCGATGAGGTCCTTGTTGAGCAGGATGTCCTTGACGGACTGCGGCATGACCCGCAGGTCGTTGCCCGCGATCAGCGGCGCGTTGAGCAGTGCCCACAGGGTGAAGTGCGCCCGGTGCTCGTGCTCGGCCATGGTGCCGTTGCCGACCTCCAGCATGTCCGGGTCGTTCCAGGCGTTGGGGCCGGAATACGCCTCCAGCCCGACCTGGAGGTCCACCAGGGACGTCCAGCTCTCCCAGGTGGCACGGATGTCGCGGGTCGTGCGCCACAGATGCCCACCGACCCTGCGGCCCCAGCCTTCCCAGGCACGTTCGTGGCCCCATTCGCAGATGCTGTACACGATCGGCCGGCCCGACTCCCGCAGCGCGCGCCCCATCCGCGCGTAGCGCTCGGCGGCCGGGCGGTCGTCGTTGTTGCAGTTGTCGTACTTGAGGTAGTCCACGCCCCACTCGGCGAAGCTCCGCGCGTCGGTCTGCTCGTGGCCCAGGCTGCCGGGGTAGCCGGCGCAGGTCTTCGTGCCCGCCGTGGCGTAGATGCCGAACTTGAGCCCGCGCGCGTGCACGTAGTCCACGACCGGCTTGAGGCCGTCGGGGAACTTCTTCGGGTCGGGCACGAGCCGCCCGTCGGGACCGCGTTCGGAGGCCATCCAGCAGTCGTCGATGTTCAGGTAGACGTAGCCGGCGGCGAGCATCCCCGACTCGACCATGACGTCGGCGGTCTCGCGGACCATCTCGTCGCCGACGTCGCAGCCGAACCGGTTCCACGAGTTCCAGCCCATCGGCGGCGTCGGTGCCAGGGCCAGCGGTGGGGCCTGAGGTCCGGCGGTGGCCGCCGGGGACAGCGCGGTGGCCATCACCGCCGCGATCACGACCTGGTGAACCGTGCGACGCATGACGACTCCCTTGCAGCAGACGTCATCCCACGCAAGCAAAGTTCGTCCGCCGGCGACACCCCGCGAACACAGGTCCACCGAATCGTGGGACGGTGGGGTGCCGAGCCGGCCGCGCGCTCAGATCGCCTGTGCCGTAGGCAGAATGGTGATCTCGGTGAGGTTGACGTGACGGGGCAGGGCGGCCATGAACGCCACCGTCTCGGCGACGTCCTCGGACTGCAGGACGTCGATCTGCTCGATGAGATCGGCCATCAGCGCGGTGGCGTCGGGATCCGTGACGTGGTCCGGCAGCTCGGTGTCGACCATGCCCGGCTCGATCGTCGCGACCCGGATGTTCTTGCGTCCCAGCTCGACCCGCAGCAGCCGGGTGATGTGGCTGATGTAGGCCTTGGTGCCGGAGTAGACGGAGAACTTCTCGAGGATCCGGGTGGCCGCGATCGACGAGGTGGTGATGAGGTCGGCGGGCCTGCCCTCCTCGGCCGCGCCGGTCAGGTGTGGCAGGAAGGCGCCGATGACGTTCATGACACCGGTGACGTTGAGGTCGATCTGGCGCTGCCAGTCGTCCTGGACCAGATCGGTGATCGGTGAGACGAGCTGCACGCCGGCGTTGTTGAAGACGAGATCGGCGGTACCCAGCTCGGCGGCCACCTGCCGCGCGGCCTGGTCCGTCGCCGCCCGGTCGGTGACGTCGACCGGGATGGCGATCGCGGTGCCTCCCTTGGCTTTGACGGTGTCGACGAGGTCGTCGAGCCTGCCCTTGCGGCGGGCCAGCACCGCGACCTTCGCGCCGAGTTCGGCGAGCCGGGTGGCGGTCGCGGCGCCGATACCGCTGGAGGCTCCGGTGACGACCGCGACGCGGCCGGCCAGCGGGGTGTCCGTGAGCAAGGCAGGCATGAGGATCCACCATCCGAGCGAACGCGGCCAGAAGTGCTGTCGCACTCGTGGTTTCCGCTGTCGCACGGTGACAGTGCGATCTTGCCCGTTCGGCGGTGCTTCGTTGCCCTAACGCACCGAAAATGTTTACGCGAGGACATCGCGGCGTCCGGCGCGTTCTCAGTCGTCCACAGTGGACTGAAGCGCTGCGGGCAGCAACGTGAAGATCTCGGCGGCCCGCTCCAGCGCGACCACGTCGACGCGCTCGTCCGTCTGGTGCGCGAGGTTCGGGTCACCCGGACCGCACAGGAGGGTGGGAACGCCGGTGGCGGGGTGCAGGATGGAACCGTCCGAGAAGTAGCTCACGCCACGGACCGCGGGCGGCCGTCCCAGCACGGTGCCGAGTACGCGGGTGGCGGCCCGCACCAGGGGCTGGTCGGGGGACGTGCCGACGGCGGGGTAGTCACCGGTGACCGTCATGCGCGCCCGGAAGCCCGCACGGGTGGTGCCGAGTTCGTCGAGCAGGTGCTCGATGCGGGCCAGCAGGGCCGGGTGTTCGATGCCGGGCACGGTGCGCAGGTCCACCAGGGCGGTGCACTGGTCGGGAACGATGTTCACGACCGAGCCCCCGTGGATGGTGCCGACGTTGAGGGTGGCGTCACCGAGCAGGGAGTGGGACGGCAGTCCGGCGTCGAGCGTGCCCAGGCGTTCGAGCAGGAACATCATGTGGGTGATGGCGTTGACGCCCTGGTCGGGCATGGCGCCGTGGGCGGCCCGGCCGTAGGTGGTGAACTCCAGGAACAGCGCTCCCTTGTGGGCGACCACGAGGTCCAGGTCCGTCGGTTCGGCGATGACCAGGTTCGCGACGCCCTCCATCACACCGCTGTCCAGCGCGGCGCGGGCGCCGGCGCAGTCGACCTCCTCGCCGATGGTGCCGAGGAAGTGCACGTCACCCGGCAGGGCTGCCTCCGCACGGGCGAGGGTGGCCATGCCGACGAGCATGGCGGCGACGCCTCCCTTCATGTCGACGGCCCCGCGGCCCCACAGGACGCCGTCCTCGTCCACCTCCGCGGCGTGGGGCGGCCGGGTCCAGGCGGAGGAGCCCAGCGGAACGGTGTCGAAGTGCCCGCAGTACATGAGCGGGGCTGCCGCGCCCGTACCCGGAAGCACCAGGTGCAGGTTGGCGCGGCCGTCGCCGAGAGGTACCAGGCGGCCGTCCAGCCCGCGGCGCTTCGCGTAGGCGAGGGCCAGTTCCGCGGCCTCCCGTTCGTTGCCCGGAGGGTTCACCGTGTCCACCCGGAGGAGCTCACGGGTGAGCTCGAGGACTTCGCGGCGATCGGGGGAGGGCAACCGGTCCGGTGAAATCGTCGCCACTGCGGCCTCCTCGGGTTCGGGTTCTGCTCACCGCCGGAGCGGCACGCGTCACACTGTGACAAACTTGGCTGGCTTCGAACACAGCCAAGTTGGAGGTGTTGGCCGGATGGGGCCTGACCGGCTGGCGACCCTGCTGGAGCCGTGGCTGGCTGGTGGCGTGCCCGTCTACGTCGCGGTCTCGGTCGGTGTCCGCAGCCTCGCGCTCGACGGCCGGCTGCCGGCCGGGACGAGACTGCCCTCGGAGCGCGCCCTGGCCGCGGCGCTGAACGTGAACCGGACGACGGTGAGCGCCGCCTACAACGTTCTGCGGCAGGAGAGCTACCTGCGCAGCGCTCACGGCGCAGGAAGCCGGATCAGCCTGCCGGTGGCTCCCGCGCAGCGACCGGACGCCCGGCCGGGGGAACCTCCCGAAGTCCTGGATCTCACGGTGGCCGCACTGCCCGCTCCCGGCCAGCTGCCCGCAGCGGCCCAGGCAGCCGCGGCGGACCTCTCCGCACAGCTCGCCGGCCACGGCCTGCACCCCTTCGGCCTGCCCGCGCTGAGAGCCGCGGTGGCCAGACATCTCACCGGGCGGGGCCTCCCGACCGATGCCGGGCAGATCCTCGTGACCAGCGGTGTCCTGCAGGGCTGGAACCTCCTCCTGCGCGCGCTGAGCCGCCCCGGTGCCGCGGTGCTGGTCGAGCAACCCACCTATCCCGCCGTCCTCGACGCCGTTCGCGCCCACCACCTGCGCCCGGTTCCGCTCCCGGTCACCGCGACCGGGTGGGACCGCCCCGCCGCGGGCCCGGCGCTGGCCCACCTCACCCCGGACGGGCAGAACCCCACCGGACTGGTCGCGGACGAAGCGTCCCGCCGGCAGGTCCTCGCCGGCCTGCGGGGCGTGGTCGTCGCCGTCGACGAGACGTTCGCCGATCTGGTGCTGGACGGTCCCGTGCCCCCGCCGTGCGCCGTCCTGCGCCAGGACGTCGTCACCCTCGGATCGATGAACAAGGCGTTCTGGACCGGCTTGCGCATCGGCTGGGTGCGTGCCGACGCGGAGATCCTCGCCCGGCTGGCGCAGGAACGAGCGTCCGTCGACCTCGGCAGCCCGGTCCTGGACCAGCTAGTGGCCGTCCGGCTCCTCGAGGACGCCGACGCCATCCTCGCCGAACGGCGGGACCACCTGCGCCGCTCCCGCGCCGCCCTCGAGCAGGCCCTGCGGTCCCGGCTGCCCGACTGGCGCTGGTCCTCTCCGAGAGCCGGAATGGCACTGTGGGTCGAACTTCCCCACCCCAGCGCGACCCGCATCGCCTCGGCGGCGCTGGACCTCGGCCTCCGGATCACCCCGGGCCCGCGGTTCACCGTGGACGGAACCGCCGACCGGTGGCTCCGGCTGCCCTTCACCTTGCCCGCCCATCAGGCCGGCACCGTCGCCGGGCTGCTTCGGGAGGCATCGCTTCGGTCCACCTCGCCATCGAGCCGGGACCTGCACGTCCCCCGCTGGACGGTTTGAGCTGAACTCGATGGGCGGGCCGCGGCTGCGCCACGGGACTCCTCGTCGTGCCGAGCAGGTCGAGCGACCGCCGCAGGTCCGAAATGGACTGCCGGCCGCTGCCGGTGATCGCGGTGAGCGTCTCGTCGAGGCGGTCCGGGGACGCGGTCAGGTACCGGGCGGCCTCTGCCTGCACCACCATCGCCGTGACGTGGTGCGTCACCACGTCGTGCAGCTCGCGGGCGATGCGGGTGCGTTCCGCGGCACGGGCCGTCTCGGCGGCGTGCCGGCGGCGGTCGGCTTCCGCCTGCCGGGTAAGGCTGAGCCACGCGCCGGTCGCCCATGTCACGGCCAGCGCCAGGCAGATCGCGACGAGGGCCTGCCGGTCGATCGTGAGGGCCAGCGCCGTGTACGCGACCGCCACCGCACCGACGACGAGGAGTGCCTTGGTCACGGGGTGAGTTCGGTCGGCGCGGCGATGCGCCGGCGGCGGGGCAGCACGAGGCCGCGCCGACGGGCCAGGCGCATGAAGGCGAAGGTCACCGCCAGGCCGATCACCACCGTGAAGACGCTGGCCTCCGGACCGAACTCGCCACCGCTGAGGATGGTCGGTCCGGACGTGACGCCGCGCAGCAGCCCGTCCGGCGCGGTCTTGCCGGAGATGGCGTTGCCGAAGACGCCGCCCTGGACGAAGTTCCAGGCGAAGTGCAGGCCGATCGGCAGCCACAGGGTGCGGGTGGCGGCGTAGGCGGCGGCGAGCGTGCCACCGGCCGCGACGGCCACGGAGATCGTGCTCCACGCGGTCGCGCCGGGGTTGAACCCGTGAGCCAGCCCGAACACCAGCATGGTCAGCACCAGAGCCGCCCACGTGCCGACGCGGCCCTCGATGATGCGGAACAGGATTCCGCGGAACAGCAGCTCCTCCGACACGACGGCGCCGGCGGTGAAGCCGAACACCGCGACCGCGCCCGTCAGCGAACCCCAGCCGACCACCTCGTAGCCACCCAGGAGCGCGATAATCGCGATCACGGAACTGAACATCCCGGCACCGATGAGCAGTCCCCGCCGCACCGAGGCGGCCGCGCCCGGCAGGGCCAGGTCGGCCGGCAGCTGACCCTCGGTCTTCCGCACGACCCACCGGTACGCCAGCAGCAACATCACGGAGGTCGCGAGACCGGCGATCAGGGTGAGCGGTGGGTTCCAGCCCATCGCGTTGACGAGCGCGTTCCCCGCGATCGACACCAGGGCGATGGCACCGAACTGTTTCAACAGTCGCATGACGAATCCTCCGTGAGATCGCAGCTGAGCGCTGCGGACATCCAGAACGCTATTGATTCGCCGACGTGGAAACGTCACCGCACAGTGGACATCTTCGTGTAGCTCGCGCGGGGGACACCGACCATTTCGCCTTACCTCAGCCTGATTTCGCTTAGCGCACCGTTCATTTCCCGAAGCACGAGCAGGCGGGGCGACGACCGAGATGCCGCCGCCCCGCCTCGCGCGACGCGCAGCCCTGATCGGGCGCAGCCCTGCTCGTCGGCCACCGTGACCGGCAGCGTCACCGGCGCCGGGGCGGCGGTCGCCGGAACGCCCTGGAGGGGCGGGGTGCTCGGCACCGGAACGGCCTGTCGATCGTGCGGCACACGTCGTCGCCGTGCACGACCGGTAAGCCACGGTGAGCACCACCACATTTCTGGTTTTCCACAATCAGCACGGGCACAAGGGAAAGCCGGTCTTCCCGAAGTTGCATAAAGAAAAGATAAGTCGTCGCATACCGCTCACCTTCCGGTGCTTCCGGAACTGTGGTGTTGGACGACGAGCTGACGGACCAGCTCTTCGAACAGTTCCGCAGGCTGTGCTTCGCGGCGGCCCGCGCCTGGCGAGGGCGGGCTGGCCGGGCAGGTCGTCCTTCCCGCAGCGCGGCTGACCAGCTACGAGACGCGAGCAACCTCAGCGTTGCCGTTGCGGTAGGGCTCGCGTGGCGGTCCGCACGGTGGCCGGGGCCACTCGAACGAGTGGTCCTCGTCGTTTGGCACATCGATGGCCCTCCCGGCGGTACCCAGGTGACCCAAACATCGATCGCCCGGAGGAGACGACATGGACACCGCGAAGCGGCTCGTGGCCGCACTCGTTCTCGGCACAGCACTCGCCGGAGTTCCCGCAGCCTCGGCGCTCGCCGACGATGCCGCGCCGCACGAGATGACGGTAGTGACGGCCCAGGACGACAACAACAACGACAATGACAACAGCAGCGGCAACTGGGGTTGGTGGGGCCTTCTGGGTCTGTTGGGCCTCGCGGGCCTGGCGGGCCGTAAGCAGCGGACGCCCAACATCGCGGACCGCACCACCGGGCGGTGACGAGAGCGGGAGCCGGCCATGCGCTTCGGCAACACCAGGGTCGAGTTCCTGGGCGGACGGTCAGGATGCCTGACGATGCTGGTGGTGTCGGTGGTGCTGTCGGTCCTGCTCACCGTTCTGCTGAACGTCATGCTGTGAGGACCGGCCCGAGGTGGGCGTGCTGTTCACCTCGGGCCACCTGTCCGTCGCGCCACCGTCCGGCCGGCGGCTCAGGCCCTTGAGCCGTCACCACGGATTTCTCCTGCTGTGTACGTGAAAAGGCGAGTGCTCGCACGGAGCACTCGCCTTTTTCGTGTCCTGGTGAACGAGGCCGTTCGGATTCGGTCGGGTTCCGCCGGGCGTCGCCACCTCCCCGGCATCGTCTGAGCTGTCACAGGGACCGGGGGTACTGACAAATCGGTGGCCGCGGGTGTCAGCGGAATGTCAGTGCCTCTCGCGATCCTTCTGGCGAAACGAAGCTTCCCCTGCACAAATGGGTTCCGGCGGTGTCGATCGGGGGGCGGCCGGGCACGACCTCGTGCCTGTCACGCCGGAGTCTGTGGAACGAGACTAGGGTCAATCGTGCTGAAGAAACTCACTTTCGTGGCACTGATGGGCGCGCTGCTCGGCGCGTCCTTCGGGGCCGGTGTCGCCAACGCGGCGACCGACCGCAACGGCTCCTGCGAGTCGGGCGAGTTCTGCCTGTACTACAACAGCAACCAGGCCGGTTCGGTGTCCGACTTCGCGGGTTCCATCGCCGACTACGGTGACTCGCAGCCGAGCTGCTACGAGTTCAAGGGCGCGGGCAACGGCAAGGGCATCTGCGTCAAGAACAACGCCGCGTCGGTCTGGAACAAGTCCAGCAAGGCCGTCACGGTGTTCTACAACAGCAACTACGGCGGCGCGAAGCAGACGTTCGCGGCCGGTGCCAAGGGCAACCTGAAGGCGGAGCTCAAGAACGAGAACGCCTCGCACCGCTTCGGTGACGCCGGTGGCGACCCGGATCCGGCTCCGGGCGTCTACCCCGCGCCGGAGACGAACCCGCACCCGTCCGCGACGGCTCGGGCGCCTCAGGCCACCAAGCGCACGCAGTTCATCGACGACCAGATCGCCTCGAAGACCGGCGAGAAGCAGTGCTGGGTGGGCGACTACCGCAGCTACGAGTCGTCGACGAGCAACCACAACACGGGTAACGCGCTCGACTGCACCATCTCCAACGCGATCGGCACCTACCCGACCGCGGCGCAGAAGGCGCAGGGCTGGAAGCTCGCCTACTGGCTGCAGAAGTACGCCACCAAGCTCGACGTCCGGTACGTCATCTGGCAGGGCAAGATCTGGAGCGTCGCCCGCGCGTCCGAGGGCTGGCGCAACTACACCGCCGGCAGCGGTGTGACCGGTGGTCACTACGACCACGTCCACGTCTCGGTGCAGAACCCGCACGGTGACTGAGCTGAACGACTGAAACTGAATGACTGACCTGGGAAGGCGAGCGCACACCGCGCTCGCCTTCCCGGCGTCAGGAGCGCAGGTCGTGGACGATCAGCGACGCGGAGAGCAGCCGGATGTCCGTCGGGTCGGCCGGGTTGTAGCCGGTGAGCTCGGCCACGCGGCGCAGCCGGTAGTTGAGCGTGTTGCGGTGCAGGTGCAGCTCGTCGGCGGTGCGGTGGCGGTTGTGGTCGCTGTTGATGAACGTCCGCAGCGTGTGCAGCAGTTCGGGATGCTCGGCCAGCCGGTCCATCACCCGCGCCAGCCGCTTGCGGCCGGGGCCCGGCCGGCACAGCTGGTACTCGAGCAGCACGTCGTCGAGGACGTACGCGCCGGGCGGGCGTCCCAGGCGCTGGGCGAGCTCGGCGATGTCGGCGGCCTGCCGGGCGGCCGCGGGGACGTCCTCCCGGCGTTCCGCGGCGGCGATTCCGCCGATCAGGCTGGTACCAGCCGCGACGTGCAGGTTGCGGACCAGTTCGGCGGCGGCCTCCAGTTCCGGCTCGACGGCTTCCGCGGTGGTGGGCAGCAGCACGGTTCCGCCGTCGTGGTCCAACGCGGAGAGGGCGTGCTTCGGCAGTTCGGCCCGGAGTCGTCTGACCAGGCCGTGCACCGCGAGCCGCGCGTCGGCGCCGTCGGCCGGTGGCGGGGTCTCGACGCGCACGGCGACGACGACGTGGTGGCCGGACAGCTCCAGCCCGATCCGTTCGGCGAGCGGTTCGGCCTCCCGGCCGGTGAGCAGGGCGGCCACCAGCGCACGGCCCGCCTCGCGGCGTTCGGCGTGCAGGGCCTGCTGCTCGGCCAGGTACGAACCGGCGACGGACGGCACGGCGACGCTCAGGTACCGCAGCAGGGCCGGGACCGTCGCCAGCAGGTCGGGCACCTCGTCCGGTTCGGCGACGGCGGCCATCGCCTCCCAGCCGACGGTCGCGGCGACGTGGTAGGTGCTCAGCACGACGTCGAGCGGAACGCCCTGCTGGGCGCGGCGCACCGCCGTGGCGATCTGCTCGGCCAGCTCCTCGGGTGCGGGAGGCCGTTGTTCGCGCAGCGCGCGCAGGAAGACCTGGAGGTTGCGGGTCACCGCCTCGGTGATCTCGCGGTCGACGAGCTGGTGCGGCAGCTGCCGGTACGCGGCGGACCTGGCGAAGAACGCTTCCAGCACCTTCTCCGCGATCCGCGGGATCTGCGTCGCGGCACGGTCGTAGAGCGGCGCGGAGGGGTCTGGGGCGGGGATGTCGACCACCGCCAGAGGCTTGCGCATCCGGCGGCCGGGGGCGATAGCCCGTTCCGGTCTGGTTCCTTGCACGAAAGGAGGACGCCCACGTTGTGCACGTGCCCCAAACATTTGACCCTATCGAGTGATGGACGGCGAGGACGGCCGCCGCGCACAGCGAGAATCGGCCGCTGTGAGCAGCGTCGAGGAATGCATGAAGTTACTGCTGCGTCGCGGGTTTCGCCGGACCGTCGTGCATGATCGTTTGACCTGCGCCAACGCCGTGATGTTCCGACGGGTGTGGCGGGGCACCAACGAGACGGTGCTCGCGCTGTCGGAGACCGAGGCACTGGCCTACCGGGTGCGCGAGAGCGACGCGGACCCCGCCGACCCGTTCGTCGTCGATCCCGACCGGACGCTGTGGCAGTGCGGCGGCGAGTTCCTGGACGTCGCCGGCCAGTTGCTCGACCTGCCCGCCGCGCCGGGTCATTCCACGTTCTGAGCGAGTAGTAATCTCGCCGGGTGGGTGAGACCGTCCGGATCGGAGTGTTCTACGACGGCACGTGGTTCGCCTACCTGAGCGATTTCTACGCCACCGTGCACCTGAGAGGCGCCCGGATCTCCCTCGACGGCCTGCACGACGCGCTGCGCTGGTACGTCCACACCGAGACCGGCCGCCCGCTCGACGAGTGCGTGGTCGCGGAGGCCCACTACGTCCGCGGCCGCATCGCCACCCCCGCCGAGTCCTTCGACCGGGCGCTGGCCACCGCCGGCATCACGCGGCACGACCTGCCGTTGCAGGGCGGCAAGGAGAAGGGCGTCGACGTCCAGCTCGCCCTGGAGGCGTGGGACCGCGCGATGACGGTGCCGTTGCGGTGGGTCGTGCTGCTCACCGGCGACTCCGACTTCGCTCCGCTCGCGTCGAGGCTGACGGAGCGGGGCGTGCACGTGATCGTGCCGGTGGTGGACATCAGGACCGTTCAGGGCGCACCGCCGCCCGCCTGGACTCCGCGCACCGCCGCGCCGTTGCGGGCCGCGACGCCGTTCACGCCCGGCTTCGACGCGTTGTTCGCCCCCGGCGACCAGGCCGACTACCCGTTGCGGCGGGCCTTCGTGCGGTCCTCGCACGCGGTGGCGTCACCGGTGGGGGCGCCGCGCGGACGCCGGCGGGGCACGGTGGCGAGCTGGAAGACCGGGCAGGCACACGGGTTCATCACCGACACGCGGGGCGGGTCGTGGTTCGTCTCGCGCGACGACCTGCCGGCGGGCCTGACGTTGCTGCTGGCGGGCACGCCGGTGTCGTTCACCGGATCACCCGCGCCGACGCCCGGCCGGAAGTACCCGAGGGCGCAGGCCGTCCGGCCCGAATGACATTTGTCATCCCGGTGAGGTGACTGCGCTTCACTACCGGTGCGAGCCCGCGCCGATCAGCCTTGACGGCATGGAATCGGTGCTCGAAGTACGCGGGGCGCGGCACGACTACGGTGCCACGCGGGCGCTGGACGGCGTCGACCTCGACGTCGGCGCGGGGGAGTGCGTGGCGTTGCTCGGGCCGAACGGCGCGGGCAAGACGACGCTGGTGAACCTGGTCGTCGGCCTGCTGCCCGCCGGGGAGGGCTCGGTCCGCGTCCGCGGCGGTGACCCGCGCGTCGCGGCGACCCGCAGGCACCTCGGGGTGGTGCAGCAGTCGCTGGGGTTCCCGACCACGCTGAAGGTGTCCGAGCTGGTCACCGGGGCCGCGGTGCGCGCGGGGAAGAGGCGCTCGGCCGCCGGGCCGATCATGGCCGAGCTCGACCTCACCGACCTCGCCGGGCGGCGCGCGACGAAGCTGTCGGGCGGTCAGAAGCAACGGCTGCAGCTCGCGATGGCGCTGGTCGGTGACCCCCGGCTGCTGGTGCTGGACGAACCGACCACGGGCCTCGACGTGCCCGCCCGCAAGCGGTTCTGGCAGATCCTGGCCGAACGCCGGGAGCGGGGGACCGGCGTGCTGCTCACCACGCACCTCATCGAGGAGACCTCGGCCGTCGCCGGCCGCGTCGTCGTGCTCGACCGCGGCCGCGTGCTCGCGGGTGGCACGCCGGACGAACTGGTGGCGCGGCTGCCCGACCGCACGGTGATCGCCAGGACGACGTTGAGCAGGGACCGGCTGGAGGCGCTGCCCGGCGTCGTGTCGGTGCACACCGACGGCGAGCACGTCCGCCTGGGCACCCGCGCGCCGGAGGCGTTGCTGCGGGTGCTGCTCGCGCAGGACGCCGGCCTGACCGGCCTGCGCGTCGAGGGTGCCGGGCTGGAAGAAGCGGTGGCGGGACTGATCGAAAGGGGTGCGGCGTGACTGTGCACAGTTCCGGGAGGATCTTCGGTGTGGAGCTCGCGGACGAGCTGAGGGGTATCGTCCGCGAACCGGCCGCGCTGTTCTTCTCCGTCATCATGCCGGTGGCGTTCTTCGCGCTCTTCGTGTCCCTGTTCGGGAGGTTCAGCGACGGCGGGTTGTCCGCCGGCACCACGATGATCGCCACGTTCGGTGCGTTCGGCGTGATCTCGGTCGTGCTGATGAACCCCGGCATCGGCGTCGCGGCCGACCGGGAACGCGGCTGGCTGCGGTCCAAGCAGGTGTCCGCGGTGCCGATCGGCGTGACGCTCGCGGCGAAGGTGGTGGCGGCGGTGCCCTACGCGGCGGGGGTGCTGCTCGCGATGACGGCGACCGCGGCCGTCACCGGCTCGTTGAACGCGCCGGTGCCCGCGTTGCTGCGGCTCTTCGTCGTGCTGGTGCTCGGCGCGCTGCCGTTCGCGTCGCTGAGCCTCGCGATCGGGTTCCAGGTCGGGTCCGGTGCCGCCGCCGCCGTGCTGAACGCGATCCTCATCCCGTCCGCCGTCCTTTCCGGACTGTGGATGCCGCTGGAGATCATGCCCGCGTTCTTCGGCGACGTCGCGCGGTTCCTGCCGACCTACCACCTGTCGGAGCTCGCCCGCGCCCAGCTGACCGGTGGGCCCGTGATCACGCACGTGCTGGTGTTGCTCGGCTTCGCGACGGTGGCCGCGGTGCTCGCGGCCGTGTCGTATCGTCATGCGCGGTCATGAGAAAAGACGTGAGGATCTCGCGCTGGTTCCACCTGCTGTACCTGGGGAACCTGCTGTGGGCGCCAATTTTCGACCCGGCCGCGGACTGGGTGGACTGGGCGCTCGTCGCCGTCGTGGTCGTGGCCTTCGTCCCGATGTACGTGCTGGAGTGGCGGCGGCCGGACCGCGTGCGCTGGTGGTGCCTGGTACCGACCGTGGTGCTCGGTTCCCTGACGACGCCGTTCAACACCGGTGCCGCCGTACTCTTCGTCTACGCGGCGGCGTTCGCGGGCCTCGCCGAGTCGCGGCGGGTGGCGATGCGGTGGTTCGTCGCCCTGTCCGCGTTGATCTGCCTGTTCGGCGTGGTGTCGGTGGTCGAGATGCCGTACCGGCTGTGGGGACTGCTGCCGTCGCTGATCTTCCTGTGGCTCGTCGGGATCCTCCAGGTCGAGTGGTCCGAACGGGATCGCGAGGCCGCTGACCTGCGCATCCGCACCGCGCGGATCGAGCACCTCGCCACCCTCGCCGAACGGGAGCGCATCGCCCGCGACCTGCACGACCTGCTCGGCCATTCGCTGACCGCGATCATCCTGCGCGCGCAGCTCGTCACCGCGGATCCCGCGCGGGTGCCGCATGAGGCGGCGGAGATCGAACACACCGCCCGCGCGGCGCTGGCCGAGATCCGCGACGCCGTCACCGGGTGGCGCAGCGCGAGCCTCGAGACCGAACTGGACGCGGCGCGCGCCGCGTTGTCGAGCCTCGGCGTTGAGGTGGTCGTGCGGCGCGACCCCAAGCTGGTGATCGTCGGCTCGACCGAGCACGAGCTGGCGCTCGCGTTGCGGGAGGCCGTGACCAACGTGGCCCGGCACGCGCGGGCGCGGACGTGCCACATCGGCGTCGAGGCCCGCGACGGCGAACTGCGGCTGGTGATCGCCGACGACGGCATCGGCGGCCACGCGCCGGAGGGCAACGGGCTGACCGGGATGCGCGAGCGGATCGCCGCACTCGGCGGCCTGGTCGCGCGCACCGCCTCGGCGGGCACCACCGTCACCATCGCCGTCCCGCTGGAGGTGGCCACGTGATCAGGGTCGTGCTGGCGGAGGACCAGGCGATGGTGCGCGGCGCGTTCGCCCAGCTGCTCGACCTGCAGCCCGACGTCACCGTCGTCGCGACCGCGGGGGACGGCGACGAGGCCCTCGCGGCGGTGGCCCGGCACCGGCCCGACGTGCTGCTGACCGACATCGAGATGCCGGGCAGGACCGGCCTCGACGTCGCGCAGGAGCTGGGCCGGCGCGGCGACACGACCCGAGTGCTGATCATCACGACGTTCGCGCGGAGCGGGTACCTGCGGCGCGCGATGGACGCCGGCGTGGCGGGGTACGTGCTCAAGGACGCGCCGATCGCGGACCTGGTCTCCGCGTTGCGCAGGGTGCACGCCGGCGAACGGGTCGTCGCCGCCGAGCTCGCGATGGCCGCGTGGGACAGCGCCGATCCGCTGACGCCGCGCGAACGTGAGCTGCTGCACGAGGTCACGACGGGTGCGAGCAACGCCGACATCGCGGCGCGGCTGAACCTCGCCGAGGGCACGGTCCGCAACTACCTGTCGACGGCGATGGCGAAGCTGGGCGCGCGCAACCGGTCCGAGGCGGCCAGGACCGCTCGGGAACGCGGCTGGCTCTGAGCGCCGGTGTCCGCGTCCGCGATGGCCGGGCCAGGCTGCTAACCGTTGCGGCGCACCATCTCGTTGATCCAGATCGGCGCGAACGGTGACGTGCAGTTCGGCGGCGTCGGGTAGTCCTTGAGGACCTCGAGGCGCTCGCCGATCCCGATCGCCCGCGCGCGCAGTGCGGGGTGCTCGATCCCGATCTGCGCCAGGCAGTGGTTCATCGCCCACTGCAGGCGGTCCGGGGCGTCCTTCATCTCCTTCTCGACGATGTCGAGCAGACCGTCGAGGTCCAGGCCGCCGGGCTGCTTCGCGACGCGGTCCGTCGTCAGCGCCCACCCGGCGCTCGCGACCACCGGGTCCGGGTCGGCGAACCACAGCACGCGCAGTTCCTCGGCGTGCGGGCTCTTCTTCACGACGTAGTTGACGAGCCAGTCGTGCACCTTGGGACGGCGGGCCTCGCGCAGCATGGCGTCGAGCTCGTCGCGCCCGAACGCCTTGGGGCGGCAGATCAGCAGCGCGAGCAGCCTGGCCGCGGTGTCGCCCGTCGCCCACAGCCGCAACGCCAGGTCCTGCTGGGTCTTGAGCCGCTTGGCCACCGCGCGGAGCTTGCCGAGGTTCACGCCGTGGTCGTCGCCGTGCTTCTCGTTGACCGCGCGTGCCTTCGGGTCCTCCAGCGCGGCCAGTTCGGCCATCACCTCGGCCACCGTCGTCTCGGTCACCGTCCGACCTCCTGTTCGCCACCGACAGCCTACGACGGGCGGGGCCTGGCGGTGCGGCTCCGACCCGCCCGGCACTACCGTTGCGGGGCAAGGGGACGCCGAGCCGAGGGGGACGTGTGACCGGCCAGATCGTCCGCCACGCCGCCCGGATCGAGGCCGTGCGCGTGCGGTTCGCGGCCGTCCACAAGGCGAGCGCGGTCGTCGTCGGCGACGAGACCGTGTACGGGCGGCTGTGCCGGTGGATCATCGACACCGTGCTGGAGAAGCACGCCCGGCAGGACGAGCTGGTGGCCTACGTCGAGGAGAACCTGCGCCTGATCGTGGCCGGGCTGTACGACCTCTACGGCGTGCCGCAGCCCGAACCGGACCCGGTACGGGAAGCCGCAGTGCCTTCGCTGGTCGCGCCGGTCGAGCCGGTGACACGGGCGGCGATGGAGCGGATCGGGCCGTTGCGCGACGTGCTG
Organism: Lentzea xerophila; assembly: GCF_051094245.1. Lineage (NCBI taxonomy): Bacteria > Bacillati > Actinomycetota > Actinomycetes > Pseudonocardiales > Pseudonocardiaceae > Lentzea > Lentzea xerophila. The sequence goes on along the minus strand of NZ_CP194934.1, from coordinate 7,096,728 downwards.
GACGAGCTCACCGGGCTACCGGACGTCATCGCCGCGCACGCGACGACCTGGCACAACATCGCGGCCGAGCAGCAGGTGATGGCCGCCGAGCTCGAAGACCTCCTCGAACGGGACGCCCCGGGGTGGAGCGGCGCCGCCGAGCACCTGCGGTTGATGGGCCACAACATCGAGGCGATCCGCGGGCTCAGCTCGGTGTCGGCGGCGTTCGCGGAGATCACCGAGAGCGTCGGGGTGCTCGTCGCGCAGACCCGGCGGCTCGTGCGGGAGCTGGTGATCAGCCTGGTCGCGGCTCCGACGGACGTGACGCTGTGGCGGCTGGCGTGCCGGATCGCGGTGTACGGGGTGGCGCTCGACGCCACCCTCACGCACCTGCAGCAACGGCTGAACGGCTAGGCCCCGCGAGCAGCACGGCGGCGGGCGATCTGCGGCAGGAACCACATGTAGACGCCCGTTCCCATCAGGACGAACAGCGGCAGCAGTGGCACGTACGACACCCAGACCACGGAGCTGTCGACGGTCAGCGCGACCGCCGTGAACACGACGGTGGCCATGAAGACCATGCTGACCACGCGGTGGAACTGGCGGATCCCCTTGCTGCCGGCCATTTTCCCTGTCCTCTCGTTCGTCGTCCGGTGTGTTGTGGACAACGGTAGGAGCGGACGCTCAGCCGTGCTTCTCGATTCCTGACCAGACCGTCGAGCGCGCTGACCGGAACCGTCGAGCGCGCCGGGCAGGGCGTGCGGCGCCGCCGCCGGCCATGACGGAAACTTCCTTGACGTGAGATGTCGATTTCCGGCATCTACCGTTCGACGCACTGATGAGAGCAAGCGCGGACACCGAGGAGAACCACATGCGCACCCTGATCGCCACCGCCTTCGTCTCCCTCGACGGCGTCGTGGAGGCGCCCGGTGGCGAGCCGGGCCACCGCAGCTCCGGCTGGACCTTCAAGGACATCGAGTTCGACGAGGCCGCCTACGAGCTCAAGGGCCGCGAGCAGGACGAGGCCGCGGCGATGATGATGGGCCGGGTCAGCTACGAGGCGTTCTCCCCGGTGTGGCCGACGCTCGACTACTTCCCGCGGTACAACGCGATGCCGAAGTACGTCGTCTCCAGCACGCTCCGGGAGGACCAGCTGGTCGGCAACTGGGGTGACATCACGATCCTGCGGTCGCTGGACGACGTGGCCGCGCTGAAGGAGACCGACGGCGGCCCGATCTCGATCCACGGCAGCGCGACGCTGAACCGCAACCTGTCCGACGCCGGCCTGATCGACCGCTACCACCTGCTGGTGTTCCCGGTGCTGCTCGGCGCGGGCAAGCGGCTGTTCAGCGCGACCGACAAGGACAAGCAGATGCTGCGCGTGGTGGAGAGCGAGTCGTACTCGAACGGCATCCAGAAGCTGGTCTACGACGTCGTGCGCTGAAGCTCGCGTCCGGGTAGCGGCTGAGGCGTCGTCGGGGTCAGCTGCACCAGGACGATCGAGCCGATCAGGACCAGGGCGCCGACGACCTGGAGCAGCGACAGGGTCTGACCGAGGAACACCAGTCCGAGCAGGGTCGCCACGATCGGGCTGAAGAAGCCGAGGAACGACAGCCCGATCGCGGGCACCCGGTCGGTGCCGCGGAACCAGACCGAGTAGCCGAACAGCGACCCGAGCACGATCAGGTAACCGAAGCCGAGCGCGTTGGTCCCGGTGATCGTGCTCGGCAGGCCCTCCATCAGCGCCAGCGCGGGCAGCAGCACGATGCCGCCCGCGGTGAGCTGCCAGCCGGTGAACAGCAGGACGTTCACGCCGGCCGGTCGTTGCCATCGTTTGGTCAGCACGACGCCGGATCCCATGCAGGCCGCGCCGCCCAACGCCGCCAGCACGCCGACCAGGTCCAGCTGTGCGGTGGCTTTCAGCACCAGCAACGCGACGCCTGCGCTGGCGGCCAGGCACGCCACCAGGTGCGGGACCCGGACCCGGTCACCCAGCAGCAGTGCGGCGAGCACCAGCACGATCACCGGCTGGACCGAGCCGACCAGTGCCGCCACCCCGCCGGGCAGCTTGTAGGCGGCGACGAACAGCAGGAAGAAGAACGCGCCGATGTTCAGCGTTCCCAGCACGAACGCGCGCCACCACCAGATGCCCCGCGGCAGGATCCGGCCGAACAGCAACAGGATCAGGCCCGCCGGCAACGCGCGGACGACGGCGGCGAGCAGCGGCCGGTCGGGCGGCAGCAGCTGGGTCGTGACGAGGTAGGTGCTGCCCCAGATCATCGGCGCCAGCGCCGTGACCGCCGAGTCGGCCAGTAGCCGGTTGCCCTTCATCGCTTCCCCCATCAGTCGTCGGTGCCGAAGAACCGGTCGCCGAAGTCACCGATGCCGGGCAGCATGTAGGCGTTCTCGTCGAGCCGTTCCTCGATCGCCGACGTCACGATCCGCACCCGCGGGAAGCGCGAGCACACCGCCTCGATGCCCTCGGGCACGGTGATCAGGGTGACGAAGACGATGTTCTCCTCCAGCACGCCCCGGTCGAGCAGCACCTGGATCGCCGCGTTGGCGGTGCCGCCGGTGGCGAGCATCGGGTCGAGCAGCAACACCTGCCGCGACGCGATGTCCTGCGGCAGGTTCGAGTAGTAGAGCTCGGGGAGCTTGGTCACCTTGTCGCGCTGAATGAGGATCTTGCCGATCCGCACGCCGCGCACGACCGCCCGCAGCCCGGCCTCCATGCTCTCGCCGGCCCGGATGATCGGGACGCCGACGAGCTTCTCCGCGAACCGCAGGCCGTGGTACGTCGCGCCGACCGGGGTGGTGACGTCGAGCGGTGCGAACGGCAGCAGGTCGAGGCTCGCCTCGATCAGCAGCCGGATGATCCGCTCGGTGTAGCAGACGAAGTCCTCGCGGGAGACGTCCCGGTCGCGGACGATCGTGTGCATCGCGCGCAGCTGGTTGTTCTGTGGCAACAGGTGCACGTTCTTCTCGAGGTACGCGTCGATCGAGGTCACGAACACTCCTTGACGGCGGCCACGACCCCGGCGAACGAGTCGACGAGCCAGGTGGGGTTGGCGCTGAGCAGCTGGTCGACGCTGTGCACGCCGTAGGTCACACCGACCGACGCCATTCCGGCGGCGTGCGCCATCAGGACGTCGTGCGTCGTGTCGCCGACCATGACGGCGTTCGCGGCGGCGACACCGAGTCGTCGCAGCACCAGGAAACCTGACTCGGGATCGGGCTTGGGTTTCGCGACCTGGTCCGCGCCGACGACGACGGCGAACTCCTCGCGCAGCCCGGCCGCGGTGAGCAGCGCCTCGGCGTTGCGGATGAACTTGCTCGTCGCGACGGCCAGCAGGAAACCGTCCTCCCGCAACGACCTCAGCCCGTCGAACACGCCGGGGAACACGAGCTGTGCCGCCATCGGCAGCACGATCCTGCGGAACGTCGACTGGTAGAGCTCGACACACGTCGCGACCGTCGGCTCGTCCTCGGCGATCCCGAGCACCTTCGCGAACGCCGCGGGCAGCGGGAGTCCGATGGTGCCGCGGATCGTCCCCGAGTCCACAGTGGGCAGGTCGAGCTGGGTGAGGACGGCCGCGAACGTCGTGACGATCCCGCGCGGGGAGTCGACGAGCGTGCCGTCCAAGTCTAAGATCACGCAGCGGCTCATGACGAGAACTCCTTCGCGTGGGCGGCGGCGAGCTCGCCCGCGACCTCGGCGGTGTTGATCAGCACCGCCATGTTGGCCTTCGCGGAACGGCCCTCGGTCGCGCGGTCGACGGCGCGCATGAGGTACTTCGTGATCGCCTGCCCCGACACACCTTCCCGCTCGGCGCGGGAGACGGCCTCGGCGATCACCGACTCCACCTCGGCGCCGTCGATCGCGTCCGCCGGTCTGGTCGGCGTGGTGACCAGGAACGAGCCGGGGTTGCCGAGCGCCCAGTGGCCCTCGATCGCCCTCGCCAGCAGCCGCGGGTCGTCCACCCGATGCGGGCTGCGCAGGCCGCTGGAGACGCAGTAGAACGCCGGGAAGTCGTCCGACCGGTAGGCCACGACCGGGACGCAGTGCGTCTCCAGGAACTCCATCGTGAGCCCGAGGTCGAGGATGTTCTTGGCGCCCGCGCACACCACGGCGACCTTGGACCTGGTGAACTGCACCAGGTCCGATGAGACGTCCATCGTGCGTTCGGCACCCCGGTGCACGCCGCCGATGCCGGCCGAGGAGAAGAACTTCAGCCCGGCCAGCTCGGCCGCGATCACGGAGGACGCCACGGTGGTCGCGCCCATCCCGCCGCGGGCCAGCACGATCGGCAGGTCCCGGCTGCTGACCTTCGGAATGCCCGGTGTGGTCGCGAACCTCTCGATGTCGCGGTCCGAGAGGCCGACCAGGATCCGGCCGTTGTCGATGCCGATCGTGGCCGGCACCGAGCCGCTCGCGCGCACCGCGTCCTCGACCCGGCGCGCTGTCTCGGCGTTGTCCGGGTAGTCCAGCCCGTGCGTGATGACGTTGGACTCCAGCGCCACGACGGGCTGGCCGGACGTGATCGCCTCGGCCACTTCCTCGCTGTACACCAGGGGAATGTTCATCTGCGCCCTCAGTAGCTCGGGGTCTTGTGCAGGAGGTGTTTCCGTTCCACGATCTCCGGCGCGTAGACCTGGTCCTGCCACGCCTGCGGGTCGACCGGCTCCAGGGCGACGGACACGACGTCCTCGTCGCAGCCGAACGCGCGTGTCACCGCCTCGGTGATGGTCGTGACCAGCTCGGACGCCTGCTCTTCGGCGAGCAGGGCAGGGAAGTGCTTGATGTTCACGTGCGGCACGTCCGCCTCCTCACGACCGGCCACTCGTGATGGCGAGGGTGACGGCCTTGGTGACGGCCGCGATCAGCTCGGACATCTGCTCGTCGGACAACAGCACGGGCACGCGCGCGACCTCCCGCCGCACCGCCGCACGCTGCTCCATCGACGCCAGCAGCTCGTCGATGTCCGGTTCGCGCAACAGGCTGTAGTGGTCGGCCTCCAGCTCGACGACCACGGGTGCGGTGACCGAGAAGCCCTCGCTGCCCTCGATGAACGAGTAGTCGTCGCCCTGGGCCTTGAAGATGGTGAGCGGCGCGGAGATCGTGCGTTCGGCCAGCTCGCTGAAGGTGTACTTGAAGGAGAACGTCTCCGTGACGATCTTGATGATCCGGCGCACCAGCTCGCTGTCGAGGTCGCGGAACTCGCTGCTGACGAACGCCGCGAAACTGTCCTCGTCCTGCGCGACCTCCAGGCACCGGGCCAGGCGGGCGTCGGTGATGCTGCCCGCGAACACCGAGAACAGGATCGTCACGAACGCGCTGTTGTCGTAGGAGGCCTCGTCGCTCACCCGCTCCGAGCGCACCTTCGGCGATCCCGGCGCGATCAGGAACAGGTTCGCCACCTCGTGACCGGCCTGCTCCAGCTGGTAGGCCGTCTCGAACGCGACCCGCGCGCCGAAGGAGTAGCCCCACAACGTGTACGGGCCCTCCGGCTGGACCTCCCGGATCGCCTCGACGTCCGCGGCCGCCATCTCGCGGATCGTGCGGTACGGCACCTCGCCCTCGTTGATGCCGTGCGCCTGCACGCCGTAGAACGGCCGCTCCGAGCGGCTCGCCAGCGTCCGCAGGTTCATCGGATACCCGCCGAGACCCGGCCAGCAGAACACCGGAGTCGCGTCACCGCCCGGCTGCAACGGAACCAGCCGCGAGATCGGTCCTTCCTGGACACCGTCGACCCGGCGCGACAGCTGCTCGATCGTCGGCGACTCGAAGAGGACCTGCAGCGGCAGGCTGGTGCCGAAGTCCTTGTTGATGCGGTTCACCAGGCCGACCGCGATCAACGAGTTGCCGCCCGTCTCGAAGAAGTCGTCGTGCGTCGAGACGGTCTCGCGCTTCATCAGCTTCTTCCACATCTCGCTGATGCGGCGCTCGGTGATGGTGCGCGGCGCGACGAACGGCCGGTCCTGGTCGTCGACGTCGGTCTTGTCCGACGCCTCCAGGGCCTTGACGTCGATCTTGCCGTTCGCGGTGACCGGCAGCCGGTCCAGCACCACGACCTTGTTGGGAATCATGTAGTCCGGCAGGAAGTTGACCAGGTCGTCCCGGATCAGCTCGGCCGGGCCCTTCATGTGGACGACGTCCTCCTTCATGCCGGGGCTGCGGCGCTGTTCGTAGGAGACCTTGCCGCCCAGGAAGAAGTACGACGGCCCGGACTCCTCACCGAGGTCGGCGAGAATGGCGTCGATGCGCTTGGCCGAAGGCAGGTCGTTGTCCGACTTGGAGCTGTAGCCGGACGACATGAAGCCGAGGTTGACGTCGTTGGCGGACAACCGGTGCATGGTCCGGCCGAGGTCGACGTAGCGCCGCCAGCTCTCGGCGGACCGGCTGATCGCGGTGACCCCGAAGCTCGCGCGCTCGTAGACCGCCTGGTTGATGGCGATGACGTGCTTGCGCAGCACCAGTTCGTCGGACACGCGCTCGAACTCGCCGCCGGCGTACCGGTACTGGCCGCCGGGCAGGTTCGCGACCCGGCCGGGGTGCGTCTGCACGTAGACGTCGACCTCGTCCTCGCGGATGCCGGTGTACGCGCACAGCTCGAACGTGCCGAGGTAGTAGTCCTCGTCGGCGACGTCCAGCCGGTCCTTGGTCTCCGGCGTGTACGCGGACGCCGTGACGTCGAGGCCGTAGCCGGGCAGGACCTCCTCGAAGAGCCCGACCATGTGGCCGGTCTCGATCTCCAGCACCTCCTGGATGTTGTTGAGGTACACCGACTCGATCGCTGCCCTGCGTCCGATGAAGTGCAGCTTCGCCTGCGCCTCGGCGCTTTCCTGAACCGGCGAGATCAGCACGAGCTGGTGGCGCAGCGGGTGGTAGTAGTACAACCCGGCCGGCAGGCCCGCGATGTGGTGCAGCTCCAGGTAGAGCTGGGTCGCGTAGAGCGAACCCGGTGAGGCGTAGCCGTACTTCGGCAGCAGCCGCTGGTCGCTGAAGTGCGCGCCGAAGTAGCGCAGGATCTCGCCCAGCTCGGCGAACCGCACGGTCCTCGGGTCCTTCGACCCGGCGCCGATCGGCTTGCGCTCCAGCAGTCGCGCGAGGTCGGCGTCGGTGACCTGGCCGCCCTCGTAGAACCGGTAGGACTTGCGCGAGAACACGACTTTGCGTTGCAGGCAGGACGCTTCCTCGCCGGGCAGCTCGAACGCCTCGCGCCCGCCGAGGTCGTCGCGCACACCGGGGTTCGACAGCTGCGCGCGGACCTGCAGCCTGCTCGACTTCGACTGGTGGTGCGAGCCGGCGTTGCCCTGGTCCATCAGGGCGGCTTCCTTGGGGTTCAGCTCGACGCACGCGATCAGGTTCTGGAACCCGGTGCGCTCGTCGGACTTCACGATCACCGCGGCGTTGCGCACCCAGTCGTGCGTCTCGATCGCGAGCCGGATCTCGTCCAGTTCCACGCGGTAGCCGCGCAGCTTGACCTGGCTGTCCGCGCGTCCGGCGAACTGCACGGTGCCGTCGAGGTTCTGCGTCACGAGGTCGCCGGTGCGGAACAGGCCGTCCACGAACCGTTCCCCGGTCAGCTCCGGCTGGTGCAGGTAGCCGCGGGCGACCTGGACGCCACCGATGTAGAGCTCACCGATCTCGCCGGGCGTGACCACGTTCCGGTTCTCGTCGAGCACCAGGTAGGTGGTGTTCGCGACGGGCAGGCCGATCGAGATGGATTTCGGGGCCTCGGCGAGCTCTGCCGGGTCGACCACGTGGGATGACGAGTTGATCGTCGTCTCGGTCGGGCCGTAGAGGTTGATGAGCGCTACGCCCGGCATGGTCTCGACGAAGCTCTGGGCCAGCGTGCGGGACAACGCCTCGCCGCCGCTGAACACCTGCCGCAGCGAGCCGACCGTGTGGAACTCCTCGGTGTCGATCAGCGCCTGGAGCAGCGTCGGCACGCACTGCACCGTCGTGACGCCCTGCTCGCGCATGGTCTCGATCAGCATCTCCGGGTCGCGGTAGATGCCAGGACGGCCCATCACGACGGTGCTGCCGACCGCGGGCGCCAGGATCTCCCACTGCGCCGCGTCGAAGCTCATCGGCGTCTTCTGCACCACGCGCTTCGTGCCGTCGATGGCGTGCGTGTCGTGCAGCCACAGCATCTGGTTGACGATGCTGCGGTGCTCGATCATCACGCCCTTGGGCCGGCCGGTGCTGCCGGAGGTGTAGATGATGTACGCGAGGCTGTCGTGCACGGGGGAGAAGCCGTCGTCGAACGCCTCGTCGCAGTCGTCGAGCGTGACGATCCGGGTGGTGCTCGGCGCGAGGTCGGCCAGGCGCTGCCGGAGCGCGGGCTGGGTCACGACGACCTTCGTGCGCGAGTCCTCGATCATGTACCGGAGCCGCTCCTCGGGGTACTCCGGGCTCAGCGGCAGGTAGGCGCCGCCGCTGCACAGGATTCCCCACGCGCCGACGACGAGGTCGAGCGACGGTTCCACGAACATGCCGACGCAGTCGTCCGCGGCGATGCCGAGCCGCCGCAGGTGCGTGGCCAGAGCCGAACTCTGCTCGAAGAGTTCGCCGTAGGTGATGCTCTCTTCGCCGAAGACGACGGCTGTGCGATCGGGGTGTTCCTCCACCTGCTTGCGCAGCAGGTCGGGAAGGCAGCCGCCGTCCACTTCAGCTTCCTGCGACATCTCAGAAATCCCCCAAGGTAGCAACGGGCACCAGCGGGTACGAGGCTGACTACGTTGAAAAATGTACGAACGTCAGCTCGAAACCGGCTGGAGCGTGCCGTCGTCCGATCAGGACGAGCCCTGCGGGAGCGAGGGGTTCCGGTACTGGCCGCGGTCGTGCGCGGGGAGGCCCGAACCGGCTTCCCCGCCCGTCCCACAGGAAGGTGCGGTACGTGAACGGCTTCGACTACGAGCAGTGGCTGACGTCGATGGACGACCTCGCGGCGCGGTTCGTCGCCAGGTTCGTCGCGCGGTTCGGCTATCCGCCGGGCGAGAACGGGGTCCGGCGCGCGGCCGGGCCGTTGCCGGACGGCGTGGAGGACCTTCCCGCACCACTGGTGGAGTTCTACCGCCACGCGTCCGAGGTGTCCCTGCCGGACCTCCAGCAGGGCTACTTCGTGTCCCCGGCACGGGCCGTGGTGAACGGGCGGGACGGCAGGCTGCCCGTCGTGATCGACGGACCGGACCGCATCGACATCGTGAGCTTCGGTTCCGACGGTGGCGGAACGCACTTCGCGCTCGGGCTGCCGGACGGCGCTCCCGTGTATTCGTTGCTACCGAGCGGAATCGACAGTACCGGAGTGTACGACAACCACGATTCCCTGGCGCGGATGATCGCGGCGACGTTGCCCGAATTCCTGGCAGATCTGCAGGATCTGCTCTCGTCGGAAAATTAACCGAGATAGTCCCTGGTAGCACGGCCTTTTTCGCATTCGGTTCGGTGACGAACGGTTGCCGGACTGTCCACAATGGTGTTGGGTTGACGCCAACTTCTGCGGGCGGGGCCACAGGTGGATGTGTTCGAGTACGTCGCCGATCGCTGGGATCGGCTGTCTTTGCAAGCGTTTCTGCACGTCAGTGCCGTTGTGCAGTGCACAGTTCTGGCGACGGTCATCGGTGTGGTGATCGGGGTCGCCGTCTACCGCAGCCCGGCCGGATCCGCGCTGGCCACGGCGTTGGCGAGCACGATTCTCACCATTCCGTCGTTCGCTCTGCTGGCGTTGCTGATTCCGGTGTTCGGGCTCGGCGCGGACACGACGGTGGTCGCATTGGTGCTTTACGCGCTGCTGCCGATAGTTCGTAACACAATCGTAGGGTTGGCCGGTGTCGACCCTGCGGTGAGCGACGCCGCAAGGGGAATCGGGATGAGCCGGCTCGGGGTGCTCACGCGCGTCGAGCTGCGCCTCGCGTGGCCCGCGATTCTGGCCGGAATGCGGGTGGCGACGCAGATGCTGATGGGCATCGCGGTCATCGCCGCCTATGCGAAAGGACCCGGGCTCGGTTCCGAGGTGTTCTCCGGGCTCGCGAACGCGGGCAGTGCGAACTCCATGAACCAGGCCCTGACAGGAACGATCGGAGTGGTGGTGCTCGCGCTGCTGCTCGACGGAATTTACGTGCTGGTCAACCGTTTCACCGTGTCGAGGGGCGTCCGTGGCTGAAAAAGGCATCGAGATCCGGCTGGACCGGGTGACGAAGCGCTATCCGGGCCAGAAGACGGCGGCGGTCGACGACTTCTCGATGGTCGTGCCCGCCGGGGAGATCGTGGTGTTCGTCGGGCCGTCCGGGTGCGGCAAGACCACGACCATGCGGATGATCAACCGGTTGATCGAGCCGACCTCGGGCACGATCACGATCGGCGGCGAGGACGCGCTGAAGATCGACCCGGACGACCTGCGGCGGCGCGTCGGCTACGCGATCCAGCAGGCCGGGTTGTTCCCGCACTTCACCGTGGCGCAGAACATCGGCATCGTGCCGGGACTGCTGGGCTGGGACAGGAAGAAGACCGCGGACCGCGTCGACGAGATGATGGACCTCGTCGGCCTCGACCCCGGTGAGTTCTCCTCGCGCTTCCCCCGGCAGCTCTCCGGCGGCCAGCAGCAACGGGTCGGCGTCGCGCGGGCGCTGGCCGCCGATCCGCCGGTGCTGCTGATGGACGAGCCGTTCGGCGCGGTCGACCCGATCACCCGCGGGCACCTGCAGGACGAGCTGCTGAGGCTGCAGAACGAGCTCCGCAAGACGATCGTGTTCGTCACGCACGACTTCGACGAGGCGGTGAAGCTCGGCGACAAGATCGCGGTGCTCGGCGAGCGGTCCACGATCCTGCAGTACGACACCCCTGACGCGATCCTGGCCAACCCGGCGGACGACACCGTCGCCGGGTTCGTCGGGGCGGGCGCGTCGCTGAAGGCACTGACGCTGATGAGGGTGCGCGACGTCGAGCTCGGTCAGGCGGTCACCGCCAGTGCCGACGCCGAACCGTCCACTGTGGACCTTGGCGGCGAACGGTTCCTGCTGGTGCTCGACCAGCGCGGCCGGCCGTTGCGCTGGGTGCACGTGAACGAGCTGAAGCGCGGCCGGCCGCTGACCGGGCTCGGACGCCCGGTGCAGGACTCCGTGACGCTGCAGTCGACGTTGCGGGACGCGCTGGAGGCGATGGTCAACGAGGGCGGGCGCGCGGTCGTCACCGGCAACAAGGGCGAGTACGTCGGCACGCTCGACCTCACGACCGTGACCGAGGTCGTGCAACGGTTGCGGGCGAGCGCGTGACGGCCGGCCGGATCAGGTTCTGGGCGCAGCCCGTCGCCGTGCTGCTGATCGTCGGCGGCGTGCTGGCGTGGGTGTTCGGCAGCGAGCTGACGGCGACCGAGAAGGGCACGCTGAACGCCGGTTCGTTGCTGTCGGCGTTGCGCGACCACCTGCTGATCACGGTCGTGGTGACCGCGATCGTCGTGGTGGTCGCGATTCCGGCGGGCGTCGTCGCCACCCGGCCGTGGGCGCGCTGGCTCGCCCCGGTGTTCCTGGCGGTCGCGAACGTCGGCCAGGCCGCGCCCGCGCTGGGCGTGCTGGTGCTGTGGTTCCTCGTCACCGGGGCGTCGGGCGGGCTGTGGGTGGCCGCGCTGCCGCTCGCGTTCTACTCGCTGCTTCCGGTGCTGCGCAACACGATCGTCGGCATCCAGCAGGTCGAGCCGTCCCTGGTGGACGCCGGGCGCGGCATCGGCATGTCGGCGTCGGGCGTGCTGTGGCGGGTCGAACTGCCGCTGGCGACACCGCTGATCCTCGCCGGCCTGCGCACCTCGCTGGTGCTCGCGGTCGGCACCGCCACGTTCGGTCTCTTCGTGAACGCGGGCGGGTTCGGGTTGCTCATCGACGCCGGCTACAAGCTGAACCTGATGAAGGTCCTGGTGACCGGCTCGGTGCTGGCGGCGGGTCTCGCGCTGCTGGTCGACTGGGTCGGCGCGGTGATCGAGCAGTGGTTCGGTCCCAAGGGGGTTCGATGAAAAGGTTGCGGCACAAAGCCTTCCTGCTCGGCCTGTTGCTCTTCGCTGGCACAGCGTGCGGTCTCGACGTCAACACCGCGTTGCCGTACAAGGTACTCCCGGGCTCGATCCAGCCGGACCGGTCGCTGCAGGGCGTCGAGATCACCGTGGGGTCCAAGGACTTCACCGAGAACATCCTGCTCGGCTACCTCGCCGAGATGGCGTTGTCCGCGGCCGGCGCGGACGTCGTCGACCTCACGGACCTGAAGGGCTCGCAGACCGCGCGGCAGGCCCTGCTCAACGGCGAGGTCGACGTCACCTGGGAGTACACCGGCACCGGCTGGATCAACTACCAGGGCAACGAACTGCCGGTGCCCGGCGGCGAACAGGCGCAGTACGACGCCACGAAGAAGGCCGACCTCGAACGGTTCGGCGTCGAGTGGCTCGCCTACTCCCCGCTCAACGACCAGTACGCGTTCGCCGTCACCGAGGCCTACGGCGAACAGCACGGGCTGCGCACGACCTCCGACCTGGCGGCGTTCCTCGCCCAGAACCCGCAGGAGGCGGTGTTCTGCCTGGAGACCGAGTTCACCAGCCGCCAGGACGGTTTCCCCGCCGCGAAGAAGACCTACGGCTTCCCGGTCACCGAGGTGAAGAACTTCGGCATCGGCACGATCTACTCGGCCGTCGCGGGCGGCACCTGCCCGGTCGGCGAGGTGTTCACGACCGACGGCCGGATCGCCGCGCAGAAGCTCCGCGTGCTGGAGGACGACAAGAAGGCCTTCCCGCAGTACAACGTCGCTCCGACCGTGCGCGCCGAGTTCCTCGCCCGCTACCCGCGGATCCGCGGCCCGCTGGAGACGGTGAGCCGCGCGCTGACCAACGACCAGATGATCGAGCTGTGCCGTCAGGTCGACGTGGACGGCAGGGACGCGGGCGTGGTGGCCAGGGACTGGATGGTGTCGAAGGGGTTCATCCGGACCGGCTGACCGGCGCGGCCGTCCTCAGTCACCGGACGACTGCTTGCGATCGGTGTGGCCCAGCGAACGCCCCGGTGCCACCCGGTCGCGCACCAGTCGCTTGAGCACCGCCAGGTCCGGGAAGCCCTCCTGCTCCTTGCGCGACCACAGGGTCTCGCCGTCGAGCCGGACGTCGAACACGCCACCGGTGCCGGGGACCAGCGCGACCTCGCCCAGTTCGGTGGTGAAGGTGGTCAGCAGTTCCTGCGCGGTCCAGCCGGCGCGCAACAGCCACCGGCACTGGGTGCAGTACTCGATCTCCAGCCGCGGTGTTCTCACGACTGGGTTCCAGCGGAGATCCCGACCTGGGTCGCGTCCTTGCCCCAGCTGGCCAGCAGCCGCAGCGCCTCGGCGGACGGGCTGGCGGGCTCCGCGTGGTAGGTCGTGAAGAACAGGTCGGGCTCGCTCGGAATCTTGAGGGTCTCGTACGACAGCGTCATCTCACCCACGAGCGGATGCCGCAGCACCTTGGTGCCGAAGCTCTTCTCCTTGACGTCGTGCCTGGCCCAGAGCTGGCGGAACAGCTCGCTCTTCACCGACAGCTCGCCGATCAGGGCGGCCAGCTCGGGGTCGTTCGGGTAGCACCCCGCGTCCATCCGCAGGAACCCGACGACGTCGGCGGCCTTGCTCTCCCAGTTGACGAAGAGCTGCTGGTAGGAGGGCTGCAGGAAGATGAACCGCGCCCAGTTCCGCTCGGGCGGCGGCACCTCGGCCCAGTCGCCGAACAGCGCGGCGGCCATGGGGTTCCACGCGAGCACGTCGGACCGCCGCCCGCCGATGTACGCGGGCACTCCGACGTAGTCGAGCAGGTTCCTCAACGCCGGACGCACGCGCGTGGTCGCTGTTTTCTTCTTCTTGGTGGTGTGCGGGCAGACCGCGAGGTTGCGCAGGTACGTGCGTTCGGTGTCGTTGAGCCGTAGCGCGTTGGAGATCGAGTCCAGGACCTCGTCCGAGACGTTGCGGCCGTTGCCCTGTTCCAGCCGCGTGTAGTACGCGACGGAGACACCCGCGAGCTGGGCCAGTTCCTCGCGGCGCAGGCCCGGTACGCGGCGGGCTCGGCCGTAGTGCGGCAGCCCGACGTCGTCGGGCGACAGCCGCGCGCGGCGGCTGCGCAGGAACTCACTCAGCTCGGCGCGCGGATCGACGGTCATGGGTCCGAGTATCCCCGTCCCGCGGACGTCGTGCCTGCTACTGCCAGTGGTACGCACGGCGGTCGTACGAAAACCAGGTGTCTGGGTGGATCCCTCGAACCGGAGCAGTGTCGTCACCGACACGACGAACGAGGAGAAAACCAGATGAGCACCGTCGCTGCCTACGCCGCTCCCGCACCCAAGGCACCGCTGGAGCGCACCACCATCGAACGTCGTGCGGTCGGCGCGCACGACGTGCTGATCGACATCAGGTTCGCCGGCATCTGCCACTCCGACATCCACCAGGTCAACGAGGACTGGGGCCAGGCGATCTTCCCGATGGTGCCGGGCCACGAGATCGCCGGTGTCGTCGTCGAGGTCGGCTCCGAGGTGACCCGTCACGCCGTCGGTGACCGCGTCGGCGTCGGCTGCATGGTCGACTCGTGCCGTGAGTGCGAGTTCTGCCTGCGCGGGCTGGAACAGTACTGCGCCAACGGCAACACCGTGACCTACAACGGCATCGACCGCCGTGGCGACGTCACCTACGGCGGCTACTCGCGCCAGATCGTGGTCGACGAGAACTACGTCGTGCGCATCCCGGACGCGCTCCCGCTCGACGTGGCCGCGCCGCTGCTGTGCGCCGGCATCACGCTGTACTCGCCGCTCAAGCACTGGGGCGTCGCACCGGGCAAGAAGGTCGCCATCGTCGGTCTCGGCGGTCTCGGCCACATGGGCGTCAAGATCGCGGCCGCGCTCGGTGCCGAGGTCACCGTGCTGTCGCAGTCGCTGCGCAAGAAGGACGACGGGCTCAAGCTCGGCGCCCACGACTACCGCGCCACCAGCGACCCGGCCACGTTCACCGAGCTGGCGGGCACGTTCGACGTCATCGTCTCCACGGTGTCCGCGCCGCTCGACTTCGGTGCCTACCTCGGCCTGCTCAAGACCGATGGCGCCCTGGTGAACGTCGGCGCCCCGGAGGAGCCGGTCTCACTCAACCTCTTCGCGCTGCTCGGCGGCCGCAAGACGCTCGCCGGCTCGATGATCGGCGGCATCGCGGAGACCCAGGAGATGCTGGACTTCTGCGCCGAGCACGGCCTGGGTGCCGAGATCGAGCTCATCGACGCCGACCAGGTCAACACCGCCTACGACCGCGTGCTGTCGAGCGACGTGCGGTACCGGTTCGTGATCGACGCCGCGACGATCTGACGGCTCCCGGTGTGCCCTGTCACCGTGTCGAGCCGGTGCAGCGTCTCCTGCAGCTCTCGATCTGCTTCAGCACCGACGACCGATGTCCGCGCCCTGAAGCGCGCGCAGCAGGTGGTCGACGAGCCGTTCGAGGTAGTCGGGCCCGGCCTCGGCCCGCCGGACGGACAGTCGCCAGTAGACCGGCGCCGCGACCAGGTCGAGGGCGATCTCGACGTCGAAGCCGGCCGGTAGCTCACCCCGGTCGACCGCACGCTGCAACGTCGCGGCACCCAGTGCTCGGCGGGGTTCGCCGATGGTCGCGGCGATCGCCTCGGACAGCGCGGGGTTGCGCACGGCCTCGGCGGTGAGGTCGGGCAGGATCGTCGCGAACCGCGGGTGCGTCAGCCAGTCGTGCACCGCCGTGACGGTCGCCAGCAGGTCGCCGCGCAACGACCCGGTGTCCGGGACGTCGGCCAGTGGCACGGAGAACTCCGACAGCGCCGCGACCACCATGTCCTGTTTGCACGGCCAGCGCCGGTACAGCGCGCTCTTGCCGACCTCCGCGCGCTTGGCCACCGCCTCCATCGACAGCCGGCCGTAGCCGTGCAGGGCGAGCTCGTCGAACACGGCCTCGGTGATCGCCCGCGTCACCTGGGGCTGCAGCACGGCGGCGCCGGTCGGGGTGCGCTTGGTCATGAAGCACATCATAGGACTGGACGGGACGGAACCGTTCCGTCCATTTCGTTCGAAGGATCATCGGTGGATCTCATCGCGAGGGCGTTGCAGCTGCTGCTCGACAAGGACATGATCGGGTTCGCCGGCCTGTGGGCCGAGGACGGCACGGCGGAGTTCCCGTTCGCGCCGCCCGGCTGGCCTGCCAGGCTGGAGGGCCGCGCGGCGATCGAGGACTACGTGCGCGACTACCCGAAGGTGCTCGACATCCAGTCCTTCCCCAAGCAGGTGGTTCACCAGACCACCGACCCGGACGTCGTCATCGTCGAGTACGACGCCGAGGGTGTCCTGGTGCCGACCGGCGAGCCGTACCGGCACTCCTACGTCGTGGTCGTCACGACCCGCGACGGCGAGATCGTGAACTACCGCGACTACTGGAACCCGCTGAACCTGCAGGACTGGCGGAAGTGAGCACGCTGGTCGTCGGCGGGACCGGGACGACCGGCAGCCTGCTCGTCACCCTGCTGCCCGATGCCCGCGCCGCCACGAGGAAACCGGTGCGGCCAGGCCAGGTCCGGTTCGACTGGGACGTGCCGGCGACGTCCGAGGGTGCGCTGGACGGCGTGGACCGCGTCTACCTCATCCCGCCGATCGGTGTCGTCGACCCTGTTCCCGCGGTCGAGTCGTTCCTCTCTCGGGCGCGGCACGTGCGGCGCGTGGTGCTGCTGAGCTCCTCCGCGGTGCCGGAGAGCGCCACGGGGATCGGCGCTCTGCCCGCGCTGGTGCGCACGATGCCGGAGTGGGCGGTGCTGAGGCCGTCGTGGTTCATGCAGAACTTCACCGGAGACCACCCGGTCGCGGCGGGCGTCCGCGCCGGCGAGATCGTCACGGCCACCGGTGACGGCAGGGTCGGCTTCATCGACGCCGCCGACATCGCCGCGGTGGCCGCCAGGGCCTTGCTGGATCCGGTGCCGCACAACACCGATCACCTGATCACCGGTCCGGAGGCGCTCGGCTACACCGATGCCGCCGCCATCATCACCGAGGTCACGGGGAAGCCGGTGCGGCACCGCCCGGTCAGCACGGAGGAGATGACCGAACGCTTCGCCACCGGGTTGCCGAGGGAGTTCGCCGCGCTGCTCGCGGGGCTCGACGAGGACATCCGCGGCGGTGCGGAGGACCGGGTCACCACGACCGTCGAGGACGTGACGGGCAGGCCGGCCCGGTCGTTCCGCGACTTCATCCGGCGAACGTCCAGCGCGTAGCCCCACCGGGCCCCGCCGTGGCCACGGCGTGCGCGGCGCGCAGCGAGATCCGGTAGACGTACCAGGGCGGCGGTCCGCCGCTCGGGGCGGTGTAGGGCGCGGTGAACGCCAGACCCTCCCGTTCGGCTGGCCAGCCCGCCCGGCGGTACCTGGCAGCCACCCTGTCCAAAGTGGACTCGTCGGTGACCCGGTGGGCGTCGCCCTCCAGCACGAGGTCCATTCCGGTCAGCCGCACCGACACCGTGCAGGCCGGGTTCTTCGCGAGGTTGCGCGACTTGCGGGTGCCCGGCCCGCTCACGAAGAACAGGGTGTCCTCGAACCAGACGGCGCCGATGCCCACCGAGTGCGGACGGCCGTCGGGTCGCACGGTGCTCAGGAAGATCGGCACGTCCTTCGCGGCGGACTCCCGGCCGAGGAGGTCCTCCGCCTGGCTCCACCGCAGGGCGGCGTTGCCGTACTGGTCGAGGTTGCGGGTCTCGATCGTCGTGTTCGTCATGCAAGTGCGTCGAACGGGAACCCGCGTTTTCGACACTCAGTCCAGCGAGGTGCACGGCAGGACGAAGAACCAGCCCTCCGGCTCGTGCTCCAGCCGTACCTCCTGGGCGCCCGCCGCGCACTCCGCACGGGCCTTCGCGACGCTTTCGTCCCACGGCACGCCATCGACCACCGGCGATGCCTCCTGCAGGTACCAGAAGACGCTGACCACGACGATGATGCCGATCAGGTAGCGGCTCGCGCCCACCATCGCGCGTCCCCACGCCGGCGCCGGCGTCGCGTCGAGACCCACGAAGATCGCGGTGAACAGGAAGAGGGCCGGCGCGATGCTGTAGCGCTGCCCGGTCATCACGACGTCAGGCTGCTGCACCTGCAGGAGCGCGGTCCAGTTCAGCACCAGGCACGCGACGATCAGGACCACGCTGTACGCGACGGCGACCACCGCCAGCGTCCGCCCCGCCCGGTCGCCGAACCTGAGCCCCGCCACGATCGGCACCGCCGTGATCAGCAGCGCCGCCAGGATCACGCCGTTGCCCAGTGCCGGGTAGAAGTCGTCGACCCGCTCGGACCCGGTCAGCGCCGCCACCGGCACGCGCAGCAGGCTCGCGAGCAGCACCTGCACCGGGTCGATCGCGTCGTGCGAGTACGCCGTCCTCGCCGCGAACGGCATCACCGCGCCCTGCACGACCAGTCCGGCCAGGAACACGATCGGCACCTCCTTGCGCGGCTGGAACAACCGCAGGAGCGCGATCGGCGCCAGGATGAACACCAGTGGGCTCGTCATCGCGGCGAGGAACACGAACAACCCGACCAGCACGCGCGGGGCGTCGCGCCACAACAACGCCCAGAAGGCGCCGTAGAGCAGGAACCAGTGCAGGTTCGTCAGGTTGTTCAACGTCTCGGAGTTGCCCACCGGCAGCACGATCACGAGCGAGGCCAGCGCGAACCGCATCGGCGTCGACTTCAGGTACGCCTTCGACCCGGCGAACGCGATCAGCGCGATCAGCGCCCGCAGCACCGCG
This sequence comes from Lentzea xerophila, assembly GCF_051094245.1. Classification (NCBI taxonomy): domain Bacteria; kingdom Bacillati; phylum Actinomycetota; class Actinomycetes; order Pseudonocardiales; family Pseudonocardiaceae; genus Lentzea; species Lentzea xerophila. The sequence goes on along the minus strand of NZ_CP194934.1, from coordinate 7,077,974 downwards.
GCGGCGACGGCGAACGCGGCGGCGGTCCACTCGATCGGCAGCAGCGCGACCAGTTCGGCGACGATGCGCGTCAACGTGTGCAGGTAGCCGCCGTAGGGTTCGACCAGGTTCGACAGCGCCGGGAACCGCAGCGCGTCGACCGCGAACCTGGCGCCGTCCTCGGCCCACAGGTGGTCGAGCCGGGCCCAGCCGGCCGGGATGAGCAGCAGGAACAGCATCGAGCCGAGGAACGCGGCCGTCATGCCGAGCCACGCCCGCTCGTGCGGCGGTTCGGCGGGCAGCGGGATCATGCCGTCCGCGAGAGCCTTCGGTCGTTCCTTGGTCGCCGTCACCCGTTCCCCCATGTCCGAGTCGAACACAGGCACGGTACGGGGTCAGCTCAACAGGCGTTCGTAGCGGTCCCACTGCTCCTGGGTCACCACGGTGACCTCGGAGGAGTTCGACTGCGCGACCTCCAGCGAGTTGATCGGCATCAGCTTGTCGCCGACCAGCAGGCCCATCATGCCGTCCGGGCCGAGCACGGCGGGGACGGCCGCGGGAACGCGGACCGCGACCTGGAACGAGTCGACGATCTTCGGGCGCCACCCGATCACCCCGCGCGCGAACTTCGCCGCCGCCGAGCCCCGTTCGAACCGGACGACCTTGCCGTCGACGACGACGTCGGCCGTGCGTTCGGGGGAGGGCACCGAGAAGCCGTCGAGGACACGCGCCTCGTCCGGCGTCGCGCAGCCGTTGAGCCCGAGCGCGTCGATGCCGAAGTGGGTGATGTTCGTCGGTGCGCCGGAGTCGCCCGAGGTGGCACGCAGCACGTCGATCGCCACCTTGTCGCACGGACCGGCGGCGTGGATCGGCGCGTGACCCTCGGGCGTGCGCAGCAGGCCGGGGCCCTCCTGCCAGGGACCGGGGATCACCACCCGTTCGTACGGGTGGCGGGTGAACTCTTTGTTCCAGAACGTGATGGTGGTGCCCGCCTCGGTGGAGTGGGCGATCGCGAACGCCGACGCCGCGTCGATCCACATCCAGTCCGCGCTGAACGCCTCGACCACGGACCGGGTGCGGGCCTCGGTGGTCGACGGCACGGGCTTGAACCCCTGCGGACCCAAGGACTCGACGCCCGTCGTGAACAGCGGGTTCTTCGAACGCAGCACGTACTGGCCCGCGCCGTTCGACGCCGCCGCGTACCCGGTGGTGTCGGTGAAGAGCAGGTAGACCCAGCCGTCGAGGTAGATGGCGGACTGCTGGCCCGCGCCGTAGGTGTTCTCGCGGATGATGTCGTCGGACGTGCCGAGCATCGCCTGCCCGCTGTTGGCGCGCGTCCAGCTGATGCCGTCCTTGCTGGTCGCGACGCCGACCGCGCTGCCGTTGGCGTGGTTGTCCCTCGACGCGGCGGTGTAGTAGAGGTAGTAGGTGTCGCCGATCTTGACCAGCGACGGGTCGCACGTGTGCATCGCGTCGAAGCTGGTGCCGCTGCCCGAGAGTACCGGTAGCGCGGCGGTGAACGGTCCGTCCGGACCGGGGCCCTCGCTGTAGAGGATGTCGTCGCCGGTGGGCTGGGCGGTGCCCATCTGGCTGCACCACCACGTGCGCACCTTGCCGCCGTCGAGCATCACGGTGGGCGCGTAGTTGTAGACGGCGTCGCCGGTCCCCGCGATCACCGTGCCGGGGCTCCGCCTGCCGTTCTCCACCGTCAGCTTGAGCTTGTCGCGCGGCGGGGGCGCCTTGGTCTCCTGCATCGGTGGTTGCTGACCGGTGGCCGGCTTGCCCACCGGAGGGCCGGCTACCTCAGTGGTGCACGCGGTGACCGCACTGAGCAGTGCGAGCGCAGCGAGTAACGCAAGAGGTCGGCGACTCCGGGGCACGAGACCATCATAGTGATCAACTCATCCGGACGGGTGAAGTCCGTTGTCGCTCTCCGATTCATCCACTGTCAATCCGTCTTTCGCGTCGCCGTGGTGAGTGCGATTCCGCTGCCCAGGAGCGAATCCCGCGAGCCGTTGCGGCCAGACCGCTCCGCCATCGGGTCGCTGGCTGCCGACAGCGACGAAGACATCGTTGACAGGATCGAGAACCGGCCGATGCACGCGGACGGCAGCCCGCCCCGGACAGCAGGGCCCGTGAGCGTCGGGAAGGGCGGCGACCTCACGTGTACAGCGCCCTGGCCAGGCCGTCGATCACGGAGGACGTCAGCGGTCCGAAGCTCAGCACCTGGTGGTCGTTCATGTCGACAATCCGGCGCTTCTGCCCGGCCGGCGTCTGCGCGACACCGGGCACGCCGACCAAGCCCTCGACCCCGCCGACGGACTGGAGTCCCTTCGTCATCACCAGGATCACGTCCGGTGCCGCCTTGGACAACGCCTCCGGGTCGATCGGTCCGGCGCCCTGCAACCCGGCCTCGCTCGCGGCGTCGACCGCCCCGACAGCGGTGATCAGGTCGTCCGCGCCGGTGCCCTGGCCGAACATCTGGTAGGTCCCGGACTCGCCGCGGACGTAGAGGAACACGATCCGCAGGCTGGAGTCGCTCGCGAGCCGGTGCGCCGCGATCTTGGCCTTCTCGATCTCCACGGTGGTGCGCTGAGCGAGTCTCTCGCCTTCCGCCGGCACCCCGAGCGCGTCGGCGACCTGCTGGATCAGCGTGCCTACGTTGTTGACGGCGCGCCTGGAGTCCGTGACGACGACGGGGATGCCCGACTTCCTGAGCCGCGGCACCACGTCCGACGGCCCGAGCGTGATGTCGGTGATCACGACGCTCGGCCGCAGCCCGAGGATGGCCTCGGTGCTGAGCTGGTGCCCGTTGGTGGTGATGAGCGGAAGCATGGCGGCAGCGGGGAAACCGGTCGAGGCGTCGCGGCCGACCATGCGGCCGCCGAGCCCCAGCCCGAACACCGTCGCACCGAGCGTGCCGTGCAGGTCGAAGGCGAGGATGCGGTCGGCGCTGGTCACCGTGACCTCGGTGTCCTGCGCGTCGGTGACCGTCGTGGGCAGCCTCGGGGTCGCCTGGTCGCTGATCGGCGCGATGTCCGGCACCGCCACCGTCGCGGTGCTCGGCCCCGTCTTGTGCCGCGGATCCTTCGCCGGTTCGAGCTGCTCCAGCGGAGTCCGGCCGGGGTCGCTCGGAGGTACTTCCGGCGCGTCGGGCTGTGCCGGCCTGGTGCAGCCCGCGACCAGCATGACCGTGAGCACAGCCACCCAGATTCTCACGCCCTGAACTTAACTACACCAGGGACCGGTGATGGCTAGAAGATGCCGGCAAAAGTGGCTGTCGCAGCTGATCTCGTGACCATCGCAGCTGATCTCGTGACCATCGCGGCTGATCTCATGACCATCGCCGTGCCCGCCGCCGCGGAAAGCGCTTCCCGGGGCGCGACCACACCCCGAACGCCACAGACCTCGTCGCGGCGGGCGGGATGGTCACCGTGTCCGGCACCGGCAACGACCCGGCGGACGGCTACTACGGAGCGGACAGCTACTACGGATCCGTGCGGGGTGAACGCGCCACCCACTTCTCCGGCACCACGACGGCATCATCGAACGTCCCGCGCGGGAGTTCCGCGCCGGAAGCGCCGTGCAGCTCGTCGATGGTCGTCATCAGCTGCCCAGGTAGCGGACGACGGCCATCACGCGGCGGCTCAGACCGGACGAGCCGGAGAGCCCGAGCTTGTCGAAGATCGCGTTGATGTGCTTCTCCGCGGCGCTCTGCGAGATGTGCAGCTGCGCGGAGATGCGCGCGTTCGTGAGACCCTGCGCCATCAGCTCGAGGACGTCCTTCTCCCTCGCCGTCAGGGTTTCGAGCGGGTCGACGTGGGTCGTCCTCGTCAGCAGCCGGCGCACGACCTCCGGGTCGAACGCCGCACCGCCCGCCACGACCCGGTCCAGCGCCTCCAGGAACTCGTCGACCTGGGCCACGCGGTCCTTGAGCAGGTAACCGACCTTGCCGCCGGTGCTGGTGATCAGCTCTGTCGCGTAGCGGTTCTCGACGTACTGGGAGAGGACGAGCACGCTGACCTCCGGCCACCGCTCGCGGATCTCGAGCGCGGCACGCATGCCGTCGTCCTTGTGGTCCGGCGGCATCCGGACGTCCGTGACCACGATGTCCGGCCGGTGCTCCTCGGTGGCCCTGAGCAGTTCCGGCGCGGTGCCGACGGCGGCGACGACCTCGTGGCCCTCCTCGGCGAGGAGCCTGATCAGGCCTTCGCGCAGCAAGGTCGAGTCCTCGGCCAGGATCACTCGCACGGCAACCTCGCACGGATCGTGGTGGGACCGCCGTGCGGACTGGTCACCTCGAACTCCCCGTCCACCGCCTTGACCCTCCTGGCGAGGCCGGACAGCCCCGTGCCCGCCGCGTCGGCGCCGCCGACGCCGTCGTCCCACACCATGACCGTGATGTCGTCCTTTCCTGGCCGGACGGAGATCTCGACGACCGACGGACCGGCGTGCTTGGCGGCGTTCGTGACGGCCTCCGACACCACGAAGTAGATCACCGCCTCCAGCGCGGTACCCGGCGACTGCCTGAGCTCGTTGCTGATCTCGACCCGCACGCTCGACCGCTCGGCCAGCACCTCGAGCGCCGCGTCCAGCCCGGCGTCGTCGAGGACGGCGGGGTAGACGCGGGTGGCGACCTCGCGCAGCTTGTCGATGGCCTCGCCCGCCGTGTCCTGCGCCTGCTGTAACAACTCCTGCAACTGCTCCTCGGACTTCGTCCGGCGCGCCCTGCCGATCAACATGCCGAGCGCCACGAGCCGCTGCTGGACGCCGTCGTGCAGGTCGCGCTCGATCCGCCTGCGCTCGTCGTCGATCGCCTCGATCACCTCGGCCCGCGTGCTGGTCAGCTCCGCGACCCGCTGACGCAGCAGCGTCTGCTGGCTGCGGCCGAGCATCGTCGTGGCGAGCCACCGGTCCAGCGCCGCCACTCCGGTGACCCCGGCCAGCGTGACGAAGATGAGCAGCGCACCCGGCAGCGTCGCCACCGCGATCAGCTGCGTGTCCACCACGTCGCCGTTCTTGACCAGGCCCCACGAGCCGTCGAAGAGCCATGCCGTCAGCATCGACAGCGCCGTGGTGACGTAGAGCATCAGCATCATGATCACGCCGGCGCCCAGGCCACCCACCAGCGCCCGCAGGCCGAGGTAGCGCCGGCACCGGCTCGACGTCAGCGGATCGGCGTGCGCGGCCTCGCCGTACCGCGCGATCCTCCACAGTTCGAGCTTGGTCAGCCTGACCGCGCCGACCCCCAGCACCGCGGCCAGCAGGTCGGGCAGCGCGGACGCCGTCCCGACCAGCACGCCGTAGAAGGTCCGGAACCACCCGCGCACCACCGAACCCGCGCTGAGCTGCTCATCCTGGTGCACATCGGCAACCGTACTGGCCCGTTCGGACCCAGGCATTGTGGTTTACCGCAGTATCGCCCTGCGGTTTCCCCCACGATTCCCGACGGTCAACCTCATGGTCCCCGCCCTCCTCCCTTTCTAGCGTTGACCCCGGCATTCCGTTACGACACAAGGGGAAAGCGATGCTGGCTGACTGGGCCGTCTCACTCATGGAATCGCTGGGAGGCGTGGGCGCGGCGGTGGTCGTGGGCCTGGACAACCTTTTCCCGCCGATCCCGAGCGAACTGGTGCTGCCACTGGCGGGCTTCTCCGCGAGCAAGGGCGTGTTCAGCCTGCCCGCCGCCCTCTTCTGGACCACGCTGGGCTCAGTGGCCGGCGCCGTCATCGTCTACTTCGCGGGCCTGCTCCTGGGCCGCGACCGGACTCGCCGCCTGGTGGCACGAATCCCGCTGGTCCGCGTGAGCGATTTCGACAAGACGGAAGCGTGGTTCACCCGCCACGGCACCAAAGCCGTGTTCTTCGGCCGGATGGTGCCGCTGTTCCGCAGCTTCATCTCCCTGCCCGCGGGCGTGGAACGCATGAACTTCCCGAAGTTCCTGGTGCTGACGACGTTAGGCAGCCTGATCTGGAACACCGTGTTCGTCAGCGCCGGCTACCTCCTGGGCGAGAACTGGCACCGCGTCGAGTCCTACGCCGGCATCTTCCAGAAGCTGGTGCTCGGCGCCGTCGCCCTCGCCGTCGTGCTCTTCGTCGTCAGCCGCCTGCGCCAGCGCTCGAAGGGCGATCCGGAGTCGACAGCGGTGCTGCCCCGCATCGGCCGATAACGCTGCCACGGAACGTGATCCCGCTGCGCCAGTCCGGGCACGAGGGGCGGTGGGGGTGAGTTGTCGTTCGCGGGCTCGGGCGACCGTCCGCGCGAGCTCACTCTCGCTGCCGCCGAGTGCCTGGTGTCGTTGCCGGGCAACGCGATCCCGCTCGGCCGCGTCCACACGGACGGGTTTCCCCTGGCGACTCCACGCAGTTGGGTACAACGCCGGGAACTCGCCCTCCACCAACTCCGGCAAGTCGCTCCCGCGCTACCCGAGATCCGGCCCCGGCGATGGGGACGAGCTGTCGTTCGCGGGCTCCGGTGACCGTCCGCGGGAGCCCACTCTCGCTGCCGCCGAGTGCCTGGTGTTGTTGCCGGGCAACGCGATCCCGTTGCGCCAGTCCGGGCACGGGGCGGGAGCGATCGGGGCGAGCTGTCGTTCGCAGGCTGGGACGACCGTCCGCGCCTGCTCATTCCCGCTGCCATCGAGCACCCGATGTCGTTGCCGGGCAACGCGATCCCGCTCGGCCGCGTCCACACGAACGGGTTCCTGGCGGCTCCACGTTGTTGGCGACAACGCCGGGGAACTCGCCCTCCACCAGCCCCGGCAAGCCGCTCCCGCGCTACCCAGAGATCCGGCCCCAACGGCGGCGTCGGCCCCAGCACGCCGGGACCACCGGCCCGACACCACCACAAGCAGTCCGAAGTGGACGACAGAAGCGCAGTCGTTCCCCACCACGAACAAGGAGACCACGAAGTGCCGGAAAACGAAGGTACCCCAGGCCGGGGGAGTGGCCTGGGGTACCGGAGAGCAGCTGGATCAGACGTCGTAGCGGTCCGCGTTCATGACCTTGTTCCACGCGACGACGAAGTCCTGCACGAACTTCGAGGAGGCGTCGTCACTCGCGTAGACCTCGGCGATGGCGCGGAGCTCGGAGTTCGAGCCGAACACCAGGTCGTTGCGGGTGCCGGTCCACCGGACGGCACCGGTGGCGCGGTCGCGGCCTTCGAAGTTCTCCTGGTCCTCGGTGACCGACTTCCACTCCGTCTCCATGTCGAGCAGGTTGACGAAGAAGTCGTTGGTCAGCGTCTCCGGCTTGGCCGTGAGCACGCCCGCCGTCGAACCGCCGTGGTTGGCGCCCAGCACACGCAGGCCGCCGACGAGCACGGTCATCTCCGGCGCGGAGAGGCCGAGGAGGTTGGCCCTGTCGATCAGCAGGTACTCCGACGGCAGCGGGGTGGCCTTGCCGCCGTAGTTGCGGAAACCGTCGACCTTCGGCTCCAGGACGGCGAACGACTCGGCGTCGGTCTGCTCCTGGGTCGCGTCCACGCGGCCCGCGAGGAACGGCTCCTCGACGTCGTGGCCCGCGGCCTTGGCGGCCTGCTCGATCGCCGCGGCGCCGCCGAGGACGATCAGGTCGGCCAGCGAGACCTTCTTGCCGCCGGTCGCGGAGCTGTTGAACGCCTCCTGCACGCCTTCCAGCGTCCGCAGGACCTGGGCGAGCTGGTCGGGCTCGTTGACCTCCCAGCCGCGCTGCGGCTCCAGCCTGATCCGGGCACCGTTGGCGCCGCCGCGCTTGTCGCTCTGGCGGAACGACGAGGCCGAGGCCCACGCGGTCTTGACCAGCTGCGAGACCGAGAGGCCGGTCTCCAGGATCTTGGCCTTCAGCGAGGCCACGTCCTCCGCGGAGATCAGCTCGTAGTCGCGCACGGGCAGGCGGTCCTGCCAGATCAGCTCCTCCTGCGGCACCAGCGGGCCGAGGTAGCGCTGGATCGGGCCCATGTCGCGGTGGGTCAGCTTGAACCACGCGCGGGAGAAGGCCTCGGCGAACGCCTCGTGGCTTTCGGCGAACTTGCGCGAGATCGGTTCGTAGATCGGGTCGAACCGCAGCGCGAGGTCCGTGGTGAGCATCATCGGCGTGCGGTTGCGGGTGCCGTCCTCGGGGTCGGGCACCGTGTTGGCGCCCGCGCCGTCCTTCGGCTTCCACTGGTGCGCGCCGGCGGGAGACTTGGTGAGCTCCCACTCGAACTCGAAGAGGTTCTTGAAGAACAGGTTCGTCCACTCGGTGGGCCGCTGCGTCCAGGTCACCTCGAGGCCGGAGGTGATGGCGTCGCGGCCCTTGCCGGTGCCGTGCGTGCTGATCCAGCCGAAGCCCTGCGCGTCCATCAGCGAGCCCTCGGGCTCGGCACCGACCAGCGACGGGTCGCCGGCGCCGTGCGCCTTGCCGAAGGTGTGGCCACCGGCGATGAGCGCGACGGTCTCCTCGTCGTTCATGCCCATGCGGCCGAACGTCTCGCGGATGTCGCGGGCGGAGGCCAGCGGGTCCGGGTTGCCGTTGGGGCCCTCGGGGTTGACGTAGATCAGGCCCATCTGGACGGCCGCGAGCGGCGACTCGAGGTCGCGCTCACCGGTGTAGCGCGCGTCGCCACCGAGCCACTCGGTCTCCGGGCCCCAGTAGACGTCCTCGTCCGGCTCCCACACGTCGTTGCGGCCGCCGGCGAAGCCGAAGGTCGTGAAGCCCATGGTCTCCAGGGCGCGGTTGCCCGTGAAGATCATGAGGTCGGCCCAGGAGACCCTGCGGCCCCACTTCTTCTTGACCGGCCACAGCAGACGGCGGGCCTTGTCCAGGTTGCCGTTGTCCGGCCAGCTGTTGAGCGGAGCGAAGCGCTGCATGCCGGCGCCGGCGCCGCCGCGGCCGTCGTGGGTGCGGTAGGTACCCGCGCTGTGCCACGCCATGCGGATCATGAACGGGCCGTAGTGCCCGAAGTCCGCGGGCCACCAGTCCTTCGACTCGGTGAGCACGGCGTCGACGTCGCGCGCCAGCTCGTCGAGGTCGACGGTCAGGAACTCCTTGCCGTAGTCGAGCTCACCACCGAAGGGGTCCGCCTGGACGGGGTGCTTGCGGAGGATCCGGAGGTTGAGCTGGTTGGGCCACCAGTCTCGGTTGCTGCCGCCCTCGCTGGGGTGGCTGCGCCGGCCGTGCGCGACCGGGCAGCCGCCGGCCTCCTCCACGTTCAGCTCGCTCAGCTTGGCGTCAGTGCTGTCGGACACGGGAATCCTTCCGGGTGTTCAGGAACTTTTCGCGGCGGTCGTGCAGTCGGGGCAAGTGCCCCAGTAGATGACCTCGGCCTCGTCGATGACGAACCCTCGGTCGTCGGATGCGTCCAGGCAGGGCGCATGGCCGACCGCGCAGTCGACGTCGGCGATGGCGCCACAGGATCTGCACACGACATGGTGGTGGTTGTCCCCGACGCGCGCCTCGTAACGCGCGACCGAGCCCTGGGGCTCGATCCGCCGCAACAGGCCGGCTCCGGTCAGTGCGCGGAGCACGTCGTACACGGCCTGGTGGGAGACCGCGCCGAGGTTCTGACGCACGACACCGATGATCGAGTCCGTGTCGGCGTGCGGGTGGGTGTGCACCGCGGACAGCACAGCCATCCGCGGAGCCGTCACTCGCAATGACGCTCCACGCAACATGCGCTCGAAGTCGGAAGTCGTGGGCACGGGCACCAGCCTGCCGTCTTTTCTGGAATGAGTCAAGTTAATGAGTCTTGCAGTTCACACGAAGGGTCACCGCCGCACGGCCACCACGGCGTCGGCCAGCCGCCGCACCCCCTCGGCGAGCACGTGCTCGGGCGCGCCGCCGTAGGTCAAACGGAGAAAACCGCCCGGCGGTTCAGCGGCGAACCAGGCGCGTCCCGGGATCACCACGACGTCCCGTGCCGCGGCGGCCGTGGTCAGCTCCAGGTCGTCGAGGTCGTCCGGCAGTTTCGCCCACAGGTGCAGGCCGCCGGTCGACCGTGCGACCTCGAACTCCGGCAGGTGCTCGGAGATCGCGCGCGACAGAGCGTCACGCCTCGACCTCAAGGACTGCTGGAGCGCGCGCAGGTGCCGGCGCCAGGCAGGGGACGTCACGAAGTCGATCGCCGCCTCCTGCAACGGTCCCGCGACGTACAGGTCCTGCCGGGAACGCGTGTTCTTCAGCCGGGTGCTCGCCGGGCCGCGGGCTCCGATCGCCGCGACGCGGAGTCCGGGTGCGGCGACCTTGGTCAGGGAGCGGACGTGGACGACGTGGCCGTCGGTGTCCTGGGAGGCCAGCGTCGGCGGCGCGGTGCCGTCGATGGTGAAGCCGCGTGCCCAGTCGTCCTCGACCAGGAACGCACCCATGCCGCGGACGATCCGCATGACCTCGGTGCGGCGGTCTTCGGACAGCACGGCGCCGTGCGGGTTCGCGTGCAACGGCTGGCAGTAGAAGAGCTTCGCGCCGGTCCGCTCGAACGCGGCCTGGAGCAGGTCGGGCCGCACGCCGTCCTGGTCGGCCGGCACCGGGACGACCTTGAGCCCGGCGTCGCGCGCGGCCGCGATCGCGCCGAGGTAGGTGGGTGACTCGACGAGCACGGCGTCACCGCGGTCGCCGAGCCCGCGGAACACGGTCGCGAGCGCCTCCTGGGCGCCCGCGCACACCGTGATGTCACCGGCCCTCAGCTCGCCGCCGGCCTCCTTGGCGAACCACGCGCGCAGCTCCTCCTTGCCCTCGACCGGCACGCGTCCCCACGACGCCGGCCGGCGTGCGGCCCGGCTGAGCGCGGCGCCGAGCGCGTCCACGGGTTGCAGGTCTGGGTCGAGGTAGCCGCTGGTCAGTGGGATGGCCTCGGGTTTCGGCACCGCGACGAGGTTCGCCACCAGGTCCTCGCCGGGCCTGCCCTCGCCGAGCGCCACGGCCTGCCACGACAGGTCCCGGCTGGTGGCGGCCGCGCGTGGCGCGACGAAGCTGCCCCGGCCGGGCCGCACCTCGACGAGCCCCTCGGCCGCCACGTGCTGGATCGCCTGCTGGACCGTCGCGGGGGAGGCCCGGTGCCGCGCCATCAGGTCGCGCACCGAGGGCATGCGGTCGCCCGCGTGTCCGGCACGTGCCGTGGCTCTCAGGTCCTCGATAACGCGGACGGCTGCGTTATCCTCATTCATGAGAGCCAAGAGTAACGTTATCCTGCCGGCGGGAGTAACACTCGGTGCGCTGGGCGTGCTGGGTTTCAGCTTCTCCCTGCCCGCGACCCGCTTGGCGGTGGCCGGACTGGACCCGTGGTTCGTCGCGTTCGGCCGAGCACTCGTCGCCGGCGTCCTGGCGATCGGTTACCTGGCGTTATCGCGTGCACCGCTGCCGACGATGACGCAGGTGCGCCGCCTGGTGATCGTCGCCCTTGGCATCGTGATCGGCTTCCCGCTCTTCACGTCCCTGGCCCTCACGACCCAGACCTCGGCCCACGGCGCCGTCGTGATCGCCGTGCTGCCCATGTCCACGGCGATCTGGGCGGTCGTGCGCGCCTCGGAACGGCCGCCCGTCGCGTTCTGGCTCTCCAGCGGCGCCGGCCTGCTCGCGGTGCTGGCCTTCGTGGCCACCGGCGGTGGTTTCTCCGGCTCCCTCGGACTCGCCGACGTGTACCTGTTCGTCGCGGTCGTGCTGTGCGGCCTGGGATACGCCGAGGGCGGCGCACTCTCCCGCGAACTGGGCGGTGCCAGGACGGTCTGCTGGGCGCTGGTGGTCTCGCTCCCGGTGACCATCCCGGTTTCCTTGTACACAGCGGACTTCTCGCGCGCCACCGGTGTCGTGTGGCTCAGCTTCGCCTACGTGGCGCTGGTCTCGATGTTCCTCGGCTTCTTCGCCTGGTACGCGGGCCTGGCCGCGGGCGGCGTCGCGAAGATCGGGCAGATCCAGCTGGCCCAGCCGGTGCTGACCCTGATGTGGTCGGCGCTGGTCCTGGGCGAACCGGTCGGCTGGCCCGCCCTCGCCACCGCCGCCGTTGTGGTCGTGTGCGTCGTGCTGACCCAACGCAGCCGCGTCACACCGACGACGGTCGCCGTGGGTCAACCAGTTCGCTGACGCCGGCGCGGTCGAACGCCTCGATGAGTGCCGAGGCACCTTGTTCCAGCTTGAGCCGGATCTCGGCCGGGTGCAGCGGGACGACGGCGAGAAGATCGATCTTGCCCTTCGCGCTGTCGATCTCGCGCCCCTGCGGCCCGGTCATCAGCACCGGTGTGACGACCATCCCCGCGAACCGGGTGTTCGGCGCGTAAGGCACGGCCGGGTCGCCGTTGGGCAGCAGGTGCCACGCCCCGAGCCAGGTGCCGTTCTCGTGCGGGAACACCGCCAGGTACTTGAGCAGGTGCACCGGCCATGAGTCGTCGGCCGAGAGGTCCTCGACCGGCCAGTCCGCCGGCAGGCACAGCATCAGCTCCGCGAACGGGCCGACCCCGTCCGGCACCGTCATCGGCTGGTCGCTCATGCCCTCGGTGACCAGTGTCCGGAAAGGACGGTCAGCGGTCGGCCCGACCACGAGCACGTGCACCCCGGTCGACGGCATCGCGTGGAACACGAACTCGATCGGCCCGAAGTGTTCCTCGACGTGCCGCTCGATCGCCTCGTGCGCGACTTCCCCCAGGTCGTCCATGAGCGCAGAGCTTAGGCCGCGTCGGGCGCCGAGAATTGTCAGACCCTTCTGCCATCCTCGGACCATGCCGATCGAAGTGGCGAGCAGACGCCGCAAGGTGCAGCGCCCGGACGCGGTGGTCGTCGACGTGACCTCCCGCGGCCCCGACCCGTGGGTGCGCTTCAGCCCGTTCTACCCGCACGGCCAGATCCCGGTGCCGTTGTCGCCGGGCGTGACGAGCGAATCCGTCGAGGGCGTCTGGCAGGCGTTGAAGGTGTTCGAGGGCGCCGACGTGGACCCGTCGAAGCTCACCGTGACGTCGATGAAGGGCCTGAAGCGCACGGTCCGCCGCTTCGGGCAGGTCCGGGGCCACCGTGCGGGCCTGGCGGGCGAGAGCCTGCTCGACTACCGCACCGCGCGCCGTGAGATCTACCTGCCGGCCTACCGCTGGGTTCTGGAGCACCGGTTGCAGGCCGAGGTCGCGCGGTTACACGAGTTGGCCGAGTCCTCGGACGTCGTGCTCCTGGACTACACGACCAACGGCGACGTCGAGGACATCAGCAGTCCGTTGTCCCACGCGGCTTTGGTCGCCGACCACCTGAGAAGGCTCACTCCCTCGTGCGGGGTATGACCGATTTATACTTCTCCCCTTACGGCTTTGGGGGTCGGCAGTGGCGACATCGGACAAGCAGCTCTTCAAGATCGTGGACGCGCTCGCCGAGGTGCGGCGCTCCTCCGGCCAGCAGTACGACACGTTTCGCGTGCGCGGCAAGGTGTTCGGCTACTACTGGCCGCGCACGAGGACCGTGGGCGTGAAGCAGACGCTGTCCGAGCAGCTGGCGCTGGTGGCGGAGCGGCCGGAGGTGTTCGAGGTGCAGTTCACGGCCGGTGGCTTCGGCTGGGTCGTGGTGCACCTGGAGGGCATCGACGCCGACGAGCTGCGTGAGCTGGTGTTCGAGGCGTGGCGGCTGTCCGCGCCGGACGAGCTCGTCGCCCAGGTGCCGGACCTCGCGCGATGACCAGGGTCAAGTTCGAGCTGCCCGCCGACGACCTCGCTCGTGCGACGGCGTTCTACCGCGATGTCTTCGGCTGGTCGGCGCAGCGGTTGCCGTTCGACTACGTGCTCGTCGACACCGGCGGCGACCCCGTCGACGTGCAGGACGCGGACGGTGGGATCTCGCCGCGGACCGAGTTCGTGCAGGGGCCCGTGCTGATCGTCGACGTGGTGAGCATCGACGACGTGGCGCGCAAAGTCCTCGAAGCGGGTGGCGAGGTGCTCAACGCCAAGGAACGCGTGGGCGACTACGGGTACTCGCAGTACGTCAAGGACAGTGAGGGCAGCGTGCTCTGCCTGTGGGAACCCGTCGCGGACGGCTCGGCGGCCACCTGATCGCGGACTGAGTCACAATCCGGGCCGAGGTCCTGTTTGGACTGCCGGGCCGGTGTTGTTTCTCGCACGGGACCGCTCGACTGCCTCCGCGCGTGGGTCAGGCCCGTCCGGGCGGGGAGCTCCGAACCCGCGATCTGCGCGTTGGCGCCGGCTGGCCTCGTGCCCACGTTCGGCCACCACCCGCGCGGCCGCAGCGAAGCGCGCCGGCGGTGGACGTGCTCGGTGCGGCGGGTACGGCCGGCTGCTCGCCGGGCTCGGCACCGGCCTGAACTCGGTTGCGGCGTACCAGATGTTCGCGGTCTTCTACCAGGAGGCCGACATCGGCCAGGCGCGGTTCGCGACGCACATCGTCAGAAGCGGTGGACGCGCGGTGCGTGGCCGTGGGGTTATTTCGGCGAGCACGACGATCTGTTCGCCGGCGCGCGGGACAGGGATGACAGAGGGATGACGACCATGCAGCACACCGTGATCGACGGCGTCGACGTGTACTGGGCGCAGGGGCCGGCGCCGATGACCGCCACCCTGACGTTCGGGTGTGGAGTGCGGGACGAGTCGTTCCGCACGCTCGGTGTCACGCACCTGATCGAGCATCTGGCGATGAGCACGCTGCCGCGCCTGCACCACGAGCACAACGCGAGCGTGGGCGTCGAGGTGACGCGGTTCTTCGCCACGGGCAAGCCCGCCCAGCTCGTGGACTTCATCGCCGCGGTGTGCGAGGCGCTGGGTGACCTGCCGCTGTCGCGCATCGAGAAGGAAGCCGGCGTGCTCACGGCGGAAGGCTCCGCCGCGTGCCACCCGACCGCCGGCGTGCTGCTGGCGCGCCGGTACGGGATCGCCGGACCCGGTCTCGCGCCGTGGGACGGCCCTGGCTACGACCAGCTCCCGGCCGAGGCGGTCACGGCGCACGCCGCGAAGTTCTTCACCAGGGGAAACGCGGTGCTGACCCTGACCGGCCCGCCACCGGAGGGGCTGCGTCTGCCGCTTCCGGACGGCCCGCGAGTGGTGCACGAACCGACGCCGCCGCGTCTCGCCGGCGGTCCGCGGTGGCTCGCTGAGGAGGTGCCGTGCGTCGGCATGTCGTTGCGCGGCCCGTCGGTCTCGCCCGTGAGCGCGCTCGGCCTGCAGGTGCTGTCCCATCGGCTCACCGAGGTGGCCCGCAAGGAGAAGGGGCTGAGCTACGGCGTCGACGGCGACCGCGCCAGCGCTGATCCGGCCACGACGGATCGCGTCATCTGGGTGGACGCCCGCGAGGGCCAGGAGGCGGAGGTCGCGTCGATCCTCTGGGAGACCGCGCGGGAGCTCGCGAGGTCCGGCCCGACGCGGGAGGAGCTCGACCACGAGCTCGCCGGCTTCCGCGAGATGGCCGAGGACCCGCGGTTCGTCGAGGGCGACCTCGACGAGTTCGCCCGTTCGGCGCTGCTCGGCGAGCCGTACCGGTCGCCCGCCGAGTGGCTGGAGGCGCTCGCCGCGACGACTCAGGCACAGGTCGCGGACGCGTTGGCCGAGTCACTGCGCACCGCGTTGATCGTCGTGCCGGGTGAGGTGCGGCTCGAACTGTCCGACCTGGACGGGAAGCCGGTCCCTGCGGGCGGTTGCACGACGCCGGAATGGCAGCCGCGGGGCAAGGTGTTCAAGCCTGCTCTGCTCGCCCGTGCGGCGAGCGCGGCGGCACGCGGGGCACGGCTGCACCTCGCGCCCGACGGTGTGGGGTTGATCGACGGCGGTGACCGGCACTTCGTCCGGTTCGCCGACGTCGTGGGTGTGCTGGCACAGAACGGTTCCCGCACCGTGTTCGGCAGATCGGGCTGCGTCGTGCCGGTTCACTCGGACCTGTTCAAGGGCATCGAGCCCGCGATCGCCGCGGTCGACGCACAGGTGGATCCGGGTGTGGTGTTCCCGCCTTCCGTCTCCACCGCTTGAAGGGCTTGACCTCCAGGGCGACGGAGGGTTGCGGTGTGAGTTCGGCTGGTGGGCGCCGCAGCTGACGGTCTTAGGAACCACTTGGCGGACAGTGGAAACCTCGTCGGCAGGCACAGCAGGAAGCCTTCCGCATTCCCCCGGAGCAGTCCGTGTCCGCCGACGAGGGTGACACGGTGCGGGGGAGTGGCGCGGGCGAATCAGCGGAACAGGATGCGGGTGATCTCGGTGTCCGTCGCGCGGCCCTCGTCGTAGCCGCCCTCGCCCCTGAGGTCGTTCATGATCGCGAGCGTGTACCGCTCATCCGGCCCGACGAACCCGACGGAGTTCATCACCCAGCCGCCGTCCTCCTCCGACCAGCCGTTCTTCACGCCGGAGTCGGGACCCCAGACGCCCCACTGCTGCGCGGGGCCGACCGAGCGCATCTGCCCGACGATGTAGGCGCGGTCCTCGGCGGGAACGGTGTCGAGGACGTAGTTGATCAGGCGGTCCAGGTCGTTCGCGGTGCACTTCTCGAAGCCCCAATAGGGGAACGAGGACGCGTAACCCCGTTGTGGCACCAGCTCGGTCATCCCGTACTTGCCGAACGCCGCGTTGAACGTCGTGGGGCCGTAGCGCTGCCACAGCGTGTCTGCCGCGTCGTCGTCGGAACTGTGCAACATCGCGGTCATCAGCCGGCGGTCGTCGTTGCTCAGCCTGATCTTGCCGGCACGGTGGCGTTCCAGCAGGTTCACGACCATCGCGAGCTTGATCGTCGACGCGGTCCACGTCAGGTCGGCCGCGTGGTCGTTGCGCCAGATCGCGCCGCTCTTGCGGTCGCGCAGCACGAAACCGACGGTGCCCGGCCTGGTCTCCGCGTAGTCCTGGGCCGCCTTGAGCCGCTTCTGGAACCCGCATTCGAACCCGCTGTCGGGCAGCGGGCAGACCTCGGGCGTCGCGACGAGAGGCGCTGCCGCGGGGGTGTGCTGTCGCTGCGGCGTGTTCGCCACGGCGGGTGGTTCCGCCGTCACGGCGTGACCGCACGCCGTCAGGGCGAGCGCGCACGCGACAAGGATCGGACGGAGCATGCGCCGCACGCTAACGGGTCCGATCGGAGACGGTCGACCGCCATCCGGCCGCGCGGCCGAACGACCCAAAAGTCAAAGATGTTTGACATGGTGTCTGCTTCGCTTTACCTTGGTGATGTCAGGTTCTTTGACATCAGGAGCGGGACCGTGGCGTTCGAAGAGAAGCGCGCATGGGCCTTGGCGATCATCGCCGTGGTCGGCTATTCGGCGTACGTGCTGGTCGTGCTCGGGCAGGCGGCGGGGCGCCCGTTGGCCGAGGCGCCGTACATCGGCGCGATGCTGTGGACGGTGGGGCTCGGGATCGTCGCCGGCATCGTGTCAGGGATCTGGCTCGGCATCGCCGCGCGCAACGACGGCCTGCAGGCCGACGAACGGGACCGCGAGATCGGTCAGTTCGGCGAGCAGATCGGGCAGTCGTTCGTCGTCATCGGCAGTGTGGCGGCGATGGCACTGGCCATGGCCGAGGTGGCGCACTTCTGGATCGCGAACGTGCTCTACCTGTGCTTCGTGCTGTCGGCCGTGCTCGGGTCGATGGCGAAGATCGCGGCTTACCGGCGAGGGATGCCGTGAAGCCGACGAAGGTCACGAACTCCATCCGCGCGCTGCGGTTCGCGAACGGCGAGATGAAGCAGGCCGATCTCGCCTCCGCCATCGGCGTGACGCGGCAGACGCTGATCGCCATCGAGCAGGGCAGGTACTCGCCCTCGCTGGAGGTCGCGTTCAAGATCGCGCGCGCGTTCGGGGTGTCGCTCGAAGAGGTGTTCCAGTACCCGGAGGAGGACGAATGAAGGCTGTCGTGCAACGAAGATACGGATCGGCGGTGTTCGGTGACCTGGACGTGCCTGTACCTGGGAAGGGTCAGGTTCTGCTGGAGGTGCGGTCGGCGGGCGTCGACATGGGCACCTGGCACCTCCTCGCCGGGAGGCCGTACCTGGTGCGGTTCATCGGGTTCGGGGTCCGCGGACCGAAGTCACCCGTGCCCGGCCGGGACGTCTCCGGTGTCGTGAAGGAGATCGGCCCCGGCGTCACCGGGTTCGCGCCGGGGGACGAGGTGTTCGGCACGTGCGACGGGGCGTTCGCCGAGTACGCCGTCGCGCCGGTCTCGCAGCTGGCGCGCAAGCCGGCCGGAATCTCGTTCGCGGAGGCGGCCGCCTTGCCCATCTCGGGCGGGACCGCGCTCCAGGGGCTGCGTGAAGTGCAGGCAGGGCAACGGGTGCTGGTGCTCGGCGCCGGTGGCGGCGTGGGCTCCTACGGGGTGCAGATCGCGAAAGCCCTGGGCGCACACGTGACCGGTGTGTGCAGCACCCGGAAGGCCGAGCTGGTGCGGTCGCTGGGCGCCGACGAGGTCGTCGACTACACGGCCGCGGACTTCACCGGCACCTATGACCTCATCCTGGACTGCGGCGGGGGCAGGCCGTTGTCCAGGCTGCGCAGGGCTTTGACGCCGCGCGGGACGTTGGTGCTGGTCGGTGCCGAGACCGGGGGAACACTGACAGGCGGGTTCGAACGGATGTTGTTCGCGGCCGCGCTGAACCTGTTCGTGTCGCACAAGCTGGCCCCGCTCATGTCGGCCGAACGCGCCGACGTCTTCGACGAGCTGCGCGTGCTGGTCGAGGCGGGCAAGGTGAAACCGCCGGTGGAGCGGGAGTTCCCGTTGTCCGAGGCGCTGGACGCGATCGACCATGTCTACTCGCGACGGTCGCTCGGCAAGGTCGTCGTCACGATCTGACCGCCGAGCACCACGGCGGTCACGTGCTGCAACGCCGTGATGTCCCGCATGGGATTGCCTTGCACGGCGATGATGTCCGCGTCCCAGCCGGGCTTCAGGACGCCCTTGGTGACGCTCAACGCCTTCGCCGCCTGACTGGTGGCACTGGCGAGCACGACCGCGTTCGGGATGCCCGCCTCGATCATCTGGCCGAGGGCGCAGGCGGTGATCCCGTGCGGCTTGCCCGCCCCGATCCCGCCATCAGTGCCGGCTGCGGCCTTGCAATGGCGCGTGGGCGGTCACCGGGAGACCGTGCGCGTGGGCTTCCTCCACGACCACGCGGAGTTCCTGTTCGGTGAACTGGCAGTCGCCGACGGCGCTGCCGGGCGTCGCGAACCCGCCGCCGGCCATGACCTTGACGACGTCGACCTGGCGTTCGGCCCGGTCGCGGACGGCCCGGCGGAGCTCGTCCTCGCCGCTGGCCTCGCCACCCATCGACCAGCAGTGACCCCGCGGGGAGGTGATCGGCGGGCCGGACGCGAGCACGCGCTGGCGGTGCTTCGACCTCTGCTCCACCACCGACCACCGCCGGTCGCCCAGGTCGCGGACGGTGGTCACGCCCGCCCTGAGGTGACGGTCGAGGCTGTCCCTGATCACCGCGTCCAGGTGTGCGTCGGTGAACTCGGGCAGCCGGTCCAGCGCGCCGTCCTCGCTGTCCGCGCACAGGTGGACGTGCGTGTCGATCAGTCCGGGTAGGACCGTCGCGGTGCCGAGGTCGACGACCTCGGCACCGGGAACGTCAGGATGCCCCTGCTCGACGGCCGTGATCCTCCCGTTCCCGGTGATGACCGTGACGGGCCCGGCGAGCGTCCGCTCACCGTCGAAGGCTCGCCCTGCACGCAGTGCCAGCATCGGCACATTCTGAGCGCCACCTGCCGGGAAAGCAATGGTCAGCGTGCGTGCGGGAGGGTGAACGACTCGACCTGCGGCAGGTCGTGCCCGAGCCGGTCGCGCTTGGCCGTCAGGTACGCGATGTTGTGCTGGTTCGGCGTCATCAGCGACGGCACGCGCGCGGTGACCGGGATGCCGTGAGACTCCAGTGCCGCGATCTTGTCGGGGTTGTTGGACATCAGCCGCACGGACCGCACCCGGAGGTGCTTGAGCACCCGCGCCGCGGGCGTGTAGTCACGCACGTCGACGGGGAGACCGAGCGACGTGGCCGAGTCCAGCGTGTCCAGTCCCTGGTCCTGCAACACATGCGTGCGGATCTTGTCCACCAGGCCGATTCCGCGGCCCTCGTGCCCGCGCAGGTACACGAGGATGCCGCTGCCTTCCCGCACGATGGTGTTCAACGCGGCGTCGAGCTGTTCGCCGCACTCGCACCGCATGGCGGCGAAGATGTCGCCGGTCATGCACTCGGAGTGGATGCGCACCAACACGTTCTCGCGCAGCTTGGTCTTGCCGAAGACGAGGGCCATGTGTTCGTGACCGTCCGCGCGGAACGCGACTGCTCGGAAGGTGCCACGGCGGGTCACCAGGTCGGACTCCGCCACGTCTGCGTCGTTGAAGGCCTGTTCGAACATCTCGGGTCCCCTCGTCCAAGGCGCCTTCCGAGCGCGGTCATCTACGCTCGGATGGAGATCGCACCGTAACCCGACCGCACAGCGGAGGTCACCCTGTTCAGCATCACCGTCCGCGATCACGTGATGATCGCCCACAGCTTCCGCGGCGAGGTCTTCGGTCCGGCGCAACGTCTGCATGGTGCAACGTTCCTGGTGGACGCAACGTTCAAACGGGCTGAGCTCGACGCCGACAACATCGTCGTCGACATCGGACTCGCGACCCAGGAGCTGAACAAGGTCCTGGCCGCGTTCAACTACCGCAACCTGGACGAAGAACCGCAGTTCGCGGGCATCAACACGTCCACGGAGTGGCTCGCGAAGCACATCGCCGACCAGCTCGCGGACCGCATCTCCGCGGGTGCGCTGGGTGAGGGCGCTCACGGGATCGATGCGATCGCCGTCACACTCCACGAGTCCCATGTGGCGTGGGCGAGCTACGAACGTGCACTTCGTCCTTCCGGCTGACGTCGACGACCCGGCCAGTCCCAGCGGCGGCAACGTCTACGACCTCCGGATCAGCGGAGGCCTGAACCGTCTGACCGTCGCTGGTGACTGGCCGCGCCCGGCCGGCGCCACCGCGTTGGAGCAAACGCTTGCGCGGATCCCCGACGATGCCGTCGTCCTGATCGACGGCCTGGTCGGCTGCGGCGTGCCCGAAGTGGTCGTCCCGCACGCGCGACGGCTCAGGCTCGCCGTCCTCGTCCACCTCCCGCTGGCCGACGAGACCGGGCTCGACCCCGCCACGGCAGCGGCCCTGAACAGCAAGGAAGGCCAGGTCCTGCGGGCCGTGAGCGCCGTCGTCGCGACCAGCCCCACGGCCGCACGCGGCCTCAGGGCGCGGCACGGGCTCGGCCACGTCCACGTCGTCCTCCCGGGCACCGATCCGGCACCACGAGCGCGCGGCACGGACGGCGTGCACCACCTGCTCTGCGTCGCGTCGATCACACCCCGCAAAGGCCATGACGTGCTGGTCAGGGCGTTGCGGAGGATCGAACGCGACTGGCGGCTGACGTGCGTGGGCCCGCATCGGCCGTTCCTGCGGACCCTGCCGGCGGACGAGCGCGTCAGCTTCCCCGGACCACTCACCGGCGAGGCTCTGACCAGCGCTTACGACAGCGCCGACCTGTTCGTGCTGGCGTCCCGCGCCGAGACCTACGGCATGGTCGTCGCGGAGGCGCTCGCGCATGGTCTGCCGGTCATCGCCAGCGCGGTCCCGGACGCGCTCGGCGAGGGCGGCCTACTCGTTCCCGCCGGCGACGAAAACGCGTGGGAAGCTGCACTGACACGCTGGTTCCAAGATCAGGAGTTCCGGGCGGAACTGCGGGCCAGAGCGCTCGCCAGAAGGGCCACTCTGTCCACTTGGGACGAGTCCACACAGGACCTGCGGAGGGTGCTGGCTACTCTGCGGCCATGACCTTCGCCCCGGAATGGCTGGCACTGCGGGAAAACGCCGACGCACAGGCACGCTCGACCGAGCTCGTCGACATCGTCCGCGAAACTCTGCTGAACCGAACCCCCCTGACGATCCGTGACCTCGGTTGTGGCACGGGATCGATGGGACGATGGCTCGCCGGGAGGCTCGGCGGCGTACAGCACTGGGTGCTGCACGACCGCGACCCCCGGCTGCTCGGGCTGGCGGAGGCCGGCATGAGCGCGCTGGAGAACGTCACCGTCGAGACGCGTGAGGGCGACCTCACCTCCCTGACGGCCGCTGACCTCGCGGGTACCGGCCTGGTCACCTGCTCCGCGTTGCTCGACCTGCTCACCGCCGAAGAGATGAACGCTCTGGCCGCCGCCTGCGTAGAAGCTCATGTGCCCGCACTGTTCACGCTCTCGGTGGCAGGCCGGATCGAGCTCGACCCGGCCGAGCCGCTCGACGTCGCCTTCCAGGACGCGTTCAACGCTCACCAGCGCCGCGTCGTGGACGGACGCCGTCTGCTCGGACCGGACGCACCGGCCGCCGCCGAAGAGGCGTTCGCGGCACTCGGCGCTTCGGTGCACACGGCACAGAGCCCCTGGCGCCTGGAGGCCGACGCCCTGCTGGGCGAGTGGCTGAAGGGCTGGGTCGGCGCCGCGGTGGAGCAGGAACCCGCACTCGCCGCCGAGGCGTCCGAGTACCTGCGCCGCAGGTCAGGGGCGTCTGCGGTGGTCCACCACGTCGACCTGCTGGCACTACCGGGAGCTGTGTGATGAACAAGTTCTGGCCGTGGCTCCGTCTGCTTCTGGCGGTGGCGATCCTGGTGGGACTGGGCCTGCGCCTGGGCACCGGGGCGTTCCTCGACGGGCTGCGCGCCATCGACGCGTTCTCCGTCGCCGCCGCACTGGCGATCGGGCTCGTGACGACGCTGCTCAGCGCGGGCCGCTGGGTGCTCGTTGCGCGCCGCCTCGGCCTGTCGCTGTCCCTGCGAACCGCGGTCAGCGACTACTACCGCGCGTTGCTCGTCAACGCCGTGCTGCCGGCCGGCGTGCTCGGCGACGTGCACCGCGCGGTCAACCACGGCCGTGAGTCGGGCGACGTCGGACGGGGCGTGCGCGCCGTGTTCTTCGAACGCTTCGCAGGCCAGGTGGTGCTCATCGGAATCGGGCTCGCGGTGCTGCTCACGCACCCCGCACCCGGCCTGGATCTCGCGCCGGACGGCACGACCGCCGCGCTCGTCCTGGCCGGTCTGGTGGCGCTCGTCGGCGTCGGCTGGCACCTCCGGCCGGTCAGGAAAGCGCTGGTCAACACCTTGGCGGACGGCATCCGGCTGCTGTCGCTGAAGACCTGGCCCGCGGTCGTCGGGCTGTCGGCCGCCACGGTCGCGGGCTACGTCGCGATGTTCCTGGTGGCTGCCCGCGCCGCCGGGTCGGACGCCACGATCACCCAGCTCGCGCCGGTGATCGTGCTGGCGTTGCTGATCATGGCGATCCCGGTCAAC
Organism: Lentzea xerophila; assembly: GCF_051094245.1. Classification (NCBI taxonomy): domain Bacteria; kingdom Bacillati; phylum Actinomycetota; class Actinomycetes; order Pseudonocardiales; family Pseudonocardiaceae; genus Lentzea; species Lentzea xerophila. The sequence goes on along the minus strand of NZ_CP194934.1, from coordinate 7,054,794 downwards.
ATCGGCGGGTTCGGCCCGCGCGAGGCGTTCCTCGCGGTGGCGTTCGGTGCCGCCGGTCTGGGCGCCGCGCAGGGCTTCACCACCGGCATCGTCTACGGCGTGCTGGCGTTGATCGCCGCGCTGCCCGGCGCGGTCGTGCTGCTCGTGTCACGCCGGAGGAAGGCCGAACAGGTCGAGGTAGTGGCGGAACGACTCGGTCAGTCCCGCGAGCAGGAGCTCGCCCTTGCGCGCTGACGCGAGCGAGGGCCGCCCGATGACGCCGGACGTGGTGTACGGCGCCAGACCCAGGGTGAGCATGTGCCGCCGGTCCTCCGCCAGGTGGTCGGAGGCTTCGTAGCCGGGACGGAGGAGATCGGGGTGGGCGTGCAGCAGGATCGAGGTCTCCAGCTCACCCGCGTGCATGTCGCTGTACGCCGAGGTCTCGATGCCGGCCTTCTCCCGCGCGAACGCCCAGTCGTCCCGTCCGGGGAACAGTGCCAGGCCCTCGCCCTCCTGCACGACGTTCGACAGCGCGTAGTTGCCGCCGTGGCCGTTGACCAGGACCAGGTTCGTGACACCGGTGCGGCGCAGCGAGTCCGAGATGTCCGTGACGACTGAGATCAGCGTGCGCGCGGTGATGCTGACGGTGCCCGGCCAGTCGGCGTGTTCCTGCGAGCACGAGAACTGGATCGGCGGCAGCAGCCGGACCGGGTACCTCGCGGCGATCTCCGACGCGATGGTCCACGCGATCACCGAGTCCGTGGCGAGCGGCAGGTGCGGGCCGTGCTGCTCGGTGCTGCCGATCGGGAGCACGGCCACATGCTTGTCGCGGACGTCGACCGTGGTGTCACTCGGAAACATGGCTGTCACCATTCTCGGGACCGTAGTCAATCCGGTGGCACAGCGCCGGAATCTGCCCATCGGCCAGCTTCGGCAGCACGTCCGGCAGCTCCTCGAACGCGCTGGAGCCGGTGATCAGCGCGTCGAACCGGGCGTCGGCCAGCAGGTCGAGCGCGAGAGCCAGGCGTTCGGCGTAGGTGCGGTCCGGGCGGCCGACCGTGCCGACCTGGCTGCTGCGGATCGTCAGCCTGCGCGAGTGGAAGAACTCGCCCAACGGCACGGAGACCTTCCGGTCGCCGTACCAGCTCAGCTCGACGACGCGGCCTTCCGGCGCGAGCAGGTTCAGCGCGGTGGTGAGGCCGGCTTCCGTCGCGCTGGCGTGGAAGACGAGGTCGCAGCCGTCGAGAGCGTTGCCCGGCAAGGCGAAGCCGACACCGAGCTGATCGGCGACGGCCCGCCGGCCGGGATCGGCGTCGACGAGTTGCACACGGGCACCGGGGAACGTCGCCAGCACCGCCGCGACGCTCGACCCGACCATGCCGCCGCCGACCACCGCGATCCGGTCGCCGATCAACGGACGCGCGTCCCACACGGCGTTGACCGCGGTCTCGACGGTGCCCGCGAGCACCGCCCTCGCGGCCGGAACCGCCTCCGGCACGAGGGTGACCGAGTTTTCCGGGACCACGTAACGAGTCTGATGTGGATAGAGACAGAACACCGTGCGCCCCCGCAGTCGTTCGGGTCCATGTTCGACGACGCCGACGTTGAGGTACCCGTACTTCACCGGCCACGGGAACTCGCCCTCCTGGAAGGGAGCCCTCATCACCTCGTACTGGCTCTCCGGCACGCCACCGCGGAAGACGAGGGTCTCCGTGCCACGGCTGACGCCGGAGAACAGCGTGCGCACCTCCACCTCACCCGGACCGGGCTCGGTCAGCGTGACCTGCCGAACTTCCCCGTTTCCGGATTCATTGAGCCAAAAGGCACTCGCCGTACGTGTCACTCGCAACACCTCCGCCGCACGAAGTTCGTTAGGGGCACCTGATGATCACACTTCAGCACACCAGGACCGCGCCCGTCCTGCGGGAGCCTGCCATCTGGGCGGGCCTTCAGGTCCTCGCGCTGGGCGTGGCCGGTGCCACGGCCGGACTCGGCCCGCTCGGCTGGGCCGCCGGTCTCGCCTACGGGTTCGCCACCTGGGCGTTCCTCGGCTACGGCATGCAACGCCACCGGACGGCGGCGCTGGGGCCCGCTGACCGGGTCACGCTGGCCAGGGGCCTCATGGTCGGCGTGGTGACCGCGCTGGTCGCCGACCGCGCCGGCCAGGACGTGCCGGTCGCGCTGGTCGTGACGCTGGCGGCCGTCGCGCTGTCCCTCGACTGGGTGGACGGCCAGGTCGCCCGCCGCACGGGCACCTCGACCGCGCTGGGCGCGCGGTTCGACATGGAGGTCGACGCGTTCCTGATCCTCGTGCTCAGCGCGTACGTCGCCGTGCACATGGGTCCGTGGGTGCTCGCGATCGGGCTCATGCGGTACGTGTTCGTCGCCGCGTCGTGGCGCCTGCGGTGGATGAACGCGCCGCTGCCCGCCAGCTACGCGCGCAAGGTCGTGGCCGCGGTGCAGGGCATCTTCCTCGTCGTGGCGGCTTCGGGCCTGCTCCTCTTCGCGCCGGCGCTCGTCGGTCTCGCGCTGGCATCGCTGGTGTGGTCGTTCGGTCGCGATGTGCTGTGGCTGTGGACCAACTCCGCCGTTTCGGTGGGAGGATCCCGGCATGTCTGAGCAGACCTCTACCGCGGCGAAGATCGGCAACATCGTCGTCTGGATCCTGCAGATCGTGCTCGCCGTGCAGTTCGTGATGAACGGCTACGCGTTGTTCACCGACCAGTTCGTCGCGAAGTTCGACGACATCGGCTTCGGTCAGTGGTTCCGCTACTTCACCGGTGTGCTGGAGATCGCCACCGCGATCGGGTTGCTCGTCCCGCGGATCTGCGGCCTCGCGGCGCTGGGCCTCGCGGGCATCATGGCCGGTGCCGCGCTCACCGAGATGGTCCTGGTCACGAACGGCGGTCTCGACGCCGCCACGATGCCGTTGATCTTCATGGTGTGGGCGCTGGTGATCGCGATCTACCGCCGCGAGCAGATCTTCGGTGTGTTCAGGCCGGCGAAGAGGTGACCTTCGGGAAGTAACGCAGCACCGCGACGTCCCCGACTTTCGTGACGTCCTCCAGGTGGAATCGGCGTGCCGGTCCACCGGGGAATTCGGCGGGATTCACGAAACGCGGCGCCGTCGCCTGCCCGATCAGCATCGGCGCCACCGCCACCCGGATCTCGTCGGCCAGTCCGGCTTCGAGGAACGCGGTGTGAATACTCGTGCCGCCTTCGACCATGAGCTTTCTCACCCCGCGTGCGCCGAGATCGTCGAGAATCTCCGAGAATGCGCTGAAGGTCTTCGTTTCGGCGAGGTGGCCGACCGTGGTCGCAGGGCTGCGCGAGTAGACCAGCCGCTCACCTCCGCAGTGCCAGAACCGCAGCTCAGGGTCCAGATCGCCGCTCCTGGTGACCGTGACGCGCAGCGGGAACTCCGGTTTGCCCTCGGCTATTCTCCGCGCGCGCCGCTCGTCGCTGTAGACGAGCAGACGCGCGTTGTCACGGCGTAACGTCTCGGCCCCGGCCAGAATCGCGTCCGACTCCGCGCGCATCCGGTCGACGTGGTCGAAGTCCTCCGCGTTGGAAAGCGGAAACCTCTCGGTGCCGCGATCGTCGATGTGGCCGTCGAGGCTGACGGCGACGCTCAGCAGAACGTGCGGTCGGGTCACGAACTCGATCGTAGAGCAGTTGAACCGGTCGCGGGCCGTGCCGCGTTTACCTCAGAGGGCAGGAAAGGGGATTCTCGGTGAAGGTGTTGCTGCGGCGGACGGCCACGGTCCTGGCAGGCCTGTTCGTGTTGTTCGTGCTCATCGCACCGAGCGACCTGGAGAAGTTCACGTTCGAGGCGTTCCTGCGGGTACCGCTCGAAGGCCTGGTCGGCGTCATGGTGCTGGTGCTGCTGCCGGACCGGTTCCGCCGGCCCGTCGCCATCGCCGGTGGGGTGGCGCTGGGGTTGTTCACGGTCGTGAAGATCATGGACATCGGCTTCGACCTGGTGCTGTACCGGCCGTTCGACCTCGTGCTGGACTGGCCGCTGCTGGTGCCCGCCATCGACTTCGTGGACGTGACGTTCGGCCGGTTCGCCTCGGTCCTCGCCGTCGGCCTCGCGGTCGCGCTGGCCGGCGGGATCGTGTTCGCGGCGGCGATCTCGGTGCAGCGGCTCGGTTCCGCCGCCGCCGGACGGCGCCCTGTCGCGATCCGCGCGGTGGCGCTGGCGGCCGTGGCGTGCGTGTCGCTCGCGATGCCCGGCATCCCGGTCTACTCCGACGCCGCGGCCACGTCGCTGGTCGATCACGCGCGGCGCGTTCAGGCCGGGCTGCACGACCAGGAGAAGTTCGCGGCGGAGGCTTCGGTCGACGCGTTCCGCGGACATCCTGGCCTGTTGTCCTCGTTGCAGGGCAAGGACGTCGTCTTCACGTTCGTGGAGAGCTACGGCAAGTCGGCCCTCGACCTGCCGGACGTCGCCGCGAAACTGACCGACGGCGACGCACGGCTGAAGGCGGCCGGGTACGCGGCCCGCTCGGCCTACCTGACTTCCCCGACCGCCGGTGGCGGCAGCTGGATGGCGCAGGCGACCCTGCTGTCCGGGCTGTGGATCGACAACCAGCAGCGGTACCGCAACCTCGTGGCGTCCGACCGGCTGACCCTGCCGCGGGCGTTCCGCGAGGCGTCGTGGCGCTCGGTCGGCGTCGTCCCCGGCATCACCCAGGCGTGGCCGGAAGGCGACTTCTTCCACTACGACGAGATCTACGCCGCCGCCGACCTCGGGTACACCGGCCCGCGCTTCGGCTACGCCACGACGCCGGACCAGTTCACGTTGGAGTCGTTCCAGCGCGCCGAGCGCTCCCAGGCGCACGGCCCGGTGATGGCGGCGATCCCGATGGTGTCCTCACACGCGCCGTGGTCGCCGACGCCGGACTTCGTCGGGTGGGAGCAGCTGGGCGACGGCGCGATCTACTCGACGATGCCCGCCTCGAACGACCCGCCGGAGTCCATCTTCGGCCGCGACCCGGCGGCCGTGCGCGCCGACTACGCGCACTCCGTCACGTACTCGCTGGAGTCGGTGATCTCGTACCTGGAACGGTACGGCGACGAGAACCTGGTGTTCGTGTTCCTCGGCGACCACCAGCCGGCGCAGATGGTGACCGGCGAGGGAGCCTCGCGGGACGTGCCGATCACCATCGTGGCCAAGGACCCGGCGGTGCTGCAGCGGGTCGAGGGCTGGCAGTGGCACGACGGCATCAAACCGGGAGGGTCGGCCCCGGTGTCGCGGATGAGCGACTTCCGGGACCAGTTCCTCTCGGCCTTCAGCCCGCCGAAGCCCTAGAGCGTGTCCCGTGAGTCCGTTCGATGAGAGTCACGGCCCTCGGCCGCGACTATCGCGGACGAGACTTGCGGGACGCGCCCTAGCCCATCGTCTTCTGGCCGTCGATCGTCTCGCGGATGATGTCCGCGTGCCCCGCGTGCTGCGAGGTCTCGGCGACGATGTGCACGAACACCCGCCGCGCCGACCACGTCTTGCCCTCGGGGAACCACGGGGCGGCCGGCAGCGCGTGCGACAGGTCCAGGTCGACCGTCTCGACGAGCTTGTCGGTGTAGGCCGCGACCTCGTTGTACCGGGCGATGATGCCCTCCAGCGTCTCGCCCGGCTCCATCCGGAAGTTCGCCGCGTGGTTCTCGTAGTCCGTCGACTCGGGGTCGGACTCCATGGCGGACGTGCCGTGCTCGATGAACTTGACCCAGTTCTCCTCGACCGACGCGACGTGCTTGATCAGGCCGCCGATGCACAACGCGCTGGCGGTCGGACTCGCCGCCGCCTGCTCGTCGGTCAGGCCCTGCGCGGTGAACGTCAGGAACCAGCGGTGCTGCCGCAGGGTCTCGAGGAGGTCCGCGCGCTCGCCGGTGAGGATCTCGGTGGTGGTCATCGCTTCTGTCCTTCGCTCGTTTGTCCCGACATGAAGGACTGTAGGACCACTTGAGGTCAGCTTGTGTCCTAGACGAGCGGCGGCTCTAGCGAAACTTGAGTGCGGGCTGTGTTTTGAACGAGTAGGCAGTACCTGGCCGGGGCTGAACCCGAGGGAAGCGCCGGGGCGCCTGAGCTGGGCTCACGGGCTCTCCAAGTAACCGTCGTCCGGCCGGTCGACCCGGCCGCCGCCCTCCTCGGTCTCCTCGATGTGCATCGCGGTCTCCTCAGGGGCGGTGACGTGCTCGCCGTCCTCGGCCACCGCGACCGCGTCCGGCTCGGTGTCGACCGGCTCGCCGCCACCCTCGGGCGTGGTGAACTGCTGGTGTTCGGTCATGCCTCGTGGTTACCTGCGAGCCGGGCCCGCAAACGTCAGCACTGCTCCATTCGGAACCACGACTGCAGAGCGTGACCAGGTTCGTCCCCTGCGCGAAACCCAACGACGTCGCGGCACGGCGGCATTAGTGTCGGAGCATGATTGCCGAGGACCTCCAGCGCTACCTGCAAGACTCGCGCGACTCGATCCTGTCCTCATTGGACGGACTGGCCGAGTTCGACGTGCGCCGCCCGCTCGTGCCCAGCGGCACCAACCTGCTCGGTCTGGTGAAGCACCTGGTCGGCATCGAGTTCGGCTACCTCGGCGACTGCGTGGGCCGTCCCGCACCGGTCACGCTGCCGTGGAACGAGGACGGGTCGGTCTGGGAGAACGGCGACATGTGGGCCAAGCCCACCGAGAGCCGTGAGTACATCGTCGACCTGTACCGCCAGGCCTGGAGGCACTCCGACTCCTCGATCGCGGAACTGCCGCTGGACGCGCCGGGCTCGGTGCCGTGGTGGCCGCGGGAACGCCGCGGCACCACGTTCGGGCACCTGCTCGTCCGCGTCGTCGCCGAGACGGCACAGCACGCCGGGCACTGCGACATCGTGCGGGAGCTGATCGACGGGCGGTCCGGCGCGGACAACCCCGACGGCTACTACGACCTGGTCCTGAGCATGGCGAGCGCGCCGACCACCGGGCCGGGCACGAGCAGCAAGAACGCGTAACGCCAGGTCACGACCTCGGCGAGCAGCGGAACGAGCTGGATGCTGACCACCGTCAGCCCGAACCCGACGGCGGTCAGCGCGGTGAGCGCCGTCCCGACGTAGCGCGGGTCGGCGACCTCGCTCAACGACGCCGAGAACACCCCGGAGTCCGCGATCACCGAGGCGCCCCACACCGCGCAGAACGCGATCAGCAGCGACGTGCCCCAGGCCAGCGGTGAGAGCAGGCAGCAAAGTCCGCTCACCGTCAACGCCCCGACCGCGGCGGGGGCGCGGCCGAACCGGTCCGCCGCCCAGCCGCCCGCGAGACATCCGGCGAACCCCGCCACGCCCATCGTCAGGAACACCGTCAGGCCAACGGGTTCCCGCGAGCTCAGCAGGAACGTCGGTAGCCACGTCCACAGCGCGTACAGCTCCCACATGTGCCCGAAGTAGCCGAGGTTCACCAGCCGGGGCTTGCGTTCGCGGAACATCTGTACGGCATAGCGAGGGTTGAGCTGCGTGGTCGTGGCGGTGAGGAACGGTCCTGGCCGGACGAACGCCACCGCCACCACCGCGCCGGCGAACGCGATCAGGGCCGCGGCCACCAGCACCTGACGCCACGGCAGCTGCCCGAACACGTGGGGCAGCGCCGATCCGAGCGTCAGCGCCCCGATCAGCACGCCCAGCGCACGGCCGCGGTTGTGGGGCTGTGACCAGGACGCCATCAGCTTCATGCCCACCGGGTAGACGCCGGCCAGCGCCACCCCGGTCAGGAACCGCAACGGGATCGCGGCGCCCAGCCCGTTCACGAACAGCCCGAGCACCAGCGTGAGCGCCGCACCCGCCGTCGCCGACGAGGCGAGCAGCAGGTGCGGGCGGACGCGGTCGGCCAGGTTGAGCACCGTGGCCCCGACCGCGCCCGCGACGAAGCCGAGCTGCACGGAGGCGGTCAGCCACACCGCCGCGCCCGCGCTGATGCCCCACTCGACCCTCAACGAGGGAACCACGGCGGACATCGAGAACCACACGGCCAGGCCCAGGACCTGGACGAGCGCGATGGCCGTGCGCTGGATGAGCATCGCTGCATTGTGAACCCTGTCGAAAGTAAAGGCCGATCGGTTCCGATGGGCAGGGGCGCCAAGACCGCGAACTTCGTAGTTTCGGCTGGGTGACTTGGCTTGTGATCGGCACCGACGCGGTGCTGGGCGTGTTCGCGGTGATGTTCGCGGTGCTGTGGTTCCGGCACCGGCTGAGGGCTTTCCTCGCCGGTGCCGGCGTGGTGGTGGCCTATGCGGTCAGCGAGGTCATCAAGCTCGTGGTCCAGGAGGAACGGCCCTGCCGCACGGCACCGTCGCTGGCACCGTGCCCGGAGCCGGGTGACTGGTCGTTCCCCAGCAACCACTCGGTGGTGGCCGGCGGCTCGGCGATGGCGATCTGGGCGCTGCACCGGACGTTCGGCTGGGTGGCGGCGGTCTGCGCGCTCGCGGCGGCGGCGTCGCGGGTTGTCGTCGGTGTCCACTATGTACACGACGTGCTGGCCGGGCTGGCGCTCGGAGCGTTGGTGTCGTGGGGGATCGCGGTACTGCTGACCAGGAGGGAGCGGGCGCGGGCGGACGACGCGCCGACCGTTGTGCTGCAGCGACTGCGATGATGGGTGCCGTGAGGGTGCGGCTGGTCCTGTGGATGTGCGCGGCGTTGCCGGTGGTGGCTACGGCGGCGACCTCCCGGCCTGGGCGGCTCGCCGTCTGGGAAGTCGTGCTGTACCTGGCGGTCCTCGCCGCGGCGCTCGTCGTCGTGAACCGGCGGCCGGCGGTGGCGCTCGGTCTCGCGCTCGGCGCGTGGCTCGTCTGTTACCTCGTCCGCGTCGAGTCCGACAGCGTCATCGGCGTGGTCGCGCTGGCCCCCGCGCTCGCCGTCACGAGCTTCCTCGCCGGGCGGCACGCCGCGGACCCACGCCCGACCGCGATCGCCCTGAGTCTCGCCGAGATCGCCGGTGTCGTCGTCGCGCTGACCGAACGCGGCGGGTCGGACACCGCGCTCGCCGTCACCTCCGGCGTCGGGGTGCTCGGGGTGGTGCCCTGGGCGTTCGGGCGGTTCCGGCGTCGGTTCGCGGAGTTACGCGAGGTGGGCTGGGAGCACGCGGCGATGCTGGAACGCGACGCGGACAATGCCCGTGACGCGGAGCGTGCCCGGCTCGCGGGGGAGATGCACGACCTCGTCGGTCACGAGCTCGCACGGGCCGCGCTCCTCGTCGGTGCGCTGGAGCTGGAACCGACGCTGACCGCACAGCAACGGGAGGCCGCCAAGACCGCGCGGGCCAGCGTCACGGCCGCGGCGGAACGGCTGGCCGACGTCATGCAGGTGCTCCGGGCCGACGAGGACGAGCCCGTCGCGACGATCGAGGAGGTCGTCGCCAGGAGCGGACTCGACGTCGAGCTCACCAACGCGCGCACGACGGCGATGGACGGCATCATCGCCCGGACCGTGCACCGGGTGACCGCCGAAGCCCTGACGAACGTGATCAAGCACGCTCCCGGCGCCAAGGTGGCGGTCACCCTCACCGCGAACCTCGAACTGCGCATCACGAACGGCCCCGCGCCGAAGACCCAGGCCGTGGGCAGCGGCAAAGGGCTCGTGGGCCTGGCCGAACGTGTCGCGCTCGTCGGCGGCTGGTTCGAGGCCGCTCCCTCGGACGACGGCGGTTTCGAGGTCAGGGCGAAGCTGCCGGAACGCCCGCGCGCGAGGACAACGCCCACGCACGTGCGTCGCGAGCGCACGGAGGAGGAGATCCGCAAGAGCGCGAAACGCACTGTGCTGATCACATCGGTCGTCTGCGCGGGCATCGCGATCGGCGTGCCGGGCTACATGGTGTTCGACGCGGCGACGTCCGTGCTCACCGCGCAGCAGTTCGAACGAGCCGAGATCGGGCAGAACGAGGACGACCTCGACCTGCCGCTGCGCACCCGCGTCGACAACCCGCTCGGCGTCACCGCGCCGCCCGGCACCGAGTGCCGTTACTACAGCACGCACGCCAACCCGTTCGACGGCGCCCGCCACGACCTGCACCAGCTGTGCTTCCGGGATGATCGGCTGGTGTTCAAGCAGTGGCTCGCCAGGAGGAGCGGTTGATCAGGGTCGTGCTCGCGGACGACGAGCCGGTGGTCCGGTTCGGCGTCAAGGCCGTGCTCGCGACCGCCGGCGACATCGAGGTGGTCGCGGAGGCGGAGAACGGCAGCGCGGCGATCGACCTCGTCGCCCGGCACCGGCCCGACGTCGCCGTGCTCGACATCCGCATGCCCGTGCTCGACGGGCTGGACGCGGCCAGGGTGATCCGCGAGTGCCATCCGGGCACGAAGACGCTGGTGCTGACGACGTTCGCCGACGACGCCTACATCAGCCGGGCGCTGGGGGAGGGCGCGGCGGGGTTCGTGCTGAAGACCGGCGATCCGCAGGAGATCATCTCCGGGGTCCGTGCCGTGGCGGGTGGCGGTGCGTTCCTGTCCCCGTCGGTGGCGAAACGGGTCGTGGACCAGCTCTCGCGCGCACATCCGACGCCGCTCGCGACGCAACGGATCGCCGTCCTGACGGCACGGGAGCGAGAGGTGCTCGGCCTGGTCGGCGCGGGCCTGTCGAACGCCGAGATCGCGGCCCGCATCCACGTCGTCGAGGGGACGGTGAAGGTGTACGTCAGCACCATCCTGCGGCAGCTCGGTGTCCGCAACCGCGTGCAGGCCGCGATCATCGCCCACGAGTCGGGGATCATCCCAGAATGATCAGGCGCGGGTGATCAGGTGCGGGCGCCGATGCCCGAGATCGCCCGGACCTCCATCTCCGCCGACTTGGCCTCCATCTCCGGCTCTCGCCGGGAGAAGATCGTGGCGAGGAACCCGCAGAGGAACGAGAACGGGATCGACACCAGACCGGGGTTGCCGAGCGGGAACCACGCGAAGTCGAGCTCCGGGAAGATCGACGTCTTCGCGCCGGACATCACCGGCGAGAAGAGGATCAGCACCAGGCACGAGACCAGGCCGCCGTAGATGCTCCACAGCGTGCCGGTGGTGTTGAAGCGCCGCCAGAAGATCGTGTAGAGGATCGTCGACAGGTTCGCCGAGGCGGCGAGGGCCAGCGCGAGCGACACGAGGAACGCCACGTTCTGCCCGTTCGCCGCGATGCCGCCGAGGATCGACAGGATGCCGACCACCACGGCGGTGAGCCGCGCGACCCGGATCTCCCTGCGCGGCTCGGCGTTGCCGCGCTTGATCACGTTCGCGTAGACGTCGTGGGCGAACGAGGCGGAGGCGGCCAGCGTGAGGCCGGCGACCACGGCGAGGATCGTCGCGAACGCCACGGCGGACACGATGCCGAGCAGCACGGCGCCCCCGATCTCGAACGCCAGCAGCGGCGCGGCGGAGTTCTCGCCGCCCGGTGCCGCGGCGATCTTCTCGGTGCCGACCAGGGCCATCGCGCCGAAGCCGATCACCAGCGTGCAGAGGTAGAAGATGACCATCGTCCACGTCGCCCACACGACCGACCGACGGGCTTCGGCGGCGTTCGGCACGGTGTAGAAGCGCATCAGCACGTGCGGCAGCGACGCGATGCCCAGCACCAGCGAGAGAGCCAGCGACACGAAGTCCAGTTTGGACATCGCGCTGAAGCCGTACTTCGCGCCGGGGTCGAGGACCGCCTCGCCCAGCTCGTTGTTCTCGGTGGCCTGCTGCATGATCGCCGACAGGCTGAAGCCGAACTTGCCGAGCAGGAAGACGCTCATCAGCGTCACGCAGAGCAGCAGCAGGACGGCCTTGATGATCTGCACCCAGGTCGTGCCCTTCATGCCGCCGACCAGCACGTAGAGCACCATGACCATGCCGACCACCGCGATCAGCAGCGCCTGGCCCCACTCCGAGTTCACGTTGAGCAGCAACGCGATCAGGCCGCCGGCGCCCGCCATCTGCGCGATCATGTAGAAGAACGAGATCACCAGCGTCGCGTTCGCCGCGGCCGCGCGGACCGGCCGCTGCTTCATCCGGAACGCCAGCACGTCGCCGACGGTGAAGCGGCCGGTGTTGCGCAGGCCCTCCGCGATCAGCAGCAGGCCGACGAGCCACGCGACGACCCAGCCGACCGAGTAGAGGAAGCCGTCGTAGCCGTGCGCCGCGATGCCGCCGGAGATGCCGAGGAACGACGCGGCGGACAGGAAGTCACCGGAGAGCGCCACACCGTTCTGGGCGCCGGTGAACGAGCTGCCCGCGGCGTAGTAGTCCGACGCCGTGACGTTGCGGCTGCTCGCGCGATAGACGATGTAGAGGGTGATGAGAACGAAGACCGCGAAGACGCTGAGGTTCAGCACCGGGTTGCCGGTGGTGGGCATGCCTTACTCCTCGACGCCCGTCTTCTCGGCGAGCAATTTGCGCTGCGGGTCCAGCCGTCGCTTTGCGTAACGGGCATAACCGAGCGTGATGATGATCGAAGTCACAAACTGTCCGAGGCCCAGCAGGATCCCGAGGTTGATCACACCGATCACCTTGGTGCTGACGAAGTCTTTCGCGTACGCGGACAGCAGTACGAAGGTCAGGTACGACGTCAGAAAAAGAGCGGTCATCGGGAAGATGAACGTCGTGAGGCGGCGACGGAGAGTGCGGAATTCGTCGGTCTGCCGAATCAGCTCGAAGTTCGGTTTGCCGTTCGAATGGACGTACGACAAAGCCTCGGGGTCGTCGAACGACGCGAAACCCCGGATTTCCCGGTACTCGTGCTGTGCTTCGCCAGGCGACCTCATCGCCTTGGTCATGTACCCCTGCCCCTCGTGTGCGGCGACCACTGTAGCGCTCTCACGTGTGCAGTCAACGTGCCGGAGTCGCCGGAAACGGGCCAAACCGGACCAAAGCGGGAACGCGCCTGGACCGGAACCGGGCGAAAGCCGGACGTCACATTCGTCTCAAATGGTATGAACCGGGGATTGTACCAAGCTGATCACCGGAGTTGCGGCACATGCAACTGTGAACGACATGTCCAGACCGTTGTCGCACGTGTGCACCTGGCCTAGGATCGTTCGGTCCGCGTTTATGGTGACGGTTGGGGATAAAGTGGGGTTCTTAGCGCGCGAACGTCAAGTCGCGCCTCCCGGATGGAACCGCTGGCTCGTTCCGCCCGCAGCACTGGCGATTCATCTCTCCATTGGTCAGGCCTACGCCTGGAGCGTCTTCAAGACGCCGTTGGAGAAATCACTCGGCATCTCGGGAACGCAGTCCGCACTGCCCTTCCAGCTCGGCATCGTGATGCTCGGGCTCTCGGCCGCCGTGCTCGGCACGACGGTGGAGCGCAGGGGCCCGCGCTGGGCCATGCTGATGTCCCTGATCGCCTTCTGCTCCGGTCTCCTGATCTCGGCGGTCGGCGTGTGGGCCGGTCAGTACTGGGTCGTCGTCGTGGGGTACGGCCTGATCGGCGGCATCGGTCTCGGCATCGGCTACATCTCGCCGGTGTCCACGCTGATCAAGTGGTTCCCCGACCGGCCGGGCATGGCGACCGGTATCGCGATCATGGGCTTCGGCGGCGGAGCGTTGATCGCGTCACCCTGGTCGACCTCGATGCTGACGGCGTTCGGCACCACCACGTCGGGCATCGGCAAGGCCTTCCTCGTGCACGGCATCGCCTACGCGGTCTTCATGAGCCTCGGCGTGCTGCTGATCCGCCTGCCCTCCAAGGAGTTCACGGCGGCGAAGGAGGCACTGCTCAAGGACAGGCCGAAGTCGGGCGTCGCCTTCAACGTCTCGGCGAACAACGCGATCAGGACGCCGCAGTTCTGGCTGCTCTGGGTCGTGCTGTGCTTCAACGTCACCGCGGGCATCGGCATCCTGGAGAAGGCCGCGCCGATGCTGGTCGACTTCTTCAAGGAGTCCTCGACGCCGGTGGCCGCCACCGCCGCCACCGGTTTCGTCGCGCTGCTCTCCGCCGCGAACATGGCCGGCCGGTTCGTCTGGTCGTCCACTTCGGACATCGTGGGCCGCAAGAACATCTACCGCCTCTACCTCGGCGTCGGCGCGCTGCTCTACCTGGTGCTGCTGACGGCCGGCTCGTCCAGCACCCCGCTGTTCGTGATCGCGGCGATGGTGATCCTGTCGTTCTACGGCGCGGGCTTCGCGACCGTTCCGGCCTACCTGCGCGACCTGTTCGGCACGTACCAGGTCGGTGCGATCCACGGCCGCCTGCTGACCGCGTGGTCGGTGGCGGGCGTGCTCGGGCCGCTGATCGTCAACGCCATCGCGGACGCGGGCAAGAAGGCCGGGCACACCGGCCCGGACTTGTACGCCACGTCGTTCTACATCATGATCTCGCTGCTGGTCGTCGGTTTCGTCGCGAACGAGTTGATCCGCCCGGTCAACCCGAAGTTCCACGAGCCGAAGGCCGCCGCGGAGACCGGCACCCCCTCGCCGGTCACCGACCAGGACGCGACCGTCGCCAAGTGGAACGAGGCCGAGGCGGCGGACAACGCCGAGACGGCCGAGAAGGAAGACGCGGAAGGCGTGGTGAAGAAGTGAGCTCACCCCAGGAAACCCGATCAAGCACGTTGTTGCTGGTCGGCGCGTGGCTGTGGGTGGGCCTTCCGCTCGCCTACGGCCTGTACCGGCTCTTCCTGAACGCGGCCAAGCTCTTCGTCTGATGTTCAACGCGCTCGTCAACTGGCGCAACTGGCGCCTGCCGGTGAAGCTCGCCGCGGTGTTGATCGTTCCGGTCGTCATCGCGGTGGGCGTCGGCGTTCTGCAGATCAAGTCCTACACGGACCGTGCTGAGTCCTACGCGGAGTTCCAGCGACTGGTGAAGGTCCGCGCCATGCTGATCCCCCTGATCGAGGGCGTGCAGCAGGAGCGCCGGATCGTCGCCGAGGGCGCCGGGCCCGAGGCACTCGCCGACCAGGCGCGCCGCACGGACGAAGCGCAGGAGGTGGTGCGCGGGCAGCTCGGCAAGACGTCGTTCAGCGAGGCCATGGCCGCCCGCGTGGAGGAGGTCACCGCCAAGATCGGCGAACTCCCCGCGTTGCGCGGGCAGACCGGCGACGTGCCGGGCTCGGTCACGCGCTACACCGGCGTCGTCGAGTCGATGCTCGAGGTGGACGAGGTGCTCGCCAGCGAGTTCGGCGACGCCGTGCTCGCCCGTACGGCGATGGGCATGCACCACGCGCTGCACGTGCAGGAGGAGGTCCTGTACCAGCAGTCGGTCGTGCTGACCGGGCTCACCCGCGGCCAGCTCACCAACGCCGAGGTGCGCGAACTCGTCGAGTCGAACGTCCGGCTCGGCTACATCGCGAGCGAGTTCGCGGCGCTCGCGACGCCGGGTCAGCTGGACTCGCACTGGAAGACGAAGTTCAACGGCCCGGACATCGAGTCGCACCGCAAGATGCTCACGGCCGCGATGCTGCACCCGACCTCGGACGGTCCGAACGCGGGCAACAACACCGGGAACAACAACACCGGCAACAACAACAGCGCCAAGCCCAAGCCGATCCCGATCGCGGCGGCGGACTGGAGCCAGGCCTCCGGCGCGGTCGCGACCTCGATGGACAACGTGGTGCAGGGTCTGCAGAACGACCTGCTCGGCACCGCGAACCGGCTGCGCGACGAGACCAGCGACCAGGCGGGCACGGCGTCGGTCATCCTCTTCGCCACCCTGATCCTGGCCGCCACCATCGGGTTCGTCGTCGGCCGCTACCTGACGCGGTCGCTGAACGCGCTGCGCCGCTCCGCGCTCGACGTGGCATGGGACAAACTTCCCGAAATGGTCGCGACCGGACGCGGCAGCACGGAGATCGAGCCGGTCCCGGTGCACACGACCGAGGAGTTCGGCCAGGTGGCGCGCGCGTTCGACGCGGTGCACCAGCAGGCCGTGAAGTCGGTCATCGAGCAGGCCGCGATGCGCGCGAACATGCGCAACATCTTCGTGAACCTCTCGCGGCGCAGCCAGAGTCTCGTCGAACGCCAGCTCAAGCTGATGGAGGAGCTGGAGAAGTTCGAGGAGGACCCGGACCAGCTCGCGAACCTCTTCAAGCTCGACCACCTCGCCACCCGCATGCGCCGCAACAACGAGAACCTGATGGTGCTCTCCGGCGGCGACGTGGCACGCCGGTTCCACAAGCCGATCCCGCTCACCGACGTGCTGCGCGCGGCGGCCGCGGAGATCGAGCAGTACCAGCGGGTGATGGTGCACACCGCGCCGAACGCCGAAGTGGTGGGTTACGTCGCGAGCGACCTGGTCCGCCTGCTGGCCGAACTCCTTGACAACGCAACGGCTTTCTCGCCGCCGCACACGCAGGTCGCGATCAGCGCGTCGATCGAGGCGGGCGGCATCGTGCAGATCGACGTGCTCGACCAGGGCATCGGCATCGACCCCGAGGCACTGGCCGCCGTGAACCACCGCCTCGAGGCCGCCGGCGAGGGTGTGGACGTGCAGGTCTTCCGCGAAATGGGACTTTTCGTCGTCGGCAGACTCGCGGCACGCCACCAGATCGTGGTACGTCTGGATGCAAAACAGGGCACCGGGACTCGCGCGATCGTGTTGGTTCCGGCCGAACTGGCACCACAACGGGAAGAGTCCTGGGAGTCTTTCCGAGGGGAGGCGATCGATCGGCAGCAGACGTCGTGGTTCCAGCGGACGACGCCCGCCGCCGCGCCGCCGCCTCCCCCCGCACCCGCACGTCAGACGCCGGAATCGGCCCGGGGCTTCCTCGACGCCTTCCAGCGCGGCGTGCAACGCGGCCTTCCCGACCACCAGGAGAGTCGATGAGCACGCAGGTGGACCAGTTCGGCTGGCTGGTCACCAACTTCGCCGAACGCACACCCGGCATCGAGCACGCCGTGGTGATCTCGGCAGACGGCTTGGTGTTGATCTCGTCGTCCAAGCTGCCCGAGCACGTGGCGCCGCAGTTCGCGGCGATCGTGGCCGGTGTGGTCTCACTCGCGGACTCGGCGTCGCAGACCTTCGCCGGTGAGTCGGTCGTCCGCACCGTCGTGCAGATGGACCGGGGCGTGATGCTGCTGTCGTCGATCAGCGACGGCTCGGTCCTCGCGGTACTGGCGTCGTCCTCGAGCGACGTCGCCCAGGTGGCGTACGAGATGACGGTGGTCGTGCGGCAGGTGGGTCAGTTGCTCACGCCGGAACTCCGAGCCGAGCTGGCATGAGCAGGGATCCCGAGGAACAGGTCAACTTCGGTGATCTGATCAGCGGTTTCAGCTTCGACAGCGAACGGATCCGCAAGCGCGGCAAGTCCAAGGCCCAGCGGGCACCGGAACCCCCGCCGGAGCCGGACCCGTACGCCACGCTGCCGTTCGAACCGGTCCCGCCGCTGCCGTCGGTCGAGACGGGGTACGACACCTCGTCGTCGATCGTGCGCGCCTACGCGTGGACCGGCGGGCGCACCACCTCCGACGTGCACCTGCAGATCGAGACCCTGGTGTCGGTGAACGAGCGCTCGGCCACCGCCGTGCGCCCGGAACACCAGGACGTGCTGGCCCTGTGCACGCAGCCGCGTTCGGTGGCGGAGATCGCCGCCCTGCGCGGGCTGCCGCTGGGCGTCACCAAGGTGCTGCTCGGCGACATGGCCGGGCACGGGCTGATCGACGTGCACCGCACGGCGTCGTCCTACGGCGGCGAACGGCCGGACGGCCAGCTGCTGGAGCGGGTGCTGGCGGGGCTTCGCCGTCTCTGAGTTGGATCTCCGCAGCCGCTGCTACGGTCGGAGGCCTATCTGGGGAGGTACGGGGTGGAGTTCCAGGACGTCGTCCGCCGCCGGCGCATGGTGCGCAGGTTCACCGGTGAGCCGGTCAGCGACGAGAGCATCCAGCGGATCATGCGCAACGCCGTGCGCGGCCCGTCCGCCGGGTTCTCGCAGGGGCAGGGGTTCCTGGTGCTGCGGGGCGAGTCGCTGCAGCGGCTCACCGAGATGTTCGAGTGGTGGGGCGGGGAGGACGCGAAGACGGCGCCCGTCGTCGTCATCCCGTTCTCGGCCAAGGACGTCTACCTCGACCGGTACGCGCAGGCCGACAAGGGCTGGACGGACCGCAGCGAGGACCACTGGCCGGTGCCCTACTGGGACATCGACACCGGCATGGCCGCGTTGCTGATCCTGCAGACCGCCGTCGACGAGGGGCTCGGCGCGGTGTTCTTCGGGACGGACAAGGACACCTGGCCGCAGCTGCGCGCCGCGTTCGGCGTGCCGGACATCTACGTGCCGATCGGCATGATCGCGATCGGTCACCCCGCCGAGGACGGCGTCTCCGAGGGGGCGTCGCCGCGCACCCGCAAGCGGTTGCCGTTCGACGAGGTCGTGCACTGGGGTCAGTGGAAGTGAGGTCGTTCGGCCTGCTCGGGCCGTTGGACGTGGTGCTCGACGGGCGCCGCGTCCACATCCCGCCGGGCAAGCGGCGCGTGGTGCTCGCCGCGCTCCTGCTGCGGCCCGGCCAGGTGGTCGGGATCGACGAGCTCCTCGACCTGACCGGCGGGTCGCGCAACGCCCTGCAGACCACGGTCGGACGGCTGCGTGAGGTCCTGCCCGGGCTGGTCGTGACCAGGCCGGGCGGGTACCTGCTCGACGTGCGGCCCGACGAGGTCGACGTCCACCGGTTCGACCGGCTGGAACCGCACGAGGCCCTGCGGCTCTGGCGCGGCCGCCCGTTCGCCGACATCGGCAGCGACGCGCTCGAACGAGACCACGCGCCCGCGCTGACCGAGAAGTACCTGACGACACTGGAAGCGCGGATCGAGCACGACCTGCGGAAGGGCCTGCACGAGCGACTGGTCCCCGAACTGCGCTCGCTCACCCTCCAGCACCCCACCAGGGAACGCATGTGGGCTCAGCTGATCGTGGCGCTGCACCGCTGCGACCGGCAGACCGAGGCGTTGCAGGCCTACGACGACATCCGCGGCAGGCTCGCCGACGAGCTCGGCCTCGACCCCGGCAGGGACCTCCAGCAGGCCCACCAGCAGGTGCTCACCGCCGACAACCGCCCGCGCACGCGCAACGACCTGCCCGGTGACATCGCGGACTTCGCCGGCCGCGCCGCCGACCTCGGCGAGATCATCGCCGCCGTACCGTCCGGCTGCGTCGCGATCACCGCGATCGACGGCATGGCGGGCATCGGCAAAACCACCCTCGCCGTCCGCGCTGCCCACCGGCTCGCCGCGCGGTTCCCGGACGCGCAACTGTTCGTCGACCTGCACTCCTACACCGCGGGCGTCGAACCGCGCACCCCGGCGGACGCGCTGCTGGCGTTGCTGACCGCGCTCGGCGTGCCCGCGCAGGACATCCCGGACGGCCTCGACGCCCGCGCCGCCCGGTGGCGGGCGGAAATGGCGCACCGCAAGGCACTCGTCGTGCTCGACAACGCGGGCAGCGCGGCCCAGGTCCGCCCGCTGCTGCCCGGCACCGGCCTGGTCCTGGTCACCAGCAGGCGCAGGCTCGTCGACCTCGACGCCGCCCACACGATCTCGCTCGACGTACTGTCCGAAGAGGACTCGCTGAAGCTCCTCGCGAGCATCGCCGGACGCGCGAAGGTGGACCAGGACCCCGGCTCCGCCCGCGAGATCGTCCGGCTCTGCGGTTACCTGCCACTCGCGGTGCGGATCGTCGGTGCCCGCTGGCGCACCCGGCCCGCGTGGTCCGCGCAGGACCTCGTCCGCCGCCTCACCGAGCATCGGCTGACGGAGCTGACGGCGGGCGAACGCAGCGTCGCGGACGCGTTCGCCTTGTCCTATCAGCAACTCACGCCCGAGCAGCAGCGGTTGTTCCGGCGCCTGGGCCTGCACACCGGGGAGGACTGGGACGCCCACCTCGCCGCGGCGGTGATCGGCTCCACGCGGGCGGAAGCCGAACGGTTGCTGGACGAGCTGCTGGACGCGCACCTGGTGCAGCAGCAGGAGAACGGGCGCTACCGGTTCCACGACCTCCTGGCCGATCACGCGAAAGCGGCGGTCGACCCGGCGGAGCGCGGCGAGGCGATCGTCCGCATCCTCGACCACTACCTGCACAGCGTGGAGGCCTCCGCCGCGCGGATCGCGCCCGGCCGCCCGCAGTTCCACTCCGCCGTCACGCACGAGCCGGTCGACCCGCCCGTGTTCGCCACACCGGCCGAGGCGCTGGCGTGGCAGGAGGCGGAGCGGCTGAACCTGCGGGCCGCCGTCTACCTGGCCGCCTACGAGGGGCACTATCAGCACGCGTGGCAGCTGCCGCACCGGTTCTCGCACTACCTGTGGCTGCGCGGATTATGGCGGGAACGGGTCGAGCTGCAGAGCGTCGCGCTCGCGGCCGCACGCGCGCTCGGTGACCTGAAGGCGCGCGCGGAAGCCCTGCGGGGCTTGGGATCGGCGTACATGGACGACGGCAACCCGAAGGCGGAGGAGCACCTGCACGAGGCGCTCGGCCTCATGCGGCAGATCGGCGATCTGCGCGGGGAGGCGTCGGCGATGGGGTTGCTCGGCATGATCGCGCGAGAACGGCGTGAGTACGACAAGTCGATGGAGTACTTCGAACGTGGCCTCGCGCTGATGCGGCAGGCGGGCGCCCCGACCGGGGTGGCGAACGCGTTGCACAACATCGGCGTCAACCATGCCGAGCTGGGGCGGACCGAGCAGGCCCTCGAACACATGTGGGAGGCGGTCGCGTTGGTGGGCGACGACGTGCGCGAGGTCGCGGTGACGTTGCACAACATCGCCCACGTGCACTTCGACTCGTTCAACGACGAGGAGTCCCTGGCCTGCGCGGAACGGTCGCTGGCCGCCTACCGCGAGTCCGGTGACCGGCGCGGCGAAGCGCTCGCCGTGGCCGACTTCGCCTACTGGCGTTACGAGATGGGCGACCTGACCGCCGCGGGCGAGCGGGCGCGTGAGGTGACGAGGCTGTGCCGGGCGTACACGAACCTGCCCGACGACCAGGCGGTGCTCGCGTTGCTGGAGAACCTCCGCGACCACATCGGACAGGCCGCGTTGCTCGTGTGCCTGGCACTCGACGCCCAGGTGAATGGCCGGATGAACGAGGCGCTCGGGTACCTGCGGCGGTGTTCGGTGGTCGCGCGGGCGCGCCGCTGGTGGAGTGAGAACCGGGTGCTCGCGCAGCTTTCCGCCGTGCACCTGGCACTCGGTGACCGGGACACCGCCGTCCGGTACGGCGAGGAGGCGGTGGCGGCCGCCGAGCGCGGGGGACAGCCGCGCGCCATCGCCTTCGCGCGGCAGACCCTGGCCAGGGCCCGTATCGAAGTCCATGTTCGCGATAGCCGGGCCTGAGGCGCGACTCTCGTCGAACGGGACTCCGATACGGGCCCTAGAGCGAAAGCCCCAGCGCCACCAGCGTGACCACGGCCGCCGCCACCACGGCGAAAGCCACCCACTGCCTGATCCTTTCCGACGTCCTGCGCATCCCCTGCTCCCCTCGGTGGTGATGCCACCGAGGGTGGGGAAGGCCGTCCCCACGCCGTCCCCACCGCGATCACACCCCCGCCGGAATGCGGTGGAAAGCACTCCGCCAACGTTTTGATCATCGGAGTGTGAGGTACTCGTGAGCTATTGCTCCAACGGACTGCTTGGCTGACTCGTAAGATTCCGTTAGGGTCGCATTCGCGAGCAATTGCCAGGCGTTACCGAAAATCACCTGAAAATTGATCGAAAATTAGCCGCTTGTTCGATCGCGACCAAAGGCTGCTCCATCGGGGTGTCCGTGTCCACGGTCAGAGCAGCGGGTCTTCACCCTCCGGGGCGGTGGTCACGGAGACGTGTGCGTGCAGTGGTGCGACGTCGGCCAAAAGGGGCTTGCGAGTCGTGAGAATCGGACCAGTCTTGTCTAATGGCATCGCCGGGGTCCGCCCGGCGGACGGTGGCCTCGACCAGGGGGTGGAACGCACCATGGGTGGTGTCCCGACGTTTCCCCACGGCAGACCGCTGACGTGGGCGGACTTGGAGGCGATGCCTGATGACGGGCACCGTTTCGAACTCGTCGACGGGGTGTTGCTCATGAGCCCCTCACCCCGCCCCGTACACCAGCGCGTCGTCGCCCGCCTACTGGTGGCGCTGACGGCTGTCTGCCCGCCGGAGCTCGAGGTCCTCCCCGCTCCGGTCGATGTCGTGCTCGCCGACGACACGGTCTTCATTCCCGATCTGGTGGTCGGCCGGCGCGAGCAGTTCACGAAGCAGGCGCTCATGGGACCGCCCGTGCTGGCGGTCGAGGTTCTTTCTCCCCGCACGCGGCACGTCGACCTCGAACTCAAACGGGCGAAGTTCCAGGAAGTCGGTTGCGAGAACTACTGGATGATCGACTACGACAGTCCGTGGGTGCGGTGCCTGCATCTCGAAAACGGTGTCTACGTCGAACAGGCCCGTTCGGACGGCGAAGAGATCATCGAGTTGCGGTTCCCGTTCGCGGTGAAGCTGAGCGCCCAGTCACTCGTGCGCTGAGTGCTTGTCGGCGGCCGCGGATTGAGCTGATCGGGCGACAACGGTCTACGAACGTGTGGATCAAGGTTCCACCATCTGGTGCGCTCGCGTGGTGGGCTGGTTGCGTTCAGGGCGTCACGCCCACCGCGCGGAGGTCCAACGCACATGCAGCTGCCGGAGTTCTACACGCCCTACCCGGCCCGGCTGAACCCGAACCTCGAGCGGGCCCGCGTCCACGCGCGGGCCTGGGCGCACGAGATGGACATGGTCGGAGTGCCGCAGCACGGGACGGTGATCTGGACCGACGAGGACCTGGCGTCGCACGACTACGCGTTGCTCTGCGCGTACACGCACCCCGACTGCGACGGTGAGGCGCTCGACCTCATCACCGACTGGTACGTCTGGGTCTTCTACTTCGACGACCACTTCGTCGAGCTCTACAAGCGCAATCCGGACATCCAGGGCGCGCAGGCGTACCTCGACCGGCTGCCGCTGTTCATGCCGGTCGACGCCGCCATCCGCGACGAGCCGGCGAACCCGGTCGAGAAGGGCCTCGCGGACCTGTGGCGCCGCACGGTCGGAACCCATTCGCGGGACTGGCGCGAACGGTTCGCCGCCAACACCAAGCACCTGCTCGACGAGTCGATGTGGGAGCTGCACAACATCAGCGCCAACCGGCTGAGCAACCCCATCGAGTACATCGAGATGCGCCGGAAGGTCGGCGGCGCGCCGTGGAGCGCGAACCTCGTCGAGCACGCCGTCGGTCTCGAAGTGCCCGCGGACATCGCCGGAAGCCGTCCCATCGGGGTGCTCAGGGACACGTTCAGCGACGCCGTGCACCTGCGCAACGACCTGTTCTCCTACGAACGCGAGGTGTTCGACGAGGGCGAGCTCTCGAACAGCGTGCTGGTGTTCGAGAAGTTCCTCGACATCGGCACCCAGGACGCCGCCGAGGCCGTCAACGACCTGCTGACGTCCCGGCTGCACCAGTTCGAGCACACGGCGCTCACCGAGGTGCCGATCCTGCTCGACGAGCACGCCGTCGACCCCATCGGGCGCGCGGCCGTCCTGGGGTACGTGAAGGGCCTGCAGGACTGGCAGGCGGGCGGCCACGAGTGGCACCTGCGGTCGTCGCGGTACACGAACAAGGACCCGAAACCCCAGCCGGGCATCCTCGGCTCGCTCGCCAGGACCATGCCGCAGCGGCTCCGCCAGTTCTCGAACGTCCCGAAGATCGTGCAGCCGTACCCGAGGCCGACGTACGACGTCCCGTTCCCGCTCGGCATGGCGCCGCACCTGGACCAGTGCCGGGAGGAGGTCATCGCCTGGAGCGAGGAGGTGGGCCTGCACGGCGAAGGGATCTGGGACGAGGCCAAGAACCGCCGCTTCGACCTCGCGCTGGCGTCGGTGTGCATGGACCCCGACGGCACGCCGTCCGAGCTGTTCCTCTCGGCCGCGTGGCTGACCTGGGGCACCTACGGTGACGACTACTACCCGTGGGTGTTCGGCCGGTTGAAGGACCTCGCCGGGCTGAAGCACCAGACCGCGCGCCTGAAGCAGTGCATGCCGCTGGACCTGGTGCAGACCGTGGTGCCGGCCAACGCCACCGAGCGCTCCCTCGCCGACCTGTGGCAGAGGACCGCCGCGCCGATGCCCCAGTCGTTCCGGGAGGAGTTCCGCAAAGCGGTCGACGCGATGCTGGACGCCTGGGCGTGGGAGGTGGTCAACATCCAGCAGAACCGCATTCCGGATCCGGTCGACTACCTGGAGATGCGCCGGTCCACGTTCGGTTCGGAACTGACGACGTCGCTGTCGCGCTTCTCGCATTCGACCACCGTGCCGCCGGAGATCTGGCGGACGCGCGTCGTGCAGACCATGGAGCGATCCGCGATGGATTACACGTTCATGGTCAACGACACCATCTCGTACCTGAAGGAAATCCAGTACGAAGGCGAGGTGCACAACATGGTGCGGGTGGTCGAGAACTTCCTCGGCGTCTCGCAGCCGCGTGCCTTCGAGATCACCTTCAAGCTGATGGACGCCCGGATGGGGCAGTTCGTGCGGGCCGTCGAGACCGACCTGCCGAAGCTCTTCGACGACCTGTCGCTGGACTCCGCGACGCGGGCGGCGCTGACCCGGTACGCCGACGAGCTGAAGGACTGGATCGTCGGGGTCACGCACTGGCACGTGGAGACCTCGCGCTACTACGAAGAGGAGATCCGCACACCGGTGAACGCCCACCTGCTCGCCGGGGCGTTCAGCCGGCGGCCGTCCGGGATCGGCACGTCGGCCGCCCGGATCACCTCCCGCGCCTAGGCCGCTGTCGAACCCCGACCGCGCGGTCAGCGCTGGTCGGCACCTTGTGCTGTCCGCGAACCCTCCACCGCCTTCGGGCGCTACGAGGAGATCCTGCGACCGTACGTCCTCGCCAACCAGGACGTCGCGTTGTAGAGCCAGGCGAACGGTGAGCCGCCCGCCGACTTCGCCGACATCGTGAACTCCCTTCAGCTTCCCGCCTACTGAAGTCCCTCGCAGGTCTCGAAGAAAGAATTGGCTCAGACCATTGACGACAAAAGGGATGTTTGACCAGGCTGAGGGCAGGGCCGCCGCCCCCGCCTCGTGAGGAGGAGTCGTGAGAACTCGCGTTCTCGCCGCGGTCATCGCTGTCACCGCAGCGCTGTCCGTGAGCGCGCAGTCGCATGCCGCGGAACCACTGCGGAGCCTGGTACCGGTCCCGGCGTCGGTGCAGGCCAGAAGCGGTGTCACGCACACGCTGACGGCAGCCACGAAGATCTACACCGCCCCGGCCGCGCGCGACGTCGGCACCTTCCTGGCCGGCGTGCTGCGGCCCTCGACCGGCTACGCCCTGCCGGTGTCGGATGCGACCGGAACCCCGGCGGACGGCATCTCGTTGCTGCTCTCGGGCGCACCGGGCACGGTCGGGCAGCAGGGCTACCAGCTCGACGTCGCGGCGAACGCCATCGTGCTGCGCGCCAACACGTCCGAAGGACTGTTCGCGGGCGTGCAGACGCTGCGGCAGCTGTTGCCCGCCAAGGTGGAGAGCGGCACCGTGCAGGCCGGTCCGTGGACCGTGCCGGGCGCGCTGATCGTCGACCAGCCGCGGTTCTCCTACCGCGGCGCGATGCTCGACGTGGCCCGGCACTTCCACCCGGTCTCGACGGTCAAGCGCTACATCGACCAGCTCGCGCTGTACAAGATCAACTACTTCCACCTGCACCTGAGCGACGACCAGGGCTGGCGGATCGTGATCGACAGCTGGCCGCGCCTGGCGACCTACGGCGGCAGCACGCAGGTCGGCGGCGGTCCCGGCGGCTACTACACCAAGGCGCAGTACAGCGAGATCGTGCAGTACGCGGCCTCGCGCAAGATCACCGTGATCCCCGAGATCGACATGCCGGGCCACACCAACGCGGCGCTGGCCTCGTACGCGGAGCTCAACTGCAACGGCCAGGCTCCGCCGCTGCGCACCGACATCGAGGTCGGCTACTCCTCGTTGTGCGTCAACAAGGAGATCACCTACCAGTTCGTCGACGACGTGGTGCGCGAGATCGCGGCGCTGACGCCCGGCCCGTACTTCCACATCGGCGGCGACGAGGCGCACGCGACCTCCGACGCCGACTACCAGGCGTTCATGGACCGCGCGCTGCCGATCGTGAAGAAGTACGGCAAGACTGTGCTCGGCTGGCACGAGTTCGTGAAGACCACGACGGACACCACCGCCATCCCGCAGTACTGGGGCACCTCGACGTCCAATGCCACGGTGCAGGCAGCGGTGGCACGCGGCAACAAGGTCATCATGTCGCCCGCGAACAAGGCGTACCTGGACATGAAGTACAACGCCAGCACGCCACTCGGCCTGTCGTGGGCCGGCTACATCGAGGTGCAGACCGCCTACGAGTGGAACCCCGGCACGCACCTCAGTGGCGTCCCGGAGTCCGCCGTCCGCGGTGTCGAAGCTCCACTGTGGAGCGAGACGCTGGTGACCGCGCGGGACATCGAGTACATGGCGTTCCCGCGGCTCGCGGCCATCGCCGAACTGGCGTGGTCGCCGTGGTCGACGCACAACTGGGACCAGTTCAAGGTGCGCCTGGGCGCTCAGGGCCCGCGCTGGACCACCATGGGCATCAACTTCTACGCGTCCACGCAGGTCCCGTGGGATACCGGCGGTCAGCAGCCCGGTCCCTGCACGCAACCGGCATGGGAGCGTTCGAAGGTCTACACCGGCGGCAACGTGGTCTCGCACAACGGTCACAAGTGGACCGCGCAGTGGTGGACGCAGGGCGAGGAGCCCGGCACCACCGGCCAGTGGGGCGTCTGGCGCGACGGCGGAGTCTGCTGAGCTCTAGCGGGTACCCGCCGGGCATGACGGATCCGGAAGAAGCCGAAGAGTTCGCCGAAGAGGCCGGTATCGACCCGACGCCCCAGGAGGTCGACGAGTACCGCGACATGACGCAACCGGGTGAGTGGCGCGCCGACGAGAAGATGCAACCGGGCGGCGCGCCCGCACCGCAGGACGGTGACGACCCGACCGGAGGCTCCGGCGCGTGATCCCCGATTGGTCCGGTGCGGGTGAGTAGCCTTCACCCGCACCGGGTACCAGGGTGTCGTGGATGCCCGAGTTGCCGTCTTTGCCCCGTCCCCTCAGCTGACCGTCACCGTCGAGGACCTCGACGGTGAGCCGGACGTGCACCTGCACGCCGGCGGCCAGGGTTTCTGGCAGTCCAGGATGATCGCCGCACTGGGCGTCGAAGCCGTGGTGTGCGTGACGTTGGGCGGCGAGACAGGCCGTGTGCTGCGCGCCCTTCTGGAAGGTGAGAACGTCGCCCTGCGCGCGCGTGAAGTGGCCGCGCGCAACGGTTCCTACGTGCACGACCGCCGCGACGGCAGCAGGTCCGAGATGGTCGAGATGCTCCCGGACGCGTTGTCCCGGCACGAACTCGACGACGTGTACGAGATGGCACTGGTGGAGGGCATCCGCGCGGGCACCGCCGTGCTGAGCGGGCCGTCCGACGACCGCGTGCTGCCCCACGATACGTACCACCGCCTCGCTTCCGACCTGACCAGCAACGGCTGCCGCGTGATCGTCGACCTGGCGGGGGAGCGGCTCGCCGAAGCGGTGCGCGGCGGCCCGGACATCGTCAAGGTGTCGCACGAGGAGCTGGGCGAGGAGGAACTGCCGAAGCTGATCGAGAAGGCCCGCGAGATCGCTTCCTCGTCCGTGCGGGGCGTGGTGGTGTCGCGGGCCGGCGAGCCGGCGCTGGCGTTGCTCGAAGACCAGCTCTACCTCGTGCGCATGCCCCGGCTGGAGGCCGTAGACACGCGCGGCGCCGGCGACTCGATGACCGCGGGGATTTCAGCGGGCCTCGCGCTGGGTATGTCGTTGACGGACGCGGTGAAGCTCGGCGCGGCCGCCGGCGCGGTGAACGTGACGCGGCACGGCCTCGGCAGCGGCAGTGGAGACGCCGTGCGCGAGCTGAGCAAACGCGTCGAACTGGAGCCGATCGAGGAATGAGCGGATGCGCGCGCTGATCACGAACGACGACGGAATCGACTCTCCCGGCCTCGCCGCCCTGGCCTCCGCGGCTCTCGGGTGCGGGCTCGACGTGGTGGTGGCGGCGCCGTCTGCCCAGTCCAGCGGCACGAGCGCCTCGGTCGCCGCTGTCGGCGACTCGGGCAGGGTGGTGAGCGAGCGCAGGCCGTTGCCCGGCCTGGACGTGGAGGCCTACGCCGTCGCGGCGCACCCGGGCCTGATCTCGCTGGTCGCGTGCAACGGAGGTTTCGGCGGCAAACCCGACGTGGTGCTGTCCGGGGTGAACCTCGGCGCGAACGTGGGCCGCGCGGTCCTGCACTCCGGTACCGTCGGCGCGGCGCTGACCGCGCACGTCAACGACGTCACGTCGATGGCGGTCTCGCTCGACGTCGGGTTGGACGGGCCCGAACCGTTGTGGGACAAGGCAGGCGAGGTCGTGCGTGCCGTCCTGCCGATGCTGCTGGAGATGCCCGCCGCCACGGTGCTGTCACTGAACGTGCCGAACATCGTTGAGGTGCAAGGACTTCGCTGGGCCGAGCTGGCGCGCTTCGGCACCGTGCAGAGCCGGGTGGACGAACTGGACGACGGTGAGGTCGAGGTCGTCGCCGTCTACTCGGAGGAGTCGCTCGTGCCGGGCACCGACACGGCGCTGCTGGCCGAGGGCTTCGCGACGGTGACGGCCCTGCACTCGGTGGGCCGCGACGTCACTTCGGAGCGGCCTTTGCCGGCTTGGTCAGCGTGATCACGAGTCCCAGCAACGCCGTCCGTACCCCGAGGAAACCCTCGGTCGACACTTCGTCGAGCGTGAACGCCAGCGTTCCGAACGCCAGGAGCAGCAACAGCCCGTACATCCGCGCGTGCTGGAGCCGCCACGCCATCGCGACACCCAGCGCGCCGACCCCGATCTGGATCACGTGGTAGTTCGGGTCCAGGCCGAACATGTCCAGCCATCCGAAAGCGAGCTGCACCAACCCGGCGGTGAGAGTGATCGCCTGCGGCCTCGTGAACTCGAACTGGTCGCTCAACAAGGCCATAGGTCTCTACCCTTCGGATCGCCGCCAGACCGCGTCGTACTTCGCTTGCCGTTCGCGGTCCCTCACAGCCGTTCGTTCCCGACGCCCCTGCGTCGCTGATCCTCTTGGATACCCGTACTTCGTGAGCCGATAATCCACACTTTCCGGCGCGTAGGACAACGCGAAGTACAGTCCTACAACGAAACCGAGCGCACCGCACGCGATTGCCAGCGGCCACGGCGATCCCAGGCCGAACACGAGCGCCAGCGTGATGGCCGTCGTGAGTGGTGTGACCTGCACGAGGCTGCGGACCGTGAAGCGCAGCAACCACTTCGGACCGGTCACGTCGGCGTAGACGAAGTCCTTGTACTTCAGCGGAACCCTGCCGCCCGCGTAGTACCAGACCTTCAGCGCGGGGTTCACCGGGTCGCCTTCGCGATCACCTTGTGCAGCACCTGGTTCAGCTGCGCGAGCTCTTCGAACGTCATGTCCAGCTGCTCCACGACCTTGAACGGGATCTTCAACGCTTCCTTCCTCAGCTCCCGCCCGGCGTCGGTCAGGGTGAGCGCCAGCGCGCGTTCGTCCGCCTTGTCCCGCTGCCGCTCGAGGTAGCCGACCGCCTCCAGCCGCTTGAGCAGCGGGCTGAGGGTGCCGGGGTCGAGCTGCAGGACCGCGCTGAGGTCCTTGACGGTGCGCGGCGACCGCTCCCAGAGCGCCAGCATCACCAGGTACTGGGGATGCGTGAGGTTCAGCGGCTCCAGGATCGGGCGGTAGACCGCGATCACCGTTCGGGATGCCACAGCGAGGGCGAAGCAAACCTGCCGCTCGAGCTCGAGCGGGTTCTCCGGGATGCTTGGTGTGCTAATCATTTGTGCACACGCTATCTCGCGGGCAGGCCGAAGTCCAAAGGGTGTGGTGCAGCAGACTGCGTGTCGGCGGTGCGCCTCGGGGTAGCCGACTGGCATGGCCCGGACCACCGTCGTCATCGCCTCGCGGAACCGCGCGACCAGCCTGCTGCGCACGCTGTCCCACCTCAGCGAGCTCGCGGTGCCGGTGATCCTCGTCGACAACGCGTCGGCGGACGACACGGTTTCCCGTGTGCGGAACGATTTCCCGAACGTTCTACTGCTGGAGTCCGCGGTGAACCGCGGCGCGGTCGCGCGCAACCTGGGCGTGCGGGCGGCACGGACACCGTTCGTGGCCTTCGCCGACGACGACTCCTGGTGGGCGCCCGACGCGCTGGAACGGGCCGAACCGATCTTCGACGAGCACCCGGACCTGGCGGTGATCGCGGCGCGCACGCTGGTGGGGCCGTCGCAGAGTCCCGACCCGATCACGCCGCTGCTGCGCCACAGTCCGCTGGGCGAGGGGGTGGCGGGGCCCTCGGTGCTCGGGTTCATGGCCTGTTCGGCGATCGTGCGCCGGCAGGCGTTCCTCGACGTGGGCGGCTTCAGCCCGGTGCTGTTCTTCCGCGGCGAGGAGACGTTGCTGTCGTGGGACCTCGCAGCGGCGGGGTGGGCGCTCTGCTACGTCGAGGACGTGGTGGCGCACCACCATCCGGCCACGGGCCGGGAGCCGGGCGGTGACGTCGTCGAGCGGCGCAACGCCGTGCTGGCCTCGTGGATGCGACGACCGGTGACCAATGCGCTGGCGGCGTCGCTGAAGGACCTGAAGGCGTTCCGCGCGGCGTTGCCCCTGCTGGGTCAGGCGCTCCGGCAGCGACGAGCGCTGCCGGAACACCTGGAAGCGCAGATCAGAGCGCTCGAACAGCCGCGGCGAGGCGCGTGATGCCCTCGTCGATCTGCTCCGGCGTGACGCCCGAGAAGGCGAGGCGGAACGCGTTGTCGCCGCCCTCCAGCAGGAAGTCCGAGCCCTTCACGAACTCGACGCCGTGCTCCTTCGCGACCGGGACCAGCTTGTCGGTCGACACGCCCGGCAGCTCGACCCACATGAAGTAACCACCCTGCGGCGCGGTGAAGACCGCCTCCGGCAGCTCGCGCTGGAGCGCGGTGACGAGGGCGTCCCTGCGGGCGCGCAGCGCGGTGCGGACGTTCGCGACCGACTCCTCGAGCCGGCCGGAGCGGCAGTACGAGTTCACGATCGACTGCGCCACCATGTTCGGCGAGATGTACGTGGTGGTGGCGATGTCCTGGATGCTCTTGATGACGGCCTTCGGGCCGACCAGGTAACCGCAGCGGATGCCGGGCGCCATCGTCTTGGAGAACGACGACGCGTAGACGACCTTGTCGTTCTTGTCCTGCGACAGCATCGTCGGCAGCGGCTCGCCCTCGAACCGCACCTTGACGTACGGGTCGTCCTCGAACAGCACGAAGTCGTACTTGGCCGACAGCTCCAGCAGACGCGCCCGCTTCGCCTCGGACAGCGTGTAGCCGGCCGGGTTCTGGAAGTTCGGGATGATGTGCGCGAGCTTCGGGCGCACACCGCTCTCCAGCAGCTTCTCGAGCGTGTCGACGTTGATGCCGTCGGTCTCCAGCTCGATCGCGTGGATCTTGGCGCCGCGCTGGCGCAGGTTCAGCAGCGTGCGGTCGTAGGTCGGCGCCTCGACCACCACGTCGTCGCCCGGCTGCACGAGCAGCTCGAACAGGAACGCGTCGGCCTGCATCGAGCCGTTGGTGACGAGCACCTGCTCCGGCTCGACGCCGTGCTGCTCCGCGAGCCATGCGCGCAACGGCACGTAGCCCACGCTCGTGCCGTACGCGAAGGTGCCGCCGGGATCGTCCGTGAAGGCCCTCTGCGCCGCGTCGCGCAGGCCTTCCTGGTCGATGATGTCGAGAGAGGGCGCTCCGCGCGTGAACAGGATCGAGGCCATGCGCGGAGCGTACAACTCCCACGATTCGGGCTGGCACTGCTGGGGCAGCCGGGTGAAACATGAAACGTCTTCAAGCGTTTGGACGTCTAACACTGTGGGTATCTCACGTGACGTAAGACGCACTCATTGAGTACAGGCTCTCAACTGAACAGGGCAGCCGTCGCCCAGCCGAAGGGTTAGGGCCGGTACTGGAGCGCCGCCTTCACAAGCCGCGCAGGGTTCGACTCCCTCGGTTGCCACTGCACAGGTGCCCGCCCGGCCGAAGCCGAACGGGCACCCGAAGAGCTGAATCAGATGGCGCGGACAGCCTGCGCCTGCGGCCCCTTCTGACCCTGGCCGATCTCGAACTCCACGCGCTGCTGCTCCTCGAGCGACTTGAAGCCGTTGCCCTGGATCTGCGAGTAGTGCACGAAGACGTCCGGACCACCGCCGTCCTGCGCGATGAATCCGAAGCCCTTCTCGCCGTTGAACCACTTCACGGTGCCCTGCGCCATACCAATTGCTCCCTAGATGTTGGTGCCCCCGCAGAACGGGGCGCGCGGGCAGTCTGCCAGTGGACGGTCTCTCTCACATCGTGGTTAGCCCGGTGGTGTGACGAAGTAAGTTGAACCGGGTACACCGAGAGGAGCAGGGATGACGAACTGGCTGGACGTCGCGCACGAGGTGGCGGCGACGCTCAGGTCCGACGCCGCGGACAGGGACCGGGCCAACCAGCCGCCCAGCAAAGAGGTGGAACTGCTCCGGCAGAGCGGCTTGCTCAACGTCCGCGACTGGGCGACCCAGCAGAGGGTCGGCCGGATCATCGGCGCCGCCGACGCCAACGCCGGGCACCTCCTCGGGTACCACTACCTGCAGATCTGGCGCAGCGGCCTGTTCGACACGCCCTTCACCGTGCATCCCGACCAGTTCTGGGCCGGCGTCAGCAACCCGCTCGACGCGGCACTCGAACTCACCCCCACCGGCACCGGCTACACCCTCAACGGCCGCAAGACGTTCGCCACCGGCGCCTCCGTGGCCGACCGGATCGTGGTCAGCGCCACCCGTACGGACAACGGCGAGAAGCTCACGTTCCTGCTCGACGGCAAGGCGCCGGGAATCACCTACCTGGACGACTGGGACAACATCGGCCAGCGCCTCACCGCGTCCGGTGGCGTGACGTTCGAGAACGTCGAGGTGACGGAGATCCTCGGCGTCCAGCCGGCGAACGAGGACCCGCGCATCAGCCTCGCCGCGATCGGCTTCCAGCTCGTGCTCGCCCAGCTCTACGTGGCCATCGCGGAGGGCGCGCTCGCCGAGGCCGCCGACTACACCCGCACGAAGACCCGCCCGTGGTTCGTCAGCGGAGTCGAAACGGCCACCGAGGACCCGTACATCGTCGCCGCGTACGGCGAGATGGTCTCCCAGACGAGGGCCGCCGGGCTGCTCGCGGACGAGGCGGCGCGGCAGCTCCGCGAAGCCTCCGAACTCGGCCGCGCCCTCACCCCGGCGAAGCGGGCGGAGGTCGCCGTCACCATCTCCGAGGCCAAGGTCGTCAGCACGAAGCTCGTCAACGAGGTCACCAGCCGCATCTTCGAGCAGGTCGGCGCGCGCGGAACCGCCGCGAAGTACGGCGTGGACCGCTTCTGGCGCAACGCCCGCACGCTCACGCTGCACGACCCGGTCGTCTACAAGGCCCGTGAGGTCGGCGAGTACTTCCTGACCGGCGCGCGCCCCGCCCACACCGGGTACAGCTGATGCAGCCGGTGCTCGCCGACTCGGTCCGGCTCACCGACGACGGCGTGCTGATCCTCGACCGCCGCCGGTTCCCGTTCGAACGCGACTGGGTGCTGTGCCGGACGGCCGAGGACGTCGCGCGGGCCATCGAGGACATGGTCACCCAGTCCTCGGGCCCGTACTTCGCGGTCCTCTACGGCCTGGTCCTCAAGGCCAGGGCCCTCGAGAACAAGCCCTTCGCGCAAGCCCGCGAAGAACTCGCCAGGACCGCGAGCATGCTCGAGAACACCAGGCGCACCAACAACGCCCTGAGCAAGGCCGCCAAGATCGTCCTCGAGCACGTGGACGCCGCGCAGGACGTCACCGCGGCGCTCGCCGGCGCTCGCGAAGGCGACCGCCGGTACCGCGCCAGGAGCCAGGCGCTGGGCGAGCACACCGCGAACCTGCTGCACGACAACGCCACCGTGATGACCCACTGCTGGGCCGACCTGTACCTCACGGAAACGGTCCGAGCGGCCCAGCGCCAGAACAAGACACTGCGCTTCTTCTGCACCGAGACCCGGCCCTACCTGCAGGGAGCCAGGCTCACCGCGGAGACGTTGATCGAGATGGGCGTCGACACCACGCTCATCACGGACGGCATGGGCGCCGCGGTCCTGCAAAGCGGTGAGGTCGACGCGTTGGTCACGGCGGCCGACCGGGTCACCATGGACGGGCACGTCGTCAACAAAGTCGGCACACTGGGCTTGGCGTTGGCCGCGCACGCGTTCGGCGTACCGTTCCACGCCCAGGTGCAGGCACCCGACCGGCTGGCGCCCACGACGGACCACGTCGAGATCGAGTACCGCGACGGCGCCGAGGTGCTGCAGGTGCTGGGCAGGCCGAGTGCCACGCCGAGGGTGAAAGGACTGTACCCGGCGTTCGACGTGACGCCGCCGCGCTTCGTCACGACCGTGGTGACGGACCGCGGCGTCTACCGGGCCGATGCGCTGGACGAGTACTACGAGGGAGAACAGCGGTGAGCAAGTGGGTCGTGCTCGACATCGAGGGCACGCTGAGCGCGACGGACCAGGTGCTGGTCGTCCTCTACGACTACGCGCGCCCGCGGCTCGGGCCGTGGATCGAGCAGCACGGTGACGACCCGGTGGTCGCCGACGCCGTGCGGCAGATCAAGGAGCTCGCAGGGCACGACGACGTCGTCAAGGCACTGCACGACTGGATGGACGCCGACCAGAAGGTCACGCCCCTCAAGACGTTGCAGGGCCTCATCTGGCAGCAGGGCTACGCGCAGGGCGACCTGGTGGCGGAGTTCTTCCCGGACGTCGTCCCCGCGATCCGCAAGTGGCACGACGACGGCGTGAAGCTGGCGATCTTCTCGAGCGGCTCGGTCGCGGGCCAGGTCGCGTTCTTCCGGCACACCACCGACGGCGACCTGACCCCGTTGCTGGAGCACCACTTCGACACGGTCAACGCGGGCCCGAAACGGGAAGCCGCGTCGTACCACAAGATCGCCTCGGTGCTGCAGAGCGACGACATCACCTTCTACAGCGACGTTCCGGCCGAGCTGCACGCCGCGCAGGAGGCGGGCTGGAAGACGGTCGGCGTCGCGCGCGCCGGTGAGCCGTACGCCAACGCCGACTTCACGCCCCACCCGACGGTCTGGGAACTCTCGTGACGGCAGAGCTCGCCCGCGAGTGCGTCCGCTACGCGCAGCTGGGCTGGATGCGCGGCACTTCGGGGAACCTGTCCGTTGTCCTGCAACGTGATCCGCTCCGCCTCGCGGTGACGGTCAGCGGCGTCGACAAGGGCGAGATCACCGCTGAGGACAGCGTGGTGATCGATTCCGGCGGCAACGCCGTGGACAGCGCCAAGGTCCCGTCCGCCGAAGCCGCCCTGCACGCCAGGATCGCGCACGTGGCCGGTGCGGGCGCCGTCGTGCACGTCCACGCGCTGGCAACGGTCGTCGCGGCGGAACACTGGCCGGACGGCGTGGTCCTGCGGGACCTGGAGATGCTCAAGGGCTTCGGCCGCCACGACCACGAAGAGGTCGTGATCCCGGTCGTCAGGAACTCCCAGGACATGGCCGAACTGGGCGACGCCTTCGAAAAGGGCTTCGACCCGAAGGTCCCGGCGCTGCTCGTCGCACGGCACGGCGTGTACGTGTGGGGCGAGGACCTCATGCATGCCCGGCACCGCCTGGAATGCCTGGAGTGGTTGCTGCGCTTCAAGGTGGAGACGCGAGACATCTTTACGGGGAGGCACTCATGACGCTGCTGACGGTGTGGCCGGACTCCGACCCCGAGCAGACCGTCCTGCGCACCACCGACGCCGAGGAGATCGCCACCGCGCTCAAGGAGCACGGCGTGCGCTTCCACCGTTGGTCCGTTGTGGACGGTGTGACCGCCGACAACGCGCTGGAGATCTACGAGAAGGACGTCGCCCGCGTCAGCGAGACGGAGGGCTACACCTACGTCGACGCGATGGAGATGACCCCCGCCGACACCGACGAGTACCGCGCGAAGGCCGTCGAGTTCCGCAACAAGTTCCTCGCCGAGCACACGCACGACGACGACGAGGACCGCTACTTCGCCCGTGGCGCCGGCGTTTTCTACCTGCACATCGGCGACAGGGTGTACGCGGTGTTCTGCGAGGCCGGCGACCTGCTGAGCGTCCCGGCGAACACCACGCACTGGTTCGACATGGGCACCACGCCCGACTACGTGTCGATCAGGTTCTTCCACGACGACGACGGCTGGATCGGCAACTTCACCGGCAGCGACATCGCGACGAAGTTCCCGACTTTCGACGAGCTGCGTTCAGGAATCGCATGAGCTCACAGGTGGCGGTGGCATCGCTCGGCGGCACGATCACGATGACGGGCTCCGGCGCGGTGTCGCCGACTCTGGGCGCCAAGGACCTCGTCCAAGGCCTCGAAGTCGGCGAGATCGCCACCCTAGCCACGATCCCCGGCGCCTCGCTCACGTTTCCGACGCTGCTGGACGCCTTCGACTGGGCCGACCGGCAGGTGTCGGAAGGCGCGCGCGGCGTCGTGATCATCCAGGGCACCGACACCCTCGAAGAGACCGCGTACCTCTTCGACTGCCTGTGGCCGCACGAAGAACCGCTCGTCGTCACCGGCGCCATGCGGCACCCAGGCCTGCCCGGCGCGGACGGTCCCGCCAACCTCACCGCCGCCGTGTCCGTCGCGGCGGCGGCGAACTCACGAGGCCGCGGCGCGTTGCTCGTCCTCAACGACGAGGTCCACGCCGCCCGCTGGGTCCGCAAGACGCACAGTAGCCTCCTCAACGCCTTCGAGTCGTTCCCCGGCCCGCTCGGACTCGTCGTCGAGGGCTCGCCGCGGTACTTCCACCCCGCGCACCGGCTGCCGGCGCTGCCACGACCCCTCGACGCACCTGCGGTTCCGCTCATCGAGGCCACTGTGGACGACGACGGCTCGATCCTCGACTGGTTGAACGTCGGCGGCGTCGTGGTGGCGGCCTCCGGCGTCGGCCACGTGTCGGCGGGGATGGCCGAGGCGATCTCCCGCGCCCGGTTCCCGGTCGTCGTCGCGACCCGGACCGGCGCGGGCACCACCTTCCGCAGCACCTACGGCTTCACCGGATCCGAGTCCGATCTGATCCAGCGCGGCGCGGTGATGGCCGGATGGTTGTGCCCGCGCAAGGCACGCGTGCTCCTGCGGCTCGCTCTGGGCGCCGGCCGGCAGATCGAGGACGTGTTCGCGGTCCGCGGCAGCGTGTTCTAGTGCGGCGCTACGCGGCGTGGACCGGGTTTGTTCGTGGTCTTCGTTGTGGGTCGATGAAGGCGGGTGGCCGGAAGACCGGTAGTCCGGCGATGATCTGGACTTCCCACTCCGACTGGTGCACCAGGTCGTGATGGCGGCGGCACAGCAGAACCAGGTTGTCGACGTTGGTCTCACCGCCGTTGGCCCAGTGGATGACATGGTGTGCCTCGCAGTGTGAGGGTGGTCTGGTGCAGCCCGGGAAGGCGCATCCGCGATCTCGGGCGACGAGGACGCGACGGAGCCCGGAGTTGATGGTCCTGGTCTTGCGGCCCACGTCGTAGACCTGGGAGCGACTGCCCAGCAGGGTCGGGACGAGGCCGGAGTCGCAGGCGACCTTGCGGACCTGGTTCATCGGGATGTGCTCGCCGTTGTCGAGGCGAGCGGTGCCGATGCCGTCGCGCAGCTTGTCGTAGTCGACCGTGATCGTCAGCTGGGCACGCTCGCCGCCGTGGGTCCTGGTGCCACCGGCGCGCAGGGCCAGATCGACGACCTCGCACAGCGCGTCGCCTTCCCGCTCGGGTGCGAGCCTCAGGTCGCCGGGCTCGGGCTTGGCCAGGGGGTCGATCAACGCGTCCAGCTTCGCGCCGGTCACGGCGTCCAGGTCGGCGGACAGCAGGTACCGGCCGCCCTTCCACTGCCGCCACAGGAAGTTCCTCTTCCGGACCGGCTCCGGCTCCGGCTCCGTGGGCTCCGGACCGTCCTGGTCGAGCCGATAGACCAGCTCCCTGCAGAACGCC
Organism: Lentzea xerophila; assembly: GCF_051094245.1. Classification (NCBI taxonomy): domain Bacteria; kingdom Bacillati; phylum Actinomycetota; class Actinomycetes; order Pseudonocardiales; family Pseudonocardiaceae; genus Lentzea; species Lentzea xerophila. The sequence continues at coordinate 7,016,788 of NZ_CP194934.1, read as the reverse complement.
CTGGCCGACCGGGGCTCGTGCAGACGCGCGTACTCGACGACGTGCACCTCTGCCACGGCAGGCAGTTCGGCCATCGCCTCGGTCAGCACGTCGACATGGTCTTCGGACAACTCACCCTCGGCCATCGCGGCCGCGACTCCGGGCAGTACCGGCCCCACGAGCGTGCCATCGTGCGTCACCGTGGGGCACAAAACCTTCGCCTGCTTCAACTTGCGGCGCGACACCCTGGGATCCCAGCGCAACGTGTGTTTGAAGACCTCGATGAGATCCTTGTAGCCCAACGCTTCCGCCGCCCCCTGCTGATCGAGTACGGCGACGATCTCCAAGACCTGGAACTGAAGCCGTTGCAGCGCGCGCACCTTCCGCTTGAGCTCATCGAGGAGCTCAAACGGCGAGGAGAGGGCGAGGGCTGACATGCGTTCATCGTGGCATGAACACGTGTTCGAATGCCATTCCCTGATCGGATGAAAGTGCAGGTCAAGGCCTATGGCGTCGTGTGTGTCACACGGCGCCATAGCCACTACGTTTTCACCCGAACGAGCCCGTGGCATGGATCTGATCCAATCCCTACCGTCGAAGGGCATGACCGCGACCCTTTCCACCCCGTACAGCCGGGAACTCGGCGACGAGCTACGCCGCCTGAGGGAGACGTGCACCGACTTTCACGGCCGTGCGATGGCCATCCAGCTTGGCTGGGATCCGAGCAAGGTGTCCGACATCGAGCTGGGGAAGGCACGAGCGAGCGAGATCGACCTCGTGCAGTACCTGGCGACGTGCGGCAAGGACATCGACTTCGCGGACGAGTTCCGGAGCCGCTACCAGAACGCTTTCAACCTGTACTTCGCTCAGGTGCCGGACAACCTGCGCACGCTCGCGATGACAGAGGCGATGGCCACGAGGATCTTCTCCTACGATGTCCTGATCATGCACGGTCTCATGCAGACGGAGGACTACGCCCGGCAGTTGATGGTCGACTCCCACATCGAGGCACCTGAGGACATCGAGAGGTTCGTCCAGGCGCGCATGGACCGGCAAGCGATCATGAGGCGGCCCAACCGGCCGGAATGCGTGTTCTTCGTGCACGAGCTGGCGTTGCGGATGCCGTTGGGTAATGCGAGTCTTCGCGAAGATCAGTACCTGCGTCTCCTCTTCAACACGCACATCCTCAGGGTCGTACCCGCGAACGTCTGTGCTTTCCGCTCCCCGGTCACGCTGTACGAGTTCGGTAAGGCGGCTCCGGTCGTGTACACCGATTCAGACACAGCTCAGGTGTGGGCGCAGGACAGCGCCGCCGTGGCACGCGCCAGGAGGCTCTTTCAGCGGCTGGATGCCGTAGCCCTGGATGCGGAACAATCGAAGCGCAAGCTGGCGGAGTACGTCAGCGGACTTCGAGAGGACCACCATGTCGGCGGAACGGACCTGGCACAAGAGCAGCTACAGCAACGGTGGTAGCGGAGAAAGCTGCGTGGAGGTCTCCCTGGCCCACAACGCACTGGTCCGCGACACGAAGAACGCGAGCGGCGACGTTCTCGCGTTCTCCACCCCCGCCTGGCGTGCCCTGATCAGCTCGCTCTGACCACCGAGGTGTTAGCCGTCTCGACCGTCACCCGCACGGTCTGGGGCGCGAGCGACTGCAGGTACTGCGCGTGGTCCGGCCCGATCGTCTCGCTGAACGCGATGAACGCCAGGTGCGGCAGCTCGAACGCCGTCGTGGCACAGAAGTCCTCCAGCCGGTCGAACCCGCGCCGGATGCCGGTGGCGTCGAGACCGAACACGGCGTGCCGGTCGAGCTTCGCGGCACCGATGTCGAGCAGGTGCAACGCGTGCATGGCGTGGGTGAACGCCATCGCGCACACCTCGATGCGCGAGCACGAGACCAGCAGTGTCCGCACCATCGACGGGTGCAGTGACTTGCCGGACGTGCGCAGGACGACGTCGATGCCGGCCTCGCGGAACAGTTCGACGATCTCGAACAGGCCGGGCACTCCCAGCGGCTCGCCGCCGCCCAGCGTGACGGTCTCCGGGCGCATCGAGATGAGCGCCTGGGCGATGTGCAGCATTCGGTCGTGGCTGAGCCGCGCGTGTGCGACGTCCCAGGTGATGTCCATGCGGTCTGCCCCCTTCGGCGGATGACGCCGATCGAAGCGGGGGACCAGTCCCGCCGTCAGGTGACCGGTGTCCCGTCTTGGGAGGGACTTCCCAGGCCTGCCTCACGGGCGCGGACGATGGCCTGCGCCCGATCGGCCACCTGCAGCTTGGTGAAGATCGCGGACACCCGGTTGCGCACGGTCTTGCCCGACAGCGAGAGCCGGTGCGCGATCGACGGGTTGTCCATGCCGGACGCCATCAGTTCCAGCACGTCCCGTTCGCGGTCGGTGAGCTGCGGGAACAGCACGGCCTTGGACGACGAGATCGCGGTGAAGTAGCCCATCATCCGTTGCGCGATGGTGGCGCTGAAGATCGCTTCGCCGGCTCCGATGGCCTGCACGGCGCGCACGATCTCGTCGTCGTCGGTCGTCTTGACCAGGTAGCCGCGCGACCCGGCCTTCATCGCCGCGAACACGAGCTCGTCGTCCTCGTGCATGGTCAGCACGAGGACGCCGACGCCGGGCAGGGCTTCCTGGATCTGCTTGGCGGCCTCGACGCCACCGAGCACCGGCATGTGCAGGTCCATGACGACGACGTCGGGCTCCAGGTCGAGGACGACCTGGACGGCCTCCTGCCCGTCCGCGGCGTCGCCGACCACCGAGATGCCGTTCTCGCCGTCCAACAACGCCTTGAGGCCGCGCCGGAAAACGGGGTGGTCGTCGGCGATGACAACACGAGTCACTGCGCCTGCCACTACTGGGCCTCCAACGGGATCCGCGCCACCACCCTGGTCCCGTGTGGCCGCGCCGGTCCCACTGTGCACGATCCACCCAGCTCGGCGCAGCGTTCTCGCATCGAGTCGAGCCCGACACCCGGCCTGGCATCGGCCGGGACCCCGCGCCCGTCGTCCACGATCTCCACGACGAGGTCACCGTCGGTGCGCACGGTGATCACGCACGTCGACGCGCCGGAGTGGCGCGCGGTGTTGGTCAACGCCTCCGCGACGATGCGATAGGCAGCGACCTCCACGGCGGCGGACAGGCCGTCGATCTGTTCGGCCTCCACCTGAACGTCGAGGTCGCCGTGGAAGCGGGCCGCCTCGTCTCGCACGGCCAAAGCCAGGCCCTGGTCGAGGATCGGCGGCCGCAGCCCGTCCACGAGCCGGCGCACTTCGACGGCGGTCGTGTCGACGTCGCCCAGCACCGGGTCCAGCACGTCGCCGAGCGACCGGCGCAACGCCTTGAGCTGCAACCGGATCCCGACCAACGCCGGTCCGACGCCGTCGTGCAGGTCGCGCCGCAGCCGCAGCCGTTCCTCTTCCCGTGCCCGCACCAACCGTTCGCGGGCGAGTTGCAGGTCGGCCGTCAGCTTGATCGACTGCGCGGCCGGCGCGGTGGAGCGGGCGAGGTCGACGAGCAGGCTCAGCTCGCGATCGCTCAGCCGTTCGTCGGGCGCGCGTGGTTCGACGACGAGATCACCGACCAGGAAACCCCGGTACGTCATGGGAAAGCGCAGCTGCGGCCATCCGCGGCTCCGTCCGTGCTCGGCCAGCACCGACCCGCCGCGAATCGCGACGTACGGCAGCTTCAAGGACTCGGCGACGGTCTGCGCCACCGTCGGCAGCACGTCCTGCGACCGTTCGAGCTTCTCGCTCAACGTCGACAAAGCGGCGTACGGATCAGCGCGCGCGCCGAACAGCCATCGGTCGAGCTTGCGCTGCAACCAGCTGCGGATCGGCGCGAACACCAAGCCCGCCGCGACCACGCCGATGACCTCGGCGTCGCCCGTGAACAGCCGCCCGCCCGCGACCATCACGCCCATGTAGACCAGCAGCAACGTCACGGTCAGCGAACCGTAGAGCAACGACCGGTGGATCAGCAGGCTGATGTCGTACAGGCCGTACCGCACGATCGCGATGACCGCGGCGGCCGGAAACGCCAGCACACCGACGATCCACGCGACGTGCCCGTCCGTCGTCTCCACCACGGTCGCCACGACGGCCGCCGCCAGCAGCGCGAACGCCCACACGAGCAGCCGGCGTTCGTCCCCGACGGCGCGCCGCCAGCGCACGGCCAGCGACACCACGGCCGCCAGCACGGAGGCACCCGCCGCGAGCACCGCGACCAGCGTGATCGTCTTCGCGAGCCCGCCACCGCCGCTCTGCCAGAACGCGGCGGGATCGCTCCACGACGCCCAGGCGATCCCGATCGCGCCCGCGACAGCGCTGAACAGCGAGGCACCGATGGCGATCCACCACCGGTCGCTCACCGGCTTGCCGTCCGGGAAGACCAGGGCCACCGCGGGCAGCAACGCGTAGGTCGGCCACCACACCCACGCCTCGACCCAGCGGGCGGGATGATCGGCCGGCTGGCCCGCGACCGCGACGGCGACAGCGCCGAACAGGCCCATGACCAGCAGCAACCATCCGACGGACGACCTGCGGACGTGGCCGATCACCCGCACCCCGAGCAGGGTGCAGGCGAACGCGACCAGCCAGTTCCGCGGATGCGAGACCGCGCCGGTGACCGCTGTGTGCCCGACGGCGAAGAGCACACAGGCGGCCACCAACGCGCCGATGACGCGAGCGAGGACTACCTCGCGTCGCGTCAGTCGCTGAGCCAGTGCCACAGGTTGTGGAACGGAGAACCGGCGTCCAGCGTCTGGAAGCCTCCAGGCCAGCCCTGGAACGTCATGATCCGGTGCCGCAGCTGCTCCACGGTCACCGGCTTGGCGGGGGAGTGGGTGTGGTCGAAATCGACGTCCCCAGGCGGCGGGTTCATCGCGCGCGCCTGTAGCTCCGCGTACCAGGCGAGGAGCTGTTCGTCGGACATGTGCGAAAAGTACGGCGGTACCACTTTCTGCCCGGACTTCGACATGCCTGGAAGGAGTCGTGAGCACTCGCCTGGATACACGAGTGCTCACGAACATTTGCGGCTATTTCACGGCAGGACCTGGATCTTGCGGCCCTTACCCGCCTTGAACTGGTCCAACGCGCCCGCGTAGTCGTCCAGCGGCACCCTGTCGCTGATGAAGATCTCGGGGTCCAGCACTCCGGTCGCGAAGAGGTCCGCCGCCCGTTCGAACGAGTGCAGCACCGCCATCGAGCCGGTGATGGTGATCTCCTGGTTGTAGATCTTGTACGGCTCGATGGTGACGCGCGCGGAGTAGTCCGAGACGCCGAACTGGAGGAACGTGCCGCCCTTCGCGACGCGGCCGAGCCCGTCCTGGATGGCCTTCTCGTTGCCGGTGGCGTCGATGACGACGTCCCAGCCCCCCGGCCGGTCCAGCTCGTCCGGTGACGCCGCGACCGCGCTGACACCGAGCTTCCGAGCCGTCTCCAGCCGGTCCGCGTTCAGATCCACGACCTCGATCGACGACGCGCCGGTCAGCTTGCCGAGCTGCAGCATCATCAGGCCCATCGTGCCCGAGCCGTAGATCAGCACCCGCGACGCCATCTGCGACCGGAGCACGTCGTACCCGCGCACCGCGCACGACAGCGGCTCGATCAGCGCCGCATCCTCGGTCCGCACGTGGTCCGGCAGCTTCACGCAGTTCGCCACGGGAGCCACCGCGTACTCCGCCGCGCCACCGGACGTCGTGACGCCGATGGCCGCCCAGCGCTCGCAGAGGTTGTTCTTGCCCGCACGGCACATCCGGCACTCGTAGCAGTACAGCGACGGGTCCACCGCGACCCGGTCACCCACGGACAGCTCGGTCACCTGCGACCCGATCTCGACGATCGTGCCGGCGAACTCGTGGCCCGGCACGACCGGCAGCGTCGGGGCGAACTCGCCCTGCAGGATGTGCAGGTCCGTTCCGCACAGGCCGCAGGCCGCCACGTCGACGACCACCTGGCGCGGACCGCACTTGGGATCGTCCACAGTGGTCACTTCGACGGACCCGACGCCGGTGATCACTGCTGCTTTCACTTGACTGCTCCCAACGAAAGGCCCTGGACGAGCTTGTCCTGGGCGGCGAACCCGGCGATGAGCACCGGCAGAGACACCACGACCGCCGCGGCGCAGACCTTGGCCAGGAAGAGGCCCTGCGACGTGACGAACCCGGTGAGGTACACGGGGGCGGTACCGGCGACGACACCGGTCAGCACCCGTGCGAAGAGCAACTCGTTCCAGCTGAAGATGAAGCAGATCAACGCCGTCGCCGCGATGCCGGGCATCGCGATGGGCGCCACCACCCGGCGCAGGATCGTGACCAGCCCGGCGCCGTCGATCGAGGCCGCCTCGAGGATCTCCTTGGGGACCTCGGACAGGAACGACCGCATGAGCCACACCGCGATCGGCAGGTTCATCGAGCAGTACAGCAGCGTGAGGAACGAGATGTTGTCGAGCATCCCGGCGAACTGCGCGATCAGGTAGATCGGCAGCAGCGCCGCGACGACCGGCATCATCTTGGTGGACAGGAAGAAGAACAGGACGTCCGTCCACTTCTCCACCGGTTTGATCGACAACGCGTACGCGGCCGGGATCGCCAGCAGCAGCACGATGATCGTCGACCCGATCGAGGCGCTGAACGAGTTGATCAGCGGCGGCCACGCGCCCGCGTTGAAGAACTCCTCGTAACCCTGGAGGGTCAGCGGCGCCGCCAGCGACGGCGGGTTCGTGGCCGCGTCCGACTCGCTGTGCAGCGAGGTCAGGAACATCCAGGCCACCGGTGCGAAGAACACGATGCCGGCGAACCAGGCGAGCACACCCCAGATCCGTGTCATCGCTTCTCCTCCTTGAACAACGAGGACACCGTGCGCAGCGCGAACGTCGCGATGATGATCGACCCCGCCACCACGATCACGCCGGCCGCGGAGGCCTCGCCGTACTCGTGGGCCTGGTAGAAGGTCTGGTAGATCATGTACGGCAGGTTCGCCGTGCCCAGACCACCGGACGTGATCGTGAAGACCGCGTCGAAGTTCTGCACGATGTAGATCGAGCCGAGCAGCCCGCCGAGCTCCAGGTACTGCCGCAGGTGTGGGAACGTCAGGTACCGGAAGATCTGGAACGACGACGCGCCGTCGATCGTGGCGGCCTCGACCGGTTCGACGGGCTTCGACTGCAGGCCCGCCAGCAGGATCAGCATCATGAACGGCGTCCACTGCCAGACCAGCGACAGCACGACGGCGGTCATCGGCATGGAACTGATCCAGTCCGGCTGGGCCTCGAAGCCCAGCCAGTTCAGTATTCCGTTGAACAGGCCGTACTCCGGGTTGTAGAGCACGTGCTTCCAGATCAGCGCCGCCGCCACCGGGACCACGAGGAACGGCGCGATGAGCATGGTGCGCACGAACCCGCGGCCGGCGAACTTCTTGTCCAGCAGCAACGCGAGGCCCAGCCCGAGGAGCAGGCTGATCAGCACCACCGACGCCGTGAGCACGATCGTGTTGACCACCGAGGAACGCAGGTCAGGATCGGTGAACACGTTGACGTAGTTGTCGAACCCGGCGAACCCGCGGTTGGCCGGGTCGAGCGAGTTCCACTTCATGAACGAGATGACCAGCGTCGCCACGAACGGCAGCTGCGTCACGACGATGAGGAAGATCAGGGCGGGCAGGAGTGGCGCCCGCCGCGCCCACTTCGAGTACTTCCTGCGGGGGACGGGAGGCGGCCGGTCCACGACCGACCGCTCTCCCCTCTTTGGAACGGTACCGAGGACCGCCATGTCACTGCCCCTTGTACTTCGCCGCGACCTTCTCGGCGAGCGCCTGACCGTTGTTCAGCGCGTCGTCCACCGTCACCGCGCCCGCGATGGCCGAGCTGATCTGCTGCGACACCTGGGTGCCGAGGTCGGTGAACTCGGGGATGCCGACGAACTGGATGCCGGGCGCCGGGCGTTCCTGCACACCGGGGTTCAGCGGCTTCGCGTTCTTGATCGCGGCCTCGGCCTGCGCGGAGAACGAACCGGAGGACTGCTTGTACTCGGCGCGCTGGTAGGTCGACGCGCGCTTGCCGTCCGGGAGCTTCGACCAGCCGAGGGTCTTGCCGACCAGCTCCTCGTAGCCCTTGCCGGACGCCCACGAGATGAACTTCCAGGCCTGCTCCTGCTTCTTCGAGGCCTTCTGGATGCCGAACGCCCAGGTGTAGAGCCAGCCGGAGCTGTCGGTCTTCACGACCGGCGCCTGGGTGAAGCCGAGCTTGCCCTTGACCGGTGAGTCGTCGGCCTCGAGCAGACCGGCGGCGACCGTGGCGTCGTACCACATCGCGACCTTGCCCTGCGTCATGTTGTTCAGGCACTCGGCGAACCCGGCCTGCGGGGCGCCCGCCTCACCGTGGTTGCGCACGAGGTCGACGTAGAACTTGGTGGCCTCCTTGAACTCCGGCGCGTTGACCTGCGCCTGCCAGTCCTTGGTGAACCACGTGCCGCCGAAGGTGTTCACGACCGTCGTGAGCGGCGCCATGACCTGGCCCCAGCCCGGCTGGCCGCGCAGGCAGATGCCGCGGACCTCCGGCGTGGCGACCTTCGCGGCCGCGTCGGCGACCTGCTGCCAGGTCGGCTTCTCGGGCAGCGTGACGCCCTTGGCCTCGAAGATGTCCTTGCGGTACATGAGGAACGACGACTCGCCGTAGAACGGCTGCGCGTACACCTTGCCGTCCGCCGCGGTCAGCGACTGCCTGATGGGCTCCAGGATGTCGGCCTGGTCGAACGCGCTGTCCTTGGCGACGAAGTCGTCCATCGGCGCGAGCCAGCCGTTCTTGGCGTACATCGGCGTCTCGTAGTTGGAGATCGTCGCCACGTCGTACTGGCCGGCCTGGCTGGAGAAGTCCTGGCTGATCTTGTCGCGGACGTCGTTCTCGGGCAGCACGGTGAAGTTCACCTTGATGCCGGTTCCCTTGGTGAAGTTGTCCGCGGTGAGCTTCTGCAGGTCCTGCATCTGCGGGTTGTTCACCATCAGGACGTTGACCGAGTTCTCACCACCACCCCCGCCGCCCGCGCCGGAGCAGGCGGAAGCTAGCAGCAACACAGCGGTAGCGGCTCCGAGTGTGCGAATCGACGGCATCGTCGGTTCCTTTCCAGGGTTTTCGGGCACGGCGAAGTGGGGGAGTGCGCCCGAAGGTGGGGAGGTCAGCGCCCGAAATGATCAAGCACGGATGACCTTGGGGCCTAGCAACGTGTAACGGTGGGCCTCGTGGGCGGAGAGGCCACTGTCCGTGACGACCGCCTCCAGATCGGAGACCTCGGCGAACCGGTGGAAGCTGGAGACGCCGAACTTCGTGTGCGTGCCGACGAAGATCTTCCGCCGGGACGCGCTGAGCGCCTTGGCCTTCACCGCGCCGACCGCCGGGTCGGGCGTGGTCAGACCGTGCTCGCGGGAGATGCCGTTGGCACCGATGTAGGCGAGGTCGATGACCATCTCGCCGAGCATCCTGGTGGTCCAGTGGTCCACAGTGGCCAGGGTGTGGCCGCGGACTCGGCCTCCCAGCAGGAGAACCGTGCACGACGGGTGCTCGGACATCGCCGCCGCGGTCGGCAGCGACGCGGTGATGATCGTGAGCGGGTTGGTGGTCGGCAACGACTCCGCGACGAGCTGCGGGGTGTAGCCCTCGTCGATGAACACGGTCTCGGCGTCGTCGAGCCGTTCGGCGGCGGCCTTCGCGATGCGCCGCTTCTCCGGCACGTGGGACCCGGCGCGGAACCGGAGCCCCGTCTCGAAGCCGGCGCTCTCCACCGGGATCGCGCCGCCGTGCGTGCGTCGCACCAGCCCGTGCTCGTCGAGCACGCGCAGGTCGCGCCTGACCGTCTCGGGCGCGACGCGCAGTTCCTGCGCCATCTCCACCACGTCGACGCGGCCGTCGGCGCGGGCCCTGGCCAGGATGCGCCGTTTGCGTTCCTCGGCTCGCATGTCACCTGCCCACTCGGCTCTCGGGTTGCCCGTTCGGGCTGTGCATAGATGAAACACCCTGGAAACATTGTGGTCGGCACCACAACTGACTGAAATCCTGCCCGATTTTTGCCCGTAGTGCCGTGTGTGCCGCCTGGTTCACGCAGGTCGTCCAGACTGGGCACGCCCGAACCGCCCCGCTGGTGTGCCCGGATGGCCTCCAGACGCCTGCTGAATTCGGTGGAACCGGGCGGAGCAGGATGAAGTCCAACAAGCCGACGAAGAGGGGACGAGGCGCATGAAGTGGATCGCGGGTCTGTTCGCGCTGGCGATCTTGGCGTGCGCCACGTGGCTGGGTCTGACGGGCTTCACGACGTACGCGCCCACGGCGGCCACCACGGCCGTCGCGGACCGGGGCACCGCGCGGGTGGCCGACTGCACCAGCAGGGGACCGGTCAGCAGGCACGGCTTCGGCACCTGGTGGATCTGCCAGGCCGACGTCGAGTGGGAGAGCGGGCAGCGGACGCGGGTGACGGCCGAACCAGGTCAGCTCACCCCCGCCGACAAGGGCACGGACGTGCCCGTGGTGCAGCGAGGTGAGGGAGCCGTCCGCAACGGGCCGGAGAATCCTCCGGTCTACCGCGCGGACTTCGAGCCCAGCGTCGTGCTGGGCATCGGTTCGGTGCTCGGGGGCATCGGCATCGGGGGAATCGTGGCGCTGGCCGTGCTCGGCACCGTGGCGTCCCGTCGCAAGAAGGCACAGGAGAGGGAGTAGATGAACCCGGGAGCAGCTGACCCCGACGCGATGATGCGTCAGTGGAACGAGCAGATCCAGACGAAGCTCCGGCAGGCCGACGAGATGAAGCAGGTCGCGAACGCGGTCAAGGCGACGCAGCGTTCGTCGGACGGCTCGGTGTCCGTCACGGTCGACCAGAACGGCATCGTCTCGGAGCTGGATCTCACCGACGCGGCGTTGCGCAAACAGCCCGCACAGCTGTCGGCCGAGATCCTCGGCGCGATGCGGTCCGCCCAGGCGCAGATCGCGGCGAAGATGCAGGAGGCCATGGCGCCGATCCTCGGCGGTGACTCCGCGACCATGGACGCCCTGATGGGCGGCTACCACGAGCGCTTCCCGGAGCCCGAGCCCGAGGACCCCGCGCCCCGGCGGCCCTCCGGTCCCGCGGACGACGACGACTTCGGCGGGCACAACTTCGCCCGCGACGACAAGGGCTGGTGAGGGTCATGACCGGGTTCAACGTCCACACCCAGTCGATGCGCGAACACGCGCGCCGGCTGGAAGGCATCGTGCAGCAGATCCAGATGGCGCAGCAGGCCATCGGGCAGGCACAGATCAACGGCGCCAACGCCTACGGCATCCTCTGCAGCCCGCTGCTGGAGCCGATCATGGGCACGATCGAGGCGGCCGGCACCGGCACCGTCAACACCGCGCACGGTGTGGTCTCCGCGACCGTCGACGGCGTCAACGGCATGGCCGACGTGTACGACAACGTCGACAACAAGGTCGGCGGCAACTTCAAGAAGATCGTCGAGAAGCTCGGGGAGATGACGTCATGACGCCGCCGAACCCATTGGTCGCGAACGCCCCCGAAGCTCCCGGCGCGCTGGCCGGCCTCAACCTGGTCGAGCCCGCGGCGGACGCGGTCTCCGCGATCCAGCGCGGCGACTGGGCGGAGGCGGGCATCAACGTCCTCGGCGCGGGCATCGACGCGCTGGGCTTCCTCACCGACCCGTTCGGCACGCTGCTGTCGTCGGCGTTCGCGTGGTTCATCGAGCACGTCGAGCCGTTGAAGTCCATGTTGGACTCGCTGGCGGGCAACCCCGGTGTGATCAACCAGAACGCCGCCACGTGGGGCAACGTCGGAGATCACCTCAAGAAGGCCGGCGAGGACATGGCCCGCATGGTCGAGTCCGACACCAGCGCGTGGAGGGGTGCGGCGGTCGACGCCTACGCCGCGGTGGGCAAGGTCGAGGCGGTCGGCGTCAAGGCCGCCGGCATCGCCGCCGAGGGTGTCGGGGCCGCGCTGACCGGTGCCGGTGTGGCGGTCGCGACGGTGCGCACGATCGTGCGTGACCTGATCTCGATGGCGATGAGCGAGCTCGTGCAGGCGCTGATCCGCTGGGCGGCGGCCGCGCTGCTCACGGTCGGCCTCGCGACGCCGGGCATCATCGCCGACGGCATCCGGCTGATCATGAAGTGGGCCAAGAAGGTGTCGGACTGGCTCGACAAGGTGATCACGACGATCCGCAGCCTGTCGAAGGTCGTCAACAAGATCTTCGAGATCCTGGAGAAGTGCAAGGGAGCGCTGGCGGACGTCATGCCCAAGGCCGCCGGCGACGCCATCGTGGACACGACGGCGATCGGCATCGTGAAGAACCTGCCGACCGAGGCCGCGAAGGCCGACGACTCGCCCTACGCGACCAGGTGACCACGTGAGTGGTTGTGGTCTCGCGACCACAACCACTCACGACCCCCTCTTACGAAAGCCAGGCTGCCGCGTCCGGCGGCAGCTGGCCGTTGGTCAACGCGACGCTTGACAACGTTGGCGTGGCGGGCAGGTCGATCGGCTCGCCCGACAGGTTGACGACGCAGGTGTGGTCGCCCCGCCGGAACGCCAGCACATCCTCGCCCAGGTCAAGCCACTCCAGGTCGCCGTCGATGCCGCGCCGCAGCGCGAACACCCGCCGGTACAGGCTGAGCATCGACTCAGGATCGTCCGCCTGGGCCGCGACCGAGTACTCCTGCCAGTTCTCCGGCTGGGGCAACCAGCTCGGACCGTCCTCAGTGGACCAGGGCAGTGGCACGCGGCAGCCGTCACGGCCCCGGTCGGTGAAGCCGGAGCGGTGCCACACCGGGTCCTCGCGCAGCTCGTCGGGCAGGTCCTCGACCTCCCAGAGGCCGAGCTCCTCGCCCTGGTAGACGTACACGCCACCGGGCAGCGCGGCCGTGAGCATGATCGCCGCACGGGCGCGGCGCGTGCCCAGTTCGAAGTCGGTCGGGGCGCCGTGCTGCCGGTCCGCGAACGAGAACCCCGTCTTCTCGCGGCCGTAGCGGGTCACGTGCCTCGTCACGTCGTGGTTCGACAGCACCCAGGTCGGTGGCGCGCCAACGGGTTCGTGCGCGGCGAGCGTGCTGTCGACGACCTTGCGCAGCTCGTCGGCGTTCCACGGGCAGCACAGGAAGTCGAAGTTGAACGCGCTGTGCATCTCGTCCTGCCGGAGGTACCTGGCGAACCGCACCGGGTCGGGCAGCCACATCTCGCCGACGAGGATGCGGTCGCCGTCGTACTCGTCGACGATCTCGCGCCACCTGCGGTAGATCTCGTGCACGCCGTCCTGGTCGGAGTACGGCAGGTCGGCGTCCGGTTTGCCGAAGTCCTTGACCAGGCCGTCGGCGACGTCGATGCGGAAGCCGTCGACGCCGCGGTCGAGCCAGAACCGCAGGATGTCCTCGAACTCGTCGTGCACGACCGGGTTCTCCCAGTTGAAGTCCGGCTGCTCGGCGGCGTAGAGGTGCAGGTACCAGCGGCCGTCCTCGAGCCTGCTCCACGCCGGGCCGCCGAACCGCGACTGCCAGTCGTTCGGGATCTCGTCGCCCTCACGGATGTGGAAGCGGTCCCACAGGCCGTCCTTGAACCACGGGTGCTGATCGCTGCAGTGGTTCGGGACGAGGTCGATGATGATCCGGATGCCGAGCCCGTGCGCGTCCGCGATGAGCTTCTCGGCGTCGGCGAGCGACCCGAACACCGGCTCGATGTCACGGTAGTCGGCCACGTCGTAACCGCCGTCGGCGAGCGGGCTCGGGTACCACGGGTTGAGCCAGATCGCATCGAAGCCGAGGCTCGCGATGTGCTGGAGGTTGGCGCGGAGACCGGCGATGTCGCCGATGCCGTCGCCGTTCCCGTCCGCGAAGCTGCGCAGGTAGACCTGGTAGATGGATGCGTTGCGCCACCAACTCATCTGGTGTCCTTTCAGCCTTTTACGCCGCCCGCGGTGAGCCCCGCGAGGATGTGCCGCTGGAACGCCAGGAACAGCGCCACCATCGGCAGGCTCGCCAGCACGAGTCCGGCGAGCAGGAGGTTGATCGGTGTGTCCGGGGCGAAGCGCTGCAACGCCACGCTGAGCGTCTGCTTCGCCGGATCGGGGAACACGAGCAGTGGCCAGATGAAGTCCTTCCAGGCCGCGACGACCGCGAAGATCGAGACGACGGCGAGGATGGGCCGGGAGATCGGCAGGACCACTCTGACCAGGGTCGTCCAGGTGCCCGCGCCGTCGATCCTGGCCGCCTCCAGCAGTTCCTCGGGGATCTGGTCGAAGAACCGCTTGAGCAGGTAGACGTTCAGCGCGTTCGCCGCGGCGGGCAACCAGATGCCCGCCGGGTTGTTGAGCAGGTCGAGGTCGACGAGCGTGAGGTAGACCGGGACCAGAATGGCCGTCGACGGCAGCATCAGCGTCGCCAGCATCAGGCCCATGATCACGTTGCCGAAGATCGGCCGGAGCTTGGACAGCGCGAAGGCCGCGGGCACGATCACGGCCATCTGCACGGCCCACGCGCCGATCGCGACGACGAACGTGTTGAGGAAGAACCGGCCGAGGTCCATGTAGTTCCAGGCGTCGACGTACGCGCCGGGTTCCCACGTCCGCGGCAGGATCGTCGGCGGTTGCTGCGCCAGTTCCGCCGGCGGCTTGAACGCGCCGAGCAGCACCCAGACCAGCGGGAGCAGGAACGCGGCGGTGAACAGGACCAGCGTGATCGTGAGCACGATCCAGTACGTCTTACCGGTTCCCCTGGTGAGAGTCCTCATGCGTCGGCCTTCCGGGTGAGCTTGAGGTAGAGGAAGGAGAAGACGCCCAGCACCGCGAAGAGGATCAGGCTCAGCGCGCTCGCGGTGCCGAAGTCGTTGTAGTAGAAGGCGTACCGGTAGAGCAGGAGCAGCACGGTGACCGTGGACTCCTCCGGGCCGCCGCCGGTCATGATGAACGGCTCGGTGAAGATCTGCATGGTCGCGACGACCTGCAGCAGCAGGAGCATCAGGATCACGAACTTGGTCTGCGGGATCGTGATGTGCCAGACCTTCTTGACGATCCCCGCGCCGTCCAGATCCGCGGCCTCGTACAGCTCACCGGGGATGGTCTGCAGCGCCGCCAGGTAGATCAGCGTCGCCGAGCCCATGTTCGCCCAGGTGATCACCAGGACGAGGCTGATCATGCTGGTGTCCGCGGAGTCGAGCCACTGGGACGTGGGCAGCCCGAGTCCTCTGAGGACGGAGTTGAACAGCCCGGGTCCCGGATCGTAGAACCACTTCCACAGCAGGGCCGTGACGACCGGCGGCAACATCACCGGCAGGTAGACCAGGAGGCGGAAGTATCCCTTGGCGTGCCGCAGCTCGTTGAGCACCACGGCGGTCAGGAACGGGACGCCGAAACCGATGAGCAGCGCCAGGACCGTGAAGTACAAGGTGTTGCGCCACGCCACCCCGAACAGCGGGTCCGCGAAGAGCCGCTCGAAGTTCTCCCAGCCCACCCAGTCGGGGCTCGTGACGAAGTTGACCTGCTGGAAGCTCAGGACCACCCCGCGCACGATGGGGTACCAGGAGAAGACCGCGAAGACGACCAGCGCGGCACTCAGGAAGCCGTACGCGGTGACGTGGCGCCGCACTTACCTCACCTGCGCCAGAACGGCGTTGACCTTGGTCTCCGCGTCCTTCAGCAGTGCCGCGTGGTCCGCGTCGGAGTTGGTCAGCGTCGCCTGGACGACGCTGTCGAGGATCGCGTAGACCTGCTGGGCCTGCGGCGGTTCGAGCGAGCCCTTGGTCTTCTCCGAACCGTCCACATAGGCCTGGAAGTTCCGCACCGGCATGGTGGCGTACTTGGCCTTCAGCTCTTCCTGCTGCTGGCGCGGCTCACCGGTCCAGATGTCGGCGATCGGCGGGATCGGCAGGCCGACGGGCTGACCGCGGTCCTTGTGCCTCTGCAGGTTGCCCTCGAGGCGGTCCGGGTTCAGGTACTTCCACTGGATCCACTTGAGACCGGCCTTGATCTTCTCCGGCGAGGCCTTCGGGTTGATCATGTACCCCTCGCCGCCGAGCAGGGTGCCCTGCCGGCCGGGGATCGCCGCCAGTCCGTAGTCGTCGTACTTGCCCTTGAACTGGTTGACGATCGCGGCGACGTTGTCCGGCGCGGCCAGGTACATGCCGAGCTGGCCCGCGCCCATCATGTTCTGCACGTCGCCGATCTCCAGGAGCTGCTTGTCGCCCATGGAGTTGTCGTCCCAGCGCATCTCCTTGAGCCTGCGCAGGACTTCCTTGCCCTTGTCGTTGTTGAAGTCGGCCTTGTAGGTGTCGCCGTCCTTGCGCGCGACGTCACCGCCGACGGACTTCATCCAGGTGGTGAAGTGCCAGCCGCCCTGGTTGCTCTTGCTGTACTCGGCGAACCCGGTGACACCGGCGTCCTTGAGCTTCTTGGCGGCGGCGCGGACCTCGTCCCACGTCTTCGGCGGCGAGTCCGGGTCCAGGCCGGCCTTGGTGAAGTTGGTGCGGCTGTAGAGCAGGCCCATCGTGTAGTTCGCGGTGGGCAGCCCGTAGACCTTGCCGTCGACCGTGAAGACGTCCTTGAGCTCCTGCTTGAGGTCGCCGTAGTGCGGCACGTCCTTGACGTAGTCCGTCAGGTCGGCGGCCTGTTTCCTGGCGATGAGCGCCGCGGGATCGGTGAAGTAGACGTAGAAGACGTCTTCCAGCTGGCCGCCGGCGAGCTTGGCGGAGAACGTCTTCGGGTCCATGAACCCCTCGTGCGGCACGAGGTCGATGTCCTGGTTCTGCTTCTCGAACTCCGCGACGTCCTCGTCGAAGACCTTGCGGTCGAACGCCTGGGTCTGTGGCGGCTGGCCGTTGATGTTGATGGTGACCTTGCCGCCGGGCTCGGTCGTGGAACCGCTCCCACAGCCGGCGACCAGGACACAGCCCAGCAGCACGGCAGCGGACTTCTTCATGGTGGGGCCGCCCTTCTCGCGAGCGCGTCGATGTGACGGCGACCATAAGTCGTCGTTACATCTGAACGCAATATCTAGACGAAAACTCGCAAGAAGCTGACTGCCCAGTTACCTCGCTGGAGCGCTGGACGCCCGCACCACCAGCTCGGGCTCGAACAGCAACTCGTCCGGCGCCACGGCGTTGCCGGAGATCTGGTTGGCCAGCAGCTCCACCGCCGCCCGCCCCATGGCCTCGATCGGCTGCCTGACCGTCGTCAATGGCGGATCAGTGCAGGTCATGAACGCGGAATCGTCGTACCCGATGATCGACACGTCCTTGGGCACGTCCAGCCCGGCCCTCCGGACGGCCCTTATCGCACCCAACGCCAGCGGGTCGCTCGCGCAGATGATCGCCGTGACCCCGCGCTGCACGAGCTTCGTCGCCGCCGCCTGTCCACCCTCGAGGCTGAACATCGCGTGCTCGACATCCGCCCCACCACACCGGGTGATGGCTTCGAGCTTCCGCTGGCTCGGCACGTGGTCCAGCGGCCCGAGCACGGCGCCGATCCGCTTGTGCCCGAGCGACGTGAGGTGCCCGTACGCCTGCTCCACCGCCACCGTGTCGTCACACGACACCCGCGGGAACGCCAGGTCGTCTATCGCGGCGTTGACCAGCACCGCAGGCAGTTTCCTGCTCATCATCTGCTGGTAGTGCCCGTGGCTGGCGTCCTTCTGCGCGTACAGCCCACCCGCGAACACGATGCCGCTGACGTGCTGTTCGAGGAGGAGCTCCAGGTACTCGGCCTCCGTCACCCCACCGGCCGTCCGGGTGCACAGCACGGGCGTGAAACCCCTTTGCGCCAGCGCGTTGCCCACGACGTCCGCGAACGCGGGGAAGATCGGGTTCTGCAACTCGGGCAGCACCAGCCCCACGAGCCGGGCCCGCTCGCCCCGCAGCTGCGTCGGCCGCTCGTAACCCAGCACGTCGAGCGCGGTGAGCACAGCGCTGCGCGTGGCGTCCGAGACACCCGGCTTGCCGTTCAGCACCCGGCTGACGGTGGCCTCGCTGACCCCGACCTTGGCCGCGACCTCGGCCAGCCTCCGTTGCGTCATGACGCAAGTGTACGCAATTTCTTGCGTCCATTTGCAAGCCACGCTCACCCTCTCGGCGGGCTGATCTCAGCCGCGCTGTTCCCGCCACAACAACGCCACCCCGTGCCCCGGCAACATCCACGACCGCACGTCCAGGTCCCTCAACTGGTCCGCCCGCAACCACTGCGCCGCCTCCGTCCCGGACCGGAACGTGAACGGCATGATGCGGAACTCGTGGCCGGGGGAGTGGTCGACGGCGAGCTCGGTCGCGTCGAAACTTATGGTGTCCACATAGGACGGATACGGTGACTGCCAGTACGCGAAGCCGTCGTTGGTGCGCTGCAACGATCGTGACGACACGGTGAGACCGAGGATGGCGCGCACAACGTGGTCGTCGGCGATGCCGCTGAGGTCGCATTCCAGGATGCGCAGGTCGCTCATGTGGTCCACCGGGCTGAGCTTCGGCAGCGGGGGCATGGCTTCGCGGAAGAACGTCAGGTAGTTCGACCACTGGTCGAAGCGGACCTCGACCGGCGGGATCTGGCTGGGCTCGGCCGAGCGGCTCTGGCCGTCGTGGTCGAGGTAGTCGATCGTGATCTTGGTCGAGTCGCGGATGTCGTCGACCGAGTCGAGGAACAGCGACGCGTCCGGCATGAAGTAGAGCTCGAACAGGGGGAAGCGGCACGCGGCGCTGATCGTGTCGCGCAGCGTGGCGTTGCTGGTGGCGAAGATGACGAACCGGTCGACCGGGACGCTGTGCCGGAACTGGTGGGTCTGCGTCGTGGTCAGGTGGTAGGTCTTGGTGTCCACGCCCTGCAGTTCGAGCCGGACCGTCGTGCGCGTGCTGATCGTCAGGTCGTCGCCCTTGGGGCGCATGCCGCTGCCGCCGAGGACGCCGGACACCACGTCGTCGTTCTGCTGCCCGGTGCCGTAGATCCTCGACAGGAACGTCCTGAGCACCTCGCTCGGCAGCAGGTGCTCGACGATGCCGGGGCCGGAGATGCGGCCGATCTCGTTCACCAGCCGCTGGTGCAGGAACAGTTCGTAGGTGCCCAGCAGGAAACCGGCCAGTGCCGGCAACGGCCAGAGCACGACCAGCACGTCGTGCGGCACGCTTCTCGACGTCGGTTGCCACAGCAGCACCGCGGTCAGGTCGGCCGCCGCGACGACCAGGAGCAGGATCGCGACGGCCAGCGCCTGTTTGTGCCTGCGCGCCGCCACCACCTGGTTGCCGCCCCCTCACTCCACCGGGTTGTCCATACATGGTGGGAGTGATGACGGATCAGCGCCAGACCCTTTCGGCCCGCGCCGTACCGGCACGGACTCAGCGGGACTTGCCCCAGATGGGGTTGTCTGACACCCCGACATAGGTGCCGAGGGTGGCGCGGGGCTGCGTGTCGTCGGTGGCCACGTCGTTGTACAGGCCGAGCAGGTGGGTGGTCATCGCGCTCTTGGCTCCCACCTCGTCGTGCCGGCGGAGGAACCAGATCACCTGCTCGTGCTCGTTCGCCGAACGGTTGTGCACCTCGCGGGACGGGTGCGCGTGCCGCTTGCAGTCCTGCAGGCCGGGCACGAGCGCCTGGTACATCTGCTCCAGCAGCTCGTTGTGCGACGCGCGCATCAGGGCCGAGTGGAACTCCTCGTCCGACTCGATCACCTCCTGCATGTCGTCGACGGGCGCGCGCTGGTAGCGGCGGTTCAGCTTGGCGAGCTCGTCCAGCTCACCGTCGCCGGCGCGCACCGCGGCCAGCGAGGCGGCGGTGGTCTCCAGGGCGATCCGCACTTCCAGCAGGTCGGTCTGGGAGAACTGCCGGGCGGCGAGCCTGCCCTCCAGGTGCTCCTCGACGGCGGCGAGGTCGGTGCGGCGGACGTACCAGCCGAGGCCGCGGCGGACCTCCACGATGCCCTGCAGCTGCAGCCGCTGCAGCGCGGTGCGCAGCGACGACCGCGCGACGTCCAGCTTGCGGGCCAGCTCCGGTTCGGTGGGGAGACGGTCGCCCGCCTTGAGGGTGCCGCCGATGATCTGCTCCCGGAGCTTCTGCTCGATGAGCTCCGGCAGTGGCCGTCGCGAATCAGGCGAGAGCGACCAGCTCTCGCCGAAATGGACGTCGTCGGCGGGCATTGGTCCAGCTTAGGCCTGTTGCCCGGCGGTTGCAACTTGTCTGGCAACCTGGCGACCGTTGACAGACAACCTACAACACGGGACCCTATGGGCAGGCGAGAAGCCCAGGACCGCCCACACCTGGGAGCCCTTGCTCGCCTAGTCGGGAGGGAACGAGATGTCCGCAGGGAGTGCACTCGGAATCGCCGCCGCCGTCGCTGTCGCCGTCACCGCGATCGGATGGCGCACCGTGCTCACGATGATCGCTGTCTCGGTGGTCGCGCTCGCCGTCGTCGGCTTCGTGAACGTGACCAGCATCATGTTCGGCTGATGAACCCATCCCGGTGCCCCGGCCGTGTCTCCGGCAGACGCGACCGGGGCACCGGCATTCGTCGGGGTATCCAATGTCGTGCAGGTCACTCTGTGCTCTAAAGTTGCGCGCCATCAGGCGCCGCCGACGTGGTGGGGCCCATGACTCCATGGCGTCGGGGGACGTGAGTAGGGGTCTTCGGTGACGGGTTCGCCCACCGTGAGTGCGCATGCGCTGCATGCGGCGCTGGTTACTGCGCCTGCTCTGGTGGACGAGAGACGCACCCTGTACCGGCTGGCGGCCGAGATGTTCGCTCCCGGAACCGAGTTGTCCGACAACCTCGCGGATCACCCGATCGTCCGATACGAGATCGGCAGGGCACTGGCCGGCCACGGTGGCCTGGATCCCGCGCGACTCGCTGAAGTCGCCGCGATGAGGGTTCGTGACGCCGGTCTGCTCGTGGCCGCGGACCCGGCGGCGGCCGAGGTGCTCGAGGCGCCGTTGCGCATCGTCGCTCCTCCCGGCACGCGCCCGCAGCCGCTGACCGAGGCGGACGGGGAGCGGTTCGAGGCCGCGCTGGCGATCGTGGACGAGGGCGTCGCGCTGCTGCGGAAGTTCGCACCGGACATGGCCGACGACCTCCTGGCCCACGTGTCCATGCTCGCCGTCCTCAAACGGGAGACGTCCGGCGGACTCGTCTCGGCGTCGTCACGGTACGTCCCCGGCATCGTCCTGATCGACGAACCCGTGCTGCCGATGGAGGTGGCGGAAGCACTGGTTCACGAAGGCGCGCATGAAAAGTTCTTCGACCTCGCCATCACAAAAGAATTTCTTGACGTGAGGGCTGAGGACGCGGATTATTTCGAGACTTCGTGGTCGCATGCACGATGGCCACTGGAACAGACGTTCGCGGCCTGGCACGCCTACAGCTGCCTCGCGCAGTTCAACGAATCAATCGGTACCGAACAACTCGGTGCCGACTCATTGCTGGCGAAAGCAAAAGAACGCGCCAGTGAGATCGGCGAGTGGTTGCTCGCGCATGAGGACGACCTGTGCGGGGACGCGCGCTGGCTCCTGCGTGCCTTGACTGGCTTCCCGGTCGACGTCGGCGGGGCTGCCGCGCAGTCCTCCGCGGGCGGTGTCACACTGTCCACTGAGGATTCAGAAGACCTCTGCTTCCACGTGCTCCCGGACGTGCGTTACAAGCGCGCTGCCTCAGGACGAGTGGTGGTGGGCAGGGCAGCACAACCGCCTCAGATGTTCTGGCTCGACGCCGATGCGAGCTGGACTCTGGACCAATGGCGTACCGATAGGGCGACGAAAACGTTCGGGTGGCTGCTCACCCGGGCTACCGAGGAATGGCAGGTCGGCTCCGCGATGGCGGCTGGGCGACTGAGAACCGCACTCGGTTCACTTCTTCGCACTTCGATCGTCGGGTCGCCCGAAGTACCTTAAATCGCCTCCCGAGAAGGAACAATGACCTCCCCGAACCAGCTTCCACGCCTGCCGCAGTTCCCGCAGAACGCCGGCATGCCTGTTGCTCACCCCGCGCCTGGAGTGGGCCCGGTGATCGGTCAGCCGGTCACTCCCGTTCAGTGGTTCCGGCGCATGCCGACCGGGGGAACGGTCTACGTGAAGCCCGCCCAGGGCCAGCAGAGCTGATCTTGTCGCACAGGAGGGGGCCGCGTCGCCGGCCCCCTCTTGCGTTCGGTCGTTTGGGGATGCGACCTCACAGAGTAGTAACAACTCGGCCACAAGGGCGCAGTTGATCGTCATCTCGACCGTTTGGGCGACGTCGATCGTCTTAGATCGCGACATCCCCGATCCCGTACGGAGTAACCCGATGCGCTTGACGCCCCTGAGAAGAGCCGGCCTGCTCGCTTCGGCCGCTGTGGCAGCCGTGGCCACGCTCGCCCTGGCAACCACCGCCGGCGCTCAGCCCGAAGTGCCGACCACGGACGACCCGCGCGCGACGCCGTTCCTCAAGAACGTCGACATCAACCACCCCGATGCCTGCACCGTCGGTGGGCTGACCGGGTCCACCGTTCACCCGAACGAGTTCACCTTCACCGGTGGTGACAACCAGCAGCACCTCGACATCACGGGTCTGCCCGAGGGCATCGAGATCACGGGCATCGTGGTCAAGGGCGGCGACAAGTTCAACGTCTACCTCGCTGACAAGCTCGGCGAGACGCTGCCGTGGGAGGACCTGCGTTCGCCGTTCAACAACGGCGGACAGCTCCCGCAGATCAGCCACTGGTACGGCTGTGGTGTCGAGGAGCAGACGACGACCACGACGACCACGACCACCACCACGACGACGTCCACGTCGACCGTGACGCACTCGTCGACCCCGACCACGACGTCGGGCACCACCACTGCGCCGTCGTCCTCCGAGCCGGTCGCGCCCACCACGACCACCACCGTCGCGCCCGCGCCGGTCGCGAACGAGGATGACCTGGCCTCGACCGGCTTCGGCTCCGCGTGGCTGCTCGGGCTCGGTGCGGCGCTCGTTGCCGCCGGTGCCGCCGTGATGCTCGTGATGCGCAGGCGTCGCGCCTAAGACCACTCCATGAGCACGCCCCACAGCGTGCCGAACATGGTTCGTGTCTCCACGTGGAACTCCACGTCTGAAGGAGCCGCTCCGCCGCCGTAGATCTCTACGGCGCGTGGGGCGGCTCCTTCGTCTGTGGAGCAGGCCACGTCCCAGGCGACCGGGCCCAGCCAGGCGTCCTCGAAGTCGTTCCAGACGGGGCCGGATGGCGTGAGCAGCAGGTTTCCCGGATGTGCGTCGCCGTGCAGGGGCTGGACGTCGTGGTAGTGGGCGGTCCAGCGGGTCAGCAGGGAGTCGCGCCAGGAGCGGAACCTGTCCAGGCCCGGCACACCCAGACCGTCCAGGTAGGTCAGGACGTGATCCACGTCGTCCAGGGGGCCGCGCGTGGGCAACGCGCCCTGGTAGTGCCTCAGTTCGGCGTGCAGGTCCGGCATGAGCTTGAGCACGTCCTCCCGCGGCAACCGCGCACCGGGCTCGTGGGGGACGTACGTGCTGAACGAGAGCACGAAGCCGTCGACGACATGAGGCCCGGCGGGGAGCTCGGCGGAAGGCGTCACGACCGGCACGCCGCGACCCGCCAGGAACGACGACATCGACAGGTCCCGGGCGAAGTGTGCGGCCACCGAAGGCCGCACCAGTGCGGTACGTGCGGCGATGCGGGCTACGACCGGGGCCGGGCGCAGGTGCACCAGCACGTTGCTGCCGGTCTTCAGCACGACAGGGTCGGTGGACACCACGCCGTGAGCTGCCGCGAGAGAGACTGCGGCGCGGCAGGCTGCTGAGGTGCTCACCCCCAGAAGGCTGGCATCAGCCCTGAGGGAGGAGCGACTCCATTTCCGCGATCTCCTTCTCCTGGTGGCTGACGACGTCCTGGGCGAGCTTGCGCGTCTCCGGGTCCGTGCCGGCGGACAGGTGCTTGCGCGCCATCTCCACGGCACCGCGGTGGTGCTGGATCATCAGCGACAGCCACTGGCGGTCGAACTCGGTGCCGTCGAGGTCGGCGAGGTTGCCCAGCTCGACCATGCCGTGCGAGCCGGAGTGGGTGTGCGAGGAGGCCTGGACGGGAGCGTTCCAGGACTTCAGCCAGCCGTTCATGCGGTCGATCTCGGGCTGCTGCGCCGCCGAGATGCGCTTGGCCAGGTCGATCACCTGGGGGTTCTCGGTGCGGGCGGCGACGAGCCCGGACATCTCCAGCGCCTGCTCGTGGTGCGGGACCATGCCCTGGGCGAAGGTGACGTCCGCCGAGTTGTGCGTGGCTGGGGAGCCGCAGGCGAACACCAGCAGGACGGAAGCGACAGCGAGCAATCGGAGCACGGCGGCAGGATACGTGTGACGTGCGCTACGCCGCTGGCCACCGGCCCTGGCCCACCCGAATGGAGCTGATCGGCTCCGTCTAATATCCGGTGAGTTTCCCGAACTACTGGTCCCACCAAGGCCTGGAGGTACCGTGACGGCCGTAGCCCCGCAGCCGATCGCAACGCGTCCTTATCCGACGCGCACCGCGGTCAAGGGGTCCTTCCTGCTGCGGATGTTCCGCACCACGGACCACAAGCAAATCGGCATCATGTACTTGGTCACGTCGTTCGCCTTCTTCATGGTCGGCGGCGCCATGGCCATGCTGATGCGGACCGAGCTGGCCCGGCCCGGCATGCAGTTCCTCAGCCAGGAGCAGTTCAACCAGCTCTTCACGATGCACGGCACCGTGATGCTGCTGCTGTACGCGACGCCGATCGTCTTCGGCTTCGCGAACTTCGTGCTCCCGCTGCAGATCGGCTCGCCCGACGTGGCGTTCCCGCGGCTCAACGCCTTCTCGTACTGGCTCTACCTCTTCGGTGGCCTGATCGTGATGGCGGGCTTCATCACCCCCGGTGGTGCCGCTGACTTCGGCTGGTTCGCGTACACGCCGCTGTCCAACGCCATCCACTCGCCCGGCGTCGGCGCCGACCTGTGGATCTCCGGCCTGGTGGTCGGTGGTCTCGGCACCATCCTCGGCGCGGTGAACATGATCACCACCGTGGTCTGCCTGCGCGCGCCCGGCATGACGATGTTCCGGATGCCGATCTTCACCTGGAACATCCTGGTGACGTCGGTGCTGGTGCTGCTCGCGTTCCCGATCCTCACCGCCGCGCTGCTCGGCCTGCTGGCCGACCGCCACCTCGGTGCCCACGTGTTCGACCCCGCCAACGGCGGCGTGATCCTGTGGCAGCACCTCTTCTGGTTCTTCGGTCACCCGGAGGTCTACATCGTCGCCTTGCCGTTCTTCGGCATCGTGTCGGAGATCTTCCCGGTGTTCAGCCGCAAGCCGATCTTCGGCTACAACGGCCTGGTCTACGCGACGCTCGGCATCGCGGCCCTGTCCGTCGCCGTGTGGGCGCACCACATGTACGCGACCGGCGCCGTGCTGCTGCCGTTCTTCGCCTTCATGACGTTCCTCATCGCGGTCCCGACCGGTGTGAAGTTCTTCAACTGGATCGGCACGATGTGGAAGGGGCAGCTGACGTTCGAGACGCCCATGCTGTTCAGCATCGGCTTCATCGTGACGTTCCTCTTCGGTGGTCTGTCCGGCATCCTGCTGGCCGCGCCCGCGATCGACTTCCACGTGTCCGACACGTACTTCGTCGTCGCGCACTTCCACTACGTGCTCTACGGCACGATCGTGTTCGCGACCTTCGCCGGTATCTACTTCTGGTTCCCGAAGATCACCGGCCGCTTCATGGACGAGCCGCTCGGCAAGCTGCACTTCTGGACGACGTTCCTCGGCTTCCACGCGACGTTCCTCGTCCAGCACTGGCTGGGCAACGAGGGCATGCCGCGCCGGTACGCCGACTACCTCGCGTCCGACGGCTTCACGACGCTGAACATGATCTCCACGATCGGTGCCTACATCCTGGGCGCGTCGACGCTGCCGTTCATCTGGAACATCTTCCGGAGCTACCGCTTCGGTGAGGTCGTGACGGTCGACGACCCGTGGGGCTACGGCAACTCGCTCGAATGGGCGACGTCGTCCCCGCCGCCGCGGCACAACTTCACCGAGCTGCCCCGGATCCGTTCGGAGCGTCCGGCCTTCGAGCTGCACTACCCGCACATGATCGAACGCATCCGGAACGAGGGTCACGTGACCTTCACCGGCAAGACGATCCAGCACAAGGACGCGAAGCCGGCGTTGTCCGAGATGGCGGGCGCCGCGATCCAGTCCGGTACGGCCTCCGAGAAGTCGGAGTCGGACCACAAGTAACCTGCACTTCACAGGTTCAACGACGAGCCCCGGCTGCTTCGCGCGGTCGGGGCTCGTCGCGTCCGACGAGGAGACGACGACGTGAAAACGCCCGTGCTGATCACCGTGACCGGTCCCGACAAGCCCGGTGTCTCCTCCGTGCTCTTCGCCGTGCTGACCAGGCACGGAGTCGAGGTGCTCGACGTGGAGCAGGTCGTCATCAGGGGCCGGCTGGTGCTCGGTGCGCTGGTTTCGACCGACCACGACCCCGAGGGCCTGCAGGAGGCCGTCGAACAGGCGATGGCCACCGTCTCGATGCACGTCGAGATCGAGATCGGCGCCGACTCGAAGCGGTCGGCACGCCTGGAGTCGTCGCACGTGCTGATCGTGCTGGGCCGCCCGGTCACCGCGAAGGCGTTCACCGAGGTGGCGCGCCGGCTCGCGTCGCTCGGCGTGAACATCGACGCGATCCGCGGCGTCGCCGACTACCCGGTCACCGGGCTCGAGCTGCGGGTTTCCGTCGCCGACGACACGCTCGAGAACGACGCCGAGCTGCGGTCCGCGCTCGCCGAGGTGTCGGTGCGGGGCGGGCTGGACATCGCGGTCGAACGCGCCGGCCTGACCCGCCGGGCCAAGCGCCTGGTCGTGTTCGACGTCGACTCCACGCTGATCCAGGGCGAGGTGATCGAGATGCTGGCCGCGCACGTCGGGTGCGAGGAGCAGGTGCGCGAGATCACCGAGGCCGCGATGCGCGGTGAGCTCGACTTCACCGAGTCGCTGCGCCGCCGGGTCGCGTTGCTGGAGGGCCTCGACGAGAAGGTGCTGGACGAGGTCGCGGCGTCGCTGGAGCTCACGGCCGGCGCGCGCACGACGATCCGCACGCTCAAGCGCCTCGGCTTCTACTGCGGTGTCGTGTCCGGCGGGTTCACGAAGGTGATCACGGGCCTCGCCGACGAGCTCCAGCTCGACTTCTGCGCCGCGAACACGCTGGAGGTCGTCGACGGCAAGCTGACCGGCAAGGTCGTCGGCGAGATCGTCGACCGGCCGGGCAAGGCCGTGGCGCTGCGCCGGTTCGCCGAGGAGGTCGGCGTGTCGCTGGCCCAGTGCGTGGCGGTCGGTGACGGCGCGAACGACATCGACATGCTGAACGCGGCCGGGCTGGGCATCGCGTTCAACGCGAAGCCGGCGCTGCGTGAGGTCGCCGACACCGCGCTGTCGCACCCGTTCCTGGACGCGGTGCTGTTCATCCTCGGCGTGACCAGGGCCGAGGTGGAGGCCGCGGACGCCGCGGACGGCCTGGAGCTGACCCGGCTGTGATGATTCTCGACCTGATCGCGTCCCGGAACTACGCGGAGGAGGCCGAGGTCCGCGCGATGCCGATGGTGTTGCGCATCGAACGCGTAGACCCGCCGTCCCGGACGGCGTTGCTGGAGGCCGCGGCCGCGTCGGCGGTCGCCGTGTGCCTCGACCCGCGCGCCGACGTCGGCGGGGAGTGGCACGAGGCGGTGCGGGCGTGGGTGGCCGGGCGGATCCGCAAGGTGTCGCGCCGGGCCCGTGGCGTGCAGTGGGAGGCCGTGCAGGAGCTGCCGGGCGTGACGGTCACCGTGGATGGCGCGTCGGTCCGGTCGCTGCTGCCCGTGCTGGTGTCCGAGACACCCCGCGAGGTCGCGAAGCTGCAGATCTCGGGCTCCGACCTGCCCCCTGACGAGCCGGGAGCGGTGCCCGAGGGCGCGCGGCTGCTGTACGTGAACCCGCGGGTGGAGATGTCGGCGGGCAAGCTCGCGGCCCAGGTGGGGCACGCGTCGATGCTGCTGGCGCCGCGCCTGTCCGAGGCCGAGCTCAAGGCGTGGGCGCTGCTGGACTACCGCTGTGCCGTGCGGACGCCGTCCGCCGCCGAGTGGGACTCGCTGATCCACCGCGACGACGTCGTGGCGGTGCGGGACGCGGGTTTCACGGAGGTCGAGCCGGGCACGACGACGGTGCTCGCCGTTTAGAAGCACGCGAATCGGGTAAATCCGCGTCTCGTGGGCCTACTCGACGTTCTCGACGCCCGGCTCGGAGACGGGCTGGAGAACATGCTGTGCTCCCACCACGCGCGCCGGCTGCGGCGGCTGGGGTGGGGCGAGGTGCTGGACGGAGACGGCGCGGGGTGGTTCACCCCGCGCCGCCGGTGCAGCACGGCAACAAGATCGAGGTCCTGGTCGACGGCGCCAACGCGTTCCCCGTGATCGCGAAGGCGATCGAGGGCGCGCAGAAGTACGTGCACATCGCGAACTGGCATGCCTCGCCGGACTTCCAGCTGACCCGGGAGCCGGGCGCTCCGCAGCTGCGTGAACTGCTTTCCGCTGCCGCGGAACGGATTCCGGTGCGCGTGCTGCTCTGGGCAGGCCCGCCCTTCCCGATGTTCGAGCCGACGCGCAAACGGGCGCTGGCGGCACAGAAGGCCTTCTTGGAGTGCGGCGCCGTCCGGTGCGAGCTGGACGCGCGCGAGCGAACGCTGCACTGCCACCACGAGAAGATCGTGATCGTCGACGATGTCGCGTTCGTCGGCGGCCTCGACATGACGGCCGTGGAGGGCGACCGCCACGACTCGCCCGGCCACCCGCCGCGCGACCTCGGCTGGCACGACCACGTGGCCAAGCTGGAAGGTCCCGTCGTCGCGGAGGTTGCCGCGCACTTCGCCGCGCGGTGGCTGGAGATCGCGGGGGAGACCCTGCCCGTTCCGCACGTGCCGCCCGAGGCGGGGTCGTCGTCGGTGCAGCTGGTGCGGACGATCCCGGAGAAGACCTACTCGTTCGCCCCGCACGGCGACTTCAGCCTGCTTGACTCCTACCTGCGCGCGCTGCGGGCGGCCGAGTCGCTGGTGTACCTGGAGAACCAGTTCCTGTGGTCGCCGGAGATCACCGAAGTGCTGCTGGAGAAGCTGAGCAGACCGCCGTCGCCGGAGTTCCGGATGGTGCTGGTGCTGCCGCAGAAACCCAGCAACGGCGCGGACACCACGCGCGGTCAGCTCGGCCGCCTGCTCGACGTCGACTCCGGCGGGCGGCTCGTCGCCGCGACGCTCGTCGCCCACGGCGACGCCCCGATCTACGTGCACGCCAAGCTGTCCATTGTGGACGACAAGTGGATGTCGATCGGGTCGGCGAACCTGAACGAGCACTCGCTGTTCAACGACACCGAGGTCAACGTCGTGACCGACGACGCGGAAGTGGTGCGGGCGACCCGGCTGCGGCTGTGGGCGGAACACCTGGAGAGTGACGTTTCGGGGCCCGCGCACGAGGTCGTGGACCAGATCTGGCACCCGGCCCTGAAGCGCCCGGCACGCGTGACGTCGCTGCCCGGTGTGTCCCGCCGGGCCGGAAGACTGCAAGGACCGTTACGCGGATTGCTGGTCGACGGCTGATCTCCGGGTCTAGCGTGGCGGCGTGGCCAACGAGGTGACGATCCCGCTGCTGCCGTGCGCGTCCATCGACGAGGTGGCCGAGTTCTACGTGATGCTCGGGTTCACGGTCACGTACCGGCAGTACCGGCCGAACGCGTACCTCTCGGTGCGGCGCGAGGAGATCAACCTCCACTTCTTCGGCATTCCTGGCTACGACCCGGCGCAGTCCTACAGCTCGTGCCTGATCCAGGTGGAGGACCCGCGGGAGCTGTACGAGGCGTTCGCCGTCGGCATGCGGGCGGTGTACGGGCAGGTGCTGCTCACGGGGATCCCGCGGATGACCCGGCCGCGCCGGGACGGGTTCCTGTTCGTCGATCCCGGTGGCAACTGGATCCGGGTGGTGCCCGCCGTGCGGGAGTCCGTGCGGTCGGACGGGCTGTCCAGGGCGTTGAGCAGCGCGGTGACGCTGGCCGGGTCGCACGGGGCCGAGCGGCAGGCGTTGAAGATCCTCGAAGGGGCGCTGGCGCGGGAGGTGCACGCCTCGGAGGAAGAGCGGGCGTCGGCGCTGGAGTTCCGCGAACAGCTACTTGAACGCCTTAATCTACATAGGTAGTCTTAGTGGCGTGGAGCCACTGCAACGCATCGGCAAGGCCACCGTCGACGTCCTCGACGTGCTGCTCGGCACCGACGAGCCGCGCTGGGGCCTGGAGATCATCAAGCTCACCGGCAGGCCGTCCGGCAGCGTCTACCCGCTGCTGGACCGGCTGGAACGGGCCGGGTGGGTCACGTCGGCCTGGGACGACGACGTGGAACGGCGTGGGCCGCGCCGGCGGATGTACCGGCTGACCGCCGACGGGGCCGCGGAGGCCCGCAAGGTCGTGGCGCGGGCGGCTCCGGCACCGAAGTTCGTGCCGCGGGCGGCGCAATGAGAATCGCGTTGCTGGTGGTGCGGTTCGCAGCGGCGGTGGTGGGCGATGAGCGCTACCGCGAGCAGTGGGAAGCAGATGTCGTTGGTGCGCACGAGCTCGGTATGTCGCCGTTGGGTGTGGCGTTCGGGACTGTGCGCGCTGCCGTTGCCATACCTTCGAAAGGGGCTGTTGTGGCTGGTATTGGACCGTTGGGCATTGCCTTGAAGCACGCGGGGACTTCACGTGGACGTGTGCTCGCCATCGCCGTGGTTTCGGCGTTGATGGTGCTGGGCGGAGTGGTGCTGCTGTTCGCTTGAGCAAATAGCTCGGTGTCGTTTCGGCGGGGCCGGGCTTAGCTTCGGGCGGTGGCCAACGAACTGACGATTCCGCTCCTGCCCTGCGTCGACATCGACGAGATGTCGGCTTTCTACGAGATGCTCGGCTTCTCTGACACCTACCGGCAGACGCGCCCGAACCCGTACATCGCCATGCGGCGCGAGGACATCAACCTGCACTTCTACGGGATGCCCGGCCACGTGCCGGAGCAGTCGCACAGCACGTGCATCGTCATCGTCGAGGACACCGAGCCGTTGTTCGAGGCGTTCGCGGCGGGGATGCGCGCGGTGCACGGGAAGTTGCTCATCTCCGGCATCCCGCGGATGACCCGGCCGCGGTTGCGCAACGACCGGTACACCGGGTTCACCGTCGTCGATCCGGGCGGCAACTGGATTCGGATCAACAAGGCCGCGCAGGAACCCGAGGCGCGCACCAAGCTCGCCAAGGCCATGGAGAACGCGGCCCGGCAGGCGGACGCGCGCGGGGACGAGCGGCAGGCGTTGAAGATCCTCGAAGGCGCGCTGAAGGGGTCCGACGGAACCGAGCCGGAACTGGCGGACGCTCAGGCCTTCCGCGACGAACTGGTCGAGCGGGTCAAGGGGTCTGAGCCTCGTCCAGGCGCTTGAGGGCGCCGCGGACCACCTCGGGGTCGTAGGTGGTCCAGAACGGAGGGAGTGAGGCCCTGAGGAACCCGCCGTAGCGAGCCGTGGCCAGCCTCGGGTCGAGGATGGCCACCACTCCCTTGTCCGACATCGACCGCAGCAACCGGCCCGCGCCCTGGGCCAGCAGGAGGGCGGCGTGCGTGGCGGCGACGCTGAGGAAGCCGTTGCCGCCACGTGAGCTCACCGCCTTCTGGCGCGCGGAGGCCAGCGGGTCGTCCGGGCGCGGGAACGGGATCCGGTCCATGATCACGAGCTGCAGGCTCGGGCCCGGCACGTCCACGCCCTGCCAGAGTGACAGCGTGCCGAACAAGCACGTGCGCTCGTCCTCGGCGAACTTCTTCACCAGCAGGCCCGTCGCGTCGTCGCCCTGGCACAGGATCGGGTGCTCGAGCTTGTCGCGGAGCGCCTCCGTGGCCGCCTTCGCCGCGCGTGTAGACGAGAACAGCCCGAGCGCGCGGCCACCCGCCGCGTTCACCAGGCCCTCGATCTCGTCCAGGTACTCCGGCGGCAGCCCGTCCCGGCCCGGCTGCGGCAGATGCCGTGCCACGTAAAGGATTCCGCTCGTGCCGTGCTGGAACGGCGAGCCGACGTCGAGGCCTGTCCACTTCGGACCGTCGATGTCCTTCTCGGTCGCCGCGCCCTCGATCTTGCGGACCTTCTCCGACGGCGGCAGGCCCCACTGGCGCGCCATCGTGTCGAAGGCGCCGCCGAGCGTCAGCGTCGCCGACGTGAGCACCGTGGTGCGCTTGGCGAACAGCCGCTCCCGCAGCAGCCCGCCCACCCCGAGCGGCGCGACCCGCAACGCCGGCGCCTTCTGGTTGAAGTCGCCCGACACCCACACGACGTCGCGTTCCTCGTCGAACGCCTCCAGCACCCGCACCGCGCAGTCGTGGACCTCCTCCAGCAACGCCAGCGCGAGCTTGCGCGCCGTCGCCCCGTCCGGGTCCTCCTTGCGCTCCGGCCCCATGGCGGACACGCAGTTGTGCGCCGCGTCGCGGGTGGCCGCCAACGCACCGGCGAGTGCCCGCGGCAGCGCGTCCAGCCGGCCAGGAGGCATGTCCTCGAGGATCATCGCGAGCCCGTCGCTCGCCTCGGCCAGCCGGTCGGCGATGTCCTGGTCGATGAGCCGGCCACACCGGCGCGCCGCCATCGAGACGCTGGCGCCGCTCAGCTCCTCCGTGGCGACCGACGTGACCCGGTCGACCAGGTCGTGCGCCTCGTCGATCACCACCACGTCGTGGTCCGGCAGGACCTGGTAGCCCTCCAACGCGTCGATGGCGAGCATCGCGTGGTTCGTGACCACCACGTCCGCCTTGCCCGCCTCCGCCCGCGCCCGTTCCGCGAAGCAGTCGGAGCCGATCGGGCACTTCGACACGCCGAGGCACTCACGAGCCGTGACCGACACCTGCCGCCACGCCTGCTCGCTGACACCGGGCACCAGCTCGTCGCGGTCGCCGGTCTCGGTGTCCGACGACCACTCGTGCAGCCGCTTCACCTCACGCCCGAGCTTCGACACCGCGAACGGGTCGAACAGCGCGTCG
This sequence comes from Lentzea xerophila, assembly GCF_051094245.1. NCBI lineage: Bacteria > Bacillati > Actinomycetota > Actinomycetes > Pseudonocardiales > Pseudonocardiaceae > Lentzea > Lentzea xerophila. Next base: position 6,983,790 of record NZ_CP194934.1, on the reverse strand, counting down.
TCCTCCGGCTCGTCGGGCGCGCCGTTGTGCACGCGGTGCATGCATAGGTAGTTCCTGCGGCCCTTGAGGATCGCGAACGTCGGCTCCCTGCCCAGCTCCTTCTTGAGCGCCTTGGACAGCCGCGGCAGATCCCGGTCGACCAGCTGCCGCTGCAACGCGATCGTGGCCGTCGAGACCACCACGGTCTCGTCCTCCGCCACCGCGTGCCGGATCGACGGCACCAGGTACGCCAGCGACTTGCCCGTGCCCGTGCCCGCCTGCACGGCGAGGTGCTCGCCCGTGCGGATCGAGTGGTCGACGGCCTCAGCCATCTCCACCTGACCAGGGCGCTCCGCACCGCCGACGGCGTGGACGGCGGTTTCGAGCAGGCTCAGGGTGGGGGGAACTTCAGGCACGGGACAGACCGTACCCGGCGGGTCCGACAGTCCCCCTCAGACGTCGGCGAGGATCCGGTCGAACAGCTCGAGGGCGGCTCGGGCGTGCGCGACCGTCAGCGGTACGTCCGCACCCCGCCGGGACGACACCAGGTCCAGGATCGGCAGGTCGGGCCAGCGGGCGGCGGCCAGTTCGCCGGCGCGCGACTTGCCGACGATCTCGCCCGTCCGGATCGTGTGCCACAGGCGGGCCGGGCCGAGGCCCACCCACAGCAGCGCGTCGCGCGGTATCGGCGCCTGGGGATCCAAGGAGGAAAGCACCTCGCGGAAGCGGTCGAAGTCCCGCTTCCAGTAGCTGATCAGGTTGTCGCGGCAGTACGCCTCGACCTCGGCGGCAGTGCCGGGACAGGAGGGCCGTGCGCCGCGCACGGTCTGTCCGACGGTCCGCAGCTGTTGCCACAGCACGGGCGTGATCTCACCGGCCAGCGGCGTCACCTCGAAGACGGGCTTCTCCAACGATCCCGCCGGCACGACCGCGACATCGGCGCCGTCGAAGGCAGGCACCTCGGCGGCCGAGGAAAGCTCGATCACGATGTCCAGGTCCGAGTCCGCAACGACGTCGCCGAGAACGTTCGACCCATGAAGATGCGCGCCCACCACGAGACCGGGCAGGCGCGCATCCAGGAACGACAGGTACTCCCCAGGTGTGATCACCTGGTCCAAGCTACCGGCGGCGGACCAGGGCCCAGGCTCCCGGCAGCACGCCCGCGGCCAGCGCGACCTTCAGCGCGTCACCGATCAGGAACGGCAGCACGCCCACGGCCAGGGCCTTGCCGAACGACATGCCGGTCATCGCCATCAGCCACGGCACGCCGACGGAGTAGATCGCCAGGTTGCCCAGCGCCATGGTGCCCACGGTCCGCAACGGCGTGCGGTCACCGCCACGCCCGGCGAGGTAGCCCACGAGCGCACCGGCGAACACGAAGCCGATGACGTAGCCGAGCGAGACCGGCACACCGGACGAGCCGCCCTGGAACCACGGCACACCCGCGACGCCCGCGATCAGGTACAGCAGCATCGAGGTCGCGCCGCGCTGCCAGCCCAGGGACGCGCCGACGAGCAGGGCGGCGAACGTCTGGCCCGTCAGCGGGACCGGGCTGCCGGGGATCGGCAGCGCCACCTGAGCGGCGAGACCGGTGAGGACGGCACCGGCGACGACCAGGGTCAGGTCGCGCGCCAGTGCGCCCGGCACGAAGTCGGCGAGCACGGTGCGACGAGGCGCGAGTGCGAGAGTCACGGTTCCCTCCCAGGCGGAATCGAGAGGACCTGAGGTTAACCATGTGAACTCGAGAACGTCTTTGTTCGATCTCCACAAAGTGACCGGTCACACACGTTGTTCTCACCCGTCGAGAGCGACCTTGCCCGCCACCCGTTCCTCGTTGCGCCGCGTCTTGGTCCAGCCGTTGTTGCCGCGCACCAAACGGATCAGCGCGCGCCACGACGTGATGTAGAAGGTGTAGATGTACAGCGCGTAACCGAACCCGTACGCAACGGACTTCCAGAACCCAACAGGCACACAGCGTGCGCGGTACACCGGTCCCCACAGGACGAACGGCAGCAACCCGAACGCGCCGTACACGGTGAACAGGATCCAGGCGCCGTCGAAGAACCACGCCACGACTTCGGAGGGCGACACCGCGAACCGGTACGCCATCATCGCCACCGGGATCGGGTAGATCAGCGTTCCGAGCAGCTGCATCCACGGTTGCGCCAGGTAGTACATCATCTCGGCGGCACCCAGGGTCGTCAGGTGCTCCGAGTCCCAGATCCGCCGCAGATAACGCATGCACTGCATGGTTCCCTGGCCCCAACGGGTGCGTTGGGCCAGGAACCGGCGCAACGAGTACAGCGCTTCCTGGTTCACGTGCGTGTCCAACGAGAACCCCGTATGCCAGCCCTCGGTCAGCAGGTGCACGCCGAGCTCGAAGTCCTCCAGCAACGAGCCGCGCCAGGGGCTTCCGGTAGGTCCCGCGATCGAGTCCAAAGCGGACAGCCGCGTGAACTGCCCGTTGCCGCCCATGGAGATCGTGCCGGTGGCGCCGCGGGACATCTGGATCGCCGCGATGGCCGTGCGGAACTCCAGGTCCTGCATCCGCACCAGGCCGGCCCCGAACGCGCGCCGCCACCGCGACACCCCTGGCTGCCGCTGACCCGCGTTGATCATCCGCACGTCCACCTGCACGGCGCCGATCCGAGGGTTGCCGAAGAGGTGTTGTGCCGCACAGACTTCCAGGCAGTTCGGCGCCGGTCGGCCGTCCGCGTCGACCACGACGACGATCGCGCGGTCGGTGTCCGCACGCCGGCCCATCCACAGTTTCAGCGTGCGGTAGGCGTCGTTCAACGCGTTGCCCTTGCCGGTGCGGGCGTACGGGCGTTGGCGTCGCACGAGGTGGATTTGGGTGTCCCGGACACCGCCGTTGCGCTTCAACGTCCGCACGACTCCAGCGGTGCGATCGTCGGAGTCGTCGTCGATGACCCACACGTGCGCGATGGGGAACGTCTCGCGCAGGTACCTGATCGTGGCGCCGATGACGGCCTCCTCGTCGCGGCACGGCACGAAGAAGTGCCACTCCAACGACTCCGGGACGCCGACGGGCGCGGGTTTGCGCCGCAGGTACGGCACCACGATCACGAACACGTACGTCACGAAGGCGACGCTCATCGTCAGAGCGAGCGCCTGCGTGAACCCGAGGACGAGGTCGAGGCTCACTTCCGCGTGGCCAGCCAGACGAACGCGACCAACGCCGCCGCGCCACCGAACACGCTCACCATCGACCCGAGCAGCGTGTGACCCCAGTAGTAGCCGGTGTCGACGCCCAGCCAGTTCACCAACCCCACCAGGGTCAGCACCCGGAACTGGTTGACGACCACGACCGCCAGCGCGGCGACCCCCAGCGCGAACAGCACGCGCGACTGGATGCGCGGGCGCAACGCGATCATCACCGCGCCCACCACGATCAGCGGCAGCACCAGGAACGCGGACGTGCACTCCGGCGTCATCCGCAGGCCCAGCGGCGTGTCCGAACCCAGTCCGAAGTAGACGGTCTGGCGCTCGGGGACCACGTCCACGCCGTAGGAGCTGATGACGCTGAGAACCGCGCCGGACAGCGAGATCTCCGCCGTGCGGTACAGGCGGTGTGCGAACACGAGTCCGGCCGCGACGGCGAGCAGGACGACCACCGTCACCCGGCTCGGGAATGCGGTGCGGCGCACGGCAAGCGTCACCCGAGGATCCTTTCCACCGATGAGGGAGCGCCCAGATGGGCTACCTGACGTTCCATCGGTAGACGGAACGTCATCCCTCACCCCCGGATCGGGTGGCGCCGTAACCGGAAATTGATCAAAAAACCCACGATGAGTGGCGCCGATTGGGCGAGTCGAGTGATCGTGTCGCCCGATACGGGGAGTAACCCTCAGTTCCCTCGAAAGAACGCCGATGCCGGTAATTGCCCCCGGAAAGCGTGAAACCAGATTGGTATCAACGCGCCTTGGGGCCGGAATCAAGGGAAGGAGTTTCATGCGTGTCCGAATGACGGGACTGGCTGGAGTCATCGCGATTGCCGCACTCCTGGTCGGTGCCGCACCTGCTTCGGCCGCCCCGGGGGACGCCTCGGCCGACGGTGCGAGGCTCAACGTGACGCTGCTCGGCAGCCCCGCGGTCAACGCGGAACCGTTCGCCGCCGCCAACGCGAACGGGCCGACGCAGAACACGTTCGCGGGCGTCGACCTCACCGGGATTCTGAAGACCGGTGTCATCAACGCCTCCGCGTCGCGGGACGAGAAGTCCGGCGGTGTGTACTCGCGGGCGAGCACCGCGGACGTCCGGGTCGACCTGCTCTCCGGGGTCACCGGCAAGATCTCCGCCGAACTGGTGGAGGCGGAGTGCACGGCGACCCAGAAGGGTCTGGCCGGCAAGTCCAAGCTCGCGGGCGTGAACCTCGGCAGGCTCGGCCAGGTCGACGCCGATCCGGCAGCCAACACCAAGCTGGACGTCCAGCTCGCCGGCATCAAGATCGCGGAAGTGGTCTTCAACGAGCAGATCAGGAACAACGACGGCAGCCTCACCGTGAACGCGATCCACATCAAGCTGCTGCAGGGCGTGCTCGGCTCCATCGGCACCGGCGACGTGATCCTCTCGTCCGCCACGTGCGGTCCCGCCGGCCTGCCCATCCCGATGGCGTCGGGTGCGGGGCTGTGGATCGGCCTCGGCCTGCTCGGTGTCGTCGCCGCACCGGTCGCTTTCGTGGCGCTGCGCCGTCGCGCGCACCTGAGCGCGGCCTGACCGAGGAGCGGCGGATGTACAAGGTCCCCGGTACGGGCGTTGGTGTCGGCACGGGCGTGGGTGCCCTCGCGGTCACCGGCGCGGACGTGACGTGGTGGATCGTCGCGGGAATCGTCCTTCTCGTCGTGGGTGCGTTTCTCCTGCACTCGACGCGAAAAAGGCGCCGTGCGGTCCCCGTCCAGGCCAGACCGAATCGAGCCGGCTGAAATGGTCCGCCTGGGGTTGCCCCCGGCCCCAGGCGGACCTCCCGGTATCCCCGAGAGAGGACAACGGTGAGGAAAGAAGTTCTGCTCGTGGCCGGCACCCGGCCAGAAGCCGTGAAGATCGCCCCGGTCGCCATCGCGCTGAGGGGCCATCCCGGCCTCCGTCCCACGATCGTCCACAGTGGACAGCACTCCGGCATGGTGGAGCAGGCGCTCGGCGCGTTCGACCTGGTGCCGGACGTGCGGCTGGACGTGCCCCGCACCACCGGAACGCAGGCCGAGCTGGTCTCCCGGCTGCTGCCCGAGTTCGACGCCGTGCTGGAGGAGCGCGACCCCGCGGTCACCCTCGTGCAGGGCGACACCGCCACCAGCCTCGCCGCGGCGATCGCCTCCTTCTGGCGCGGAATCCCCGTGGCACACCTCGAAGCCGGTCTGCGCACCGGCGACCTGTACGGCCCGTTCCCCGAGGAGGGGAACCGGCAGATGATCTCCCGCATCACCTCGCTGCACCTCGCGCCGACCGACGACGCCGCCAACGCGCTGAACGAGGAGTCCCTGCCGGACAGCCACATCGTCGTCACCGGCAACACCGTCGTGGACGCCGTGCAGCGCGTCGGGGCCCTCGACCTCCCCGCGTCCAGCCCGGACCTCGTGGCGCTGGAGCGGACCCTGGACGCCACCGGCGGCCGGCTCATGCTCGTCACGGTGCACCGCCGCGAGTCGTGGGGCCGTCCGCTCATGCGCGTGCTCAACGCCGTGCGCGCCATCGCCGACCGCCACCCCGACCTGCACGTGCTGATCCCCGCGCACCCGAACCCCGGTGTGCGCGAACAGGTCGTGTCGCTGCTGGGCGGCCACGAGCGCATCGTCATCACCGACCCGCTCGACTACTCCGACCTCGTGCGCGTGCTGCGCCGCGCGGCCCTCGTGCTGACCGACTCCGGTGGCATCCAGGAGGAGGCGCCGTCGTTCGGCGTGCCGGTGCTGGTGCTGCGCGAGACCACCGAACGCATGCTCGCCGTCGACGCCGGGTGCGCCTGGCTCGTCGGCACGGACACCACCCGCATCCTCGCCGAGGCGGGCTGGGTGCTCGGCTCCCGGTTGCGGCTTCCCCTGGGGCGCAACCCGTTCGGCGACGGGCGTGCCGCCGTCCGGGTGTGCTCCGCGCTGGAGAGGCTGGCAGGCCTCCCGACCGCGCTGCCGCGCCGGGAGCCGTTCGCCACGCTCGCCGGAGTCCGGTAACCGTCCGGCGGACGCCCGCCAGTGTGATCACGGCGAATCCGAGCGGAGGAAGCGGGTGATCCTCACCTTTGTCGAGTCTTGACGTGGCGGCCACCAGCTCGCCTGTCACTAGATCGGGTAATTGGGATTCTCGAAAGGGTGACATGGGGTGCCGAGCTGTCAGCCGCACCGCACAACAGCACGATTATCGGTGCGGAGGGATTTCGACGCCGTCCCGAGAGGACTGAAGTGCGCAAGAGTTTGATCGCAGGCGCTGTGGTCGCGCTGACGTTCGCGACCGCGGCCCCCGCGCTCGCGGCCAACCCGCCCGGCACCGCGTCGGCGGGATCCGCGGACTTCGCGAAGGCGGACCAGACCTTCACGGTCACGCCGCTCGCGGTGTGCGCCGTGAACCCGGACGTGGCGGGCACCGTCACCGGCTCCAGCCCCGCCGTGAGCAGGAGCGGGCTCAAGATCGGCGCGACGAGCTCGACCTGCACGACCGAGGTCGTGAACCCGGACGAGTTCCTGACGAGGACGAAGTCGGTGGCCAAGGGCACCGCCTTCGAGCTGTCCGCGCTCACCGCGCAGCGGGGCCCGCGGCTCAAGATCGCCGAGTGGTCGGTCAACTGCGACGCCGACGACAAGGGCACGCAGGCCGGCTGGCAGCTCAAGGGCATGTCCGGGTGGACCGGGCTGCCGCAGACCATCCCGCCCGGGTACGTGCACGACATCAAGTCGAACACCGGAACCGTGCTGGCGAAGGCCAAGTTCACCGACACGGTGTTCCCGGTGCCGAACGACGGCAGCCTGAGCATGACGCTGCTGAAGATCACGTTCGAGCCGTCGTCCGGCTACACGGGCAGCGTCACCGTCGGAACGGTGGCCTGTTCGCCCACTCCCTAGGAGACAGCGACACCCGCGGCGACCAGCTCCTCCACGGCGGCGTCGCGGGTCGTCGGGGCGACCGCCGCCGTGAGGCCGACGAGCACCCTCGTGCGGAAGCCGTTGCGCTGCGCGTCGAGGGCCGTGGCGCGGACGCAGTGGTCGGTCGCGATCCCGACGACGTCCACGTCGGTCACTCCCCTGTCCGTCAGCCACCCCGCGAGGTCGTTCTCCGCCTCGAAACCCGAGTAGGCGGCGGCGAAACGGCCCTTCGAGAAGACCTGTTCGATCCCGGACACGTCGAGCTCCGGGTGGAACGACGCGCCGGGCGTGCCCGCCACGCAGTGCACCGGCCACGAGTCGATGAAGTCCGGCGTCGCGGAGAAGTGCGGACCCGGATCCACGTGGTAGTCACGCGTCGCCACGACGTGGTCGTAGGACGAGGTGGCGATGTGCTGCGAGATGGCCGCCGCGACGGCCGCACCTCCCGTCACCGCCAGCGAACCGCCCTCGCAGAAGTCGTTCTGCACGTCGACGACGATCAGTGCCTTCGTCATGTCAGCCTTCCAGGTAGATCGTCGGAATCGCGGGCTCACCGCGCGAGAGCTTGAGGCCCTCCCACGGCACGCTCACCAGCGCCGCGCGCAAGCGTTCGCGGCCCTGCTCCAGCGTGGGTACCTCGCCGGTGACCTGTCCAGCGCGCATCAGCGGAATCTGCACGAGCCTGTCGTGCGGGCCGAGCTCGGGTTCCGAAGGCGCCTGGAACACGACCTCCTCCAGTGCCGTGCCGGTGTCCTTGTGGCGGCGCAACGCCTTCTTCCAGCCGCCCCGCGACTGCTTGGACGTGCTGCGCTTCTCGACGTGCCTGCCGTCGACCTCGACCAGCTTGTAGACCATGCCCGCGGTCGGCGCGCCCGACCCGGTCACCACCGACGTGCCGACGCCGTACGCGTCCACGGGCTCGGCGCGCAGGGCCGCGATCGAGTACTCGTCGAGGTCGCCGGACACGACGATCCGGGTGTTGCGGGCACCCAGCGAGTCGAGCTGGTCGCGGGCCTGGCGGGCGAGAACGCCCAGGTCACCGGAGTCGATCCGGATCGCGCCGAGGTCAGGGCCGGCGACCGCGACGGCCGTCTTGATGCCCGCGGTGATGTCGTAGGTGTCGACCAGCAGCGTCGTGCCGGCACCCAGCGCGTCGACCTGGCTGCGGAACGCTTCTTCCTCGGAGTCGTGCAGCAACGTGAACGCGTGCGCGCACGTGCCGGCCGTCGGGATGCCGTGGCGCCGGCCCGCCTCCAGGTTGGACGTCGCCGTGAAGCCCGCCAGGTACGACGCGCGGGCGCACGCCACGGCGGCTTCCTCGTGCGTGCGGCGCGAGCCCATCTCGATCATGCGGCGGCCGTTCGCGGCGGTGACCATGCGGGCGGCGGCGGACGCGATCGCGCTGTCGTGGTTGAGGATCGAGAGCGCGAGCGTCTCCAGCACGACGCCCTCGGCGAACGACGCGCGGACCGTCAGCACCGGCGAACCGGGGAAGTAGAGCTCGCCCTCGGGGTAGCCGTCGACCTCCCCGGAGAAGCGGTAGTTCGCGAGCCATTCCAAAGTCGAATCGTCGACCACGGCGCCCCGGCGCAGCTGGTCGATCTCCTCGTCGCCGAAGCGGAAGTTCCCGATCGCCTCGAGCAGCCTGTTCACCCCGGCGACAACGCCGTAGCGGCGTCCGTCCGGAAGCCTGCGGGCGAAGACCTCGAACACGCACGGACGGTCACCAGTGCCGTCACGCAAGGCGGCCGCGAGCATGGTGAGCTCGTAGTGGTCGGTCAGCAACGCCGTCGAGTTCATGGTCGCCAACCCTAAGGTCGCATCCGGTTTACCCGCATGCGGTCTCCGTCACTGCGGCGAACATGACACCATTGGCGGTATGACCACGCCCGTCGAACAGGAACGGACGCAGCCGGAGGCCATCGGCGAGGAAATCGCCGCCGAGGACCGCCCCTGGCAGACCGTGGTCTGGAACGACCCGGTAAACCTCATGTCCTACGTGACGTACGTGTTCCAGAAGCTGTTCGGGTTCAGCAGGGACCATGCGACCAAGCTGATGCTCGACGTGCACCACAAGGGCAAGGCGATCGTGACATCGGGCACCAAGGACAAGGTGGAGGCCGACGTGGCCAAGCTCCACGCGGCAGGGCTCTGGGCGACCATGCAGCGGGCCTCGTGAAGCGGTGGATCCGCGACGGCGACGTCGTCGTCGGCAGGCTGGATCGGCAGGAGGCCGCGGTCGTGCGCGGTCTGGTCAGCCAGATCCAGGACATGCTGCTGGCCCGCGCCGAGGAAGCGCCCCAGGACGAGCTCGCGGAGCTGACCGGCATCAGGACAGGCCCGTCGGAGGCACCCGACGACCCGATCCTCGGCCGGCTGCTGCCGGACTTCCACCGGTTCGACGACGACGCGCCCGACCCGGACGAGGTCAACTCGGCGGCGGCGTTGCGCTCGCTGCACGAGCCGGAGCTTCTGGACCACAAGACGGGCGCGGCCGAGATCGTGCTCAACACGTGCTCCCCGGACGGCGGTGAGATCCGCCTGACCATCGCCGAGGCCGAGGCCTGGATGGCGTCGCTGAACGACGTGCGTCTGGCCCTCGGGACAGCGCTCGACGTCACCGAGGACATGCCGGACGAGCTGCCGCCGGAGGACCCGAGGTCGCCGCACCTCGGCGTGTACCACTGGCTGACCTGGGTGCAGGACACCCTCGTCGAGGCGATGATGCCGTGATCCCCGGCGTTCTCGTCGGCCACCACCACCGCGTCGAACCGGGCTGGGCCACGGGCACGACCGTCGTGCTCGTGCCCGCCGGTGCGGTCGGGGCCGTCGACGGACGCGGTGGCGCGCCCGGTACCCGTGAGACCGACCTGCTCGACCCGGCGAACCTGGTCCAGCAGGTGCACGCGGTGTGCCTGTCCGGCGGTTCGGCCTACGGGCTCGCGGCCGCGGACGGCGTCATGCGGTGGCTCTCCGAACGCTCGATCGGCTTCCCGGTGGGAGCGCTGCCGCACCACGTCGTGCCGATCGTGCCGGGCGCGGTGATCTTCGACCTGCCGATGTCGGAGTGGGGCAACCGGCCGGACGCCTCGTTCGGCTACGCGGCCTGTGAGGCGGCGTCCGAGGACTTCGCGCTGGGCTGTGTCGGCGCGGGCGCCGGTGCCCGGGTCGGGTCGTTGAAGGGCGGCGTCGGCGTCGCCTCGACCACGGTCGGCGCGCATCGGGTCGGGGCACTGGCGGTGGTGAACGCGGCCGGTGAGGTCGTCGACCGCGCGTCCGGCCTGCCGTGGCTGCCGTCGCTGGGCACTCGCGCGGTGGCGTTGCCCGAACGCAAACCGGAAGGCCTCAACACCACGATCGGCGTGGTCGCGGTAAACGCCGACCTGTCGAAGGCGGAGTGTCAGCGGCTCGCGATGGCCGCGCAGGACGGCCTGGCCCGCGCCGTGCGGCCCGCGCACTCGATGTTCGACGGCGACACGGTGTTCGCGCTGGCCACCGGTGCCGTGCCGCTGGCGGGGCCGCGCGCGTTCGCGCTCGACGCATTGTGCACGGCGGCGGCGGAGATGTTCGCGGAATCGGTGGTTTCGGGGGTCCGCGAAGCGCACTCCGTTGCGGGTGTGAAGGCTTTCCGCGACCTCTGACCGCGACCGGTGCGTTCTCGTTACGTTGATTCCAGTCTCGAGAGAGAGGAATCAGCATGGGGGACCAGTTCTCGGTACAACTCGAAAATCTGGACAAGATCGCGAACGTCCGGCTCCCCGGCATGGCCGACTGCCTGCGCCGGGTGAGGGGACTTCTGAACAAGGCCGTCGACGAGTCGGACGGTGCCTTCTCCATTTCGGACGAACCCGTGTACCGGCTGTTCGAAGGTGTGGAACGCGAGTTCGACCCCGCGGCGAACTTCCTGGGGCGCGTGCTCGACGACAACGCCGAGAACCTGAGCCTGGCCGCGCAGGCGCTGCGCGAGATCGCCCACCGCTACCGCCAGGCGGACGGTCAGGCATGAGCGAGAACGGGGAATGGCGCAACCACATCCGCGCCCAGGGCGACCACATCATGGCGCTGATCCGCGAGGAATGCGATTCGTCGCTCATGGATGTGTTCCCGTACGTGGAACAGGACATTCCGAAGATCTTCTCGGCCTTCCAGTGTGGTGATCCCGATCGCGCGCAGACGATGATCGACAGCCTCGAAGAGGCGAAGTGGGTGCTGCAGAAGGACCTCCAGCTGTACCTCGGCGGCGCGCTGAAGGACATGGACGGCTGGACGGGCGACGCGGCCGAGAACTTCGCCGACTTCCTGCTGAACCTCCAGGACGCCATGAGCCTGCTGCTGAGCGTGGTCGACTCGCTGCTGCTCATCCTGCGCGCCTACCAGGCGCTGGTGCTGGCGATGCGGGACGACGCGGTGCGGCTCGTCGACATGACGCTCAAGGCGTACGAGGAGGCCGGCGCGGACGGGTGGAAGATCGCGCTGGCGGTCGTGGGCGCGATCGCGGGCGTGGTGGGGGCGGTCGCGTCCGGTGGTGCGTCGCTCGCACTGACGCCGATCGTCGCCTCGCTCATCGCGGGTGGGGCGGGCGTGGCCAACGAGGTGATCGACGCGGACAGCGAGCTCGGTGCGCTGCTGTCGATCAACAAGAACGGCCTCAGCGCGATCGGCAAGATCGACGTCGAGCGCGCGAAGCTGGAGCAGGCGTTGCGGGATCTCACGGAGTTCGTCTCCGGCGCCAAGCTCATCGAGGTCCGGCCGGAGCGGCCCGTGGTGATCACGGCGCCGTCGTTCGACCCCCGCTCGTTCGGGATGACCGACGAGGCGCAGGGCGACCACCGGCGACCCACCGACAGGACCGACCTGGTGCCGGAGCCGAAGCGCGAGGCGGACGGGCCGTATGACCGGACGGGCTCCGGCCCCGACTGGGCCGACCGGTACGCCGAGCAGGGGCCGGCATGAGCAGCCCGCTGAACAGCGCGGAGATCAACGCCAGGGCCGCGCAGGTCACCGAGCACGCCGCACACCTGCACACGCGGGCGGCACGGCGGCGGGCCACGCTCGACGCGGCGCGCGACCAGGCCGTCGGCGTGACCGGGACGGCGTCCTCACCGGACGGCGCGATCCGGGCGACGGTCGACGCGGGCGGGATGCTCACCGGGCTGGTGCTGGCGCCGTCGGTGCAGCAGCTGAACGTGCGGCAGCTCGCGGCCGCCCTGGTCCAGGTGGCCCAGGAGGCCGCCGCCCAGGCACGGGGTGCGGTGCGGGAGGTCTACACGCCGTTGCGCAACGAAGGCGTCGTGCGGGACATGCCGGTGCTGCTGCCGGAGACGGCGCCCGCTCCCTCTCCCGCCCCGCCCGCGCCGGTGCGACGGCGTCCGGCTGCCGCGGAGGACGACTTCTCCGGGCCCGTGCTGAAGGAGGAGGGCTGGTGACGCGCTGAGCGGGTAGCCATCCGGTTATGAGCGATGTGATCGATCAGGCGGCAGGTGTCGTGTCCGAGCTCGTCCCGCCCGGTGTGACCGGGCGGGAGGTCCCCGGCAGGGAGCTGGCGGTCCTCGCCCCCGCCGGGCTCTTCGCCGCGGCGTTCCTGGTGCCGCCGTGGCTCGGACGGGTGCTGATGAAGGTGGGCGTCGCCGCCACGCCGTTCGCGGCGTGGGCGGAGCTGACCGCGTGGCGCGGGCTCGACCAGGGCCAGCGGCGGCGCGGGGTGGCGTTGCTGGCCCTCTACCTCGTGGTGGTGCTCAGCCGGCGTCGGTGACGCTTGAGGTCGTGGACGCATCCGCCCAGGTAGGACCACCTGTGCCGGGTGTTATCTCGCATACCGAGACAACTCGCGCCAGCCCGTAGGATTGGATGCGTGCTGGTGATTCGCCGTGACCTGGTGGACGCGATGGTGGCCCACGCGCGCCGCGACCATCCCGACGAGGCGTGCGGGCAGATCGCGGGGCCTGAAGGCTCCGATCGGCCTGAGCGCATCATCGAGATGGAGAACGCGGAGCGGTCGCCCACGTTCTACCGGTTCGACGCCGCAGAGCAGCTGAAGGTGTACCGCGAGATGCAGGCCAACGACGAGGAAGCGGTGGTCATCTACCACTCGCACACCGCGACGGAGGCGTACCCGTCCCGCACGGACATCAAGTTCGCGAACGAGCCCCAGGCTCACTACGTGCTGGTCTCCACGCGTGACCCGATCGAGCACGAGCTGCGGTCGTACCGCATCGTCGACGGCGTCGTGACCGAGGAACCGGTCAAGATCATCGAGTCCTGAGTTGCACCCGTTTCCCGGAGGTAGAACCACCATGGCAGTCACCGTGTCGATCCCGACCATCCTGCGCACCCACACCGGGGGCGAGAAGTCGGTGTCCGCCGCCGGTACGACGCTCGCCGAGGTCATCGACGACCTGGAGAACAACCACGGCGGCCTCAAGGCCCGCCTGGTCAAGGAGGGCTCGCTGCACCGGTTCGTCAACGTCTACGTCAACGACGAGGACGTCCGCTTCTCCGGTGGCCTCGAGGCCGCGGTGAAGGACGGCGACAACGTCACCATCCTCCCGGCCGTCGCGGGCGGCTGATCTCCTCCATGGCCCGCTACGACTCGCTCCTGGACGCGCTCGGCGGAACGCCGCTGGTGGGCCTGCCGCGGCTGTCGCCGTCCGAGAACGTGCGCATCTGGGCGAAGCTCGAGGACCGCAACCCGACCGGCTCGATCAAGGACCGGCCCGCGCTGGCCATGATCGAGGCGGCGGAGCGGGACGGTGTGCTGCGTCCCGGCGCGACGATCCTGGAGCCGACGTCCGGCAACACCGGCATTTCGCTGGCGATGGCCGCGAAGCTCAAGGGCTACGGCCTGGTGTGCGTGATGCCCGAGAACACCTCGACCGAACGGCGTCAGCTGCTGCAGGCGTACGGCGCGCGGATCGTCTTCTCGCCCGCCGCCGGCGGGTCGAACCAGGCCGTCGCCACGGCGAAGGAGATCGCCAAGCAGAACCCGGACTGGGTCATGCTCTACCAGTACGGCAACCCGGCGAACGCGGAGGCGCACTTCCGCGGCACCGGCCCGGAGATCCTCGCCGACCTGCCCTCGATCACGCACTTCGTCGCCGGTCTCGGCACGACGGGCACGCTCGTCGGTGTCGGGCGGTACCTGCGCGAGGCCAAGCCGGACGTGCAGATCATCGCCGCCGAACCCCGGTACGGCGAGCTGGTCTACGGGTTGAGGAATCTGGACGAGGGCTTCGTTCCGGAGCTGTACGACGAGTCGGTGCTGACCGGGCGGTACTCGGTCGGCTCGTACGACGCGCTGCGCCGCACCCGGCAGCTGCTCGAGACCGAGGGCATCTTCGCCGGCATCTCGACCGGAGCGATCCTGCACGCCGCGCTGGCCGTGGCGCAGAAGGCCGAGGTGGCGGGGAAGCCGGCGGACATCGTGTTCGTCGTGGCGGACGCGGGCTGGAAGTACCTGTCCACCGGTGCTTACGCCGGGACGCTGGACGAGGCGGCGGCCAGGCTCGACGGCCACCTCTGGGCGTAACCCGGCGATCTTGTCGGTGGTGCCGAGTAGGTTGTGACGCAGGGGTTCCCAGCTCGGGGGGACGCCTGCGTCAGCCCGCGGAAACGGTTCCAGGCACCCCGGCCCCCACCCCGGGCAGCTGCGTCAGCCGTTGAACGCGACGCTCGGCACGCCTTGGCCGACGCCGGGCAGCACCAGCACGGAGCCGTTGAGCTGCCGCTCGATCAACGCCTCATCGGACAGTCCGACCCGCGCGGACGTGACGTAGAGGTCGGCGAAGTCGGCGCCGCCGAAGCAGCACGCCGTCGGGTTGTCCACCGGCAGCGCGATCTCGCGGTCGAGCTCGCCGGCAGGCGTGTAGCGGCGCACGGCGTGCCCGCCCCACAGCGCGACCCACACGCACCCGTCCGCGTCCACGGTGAGCCCGTCCGGCCAGCCGTCGGTGTTGCCGACGTGGGTGAACGGGCGGCGGTTCGCGACGGTGCCGGTGGCGTTGTCGAAGTCGAGGACGTCGATGCGGCGGGTCGGCGTGTCGATGAAGTACATGAGTCCGGCGTCCGGGCTCCAGCCGACGCCGTTGCTCGTGTTCACCTTGTCCACCATGACCTTCGCGGCGCCGTCGCCGGTGACCCTGGCGAGCCAGCCCTCGTCGGCGGCCTGGTCGTAGCGCATCGTGCCGGCCCACAGCCGTCCCGACGGGTCGACGCCCGCGTCGTTGCCGCGCACGCCCTCGCGTGCCCAGTAGACGAGCCAGCTCTTGGTGCCGTCGCGGTCGATCAGCGCGATGCCGTCGCGCAGGTTGCAGACGATGCCGCCCTGGGCGCGCGGTTTGGCGGCACCGACGTGCTGGGGCACCACGAGCACCGCGTCGTCGTCCCGCGCGGGGGCGTACCGGTGGACCTCGGAGGCCAGGATGTCCACCCACAGCAACGTGGAACTGCCGTGGTCCCAGGTCGGCCCCTCGCCGAGCTGGGCCGACGCGCGCACCGCTACCTCAATCGACACCTGATCACTCTATGTCCACGTACTCTGGAAGACGTGGACCGCACCGCGCTCGCGAAACGGGTCATCCCGCCGCATCCCGTGCTGTCGTTGCTCGTCGTGGCGGGGTTCGTCGGTTTCCTCTACGTCGCCGAGGCTTTCGACGTGGCGACCGGCGGCTCGCTGGAGGACGACGGCGTGCGGCCGCGCGACTTCGGCGAGTGGGACAACCTGCTGTGGATGCCGCTGATCCACGGCGACTGGAGCCACCTCACCGGCAACGCCGTTCCGTTGCTGCTGCTCGGGTTCCTGGCGACCTCGGGAGGGCTGAAGCAGTTCTTCCAGGTCACCGTGGTCATCTGGCTGTCCTCGGCGCTCGGGGTGTGGGTGTTCGGCAGCCCCGGCAGCCACATCGGCGCGTCCGGGCTGGTGTTCGGCTTCCTCGCGTTCCTGCTGGTGCGCGGGATCTTCGCGCGGTCGTGGCTGCAGCTGGTGATCGCGGTCGGCGTGTTCGCGCTGTACGGCGCCGCGTTGTGGGGTGTGCTGCCGGGCCAGCCCGGCGTGTCGTGGGAAGGCCACCTGTTCGGCGCAATCGGTGGAGTCATGGCCGCGTGGGGTGTGTCTCGTGACAACCGCCGCGGCAGTGCACCGGCTACATTCACGGCGTGACGATCGGGATCATGGACTCGGGCGTCGGCGGCCTGACGGTCGCCCGCGCGATCATGGACCAGTTGCCGGGCGAGTCGATCCACTACATCGGCGACACGGCTCATGGTCCTTATGGGCCGCTACCGATCGCTCAAGCGCGCAAGCACGCGTTGGAGATCTGCGACCAGCTGGTCGACGAGGGCGCGAAGATGCTCGTGATCGCGTGCAACACCGCGTCCGCCGCGTGCTTCCGTGACGCCCGTGAGCGCTACGACGTGCCCGTGGTCGAGGTGATCCTCCCCGCGGTGCGCCGTGCGGTGACGACGACCCGCAGCGGACGCGTCGGCGTGATCGCCACGGTCGGCACGATCAACTCGCACGCGTACCAGGACTCGTTCCAGGCGGCGCGCGACGTGACGGTGACGGCGGCGGCGTGTCCGCGGTTCGTCGACTTCGTCGAGCGCGGCATCACGTCCGGCCGGCAGGTGCTCGGGCTGGCGCAGGCGTACCTGGAGCCGTTGCAGCGCGCCGACGTCGACACGGTGGTGCTCGGCTGCACGCACTACCCGCTGCTGACGGGCGTGATCCAGATCGTGATGGGCGAGCGCGTGACGCTGGTGTCGAGCGCCGAGGAGACGGTCAAGGACGTCGTGCGGCTGCTGACCGAACGCGACGAGTTCGCGTCCGACTCCGCGCCGGCCGTGCACCGCGTGACGTGCACCGGCCCGCCGGAGCGGTTCGCGAAGCTCGCCGCCCGGTTCCTGCCGACCTTCGAACAGTGGGGCTGACGTGCTGCTGACCGTGCTCGGCTGCTCCGGCAGCATCCCCGGACCCGGCGCGGCCGCCTCCGGGTACCTCCTGGAGGCCGACGGGTTCACGTTGGTGCTGGAGTTCGGCAACGGGGTGCTGTCGCGGTTCCAGGAGGAACGGCCGCTGTTCTCGATGGACGCGCTGGTGCTCTCGCACCTGCATCCCGACCACTGCGTCGACGTGTCTTCCCTTTACGTGGCACGGAAGTACCACCCTCAGCCGCCTGCCGCCGCGTTGCCCGTGTACGCCCCGGCCGAGGCGCACTCGCGGTTCGTCGCCGCCTACGCGCCGAACGAGGCCGAGCGGTCGGAGTTGGACTTCAGCGACGTCTTCTCGTTCCGTGGACTCGGTTCGCCGGTCCAGATCGGACCGTTCACCGTGGACTCGGCCGTGGTCGCGCACCCTTGCGAGGCCTACGGGTTCCGGATCTCGTGCGGCGGGGTGTCGCTGGCCTACACCGGAGACAGCGGGCCGTGTGCCGCGTTGGACTCGTTAGCTTCCGGGGTCGACGTGCTGCTGAGCGAGGCGAGCTGGACGCACGCCCCGGACCGGCAGCCAGACCTGCACCTGTCCGGGCGCGAGGCGGGCGAACTGGCCGCGCGGGCGGGCGCCGGACGGCTGCTGATCACGCACGTGCCGCCGTGGACGTCGCGCGAGGACGTGCTGGAGGAGGCCCGGTCGGCGTTCGACGGGCCGAGTGAGCTGGTCGTGCAGGGCGGCCGGTACGAGGTGGGGGAGCGGACATGATCGAGATCGAGAGAGTGGGCGACCACGAGTTCGTCGCGACGAACGGCCGTGGCGCGTCCGTGCGCATCGGCCGCAAGGGCCAGGAAAGCTCGTTCAGCCCGGTCGAGCTGCTGGTCGCGGCCGCCGCCGGCTGCGCGATGGTGACGTCGGAGACGTTGATCCTGCGCCGGACGGGCGGTGAGGAGCTCACCGCGGTCGCGGACGCGGTCCAGTCCGAGAGCGGCAACGAGGTGATCTCCATCCCGGTGACGCTCTCGTACGACCTGTCCGCCGCGGAGGACGTGGAGGCGCTGGACACCGTCGTCCGCCGCGCCGTGGAGCAGTTCTGCACGGTCACGCGCACGTTGAAGCAGTCGGCGACGGCCCCGCTTCAGCTCCCGACGCCGCTCCAGACCGCCTCCGACCCGCTGTGACCGGCGCGCACGGTCTGCACCGTGGTCCCGACCGCGAGCAGCACCACCAGCACCGACACCACGACTGAGACCACCCGCCACGTCTTCGTGGTGGGTGCCTCCGCCTGCCGTTCCCGGTCGGCCAGCCGCCCCGCGACCAGCAACGCGATCACCGCGAGCCCGAACCCGAGCGCGACGGGCAGCAGCATCGTGCCGAGGTCGGCGTGCGCCTGGATGGCGGGGTTCTGCACGCCGCCCCGCGCGAGCGCGGCCTGGAAGTCCTCACCGGACTGCTTGGCCATCGGAACCGCCGCGACACCGGCGAGCGTGACCCCCAGAACAGGCCACGCGTACCGGCGCCGCCAGCCGGGGACCAGGGCGATCGCGATCGAGCTGAGCGCCGCGAGAGGCAGCAGCACGACCACCGCGTGCACCAGCAACGGGTGAAGCGGAATACCGTCGATCGTCAGCATGTCTCTCCCTACGCCATGGCGCCCCGCAGGGTTCACTAGGGTAGGCGGCGTGGTGCGAAGCGACGGCCGGAACGACGACGTGTTGCGTGACATCCGGATCACGCGTGGATATCAGACCTGGCCCGCGGGCTCGGTCCTGATCGAGTTCGGGAACACCCGTGTGCTCTGCGCCGCGAGTGTCACCGAAGGCGTCCCCCGCTGGCGGCAGGGCTCCGGCCTCGGCTGGGTGACCGCCGAGTACGCGATGCTGCCGTCCGCCACGCACTCGCGCAGCGACCGCGAGTCCGTGAAGGGCCGCATCGGCGGCCGCACGCACGAGATCTCGCGCCTGATCGGCCGTTCGTTGCGCGCCTGCATCGACCTCGCCGCGCTGGGCGAGAACACCATCGTCATCGACTGCGACGTCATCCAGGCCGACGGCGGCACCCGGACCGCCGCGGTCACCGGCGCCTACGTGGCGCTGGCCGACGCGGTGACGTACCTCGGCGCCGCCGGTCGCCTGGCCGACCCGTCGCCGCTGTCCTGCGCGGTCTCCGCCGTGTCGGTCGGTGTGGTCGACGGGCGCGTGCGGCTGGACCTGCCGTACGAGGAGGACTCGCGCGCGGAGGTCGACATGAACGTCGTCGCCACCGACGCCGGCACGTTGATCGAGGTGCAGGGCACCGGTGAGGGCGCGACCTTCGCCCGGTCCACTTTGGACCGCATGCTGGACGTGGCCATGCTGGGCTGTGCCGAGCTGAACCGCCTGCAGGCCGAGGCGCTGGCCAAGCCGTACCCCGGCATCCTGCCGGAGCCCAAGGCGAGCAGGCGATGAAGCTCCTCCTCGCCTCGCGCAACGCCAAGAAGCTGCGTGAGCTCCAGCGCATCGTCGTCGCGGAGGAGCTGTCCGGCATCGAGGTGCTGTCCCTCGCGGACGTGCCCGAGTTCCCCGAGGCTCCCGAGACCGCGCCGGACTTCGAGGGCAACGCGCTGGCCAAGGCCCGTGACGCCGCTGCCGCCACGGGACTCGTGTCCGTCGCGGACGACTCCGGGCTCGCCGTGGACGAGCTGAACGGCATGCCCGGCGTGCTGTCCGCCCGGTGGTCCGGCCGTCACGGCGACGACGACGCCAACCTCGACCTGCTGCTCGGTCAGCTCGGCGACGTGCCGGACGAGCGCCGGGGCGCCGCCTTCGTGTCGGTGGTCGCTCTCGTCGTGCCCGGCGGCGACGAGGTCGTCGTACGGGGCGAGTGGCGTGGCACGCTGCTGCGGGCGCGGCGCGGGACCAACGGGTTCGGCTACGACCCGATCTTCGTTCCCGAGGGCTCCTCCATCACCTCGGCGGAGATGACCGCCGAGGAGAAGGACGCGGAGTCGCACCGGGGCCGCGCCCTCCAGCTCCTGGTCCCCCACCTGCGCAGCCTGGTCTAGTTCCGCCACTCGATCTCACGCCCAGGGGCCGCGGTCACACCGCGGCCCCCTGCGCGTGGGACGCGACGGAGACGACGCACACGCCGGCCGCGATCAGGGCCATGCCGGCGAGCATCGCGAGGTTGAGCGGGTCGGCGAACAGGACGCGGCTGGTGATGGCCACCAGGGCGATGCCGGCGCCCGCCCAGATCGCGTACGTGATGGCGACGGGCAGGCCCATCCGGATCACGAGCGATTCCAGGTAGAGCGCGGTCAGGAAGCCGACGCCGAGGCCGGCCACCGGCCACGGTTTCGTGAAGCCGTCGGAGTACTTGAGACAAAGGGTCGCGAAAACTTCCGCCCCCACGGCGAGGGCGAGCAATATCCACTTGAGCATTGAATTTTTCCCAGCACGGAATGCACGCGGCGCTAGGCGTGCGTGTCGAAGAGAACGGGTGACTTGGGGCGAAAAGCCCTGGTCAGCCGCCGCGCGTGGGAAAGTGGACTCGCAAGACGAAATCAGACGGGATGTCGGGGCCGCTAGGTGCCGTCAAGCGACACACGGTATATCACCCTCACCGGAACAGGGGCGGCTTTGGTGCGCGCCCTCCACCCGACCATACCCGAAGAATGGGCCGCCGTCGCAAGTGGAGCGACGGCGGCCTCAGCCTTTCGGTGGAATCAGGCGGGGAGCTCGCGCAGCAGCTTGGCGACGTGGCCGGTGGCGCGGACGTTGTACATGGCCTTGACGATCTTGCCGTCGGGGCCGACGAGGAACGTCGAGCGGATGACGCCCTGGACGGTGCGGCCGTAGTTCTGCTTCTCGCCGAACGCGCCCCACTCGACCAGGACCTTCTTGTCCGGGTCGCCGAGCAGCGGGAAGGTCAGGCCTTCCGCGGAGCGGAACTTGGCGAGCTTCTCCTGCTTGTCGGGCGAGATGCCGACGACCTCGTATCCGGAGTCGGCGAGGACGCCGAGGTTGTCGCGGAAGTCGCAGGCCTGCTTGGAGCAGCCCGGCGTGCCGGCCGCCGGGTAGAAGTACACGACCACGGACTTGCCGAGGTAGTCGGACAGGGACACCGGCTTGCCCTCGCTGTCGGGCAGCGTGAACGCGGGCGCGGTGTCTCCAGGTTCGAGACGACTGGTCATGCCGCAGAGCCTATGCCCGCGCCTAGGCCTGGCCCTTGAAGACGGTGGCCGCGTCCTGGCCCTGGCCGCCGGGTTGGATGGTCAGCCGCATCTCCACCGCCTGTTCGGGTACCGCGAACGCCAGCTGGAGCCGCGTGTCACGGCCCGGCGGAAGCTCGGCCACGGCGGCGGCGAGGCCGTTGAGACCCTGCACGGAGTCGACGAGCTCGGCGGCGGGGGCGCCGTCAGCGGTCGCGCGCACGGAGAACTGGGAGGGGTGGTAGGAGACCTTGGAGCCGTTGTAGACGGTGATCGTGAAGACCGCGGTGCGCTTGGCCGGGGGGATCGCCGTCTCGGACGGCGCCAGCGAGCGGGGGGCGGACACCACGACGGACAGACCCGAGGCCCACACGCGCTGGGAGCCGAAGGCGGCGGCGTCGGACGCGCTCGGCGTCTCGGATCGCTGTTCGACTGTCAGGTCCTCGTTCGGGGTGACGGCGACACTGGGGCCCGCACATCCCGCCACGGCCAGCAGCAGGCACAGGCCCGCGGCCGATTTGGCGAACTTCACGAACTCCCCTTTCCCACCCCGGCGGTGGGTGTGGACGACTCACGTCAACTGTGACGGTGCCGAAGGGGGTGTGCGAACGAAAGCGGCCTGAAGAAGCGGACCTGGTGCCGGGCCGTGGCCGACTCGTGATGGGCGACGTGGGCGGCGCCACAGAGTGCGCCGGCCCCACGCCGTCCAGCGGCGGAAGCCGCTTGGTGATGCTAGGGAGCGCGTCGGGGGGCGTGCGCGCTCATACCGATCATCGCCCACCGTGTGCCTGGCGCTACAAGCGGAGCCGATTATCACCCGTTCAGAGCAGTGGCAGTCGTACGAAACGTGAAGCTCACGCCTGACCGACTCACGTATGTGCGGCTGAACGGCGCAGTGACGGCGTCCGTTCGGCCAGCTCGCCGAGCAGTTCGAACGAGCGCAGACGGTCGTCGTGCCCGTGCACGATGGTCGTCACCATCAGCTCGTCGGCCGCGGTCGACTCCATCAACTCGTCGAGCCCGGTGCGGACCGTTGAGGGGGACCCGATGATCTGGGTGGACATGCGGTCCTCGACCACCAGCTCGTCGATCTCGGTGTACGGGTAGTCCGCCGCCTCCTGCGGGGTGGCGAGCGGTCCCGGACGGCCCTGGCGCAGCCGCACGAACGAGAGCGCTCCCGGTCCGGCGATCCAGTGGGCGTGCTCGTCGGTGTCGGCCACGATCACCGAGGCGCACACCATCGCGTACGGCTCATCGAGGACGTCGGACGGCCGGAAGTGCTTCCGGTACAGCTCCAGCGCCGGCAACGTGTTCTGCGCGCTGAAGTGGTGGGCGAAGGCGAACGGCAGGCCGAGCAGACCCGCCGCCTGCGCGCTGTAGCCGGACGAGCCGAGCAGCCAGATCGGCGGCTTGTTGCCGGCCGCGGGCACGGCGTTGAGCTCGGCGGAGCCCTCGAAGTACTTGATCAGCTCGGTCAGCTCCTGCGGGAAGTTCTCCGCGGAGAGACCGGCCTCGGTGCGCCGCAGCGCCCGCGCGGTCTTCTGGTCGGTACCGGGCGCGCGGCCGATGCCGAGGTCGATGCGGCCGGGGTGCAGCGCCTCGAGCATGCCGAACTGCTCGGCGACCACGAGCGGGGCGTGGTTCGGCAGCATCACGCCGCCGGAACCGACGCGGATCGTCGACGTGGCGTCCGCGACGTGGCCGATCAGCACGGCGGGCGCGGAGGACGCGATGCCGGGCATGTTGTGGTGCTCGGCGAACCAGTAGCGGTGGTAGCCGAGCCGTTCTGCCTGCTGAGCGAGCTCTCGCGAATGCCGCAGGGCGGTCGTCGCGTCCGACCCCGACGTGATGGGGGCCAGGTCGAGTACGGACAGCGGGATGTCACTCAAACGGCTCATACATCGATCAACACCGATACTTCGTCAGTTCTTCCGTGAGCCGGGTAACTCGTTTCCCGGCCTTGGCGTAGGTCGTGCCCTCCGGGTGCAGGGTCAGCACGGCGACGATGCTGAACCGGCACGTCCCGGACGTGTGCAGGGCAGGCGACTTCGTGTCCAGCTCCCACTGCATGCGCGGGCGCGGCCTGTCCACGCACGGCTTCGCCGGGTCGCCGAAGCCGGACCAGCCCTGCTTGAACGCGGGCCAGCGGGTGGCGGACGGCAGGCCGAACGACTGGTCGAACCCGTCCGCGGCGCACTTCTCGGCCCTGTGCAGGTGCCCCATGATCGTGTGCCGCACCTTCGGCTTCGCGTCCTCCAGCAGGTACCGGTAGATCTTCACGACGTCGTAGGCGCTCACCGCCGTGTAACCCCACATGCCGCGGTTCTCCGGCGGCCGCGTGTCCCTGAGCTTCAGGCGTTCGGCGGTGCGCACGACGAGCTGCTCCCAGCCGTTCTCCACCCAGAGCTCACTCGCCGCGTTGTCGTCGCTCACGCGCAGCATGGGTTCGATGCGCGGGTCGTCGCCGCGCGTCTCCAGCTGCTCGATCGCGATCAGGATCTTCACCAGTGAGGCCGATCTGATCGGCTTGTGCACGTCCCGGCCGGTCAACGTGTGCGTGATCCGGTCGTAGACCGCGTAGGACGCGGTCGTCGTGGGAACGGGTGCCGCGAGCAACGCCATCGTCAGAAGTAGGTGCACTCTCCCGGAGGCTAGCGGTGGGCGGATTCCTCCGCTGGTGTTTCGTGGCTCACAGGTGAGAAGGAGTAGTGCCCGCGTGCCGTTGACCATGGTGTGACGGATGTGGTGGTGATCGGCGCGGGACAGGCGGGCCTGTCCGCCTCCTACTTCCTGCGGCGCCGCGGCGTCGACCACGTGGTGCTGGACGCGAACACCTCACCCGGTGGCGCCTGGTTGCACCGCTGGCCGAGCCTGCGCATGCGGACCGTGCACGGCATCCACGAACTGCCCGGCATGCCGTTCGAGCAGCCCGCACCCGACGAGCCCGCCAACGAGGCGATCCCGTCCTACTTCGCCCGCTACGAACAGCTCTTCGACCTGCCGGTCCTCCGCCCGGTGAACGTGACCCAGGTGGTGAACGACGGCTCGCTGCTCAAGGTCGAGACCTCCGACGGCGTCTGGACCACCCGCGGCCTGATCAACGCGACCGGCACGTGGCGCCGCCCGTTCTGGCCGCACTACCCGGGCCAGGAGACGTTCCAGGGCCGCCAGCTGCACACCGCCGACTACCAGGGGCCCGCCGACTTCGCGGGCAAGCGCGTCGTGGTCGTGGGCGGCGGCGCCTCGGCCACGCAGTTGTTGATGGAGCTCGCTCCTCTCGCCGCGGAGACCCGCTGGGTCACGCGGCACGAGCCGGTGTGGCGGGAGGGCCCGTTCACCGAGGACTACGGCCGCTGGGTGGTCGGCATGGTCGAGGAACGCGTCCGGGCCGGGTTGATCCCGCGCAGCGTCGTGAGCGTGACCGGCCTGCCGTTGAACGACCAGACCCGCGCCGCCCTCGCCTCCGGGGTGTTGGACCGGAAGCCGATGTTCGAGCGGGTGACCGCGTCGGGTGTCGAGTGGGCGTCCGGCGAGCGGTTCGACGCCGACATCATCTTGTGGGCCACCGGGTTCCGGCACGATCTGGAACACCTTGCGCCGTTGCACCTCCGGGCTGCTGGTGGGGGGATTCGCGTCGATGGGACCCGGGTGGTGGCTGACCCGCGGATTCACCTTGTGGGGTATGGGCCGTCGGCCAGCACCATCGGGGCCAACCGGGCTGGGCGTAGTGCTGTTCGGGAGCTGACTCGGTACCTCGACGGCGTCGAGGTGGGATAACCGGCGGGGGTCGGCGCGTGCCTGGTGGGCGTGCGCCGGGTCTGCGCGTGCCTGGTGGGCGGGCGCGACTCGGATGTGGCGAGGTGTTGGGGGCTCGGGTCAGGCTCGTGTTCTGGTGCGCTTCTTGGAGAGCCTGGTGACGACGAAGATCGCTGCGGCGACGACGGCCAGGACCAGGACTGCCCTTGACGCCAGGCCTACGTACTGCTCGACCAGGTGCCAGTTGTCGCCCAGCAGGTAGCCCGCGAGGATCAGGGCCGAGTTCCACAGGAGGCTGCCCGCGGCGGTGTAGGCGACGAACGGGGCTAAGCGCATGCGTTCTACGCCGGCCGGGATCGAGATCAGGCTGCGGAAGACTGGGATCATGCGGCCGAAGAAGACTGCGCGGTAGCCGTTGCGGAGGAACCAGGCCTCCGTCCTGTCCACGTCGGACACGCGGACCAGGGGCATCTTCCCGGCGATGCGGCGGACCCTGTCGCGGCCCAGCAGGGAGCCGATCCAGTAGAGCAGCAGGGCGCCGGCGACCGACCCGAAGGTGGTCCAGAGGATGGCGTCGAACAGCGACATCTTGCCCTGGGCCGCGGTGAAGCCCGCCAGGGGCAGGAAGACCTCGCTGGGCAGGGGCGGGAACAGGTTCTCCAGCGCGATCGCCAAAGCCGCTCCGGGGGCGCCGGCCGTTTGCATCAGGTCGGTGACCCAGTCGACCAAGTTCATAAGGCCCACGTTACGGAGGGGGATGGTGGGGGACATTGGGGTGATCCGCAAGGTTGGGGTGGGGTAAACCCCACCTCCGGCTCAGGGAAAACCCTGATGTGCGGTGCACGTGCCGCGACGGTCGACTGTCCACACCGGACAATGGGTCGGGTGGCGCGGGCAGCGAACAGCCCCGGTGGAACGGCGGGTAGGTCTGAGGATCGACGTTCAGCAATCGCTACGCGGGAACGTCACGGAGGTCAGCACTTCACGGGCCGGGAGCCGCTGATCCAGGTGGGGCGTCAGTAGCTGACCCCGTTCCGGCGCGGGAACCGGTGATCCACCTGAGGCCCAGCGACTAACCCGGAGGCGGATCGCCGCGGGCGAGCTCCCGCGGCGAACCACCGAGAAACCGCTGATCAATGAGGTCGGGGGGACTCGAACCCCCACTGGCTGGGACCTAAACCCAGTGCCTCTGCCAATTGGGCTACGACCCCTCGGGTGAAAGCCTATAACCCTGCCATGGACTCGCTCTCGCGGGTCGCGCGAAGTCCCGGCGCCGCCCGTCCACTACGGTTGCGGGCAGAACCGCTGCTAGGAGGACATGTGGCTCGCGATCCCGACACCATCCAGCGCGAGATCGAGCAGGCTCGCACCGCGCTGGCCGCCACCCTGGACGAGCTCAGCGAGCGGGCCAACCCGCAGAAGCTCGTCGAGCAGGGCAAGTCGTCCGTGCTCGACGTGCTGAGCCAGCCCAAGGTGAAGTACACGCTGATCGCGGTGGGCGCGGTGGTCGGCTTCGCGCTGGTCCGCAAGCTGTTCCGCTAGGACACCCGCACCAGCGGCAGGAGTACCTGCTCGACGACCTTCTCCACGAACGGCTCGTCGAGCGGGTCACCGGTCAGCATCAGCCGGTAGATCAGGGCCGCGCCCGCGATCTCGACCGCCATGCCGCGCGGGGCGTCGGCCCTGAGCTCGCCCCGTTCGGCGGCGCGGTCGAGGATGCCGCGCAGCACGTCGCGCTGTGAGATCAGGAACGTCTCGCGGAACGCCGTTGCCAGCTCCGGTTCGTGCGGGAGTTCGCCGACCAGTGCCTGAGCGGCCTTGCCGATCGGTCCGGAGAGAAACGCGGCGAACGACGAGAGGAACTCGCGCAGGTCGCCGGCCAGGGAGCCGGTGTCCGGTGCCACGAGGTTCTGCGTGGCCAGCTGGGTGCACGTGTCGATCACGAGATCGAGCTTCGACTCCCACCGCCGGTAGATCGTCGCCTTGCCCGCTCTCGCGCGGGCCGCCACGGCGTCCATGGTGAGGGCCCGGTATCCGACCTCGGCCATCACCTCGAGCGCTGCCTGACGTAACGCGTCGTCCCTGCTGGCGTCGCGAGG
Source organism: Lentzea xerophila (assembly GCF_051094245.1). NCBI lineage: Bacteria > Bacillati > Actinomycetota > Actinomycetes > Pseudonocardiales > Pseudonocardiaceae > Lentzea > Lentzea xerophila. The sequence continues at coordinate 6,956,757 of NZ_CP194934.1, read as the reverse complement.
ACGGCCCCGCTGGGGGGTCCTGCCCTCGTTGAACGCCGTTGTCGACACGGCCATGCCACCTCCCTCGTGCAAGGGCACGGCTCATGCGTGTCTCCCCGCCCCTGTGGCGGAACATCCTAGGCGTCCTACCCACCTCACAGGGTGAGCAGCACCCGGTTGTTGCATCGTGTTGTAGTTCGATGAATCCTGCGCAAGGACCGGGCTGTCGAGGTGGCTGTGTAACGCAGATCACACCCAGATCCATGCATCGGGAATGAAAGCAACTCGATTCCGGGTCGGACAGTCCACTCAGGACGCGAGCGAGCGCGAGCCGTGGGAGCGGGCGATGGCGGCCAGTTCGGGGCTGAGTTCCACCGCCGTCACCTCACCCCAGCGCGGGTCAGCGGCAGCGTGGCCTGACCGGTACCGGGGCCGATCTCCAGGATTCGCGGGCCGGACAGCCGGGAGAACAGCGCCTGGGGCGGCGTCCTCGCCGAGCGTGGTGCGCACACGCTCGCGGCCGGTCATCCACCGAAGTCAAGCGAACGCGACGGCAGCGCGTCCATCCCGATTCGCGTGAACCCGGTCCGGAGGAGAGTCAACGCACGCCGTCGGAGGCGGCCACCCATCGGCTGATCGCGAGGCGGCTGCCGTCGCGTCGGATCTCGGCCGCGCCGGCGCCCGCGAAGTGGGCGGGCACAACGAGTTCCCCGGTGTCGGCGGCGCGTTCCAGCACGCTGCGGCGGGTGGACGCGGCCTGCCGCGGGTCCTCGCAGAAGCAACTGCTGTAGCGCGGTTCGAGGATCTGTACCGGGCTGTGCAGCAGGTCTCCGACGAACACGGCACGGTCCGAAGCGGACGACACGCGGACGAGTGAGGAGCCGGGCGTGTGACCAGGTGCGGGTTCCAGGCTGACGTTGCCGTCGACGCGATAGGCGGTGTCCCACAGCACGGCCTGGCCGAGCACGGGCGCGATGCTGTCGGCGTAAACGACCAGGCTGCCGTTTCCGCGGAGGTGCTCGTCGTCGTTGCGGGGAGCTGGACGGCGGTGGGCGTTGCGGGGGTCGAAGTACACCTGGTCGGCGCGGGGGATCAGGTAGGTGGCGTTGGGGAAGGTCGGCACCCACTCGCCGTTGCGCAGTTCGGTGTTCCAGCCCACGTGGTCGTAGTGGAGGTGCGTGTTGATGACGACGTCCACGTCCCGAGGCCGGACACCGGCCTCGGCGAGCCGGTCCAGGAAGTCCGTCTTCAAATGCTCGAAGAGGGGCATCTGCGGCCGGTGACGATCGTTGCCGACGCCGGTGTCGACGAGGATGACCTTGCCTTCGCTGCGCAGCACCCAGGTCTGGACGGCACCGTGGTAAGCGTCGGTCTCCGGGCGCCAGTGATCCGGTGAAAGCCAGGACTCGTTGTCCCGCCAGATCTCGGGTGGGCTGTCGGGGACGATGAACCGCGCGGGGGCGGCCTCGCCCTGCCACTCGACCACCTTCGTGACCTCGACCTCGCCAAGCTGAAAGTGTTGCACAAGACCCACGTTAGGTCGGACTTTTGCGCATACCAATGCTCGATCAGCTCAAATTCTTGCGTGATCGTCTCACTCGTGACCGGTACGATGGATGCGGTGGACGTGCTGAGCGATGCGATCGCCGTGATGCGCACCGGGCGGCCCTCGTCGGACCGGCTGCGCGTGAGCTCGCCGTGGTGCTACCGGTTCGACCGCTACGACGGGGCCGGTTTCCACGTGCTGTTGCGCGGCACCGGCTGGCTGATCCCGGAACAGGGAGCGCCCATGCCTCTCGCGACCGGCGACGTCGTGCTGGTGCCGCGAGGCAGCGCACATGTCCTGTCCGACTCGCCCCACGCGCACAACGCGGTGCCTTTGGACAAGGTCGTCGCCGACCCGGACGGCCAGACCGATTTCCTGTGCGGCAAGTATCGGCTCGACCGCACGCGAACACATCCCGTGCTGACGGAACTGCCCGAGGTCGTTCATCTCCCCGCCCAACTCGGGCGCCACCCCGAGCTTCGGGCGGGCATCGACCTGCTCGCCGGCGAAGCGACCGGGGACCGGCCGGGCCGGGACATCGTCATCTCCGGCCTGCTCGATCTCCTGCTCACGTACATGGTGCGCGCCTGGCTCCACGAGAACTCGCAGACCGGATGGCCGCGGGCGCTGCGCGATCGCGCGATCGCCGCCGCGCTCGAGGCATTCCACACCGATCCGGCCGCCCCGTGGCGGATCGAGGACGTGGCCGCACATGTCGGCCTGTCGCGCGCGACCCTGGCCCGGCGGTTCACCGCACTCACCGGTCAACCGCCGATGGCGTACCTGACCTGGTGGCGGATGACCACCGCGGCTCAACTGCTCCGCGAGACCGACCAGCCGTTACCCGCGGTCGCCCGACAGGTCGGCTATGGCTCGCCCTTCGCGTTCTCACACGCCTTCAAGCGTCAGTTCGGTCTCACTCCGGGCCGTTACCGCGCAGAAAGCCATCAGCAGGAACGAATCTCGCTCGGGTGAGGCGCGTAACCAACTCCACAGCGTCTCGATTCGGCGCGAACACCGGGACAGGGGGACGATGCAACGGTTGAGCAGCGAGACCTGAGGAGGCTCCACGTGCGGGCTACGACGATCCACGGCACCCGTGACATCCGCGTCGAGGAGGTGCCGGACGCGACCGTCCAGGAGGCCACCGACGTCGTCGTCCGGGTCGAGCTCGCGTGCATCTGCGGCAGCGACCTGTGGGCGTACCGCGGTGTGGCCAAGCGCGAGGGCGGGCAGCGGATCGGGCACGAGTTCCTCGGCATCGTCGAGGAGGTCGGCGGCGAGGTCCAGAGCGTCAACGTCGGCGACCGCGTCATCGCGCCGTTCGTGTGGAGCGACGGCACGTGCGCGTACTGCCAGGCCGGGCTCCAGACGTCCTGCCGCAGCGGTGGTTTCTGGGGCAGCAAGGGCAGCGACGGCGGTCAGGGTGAGGCAGTGCGCGTGCCGCAGGCCGACGGCACGCTGGTCCGGGTTCCCGCGGACGCGCCGGCCGCACTGCTGCCCGCGTTCCTGAGCCTGAGCGACGTCATGGGCACCGGGCACCACGCGGCCCTCGGCGCGGGCGTCGGTCCCGGCGCCACGGTCGCGGTCGTCGGTGACGGCGCGGTCGGGCTGTGCGGCGTTCTCGCGGCCAAGCGCCTGGGAGCCGAGCGGATCATCGCGCTGGGCCGGCACGAGGACCGGGCCGAGATCGCGAAGCTCTTCGGGGCCACGGACCAGGTCGCCGAACGCGGTGAGGCCGCGGTCGAGCGCATCAAGGAGATGACCGGCGGGCTCGGCGCGTCGGCGGTGCTGGAGTGCGTCGGCACCGAGCAGTCATGGGAGACCGCGATGGGCATCGTGCGTGATGGCGGCAAGATCGGCTACGTCGGCGTGCCGCACGAGATGCCGGGGCTGCCGCTGGGCAAGCTGTTCGGCCGCAACATCGCCATCGGCGGCGGCGTCGCGCCCGCGCGGGCGTACCTGCCGGAGCTGCTGGCCGACGTGCTCGCCGGGCGGATCGACCCCGGGCCCGTGTTCGACAGGACGGTCTCGCTCGACGACGTCGCGCTGGGCTACCAGGCGATGGACGAGCGGACCGCCCTCAAGGTCATCGTGCAGCCGTAGTGAGCACGTAGTCCTCGGCGCGCACGCGCTTGGTCCGCATCCAGTACCGCCAGGTGAATCCCGGCCACACGGTGCGGTTCACGCCCTGCGCGTCGAGGTACCAGCTCTTGCACCCACCCTGGGTCCACACGCCCTTGGTGAGCTTCCGCTGGAGTTCCTTGTTGAACTCCTGCTGGGCCTCCAGCCGCACGTCCAGCTCCGCTGCGCGGTGTTTGTCGAGGAGCCGGATGCACTGCGAGATGTACCGGATCTGCGACTCGATCATGAAGACGACCGAGTTGTGCCCGAGTCCGGTGTTGGGGCCCAGCAGGAAGAACAGGTTGGGGAAGCCCGAGACCGTGATGCCGTAGTAGGTCTCGATCCCCTGGCGGCGCCACTGCTTCGCGAGGTCGACGCCGCCCTTGCCCTGGATGTCCAGGTAGTCGAACGAGTCGACGACGTGGAACCCGGTGCCGTAGATGATGACGTCGACCTCGTGCTCGACGCCCGCACTGTCCACGATGGACTTCTCGTGCACCTCGGAGACCTTGTCCGTCACCAGGTCCACGTTCGGGTGGCCGAGGGCGGGGTAGAAGTCGTTGGAGATCAGCACTCGCTTGCAGCCCATGGTGTAGTCGGGCTTCAGCTTCCTGCGCAGCTGCGCGTCCGGCACCTGCTTCTTCATGTGCTTCAACGCGATTCCCTGCGCGAACCGCATGATCCTCGGGTTGATCGCGAACCCCAGTGCGGACGACTCGCGTACCCAGTAGACGAAGTTGCGGTAGATCCGTTGCGTGAACGGCAGGGCGCGGAACAGCTTCTGCTCCCAGCCGTTGATCGCGCGGTCGGCCTTGGGCATGATCCACGGCGGGGTGCGCTGGAAGATCTTCATCGAGCCGACCTGGCCCGCGATCTTCGGCACGAACTGGATCGCGGACGCGCCCGTGCCGATCACGGCGACGCGCTTGCCGGTCAGGTCGTAGTCGTGGTCCCACTGCGCGCTGTGGAAAGTCTTGCCCGCGAAGTTCTCGATGCCCGGCAGTTCGGGGATGTTCGGGATGTGCAACGCGCCGACGCCCGCGACCAGAGCCTGCGCGGTGTAGGTGTCACCCTGCTCGGTCGTCACGTTCCAGCGCTTGGCCACGTCGTCCCACCGGGCACCGGAGACCTTGGTGTTGAAGCGGATGTGCGGCCGCAGCCGGTACTTCTCGGCGACCCGCTGCAGGTAGTCGAAGATCTCGCCCTGCTGGGCGAACATCCGCGACCACTTCGGGTTCATCTCGAACGAGAACGAGTACATGTGCGACGGCACGTCACACGCGCAGCCGGGGTAGGAGTTGTCCCGCCACGTGCCGCCGAGGTCGGCCGCCTTCTCCAGCACCACGAAGTCGCGCTCGCCGCGGCGCCTGAGCTCGATGGCCATGCCGAGGCCGGAGAAGCCGGTGCCGATGACGAGCACTTTCGTCTCTCGGTGCATGGGGATCCCTCCGCTCGCGGTAGCTACTTCGCAGTAGGTTACTCGAAGTAAGTTACGAGCGGTAGACTCTCTTTCGTGACTGCTCCGCGGCGCCGCATGCCCAAGGCCCAGCGCATGGCGCAGATGCTCACCGTCGCCGAGGAGATCTTCGCCGAGCAGGGGTATCTGGCCACGTCGATGGACGAGATCGCCGAACGCGTCGGTGTCTCGAAGCCGATGCTCTACGAGTACTTCGGCTCGAAGGAAGGCCTGCTCATCGGCTGTATCCACCGCGCGCGCACGGAACTGCGGGAGAAGACGGCGGCGGCGATCGCGAGTGCGACGGGCCCGGAGGAGTTCCTGCGGCTGGGGCTGCTGGCGTTCTTCGAGTTCATCGACGAGCACCGCAGGTCGTGGGCTCTGCTGCGGCAGGAGGCGGCCGTGGCCGTGCCGTCGGCGCAGGAAGAGGTGGAAGGCATCCGTCAGCAGCAGACGGACATGATCGGGGCCGTCCTGGCGTCGTTCACGCCGGACATCGACCCGCTGGAGGCGGAGGCGTTCGCCGAGATCGTCGTCGGCGCGACGGAACGCCTCGCGGTGTGGATGGAGCGCAGGCCCTCGGTGGGACCCGCGCTCGCAACCGACTACGTCATGGCCGTGATCTGGCCCGGCGTGGCTATGAAGCTGCCTTCACCCGCTCCGCACGCATAGCGGAGACGGCGGGCAGGTCCAGCGGCGCTACCTTCGTGCCCGTCGCCCACTCGATCAGCAGGTCCGCGAGCGCGGGGTTGCGCGGCAGCACCGGGCCGTGCAGGTAGGTGCAGACGATCCGGCCCTGGACCGCGCCCTCGACGCTGCCGTCGTTGCCGGTGCCGACCTTGACGTGCGCGAGCGGCCGTGCGGCCGGGCCCAGCACCGTGCGGCCCTGGTGGTTCTCGAACCCGGTCAGCACGCCGGAGAACAGGCCACCGGCGGGCTCGGCGATGACCTCGCCGATCGCGCGGCTGCCGCCGGCGTGCGAGGTCGAGTCGATCAGGCCCATACCGGGGTGGGTCACGTTGTCGGCACGGGTGAAGCTCTCGCCGAAGATCTGGATGCCGGCGCAGACGCCCAGCACCACGGCGTTCTTCGTGACGGCGCGCTGCAGGCCGGGGTGCTCGCGCAGGTGCTTCACCGCCAGCGTCTGCGCGGTGTCCTCACCGCCGCCGACGACGTAGATGTCGCACGAGTCCGGCACCGGCTGGCCGTAGTTGATGGGCACGATCTCGGCTTTGATGCCGCGCCACGTCATGCGCTTCTCGAGGACCACGGCGTTGCCGAAGTCGCCGTACGTGCCGAGGAGATCCGGCAGCACGAGCGCGATCTGGATTGTCGACTCACTCATCAGCGGCAGCCCTGGCATTCAAGTCGCGGAACGCGGTGTAGTTGGCGATGACCTCGACCGCCCCCTGCGGCATCTGGTCGATGGCGTTCAGCGGGTCGGGCACGATCGTGTGCTGGACCTCGGCGTAGGTCAGGCGGACGGCGAGATCGGTCGCGCGCTCGCCGGACGCGATGACCGTGCGGCCCCGCAGGCGCTCGAACGGGACGTCCCACAGCCAGCTGAGGTCGCGGCCGTCGGCTTCGTTGGCGTTGATCACCAGGACGGCCGGGTGGTCGGCTTCCTTGACGACCGTGAGCGTCTCGCTCCAGCCCGCCGGGTTCTTCGAGAGCAACAGGCGCGCGCTGCGGCCGTTGCGCTGGATCGTGCGATAACGGCCGCTCACGTTGGAGACGCCACGCAGGCGGCGGACCGCCTCCTCCGTGGGCACACCCATGGCGTGCGCGGCTGCGGACGCCATGACGGCGTTGGCCTGGTTGAACTTGCCCGGCAGCGTGAGGCGCAGCTCGAGCTTCTGGTGCTCCGGCGTGATCATCGCCTCGTCGGCGGTGATCCAGTTCGGGTGCGGGCGCGAGAGGTCGCAACCCGTGCAGTGCCAGTGCTCGCCCTGCCAGCGGATCGGGCTGCCGCACCGCGGGCAGCTCGCGGAGTCGTGGTGCCAGCCGGTGCCGGTGGCGACCCAGATGACCTTGGAGGCGTTCCACGCCGCGCTCGTCACCATCACGTCGTCGCAGTTCGCGACGATCGTGCAGTTCCGCAGCTTGGAGATCGCGTCCCGCAGCGACCGCTCGATGGTGCGGACCTCACCGACGCGGTCGAGCTGGTCGCGGCTCAGGTTGAGGATCACGGCCACCGCGGGGTTGCTGGCACCGGCGACGGCGGGGAAGTAGCCCTCGTCGCACTCCAGCACCGCGTACGGCGCGTCCGGCTGCTTCGACAGCGCCGTGACGTGGCCGTCGGGCATGTTCGCGCCGCTGTGGTTCGTGGCGACCTCTCCCAGCGCTCCCACGGCCCTGGCCAGCATCATCGTGCTGGTGGTCTTGCCGTTGGTGCCGGTGACGACGGCGACCTTGCGGCCCTGGGTGAGGTGGCCCAGCGCCTGCGGGTCGAGCTTCAGCGCGACCCGGCCGCCGATCATGCCGCCGGCGCCGAGGCCCATCTTCTGCGACAGCGTGGAGCTCAGGTTGCCCAGCTTCACGGCGGCTGCGGTGCGCAGAGGGAGGCGGGCGGGGGAATCGTTCACCCCGGCGACTCTACCGGCGTTGGTGTCCGCCCCTTTCCGGGCGGTCGTTGCGTTGGTGTGAACCGGGTTCGGTACAACTAGCGACTCAGCGCGCGCAGGGTCCGGATGAGCTCCACCGTCGGGAGTTGGCACAGCTGCGCCATGTTCTCCAGTGCGGGCAGGTCGAGGTGGATCTCGGGCGAGGCACCCGGCGGCAACGCGTGCAGCCGTCCGGCCGCCCACCGCCGGAGGGGGATCAGCCGCGGGTCGTCGGTCAGGGCGACGGCGGTGAGGCTCAGCGTCAGGTGGCCGGCGGGGGTGTCGCCGAAGAAGCGTTCGTGTACGCGGGCGAGGACCTCGTGCGCGGGGATGTCGAGGGCGTGGCAGATTTCCACGAGGCGCACGACGGAGCACTGCCGCGTGCCCAGCTCGTAGGTCGCGAGCGTCTGCAGCGAGATCTCGGTCTGCAGCCGCTTGTTCAGCTCCTTGCGGGTCCATCCGCGCTGCTTGCGAAGGCTGCGGATCTCATCACCGAGCACGCGCTGGTACGCCGCTGTGTCGATTTGGCCGTTCGCAGTCTGCACTGGTCCTCCACCCCGTGAGCGGGTCTCACGGTGATGGAAGGCGCCATTGCTTCGCTGCTTACGCAACTTGCCGACAGAATCCCCCGAATGGGGGATACTTCTCTACTCTCAGTATCAGTTTACGCAGCGCACTCCGTCTGCGGAGATGGGCGGAGGGGTCGTGGTGTCAGCCGGTTGCTGACGCGCACCGTCCAGGGCGAGTAGTCCGGATCCGGCGAAACCCTGCGCCCCCGGCCCCGAGTAGTCCGATCCGAGGAAGACGCGGGCCCGGCCGGCCGGGATGTTCACGTCCTCCTCGATGCTCAGGCCGCCGAGCGCCTGCTGGACCGCGTCCGCGCCCGCTTCGCCGCCCTTGCCGTAGCGGACGACCGACGTCGTCATCGCCTCGGCGTTGCCCGGCTGGCCGCCCTTGAAGCCCTTCGCGACGAGCGACTGCAGCACCGTGCCGGCGAGGCCGGGCTGGCCGGAGGCGTTCCGGACGTCGACGGTCACCGAGGCCTTGTCGAACTGCGGGTCCGGCGCCGTCGAGGAGGCGGGGGCCTTGCCGAGGTTCTTCACGAACTTGCGCACCTCGGCCGCGTTCACCTCGACCGCCGAGCCGTCCTCGGGGGTCTGCAGGTCGGGACGGCCGGTCGGGATCGTCTGGAACGTCATGTTCCCGCCGGACATGTCCTTCATCTGCAGGGCGAACTTGGTGATGTCCCAGCCGTCGTCGAGCACGATCGCGTTGCTGACCGCCTTGATCATGTCGTTGCGCTTGGTGCTGTCGGTGAGCACACCCGCCGACAGCATCTTCTTGGCCAGGCCCGCCATGAAGACCTGCTGGCGCACGACGCGGTCGAGGTCGCCCATCGGCAGGCCGTGGCGCTGCCGGACGAACGCGAGCGCGTTCTTGCCCTCGATGGTCTGCTTGCCCGCCTTGAAGTTCGCGCCGGAGAAGCTGTCGCGGACGTTGTTGAGGAGGCAGACCTCGATGCCGCCGATGGCCTTGGTGATGTCGTAGAACCCGACCAGGTTGACCTCGGCGTAGTGGTCGATGGTGGCGCCGGTCAGGTCCTGGACGGTCTCGATGAGGTTGTTCGCGCCCGCCTTGCGCGACTCCATCTCGATGTCCGGTGCGCTCTTGCCGCTGCCCTTGAGCTTCTCGGCGGCTTGACCCTTGGCGTACCCGTAGGCAGAGTTGATCTTGTGACGCCCGAAGCCGCCGGCGATCTTCACGTAGGAGTCGCGCGGGAACGACACGGCGAACGCCTTGCCGCTGTCGTTCGGGATGTGCAGCAGGATCAGCGTGTCGGTGTTGAGGCCGCCGTCGTCGCTGCCGCCCGCCTGCAGTTCGTCGAGGACGTTCTGCGGCAGCGGGTTGCCCTTGGAGTCGGTGCGGCTGTCCATGCCGACCAGCAGGATGTCGATCGCGCCGTCGGCGGGCTTCTCGCCGGCGTCCGCCAGGTTCAGGTCCTGTTTGGTCAGGCCGTCGGTCAGCGCGGTGAGGTTCTGCCACGCGATGCCGGTGATCAGCAGGACCAGCGCGGACAGCATGCTGACGAAGATCCTGGCGCCGGTGGACGCGCCGCGCTGGGCCGCGCTGGGACGGCGGGCCGGTGCGGGCCTGGGGCGCGGACGTGCCGCGGCCTTCGCCTTCGCGGGCGTGGTGCGGACCGTCGGGCGGTCGGCCAGTGGACGCGGGCGCGCGGCGGACGACGACGCGCGGCCGCGAGGTGGGTCCTTGCGCACCGGTTCGCTGCGGCTCGCCGACTCGCGGCGCGGGGGCTCGACGCGGCGCGGAGGCTCCCGCCTCGGCGGCTCCGTCCGGCGCGGCTCCCGCCGGGGCGGCTCGGCGCCGCGCGGCGGTACGTGCGGGCGGCGGGCCTGACCCGCCTGCGGACGCGGGGTGGCGGAAGGTCGCCCAGAGGAAGATCGACCAGGAGTCCCGTTCGGGTCTCCCGGCCGCGGCGGCCGGTTCTCCACACCCACTCCTCTCGGCACAGTCGGGTACCCCAAGTAGACGTGCGACAGCGTCACTCGGTTGTGCAAAGCGTGACACAGTGGTGAAGACCACCCGATCGAGGCCCCCTGACCAGCGGTTTTGTCTGTTTCGTAGACTCGTCGCCGTGTTGACGATGCAGGACGCGCTGCTCGCGCTGACGAAGTACTGGACCGACCGAGGTTGCATCGTGGTGCAGCCGTTCAACACCGAGGTCGGGGCGGGAACGCTGAACCCGGCCACCGTGCTGCGGGTGCTGGGTCCCGAGCCGTGGCGCGTCGCGTACGTGGAGCCGTCCGTGCGGCCCGACGACGCCCGTTACGGCGAGAACCCGAACCGGCTGCAGACGCACACCCAGTTCCAGGTGATCCTCAAGCCCGACCCGGGCGACCCGCAGGAGCTCTACCTCGGTTCGCTGGAGGCGCTGGGCATCGACGTCCGCGCGCACGACGTCCGGTTCGTCGAGGACAACTGGGCCTCGCCGGCGCTCGGCGCCTGGGGCCTCGGCTGGGAGGTTTGGCTCGACGGCCTCGAGATCACCCAGTTCACCTACTTCCAGCAGGCCGGTGGCATGACGCTCGACCCGGTGTCGGTGGAGATCACCTACGGCATCGAGCGGATCATGATGGCGCTGCAGGGCGTCGACCACTTCAAGAAGATCGCGTACGCGCCCGGCATCTCCTACGGCGAGGCGTTCGGCCAGGCCGAGTACGAGATGTCGCGGTACTACCTCGACGACGCGGACGTGGAGGCGAACAAGCGCCTCTTCGAGGAGTTCGCCGTCGAGGCGCGGCGGATGCTCGACGCGCGGCTTCCCGTTCCGGCGCACAGCTTCGTGCTGAAGTGCTCGCACATCTTCAACGTGCTGGACGCGCGCGGGTCGATCTCCACGACCGAGCGCGCCCGCGCGTTCGGCCGGATGCGTGGCCTGGCGCGGGAGGTCGCCGGTCTGTGGGCCGAGCGCCGTGCCGAGCTCGGGCATCCGCTCGGTGTGGCCGAGGTTCCGGCCGCGGCCGGCAAGCCCTCGTCCTTCGCGGACGTCGTCGCGCCGGCCACGTTGCTGTTCGAGATCGGCACCGAGGAACTGCCGCCGCACGAGGTGCTGCGGACCGTGGACGCGGTGCGCGAGGCCGTCTCGTCGAAGCTGGGCGCGACTCGGTTGACGCACGGCGAGGTGACGGTGCACGGCACTCCACGCCGGATCGTCGTGCAGGTGCCCGCGGTGTCGCCGCGCGAGCCGGACGCCGAACGCACGGTGCGTGGTCCGAGGGTGTCCGCCGCGTTCGACGCCGAGGGCAACCCGACGAAGGCCGTGCAGGGCTTCGCCCGCGGTCAGGGCGTCGAGGTGGCGGCGCTGGGCCGGGTCACCGAGAACGGCGTCGAGTTCGTGGCGTTGACCAAGACCGACGCCGGTCGCGGTGCCGTCGAGGTGCTGAGCGGGCTGCTGGCCGAGGTGGTCTCGGAACTGCGGGCCGAGAAGAACATGAAGTGGAACGACCCGAAGCTGTCGTTCACCCGGCCGATCCGCTGGCTGCTCGCACTGCTGGGCTCCACGCCGGTGCCGGTCGCGGTGTCGTCGCTGGCCTCCGGCACCGTCACGCGCGTGCACCGCACGGCCGCGGAGCCGGTGGTCGAGGTGTCCACTGCGGACGGTTATCTGGAGTTCCTGTCCTCACACGGCATCCAGGTCGACGCGGCTGCTCGGTCGGCCGCGATCGTGGAGGCCGCGCAGGAGCTCGCGGCGTCGGTCGGCGGTGTGGTCGAGGCCGACGGGCTGCTCGACGAGGTGACGAACCTGGTCGAGTGGCCGACGCCGATCCTCGGCTCGTTCGAGGAGCGGTACCTGGAGCTGCCGGCGCAGATCCTCACCACCGTGATGCGCAAGCACCAGCGCTACCTGCCGGTGCGGTCGTCCGACGGCGCGCTGCTGCCGCACTTCGTGGCCGTGGCGAACGGGTCGGTCGACGCGGACCTGGTGCGGGCGGGCAACGAGGCCGTGCTGCGCGCGCGGTACGAGGACGCGGCGTTCTTCTGGCGCGCGGACCTCAAGACGCCGCTGGAGGAGATGAAGTCCGGTCTCGCGAAGCTGACGTTCGCGGACAAGCTGGGCTCGATGGCGGACCGCGCGGGCCGCATCGCGTCGCTGGCCGGCCGGTTCGCCTCGGTGGTCGACGTGGATCGCGAGACGCTGGACCGCGCGGGCGCGCTCGCCAAGTTCGACCTCGGCTCGCAGATGGTGATCGAGCTGTCGTCGCTGGCCGGTGTGATGGCCCGCGAGTACGCGGCACGGGCGGGCGAGACCACGGAGGTCGCGCAGGCGTTGTGGGAGATGGAGCTCCCGCGTTCGGCCGGTGACGCGCTGCCGTCGTCGGTGCCGGGTGCGCTGCTGTCGCTGGCGGACCGCTTCGACCTGCTGGCCGGCCTGTTCGGCATCGGCGCGCAGCCGACCGGTTCGTCCGACCCGTTCGGCCTGCGCCGCGCGGCTCTCGGCGCCGTGACGGTGCTGCGGGCGTTCCCGGACCTGCGGGCGATCACCCTGCCGGTGGCGCTTTCCCTTGCGGCCGAAGGACTCGAGGTGTCCGCGGAGGCGCTGGAGACCGCGCGGGAGTTCGCGGTGCGCCGGTACGAGCAGGCGTTGCTCGACGCGGGCCACGAGCACCGGTTCGTCCAGGCGGTGCTGCCGCTGGCCGACTCGCCGGTGCTGGCCGACGAGACGCTCGCGCAGCTGGAGTCGTTGGCGGGCAACGAGTCCTTCGACGCCCTGGCGGCGGCGTTGCAGCGGGTGCGGCGGATCGTGCCGGCGTCGGCCGAGGCTTCCTACGACGCCTCGGTGCTGTCCGAGCCGGCGGAAGTGGCGCTGCACAAGGCGTTCGACGGTGTCTCACGGGACGTCGCCGGCCTCGCGGCGTTCGTCACGGCGGCCGAAGGGCTGACCGCGCCGATCAACACGTTCTTCGACGAGGTGCTCGTGATGGCCGAGGACGAGAAGGTGAAGGCGGCGCGGCTCGGGTTGCTGGCGTCGATCCGCGACTTCGCGGCGCCGGTACTGGACTGGACCCAGCTCTAACCCGCCCCGGCTGTTGATGAGGGGAGCTTTCACAAACCTCAGGTTTATGAAAGCTCCCCTCATCAATCACTCGATCAGCTGGTCTCAGCCGCGCACTTCATGTCCCCGGGACGCTGTCCGCCGAGCAGGTACCCGGTCACCTTGTCGTTGGCGCACTTGTTCTTGCCGAGCAGATAGGTGCCGTGCCCGCCCTGGTCGACGGTGATCATCGCGGCCCGGTCGCCGAACGCGCGGCGCGTCGACCGCGCACCGGCCAGCGGCGTGGCGGGGTCGCGCTCGTTCTGCACCATGAGGACGTTGCGCGGTCCGCGGTCGGACGGCAGCACCTGCTTCTCCACCGGCTTCGGCCAGAAGGCGCACGGGTAGATGTTCGCCCCGGCCGCGCCGAACATCGGGTAGCGGACGCGGTCCACGGCGACGTTGCGCTCGTAGGTGCGGACCGACGAAGGCCACTGCGAGTCGCCGCAGATCACGTGCAGGCGCCCGGAGATCAGGCTTTCGACGCGCGGGACCTCCGGCACCTCCTGCGGCGGCAACGGCTGGTCGTTGTCGAGCGCCTTCCACTGCGCGGCCATCTTCGCGAACGCCGCGTCTCCGGTGGCGTAGAGACCGGCGAACACCAGCATCCGGAACTGCGGGCCGGTGATGCCCTCGACGGACGGCTTCGCGTCCAGGCGGGCGGCGAGGTCGAAGTACTTGGCGCGCACCTGTTCGGGCGTGGTGCCCAGGCCGTACTCGGGGTGCTGCGCGGCCCACTTCGCGAAGCCGGGGAACGTGTCCTCCACGCCGCGGCCGAACATGCGGCCACCCTCGACGTCCCAGCCACCCTTCGGGAGGTTGCTGTCGATCACGACGCGGTCGCTGGTCCTAGGGAACAGCGTGGCGTACACCGAGCCCAGGTAAGTGCCGTAGGAGTAGCCCAGGAACGAGGCCTTCCTCTCGCCCAGCGCGGCGCGGACGCTGTCCAGGTCGCGGGCGATGTTCGCCGTCGTGTTGTACGGCAGCTCGTCGGCGGTCGACGACCTGAGGCACTGCTGCGCGATCGCCTTGACCTCCTCGGCCCGCTTCCGCACGTCGGCGGGCGTCACGGCGTACGGCGGCACGCTGCCCGCGGCCATCTGCTCCTCGGTCAGGTCGCACGTGGCGGGCGAGCTGTAGCCGAGGCCGCGCGGATCCATGCCGATCACGTCGTACGCGTCCAGCACGCTCTGCGGCATGCCCAGGGCCTTCAGCACGAACGGGAACGTGAGTCCCTCGCTCGGACCGCCGGGGTTCGTCAGCAGGATTCCCTTGCGCTTCTCCGGGTTCTTGCTGGCCAGCCGCGTGATCATCACCTCGGTCCGGCGGCCCTCAGGCAGGCGGTAGTCGAGCGGCACGCTGAGCGTTCCGCACTCCAGTCCCGGCAACGCCACGTCCGCGGGGCACGTCACCCACTTCACCTCGGTGGCGGGTGCCGCGGACGACACCCCCGGCGTCAGCAACGCCGCGGCGGCGGTCACGACCGCGGCCAGCGACAACGATTTTCGCATTTGCAAATACCTCCCCGACAACGCGCTCCACGCGCGTCGAACCAAATGAAAAGTCAGCCGTTCATGCGGACGAGAACGTCGATCTGGGCGGAGTTGTAGAGCTCGACGATGACCTTGACGAGCGTCTGCGCCACGAACTTCTCGCTGTGCGGCGAAGCGCTGTACATGCTGGCCGCGTCCGGGAACGCGGCCTGCATCCGCAGCACGTGCGGGTGCACGCGCATGCGGTCCGCCAAGCTCTGGCGCGTCTCTTCGTCCGCGTCCGCGGGCAGATCGTCGAACTCCACGAGCACGGGATCCTTCGCGTGGCCCTTCAGCAGCTCGGCGTACGAGGACAGCGCCTCGGGCGTGAGCAGCTGGGCCAGCACGACGGTGAACGCGCGGTCCTGCGGCGACAGGTCCACGTTCGCGAGCGCCGCCGCGACGTCCGCGGGCAGGTCGGTCGGCGTCTCCTGCCGCAGGATCACCGCGAGCTCCGTGCGCGCCATCTGGAGACGCTTGATCCTCGCGGCCAGCTCGGCGTCGAGCTCGCGCAGTGCTTCGCGGGGATGTTCGTCGGCGTCACCGAGATCGGCGATCTGCGTGAGCGACAGCCCGAGATCGGTGAGGCACTTGATCCTCAGCACCCGCACGAGATGCGGCACGCCGTAGCTCTTGTAGCCGTTGGCCCGGCGTTCGGGCTCCGCGAGCAGGCCCACGTCGTGGTAGTGCCGGATCGTGCGCAGCGTCGTGCCGGCGAGGTCGGCCAGCTGACTGGTGCTCCACCCCACGACGCCTCCGTTCTCGTTCGTCCCTGACAGGACCCAGTTGAAACCATGCCGCTACGGCACGGTCAAGGCAGGGGGAGAACTTCAGACGAAGGTGTGGGGGCGGAGCTACTTTCGTCGCAGACAAAGGGCTCCCGGTCGAGACGACCGGGAGCCCGATGTTCTTGGAGCGGGGACTTACAGGAACTGGCGACCGCGGGTGACGGCGCCGTAGGCGTCCACGATGCCGTGACCGTAGAAGCCGTTGAACTTCGCGTCACCCTCGCAGGTGGCGTCGAACTCGGCCGAGCGCCCCACGTTGACGTACGAGACAGTGCGCGGGTTCGGGCACGCGCGCTGGATCGCCGTCTTGTAGAGCACCTTCTCGACCTTGTCGGGGTCGAGGGTCAGGCCGGGGTTCTTCCTGTCCTTCTTGCCGTACTCGCTGACGACCAGCGCGGCGACACCAGCGGCGTGCGGGGCGGCCATCGAGGTGCCCTGCAGGAACTGGTAGTAGCCGACCTTGTCGCCCTGCACGGCCTTCTTGACGCCGGCCGCGAGACCGTCCTCGGTGATGTTGCCGGCCTCGTCGATCGCGCCCTCGGCGAGAGCGACGTTGCGCGGGTAGGTCGAGAGGATCATGTTCTCGTTGGTGCGGTACCACGGCGTGCCGAGACCGTCGCGGAAGTAACCACCCGGAGCGGAGAGCGCGGTCTGCTCAACGCCGTAGTTCGAGTAGTCGGCCTTGCCGGTCGACGGGCCGAGCGAGGACACCGAGATGACGTGGTTGCCCTCGGTCGGCAGGTTCAGGCACGTCGCGTTGTCGATCGCCCGCGGACGGGCGTGGCCCGGCGGGTAGTTCGGGCTGATCGTGTCCGTGCGCGGCTTGCCCAGGTCCTCGTGGTTGTTGCCACCGGCACCGATCAGCGTGACGCCCTTGCGGTGCGCGTAGTTCAGTGCGCGCTGCACGGACGCGATGATCGTGCGCTGCTCCAGCTGCTCCTCGGCGGTGGCCGTGGAGTCGTTGATGCAGTTCATGTACCACGGGTCGACGTAGAACGACATGTTGATGACGTCCAGGCCGACGTCGGCGCCGTAGGTCAGGGCGTCGACCACGGGCTGCAGGAAGAACGAGCCCGCGTCCTGGCCGCCGCGGATGTTGACCAGCGACACGCCCGGAGCGACACCGGAGATGCCGAAGCCGTTGGCGGCGGCACCGATCGTGCCGGCGACGTGCGTGCCGTGGCCGCCGTCGTCCCAGTTCGCCGGGTCGACACAACCGCGGAACTCACACGGGCCGTCGAACACGCCACCGTCGGAGTCGTTCGGGATGTCGACGGTGAAGTTGCGCGACAGCTCGTTGTTGAAGTTCGGCGCGATGTCCGGGTGCGAACCATCCACACCGGTGTCGAGGATGCCGACGTACACGCGCTTGTCACCGGCCTGCTTGGCCCGCGCGATGTTGGAGCGGACGAGGTTCAGGCCCCACAGGTCGCCGTCGAGCGGGTCCATGCCCGCGGCCGACTTCGACGCCGCGGGAGCCTTGTTCGGCTGTGCGGCCTTGTTCTCCTTCTCGACGTTCTCCCGCTTGGCCTTCTCGGCCTTCGCCGCCGGCGCGTGGCCGATCGGCTTGGTCCGTGCGGCACCGACGATCGCGCTCGAAGCGGAAACCTTCTCCACGAACCCGTTCGCGGGCGCCTTCACCGTCAGCAGGCCGACGGCTCCGTTTTCCCGGACGACCTCGCCGCCCGCCGCCTGCACGGCGTCGATCGCGAAGTCGCGGTTACCCGGATCCTCCAGGAGGACCGTGTACTCCGTGTCCGCTGCCTGGCCCGCGGTAGAGGCCGGCGCGGCCCCCGCCGCCGAATTGCCCGCGGCGATCAGCGACACCGTTGCCGCCACCGCCATCACGGTTCTGCGCGTTCTCACCTAGCTGTCTCCTCACACCCGGTCAGGGCTGGGTCCAACAACACGGAACGGCCCCCGATTGCCGCCCAAGTCAGACAGACTGGCACGAAAATGCGCCAAGCATCAGCACCTTTCGTACGGAATCGAACTGTAGCCGACCGGAAGCGGAGCGTGATGTTATAAGAAGAAATCTTGACTTAACAAGGTTCAAGCGATGAACTCCGCGTTTATGCGAAGACGGGTAATGGCAACGTCGGCGTGCCTGCTCTTTCTCCTCTCTGCCTGTGGTGAAGCAGGTCAGAGCTCTCCGACGCTGCCCGCGCGCGGCCCCAAACCAATCGTCGGGGTAATCCTTCCCGACCGAACGACTTCCGCGCGCTGGGAAGAGCAAGATCGCCCTCTGCTGACGCAGGCGTTCAACTACGCGGACATCGAACCGTTCATGGAGAACGCCGAGGGCGACGAGGCGAAGTTCGCCCAGATCGCCGACGAGATGATCCGCCGCAAGGTGAAGGTCATGATGATCACGCCGTTGTCGGCGGCGGGCGGCATCGCGGTGCACAAGAAGGCCAAGGCCGCGGGCATCCCGATCATCGACTACGACCGCGTGACGCTCGGCGGCCAGGCGGAGTACCACGTCGGCTTCGACAGCGTGAACGTCGGCCAGTTGCAGGCCGACGGCCTGCTGGGCTGCCTCGGCGACAGACCGGGTGCCCAGATCATCGAGATCGAGGGCGCGCCGACGGACCACAACGCCACGCTCTTCACCCAGGGCCAGAAGTCACGGCTCTCCTCGAAGTACGACAGCGGCGCGCTCAAGCTCGTCAAGTCCCAGCCGGTCGCCGACTGGAACAACGAGCTCGGCGGGCAGCTGTTCGAGCAGATCCTGAACGAGAACCAGGGCAGGGTCGACGGCGTGGTCGCGGCCAACGACGGCCTGGCCGGCGCGGTCATCGCCGTGCTCAAGAAGAAGGGCCTCGCGGGCAAGGTCCCGGTCACCGGCCAGGACGCCACCGTGGACGGCCTGAGAGCCGTGCTGCGCGGCGACCAGTGCGTCACCGTCTACAAGCCGGTGCGTGACGAGGCCGAGGCCGCGGCCAGGCTCGCCATCGCGATCGCCCGCGGTGACCTGGAGGGTGCCGACGACCTCGCCACCGGCAACCTGCGGGACCCCGTCGCGCGGCGCGACATCAAGTCGGTGCTGCTCGGCGCGACGCTGATCAAGAAGGACACCGTCCGGACCCTCGTGACCGAGGGCATCGTCAAGCAGGCCGAGCTGTGCGCCGGTGACGTGGCCCCGGCCTGCGCCAGTCTGGACATCGTCGGAGGGTGACGGGGCACGTCACGACCTGCCAGGCCGCTAGCGGTCCGGCAGGTCGTGACGGCCCGAGATGAACTCCTGCACGGCGATCTTCGCCCGGATGATCGGCTGCCGGATCCTGGCCTCCCGCCGGTACGCGCGGGTCAGCTTGCGCGAGCCCTCCGGGTACCGCCAGCGCGCCCACGGGGAGCCGGGCCTGGCCAGCCGCACGGCGCCCACCGCGGGCACCACCGGCACCAGCAGGCCGAGCAGCCCCGTCCAGATCTTGCCCTTGAGCAGCGCCGCGATGGCGAAGCACAGGTTCACGCCGATGGCGATCAGCCGGAGCGTGAACGTGGACGCCGGCGTCGTCTCCGGGTTGAGCTGCAGCACCTCGTCGTAGCCGAGCGGACGCGCGCCGAGCAGGAACAACCCCGTGAGGCCGACGGCGAGGAACACGGCGTCCACCGACAACCGGCCCGCTTTCGTCCAGTAGACGTCCCTCAGGTGCAGGATCAGCGCGAACTCGTCCAGTACCAGCGCCGCGCCCACGCCGAGACCGGCCGCGGCGGCCAGCCTGGCGCCGTGCAGGTCGTCCGGGATGACCAGGCCCGTGACGCTGCACAACAGCAGCAGCACGGTGCCGAACACGACGTGGTGCACGTGGGTGTCGCCGTGCACGATGTTGCGGGGCCACCAGCGCACCTTCGCCCTGATCAAGCGCACGCTGATGCGGATGAACACGAACGTGGTCACCAAGCCGACGAAGAAGAAGAGCAGTCTTTCGCTGCCGGTCAAGCACGGCCCCCTGGGTCAACGACCCTCCAGGTTACCGGCCGTCGTAGGTGTTGATGCTGCCCACGTTCCCGATCTGGAACAGGGTGCCGTGGACGTCGCCGGTGGAGGTGTTGTTGATGATGGTCCTCGCGGGCCTGTCGCGCTCGCTGGAGGGCCCCCCGGAGAGGTGTTTCGCGGCGAGCGCGTCGAGGCCGCCCGCGAGCCGCGGTGCGACCGTGACCGTGATCGACATCATCGCCTGCTCGGGCACGAGCACCTCCGCCTGGGTCGTTCAGGATCTCACGGTAGCAGCGAGATCGATGGCTCGACTGGAAGCGGGGAGGCGTGGTTGACTGTCGATGGTCGTACGTTTCGTGTTCGTGGATTACCCCGCTCGCGGAACGAGGTCGCGAGCGTGTGGTTTCTCCAGGCTCCGGAGAAGGCGCCGCTGTGACTTGACCCGGTGGTCGCGAGCGCGATCCGGCACCTGTTAGAGGAGAAGTAGCAAGATGGCAGTACAGGGCACCGTCAAGTGGTTCAACGCGGAGAAGGGCTTCGGCTTCATCTCCCCTGACAACGGTGGCGCCGACGTGTTCGTCCACTACTCTGAGATCCAGATGAACGGCTACAAGGCTCTCGAGGAGAACCAGCGGGTCGAGTTCGAGATCGGTCAGGGCCAGAAGGGCCCGCAGGCTCAGGGCGTTCGCGCCGTCTGAGTCCGACTGGTCAGCATCTGATCTGAAAGACAAGCCGCCTGTCCGCTATCGGACAAGCGGCTTTGTCGTATCTTGTGCCCGATTGATCGCGATCGTAGCGTCGCGGCATGGGGAGACTGTTCGTAGCGGCGCTGTTGCTCTTCGTGGCCGGGTGCTCCGGCGGTGAGAACGCGGTTCCCGGCGGTGGCGGCAAGATCGGCGCCCTGCTGGCGAAAGCACCCGTTTACACAGGTCAGGTGACCCCTGGCTCGGCTGTCGACCGCATCAGGAAGCGCGGCGAGCTCGTGATCGGCGGCTCCCAGGACGCGCCGCTGCTCTCGCAGCTCGACCCGATCAGCGGTGAGCTCACCGGCTTCGACGCCTACCTGGGCAAGCTGCTCGCCCACTACATCGTCGGCAAGCCGGAGACCGAGCTGCTCAGCGCCACCTCGGAGACCCGCGAACCGTTGCTCGCCAACGGCACGGTCGACGTGATCATCCAGACCTACACGATCACGCCCGCACGCAAGGAGCGCGTGGCGTTCGCCGGCCCGTACTACCAGTCCGGCCAGTCGATCGCGGTGCGCAAGGGCACGTCCGGCATCACCAAGCCGTCCGATCTCGCGGGCAGGACCGTCATCGTCGGCGCGAACACCCCTGGGGTGAAGGCGGTCCAGGACGCGGCACCCACCGCGAAGATCGTCGAGTTCGGCTCCGACCCCGAGTGCGTGACCGCGTTGAAGCAGGGTCGTGGCGACGCCTACGTGCAGGACCAGGCGATCCTGGTGGCCGATGCGTCGAAGGACGGCGAGCTCCAGCTCGTCGGCGAGCCGTTCACCGAGGACCCTTACGGCATCGGCATCAAGCACGGCGACGCGGAGTTCACGGCGTTCGTCGACGACTGGCTGCGCGAGATCGGCGGATCGGGGCTGTGGCAGGAGGTCTGGAAGCAGACGATCGGCACCGTGGTCACCGGCGACGCGCCGGCGCCACCCGCGATCGCCTCATGAACCTGGTCCTCGAGGGCTTCCTGAACACCGTCGCGCTCACCCTGCTGTCGTTCGCCGGGGCGTTGCTCGTCGGACTCGTCGTCGCGGTGCTGCGGATCGTGCCGGTGCCGCTGCTGCGCGGCGTCGGCGCGGTGTACGTCGAGGTGTGGCGGAACATCCCGTTGCTCGCGTGGCTGGTGCTGTTCGTGTTCGGGCTGCCCGAGGTGGGGGTGAAGATGCCGTTGTTCTGGACGGCCTTCACGGCGATCGCGCTGTACGAGGCCGCTTTCGTGGCGGAGGCGCTGCGCTCGGGCGTGAGCTCGGTGGCGTCCGGGCAGGGCGAGGCGGCACGGGCGTTGGGGCTGACGTTCCGGCAGTCGTTGCGGCACGTGGTCCTGCCCCAGGCCGGCCGTCGCGTCGTGCAGCCGTTGGCGAACATCGCGATCGCGTTGACGATGGCGACGGCACTGGCCGGTGTCGTCGGCGTGGTGGACATGACCCGTGCGGCGCAACGGATCAACCTGGAGCTCGCGCAGCCGTTGCTGGTCTTCACCGGCGTCGGGCTCTGCTACCTGGTGATGGCCGCCGCCATCGGGTTCGGCGCGCGGGTGCTGGAACGGCGGCTGGCCTGATGTTCGACGCTCCTGGCCCCCGGACCCGGCGCCGGGTCCTCTGGGTCTCGGTGGTGTCCGCCTGCGTGCTGGCGGGCCTGGTCGCGCTGGGGTTGCGGCAGTTCGCGGCGAACGGGCAGCTGGACCTGGTCCGGTGGCGGCCCTACCTGACCTGGCCCGTGTGGCGTTACCTGCTCGGCGGCCTGTGGTCGACGGTGGTGGCGGCGTGCGCGACGGGCGTGCTGGCGATGGCGGGCGGGTTGCTGCTCGCGTTGCGGCCCAACCGGTTCACGCGTGCGTACGCCGAGGTCATGCGCACGGTTCCGGTGCTGCTGCTCGTGTACGTGATGCTGTTCGTGCTGCCGTCGTTCGGCGTGAACCTGCCGTTGTTCTGGAAGCTCGTGGTGCCGCTGGCGTTGTCGCACGCGGCCTCCTACGCGGTGATCTTCCGGGCGGGCGTCTCGGCGGTCGATCCGGGCCAGCGCGAGGCGGGGTTGTCCCTGGGCATGCCGGACGGGGTGGTGACGCGGTTCGTGGTGCTGCCACAGGCCGTGCGGCACATGACGCCGTTGCTCGTGACCCAGGCTGTCAGTCTGTTGAAGGACACCTCGCTGGGATATGTCGTGTCCTACACGGAGTTGTTGTTCAACGGGAGGGTGCTCGCGAACTACAACGGTCTGCTGATCCAGACGTTCATCGTCGTCGCTTTCGTCTATCTGGTGGTCAACCTCGCGCTGTCGCGGCTGGCCCACCGCCTGGAGGCTCGTAGTGCCCGCGTTGCTCGCTGAGGTCACCCGGTCCGGGTTCGTGGAGAGCCTGCACCACGGCAGCGTCGTCGGCCTGCTGCCGTCCGGTGCCGTGGGCGTTTCCGTTGGCGCCGTGGAGGGCCCGGTGCTGCCGCGGTCGTGCATGAAGCCGTTCCAGGCGCTCGCGTGCCTGTCCGCCGGTGCGCCTCTCGCGGGGCCCGCGCTGGCGATCGCGGCCGGGTCGCACACGGGGGAGGACCGGCACGTCGAGCTGGTGACGCGGCTGCTCGGCGGGTTGCCGGTGGAGTTGCTGCGGTGTCCAGCCGCGTGGCCGGAGGACGAGGAGACGCGTCAACGTCTGACAGAACCCTCACGGGTGCGGATGAACTGCTCCGGCAAGCACGCGGCGATGCTGGCGGCGTGCGTGGCGGCGGGGTGGCCGGCGCAGACCTACCTGGAGCCGGAGCATCCGTTGCAGCGGTCGGTGTTGCGGACGGTGGAGGAACTGTCCGGTGAGTCCGTTTCGCACACGGCGATCGACGGCTGTGGCGCGCCCGTGTACGGACTGTCGTTGCACGGCTTGGCGCGCGCGATGCAGGGCCTCGTGCGCACACCGGTCGCCGATGCCATGCGCGGGTTCCCCGAGTACGTCGGGGGAACGGGGCACGTCAACACCGTGATCATGCGGCTGCTGCCGGGCGTGGTGGCCAAGGGCGGCGCGGAGGGTGTGCTGGTGCTCGCGACGGCGGCCGGGCACGCGGTGGCGGTGAAGGTGCTCGACGGGAATCCCCGTGCCACCACGGCGATCGGGCTCACGGTGCTCGCGGCCCTGGGTCACGACGTGTCGCCTGCCAAGGAGCACCTGTCCGTGCCTGTGCTCGGCGGTGACCAGGTCGTGGGAGAGGTCCGCGTGGTCCTCTAGAACTCCGTGGGGAGGCTGAGCATGCCGAGCTGGCTCAACACGGTCGCGGTGTCGCCGTAGACCCGTTCGCAGACGAGGACGTCCTTGTCGAACAGGAAGAAACCGACCATCCTCAACTTGAAGGACCGGCCGGTCACCGCCTCGCCGACGAGGCTGCCGAGGTGCGTGCCCTGGAGCTCGAACTCGACGACGACGGCGTCGTCCGCGTGGTGGAGGTCGATGACCTTGTTGCGCTGGTCGGGGAACGCCGCGCGGGTGCGCCGCCAGTACGTGCGGACCTCGTCCACACCGTCGAAGACCTGGCCGGACGCCATGATCTCGTAACGGGGGTGGGGGAACGTGTTCAGCGAGGTGTCGAAGTCGTCGTCGTTCTGCGACTCCATGTGCTCCAAGACGATCGCTTCGCGTAGCGCTCTGAGCGCCTTGGACTCGGTCATGCGGGGAGACCCTCCTACGTACGCCGTACGTCGCACGGAAGCTACTCCACGTCGTATGGTCTCCGCCAGTGTCCTCATCACGTGAACCGCTGACCCGTGCCCGCATCGTGGATGCGGCGGTGCGGTTGATCGAACGTGAGGGTGTGGAGGCCGTCTCGATGCGGCGCCTCGCCGCCGAACTGGGCGCCGGCACGATGTCGCTGTACAACCACGTGCCGAACAAGGCCGTGCTGGTCGACCTCGCGGCCGAGCGGATCATGGCTCAGGCGCGGCCGTACCACGTCGAGAGCGACGACTGGCGTGACCACATCCGGGCGCACGCGCGGGCCGTGCGGGAGCTCGCGAAGCAGCACCCGCGGGCGTTCGTGATGCTGGCGACGCGCCGGTTGAGCTCCGATGCCGGGTTCCGGACGATCGAGGCCGCGCTGGCGAACTTCGCGCGGGCCGGGTTCCGCGGCAAGATCGCCGTCGGGATGATGCGGGCGATGGTGTCGTACCTGCTGGGCACGTTGATGCGGGAGGTCGCCACGTCTCCCGAGCTCGGCGGGATCGCGCTGTCGCCGTTCGAGGACGTCGACACCTCGCGGTTCCCGTTGTCCGCCGAGGTGATGGACGAGCTGGGCACCTTCGACCACGACCAGGAGTTCGAGTTCGGGCTCGAGCTCCTGATCGCGGCGTTGGAGCGCTACCAGTCCTAGGGGCGCATCTCGTACTGGCCGGAGAGCGCCTCGACCTGCCGCCACACGGCGTCGAAGCGGGCCTGGCCGGCGTGCGGCTTGCGGATCTGCGCCACGGCCCACCGCTGCTGGGCCTCGGTGCTGCTCGCCTTGCCGTGCAACGCGGTCGCGTAGCCGGCGAAGTCGCGGACCAGGACGTCGAAGATCTGGTCGAGCACGTTCTCGTCCGTCTTCGTGATCTTGGCCTGCTCCAGGACCAGCTGGCCGTAGACGACGAGCGTGAACAGGTGGCCGAGGTTGAGCAGGAAGTCGAGGTCCTTCTGCTGGTCCTCGTCGGGCGCGGCGGTGGCGAGGAGGGTCTTGAGCGCCTTGGCCTGCTCGTGGAAGAGGGCGACGTTCGGCAGGTGGGCGTGCTCGGTGTAGATCGGCTCCCAGTCGTGGAACTGGATCTTGCCGAGGCCGCGCGCGGGACCCTGGTGCCAGAAGAAGTCGTCGTCGGCCGCGTCGTGCCGCGTCGGGACGTCGTCGTAGGCCTTGGGGTTGAAGAGGTAGTTCGGCATGAACTTGAGCACGAGGGCCAGGTTCACGTGCACGGTGCCTTCGAGCTTGGGCAGCGCGCGGATGTCGGCCGTGGCGCGGGTGAAGTAGGTGTCCTTCTCGAAGCCCTTGGCGGCGATGACGTCCCAGAGCAGGTCGATGACGCGCTCGCCCTCGCTCGTCACCTTCATCTTCGTGATGGGGTTGAAGAGCAGGTAGCGGCGGTCGTTCTCACCGGCGCTGCGGAAGTAGTCGACGCTGCGGTCCGCGAAGAGCTTCATCGCGGTGAGGCGCGCATAGGCGTCGACGAAGTTCTGGCGCACGTGCGGGAAGTCCGTGACCGGGTTGCCGTAGAGGATCCGGTTGTGGGCGTGGGTGATCGCCTCGTGGAAGGAGTGCTCGCAGATGCCGATGCTGGCGGTGCAGAGGTTGAACTTGCCGACGTTGACGGTGTTGAGCGCGGCGGAGAAGGCGTCGGGGCCGCGGTGCAGGATGTCGGCGTCGGTCAGCGGGTAGTCCTCGAGGCGGAACTCGCTGACGAACATCTGGCTGTCGACGACGTTCTTGACCAGCTTGAAGTTCTCGTGCCGGCTGTCGACGGCGAAGAAGAGGTACTCGTCGCCGATCCTGCCGAAGACGCTGACCATGCCGGCGACGTTGCCGTTGCCGATGTAGTACTTGCTGCCGTTGGCTTTGTAGCCGGTCTCTGTCTTCGTGACGATCATGTCGGTGCTGTAGACGTCGGCGCCGTGCTCCTTCTCGGAGAGGCCGAACGCGAACACCGCGCCGCCGTCGAGGAGGGCCGCGGCCTTCTGCTTGGCCTCCTCGTTGCCGCTCATCCAGATCGGGCCGAGGCCCAGCACCGTGACCTGCCAGGCGTACCAGTACTGCAGGCCGTAGAAGCCGAGCACCTCGCTGAAGGCGGCGTTGCGGGCGGCGTCCCAGCGCTTGGCGGGGTCGACGCTCCGCGGCGTGCAGAAGGTGGCGAAGAGCTTCTCGCGCTTCACGAAGTCGAGGAACTCGGTGTACCAGACCCTGTCCTGCGCGTCCGCGATCAGCTGCCGCTTGCCGCGGGCCTCGAACCAGTCGACGGTCGCCCTGAGCAGGCGGCGGGTCTCGTCGTCGAGGTGGGCGGGGTCGTAGTGGTTCGGGTCGAGCAGCACTGGCGCCTCCTTGCGTCTCCTCTTTCGGACGCTACCAGTGAGTAACTTGTGGGTCTACGTGGGGTTTCCCCGCTCCTCCTAAAATTGTCAGACCCCCGGCGTAACGTGCTGCGCGTCACATCTTCAACTCAGGAGGCTGCGTTGCGATGACGGTGGTCGTGGCGATCGGTACGCGCAAGGGGCTGTGGCTCGCCCGCAGCGAGGATCGGGTCACGTGGGAGGTCGACGGGCCGCACCACGCGATGCAGGAGGTGTACGCGGTCGCGTTCGACACCCGCTCCGGTGTGCGGCTGCTGGCCGGGGTGGCCTCACCGCACTTCGGGCCGGGCGTGTCCATCTCGGACGATCTCGGCGCGTCGTGGGAGGAGTCGTCCTCGCCGCCGATCGCGTTCCCGGTGGAGGACGCCGCCCTGGAACGCGTGTGGCAGCTCCAACCGGCCCCGGCCTCCCAGCCGGGCGTGGTCTGGGCGGGCACCCAGCCGTCCGCGTTGTTCAAGTCGACCGACGGCGGCCGCTCGTTCGAGTTCGTCGAGGGCCTCTGGAACCACCCGCACCGCCCGGAGTGGGACGCGGGCTTCGGCGGCCAGGCCGTCCACACCATCGTCCCCGACCCGGTCGACCCGGACCGCATGCTGGTGGCGATGTCGACCGGCGGCGTCTACCGCACGGCCGACGGCGGCAAGTCCTGGGAGGCCCGCAACAAGGGCATCAAGGCGTACTTCTTCCCGGACCCGTGGCCCGAGTTCGGCCAGTGCGTCCACAAGGTCGCGCAACACCCCGCGTCACCCTCGCGCTTCTACGCCCAGAACCACCACGGCGTCTACCGCAGCGACGACGGCGGCGACACCTGGCAGTCCATCGCCGCCGGCCTGCCGACGGACTTCGGCTTCGCCATGGTCGTCCACCCCCACGACCCGGACACGATCTTCACGTTCCCGATCGAGGCCGACGGCCGCCGCTTCCCGCCGGAGGGCAAGTGCCGCGTCTACCGCTCCCAGGACGCCGGCGAGTCGTGGCAGCCCCTGGGCACCGGCCTGCCGGACAACTTCTGGACCGCGGTGATGCGCGACGCCATGTGCACCGACACCGCCCCGACCGCCGGCGTCTACTTCGGCTCCCGCTCGGGCGAGGTCTACGCGAGCCCGGACGAGGGCGAGACCTGGCACCAGGTGGCCGCCCACCTGCCGGACGTGATGTCGGTACGAGCGGCGGTGCTCCCCACGTGACCGCGCCACCCACGCTGCCCGCGCGTTCCGCGCCGCCCACGCTGACCGCGCGGGCCGCGCCGCGGCTGCCCGACGCGTCGTCCGCCGCGGTGGTGCCCACCGGGCTTCCAGCGCTCGAAGCGCCAGCGGTGCCGACCGAGCTTCCGGTGCCAGCACCACGGGAGGTGCCGCTGGCATCAGCGGTCGTGCCCTCCGGGTTTCCGGTGCCAGCACCAGGGGAGGTGCCGGCGTGAAGGTCACCGTCCTCATCCCGGGGGTCCTCCGCAACGCCACCGGCGGCGCCTCCCACCTCGACGTCGACGTTCCCGAACCCGCCACCCTCGCCGCCGCGCTGGACGTCCTGGCGGACACCTACCCCGGCCTGGACCGGCGGCTGCGAGACGAACGAGCCGGACTGCGCCGCTACGTGAACTTCTACGTCGACGGCGAGGAGTGCCGCCGCCTCTCCGGCCCGGCCACCCCGCTCTCACCGGGCGCCGAGATCCAGATCCTGCCGTCGGTGGCGGGCGGCTGACCGTCCGAGCCGGGTTGCGCCGCACCGGGGTTGGCGGCGCAGCCCGGCTACCGGGCGGGACCGGAGCCGTCCTGGTGCTGCACCGTGCCGGGAACGCGGCTCGGCTGCTTGGCCGGACCGGAGCCGCTCTGCGGTTGTGCCGTGCCTGGATTGGCGGCTCAACCTGGCTATTCGGCCGGACCGGAGCGTGCCGTGCCCTGAGCGGCAGCCCAGTCAGCCTTCGGGCCGAACCGGAGTCGCCCTGGGATTGCGCCGCGCCGGGGATGGCGACCCGCCCTGTTACCCAGCCGAACCGGACCCGCCCTGAAGCTGCGTCGTACGGGATGGCGGCCCGGCTACCGAGGCCGGACCGGACCCGCCCTGGGGTCGCACCGTGCCGCCGGCAGCCGCCCCACCCGGCTACCCCGCCGAACCGGCCCCGTCCCGGCGGCTGCTCACCGATCCACCGTCCTGCACGAGCAACAGCGACTTGCCGAGAGTGGTGCGTTCCTCGAGCGACCTGTGTGCCCTCTCGGCCTGCGCCAGCGGGTACGTCGCGCCGATCACCGGGCGGATGCGGCCCTGCGCGACGAGCGCGAGCGCCTCCGCGAGGAGCTCGCGCACGGTCTCCGGGGCGGGCGGCCCGGCCTCCAGCACGTTGTCGACGTGCACCTGCCGCCGGTCCGCCACCTCCGGGTCGATGTCGGCGAACCCGCCCGAGGTGCCGTAGGTGACGAAGCGGCCGCCTTCGGCGACGGTCTCGAACACGGCCCTGCCGAGTTCTCCTCCCGCGCCGTCGAAGGCCAGGGCGACGCCGTCGCCGCCGACCGCGTCGCGGACCTGCTGCTGCCAGCCGTCGAGCGAGTAGTCGACGGTCACCTCCGCGCCCAGTTCGCGGCTCAACGCGAGCTTGCGCTCACCCCTGGCCGCGGCGGCGACCCGTGCACCGGCGTCACGCAGCAGTTGCACGAGCAGCGAACCCGCACCGCCCGTGGCGGCCGCGACCAGCACCCACTGGCC
This sequence comes from Lentzea xerophila, assembly GCF_051094245.1. NCBI lineage: Bacteria > Bacillati > Actinomycetota > Actinomycetes > Pseudonocardiales > Pseudonocardiaceae > Lentzea > Lentzea xerophila. The sequence continues at coordinate 6,927,680 of NZ_CP194934.1, read as the reverse complement.
CTCCTCGATCCTCACCCGGTGGGCGAGCGACAGCGCGGTGACCCCGTCGTGCACCATCGCGGCCGCCTCCGCCGACCCCAGGCCGTCCGGGATCGGGACGATCTCCTCGGCCGAGAGCACCATCCGCTCCGCGTAGCCCCCGGACCCGCGGCCGGCGACGCGACGGCCGAGCCAGGACCGGTTCACGCCCTCGCCGACCGACAGCACCTCACCCGCGCCGCCTCCGCCTGGCACGTAGGGAGGGTCCAGCGGGAAGAACTCGCCACCCCAGCCGCCCCGCAACAACGTGTCGAGGAAGATCACGTCGGCGACGTCCAGCCCGACGAGGACCTGCCCCGGACCGGTTACCGGCTCGGGCACCTCCTCAGCGCGGAGCGTCTCCGGTCCACCGAACTCGTGCACGCGCACAGCACGCATCACAACCCACATCCCCTGCCTAGATCATCTCCGTCTGCTCCACCGTAAAAGCTCCAGCATGGTGGAGATCAAGGCTGGGATGTGCCTCTCCCGCAACGCGCTTGGAAAGCTAGAAGGTGGCGAAGTCGTCCAGTAGCGCCGAGGCCACCTCCACGTCCGGGCTGAGCTGGCGGTCGGACATGTCCGGGTTGAGCTTCGCCTCCGCGGCCTCGAACGCCGCGCGCAACGCGGGCGTCTCCGGGACGATCCCGCGCAACCGCAGAGCACGAACGGCGGCGACGACCTCGCATGCCAGCACCAGGCGGAACGCGCCCAGTGAGCGCAGGGCCTGGGAGGCGGACTGGAAGGCGAAGCTCGAGTTCTCCTCCTGGCCGCGCGACACCACGGCGTTGCCGATGCTCGCGGGTTCGGCGAGGGTGCGGACCTCGGCCAGCGCGGAGTTGGCGCTGTATTCGAGGATCATGACGCCGGAGCTGCCGCGCACGCCCTCCGCCAGGAACGGGCGCAGGCCGGTGAAGTTCGGCTCGACCAGGGTGGCGAGGCGCGCGGTCGACAGGTGGCCGGTGTGCAGCATCGACAGCCTCAGGCGGTCGAGCGCCTGGCCCAAATACGCGCTGTGGAAGGCGCCGTGGTGGTAGGCGGCGTCGTCTTCCGGGCCGAAGTGGTCGGCGACGATCAGCGGGTTCTCGGCGGCGGCGTTGAACTCGACGTCGAGGACGCGGGCGAGGTCGGTGGCGGCGTCGACGGCCGGGCCGTGGATCTGCGGGAAGCAGCGGTAGCCGAACGGGTCCTGGATGCGGGCGGGCGGCCGGGAGGGCTCGTCCAGCAGGCGGCGCATCTCGGCGGCGACCGCTACCTGACCTGGGTGCGGACGGCCCAGGTGGACGCGTTCGTCGTAGGCCTCGACGGCGCCGTCGACAGCCAGGAGCGACAGTGCGGCGACGACGTTCGTGGCTTTCAGGAGATGGTGCGCGTCCTGCCAGGCGAGGCCCGCCATGCCGATCGTCAGGGCGTTGCTGCTGATCAACGCCAGCGCGTCGCCCGAGTCGAGCTCGATCGGATCCGGGGTCTGCGTGGAGCCGAGCCAGTAGCGCTCGCCGAGGAGGGTCAGCCCGGTTTCGGCGAGTGCGGTCAGGTCGCCCGTGCCGATGGCGCCGTACTCGTGCACGCCGGGGTAGCAACTGCTGTTCAGAGCGGCGAGCAGGGCGTCGGCCACGGCTCCGCGCACGCCCGCGCCACCTGCGAGGAGCTGGTTGAGGCGCACGGCCATCATCGCGCGCACCTGTTCTTCGGGGAGCATGCCGCCGAGCCCGCCCGCGTGGCTGCGCAGCAGGCGCAGGCCATGCTCGGCCCAGCCTTCCGTGCTGACGATCTGGTCGCGGTTCGCGCCGACGCCGGTCGTGCGGCCGTAGACCTGCCGACGCACCACGAGGCGCTGGCTGGCCCGCCACGACGCGTCGAGGCGGGCGAGACCATCAGCGTGCAGAGCCACCGGGGCGTGATAGCGCGCGACGCGCACCACGTCGTCGGCGCTGAGGGACTGACCGTCCAGCACGACAGGGGAGTCTTCGACCATGGCGCCAATGTGAGCACATAGGGTTCAACGGTGCTCGTACTGCATGGCCTGTGCACGACCGATGGCGTCCTCGCGCTGTGGGCCGAGGACTCCCGGCTGCCCGCACGCAGCGAGAGCACGCGTCGGGACGCGCCGCACCCGTTCGCCGCGACGGCGGAATCGCTGGGTGCCGCGCTCGCGCAGGAACCGGTGAAAACGATCACGCGGGCGTTGTTGCTGCCGTCATTCTCGTCGGGTCCGATGGCGTCGCCGGAACTGGTGCGCGACCCGCTGACGGCGGGACGGGCACCGCGCGGCAAGGTGCAGCTGCGGCAGTGGGGCGTGCCCACGATCCGTCTCGCCGGCGCGCTGGAGCTCGGTGCCGAGACGCGGTTGAGCGACTCCGCGCGGTTCGTGCTCGACGTGGCGCGGTTCGCCGAAGACCTGGTCGACCGCGGCCGCGTGCTGCCCTCAGTCGCGCCGGACCAGGCCGTCGCCCGGTGGGTGCCGGTGCTGTCGGGCACGGACTCGGCGCGGTTCGCGGCGCTGCAGGCCTCGATGCCGCCCGCCTGCCGTTGCGAAGAGGTCGTCAGCGACCCGGCCGAGCTGGTGCGCGCGGCGCTCACGACCGCGGTCGACGAGCAGGTGCGGAGCCGCCTGACCGGCACTGATCTCGCGCCGAAACGACGTGGCCGCGCGACGACGGCGGAAGCGTGGCTCGCCGCGCTCACCGGCGAGCCCGCGTTCGACTCCGACCCGGTCGAGCTCTACGAGCTGCGCGAGCAGCTGGACCGGTGGCGCGACAGCGCGGGCAACGAGAGCCCGGTGCGCACCTGCTTCCGGCTGCGCTCGCCCGAGCAGCGCGACGACGACGAGTGGGCCGTCGAGTTCCTGCTGCAGGCGGTCGACGAGCCGAGCGTCCTGGTGCCCGCGCACCAGGTGTGGTTCGCCGACGACGGCGTGCTGCGCCGCTGGATCCCCGCACCGCAGGAGCACCTGCTGGCCGACCTCGGACGGGCGAGCAAGCTGCACCCCGACCTCGACGAGGCGTTGCGCGGCCCACACCCGGCCGAGATGGAGGTCGGCGCGGAGGGCGCGTACCGGTTCCTGACCGCCGCACCCCTGCTGGCCCAGGCTGGATTCGGCGTGCTGCTGCCGTCGTGGTGGCAGCAGACGACGAGGCTGGGCCTGAAACTCGCCACGAAGAGCCGCGGCACGGCCGGAACCGTCGCCAAGGAGAGCGAGATCGGCCTCAAGTCCATCGTGGACTACAAGTGGGAGCTCGCCCTCGGCGAGGACACGCTCACCGACGCCGAGCTCGCCGAGCTCGCGAGGGCGAAGGTGCCGCTGGTGAAGGTGCGCGGCCAGTGGGTGCAGGTCGACCAGAAGCGCCTCGCCGCGGGGCTCGCGTTCCTCAAACGCGGCGGCGGCCAGATGACGGCCGCCGAGGTCATGCTCCACAGCGGACTCACCGAGGAGGACGAGAGCCTCCCGCTCCCGCTGACCTCGGTGGAGGCCGACGGCTGGCTCGGCGACCTGCTGTCCGGCAAGGCCGACGAACAGCTCGAACCCGTTGAGCCGCCGGAGAACTTCGGCGCGCGGCTGCGGCCGTACCAGCAGCGCGGCCTGGCGTGGCTCGCGTTCCTCGACAAGATCGGCCTGGGCGCGTGCCTGGCCGACGACATGGGCCTCGGCAAGACCGTGCAACTGCTGGCCCTCGAAGCCCTGAACCGCGCCCACGGCAAGCGGCCCCCGACGTTGCTGGTCTGCCCGATGTCGGTCGTCGGCAACTGGCAGCGCGAGGCAGCCCGGTTCACCCCGGAACTCTCGGTGCACGTGCACCACGGCGCGGACCGCCTCGACGGCGACGCGTTACGCGAAGCCGTCGAGAGCCACGACCTCGTGCTCACCACCTACGCGCTGGCCGCCCGCGACACCGACGCGCTGAGCGACCTCACCTTCGACCGGGTGGTGCTCGACGAGGCGCAGAACATCAAGAACAGCGCGACCCGCCAGTCGCAGGCCGTGCGCCGGCTCAACGCACGCCACCGCGTCGCGCTGACCGGTACCCCGGTCGAGAACCGCCTGGCCGAACTCTGGTCGATCATGGACTTCGCCAACCCCGGCGTGCTCGGCACGATCAACACGTTCCGCGCCCGCTTCGCCGTCCCGGTGGAGCGCCACAACGACCAGGACGCCGCCGCTCGCCTGCGCAAGATCACGAACCCGTTCGTGCTGCGGCGCGTGAAGACCGACCCGCGCATCATCAGCGACCTGCCGGACAAGGTCGAGATGCGCCAGCTGTGCAACCTGACCACCGAGCAGGCCTCGCTCTACCAGGCCGTCGTGAACGACATGCTGGAGAAGATCGAGGAAGCCGAGGGCATCGGCCGCAAGGGCCTGGTGCTCGCGACCATGTCGAAGCTCAAGCAGGTCTGCAACCACCCGGCCCACTTCCTCGGCGACGGCTCCCGCGTGGCAGGCCGCTCCGGCAAGCTCGCACGCCTGGAGGAGGTGCTGGAGGAAGTGCTCGCCGAGGGCGACAAGGCGCTGTGCTTCACGCAGTTCACCGAGTTCGGCAGCATGCTCGTGCCCTACCTGGCCGCGCGCTTCGACACCGAGGTGATGTTCCTGCACGGCGGCACGAACAAGGCCGCGCGCGACCGGATGGTCGAGCGCTTCCAGGACAGCAAGGGTCCGTCGCTGTTCCTGTTGTCGCTCAAGGCAGGCGGCACCGGCCTCAACCTCACCGCCGCCAACCACGTGATCCACCTCGACCGCTGGTGGAACCCGGCCGTGGAGGACCAGGCGACCGACCGCGCGTTCCGGATCGGCCAGCGCCGCAACGTGCAGGTGCGCAAGTTCGTCTGCATCGGCACGCTGGAGGAGCGCATCGACGCCATGATCGAGGAGAAGCGCGCCCTGGCCCAGCTCGTGGTCGGCGCCGGCGAGAACTGGCTGACCGACCTGTCCACCGCGCAGCTGCGCGACCTGCTGACGCTGTCAGGGGAGGCCGTCGGTGAGTGAGCACTGGTCCGGCGAACGCCCGCGCTACGGCAAGACCATCAAGGTCGACAACGGCCTGAGGGCCAAGAGCAAGCGCGGTGACATCGGCGCCACCTGGTGGTCGCGCCGCTTCATCGAGGTGCTCGAGTCGTTCGGCATGGGCGGCCGTCTGACTCGTGGCCGCAACTACGCCCGTCAAGGCCAGGTGCTCTCGCTTTCGTTGTCCACCAGCATGGTCATCGCTCTCGTGCAGGGCTCGCGACCCACGCCCTACAAGACGCGCATCGCCATCAAGGCCTTCACGACGCAGGAATGGCAGCGCATCGAACACGCCCTGGCCGGCAAAGCCCTCTACGCCGCCAAACTGCTGGCCGGCGAGATGCCCGGCGACATCGAGACCCTGTTCGCCTCCCTCGGGTTGCAGCTCTTCCCCGCGACGCAGCGGGAGCTGACGATGGACTGCACCTGCCCGGACTGGGAGGTGCCCTGCAAACACCTCGCCGCCGCCTGCTACCTGCTGGCCGAGTCGTTCGACAACGACCCGTTCGAGATCCTCGCCTGGCGCGGCCGCAGCCGCGAGGACCTGCTCGAACGCCTCCGCACCTTGCGCGGCACCACCCGTGCGGTGGCGGCCCGCGAGGAGGCGCCACCGCTGACGAAGTGCCTCGACACGTTCTGGCAGAAGCAGACCACGACCAGCTTCGGCCTGGGGGACCCGACGGCAGACGTGCGGGCGGACGCCTTGCTCGACGAGCTCGACGCCGTGCCGATCACCGTGGGGCGGTCTTCCCTCGTCGACCTGTTGCGGCCGGCGTACCTGTCGCTGAAGCCCGCGGACTAGAACAGCTCGCCGCGTGCTTCAGGGGTGAGCCGGCACGGTGTTCCAGGACCGCTGAGCGTTCACTGGCAAGGGTGAGGACGGCCGCAGCCTCCACCTGGTCGTCGTCCGGGCGGTGGTCGGCCATGCCCCGTGGTGGCGCTCGGACCTCGGCGTGATGGGGTGAACTCAAGGTGATCGCCGAGGTCCTAGCGCCGTCCGGCCGTGTCAGAAGATCCAGCCGAGGCGCAGGAACACCGACTCGCCTGGGGCATCGTCCAGGCCGTCGTTGTCCACCACGCCGACCAGCCGCTTGACCGGCCCACTACCGATCACGGCAAGGCCCTCCGGCTTGTCGTGCGTGGCCGCACCGTCCGCCTTGAGCACCGGCAGGAGGTCCTTGGCAGGCTTCTTCGACACCAGCGGCTTCTCGGCGCCCGCGGGCACCGGTGTGACACCGCCGATGTCGACGCGGTAGACCTTCTTCGTCCTGGCCGCGTCACCGCGCTGGTTGTCGCGTTCCAGGACCAGCAGGGTGCGGTCGTTCAGCGCGGTGATCTCGGACAGGCCGATCCACGCACCGGCCCGAGCCGCGTCGAGCGGGTACGCGGCGAACGCCCACTCGCCGGTCGACGGGGTGAACCGCACCAGCGTGGCCTGCCCGGGCTTGTCGGCCTTCCACTCCCGCTGCACGGCGAGCCACACCTGCTCGGACTCACCGTCACCGATCACCGTCACACCTTCGAACCCGTTGCCGGTCGCGGTTCTCGCGACGGACTCGGGTAACGGGACCTCGCGGACGACCGCGCCGCTCGACGCCACTTCCACGAGCAGGTTCGGCTTCTGCTTGCCATCACCCTCCGCCGCGAGCCAGTAGCCGCCGCCCATGCGCGCGGCGATGCCTTCGCCGTCATAGCCGACGGGCTTGCCGTCCTTGGTGATGGTCAGCTCTGTGCGGATCTTCGCGGGCGCCGCCAGGGTGTCGACGGTCAGGATCCGTGTCGGGTCGTAGGCGGCGTCCGTCACGGCGACGACGTCGCGATGGTTGCCCGGAATGCCGGAAAGTCCCGACAGCGCACCGAATCCGATGCCGTTCGACACGATCGACGGCGTGCCCTGGTTGTGCGCCAACGACACCGCCAGCGGCGTGCGGGTGAGGCGGTAGCCGCTCAGCGACGAGCGGATGCCGTCCTCGGCCGAATCCTCTTCCGCGGCAACCACGAGCGTGCCCGTGGCGGGAATCGGCAGCAGGCCCTCCGGCCCGACGCCGGTCGGCAGCGCCTGCAGGAAGCGCGGCTCGCGCGGGTTGTTCACGTCGTACACGGCGACGAGGTTGGCACGTTCCATGCCGACGAACGCGTACCTGTCGCGCCCGAAGCTGGCGACCGCCAGTCCTTCCGGCTCGACGCCCTTGTTGTCCGACCGGCCGTCCGGGTACTGGCCCTGCTCGACGGCGATCTGCTGGAGCTCGTTGCCCGAGGAGAACACGACCTTGCCGGAGTCGGCGTCGAAGACCGTCCACGTGCGCGAGCCGCCGAGGTAGTCACCCTCGTCCGCGGTGCCGAGCGTGCGGTCGTCCAGCCACGCCACGGCATCCGGCTCGCGGGCGGCGGTGATGCTCTCGGTGGGCGAGAACTTGCCGTCGTCCTCGGTGTCGACGCCCCCGACCGTGGCCGTGCCCGCCGAGAAGTGCCGCACGATCCGGCCGGACCGCAGGTCCACGACCGCGACGTGGTTGTTCTCCTGCAGCGTGACGGCCACCTGGTCGCGGCCGTTGATGCTGACGTACTCCGGCTCCGGATCGCTCGGCGCGACCTGTGCGATCCCGGTCAGCTCGACCCGGCGCAGCTGCCACGCCGCCGGTGCCCGGCTGGCCAGGTCGACGATGGTCAGGTACCCGGCCGGTGCCTGGGGGAGCTCACCTTCGTTGACGTCCTCGTCGCGCTCGTTCTCGATCGCGATTGCCGCGTACCGGCCGTTCTTGGAGATGTCGATCGAATCCGGCTGGCCGCCCAGGTCGTGTTCCGCCACGACCGTGCGCGTGCGCAGGTCGACGACCACCAGTACGCCCGACGGCTCGGCGTGTGACTTCGAGGTGTTGACCGCGACCAGCGCGAGGTCGCCGACGATGTCGACGGACGTCGGCTCGCCGGGCATCGGCAGCACGCCGTCCGGCGTGAGCTTCCGGCCGGTCCTGGCGAACCCGATCCGGCGCGCGGGCGAGTCGGTGTAGACGACGAGCTTGCCGTCCGCGGTGGCGGCGGCGATCTCGGCGGCCGTGTGCTCACTCACCGAACTGTTGCGGAACACCGACATCGTGTCGAACCGCTGGAACCGCGACGGCGCCGCCGCCGAGGCGGGTGCGGCCGACAGGACCACCATCAAGGCCATCAGGCCTGTGCACAACCGGACCACGGATCCTCCTCGAGAGCTCGGCGGCGCGCAGTGTGGCTGATCAAGTCGTCCGGCGGATGAACGGATGCTGATGTTCTGGGGCGGCGGGCAGGCGGGGTGGCTGTTCGGATGGCGGGTGGCCGCGGGGCCCGTTGGGCGTGGTGGGGTCCGGCGTGGTGGTGGGCGGAGGGCGCGGTGGCGGGCGTGGTGGCGGGCGTGGTGGGGCCGCCCGTGTCGGGTTGGGGCATGGGGGACCTTCGGTTCCGAGTGGTTGGCGGGGAGAGGGCCGCGCGTGCGCGTGGCGCTTGGTGGCGAGCGGATCGGTGGTTGCGGGGACCTCGTTGGACGTGGTGGGTCCGGTGTGGTGGGGAACGCGGGCTTAGCGGGTGGCGAGTCGGGTCGCGCTGCGTGGGTGTGGGGCCTTGTCGGTGAGCGGAACGGTGGTGCCTGTGTCGTTGGTGGCTGCGGACCCCGTCAGACTGTGGGGCGGCGGGTGTGGGGCTTGTCGGCGAGCGGAACGGTGGTTGCCTGAGTCGTTGCTGGCTGCGGGACCCCGTCGGACGTGGTGGGTCCGGCAGGCGTGATGGGGCCACCCGAGGTCCTGTAGGGGACTTGGGCCCAGAGGGTGGCGAGTTGGGGCGCGCCGCGCGGGCCTGGCACTAGCCGGCGAGGAGAAGCCGCGGGCTGCTCGGGCCGGGGCGGCCGCGGGACCCGTTGGTGGCGGTGCGGTCCGGCGCGGTGATGGGCGCGGAGGGCACGGCGGGCTCGGGTCTGCGGCCTGGTGGACAGTGCTGGGGCCGCCTGTGGCCGGTTGGGTCGGCGGAGCAGTTTCTGCTGGGCTGGGCCGGGAGGGTCAGGTTTCGCCTTGATCGGCCGCTGACTTCCCGCCGAGCAGCACGGCGGCCACCGGGGAGAGTTCGCGGCCGGGGACGTCCGGATCGCAGCCCACCCTGGGCAGGCGGGCCCGGATGGCGGTGGCGGAGCGCTGCATGGCGTCGGCCAGCGACCGGATCAGCTCGGGCGCCGTGGAGTCCGCCGGGCTGAGCCAGGCGGTGCGCAGTTCGGTGTCGAGAGACTCGGTCCAGGGCTGGTTGGCGTTCGCGTGGCGGGTCGGGCGGCTGCGCAGACGCGTGTGGGCGCCCAGGACGCGGGAGAGGAGCTTGCCGATCGTGGCGCCGCCCTCGACCGGCAGGCGGAGGCGGCCGTCGGCGATCACCTCGCCGGAGTCGAGCGACCCCAGCAGGTCGAGCACCAGGGACTCCTCGGAGTCCGTCGTCGCGCTCAGCCGGTAGTTGACCTGGCCGAGCTTGATCTCGTTCTGGAAGGTGGATGTCATGGGGTCGACGTTAGGGAGGGGGTCTGACGGTTTTTCGGCCTTGGGGCCTTCGGATGCCTTTGTGGAGGAGGGGTTCACCCGAAGGGGTGGGCCGCAGGCCTAACCCGAGGTCACGGAACTCCGGCCGGTGCCGATGTCGGCGACGTCCGCGGCAGCACGTCCCGCACCCCAACCCGCAGCTGACCGCACCGTCACGCGTGAGGTGCGCGTGCGCGTGAACATCTCGTCGAACAACGTGTCGACGGCCTTCTTGCGGTCCGCGAGCACCGGCAGCAGTCGCTCGTCGGAGGCGACCGGGACCTCCGGCACCGCCGCCAGCCGCTCACCGATCCGGGACGCGTAGGCCACCAGGAACGACTTCCGGAACGGCCGTGAGCGCGCCTCACTGCCCTTCCCCGCCTGGCCGCCGATAGCGACCATCGCGCGTGTCGCCTGCACGAGCAGAGACGTCGACAGCAGCTCCACGCTCTCCAGATCCACCTCGTCGCCCACGAGCGCGACGAACCCGAACCCGTCGTAGGCGACCGCCCGCGACCGGAACGCCTCCGCCACCACGTGCACGAGCTGCGACTTCTCCTTGAAGTAGCTCTTGTCCAGCCACATCCGCCGCGACGTCGCCTGGGCCGGCAGGTCCGCGTCGAGCATCGCCCGTTCCAGGGCGTGCCGGTTCATCAGCTCCTGTGCCTTGGCCGACAGCGCCTCCGCCTCCTCGGGGAACGCCGTCGACTCGGCCTTCGCGAGCAGCCCGCGCACCCGGTTGAGCACCTTCGGGTCCACGCCCGCGCGCACGGCCGACATCAACGCGTCGCCCGGCAGCGGCAGGATCTGGGGCAACGAAGGCAACCTCCCGAGGAACTTCAACAGCTCGGAAGCCGTCCGCGTCGCGTACGACCGTGTCTCGATGTGACGCGTCGCCCACGCCTCCAGCAGTGGGCCCTCCCACCACACCGAGGCGCCGATCTCGTCGAGTTGACTCCGCCACCGCGGGTGCACCGTCGCCTCGACGTGAGGCGAGCAGGACAAAGCGATCACGTCCACCACGAGAGAGGTGGCCGACTCGTCGAGCGAACGCGACACGATCTCGCGGACGTCGTACGGCAGCCAGCCCCGCTGCCAGAGTGCGTCGACCGCTTTCACCAGTTCCACGCCAGGCAGTATGAGACGTCCGCCATGTGCAAAGGTCGGGGACCACCTGGTAGACACGGGATGTGATCGAACTCCAGTTCCGCGGCCGGACCGTCGTCCGCGACCACGCGCTGGTGATGGCGATCATCAACCGCACCCCCGACTCGTTCTACGACAAGGGCGCCACCTACGCCGAGGACGTGGCGATGGAGGCCGTGCACCGCGTCGTCGACGAGGGCGCGGACATCGTCGACATCGGCGGGGTGAAGGCGGGCCCCGGTGACCTCGTCGACTCCATGGAGGAAGTGCGCCGCGTCGTGCCGTTCATCGCCCGCGTGCGCGAGGCCTACCCGGACCTCGTCATCAGCAGCGACACGTGGCGCGCGGACGTCGGCCGCCTCGTCTGCGAGGCCGGTGCCGACCTGCTCAACGACACGTGGGCGGGCGCGGACCCCCAGCTGGCCGAGGTCGCCGCGGAGTACGGCGCCGGCTACGTCTGTTCGCACACGGGCGGCGCGGTGCCCCGCACGCGTCCGCATAGGGTGAGTTACCCGAACCTCGTGCGGGACGTCATCACGGAGACGACGACCCGCGCGGAGAAGGTGGTCGCGCTCGGTGTGCCGCGCAAGGGCGTGCTGATCGACCCCACACACGACTTCGGCAAGAACACATGGCACAGCCTCGCGCTGGTGCGGCACACGGACGCGCTGGTCGCGACCGGGTGGCCGGTGCTGATGGCTCTGTCCAACAAGGACTTCGTCGGGGAGACCCTCGGCGTGGAACTGCACGAGCGCGTCGAGGGCACCCTCGTCGCGACCGCGATCGCGGCGTTGGCGGGCGCCGCGGTCTTCCGCGCGCACGAGGTGGCGCGCACCAGACGAGTACTCGAGTCCGTCGCTCGACTGTGAGCTGGAGGTATCAGGTGGACGACGTCTTCGCCCGGTTTTCGGATGACCGGTGGGACGACTTCCTCGACGAACTCGACAAGATCCGCGTGAGCGTGGTGGATCCCGCGGAACGGCAGCAGATGAAGGCGACCGCGCGCCGCGACGCGCGTGAGGCGGCGGGCCAGCCGTTGCTCGTGCGGATGGCACTTGCGGACCATTACCTGAACCTGCTCGCCATCGGCGTGTGGGCAGGCGACGAGAGCTGGCGTGCGGAACTGCGCGACCTGGTGGTCTCTCTCGTGCCCGACGACGACGAGCAGCGCGATGACGCCCTGTTGAGCTCTGTCATCGCCGTGGTGCTCGCACAGTTGCTGCAGGACGCACGGCTGCGCGGCGGGTCCGAGGCCGACGTGATCGCACGGTCGGCCTGGGAGAAGGCGCAGGAGTGGGCGGCCTACGCGGAGGACCGTCATGTCGAACGGCTCCTGTACGCCTCCACGGAGGCCGGCGCGCGCGTCGTGACGGCGTCCGAGGTCCAGGAGGTCGTCGAACTGGCCACGGCCGCCGCGGACGACCAGCACGCCGAGACGATCGCCGTGCTGGAGGCGGAGGGCTTCACCGCCGAGTTCATGAACGGCGTGTGGGTCGTGGAGGGCGACTTCCGCAACGCGGTACGGGCCGCTGCGCGCGCGATCACCCTGACGGGCCACGGCTGCGTTCTCGCACGCAACGTGCGGCAGTCCGCCGTGATGTTGTGGCACGAGAACACGCTCGCCATGGCGGACTCGAAGGTGCCGCGCTGGCGCGTCTACCCGATCCTCGCGCCCGTTACCCCGCAATCCAAGTTTTCGGGCGGTGAAGGACTGCCGTTCACCCGTGAGACACACCCGCTGGCGCCCGCCCCGGAAGTCGTGCGCCGGTTGGCGGAGGCCGTTGGTGTCAACCTGTCCCATCTGCTGGCTGCATTGCGGTGAAAGGGTGATCTTTGACTTTCCGCAACCTGCACTCGTTATCTTGGTGTCATGCCCAGATTTGCCGAGTTCGATGTGGAAGGCCTGAGGAAATCCAGCGCCGTCGCGGACTTTCCCTGGTCAGAGACGTGGGTCACGTTGATCCGCGTTGATGCCAAGGGAGTTGTCCGGCAAGCCAAGTCGTTGACTGAGAAAGTGTCTTTGCTGAACGTAGCGTCGGACAAGGACCTGGTGATCGCGTCCTGTCCGGAGATTTACGCCGTCGACGACCTGTCGGCGGCCCGTGCCGCCGTCAGGGCTTCGGTCGCACGCGAAATGATGCCAAGCCTCGGATGAATGACTCCCGCCACTCGGGCTCAGCGACGAGCGCGAGTTCCGGGAAACGTCCCAGGAGCGTTCCGAACGCGATCTCCGTCTCGATCCGCGCCAGCCGCGCTCCCACGCAGTAGTGGATCCCGTACCCGAACCCGACGTGTGGGTCTCGACCCAGCTGCAACACGCCCGGATCGGAAAACCGGGACGGATCCCGGTTCGCCGCTCCCAGTGAGATGGTGACCTGGGAAGATCGCGGAATCGCGACACCTCCGATGACCACGTCCGCGGTGGCGACTCGGGTCAGCCCTGCGGCGAACGGACCGTCGTAGCGTAGGAGCTCCTCGACGGCTTCCGGCAGCAGGAGCGGATCGTTGATCAGCTTCTCCTTCATGGTGGGGTCTCGCAGCAGTGCGAGCAGCCCGTTGCCGATGAGCTGCACGGTCGTTTCGTGCCCTGCTGTGATGAGCAGCACAACGGTCTGCACGAGGTTCGGTTCGTCACGGAGCTCGGTGATGACGTCGTCGCCGGGCTCTTTGATCTCCACCAGACGCTGCACGTACGCCGCGAACCTGCCGAACGCCTCAGCCATGGTCTCCGGCGCGAGCAGCTCCGCGGTGAGTGTGCGGACCTCGTTCCTGTCCTCTTCGGGCACACCCAGCAGCTCACAGATGACCGTGATCGGCAGCGGGTAGGCGAACGACTCGATCACGTCCACCTCGTCCGCGCCCTCCCACGCGTCGAGCAGCTCGTTGGTGATCTGCTCGATGCGCGGTCGTAGAGCTTCCATGCGGCGTGTGGAGAACGCGCGCGCGATGGGCTTGCGCAGCCGTGTGTGCTCCGGCGGGTCCGTGTGGTTCAGCATGCCGCCGGGGATGATGGCGCTGCTGAGGCCAGGATGGCTGAGCGCCTGCACGACGTCGTCGTAGCGGCTGATCATCCATGACGTCTGACCGTCCGGCGTCTCGATGAGGGCGGGACGCCGTGCGAGCCACTCGTCGAAGTACGGGGTCGGATCGGTGAAGAAGCTCATGGCCTCATCGTGGTGTTCGCGCTGTTCAGAGGCATGAGTAGGCGATCACCCATGTTCCGGGGCCGGATCACCTAGCCTGACGGGGTGGGGTGGCCGTTCGTGGGGAGGGACGCCGAACTCGCCGCTGTCCGCCGCGCGGTGCGCGGTACCGGACTGATCGTGGCGGGCCCTGCCGGCGTGGGCAAGACACGGCTGTTGGACGAAGTCGCCTGTGACGTCCGTTTGCGCGCGACGGCGGCGATGTCGGAAATCCCACTCGGCGTGGTGGTGCCCTTCTTGCCGTCGGTAGACCCCTCGCCGTTGGCCATGTTGACCGCCGCACGAGCCGCGTTGCGCGGTCGGGTCGTGGTGGTCGATGACGTTCATCTGCTCGATGACGCTTCAGCAGGTCTGTTGCACCAGCTCGTTCAGCACCGCGAAGCCGTGGTGGTGGCGACGTTGCGTTCGGGCGAACGGGCGCCGGACCCCGTCGTGGCGTTGTGGAAGGACGAGCTGCTGCCGCGCATCGAGCTGGCTCCACTCGGACGTGCCGCGGTGGTCGAGGTGCTGGAGACCGTGCTCGGCGGTGCGCTGGACAGCGCTACGGCCGAACGGCTGTGGACGGCGTCTGCCGGAAACATGTTGCTGCTGCGGGAGATGCACTTCGCCGCACAGTGGGTGTCGCACGGCGGTGTCTGGTCGTTGGACGGCCCTCTGCCTCTGTCGCCGCGGCTGGTCGAGCTGATCGAGGCGCACCTCGCGTCAGTGGCCGGTGAGGAACGCCGGGTGCTGGAACTGCTCGCGTTCGGCGAGCCGCTGGACCTGGCCGCTTCGGAGGCGTTGGACGGGCTTGTCACTGTGACCCCCGAAGGGCTGCGGCTCGCGCATCCGTTGTACGGCGAGGTGTTGCGCGCACAGTGCCCTCCGCTGCGTAAGCGCAACCACCAGCGGCACTTGGCTTCTGTGCTCGACGATCCGCCACGTGTCGCCGTGCTGCGGCTCGACAGCGGTACGGCCGATGACCCTGCTGAGCTGCTGAAGGCCGCACACCTGGCGAGCGCGACAGGCGGTGTCGTACTGGCAGAGCGACTCGCACGTGCTGCATGGTCCGTCGGTGGTGGTGTGGAAGCCGCACGACTGTTGGCCTACGTGCTGGTGTTCACGGACCGAGCGGAGGAGGCCGAGGAGATCTTCGCGATGGTCGCGGCCGACGACGACCCGATCGAGGTCCGCACCATGCGCGCGATGAACCTCGGCTGGGGGCTCGGGCGCAGCGAGGAGGCCGCGGCGATGATCGTGATGCCGGCGGGACGAGCCGTGATGTTGTTCCACGCGGGCAAGTACGACGAGGCGCGGGCGCTGCTGTCGGACTCCGAACCCGGTGAGGCGGCGGTCCTCGCGATGATCGACGTGGTGCAGGGCCGGTACACCGGGCCGTTCCCGGTCATCCCGCCGAACCCCGACGTCGGGCTGGGTGCCGAGATGAACGCGTTCTCCGAGGTGTTCGTGTACTCCCTGCACGGTGATCTGGCCCGTGCGGAACGTCTTGCCGTGCGAGCGCATCGGGAGAAGGCCGAGTGGGATTCCATGCGGTCGAGCTGGGCGGTGTCGTGCGCCGGGCTGGCACGGGCCGGTGGACGGCTGCTCGAAGCCCGGCGGCTGCTGCGGGAGGCACGGCCCGCACAGCGGTTCGTGCAACTGTGCGAGCTCGCCCACGTGGAGGCGTTGCTGGGCAACGACGCGCGTGAGCTGCTCGCCGACGCGGAAAAGCGCGTGCCCCAAGGGATGCGGCCGTACCGGCATGGCTTGTGGGCAGCGCGGATCCGGGTGGGCGGCGCGTCCCCGTTCGAGGCGGCGGAGGAGTTCCGTGCGCACGGTGAGTTCGCCGCTGAGACGCTGCTGCTGCACGATGCGGTACGGCTAGGCCACGCGGCCGATGCGCTTGAACGGCTGCGCGAACTCGCCTCGACGACCACAGGACTGCTGGTGCCGGTGTACGCCGCACACGCGGAAGCGTTGGTGCGCAACGACTCGGCCGCGCTTGTGGAGGTGGCCGCGCGGTTCGAGGAGGCCGGATTCATGCTGCACGCCGCCGAAGCCGCCGCCGAGTCGGGCAACCGTGCGTTGTTCGGGCGGCTGATCGGCCTGTGCGAAGGGGCGCGGACGCCGGCGTTGGCGCGGATGACCTTGGCGCCGCTCACCCAGCGGGAGCGGGAGGTCGCCGTGCTGGCCGCGCGGGGGCTGACCAACAAGGAGATCGCCGAGTCACTGGTGATCTCCGTGCGGACGGTCGACAACCACCTCTCGAACGCCTACTCGAAGCTCGGTATCGCGAGCCGCGGCGAACTCGCGTTGGTCCTTACTGATGATCTCGGCGGCATCAGTCATCGGCCGTGAGGCTGTGCCCGTCCCACGTGAAGCGCACGGTCGTCACCGCGTCGTCCCCGTCGGTGCCCGTGGTGAGCTGGTGGATGGCGATGCCGGTCAGCTCCCGGTAGTCGCACCACTCGTGGTCCGACGTGAGCACCAGGTCCAGGTCGAAGTTGACCAGCAGCTCCAGCAGCTGGCCGCGGTTGGTGGCGTCGACGCCCACGAAGACCTCGTCCAGCAGGATCAACCGGGGTGAGTGCGGGCTGGCGTGGTAGTGCGCGGCGGCCGCGGCGAACAGCGGAAGGTGCAGCACGATGGCCTTCTCGCCGCCGGACAGGGCGCCGTGGACGCGTTTGGTGACCGGCATCCAGCCTTCGCCTCGGTCCACCTTCACGACGAACTGGTGCCACGTCGTGTAGTCCAGCACCTGGGCGAGTTGTTGTTCCCAGCCCGTTGCGGTGTCGTGAGCGCGTGCTTCTTCTACGCGCTCGCGGAAGAACTGGTGCAGCAACGCGCGTTCATCGGCATCCAGGTCGGTGCGGAGCAGGAGATCGCGGGCTTCGCGGGTTCCCGGCGGTAGCTGGGGGTCCACCTGCCAGTCGAGTTGGACGCGGATGCCGGACGCGGTTTGGACGCGCTCCAACCGTTGGTTCATGGTGGCGACGAGTTCGGAAGCGCCCTGGATGCGCTGGGCGATGTGCCTGCGGGTGTCGCCGGTGAGGGTTTGGTCGAAGAGGTCGCGTTCGGCATCCGTGATGTGCGTGCGCATGCGGTCGCGTTCGGTCAGCAACGCCTGAAGCAGGGCGTGTGCGCCCATGCGCGCGCCGTCCAGCGTTGCGCTCAGGACGGTGACGTCGTCGTCGGGGTCGAGTGACAGGCCGATGCGGCCTGCCAGCCGTTGCTGGGCCTCGTGCACGGCCAGGCTGAGACGCGACTCGGCGTCGCGGATCAGCCGCACGTCCACCGGGCCCTCGGGCACCTCGCCGGCGTCGGCGGGCAGGTGGCCGCTGATCAGGTGGCGGTGGCGCGCCTCGGCCGCGTCACGGACGACGGTGGCTTCCGCGGCGCGTGCGGTGTCTGTCTTGCGCTTCTCCTCCAACGTGCCGAGTGTGCGCGCCAGCCCTGTTTGCTTGTCCTGCAACAGTTCGCGTTCCTCGGCCAACGCGAGTGCTTTGGCGCGCAACGAGATGAGCTGCTGGTCGAGCGCCTGGAACTCGGAGCCGGCGGACCGTTCGACGGTCTCCAGGGTGATGGCGAGGTCGGCGGCCTCCTGCTGACGGGCCGCGGAGGTCTCCTCGGCTTCGTCGGCCAGGGCGCTGCTCACCGAGGCGCGGCTGCCCGCGTCGACCGAACGCGCCTCCGCGGCGAAAGCGTCGTGGCGGTCGTCGAGCCACCGGTGTCCGGCCGTGCCGAACGCCGACAGGGCGGCCAGGTCGGGCACCTCGGTGCCGACGGCACGGACGGCAGCCTCCGCCTCGGACACCTGCCGGGCGGCGGACGCGACAGCGTCTTTCCGTGCCGCACAACGCAACTGCGCCTTGGTGCGCTGGTCCTCGGCGATCTCGATCGGGTCGGTCGACGGTTGCCGTGCCAGTTCGCCGGCCAGGGTCGCACGGCGCACGGCGATCTGGTTCAGCGCCGCGTCCACACCGGACAGATCGGTGGCCAGCTGCTCGATCAGGCCGGTGAGCTCGGCGATCCGGTTCGCACGGGCGCGTTGGCGCGACGCCGCGCCGATATAGGCGGGGGCGGGCTTGGTCCAGCGGCCGTGGGCGGCGGCCAGGCGCCACGTCCCGTCCGCGCCGATCGCGGCGGTGTGGCCGTTCGCCGTCTCGCCGAACGCGATGCCCTCCAGGAACCGGTAGCAGCGCTCGTCGTCGGTGACGAGCACCTCCAGCAGCGTGCGGCCGGGAGCGGGCGAGGCGAGCAGTGGTTCGGCGAAGCGGTCCCGGTCGGAGAGGCCGAACGAGTTGTCCGGCGTGAGCCACGCGTCCAGCAGGCCCGACGCCTCCAGCGCCGCCTCGACCGCGCCACATACGGACGGTGGCGTGCCGGGGCGGAACTCGACCAGGCGCCACAGAGGGGCGCCAACGGCAGAAGCGCGGTAGTCGTCGTCACGCGTGTACGGCGCGGGCGGCGGCACGTCGACCTGGTTGGCGAGCTTCTCGCGGATGGCGTTGTACTGCGAGAGCTGGCCGTTCAACGCCCTGCGCGTCTCGTGCAGCTGCGCCTCGATCCGGCTGAACTCCTCGCGGGCGAGGGCGGCGGCCTCGATCACCTCGCCGTGCTCGCCAACGCGCAGCTCGGAGCAGCCGCGCGCCCACGTGTCGAAGTCCGCACCGAACTTCGCAAACGCTTGCTCGAACGCCTGCTGCGCCGCGATCTCCGTTTCCGTGGCGAGATCGAGCTCCTCACGGGTCTCTTCCAGCCGTTGGCGTGCGGCGTCCCGTGCGTCGACCGCCCTCTCGTGTGTCGCAACGGCACGCATGATGGAGCTGACCTCGGCGGAGCGTGAGTCGATGGCGGCGGTGAGCAGCTGACGGCCCGCACGCGCGTCGGTGCTCGCGTCGAGCTCCTCGAACACCGACGGCATACCGGCTCGCTCAGCGGCCTCGCGCGCCGCCACCGCCGACCGTCGCACGTCGTCGGCGCGAGCGGCCGCTTCGGACTTCGCCTGCTCGGCCTGTTCGTCGTCGGAAACGGCACGCGCGCGGAGTTTCGCGGCGTGCGCGGCCGCCTCCGCAGCACGCAGGGTCGCGGCGGAAAGCTGCTGCCGCAACAGGTCGAGCTGCTTGCCCTCCTGGTACGCGGGCAGGTCGGAGATGCCGGCGATCTCCGCGTCGACCGCGCTCGCCTCCCGCCCCAGCGCCGCGAGCTGCTCGAACGCCTCGTCGGTCAGCGAGATCTGCCGCTGATAGCGCCGCTCGCTCATCCGCGCGGCCCGCGTGAGGTCCTCCAGCTGCTCCGACGACGTCTCCAACGCCCAGGAGGACGCTCCGAGAACGCGCTGCGCATAGGCGCGTTGGACGTCCGCGAGCCGTTCGGCGGTGGTGATCTCCTCGTCCAGCCGCCGGAGTTCCTCGCGCTGGCGGTCGAGCCGTTCGAACCCCTCGGCGATCTCGGTGAGATCGGACTGGTCCAGCGGCGGAAGTGCCTTGGACAGCAACGACGACAGCACGCCCGGGTCGAGCCGCTCGGACAGCTTCGGCGTGCGCAGCTGCAACAACGCGGTGATCAACGAGTCGTACCGCTGCTCGCTCACACCGGGGAACAACGTCGTGCGCACGGTGTGGCGGTAGTCAGCCGGTGAGGCATGCACTACGCCGTGCTCGCCAATCGCCTCGACGAGATCGGTCTTGGCCAACGGTCGCCCGGCCTCGTTCACGAGTGCCAGGTCGCCGACGCGCAGTGACGTCGTGAAGTACGTGGCGCTGACATTGGACGTGTTCGTGGTGGCCTGGAGCCGCGCACCGCACGTGAACCACTGCTCGCCGTGCTGGAACTCCAGCCAGACGTAACCAACGCGCGTGCTGCTGCCCTGGTTGCCCTCGCCCATCAGGTTCCAGTGCATCGTCCGGTCCGCACTGCCGAACGTCGACAGCCGGTGCGGGCGCAGGTTCGCGTCGAAGAGGTACGGCAGCAGCAGCTCGAGCGCCTTCGACTTGCCCGTGCCGTTGGGACCTCTGAGCAGCAGTCTGCCCTGGTAGAACGAGAAGATCTCGTCGTAGTAGCGCCAGACGTTGATGATCCCGGCGCGGCTGGGTTGCCACCGCTCAGTCATGCAGCTCCTCGACCGCGTACCGGGCTGCCGCGGGCAGCCTGCGAACGGTGCCGTTCTCCGTGCGCGCGAGCCCGAACGCCTCCAGCAGTTCGAGCCCGTCCGCCGCGAGCCTGCCCGCACCGCCGTCCGACTGGTAGGCCGTGGCCCAGTTCCGGAACTTGGTGAGCAGCTCGCGTACCTCCTCCACCAGGTCCTCGGTGGTCGCCGGGCCCAGTGCCAACCGGTCGAGTAGCAGCAACGCGGTGACCTTCGCGTTGCTGTCGTCGTCCGGAAACCTCATGTCCGTGGCGATCGCGTCGGCGTCGACCACGAGATAGCCCTCGGCGCGTTCCTCCAGCGTGCAGCCAGCGAGCCCGATGCCCGTCTGGACGACCTTGCGCCCGGCGGGAGACGTCAGGAACGAGAGCTGGCTCGCGGTCAGATCCTCCCGGTAGACCACCGGATCGTCGATGAGCCTGCGCATGACCGAGTGCCGTTGCCACAGGCTGCGGTGCGCGTTGTCGTAGCGGTTCTCGCGGGTGAGGTCCTCGATTGTGTCCACAGTGGAGGGCGGCACCGGTGCGGCCAGCAGACGCGTGATCAGCGTCGGGTCCGCGCGAACCTGCTCGGTCACCTCGACGGCGCCATGGTCTTCGAGGAAGCTCAGGACGTCGTTGAACGCGTTCCGGTCACTGCGCCGGCTCGGGTCGAACGGCGGGATTCCGTCCTCCGCCGCGGCCTGCTTCGTGCGAGCCGTCAGCGCGTCCAGCGTCGTCGTCGGCGTGGCCAGCAATTCCGCGCACACGAGACACAGCAAGACGTACCGCCGCCGATCCAACGCAGGTCGCGTGCGGTCAGGCCGTTGCGTCGTCTTGAACAAACGCGCGTATCCCGCGCGTGGCTCGACGTGCACACGCCAGCCGCAGTAGTAGTCGAACCACTTCACGATCGGTTCGCGGCGCCTTCTGATGAGGTCGAAGCTGTCGTGGTCCTGCACGGCGGTGAGCAACGGGCGTGCGAGCAGCAGCCGGACGCCACGCGCGACCTCCTCACTCTCCAGCCGTGCGAGCTGGTTCCCCGTGCGGCTCATCGGCTCTGCACGTCGATCACGTAGTCGGGCCCGCTCAAAGTGCCCTTCTGGGTGGTCATGGTCGCCCAGCCGCGCGCGTTGCGCAGGTTGATCTGCATCCGCCCGTCGCTGGTGCCGGCCGTGCGCGTGCCCGTGCTGTCCGGATCGCTGCCCAGCGCCCGCCCGACCAGGTCGATCAGCCGGTGAAACGTGTCGTGGTCGAGGGTGGTGAGGGTCGAGATCCTGACCGGCCCGTCCGTCTGGATCTGCCGCCACGCGTACTCGAGCTCTTCGCGTTCCTGCTGCGCCTGGATGCGGCGGTTGCGACGCACCTCGTCGACGTTGCGAACCTTGCCGGCGCTGCCGATGTGCTCCTGCTTGCCGGTCTTGCGCAGCTGCGGCGACACCGGCACCGGCGGCGTGTTGTGCCACGGCTCGCCGCTCGGGATCAACTCCCCGTCGGCGTGCGCGAGGTGGGCGTGCCGCGCCGGCCAGAGCCCGAACGCGGCGTTGAACAGCTCGTGCGCCTCGTCCTCGGTCTCCGTGCTCGCGAACCACCTGGCCAGCGCCCTGAAGTCGGCCGCGGTGTTCGTCGGCTTCTTGCGCTGCTCGCTGATGCGGTCGAGCACCCGCAACAGCTGCACGATCGCCTTGCGCGACACGTCCTGCAGCTCGTCCACGTTGTCGAACCAGGCCTTGAGGCTGTTCCAGTTCGCTGTTCTCTGCCGCAGCCACAGCTCGTGGCTCTGGTAGAGGTCGGCGCCGTTGCGGGCGCGTTCGTGCAGCTCAGCGGGGTCGATCTTGCCGATGGTCTTGCGAATGCCCTGCTTGCGCGCGTCGAGGTCCGCGATGAAGTCGCGCAGGTAGGTGATCGTCGTGCGCTTGACGTCCTGGAAGGTGGCGAGGTCGGTCTCCTCGTCCCGCAGGAGCCTCTGCAGGTCGGCGTTGAACCGGGTGGTGCCCGTCTTGAGGGCTTCCAGGTGGCCTTCGAGCTCCATCAGCGTGGTGAACGCGTGCCGGTCGTTTCGAGGGTTGGTCAGCTCGTCGAGCCGGTCCGCTATGGCGTCGAGCACGGCCGTCTGCAACGAGCCGCTGCTCGTGAGGGAGTGGACCGCGTGCTGGATGCCGACGTACGCGGCCTCGCCGAGCTTGGTGAGCCCGTACCGGTGCTGCGTCGCGTCGAGCAGGCCCCACTGACGCAGAGCGGTGAGCGACGCCTGCAGCTCGTCGTCGGTCACCTGCTCGGACCAGCCGACGCCGCGGAGCCGTTGCTGCACGTCGTCGGCACTCAGGACCGTCTCCAGGTGCTCGTTCGCCACCCCGAACGCGCGGATCACTGCGGTGTGCAGCTCCGCGTGGTCGGTCGTGGTGAAGCGGAACAGGTCCGCGGGCACCGGTGGGAACGTCGTCACCTGTGTCACCGTAGCTGGTCGTAGTGGGGCTTTCGGGCGACAGGGCGGACGGCCATCAGGCCAGCAAATCCGCCAGGAGGTCATCGAGCACCAATTCCTCCTCGACGTGACGGCCGGCGCTGCTCATCGTCGGTGCCAGGATGGGATCCCAGCGGACTGGTCGTTACCGAAGAACGCCACGAAGCACTCACCGTCGTCGCGCTGCGGTTTCCAGGCGAGCTCCAGTTTCTCCTTGTTGCGGAAGACGGCGGCCTTGTTGGTTGCGAACGTGCTCAGGACGGCCTGGTACACGTCATGGCGCATCGAGGCCGGAAACGGCCGGCAGGCTCCGCTGAGCAGCCACTCGTCGGCTATCGGCACGATGCGCGTCTACAGGAAGGAGCGCTCGGGCATGCGCTTGAACATCCAAAGGCAGTTGTTCGAACGAATCCGGTAGGTCAGTTCATCGGCCAGGTTGAGCGCGCGAGTGTTTCGCCGTCACGTGCCTCGATCTCGAACATGCCCTCGACAACGTCCTGCCAGCCGAGCAGCATCGCCTTGTCGTCCTCGGCCGACGTACCAGGAGGCCTGCTTGCGGAGACGGCGCGCTTCGGTGCGTGGGTGGGCGGCGGGAGCGGCTGTTCTGCCACAGGATTCCGGTGCCGAGCAGGCCGAGAGCGATAACGCCGACGGCACCCATCATGGGCCAGGGCGCGGGAGTGAACGACGTGCGTGCGGGGACGAAGTCGTGTGGGGACAGGCGTTGATCAGTACGTGCCGAATCCCCGACATCAGGCGCAGGAAATCACCTTCGACAACGACCTCGAGTCGTTGATGTACCTCGCGCACCGCGGGTACACGGACAAGGCGGAACTGGTCGACGGGGTACTGGCAGCCGAACTCGTGCTGCCCGCCGATCTTACTCGCGAACCGAGAAAGCATCTCGTCATGCGCAAGGACGTTGTGGACGTCTTCGCGTCGGAACGCACGCGGCCGCGTGGCTGGCCGCGGCATTGGCACCGGTTTCGCGGGGTGGAGCCGGCTGTGGTCCTGGACGCGCTGGAGCGGCCTGTCACGGTGCTGGTGACCGCGCAGGGCGGAGTTCAGTTCGAGGTACCGGGCGATCTGCTCGTCGACGGGCTGCGCGAAGTGATCACGATGGGGTGATCCGCGTGGTGGCGCCGAGCAACGAACGGGCTGCGTCGCGCCGATCGGCCTAATCTCCCGCCATGCGGACGAGGCTGACCCCGATGCAGCAGGCGGTGGTGGATGCCGGGCGCGCGTTGCCGCAGCTCATCGATCCGCTGGAGGTCGAGCTCCAGGTCAGTGCTTTCGTGGGGCCGTTCGCTGACAACGAGGAGTTGTGGGAGGTCGTCGTCCGGCACCTGGGGGAGGTGCCGAGCCGGCGCAGTGCGGCGTTGCTGACGGCGCTGGGGCATCTGTTGCCTGGGCTGCCCGGGGTGTGGGCGCAGGAGGCCGCGCGCCGTCAGTCCGCACCGAAGTGGGATCTGGGAGCGCTCACATTCGGGGAGTGCTGGATCGGTGACCGGTCGATCGACGCGGGATACCTGGCGCTGCTGTGCAGTTATTCGTACGGTGACGCGCCTCATGCCATGGTTTTCATGATCGACGAAATCAGTGGGAGCCTCACGCGGCACGCGTTTCTGACGCGGCAGGTGGAGGAGGCGCTGGCTCGGTTGCGGGACGAGATGCGGTTGGAGCTGATCACGCCGGTGGCGGCTCACTGGCTGCTCAGCCGCAGCTACGACCGGTTCGAGCGGCGGCCTGGGCTCGGGGTGAGCACGGACGTGCACCAGACCCGGTTGGTCGCGCGAAGGCGAATCGCACTCGCGATGGATTAGGTGCCTGCGCGAATCGCAACGTGGTGATTCATCCGACTGTGCACATTGTCTGTAGCTCGAACGTGGGTGGCCTACTACTGTCCGGGATGTCGATCACAGGACGGAGGGATGGTCGTGGCCGCTCTTCTCGGGCGTGATGATCAGGCCCTCAGTCGTGTCCCTGACCAGGCGCGGCACCCGTGGTTGTCAGTCGCGACCCAGCGCTTCGGGCAGACGACCGCGCTGAGCCAGTTGCTGCTGGGCGCGACACTTGGCTTCGGCATGACGTTCTGGGACGCGTTCCTCGCGCTCACGATCGGGGCCGTGCTGCTCAATGCCGTGGCGATCACGGTCGGGGTCATCGGACAGCGGGAAGGCCTCTCGACGGCGATTCTGAGCCGGTGGACCGGGTTCGGGCACGCCGGGTCGGCGGTGCTCGGGCTGATCATCGCCCTGTCGTGCACCGGGTGGTTCGGGGTGCAGACCGGGCTGGCGGGGATGACGCTCGCCACCGTCGCCGGGGGGTTGCCGGCGCCTGTGTGGTCGTTGCTCTTCGGAATCGCCGTGACGGTCATCGCGGCCTATGGCGTGCGGTGGATGGCGTGGACGGCGTACGTGGCGGTGCCCGCGTTCCTGCTGTTGCTCGGCTGGCTCGTGCTGACCAACGTCAACGATGTCAGCGCCGCGCTCAGTGGTCCCGCGCCGGGGCCCTCGATCGGGATGCTGACGGCGATCACGCTGGTCACCGGCAGTTTCATCGTCGGGGCGGCGATCGCGCCGGACATGACGCGCTTCAACCGCAACGAGCGGGACGTCGTCAAGCAGACGGTTCTCGGGATCACGCTCGGCGAGTGGGTCATCAGCCTCGCCGGGGTGCTTCTCGCGCACGGGCTCGGCACGACGGACGTCCTGGGCGTCATCAGCGCGTCCGGCGGGTGGATCGGCGCGCTGATCGTGGTCACGGCGGCGCTGAAGATCAACGAATGGAACCTCTACTCGGCCTCGCTCGGGCTCGTGAACTTCTTCGACGCCGTGTTCGCGCTCCGCATCAGCCGGGCGCAGGTGACCGTCATCGTCGGGTGCGCCGGCAGTGTTCTCTCGGCGGCGGGGATCGTGCACCAGTTCAGCCACTTCCTGGTGTTGCTGGGCGTGGTGTTCCCGCCCGTCGCCGGGATCATGATCGCCGAGTACTTCGTCGTGCGGCGGTGGCGCAACGAGATCATCTCCACACGGCCGTACGTGCCGCGCTCGGCGCCCTCGTGGGTGCCCGCCACGGTGGTCATCTGGCCCGCTTCGGCCGTCGCCGGCGAGTTCGTGGCGTTCGGACAGTCCAGTGTGAACTCACTCGTGCTCGCGTTCGCGCTGTACGTCTGCGCCGGGCGGCTGGACCTGCTCCGCATGAGGACGCGCCGGGCCACCAACCGTAAGGTGGCCGAGGAAGCAGCGGCCGCCTGAGTACGGACACGCACACATCGGTATCGACGTCGGCGGCACGACGACGACATCGGCATGCTCACAACGGTTTCCCGCGCGAGGCGTCGTCCGAGGTGCTCATCAGCGGCGTGCGCACGAACCTGCGGATGCCGGATGTCCGCTCGGTCGGCCTCGGGGCGGCAGCGGCCGGAGATCGGCGTCGGTCACCAACGGTGCCGGATGGGACGTGGGCCGGGCAGCCGACGACCGCGCGGACATCCTGATCGGACGTCAGGCCGTCGACGCCTGATCGACACGGGTCGGTTGATGATGTTCCTTCACGTCACCGGTTGCTTCTCGCGGGTGAGGGAACAGGCCTCGTCCGGTGGCACTGCTGTCAGAGCGAGGTCAGTCCACGGTCAGATCGGTCGGCAATCATCAGCGGCGCCGTGTCGATGTGTCCCACCGGGAGTGCCTCATGACTGCACGTCTGCCGCTGACCGACGGCCAGAAGGACATCTGGTTCGACGAGAAGCTGACCGGTGGGGGACCGGCCTACAACACGGCGGCCTACTGGGACATCCGCGGACCGCTGGACGCGGGGCTCTTCCGGTCCGCCGTGCGGCGGCTGGTGGACGAGGCGGAGTGCGCGCGGGCCCGGTTCGTGGAGGATGAAGGCGAGCCGTGGCAGGTCGTCGAGCCGCTGCCGGTGGTGCCCATGGCCGAGCACGATCTGAGCGGCCACGAGGATCCGGACGCGGCGGTGGCGGAGTGGGTCGCGGCCGACCTGCGGGAGCCGTTCTCGATCGAGGACTTCCCGCTGTTCCGGTTCGCGTTGCTGCGCCTGGCGGACGACCGCGTGGTGTTCTACATGTGCAACCACCACCTGATGTCGGACGGCTTCAGCTACGTCATCTACTGGCAGCGCCTGGCCGCGATCTACGAGGCGATGAGTGCTGGCGCGTCGCTCGACGAGGGCGCTTTCCCGCGGTTGGACACCTTGCTGGAGGCCGAGAACGACTACCGCGGGTCCGAGCGCGCCGAGCGCGACCGGCGGTTCTGGGAGGAGCGGGGCGGCGAGGTCGAGCCGGTGAGCCTCTCCGTGCGTGACGCGGTTCCCGCGGCGGAGTTCCTGCGCAGGGACGGGATGCTGCCCGAGAGTGTGGCCGAGTTGCTGCGGGCCAGGGCCTGGGAGGCCAGGGTCAACTGGCAGGTCGTCGTGCTGGCGGCGGTCGCCACCTACACGGCACGCCTGGCGGGCACGCGCGAGGTGTTGCTGTCGTTGCCGGTGCACGCGCGGGCCGGTGCGCGGATGCAGGCCGTGCCCGGCATGGTCAACAACTATCTGCCGGTGAGGGTGCGTACGAACCCGGAGCAGACCAGGGCCGAGCTGCTCGGGGAGGTCGCGCGTGAGTTCACCGCGGTGCTCAGGCATCAGCGGCACCGGATCAGCCGCATTCGCCGGCAGATGGGGCTCGCCAGCGACGACCGCCGGCCGTTCGGGCCGTTTGTCAACATCATCCCGCAGGTCAGTGAGCTAACTATCGGTGAGTGCGAGGTTTTCGCGCACAGCCCGTCGACGGGGCTGGTGGACGACTTCGAGGTCACGGTCGCGGACACCGGGACCGCAGGCATCCAGGTCAACGTCAGCGGCAACGTCGCGCTGTACTCGGCCGGAGAGATGGACGCCCACCTCGGCAGGTTCCTGGCTTTCACGGAAGGGTTCGTGAAGGCCGGCGACGACCTGCCGCTCGGGCGGTTGCCGGTGACAGGGCCCGGCGAGGTCCTGTCGTTGCTGGACGGGCCGCGGCGCGACCAGGACGACAGGGATGTCGTCACGCGGGTGCGCGAGGTCGCCGTGCGTCAGCCGGATGCCGCCGCGGTCGGCGAGCTGACGTACGCCGAGCTGGTGGCCAGGGCGAGTGCCTTGTCCCGCAGGCACCAGCCGGGCGAGGTCGTGGCCGTGCTCGCCGGACGCGGGGAAGAGTTCGTCACCGCGGTTCTCGGCGTGCTCGGTGCGGGTGCGGCGTACCTGCCGCTGGATGTCGCCTCGCCGGTGACGCGGCTGGAGTCGCTCGTCGCCGACGCCGGGGTGGCTCGGGTCGTGACCACCGTGGAGCACGAGGGGCTGGCGCGGGAGATCGCGCCGAGGGCCGGGATCGTGGTGCTGGGTGTCGAGAAGGACGAAGAGCTGGTCCCGGTAAGGGGATGCGACCGTGACGATCTCGCGTACGTGATCTTCACGTCCGGGTCGACCGGAAAGCCCAAAGGCGCGATGGTGCACCACGGCGGCATGATGAACCACCTGCTGGCGAAGGTGGAGGACCTCGACCTGTCCTCAAAGGACACGGTCGTGTTCAACGCGCCGGTCACGTTCGACATCTCGGTGTGGCAGATGCTGGCGCCACTGCTGGCAGGAGCGCACGTGCGGGTGGCCGACGACGACGTCGCCGCCGATCCCGACGCGTTGTTCGCGATGCCTGCCACCGTGCTGGAGGTCGTGCCGTCGTTGCTGCGCGCCGCACTGGACGCGTGGGACATCGGCACCGCACCGGAACTGCCGAGGCTGCGCAGCCTGGTGGTGACCGGTGAGCCGTTGCCCGTGTCGCTGTGTCACCGTTGGCACGAACGCTTTCCCGCAGTGCCGATCGTGAACGCGTACGGGCCGACGGAGTGCTCGGACGACGTGACGCACGCGGTGATCAGGCCCGGCGACGTCGACGGGCATCGCGCGCCGATCGGTTGCCCGGTCCGCAACACACGGCTCTACGTGCTGGGCGACGAGCTGCGGCCCGTGCCCGCCGGCTCGATCGGCGAGCTCTACGTCGGCGGGTCCGGGGTCGGGCGGGGATACCTCGGCGACCGTGGCCGCACGGCGCTCGCGTTCCTGCCGGACCCGTTCGGCGAGCGGGGAGAGCGCATGTACCGCACTGGCGACCGGGTGGTGCTCCGCCAGGACGGCCGGCTGGAGTTCGTGGAACGGCGCGATCATCAGGTCAAGATCCGCGGCCACCGGGTCGAGCTCGGCGAGGTCGAGGCCGCGGTGCGCGCGGTGCCTGGGGTCCGGGACGGGGTCGTGGTCGCCGACGAGGCCGGCGGACGCCCGCGGCTCGTCGGGTATGTCGTCCCGGATGCGGGACTGGACACCGGCGCGCTGCCGCGTGAGCTCGCGAAGGCGTTGCCCGAACACATGGTGCCGGCGGCGTTCGTCGTGCTCGACGCGTTACCGCTCACCACCGCGGGCAAGGTCGACCGCAAGGCGTTGCCACGGCCGGAGGCGGTCAGTGCGGCGGCACGCACGGCGCTCAACCCGGTCGAGCATGTCCTGTGCACGGTCGTCGCCGAGGTGCTTGGCGTGCCGTCGGTCGGCGCGGAGGACAGCTTCTTCGCACTCGGCGGCGACAGCATCAGCGCGATCCAGGTCGTGGCCCGTGCGCGGGCGGCCGGGCTGCGACTCGCCCCGCGCGACGTGTTCCGGCGCAAGTCCGTCCGCGAGCTCGCGACCGTGGCGACCATGCTGACGACCGCGCCACCCAGGCCGGCCGACGACGGCGTGGGCGAGGTCGAGCTGACGCCGGTCGTCCACCAGCTGAGGGAGATCGCGGGCGGGCGGCTCGACCTGATCACGGGGTACAGCCAGCACGTCGTGCTCGATGCACCGGCCGGGCTGCACGAGACCGGCCTCGTGCGCGCGGTGCGGGCCGTGCTCGACCGGCACGACGCCCTGCGCACGTGCCTGCGCATTCCGGTGGAGGGCGTGTGGGCACTGGAGGTCCTGCCGCGTGACGCCGTGGACGCCGCCGCGCTCGTCCACAGTGTGTCCACTGTGGACGAGAAAGCGCTGGCTGCCGCCCGCGCGAGGCTGCGGCCCGCCCAGGGGGTGATGCTCCAGGTGATCCACGACGGTGACACGCTGGGTCTCGTCGCGCATCACCTCGTCGTCGACGGCGTGTCGTGGCGGATCCTGCTCGGCGACCTGCTGGCGGCCTGCCAGGGCGGCACGCTGGAGCCGGTGGGCACCTCCGTGCGCCGCTGGGCCCGGCTGCTGGCCGAGCAGTCGCGGTCGCGATCCCGGATGACGGAACTGCCGGTGTGGCTGGACCAGCTGCGCGGTGACGACGCCCCACTCGGCAACCGGCCGCTCGACCCGGAGCGGGACACACACGCCACGGCGCGGCGGCTCACGGCCGAACTGCCCGACGTGGCCGGTGTGGCAGCGGCCTTCCACGCCGGCGTCGACGACATCCTGTTGTCCGCACTGGCGATCGCCGTCACGGAGTGGCGTGGCACCGCGTCACCCGTGCGCGTCGAGGTGGAACGGCATGGCCGCGAACACCTCGCGGACGACGTGGACCCGTCCCGCTCGGCCGGCTGGTTCACGAGCTTCCACCCCGTCGCGCTGACCGCCGGCGACCGCGCGGACCTCGGCGCCGCGGTGAAGCGGCTCAAGGAACAGCTGCGGGCACTGCCGGAGGACCGGCTGGGCTTCGGCCTGCTGCGGTACGGCAACCCGCAGACCCAGGCCGTCCTCGCCCGTTTCCCGGCGCCCCAGCTCGCGTTCAACCATCTCGGCCGCTTCGCCGGCGGGGTGGTGCGTTCCGGGGGCGTGGCGGCTGATCCCGGTCTCCCGCTGCGGCACGTCGTCGAGGTGACCGCCGTCACGACGGACCGCGACGGCGTCCCGGTGCTGTCCGCCGACGTCGTGTGGGCGGGTGAGCTGCTGTCCGAAGAGGACGTGCGGGGCCTGACCACGATCTGGGCGCGGGTGCTGGGCGAGCTCGCCGGGCACGCGGGCGGGCACACCCCGGCGGACTTTCCGCTGGTGCCGATCGGCCAGGCGGAGATCGAGGAGTACGAGGCCGCCGGCGCGGTGGCGGACGTGCTGCCGCTGTCCCCGTTGCAGAAAGGCCTGCTGTTCCAGGCCGAGTTCGACGACGACGGCGTCGACGTCTACACGCTGCAGATCACCATGGACGCCGAGGGACCGCTGGACGTCGACCGGCTCCGCGCCGCCGCCGGCGCGCTGATGAGGCGCCACCCCAGCCTGCGGGCGAGCTTCCGGTACCGCACGTCGGGTGACGCCGTGCAGGTGATCGCCGCGCAGGCCGAGCCCGAGGTCGGCGAGGTCTCGCTGACCGAGGCCGAAGCCGACCGGTTCACCGACGACGAGTGGCTGCGCCGGTTCGACGTCACCCGCCCGCCGTTGCTGCGGTTCACCGTGGTGCGGCTCGGCGGCGAGCGGTTCCGTCTGGTGATCACGGCCCATCACATCCTGGTGGACGGCTGGTCGATGTCCGCGATCCTCGGGCGCGAGTTGCTCACGTTGCTCGCCAACGGGGCGAACACCTCGGCACTGCCCGCCGCCGTGCCGTACCGCGACTACCACGACTGGCTCGCCGTCCAGGACGAGCAGGGCGCGCGGGAGGCGTGGGAGGCCGAGCTGGCCGGTGTGACGGAGGCGACGAGGCTCGGCCCGGCGGACCGCGGCCGCGTCCACCTGCTGCCGGAGGTGCTGACCACCGACCTGCCCGACCACCTCACCGAACGGCTGCACCGCTTCGCCCGCGGGCACGGCCTCACGCTGAACACGGTGATGGAGGGCTGCTGGGCGGTGCTGCTCGGCCGGTTGACCGGACGCGACGACGTCGTGTTCGGCACGGTCAGCTCGGGCCGGCCGCCGGAGCTGCCGGGAATGGAGTCCATGGTCGGGGTGTTCATGCACACCCTGCCGGTGCGGGTGCGGCTGGACCCGTGGCAGCCGTTCGCCGCGATGCTGACCGATCTGCAGGAACGCCTGGCCGCCATGGAGGAGCACCAGCACCTGGGGCTCGCCGAGGTGCAGCGCGCCACCGGTGTCGGCGAGCTGTTCGACACCGTCGTCAGCTACCACAACTATCCGGTCGACGACGTGGACCGCCTGGCGGGCGTGCTGCCCGGCGTCACCGTGCTGGGCTGGCAGGCCAGGGTGATCTCGGAGTACCCGCTGGCACTCGGCGTCTTCCCCGGCGACCGCGTCCGGCTGCAGGCGCAGTACCGCCCGGACGTGTTCGAGAAGTCCTTTGTGGACTCCTTGGTCGAACGGTTCGTGCGCCTGCTCGACCAGCTCGTCACCGCGCCGGACGTCCCGCTCGGCCGGGCGGGCGTGCTCGCCGGTGACGAACGTGAGCTGATCCTCGGGCCGTGGGCAGGGCGTCCGGTCGTCGGTGCGGACGTCCTCGTACCCGAGGTGTTCCAGGCGAGGGTGCGGGAGGCGCCGGACGCCCCGGCGGTGGACTTCGGCCCGGCCGTCGTCGGCTACGGTGAGCTGAACGAGCGGGCGAACCGCCTGGCCCGCCTGCTGGTCCGGCACGGCGTCGGGCCCGGCGAGCTGGTCGCGCTGATGTTCGGCCGGTCGGTCGAGATGATCGTCGCCGCACTGGCCGTGCTCAAGGCCGGTGGCGCCTACCTGCCGATCGACCCGTCGTACCCGGAGAACCGCATCGGCTTCCTGCTGGCGGACTCCGCGCCGGTCATCACCCTGTCCACAGTGGACGTCGAGGTCGCGGTGCCGGGTGCGGTGCTGAAGCTCGACGACCCCGAGATCGTGCGGAAGCTGGCCTCGTTCGCCGGCACCGACCTCACCGACGCGGACCGGTCCGCGCCGTCGCGTCCTGGCCACCCGGCGTACGTCATCTACACCTCCGGGTCGACCGGCAAGCCGAAGGGCGTGGTCGTGGACCACTCCGGGTTCGTCGCGATGATCGACAGCCTCGCCGAGTGCTTCAGCGTGGACGCCTCGACGCGGGTGCTGCAGTTCGCGTCCTACAGCTTCGACTTCTCGGTGTGGGAGATGGGGGTCGCGCTGCTGAAGGGCGGCACGGCGGTGATCGCCGGGGATGAGGCCCGCGCGCCCGGGCCGGCGCTCGTAGAGCTGCTCAACGACCGCCGCGTCACACTGGCCGGTCTGCCGCCCGCGGTCGTCGCCGCCCTGCCGGAGCACACCGAGCTGCCGCACGGCATGACGCTCGTGACCGCCGGTGAGGCGCTCGCACCCGCGGTAGCGGGGCGGTGGGCGCCGAGGTACCGGATGTTCAACGGCTACGGCCCCACGGAGACCGTGGTCGGCGCGACGGTCAGCGCGCCGCTGTCCGGCGAGGGACGTCCGCCGATCGGGCGGCCGACCTCCGCGCACCGCGTGTACGTGCTGGACCCGAGCCTGCAGCCGGTTCCGGAGGGGGTGGTCGGGGAGCTGTACGTCAGCCAGCACCTCGCGGTCGGCTACCTGAACCGGGCCGGGCTGACCGCGCTGAGGTTCGTCGCCGACCCGTTCGCCGGTGCGGGGGAACGCATGTACCGCACCGGGGACCTGGTGCGGTGGCTGCCCGATGGTGACCTCGACTACGTGGGCCGGATCGACGACCAGGTGCAGCTGCGTGGGTTCCGCATCGAGCTGCCGGAGATCGAGTCGGTGCTGACCTCCCACGACCTCGTGGCGCGGGCGGCGGTGATCGTCCGCGACGACGACCCCGACGACCCGCGGCTCGTGGCCTACGTCGTGACCACGGACGGCGCGCTGCCACCGGATCTGCGCGACCACGCGGCCGAGTCGCTGCCCGCCTACATGCTGCCGTCGGCGTGGGTCGTCCTGCCGGAGCTCCCGCTGACCAGCCGGGGCAAGCTGGACCGTGCCGCGCTGCCGGCACCCGACCGGGCCGGTGCGCGCGGCCGGGCACCGCGCACCCCGGTCCAGGAGATCCTGTGCGGGATCTTCGCCGAGGTGCTGGGGGTGCCCGAGGTCGGTCTCGACGACGACTTCTTCGACTCCGGTGGCCATTCGCTGCACGCGACCAGGGCCATCGCGAGGATCCGCTCCGCACTCGGCGCCGAGGTGCCGATCCGTGCCCTGTTCGAGGCCCGTACGGTGGCCGCCCTCGCCGGTCGGGTCGAGACCGCCGGGCAGGCACGTCCGGCACTGCGGCCGCGTACCGCGGAGCTTCCCGACGGCGACCGGATCGAGCCGTTGTCGGCCGCGCAGCGCAGGCTGTGGTTCGTCAACCGGCTGCACGACGAGGCGTCCACCTACAACGTGCCGTTGGCGCTGCGCATGTCCGGCAGGCTCGACACCGACGCGCTGCAGGCGGCGCTGCGGGACCTGGTGGAACGGCACGAGGTGCTGCGGTCGGTGTTCCCGGAGACCGATGGCGAGCCGTGCCAGCGCGTGCTGGCCGAGCCCGCCGGACAACCCTTGCTGTGCGCGGTGAACGTGCGTGAGGACGAGCTTGCCGCCGTTGTCTCCGCCGAGTCCGTGCGCAGGTTCGACCTCGCCGCCGCACCACCGTTGCGCGCCACGCTGCTCGTGCTCGGTTCCGACGAACACCTGTTGCTGCTGGTGTTCCACCACATCGTGTTCGACGGCTGGTCGATCACGCCGTTGACCACCGACCTGATGACGGCCTACCGCGCCCGCTGCGCCGGGCGGGCCCCGAAGTGGCGGCCGTTGCCGGTCACCTACGCGGACTACACGGCGTGGCAACGGGAACTGCTCGGCACCAGGGAGGAGCCGACCGGGACGTACACCGCCCAGCTCGAGTACTGGCGGACCGCGCTCGCCGGACTGCCCGACGAGATCGCCCTGCCGACGGACTTCGCCCGGCCCGCTGTCGGCGACGACCGCGGCGGTCAGGTCGCGTTCACCGTCGAACCGGAGCTGCACCGCGGCCTGTTGCGGCTGGCCCGCACGTCCGGCGCAAGCCTGTTCATGGTCCTGCAGGCCGCGCTGGCCGGTCTGCTGACGCGCCTCGGCGCCGGCACGGACATCCCGCTGGGCAGCCCGATCGCCGGTCGCACCGACGAGGCGCTGCACGACCTGGTCGGATACTTCGTGAACACCCTGGTGCTGCGCACGGACACGGCGGGCGACCCGGCTTTCGGTGAGCTTGTCGAGCGGGTCCGGGAGCGCGACCTGTCCGCCTACGCCCACCAGGACCTGCCGTTCGACGACGTGGTCGAGGCCCTGAACCCGGTGCGGTCCCTGAGCAGGCAGGCGTTGTTCCAGGTGATGCTGGCGCTGCAGACCGGGCACGGCGCACCCGTCGTGCTACCGGGGCTGACCGTGCGCGGCGAGTTCGTGCCGTCGGCCACCACCAAGTTCGACCTGATCGTCCAGTTCCTCGAACCGGTCGACGACGGGTCGGCCACCACCGAGACCGGCATGACCGGCCTGATCGACTACCGCGCGGACCTGTTCACCGCGGCGACCGTCGAGCGCATCGCAGGGCGGCTGGTGCGGGTGCTGCGCGCCGTCGTCGCCGATCCCGGGCTGCGGCTCAGCCAGGTGGACGTGCTCGAACCGGACGAACGGCAGCGGATGCTGGTGTCCTGGAACGACACCGTGCGGGAGGTGCCGGACGCGACGCTGCCCGCGTTGTTCGAGGCGCAGGTCCGCCGCACGCCTGACGCGTGTGCGGTCGCGGCCGGTACGGACGAACTGTCCTATATGGAGCTGAACGCGCGGGCGAACCGGCTGGCGCGGTACCTGCGGCGGCTGGGCGCCGGCCCGGAACGGGTCGTCGCGATCGCGTTGCCGAGGACGACTGATCTGGTCGTGGCCGTGCAGGCGGTGCTCAAGTCGGGTGCCGCGTACCTGCCGGTCGACGCGGAGCACCCGGCGGAGCGGATCGCCGGGATGTTCGCCGAGACCGAGCCGGTGTGCGTCATCACCACGTCCGCGACGGCGGCCAAGGTGGCGCAGGGGCTGCCGGTCGTGCTCCCCGGCGACCCTGCGATCGCCGCGCTGCCGTCCGGCGATCTGTCCGATGTGGACATCGAGGGCGGGAACGCGGCCTACCTCGTCTACACCTCCGGTTCCACCGGACGGCCCAAGGGCACCGTGGTCGAGCATCGGTCCGCGGTCAACTACTTGGCCTGGTCCCTGGACGCGTACCCGTCGCTGACCTCCGGAGCGTTGCTGCACTCGCCGTTGTCGTTCGACCTCACCGTGACGGGGCTGCACGGACCGCTGATCTCCGGCGGTTGTGTGCACCTCGCGGAACTGTCGGAGCACGGTCTGGCCGAGGGCAGCGCGGCTGCCGTCGCCGGGGTGGACTTTCTCAAGGCCACCCCGAGTCACCTGGCGCTGCTGCAGGTGCTGCCGGACGCGTACTCACCGCGCCGTGAGCTGGTGCTCGGCGGTGAACCGCTGCCCGGTGACCACCTTGACGTGTGGCGGCGGGCGCATCCGGGAGTCCGGGTCGTCAACGAGTACGGGCCCACCGAGACCACGGTCGGCTGCACGTCGTTCGCGATCGAGCCTGGTGACGAGGTACCCGCGGAGGTTCTGTCGATCGGCAGGCCGCTGTGGAACACACGGGTCTACGTGCTCGACGGCCACCTGCGCCCGGTGCCGGCCGGGGTCGTCGGGGAGCTTTACGTCGCCGGGGCGAACGTCGCTCGCGGCTACGTGGGCCGGCCGGGGCTGACGGCCGAGCGGTTCGTGGCCGACCCGTTCGGCGGGCCCGGTGAGCGCCTGTACCGCACCGGCGACCTCGTGCGCTGGGACGACGGCGGCGAGCTGCGGTTCGCGGGCCGGGCCGACGACCAGGTCAAGATCCGCGGGTTCCGGGTCGAGCTCGGTGAGGTCGAGTCGGTGCTGGCTCGGCACGAGTCGGTCCGGCAGGTGGCCGTCGCCGCCCGCCAGGACAGCGAGGGACGCCGCCTCGTCGCCTATGTGGTGGGGGACCTCGACCCCGGCACGCTGATCCGGTACGCCGAGACCGCGCTGCCGGAGTACATGGTCCCGTCCGCCGTCGTGATGCTGCCCGTCTTGCCGTTGACCGCCAACGGAAAGCTGGACCGGCGGGCACTCCCGGCACCGGACGTCCCGCACGGTGGCGACCCCACTCCGGCGAAGACGCCCGAGGAGCGGACGTTGTGCTCGATCATGGCTGAGGTGCTGGGAGTGCCGCGGATCGGCGCGGAGGACAACTTCTTCGACTCAGGCGGCGACAGCGTCCGGGTGGTCAAGGTCGTGAGCCGCGCCCGCAAGGCGGGCCTGATGATCACGATCGCGGACGTGTTCGTGCACCAGAGCGCGCGGGCACTCGCCGGGACGCTCGCGCCGGCCGAAGCCCGGCCGAAGGCGGCCAGCAGCGGCACGGTCATGGCCGGCGCGCTGGAGGAGCTGGAGGCACAGGACGAGTTCGACCCGTTCGGCGTGCTGCTGCGGATGAAGCACACCGGGGACCGGGCGCCGTTGTTCTGTGTCCACAGTGGAGTCGGGTTCGCCCTGCCGTACCTGGGTCTGGCCAAACACCTCGGTCCCGAGTACCCGCTCTATGGCATTCAGGACCCGTCGGTCACCGAGCTGGCCCCGGTGCCGCACTCGATCGCGGCGATGGCGGACGACTACGTCCGGCGGATGAAGCAGGTCCAGCCGGAGGGCCCGTACCACCTGCTCGGCTGGTCGTTCGGCGGCATCGTCGCGTACGAGATCGCGGCACGGTTGCAGGCCGCGGGCGACGAGGTGGGCCTGCTGGCCAATCTGGACGCCTACCCCCGCACCGATCTCGAACAGCGCGACGACGAGCAGGTGATGTTCGGCTGGCTGCTGGAGCTCGTCGGGCACAGCCGGGAGGAGTTCGCCGGCCGCGAGGTCACCCCGTCGGACGTCCTCGCCGTGCTGCGCGCGGACAACAACCCGCTCGCCGCGCTCGGTGAACAACGTGTGGCGGCCATGGTCGAGGGGATGCGCAACCACGACGTGCTGCTGAAGAACTACGAGCCCAGCCCGTACCGCGGCCGGATGCTGCTGTTCACCGCGGTCGCCGGCCAGACGCCGGAGGCCGTCGAGGAGAAGGCCGGGCGCTGGTCGTCCTTCGTGGATGGACAGATCGCCACCTACCGGATCAACTGCGCGCACGACGACATGATGAGCCCGGAACCACTGGCCCAGGTCGGTGTGGTCGTCACCGCCGAGCTCGATCGGACGACGTCGTGACGGTAGAGGTGCTCGCCATGGCCGGCCGGCGGCTGCGCCAGCTGCGGCGCAGCCCCGGGCGGCTGCTCGGGGTCACGCTGAGCCCGCTCGTGTCGCTGGTCGTGCTCGGTTACCTGTTCCGGGACACGATCTCGGTGGGGGGCGGGAACTATCAGGAGTACCTGTTCGCGGGCGCGGCGATCCAGGTCGGTCTCGCCGGGGTCGGCCCGACCGCCATCGCGGTCGCCACGGACCTGCGCACCGGCGCGTTCGACAGGTACCGGTCGCTGCCGATCAGCAGGGTCGCGGTACCGCTCGGGCACACCGCGGGCGACTTCCTGCTGTCACTGTTCGCGCTCGGCATCGTCGTGGTCGTCGGCACCCTGCTCGGCTGGCATTCGCACACCGGGCTCGTGCCGACGCTGCAGGGGTTCGCGGTGGTGGTCGTCTTCAGCTACGTGATGCTCTGGGTGGGCGTGCTGTTCGGCTCGATCATGGGCAACCTCGAGTCGATCAGCTCGGTGACGCAGTTCCTCGTCGTCGTCCTTCCCTTCTTCTCCAACGCCTTCCTGCCTGTGTCGAGCCTGCCCGCGCTGGTCCGGCCGATCGCGGAGTGGAACCCGATCAGTGCGGTGATGACGCTGTGCCGCGACCTGTGGGGCAACGGGGCGGCACCCGTGTCCGGGTCGCCCTACCTGGTCGCGGGCGCGACCCTGCTGGTCCTGCTGGCCGCGAGCCTGGCGGTCGGCGTGCGCAGGTTCGCGACCGCCGGGTGAGTCCATTGTGGAGTGTGAGATGTACGACCTGACCGACCCCCTGACCTACATCGGCACCGACGTGAACGCCATGTGGCGATGGTTCCGTGAGAACGAGCCGGTGTACCGGCATCCGGCGGGACCACGCGGGCCCGAGTTCTGGGCCGTGTGCCGCCACTCCGACGTCATGGCGGTCTACCGCGACAACGAGCGGTTCACCTCCGAGCGCGGC
This sequence comes from Lentzea xerophila, assembly GCF_051094245.1. Lineage (NCBI taxonomy): Bacteria > Bacillati > Actinomycetota > Actinomycetes > Pseudonocardiales > Pseudonocardiaceae > Lentzea > Lentzea xerophila. The sequence goes on along the minus strand of NZ_CP194934.1, from coordinate 6,889,064 downwards.
AACGTGCTCACGACGTTGTTGCAGGGCGGGGACTCCGCCGCCGGGCGGATGCTCGCGGTCACCGACGGGCACCGCCACCGGGAGATCCGCAAGCTGATGCTCAGATCCTTCTCCCCGCGGGTCGTGGGACGCATGCGGGACGCGGCCAGGGATCGTACGGCCGGCCTGTTCGCCAGAGCCATGGAGCAGGAGCGGTTCGACTTCGCGACCGAGATCGTCGACCACGTGCCGATCAACACGATGGGCGACCTGATGGGCGTGCCGGACGCGGACCGTGCCCAGCTCGTCGCGTGGAACACGGAGACGCTCGGCAGCCGTGACGGTGGCGGCACGGAGTTCGACGAGATCCTGGCCCGCAACGAGATCCTGCTGTACTTCCAGGACCTCGCCGCGCACCGCAGGCGCACCCCCGGCGAGGATGTGATCAGCGCGCTGGCCACCGGCACCATCGACGGTGAGCCGCTCACCGACGAGGAGATCGTGCTCAACTGCTACAGCCTGATCCTCGGCGGGGACGAGTCGAGCAGGCTGTCCGCGACGGGCGCGCTCGTGGCCCTGGCCGAGCACCCCGAGCAGTGGCGGGCGCTCAAGGACGGCACAGCCGGTCTCGACTCCGCGGTGGAGGAGGTGCTGCGCTGGACCACTCCGGCGATGCATTTCGGCCGCCGCGCGATCGTCGACGTGACGATCGGCGACCAGCTCGTCCGTGCGGGCGACATCGTCACGTTGTGGAACATCTCCGCGAACTTCGACGAGGAGGCGTTCCCCGAGCCCGGCCGGTTCGACCTCGCCCGTACCCCGAACCGGCACCTGACGTTCGGGTACGGCCCGCACTTCTGCATCGGCGCGTTCCTCGGCCGGGCGCACGTCGAGGCGGTGCTGGAGGGGCTGCGCGACCAGGTGGCCGAGTTCCGGCTCGCGGGTGAGCCGCGGCAGATCCACTCGAACTTCGTCTATGGCCACATCAACCTGCCGGTGGAGCTGACTCCCTTGCGGACCAAGGAGAACCTGCGATGACCAACCCGTTCGACGACGAGAACGGCACGTTCCTGGTGCTCGTGAACGACGAGGACCAGTACAGCCTGTGGCCCTCGTTCGCCGAGGTGCCCCACGGCTGGACGGTGTCGCTGGGCGCGAGCCCGCGGGCCGCCGCGCTGGCCCACGTCGAGGAGAACTGGACCGACCTGCGTCCGCTCCGCCTGCGGAGCTGACCCCGTGACCCAGGCGATCGAGGTAACCGGTCTGCGCAAGCGATATCGGGACTCCGAGGCGCTGTGCGGGGTGGACCTCGCGGTGCCCGCCGGCACGGTGCTCGGCCTGCTCGGGCCCAACGGCGCGGGCAAGACGACGACGGTGCGGGTGCTGGCGACGTTGCTGCGGCCGGACGCCGGTACCGCGAAGGTCGCCGGCTTCGACGTGGTACGCAGTCCCCGGGAGGTGCGGGCGCGGATCGGTCTCGCCGGCCAGTACGCGGCCGTCGACGAACTGCTGAGCGGTGCCGAGAACCTGGTGCTGCTCGGGAGACTGCTGCACCTGGGCGGACGTGGTGCCCGTCGGCGCGCGGCCGAGCTGCTCGAGCAGTTCGGCCTGACCGGCGCGGCGAACCGGCCGGTGCGGACGTACTCCGGCGGCATGCGCCGCCGCCTCGACATCGCGTCGTGCCTGGTGGTCACGCCCGAGGTGCTGTTCCTCGACGAGCCGACCACCGGGCTCGACCCGGCGAGCCGGATCGAGCTGTGGGCGACCGTGCGCGAGCTCGTGCGGGGTGGCGTGACGTTGCTGCTGACCACCCAGTACCTGGAGGAGGCCGACCAGCTCGCCGACCGGGTCGCGGTGATCGCGGGGGGCAGGGTGATCGCGGACGGTACCCCCGACGAGCTCAAGCGCAAGGTGGGTGGCGAACGGCTGGAGGTCGCGGTCGAACCCCGTGACGTCCCAGTGGCTTCGGCGGCTCTCGCACGTCTCGCGGCCGAGCCGCCCGTCGTCGGCGAGGGCGGGAGGATCTCGCTGAAGCTCGCCGGCACGCTCGACGGGATCGCGTCGGCCGCGACGGCGTTACGGGCCGCCGGGGTGGACGTCACCGACTTCGCGTTGCGCCGTCCCAGCCTCGACGACGTCTTCCTCGACCTGATCGGCCGGCGGGCGCTGGGGTGAGCGGGTGACACGGATCGTGTTCACGGGCCGGGACCTGGTCAGGCTGCGAATGAAGATCAGCCTGGGCCCGGCGGCGGAGACGGTGTTCGCGCTGCGCGACCTGCGCCGCGCGGGCGGTGGCGCGCACGAGGGCTGGCGCGAACGCGTGCACACCCGGCTGCGCGCCGACCCGGCACTGGCACGGTTGCTGCCGCGTTCGTCCGCTGACGACCTGCTGCACCACGTGGACCGCTCTCGCCGGGCACCGAAGAAGGACACGTCGTCGAGCGCCGACCTGCTGGAGATCTGGCGGATCGCCATCGCGCCCTACTGGGGCCGCATGTTCACCTATCTCGACGCCGAGTGCGATGCCCGCGGCCGGGCGGCGCTCACCGAGGGCGTCGAGTCACTGCTGTCCACTTTGCATCCCCGGATCCGGTGGGACCCTCCCGTGCTCGACGTGCCCGGCGGACCGGCGGGGGAGGAGCTCCGCCTGGACGGCAACGGCCTGGTGCTGAGCCCGTCGCTGTTCCTGGTGACCAGGCCTGGTGTCGTGCTCGGCGCCGAACGTCTCAGCGGCCGCCCGGCCCTGGTGTTCGCCGCACCCCCCGACCGCGCGATCTCGGAACGGATCTGGCAGGCACCGCAGCACTCCGGCCGTGCACTGGCCGCCCTCGTCGGCATGACGAGGGCAGCCGCGCTGCGGGTGCTCACCGACACCTGCACCACCGGGCAGCTCGCTGAGCGGCTCGGCATCTCCTGCGCGGGGGCGAGCCAGCACACCGCGGTGCTGCGGCAGAACGGGCTCATCACCACGAGACGGGTCCGCAACACCGCGTTGCACACCGTGACCCCGCTGGGCGCCGCACTGCTCGGCGGTGACCCGCTCGACGGCGGGCGCTGATCACTCCGGCCACGAGCTGTACCGCCGCCGGCCGTACAGCAACGGCACGTGACCATCCTGATGCGTCACGTCGAGGACGGTTCCCATCACGATGACGTGGCTGCCGGCGTGCTCGGTGCGGCTGACCCGGCAGTCCGCGATGGCATGCGCGGCGTCGAGCAGATGCGGCCCGCTCTGACCGTTGTTCCAGCGCACCTGGTCGAACCGCCCCGGCCGCCCGGAGGCGAACAGCTCGGCGGCGGACCGGGCACCGTCGTGCAGCAGGTTGACCGCGAACGCTCCCCGCTTCACGATCGCCGCCAGCGTCGGGCTCCCTGCCCGCAGACAGACCAGCAACATCGGCGGGGAGACGCTCAGGCTGCACAACGAGGAGCAGGTCATGCCCCACGGTCCGCCCTCGTCGTCCGTCGCCGTCACGATCGCGATACCGCTGGGGAACTCCGACATCAGTGCGCGGAACCCCGTCGCCGAGACGGTGCCGAGCGCGGTCGTCGAGTCGGTCACAGCACACCGTCCCTGTTCTCCTGGCGGGCTTGCACCGGTGGGCGGCGACGCAGTTCGGCGCGGTCGAGCACCAGCAGGATCGGCCCGGTCATCGCGGTGGTCACCAGTGCCATCACGACGAGCGCGAGGAACATCGGTGCGGTCAGGACTCCCATGCTGTACCCGATCTGCAGTACGACGAGTTCGGTCAGCCCGCGGGTGTTCACCAGCGAGGCCGCCCGCATCGAGTCCCATTTGGACAGTCCGCCCAGCCGGGCGCCCGCGTAGCCACCCGCCACCTTGCCCGCGACGCCGAGGACGACGGCCAGCGCCACCAGGGTGACCGGGATCGCGGCGAACGCCTTGGTGAACACGGTGATCCCGGTGGCGACGAAGAACACGGGTACGGCGTGCCTGCCCACCGCGGTGACCGCGGCGACCGGCGCCTCCCACTCCTTGCCGGTGGGCACGGCGAATCCCGCCAGCACGGCACCGAAGATCGCGGTCATGCCGAAGTGCTCGGCGCCCGCCGCCATGCCTACGGCCACACCACCGATCACGATCGCGGCGACGACCGGCCACCGGCCGGAGACGCGGCTCGCGGCGGCGGTGCGGGCCAGCGACCGCATCGACCACGCGGCCACGGCGCCCACGGCCAGCACGAGCGCGGTGCGGACGAACCCGTCCACCCTGCCGGACGCCAGTCCCACCGCGACGGTGAGCAGCAGCCACGAGATCGCGTCGATGACGATCGCGGCGGTCAGCGCGAGCTGCCCGATCCTGGTGCCGGTCATGCCGCGGTCGTCCAGGATCCTGGCCAGCACCGGCACGGCCGTGATCGACAGCGACACCGCGGTCATCAGCACGAAGGCCGGGGCGGAGGCGGTGCCCCGCACCAGCGGGTCACCGGCGACGAGCACCCACCCCGCCAGCAACGCGCCGGCGACGAGCGCGGGCAGCAGGGCACCCGCCGTCATCCAGCCCAGCGCCGGCGACGTGAACCGGTGGTGCGGCCGCAGTTCGTGCGCGACCCCGACGAGGAACAGCGCCAGCCCCAGCTTCGCGACGATGCCCAGTGCGGACTGGACGTGGGCGGGGAACACGGTGTGGAACACGTCGTCCCCGGCCAGCCAGATCACGGCCGGACCGGCGAGCAGCCCGGCCGTGATCTCACCGATGACCGCCGGTTGGCGAGCGCGGCCGGCGACGTACCGCCCGCCCGCGGCGATCACCACCGCGACGCCTGCGACGCCCGCGACGTGCAGGACATCCCATGCGGTCAAGGTTCCGTCACCTCCCGTGCAGCTGGCGGAGGTACTCGTAGGTGCTCGGCAGGGTGCGAACCAGTTCTTCCTGTTCCTTCTTGACTCTGGCGAACACCGCCTCGGCCGACTCCACCGTCTCCTGGCGGAAACCCAGCGCGGGCAACGGGTGCTCCGGCAGGAAGTCGAGGCCGGAGAACACGCAGTAGTAGTTGGCGTTGCTCCAGAAGTTCCGGAACTCGGCCTCGAAGTTGCCGTAGTAGTTGCCCTCGTCGGTCACCGGCATGTTCACCGCGAGACCCGCCTTGTACATCGCGACCTTCTCGCGGAAGTCGCTCGCGAGTTCCAGTTCCTTGCAGGCACGCCAGAACGGCGTGTCGTCGCGCGGGGCGAAGCTGAAGTGGCCCTGGATGAAGTCCCGCGTGTCGTCGAACATCGTCTCGATCTCGCGGTTGAACTGGTCGAGCAGGATCGGCTCGAAGTTCTTGTCCGGGAAGTGCTTCACCAGCTGGTACAGCGCCGCGTAGACGAAGTAGATACCGGTGGACTCGAGCGGTTCCAGGAAGCACGAGGACAGCCCGATGCCGACGACGTTCTTCACCCACGCCCGCCGGTTGCGGCCGACGCGGAACTTCACGTGGTTGAGCTTCTGCGTCTCCGGGTCCAGTCCCCACATCCGGCAGAACTCCTCGGTGGCCTCGTCCTGGGAGGCGAACCGGCTGGAGTACACGTAACCGGTGCCGAACCGGCCGAGCATCGGGATCTTCCACGTCCAGCCGGACGACATCGCGATCGCCGAGGTGTACGGCTCGACTCCGTCGGCCTCGTCGTCGTGCGGCACGGCCGTGGCGACGGCGCGATCGTTGAGCAGGTGGTCGCTCATGTCCAGGAACGGTTCCTTCATCACCTGGTTGATCAGCAGGCTGCGGAACCCTGAGCAGTCGACGAACAAGTCGGCCTCGAGCCGGCGGCCCGTCTCGGTCCTGATCGCGGTGATGTACCCGCCGTGGTCGACCTCGGCCTCGGTGAACTTGTCCTGGATGTGCACCGCGCCCTGCTTCTCGGTGGCGAAGCGGCGCAGGAAGTCGGCGACCAGGTTGGCGTCGAAGTGCCAGGCGTAGCTGGCCCAGCGGGTGCCGTCGAGGTAACGCGGCGACAGCTTCCTGTCGAACACCGGGGGCTGGCGGTAGCAGGCGTAGTCGAACGGCTCGTCCGTCTCGCCGGCCAGCTTCTTGTTCGCCCAGTAGTGCGACAGCGGCAGGTTGCCGTGCTCCGGCAGCAGGCCGAAGAGGTGGTCGAAGTGGTCCTTGCGGCCCTCACCGTGCGGTCGCGCGGTGGCCTCGCCCGCTCCGGGAGTGCGCCAGTTGACGAACCTGATACCCATCTTGAAACTGGCGTTGCACTCACGCATCCACTCCTCCTCGGACAGGCCGAGGAAGTCGAAGAACACCTTGTGCAGATTGGGAATGGTGGCCTCGCCGACGCCGATCTTAGGAATGGCGGGTGCTTCCAGTACCGTGATGTTCACGGCCGGTCCGAGCGCTTTGCCGAGATAGGACGCGCTCATCCAGCCCGCTGTTCCGCCACCGAGAACGACGATGTTCCTGATTTGGTTGCCTGTCATCGCTACGAAGCTCCAAGTCGGTTACCACTCGTGGGAGTGGAAGGTCATTTGACGAGAACGTGGCCGTCGTTTGGCCGATAGCGCCGGGAAGCTCGCAGATCGCGCAGCGAGAAACTGCGCTGCAGCCAGCGGTCCCGTCCGTCGTAGCGGGGGACGAACGCCGTGCGGCCGTGCAGCGAGATGCGGTTGTCCACCACCGCCATGTCGCCGGGCGCGAGGCAGAACGCCACCGACGTTTCCTCCAGCGCCGCTCCGAGCTCCTGCAGCGCCTTGCCCGCGGCGTCGTGCAACGGGGTCGTCGCGGCGAAGTCGACCACGATGTCCGGGTCCTCCGGATCGCCGCTGCACACCGCGTGCGGCTCGGTGGCGTCACCTCCGCCGAACGACGGGGGTGGCGCGGTCACGAAGTCGGCGCGGAACAGCGCCTCCCGGCACTCGGTACTGAGCCGCGGAAACGCCCGGCGGATGCTGGCGATGCGCAGTCCGGCCACACGTTCGTGGTCAGCCCGCAGGCACAGCAGCAGCACGTAGTCGGGCCGGTGCGGGTGAAAGGCGTTCTCGTTGTGGAACGACAGCATCACCGAGCCTTCGTTGCCCTGGAAGCTCTCGCTGCCGGGTACCGGCACCACGTCCTGCACGAGCGCGCCGGACTTCTCGGCGAGGAACGCCACCGGGTCGCCGAGTCCGCTCGTGAACAGCGACAGCAGTGCGGCGGGCACGGTCGCCTCGCGCTGTACGGAACCGCTGTGCGCCGGCGTGTCGGGAATCAGCAGCTCATCAACCGGTAATGCTTGGACCAGCAATGCCCCGGACTCGCCGGAGTCGCGCCGGAACCGAGCGATGCGTTTGCGGACCGAAGCCGGAACGTCGTGCCAGAAATCGCTCGACGCGGTCGTCCACGCGGGTGAACCGACCTCGTCACCGGCGACCGCGAGAAAGTCGTTGGCGACCTGCTCCATGGCTTTCGTCTCGATTGATCCCAACGTGAAGACGTCGGGCGGAACCTCGGCGTCAAAGAGAGCGGGCATCCATTTCCCCCCACTGAACAACAGGCGATGCGACGCGCTTTCGAGCCTAGGTTTCACCATCTCGACTGACCACCTGCTTAAGCGCAGGATGAAATTCCCTGGTCAGCATGGCCCCTGCGGAACCCGCGTTGACACGTCGTCCTGCCATCTGTCAGTCTCGTCTTACAGGTGGAGGGTAGCTCGGACAGTGGCTGGTGAGGGGATGGAAGGCGTGCGCAAGCGTGCACTGATCGTGCGGGTGGCCGGCTGGAGTGCCGGTAACCCCTGGAAAGCGATCATCGGATGGATCCTGTTCGTGGTGCTGTGCGTCATGGCCGGCAGCTTCGCCGGCGGCAAGGACGCGACCAGCGCGGACTTCCGGGTCGGTGAGGCCGGCCGGATGGAGCAGATCGCCGACGACGGAGGTCTCGCGCCCGCCGCGATCGAGAAGGTGCTGATCACAGCCCGGTCCGGGTCCCTGGACCGCGCGGCCGCCGACCGGGCGGCCGCGGACGTGAGTGCGCGGATGCGGGTGTTGCCCGAGGTGTCGTCCGTGGCCGAGCCGGTGGTCTCACCGAACGGTCAGGCGGTGATGGTCAAGGTCACCATGAAGGGCGACCAGCGGTACGCGAGCCAGTTCGTCGAGCCACTGCAGGCGCAGACGGCCGAGGTGCAGAAGGCGAACCCGGACCTGGTCGTCGAGGAGACCGGCAAGGGCTCGACCGGCAAGGGACTCTCGGACCAGCGGTCGGCGGACCTCGCGCTGTCCGAGGGGATCACGCTGCCGATCACGTTGCTGATCCTGTTCGTCGTCTTCGGCTCGCTGCTCGCGGCCGGCGTGCCGGTGCTGCTCGCCATCACGTCGATCGCGGGTGCCACCGGGCTGTACGGCCTCGCGTCGTACCTGTTCCCGGACGCGGGCGTGGGCAGCCAGGTGATCGTGATGATGGGAATGGCGGTCGGCGTCGACTACGCCCTGTTCTATCTCAAGCGAGAACGGGAGGAACGCGAGGCGTCCGGCGGCAGGATCAGCACGACGGCGGCCATCGAGCTCGCGGCGGCCACGTCCGGCCGGGCGATCGTGATGTCGGGCCTCGCCGTGATCCTCTCCACGGCGTGCCTGTTCCTGGCCGACGACGTGATCTTCTCGTCGCTGGCGGCCGGCACGATCATCGTCATCGCGGTGGCGGTGGTGAGCTCGCTGACCGTGTTGCCGGCGCTGCTCGCGAAGCTCGGCAACCGGGTCGACAAGCAGGTGCGGTTCCTGCGGCGGCGGTCCGACGCGGGTGCGCAGGGCAGGATGTGGGAGAAGTTGCTGCGTCCGGCGATGCGCAAGCCCGGCCTGACACTGCTGGTGTCGTTGCTGTTCATGCTGCTGCTGTCGCTGCCCGCGCTGGGACTGAAGCTCGGCGTGCCCGGCAACGACACGTACTCGCGGAGCGTCCCGGCACTGCAGGTCGCCGACCGCGTCTCGGAGGCGTTCCCGACCGAGCGGGCGAACAACTCGATCGCGGTGCGCTCGGCCTCGGCGTCGTCCGCTGACATCCGCGCGGCACTGGAAGGCCTGGCGGACAAGGCAGGCGCGGACCCGTTGTTCGCGGGCAACGACAAGCCCGAGATCAAGCTCTCCGCGGACGGGCACACGGGCACGCTCGACCTCGGCACGCCGAACAAGGTCAGCTCCCCAGAGGCGGCGCAGGCGCTGGACCGGCTGCGTGCCGACCTGGTGCCGCAGGCGTTCGCCGGGCTGCCGGGGGCCGAGTACGCGGTGTCCGGTGACGTCGCGCAGAACAGGGACTACGTCACGCACCAGAACGGGAAGCTCCCCCTGGTGCTGGGATTCGTGCTGCTGGTGACGTTCGTGATGACCGCGATCGCGTTGCGTTCGCTGGTGATCGCCTTCATCGGCACGCTGCTCACCGTGCTGTCCGCGGCGGGTGCGTTCGGCGCGCTGGTGCTGGTGTTCCAGGGCACCTGGGCCGAGGGCCTGTTCGGGTTCTCGTCCGTCGGGTTCATCGGGTCGCGTGTGCCGCTGTTCCTGGTCGTGATCCTGTTCGGCCTGTCGATCGACTACCAGATCTTCGTGGTCAGCCGGATCAGGGAGGCGGTCCAGCGAGGCGCGTCCACGCGGGAGGCCGTCACGCGGGGCATCGTCACGTCGGCGAGCGTCGTCACGAGCGCGGCCGTGGTCATGGTGTCGGTGTTCGTGGCGTTCATGTTCCTGCACCTGCTGGAGATGAAGCAGACGGGCTTCGCGCTCGCGGTCGGCGTGCTCCTGGACGCGGTGATCGTGCGGATCCTGATCCTGCCCGCGATCCTCGCCCTGCTCGGCCGGTCGAGCTGGTGGCCGTCCCGTCCGTGGCCGGCGGTCACGGGCGGGCCGCAGACCTCCGGCGCGACGGACCAGACGGTGGTGAACCAGCCGATCCGGTGAACCAGGAACGCCGGATCGGAAGCGAGCGGTGCCCCAGGGTCACACCCCCGATCCATGGGGCACCGCGCCCGGCGCCCAGTGCCGCACTGGGGGTATAGGAATCGTATAAGCCCCGCTGACAAAGTTGGCCCCCGTCCGGCACATCGCACATCAGGGGGCTGCCATGACCACCACGAACCAGACATCCAATGTGGACGAAGGCGTGCGCGAGAAGATCAAGGCGATCGTCTGCGAGATCCTGGAGATCGAACCGGGTGAGATGACAGGCACCAGCCTGTTCAAGGAGGACCACGAGGCCGACTCCATGGGCGCCATCGAGATCCTTTCCTCTCTCGAGCGGGTCTTCGGCGTCGACATCGACCAGAGCGAGCTGGCCCGCATGGTCAACCTGGACGGTGTCGTCGCGGTGGTCCAGGAAGCGTCGGCGGCGAAGTGACCCGCTCCAGGTAACCGGAGAGGGGACACAATGGACGACGCACGACGCAAGGTCGTGATCACAGGTCTCGGTATCGTCTCCAGCATCGGCATCGGCGCCAGGGAGTTCTCGGAGGGTCTGCGGTCCGGCCGCAGCGGCGTCAAGCCGATCACCTCGTTCGAGACCGAGGGGTACGCCCACGCCAACGGCTGCGAGATCACCAACTTCACGGCCGGCGAGTGGGTGGTCGGCACCGACCCCTCGACCATGGGCCGCACCAGCCAGTTCGCCGCCGCGGCCGCACGCATGGCGGTCGGCGACGCGGGGCTGCCGTTCGACGAGCTGCGCGGACGCCGCTGCCTCGTCTCCGTCGGCACGACCGACGGCGAGTCGCGGGACCTCGACCAGCTGGCCGTCGACCAGCTTCGTGACGGACCGGAGCACCTCGACGAGCTGCTCGCCCGCCGCTCGCCGGCTTCGCGCCTGGCCACCAGCATCGTGCGCGAGCTCGCGCTCACCGACGTCGAGCCGGTCACCATCCCGACGGCGTGCGCGGCCGGCAACTACGCGATCGGGCACGGTATCGACGCGATTCGCGCCGGCGACGCCGACGTGGTGCTGGCCGGTGGCGTGGACGCGTTGTGCCGCAAGACCTACGCCGGGTTCTATCGGCTCGGCGCGATGGCGCCCGAGGTGTGCCAGCCGTTCGACCGGCACCGCAAGGGCATCCTCGTCGGCGAGGGCGCGGGCATCCTGCTGATGGAGAGCCTGGAGTCGGCACTCGCCCGCGGCGCGCGCATCTACGCCGAGGTGCTCGGGTACGGGCTCAACTGCGACGCGCTCAGCCCAGTGCACCCGGACCAGAACACGCTCGCGCGGTGCATGGAGCTGGCGCTGCACAACGCCGGCGTGAAGCCTGAGGACATCGACTTCATCTCCGCGCACGGCACCGGTACCAGGGCCAACGACATGACTGAGGTCGGCGCCATCCGGCAGGCGTTCGCGGGTACCCCGCCGCCCACCGTGTCGATCAAGAGCATGCTCGGCCACGCGATGGGCGCGGCGAGCGCTCTCGGTGCGGCGGCGTGCGCGCTGGCCATCACCGAGGGCTTCATCCCGCCGACGATCAACCATCGGGAGACCGACCCCGAGTGTGACGTGGACTGCGTTCCCAACGAGGTCCGCTACGCCGAGGTGAACGTGGTGCAGAACAACTCGCTCGCGTTCGGCGGGAACAACGCCGTCACCGTGCTCGGCCGGTGCGAAGCGGGTGGGTGATGGTTCCGCTGCTCCGCCGTCCGTCCACATCGGAGGGTGCGGCGCGGGTGCTGCTGCTGCACGGACTCGGCTGCAAGACCACGGTCTGGGACTCGCTCGTGGACAGGATGCCGCCGACGGCCGAGCTGTGGGAGGTCGAGCTCCCGTGGCACGGCATAGACAGCGGCGACTGGAGCCATATCGGCGACCAGATCGAGCCGGTGGTGTGCGCGGTGGAGGCCCAGCCAGGATTCGACGCCGTCGTCGCGCACTCGTTCTCGGCGGCGCTGCTGCTGGAGGCGTACTGCACCGGCAAGCTCGCACCACGCCCCTCGGTCCTGGTGAGCGCGTTCTACCGGCCGCGCCCCAGGGACTTCACGTGGCACACGATCTCGCACTACCTCAACGACTTCCACCGGATCTTCGCCGAGGCGCTGCGCGTCGGCGAGGCGTCCAGGTACGCGGAACGGCAGCGGATGGCGCTGGCGGTCAGCATCCGGGACCAGGTCGGGCCGTACGGCTGGATGCGGTTCTTCGAGTCCTACCTGCGGACACCGTTCCTCGACCTCTCCGGCGTCACCGCGCCCCAGCTCGTGCTGACCGGTGACTCCGACATCGCGGCCGATCCCTCCGACGGCCGGGCGCTGGCGGACGGCCTGCCCGACGGCAGGTTCGAGCTGATCGAGCAGTGCGGTCACTTCCCGATGCTGGAACAGCCAGAGTTCTTCGCCCGTGCCGTTTCCGACTTCTTCGACGCGGCCATGCTGCCGACCACCCGAGCCAGGAGTTGACGTGACTTCCACCCAAAACGCTCCCGCCGGCACGCTGCCGCGGGACGACTCGACCCGCGTGGTGCTGAGGCCCCGCTACGAGGGTTCCAACATCTGCACGTGGATCGGCTTCAAACACGTCAACTACCTCGTGGAGGAGGCCGTTCTCGACCACCTGCGGCAGCGCGGGCTCCCGGCCGGCGAGCTCTATGAGCGGTACGGGATCTGCACCGACATCACCGAGATCGACACCAGGATGTGGACCGCATACCACATCGACGACGTCGCGGTCGCCACCGTGCGCCCGGCCGAAGGTCCCGGCCAGGAGCTGAGGTTCGTCGTGGAGATGGTCGCCGACCGGGTCAAGCCGGTGCGGACGGTGACCGCCAAGGTCGGCGTGACGTTGCGGCAGGACGTGCGCGGCTTTCCCGCCGAGCCGGTGCCCGCCGAACTGGCCGCACTGGTCGTGGATCGCATCGGCACCCCTCAGGAGCCCGTCGCGGCGAGCGGTGACGACGTGATCGCGCGGCTCACCGAGCACCGCAACGCGTTCGGCTGGTCGTGGCGGGTGCCCTACCCGTACTGCCACTTCACCGAGCGCCTGCAGATGTCGGGCTACCTGCGGCTGATGGAGGAGGCGGTCGACCTCTTCCTCGCCGACCGCGGTGTCTCCATCCACACCCTGCTGCGCGAGCAGAACTGGATCCCGGTCGTGCCGAGCTCCAGCATCACGATGCTGGATGAGGTCGGCATGGAGGAGGAGATCCACACCGTCTTCACCGTGGAGAACGTGTTCAAGCGGCTGACCTACACCGCCAGGATGGACTGTTACGTGCGCCGCGACGGCATGCTGCACAAGACCGCCACCGGCACCATCACCCACGGTTACGCGGTGATCGAGAACCGGCGGGACTGGAGCCAGGTCGACTTCGACGACAGGCTGCACGGCGCGTTGCTCGGTGACGGAGCGACATCATGACAGCCCAGGCCGCGCTCGTCGATCGCGACGGGACGCGTACCGCGGAACTGGTGCTGTCCAAGTGGTTCGTCGTGTCGCCGTACGGTGTGGGCAACGACCCGTTCGCCGACGGTGTCCTGTCCGGCCGCAGCGCGATCTCCGGTGTGGACAGGTCGCAGTTCGACGTGCCCTACGAGCTGGTGGGTCTGGTGCCCGACTTCAGCGCCGCGAAGTACCTGGGCAACAAGGGAACCCGCCTGATGGACCGGCTCACCGCACTCGCGGTGACCGCGGCGGGCGGCCTGGTCGACCAGTGCCGCGAGGACCTCGTCGCCGACCCGGAACGCGCCGCGCTCGTGCTCGGCACCGGGTGGGCCAGCGTCCAGTCCATCATGGACACCACGCGTGACTCGCTCACCGGGGACAAGCCGTACCACGTCGACCCCGCCAAGTTCCCCAACACGGTGATGAACAAGGCAGCGGGCCAGAGCGCGATCTGGCACACCATCAAGGGGCCGAACACCACCATCTCCGGTGACTGGCTCACCGCACTGCTGACGCTGAGCTACGCGGCCAGGCTCGTGCGCGGTGGTCACTGCGACCGCGCGCTGTGCGGTGTGGCGGAGGAGTACTCGGCTCAGCGGGCATGGCTGGAGTGGCATGCGGGCAGGGCGGGCGGCGACGGCATGTCCGCGCTCGGCGAGGGCAGTGCGTTCTTCCTGCTGGAGTCCGCGGCCGACGCGGAACGGTCGGGCCGCACGCCTCTGGTCAGGCTGCTCGCCACCCGGTTCACAGCGTTCGGTGCCGACGGTGACGCCGGTGCCGCGCTGCGGGACTGCGTCCGGGCCGCGTTGCGGCATGCCGGGGTCGGTCCGGAGCAGGTGCGCGTGGTCGCACCCGCGGGTGCGGGCGCGGCCCCGGTGGAGAACGACGTGCTGACCGGGGAGTTCGGGGCGTCGGCACCGGAGTGGATCCGGAGCCGGCACCTGATCGGTGACGCGTCGGCGGCCTCGGCCGGGTTCCAGATCGCCGCCGTGCTGGCGGCGGCCGGCCGCAAACCGCTCGCCCGCGACGAGGCGGCGGTGGTCACCACGATCGGTCGTGACGGCATGACCGGTTGCCTGGTGCTCGGTGGCTGCGGAGGTTCGTCGTGAGCGGGTGGGACGTCCGGGTCGTGGGAGCGGACGGCCCGGTGGTGCGCGCGGCGGTCGACATCGATCCCGCCCACCCCGTGCTGGAGGGGCACTACCCCGGCTTTCCGATCCTGCCCGGCCTCTACCTGGTCGAGTACGTCCACTCGCTGGTCAGGGCTACCAGGGGCGTGCGTCGTCCGGTGGCGCTGGAGCGGGTCCGGTTCGCGGCACCTGTCTACGGCGGCGACACCGTGGACCTCGCCGCCGAACTGTCCGAGGAGGACGGTGTGCTGCGCTGCGCCGCCACGGCGTCGGTGGGGGAGCGGACCGTCGCCCAGATCCGGTTGCGCTATGCCACGGGAGGTGTGCGATGAACGGCGTCGCACGGATCAAACGGCTTATTCCGCACCGCTACCCGATCCTCCTGGTGGACCGGGTGTCCGCGGTGGAGGTCGGCCGGACGTTGGTGGCGCACAAGGCGGTGACCGTCGCCGAACCCTGCTACCGGCACCTCGGCGACGACGCCGCCGAGGAGGACTACGCCTACCCGATCAGCCTGCTGCTGGAGTCCTGGGCGCAGGCGGCAGTGCTGCTCATCTGCTGGGACCAGCCCAACCCTGACGTGCTGGCCGGCAAGGTCGAGCTGGCCGCGGGCATCAAGGGCGTCGAGCTCGGCGGGCCGGTGTTCCCCGGCGACGTGCTGGAGCACCGCGCGGAGATCCACCGCCTGGTCGACGACGCGGCCGTGGTCGGCGGCGCCTCCTACGTCGGCGGGCGCAAGGTGCTGGAGGTGGCACAGTTCACCGCGGCGTTGCGGGACTCCAGCGTGCTGGCGCCGCGACCAGCCGTTGCCGGAGCGCCGCGGTGACCGCGCGCCGGGTCGCACTGGTGACCGGTGGCTCGCGGGGGATCGGGCGCGGGGTCGTGACGCGCCTGGCCGAGGACGGCTGGGACGTCGCGTTCTGCTACCGCTCCAACGTCTCCGCGGCGGAGCTCGTCGCGAAGGAAGCGGCCGGGTCTGGCGCCTCGGTGCTGACCCGGCAGGTCGACGTGGCCGAGTACGAGGAGAGCAAACGGTTCGTGCGCGACACCGAGGCGGAGCTCGGCCCGATCCACGCCGTGGTCACCTGCGCCGGGATCGTCAGGGACAACCCGCTCGTGCTGCTGTCCGAAAAGGACTGGAACTCGGTGCTGCGGGTGAACCTCGACGGTGTGTTCAACGTGTGCTCGGCCGCGATCTTCGCGATGGTCAAGCGCCGCGCCGGCACCGTGGTCACGATGTCCTCGGTGGCCGGTGTGCACGGCAACGGCACGCAGACCAACTACTCGGCCTCGAAGGCCGGGATCATCGGGTTCACCAAGGCGCTCGCCAAGGAGTCCGGCCCGCGCGGCATCCGTGCCAACGTGGTCGCGCCGGGGTTCATCGAGACCGACATGACCGCCGGGTTGCCGGCCAGGGCGACCGAAGGGCTCGCCGGGCGCATCCCGCTCGGCCGGTTCGGCAGGCCGGAGGAGGTGGCGGACCTGGTGTCGTTCCTCGTGTCGGACCGCGCCTCCTACGTCACCGGCCAGGTGTTCGGCGTCGACGGCGGCCTGGTGATCTGACGCCACCGGAGGGGAATGGCATGAGCAGGAAAACGCCCAGGTTCTACTTCTCGTTGCGCAGCCCGTACTCCTGGCTCGCGTACCGGGAGCTGATGAGCCGGTTCCGCGACGTCGCGGAGACGATCGAGTGGCGTCCGTACTACGAACCGGACGAGCACAGTGCCGGGCTCATCCGCGCGCAGGGGGCCGAGCTGCCGTACGCGGAGATGACGCGCGCCAAGCACTTCTACATCCTGCAGGACGTGGCGCGGCTGGCGAGGGAACGCGGCATCGAGGTCACCTGGCCGGTCGACAGGGACCCGGTGTGGGAGGTGCCGCACCTCGGGTACCTGTACGCGCGGCGGCACGGCAAGGGCCTGGCCTACATCGATGCGGTCTACCGGGCTCGGTGGGAGCAGGGCCGCGACATCTGCGACCGCGCCACCATCGGCGAGATCGGTGCGTTGCTGGAGCTCGACTCGGTCGCCGTCGCCAACGCTGCCGACGACGGCGAACTGCGCGGCGAGGGCGCGGTCTCGATGGCGGAGGCCTTCCGGCACGGCGCGTTCGGTGTGCCGTTCTTCGTGCAGGGGTTCACCCGGTTCTGGGGTCTCGACCGGCTGGAGGCGTTCGCCGGCCACGTCCGGGCGAGGCAGGCACCGGCGCAGGCGGAGCCCGAGGTCGTGACGGCGGCCGTCGGGATGGGCCCTGGCCCTGACGACGGGCACGCGGGCGGCTGCGGATGAGCGGGCGACGGCCGGGGCCGCGGTGGGAGACCGCGGATCCCGGCCTCGCCACGGTGCGCGACCTGGCACGTGACTTCTTCACCGCCGAGGTGCTGCCGCACCAGCTGCGGTGGCGGGCCGAACGGCAGGTCGACCGGACACTGTGGACGGAGGCAGGCCGGCGCGGGCTGCTGGGCCTGAGCGTTCCCAAGGAGTACGGCGGGGCGGGCGGCACGCTGGCGCACGACGCCGTGCTCGCGGAGGAACAGGCGCGCGTCGGCGACACGTCGTGGGGACTGAGCGCGCACGGGATCGTCACGCAGTACGTGCTCCTGCACGGGACAGAGGAGCAGCAGCGGCGCTGGCTCCCGCGGCTCGTCACGGGCGAGCTGGTCGGCGCGCTCGCGGTCACCGAGCCCGGTGCCGGCTCCGACCTGCAGGCCATCACCACCCGTGCGTGCCGGGACGGCGAGGACTACCTGATCAAGGGCACCAAGACGTTCGTCACCAACGGCGGCCAGGCGAACTTGGTGGTCACGTTCGTCGTCACGTCCGCGCCGGAGGAGCGGCAGCGCCGGATGTCCCTGGTGGTCGTCGAGACCGACGGGCTCGCGGGCTGTCACCGCGGGCCGGTGCTGGACAAGATCGGCAGGCACGGCCAGGACACCGGCGAGTTCACCTTCGACGACACGCGTGTCCCGGCGGGCAACGTGCTCGGTGGTGCCGAGGGGCGTGGTCTGCGGCAGCTGCTGCCGCTGGTCTCCAGGGAACGGCTGCTGCTGGCGGTGACGTCGGTGGCGGCGATGGAGGCCGCGATCGAGGAGACCGTGCGGCACTGCCGGCAGCGCACCGCTTTCGGGCGCAGGCTGATGAAGTTCCAGAACACCCAGTTCGTCCTCGCCGGCTGTGCGACCGCGGCCGCCGCGAGCAGGGCGCTGGTGGACGGATGCGTCGAACGCGCGCTCGCCGGCGAGCTTTCCATGACAGACGCGGCGATGGCGAAGCTGCACGCTTCGGAGACGCTGTGCGAGGTCGTCGACCGATGCCTGCAGCTCTTCGGGGGTTACGGCTATCTCGCCGGCCAGCCGGTCGCGAGGGCGTGGGCCGATGCCAGGGTCTCGCGCATCTTCGGTGGCACCAGCGAGATCATGAAAGAGATTATCGCGGCGTCACTGTAGTCATAGTCGATCAATCAGTCAGTCCTGCTCGCCAGGCGTGGTGGTACTGCGTCATTCATCCTCATTCGCCATCCTTCGGTCGGGTCATACCACCGTGGTATGTCGCCTAGTTGCCTGTGGTATTCGACACCGGCTGTTACTTCCGTATAGTGTGAACAAGGTCGTATTTGCCCGTGCCGTCCTGGAGCCGGGCCCGCGACAGCTCTGCGGGGGTGGGGCAATCAATGGGGGTCGGAACTGTGGTCACTGCTGAATCGAGGGAGTGCGCCCGGCCGATCATGTGATCAATGGTTCCGCGCTGAGGTGTGAAGAGGTGTCGCGAAATGGAGATTCGAATTCTCGGTTCGTTGGCAGTCACCCGGGGAGGACAGGAACGTGAAATTGCTTCGGCGCGAGTGCGCACCGTACTGGCCCTGCTAGCCCTGCCGCCGGGGGTGCCGTTGCCCGCGGCACAGCTGGTCGACGAGCTCTGGTCCGGCAAACCGCTGGGCAACGCGCGCAACGCGTTGCACGCGAACATCACCCGCCTGCGCAAACTGCTCGAGTCGGTCACCGGGCGCAAGGGCGACGAGGTGCTGCGCACGGTGAGCGGCGGCTACCTGCTCGACGTGCCGAAGAACTGCGTGGACGGCTACCGGTTCCTGGACCTGGCCGAACGTGGGGCCGGCAAGGTGCAACGGCACCCGGCGATGGCCATTGAGCTGCTGGAAGAGGCGCTGCGACTGTGGCGTGGGCCGGCGCTGCTGGACGTCTGCGACGGTGCGCGATGCCGCATGGAGGCCACTCATCTGAACGAGAGGCGTCTCAGCGCCCGCGAGGACCTGATCACGGCCAAGCTCGCCAACGGCGACCAGCGTGGGGTGGTCCCCGAGCTCAACTTACTGACCGCGCAATATCCGGAACGCGAGCGGTTGAGTGAACAACTGATGATCGCTCTGTACCGCGACGGCAGGCAGACCGAGGCGCTCGACGTGTTTCATCACACCCGAAAGCGGCTGGCCAGCGAAATGGGGCTTGAACCCGGACGCGGCATGCGGCAGCTGTATGAGGCGATTCTCGTCCAGGACAAGGTTCTCGGGTAGGTGGATCTCGTGGAATTTCGTATCTTGGGTCCGGTCGAAGTGCGCGGGGGTGACGCGGAGTTGACCCGTGCCGGGGTCAAACCACGCACCGTGCTCGCTGCCCTGCTGCTTTCCGGCGACAAACTGATTTCAGATGAGCAGATGGCGGACGTCTTATGGGGTCCGCATCCGCCCGCGACATCCTACGCACAGATCCACACCTACGTCTCACGTTTACGAAAGATCGTGGGCAGCAGATCGGCCATCGTCCGGAGGTCTCCCGGCTACCTGCTCGACATCGGCACCGCGTACTTCGACTTCGCCGAGTTCCAGAACGAGGTGGAGCTCGGCAGGACGGCGTTGTTCTCCGGCCGGTACGAGGAGGCGGCGAAGCGGTACCGGGCGGCGCTGCACCTGTGGCGCGGTCCCGCGCTCGCCGGGGTGTCCGAGTACCTGGCCAGCTCGGCGGGTCCGCGGCTCGAGGAGGACAGGCTCTCCGTGCTCGAACGGCGGCTGGACGCCGACCTCGCGCTCGGCAGGGACGCCGAGATCCTGCCGGAACTGGCCCAGCTGGTCGCGCAGCACCCGTTGCGCGAACGGTTCCGTGCCCAGCTCATGACGGTGCTGTACCGGTGCGACCGGCAGGCCGACGCGCTCACCGTGTTCGACGAGGGCAGGCGGGTGCTCGCCGAGGAGTTCGGGATAGACCCTGGAGCGTTGCTGCGCGAGGTGCACCAGGCGATCCTCACCGGCACACCTGACCTGGTGTGGCCCGGAGCCGGCTCCAGGCCGGTGCCGTCGTTGCGCTGACAGGTCAGGCGGGCCGCCGCACCGCGAAGACCGTGTGGCGGCCACCGGGGTCCTCCCGCACAGTGACGTCGAACCCCTTGCCCCGCAACATCCCGGTCGTCGGAGCGAGCCGCCCCGCCGTCGGTGTTCCTGCCTCGTCGTGCACCTCCAGCGCGAGCCGGCGCAGCACCGGCCAGTGCCGCTCCTCGATGCCGCGCAACACGTCCAGCTCCGCCCGCTGCATCGATCTTCACCATGTCGACGCGGGACAGTCCCAGTTCGTCGATCACGCCGGACAGCCGGCGCACCCGGCAGCCGAAGGTCTGCTCGCGGAAGCGGAAGTCGAGCAGCTCGCCGAGCAGCTCCGAGTCATAGTCCACTTCGGACAGCCGATCCCGGATGTACCGCTTCTCCAGTGCCGTGTCGGCATACTGCGTGGACATCGTGGAGTAGCCGGGGTAGTAGACGAACGACACCTCGCGGTCGGCGTCGGAGAGTCCGTACGGCAGCACGGTCACGTCATGCGCCGAGACGTTGGCGCGCAGCTTCTCGAGCAACGGAGGCAAGGGCTCGAACGCGTAGATCGACGCGGTGGGGCATTCCGAGCGGGCGAACAGCGAGTACATCCCGATGTTCGCGCCGACGTCGAGCACTACCGACCCCGGCGGCAGCTCCATGCCAGGAGGAAGGTACGCGCGCCGGACGACTATCTCGTCATAGAGGTACTCGGTCTCGTGGCGGTTGACTCCGGCCACCTCGCCAGGGTCGATCGGCATCGTGCGTCCCCTCCAGCAGGCCGGCCACGGTGGCCCCGAGCGCGGTGGCCGGGTCACCGAGGTCGTGTGGGATGTCGAAGTGGTTGCGGTGGCCGATGACAAGCTCGTCGAGCCGCGGCGTGCGAGCCGCGGCGGCGGCGACGAACTCGTCGTGCTGTCGCGCGAACTCCTGGGTCTCCGCCCCGCCCCGGGCGACGACCAATGGCGGCAGCCGGTCGGGCAGGTGCCGGATCGGGCTCAGCCGAGCGGCTTCCGCCGCGTCGAGCCCGAGCGGTTCGTTGACGTAGGTGAGCCGCAGCGGTTCGAGGTCGTACACACCGCTGAGCAGGATCGCGCTCGCGAGCGGCAGCTCTTCCCGGCACAGCGCCGCGACGACGAGGTGTGCGCCGGCGCAGTGGCCGGCCACGTGCACGCGGCCGGCCCCGAGCCTGGTGGCGTGGCCGGTGAGCCACGAGAGACCGCGGGCGACCTGCGTGACGATGTCGCCGAGCCGGTGCTCGGGTGCCAGGCCGTAGCCGAGGGCGGCGAACGCGACCCCCGCGGGCACCAGGTCCCGTGCGGGGAACGCCGAGTCCTCCTTGCTCAGCTCCTGCCAGAACCCGCCGTGCACGAACACGAGCAGCGGCGCGCCGGCGCGGTTCGCGGGGAAGAAGTCGAGCGTCTCCCTCGCCGCCGGGCCGTAGCGCAACCCCGACCGCACCGGGAGCTCCGTCCGCGCCGCCTCACTGGTCCTCGCGTAGCCGTCGAGGAACAGCCGCAGATCGGGCACGAGGGAGCTCGGTGAGTACTGCCGGTCGAGCTCGGCCTGGTCGTAGTCGCGGTACAACGCCACGGAAAGCCCTTTGGTCAGAGGGTGGAACGCGCGGCCAGCAACTCGGGGAAGAACCGGTGCTCGGACACCCGCCGCAGCCAGTCGACGCCGTCGGTACCACCCGTACCCGGCTTGTGCCCGAGGATTCGCTCGACCACGAGCAGATGTGTCGAGCGCCAGCGCGAGTGCAGATAGCCCACCTCGGACAGCGCCTCGGCGAGCAGGTACAGCCGATGGTCGCGCTTCGGCTCGCGATAGATCCCGGCCCAGGCCTCCTCGGCCGCGGGATCCGGTTCGTACGGCTGGGCGTAGTCGGGGCGCTCCGGAATCGGCGCGCCCCGCCTGCGCAGCACCGCGAGCGCGGCGTCGTACACGCTCGGCGCCCTCAGCGCGGCATCGACCTGCTCGTGCACCCACGCCACGGCGTTGTGCGCCTCGGCCATGCGGGGCGACTTGTGCCCGAGCGCGAACTCGAGCTGCCGGTACATGTACGACTGCAGCCCGGACGCCACGCCCAGCTCGTTGCGGAAACCCGCGAACTCGGACGCGGTGATCGCGCTGACCGGGTCCCAGCTCGCCGCCAGCAGCCGCTGGGTCCGCTCGACCCGGCGCAGCTGCCACAGCGCCTCGTCGAGCAGGTCGTCGAACAGCAGGTCGCGCACGCGGTTGATGTCCGTGAAGAGGAGCTTGAACAGCAGCTCCTGGACCTGTCCCACGGTGTAGAAGGTCAGCTCCGCCGGCTCCCGCGTGCGCGGGTGTTGCAGACTGAGGAGCACGTCGACGTTGTGGTAGTCGATGTATGGCGTGGTGTCCGCGCTCGTGCGCCCGACGCTGAAGTCGAGCGCGGGCTCGCCGCCCGTCTGCTCGGCCCTGGCGCGGCGTTCGCTCTCGGTCAGCGGGGTATAGGCGCGAGGCTCGTACGTGGTCCGCTCGACAGTCACGAACCGATTCTGGAGGCTGGACCTGACACGGCTCTGATCTCCTGCTGACAGCGCACGGCCGTCAGCGGGCTGTCAGACCGGTGTCAGCGGCACGGCCGATGCTGGGGGCGTGATCCTGGGGGAGAGCCGTCCGCTTCTGAACGACTCCGTGGTGCACCTCATCCGGGGTCACGCCGAAACCAGACCGGCCACCGTGGCGATCGAGCACGCCGGTGGCGGCTGGACCTATCGCGAGCTGTGGCAGCGCGTGCTGGAGATCGCGGCCGCGCTCGGTGAGAGCGGGGTGGAGCCGGGCGACCGGGTGGTGCTGTGGGCGAACCGGACACCGGACACCATCGCCGCCGCGGTGGCCATCATGGCGCTGCGCGCGGCGTACGTGCCGATCGATCCCAAGCACCCGGCCGAGCGCGTCAAAGCGGTGCTGGCACAGGCGAAACCGGCCGCTGTCGTGGCGGACGGCCCGGTGGCGGGCGCGGTCGACCTCGCGGACGTGCCGAAGCTGGTGCGCACGCCGGAGCGCGACCTGCCGCGCGTGGACGACATCGCCTATGTCGTGTTCACCTCGGGTTCGACGGGCACTCCCAAGGGGGTGCTGATCGAGCACGGTTCGCTGGTGAACTACGTGGGGTGGTGCGGATCGCTGGCAGGCCGGGACGGCACGGGCAGCCC
This sequence comes from Lentzea xerophila, assembly GCF_051094245.1. Lineage (NCBI taxonomy): Bacteria > Bacillati > Actinomycetota > Actinomycetes > Pseudonocardiales > Pseudonocardiaceae > Lentzea > Lentzea xerophila. The sequence continues at coordinate 6,866,150 of NZ_CP194934.1, read as the reverse complement.
ACTGTTCGCGAGTCTCGGCTTCGACCTCGCGTTCACCTCGCTCTGGGTGCCGCTGGCTCAGGGCGACCGGGTCGTCGTGGCCAGCGGCATGTGGGACACCGCCACGCTCTTCGGCCGCCCGGAGCGGTACTCCTTCCTGAAGCTCACGCCGTCGCACGCGCGGTTTCTGGAGCAGCTGGCATCCCCACCGGACTACCGGGCGCTCACCCGGCTGCTGATGTTCGGCGGGGAGGCGCTCGACGCCGCCCTGCTCACCGCGCTCGGCGACCGCCTGCGCGGGGTGCGGCTGGTCAACCACTACGGGCCCACCGAGACCACGATCGGTTGCTGCGCCTACGAGTTCGCCGCCGACCGCGTCCCCGGACTGCCGACCGTCCCGATCGGGTCCCCCGCGTGGAACACCGTCGCCCACGTCGTCGACGACGAACTGCGTCCGGTCAGGGAAGGAGAACTGGTCATCGCCGGCCGGCCGGTGGCCGCGGGGTACCTCGGCCTGACGAGCGACCGCTTTCTCGACACACCCGAGCTGGGTGGCCGGGCTTACCGGACCGGTGACATCGTGGAGATGGTGGGCCCGCGGACGTTGCGCTACCTGGGCCGGCGGGACGACCAGTTGAAGATCAGCGGGCACCGGATCGAGCTCGGGGAGCTGCGGCACCACGTGCTCGCGGTGCCCGGTGTGGCCGGGGTGGCGTTCGACGTGGTGCATGGCCTGATCGACGAGGTCGAGGCGTTCGTCGTGCCCGCCGACCCGAGCGCGGACGGCTTCGCGCTGGCACGTGCGGTCCGTACCGCGCTGCGGAGTGTTCTGCCCGAGGCGGTCGTGCCCGACGAGGTGTATGTGGTGCCGCGGCTCGTCCTCACCGGCAACGGCAAGTGCGACGTCCGCGCGACCCGGTCGCTCGCCTTCGGCTAGGCCCTCTACCGAAGTCTGGCCCGGCTGTCGCGGGCCGGACTTCGATACAGACCAAGCTAAGGGCTGTAGTGCTCGGCGACCCAGCTGTCGTCGTAGACGGTGTCCAGGTAGCGCTCGCCGAAGTCCGGAGCCACCGCCACGGCGGTGAGCGCGCGGCCACCGTGCCGCCGCAGCCACTTCCCGGCTCCACTGACGACCGTGCCGGTGGAACCACCGAACAGGAACCCGCGTTCGGCCAGTGAACGGCAGGTCCGCACAGTGTCCACTTCGGACACGTGCACGACGTCGTCCACCAGTGACTCGTCGAGCAACGGCGGCCGGATCCCGGTGCCCATGCCGGGGATCAGGCGGGTGGCCGGGGGGCCGCCGAACGCCACCGAGCCCTCCGTCTCGATCGCCACGACGCGGGTCGACGGACGCGCCTCGCGCAGATAGCGCGCACATCCCATCAACGTGCCGGTCGTGCCGGCCCCCACGAACAGCACGTCGATCTCGGGAAAGCTCTTGATGATCTCCGGCCCGGTGGTCTGGTGATGGGCCAGCCAGTTCGCCTCGTTCGCGTACTGGTTGAGCCACAGGAACTCCGGATGCCCTGCGCAGAGCCTGGCGATGTGGTCGAGCCGGGCGCCGAGGAAACCGCGCTCCGGATGCGGCTCGCCGACCACGTGCACCTCGGCGCCGAGCGCTCGCATCAGCCGCACCGAGGCCGTGTTGCAGCGGACGTCGGTGACGCAGGTGAACGAGAACCCGTTGCTGCGCGCGACCATGCTGAGCGCGATGCCCAGGTTGCCCGACGAGCTCTCCACCAGCCGGGTGCCGGGACGCAGATCACCGGCCCGCTCGGCGGCGGTCACCATCTCGACCGCCGCCTTGAGCTTCACCGAGCCGGCGAAGTTGAAGCCCTCGCACTTGAGGTAGAGCGGTACGTCCGGGCGCAGGTCCACGAACAGGTCGGCGACGTTGAAGTCCTGTGGACTGACGATGATCGGCACCGGAGCCTCAGTGGCGGTTCAGTTCGGCGAAGAAGCCCTCGACCGGCAGCGCCGTGCCGGCCCTGGTCACCTCGTCGTGCACGTGCCTGCCGACCGCGAGGTCCAGTACCCCGAGGCCGAACGGGGAGAACACGAGCGTTCGCCCGCGCTGAGGCGTCAGCGCGCCGGTCAGCACGTCGTACAGCGTGCCGGACACGAACGACCGGTCGCCGGTGAGCTGTTCGGCCAGGTGCACGGACGTGTTCGCGCGCAGGCAGTGGTCGATGTCGTCGACCACGTTGGCGGACTCGAGCACGACCTCTGGAGCCAGGTCGCGTAGGGACAGGTGCAGCACCAGTGGCGCGTGGGCGAACCAGGACGGGTCGGTGACATGCGGGGTGGCGGCCACGGTCGCGTAGACGATCAGGTCGGACGACCGGGTGAGCGACTCGGGGTTGTCGTGCACGACGATCCGCCCGTCGTGGCCGGACCGCTCCAGGTACCCGCGGAAACCCGCTGCCTGGGCGGGATCGAGGTCGTACAGCCCGATCTCGTCGAACGTCCACCCGGTGCCCGCCAGGTAGGTGTGCGCGTACCTGGCGATCAGCCCGGTGCCGGTGATGCCGAGCCTGCGCGGCCGGTCGTGGCCCCTGGTGAGCACGTCGGCCGCCAGCGCCGCGGACGCCGCGGTCCGGGCGGCACTGATGATCGAGCCCTCCAGGCACGCGAAGGGATAACCCGTCGCGGGATCGTTGAGCAACAGCACGGCGGACGCGCGGGGCAGCCCCGACGCGATGTTCTCCGGGAAGCTCGACACCCACTTGATCCCGTCGACGGCCGTGGTGCCGCCGATCGACGCGGGCAGCGCGATGATCCGGGCCGACGGCCGGTCCGGGAAGCGCAGGAAGTACGACGCAGGGTTGACGGTGTGGCCGTCACCGTGCACCCGGTAGGCCTGCTCCACCAGGTCGACGACCTGTTTCTCCTTGCCTGCCAGGGCATCCCGTACCTGTGTGCCGGGGATCACCACGAACTCGGGGACCGTCATCTCTGTCGCCGCTCCTTCTCAGGTCATCGAGACCAGGACACGTCGTGACCCGGTGAAGGGCTCGCGCCCGTGCAGCACGCGCATGTTGTCCACGACCATCAGGTCACCTTCGTGCCACGGCATCGCGAGCTTGCCGGCCCGCTGGGCTCTCCGGACCTCGTCGAGGTCCGCCGCCGGGATCGGGCTGCCGTCCCCGTACGCCACCGAGTGCGGCAGGTCCGCTTCGTCGTCCACCACGGACAGCAGCAGTTCCGCCTCGTCCTCCGGCAGGTTCGAGGGGTGCCACTGGTCGGCCTGGTTGAACCAGACCTCCGCGCCGGTGTCCGGGTGCCGGCGGACGGCAGGGCGGCGCTGGGTCACCCTCAGCGCACCACCCGCCGTCCACGAGAACTCGGCACCGGAGGAACGCAGAAACTCCTCGACGGTCGCGGGGTCGCTCGTCTCGAAGGTCTGCTGCCACGACTTGCCGAGGCCCGCGCCGCCGTGCAGATGCGTGCGGTAGAGCACGCCCCGCGTCTCGAACCTCTCGCGCACGTCCGGGGAAAGTTCCGCGAGCAACGCCGCGCCGTCGCAGACCGGGGTGGCACCACCGGTGTCGGCGGCGTCGACGCAGGAGAAGAACAGCCGGCTCGGCCACCGGTGGGCGTACGACATCTCGTTGTGCAACGTGATCTCGTACCGCGCCGGGTACTCGGTGGAGGTGAACACTCCCTCGGAGACGGTGGTGCGGGGCGTGTTGCCGCCGCGGTAGCTGTTGATCAGCGAGCCGCCGAACGCGGACACCGCCTCGTGGAACCGTTCGCTGCCGTCGATGCCGAGTCCGCGCAGCAGCACGACGCCGTCGCGGGCGAGGTGTTCGCCGGTGCGCTCGAAGAGGTCGTCACCTGACCGCACGCTCACGACGGCCATCGTCGTGCCGCCCCGGGTGTGCTTCTCGATCAGCATGGTCGCTCCTTCAGTTCCTGCTCCAGGGCGAGGGCCAGCGGCAGCAGTTCCGCCGACGTGGCCGGTCCGAACACGGACAGGCCGATCGGGAGCCCGGCCACGTCACCGGCGGGCACCGAGACGTTCGGGTACCCGGCCAGCGCGGCGGGGGTCGAGCTGGTGCGGGGGAACGGGTCGCCGTTCGCGTGGTCGATCGGCCAGGCGGGCTGGTTGGACGGTGCGAGCACGGCCAGGATTCCGTGGTCCCGCAACGTGGTGCGGATCAGTTCGCGCGCCTGGGCCCGGACCTGAGCCCTGGTCTCCGCGGCGGTCCGGGCCGTGCCGGACACCGACGCGGTCTGCTCGAAGAGATCCTGGCCGAAGAGGCTCAGCTCGACGGGATCGGCCCGGTTGGCCGCGATCAGCCCGGCCAGAGTGGACGGTACGCCGTCCCGTGTCCTGAGGTAGTTCTCGACACTCGGCCGGAACTCGGCGAACAGCGCTCGGATCGCATTGGCGGACAACGACCTCGGTATGGCCAGCTCGACGGGAACGATCGTCGCGCGCAGCCGCTTCCCGGCGTCGTCGAGCACAGCGTCCACTTCGGACGGCATGCCGGGAACGCGCCAGAGGCCGAACCTGGCCCCGGCGAGGTCAGCCGTGCCGCCGAAGTCACGGCCTGCCAGCACCTCCAGGCACGTCACGGCGTCGGCCAGGCGACCGGCGAGCACCCCGGCCACGTCCAGCGCCGCCGAGACGGGGACGATCCCGGCCGATGGCAGCAGGCCGGTCTCCGGTTTGACGCCGGCGACGCCGCACACCCCGGCGGGTCCGACGATCGACCCGTCGGTCTCGGTACCGAGCGCGAGCGGAGCCATCGCGGTGGCCACCGCCACGGCCGAGCCGGACGACGAGCCCCACGGGCTGTGGCTGGGCCGGAGCGGGTGACGGGTCTGGCCGCCTGCCCCGGACCACCCCTCCGTCGCCTCGGACGACCGGAAGTTGGCCCACTCGGACAGGTTCGTCTTGCCGAGCAGCACTGTCCCGGCGGCGCGTGCCCTGGCGACGATCTCGGCGTCGCGAGCGGGCGGTGCGCCCGCGAGCAGGCGAGACCCGGCGGTGGTCGCGAAGCCTCGGGTGTCGATGTTGTCCTTGACCAGCAGGGGAATCCCGTCGAGCGGGCCGCGGGCGTGACCGGCGGCCCGTCTGCGGTCGGACTCGGCGGCCTGGGCGAGTGCCGTGTCGTCGAGCGCGAGAACCGCGTTCAGGGCCGGGTTCGCCGCCTCGATCCGGTCGAGGCAGCGTCGCGTCAGCTCGACGCTCGTGATGGCGCCCGTGCGGAGCCGTTCGTGAAGATCCACGACGGACGGCAGCGCGCGTGTCGTCATGTGTCCCAGGGTTGCGGCTCGATCTGACCTCGCTCTGACAGCGCGCTGACCGTGCCCGCGTTGCAACGGCGGACTTCCACCTGTAAGTTTTGTCTGACAGGATCGAGCCACGGCCGGAGGGGGAAGCCCTGACCAGCGAAGAACTGCTGGCGTTGCTTGCCGCCTTCGGGCACGAGCAGCGCCTGCGCATCATCGGGGAACTGGCCACGGGCCGGGTGCACGTCAGCGAACTCGCCCGCCGGCTGGAGCTGTCCCGTCCACTCCTCTACATGCACCTCGAACGGCTGGAGAAGGCCGGGCTCGTGGTGGGCAACCTGGAGCTGTCGTCCGATGGCAAGGCCATGAAGTACTTCGAGCTGGCGCCGTTCGAGCTTCGCCTGGACGTCGACCTGATCCTCTCGGTGCTCGGAAAAACGAAGGAGACCTCTACATGACCGGCGCCGTTGTCACCATCGCCATCGTCCTGATCACGGTCGGCGGCATCGCAGCGAGCGTGGTCTCGTACTTCCAGTTGCAGCGACACCGTTCCGACGCGGTGGCCATGGCCGAGTTCCGCAAGCTCGCCGAGCAGGCGGTGGCCAACCAGGAGGCGTTGCGGCAGGAGCTGGACGAGATCAGGGCGAGGCTGACCGCCGTCGAAGACCTGCTGCGGAGCGTTGGGTGAGCGGTTTCGGCAGCGGGTTGCCGCGCAACCCGCTGCGGCTGGTGTTCTCGTCCGCCCCGTGGCTCGCGACCGGGTACTTGCTGAGCTACGTCGTCGTGGGCACGGCGTTGTTCGTGGTCGCGTTCTCGGTGCTGGCCACCACCTACGCGCTGAGCCTGCTGACGTTCGGCATCCCGCTGCTCGCCGGCGCCGCGCTGGTGGTGCGCGGGTGCGCGGAGGTCGAACGCAAACGTGCGGAGCTGTTCGGCGACATCGTCACCGCCGGCTACCGGACCGTCGAGGAGCCCGGGCTCTTCGCCCAGATCAGGGTCAGATGGACGGATCCCGCGACGCTGCGGGACTGCGGCTACCTGGTGCTGATGTACGTGCCGCTGGTGCTGCTGGACTTCGTGGCGGCACTCGTGTGGCTGAGCTGTCTGTTCGGTGTGACAGTTCCGCTGTGGTACTGGGCCTCGCCCAGGACGTGGCACGACGGGCAGTTCGACCACGGCATCAAGCTCGGGTACTTCCCCTCGGGAGCCGACGCTCCCCGAGGGATCGGGATCTTCGTCGGCGACCTGCCGACGGCCCTGCTCGTCGCGGCGGCGTTCGCCGTGCTCACTCTCGGCGCCGCCTACGTGGTGGTGTTCGCCGCCCGTCTGCACGCCGGCGTCACCCGGTCGTTGCTCGGACCGCGGATCGACCCGCTCGAGCGGGCCAGGCGGGTGCTGACCGAACCAGGCCCGCTCGCGCCTTGGCCGGCGCCCAAGTCGTTCTCGAACAAGAAAGGCCGGTGAGCCGGTACTTTCGTCCGTGGGGGGTACGGAATGGAGATCGAAGTTCGTCATGCGCGCGTGGTGACGACGTTGGTGCAGGCGGGCAGCATTTCCAAGGCCGCAGGGATGCTGAACCTGCCACAGCCGAGTGTCAGCGCGTTGTTGCGCAGAATTGAGCGGACGCTGGGTGGAGACCTGTTCGTGCGGTCGAAAACCGGTATCACGCCGACGTTGTTCGGCCAGCGCCTGATCCCGAAGCTCGCGCGCCTGGTGCTGCACGCCGACGACGTGCTGGCGGAGGCGTTGGCCGGCAACTCGAACGTGCTCCGGTTCGGCAATGCGGAATGGACACCCACGGCACTGCACGAGGCGCTGCAGAAGTCGTTGTCGGATCTGCGGATCCAGACCGCGACCATGAGTCCGCACGCCTCGGTCGAGGCGGTGTACGGCGGCACGCTGACCGCCGCGCTGGTGCCTGTCCTGAAAGGGGCGGCGCACGCGCGGATGTCCGAACCCGTGCTGGCGTCGAAGGGTGTGACGCGCGAACCCGTATGGCTCGCCCTGCCGTCCGGGCACCCGCTCACGTTGCGCGACACGGCGACGCTGGCCGACCTGGCGAAGCTGACCTGGGTGCGCCGCTCCGCAGGCGACTGGTTCCACCCGGTGGAGCAGTGGCTGTTCAACCAGCTCAAGGAGCACAGCCCCGTGGTGCTGCACTACGTCTGCGGGCACGCGGAGGCGATGAGCTGGGTCCGCGACGCCGGGGCCGCGTGCCTCGTGGCGCCGGGCGGGATCGGTGCCGACGTGGGCGTCGTCGGGATCGCCGATGCGCCGGTCATCGAGTTCGCCCTGACGTGGCGCAGGGGTTCCGTGCATCCGCAGACGTTGCGCCGGCTCGTCGAGACCATCCGGGAGTACCACTACGACCGGGCCAGGGCGACGCCGCGGTACTGGTCGTTCATGGTGGAGAACGCGCACGACTTTCCCGGTTTCGCGCGCTATCTGAGGACGGCCGAGCCGAAGTAGCGGACGTTCCCGGTGATCTCGATGGGGTGATCCACGACATGGCGTGGATTGGCGTGAGCATGGACGTGCATCAGTCGCGGCTGGTGGCGCGGCGGAGAGTCGCGCCGGCGATGAACTGACCGGCCTGTGCGAATCGCAACGCGTCAGGTCGGCACGAACGCGGGCAGGACGGCGTCGACCTGGAAGCCGCCGTCGTCGGTCGGGCCCGCGGTGAGGGTGCCGCCGACCATCTCCACGCGGCCGCGCAGGCCGAGCAGCCCGCTGCCGGACCCGGTCAGCGCTTCGTCCGGGGTGGACGACGGCCTGGTGTTGCGGATGACCGCGCGGACGCTGCTCGGTCCACAGTGGATGGTGATCTCGGTGAGGGCGCCGGGAGCGTGCTTGTGCACGTTCGTCAGCGATTCCTGCACCACCCGGTACATCGTGCGGCGCACGGCGGGGGAGATGGTGTCCGCGTCGCCGTGCTCGGTCAGGGTGACCTCCAGCCCGGTCGCGGTGGAGTCGGCGACGAGCCGGGAGAGCCGGTCGGGCAGCACGTCCGGGATGCGCGGGGTGCGACCGGAGCGCAGCACGCCGACGAGGTCGCGCAGCTCGGCCAGTGCCTGGAGGCCCGCGGTGCGCAGTTCCTCGGCGGCCGCGCGCACGTCGTCGTCCTTCGCGGCGACCCGCAACGCACCGGCGTGCAGCACCATCAGGTTCAGCCGGTGGGTGACGACGTCGTGCATCTCGGCGGCGAGCCGGGTGCGTTCGTCGGCGCGGGCCTGCTCGGCCAGCAGCTCACGTTCCCGTTCGGCGAGCGCCCGCACGAGCCTGCCCCGCTCGCCGAGGTACAGGCCCGCCAGACCGGCGATCACGATCAGGCCGGGGCCGGTGAGGCCGTCCGGCACCGTCCACACCGCCGCGCCGGCCAGCCAGGCGGCGGCGTGCACGAGCACGAGCCAGTGGTGCCTCGTGGTGCGGGCGACGGAGTACGCGGACACGACCGAGGCGTAGGTCGGGGTGAGCAGGGTGAGGAAAGCGATTGCCGAGCTCGACGTGACGGGGTGCGTGCGCCGCCAGCAGAGCGCCAACGCCGACAGCAGGTGAATGCTGACGTAGAACGTCGGTGAGCCGGCGACGAGGTGGGACGGAGCGGGCGGCACGAACTCGCGCCACATGCCCAGCGCTGCCACGAGCAGCACCAGCGCCAGATCTCCGGCCCGTGTCACCTGGGTGACGATACTGCGGGCTTTGTGCCCCGGATCACCTACTTGAGCAGGGCGTTGACCCTACTTTCGCAGGTGGCGACCCGTGGTGATTCCGCCTGCCGGACACGTGCGTCCGTTGGCTGCGCTTTCCTGCTTCGGGCGATATCCGGTTGCGCCTCTCGTACAGTGTATGGGAGCCTTGACCTCATGATCTTCTGACTCCACCACCGCGTCCCAGATTGGTTTCCGGCTGTGGGGAGTTTTGCTTTGTCAGGTCAGTTGACGCTCAGGAAGATCACGAAGAAGTACGGCCACCGGCGGGTGCTCGACGACGTCTCGCTGACGGTCCGGCCGGGCGAGAAGCTCGGTGTGGTCGGGGAGAACGGCTCCGGCAAGTCGACGTTGCTGCGGCTCGTCGCCGGGCAGGACGTGCCGGACGACGGCGAGGTCACCGTGGTCGCCGAGGGCGTCGGGTACCTCGCGCAGGTGCTCGACCTGCCCGCGGAGGCGACGGCCGGTGACGCGATCGACGCCGCGCTGGCCGACATTCGCCTGCTGGAGCAGCAGATCGCCGCCGCGGCCGCACAGGAGAGGCTCGAGGAGTTCGGTGAGCTGCTCATCGCCTTCGAGCTGCGCGACGGCTACTCGGCGGACGCACGGGTCGGGCCGCCCTGTCGGCGCTCGGTGTGGACGTGAGCGCGGACAGGCCGCTCGGCACGTTGTCCGGCGGGCAACGGGCGAGGCTGGCGCTCGCCGGTGTGCTGTCGGCGCAACCGGAACTGCTGCTGCTCGACGAGCCCACCAACCACCTCGACGACCAGGCGCTCGCCTGGCTGGAGAACAGGTTGCGGCGGCACCGCGGCACGCTGGTCGTGGTGACGCACGACCGGCTCCTGCTGGAACGGGTGACCACGGCGGTCGTCGAGGTCGAGAACCGGTCCGTCACCCGCTACGGCAACGGTTACGCGGGCTACGTCGCCGAAAAGCGGGCGGCGCGGCAGCGGTGGGAGCAGGCCTACGCGGAGTGGGTCGGCGAGATCGGGCACTGGACCGAGTGGCGCGGCACGACGGCACACCGCGTCGCGCCGGGACGCGCGATCCCGGACCACAACAAGTGCAAGTACAACGGCGACGGCCGCCGCGTGCAGGCGTCGATCAGGACGCGGGTGCGCAGCGCGTCCGAACGGCTGGAGCGGCTGCGTGCCGCACCGGTGCCGAAGCCGCCGGAACCGTTGCGCCTCAACGCTCCTCTCGACGCGGCCGTGCGCGAGGGCGTCGTCCTCGAAGTGCGGGACGTCAGTGTCGGCCAACGGATGTGCGTCGGAGATTTCACGGTCAGAGCAGGACAACGGTTGCTGGTGACCGGCCCGAACGGCGCCGGCAAGTCGACGTTGCTCGACGTGCTGGCCGGCAGGCTCCACCCGGACCGGGGTACGGTCAGCCGCACCGGTGCCGTCGGCTACCTGCCGCAGGAAACCGTTGTGCGCGAACCGAAGAAGACAGTGCTGGACGCTTTCGGTGGCAGCGCGGAAGAGCTGGAGGCATTGGGTCTGTTCCGTGCGGAGGACTTCGCCGTCCCGGTCGGCGCGTTGTCGATCGGGCAACGCAGGAGGCTCGCCCTGGCAAGGCTTCTGGCGGCGGAGTCCGACGTGCTGCTGCTGGACGAGCCGACGAACCACCTGTCGCTCGCGCTGGTGGAGGAACTGGAGGCCGCGCTCGCCGGCTACCCCGGCGCGGTCGTCGTGGCGTCGCACGACCGGTCGCTGCGCCGGAGGTGGCGGGGAGGGGAGCTCGCACTGGCTGCTGCCGATCGTCTCAGGTACGGCGGATCGTCCCTGGCAGAGCCGCGGTTGCGGTGATCAGCCGTTCGGTTGTGCGCCCGTTCGGCTGACGGTCGTATCCGCGTGCGCCGGATGTCGTTGACGAGTGCATGACCTGTGACAACGAAGTCCCGGTCCCCGAAGCCCGGGTCCCGGTGCGTCGCCGGCAGTTCCTCACGTTCCTGGTCGCCGCGCCGGTGCTCACCGTCGCGGTGCCCGGCACGGCCGAGGCCGTCCTCCCGACCCTGCCGCAACCGGCCGAGATCCTGGATCTCGGCGAGATCCTCATCCTGGCCGGAACCCCGACCGCGGGCGCGCTCGCCGTGCTCAGCGTCGGCGAAAACGGCGTCGTCACCCTCGACCTGCCCCGTGCCGAGGTCGGCCAGGGCATCACCACGGCCTGCGCGATGCTCGTCGCGGAGGAGCTCGACCTGCCGCTCGACCAGGTGCGCGTCACGCTCGCCGACGCGCGGCCCGAGCTGCTGATGAACCAGCTCACGGGCGGGTCGAACACGATGCGGTCGGTGTACGGCCCGGTCCGTCAGGCGGCGGCGGCCGCACGGGCCAGGCTGCTCGCCGCGGCGTCGAAGCAGGAGGGCGTCGCGGTCGAACGGCTGTCCACCCGAGACGGTGCCGTGGTCCTGCCCGACGGCCGGTCCGTCGCCTACGGGTTGCTGACCTCGGCGGCCGCGCAGCTGACCGGGGTGTTCGCGGCGCAACCGAAACCCGTGTCGGAACACCGGCTCGTCGGCACGCCGCAGTCGCGCATCGACGCCCGTGCCATGGTCACCGGGCAGTTCAAGTACACGCTCGACCACGACGTGCCGGGCGCGATGCCCACGGTCGTGCGCCGCCCGCCGACGATCAACGGCTCGGTGCGGTCGGTCGACTCGGCGGCGGCGAAGGCGATGCCCGGCGTGCTCGCGATCGGCGTCGTGCCCACGGGTGTCGCGGTGGTGGCCGAGACGTTCGGCCAGGCCATGGCCGCACGGGACGCGCTGAAGGTCACCTGGAACCCCGGCACGGTCGACGCGTTGTCGGACAAGGAGATCCGCGAGAAGCTCCGGGCCGCCGCACTGCCGTTCGCCGTCCCGCCGCTGCTGACCCAGCACGTGGACATGGAGTTCGACTTCGCGTTCGTCAGCCACGCGCCGATGGAGACGAACTCGGCGATCGCGGACGTCCGCGACGACCGGGCCGAGATCTGGGCTGGGCTGAAGTCGCCGATCGTGGCGCAGCAGAGGATCGCCGCGGCCATCGGACTGCCCGAGTCCGCGGTCAAGGTGCACGTGGTGCAGGGCGGCGGTTCGTTCGGGCGCAGGCTCTTCTTCGACGCCGCGATGGAGGCCGCGCAGATCTCCAAGGCCTTGCGGCGGCCGGTGAAGCTCATGTGGAGCCGCGTCGACGACATGCGGCACGGCCGGGCTCGCGCCGCCAGCCACCACAAGCTGCGGGCGACGTTCGGGCTCGGCAACGTGCTGACGTTCGAGCACCGCGTGGCGTCCGTGGAGACCGACTTCCGGCACGGCCTCGGCGAGATCCTCACCGCCACCGCCGCGTCGCTGCCGGTCGGGGGCAACCTCTCGTTCGCGCAGACGGTGTTCCTCACGACGTGCAAGGTGCCGTACAACTTCGGCGTGGTGACCTCGCTGCTCAACGAGGTGCCGCTGCGCATGCACACCGGCTCGTGGCGGTCGGTCTACTCCGCGAACACCCGTGGCGCGGAGGAGATCCTGGTCGACCGGCTGGCGGCCAGGATGGGCAAGGACCCTGTCGCGTTCCGCCGCGAGCACCTCAAGGACGCCCGGCAGCGCGCGGTGCTGGACAAGGTCGCCGCGGAGGGCGGGTGGGGCCGCGCGATGCCGAAGGGGTTCGCCCAGGGCATCGGGTTCCACGACGAGTACAGGTCGTGCACGGCCTGCCTGGTCGAGATCGACGCCCGCGACCCGCGGAACCCGCGCGTGGTGAGGGCGGTGATCGCGGTCGACGTCGGCAGGGTGATCAACCCGCGCGGCCTGCAGGCGCAGATGCTCGGCGGCCTGACCGACGCGATCTCCACCACGCTGCGCGCCGGCCTGCACATCGACAAGGGCCTGCCGCTGGAGGGCTCGTACTCCCAGTTCCACTACGCGCGGCAGAAGGACGCGCCGACGGACGTGCGGATCTTCGTGATGCCGGCGAACGGCGAACCGGGCGGGGCGGGCGAGCTCGGCGTACCGGCGGCGGTCGGCGCGATCGCCAACGCCTACGCGCGCGCCACCGGTGTGGTGCCGCGCAGCTTCCCGATCATCTTCCCGGTCGACTTCGAGCCGTTCCCGCGCTGAAGGAGCGTCCCCTGTGCCTACCTACACCCTGATCGTCAACGGGAAGCCGGTCACCGTCGAGGCTCCCGCCGACATGGCACTGCTCTGGGTGCTGCGCGACAAGCTCGGCGTGCGCGGCCCGAAGTACGGCTGCGGCATCGGCGTCTGCCGGGCCTGCACGTCCCACCTCAACGGCGCGGAGATCCAGCCGTGCGTCACGCCGGTCGCGGACTGCGCCGGGCAGGAGGTGACCACGATCGAGGGGCTGGCGTCCGGTGACGACCTGCACCCGGTCCAGGAGGCGTGGCTGGAGCAGGACGTCGCCCAGTGCGGCTACTGCCAGCCCGGTCAGATCATGGCCGCGGCGGCTTTGCTCCGGACGAAGAAGGAGATCTCGGACGAGGACATCGACCGGATCGCGAACGTCTGCCGGTGCGGCACCTACTTCCGCATCCGGCAGGCGATCAAGGCGGCGGCAGCCAAGATGTGAGTGTGCGTGCACGCAAACTTGCGTGCACGCACACAATTCTTCTAGTCTCGGTGTCATGCGCGCCAAAGGCATCGCGTACGACACCGGTTTCGTGCGCCACGGAGATATCTCGCTGGAGAAGTTCGACCTCGACGCGGTCAGGCGGGACCTCACCGCCATCAGGGACGACCTGCACTGCAACGCCGTCCACCTCGTCGGCGGTGATCCGGAACGCCTCGACCAGGCGGCGGAGATCGCCGCCGACCTGGGTCTGGAGATCTGGTTCTCGCCGTACCCGCTGGAGCTGGCCCCGTCCGAGATCCTCGAGCTGTTCGGGGACTGTGCGCGGCGGGCCGAGCGGATCCGGCTGGGAGGTGCCGAGGTCGTGTTCGTGACGGGCGTCGAGCTCAGCATCATGAACCCGGGCTTCCTGCCCGGCGACGGCGTCGCGCAGCGGCTGTCCCAACTCCTGGGGCAGCCGCAGCGGATGGCCGAGGCCAGTGCTTGCCTCAACGGGTTCCTCGCCGAGGCCGTTGCTGTGGTGCGGAAGCACTTCCGTGGCAAGCTCACCTACGCCTGCATCCCGTTCGAGAACCCCGACTGGGACCTGTTCGACATCAAGTCGTTCGAGCTGATCCGCTCGGCCGAGGTCGCCGACGTGTACGCGGCGAGCATCAGAAACGTTGTGGCGCAGGGAAAACCGGTCGCCATCACCGGTTTCGGCACGGCCCCCTGGCGCGGTTCGGGGGCCGTGGCGCCGCGCAGCATGGAGATCGTCGACTACGACGACGCCGGTCTGCCGGTGCGGGTGAAGGACGGCCACGTCCGCGACGAGGCCGAGCAGGCCACGTACCTGCGCGAGGTGCTGGAGACCTTCGAGGCGGAGGGGGTCGACGCGGCGTTCGTCTACCTGTTCGCGCTCGGCAACTACCCGCACCGGCCGGACGATCCTGGTCGTGACCTCGACATCGCGAGTTTCGGCGTGGTCAAGGTCTACGAGGACGGCACCTGGGAGCCCAAGGCCGCGTTCGGCGCGGTGGCCGAGGTCTACGGCCGGATTTAAACCGCTTGGCGCGCAACAGAACGACCGCCAGACTTGTGGGCACCATGAGCAGCAGGTTGCGCGCGATCGCCCACGACACCGTCGCCATCTCGGAGCGCGGTTCCTACTCCAGCGGCGCGGGCGAGGTCTCCATCGCCGTGGCTCCGGCTGTGGCGGGAACCCGGCTGCACCTGCCGGACGAGGTGCTGTCACTGCCGTCGGAGACTGAGGGCGTGCGGATCGACGTCACCAACGAGTCCACTTTGGAGGCGGCGCGCCGGCTCGGTGGCGACCTCGCCTGCCTGGTCTTCGCGTCCGCGCGCAATCCCGGCGGAGGGTTCCTCAACGGCGCGCAGGCGCAGGAGGAGAGCATCGCCCGTGCGTCGGCGCTCTATCCCTGCCTGCGTGCCGCCGGCGACTTCTACGCCCATCACCGCGCGAACGAGGACCTCACCTACACCGATCGCGTGATCTATTCACCGCGCGTACCGGTGTTCAAGGACGACAAGGGCACCCTGCTGCCGCAGCCATACGAGGTCTCGTTCCTCACCGCCGCGGCGCCGAACCGGTCGGCGATCCTGCGCGGCCAGCCCGAACGCGCCGAGGGCATCCCCGTCGCGTTGCTGCGGCGTGCCATCCGCGTGCTGCACGTCGCCGCGTCGCACGGCCACCGCCGGCTCGTGCTGGGCGCCTGGGGCTGCGGCGTCTTCGGCAACGACCCGGCCACCGTCGCGGAGGTCTTCCGGGTCGCGCTGCGGGACAACCGCTTCTTCGACCACGTCGTCTTCGCCGTGCTGGACCGGCAGCGGGGAACGCCGACGCTGGCCGCCTTCGCCGACGCCCTCGGCTGACAGCGGAGATCATCAGGCCTCTGACCTGCGGTGAGCCATGATGGCACCACTCTGAGCCAGATCCTCTTGCCGGTGGTGCCACCGTGTGCCATAGTGGTGCCATGGATCTGACCCCGTATGTGGCTTCGCTCGGTCGCGAGCTGCTCGCCGCCGTCGAGACCGGCGGTGAGGAAGCGAGCGCGCTGGTCGAGCGGCTGACCGTGACGATGGAGTCGGCGATCCGGCTGGCGCTGCTCGAGGCGCTCTCCGCCGCCGCCGACGAGATCACCGCGGACCTGGCGCCGGACTCGGTGCAGGTGCAGCTGCGGGGCCGTGATCCGAAGTTCGTCGTGGCGCGCCGGCCGGTCGAGCAGCCGGCCGCCGTCGCGCCGGAACCCGTCGCCGCGCCGCCCGCCGAGGACGTGGCGGCCGGCTTCGACGACGGCACCACCGTGCGCATCAACGTCCGCCTGCCCGAACCGCTCAAGGCCGCGATCGACGAGGCCGCGGCCAAGGAGGGCCGTTCGGTCAACGCGTGGCTCGTGCGTGCCGCGTCGGCGCAGCTGAACCCGAAGCGCGACACCGCCACCGAAACGCTGACGGGCATCCCCGCCGCCCAGCGTTTCGTCGGCTGGGTGCGTTAGTTCCAGCGCCTTCTCCACTTCGCCCCGGCCTGCGGGGATGTTCCACCGACACCTTCTGAGGGGACAGCCATGCCAAAATTCGAGACCCCACAACCGATTTCCGTACAGCTCGACATCTACGCGGGCTTCGTTCAGGTCGTCGCGAGCGACCGCGCCGACACGGTGGTCGACGTGCGGCCGTCCGACCCGTCCGACAACTCCGACGTCGAGGCCGCGCGGAAGACCCGCGTCGACTACGCCGACGGCGTGCTGACGGTCCGCGGGGTGAAGCGGACCTTCGACTTCTCCAGGAAGACCAGGTCGGTCGACGTGGTGATCGAGCTTCCGGCCAGGTCGAAGGTGGACCTCGACGTGACGGCGGGCAGCACCCGCACCACCGGGGTCCTGGGGGAGACCTCGGTCGACATGTCGGCGGGGACCATCCGCCTCGACCGCACCGGACCGTTGAAGGCGGACACCGGCGTAGGCGAGGTCCACGTCGGAGCGGTCTCGGGCAACGCCGACGTCAAGACCGGCAGCGGGCACGTCCGCGTCGGGTCGGTCGACGGGTCGCTCACCGTCAAGAACTCCAACGGCAACACCGAGATCGGCACGGTCGAGGGCGCGCTGCGGGTCCGCGCGGCCAACGGCGACATCGCCGCTGAGCGCGTCGGCGCGTTGCTGGAAGCCAGCAGTGCCATGGGATCGATCATCATCGGCGAGGTCGTGCGCGACACCGCCACGCTGAACACCGCGATGGGCGGCATCGAGATCGGGATCGCCCAGGGCACCGCCGCGTGGCTCGACGTCAACACCGGGTTCGGCCGCGTGAACAGCGCGCTCGAGGGCAGCGACGGCCCCGGCAACTCCACGGAGACCGTCAAGGTCACCGCCTACACGTCCTTCGGCGACATCACCGTCCGCCGTGCCTGAGGGGAACTCCATGTACGCGATCAAGGCGACCGGCCTGCGCCGGTCCTACGGCGACAACGAAGTGCTCAAGGGCGTCGGCCTGAACGTCGAGCGCGGCACCGTCTTCTCGTTGCTCGGTGCGAACGGCGCCGGCAAGACCACCACCGTCAAGATCCTCTCCACGCTGATCCGCGCGGGCGGCGGCAGCGCGTCCGTCGCCGGCCACGACGTGACGGGAGATCCCGGCGCCGTCCGCGCCGCCATCGGGGTCACGGGCCAGTTCTCCGCCGTCGACAACCTGATGACGGGCCGGGAGAACCTGAAGCTGATGGCCGACCTGCACCACCTCGCCAAGGCCGACGGCAGGCGCAGGGTCGAGCAGTTGCTGGAGCAGTTCGACCTGGTCGACGCTGCCGGCAAGTCGGCTTCGACCTACTCCGGCGGCATGCGGCGCCGGCTCGACCTCGCCATGACGCTCGTCGGGTCGCCCCAGGTGATCTTCCTGGACGAGCCGACCACCGGACTCGACCCGCGCAGCCGCCGCACCATGTGGCAGATCGTGCGGGAGCTCGTCGCGAGCGGCGTCACGATCTTCCTCACCACCCAGTACCTGGAGGAGGCGGACGAGCTCGCCGACCGGATCGCGGTGCTGGACCACGGCCGGATCGTCGCCGAGGGCACCGCGGACGAGCTCAAGCGCCGCATCCCCGGCGGCCACGTCCTGTTGCGGTTCACCGATCCCCGGCACCTCGAAGCCGCCACCCGGATCGTCCGCGGCGCGTCCCGCGACGGCGAGGCGCTCGCCCTGCGCGTGCCGAGCGACGGCAGCGTCAGCGCGCTCAAGGCGTTGCTCGACCGGCTCGACGAGAACTCGGTCCTCGTCGACTCGCTCAGCACGCACACGCCCGACCTCGACGACGTCTTCCTCGCCCTCACCGGCACCAGGGACAAGGTGACCCAGCCATGACCTACGTACTGACCGACTCGGCGACGATGGTGCGCCGCAACCTGAAGCGGATGATCCGCTACCCGTCGATGACGTTCCAGCTCCTGATCATGCCGGTCGTCTTCCTGCTGCTGTTCGTCTACGTCTTCGGCGGCACGCTCGGCGCCGGGCTCGGCGGGCCGGCCGGCGGGCGCGCGGAGTACCTCAGCTTCGTCACGCCGACGATCGTCCTGATGGCGATCACCTCCGCGGTGCAGGGCACGAGCATCTCGATCGCGATGGACATGACCGAGGGCATCGTCGACCGCTTCCGCACCATGGCGATCGCCCGCGTGTCCGTCCTCACCGGACACGTGATCGGCAGCCTGGTCCAGACGCTCCTCGCCATGACGTTCGTCTTCGGCGTCGCGGTCGTGATCGGTTTCCGTCCCCAGGCGAGCGCGCTCGACTGGCCCGTGCTGGCCGGCCTGCTGGTGGCCATGGCGTTCGCGCTCATCTGGTTCTCCGCCGCGCTCGGCCTCGCGAGCAAGTCGGTCGAGTCGTCGAGCAACGTCGGCCTGCCGCTGATCCTGCTTCCGTTCTTCGGCAACGGTTTCGTGCCGACGGACTCCATGCCCACGGTGCTGCGCTGGTTCGCCGAGTACCAGCCGTTCACCCCGTTCATCGACGCCCTGCGCGGCCTGCTGATGGGCACGCCGATCGGCAACAGCGGCTACATCGCCTTCGCCTGGTGCCTCGTCATCGGGTTCGGCGGCTACCTGTGGTCCAAGAAGCTCTTCAACCGCGAATCAACTCGCTGAAGGAGATTCCTGTCATGCAGCACGGCCTTCCCACGGAACGCGACGTCAGTCCGTTCGACCCGCCCAGTCAGATCACCTCGCTGCGCTCCACCCGCCCGGTCAGCCCGATGCTCTTCGCCGACGGTCACGAGGGCTGGCTCGTCACCGGCTACGAGGTGGTCCGGCAAGCCCTGGCGGACACCAGGTTCAGCTCGCGGCAGGACCTCGGCATCCTGCACATGCCGTACCCGACGCCCGGCATGCCGGAGCAGACCGAGCCGTCCCCGCAGGAACCGGGCGTGTTCCTCAGCATGGACCCGCCGGACCACACCCGGTTGCGGCGCAAGCTCACCGGAGCCTTCACCGTCAGGCGGATGAAGGCACTGGAGGACGGCATCATCGAGATCACCGAACGGCAGCTGGACGAGCTGGCGAAGCTCACCCCGCCGGTCGACCTGGTGCGCGAGTTCGCGCTTCCGGTGCCGTCACTGGTGATCTGCGAGATGCTCGGCGTTCCCTACGCGGACCGCGAGACGTTCCAGTCGAACTCCTCCAAGTTCATGGAACGGGACGTCGCCCTCGACGACAAGATCGCCGCGTACGTCGCGATCAACACCTACCTGGCCGGGCTCATCACGGGCAAGCGCGCGGAACCCGGTGACGACCTGCTGTCCGACCTGGCCCGCGACGAGGACCTCAGCATCGAGGAACTGACCGGCATGGCGTTCCTGCTGCTGCTCGCGGGCCACGAGACCACCGCGAACATGCTGGCACTGGGCACGTTCGCGCTGCTCGAGCACCCGGAGCAGATGGCAGCGCTGCGATCAGCGCCGGAACTGGTGCCCGACGCCGTCGAGGAACTGCTGCGCTACCTGACCGTCACGGACATCTTCTTCCGTTACGCCGCAGAGGACATCGAGTTCTTCGGGGAGACGATCCGGGAAGGTTCGACGGTCATCCTGTCGCTGCTGGCGGGCAACCACGACCCGGAGCGCTACGACGACGCCGGCACGTTGGACGTGCACCGCAACGCTCGTGGCCACCTGGCGTTCGGCCACGGCGTGCACCAGTGCCTCGGTCAGCAGCTGGCCCGCATCGAGATGCGCGCCGGGTTCGAGGGACTGCTGCGCCGCTTCCCGTCGCTGGAACTCGCCGTTCCCGCCGGCGAGGTGAAGCTCAGGACGGACATGAACATCTACGGCGTGCACGCCCTGCCGGTCACCTGGGCGTAACTGCCCGTCAGACGGTGAAACCACCGTCAGCGTTGATGCTGGCGCCGGTGACGTACGCACCGGCCTCACCCGCCAACGCCGCCACCACCTCGGCGATCTCCGCCGGTTTTCCGTAGCGTCCCAACGCGGTCAGCCCGCGGATCGTCTCCGCCATCGGCCCGTCGGCCGGGTTCATGTCGGTGTCGGTGGGACCGGGATTCACGATGTTCGCGGTGATGCCCAGCGGGCCCAGCTCGCGGGCGAGACCCTTCGTCATCCCGATCAACGCCGTTTTGCTCGCCGAATACAGGGCGAAGCCGGGAAACGGCGCGTACACGGCCACATTGCTGCCAATGCTGATGATCCGGCCGCCCTCACGCATGTGCTGTGCCGCTGCGCGCGCCGCGAGAAACGGCGCGCGCACGTTCACGGCCATCGTGTGGTCGAACTCTTCCCGGCCCAGCTCCGCCAGCGGCCCCACCTGGAACACCCCGGCGTTGTTGACGAGCACGTCGAGCCGTCCGAAGTGGACCGCGGTCTGTTCGACCGCGGCCACCACGGCGTCCGGATCGGCACTGTCCGCCTGGATCGCGAAACCGTTGTCCGGCTTGGTGTTCTGGTAGGTGACCGCGACCCGCGCACCCAGTGCGGTGAGCTTCTCGGCCACCGCGGCCCCGATGCCGCGGCTCCCGCCGGTGACGAGAGCCGCTTTCCCTGCAAGTGATCCCATGCCGATCAGCCTGGCGGAATCCTCACGTGAGTTCTGGCGGGAATCGGACCGTCAGTTGCTGCCTCGGGTGTAGGCCCACGCGGTGCGGTTGAGGGAGTCCTCGATGCCGGTGAAGCCCTCGTTCGGGTTGAGCACGTCCTCGTGGAAGTCGACGTCCTCGTCGTCCGCCGTGCCACCGACGCCGTCCGGCCCGACGCCGAACATGCCCGCCGGGTTGCCGCCCTGGTCCATGAGGCTGTTGACCGCGTTGAACTGGTCCTGGTGCCAGCTGCCCGACATGTGCCCCGCCTCGTGGGCGGTGATGTTGCCGATCGCCCTGCCGATGAACGTGGTCTTGTCGCTGGCCGGGGTGATGTAGGTGTTCAGCGAGGTGCGTGACTGGCCGGCGGGCAGGCTGAGCACGTCCAGCAGCACCAGCGCGGTCTCCTCCTTGCCGAAGTTGCCCGCGTCGATCGACTGGGCGATGCCGACGGTCGAGATGCCGGACTCGGCGATCGAGCCACCGATGACGACCCTGCTGACGTTCGGCCGGCCCCACGGGTCGGCGTGGTCGCGGCTGTTGAGGACGCGCACGGCGAACCGCCTGTTGGTGCCCTTGGCGGCGAGGTCGTGCTCGATGCTCTCCTTCACCGACGCGACCACGGCGTCGATCACCGCGTTCTCGTCGGGGGCGGCGAGGCCCCAGCCGGGCAGGAACGTCTTCAGCGCGGACAGGTTCCGGTTGCCCGCCGAGGCCGGGTCGATCGCGAAGATCCGGGTGTTGACCCGCGCGCCGTCGAAGTCGAGGAAGATCGTCAGCACCTCGGGACGCGGGTTGAGCTCCGAGCCGGGTCGGTAGGCCTCGACGGTGACGTCGTAGCGGCCCTGACCGTTCTCGACGCCGACGGTGTAGCGGCCGTCGCGCGGTGCCACGAAGTCCGCCACGGCGTTGCCACCGGCGGGCAGCGGCGAGTGCTCGGAGAACACGAAGCTGAAGTCCTGCGACGAACCGAAGACCTCACGCCCGGCCGGGTCGTGGACCATCACCCTGGTCGCCCGGCCCGCCGCCGAGGCGCCCAGCACGTCGCCCGCCCTGAGGTCGACGGAGAAGAAGTCCCTGTCCACCTGGCCGTCGCCGGTCGCGATGGTCACCTCGTACGGGCCCTCGGTGGTGACCCGCTTGCCGGTGCCGGGCTTCATCGGATCGGCGGGGATCGAGCCGGGGCCCGCTCCGGCGACCATGACGTAGACGTCGGTTCCGGCGGGGACGAACACCTGCAGCCTGCTGTCGGTGTCGCCGGCGAGGTTGTCGTTCTGGCCGATGAGCCCGCCGGCCGCGTCGAAGGCGGCGAGGAACGTGTCCAGGCCACCGGACGGCGTGTGCGTCTCGACGGTGGCCCGCATGCCGGTCGTGCCGCCGGAGAGCTTGTGGAAGTCGTGGTCCCCGGTGCCGTCGCCCGCGCTGCCGTGCGGACCGTCACCGATCGTCCCGGTGGTCTTCAGAGCCCTGCCGCGCGCCGGCACGCCCGTGTCGCCGGCCAGCGGGATCGCGTCGTCGGTCTCGGCGAACGGCGGGACGGCGGGGATCGTCGGGTCGCCCGCGAGGTCACCGGTGAGCGCGAGCTTCGCGTTCTTGCCCCTGCCGGTGCCGAACCCGGCCACGTGCTCGGCGCCGGCCGGCGTGTCGTTGGCGCCCTGGCCGGTCTCCTTCTCGGTGTAGGTCAACGGAGCGCCGGCGGTCCGGGCGGTCGCACGGGACTGCTTGCGGGCCTCCCGGTTGCGGTGCACGGCGGCCCAGTCGACCTGGGCCTCGGCCGGCTGGATGGCCAGCATCGGATCGGGCTGGGCCGGTGCGGCGGCGGGCTCGGCGGTGGACTGGCCGCTGACGACGAGCGTCAGTGCCGCACCTGCCGCGAACACGCCGAAGAGACGTTTGCGCATGTGTGGTTCCCCCAGTTCGGTCTTCGACCGAGGAAACCAGCGCGGCAGGGGCGGGGGAGCGTTTCGGAGAGGCTTTGTCCGCTTTCGGACATTAGTGCAGCACTAGTGGATCAGACCGCGGCTTTTCGCAGCGGAGCCGCCACCTCGTGCAGGTGCTCCAGCACGTAACCGTACGAGCGGAACAGCCCGCACTGCGCGTAGGAGATCCCGCGCTGGGTGCAGAACTCGCTCACGATCACCTGCGCGTGCCGCAGCGCGGGCCGGGGCATGCTCGGGAACAGGTGGTGCTCGATCTGGTAGTTCAGCCCGCCCAGCAGGACGTCCACGAACCAGCCGCCACGGATGTTGCGCGAGGTCAGCACCTGCTTGCGGAGGAAGTCGAGCGAGTGCCCGGCGGACAGCACCGGCATGCCCTTGTGGTTCGGGGCGAACGAACACCCCATGTAGAGGCCCCACAGGCCCTGGTGCACGAGGATGAACGCGACGGCGTACACGGGGGAGAGCACCCAGAACACCACGCCGAGGTACACCACGACGTTCGCGATCATCAGGAACCGCTCGCGGCCGGAGTGCCGGATCGAGTGCCAGTGCAGCGCGAAGCCTTCGAGCAGGAGCAACGGGAAGAACAACACCGCCTGGTGCGAGGCGATCCACCGCAGCAGACCGCGCTTGGTCTCGCCCTGCCGTTGCGTGAACGCGAGGACCGAGATGTCGACGTCCGGGTCCTCGTCCTCGTGGTTCGGGTTGGCGTGGTGCCGGTTGTGCTTGCCGTTCCACCAGTCGTAGCTCACACCGGTCAGTCCGCCGTGGACGTAACCGGCGATCTCGTTCCACTTCCGCGTGCTGAAGATCTGCTTGTGCCCGGCGTCGTGCCCGATGAACGCGAGCTGCGTGGTCATCACCGCCAGCACAGCCGCCACCGCGAGTTGCCACCACGAGTCGCCCACCAGCGCGAACGCCACCCAGGCCCCGGCGTACAGGGCGAGGTTCACGGCGATGCGGACGTAGTAGTACCCGCGTCGTCGTTCGAGCAGCCCGGCCTGTTTGACCAGGGCTGACAACTGGGCGAAGTCGCTCGCCTGCCGAAGCACCATTTGCGCAGAATGCCAGATGCCGTCCACATCTCCACGCACGCGTGATGAAGTCGGCGCGAACCACACACGTCGGCGTGACACCGTCGTGCCGCGCCAGGACCGTTCCGGGGAGCTCCGCGAGGGACCGCGGGTCATGTGAGTGACATCGCCATCAAGGGGTCCGTGGTGGGTTTCGCCGACCCTCCTCGTGGCTCGATGGTGAGAGCGACCTTCTGCGCGCCGGACAACCCCGAGGCCAGCACCGGCGCCGCAGGCGAGTCGAGCAGTCCGGCCGAGCGCGGGCCGTCCGGGCCGACGACCCAGAGCTGGTAGGTCCTGCCGTCGGGCGCCTCCGGCAGGTTCCTGGTGAGGAACAGCAGTTCGTCGCGGCCGGCCGACACGACCACGGTGCCGCTGGTGCCGTTCGGGAGGGTGCCGCTGATGAGTCTCGCGTCCGGCGTGGACAGCAGGTCGGAGAACCGGCCGTACTCGCTCGAGAGCTGGGCGAGCTGCCGTTCCTGGCTGGACTGCGTGTACTCGACCGTCACGAAGAACGCCGCGACCAGGCAGGCCGCCGCGAGGAGGCCTCCCGCCCAGCGCGTGCGGCTCGTGCTCCGCGGCATCCGTACCGCGTGGGGAGAGACCTGGCGTGTCTCGGCCGCGGCCGAGAGCACGCGGGCCCGCAGGTGGGCGGGTGGTGCGAACTCCACCGCCGCACCGAGACGCGCAGCGGTGGCCGTGAGCTCGGCGACCTCGACACCGCAGCTCTCGCAGCGGACCAGGTGTGCCTCGAAGGCGGCCCGTTCGACCTCCGACAACGCGTTCACCGAGTAGGCACCGGTGAGCGTGTGCAGATCAGCGGATGTGGTCCTCATCCGGTCACCCCCATGCAGTCGCGCAGTCTGATCAGGCCGTCGCGCATCCTGGTCTTGACCGTGCCGAGCGGGATGCTCAGCAGGCTCGCGACCTCCGGATAGGAGTAGCCCTGGTAGTAGGCGAGCAGCACGGACTCGCGTTGCAGCTCGGTCAGGAAGCTCAGGCACCGGCGTACCTGGCGTTGTTCGAGCCGGCCGTTGACCTGCTCGCTCACCTCGTCGAACGGCCTGGCCGGGTCGAGGCGGGCCGCGCGGTCCTCGCGGTGCACCGCGGCCTGCGCGGACCGGACCCGGTCGACGGCACGGCGGTGCGTCAGCGTGAGGATCCAGGTGTTGGCGCTGCCTCGGCCGGGATCGAACCTGGTCGCCGTCCGCCACACCTCGAGCATCACCTCCTGGAACACCTCTTCCGACTGCGCCTGGTCCCGCAGCACGCGCCTGATCAGCCCGAACACCACGCCGGACATCAGGTCGTACAACCGCTCGAACGCGGCCTCGTCGCCTCGTGCCACCAGCGCCAGCAGGTCGTCGGGCGTCGGCTCGGCCGGGCGGGCGGCGTCGGACGGAACGCCCTGCAACGACCGCTCACGGTTCGGCATCGTGGGTCCTCTCCTCGCCTCGTCCTCTGTTGTTCGTGCCAGGGGCCGCGTTGGATCGGTGGTGAATGTGCCGTCACATTCCGGTCAGCCGCGGCGGGTAACGGGTTCATAACCGCACCCATCCGTTCTCCAGGGCGTGCCGAATCACGGTCAGCAACTGCTCGACCACCCCTTGGAGATGTCCTGTCATGAACAAGACCGTCCGCAGCACCGTCCTGGCCGCCGGCGCCGTCTCGCTCGCCCTCTTCGGCGCTGCCTGCGGCTCGAGTGACATGGCCGGCACCGGCACCTCGTCCAGCGCCGCTCCCACCTCCACGGCGACGACCTCGTCGGCCGCGATGGCCGACCCGGCCCGCGACCTCGTCGGCCCCGGCTGTGCCGACTACGCCAAGCAGGTTCCCTCCGGCTCCGGTTCCGTGTCGGGCATGGCCGCCGACCCGGTCGCCGTCGCGGCGAGCAACAACCCGCTGCTCACGACGCTGGTCAGCGCCGTGTCCGGCAAGCTCAACCCGAAGGTCGACCTCGTCTCGACGCTCAACGGCAGCGAGTTCACCGTCTTCGCGCCGGTCGACTCGGCGTTCGCGAAGATCGACGCCGCCACGATCGAGAAGCTCAAGACCGACGACGCGCTGCTCACCAAGATCCTGACCTACCACGTGGTCCCCGGCCAGATCTCGCCCGACAAGATCACCGGCGAGCAGAAGACCGTCCAGACCGGCACCGTCAAGGTCACCGGCTCCGGCGACGCGCTGAAGGTCAACGACGCCAACGTGATCTGCGGCGGCGTGCACACCGCCAACGCCACCGTCTACCTGATCGACTCGGTGCTGATGCCCGCCTGACCCGCGCGTTCCAGCCGGTTCTCCGACGGCGCCACGCGTGGTACCCGCGCACCCACCTCCGCGACCTGCGGGCGTGGGTGCGTTTGGGTTTTCGGCCGTTATGGGCCGGCTGGGGCTTGTCGCAGCCTGAGCGTCACGTCGAGGCCTCCCTGCGGCCGGGGCACGGCCACGATGTCGCCCTGGTGGGAGCGGCTGATCGCGCGGGCGATCGACAGGCCGAGGCCGAATCCGCGTTCACCCGCCGTGCGTTCCCGGTCGAGGCGGCGGAAGGGCTGGAAGAGCAGGTCGACCTCGTAGGGTCGTACGACGGGTCCGGAGTTGCTGACGGTGACGGTGCTCCAGCCGTTGTCCGAGCCGGTCCGCACGCTGACCCAGCCGTCGGGAGCGTTGTGCCGGATGGCGTTCTCGGTCAGGTTCTGGATCAGTCGTTCGAGCATGACCGCGTCACCGAGCACGGGCGCCGGTGCGAGAGCCGCCGGTTCCATCCGGACCGCGGCAGCCCCGGCGGCGCGTTCGAGCTGCCCGATGACGTGCCCGGTGACGTCGGACAGGTCGAGCGGCGTGCGCTCGACCAGCTCGTTCTCGCTGTCGGCCAGGGTCAGCAGGCCGTCGATGAGCCGTTCGTGCCGCGAGTTGATCTCCAGCAGCGACTCGCCGAGCCGCACGGCGTCCTTCGACGTCTCCGGGCGGGTGACGGTGATCTCGATCAGTGCGCGTTTCACCGCGAGCGGGGTGCGCAGCTCGTGGGACGCGTTGGCGATGAAGCGTTGCTGCCCGCCGAACGCGTGGTCGAGGCGTTCCAGCATCGCGTTGAACGTCCGGGCGAGCTCGGTGATCTCGTCGCGAGGCCCGGTGTGCGCGATGCGTTCGTGCAGGCCACGGCTCGCGCCCGAGGAGGCGATGCGGTTCGCGGTCTCGGTGATCTTGTGCACGGGCTGCAGCGCGCGCCGCGCCAGCAGCCACCCGAGCAGTGCCGCGACCAGCCCGACCACGGCCAGGGTGAACGCGCCCTTGGTGACCAGCGAGTTGAGGATCTCCTGGCGCTGCTGCTCCTGCGCCGCCTGCAGGGTGGCCGCCAGCTGGGCGACCTCCTCGGTCCTCTGGTCCCTGTCCGGCAGCAGGCCGAACCGGGTCAGCGCGAGGCGAATCGCGTCGGAGTCGGGCGCGCCGAGCTTGGTGCGGTCGAGGATCTGCCAGACCAGCACGTAGGTCAGGGTCAGCAGGACCGCGCCACCCGCGAAGAACAGCGAGCCGTACAGGGCGGTCAGCCGGCCGCGGATCGTCCAGTTGCGCGGCAGCAGGCGGTTCATCGGATCCGGTACCCCACGCCCGCGACCGTCTCCACGACCGGCGGGTCACCGAGCTTGCGGCGCAGTTTCATCATGGTCACCCGCACGACGTTGGTGAACGGGTCGATGTGCTCGTCCCACACCTTTTCCAGCAGCTGCTCGGTGGACACCACCGCGCCGTCGGCACGGACGAGCTCGGTCAGCAACGCGAACTCCTTGTTGGTCAACGAGATCGGCTGACCGTCGCGGCCGGCTCGGCGTCTGCCGGGATCGATCGTCAGCCCGGCTCGCTCCAGCACCGGCGGCACGGCGGGCCTGGCTCTCCTGAGCAGCGCGTGCACCCGCGCGGACAGCTCGACGAACGCGAACGGCTTCGGCAGGTAGTCGTCGGCACCGAGACCCAGTCCCGCCACGCGGTCACGGACGCCCGAGGCGGCGGTGAGCATCAGGATCCGGGTCGGGCCACCCGTGACCGAGCGGCACACCTCGTCGCCGTGGACCACCGGGATGTCGCGGTCCAGCACGAGCACGTCGTAGTCGTTCACGGCGAGCCGGTCCAGCGCCTCGTCGCCGCGGTGCACGACGTCCACCGCGAACGTCTCCCGCCGCAGCCACTCGGCGATCGCGTCGGCGAGGATCGGTTCGTCCTCGACCACCAGTATTCGCATGGTTCCCATCATCGGCGAGGTGGCCATAACGCCGCCGTTAACTCCGCTCAGCGAGTTACGCCGTGGTTATCGCCGTCCTGCTCGACTGTGGCGTGTCCACATCGGAGGGAGAACAGGGCCATGCGACGAACCGTGGCGGTACTCACCTTGCTCGTGCTCCTCGGGGCGTGCGGCAGTGAGCCGGATCCGAACGAGGGCATCGCGTCCGCGGGCGGGGACGGCACCGGCTCGCCGTCGACCAGCACGTCCCAGGCGGGCACCACCGAGGAGCAGAACCAGAAGTTCGCCAAGTGCATGCGCGACAACGGCATCAACGTGCCCGATCCGGGCCCGGACGGGTTCGGCGACTGGGACAGGTCCGAGATCGATCCCGCGAGCCCGGCGTTCCAGAAGGCCATGGAGGCCTGCCAGTCGGTGCTGCCCGGCGGCAAGGACCTGAGCGCCGCCGACCCGGAGTTGGTCGACCAGCTGCGTCAGCTCACGCAATGCCTGCGGGACAACGGGGTCGACGTGCCCGACCCGGATCCCAACAGCCCGAACCTCGGCATGGGCGAGATGCTGACCATCGACCGGAACAGCCCGGCGTTCCAGAAGGCGATAGAGGCGTGCCGGGACAAGATGCCGGAAGGACGCGGCCGGTGAAACGAACCGCACGCCTGGCCGTCGGCCTGGGAGCCGTGGTCGTCGTGGCCGGGGCTGGAGGCGTGGCAGCCTTCGGGCTCGGCGGAACGGATCCGGCGCCGCCACCGGCCGGTACACGGCCGCCAGGCACGGCCAAGGTCACGTCGAGCACGCTGACCAGCACCGAGAAGGTGGCCGGAACCCTGGGACACGGCACGCCGAACCCGTTGCTGCGGACCGGTGAGGGAACCGTGACCTGGCTGCCCGCGCCCGGCGAGGTGCTCACCCGCGGCAAGATCGCGCTCTCGGTCGACGACCGGCCGGTTCCCGCGCTCCACGGGACCATCCCGCCGTATCGGACGTTGCAGCCCGGCGTCGAGGGCAACGACGTCGAGCAGTTCGAGGAGAACCTGCACGCGCTGGGGTACAAGGGATTCACGGTCGACAACGAGTTCACCTGGGCCACCGCGACCGCGGTCAGGCAGTGGCAGAAGGATCTCGGCAAGCCGCAGAACGGGACGGTGCAGCGTTCCGACGTCGTGGTCGTGCCGGGCGAGGTGCGCGTCGCCGAGCTGAAGGCACAGGTCGGCGCACCGGCCAACGGCCAGATCCTCACCTACACCGCGACGACGAAGACGGTCACGGTCGACCTGGACGTGGCCAAGCAACACCTTGTCGGCCAAGGGACTTCGGCGACCGTCACGCTGCCCGATGGCAAGACCGTGCCCGCGACGGTGGCGTCGGTCGGCAGCGTCGCGACGGCAGCGCCCGCCGAGCAGGGCAGCTCCACCACGAGCACGATCGAGGTCGTGGTGGAGCTGGCGGATCAGGCGGCGGCGGGCCGGCTCGACTCGGCGCCGGTCGACGTCACCCTGGTGTCGGGCAAGCGCGAGAACGTGCTCGCGGTCCCCGTCGGCGCGCTGGTGGCGCTGGCCGAAGGTGGTTATGGCGTGCAGGTCGTCGAGGGATCCGGCAGCAGGTACGTCGCCGTGGAGACGGGCATGTTCGCCGACGGCAAGGTGGAGGTCAAGGGCTCCGGGATCAGCGAGGGAGTCGTCGTGGGGGTGCCGAAGTGACCCCGGTCGTCGAGCTGCGCGGGGTCAGCAGGGTGTACTCCGGTGACGTGACCGCGCTGGACAACGTGAGCGTGTCCATCTCCCGCGGGGAGTTCGTGGGAATCGTCGGGCCGTCCGGCTCGGGGAAGTCGACGATGCTCAACATGATCGGCACGCTGGACCTGCCGAGTTCAGGCAGCGTGCACGTGGACGACCACGACGTGCGCACCCTGACAGACCGCGAACTGTCCGCGCTGCGCGCCCGTGTGCTGGGTTTCGTGTTCCAGCAGTTCCACCTCGCCAGCGGTGTGTCCGCAGTGGACAACGTCGCCGACGGCCTGCTCTACACCGGAACGAACCTGCGCGAACGGAGAAGCCGGGCGAAGGCCGCGCTGGAGAGGGTCGGCCTGGCGCACCGGGTGGACCACCGGCCGCACGAGATGTCCGGCGGCGAACGGCAGCGCGTCGCGATCGCCCGCGCGGTCGTCGGGGAACCCGCGTTGCTGCTGGCGGACGAGCCGACCGGGAACCTCGACACCCAGTCAGGGGCGGGCGTGATCGCGTTGCTGCGCGAGCTGAACGAGACGGGCACGACGGTCGTCGTCATCACCCACGACCGGGACATCGCGGCCGGTCTGCCGCGCCAGGTGGACATGCGGGACGGGCGGATCATCGGTGATCGCCATGCCTGACCACCGGCTGCGTCCCGCGCGGCTGAGCGTCCGCGACGTGCTCAGGGTCGGGGGAGCGGGCCTGCGTGCCCGGCCGCTGCGGGTCTTCCTGTCGGCGCTGGGCATCGCGATCGGGATCGCGGCGATGATCGCGGTCGTCGGCATCTCCACCTCCAGCCGCGAGAACCTGGACCGGCAGCTCGCGGCGCTGGGCACGAACCTGCTCACCGTCGGCCCGGGCCAGTCGCTGTTCGGGGAGCAGAGCCACCTGCCGGACGACGCCATCGCGATGATCGACCGGATCGAGCCGGTGACCTCCACCTCGGCGACCGGGAAGGTGATGGGCGCCAAGGTGTACCGCAACGACCACGTCCCCGACGCGCAGTCCGGCGGGATCGCCGTGCTGGCGGCACGGACGAACCTCCTGGACACCGTGGGCGGCACGGTCGTCAGCGGCGCTTTCCTCAACGAGGCCAACGGCCGCTATCCCGCGGTCGTCCTCGGGCAGAAGGCCGCCGAACGGCTCGGCGTCGACGCGGCCGGCCCGCAACAGCAGGTCCACCTCGGCGAGCGGTGGTTCACCGTGGTCGGCGTGCTGGCCGCCGTACCGCTGGCACCCGAACTGGACACGGCCGCGCTGATCGGCTGGCCGGTCGCCGAGCAGTCGCTGAAGTTCGACGGCTACGCCACGACTGTCTACACGCGAGCGGATGAGCACGCCGTCGAGGCGGTGCAGTCCGTTCTCGCCGCGACAGCGAACCCGGAGAACCCCAACGAGGTCTCGGTCTCCCGCCCGTCCGACGCGCTGGCCGCCAAGCAGGCGACCGACCAGACGCTGAACGGGCTGCTGCTCGGGCTGGGCGCGGTCGCGTTGCTGGTCGGCGGTGTGGGCGTGGCCAACACGATGGTGATCTCCGTCCTGGAACGGCGCGCGGAGATCGGGCTGCGGCGGTCGCTCGGCGCGACGCGCGGACAGGTGCGCGTCCAGTTCATCGCGGAGTCCCTGCTGTTGTCCGCGTTGGGAGGCCTGGGCGGCGTACTGCTCGGTGTCGTGGTCACCGTCATCTACGCGTCCTACCAGGACTGGCCGTCCGTCGTGCCGGCGTGGGCGTCCGCCGACGGCGTCGCCGCGACGATGGTCATCGGCGTGGTCGCCGGGCTGTACCCGGCGATGCGGGCCAGCCGCATGTCACCGACCGAAGCACTGGCCACACCGTGACACACCGGCTGGTCGCCTGTGTGTCGTACGTGCGCGGCATCGGCGGTAGCGTCACCTGGAGGACTGATCCGGCTCAGCGGATCAACGAGACGACTCCCGGGTGAGGCGAGCGTGGCGTACGAACCGGTGGCGGCGGCGGAAGTCGACCTGACCCGTCCCAGCGCGGCCAGGGTGTACGACTACTACCTGGGCGGCGCCCACAACTTCGCCGCGGACCGCGAGATGGCCGAGCACGCGATCGCGATGTGGCCGGACCTGCCGCTGATCATGCAGGCCAACCGGGCCTTCCTGCGCCGCGCCGTCCGGTTCTGCGTCGACGCGGGCGTACGGCAGTTCCTCGACCTCGGCTCGGGCATCCCGACGGTGGGCAACGTCCACGAGGTCGCCCGCGACGCGGCCCCCGACGCGCGGGTCGTCTACGTGGACATCGACCCGGTCGCCGTCGCCTACAGCCGCAGCATCCTCGGCGACGACAACCAGACCGCGGTGGTGCACGCCGACCTGCGCAGCCCGGACCAGGTCCTCGGCAGCACCGAGGTGCGCTCGTTGCTGAACTTCGACGAGCCGGTCGCGGTCATGATGGTCGCGGTGCTGCACTTCGTACCCGACAGCGACGACCCGGCCGCCATCATCGCCGGATACCGCGACGCGATGGCACCCGGCAGCTTCCTGGCCGTCTCGCACGCCAGCCAGGACGGGCAACCCGAGAAAGCCGGCTCGCACCAAGATCTCTACCGCCGCACCCCGACTCCGATGACCATGCGCTCCAAGCCGCAGGTCGCCGACCTGCTGGCCGACTTCGACCTGGTCGACCCAGGAGTGGTGTTCCTGCCGCTGTGGCGGCCCG
The DNA here is from genome assembly GCF_051094245.1 of Lentzea xerophila. NCBI lineage: Bacteria > Bacillati > Actinomycetota > Actinomycetes > Pseudonocardiales > Pseudonocardiaceae > Lentzea > Lentzea xerophila. The sequence goes on along the minus strand of NZ_CP194934.1, from coordinate 6,833,927 downwards.
CGTCACTCGACGACGTCGACGACCACCCGGAGCGGTTCAGCGGGCTGGCCGCTGTCGGTCGCAAGCGCTGACCACTCGCCGGGCGCGTCCGGCTCTCCGGGCCGCGGAAATGGCGCGCGTAAGGGCAAAGGTATTTGCGCGAGCGTCCATGGCGGGTGAGTGAAGACTCCATCGGCAAGCGCCCACTACAGTCAGTGCCCTTCCGGGCATTTCTGCATGTGGGAGCACTCCAGTTATGGAGGGATGTTCCACTCGACCCCCGGATCGGTTTCCAACGTCGGCAGCTGGTTCAACGACAGGGCGACATCGGTCTGGAACCGGACCAGCTCCTGGGTGACGGTGTACGAACACTCCAATTATCAGTTCCAATACACCTGCACTCCAGGCGCCAGTTGTGTTCCTTATTGCATCGCCTTTGCGCCGGGATCGTCGGATGCGGCCATCGAGCCGCTGCTGAACGACGCGATCACGTCGTATCGGGTTGGAGAAAAGAACCCGAACTGCATCGTGCACAACTAAGGTCGTGGTTGTCGCGTTTTAGTGCAGTTCCGCCGCCTATCTCGGCGAAGTTCCTACCGGTGACCTTGGCGCCGCGGTAGGTGCCTTCGAAGGCGGCGGTGGCCGTCAGGCGTCCGTTGCCGCCGAGAACGATCTCCTGCCCCGGGCTACCGGTGACCTGCACCGTGAGACGGGTCTTCAGCGCCGGGATGCTGACGATCCACCGGGTCGGGTACCTCTGCCCAGGCGTGCGTCTCGCCGGTAGCGCCGACGGCGTCCCAGACGGCCACCGCGTCACCGTTCGGCATGGTGAGGTTCAGCCGGCTCCAGTGACTGCCCGGCGACCCGTCGACCGGCCCCACTGGCGTTCCAGCCAGGACTGGCCGGTCGGGGCGATGGGCACGGTCCGCGCCGCGGCCAGGCGTGATCCACGCGGAGACGGAGTACTCCGCCAGGGACTCGAACCCCGGACCCGCTGATCCGGCACGTTAAGCACGACGGAGGCCGTCACCGCTCAGCACAACGGCTGAACGAACGGCGCCGCAGCGGTTTTCCGCTGCGGCGCCGGTCACTGAGCGAACGTCCCGATCAGTCGGGCCGGCCGACCTGGGTGTTGGACAGGTCGAGACCGATCGCGAAGTCCGCGCTGTAGCCGGCCCCGGTGCTGGTTGGGTTCAGCAGCATCTGGGCACCACCTCTCAGGTAGATGGAGTCCCTGTTGTTGGTGGTGTCCGCGGGGCCTTTGCGCGCGTACGGCTGGGTCCGGAGGTAGGCCGCGCCGAACGCGGTTGTGAAGTACAGCTGGGACGTGAACTCGTACGGACGGCCGTTGGTGCCGATCGTCCGGATCTTGATGTGGATGTGGAGTGTCCTGCCGGTGTACCAGCCGGGCAGGATGGTGATGAACTGGGCCTTCCCATCCGTATTGGTGTTCTGGTAGCCGCGCAGGAAACGGCGGCCGGAACTTCCCTGTGACGGGATGTCCGAGTAAAGCCCGAACGCGTCGCACTGCCAGATGTCCACTATGGCGTTGGGTAGCGGGGTGCACTGTCCTGGGCGGACCGCCTGGACGGTGAAGTTGAGCGTCAGCGCCGTTCCGGCCGACGGCTGACCGGTGGCCGGGTCGGTTCGGATGTCGGACCGGTTGAGCATCCTGTCGACGAAGTAAGGACCTTCCATCTGCTCCGGCTTGACCACGCAGTTCAGCGCCGGTGCGCAGACCTCGGGGCCGCCGGCGGTTTGGGTGGCGCCGGCCGCGGGAGATCCCGCGACCGTGAGCGTCGCGCCTGCGGCGCCGAGCAGAATCAGCGCCTGCCGCCGGCCGAGTACACGGCCTACCGGCTCATCGTCGTCGTGCATGGAGTTCCTTTCGGGCATACCGTTCGCTGTGCGTGGTGGGAACGGAATGCACGTGGTGAGTGGCTGCAGGGGAACCTCGCACAAAGGAACTGTCCAAGACCGCCAGATTCGCTGTCGAGAAGATTCACCCGTCTGCTGCCATCACGAATCACTATTCGTGGAACTGATGGGCCGATTACCGGAACCCGTAAGCGTTGCGCATGAGGCAATTCACGTGGTCCGGGCCGTTCCCAGTTCTTGTCTTCATCACGCTATTACCTCCGGACGGCGGCACGGCGACTGTCGCGGGGTCCGGCGTGGTCGCGGGACACCCGCGGGTTGCGCGCGCAGATCGGCGTCTCCGGGCAGTACGCGGCTGTCGACGAGTAGCTGACCGGGTTCGCGAACCTGGACCTGGTCGGACGCCTCTACCACCTCGGCAGCCGGCGGTGCAGTTCCACCGCGTCGGGCGTGCGGGCCCCGGACCGCGCACCCACGCCATCGGCCCTGGAGGACGTTGGCGGTGCCCTCCCGGTTGGGGTGGATGAGCACGACCCCGCGCACATCAGGTCGAGCTTCCTCCTGAGGTGCGACCCAAGCCGCTCGTGTGGACCGAGGCTCGACTGCGGGACCGTCCTGGAGCTGTTCGCTCACCGGTCCAGGCAGCGGCGCGAACGAGAGGCAGCCGGAGACGCGTGGGTCGATCTCGGCCTCATGTTCACCGAGCTGGACGGCTCACCCCTGCACCCCGCCGCGACCTTCGCGCTTGCCTCGGGAGCGAACATGAAGGTCGTGCCCAGCATGCTGCGGCACTCCTCACCATCACCGCGGACACCAACGCCGGCGTGCTGCCGCAGGTCGCCCGCGAGACAACGTCCGGCGATCGAAGATCATCCGCGTCTCGGGCTCATCTCGGGCGCACCAACCATGATCCACAGCGCAGAAAGGAACGATTCGGATGAGCACCCGAAAAGCAAAGAAACAGGTAGAGACGAATCTCTACCTGCTTCTCCGGAGTACGCCGCCAGGGACTCGAACCCCGACCCGCTGATCAAGAGTCCTCGGGTTGCCCTCGACGGTGGTGTCGGGTGATGTCGGTGAGTGCCGTTTCTGCACGTAAGAGTCAGAATGCATCGGGTACTCCTGTCGCGTCGTGTCACCCCGAGTCGTTGCAGGTCGGGGATCTCGGGCGCGGCTCGGGCCCCGCGGGCACCGCTTCCGGGGTCGTTCACGATGTCGAGCGGGCGGTCACGGTGATCATGGCCGCGGTGGTCGGCCTGACGTTCCTGTTCGGCTTCGGCAACGTGCTCAGCCTCGCTCTGCGGCTTGGTGTTCCTGTCTGGGTCGCTCCGCTGACCGCGCCGGCCGCCGACTTGTCGATCCTGGGCTCGCTGCTCGCGACGAGGTACCCCGCGCTGCACGGCGCGCCCGAGGAGGGGACTGCGGCCACTACGACGGTTCACGCTCTTCGTGAGCGTCGTGACGTTGGCGCTCAACATCGCGGAGCCGCTGCTGTCTGGTGACTACGGGAAGGCGGCGATCGACGCGGCCGAGCCGGTGTTGCTGATCGGCTGGGCGGAGGTGGGCCGGGCATGCTGCAGTCGGTCGCGCAAGTCGCTCGCACGGCAGGAGCTGAGGCCGATGTCCCGCGCTCGATGTGTTGGACGTGAAGGAGGACGCGGCCGAGCGAGGACACGAAGTGCTTGGTCTCGCCCGGCTGGCTGACGCTCGGCACTGGGCAGTGCACAAGCGGCCGATCGCGGCGGACACGCTGCGCACGGAACTCAAGATCAGCATGGAACGCGCTCGAGAGTTGGTCACCGTGCTTCGGGCTGAGCTCGCCGGCGCAGGTTCATCCAAGGTCACCGTGTGCACCGGGCGCCCGAGCCTTTCGGCCTTCTACCTGAAGGTGTTGGAGGGGACCTTTCGGCGATAGGTACACCCACGTCGTCGCCTGTCAGGACAACCTCCTGGAGCGGGCCGCATACGAGGACGTGGGGGTACCTGCGTCACCGACGTCCATGCCGGCTTCGCGCTCGATGTTCGAGTGGTCGAGTCGTGAGGTTGGCAAGGCCGGTTCCGCTTACTGGCCGGCGTTCACGCCTCCGCATCGGTACCGCTCCTCTCGTGTCCGGCTGCCCTGCCCGATTTCCGCGAAGCGCGTTGGGAGGCGCGGTAAGCCGGGCCACGGAGCTGGTTGAGCCAGCCGTGTGGCTGGAAGCGGTCGAGCCGGTGAGTGGTGACGTCGAAGCGAGGGTCGTGGTCGTCAAGGCAAGGGCCGGTGACACGCAGGGTGGCGACTTGCTGCCAAGGTCCGGTCAGCTCAGCCACCATGATCCGGAAATCCAGCGGCGCGGCGGCGACCGCGCCGGGCAGCTCGGCCAGATCGGCCCCGATGTGGCGGGCGGGGTCAGCGCAGACGGCGGCCACCAGGCGACGCCGGGCACCGACCAGGTAGGGCAGCAGTGACGTGTAGGTCGTCGCGAAATCGGCGCGGGGCGTCAGGAGGTGGCGGAGGCCGGGTCGGCTGCCGGTCGTGGCCAGCGCTAGGTCCAAGGGGATGCCTTCGCCGCCGGCGTCGTCGATCCGGATGGCCAGACCGAGCACATCTGGAAGTCCACAAGGTGTCGAGGTCGCCTTGGACAGGCGCACCAGTGCCGAGTGGTCGCCCGGTTCGTCCAGCAGCGGCACCCCGTGGCGCTGGGTCTCGGTGACGGTGAACGCGGCACGGAACACGACGCCTCGCGGATGGAACAGCCGGTTGCCTCGCATGGTGGCGCCCAGCCCCACCAGCTTGGCGACAGCGCGTGCTAGACCGGTCACACGAACTCCTTCCGTCGGACAGCACCAGGTTTCCCAACAGGATGAGCCGAACCGCATCGCAAGTCGGCGGCCGAGCGCGCCGGCGACTCAGTCCTCCCGCATGGCTTTCGGCGTACCCGGTGCGTGGAAGCCGAACCTCGCGACGGATCCGTCCGCGGTGCACCGTCGCTGTTCCGGCCGCTCGTTCTGCTGCTCCTCCCGTACGCGCACCTCGGTCTCCTCACCTTTCTCACGGCCGCCCTCGGCGGGTTCCTCCGGGTGTTCGGTGCGTCCCCGATCCACGGTCATACCGACGGGTGCCCCGCGACGGCTCGTTCATCCGGAGGAATACGGCGGAATGAACGCCTGGGCGGTGGGGTAGTCCGCCTTACACGGCAGGCGAACCCGACGCCCGGCCGATCTTAAGGAGAGTCGATGGCAAAGACGGTGGCTCATAGGCAGCCCGTCCAGACCGCGGCCATGGTGGTGGCGGTGGTGTTCCTGGTGGTGGGGATCGCCGGTTTCATTCCAGGCCTGACGACGAACTACGACGGCATGACCTTCGCCGGCCACGAGTCGACGGCCATGTTGCTCGGAGTGTTCCACGTGTCGATCCTCCACAACATCGTGCACCTGCTGTTCGGCATCGTCGGCTTGATGATGGCGCGCACAGTGGCGGGCGCGAGCGCGTTCCTCATCGGCGGCGGAGTGGTCTACGCGGTCCTGTGGCTTTACGGCCTGCTGGTCGACCACGACAGCGCCGCGAACTTCGTACCGCTGAACGCTGCGGACAACTGGCTTCACCTGTTCTTGGCCGTCGTGATGACAGGCCTTGGGGTGGCACTGCGACGTGCTCAGCGGCGAGCGACGACGGCGTGACAGGGTGTCAGCGCGGAACCTGCGAATGACGAGCTCAAGCGTACGCGCCAGCAGGAGGCCGCCAGAGTCACGGCGACGCTCGCTCTCCGGTACAGCACGGGCCGTTCGGTCCGGTGTGGCCGGTCGCCCCTCACCGACCGCTGTCCGCCCGTCAGCCGGATGTGGCGGGGAAGACCGTGCAGACCTTCCTTCCCCACCCCGACTTCCGTGAGACGGCCACGGTCTTGGACCCGCTGCGGCTCGGCAAGCAGCGGGTAGAGGCGATCCAGGTGCTCCGGGCGCTCACGGTGTTCGGGTACGGGTGGCGTCATCACCCGGCGGCGGCGATGTGGGCGGGCTACGAGGAGGCGCTCGTCCGTTACGGACTGGAGATCTGTGCGGTCTGGAGTGCGAGGGGCCGGAAGGACACCTGCCGGTCCACCCTGCGGCAGGACCTCCGGCAGGCGACAGGACTCGAACTCGTACACACCCAGCTCGAGCTGGCCGATGCGGGTGATCTTCCACCGTGGCTCGGTGACCGCGACTTCCACCGCAGTCACCAGTCTGCGCTCGTGCGCAAGGCCCCCGAGCACTACCGCCCACACTTCCCGGATGTGCCCGATGATCTGCCCTACGTCTGGCCGTCCTCGGATCGTCCACGCAGAGAACCGATCGTCTGGGTCCGCTGACTGCGGTACCCCAAGTCTTAGGCGAGTCCCACTTCGCGTGAACTCTCGAGTTGCGCGGGACCCGAACGTCACCGTTCGGGGTCGACCACTGGCAGGTTCACGAAGCCGCACTCGATCCTTCCTGTTTTTCTCTCGATTCGCCGGGTAATCCGTGGGAGATGGTGTACCGCCCACCCCGGCAGAAGGAGCCCGACGACCATGAGCACGATTACCGAGTCCGTGGACGTGGACGTGGACGTGACGACGGCCTACAACCAGTGGACCCAGTTCGAGTCCTTCCCGAAATTCATGGAAGGTGTCGAAGAAATCCGGCAGCTCGACGACACCCACGTCCATTGGAAGATCAAGGTTGCGGGTACGACACGCGAGTTCGACGCCAGGATCACCGAGCAGAACCCCGACGAGCGCATCGCCTGGCGATCGGAGGACGGGCCTCAGCACGCCGGGGTCATCACCTTCCACCGCTTGGACGACACCCGCACCCGGGTCACGGCGCAGATGGACATCGACCCCAGCGGGTTCGCCGAGAACGTCGCCGACAAGTTCGGTTTGCTGGACCAGCGCGTCAAAGGTGACATGAACAGGTTCAAGGAGTTCATCGAGTCACGCGGTGGTCACGAGACCGGCGCGTGGCGCGGAGAGGTCGACCGCCCCGGCTCCTGAAAGTCTCCGACCGGCCGCCGGGCCACAGGCGGCCGGCTGTGGGGTGCGTTTGGTACGCCTTCACTGCCCGGTCTTCGACGGTCGAACCCGCAGCAGAAACCCAACGGGATGACGGCCGGGATCACCGCGGCCGGCCCGTGGCGGGATGTTGGACAGCAAGTAGAGCGCCACCGCGGCGCCGACGAACTCGGCGGGGTCGGTGCCGTGGTGGCCAGCCCGGCCTGCACCCAGAAGCAGGCCGGTGACCGGGCGGGAGTAGTGCCCGAGGCATGGGCGGGGCAGGTTCTGCCGACACCTGCACGATCCCGGAGGCGCAGGGTCCGGCTTGTGCGCGCGGGCTCGATGACCTGTCGGTGCACGAGGTCGCGATGGACACCGGCGACAGCAAGATCGCGTACATCGCGTACGACGCGGGCGGGTTCCGCGTGGTCGAGTACGGCAGGAATCGACTCGGCGTGGGTGCGCAACTGCCAGAACCAACATGACCGGTTCACGGGCCTCCTCGATCGTCCGGTCGCCCAGGACACTCGCGAACGCCGTTATCGCCGCGATGAACCGCGTGGTTGAAGGTGAGAGGCCATCTCGTCTGCGCAGGGCGGCGAGCCGGGTGGAGACGTTCGCCTCGGTGTAGCGCTCGTCGATCGTCAGGCACAGGACGTGCAGCTCGACCCGTTGGGCGAGCTCCGGGTCGACCGGCGCGACCGCGGCGGCGGCGCGGTCCAGGATGTGCAGCGCTTCGCCGTACCGTTCCTGTTAGCCGAGTTCTTGTGCCAGCACCATGGCGATGTGCGCCTCGGTCGCCGGGTCTGCGGCGCGCCGGTGAGCCTCTCCGAGGTGGTCGACCGCCGCTCGGGAGTCGACCTGCATTTCGGTCATGCCCAGCTGAAGGAGCAGCTGGACGTGCGTCGCCTCTGGCAACTGGTGGCGCAGCGCTCGCTGCAGATAGCTCACCGCGATCTCCGGTGCGTCGCGTGTCACCGCGCAGCGGGCGGCTTCGGCGAGCACGTCGATCACCCACCCCGTCGGCGAGAGCGGGACTGCGCAGGACATGGGAGGCGACCTGTTCCGCGGGCGCCCGTCTTCGGTGCCGGAACTGAGCGGCACGGGCGTGCACCCTCTCGTGATCAACGGCACCGGGGTCCTGTTCGACGGCGGACCGGACGATGGAGTGAGCGAAGGCCAGCTGCGGTCCGGGGCGGAAGACGCCGATCCGCACCAACACGTCCGCGCCCGCGACCACTTCGGACAGTTCCAGTCCGGATGCCGCGGCGGCCAGTTCGGGTTCTGCCTGACCGAGTGCGGCGACCACACCGGCCAACGGCACGAGAGACACCCCTTGTTCGCGCAGCCGCGTGAGCACCGCCGTCGCGACCTCCCTGGGCCCGAAGGAGCGCACCTCCGCTGTCGCAGCGCCGGTCGGCGAGATGTCCAGTGCCACAAGCTCGCGGACCAACTCGTTCAACAGGAAGGGATTGCCTCCCGTCGCCGTCCGGCAGGCCGCGACGAACTCCTCGCTGACCTCGCCGGAGAACGTGTCGCCGATCAGTCGCGCGCAGTCGCCCGGGCCGAGGCCGCGCAGCGACATGCGCCGCAGCGCAGTGGTCACCTCGGCCAGCAGCTCCGGATGAGCCGACTCGGTGCCCGCGCACCGCGTCATCACCATCGTGACCCGGACAGAACCGGGCCGCCGCAACAGATACGCCAGCCAGCGCAGCGACGGCGCGTCGGCCTGCTCGACGTCGTCCACGGCGACGAGCACCGGCTGACCCCCAGAAAGTGCGGCCACCAGCCGGTACAGCGCGTGCAGTGCCGCGTACGTGTCCAGTGACTGTCCGGCACGTTCCTCGCCGAGCGCGGTCAGGTTCAGCACCTGGGATGCGAGCGCGGCGGATCCGGCGAGCAACTCGTCGCGCCGTGCAGGTGGCAAGGACAACAGCGGCGGTTCGAGAAGCTGGCTCGCCACGCCGAAGGCGAAGGTGCGCTCCGCCGCGGAAGCACGCGCGATGAGAACGTGGAAACCGTCGCGCCGCGCCAGATCGCAGAGCTCGACGAGCAACCGCGATTTCCCGATGCCCGCCGGCCCCTCCACCAGCACCGCGTCGCCGCCACCGGCTTCGACCGCCCGCAGCCCGGCGCAGAGTTCGCTCAGCTCCTGTTCCCTGCCGACCAGCGTCGTGCGACTCCGCCACGACGAACGCACCTTTCAGCCTCCCTGCTGGTGTGCACGCGGCACCGAGCTCAGTCGACCACTTCGACGACGTGCACCTGGTGATCGACGGGCCAGACTCTCCACAGTCCACCGGCGAACCAGACGGTCACCTCTTCGTCACCGCCGGACGTGGTCGAGGTGACTTTCCCGGCCGGTCCGATCGATCCGTGGACACGCACCCAGCCACCTGGGACCAGCAGGCGCGCTTCGACCGTGCCGGTGCCGCGTGTTCTCGACGCGGGCAGCAGCCGTGTGGTGACGAGGCGCCACAACGCCCAGCCGCACGGCGGCGCGGCCAGCACGATCAGCCCGGCGAGGACCGGGTTCGCCGGCACCAGCGCGATCGCGATCACCAGGCCGTGCAACAAGAAAACCAGCGCGCAAAAGGCCTCGGAACTGACCGCGTGCGTACCGAGCTGAAGCCAGCCCGTGGTGCGGACGAGTCCGTCGTCGAGCAGTCCCCGCGCAGAGGGTTTCTCCACGACCTCGGCCGGCTTCGGGTTGCCGAACAGGTCGACGTTCACGGCTTCATCCATCGCAGGTCCTCTCCCTTGCGCTGGCACGTGACGTCCTGTCCCTTGGCCGTGAGTCCGCGCGCCCCTTCAGGCGAACACGGCGCGCCCATCTCCACGCCTCGCTGGACATCGTCCGGTGGCTGCTGCTGGGGTGTCGTGGTGACCGTCGGCTGTGGCGGTACCTCGACCGGTGGCGCGGGCTGCGTCGTGGTCGTGCCGGACTCCGTTGTCTTCTCGCCGGCGGAGGACGGCGGTGGTGATGGTTGGCTGCTATCGGAAGCGCTGGGCGTGCTGGGCACGCACGTGCTCTCCCACACGCCGCGCCGGTGCTGCCGGGCCTCGGACTGGGCCGCGGTGAGGAGCGTGTCCGATCCGGAGTCCGGCACAGCCGCTCCGGCTGCCACGGCAGTCTCCGCGTAGTCCTGTCCGGCCGGCAGCTGCACCTTCACCAGCAGCCGTCCCTCCGGATCGCGTGCGCCGCCGCCGTCCACGAGGAGCCGGACCTGCTTGCCGTCGAGCGTGGTGCGCGCGAAGGCGAGCTCGTCATGCGCCCAGCAGGGCCCGGTCGACCGGATGCCCGTGACACGCACCCGGACAAGCTCGCTGGTTGTCGCGTCGAGACCGTTGAAGAGATCCACCGCGGACACCGCCTGCACGACGACCTGAGAATCACCGGGTCTCGGCGTGGCGCTCGGCGTGGACCGGACGACTTTCTGCTGTGTGGACGTCGTCGTGTCTGCTACTGCGAAACCTGTCACGACCAGGCTCAGCACCACGCTCGAACACGCGATGCCCACACGCCCGCCGGGTGTGCTCTGCCACCAGAAGCGCCGCAACGCTCCCGGATCGTTGAGTTGGGGCACTCTTTCTTCCTCAAACTGTCGATCAACGGTCCGGCGGCGACGCGTCGATCTTGGTGTGCTCGGCCGCTGGCAGTTTGGCAGCAAACCGCCTCAGCCCTCACCCGCCGATCGGATCAACTCGCTGCTCCAAGCGAACGACGATGCCTCGTCCGGGTGTGTGGGTTTTGAGCGCGTCGAGCGAAAGCTGCCGGACTTCACTGAGGCCGCCACTGCTGCAGGTGGCACCGTGGCCAGGGCCACTGTGCACCGGATGTGCATTCCGCGTTCACCATCTCGTAGTTCACTCGGCCTTCTGCCGGTTGCTTTCGTCCACACTTCAGAATCCATCTGGGATCGATGTCGGCAACGAGGTGAACGAATGACCGAGGGACTTGGAGCACTGCCTCGAACACGGCGGCGTCTGCAACGCCACCTGAGGCGTCGCCCAGATGCGCAACCTGGCCATGGCCACCTGACCGACCACTGGCGGCGGACAACGTCGTCATCACCCCTGGGCCGGTGAAGCATCGCATCGGCATTGCGCTGCGCGCCGTGGGCAGGCGGGCGTCGCCGCGAGGCAGGCATTCGGGGCTCGTTGAAGCCGGTCTGACCAAGGCCGGCTCAGTATCGGTTGGCGCCATTCGTAGTGCTTGACGGTTGCGCGAAGTAATGTTATGGACGTGGTTGGCGCGGACGGAGCTGGACGGGTGAGGCCCGGGGTTCGTCAATCCGCATGCGTGTCCTCGGCGCCGTGACGGACGGGACGCTCATGGGCTCGACCTCGACAAACTTCTGGAGGTATTGGTCGAACGCGCCCGTCAGCTGCTCGCGGTCGACACCGCCACCGTCCTGCTGGTGGATCGCAGCGGGATGCAGCTCGTGGCCAAGGCGGCTTCCGGACTGGAGGAGGAGGTCTTCCAGGGGAAATTCCAATCGGAATGGACTCGATGACGACGATTGCACCTCTTCCTCCACTTCATGATCAGGTCTCGTGCGTCATCGCATCGTCACCTTCCTCGCTGTTGCCGCGGTCGTGTGCCTTGCCGCAGCCCCGGCGATGGCCGACCCCGTCGGTGCCGACCGGGGAGCCGTCTGTCGAGGCGTGCGACACCGGACTGCTCGGCACAGGACTGCTGGGCGATGACGGAGGCACTGCGATGTGGTCCCAGTTCTTTCGCAAGGGTTGGGGTTCGGCTGACAGGCGTCCGCTTCGTGCGGGTATGAGCCTGCGCGTTGCCGATGTGATACTCCGTAGTTGTGGATGTACGCAGCAGGAACCACGTGGTGGTCACCGGTCGACGCGACGGCCGCCCGATAATGTTCGCGCACGGCTTCGGCTGTGATCAGAACATGTGGCGGACGGTGGTCCCCGCGTTCGCGGACAGCCACATGATCGTGCTGTTCGACCACGTCGGAGCTGGGCGTTCGGACCTGACGGCGTGGCGGCCGGACCGGTACGCCACGCTGCGTGGATACGCCGCCGACGTCCTGGAGATCTGCGCCGACCTGGACCTGCGGGACGTGGTGTTCGTCGGGCATTCGGTGAGCGCGATGATCGGCGCGCTCGCTGTGCTCGAGGAACCGGAGCGGTTCTCGAGTCTTGTCATGGTGGGACCGTCGCCGCGGTACGTCGACGACGACGGCTACCGCGGCGGGTTCAGCGCAGCCGACATCGATGAGCTGCTGGACTCGCTCGACAGCAACTACCTCGGCTGGTCGGCCGCGATGGCTCCGGCGATCATGGGCAACCCGGACCGGCCGGAGCTCGGGAACGAGCTCGTGGAGAGCTTCTGCCGCACCGATCCCGACATCGCGCGGCACTTCGCACGTGTCACCTTCCTGTCCGACAACCGTGCCGACCTTCCGAACATCACCGTTCCGACCCTCGTGCTGCAGTGCCGCGACGATGTCATCGCCGCTCAGGAGGTGGGAGAGTTCGTGCACCGTGCGATCCCGGACAGCGAACTGATGGTCCTGGACGCGACGGGGCACTGCCCGCACCTGAGCGCGCCGGAGGCGACCGTCGCGGCGATCGACGGCTTTCTGGCGGCACAGTCGCAGAGGCCATGACGGTGACCGGCCACGACGATTCGGGGGAGGCGACCGCGTACTTCGACGCGTTTCCGGAGGACAGCGTCGAAGACCTCTACGACGACGCGCCGTGCGGCTACCTGTCGACCTTGGTGGACGGTCGGATCATTCGAGTCAACGCCACGCTGTCGAGCTGGTTGGGGTACAAACGCGAAGAACTCGTCGGAAGCAAGCACTTCACCGATCTGCTCACCGCGGGTGGAAAGCTCTATCACGAGACGCACTACGCCCCGATGCTGCGGATGCACGGCTGCGCGCGCGAAATCGCCTTCGACGTGGTCGCAGCGGACGGCCGGCGTCTGCCGGTACTCGTGACCGCGACGGTCAAGACGACGTCGGAGGGGCGTCCCGCGTTCGTCCGGGTCACGGTGTTCGACGCGCAGGAACGTCGTGCTTACGAACAAGAACTTCTTCGCGCACGCAGGGAGGCCGAGCGCGACCGGGAACGCCTGCAGCGACTGAACACGACACTGCAACGCACGTTGTTGCCACCGGTGCTGCCGAAGGTGCGGGGCCTGGACGTCGCAGCGGCCTACCACGCCGCTTCGCGCGACGAGATCGGCGGTGACTTCTACGATCTGTTCCCGATCGGGACCCAGCGGTGGGGGTTCTTCCTCGGTGACGTGTGCGGCAAGGGACCCGAGGCTGCGGTGCTGACGTCGCTCACCCGCTACACCATCCGCGCCGCCGCCGTCCACGACACCGACGTGCTCGGCGTGCTCACCACCTTGAACGAAGTGCTGTTGCAGGAGTACCAGCCGACCACGCGGTTCTGCACGGTTGTCTTCGGACTGCTCGAGCGTGAAGCAGACGGGTTCCGGATCATCCTCGCGAGCGGCGGGCACCCGCCCCCGCTGGTGATCCGCGCCACCGGAGAGGTCGAGCAGGTGCGGACGCCAGGAGGGCAACTCGTCGGCATCCTGCCGCGTGCGCGGTTCGTCGCCGCGACCACGGTTCTGGGCAAGGGCGATGTCCTGATGCTCTACACGGACGGTCTGACCGAGGCACGTCGCGCGGACGGGACACAGTTCGGTGAGGAACAGCTAATCGAAACCGTGGCGACGTCGACCGGCTCCGATGCGGCGACGGTCGTCGCCACAGCGACCGCGGTGGTCCGCGAGTGGAGCGACGGGCAGTCGGATGACATAGCCGTACTCGCTTTCGGGCCCCGTTGAGCGACCCGAATGGGTGAGGTTTCTGCCTACCTCTGACTGTGAGTTTCCGACGCCCCGCTTTTCACACTAAATAGTCATAAGCCTATCGGGCGTAACCGCTACTCCGTGTCAGTCGTTACAGGTCCGCACATGATGCGGAGGAGGCGGCTTTGAGATCGAGATCGGCTGTGATGGTCCCTCTGGTCCTGATGGCGTTGGTGGCCTCAGGCGTGCCGGCGGCAGCGGCTGCCGGCTCACTCACGATCACGACCGTGAACGGCCAAGGGGTGTGGGACGGTGTAGTCGACGGGCCGTTGTCCGGCCGCGTCGAGGTCGCGGGCAGGGCGTCGCTCGGCGGCGGCACGCCCCAGCCGCGTGGGTTGGTGGCCGACGCCGGTGACACACCGCTGGTCGCTCCTGGGGAGAAGGCGACGCTTCTCGGTTCCGGCTACGGCGGCGCGGCTCCGTACACGTTCCAGTGGGCCGCGGCCTCCGGGACCGTGGAGGGTGGTGACGCGCCGACCGCCCAGCTCGACACCACCGGCCTGCCCGAGGGTGACCACGAGGTGTCGCTGAAGGTCTCCGATTCGAACGGTGTCACCGCCACCGACACCGTCAAGGTCGCGATCCGGTCGACCAAGAGCCTCACGCTGCTCGACACGACTGCGGAGGATGTCACTCCTGGCGCGCTCAGCAGTGACTCGCTCGAGTTCCCCTTCGCAGCGCCGGTAGACCTCACCGATCTTCAGGTCACCGTGTCGTGGACGGCTGGCGTCAACGACTACGACCTCCGCCTGCTCGGTCCCGATGGCAGCCAGCGGGCCGGCAGCGGTGGCGGTGTGCCCGGAACGAGCGAGAGCACGGGCGTGGCAGGCCGGATCGACGCCGGCCAATGGACGGTCGTCGTCGACAAGTTCGCCTCCGTCGCCGACACGGTGACCGTGGTGGTGACCGGTGCGCAGCAGCGCGACCCGCGGCCCGCGGTGTCGGCGGGTGGTCCGTACATGTTCTCGATCGGTCAGGAGCAGCAGGTCCGCGCCACGGTCTCCGGTGGCACCCAACCGGTGACGACCGGATGGGACACCGACTCCGACGGCGTGCTGGACGTCCAGGGCGTTGAGCCGAAGCTCACGCTCCCCGAAGGGAGGCGCCTGGTCACGGTCAAGGCCGTCGACGGGGCAGGACTGGAGCGCAGGCAGACCACGTCGGTCGTCGTCGCCGACCCGGCACGGCTGCCGCAGCAGACCACCCCGATCACCGTCGTCGCGATCAACGACACCGGCATCAACCCCTACCACCTGGAGTTCTCCGCGGACACCTATCCCGATCCGGACGTGCTGGCGCTGACCAGGAACTTCACCCGGCACCCCGCCGAGTACATCCCCGGCTATCCGGCCGACGCCACGAGTCTCCCGATCACCCACGGCAAGGGATACCTTCCGGCCGAGGACAAGCCGCTGTGGGACGGCAACACCACGGTCAAACCGGGCAAGATGCACTGGATCCCCGGAACCAAGATCATCGGCGCGCTGGACGCGGGCGGCTCGACGGGGGTCACCTCCGGCGACGACCCGCATCCGATCCTCGACGACAACGGCCACGGCAGCGGCTCCGCGTCGGTCTCGGTCGGCAACCGCTACGGCTACTGCCCGACGTGTCTGCTCGTGGTGGTGGAAGCGCTGGACGAGGCGCCCGCCGCGGCGCTGCCATGGGTGGACGTCAGCTCCAACAGCTTCGGCTACGTCGGCGGTCTGCCCCTGGGCCCGGTCGTCGGGCCGAACCAGGAGACCAAGGCGGCGGCCGAGCGCGGGCAGACCACGCTGTTCGCCGCGGGCAACGGTGTCGGCAACGCCTTCGACGTGCCGGTCAGCACCTACGGCTCGGACCAGTCCGGCCCGGACTGGAACATCACGGTGGGCGCCCTGCGCCGGGACAACCAGCGCGCAGTCGTCGGCGACGGCATTCCCGTACACCTGTCGTCGTGGGGTGACGGCAACCTGCCGTCGGCGTGCCGCACCGGCACCGTCGGACAGTGCGCCTTCGGCGGCACATCCGCCGCGACCCCGTACACCGCGGGCGTTTTCGGCACCGTGCTGACCGAGGTTCGGCGCGCCGTCGGAGACGGCCAGGCCGGCCAGAAGCCGGGCCAGGTCGTCGCACAGGGCTTGCCCGTGGCGAACAGCGACCAGCTCTCCGACGGCAAACTGACCCGCGCGGAGTTGCGCGAGGCGGTGCTGAAGAACGCCTTCCCGCTCAACACCAAGAACGCGCCGTCGGCGTTCCCGTACCCGCTCACCGCGCCGTACGCGGGGGAGTCGAACGTCCTGTTCGAGGGCTACGGCGCGGCCACGCCGGAAAGCGCGCGGCGCGCGGTGGAGGTGCTGCTGGGCCGGTCCACCATGCCGGAGCGCTCGTTCGAGGACGAGTTCTTCGCGCTCGATCGAGCCGTGCGGGACTCGGTGTACGGCGGTTATGACCGCGACGGTGACGGCAAGTCCGACACGGCCGCGACCGGCACCGCGATCACCAAGGCCGAGGTGTCCACTGTGGAGGGCGCGTTGGCCGCGCTGCGGAAGGTGGCACCCTCGGCGCCCGTGCAGGCGTTGGGCAACGACAATCCGCTGACGTTCTTCCTGCACCGCAGGGACAACGTCGCGGAGCCGGGCCCGGCATGTGGCACCACCGACAACGAGCAGTACCTGGACGACGTGGATCGGCCCGGCGACCTGGAACCGTGTTTCGAGTCCAGGGTGACCAGCGTGGCCGCAGCCTACCGGCCGCTGGGAATCTTCCCGTCGACCGGTCCGTTGGCGGCACCGTTGCCGAAGGGTTCCAGGGTGGAGGTCGAACTGCACCTGGCGGGTGAGACCCCGTCCGCGATCCGGCCGACCGGTGTGCTGATGGCGACCGACCGCGAGATCGGCTCCGGCGTCGGACCGATCCAGCCGGTGGTGGGCAGCGGACCGGGCGGAGCGGTGTGCGCCGCACTTGGGGAGGCGTGCTGGACGAAGTACGTGTTCTCGTTCCAGACAACAAGGCATGCTTTCACCGGGGAACAGCTCACGGTCCAGGTCCAGTTGCTGGGTGCGCGATCGTGGGCGTTCGGCTTCGAAGGCGCGCACGCGTCGAAGATCCGTGTCAGCCCAGCCGCACTCCCGCCCACCGGTATGGAGTTCGGCGTGACGATCACCGAGCCCGCGGCAGGCTCGTCGGTGACCGAAGGGACGAAGGTGGTCGCCGGCGGCGGCTACGCCTTCCCCGCCCCGGACACCAATCCCACCGGCGCTGGTGACCATCCGGTCCAGCGGCGCGTCGAGATCTCGGTGGACGACCCGGACTTCAGCTCGCCGGTCACGGCGACGCTGGACGGCCAGTCGGGCACGTGGACCGCGCCGCTCGGCGCCCTGGCACCGGGCAAGCACACCGTGTACGCGCGGGCCGCGATGGACCGCACCGCGTCCGCGGTGGCTGTCAGCGAGTTCATCGTGACCGCCAGAGCGCGCGTGGAGTGGCAGGTCGTCGAGCGCAACCAGACACCTGCGCCGGACAGGTGGAATCGTGCGGAGGGCCTGACCGACTGGCGGTTCACGTTCGACACCTCCGCCTACGGCCGAGGAAGCCGGACGATCGTCGCCCGCCTCGTCGACAGCGATCTCGAGGTGGCGAGGAATTCGGTGCGGGCGCAGTTCCGCTGAGCAGTTCCGCGGCGGGCGGGCGTACCAACGACTTCGCCCGCCGCGGTTCGCCGCTGCACCAACGGACACCGGTGGCGGCCGTAGTCGTCCGCTGCGCAACTGGCTGACGCCAAGGCAAGCGACTCGCGCCGATCGCAGACCGATCAGCTGTCCGCCGTCGGTATCACCCGCGGTCGGGCCACGTGACCAATCTCCGGTCCAGTAACAACACCGGTATTGTGGGCTCTTCCCGCAGTGCAGTCCTGCGCCCCGGTGAGACCCGCCGCATCCACGCTGTCGCCTGCATAAGTGTCCACCGAGGACACACGGACCGCGTCCTGTCGAGGTCAGTTCCCAGCCGGTCCGGGAGTTCAGTCTCTTGTCGGCAGAGCAGATGCAGGGCTGGTGGCTGGCGCGGTTCACGCTCTTCGTGAGCGTCGTGACGTTGGCGCTCAACGTTGTGAAGCCGCTGCTGGCAGGTGACTACGGGAAGGCTGCGTTTGCTGCGGTCGGGCCGGTGTTGTCGATCGGCTGGGCCGGAAGTGGGGGTGCGCCACGAGGTGCTGGTGCGCCGTGAAGCGGCGTGAACCAAGGGAGGTGGAAGTCCTTCCCGCCGGGGTGTCGCAGCAGCCCCGTAGCAGCTGAGCGTAGTCCGATCGAGATCACCGATCTGCCCGAGCTGGACGCCGTGCTGCTGTCCCACCTGCACGGCGACCACTTCGACCGGGTGGCGAGCCGGGAGCTCGCGCGCGACCTGCCGGTGCTCACCACTCCGCACGCGGCCAGCGCCCGCACCGCAGGGGGGTTCCGCGAAGCCGCGCCGTTGCGCACGTGGGAGACCGTGACGTTGTCCAGCGGGGCGGCGAAGCTGACGGTCACCTCGCTGCCGGGCAAGCACGCGCTCGGGCCGCTGAGCGCCTGGCTCCTCCCGTCATGGGCACGATGCTCGAGTACCGCGAGGCGGCGGGTGTCGCCGCTCCGGATCTACCTCAGCGGCGACACCCTGGTGCATCCCGCGCTGCGCCAGATCCGCGACCGCTTCGACGGCATCGACCTCGCGGTCGTGCACCCCGGCGGCACCAAGGTGCTCGGTGTGCTGCTCACCATGGACGGCGGACAGGGCGCTGACCTGATCGAGACGCTCGCGCCGCGCACCACCGTGCCCGTGCACTACGAGGAGTGCGGGGTCATGAAGTCGCCGCTGTCCGATTTCACCGCTGCGATCTCGCAGCGCCGATCCGGATTCGACATCGAGGCTGATCGAGGCCCGTGGGTGACAGCGCTCGTCGCGGCGGAGTATCGGGTGTTCGCGGTCAACCCGCGTCAAACCGGCCGGTTTCGCGAGTGGTTTGTCTTGCCGGGTGCGAAGAGCGATGCTGCGGACGCGCATGCGTTGGCGGACATGGTGCGGACCGGCTCCCACCAGTTACGTCCTGTAGCAGGTGACAGCGACTTGTCTGAGGCGATCAAGTCGCTTGCTCGCACGCATCAGACGTTGATCTGGGATCGTCAGCGCCAGGTCGCCCGGCTGCGGGCGCAACTGCGGGATTTCTACCCGGCCGCGCTGGTCGCGTTCGGCGAGGACCTTGCCGCCGCCGACGTGCTCGAGTTGCTCAAGCGCGCTTCGGACCCAGACGCCGCGGCCAAGCTTCCGCGGGAGCAGATTGTCGCGGCGCTCCAGCGTGCAGGCAGGCGAAAGATCGAAGAGCGAGCGGAGACGATTCACGAGGCTCTGCACTCCGAGCAGTTGCGCGTGCCAGCGGCTCTGCAGCGCGCGTACGCCGTGACGGTGAAGTCGCTGGTGGCGGTGATCGCCGTGCTCGTCGCGGAGATCACCACCGTCGAGAACGAGATGGTCAAACGCTTGCGCAAGCACGCGGACGCGGAGATCTACCTGTCCCAGCCAGGCATGGGCGAGACCCTGAGCGCCAGGGCGCTCGGCGAGTTCGGCGACGACCGCACCCGCTATGCCGGCGCGAAAGCCCGCAATGACTACGCCGGCACCAGCCCGGTCACCATCGCCTCCGGCCGCAAAACCACCGTCAACTGCCGGTACGTGCGCAACACCAGACTGGTCGACTCACTCATGCGCCAAGCGATGAGCGCACTGAGTACCTCACCCGGCGCACGTGCCTGCTACCACCGTCAACGCGCCCGCGGCGTGCCACACGACGCCGCCCTGCGCCACCTCGCCAACCGCCTCGTCGGCATTCTCCACGGCTGCCTCGCCAGCCGAACCATCTACGACGAGACCACTGCCTGGGCCCACCACGCCGCTGCGGCGTGATCCCTTAATCCCAGGGATGTCCTCGGGCTCGCAAACCATGATCCACAACGATGAAACGGAGAATTCGGATGGACACGGGAAAAGCAAAGAAGCAGGTAGAGACGAATCTCTACCTGCTTCTCTGGAGTACGCCGCCAGGGACTCGAACCCCGGACCCGCTGATTAAGAGTCAGCTGCTCTAACCAACTGAGCTAGCGGCGCCTGTTTGTGTGCCGGAGCAGTGCTCGTTCCGACGTGAAGAACGTTAGCACAGGGGTTCCAACGGGTTTCCACGCGGGGTCACCCGATGGACTCGTCACGGCGCACGCCGCAGGCCCAAGCCACCCGTCAGCCGAGCCACGTCCGTGCGGCGACGACCAGCGCGTCCACTCCGGTCGTCAGCGTCGGCTCGATGTCCGGCGCGAACTCGGGGGAGTGGTTCATCGCCACGGCCGCGCCGGGTGCGCGGGCGCTGAAGTCGGTGCCGCCGAGGAACCAGAACACCGTCGGGATCCCGGCCGCCGCGCCGAAGTCGCCCACGTCCTCGCTGGCGTTGACCACCGCGCCGGGAATCAGGTTCTCCTGTCCGAAGTGCCCGGCGAACGCGGCCATCGTCCTCGTGGTCGCGTCCGGATCGGACACCAGCACCGGCATGCCGTCGTAACAGTCGAACTCGGGCTCGCGCGGAGCTCCGGACGCCTGCGCCTCCGCGCGGACGATCCGTTCGATGGAGCCGCGGAGGATGCCGCGGATGTGGTCGTCGAACGCCCGGATGTTGATTCCGAGCTCGGCGGTCTCGGGGATGACGTTCTCCTTGGTGCCGGCCTGCAACCGTCCCACCGTGACAACCGCACGTTCGCTGGGCGCTATCTCGCGCGCGACGATGCCCTGCAGCCGCACGACGACATGTGCCGCCATCAGCACCGGGTCGATGGCGGTCTCCGGCGAGGACCCGTGCCCGCCCCGCCCGAACAACGTGACGTGCACCGAGTCGGACGCCGCCATCACCGGACCGCTGCCGTGCGCGATCATCCCGGCGGGCAGCGGCGTGACGTGCTGGGCCAGCACGACCTCCGGTTTGCCGAACCGGTCGAACAAACCGTCGGAGATCATGTTGCGCGCGCCACAGCCCAGTTCCTCGGCGGGCTGGAAGACCACGAGGAGTGTGCCCTTCCACTCCTCGCGGGTCTGCGTCAGCCGAGCAGCCGCCCCGATCAGGCACGTGGCGTGCATGTCGTGCCCGCACGCGTGGGCGACCGGCACCTCCTCGCCCTGGGCGTTGGTGGCGCGGGCGGTCGACTCGTACGGCAGGCCCGTCGCCTCCCGCACGGGCAGCGCGTCGATGTCGGCCCGGAGCATCACGACCGGGCCGTCGCCGTTGCGCAGCACGCCCACCACGCCGGTGCCGCCGACCTCGGTCGTGACCTCGTAGCCCAACGGCCGCAACGCTTCCGCCAGCACTCCGGCCGTGCGGAACTCCCGCAGGGACAGTTCGGGGTGCTGGTGCAGGTCGCGGTAGAGCGCGTGCAGGTCGGTCATGGCCCGATCCTGCCACCACCGCCAGAAGGTCAGCCGGACGCGAGCACCTTGGCCGCGTTGTCCAGGCGGATCTTCTTGCCCCGGTCGAGCGCCTCGAACCCCGCGGCCCGCTCCTCGATCGCCCGGCGCTGGTACGCCGTCTCCACCGCCAGCCAGGTGTCGGCCAGCCTGGTGCGCTCGCGGCAGGTGACGTCGGCCTTGGCCGTGTCGATCTCGACCTGGGCCGGGGTGTCGGACTCCCACCGGACGTCGTTGTTCGCGGCCCAGACGTCGGTGTAGTCGAAGCCGGACTCGGCCATGCACCCGCGCCAGCTCGCCATCGCCTGCCGCATCCGGTCGTCCTGTTGCGCCTGTTCGAACGTCGTCTGGTCGAGCTGGACGAGTTCGGCGGCGGGGATCGCCGCGGGCACGCCCCGTTCCAGTTCGCGGCGCGCCTTGCCGAGGCAGCCGCCGTCCGGGATCTGCTTGCCGCCGATGGACGTCATGCCCTTGCCCGTGTAGATCATCTTCGCTTCGGGTGACGGCTCCGGGCCCTCCTGGGGCTCCGGTTCGTCGCTCTCGGGCGGGTGGTAGCCCAGCCGGGACACCTCGGCGAGGTCCATGACGCCGTAGCGGGTGGAGCCCGTGCTCTCCGGGACCGGGACCGGGTCGGGCGCCGCCCACGTCTGGCCGAACTCGCGCAGGCACCGCCGTGCCAGCTCGGCGGCCGCCCGGTCGATCGTGGTCAGGTCGGCGGGCGAGTGCTGGTAGCGGTCGAGCGGCAGGACGATGTCCTTCGCCGAGCGCACCGGCCGCACCTCGGCCACCTGAGGTGCCGCGCTGGACGGGTGGTCCTCGCCGGTCAGGGCGATGGTGCCGGCCACCCCGGCCACGGCGGCGGCGACCAGCAAGAGTGCGTGTGCTCGTTTCACGGAAGTCCCCCGAGATGAGGCGGCGGCCCCGCCGGTGACGGGGCCGCCGCTGCCGGTCAGCCGTAGATGGTGCCGGTCTGGCAGGTGGTCGGGTTGAACTTGTGCGAGTTCATCCGGTCGTTGGCGTCGCCACCGCCGGACAGCGGGATGTTCTGGAAGTTCGCCACGCGTCCGTTCGGCCGGATGCGGAAGCACGGGCCGCGGTAGTTCGAGTTGTAGTGGACGGCGATGTACGAGTTCTCGTCCCGGTTCTCCATGGAGCTGACGTTCTGCTGGGAGCCGTCACCCCGGTACAGCGCGATGCTCGAGCCGGCATACGTGACCGCGCCCCAGTTCGGCCTGCTGGAGCCGTCGTCGCGCTTGAGGCCCGTGTAGTTCGCGGCGGAGTACATACAGGCGTTGTCGTACGTACAGGCCGCGTTCGCCGCGCCCTCCGACACCACGAGCGTCACCGCGGCGACCCCCACCGCGGCCAGCACCGATGCGATCTTCTTCATGTGTTGCGTCCCCTCTTGGTCTGGAGAGGCGACCCGCGCCCCTCCGGCGGGACAGACGCTGCCGGGCCGGCCGCGCCGCGGAGTGGAATCCGACCGAATCCGAACGGCCGTACGCGCTCCCCGCTAGGTTGGAGGCCCATGGCACGTTCCACTTCCGCACCGGCCGGGCTGCCGGACCCCGGTCAGGCCGTCACCCTCGACGACCTGGTGGAACGGCTGCGACTGCTGAAGGTGTGGGCCGGTGGCCCCTCCTACGAGCGGATCACGGCGAGGATCAACGCCGACTGGGCGCGCGGCGGGCGGCCCGAGTCCGAGATGGCGCGCAAGACGACGGTCGTCGACTGCTTCCGGTCCGGCCGCAAGCGCCTCAACGCGGACCTGGTCATCGGGATCGTGCAGGCGCTGCACGCCGACCAGGGCTACGTGGCGCAGTGGCGGCAGGCGCTGCGGGCGGTGACCGGCGAGACCGTGATGGCCGCCCAGGTGCGGGTGCACGACGAACTGCCGGACGAGGGACCGGGTTTTGTCGGGCGGGAGGCCGAGCTCGCCGTGCTGCGCGAGGCGTCGTCCGGCGGCGCGGTCGTGATCTCCGCCCTAGAAGGCATGGCCGGGGTGGGCAAGACCCGGCTCGCCCTGCGCGCGGCGGCGCTGCTGGCGCGGGAAGGCACGTATTCGCAGGTCCTGTTCGTGGACCTGCGCGGGTTCGACCCCGACCAGCCCCCCGCGGCGCCGGGCGCGGTGCTGGACGGGTTCCTGCGGCTGCTCGGCGTGCCCGGCACCGAGATGCCGCACGACCTGCCCGCACTGGTCGCCGCCTACCGCGAACGGGCCGCGGGCGCGCTGGTGGTGCTCGACAACGCCGCCGACGAGGAGCAGGTGCGTCCGCTGCTGCCCGAGGCGCCGGGCAGCGTCGCGATCATCACGAGCAGACGCAGCCTGACCCGGTTGCCGGCCACCAGGATCGAGGTCGCCGTGTTCACCGCGGCGGAGGCGGTGGCGTTCGTGCGGGACGCGGTCGGTGACCTGCCGCTGGGCAGCGACCGGGACGCGGTCGCGCGCATCGCCAGGAGCTGCGGTTTCCTGCCGCTCGCGCTGAGCCTCATCGTCGGTCACATCCGGGCGGTGGACGGCTGGACGCTCACCGACCACGCCGACCGCCTCGACGACCGGCAACGGTCGCACCGGCTCGACAACGGCGTCCTGCTCGCCCTCGACGCCTCCTACCAGCGCCTGCCCGACGACCGGCGCCGGATGCTGCGGCGGGTGGCGTTGCACCCGACCGGCGAGTTCGACGAGCACGGCGCGGCGGCGCTGGCCGGCCTCGACCTCGAGACGACCCGCGCGGTGCTGGAGGACCTGCGCCGCGACCACCTCCTGCAGCGCGCGGCGGGACGGTACTCGAGCCACGATCTGGTGCGCGACTACGCCGCCGAACGCGCGGCCGACGAGGACCCGCCGTCGGCACGGCAGGCCGCGCGCACCCGGTTGTCCGAGTACCTCCTGGCGACGGCCGCGCGCGCCATGGACCTGCGCTACCCGGCGGACGCCCATCGCCGGCCGCGCGTCGGCGCCGTCACGACCCCGATGCCCGCGTTCGCCGACCCGGACGCGGCGCTCGCGTGGCTCGACGTGGAACACCCGGTGCTCGTCACGTCCGCCGCCGTCGGCGATCCGCTGCACGCCGTGCGGCTGGCGATGACGGTGTTCCGGTACCTCAACAGCGGCCGTTCGAGGACCGCACTGGTGATGAACACCCACGCGCTCACCGCCGCACGAGAACTGGGCGATCCGGCGTCGCTGGCGGGCGTGCTCAACAACGTGGCGGCGGCCTCGCTGGAGCTGGGCAGAGCGGAGGAGGCCGCCCAGGCCCTCAAGGAGGCCGCGGACCTGCTGCACACCACCGGCGACCGCGACAGCGAGCTGCGCACGTTGATCAACCTCGGCGTGACCGACACGAGGCTCGGCCGCTTCCGCGACGCCGCCGACCGCTACCGCGAGGCGCTGGAGCTGAGCCGGAACGTCGACGACCGGGTGATGGAGGCGACGACCCTGGTCAACCTCGGCGCGGTGGAGGAACGCCTCGGCCTCAACCTGGAGGCCGCCGAACACCTGCAGCTCGCCCAGAAGCTGTTCGCCGGCCTGGGTGACGCCGACGGCGAGGCCTGGGCGATCGACGGCCTCGCGTCGGTCGAGATCGAGCTCGGCCGCTACGACTCCGCGCTCGGCCACCTGAGCCGGACCCTGGGCTTCTACCGGCACAGCGGCAGCGTCGCCGGCGAGGCGTGGTGCGTGCAGGGACTCGGCCTGCTGTTCACGCGTCAGGGCGACCACGACCGCGCGGTGCGGGAGTACACCCGAGCGCTGTCGCTGTTCCGGGACACCGGCGAGCGGACCGGCGAGCTGTACGTGCTCAACGGCCTGGGCGAGGCCACCCCGGACGCGGGCGCCGCCGTCCACCACACCGCGGCGCTGAGCCTCGCGACCGAGCTCGGCGACGTCGAACAGCAGGCGCGCGCCCACGCGGGACTGGGCCGGGCACTGCGGTCCCGCGAGCACTACGAGCAGGCGGCGGAGCTTTACGCGAGCCTGGGGGCGCCCGAGGCGGAGGAGATCCGCTCGGTCCTCGCCGAACTCCGGTAGCCCGCCGCCGGACGCCATTTCTTGAACGTCAGTGCGCGGTGACCGTCGGAGACCGCACGGTTACGTGGTCAATTGACCGCAAAAAACGGTTATTGACCGGTCAATTGGCCGGAGCTACATTTCCCGGCATGGCAGTCCCGGCGTACCTGCGAATCCGCAACGAATTCGAGCAGCGGATCCGTTCTGGCGCACTTCCCTCCGGCAGCCGGCTTCCGACCGAGGCCGAGCTCCAGCAGCTGTACTCGGTCGGTCGCGCGACCGCGCAGCGCGTGCTGACCGAGCTGGCGCAGGCCGGGCTGGCGGAGCGGCACCGGCGGCGGGGCACCTTCGTCACCGAGGGAGCGCGGCAGGAGAACCTGCTGCGCCTGGTCAACACGGCGCTGCCAGGGCCCAAGATCCAGGGCAGGCACGTGGTCGAGTCGGCGACGGTGGTCCAGGCCCGCGACGCGGGTCTGGAGATGCCGGGCGTGGCCGACGACGCGCCCGTGCACCAACTGCGGCGGTTGAAGTTCGACGTCGACGACCAGGTGATCGCCGTCGAGCACTCCGTCATCCCGTTCGCCCTGGCACCACGACTGCAAGAGGAGGACCTCAGCCACCTGACGGCACACGACTACTTCGCCCGCATCGGCATTCCAGCGGCCAAGTCCCGAATCTACATCGACCCGATCGCGCTCGACGCCGCCACCGCGGCACGGCTGCGCGTCCCCGAGGGGCAGGCGGTGATCCGCCTGCGCCGGCTGACCTGGCTGGCCGACGGCAGGCTCGCCGAGGCGCAGTGGGACATCATGCGCCCCGACCTCGTCGAGTTCTTCCTCGAGCACACCATCGAGCCCGCACCGGGCTCCTAAGGCCCGCCCACACGCGGTGCGACCGAAACGGTGACGCACCGCCTCTCGTGACGCCACGACGTGGGCTCCGAGGCGTACGCGGCCTCGGCCGATCATTTCGACGAGTTTCCGGACTCGTTTCCCAGAACGGATCCCGACCCCGATCCACGCGGGGTCATGCAGGCGTGCCGAAGACCGATTCGAAACAGATCTTCGCCCATTTCCCGATCCGCTCCTGCGCATCGACCCGAAAGGCCACTGAGATGACGCAACCCGTGAGCAGCAGACCGGTCGCCGACGGCTCCATGAATCGGTTGTTCCGGGCGCTCAGCATCATCGAACGAGTGGGCAACAAGCTGCCGCACCCGTTCTGGCTGTTCTGGATCTTGGCCGCCGTCCTCGGCGTGACGAGCGCCGTGCTGGCCCACGCCCAGGTGTCCGTCACGCTGCCCTCGTCAGGCGACTCCGTGGCGGTGCGGAACCTGTTCTCCTGGGCCGGAGCCGAGTTCGCGGTGTCGTCCGCGCTCGGCAACTTCTCCAAGTTCCCGCCCATGGCGGTCGTCGTGGTGGTCCTGCTCGGCGTCATCATCGCCGAGCGCAGCGGTCTGCTCACCGCTCTGCTGCGCGTCACCATCGGTCGTCTGCCGACCCGCTGGCTGACCTTCTCCATCGCCCTGAGCGCCATGACCGCGCACGTCATGAGCGACTCGGCCTACATCGTGATGATCCCGCTGGGCGCGCTGGCCTACCGGAGTGCCGGGCGGAACCCGTTGCTGGGCCTGATGGTCGCGTACGCGTCGACGGCGATCGGGTTCAACGCCAGCCCGCTCGTGACACCGAGCGACGCCATCCGGTCGTCGCTCGCGACGGCGGCCGCCCGCATCGTCGATCCGGGGTACGTCATCACCCCGGTCGCCACCTACTTCTTCACCGCGGCGTCCTCGGTGGTCCTCGCCGCCGTCATCGCTCTCGTCGTCGACCTGTTCCTGGCGAAGCGACCGGAGTTCGCGCCGAATCCCGAGGACGACGCGGCCGCCGACCGGGTCTTCAACGCCAGGACCGGTGACGCGGGCGAGCACGTCGGCGCCCCGCACGCGATCACGCTGACCGCCGTCGAGAAGCGGGCTTTGGCGGTGACCGCCGCGGTGTTCGTGGTCTACGTCCTGGGGATGGTCGCGTTGCTGTGGCCGGGATCGCCGTTCCGCGGCGAGGGCGGCAGCATCGTCAAGTCCGTGGTCGTCGTGAACATCGCCGTGTTCATCGCGCTGCTGTTCACCATCCTCGGAATCGTGTACGGCAGGCAGGTGGGCACGATTCCCACCCTGGCGTCCGTTCCGGCCGCGATGGCGGACGGCGTCCGGTCCATCGCCCCGGTGATCGTTCTCTTCTTCGTGGTCGCGCAGTTCCTCGCCTACTTCACCTGGACCGGCATCGGTTCCGTGATCACCGTCGAGGGCGCCGAGCTCCTGAAGTCCCTTGACGCGCCCCACCTCGTCATCCTGCTCGTGATCGTCGTGGCCATCAGCTGCCTCAACATGATGATCAGCAGTGGCTCGGCCATGTGGTCCATCCTCGCGCCCGTGATGGTGCCGCTGGCGATGTACGTCGGGCTCGCCCCGCAGGCCGCGATGGTCGCCTTCGCGATCGGCGACTCGGTCACCAACACGACGCCGATGAACGCGTACTTCGTGCTGGCACTGGGATTCGTCCAGCAGTTCCGCAAGGGAGCCGGCGTCGGCACGCTGCTGTCCTTCACGGTTCCCGTCGGACTCACCGTGCTCGTCTCGTGGTCGGCCTTCTTCTCCCTGTGGTACGCGCTCGGAATCCCGCTGGGACCGGGCGTGCCCGTCAGGTGATCCCGTTCGTACGAACAGAAAAGAGAGCTCTTCCCATGGGTAGTATCGCCATCATCGGCGCGGGCAACGTCGGCCAGGCCATCGCGGGTCACCTGTCGCTGCAGGGCCACGACGCGCGGCTCTACGACAGGTGGGGCCACGACCTCGAACCGATCAGGGCCAACGGCGGCGGCATCGACCTGGTCGGTGACGTCGTGGGCCACGGCAAGCCGTCGCTGCTCACCACCGACCTGTCGCAGGCCGTCGACGGCGCGCAGGTGGTCATCGTCGCCGCACCGGCGTTCGCGCACGCGTACCTCTCGGAGGAACTGGCGGCCGTGCTGGAACCCTCCCAGCTCGCGCTCTTCCAGCCCGCGGTGCTGGGCAGCGGGGTCGAACTCGCCCGCATGTTCGCGCTCGCCGGCCGCAAGCCGTGCCTCATCGCGGAAACGCCGACCAGCCTCTACACCTGCCGCCTGCGCGAGCCCGCCAACGTCTACATCGGAGCGATCAAGCACTCGGTGCCCGTGGCCGTCGTCCCCAGTGCGGACACCCCCCAGGCCCTGGAGATCCTCCGGGACTTCTTCGGCGAGCGGTACGTGCCGGGAGGGGACACGCTGGCCGTCGGGCTCCTCAACTGCAACCCCATCTACCACGTGCCCCCGGCGGTGCTGAACTTCAAGACGGTCGAGGACGCCGACCTCCACCCGTTGCACTCCCTGGTCACGCCCCGCATCGCCGGCGTCATCGACGCGCTCGACCGCGAACGCCTGAGCCTGGCGAACGCACTCGGCGTGCGGCCCACCAGCTTCTGGGACGTCCTCACCACCGCGTACGGCGTCACCGAGGGCACCTTCGCCGAACGGATCACGCAGGCGTACGGGCGGCAGGCCTTTCCCGAGCCGGACTCGGTCGAGCACCGCTACTTCACCGAGGACGTCCCGTTCGGCCTGGTCACCTGGAGTTCGCTCGCTGCCCAGATCGGTCTGGCCATGCCGTTGACTGACTCGTTCATCGCCCTGAGCGGCATCCTGTGCGGGCGGGACTTCGTCGCCGGCGGCAGGACGGCGGAGTCGCTGGGACTGGCCGGCGCCGGCGTCGACTCGATCCGGGCGGCCTTCGTCGACGGTGTGGTGGGCTGACCGGCTGATCCGGCGGACGCTCGGCCGGGACATCCCAGCCGAGCCGCCGGGTTCCCGCCGCCGTGCCGGTCACGCTGGCAGGATGGCTCGCGCGTGGACTTCTGCCTGAAGGGACGACGCCATGAGCGAGAAACTCACCACCGACGGTCTCCGCGAGGTGTGGAACCGCTACGCGCCGCGCTACGACCGCGACATCGGCTTCTTCGAACGCGTCCAGTTCGCGGGCGGCCGGGAATGGGTGTGCCCGCAGGCCACCGGCAAGGTCCTGGAGGTCGCCGTCGGCACCGGCCTCAACCTCCCGCACTACCCGGCGGGCGTCACGCTCACCGGCCTCGACCTCAGCCCGGCCATGCTGGCCATCGCCCGCGCCCGCGCCACCGAGCTGGGCCGTGAGGTCGAGCTGTGCGAGGGAGACGCGCAGGCGTTGCCGTTTTCCGACGCCTCGTTCGACACGGTGGTGTGCACTCTCGGGCTGTGCGGGGTTCCCGACGAGCGCGCGGCGATCGCGGAGATGCACCGCGTGCTCAAGCCTGGCGGGAAACTGCTGTTGCTCGACCACGTCGGCAGCCACCACCGCATCGTCCACTTCGGACAGTCGCTGCTGGAGAAGCTGAGCGTCCGGATGTGCGGTGACTACCAGACGCGTCGCCCGTTGCCGTTGGTGGAACAGGCCGGGTTTGTGGTGCAGCGGCAGGAAAGGCTCAAGCTCGGCATGGTCGAACGGGTGGCGGCCGTCAAGCCCTGACGCGTGGCCGGACGACGACCAGTGGCACCAGCAGGAGCGCGATGATGCCACCCGCGAACGACAACGCGGGATAGCTGCTGGACGCGACGACGAAGCCCGACGCCATGCCACCGGTGGCACCGGCCACGGCGATGGCGGTGTCGATGCGGCCCTGCGTCGCGGCGCGGGTTTCGAGCGGCACGGCGTCGGTGATGAGCGCGGTACCGCTGACCAGGCCGAGGTTCCAGCCCAGCCCGAGCAGTCCCAGCGCGAGGGTGAGCAGCGACGTGGACTCGGCGGGCGCGAACCCGGCGACCAGCCCGGCCGCGAGCAGGGTGACGCCGGACGCGGCGACCATGGGCAGCCTGCCGACGCGGTCGACGAGCCAGCCGCTGATCGGGGAGGGCAGGTACATCCCGGCCACGTGCACGGCGATGACGAACCCGGTGGCCGCGAGGTCGTGACCGTGGTGGCGCATGTGCACCGGGGTCATGGTCATGATCGCGATCATCACCAGTTGGATGACGACCATGGTGGTCGTGCCGATCAGCAACAGCCGTGAGTCGTGGCGGGAAGCACCGCTCGCCACGGAGTCCACGGGCAGAGCGTGGGCGGTGAGGAGCGGATCGGGCCGCAACATCAGCCACAGCACGATGGCGGCGGCCGTGTACGCGAACACCGCGAGGATGAACGGTCCGGCGAGCGCGGGAATGCCCCAGCCGGTCGCCAGCTCACCGGTCAGGGTGACGAGGTTGGGGCCCAGCACCGCGCCGGCGGTCGTGGCGACGAGCACCGTGCTCACCGCGCTGCCGCGGCGTTGCGGGGCGGCCAGATCGGCACCGGCGTAGCGCGCCTGGAGGTTGGTGGAACTGCCCGCGCCGTAGACGAACAACGCGACGAACAGCAGCACGACGTTGCCGGTGGCGGCGGCGATGACGACACCGAGCGCGCCCACCGCTCCGGTGAGGTAGCCACCGGCGAGACCGGCGCGTCTACCCCGCAGACCGGAGACGCGGGCGATCAGCAGGGCCGCGAGCGCGGAGCCGATGGTGAACAGTGCCGCGGGTAAGCCGGCCGCGCTGGTGGCACCGAGCATGTCCTGGGCGAGCAGCGCGCCGACGGTGATGCCCGCCGAGAGCCCGGCGCCGCTGAGGACCTGGGCGGCGACGAGCACGGTCAGGACGCGTCGCTGGGCAGGATGACGGGTGATCAGGGTGTCCACAGTGTCCATTCCGGGGTCCGTTCCGGGGTCCGTTCCGGATCTCAGAACGCGACGGGGAGTTCGGCGAGCCGCCATTCGAGCATCCCGCCGGCGAGCCGCCGGGCGGTTCGTCGCTGCGCGGTGAGCAGGCGGATGGCCTCGTGGGCGAGCACGCAGTAGCAACCGCGGCAGTACGCCACGATCTCCTGGTCGGCCGGGAGTTCGGCCAGCCGGTCCGCCAGCTCGTCCAGCGGGATGGACACGGCGCCGGGGATGTGGCCGGCGGCGAACTCCTCGGCGGGACGGACGTCGATCACGGTCGCGCGGCCCGATCGGACGCGCTCGAGGAGGTCCTCCCGGCTCACCGCCTCCGTGTCCTCGCCGAGGTAGGCCTCCCGCGCGGTCCGCACGTCCGGCAGCCGGTGGTCCGCGACGGTGCGCAGCAACGAGAACAGCCCGGCGACGTCGTCACCCGCCAGCCGGTAGAAGATCTTCGTGCCCTCGCGGCGGGTCGCCACGAGGTTGGCCTGCTTGAGGGTCTGCAGATGCGCCGACGCGGTGGTCAGCCCGAGTTCCGCCGACTTCGCGAGCGCGTCGACCGTGCGCTCACCCTGGGCGAGCAGATCGAGCAGTTCCAGCCGCTTGCCGCTCGCCAGTGCCTTGCCGACGCGAGCGAACTGGTCGAACAACGCGGTCTTCGCGTCCCGGTCACCCATGGTTCTCCAATCATCCTTGGAATAGTGTAGAACATGGATCGGTGAGAGGAGACGATGACTGTGCCTGAGGTGCTTCCGCTCGTTGACGTGGGACTGGGGAACTCCGCGTATCTGGTCGACCTGGGGGACGGCCGGGCGCTGGTGGTGGACGTGAGTCTCGATCTGAGGGCGACCGACCAGGCCGTTCGGCGCCGCGGCCTGAGCGTGGCGTTCGCCGCCGACACCCACCTGCACGCCGACTTCCTGTCCGGCGCACGCCGCCTGTCCGTGACGGCGGGTACGCGCGTGCTCGCGTCCGCGGCCGGGCACCGCGAGTTCGCGCACAGCGGGCTACGCGACGGCGACGAGGTCGACCTCGGTGGCCTGCGTCTGCGCGCGTTGGGCACCCCTGGCCACACCGACGAGCACCTGTCGTTCCTGCTGCTCGACGGCGATCGGCCGCTAGGGGTGTTCACCGGTGGCTCGCTGATCGTCGGTGCCGCCGCCCGCACGGACCTCGTCGCGCCCGAGCGGACCGAGGAACTCGCCCGCGCCCAGTACGCGTCACTGCGACGCCTCGCCGAGCTGCCCGACGACGTGGCCGTCTGGCCCACGCACGGCGCCGGATCGTTCTGCTCCGCCCCGCCAGGCGCGGACCGGACCAGCACGATCGGCCGGGAGAAGGCCACGAACCCGTTGCTGCACGCGCCCGACGAGGACAGCTTCGTGAGGGAGCTGCTCGGGTCGCTCGGCAGCTATCCGCCGTACTTCGGCCGCCTCGCTGAGATCAACCGCCAGGGCGTCGTGGCGGGGACACCGGGCTTGCCGTCGCTGGAGGTCGCCGCGGTCCGGCGGCTTCTGGCCGACGGCGCGCGTCTGATCGACGTACGGCCGCTCGCCGACTTCGCGGCCGCGCACGTGCCCGGTGCGCTCTCGCTTCCGCTACGGCCGGCGTTCGCGTCGTGGCTCGGCTGGCTGGCGCCACACGACCGGCCGCTGATCGTGGTGCGCGGTGCCGATCAGGATCCGGCGGAGATCGCCTGGCAGGCCGCCAAGATCGGCTACTTCGACCTCGCGGGAGAGGTCGCCGGCGGGATGACCGCCTGGGTCGCCGCGGAACTCCCTGCCGCCGCAACCAGGTTGGTGGGCCCGGACCAGGTGAGGGGAGCGGTCCTGGACGTCCGGCAGGACGCGGAGTTCGCCTCCGGGCACCTGCCGAGAGCACAGCACATCGAGCTCGGCGACCTGCCCGGCCGCCTCGACGAGGTGCCGCGGGAGCCGCTCGTGGTCATGTGCGGACACGGCGAACGAGCCATGGGCGCCGCCAGCCTGCTCGAACAGGCGGGACACCGCGACGTCGCCGTGCACACGGGCGGCCCCGGCGACTGGGCCGGCGCCACCGGCGGACGCCTGGTGAGCGGTGGATGAGCCACCGGCTCGGCCTGCGCGCCAACCTCGCCCAGTTCAGCCTGCTCGTCGCGGTCAACGCCCTGGTCGGCGGCGTGCTCGGGCAGGAACGCGCGGTGCTGCCGCTGCTGGCCGAGGACGAGTTCGGCCTGACCGGCTACACCGTCGTGCTCACCTACGTCGTCGCCTTCGGCCTGACCAAGGCCGCCACCAACTACGTCGCCGGCACCTGGTCCGACCGCTTCGGCCGGCGCCCGGTGCTGCTGGCAGGCTGGCTGGCCGCGATCCCGGTGCCGTTGATGCTGATCTGGGCACCGTCGTGGGGCTGGGTGGTCGCGGCCAACGTGCTGCTCGGCATCAACCAGGGCCTCACCTGGTCCACCACCGTGATCATGAAGATCGACCTGGCCGGCCCGTCCTGCCGCGGCCTCGCGATGGGCCTCAACGAAGCCGCCGGTTACCTCGCCGTCGCGGTCACCGCGCTCGCCACCGGCTACCTGGCCGCCCGCCACGGGTTGCGCCCGGCACCGTTCCTCCTCGGACTGTCCTATGTGGTCATAGGCCTCGGCCTGACGGTGTTCGCCGTGCGGGAGACCCGCGACCACGCACGACTCGAAGCGGCACAACACCCGGCCCCCGTCGACCAGGTACCGCGTGACCGGGAGATCTTCACGCGCACCAGCCTGCGCGAACCCGCGCTGTCGGCGGCCAGCCAGGCCGGAATGGTGAACAACCTCAACGACGGCCTGGCGTGGGGCCTGTTCCCGATCCTGTTCGCCACCGCCGGCCTCTCGATCGCCAGGATCGGCGTCCTGGCCGCCGTCTACCCGGCCGTGTGGGGCCTGGGCCAGCTGATCACCGGACCACTCTCGGACCGCTGGGGCCGCAAACACCTCATCACCGCCGGAATGCTCGTCCAGGCCGCGGCACTCGCCCTCGTCGCGCTCGCGGACACCTTCACGATCTGGCTCGCCGCGGCGGTGCTGCTGGGCGCGGGTACCGCGATGGTCTACCCGACCCTGCTCGCGGTGATCGGCGACGTGGCACACCCGGCCTGGCGCGCGCGAGCCGTCGGCGTCTACCGGCTCTGGCGCGACGGCGGCTTCGCGGTAGGTGCGCTCCTCGGCGGCATCGTCGCCGACGTCTGGGGCCTGCGCGCCGCGGTCTGGGTGGTAGCCGCACTCACCGCTCTGTCCGGACTCGTTGTGGCCGTGCGCATGTACGAAACGCACCCGAACGGGAAGGTCAGCACGTGACCGTCCCCAATGGACTCCTCGATGGACCGGTCCATGTCGACTACAACTGTTGAAGAAACCGGCCACCACGGTGGTTGGTAAATTTGTGTCACATCGAGCCCCAGGGCGGCTCCATCTGGAATGCGCTGCGGGCGATGTGCCCGTCTTACCAGAAGCTCTTCGTGAGGAAGGCGGTTAGGCGTGAGCCAGAACACGAGCGTTGTCGACGAAATCAACAAGACGCTCGGCCGGCTGCTCGCCGAACCGCTTCTTCGTCCCGCGAGCTTCCTCCGGGCCCCACGAGGAGAGCGTCTGGGCAAGCCGCTCAGTGAGGCGCGCCTCGCGGTCTTCGAGCAGGTCAACGGTGTGAAACTGCCGGTGGAGTACCAACAGTTCCTGATGTGCGTCGGCGATGGGGGTATGGGTCCGGGCTACGGTCTTTGCAGCCTCAGCACCTGGCGAACAGTCGAGCTGCCCGCGAATCTGGTCAGCGTGGAGCTGCCCGATGGGACGCATCAGGGTCTCCGTGTCGCCGACCACGGTGGCACGGACGAAACGGCCCTGTTGCTGAGCGGTCCAGAGACGGGGCGACTGGTCGAGCGGACGGTAGGAATGCCGCCCCGGATGAGGCGCGAGCCGGGCTTCCTCGAGTGGTACCTGACCTGGCTGACGGAAGATGGCAGCAGCCTGCAAGTCGGTTCGCCTCGCGGTGAAGCCGTTCTTGTGAGCACACTGCTCGACTCTTTGGCAGAGAGCGAGCGAGCACGGGCGTTGTACGAACTGGGAGCGCTTCCGGCCGTCACGGACGCGACCGTTGAACTCGTACAGCGAGTCGCAGTGCAGGACTTGAGTTCAAGTGTGCGATATCAGGCGATCGAGCTGCTGGGTGAGCTGGAGTTGTGGTCGTGGAAGGTTTTTCGCGCAGCGCTGCGCGACTCCAAGCGATCGGTCCGGAGACGTGCGCTGGTCCATCTGTTGCGCCTCGCCGGTGATACTCCCGCCTGGCGTGAAGGACTGGAGATCGTTCGTTCGACCTCCGACGCGGTGAGCGCACAGCTCGCAGGAGAACTGGAAGAACGCCGCAGTCGAGGAACGGTGATCCCTCAGGAGGCTCGGTAGCCGGCCGTAAACCGGGCGGCACGCGGCGAGTTCCTTGGCAGGGTGCGGGTGTGCGTCCTGACATGGATCTTTGCGTCGTTGTCCCCAGATCGCCGAACTCTGTGGTCGCCGATCCGGAGGCCATGGTGCGCTGAGGCGTCGAACTCCGAAGCAGGCACGTCGCCAATCGGTTTAGGGGCATCTCACAGCTTCCTCGCCACCAGCACCGCCTACGACGAAGCCACCGCCTGGGGCTCACCAGGCCGAGCGAGCTCCCCAACTTCCAGGGATGTCTCGGGCGCGCAAACCGATGATCCAGAACGATGAAAGGCAGAAATTCGGATGAGTACCCGAAAAGCAGAGAAGCAGGTCAACTCGAAAGTTGACCTGCTTCTCTGGAGTACGCCGCCAGGGACTCGAACCCCGGACCCGCTGATTAAGAGTCAGCTGCTCTAACCAACTGAGCTAGCGGCGCTTGTTTGTGTGCCGGAGCCGTGCTCATTCCGACGGGAAGAACGTTAGCACAGCGCCTCTGCGCGCTCCCAATCGGCTGGTCAGTACGGGTTTCGAGGTGCATCGGCCACGTAACGATCCGGCCACTTGGGCAACTTCGGGGCACCACCTGTCGTCACCTAGTCGGGGGACGCCGAATCGTGTACGTGCAGGCAGTCTCGGTAGTGGCGACAAGCAGATCGGAAGTGCGTCGATGGGGATGTGGGGCAGGCGCGGTCGAGGGGTGGTCGCAGCGGGAATCGCTGTGATGCTGATCGCAGGCTGTGCGGGGGGTGGCGGCGACAGCGCGAGTGGGGCCGGCGGTGAGTCGTCCAGTGCTCCTCCTCCGCCTCCGAAACCCGTCACGCTGACGCTGGCGCTGAACAACGGCGCGGTCGACGTGTCGCCCGGTCTGCCGGTCATCGCCACGGCGGCGGACGGGAAGCTGACCGACGTCAAGCTGACCAACCCCGAGGGCAAGGTCGTCGAGGGCAAGATGAACGCCGAGTCGACCCAGTGGACGAACACGGAGCCGCTCGGCTACTCCAAGACCTACAAGCTGGTCGCCACGGCGACCGGTGAGGACGGCAAGCCGCAGACCAAGGAGTCGTCGTTCACCACGGTGAAGCCGCGCACGCTCACCTACGTGTCGACGAACCCGCAGGACGGCACCACGATCGGTGTCGGGCAGCCGCTCGCCTTCTACTTCGACGAGCCGGTGGCCGACAAGGTCGCGGCCGAGAAGATGCTCGAGATCACCACCGAGCCCAAGGTCGAGGGTGCCTTCTACTGGTTCAACAAGAAGGAGGTGCACTGGCGTCCGGAGAAGTTCTGGAAGTCGGGCACCAAGATCACGATGAACATCAAGGTCTACGGCAAGCACGTCGGTAACGGCATCTACGGCCAGGAGGACCGCGTCATCACCACCACGGTGGGTGACGAGGTCATCCACGAGGCCGACGGCCAGACGCACCAGGTGATCACCAAGGTCAACGGCCAGGTCGTGCGCACCATGCCGACCTCCATGGGCAAGCCGGCCGACGCCACGCCCACCGGCACGTACGTGCTGATGGAGAAGCACGCCCACATGATCATGGACTCGACCACGTACGGCCTCGCGCTGGAGAACGGCGGCTACCGGACCCCGGTCGACTGGGCGTACCGCATGTCCAACAGCGGCATCTTCTTCCACGGCGCGCCGTGGTCGATCGGTGACCAGGGCCGCCGCAACGTGAGCCACGGCTGCCTCAACCTCTCGCCCGAGAACGCCAAATGGGTGTTCGACAACAGCAAGCAGGGCGACGTCGTCATCGTCACCAACTCCGGTGGCCCGCCGCTCGAGTCGTGGGACGGCTTCGGTGACTGGCAGGTGCCGTGGGCGACCTGGGTCCAGGGCAACCGCTAACGGCTCAGGACACCGTCACCTGACCGGCCTCGACGGTCAGGTGACGGTTCACCCGCACCGCCTCCAGCATCCGCCGGTCGTGCGTCACGAGGAGCAACGTGCCGGGGTAGTTCTCGAGCGCCGACTCCAGCTGCTCGATCGCGGCCAGGTCGAGGTGGTTCGTCGGCTCGTCGAGCACCAGCAGGTTGACCCCGCGTCCCTGCAGCAGGGCCAGGGCGGCCCGCGTCCGCTCGCCCGGTGACAACGATCCCGCCGGACGCATCACGTGCGCCGCCTTCAGGCCGAACTTCGCGAGCAACGTCCGCACGTCCGCCGGGTTCATCTCCGGCACGGCCTCCTGGAACGCGTCCACCAGCGGCAGGTCGCCCAGGAACAACCCGCGTGCCTGGTCCACCTCGCCGACCACGACGCCGGAGCCCAGGGTCGCGTAGCCGGACGCCAGATCCGCCCTGCCGAGCAGTGCCGCGAGCAACGTCGACTTGCCCGCGCCGTTCGCGCCGGTGATCGCGACCCGGTCCGCCCAGTCGATCTGCAGGTCCACCGGGCCGAGCCGGAAACCACCGCGCTGCACCACGGCCGCACGCAAGGACGCCACGACCGCACCGGAACGCGGGGCCGCGGCGATCTCCAACCGCAGCTCCCACTCCTTGCGGGGCTCCTCGACGACGTCGAGCCGTTCGATCATGCGGTCGGTCTGCCTGGCCTTCGAGGCCTGCTTCTCGGTGGCGTCGGCGCGGAACTTGCGGGCGTTCTTGTCGTTGTCGCCCGCCTTGCGCCGGGCGTTCTTCACGCCCTTCTCCATCCACGCGCGCTGCATGCGCCCACGGGCCTCCAGCGACGCCTTGGTGTCCGCGAACTCCTCGTAGTCCTCACGGGCGTGCTGGCGGGCACGGGCACGTTCTTCGAGGTACGACTCGTAGCCGCCGCCGAACAGGCGCACGGCGTTCTGGTGCAGGTCGAGCTCCAGCACGCTGGTCACCGTGCGGGCCAGGAACTCGCGGTCGTGCGACACGAGCACAGTGGCGGCGCGCAGCCCTGTGACGAACTTCTCCAGCCGCTCCAGGCCGTCGAGGTCGAGGTCGTTGGTCGGCTCGTCGAGCAGGAAGACGTCGTAGCGGCTCAGCAGCAACGACGCCATGCCCGTCCGTGCCGCCTGGCCACCGGACAGCGAGGTCATCAACGCGTCGAGGCCCACGGTGAGCCCGATGTCCGCGACGACCTCCAGTGACCGTTCCTCCAGGTCCGCGCCACCCAGCGCGAGCCAGCGGTCCAGCGCGTCCGAGTAGCCCTCGTCGTTGCCGGCGGTCAACGCCTCGGTGGCGAGATCCAGCTCCGCCTGGGCGGCCGCGACACCGGTCCGGCGGGCCAGGAAGTCACGGACCGTCTCACCCTCCAGACGTTCGGGCTCCTGCGACAGGAACCCCACGTTCGCCGACGGCGGGTTCAATGACACCTTGCCCTGCTCGGGCGAGATGAGCCCCGCCAGCGTCCGAAGCAGCGTCGACTTGCCGGCACCGTTCACCCCGACGAGGCCGATCACGTCACCGGGAGCGACCACGAGGTCCAGCCCGGAGAAGAGGACGCGGTCACCATGACCGGCGGCGAGATCCTTGGCAACAAGCGTGGTCATGACCATCTCCGGCGACACAGGGGACAGGCAGGTAGGCGCGGAGCGCCACCGGCTGGGGGTCCGGGGCTTGCCCCCGGCGCGGGGTCTGGGGGCTCGGCCCCCAGAAAACACCGAAGCCGAGCCATATCTGCGCTTTCCGCAGATATAGCTCGGCTACTCGGGTGAGTGACGGGACTTGAACCCGCGACACCTGGGATCACAACCCAGTGCTCTACCGACTGAGCTACACCCACCATCACCGGTCCGTGACCGGCGTGGAAAGCATAGCAACGAGAGCTACCGATATTGAAATCGGGGGTCAGTCGACGTTCTTCAGCAGGTCAGCGGCCACGGCCTGGGCCTGTTCGGTCGACGGGCCCGGCTGCGGCACGAACGCCGTGCGCCGGTAGTACGCGAGCTCCCGGATCGACTCGACGATGTCGGCGAGCGCCCGGTGCGCGAGGCCCTTGCCCGGCTGCGCGTAGTAGATGCGCGGGTACCAGCGCCGGCACAGCTCCTTGATCGACGACACGTCGACCATGCGGTAGTGCAGGTGGGCGTCCAGCGCCGGCATGTCACGGGCGATGAACCCGCGGTCGGTGGCGATCGAGTTGCCCGCCAGGGGAGCCGTGCGGGGGTCGGGCACCCACTGTTTGATGTAGGCCAGTACGGCGGCCTCGGCCTCTTCCAGGGTGACCGCGGACGCGCGCACCTCCTCGGTCAGGCCCGACTTGGCGTGCATCTGCATGACGACTTCCGGCATCGAGGCGAGCACTTCGTCATCCGCGTGGATCACAATGTCCACACCGTCGCCGAGCACGTTCAGCTCGGCGTCCGTGACCAGTGCCGCGATCTCGATCAGAGCGTCCTTGCCCAGGTCGAGTCCGGTCATCTCGCAGTCGATCCACACCAGACGATCCATCACGCCCCGAACATTACTGCGCGGGGCGTCAACTTCGAGTGGCGGCGTGCAGCAACCTGGTTACGCTCCTCGTGCATGACGGCTCAAGCTGAGATCGCCGCCGGGTACGCGTCCGAGAGCGCGGCCATCGAACTCGGTGCCGTGCTGGCCGGCGGGACCGTCGAGCCGGCCGCACACGTCCGCATCCCGTTGTCCATGATCAACCGGCACGGACTTGTCGCGGGCGCGACGGGAACCGGCAAGACGAAGACGTTGCAGCTGCTCGCCGAACAGCTGTCGGACAACGGCGTGCCGGTGCTGATGGCCGACGTGAAGGGCGACTTGTCCGGTCTGTCGCGAGAAGGTGAGCACGGCGACCGGATCGACGCCCGCGCCAAGGACACGGGTGACGACTGGCGGCCGCGGTCGTACCCGACGCAGTTCCTGTCGATCGGCACCGGCGGCATCGGTGTGCCCCTGCGGGCAACGGTCACGAGCTTCGGGCCGATCCTGCTGGCGAAGGTGCTGGGCCTGAACGACACCCAGGAGTCGACCCTGGGACTGATCTTCCACTGGGCGGACTCGAAGGGCCTCCCGCTGCTCGACACCAAGGACCTGCGCAGCGTCATCCAGCACCTCACCAGCGACGAGGGCAAGGCGGACCTCAAGGGCATCGGCGGCGTCTCGAGCTCCACCGCGGGCGTCATCCTGCGGGCCCTGGTGAACCTGGAGGCGCAGGGCGGCGACCGGTTCTTCGGCGAACCGGAGCTCGACCCGGCCGACCTGATGCGGCAGCGCGACGGCAAGGGCGTCGTGAGCCTGCTGGAACTGGCCGAGCTGCAGGGCAACCCCGCGCTGTTCTCCACGTTCCTGATGTGGCTGCTCGCGGAGCTGTTCGAAACGCTGCCGGAGGAAGGTGACGTCGAGAAGCCGAAGCTCGTCTTCTTCTTCGACGAGGCGCATCTGCTGTTCTCGAACGCCTCCAAGGCGTTCCTCGACCAGATCACCCAGACCGTGAAGCTCATCCGGTCCAAGGGGATCGGCGTCTTCTTCTGCACCCAGCTGCCGACCGACATCCCGAACGACGTGCTGTCGCAGCTCGGCGCGCGCGTCCAGCACGCACTGCGCGCGTTCACGCCGGACGACCAGAAAGCGTTGGCGCGCACGGTGAAGACGTATCCGAACACGCCGCACTACGACCTGGAGAAGGCGCTCACGTCGCTCGGCATCGGCGAGGCGGTCATCACCGTGCTGAGCGAGAAGGGCGCGCCGACGCCGGTCGCGTGGACCAGGCTGCGGGCACCGCGGTCGCTGATGGACACCATCGGCGACGACGCGATCAGGCAGGCGGCACAAGGCTCCGACCTCCACGGCAAGTACGCCGAGAGCGTCGACCGCGAGTCGGCCTACGAGCAGCTGATGCGGAAAGTCGCGCCACCACAACAGGAACAAGCCCCGGAAGCCCCTCCCCGGCGGCAGGAGAAGGAGGAACCGGGGCTCGCCGAGAAGGTGCTCGGCAACAGCGCCGTGAAGTCGTTCCTGCGGTCAGCCGGCAGTGCCCTGGCGCGCGAGATCACGCGGGGCATCTTCGGGACTTCGCGCAAGCGACGCTGACAGCACGGCCGCGCCGAGGCAGAGGGCGCCCGCGACGTACCAGGCGAGGTCGTAGCTGCCCAGGTGGTCGCGGGTGAGCCCGGCCGCGGACGCCGCGATCGCCGCGCCCAGCTGGTGCGAGGCGAACACCCAGCCGAACACCACGGGACCGGACATGCCGAAGTACTGGCGGCACAACGCCACGGTCGGCGGCACGGTCGCGACCCAGTCCAGGCCGTAGAAGATGATGAACACCAGCATCGACGGGTGCGCCGACGCGCCGAACAGTTGCGGCAGCAGCATCAGCGAGAGTCCGCGCAGCGCGTAGTAGGCAGCCAGCAGCAACCGCGAGTCCACGCGGTCGGTCAGCCAGCCGGACGCGATCGTGCCGACGATGTCGAACACGCCGACCAGCGCCAGCAACCCCGCGGCGGTCGTCGTCGGCATGCCGTGGTCGTGCGCGGCGGGGATGAAGTGCGTGCCCACCAGACCGTTCGTCGACGCACCGCAGATCGCGAAACCACCGGCCAGCAACCAGAACGGCCGAGTCTTCGCCGCGGCGGTCAACGCGCTCAGGGCGCGACGAGCAGCCCCTCCGGACGGTGGCGGGGGAGTGTCCTCGGAGGCGCCGAGCGGCAGCAGCCCGACGTCGCGCGGGTACTCGCGCAGGAAGAACGCCGCCAGCGGCACGACGGCCAGCGCGGCGATGCAGATCACCAGCGACGCGGGCCGCCAGCCGTAGCTCTCGGACAGCCACGCCACCGTCGGCAGGAACACCAGCTGACCGGCCGCGCCACCCGCCGTCAGCACGCCCGTGACCAGGCCGCGGTGCTTGACGAACCACCGGCCGGTGATCGTCGCGACGAACGCCAGCGCCATCGAGCCGGTACCGAGACCGACCACGACGCCCCACAGCAGGACGAGCTGCCACGACGCCGTCATGAACACCGTCAGGCCGCTGCCGATCGCGACCATGGTCAACGCCCAGGTCACCACGACCCGGACGCCGAACCTGTCCATCAGCGCGGCGGCGAACGGCGCGGTCAACCCGTACAGCAACAGGTTGATCGAGATGGCGAGGGAGATCGTGCCGGTCGTCCAGCCGAACTCCGCCCGCAACGGCTCGATCAACGCGCTCGGCGCCGCGCGGAACGACGCGGCTCCCACCAGGGCGATGAACGACACACCTGCGACAACCCAGGCCCAATGCAGTCTCACGCCGACAAGGTTCGGTGATCGCCGACCGAGCGAACAGTGGCCCGATGGCCAACATGTGAAAGAATCAGGCCATGCACCGGATCGCCGTTCTCGCGCTCGAACAGTCCGTCGCGTTCGACATCGGCACCGCGACGCACATGTTCGCCCGGCTCGCGGACCGCTACGAGGTCGTCGTCTGCTCGCCGGACCGCCGCCCGATCCCCACCACCGGCGGCTTCACCATCGCGCCCGAGCACGGCTTGGAGGTCCTCCAAGACGCGGACACGGTGCTCGTGCCGGGCACCCACTACCAGCCGGCGCGGGAAGGCCGGCTCGAACCCGCCGTGCGGGAGGCGCTCACGACGACGAAGGCGCGGCGGATCATGTCGATCTGCACCGGCGCGTTCGTGCTCGCCGCCGCCGGGCTGCTCGACGGCAGGCCCGCGACCACGCACTGGGGCACCACCGACCAGTTCCGGGCGCTCTACCCGGAGGTGCGGCTGAACCCGGACGTGCTGTTCATCGACGACGGCGACATCCTCACGTCGGCGGGCGTCGCCGCGGGCATCGACCTGTGCCTGCACGTCATCAGGTCCGACCACGGCAGCGAGGTGGCGAACTGGATCGCCCGCTACTGCGTCGTCCCGGCGTGGCGGCAGGGCGGCCAGTCCCAGTTCGTAGAGCGTCCCATGCCGAGCTACCCAGGCACCTCCACCGCACTCGCCCGCGAGTGGGCCCTGGAACGCCTCCAGGAGCCGCTCGACCTCGCCGCGATGGCCGGACAGGTGCGGATGAGCGTGCGCACGTTCACCCGCCGGTTCCGCGCCGAGACCGGCATGTCGCCCGGCCAGTGGCTCACCGGGCAGCGGGTCGACCGCGCCCGGCACCTGCTGGAGTCCACCGACCTGCCGATCGACCAGGTCGCGAACCACGCCGGGTTCGGGACGGGAGCGGCGCTGCGGCAGCAGATGGCGGCGTCGATCGGCGTCTCGCCGAGCGCCTACCGCCAGACGTTCCGCTCGGCTTGATCACTCCACAGTGGACTCTTCCGCCCCGGTCAGGAACGGCCGCAGCAGGTCCGGGACCGCCTCGTCGGCGAGCGCCAGCCCGTCGGACTCGCCGACGTCCGTCACGTGGTAGATGCCCGCGCCCGCCGCGGTGGTCGCGCCGATCGTCATCAACCCGCTGCGGCGCTGGAAGAACGACCGCCGGATGCGCCAGCCGATGATGCCGGTGCGCTGCAACGCCACCGTGCTGCGCACCAGGGAGTTGTTGCGCGTCACCAGGTAGCGGTCGTCGAGGGCGTTGCCGAGCGAGCGGTAGTTGTCCCAGCCGACCAGCGCGGCGAACGGGGTGATCGCCACCGGGATCGGCCACGCCCACGACGGCGCCCAGATCGCGAGGCCGGCCGCGATGACGACCCACGGCGCCACGTGCCGGACCATGCTGCGGCGCAGCGCGGCGAACGGGTGCCTGCGGAGCTGTCGCGTGGTCGGGTCGCTGTCGACCTTCAGCACGTCCCGCGAAACCTGGTGCGCCACTGAGAGCGGCGCGGGCGGCAGCAGCAGGTTGCTCTCGCCCTTCGACCCCAGACCCGTCGTCACCGCAACGGCTTTGGCGCCCCTGCCCGCGCGCACCAGCAGTGGTTCCTGGATGTCGACGCCGCGAAGACGTTGCTCCTCCACCGACACCGAGCGGGTGGTGAGCAGACCTCGTTGCACGCGCAGGGTTCCGTCCGGCTCGCGGGTCAGCCGGTAGTTCCAGAACTGGATGATGTAGAGCGGGATCGACAGCACCAGGCCGACCACGGCCAGCACGACCAGAAACACCACGAACAGCGTGAGACTCGGGCTCTCGAACAGCCACTCCCACAGGTCCTGCACCGGGTGCAGGCCGAGGTCGTCGGCGTAGTTCGACAGCACGCCGAACGCGGCACCGATCGCGACCAGGCCCGACAACGACAGCGGCGCGAACTTCAGCCACTTCAGGTCGAGCTGCGAGATGACCTCGGACTCCGGCAGCGCAACCGGTTCCGCGTCGGGCTCGCCCTCGACCGAAGCGGCCTTGGGCACGACTCCCTTCTGCAGCAACAAGACCCGCAGCC
Source organism: Lentzea xerophila (assembly GCF_051094245.1). Lineage (NCBI taxonomy): Bacteria > Bacillati > Actinomycetota > Actinomycetes > Pseudonocardiales > Pseudonocardiaceae > Lentzea > Lentzea xerophila. Next base: position 6,789,273 of record NZ_CP194934.1, on the reverse strand, counting down.
GTTCGGCCTCCTGCTGCGTCACCGCGTCGAGCGTGAGGCCGTCCGTGCCGGGAACGTCCTGCTGCCCGGTGCCGATCCGCACCGCCGAGAGCCCGAAGATCCGGTGCCCCGGCTTGGAGGTGAGGTCGACCGTCCTGATGCGATCGCGCGGCACCGCCAACTGCTTGCGCGTCAGCAACCCGGTGTGCAGCTCGACCTGGTCGTCGGTGATGCGGTACCTCGTGGTGCGCCAGATGAGGTAGCTGAACGCGAGGATCGCCGCGGCGGTGACGCCACTGGCGATGAACCGCCACTTCTCGCCGTTGCCGGTGAACAGCAGGACGAGGATCGGCACCAGCATCGCGAGGCCCTCGTTGAGCGGCCGCACGACCAGCATGCGCACGTGCAGCCGGTGCCACTCCGCCAGGGGCTCGGTGAACTCGGGCGCGGCCGGCAGGTCGGCCGGTACTCCCGCGGGGGTGGTCACGTGGCATCACCCGGCGTGGCCTGCGTGGTGTTCGTCAGCTCCACCACGAGCCGCTGCGCCACCTCGTGCTCCAGGCCCTCGATCTCCACCGGACCGGCGGCCGACGCGGTCGTCACCGTGACCGTCGACAGGCCGAGCAACTGCTGGAACGGCCCCCGTTTGGTGTCGATCGTCTGGATCCGCGACACCGGTGCGACCCTCCACTCCTGGCTCAGCCAGCCGGAGAGCGTGTACACGGCGTCCGGCGTGGTCTCCCACCGGTGGACGCGGTAGCGCCAGCTCGGTTCGACCGCGGTGTGCACGACCCCGACGACCAGCGTGGCGATCATGAGCGCCAGCTCCCACGTCGGCGGCTCGTCCACCAGCAGGAACACGACGAGCTGGGGCACGAAGAGCACGAGCCAGAACACGGCGGCCTGCATCGTCCACAGCAGGACGGACTTCCGACTCACCTGGTGACGAGGCGTGCGCAGTTGCAGAGTCACCCCTCAAGGGTGCCTCACGGGCACCCGGCGGTGGGGCCAGGTAGGTCAATTGGTGTGTCGGTGGGCGGGGTGGTCGTGCTTGCGAGGGAGGCAGGACCACCCCGGTCCGTCACACCGATCAGGGCCGGACGCAGTACGGCGGCAGGAACGTGGAGTCCCTGTCGTCGGCCGACGCCGCGCCGGTCATCGTCATGAGTGTCCCCAAACTGAGGATCACCGCGGCGATGGTCCTGGCGATAGTGTTCAACTTCATTGAGGTGCTCCGTTCGATAGGTGGCGGCCGTGGATGAGGGCAGGAAGTCGTTGACGAGGTTCGGGGCGCGGCTGCGGGCGGTTCGCCTTCAACGCGGTTTGTCGCAAAAGGACCTCGCGTGCCCCGGAGTCTCCATGAGCTACGTGTCGCGGCTCGAGTCCGGCGAACGGGTCCCTTCCCCCGCCGTCGTGCGCAGGCTCGCCGAGGTGCTCGGCGTCGAGGAGTCCGAGCTGGTCGTCGACGAGGACAGCACCGCGATGCAGGACGAGGCGCTGGCGTGGTGCGAGGCGTTGCTCGCCTACCACGACGGCGACCTGGTGACGGCCGTCGATCTGCTGGAAACGCTGGGAAAGCGGTCCGACGAGGAGATGTTCGGCTGGTGCGTGCGGTGGACGCGCCTCGCCATGCTCGCGCGGCAGCACGACCACGAGGGTGTGCTGCTGGCGGGGTCGAGGCTGCGCAAGTCGTGGTCTCCCGGTCCGGCGGTGGACGCGCTCGTGGAGATCCTGCGCGCATCCTCGTTGCGGCGCCTCGGCCGGACGGCCGAATCCGTGAAGGCCGCGAGCGAGGCCGTCGAGCTGGCCCTCGGTGACGGCGAACGGGTGCGTCGCGTGCACACCCGCGCGCTCATCTCGTTGTGCGCGGAGCTGACCGCAGCCGGGCGGCTGGCCGACGCCGAGCAGATCGTGGACCAGCTTTCCGTGCGGCTGCCCGAACTCGGGCGGGACCGGCTCGCCATCTCGACGTGGTGGGTGCGCGCCAAGGTCGCGGATCGGCTGGGAGACCGGACGGAGGCCGCGCACTGTATCCGCGAGGCCGTCGCGATGCTCGACGACTTCGACGGCGATCCCGAGTACCGGTGCCGCGTCCGCCTGGCCGCCGCGGTCATCGCGCTGCGCACGCCGGGAGCGAACCTCGACGACGTGGCGGCGTTGCTGGACGCGGTGGAGCAGACGGTCGCGGGGATGCGCCGGCAGGACCGCCTGGCCGCGCACGCCCGCGCGCTGCGGGCGGAACTGGCGTTGCGCCACGGCGAAGTCGACCGGGCCCGCGAGCTCGCGGAGGACGCGCTCGCGACCGGACAGCTCGACGCCGAGCAACAGCTGCGGTGCCACCTGTTGCTCGTGCGGGCGGCCGACGAGGTCGACACCGCCGGCGGCATCGACGCGCGCGCGGCGCTGGCCGCGGTGCTGGAGCACATCAACCCCGAGGGCGTCGACCCGCTGCTGTGGCGCGACGTGGCCCGCATCGCGCTGCGCAAGCACTAACGTCGGCACCAGGCGGCGTCGCCCCGTCATGACCGCCCCTCGCGCGTGAACCGGACACCTTGTTAACGGAGCATGACACACACCGGTTACCTGTCACATCACCCAATTCCACCTCGCGGACCTGGGTAGAACACCCGATAACCGGCAGTTCCCGGTGAGCGGTGAGCGGCCGAACGGGCGACGGGAAACGTGTCTGGATGGCGCAGTTGTCAACGGCTTGACAGCAGATGCCTATCGCGCGGTCAGGTTCATCCACCAGACGACGGCGGCGGCGCGTCCGTTGACGTCGAGGGTCGTGTAGATCCGCTGGAGGTGGTTCTGCACGGTCTTGGGCGACAGGCCGAGCGACTCCGCGATCATCGTCGTGCTCGCTCCGGCCGCCACGAGCCGCAGCACCTCGATGCCGCGTTTGGTGAGCCCCGCGCGCAGGGCCCGGGCGATCCGGGTGTTCGTGTGCTCCGCGGTGCCGGTCTCGTGCAGCCGGCCGTGCTGCGGGAGACGCACTACGGCGTCCTCGCGTTTGGGTTCGAAACGCCTGTGCGCCAACTGTTCCACGAGTCGCGACGACAGGTCGTGCTCCCGCATCCGCAGAAGGTCGCGTCCCTCCTGCAGTTCCCATAACCGGTATTGCTCCAACTGCAGCCGCGCGTGCCGCAACGCCAGTCCGAGATCGCCGGACCGTTCGTGCGCCTCGCTCAACTGCTGGTGCGCGTGCACCGCGACTTCCCGGGCCAGGCAGCTCATCGCCAGTTCGGCGGCCTGGGTCAGCTGGGCGATCTGGTCGGCGTACCGCCCGCGTGCCCCGCTCAGCCGCGCCCGCGCCAGCAACGCCTCCGCCCGCGCCACCGGGCGGTTCCTTCCGGCAAGCAACTGGTCAGCGCGCTGCCAGCTGCGGTGCGCGCGGTCAAGTTCACCCAGATCGATGCGCACGTGTGTCAGCAGGACGTTCACCATCGCCATCCGCACCGGGTCGCCGACCTGCTTCCACCGGTCGCGCACCTGCGCGCACAACGCTTCCGCGCGCCGGAGCTTGCGCACGCACGGCTCGCCGTCGAGGCTGCAACGGCTCTGCTCGGTGCGGATCATGCAGTGCTCGTGGTACTGCGTCCGCATCACCCGTGCCTGCTCGAACACCACCGAGCCGATCAGCTCGTTGTCACCGGTGAGCTCCGCCAGGCCGAGCGCGCGCGCGAAGGAGTTGAAGCTCCGCTCCCGCGAGTCGAGCCGCAGTTCCACCACGGCACGGGAGAAGCTGCACCGCGCCTGCAGTCCGATGTGGCGGTTCGCCGCCGCGATCTCCTGCACCCGGTCGATGGTGTCGAGCGCACTGGGCCACAAGCCGCGCTTGCCGAGCGCCACCGACTGCGCCAGCACGCCCTCGGCGACGCCCTCCGCGTCGTCCAGCCACGTGAACGCGGCCACGGCCTTCTCCGCGAACTCCAGCGCCTCGCCCGGCCTGCCCTCGTCCAGGGCGATGCGTGCCTCGCGCAGGTTGTGCACGGCGTTGGACCGCGGATCCGCGGTCCTGCCGGGAACCGTCATGGTCAAGCCCCCTCAGCTCGAGGGCGAGACTAGCGCTGCGTCAGCCAGCCTTCGCCGCGTCTTCGATGCTCAGCAGGTCGCCTCGCGGCAGTCTGAACGCCGAATACGGGGCAAAGGCTGACTGACGCAGCACTAGCGCTGGTCGCGCAATTGACGTTTCAACACTTTTCCGGCCGCGTTGCGCGGTAGTTCCTTCACGAAGAAAACATCCCGGGGAACGGAATACCGCGCGAGATGCGCCTTCACGTGATCGCGGACGTGTTCGGCCGTCAGGGTTTCGGAGCCGACGACGTAGGCCGCGAGCCGCTGGCCCCAGTCGTCGTCCGGCACGCCGAGCACCGCGACCTCGGTGACGCCGTCCAGGGTCGAGAGGAGGTCCTCGACGTCGTGCGGGTAGACGTTCTCGCCGCCCGACACGATCATCTCGTCGTCGCGCCCGGCCACGAACAGCAGGCCGTCCTTGAGGTAGCCGAGGTCGCCGGTCGACATCAGGCCGTTCACCGACTCCTTGCTGGTGCCGTTGGTGTAGCCGTCGAACAGCATCTCGTTGCCGACGAAGATCCGTCCGGTCTCGCCCGGCGCCACCGGTTCGCCGCGATCGTCCACAATGGCCAGACGGGTGCCGAGCGGTGGCTTTCCCGCCGTGCCTGGCTCTCGCCGCATCTCCTCGGGGGTGGCGATGCTCGCCCAGCTCACTTCCGTTGAGCCGTAGAGGTTGTAGAGGACCGGGCCGAACTCCTCGAGCGTGCGGGTGGCGACGCGGGGCGGCAGGGACGAGCCGCTGGAGGCGATGATCCGCAGCTTCGGCCGGTGCGGGAGCTCCAGCATGCGTTGCAGCATCACGGGAACCACGAACATCGCGGTGCACTTCCCGGCGTCCTGCAACGCCTGCGCGGGGTCGAACCTGCGGCGCAGCACCAGGGTCGCGCCGAGCACGAGCCCGAGCTGGAACGCGGCGAGGCCCCAGGCGTGGAAGAGCGGGGAGGTGATGGAGATGACGTCGCCGTGCCGGAGCGGGATCCGCGACAGCAGTGCCGCGGCGGGGGCGAGGCTCGCGGGTTCCGGTCGCCGGGCGCCCTTCGGGGTGCCGGTGGTGCCGGAGGTGAGGATGATCAGCCGGCCGCGCGGGGGCCGGCGGGGGAGTGCCGCCGAGGAGCCGTTGGCGATGAGCGATTCCAGCTCGTCGGTGAAGAACGTGGGCAGGTCGGGCAGCACGCCGGCGAACTCGCGGTCGGCGACGATCCGGTCGATCTTCTGGTCCTGTGCGACCTGGGCCAGCTGGCCCGCGCTGAGGCCGGTGTTGAGCAGGACGGCGTCGGCGCCGATCTTCGTGCACGCGGTCATCGTCTCGACGAAGGCGCGGCTGTTGCGGCACAGCAGGCCGACGCGTTCCCTGGCGCGGAAGGCGTGCGCGAGCCGGCTGGTGCGTTCGTGCACCTCCGCGTACGTGAGCACGCCGTCGTCGTCGATGATCGCCGCGCGGTCCGGGTGCCGTCCCGCGCCCGTCTGGTATCCCCAGGCGAGCGTGATGTCCCACTGCAGGTACCCGCTCACGGTGCCGGCGAGCCCGCGCGGGCCCAGCGGCCGGATCACTCCGGCTTTGACCAGGGTCAGCAGCACGCGGGTCACCATGCGGCCCACTCTGCCATCAACCTACTAGTGAGTAGGTAACGCTGTGATGGCCGTCACATGTCGGTGTTGGAGGCGCTCACCACGGCGTCGCGCAGTGCGGCTCGCAGCCGGCCGACTTCCAGTGGTGTCAGAACGGCGGCTTCGCCCGGCGGCACGGTGATCACGATGTGCCCCTGGCTGACGAACACCGTCATGTCCCGTCGGCGCGACGCGATGTCGCGGCAGCTCACCTGCCACTCCTCTGTTGCTCCCACGGGTTCGTTCCTCCAGCTCACTCGGCGCGCCGGCTCGGCGGTTCCGGCGCTCGCATCCGTGAGACGCGTGTCGCCGAAAGTCATTACGGCGGATCGGGCTTCTTCGTCGCGCGACCGTGTCGGGCTGCGGTTAGCGTCGCACGTGGGGACGAGATTAAGTCACCTGGAGGGGTGAATATGGCGGAACCGCAACGGATCGTGATCGTGGGCACCGGTCTTGCCGGTGCCTCCGCGGCGGCGGCGCTCCGCGACCGCGGCTACGGCGGCAAGATCATCATGTTCGGCACCGAACGCCACCGCCCGTACGAACTTCCCGCGCTGTCCAAGGACGTGCTGCTCGGCAAGGCCGCCGAACCGGCGTGGGTGCACGAACCGGGCTTCTACGCCGACAACGAGATCGATCTCCAGCTCGGGGTGTCCGTGCTGGAGCTGCGGCCCGGCGATCACTCGGTCGTGGACTCCGACGGGGCGGTGCGCGCCTACGACCGGTTGTTGCTCGCGACGGGATCGCGGCCGCGGGTTCTGCCTGGCGCGCAAGGGCATGTGCTGCGCACGCTCGATGACTCGATCGCGCTGAAGTCGGCGTTGCGCGAGGGCCGGCATGTCGTGATCGTCGGCGCGGGCTGGATCGGCTGCGAGGTGGCGTCCGCCGCCCGCGCGCACGGCTGCCGCGTCACGGTGGTCGACCCGCTGGCCGAACCGCTGGTGCGCGTGCTGGGCAGCGAGATGGGGGCCATGTTCCGCGGCCTGCACGAGGAGCACGGCGTCGAGTTCAAGCTCGGCACCGGCGTGGCGGGCTTCTCGCCGTCCGGCGTGCGGCTGGACGACGGCACCGAACTGCTGCCGGACGTCACGGTGCTCGCCGTGGGGGCGTCGCCGCGGCTCGAACTGGCCGAGGCCGCCGGGCTGGACCTGGCCGGGGGTGGCGTGGCGGTCGACGCCACGTTGCGCACGTCCGCGCCGGACGTGTTCGCCGCCGGTGACATCGCGGCGCAGGAGCACCCGCGCTACGGCCGCCGGGTCCGCGTCGAGCACTGGGCGAACGCGAAGGACCAGGGCACGCACGTGGCGGGTGCGCTGATCGGGCTGGACGAGCCGTACGTGAAGTCGCCGTACTTCTTCACCGACCAGTACGACCTGGGCATGGAGTACCGCGGCTTGGCGGGCCCGGACGACGAACTGGTCGTGCGCGGTGACGTGGCCTCGCGGCGGTTCATCGCGTTCTGGCTGCGCGACGGACGGGTTCGGGCGGCCATGAACGTCAACGTGTGGGAGCACGGCACGGCGCTGAAGGCACTGGTCGACGCGCAGGCGACCGTGACGCCCGAACAGTTGAGGGAAGCGGACCTGGGCGATCTCGCCTAGATGCAGGAGCCGTGCATCGGACCGTCGCCGCGCGAGAGGTCCTGCAAAGCCCTGAGGATGATCGCCATCTCATCGGCGGTGAAGCGGGAGTGGAAGGCGCGTTCGACCTCGGCGAGCGCGTCACCCGCCTCTTTCTGCAGCTCCCGGCCCTTGTCGGTGATCACCGGTGTGCGCACGCGCCGGTCGTTCGGGTCGGGGACGCGCAGGACCAGGCCGAGTCGCTCCAGCTTGTCGAGCTCGCTGGTCAGCGTGGTCTTGTCCAGGCCGAGCATCGCGCCGAGCTTGAGCTGGGTGCGCTGGGCCTCCTCGTTCGTGAGCGCCTGCAGCACCAGCTGACCGCGCAGCGAGATCCCGAACTTCGCGATCTCCTCGGCGAATGCCGCGCCGACCCGCTGGGTGGCGCGGTGCAGCAGCCAGTTGAGGTCCCACTTCTCCACGCACGCCTCGATGAGACCGGGCTGCTCCTCCATGTGTTCCATCCTACATCCCGTGCGAGATGTTCTCGGCTCGGAACATATTGACTCGGAAGTTCTGGGCTCGTATGTTCCGAGTATGACCAATCTGCTCCACATCGACTCGAGCATCCGTTACGAGGGCTCCGTGACCCGCGAGATCACGGGCGCGTTCGCCGAGAGCTGGCGTGCCGCGAACCCCGGCGGCGGCTACGCCCACCGGGACCTGCATGCCGCGCCGATCCCGCACAAGGACGGCACCGACCAGGGCATTTCCGCCGACCTGATCGCCGAGGTCGACGCCGCCGACGTGATCCTCATCGGTGCGCCGATGTACAACTTCTCGATCCCGTCGACGTTGAAGGCCTGGATCGACCAGGTCGCGACGTCCGAGCACTTCGCCCGCGAGGACGGCACGTTCGCCTGGGGCGGCAAGCGCGTCGTCGTCGTGACCGCGCGCGGCGGCTCGTACAAGCCGGGCACGCCACGCGAGGGCTTCGACTTCCAGGAGCCGTACCTGCGTGCCGTGCTGTCGATGGTCGGGCTCGACCACAACCTGGAGTTCGTGCACGCCGAGCTGACCCTGGCGGACGTGGTGCCGCAGATGCACCAGTTCCGCGAGCTGGCGGTCGAGTCGCTGGCCGACGCCCACCGCGTGGTCAAGGAACTCGCCTCCGCCTAATGTCGGTCGCGTGATCGACAAGGTGGCTTGGCTCTATCTGAAGGACGGCCGTGTGCTCGGCACCCGGTCGGCGGGCAAGGACACGTACTACCTGCCCGGCGGTAAGCGCGAGCCGGGAGAGTCCGACGTCGAGACGCTCGTGCGCGAGATCCGCGAGGAGCTGTCCGTCGAGATCGACGCGGCCTCGGCGCGGTACGCAGGGACGTTCGAGGCGCAGGCGCACGGCCACACGTCGGGGGTGACCGTGCGGATGACCTGCTACACCGCGTCGTTCGCCGGGGAACCGGTGGCGTCGGCCGAGATCGAGGAGCTCGCCTGGCTCACCACCGCCGACGCGGACCGGATCTCCCCGGTCGACCGGATCATCTTCGCCCACCTGAACGAGGCAGGGCTTCTTCGCTGACCCTCGGAAACGACGAAGAGGAGAGCGCTGCTCTCCTCCCACTTCAACATATAGCGCACCCGGGGCCTTGCCACAAGACCCCGGGTGTGCTTCATCATTCCCCAGCCAACGTCATTCACCTGGGGAAACGGGGACCACTCCATGATCGACGTCATCATCGCCGGCGGCGGACCGACCGGCATGATGCTGGCCGGCGAACTGCGGCTGCACGGCCTGGGCGTGGTGGTGCTGGAACGGGACACGGAGCCGACCAAGGTCGTTCGTGCGCTCGGCCTGCACGCGCGCAGCATCGAGGTCCTCGACCAGCGCGGCATCGCGGACCGGTTCCTGGAGGCGGGCCAGACGTACCCGCTCTCCGGGTTCTTCGCCGGGATCGAGAAGCCCGCGCCCGAGCGGCTGGACACGAAGTACCCGGTCGTCCTCGGCCTGCCGCAGCCGGACATCGAGCGCCTGCTCACTGAACACGCCGCCGCGGCCGGTGCCGAGATCCGGCGCGGCAGCACGGTCACCGCCTTCAGCCAGGACGAGGAGGGCGTGACCGTCGACCTGGCCGGCGGCACCTCGTTGCGGACGCGCTACCTCGTCGGGTGCGACGGCGGCCGCAGCACCGTGCGCAAGCTCGCCGGCATCGACTTCCCCGGCGAGCCGTCGCGGGTGGAGACGCTGCTGGGCGAGATGGAGATCGGCATCCCGTGGGAGGAGGCGATGCCGTTGATGCTGGAGGTCCGCAAGACCCAGAAGCGGTTCGGCATCGGCCCGATCGGCGGCACCGCGACGTACCGCGTCATCGTGCCCGCGGAGGGCGTGAACGAGGACCGGGCGGTCATGCCGTCCTTGGACGACTTCAAGGAGCAGCTCGTCAAGATCGCCGGCACCGACTTCGGCGTGCACTCGCCGCGGTGGATGTCCCGCTTCGGCGACGCCACCCGGCAGGCGGAGCGCTACCGGTCCGGCCGGGTGTTCCTCGCGGGCGACGCGGCGCACATCCATCCGCCCACCGGCGGTCAGGGGCTCAACCTCGGCGTGCAGGACGCGTTCAACCTGGGCTGGAAGCTCGCCGCGGCCGTGCACGGGTGGGCGCCCGAGGGGTTGCTCGACACCTATGAGGCCGAACGCCACCCGGTGGCCGAGGAGGTGCTCAACAACACCCGCGCGCAGATCGAGCTGATGAAGGTCGAGCCGGGACCGCAGTCGGTGCGGCGGCTGCTCACCGAGCTCGTGCAGTTCGAGGAGGTCAACCGGTACCTGATCGAGAAGATCATCGCGGTGGCGATCCGGTACGACCTCGGTTCCGGGAACGACCTGGTCGGACGCCGGATCGGCGACCTGGCCCTGAAGCGGGGCGGGCTCTACGAGCAGATGCACGCCGGTCGCGGGATCCTGCTCGACCAGTCCGGGTCGTTGTCGGCCGCCGGCTGGACGGACCGGGTCGACCACGTCGTCGACGTCAGCGAGGACCTGGACGCGCCCGCGGTGCTGCTGCGGCCGGACGGGCACGTGGCGTGGGCCGGCGAGGACCAGCAGGAGCTGGAACGGGAGCTGACCCGCTGGTTCGGCACCTCCGGCTGAGGTCACCCATTCGAGGGTCGGCAGCGCTTTGTCACACTGTGCTGTGTGTCCGAGCCGACGACAGCCGTGCTGCTCCGCGCAGCCGAGCTCACCGCCTCGGGGAAACCGCGGCAGGCCATCGACCTGCTGCGGCCCCTCGTGGCGGCGAACCCCCGGCACGCCGAGGCGTGGTGCCGGCTCGCCGCCGCCCACCTCGACCTCGGTGAGGCGGACCAGGCGCTCGACTCGGCCAAGCGGGCGATGGTGCTCGACGGCGAGCCAGCCTGGCCGCAACGGCTGGCGGCGCTCGCCCTGAGCGACCTCGGCCGGCACCAGGAGGCGGCGGTCGCGGCGCGGGAGTCCGTGCGGCGCAAACCCGGCGACTGGCGCTGCTACGTCGTGCTCGCCGAGGTGCTCGCGGACTCCCCGGACGGCGCCGTGGAGGCGTTCGACTCGGCTCTGCACGCCTCCCAGCTCGCACCGACCGAGGCGCGGGCGTTCCAGGTGCTCGGCGACGCGGCGCTGCGCCTGCGCGACTGGGGCACCGCCGAGCACGCCTACCGGTCGGCGATCAAGCTCGACCCGTCCGACGCGGACTCCAGGGCGAACCTCGCGACCGTGCAACGGCGCCGTTCCGCGAGGCCCGCGCCGCCGCGGTTGAACAAGGCGCAGGTGTGGCGTGCGTTGCGCACCATCTCGTTGCTGCTGGTAGGCGGCGGTTTACTCGCCCTCATCGCCGGCATGCCGCGGCCGACGCCCTACCTGGCGTTCTTCACCGGCGCGCTGGTGCTGTGCTGCCTGGTCGTGGCGCTGCGGCTGCGACCGCTCAAGCCGCTGTTCAGCCTGCGTAAGCTAGCCGTGACGGTGTCCCTGCTCGGCGCGTCGGCGCTGATCCTGACCGGGTGGACCGTCGCGTTGCTCCTCGGGGCTACGACGATGCAGCCACTTGTGCTTTCCTGGTTGTGCGCTGTCGTGGGGGGAGCGCTCGTCTACGTCGGGGGAGGCAGGAGGCGGTGATGCGTCGCAACGCGGTCGCACTCGCGTTCCTGCTGTTCCTCGGCCAGCTGTTCGTCGTCGCCGCGCCCGTCTCGGCCGCGCCCGCCGGTGAGTCCGTCGTCCGGCACGGCCACGACGTCGCGAACCTGCCGGGCGCCGCGCCCAAACCGCACAACCTCCAGGCAGCCCAGGTGCCGCAGGCCCAGGTGCCGATGGACGTGCCGCCGGTCGCGAAACCCGCGCTGCCGGCGCAGTTCGCCGTCGCCCTCGCCCAGCGCTCGCACCGCACGCCCGACGTCATCCGCTGGACGCCGCAGCGGGACCGCTCGCCGCCTTCCGGTCGCTGAAACCCGTTTCTCAGCAACCACTTTCTTCCCGGAAGGCCTATTCACCCATGTCGCGCGACACCGCGCGACGGGGTCTCCTCGTGCGCGGTCTCATAGCGCTCGGGGTCCTCGTCGCCTCCGCTTTCCTGCTGCTCACCTCCGATCCCCGCCTCGGCCTCGACCTGCGGGGCGGAACCCAGATCGTCCTCGAGGCCAAGGGCGACTCCGACGCCGCCGACCGGTCCATGGAGATCCTGCGCCGCCGCGTCGACGAGCTCGGCGTCGCCGAACCGGTGATCGCCCGCTCCGGCGAGAACCGCATCGTCGTCGAACTGCCCGGCGTCCAGGACCCGGAAGAGGCCGTGAAGGTCCTCGGCCGGACCGCGCAGCTGACCGTGCAGCGCAACGGCCAGACCGTGATGACCGGCGAAGGCATCTCCGACGCCACCGCCCAGCGCAACCCGCAGGGCACGGGTTTCGTGGTCAACATCCAGTTCCAGGGCGACGCCCCCGGCAAGTGGCAGAAGGTCACCGGCGAGGCGGCCTGCGAGCCGTCCGGTACCCCCGGCCGCCAGATCGCGTTCGTGCTGGACGGCGAGACCATCTCGTCGCCGGAGGTCAGCCTCGACACGCCGTGCGGCGCCGGTCAGGCAGGCGGTGCCACCACGATCACCGGCCGGTTCTCCCAGCCAGAGGCCAAGGAGCTCGCCCTGGTCATCCGCTCCGGCGCGCTGCCCGTGCCGGTCGAGGTGATCGAACAGCGCACCGTCGGCGCGACGCTCGGTGCCGAGGCCATCGAGGCCAGCGCCATGGCGGCGATCATCGGCATCGCCCTGACGTCGTTGTTCCTGATCTTCACCTACCGGCTGGCCGGGTTCCTGGCCGTCGTCGGACTGGTCGGCTACGCGGGTGTCGCCTACGCCGGGTTGCTGGCGGTGGGAGCGACGTTGACCTTGCCGGGCCTGGCCGGCTTCGTGCTGGCGATCGGCATGGCGGTCGACGCGAACGTCCTGATCTTCGAACGAGCGCGCGAGGAGTACGCCCGCAAACCCAACCTGCGGCGCGCGTCCGAGAGCGGCTTCCGCGGCGCGTTGAGCGCGATCGCCGACTCGAACGTGACGACGTTGCTCGCCGCCGGCCTGCTGTTCTGGCTGGCCACCGGCCCGGTGCGGGGCTTCGGCGTCACGCTGACCATCGGTGTGCTGGCGTCTATGTTCAGCGCTCTGGTGCTCTCGCGGGTGCTCGTGGTGTGGATCCTCGGCACGCGGTTCGTCGCTCGGCGACCCCGGCTGAGCGGCCTGCACACGCTGGGCTGGGTGCGGCAGCGCCTGTCCGCCGTGCTCTACCGCCGCCCGTCCCGCTGGCTGCTCGCCGCCGCCGCGGTGGTGCTGGTGGCGATCACGGGGCTGTTCGTGCGCGGCCTGAACCTCGGCGTCGAGTTCACCGGCGGCCGGATGCTCGACTTCACCGCGGGCGGTTCCGTCGACGCCGGACGTGTTCGGACCGCGCTCACCGATGCCGGCTTCTCCGACGTGGTCGTCTCGTCGTCGGGCAACGAGGTCTCGCTGCGCACCGGCCCGATCGACGACGCGACGTCGTCCCGCATCGGCGAGGTCGTCTCCTCGGCCGTGGACGGCGGCGCCCGCCAGTCGAGCAACGAGCTGATCGGCCCGTCGCTGTCGTCCGAACTGCGCCGCAACGCGGTGATCGGCCTGGCGATCGCGGTCGCCGCCCAGCTCGGCTACCTGGCCATCCGCTTCGACTGGAGGCTCGGCCTCGCCACGGTGGCCGCGCTGATCAGCGACGTGGTGGTGCTGGTGGGCGTGTTCGCGTGGATGGGCAAGACGGCCGACGGCGTGTTCCTCGCGGCCCTGCTGACCGTGATCGGTTACTCGGTCAACGACTCGGTCGTCGTCTTCGACCGGCTGCGCGAGCTGCGCGGATCCCGGTTCAAGGCGCCCTACCCGGACGTCGTGTCGGACGCGGTCGTGCAGACCGTGCCGCGCACCGTGAACACAGGCATCGGCGTGCTCTTCGTGCTGGCGGCACTGCTCGTGCTCGGCGACGGTTCGCTGGCCGACTTCGCCACGGCACTGCTGATCGGCCTGGTCGCCGGTACCGCCTCCACAGTGGTCACCGCCGCCCCGATCGCGATCTGGCTGGAGTCGCGCTGGCCACGCCGAGCGGTTTCGCGAAGCGCTCTTCCTCGGGACGCTCGATCCGTAGCAAAGTAGGCGCATGACCTCCTTCGCCGCGTACCAGAACGAGATCTACCTGCAGGGGCTCGGCGGCGCCGTGCCGCCGTTCACCACCGATCCGGACGCGCTGGAGCAGTCCGCGCGCGACAGGATCGGACCGGGGCCGTTCTGGTACGTGGCGGGAGGCGCGGGCTCGGGCGCCACCGTGCGGGCGAACCGGGAGGCGTTCGAGCGCGTGCGGATCGTGCCGCGGATGCTGACCGACGCGACCGAGCGGCATCTGGGGGTTTCGGTCCTGGGCACGGAACTGCCGGCGCCGGTGATGCTCGCACCCGTCGGTGTGCAGTCGATCCTGCACCCGGACGGCGAGCTGGCGACCGCGCGGGCGGCGGCCGAGCTCGGGGTGCCGATGGTGTTGTCGACGGCGTCCTCGCACACCATCGAGGAGGTCGCCGAGGCGTCCGGCGACGGGCCGCGCTGGTACCAGCTCTACTGGCCGAACGATCCCGACGTGTGCGCGTCGCTGCTGGAGCGGGCGAAGAAAGCCGGGTACACGGCGCTGGTCGTCACGCTCGACACGTGGACTTTGGCATGGCGTCCGCACGACCTGGACCAGGCGTACCTGCCGTTCCTGCGTGGCGTGGGCACGGCGATTCCGTTCAGCGACCCGGTTTTCCGCGCTGGGCTGCAGAAGTCGCCCGAGGAGGACCTGCCGATGGCGATCCTGCGGTGGGTGCAGCTGTTCACCGGCACCGACAAGTCGTGGGACCAGCTGGCGTTCCTGCGCGAGCACTGGGACGGTCCGATCGTCCTCAAAGGAATCCAGCACCCGGACGACGCGCGCAAGGCCGTCGAGTCCGGAATGGACGGTGTCGTCGTCTCGAACCACGGCGGGCGGCAGGTCGACGGCGCGGTGGGGTCGCTGGACGCGCTGCCGTCCGTCGTCGAGGCGGTGGGGGAGCAGGTCGACGTGCTGTTCGACTCCGGCATCCGCACCGGCGCGGACATCGTGAAGGCGCTGGCGCTGGGAGCGAAGGCCGTGATGGTGGGACGGCCCTTCGCGTACGGGCTGGCACACGGCGGGCAGGTCGGGGTGAAGCACGTGCTGCGGAGCCTGCTCGCGGACTTCGACCTGACGCTCGGGCTGTCGGGTCACCGCAGCCCGGCCGACCTGGGGCCGGACGCGCTGCGGTTCACCTGACATTTCCTACGGCATCGTCGCCGTCATCCTCGTCAGCGTGCCGAAATCGGCCGGCTGCACCCGCAGCCAGCCCTCGCTCTTGGCCGCGAGGTACCGCCCGCTCGGCGTGTCGATGAACGTCAGCGGGTTGAGGCAGCGCTGCTTGCGGCCCAGATGGTCGCGCCTGGCCGAGAAGACCTGACCACCGCCGGTCCGCGGCTGGCTCATGATCTCGTTGAGCTGTGTGACGAGCTGGTCGTTCGGAGTGCTCGTCGGCCTGCTCTGCTGCATGAACGAGCCGGTGTCCTCATAGGACGGTTGCCGTTTCTGCTGCAGCGCGTCCTCGGGCAGCGTGATCGGGCTGCCCTTGCCCGCCGGCGTGGGCGGCAGCGCGCCGACCAGTGCCTGCGGTGCCTCGTCCGGGCGCACCGGTTCAAGCACGAACTGCTGGTCCGGCGTGAGCGTGATCCTCAGCGCGTCCTGGCCGTTCGTCACGACCAGCACGCTCTGCTGAGGGCCGTCCTTCAAGCTGAAGAACGCCCAGTACTCCACGCCGGCCTCGACCACGAGCCGCAGCGCGTTGGTCAGATCCTGGTGGATCTGGCCGCCACGCGCGAGCCCGTACTGCTCGAGCTGCGCCCACGCCGCACGTTGCAGCCGTTCGAGCTCGCTCACGTCGCCCGACTCGAGAAGTTCCTCGTCGAACTCGACCTGAGTGAGCAGCGCACGGTGCATCGTCGGCAGACCCGCGGCCTGCCAAGCCTGGTAGAGCGCCGTGACAGGGATTGCGACCCTGCTCCGCAGCACGATTCCCCCTTATCCGCCGATGACCGGCGGAGCAACCATCGTTCCGTCGCCGAAGATGTCCTCGGTCTCCTGCAGGTACGAGGCGGCCTTGTGCTCCGCGTCCTCCTCGCCCTGACCACGGCCGGCACCGGCACCCATACCGGCGGCACCCATGCCCGCCGCACCACCACGGCCCGCGGCACCCGCCGCACCGGCACCAGCCGGCCCGAAGCCACCGGCACCGCCACGGCCCTGGTCACCGCCGACACCGGCCGCGCCACCGAAGTTGCTGCCCATGCCACCGGGACCACCGATGCCACGAGCCGCCGCGGCACCACCGAGGCCACCGCCACCGGGGCCGCCACCGATGCCACCGCCGCCGCCACCACGACCGCCGCCGGGACCACCGGGCCCGCCGATGCCACGACCGGGGCCGTTGGGACCGTTGGGGTTTCCGGGACCGCCAGGACGGTTGCGCGGGTTGTTGGGGTCGAGCGGACCACCGGGGCGGCGCGGGTCGTTGGGATCCCACCTGCCGCCCGGCGGGACGGTCGGGTCGCCTCCGGGCGGCGGCACGCGGTTGCGCCAGTCGTCGTTGGGAGGCGGCGGCGGGAACCTGGGGTCGACGCCGGACGGGTTCGTGCTGTCCGTCGGCGGCTTCCAGCCGGACGTGTTCGTGTCGTCGCTGCCACCGATGCGGTCGCCACTGCCGGGAGGCGTGCCGACGCTGGGTGGCGGCTGGCTCTGCATCCCGACGGTGCCGATGCCGGGCTTGTCGCCGCCCTGCTGCTCGATGGACCCTTCGTTCGCGGTCGGCGCGATGAACGTCGGCTGGTTGTCCATGCTCGCGTTGACGGCGCCCGCGTACTGGTTGAACGCCCGGATGTTCTGCTCGCTGACCTGCTGGTTCTGCTCGAGCGCCTTGTCGTAGTCGGTGTCCCACGGCCGGAAGTCGTTCAGGAACGGCTTGTCGGGAACGGTCGGCGGCTTGGACATCGAGTTCCTGGCGTCGACGTACGCGGCGCCGACCGTGTCCGCGGTCGTGCCCGCCTGGGTCGCCGACTCGCCGGTGACGGTGGCCCAGGTCGCGAGCGGCGACGTCCCGCCGCGGGCAGCGTCAGCCGCGGAACCCTCCCAGGCGGCACCGGAGTCGGCCACTGCCTTCTCGATCAGCCGGGCGACGTCGCCGTGGCCGCTCGAGAGGTCACGCCAAGCCTGCGCTGTGATCGCGGTGCTCTGGCTCGGTCCGCTGCCGTTCTCGAACCACTTGTAGATCGTTTCGCCGCCCGCGAAGGGAAGAAAGGCGAAACCCGCGACGTTTGGCTCATCCCCAGCCATCTCGCTACCCCTTCAGGTTTGTGATGATCAGCTGTGCGACCCGCTCGGCTTCCGGGCACGGCTTCTTGGTCGCTCGTTCGTCCGCGGCGCTGCTGAACTGCACAGTGACCGAATCGGTCTTCGAGACCTGGAGCGAGGTCAGGCAGTACATTTCTCCGTTTGTTCCATCGGTGGAGATGACCCGCACACCGTCGATCTCCTTGTCGATGAAGACGTTGTTCTTCTTGACACCCTCGACCTGGGCTTCGAAATCCTTGCCTTCGGTCACGTGGATGATGTAACTCGAGTTCTTGATCGAGTCCTGACCCCGATAGGTGCACTTCTGGCCGAGTTCACCGGTGCTCACCGCGCCTTCGCGGACAGATCCGAGCGTCGCCACCTGATCGGGCTTGAGGACGTCGCACGGCTTGCTCACGTACTTCGCGATGCTGAGGCCTGAAGGCGACTCGCCAGAGGTGGGCTCGCTGCTCGTCTGTTCACTGCCCGCCGTAGGAGCCGTCGTGGGGTTTCCGCCGGTCTGGGTGCTCGTGCACCCAGCCAGCGCACCGAAGGCGAGCACGGCGGTCAGCAGAGCGGTCATGCGCTTCAAGGTCTGTCAGCCCCTCATCGCGGTCTGCGCCGCTTCGTCGGTCGTCTTGTACTCGGCCAGGGCCTTCTCGATGTTCTTGATGGTCTGCTCCAGCGCCTTCTGGGCCTGTTCGTTCGCCCACAGGTAACCGCCGGGCTCACCACCTGCGGTCTTACGCATGGCGAGGGTCGCGAAGCCGCTGTACGGATCAGGCCCCGGGGCACCCGCGAACTCGATCTCGCCGCCTTTCTCCCGCAGCTCGAGCAGCTTCTCGATGGCCAGCTTGAGGCCGTCGATCATCTTCTGCGCCTGGTCGGGGTCGACGCTGAACTTCGCGACTCCGCCAGCGCCAGCACCTGCCGCGGCTCCACCTGCCGCTCCGATGGCCGCACCGACAGCCTTCACGGGCACGAGTGCGTCGAACATCAGCATCTCAGCCAGCTCCCCTCAGAACTCCACACCCCGGTTAGAGGATTTTTGCATAGGACCGGTTCCCCTAGGAGCCGATCCAATCAGCTGATCAGGTCACATGGCCGATTCGTTCAAGACCTTGCCCGACGACCGGCATAGGTTCGGCACATGATCGATCGCGCGAGGAACTTCCTCTGGCACAACGCCCGCACGGTGGAACAACGCTGGTTCGAGCACGCTTTCGACGGTGGCAGCGCCCAGGCGGTGGTCCGGGCAGTGCTGGCCTACCGCAACGACGACGGCGGCTACGGCTACGGCCTCGAACCCGACCACCGCGGTCCCACCAGCCAGCCGCTGCACGCCCTGCGCGCCCTTCAGATGTTCGGCGAGGTCAACGCCCCGGAACCCGCCGAATCAATCCTGATCTGGCTCGAGACCACCTGCCCGGACGGCTCGGTGCCGTTCGGCCTGTCCACCTCGAAGGACCACCCCAAGGCGCCGTGGGTCGCCGCCGACGACCAGGGCGGGCTCCTCCTGACCTCCCAGATCGCCGCCGCACTCCACGCCCTCGACGTCACCCACCCGTGGCTCGACAAGGCCACCGACTACTGCTGGCGGGAGATCGAGAAGCTGGAGGAAACCCACCCGTACGAGCTGCGAGGCGCGGTGATGTTCCTCGACGAGGTCCCCGACCGGGCCCGCGCCGAACTGGCCGCCGAGAAGCTCAAGCACCTCAAGCCCAGCACCGAGGGCTACGCCGAGGGTGAAGGCCTGGAACCGCACCTGTACGCGCAGAAACCCACCAGCCTCGCCCGCGGTTGGTTCACCGACGACGAACTCACCGAAGACCTCGACGAACTCGAACGCGGCCAGCAGGACGACGGCGGCTGGAACTTCGGCTTTCCCGCCTTCACCCCGGTCGTCACCTTCGAGTGGCGCTCGATCGCCACGGTCGACGCACTGCTGACCCTGCGCCGCTACGGCCGGATCAGCTGACCGAGCGGCACGCCCGCCAGCGCCCGCACCTCGCGGGCCAGGTGCGCCTGGTCCGCATAGCCGGCCTCGAAGGCGACGGAAGCGAACGGCAGCCCGTCCCACGCCAGGCGCAGCGCCGCGTCGAACCGCAGCACCCGCTGCAGCACCTTGGGCGGGTACCCGAACGCGTCGAGGCACCGCCGCCGCAGCTGACGTGAGCTCAGCCCGATCTCCCACGCCGCCGACGCCACGTCACCGGTGCGCAGCAACGTCGCCGTCGCCGCCAGCGCCGGATCGACCACCACCCGCGAGGCGCAGAACGTCACCATCTCCGAGAACGACGTCAGCCGCGCGGACGGCACCAACTCCGCCAACGGCACCCGCTGGTCCCGCACGGCGTGCGCGGGCACCCCGAACACCGACGGGAACGCCCCCGGCGGCAGCCGCACGCCGTACAGGGTCCCGGGAGCGACGACGGCGAGCTGGGCCTGAGCATCCGGCCCGGCGACGGACAACGCGCCGGTCGCGGGAGTCCACATCAGATCGGTGCAGCCGTCCGGCACCACGCGCTGCACGGTCTCGGAAGACACCGTGCGCGTCCACAGACAGGCCAGACCCGCGGGAGCGGGACGTTCGGCGTACACGGCGCCCATTGTCCCAGCCCGCGCCCGGCCAAACTGGCCAGGACGACGAAACGGGCCCGTCAGCAGCGCTGACGGGCCCGTTTCACATGGACGATACTGGGATTGAACCAGTGACCCCTACCGTGTCAAGGTAGTGCTCTCCCGCTGAGCTAATCATCCGTGTCGTGCGGATGACATCTTAGCGGACGCACCGGCCCCGGCGTTCGGGCGGGGGTCAGGTTCCGAACTTCACCCAGTTCACGCTCACGTACGGCGCAGGTTGCCCGCTCGTGAAGGTGATGTAGACGTCGTGGGTGCCCGAGATGTTCGAGATGTTGGCCGGAATCGTTCTCCACGCGTCCCAGCCCCCGGTGTTGCCCACCGCGAACGAGCCCACGGGAGCCGCCGTGCGCGACCCGAGCCGCACCTCGACCAACCCGCTCACCCCGCCACCGGCCCCGGAGGCCACGCGGGCGTAGAACTGCCGTGCCGGACCGGTGCCGAAGTTGACACCGGAGAACTTCAAGTAGCCGCCGTTCGCGATCTGGTGCACACCGGACCCGCCGTCACCGGAACCGACCGAGCCGCCGGAACGCTCGGAAGCGCTCTCCGCCTGCATCTCGTTGTACGCGGAACCCCCACCGCCGGGGTTCGACGTCGTCGTGGTGGTCGTCGGGGGAGTGGTGGTGCCACCGCCAGTCGAGTAGACGGCCACGTAGTCCACGACCATCGAGTGCCCGGACTGAGTGGCCGCGACAGGGGTCGGCTGGTTGTTGTTCAACGCGTTCGGGAACGCGCCGCCGATCGCGAGGTTGAGCAGCATGAAGTACCCGGCGTGCGAGGTCATGCGGTTCCAGACGTCCGCGCCGAGCTGTGCCTGCGTGACCCGGTGGTACGACTGGCCGTCGACGAACCAGGTGAACGTCTTCGCGGCGTCGTCCCACTCGAAGCGGTAGGTGTGGAACGCGGACTGGCAGGACGCACCAGGGCACACCCGCGAGTTGCCGATGCCGCTGAACTCGTTGCAGGCACCGCCGGGGGCGACGTCGCAGTGCAGCACGCCCCACACGGAGTTGATGCCGTTGACGTTCTCCATCACGTCGAACTCGCCGATGCCCGGCCAGTTCCAGTAGTTGCCGCGGTACGGCGACCCCAGAGCCCAGAACGCGGGCCAGTAGCCCAACGCCGCCTGACCGGTGACGTTCGGCATCTGGATGCGGCCTTCCATGGCGAGCTTGCCGCCCGGCGCCGGCTTGAAGTTCGCGCGCTGCGTCTCGATGCGCGACGACGTCCAGTTGCCCGCGCTGTCCTTCAGCGCGGTGATGCGCAGGTTGCCGGAGCCGTCGAGCTTGATGTTGTTCGTGCTGTTCGTGTAGTTCTGGATCTCGCCCGTTCCCCAGTTGGCAGGTCCACCGGGGTAGCCGTGGCCGAGGTCGAAGATCCAGTTGGAGCTCGACGGCAGCGATCCGTTCGGGCCGTTGAAGTCGTCACCCCACACCTGCGTCCATCCCGCGGCAGGGGGTGGGATCGAAGCGTTGGCGGACATGGCGGCGATCGCCAGGGGTACCGCGGCAATAAGAGCTGTCGTGGCCGCGAGGATGCGGCGGCGTTGCCTCATGCGCGAGTGACCTCCTCGTCACGGGTGCAGTCCATTTATGAGAGCGCTCTCACGGTGCAAGAACAAGCGCCCGTTCGGACTAACAGAACAAAACGCTCCAGGTTGTGCCGCGTCTCGTTTGGACTGGTCGCCGGCCAGGCCTGCCTCACGCCGTGGCTGGCGGGGCATCACGATGCCGAGGAGCTGCCTGATCCGGTCGAGGCCGGCATCCAACGCGGAACATCTCTTCCTGGCGGCGAGGTGACTGGTCCTGCCCGCGGCACCCCGAGACGCGGTCTCACTTGGCGTCGGCGTAGCAGGTCACCGGGACGGCGTTCATCGGGAAGCGCACCGATGTCTCACCGAACAGCAGCCGCGTCGCCTCACGGCCCGCCGCGGCGATCGCCTCGGTCACGGCGGCCGCGTCCTCGCGCGGGCAGTGCACGAGCACCTCGTCGTGCTGGAAGAACACCAGGTGCGCGTCGGCGGGCAGTCTGCTGCGCAGCACGCCCAGCAGCGCCGCCGTCCAGTCCGCCGCGCTGCCCTGCACCACGAAGTTGCGGGTGAACCGGCCCCAGTTCCGCGCCGCCTGCCGCGACGAGCGGGACACGTCCCCCGCGTCGTCCGCGCCGCCGGTCAGCTCCTGCCAGGCCGCGGACGGCGTGGGCGACGTGCGTCCCAGCCGCGTGCGCACCATCCGCCCCTGCTCGCCGGCCTGCGCCGCCGCCTCCACGTAACCGACCGCGACGGGAAACCTCTTGCGCAGCACGGCGAGCAGCGGCCCGGCCTCACCGGACGTGCCGCCGTACATCGCCGACAGCATCGCGATCTTCGCCCGTGACCGCTCACCGGAGAACGAGTCCGCCGCCAGCGCCGCGTAGAGATCGTCGTCCCCGCACACGTCGATCAGCCGCGAATCTCCTGACAGCGCGGCGAGAATCCGGGGTTCGAGCTGCGACGCGTCCGCCGCCACGAGACACCAGCCGTCGTCCGCGATCACCGCCTGCCGCATCAGCCGCGGGATCTGCAACGCCGCTCCGCCACGCGACGCCCACCGCCCCGTGACCACGCCACCGACGACGTAATCCGGCCGGAACCGCCCGCCCTCGACCCATGTGTCGAGCCACGTCCAGCCGTGCGCCACCCACAGCCGTGCGCGCTCCTTGTAGTCCAGCAACGGCGCAACGGCCGGGTGGTCGATCTTCTTCAGTACCCACCGCCGCGCGGACGGCACCTCGACGCCCGCGCGCGCGAACGCCCGCACGATGCTGGCCGGCGCGTCCGGGTTGATCTCCTTGCCGCCGAACGCCTCCTGGATCTGATCCGCCAGGTCCTGCAACAACTTCGGCCGCGCTCCGGGAGCCGGACGCGGCCCGAGGACCTCCTCCAGGATCCGGGTGTGCACGTCCTCCCGCCACGGCAACCCGTGGTGCGTCATCTCCGCCGCCACCAACGCCGACGCCGACTCCGCCGCGATCAACAGCCCCAGCGCCGGATTCCGTTGCTGCGCCCGGAAGACCATCGACAACGCGGCCAGCGGGTCCGTGTCGCCGGGCAGCAGCACCGGCTCCGGTTCGAACAACGTCAGCTCGACGTCCTTCTTGCGCGGCCCGGCGTCGGCCGGTGCCGCAACACCGAGCACGCGCGCCAACGCCCCCGGCAGTTCCTTCGGTTCGCGATGCCGGCCCTCGGTGCCGAGCAGCAACGCCTCCGTCAGGTGCAGGTCCCAGCACCGGTCGACCCGCACACCGGCGTCGAGCAGAGGAGGGTAGACCTCGGACGTGTCCGCCCAGACCCAGCGCGGCCGGTGGGCGCGCTCCAGCGACGCGACGGCGGAGGCCAGCGACGAAGCCGCCATCGCGGGACCCGCGGGCGTCCCGTCTTCGTTCAGCTTCTGCCACCGGCCCGCGCCGTCCGCTTCCGGGACGAGGGCAACCAGCACACCTGAGATTGTGCAGTGTTTTGAACTGTGTTTTGAACGAGTAACCAGTACAGCGAGGGTGAACCCCCGAGGGAAGCGCCGGGGCGCCTGCTCCTGGCTCTCCGCATTGGCCGCTCCGTGCGAGTCCGAACGGCCCGCTGCCACCCGCCACCCGCCGCCCGCCACCTGGGCCGCCCCAAGTAGCCGTTGGAGCACGTCCAAGCCAGTAGGCAATGGAGTGAAGGAAAAACGGGAAAAGGCCACGATGGTGTGGTCTTGCTGTCCCTCGCCTGATCACCGGCCGACTATGAAGCCGTGGACCGAGCACTCAGCGTCGCCGGACTGCTGGATCCCACCCACCAGGTGGTCCCCTTCCACGGCAGAGAATCCGAACTGCACGACCTCACGCTCTGGCGCGACAGCCCCGTGCCCCAGGCGTCACTGCTGCTGCACGGACCGGCCGGCGCGGGCAAGACCAGGCTGCTCCAGCACTTCCGGGAGGAGCACTGGGACGACGACGTGCACGGCAGGCTGCTGGTGGTCGACGACGCCGATCGCCTCACCTGGAACGACGTCTTCCTGCGGCTGCAGGACACGCTCCGGCACGGACCGGCGCGCACGCGGGTGCTGCTGGGGGCGAGGACCACGGGCTGGTGGTGGTCGTCCATCCGCCAGCGCATCGCGGACTTCGACCACGAGGTCACCGACGCCGCGCTGGCGCCGACGCTCGACGACCGCGCCGAGTCGTTCACGCTGGCCTGTCAGCACTTCGCCAAGCAGCTCGACGTCACCGCGCCGGACGAGCCGCCGCCGAACATCGCCCGGGAGACGGTCCTCGACCTGCACATGGCCGCGTTGACCGTGGTGCACGGCGATCCGTGCGACGTGAACCGCACCCAGCTGGTCCGCCGGCTGCTGCGGCACGACACCGGCCGGAAGTGTGGTCGCATCGCGGAGGACTACCTGGCGGTCGCCACCCCGGACACGCCGGACCCCGACCTGCTCGCCCGCGCGGCGCTGCGGTGGCCGGCGTTGCGGCCCAAGCTCGACGAGGTCATCGCGCACGACCCGAAGATCGTGCGCGACATGGCCAGGGACAGCCTCCGGATCGCCGCCGAGATCGGGTCGTTCGCCACGCTCGAGCACATCGCGCGCATGATCTTCCGCGACGAGCGGTTCGCCACCGACGCGATCCCCTCGATCCTCACCCGGCGGCTCGTCGACCGTGCCGAGGACGTCCTCGAACGTGCCGAGATGTACGGGATGCTCAGTGCCCGCACGATGTTGTGCGGTCTGCGCCAGGAGTCCGTCGAGGCCTCCCAGGCCGAGGTCGGGTGCTACCGCGAGCTGGTGCGGCAGGACCGCGAGAACCGGCCGCTGCTCGCGGACGCGCTGGGCGACCTGGGCCTGAGGCTGATCAACGCCAAGCGGAACGACGAGGTGCTCGCCGTCTCCGAGGAGGCCATCGCGCTCTGGCACGAGATCGCGCTCGACGACCCGGAGACCACCCCGCAGCTCGCCTCGGCCCTGGAGCAGATCAGCTACCGCTACCAGGCGCTCGGCCGGGACGAGGCCGCGATGACCGCCCTCAGCCGCGCCACCCTGCTCTTCCAGGAGCTGGCGAAGAACCACCCCGCCCTGTTTCGTGCCGACTTCGCACGGGTCGCCGCCGCCATGGCCCGCCGCTTCCACGTCGAGGGCCGGAAGCAGCACGCGGCCGACTCGATGCAGCTCGCCACCGCGAACTGGCGGGTGCTCGCCCAGGAGGACCCGCGCTTCGAACCGGAGCTCGCGCGCAACCTCGTCGCGGCGGGCGCGATGCTCGTCGACCTGGGCAGGGCCGAGGCCGCGAGCGAGACGCTGAAGGAGGCCGTCGACCTCTTCCGCCGCCTCGCCGTCGTCAACCCCGCGACGTTCGGCACCGACCTCGCCGAGGCGTTGACGCGGCGCAGCCAGGCGTTGCGGGACCTGGCCGACGACGTGGACGCCGCGCTCACCGCGCGGGAGGCCGTGATGCTGTGGCGCGAGACGGGGGACCGCAAGGGCCTGGGGTCCGCCCTGCTCAACGTCGCCCAGGTCGTCGGCGACACCAGTGCGGCGGAGGAAGCCGTCGCGGTGTACCGGGAGCTGGCCGCCGAGGACCTCGTCTGGAACCAGGCCGACCTCGTGGCCGCCCTCGCGATCCTCGTCACGCGGCAGCTCCTGCAGGGCCGGGACGACGAGGCACTGCGCACCGCCGACGAATGCCTCGAGCTCTGCCACCGGCTGCCGTCGCAGCTCGTCGAGTTCTTCGGCGCGAAACTGGCTCCGCCGCTGCAGTCCACCGCCCGCGCACTGTCCGAACTGGACCACCACGTCCGAGCACTGGCGATGTCCGAGTTCGCGATCGGCGTCTGCCGGGCTCTGATGACGAAGACCCCGCCCACCGTCTACCTCTCGGCCGTCCAGCAGCACGCGTGCAGACTCCGTGGCGCGGAACGGAAAGAAGAAGCGAGGAACACCGCGCACACGGCCATCGTGCTGTGGCACATGACCGGGCTCGACCTCGACCGGCAACCCGACTACGCCGACACGCTGACGATCTACGGCCGCCTGTGCGCCGAGACGAAGTACGAGGTGGGGAAAGCACTTCGGCTCACCCACCGCGCGGTCGAGATCTACCGCGAGGCGGGTGAGCCGGTGAAGCTGGGGTTCGCCCTGGAAACGGTCGAGGCGCTCAGCTCTTCGTGAGCAGCGACCGGGCGAAGAACGCCACGTTGGCCGGGCGCTCCGCGAGCCGGCGCATGAAGTAGCCGTACCACTCGTCGCCGTACGGCAGGTAGACGCGCATCCGGTTGCCCTCGGCCGCGATGCGGCGCTGCTCCTCGGGCCGGATGCCGTACAGCATCTGGAACTCGTAGGAGTCCTTCGGGCGCGCGGACGCGAGGTCGGCGGCGATCGCGATCAGGCGCGGGTCGTGCGAGGCCACCATCGGGTAGCCCTGACCCTCCATCAGGATCTTCAGGCACCGGACGTACGACAGGTCGACGTCGTGCTTGTCCTGGTACGCGACGGAAGCGGGCTCCTGGTACGCACCCTTGCACAGCCGCACCCGCGAACCGGAGTACGCCAGGTCGCGGCAGTCCTGCTCGGTGCGCTTCAAATATGCCTGCAACACCGCACCCACCCACGGGAAGTCCACCCGCAGCTCCCGCAGGATGCCCAGCGTGGAGTCCGTGGTGGTGTGGTCCTCCATGTCCAGCGTCACGGTCGTGCCGACGACAGCGGCGGCGGCACAGATGCGCCGGGCGTTCTCCAGCGCGATCTTCTCGCCGTCCACCGGCAACGACTGGCCGACCGCGGAGAGCTTGACCGACACCTCGGCGCCCTCGGTGAGCCCGGACGACTCCAGCCGCGCCAGCAGCGTCAGGTACGCCTCGACGGTGTCGCCTGCCTGCGACTCCTCGACGGTGTCCTCACCGAGGTGGTCCAGCGTGACCAGACGACCGTCACCGAGCACCTCGGCGGTCGCGCGGATCGCCGAGCCGACGTCGGCACCGGCGACGAACCGCTCGACGACGGGCCGGGTCAGCGGCGTCGACTCGACGAGCTTGCGGGCACCCGCGCTGCGGGACGCCAGGAGGAGGCTGGAGCGCAACATGGTTCACGTCCTCAGGGTGTGAAAGGTGAGGGGAACGTCCCGGTGCTTGTGGCGCCAGGACGTTCCCCTCACTTCAGGAAGGGCTTGGGTGTCAGCCCTGGTGCGGGTGGAGGTGAGAGGTGGGCGCCGCGAAGGTCTCCTTGATCGACCGCGGGCTGACCCAGCGGAGCAGGTTGTGGACCGACCCCGCCTTGTCGTTCGTGCCGGACGCGCGCCCGCCGCCGAACGGCTGCTGGCCCACGACGGCACCGGTGGGCTTGTCGTTGACGTAGAAGTTGCCGGCGGCGAACCGCAGCTCTTCCTGCGCGTGCGCCACGGCGGCGCGGTCACGGGAGATGATCGAGCCGGTCAGACCGTAGGGCGCCGCGCTCTCCATCTGCTTGAGCACGGTCAGGTAGTCCGCGTCCTCGAACACGTGGATCGCGAGCACCGGGCCGAAGAACTCGGTGGTGAACACGGAGTTCGCCGGGTCGGAGCCGAGCAGCACGGTCGGCCGGACGAAGAAGCCGTCCGAGTCGTCCGCGGTGCCACCGGCGGCGACCTCCAGCGACGAGTCCGCGCGGGCGGCCTGCAGCACGCCCGACAGCTTGTCGAACGAGCGGCGGTCGATCACCGCGCCACCGAAGTTCGAGAAGTCGGTGACGTCGCCGTAGGTCAGCGCCTCGACCTCGGCCAGGAACTGGTCCTTGATCTTGTTCCACACCGAGCGCGGCACGTAGGCGCGCGACGCGGCGGAGCACTTCTGGCCCTGGTACTCGAAAGCACCGCGGATCAGCGCGACGCGCAGCACGTCCGGGTCGGCCGACGGGTGGGCGAGGATGAAGTCCTTGCCGCCGGTCTCACCGACGATCCGCGGGTACGAGCGGTAGTTCGCGATGTTCGAGCCGACCTGCGCCCACAGCTTCTGGAACGTCGCGGTGGATCCGGTGAAGTGGATGCCCGCGAGGTCGGGGGAGTTCAGCGCGACCTCGGACACGGCGAGCCCGTCACCCGGCAGCAGGTTGATGACGCCGGGCGGCATGCCCGCCTCCTCCAGCAGCCGCATGGTGAGGTGCGCGGCGAACGACTGGGTCGGCGACGGCTTCCACAGCACGACGTTGCCCATCAGCGCGGGCGCGGTCGGCAGGTTGCCGGCGATCGCGGTGAAGTTGAACGGCGTGATCGCGTAGACGAAGCCCTCGAGCGGGCGGTGGTCGGTGCGGTTCCACACGCCGGGCGACGAGATCGGCTGCTCGGCCAGCAGGTTGCGGGCGAACTGCACGTTGAAGCGCCAGAAGTCGATCAGCTCGCACGCCGAGTCGATCTCCGCCTGGATCGCGGTCTTCGACTGGCCGAGCATCGTCGCGGCGTTCAGCGTCTGGCGCCACGGGCCGGCGAGCAGGTCGGCCGCGCGCAGGATGATCGCCGCGCGGTCATCGAACGACATCGCGCGCCACGCCGGGGCGGCCTCGCGGGCCGCGCGCAGGGCGTCGGTCGTGTCCTGCTGGGTCGCGCCGGCCAGCGTGCCGAGGACCGAGCGGTGGTTGTGCGGCTGGACGACGTCGACACGCTCGCCGCCACCCATGCGCTGCTCGCCACCGATGGTCAGCGTCAGATCGAGCGGCTCCTTCTGCAGCTCGACCAGCTTGGCCTGCAGCTCAGCACGCTCCGGGGTACCGGGGGCGTACTGCAGGACCGGCTCGTTGACCGGGGCGGGAACCTGGGTGACCGCGTCCACTCGCAACTCCTCTTTGAATCAGCGTCGGTACGCAAACCGTAAGTCCGCGTGACCTCGCCCCGATTGTGCGAACCGCCAAGATTCACCAGGTCAGATGTACGATCGAACAGTCATGAGCCTCCGGCACCTCCTGATCGCGCTCGGCGATCCGCTCGTCGAACTGCAGGTCGCCCCCAACGGCCTGGAGGTCGACGTGCGCGACGTCGTGATCATGGATCCGGACGATCCGCCGGACGTCGCTCAGGGCGACCTGGCCCTGCTGATCGGAGCCCGCGGCCGGGCCGCGTTGCCGCTGATCAGAGCCGCCGGACGAGCGAAAGCCGCGGCCATCGCGGTCAAGGAGAGCTCCCCGGTGCTCGAACAGGCGGCAACGGACGCGGGTGTCGCGTTGCTGGAGGTCAGGGCGGAGGTCCGCTGGGGCCACCTGGAGTCGCTCGCCAAGGGCGTTCTCACGACCACGACCGACGACGGCGAGGTCCTCGGCGACCTGTTCGCGCTCGCGCAGACGATTGCCACCCTGACCGGCGGCATCGTCAGCATCGAGGACACCGCGAGTCGCGTGCTGGCCTACTCCCGCTCGTCCGACGAGGTCGACGAGCTGCGCCGGCTCTCCATCCTCGGCCGTCAGGGCCCGGAGCCGTACCTGAAGATGCTGCGCGAGTGGGGCGTCTACAACCTCCTCCGCTCGGGAGAGGAGGTCGTGCGCATCGACGAACGCCCCGAGCTCGGCATCCGCCGCCGCATCGCCGTCGGCATCCACGCGGGCTCGCAGCCGCTCGGCACGATCTGGGTGCAGGAGGGCGACCAGCCGCTGACCGAGCAGGCGGAACGGGCGCTGCTCGGCGCCGCCCGCGTCACCGCCCCGCACCTGATCCAGCAGCGCAACCAGCCCACGTCGAGGTTCCGCGAGAACCTCCTCGCCGCGCTGCTCACCGGCCGGATGGACGCCGCCACGGTCGCCGGTCAGATCGGCGCCGACCCGGGCAAACCCGCGGCCGTGGTGGTCTTCGCGCTGCGCGGCGGCGAGGTCGACCGCAGCGAACACGAGCTCCGCCGCGCCGAGATGACCGGCCTGATCTCCGTGCACGCGGCGGCGTACCGGCGCAGCGCCCTGGTCAGCGAGTCCGGCGGCCGCACCTACGTCCTGCTCCCGGACCTCGCCCCGAACGCCCAGCTCCTCAGCCTGACCAGGGAGATCGTCACCACGGCACGACGGCATCTGCACACGTCCGTCCAGGCAGCGGTCGGCTCGACGGTGTCCACTCTGGACGACGTGCGGATCTCCCGCCAGGAGGCCGAACGCGTGCTGGACGCGATGGCCCGCGACCTCGACGCCGAGGTGGCGACGCTCGCCGACGTCCGCTCGCAGGTCCTCGTGAGCGAGATCCTGGCTCTGTTGCAGGACAACCCGCGCATCAGGGACCCGAGGATCGACGCGCTCGACCCGGAGCTCGCGAAGTCGTTGCTGGCCTACCTCGACGCGCTGGGGGACGTGCGCGCCGCCGCGGAACGGCTGCACGTCCACCCGAACACGTTGCGGTACCGGCTGAGGCGCATCGACCTCGACCTCGACGACCCGCTCGTGCGGCTCGTCGCCCAGCTTCAGCTCAGGATGCGGTAGAGCAGCGCCCGTTCCGCGATCGTCCACGTCGTCGTGGTGAGCAGGTACAGCCCGGCGGCCAGCGGCAGGTACGCCGCCACCAGGATCGTCCCGAACGGCAGCACCTTGATCAGCCCGGTCATGAACCCCGGAGTGGGCGTGGTGGTCATCCGCGACTGTTGCCACTTCACGGTCAGATAGGCCACCACCGCGAGCAGCCCGAACAGCACGAAGAAGACCCACGCGAAACTGCTCATGAAGTGAGCACTGAGCGGAACCCCGAAAATCGTCCCCTCCAACAAGGGGTTGGGGGTGGTGACCACCTGGTAGATGACCATGAAGAACGGGATCGTCGCGAGCATCGGCAGCATGCCCGCGAACATCGAGACCCCGTTGCGCCGGTAGACCTTCTGCGACTCCTCCGAGAACCGCATCAGGTCCTTGCCGTACTTCTTCTGCAGCTTCTGGATCTCCGGCGCGAGCCTGGCCTTGGCCTTCTCGCCGCGCACGGCGGCGCGGTAGAGCGGGTGCAGCGCGAGCCGCACGACGATCGTGAATCCGACGATGGCGAGCGGGGGCATGCCGAAGCTCGCCAGGGCAGCGCCCAGGTCAGCGAACAAGGGGTTGTTTCTCCGTCTTGAGTTGGGAAGGGACGTGTCAGAACGTCCGGCATCCCGGTGCTCGGGGACGGGGCCTGCCAGCGGCGTCGGGGTTGCGCAGGCGCAGCTGGGCCGATCGCTGGGCTCGTTCCCGGATCGCGAGCGACCGCGCCGGCGCCACGGAGAGCGGCACCAGCGCGACGACCACGATCAACGCGAGGGCGAGCGCGGTCACGGCCGCGACGACCTCGGTCGGCGACGAGAACAACGTGAAGGCGTAGAGGGCAGGCAGGAAGACCGCGAGCACCAGCATCGCTCGCTGCTTGGTCTCCGGCCGCCACATGCCTTGCAGGTTACCTGGACTTGACGGGAATGGGGGCGGTCTCCAGGAGACCGCCCGCGCCGTCGTAGAGCTTGACCTGCTTCGGCTCGCCCAGACTCGGCCACCACGTCACGATCCAGCCGTTGCCGATGCTCGCGGTCACCTCCAGCCCGTCCTCGGTGCCGATGACCACCTTGCCGACTTTCGGGCTCACCCGGCCGGTCAGGACCTTCATGCTGTTGCGGCTGTACACGTCCGTCATGCCGATTCGCACGGTGAAATCGGCGAACAGCCGGTCGCCGAGCGGTTCCCGTTCCTCGGCGCCGCCTCTGCCGCCCGTGCCCACGCCGTTCGGCGTCCCCCAGCACAGCAGGTCGGACCGAGGATCGGTGAACAGCACCATCGTCATGCTGCCGCGCTGGTCGGTGGCCGACACCTCGCGCGGGGCGGGCCAGACCGGGCGCCCCTCCACCCCGCGCTCCGCGTCGTGCTGGTCGAGCGTCTTCCCGCACTCCGCCAGCACGGGTGCCAGGTCACCGGGTGCCCTCGGTTCGGCGGTCCACGCGGCGGAGGCGTCTTGGTTCGTAGGCGTCCACAGCACCAGCGTCACGGCGACGGCGGCCACGAGAGCCGTCGCGGGCACGGCGAAGCGCCACCAGCGGCGGGACGGCTTCGAGCTGATCTCGTTCAGCAGCGCGTGCTTGCGGACCTGGAGCCGCATCGGGTCGAGCTGCGGGATGTCGGGGGTGATGTTCACAACGCCTCCTCAACCAGAGCGCCACGCACGGTGCGTTGCGCGCGAGCGAGTCGGGACTTCACCGTGCCGACCGGGATGCCGAGCACCTGGGCGATCTGCGCCTGGCTCAGGTCCGACCACGCGGACATCTCCAGCACCTCCCGTTCCCCGGCGGACAGCTTCTCCAGTTCCGCGATCACCTCCCGAGTCCTGGCTTCCGCGTCCACCCGCCGTGCCACGTCATCGGCGTGGTCGTCGTCGGCGTGCTGCGGCGGAACCTTGCCCAGCGCGGCCTTGTACCGCGTGCGGGCGCGTTGGTGGTTGCGGGTGACACCCAGTGCGACGGTGTAGAGCCACGGCAGTAAGGAGTCCTCCACGGTCACGGACGTGCGTTTGCGCCAAGTCTCCATGAACACCACGGACACCAGGTCCTCGGCGACCGCCCATGTACCGGTGCGGCGCAGGCAGTAGGCGAACACGGCCTGGGCGTGGCGTTCGAACAGCTGCCCGAACGCCTCGCTCACACCGGCCCGGACCTGCCCCCAGAGTTCTTCGTCGGTCACGGACCCTCCTCTCTGCCCCACGTATGTCCGCGGCGGGCAGAGTGGTTCACGACTCGACCAGACCTGGCCGTTCAGGGTGGTCGTAGCGGACGAAGAGGTCCGCCACCGGTTCGTAGTCGTCGAACGCGGGCAGCGTCCACTGCTCGGCGGTCTTGCGCCGCAACGCGCCGGGGGAGAGCCACAGGTGCACGGTGAGCTCGGCGGGCAGCCACCGGTCCAGCAGCAGCGTGCCGTCCACGAGCACGACCCCGTTCTCCGGCACGTCCACGTACTCGGCGCGGCTGGCCCTGTCGGTCACCGCGTTCCACAACGACGGCAGCACCTTGCCCTCCAGCGCGGGATCGAGCACCTCGCGCCGCAACCCGGCGAAGTCGAACCAGTCGTGCCGGTACGAGTACGGGTCGGTGCGGCCGTGTTCCAGCCGCACCGACGCCGGTCGCAGGAAGTCCTCAGTGGACACCCGCTGCACCGCGCGGCCCAGGGAGCGCAACGGTTCCACGACCGCATCCGCGAGCTTGGCCGGTTCGGCGGCGGGTGCCCCGTCGACCAGCACGCGCGCCCGGCCGTCCAGCGCGCCGACGCGGGTGACGATCTCGGCGACGAGCGTGTCGAACGTGAGCGGGCGGACCCTCATGGCTGCCAGGACGCCCAGGCCGGGTCCCACCAGATCTCGCCGGACGCCAGCATCTTCTCGATCCTGAGCCCCTCGGCCCTGATCTCCTCGGCCTCCCGCGCGGAGTACTTGCCCGACGCGACCTGGTCCTCGAACTCGTCGAGGTCGCGCTGCTCCCACGTGCCGTCCGGCGCCAGCGTGTAGTCCAGGGCGTGGTCGAGGGTCTCGAACCCGTCCTCGACGCGGCGGTAGGGGGCCTGCAGGTTCAGGTAGTAGTTGCCGAACGTCCTGTCCTCGCCCTTCCAGAACAGGTCGACGGAGTAGGCGTCCTGCGGGCGGTGCAGCATGAGTTTGCCGTGCCCGCGCCAGACGCCGCGGTCCGGCGTGTCCCACGGGTGGGGGTGGTGGTGATCGGGGTAGGTGAGTCTGGTGCCCGGCTCCACGAACACCGCGAGCAGCCCCGGCTCGTCGGCGACCACCCTGGTCGGCATCTCCGACCAGACCTTGCCGTGCAGCACCTCACGCCGCACCACGACCTCACCGGGCGTGAACAACCTCATGCGCAGAACTTACGTGATCGCGCTCGGCCGCGTCCGCGGCCAGCATCTTCCGCTTGAGCACGGGCACGGCGTTGGTCACGCGCAGGAACGTCCGCGAGAACGCCGCGGCGATCCGGCCGATCACGGGCTTGTGGACCAGGCTGGTGCCGTCCATCATCTCGCGCGACGCCTCCACGGCCGCGAACCCGTACTCGATCATCTCCTGCTCGTACTCGGAGATCGCCTGCACGACGTTCTTGCCTCGCTGCGCCTCGATGAGCTTGCGGCACAACAACTCCGCGTCGCGCAGCGCGGTGTTCGCGCCGATGCCGCGGCCCGGTGTCATCAGGTGCACCGAGTCGCCGATCATCGTGACGGTGCTCGGCTGCCACGGACGCAGCCGCTCGGACGTGCGGACCTTGATCTGGAACACGGTCTCCGGCGTCGCCAGCGCGAAGAGCTTGCGCAGGTCCGGGTGGAACTTCGGCGTCAGGTTCAGCACGACCTGCTTGAGCTCGGCCTGGCTCATCCCCTTCAGGTCCGGGAACTTGTCGTGCGAGGCCGCGTAGCCCCACATGATGTAGTCGTCCTCGGCACCAGTGCCGTCGAAGCGCATCACGTGGATGATCACGAACTCGCCGCGCGGCCCGAACAGCAGCGTGACGGCACCGTCCGCCAGGGGAGGGAGCAGCTTCGCGTTCTCCTCGGTGAGCGGCAGCTTGCCGGCGATCGACGTGATGCCGGTGTCGACGACCTTGGCGTCCGGCAGGTACTGCCGGCGCACCCTGGACTGTGCGCCGTCCGCGCCCACCAGCACGTCACCGGTCTCGGACGTGCCGTCGTCGAAGAACGCGGTGACCGTGCCGTCGTCGTGCTGGGTGAAGTGGGTGAAGGTCTTGTCGAACCGGACGACGTCGTCGAGGCCGCCCAGCAACGCCGTGCGCATCGCGATCCGGCTGACGGACTTCTCGCCACGGCTGTCGTCGCGCTGCTCGGGGAGGTCGCCGACCAGCAGTTCCGCGTACTTCTCGGTCCGCATGTTGATCCGCACCGGCGGCCGGGCGGTGGTGCGGGCGAACTCGGCGAAGACGTCCTCCGGTAAGCAGCTGTGCAGCGCTTTGCTGCCGTCCGGGCTGATCCCGACCCGGTAGCCGATCAGCATGCTGCGCGGTGTGCGGTCGCGTTCGAACAGCGCCACGTCCACGCCGGCCTTCTTCAGCCCGTGCGCCAGGCACAGGCCACCGGTCCCCGCGCCGATGATGAGCGCCCGTATACCCCTCTTGGACATGACAGCCTCCCCTACTAAGTTTCTTAGTTGGGAAGATATTCAGTTCTTGAGACTCTTGTCAATCGTCCTGACTGAGTCTCCTCAGGCGCGCACTGGCGATGGCGAGCCTGACGTCGTGCGGCGGCAGTAGCCTGACCAGCTGTTCCAGTGCCTCGGCGTCGTGTTCTCCCGAGTCGGTCTGGGTGAACGCCCACAACGCGTTCGCGTCGCCGCGCGACAGCACCGCCGTGCGCACACCGGTCGCGAGATCGTCCCGCTCGGCCAGCACGACCGGCGCCTCGGAGCGGCGCAGCAGTGAACCGCGGTACCTGCTCGCGGCCAGCGGCACGTCGCCGTCCTGCAACGCGGACCGCACCGCCAGGAAGTCGGTCTCGACGTCGGCGGTGAGCCGGTACGGCCTGGTCGCGAGCACGTCGGTGCCGAGCTGGGCGCGCAGCCGGTGCAGCTCGGCGCGCACGGTCGTGGGATTGCCGCGCTCGCCGTAGAGGCGCAGCGCGAGCTGGTCGGCGGACAGCCTGCCCTGCAATGCCAGCGCGCACAGGATCTCGGCGTGCCGCAACGAGATCGGCACCTCGCGGCCGTCCAGCACGACCTTGGGTTCCGGCAGCAGGAACGACAGCGACAGCACGCTGCGCCGCACGTGCCGCTGCCGGGGGATGCGCAGCAGGTAGCCGTGGGCGAGTGGTTCGAGCACCGCCTCCCGGCCGTCCGGCAGCCGCACCCGGTCCGTGGAGACGTCGACCCGCGACGGCAGCAGCCCGTACGGCTCGACGGCGACGACCCGTCCGGTCGGGCTGAGCAGCGCGCCGGGTTCGCCGCGCAACGCGATCAGGTGTCGCATGTTGCGCGACCGCAGTTCCTCGTCCTGCGCGTGCATCCGTGCGAGCATCTCCGACTCGGCGAGCCGGGCCGACGCGGACACCAGCGCCACCATCGAGGGGTGGACGGTCTCAATTGGCCCGCTGAGATCGACGACCCCGATCGTGGTACCGCTGTCGGGGTCGTGGATGGGGCTCGCCGCGCAGGTCCAGTGGTGGTAGGTCCGCACCAGGTGCTCGGCCGAGTGGACCGTGACGGGCGAGTTCACCGCCAGCGCGGTGCCCATCCCGTTCGTCCCCGCCGCACCCTCCGACCAGAGCGTTCCCTCGGCCAGACCGACGTCCTCGGCACTGCCGCGGGTGTCCTTGGAGCCCTCGCACCACAGGACGTGGCCCTGGGCGTCCGCGACGATCATGATGTGCTTCGCCTCCTCCGCGAAGCCCAGCAACGTCTCGCGCAGCAGTGGCAGCGACGGGTGCAGCGGATGCCGTTCGCGCAGGTCGGGAAGCTCGTCGGCACCGAACACCCGCGGGGCCGTGTGCAGGTCGGGATCGACGTTGGCGGCGAGTGACCGCTGCCACGACGCCGAAATCACCGAGCGTGGCGAAGTTGCCGTGCGAGTACCGCTCAACACGGCATCTCTCACGCGACTCAGCAACAGTGCGTGTTGTCCGGGTTCGTGGCTCACTGCCCCATCCACGGCTTGCAACGAGCATGCAACGTTCTGGTGCCTACTTTCTCATTTCCCCCACCCCGGTCTTCCAGCGGGCCTTCACCAGCAGGAGTCGAAATGACGCAGTACGCGGCACCGGGCCAGCCCGGCAGTGTGGTCGCGTACCGGCCGAGGTACGACCACTTCATCGGCGGCGACTACGTCTCGCCCGTCTCCGGCGAGTACTTCGAGAACGTCACGCCGGTGACCGGCGAGGTGTTCACGGAGGTCGCCCGCGGCACCGACGCTGACCGGGCGCGCGCACTGCACGCGGCCAGCAGCGCCGCGCCGGCGTGGGGGAACACCACGGCGCGAGTGCGCGCCACGGTGCTGGGCGAGGTCGCGGACCGCATCGAGGAGCACGCCACCGAACTCGCCGTCGCCGAGACCTGGGACAACGGCAAGCCGGTCCGCGAGGCCCTGGTCGCCGACGTGCCGCTGCTGATCGAGCAGTTCCGCCAGTTCGCCGCCGTCATCCGCACCGAGGTCGGCCAGGTCGAGCAGCTCGGGCCCGACACCTGCGACTACCGCACGTTCCAGCCGCTCGGCGTGGTGCACGAGCGGCTCCCGTGGACGTTCCCGCTGATGAACGCCGGCCGCGTGCTCGCGCCAGCGCTGGCCGCCGGCAACGCCGTGGTGCTGGAGCCCGCGCAGCAGACGCCGGCGTCGATCCACGTGCTGCTGGGCGTGATCGCCGACCTCCTGCCGCCCGGCGTGGTCAACGTCGTCACCGGCTCCGACGACCACCGCGTCGTCTCCGGCCGCTGCCCCAACATCTTCTTCTCCGACGTCGTCGCGCAGCGCGACAGCTTCCTGGACAAGGCGCTGGAGGGGTTCGCGATGTTCGCGGCCAACCAGGGCGAGACCGCCACGGCCCCGTCGCGCGCGCTCATCCAGACGGCCGCCTACGAGGAGCTCCTGCACCTCGCGACCGAGCGCACCCAGCAGCTTCGGTCGGGCGACCCGCTCGACACGGACACGACGGTCGGCGCTGTCGTGAGCCTGGCGCAACGCGACCGGGTGCTCGCCCACATCGAGCGCGGCAAGGCCGAGGGCGCGCGGCTGGTGACCGGGGGCGAGGCCGACGGCCACTTCGTCCGGCCCGCGATCCTCGAGGGTGACCACCGCTCCGCCGTGTTCGCCGACGACGTGCTGGGTCCCGTCGTGTCGGTGACGAGGTTCGACGACCGCGACGACGCCCTGAAGATCGCCAACGAGGCCACCGCCCAGCTCGGCGCCGGCGTCTGGTGCCGCGACCTCGCGCTGGCGCACAACGTCGGCCACGACCTGCGCGCCGAGCGGGTGTGGGTCAACAACTACCACGCGTACCCGGCGAACACCGCCGCGCTCGCCGGGTACCGCCGTGTGAAGCACCTGCTCGTCAGCTACTCCGACCGCGGGCAGAGCGGCTTCTAGGATTGGCGCGCTGGGGTCACTTCTTCCACGGCACCTGCGCGCTCGGGTAGAAGTTGATGCCCTGGATCTTCCAGCGCGGACCCTGTGCGCCCAGGCGTGGGGCGAAGCGGTCCCAGTCGTGGACCCTGGCCGGCGACCAGCCGAGCTCGGCCGCCACCGGGAGCCGCGGGAACGCCATGTACTCGATGTCGGCCGAGGTCCGGATGGTCTCCGTCCACAGTGGAGCTTCAACGCCGCGGACGTCGGACTCCGTGACGCCGTCGAGGTAGGCGCCGGGGTTCCAGCCGTAGGCGTCCCTGACCTCGACCAGCCCCGCCCAGTCCAGGCCGAGCTCGGTGTTCTCGTCGTACTTCATGTCGAGGTAGATCCGGTTCGCCGGTGACATCAGGACCTTGTTGCCCCGCTTCGCCGCGGCGGCCACGTTGGCGTCGGTGGTCGTCGTGCCCCAGAACTGCGGGATCAGCGCGGTGTCCTTGGTGGTCTTGATGAACTCGTGCCAGCCCACGGTCGTCTTGCCGTACTTCTTCACGATCGGCAGCACGCGGTTCATGAACGTCACGTAGTCGGCGTCGGGCGTGCTGAGTGCTTCGTCGCCGCCGATGTGGAGGTACGGGCCGGGCGTGATCGCGGAGACCTCCCTGATCACGTCCTCGATGAACCTGTACGTGATGTCCTTGTCGACGCAGAGGGACGAGAAGCCGACCTCGGTGCCGGTGTAGAGCGGGCGCTTCTTGCCGTCGCAGTTCAGTTCGGCGTAGCTCGCCTGGGCGGCGTTGGTGTGGCCCGGCATGTCGAACTCCGGGATGACGGTGATGCCCCGGCCGGCCGCGTAGCGGACGAGGTCCTGGTACTGCTCCTGGGTGTAGAACAACTCTCCGGTCCGGCCGCCCACCTCGGTGCTGCCGCCGATCCTCGTCAGTTCCGGCCAGCTCTTGATCTCGAGGCGCCAGCCCTGGTCGTCGCTGAGGTGGAGGTGGAAGTAGTTGATCTTGAAGGCGGCGATCTGGTCGATGTAGCGCTTGACCTGGTCAGGGGTGAAGAAGTGCCGGGAGACGTCGAGCATCGCGCCGCGGTGGTGGTAGCGCGGGTGGTCGGCGATGCTCGCGCCGGGCACGGTCCAGGGGCCCTGCTGCCTGGTCTTCGCCTCGATCCTGGCGGGGAGGAGCTGGCGCAGGGTGGCGACGGCGTTGAAGTGGCCGGCCGCCGAGCCGGCGCGGATCACGACCTGCTTCGGCGTGACGTCCAGCCGGTAGCCCTCCGGGCCGGTGACGGGATCCGCGCCGCTGGTCAGGACGATGCCGGTGCCGGAGATCTCGTCCGTGACCGGGAGCGGGTAGCCCGTCGAGGGGCGGAGGATGCCGGCCAGGAGTTCCGCCGCTCCGCGGGCCGCCGGGGTGCTCACCTGGATCTTCGCTGCCGCCGTGAGGGTGAACGTCACGCCCGCGCGCGGCCGCACCTGGACGGGTTGGGGGACCAGTTCGTGGAGGGTGCTGGGGGCGTTGCCCGTGGCTTGCTCCGCGTTGGCTGTCTCGGTCACCAGCACTCCCGATCCGGCGATCACCAGCGCCGCCACCGCGGCCTGCAGTCGTTTCGTCCTCAACGCCATCCTCCAGGTGTGCCTTGTGGTGGCGGCGAGTCGTCACGGTCGCAGGGGCGGGTTTCGGTGTCAAGGTTCAGACCAATCCGGGTGAGCCCTCCCGAACGTGTGGTCAGAGATGTTCCTTGCCCAGCTTGCGCCACAGGGCCGGGAGCTCTGCCTCCGTCCGGTGCGCCAGCTCCACTTCCTTGCCGTACAGCAGGCCGAACGTGAAGCCGTTCTCGTCGCCCCTGCCCAGTTCCAGCAGCACCGGCCGCGCCACCACCGAGTCCTGGTGTTCGCCCAGAAGGGTCTGGACGTCCTTGGCGCGTTTGCGCAAGGCCTTGGCGTGCTTGCCGAGTGCGGGTTCGGCCACCTCGGCGGAGTAGCGCAGGCGCTTGGCCGCCTTGCGGGCCTCGTGCAGGGGCTCGTCGCTGTCGTTGGTGGCGAGTGCCGCTTCCACCCGGACGTCCAGGCGGTGGCGTGCCTTCTCGACCAGCCGGGGGAGGACGTCCTTCGCCTTGCCGGAGGCGGAGGAAGTCAGCGGAGGATCGGTGAGGAGGGCGTCGATCGTGGTGAGGAGGGTGAAGTAGCGCCTGCTGTCCAGCGCGGCCACGGAGTCCTTGTGCGCCTTGGCTTCCAGCGGGGCGAAGTGCCGAGTCAGGCGAGCGGCGACGTCGCCCAGGACCACCTCGGGTGCGAGGGCGTGGAGGCCGTCCTCGAAGCGCGTCCGGAGCACTTCCAGGTCGCGGGAGTTGCCGAGGACTCCGGCCAGCCACTTCAGTTCGTCGGTCAGGGCGCGGGTCCGGTCGCGGTCGACGATCTTGCCGAAGGCCTGCAGCGCCGAGCGCATGCGGCGGGTGGCGACGCGCATCTGGTGGATGGCGTCGTCCTCGTTGCGGCGCACGCGGGGGTCCTGGTTCTGCAGGGCCGCGCGCTGTTCGTAGAGGTACGCGAGGACCACGTCGCCCGCCGTCGGCTTCTTGCCGAGGGCAGGGCCGGAGTCGCGTTCGACGCCGATCACCTGGGAGAGCTTGGACTTCGAGGACGACGGGCGGATGCCCGCGTCGCCGAGGTGGCGTTCCACGGTGTCGAGGAGGTCGCGGTCGCCGCCTTCGCCCAGCTCCACCTCGATCTCGCGCCACGAGGTGGTCGTGGTCCGCGCGCCCATGGTCTGGGCGGTGACCACGTCGTCGACGACCTCGGCGAGCATTTCGCCGTTGCCGTTGCTGAGTTGCCAGCGGCGCCGGTTGGTGCGGATCTCGGCGACCGGGGCGAGGTCGTTGCCGCGGGTGTGGGCGCGGACGAGGGAGGAGAGGTCCTTCGGGGGCTTCTTCACCGCGCGGCCCAGAGGAACGCGGAGTTCCTGACGGGAGTCCTCGCCTGCCGGGAGTTTCAGGTGCCAGCCCTCGTCCGAGCCGCCGACTCGCCTGCGTAGCGTCACGCCGGCGCGCGCCAGGCGGTAGTCGTCCGTGTCGAAGTACGTGGCTTCGAGGTCGAACTCCTCCGGGCCGGTCGCCACGCCGGTGATCTCGGTGAGGTCCGGCAGACTCGCGTCCGATGGGGCCTCGTACTTGCGTTCGGTCTCGGTCGTAGAGGTCGCCATCTGTCATTAATACCTCGTTTCGCCTGACTTCACTCATGGTCGTGACGGTGCGTGAGAGCCGGGTGCCTCGGTCGGGCGGAAGTGCGTCTCTAATGCGTGCATTCGGTGACCACTGCCTTGGCGCGGCCGGTCGGGTCCGGTTCGCTGGTCGCGTGCCCACGGAGAAGGAACGGCTCGACGTGGTCGAGCCGCAGGTCGCCACGTTGATCAGTCATGTCGGTCAGCTCTCGGCGGAGCTCGAACGCGTCACCGCCCGTCTGACGGTGCTGGAACGCCGGCTGTCCGGTGCCGGCGACGGACCGCTGGCCGACCTCGACGCGGTGGCGGACGACATCGCGCCACTGGTCGAGGCGTTGCGCCGGGCGTGGGACGCCGAACACGAGATCCTCGCCGATCCGGCGCGGGTCGAGCTGAGGCAGGAAGTGCTGGAGTTCGAAGGACTCAAGGCCCGCCGCGACGACGCCAGGTCCAAGCTGGACGGTGGGCGGGTGCCCCGGTTCGAGCGGGACGCGTTGTCGCACGAGGTCCGGCAGATGGAATGGCTGATCAACGCGAACGAGGCGAGCGCCCGGCGTGCGGCCGAGCGGCTGGCGGCCGACGAGGACGCCGCCGCGGAGGAGTGGCGCACCGAGGCCGTGCTCGCGGGGGACAAGGCGCGCGGCGAGATCAGGGACGCGGCCGCCCAACGCATCTCGGCTGCGCTCGGGCAGTACGCGCGGATGCCGGTGTGGTTCCGCGTTGGCCTTGGGGAGATCCCCACGCCGGATCCGTCGTTCTGGCTGGAGTCGGCGATCGCGGTGCTCGCGTACCGGCTGGAGTACGGCGTCACGGACGCGGTCTCTCCGCTGGGCGCACCGCCGTCGGCGTCGTCGGGGAGCCAGAACTGGGTCCGCCGCACGAACGTCCACGCCGACGTCACCGACCGGCTCACGACGCTGGCCGCCACGTTCCACCTGCAGTAGCCCTCGAGTGCCCGTCTCTCAGCGGGACGAGCCGGCCGTGATCAAGAAGATCGCTGAGTCATGAGGGTGCCGCCGACCATGGTGGCCAGCACGGGGATCTCCGCGATCGCGTCGCTCGTGCGCGGGTCGTCGCCGAGCACGACGAGGTCCGCGAGCTTGCCCGGCGTGAGGCTGCCCAGCACGTGTTCCTTGCGGCAGGCGTAGGCGCTGCCGAGCGTGTACGCGTGGATCGCCTCCTCGACGGTGATCGCCTCGTCCGGGCCGACCGCGCGGCCACCGGAGGAACGGCGCCGCACCATGAACTCGATGGCGCGCAATGGTGCCCCGTCCGCGACCGGCCGGTCCGAGCTGCCCGCGACGGTGATCCCGTGGTCGAGGAACGACCGCCCGCGGTACATCCACGGCGCTCGCTTCGCACCCATGATCTCGCTGTAGTCGTCGCCGTAGGCGTGCAGGAAAGTCGGCTGGACGACGGGAACCAGGCCGAGCGCCGCGATCCGGCCGAGCTGCTCGGGGCGGACGAGGCCGCAGTGCTCGATGCGGTGCCGGGCGTCGGCGCGCGGGCGTTGCCGTTGAGCCTCCTGCACCGCGTCCAGGGTGAAGTCGATCGCGCGGTCGCCGATCGCGTGGATCGCGAGCTGCCAGCCGGCGTGGTGGCCGTCGACGATCGCCGCCCGCATGAACTCCTCGGGCTCGGCGAGCTGACCGGTGTTGCCCGTTCCCGCGTACGGCTCGGTCAACGCGGCCGTCCGCGCGATCATGCCGCCGTCGGTCCACAGCTTCATGGCGCCGATCGACAGCATGTCGTCGCCGAACCCGGTGTGCAGGCCCAGGTCGATCGCCCGCGGGATCCGGTCCGCCGGGTCGGCGGCGACCTCGTGCAGGACGTGGGCGGACACCATGAGCTGCACCCGGATCGGCAGCCGGGCGCGCTGGTAGGCGGCGGCCTCCAGCGGGCTGCTGGCGATCAGGCCCGCGCCGATGCCCGCCTCCGCGCACATCGTGACGCCCTCGGCCAGCACCTGCCGCGCGCTCTCGTGCAGCTCGGCGGTGATCTCGTCGAGCGAGTACGGCAGCCGCAACGTCCGCGCGGCCAGCTGCTCGTTCTCGGTCAGCCAGCCGTCGCTCGTGATGTCCGGGAGTTGCCGCAGCACCACGGAGTTCACCACGCACGCGTGCCCGGACAGGTCGGCCACGTACACCGGCCGGCCGCCGCTGACCAGGTCGAGGTCGGCGGCGGTCAGGGGCCGGTCCATGATCCGGCGGTCGTAGCCCGACGCCTCGATCCAGCCCGCACCGGGAGCACCGGTGAGGCGGTCGAGGACCCCGGCGACCG
Source organism: Lentzea xerophila (assembly GCF_051094245.1). Taxonomy (NCBI): domain Bacteria; kingdom Bacillati; phylum Actinomycetota; class Actinomycetes; order Pseudonocardiales; family Pseudonocardiaceae; genus Lentzea; species Lentzea xerophila. The sequence continues at coordinate 6,745,960 of NZ_CP194934.1, read as the reverse complement.
TCGCCAGCCCGGTGATGTCGATCGTCCGCCGCCCGTTCCACGCGAGGTGCGTGTGGGTGTCGATGAAACCGGGCAGCACCACGGCGTTGCCGAGGTCCACGGTCTCGGTGGCGGGCAGGCCGGCGACCTGCTCGTCCAGTCCGGCGATGCGGCCCTGCCAGATGCCGATCGTGTGCGCGGCGGGGCGTGCCGGGTCCATCGTGATGGCCCGGCAGCCCGTCAGCTTCAGATCCAGTTTCACGCGGTCGCGAGGACCGGTACAGGAGTGTTGGTCAGCACGGAAGCAAGGATCTCACCTGACCGCACCGCGACGTTGGACAGGAGCGACGACGTGATGCCGTGCGAGTGCTCGGTGCCGCCCTGGAGGTAGAGGCCGCCGCGCAAGGACGTCCGCAGCCGGTAGTCGCGGCCCACGACGAGCCGACCGGTCTCGTCCCGGGTGCAGGCCTCGTCGAGCGAACCCAGGATCGGCGCGGCCTCGTCGTAGCCGGTCGCGAGGAGCACGAGATCGGTGTCGACGAACTCCTGCTCACCGGTGACGAGCGACTGGATCACCGCGCGGGCGCCGTCCGCGGACTCCTCGACGGCGACGAGCCGGGTCATCTTCATCATCCGCAGGCGTTGCGTGCCCAGGACCTTCTCCTGGTACTCGGTGCGGTAGAGCTGCGCGATCAGGTCGACGTCGACCACGGAGTAGTTGGTGTTGCGGTGGTAGTCCATCAACCGCTGCTTCACGGCGTCCGGGGCGTCGTAGTAGTGGTCGACGGCCTCGGGGTCGAAGATCCGGTTCGCGAACGAGCTGTCGTCCGCGGGGGAGTAGCCGTAGCGGGAGAACACCGAGCACACCTCGGCGCGGGGGAACTCGCGGTGCAGGTACGCCACGGCTTCCGCGGCGCTCTGCCCGGCGCCCACGACGACGCAGCGTTCCGGGTTCTTCAGCGCGCCGACGCGGTGCAGGAACTCGCTGTTGTGCCACACGCGGTCCGACAGCGCGATGCCCTCGGGCACGGCCGGGCGCAGTCCGGTGGCGAAGACGAGGTTGCGGGCGTGGTACACGTCACCAGTGGCTGTTGTCACCTGGAAGAGGTCGTCCTGGATCGCTTCCACGCCAACGGCTTCGGTGCCGTAGGCGACCACGTCGTCGACCTGCGCCGCGGCCCACTCGAAGTAGTCGTGGAACTCGACGCGCAGCGGGAACAGGTTCTTGTGGTTCACGAAGTCGATCAGCCGGCCGCGGTCGCGCAGGTAGCAGAGGAACGAGAAGCGGCTGGCCGGGTTCCGCATGGTGACCAGGTCCTTGAGGAACGACACCTGCATGGTGGCGTCGTCGAGCAGCATGCCCCGATGCCAGCCGAACGCCGGCTGACGTTCCAGGAACACCGCGGTGACGGGGGTTTCGGCCTGCTCGTTGTGCTCGGTCAGAGCGATGGCGAGCGCCAGGTTCGAGGGACCGAACCCGATACCGACGATGTCGTAGATCGGATGCATGAGCACCGAACTTAGGGCAGCCTAAGCTACCTGCGCAAGCCTTCAGTTAGGTTAGCCTGACCGTATCGCACCGGAGTGAAGGAGGACACCCCCATGAGGGTCGTCATGTTCGGGTTCCAGACCTGGGGTCATCGCACCCTGCAGGCACTTTTGGCGTCCGAGCACGAGGTCGTCCTGGTGGTGACCCACCCCAAGGGTGAAGGTGCGTACGAGAAGGTCTGGAGCGATTCGGTCGAGGACCTGGCGCGCGAGAACGGCGTCGAGGTCGTCGTCCGCGAACGCCCGGAGGACCAGGAACTGCTCGACAGGCTCAAGGCCGCCGAGCCCGACGTGATCGTCGCCTGCAACTGGCGGACCTGGATCCCGCCGCAGGTCTTCGCGCTGCCCAAGCACGGCACGTTGAACGTGCACGACTCGTTGCTGCCGAAGTACGCGGGCTTCTCGCCGTTGATCTGGGCGCTTCTCAACGACGAGAAGGAAGTCGGCGTGACGGCGCACATGATGGACGACACGCTCGACGCCGGCGACATCGTGCTGCAGCGCTCGGTCCCGGTCGGCCCGCGCGACACGACGGCGGTGCTGTTCGAGAAGACGCTGGAGCTCTTCGGCCCGATCACCGTCGACGGCCTCGCCGAGATCGCGTCCGGCCGCACGGACTTCCAGAAGCAGGACCGTTCGCAGGCCTCGTTCTTCCACAAGCGCGCGGAGGAGGACCTGCGGATCGACTTCTCCTGGACCGCCGAGGAACTGGACCGCCTGGTGCGCGCGCAGTGCGCGCCGTACCCGAGCGCGTTCTGCTTCCACCGCGGCCGGCGCCTGGAGATCATCGAGGCGGACGTCTCCGCGGAGGTCTACGGCGGCACACCCGGCCGGATCTTCTACCGCGAGGGCGACGGCGTGGCGATCGTCGCGGGCGCCGAGGCCCGGCGTGGCCGCAGCAAGGCGTTGCTGGTCAAGAAGGTTCGCACCGCCGACGGCACCGAGCTCAAGGCGCACGAGTACTTCAAGAACATGGGCGGTTACCTGACTTCCCGGCCGTGACGCCGCCGTGCTGATCACGGGCCGGGTGACCGGTCCGTGATCAGCATGGTCGATCATGGGCGCATGAATCGCGCGGCGGTGACGTCACTGGTGGTCTTCGTCCTGCTCGTGGCGGTCGGTTGGTACCTCACGAATCTCCAGTCCTCCCAGGAGAACCCGCCCGCGCCCACCGGGACCGCTCCCGCTGGTTCGGCCGACCTCGGCGCGTTACGGATCGCGCCGGAGAGCAAGATGGCCGGCTACAGCCGCGACCGCTTCCCGCACTGGGCCTCGCAGGGAAACTCCTGTGACACCAGGGAGATCGTGCTGCAGCGCCAGGGTGCCGACGTGAAGTCCGACAAGGACTGCAAGGCGACCTCCGGTACGTGGACCAGTGTCTACGACAACGTGGTGGTGAAGGACGCCGGCGACGTCGACATCGACCACACCGTGCCGCTCGCGGAGGCCTGGCGTTCCGGCGCCGACAAGTGGACCGACGACGAGCGCAAGGCGTTCGCCAACGACCTCGGCGGCATCCAGCTGATCGCGGTGACCGCGAAGTCCAACCGCTCCAAGGGCGACCAGGACCCGGCGAAGTGGAAGCCGCCGGTCGAGGCCTACTGGTGCACCTACGCGCAGCACTGGATCTCGGTGAAGATCACCTACAGGCTGACGGTGGACCAGGCGGAGCACGACGCACTGGCCGCACTGCTGCGGACCTGCTGATGGTGTCGTGCGACGACACGGCCCGACCCCCAGACGGGCCGCGTCGCCGGTTGCTCTACCCGACCTGAACGGACTCGAACAGCCCCGACAGCTTCCAGTGCGTCACGTACCCCATGGCCTCGGCCGCGATCAGCACGTCGAGCTTCCCGAGGTTCGTCCGCGCCGGCATCTGGTACGCCTTGCCGCGCCGTACGTCGAGCACCATCGGCGTGGCGCCCGGCAGCGTGTCCGCGACCGTGTGCTGCAGGATCCGCAACCCGACGTTCGCCGCCTCCCTCGTCAGCGGCGTCTCCTTGGTGTGCACGAGCACCGCGTAGGTGGACCCGTCCTTCTTGCGCAGCCCGAGGTGCGGCCGCACCTTCAAGGTCAGCTCGCCGGCGCGGTAGGTGGCACCCTCCACCGGCACCCCGGTCGCCTTGAACGACGCCAGCCAGGGCAGGAAGCCGTCGGCGATCTCCTCGAACGCCCGCGGCTGGCCCGTACGGTTGGCGTTCATGATCGCCTTCTTGAGCTCGATCTCCGGTTCGGTCGAGTTGACCGCTCGCCGCATGGCGTCGCGGATCGGGTTGTAGAACCCGCACACCCTGGTGTCGGAGGCCAGGTACATCCCCCGCTGTTCCGACACGATGTTGATGCGTCCACGCTGGCCGCTCATGACGTACTCGGTGAACGACAGTGCGGTGACGCTGACGTTGTTGTCCGGCAACGCATTCTCCCCTCGTACCGCGATCTTCACCTGACGTTATCGGAGAGGTCTGACAAAAACGGCGCTGCTCCGAACGGCCTATCGGCTACGTAGCGTCGAACCGTCACCCGAGTGGGTTACACGTAGGGTTGCGACCTTGATCGCAATCGATAAACGGACCGTGACGGACCTGCGCTTGATCGCGCGGATGACCGTTCGTCTGCCGTTCACCGACGCTCACTGAACGCTCACCGCACGATCAGCGGAAGTAACACTCCGTGAAAGATCAACTTTGGAGAATGGGGTCGTCAGGAGGAATTGCGGCGAGGGAGCGCGATGGCGGTCAAGGCGGAGCGTTCACCCGATAGAGCGGGTGACGTGGAGGTTCCGCAGCCGCGGGAGTCGGCGAGATGGCTCGTCCACCCCGCCCGCTGGTCGCACGCGGCGCAGGTGACGGTCATCCTCGTGCTGATCGCGCTGCTGCTGTGGGCCATCGCCGTGACGCTCGGTCCCGACCAGGCCTTCATCGTCGGCTCCGCGGGCATCGCGGCCAAGCTGATCTGCATGTACCTCGACACCCGCGTGCGCAACTAACGGCCGTAGCGCTCAGCAGAGCGTGCTTTCGCTTTCGCTGCCTCGACCTCGCGGTCCTTCGGCGGCGCGGAGGTCACCAGCGCGTCGAGCAGTTCCTGCGTCGCCGCCGCCACGGCAGCGACCGCCTTGTCGAACGCGGCCTGGTTCGCGCTCGACGGTTTCGCTGCCCCGCTCACTTTCCGCACGTACTGCAGCGCCGCGGCCTGCACCTCGTCGGACGTGGCGGGCGGTTCGAAGTTGTGGAGCACCCGGATGTTTCGGCACATGCCTCCACTATGACCTGTCGGGCGGCGCCGCGCGGGTGTGGAGGCGTTCTCCCTGCTTGCCGAACAGGCTGATGATCTCGGCCGGCGCCCCGTCCGCGCTGCTCAAGGTGTGCGGCTGGCGGCAGTCGAACTCCGCCACCTCGCCGGCGCGCAGCACGACCTCCTGCTCGCCCAGGCGCAGCCGGATCCGCCCGCTCAGCACGTAGAACCACTCGTAGCCCTCGTGCACCTGCGGCTCGTGCAGTTCCGTGGCCGTGATGACGATCTTCCACGCCTGCAGCGGGCCGATCGACCTGGTCAGCGGGATGCCGATGCGGCCGTTGGTGAGCTCTCGCGGCTTCATCGTGACGCGGGGATCGCCCACCTCGGGCGCGCCGACCAGGTCGTCCAGCGACACCTGGTAGGTCCGCGACAACGGCAGCAGCAGTTCCAGCGTCGGCTTGCGCTGGTCGGTCTCCAGCCGGGACAGCGTCGACTTCGAGATGCCGGTCATCTCGGACAGCGACGCCAGCGTCAGGTCGTGCTCGGCCCGCAACGTGGCGAGCCGTTGCCCCACGGTTATTGCCATAACAGCAACTTACTTTGCCGAAACGGGACTGTCGACCGCACGCTGGGAGCATGAACTACGAAGTGGTGATCATTGGCGGGGGATCGGCCGGGCTGAGTGCCGCCCTGATTCTGACCAGGGCACGCCGCAGCGTGCTAGTGGTCGACGGTGCCGAGCCGCGCAACGCGCCGGCCGCGCACATGCACAACTACCTCTCTCGTGACGGCCTCTCGCCGTTGGAGCTGCTGAAGCACGGACGAGCTGAGGTCGAGGGCTACGGCGGAGAGGTCGTCAACGACGACGTGCGCGGCGTGACTCGCACCGATGACGGGTTCACCGTCGAGCTGTCCGGCCGAGTCGTCACGGCGAAGCGCCTGCTGTTCGCGACCGGCCTGGTCGACGAGGTGCCCGAGAACCTGCGCGACCGCTGGGGCCGCGACGTCTTCGGCTGCCCGTACTGCCACGGCTACGAGGTCCGCGACCAGAAGCTCGTGGTGTTCGGCGAGGAGATGAAGGTCACGCTGGTCGGGCAGTGGTCGGACGACGTCACGCACGTCCCGTCCGTCGACGGCATCGAGGTCGAGGCCGATCGGCTGGTCGCGGTGATCTCCGACGGCAAGCGGGTACCGGCCGACGCACTCGTGTACTCCGCACCGATGAAGGCACGCGATGAGCTCCTGCTCGCGTTGGGCGCGGAGACCGAGGAAACCCCCGTCGGCCCGTTCGTCCGCACGGATGCGAAGGGACGCACGAGCGTTCCCGGCGTCTACGCGGCGGGCAACGTCACGGACCCGTCGGCCATCGTGGTCGTCGCCGCCGCCCAGGGCGCCCAGGCCGGCGCGATGATCAACATGGACCTGCTGGGCCTCCTGCCGCCGGCAGGCTGATCCGGAACGTCGATCCCTCGCCGAGCGTGCTCGTCACCGACACCGTGCCGCCGTGGGCCTCCACCAGGTGCCGCGTGATCGCGAGCCCGAGCCCGCTGCCGCCCGTGGTGCGGCTGCGGGACTTGTCGGCGCGCCAGAACCTGTCGAACACGTGCGGCAGGTCTCCGGGCGCGATCCCGGTGCCGGTGTCCGCGACCTCGAGGATCGCGTTGTCCTGCTGCCGGAAGAGCTTCACGACGACCTCGCCGCCCGGCGAGGTGTAGCGGACGGCGTTCGCGACGAGGTTGCCGAGCGCCTGCCGCAGCCGCACCGGGTCCGCGCTGAGGTGCACCGGCGTGGTCTCGGCGCGCAGCAGGATCTCGCGGTTCTGCTGCGCGTTCACGACCTGGTCCACCACGTCGTCCAGCGCGATCGGCTCGGGGTGCAGCCGCAACGTGCCCGCGTCGGCCTGCGCGAGGTCGTGCAGGTCGTCCACGAGCCGTTGCAGCAGAAGGGACTCCTCCAGCAGCATGCCGATCAGGTGCGGGTCCGCTTCGGCCAGCCCGTCCTGCGTCGCCTCCAGCCAGCCGGTGATGTTGCCCAACGGCGTGCGCAGCTCGTGCGCGACGTCGCTGACCATCGCCTGCCGCTGCCGTTCGGTCTCGGCGAGCTTCTCCGACATCGCGTTGAACGACCGGGCCAGCTCACCGATCTCGCCCGCGCCGCCGTCCACCCGTGCCGACCGGTCACCTTCCGCAGTGCGTTTCGTGGCGGCGGTGAGCGCCCGGATCGGCCGCACCAACCGGGTCGCGGTCACCCAGGACGCGAACCCGGCGATCGCGAGGATTCCCAGTGCCACCAGCGTGATCCTGGTGGCGCCGGTCGTCGACAGGTCGATCGACGCCGGTTCGGCGCCGGTCGGCGAGGTGAGGAACAGGTTCACCGGTTCGGCGACGAACGGCCGCAGCTGCTCACGACGGGCGCTGTCCATGCACCCCACCGTCTGCGGCGGCGCGTCGCGGATGATCGTGTACTCCCAGTCGAGCCGCACCGGACTCGGCGTCCTGTCCACCTGGGCGTTGGGGTACAGGCGGCCGAGACACTCCGTGAAGAGCTGCTGGAGCTGCCCGTAGGCGGCCTTCTCCGTCTCCGTGAGCGCGTAGAGGCGTTCGCCGGCCTCGCAGTCGTCCCAGAGCGTGAAATGGCCTGGTTCCAGGCTGGAGAGCCGTGGTCGGCCGTTGGGCGCGTCCACGACCTCGATCTTGTTGTTGCACTGGGGGAGCTGCTCGGCGTAGGCGTGCAGCGTGCGGTACTCCTCGTCGGTGAGCTTGAACGGCCCGACCGCCTGCGGATCGATCTTGCCGTTGACGTTCAACGGGTCGATGAGTGCCTTCGGTGTGACGGGCAGCGGTGGCGCGGTGTCGTTGCCGGTGTCCAGCACCTTCCTGCCGTCGCGGTCGGTCAGGGCGATGCGGCGGTCGAACCTCTGCGCGACTCCGTCCACTTCGGACCAGGCGCCGTCCCAGTTCTTGTGCGTGGCCGCGTACTTCAGCAGCTCGTCGACGATCTGCGCGTCCGTCGCCAGCGCCTCTCCCTGCTCCTGCCGGATCGCGCCGGTCGTCGCCTGGCTCGCGAGCCAGGCCGTGACCGCGATCGAGCAGGCCGCGATCACCAGTGAGAACAGGAAGAACCGGACCAGCAGGCTGTTCATACGAGCTTGTAACCAATGCCGTAGACGGTGAGGAGTCGTTCGGGCCGGCGCGAGTCCTGCTCGATCTTGCGGCGCAGCTTCATCATGTGCACGTCGACCGTGCGCGCGGTGATGAACCCGTCCTCCAGCAACTGCTCGCGCGTGAACACCCGTTGCGGCTGTGCGGCCATCTTGGCGAGCAACCGGAACTCGGCGGGCGTGAGGCTGACCAGTTCGCCGGAGAGGCGGACCTCGTGCCGGATCGGGTCGACGGTCAGGTCGCCGACCTTGAGCACCGTCACGTTCGTCTCCCGCGCGCGCCCGGTGCGCCGCAGGATCGTCCGCACGCGCGCGACCATCTGCCGCGGGCGGAAGGGCTTGGTGATGTAGTCGTCCGCGCCCAGGTCGAACCCGAGCAGCACGTCGTCCTCGGTGGACCGCGCGGTGAGCAGCACGATCGGCACGTCCGACTCGGCGCGGACGGCGCGCATCACGTCGATGCCGTCGACCAGCGGCATCATCACGTCCAGCACCAGCAGGTCCGGGTTGCGGCGCCGTGTCTCGTCGATCGCCGCCCGTCCGTCGTGGACGACCACCACGGAGTGCCCGTCGTGCTCGAGGTACCGGCGGACGAGTTCTGCCTGGTGGACGTTGTCCTCCGCCACGAGGATGTGGGCACACACAGGTCGCAGTATGCAGGTCTTCACGACAGTCAAGCGGGACGTAAACAGGTTCTTCATCAGTTCCCGCGAGCGTTGCCGGCATGAAGGTGCACCTGGTTCTGGGGGCCGTGGCGCTGACGGCCGTGCTGCTGACGACAACGCAGATGGCAGGCGAGACGTCGCCCGCGGCCGCTCCGACCACGACGACCACCTCGTCGGTGACGCCCGTGCCGATCCCATCGGCCCCAGTGGCGCCTCCGCCCCGTGTGTACGCGTCCAGCTCCGACCTGCCTGACGGTCCCGACTTCCCGGTGTCCGGCGCCGGTACGTTCCACGAGGTCCCCGGTACGGGCGCGGTCGTGGGAACGGGCCCGTTGCGCACCTACGCAGTGGAGGTCGAGAACGGCATCACCGTGGACGAGCAGGCTTTCTCGGCCTTCGTGGACGCCACCCTGACCGACCCGCGGGGCTGGACCGCCCGTGGCGAGCGTTCGGTCCGGCGCGTCACCGGTGCGGCCTCGGTGCGGGTCAGGCTGGTGTCGCAGCAGACCGCACGGTCCGTCTGCGGCTTCGAGATCCCGGTCGACGTCTCGTGCCGCGACGGCAACTTCGTCTACCTCAGCGCGGCCCGCTGGTTCCGCGGTGCCGTCGCCTTCCTGCCGGACCTGACCTCGTACCGCCATTACCTGATCAACCACGAGGTGGGGCACGCGTTCGGCCAGGGACACCGGCCGTGCAGTGTCGCGGGTGGGCCGGCGCCGGTGATGATGCAGCAGACGTTCAGCGTGTCCAACGACGAGATCGTGCGCATCACCAACGGCGTGCCTCAGGGCGCGGTCATCCCGCGCGACGGGAAGGTGTGCACGCCGAACGGCTGGCCGTATCCGTGATCAGCAGTCCGTTCACTTGTGGTTGATGCCGGTCTTCATAATCTGGCGGCATGGACGTGGACACGAGGCTGCTGCGCTATTTCGCCGCCATCGCCGAAGAGGGCAACCTCACGCGCGCCGCGCAGCGGCTCTTCGTGTCGCAACCGTCGCTGACCAAGCAGTTGAAGCACCTGGAGACGCAGCTGGGCGTGCGGCTGTTCACCAGGTCCAGCACCGGTATGACGCTGACCAACGCGGGGCACGCCCTCGCCGCGCGCGTGCCACCGTTGCTTGCAGGCTGGGACGTCGCGGTGAGCGAGACCAGGAGCGCCGCCCGCGTGCTGCGCGTCGGATTCCTGGCCAGCGCGGCGAACGACGCGACGGGGGAGATCGTCTCCGCGTTCGGCAGGGTCCGGGCAGGCTGGCGGGTCGACCTGCGGCAGGCCCCGTGGTCGGACCCGACGGCGGGCCTCGCGTCGGCGGAGGTGCCGGTCGCGTTGCTACGCCTGCCCTTTCCCGGCGACGAGTCGTTCGGGGTGCGGGTGTTGTTCCGCGAACGCCGTTGCGTGGCACTGCCTTCCGCGCATCCGCTGGCGGGGCGCGCCGAGATCGACTTCCCCGAGCTGTGGGACGACCCGGTCATCGTCGCGCCGGCGTTGCGGGGGACCTGGCGCGAACACTGGCTGGCCTTGTCCGAAAGGGACGGTCGCGAGGTGCGCGTCGGTGCCGTGACGGAGCGGCCGGACGAGTTCCTGAGCGCGATCGCGAGCGGCTACGGCATCGCGCTGGTCCCCGCGTCCACGCCCCGCTTCCACTCCCGCCCGGACATCGTCTACGTGCCGGTCTCCGGCGTGAGCCCCAGCGAGATCGCTGTGGCGTGGCTGCCCGACGCCGGTGACGCCGCCGCCGACTTCGTGCGCTGCTGCCTGGACGTCACGCGGTCGCGGCGCAACGGGTGCGGCACTCGCTCGGGCTCAGCCCGTGCACGCGCTTGAACGCGACGCTGAACCCGAACGCGTCCGCGTACCCGACCTTGCGTGCCACCGAGGCCACCGTGGCTCCCGACTCGGCCAGCAGGTCGGCCGCCACCGACATGCGCCACTCCGTCAGGTACGTCAGCGGCGGCACCCCGACCAGCTTGGCGAACCTGCCGGCGAGCGTCGTCCGCGCCACCCCGGCCTCCTTGGCCAGCAACGCGAGCGTCCACGCCTTCTCCGGCCGCGCGTGCATCGCCCGCAACACCGGCCCGACCACCTCGTCCGCCTGAGCCCCCAGCCACCCGCCGCCGTGCTCGCGGTCGAACCACTCCCGCAGCGCGCACACCATCAGCCAGTCCAGCAACCGATCCGTCACAACCCCGGGAGCGCCGGTGCCGACGGCGCCGTAGAACGCGGCGCACTCGTCGGTGCCCGGAGCCACCAGCGCGTCCGGCAGCACCGCCGTGAGCCGGCGCGCCACCGCCCCCTTGATCTCGTACGTCCCGCTCACCACCGAGGCGTGCCCCTCGGCGGCAACGGCCTCCTGCACGACCACGATGTCCCCGGCCTTGGCGGTCTCGCCCAAAACGCTGATCTCGCCAGAAGCCACCGCGTACAACGTGAGTCCGGGCAACACCCGCGTTCCGTCGATCTCGGTCCGGCGCACCCCAGCACCATCCGCGCGCACGCCGCGCAGCAGTTCGTCGAACGGCTCCATGCCTCCACGATACCGGCCGAATGATCGAACATCATCGATGAACTCTCGCCCATGTCCTCTCGGATCCGAACCGGGTTGGCTGGCTCGCATGACACAAGAGATCCTGGTCCTGGGCGCCACCGGCAAGACGGGCCGCCGCGTGGTCCCCGCCCTCGAGGCCGCCGGCGTGAAGGTCCGCGGCGCCTCCCGTTCCACCGGCTTCGACTGGAACGACGAGTCCACCTGGAAACCGTTCCTGCACGGCGTCACCGCGGCCTACGTGATCGCGCCGGAGAACCCGGCCGCCGCCGCACCGTTCGCCGACCTGGCGGCAGCGTCTGGAGTGCGCCGCCTTGTCCTGCTCTCCGGCCGCGGCCTGGACCAGACCCCGGAGCACGTCTTCCAGGGCATGCACGCCGCGGAGAAGGCGGTCCGTGCGAGCGCCCTGCCGTGGACCATCCTGCGCGCCAACAACTTCGCCCAGAACTTCTCCGAGGACGTCTGGCAGCCAGAAGTCCAGGCGGGCCGCCTCTCCCTGCCCGTCGACGACACCCCGGAACCGTTCGTGGACGTGCGGGACATCGCCGACGTCGCCGCCCTCGTGCTGAGGTCCAACGGCGAACACGACGGCCAGACCTACGACCTCACCGGCCCGGACACCATCACGTTCGCCACCGCCCTCGCCAAGATCGCCGCAGCGACCGGCCGCCCGGTGGAACTGGTCAGGCTGACCCCTGACGAGTACCGCGACTCCCTGCTCTCCCAAGGCGTTCCCGAGGAAGTGGCCGCCGAGCTGAACGGCATGTTCGAGGGCATGCGCGCAGGCCTGCTGGCCACCCCGACCGACGACATCGCCCGCCTCCTGGGCCGCCCGGCCACCAGCTTCGACACCTACGTGTCCAACGCCTGGCGCTGACGCGGCAACAACAGGTGCACGGCAAACCCGGCCGCCGTCGCCATGACCGCCTGGTAGACGACCGACAGCTGGTACTGCGACGCGATGAGAAACGCGGTTTCCAGCCCGGTCGTCCACCAGCCGGCCAGCTCACCGAGCCCGAGGACGTGCCACCCGAAGAACCCGGCACACCACCCGCCCACCGCCCAGGCGGCCCGCCCGCCCCGCCGCACGAGCAGCACCGTCGACACCGCGGCCACGGCGTTGAAGGCGAGCGCGATGCCGGTCAGCGTCGCGTCGGGGCTCCACAGGAGCGCGGCCAGCGTCTGCGCCACCAGCACGACGGCGACGAGTGCGACGCCCAACCGAGTCTTGTCCACGCGGCACCCTAACCCGCCTGGTCAGCGTCACGGCCGCAGGTCAGCCGCCTCGCGCGCGACTTCCTGCCCACAGCCTGAATCGGCCCTGCGCCGCGCCTTTCCATAGGACGTCGAAGCAGGGTAGAACCCGCGCCGCCAAGCGTTAGCATGTCGCGGCAACCAGGCGATCAAGGTGAGGGTTCACGATGATCAACACGGTGACGATCAAAGCAGCGCTGGCGACTCTGAAGAACGACGGCGTGGGCGGCCTGATCACCGCCGTGCACGATCGAGTCTTTCCACCTCGGATGGCTTCCTACGACACCGCCCGTCATCTCTTCCTCGACAAGATCGGCCTGGAGATCGGCGGACCGACCCGCTTCTTCAAGCAGGGCGGCCTCGTCCCCGTCTATCCGGACGCCGCCCGGATCGACAACTGCAACTTCAGCGCCCAGACGCTCTGGGAAGGCTCGATCGTCGAGGGCGCCACGTTCCGCTACGACGATCAGCACGAACCCGGCGTCCAGTACGTCGCCGAAGCGACCGACCTGAACATGATCGCGGACGAGACCTACGACTTCGTGCTCTCCTCACACGTTGTCGAGCACACCGCCAACCCCATCCTGGCGCTGTCGGAATGGATCCGCGTGCTCAAGGACCAGGGCACCCTGGTCCTCATCGCCCCGCACCTGGAGGGCACCTTCGACCGGAATCGCCCCGTCACGACGCTCGCGCACATGATCGAGGACTTCGAGCAGAAGACGCCGGAGACCGACACCACGCACCTGGCGGAGATCCTGGCGCTGCACGACATGTCCCGCGACGCCGAGGCCGGCAGCCGAGCCGCCTTCGAGGAGCGGTGCGCCGACAACCTGAAGTTCCGCGGCATGCACCACCACGTCTTCGACACCGCGTTGCTGGTCGAACTGGTGGACCACATGGGCCTGCAGATCACCGCCGTAGAGGCGTTCCGCCCGTTCAACATCGTCGTCGTGGCACGCAAACCGGCCGACGGCGAGGTGGTCTCCAACGCCCAGTTCCGCGGCCCGGGCAGCACCTGGTCGAGCCCGTTCCTGGCGGACCGGCGGGGCACGGCGAAGTAACTTCCGCACCAGCCTCGTCCGAACTGGCTCCACAAAGCAGGGTCAAGATCGAGAACGAACGTGGCCGCTGACCTGTCCATGCAGGTCAGCGGCCACCTTTTCCAGCGCCCCTGGCAGGATTCGAACCTGCGACCTCGGGATTAGAAGTCCCTCGCTCTCTCCACTGAGCTACAGAGGCTGGAGGGGTGCGAAAGCGGCCACGAAGCGTGGCAGCCGATGCCCCCCACCGGACACATCGTCCGGAGTCGATCGACCGTTTCCGCCCTACGTCCAAATGGTTGACGAAAACAGTCTAAACGTGACGCGGATCACGTCCGTGGGGCCGTCGAAGCTCTCTCCACGAGGGAAACGTCGAGTCTCGTCGGCCGTGGGGGTCTACCGCCGGCCAGTAATTTCAGGGCCAGTTCACCGGCTCGGCGGCCCTTGTCGGCCAGGGGTTGACGCACAGTAGTCAGCGGCGGGTCGCTGTAGGCCGCTTCGGGGACGTCGTCGAAGCCGACGACCGAAATGTCCCCCGGGACGGTCAAACCCAGATCGCGGGCCGCTTGGAGGGCGCCGAAGGCCAGTTGGTCCGACGTGCACAGCAACGCGCTCGGGCGCGGCGTGCCGGTGAGCAACCACCGCGCGCCTAGACGTCCGAGCTCGCGATCACTGCCGCGCGCCTCCCACACCGGAACATTGTCCGGTTTCACCCCGGCTTTTTCCAAAGTGTCGAGGTAGCCGCCCAGTCGGTCGCGGCTCACGCGGAACGGCACGGCCGAACGGCGCTCGTACGAGACCGGTCCGGATGCCCCGTCCGGGTGCAGTGCGAAGGTCAGCACCCCGAACCGCGTGTGCCCCAGCTCCAGCAGATGTGACGCCGCCGCGCACGTGCCGGCGTAGTCCTGCACCTCGACCCGCGCCGAGGCCGGCAGCACCGGCTGGTCGATCACCACGAGCGGCAGGCCGCGGGCGGCGACGGCGTCCAGGGCGGGTGCCGAGTCCGGCAGGGAGTAGGCGACCATCACGTCCGCCTGGGCGCGCGTCACGATCGAGGGACGCGGACCGCCCGTGGCGTCGCCCGGCATCAGGACCAGGCTGTGGTCGTGGCCGTCGACGGTCGAGGCGAGGCCGTCGAGGACGATCGACAGCGCCGGGTCCGAGAACGCGCCGGACAGCCCCTGCGGCAGCATGAAACCCACGGCCGCGGACGAGCGGGTCGCCAGTGAGCGCGCGACGGGGTCGGGGCCCGCGTAGCCGAGCGACCGCGCCGTTTCGAGGATGCGTTCGCGCAACGACGACGAGAGCTGGTCGGGCCGGTTGTACGCGTTCGACACCGTTGCCCTGGAGACCCCGACCGCGGCGGCGACGGTGTCCAGCGTCGGCCTGCGTCGGCGGTCGGAGTCCACGGACGCATCGTATGCGAGAGATCGCAGTCAAACCGCTGGCGATGCTGAAGCGCTTCAGTCATGCTGGCGGGCATGTCTCCACGCCTGGCCACGTTCGTCGTCTTCCTGCTGAACGGCGCTGTCTTCGGCACCTGGGCGGCCCGCGTGCCCGCGCTCGCCGAGCAGATCGGCGCGGAGGTGGGCAGCCTCGGCCTGGCGTTGCTCGGGGCGAGCGTCGGCCTGGCCTGCACCGCACCGCTGGCGGCGCGGATCTGCGCTGTCCACGGGTCGCGTGGGGTCCTGATAGCGAGCAGCCTCCTCAGTCCGCTGCTTCTGCCCGTGCTCGCGCTATCGCAGTCGCCGCTGCAGTTCGGGCTGACGCTGGTCGCACTGGGAGCGAGCATCGCCGCGATGGACGTGTCGATGAACATCGCCGCGGTCGTCGTCGTCCGCGACCTGCGGCGGCCGTTGATGCCGCAGTTCCACGCGGGCTTCAGCGTCGGTGGCCTCATCGGGTCGTTGGGCAGCGCCGCCGCTGCTCAGGCGCACTGGACGCCGATGAGGCACTTCCTGGCAGCGGCACTCGTCGGCGTCATCATCACCGCGCTCATCGCGAGGACGATCCCCGGAGGAGTAGGGGAGCGTCATAGGGAGGAAGTCACCGAACGCCGCAGTGTGGTCAAGAGCCCGGTCCTCTGGCTGTTGGCGAGCGTCGCGCTGTGCAGTGCCATCGCGGAAGGGGCGGCGGCGGACTGGTCGGCGTTGTTCATGGTGCGTGAGCGAGGCATGGGGGACGCGGCGGCCGCGTACGCCTATGCGGTCTTCTCGGTCACGATGGGGCTCGCACGGTGGTTCGGCGAACCGATCCAACGCGTCCTCGGCCCGCATCGCCTGCTCGCCGCGGGTGGTGGTCTCGCCGCGACGGGCCTGGCGCTGACCGTGCTGGCACCCGCGCCGGCCGCCGGCTACGTCGGGTTCGGCCTGGCCGGGCTGGGGCTCGCGTTCTCGTTCCCCGTGGTCATGGACCTCGCGAGCGAGACCGGAAAACGCGCCGACGGCAGCGGCGGCGAACGTGAGCTCGGGCTGGTGACGACGATCGCCTACACGGGGTTCCTCGCGGGTCCGCCGATCGTGGGCGGCCTCGCACACGTCAGTTCTCTCGTGGTGTCGCTCGGGTTCGTGGCGCTGGTCACCGCGCTCATCATCCCGGCGACCTGGCTGGCCAGGCGGGCCGCTAGACGGACGGCACGCGTTTGAGCGCCTGCTGGGCGAGCGGCGCCAGCGTGTCGCGGGCCTTGGTCTCCGAGACGCCGCCGCTCATGCCGATGGCGACCAGCAGCGACTCCCCACGCGTGACCGCGATGGTGGCCGTGCACACCATGTCGATCTCCTGCTGACCGCAGCTGAGCCACGTGGCGTGCTTGTCGGTCAGCACCTCACGTCCCGACTTCTGCGAGTCCTTGGAGTCGTCGAACGAGCGATAAGGGACCGCCACCAGCACGTACACGTTCTCGTTGAGCGTGAACAGGCACGAGTTCTTCATCTCGGCCCGCGGCGCCGGCTTGACCTTGAGCGTGCCGATCGGCTTGAGCTCCTTCTCCGTGATGAGCGCGCACGGGTCGACGCCCTCGGTCTTGCGCGGTGTCGCGATGGCCAGGGGCGGCAGCGGCACCCCGATGGGTTCGCCCTGGATGGAGTACGCGCAGCCGGTGACTGAGACCAGGACGAGCAGGAGGAGGAGAGAACGTCTCACACGCGGCAACACTAGAGGGTCGTAGGCTCCAGGACGTGCCAATCGAACGCTCCACCAGAACGGGTTTGGTGCCCCTCGTCGTCATCGGCTTCGCGGTGGCCGCCCTCGCCGCCGTCGCACTGAGCTCGTTCGAGGGAAACCCTCCTGCAGGGCTGCTGATCGTGCGCGTGCTGACCGAGACGGGCGCGGTGGTGACCATCGGCTCGTTGCTGTTGGCGGCGTTCCTCGTGCCACCGCAGAAGTCCGGCACTCTCGCGGCGGACGGCTACGCGGCCATGCGCACCGCCGGGTGGTTCGCGTTGGTGTGGCTGGTCGGTGCCGTTCTGTCTGTGCCGTTCACCACGGCGGCCGCGATCGACCGGCCGGTCAGCTCGTTCAGCCTCAGCCAGATGATCGCGACGGCGATGCTGCTGGAGCAGTCCAAGGCGTGGCTGCTGACGGCGATCATCGTGGCGTTGCTCGCACTCGGCTGCCGTCTGGTGTTGTCGTGGGGATGGACGGCCGTCCTGCTGTTCGGGGCGATCTTCGCGCTGGTGCCGGTCGCGGTCACCGGCCACTCGTCGTCCGGCGGCTCGCACGACATGGCGACGAACAGCCTGTTGTTCCACCTCGTGGCGGCGGTGCTGTGGGTGGGCGGCCTGATCGCGTTGCTCGCGCACGGCAGGCGTGGCGGCGCGCACCTTCCGCTCGCCGCGACGAGGTTCTCGAAGATCGCGCTGGTCTGCTGGATCGTCATGGCCGTCTCGGGCGTGGTGAACGCACTCGTGCGCATCACCCCGGCCGATCTCGTGACGTCCACCTACGGCTGGCTGACGCTCGGGAAACTGGCCTGTCTGCTGCTGCTCGGCGTGTTCGGCTACTTCCAGCGCGAACGCGGCGTGAAGGGCGTGGCCGAGGGGAAGCCGCACGCGCTGCTCAAGCTCGCCGGCCTCGAAGTCCTGCTGATGATGTTCACGATCGGCCTGGCCGTGGCGCTGGCCCGCACACCTCCGCCCGGCGGCAGCCTGGAACTGCCCAGCCGCACGGAGATCGCGATCGGTTACGACCTCGCCGGACCGCCGACGCTCGCGCGCATCCTGTTCGACTGGCGCTTCGACCTGGTCTTCGGCACCGCGGCGCTCGCCCTCGCGCTGCTGTACGTCCTGGGCGTGCGCAGGCTGACCAAGCGTGGCGACAAGTGGCCGGTCGGCCGCACGGTCGCGTGGCTCTGCGGCTGCTTCTCGCTGCTGTTCGCGACGTCGTCGGGCATGGGCCGGTACTCGCCGGCGATGTTCAGCGTGCACATGGAAGCGCACATGGTGCTGTCCATGCTGACGCCCATCCTGTTCGTGCTGGGCGGACCGGTCACGCTGGCGTTGCGCGCGCTGCCGGTCGGCAAAGAGGTGCCGGGTCCGCGCGAATGGCTGCTGGCGTTCGTGCAGTCACCGGTCGCGCGCGCGTTGACGAACCCGTTCGTGGCGCTGGGCTTGTTCGTCGGGTCGTTCTACGCGTTGTACTTCTCGGGGCTGTTCGAGGCCGCGTTGCCGTTCCACTGGGCGCACCTCGCGATGAACGCGCACTTCATCCTCGCCGGGTACGTCTTCTACTGGCCCGTGATCGGCGTCGACCCGGCTCCGAACAAGCTGCCGCACCTCGGCCGGTTGGGGCTGCTGTTCGCGTCGATCCCGTTCCACGCCTTCTTCGGCGTGGTGCTGATGAGCTCCGCGAACGTCATCGGCGAGCAGTTCTACCGGGGCCTCGCGCTGCCGTGGGTGCAGAACCTGCTGGAGGACCAGCGACTCGGCGGCGGCATCGCGTGGGCGGCGGGGGAGATCCCGTTGCTCGTGGTCATGGTCGCCCTGCTCACGCAGTGGGCGCGGCAGGACGGCCGGGACGCGAAGCGGCTGGACCGCAAGGCCGACGCCGATGGCGACGCCGACCTCGAGGCCTACAACGCGATGCTCCGCAAGATCGCCGAGAAGGGCTAAAGCGACAGCGGGCGGCGGAATCCGCGGATCGCGAAGAACGCGCCGACCGCCGCGATGGCGCCGCTCGTGACCAGTGCGCCGACCACTCCGGTGACGGGGTGGGCCAGCGCCAGGCTGCGGGCGGCGTCGACCGCGTAGGTCAGCGGGTTGACCTTCGCGATCGCCTGCAGCCAGCCCGGCAGACCGCTGACCGGCACGAACGCGCTGGACGCGAACATCAGCGGGAACATCGCCAGGAAGCCGACGGTCTGCATCAGCTCGGCCTTGCGCACCCACGCGGCGATCGCGATGAACACCCAGCTCAGCGCCCACCCGACGACGAGCGCCAGGCCCAGAGCGGCGAGGGTGCCGAGCATGCCGCCGTCGGGGCGGAAGCCGAACACCAGGACGCCGAACGCGATCATCAGCACCAGCTGGAACGCGGTCCTCACCGCGTCGGACAGGTTGCGTGCCAACAAGACCGTGCTCGGCCGGATGGGCAGTGAACGGAACCGTGCGAGCACACCGTTCGACATGTCCTGCACGAGTCCGATGCCGGACGCGAGAGAGGATTGCATCGCGGTGTTCACGAGGATCGCGGGCAGCAGGAAGTTGATGTAACTCATGCCCGGCGGGAAGTTCGCCGTGGACGTGATGCTGCTGAAGATCTGGCTGAACAGCGTCAGCATGATCAACGGCTGCAGCACGCTGAAGAAGACGAGTGCGGGCGTGCGCAGCAGTGCGCGCAGAGAACGGCCAGTCAGCACCAGAACCTGTGTCGGGTAGCTGCTGCCGTGCCAGGTCAAGGTCGCCATGATTCCCCCTAGTTCGCGGCGAGAGTGAGGTAGACGTCGTCGAGCGTGGGCTCTTTGAGGCCGATTTCGTGCGCCTCCAAGCCGTTGTCGTCCAACGCGCGCACGACCGTCGCCAGGTCGCGTGACGCGCTGACGGGGGTCGTGAGCGTGAGGCCTTCCGCCACGGGGTGGAGCCCCACGGAGCCGATCGCCTTCAGCGCGGTGTTCACCTCGGCCGCCGAGTCGAGCGTGACGGTGACCGTGCGCTGACCGACCTGCGCCTTGAGCTCGGCCGACGTTCCGGACGCGACGACCTTGCCGTGGGACAGCACGGTGATCGAGTCGGCGAGGCGGTCGGCCTCGTCGAGGTACTGCGTCGTGAGCAGCACGGTCGTGCCGTCGGCGACGAGCTTCTCGACGATCTCCCACATCGCGAGGCGGCTGGCGGGGTCGAGGCCGGTGGTCGGCTCGTCCAGGAACAGCACCTCGGGGCTGCCGACCAGCGAGGCGGCCAGGTCGAGACGTCGCCGCATGCCGCCGGAGTAGGTCTTGGCGTTGCGCCTGGCGGCGTCGGTGAGGTCGAACTGCTCCAGCAGGTCGTCCGCGCGCTGGTGGGCCTGCTTGCGGCCGGCACCGAGCAGCCGGGCGATCAGCACGAGGTTGTCGTGGCCGCTGAGCTGCTCGTCGACGGCGGCGAACTGGCCGGTCAGGCCGATGCGGCTGCGGACCTCGTGGCTCTGCTTCACCACGTCGAACCCCGCGACCTTCGCGCTGCCACCGGACGGCGGCAGCATCGTCGTGAGGACGTTCACCAGCGTGGTCTTGCCGGCGCCGTTGTGGCCGAGGAGCCCGAGAACGGAGCCCTTCTTCGCGGTGACGCTCACGCCGTCGAGCGCGTTCACGTCACCGAACCTCTTGCCCACCTCGGTGGCTTCGATCATGAACTCACTCATCTTGTCTCCCCCTTGAGTGCGCCGTGCAGGAAAAGCTCGACGATGGCGGCGGGCTCGGCCGCGGTCTCGCCGAAGCCCGCGCCCATCCGGTTCGTGAAGACGGCGCCGAGCAGCATCCGCGCGGCCAGGTCGGGACTGACGCGCAGCTCCACGTCACCGAAGAGGCCCGCGATGGCGGTGGTCAGCTGCTGCATGCCGATCGGCGGTCCCTTGTGCTTCTTGTGGTCCTCGTCGCGCGGCTGGTAGCCGGACTCGCGTAGCGCGCCGATGACACCCCACATGCGGTCGAGGTATCCGCTGAACGTGGCCACTCCCGCGGTCAGTCGCTCCTCCAGCGGCACGTCCGCCGGGATCGCTTCGAGACGGGCGATCTCCTCGTCGGAGTGCAGTGCGCGCTGGATGCACGTGTCGAGCAGTTCCGCCTTGTCCTTGAAGACGCGGAACACCGTGCCTTCCGCGATTCCGGCCGCGGCGGCGATCTGGCTGGTGGTGACGTTCGCGCCGGCCTTCACCACGAGCGGCAGCGTGGCCTGGACGATCGCCTCACGGCGATCTTCCGGGCTCATCGCGGGTGCGCGGCGGCGGCGTGGTTCCTCTGACACGTCTGCAACTGTATGAGTGAGTCCTCACTCATGTCAATGAGTGTGCGCTCACTCATTCGCTCCGCTCGAGCGTGTCGTCTGTGGGTCGTCCGGCTGTGCCCGGCCATCGCGAACATCGACTTCGCTACCGGCCCCTAGCACGCGGCCCCGACGATTTCGCGGTTCGAGGTGCTCCAAGATCGCGACCTGTCCACAACCCACGAGTAATCCACAGATCCACGTCCGCCCCGCCCGTACCTCCCGGCTCCTCCGGCAACCTGGACCGGCAACCCACAACCTGGAGGCGAGCCCGATGTCCTGGAATTCCACGATGGTCACCGTCGTTGGTCATGTGGCGAGTGAGATCTCGTACAAGCACGGTGAGGACGGCAAGACGAACGCGTACTTCCGCCTCAACTCGACTGAGCGCCGCTACAACACGTCGATCGGCGACTGGGAGGACGGCGAGTCGGTGTGGCTCGGTGTCTCGTGCTGGCGCAAGCTCGCCGACAGCGTCAAGACCACGCTGTCCAAGGGCGATCCCGTGATCGTCCAGGGCAAACTGCGCATGCGCTATTACGAGAAGGACGATGTGAAACGGCAGGCGTTCAGCGTCGACGCGTTGCACGTCGGGCTGGACTTGAGCCGGGTGCAGTCACTCGGCTCCGCTCCGGTCGTTGAACCGCGCGTTGCCGAAGACCTCGCGGAGGAGCCGATCCCGTTCTGAGCGGGTTTGAGCCGTTCGGGGCAAACGAGCGCGCGGAGTTCGGGAACCCACCCGATCCGGGGGTGCCGCCGGAGAAGATGCACGTACCGCGAACCAGGAAGAAGGAGGGAAGCTCGTAGATCGGGGCCGCTGAGGACCGATCGCCGAGAGTCGTTCACGTTCGAACGGAACGAGCAGGTCACCGAGTCGCGTGACGCTTGATCCGGGGGTGAGCGCCCGCTTGTCGGCGACCGAGGTCAGGAGCCTCCGGGCACCGCTCTACGATCGCCGCCATGGCCGAGTTCATCTACACCATGAAAAAGGTGCGCAAGGCGCACGGTGACAAGGTCATCCTCGATGACGTCACGATCATGTTCTACCCCGGCGCGAAGATCGGTGTGGTCGGTCCCAACGGCGCCGGCAAGTCGAGCGTGCTCAAGATCATGGCGGGGCTGGACACACCTGGCAACGGTGAGGCCTACCTGGCCCCCGGCTACACGGTGGGCATCCTGCAGCAGGAGCCGCCGCTCAACGAGGAGAAGACCGTCCTCGGCAACGTCCAGGAGGGCCTGGGCGAGATCAAGGTGAAGCTGGACCGCTTCAACGAGATCGCCGAGCTGATGGCGACCGACTACTCCGACGAGCTGATGGAGGAGATGGGCAAGCTCCAGGAGGAGCTCGACCACGCCAACGCGTGGGACATCGACTCGCAGCTCGACCAGGCGATGGACGCGCTGCGCTGCCCGCCGCCGGACGCCGACGTCACCAAGCTGTCCGGTGGTGAGCGCCGCCGCGTCGCGCTGTGCAAGCTGCTGCTGAGCAAGCCCGACCTGCTGCTGCTCGACGAGCCCACCAACCACCTGGACGCCGAGAGTGTCCTGTGGCTGGAGCAGCACCTCGCGCAGTACACCGGCGCCGTGCTCGCCGTGACCCACGACCGGTACTTCCTGGACAACCTGGCCGAGTGGATCCTCGAGATCGACCGGGGCAAGACCCACCCCTACGAGGGCAACTACTCGACGTACCTGGAGAAGAAGGCCGAGCGGCTCGCGATCTCGGGCAAGAAGGACCAGAAGCTGCAGAAGCGGCTGAAGGACGAGCTCGAGTGGGTGCGCTCCGGTGCCAAGGCCCGCCAGGCCAAGTCCAAGGCGCGTCTCGACCGCTACGAGGAGATGGCGGCCGAGGCGGAGAAGACCCGCAAGCTCGACTTCGAGGAGATCCAGATCCCGCCGGGCCCGCGCCTGGGCAACGTCGTGGTCGAGGTCGACAAGCTGAAGAAGGGCTTCGGCGACCGGGTCCTGATCGACGGTCTGTCGTTCACGTTGCCGCGCAACGGCATCGTGGGCGTCATCGGCCCGAACGGCGTCGGCAAGACGACGCTGTTCAAGACCATCGTCGGTCTCGAGCAGCCCGATGCCGGTGACGTGAAGGTCGGCGAGACGGTCCTGCTGTCGTACGTGGACCAGAACCGCGGCGGCATCGACCCGAAGAAGAACGTGTGGGAGGTCGTGTCCGGCGGGCTCGACTACATCCACGTCGGCAACGTCGAGATGCCCTCGCGCGCGTACGTCAGCGCGTTCGGCTTCAAGGGCCCGGACCAGCAGAAGCCCGCGGGCGTGCTGTCCGGTGGTGAGCGCAACCGCCTCAACCTCGCGCTCACGCTCAAGCTCGGCGGCAACCTGATCCTGCTGGACGAGCCGACGAACGACCTGGACGTCGAGACCCTGGGCTCGCTGGAGAACGCTCTCGAGCAGTTCCCCGGCTGCGCCGTGGTCATCTCCCACGACCGGTGGTTCCTCGACCGCGTCGCCACGCACATCCTCGCGTGGGAGGGCACGGACGAAGACCCGTCGAAGTGGTACTGGTTCGAGGGCAACTTCGAGGGCTACGAGAAGAACAAGCTCGAACGCCTGGGTGCCGACGCCGCGAGGCCGCACCGTGTCACCTACCGCAAGCTGACACGCGACTGAGAGGGCAACGGCTGACGTCGTGGCGGCGAGGGGCGAGACGCAGGCGAACGTCGAGGTGAGCACGCTGGTCGTGCCCGCCTGGCGGCTGCGTTGGCGGGCACCGGAGCTCGCTCTGGTGCTCGGCGAGCGCGCACTCGCGCTCGCCTCCGCCCGTCACGACGAAGCCGACCGCCTCCGGGCGGAGTCGCTGGTGGTCTTCGCGGGCAACCGCGTCGGCCGCGGCGTCCGCATCGCCGATCGGGCGATCGACGCCTTGAAGGCGGCCGAGGCCGCCGGTGAGCACGAGATCGCGTGGCTGCTGCGGGTCGAGCTCGCGGCGTGCGCGCGGTCCGTGGGCGCGCCTCTGACGGGGTTCGCGGCGGCCATCCCCGTGCTGGAAGCGCCGGACGTGCCCGCGGAACTGCGGGCGTCGGCTCTGGTGCAGGCCAGCGAATGCCTCGTCACGGTCGGCCGCGGCGACGAACCCACCAGGGCGCTCGCCGAGGCGGACCAGCTCTACGTCGCCGACGAGTCGCTCGACGACGACACCCGCCTGTTGCTGCGCGGCCTGATCCGCGCGGTGCAGGCCGCCCAGCACCGCCGGTGGGGCGACATCGCCGCCGCCATCGGTGCCGCACGTGAAGGCCTGGACCTGCTGAGCAGGTTCACCGAGCCATCGGCGGACAGCGGCCTGGGCCTCGGCCGGCTCACGCTGGAGCTGGTGCTCTCGCTGATGGACGCGAACCGCATGCGCGACGCGAGCGACGTCGGCACCCCGATGCTGGAGCGCCCGGTGCGCGCGCCGTCGGCGTCGACGTCGGGCTGGCTGCGCCTGGCCCTGGCCACCCGCGTGCACCTGCCCGCCGGCAGGGTCGCGCTGGCCCGCGAGATGCTGCGGGAGGCCGCGGCGAGCGCCGAACGCCACCAACTCGACACGCTGCTGGCGGAAAGCCTGCTGGCGCTGGCCCACGTGCACGAGATCTCCGGGGAACTGGCCGAAGCGCTGACGAACCTGCGCTCGGCCCACGCGGCCGAACGCCGCCGTGCCCGCGCCGTCTACGCGGTCCGCGCCCGGCTCGCCGCGGAGTTCTCCGGCGTCCACCGCCAGCCGGCCGACCTGCACCAGCAACTGGCGAGCCTGCTCCGTCCGATCGAGGGCGGACAGGTGGTCACCGACGGCGTCCTGTCCGCCGCACTGAAGCAACAACTCCGGCAGTGGCGCCCGGTCCAGGTCCGCAAGGGCGATGGCGTTAACGTCAAGCGTGCCCGGCGCGCTGCCGAAGACATGACCGTGGACGGTTTGTCCGCGGCCCGACAACACGCCGCCGACCGGTGGCGCATGGTCCAGCCGTTCGGCGAGCCCGATGACAAGAGCCCGGAACCCGTGGAACCGCCACCCGCATCCCTGCCTGCGTCTTCCTCCTCCTCTCCTTCCTCCTCCGACCGCACCGTCCCCGCCTCCGGCCTGATCGCCTCGGCGGGCGCGATGGTGAGCGGTCGCCGCCGTGCCGCCCGCGTCGCCGCCGGCGAGATCGACGACGACCGGCCGACGACCATCGCCGAGATCCCTGTCCTGCAAGAGCCTCCGGCTCCGCAACCGGAGTCCCCCCAGCCCGAGCCCCAGTCCCAGCCGCAGCCCACACAGGCCCAGTCCCCGCAGCTGACCGTGGAGCAGGAGCGCAAGCGCAAGGTCGAGCAGCAGCTCATGGAGTTGCAGCGCGAGGCCCGCCGCCAGATCGAGGCGGAACGCCAGGCCCGCGCCGAACAACGAGCCCAGGCGGAGCGCGAGGCCCAGGCCGCGGAGGAAGCCGCGCGGCAGGAGGCCGCCCGCCAGGAAGCGGCCCGCCAGGAGCTCGAGCGTCAGGAAGCCGCCCGCCAGGAGGCTGCGCGCCAGGAGGCTGCGCGCCAGGAGGCCGCGCGTCAGGAAGCGGCCCGCCAGGAAGCCGCCCGGCAGGAAGCGATGCGCCAGGAGGCCGCACGCCTGGAGGCGGTGCGCCAGGAAGAGGCCCGGCGCGAGGCCGCCCGCCAGGAGGCGGTTCGCCGGGACGTCGCACGTCAGGAAGCGGCGCACCAGGAGGTCGCCCGCCTGGCCGTCGAACGCGAGGAGGCGGCCCGGGAAGCCGCAGCCCGCGAAGAGGCGGCCCGCGCGGAGACCGCCGCGCGCGAGGAAGCCTCCAGATCACAGTCGGAGAGCGTGCTGGACATGCTCAAGGCCCAAGGTCTGCGAGCAGGTGGCCGCCGCCGTGCCCCCGACGCCGAGCCGAAGCCGGACGCTCCGTCGTGGCGCGTGGAACCTCCGTCCGGCCTGCGCCAGAAGGAGCCCGCCGCGGAACCGGCGCAGCCGCGCGACTTCTTCGAAGGCTCCGCACCCGCTCGCCCGGACTACTTCGCGGACCTGAACACCCCGGCGTCTCCCGACATGCCGGACCGCCCCAGCCGACCAGTCATGGCCGAGGCGTTCTCCCGCCTCCCGGCCGCGCCGGACTTCGGCCCCCACCTGGACGAGCCGGCCTACCCGCTCACCACACCAGCGGCAGGTTTCCCGGCCTCCGCCGACCCGGACGAGCGCAAGCTCCCCGACCTCGACTTCGGCTCGCTCGACTTCAGCACCCCGAAGCCGCCCACGGCCTCCATCCCCACCCCACCCCCGGCAGAACCCCCAGCCGAGGAACCGGAGCCCGAGCACAAGCCACTCCCGCTGCCGCCCATCCCGGAGCCGATGCCGCCGGTGCCGGTCCAGGACGAGATCCCGCAGGCGCCGGAACCGGACCTGCTGTCGAGCACCTTCCTGAGCGCGGCCGACGTGGAAGACGACGCCACCGACGTCCCGACGGTCTCGGTACGCATGTCCCGTCCCGCCGACGAGCCACCCGCGCGGCCCGAACGCGCCCAGCCGGCCTCCGGCGCCCAGACCAGCTTCGGCACGCAGGCCGGGTTCGGCACGCAGTCGAGCTTCGGGACCCAGACCTTCGGCACGCAGTCCGGCTTCGGGACCCAGCCAGGTTTCGAAGCCCAGTCCGCCGTGGGCACCGAGACCAGCTACGACACCCGGCCCAACCAGCCGACGCCACCCGGTCCGGCAGCTCAGCCCGGCCTCGCCGCACAACCGGACGCGTCCGCTCCGCCGGACCCCGCCACGTCGGCCGCGGGTTCGGGCGAGGGCACCGAGCCGAACCCGGCCACGCAGTACGACTACTTCGCCACCCAGCCCGAACCGCCGGCACAAGCGGACCAGGTGGCGTCCGACACCGCCGCCTCGCCGGCCACCGGCGAACCGGCAGTCGACGCGACGGGCACCGAGTCCCCGAGCGAGCCCGGCGACCGGACGGGCCGCCCGAGCAGCCGCCGCAGGCCGAGCGACCTGAGCCTCGCCGACCTGCTGGCCGAGGCGCTCGTCGCCTACGAGACGGGCCGCCGCTCCGACGAGGAACAGGTCGAAGCGGCCGACCTCAGCGCCCCGGACTGGTCCGCCGACGACGCCGGCCCGGCGCCGCAAAGCCCCGCCACCGCGGAGCAGCCCGCCCTCCCGGACAGCCCGGCCGAACCCGAGCCGCCCGCCGCGACCGACTCTCCCTTTCGCCGGGGGGAGCCGTTCGTTCCGGCGGGGACCGGTCGGTCGTTCGGTGTGCAGCAGGACTCTCCAGCGGAAAGCCCGTTCGAGGAAGGTCAGTCCTTCGGGGGGCGGCGGGGTCCAGCGGCGGAAACCCCGCCCAGTTCGGACGCCTCCTTCGGGACAGGTCAACCGTTCGGCGCGAAGGATCCGGCGGCAGATGCCGCGCCCAGCTTCGGCGCGCCCTTTCAGTCAGGACAGGCGTTCGGCGCGCAGCAGACACCTCCGGCGGAGGCAGTGCCCACCTCGGACACTTCGTACCAGCCGGGCCTGTCCTTCGGTGTCCAGCAGGACAGGGACGCGAAAGCCAGCTCGGACACCTCATACCGACCTAGCCTGTCGTTCGGCGCTCAGCAGGACTCGGAGACGAAGGCCGCACCCAGCTCGGACACCCCGTACCGACCGAGCCTGTCCTTCGGCCTCCAGCACGACACGGAGGCGAAGGCCGCACCCACCTCCGACACCCCGACCCACCCAGGCCTGTACTTCGGTTCCCAGCAACTCCCAGCGGAGCCGGCCGGCGACACCGGGCCGGGTTCGGAGCCCTACTTACCGGCGAAGCCGCGAGCGGAGTCCGAGCAGGAGAAGACCGGCCCCATCGTCCCCGTGGCCGCCGCCCCGGACAGCGAGACCACCGGCCCCATCCGCCGCGTCCGCCCGGACGGGCCCGTCCGCCCGGACGAGCCTGCCGGATGGACGTTGCCGGGGGCGTGATGGTGGCCAGCGCCACACCTCAAGCCTTGCCCAACCCATCCGCGCCGGATCTGATCGGCCGGCACCGGACGGGTACGTGACTGACGCGGTTCGGCGGTCGGCAGGACGTCGGGCCGGTGAACGGTGGTGTGCCACGGAATTAACCTTCGGCGGGCTCGCGCCCGCAGGTCGGAGCCGGGTGCAGGCGTGGCGCGGCGATGGTGCGGAATGCGTTGCCGCCACTGATGATGTGACTCGATTCAGCCCTCGATTCAGTGGTTCGTCAGTGCCCCTCCCGTTGCCGGTGACGGCCGCCACCCCATCTAGGGTGGAGTCGGACCCGGCACACAGAGGTGCCGGATAGCGTGGAGTCGCCTGAAGATGACCTCGACTGGAGCCCCGACCCGAACCGACGACGTCTCCGCGGTAGCCGCCGCGGGGGATGGCAGTCGAACGGCCAGTCCTGAGCAGGTCCGTGACGAGCTGATCGAACGGGCCGCCGCCAATGCCCCCGAACTCGCTGATCTGATCCGCCTCTTCTACCGGCACGTGCCCGCCGAGGAAGTCAACGACGACGACCCGGTGGACCTGGTCGGAGCGGTGCGATCGAACTACCAGCTCGCCGAGAGCCGCGTTCCCGGACGCGCCGCGGTGCGCATTCTGAACCCGACGCGCTCGACCGACGGGTGGCAGTGTCCTGTCACCGTCGTCCAGGTCGTGACGGACGACATGCCCTACCTCGTCGACTCGGTCGCGTCCGAGCTCACGCGCGGTGGGGTGCAGGTGCAGCGTGTCGTGCACCCGATCGTCGTCGTCCGCCGTGATCCGGTCACCGGTGAGCGCACCGAGGTGCTGCCGGCCGCCGATCCCGCCGACCCGCCCGCCGACGCGCTGGCCGAGTCGTGGATGAACATCGAGGTCGACCTCATCACCGACCCCGATCGTGCCCGCGAGCTGGAGACCCGGCTGCTGACGGTGCTGACCGACGTCCGCGAGGTCGTCGAGGACACCGACCGCATGGTCACCACGGCGCTGCAGCTGGCCGACGAGCTGGAGAAGGACTCGACCGAGGCCACCACGGACGGCTCGAAGCTGCTCAAGTGGCTCGCGGACGGTCACTTCACGTTCAT
Source organism: Lentzea xerophila (assembly GCF_051094245.1). Lineage (NCBI taxonomy): Bacteria > Bacillati > Actinomycetota > Actinomycetes > Pseudonocardiales > Pseudonocardiaceae > Lentzea > Lentzea xerophila. Next base: position 6,717,034 of record NZ_CP194934.1, on the reverse strand, counting down.
GGGCTACCGGCAGTACGAGCTGGTGCAGGACGACGGTGAGCCGGCGCTGCGGGCGGTGCTCGCGAGCGGGCTCGGTGTGCTGCGGCAGGACAGCCTCGCGGCGCGCAGCCTCACCGCCGGGCCGGACAACGGCGCGCAGGCGCTCAGCCCCGAGCTGCTGGTGCTGACGCAGGCGAGCGCACAGAGCAGCGTGCACCGCAGCGTCTACCCGTACTACGTGGGCGTGAAGACGTTCGACGCCGAGGGCAACGTCTCCGGTGAGCACCGGTTCCTGGGCATCTTCAGCACCACCGCGCTGCACGAGGACGTGCTCGACATCCCGGTGATCGAGCGCCGGGTGCGCGAGGTCATCCACCGCGCGGGCTTCCCGCTGCAGTCGTACTCGGGCCAGCGGATGCTCGAGGTGATCCAGAACTACCCGCGCACCGAGCTGTTCTCGGTCGACACCGAAACGCTCTACCAGACGACGACGGGCGTCATCGCGCTCGCGGAACGGCGGCGGTTGCGGCTGTTCCTGCGTCGCGACCCGTTCGGCCGTTTCTTCTCGTGCCTGGTCTACCTGCCGCGTGACCGCTACACGACGACGAGCCGCCTCGCGATGCAGGAGGTGCTGCTCGCCGAGCTCGGTGGCCTGAACCTCGAGTACAGCGCGCGCATCGGCGAGTCCGCTCTCGCCCGCGTGCACTTCATGGTGCACACGGACCCGGCGCGCACGCTGGAGCCGGACGTCCACGCGATCCAGGGCAAGCTCGCCGAGGCCGTCCGCAGCTGGGACGACCGGATGGTCGAGGCCGTCACGGGTGACAGCGGCGAGCTGGGTGCCGAGTCGGCCACGGAGCAGGGCCAGCGGTTCGCCGCGGTCTTCCCGGAGGCCTACAAGGAGGACTTCCCGGCCGCGACGGGCCTCGAGGACTACCGGCGCATCGAGGCGCTCGTCGAGGGCGACCTCGACATGGTGTTCTACGTGCCCGAGGGGGCCGAGGCGGGGGAGCGCCGCTTCAAGATCTTCGTGACCGGCGAGGGCATCACGCTGTCCGACGTGCTGCCGATGCTGCAGCGCATGGGCGTGATCGTGGTCGACGAACGGCCGTACGAGATCGCTCGCGAAGACGGTGTGCAGTGCTGGATCTACGACTTCGGCCTGCGCATCGACAAGGCCGCGCTGTCGCAGCTGTCCGAGGCCGACCTCGACAACGTGCGGGTGCGGTTCCAGGACGCGTTCGCCGCGGTCTGGCGCGGTGAGGCCGAGGTCGACAGGTTCAACTCGCTGGTGCTGCAGGCGGGGCTCACCTGGCAGCAGGCCGCGATGCTGCGCGCGTACGCGAAGTACCTGCGCCAGGCGGGAACGCCGTACTCGCAGGACTACATCGAGGACGCCGTGCTCGGCCACACGAGCGTGGCGATCGCGCTGGTCGCGTTGTTCGAGGCCCGGTTCGACCCGCGGCTCGACGACGCCACGCGCGCCGACCGCACCGAGACGATGGTCGTCGAGACCGGCAAGCTCATCGACGACGTGACGAGCCTCGACGCGGACCGCATCCTGCGCAGCCTGCTCTCGATGATCAACGCCACGCTGCGGACGAACTACTTCTTCCGCGACGCGGACGGCAACGCGCGGCCGTACCTTTCGGTCAAGCTCGACCCGCAGGCCATCCCGGACCTGCCGGCACCGCGGCCGAAGTTCGAGATCTTCGTGTACTCGCCGCGGATCGAGGGCGTGCACCTGCGCTTCGGCAGCGTCGCGCGCGGTGGTCTGCGCTGGTCCGACCGCCGCGAGGACTTCCGCACGGAGATCCTCGGCCTGGTCAAGGCGCAGGCCGTGAAGAACGCGGTGATCGTGCCGGTCGGCGCCAAGGGCGGCTTCGTCGTCAAGCGCCCGATCGCGCCGACGGGTGACCCCGGCATCGACCGCGAGAACTTCATGTCCGAGGGCATCGCCTGCTACAAGATGTTCATCTCGGGCCTGCTCGACCTCACCGACAACCTGATCAACAACGAGGTCGTGCCCGCGCCGCAGGTCGTGCGCTACGACGGCGACGACACGTACCTGGTCGTGGCCGCGGACAAGGGCACCGCGACGTTCTCCGACATCGCGAACGGCGTGAGCCAGAGCTACGGCTTCTGGCTGGGCGACGCGTTCGCGTCCGGTGGCTCGATCGGCTACGACCACAAGGCCATGGGCATCACGGCCAAGGGTGCGTGGGAGAGCGTGAAGCGCTCGTTCCGCGAGCTCGGCGTCGACACGCAGACCGAGGAGTTCACGGTCGTCGGCATCGGCGACATGTCAGGTGACGTGTTCGGCAACGGCATGATGCTGTCCGAGCACATCCGGCTCGTGGCCGCGTTCGACCACCGGCACATCTTCATCGACCCGAACCCGGTCGCCGGCGCCTCCTTCGCCGAGCGCGTGCGGCTGTTCAACGTCCCGCGCTCGTCGTGGGACGACTACGACCGCTCGCTGATCAGCGAGGGCGGCGGCGTCTTCCCGCTCACGGCCAAGTCGATCCCGTTGTCCGAGCAGGCCCGCGTCGCGCTGGGGCTGCCGGAGGGCGTGGAGAAGCTGTCCCCGCCGGAGCTCAAGAAGGCGATCCTGCTCGCGCCGGTCGACCTGCTCTGGAACGGCGGCATCGGCACCTACGTCAAGGCGTCGACCGAGTCGCACGCCGACGTCGGCGACAAGGCGAACGACGCGATCCGCGTCGACGGCGCCGAACTGCGGGTCAAGGTCATCGGTGAGGGCGGCAACCTGGGTCTCACCCAGCGCGGCCGCATCGAGTTCGCGCGGGCCGGCGGCAAGGTCAACACCGACGCGCTCGACAACTCCGCGGGCGTCGACTGCTCCGACCACGAGGTCAACATCAAGATCCTGCTGGACCACCTGGTCCGCGAGGGGTCGCTGGAGCAGCAGCAGCGCAACGAGGTCCTCGGCGAGATGACCGACGAGGTCGGCGAGCTCGTGCTGGCGGACAACTACTCGCAGAACAACGTCCTCGGCGTCAGCCGGGCGCACGCCGCACCGATGCTGTCGGTGCACGCGCGTCTCACGGCCGACCTGGAGGTGCGCGGCGCGCTCAACCGCAAGCTGGAGGCCATGCCGAGCGTGGCGGAGTTCAAGGCGCTGGAGAAGAGCGGCCAGGGCCTCACCTCGCCGGAGCTCGCCACGCTGCTCGCGTTCACCAAGCTCACGCTGAAGGAAGAGCTGCTCGCGAGCGAGATCCCGACGATCGACACGTTCAAGAACAAGCTGCCGGACTACTTCCCGACCCTGCTGCGCGAGCGTTTCGGCCTGGCGATCCCGAACCACCCGCTGGCGAAGGAGATCATCACCACGGTCGTCGTCAACGAGGTCGTCGACGGCGGTGGCATCTCCTACGCCTTCCGCCTGGCCGAGGAGATGAGCGCGTCGGCGACGGACGCCGTCCGCTCGTACGCCGTGGTCACCGAGGTCTTCGACCTGCCGTCGATCTGGCGTGAGATCCAGGCGCTCGACAACGTGGTGCCGACGGACGTGCAGGACAGCATGGTGCTGGAGACCCGCCGCCTGCTCGACCGCGCGTCGCGCTGGCTGCTCTCGAACCGCCCGCAGCCGCTGCCGGTGGGCTCGACGATCAACCGCTTCCGCGGCGTGGTCTCCGAGCTCAGCCCGTACGCCTTCGACCTGTTGCAGGGCAAGGAGTACGACGTCGTGGCGGTCAAGGCGGACCGGTACGTCGAACAGGGCGTCCCGGCCGAGCTGGCCCGCAAGGTCGCGGCGTTGCTCTACATGTACGGCCTGCTCGACGTCACGGAGATCGCCGAGCTCGCCGAACGCGAGTTCGGCCCGACCGGCGGCGCGGGCCCGGAGCGCTCGCACCGCGAGACGGCAGAGCTGTACTTCGCGCTGTCCGACCACCTCGACATCGACCACATGCTGGACTCGGTGACGAACCTGGAGCGCGGCAACCGCTGGCACGCCCTGGCCCGCCTGGCTCTCCGCGACGACTTCTACTCGTCGCTGCGGGCCATCTCGCTCGACGTGCTGCGGGCGAGCGACGAGGGCGACACCGCGAGCGAGAAGATCACCAAGTGGGAGCAGGCCAACAGCTCCCGCCTGGCTCGCTCGCGTGGTGCGCTGGAGGAGATCAACCGGGTCCACCGCTTGGACCTGGCCACCCTGTCCGTCGCCGCCCGCCAGGTGCGGAGCATGGTCAGGTAGTGCGCGACAGCTGAAAAACCGGGGCGCCGCGGAATCCCCTCCGCGGCGCCCCGGCACTTTTCCGGCGGGTCAGACGACCTGGTCCAGTTCCGCGCGCTGCGCGATCGCGCGACGCAGCCACTGCCGCCCGACGACGACCAGCGAGGCCACACCGACCGCCGCGACCGTGCCCGCGGCGGACCCCATCCACAGACCCAGGGTGTCCATGCCGTCGGTGGGCGAGGGGATGTCGGCGAACGTCACGTAGACGAACAGCCAGGCGAGCACCACCGCGCCGGCGACGATGGCACCGATCGCGATGTTCGTCCACGTGAGCGCACCGGACTCGAACACGGTGCCGTTGCCCGCCTTGTGCAGCATTCCTCCCAACGCCACCGCCAGGACCTGGAGACACGCGATGAAGACGATCGCGGAGGCGACGAACGGCACTCTCACGGACTCGTAGGGCGGGAAGAGCGCGACCTCGTCCGCGGCCACCGTCGGGATCACCACGATCTGCGCGAACAGTCCGCCGAGGAACGCGAGGGCGAGCAGGGCCTGCAGGAAGATCACCAGTGCACGAGACATAGATCGAGTATCGAGAGTTGCCTATCGAATTTCAATCGGCTGGTGTGGAGGTCCTGTGAAGGTTCGGGCGATCGTGAGCGGTAGGGTCCCTGCATGGGTGTCTTCGTCACTGGTGTGCGGCCGCGATGGTCGGACATGGATGCGTTCGGCCACGTCAACCACGCGAACACGGTGACGTTGCTGGAAGAGGCCCGCATCGAGCTGCTGTTCACCGAGGCGGCCCGCCACGGCGTCAAGGAACTCGCCGAGGGCATGGTCGTGGCGAAGCTCGTGGTCGACTACCTCGCGCCGATCGTCTTCACCGGCGAGGACATCATCGTCGAGATGTCGGTGCGGGAGCTCAAGTCCGCGTCGCTGACGCTCGACTACGTGGTGCGCGGCAGCCGTGACGTGAACAGCCCGGTGGTCGTCAGGGCGGAGACGCTCATGGCGCCCTACAACGTGACGACCGCACGTCCGCGCCGGCTGACCGAGGCCGAGCGCGACTTTCTCGCCGGGTGGCGGGCAGGGGGAAATGGTGCCTGAGCTGGTGTTGGCCGACGCGGCCGAGAGAGACGACCTCGGGGCGTTCGCCGCACGCGCGGTGCGCCTCGACGGGCAGTCGGTGGTGCGGCTGCGCAACCGCAACGAGGAGCTGCTCGACGCGTGGGTCGCCACGCCGTTCGACGCGCTCGCCACGCGAACCGTTGCGGGACAAGCGAACCCGGCCGACGTCACGGTGTCCGGCTCTGAGCTGCTGACGGGCCTCGCGGTCATGCGCGACGAACGCATCGACCCCGGCCCGGCCAAGGACCTGATGTGGCGCTCGGCCCTGCCGCCCGCCGACGGCTGGCTGATGGTGGACCGGCTGCCGGTCGAGGTCATCGCGAAGCTCGCGGACGAGGGCGTCGAGGTCGCGCGGGACAACACCGGGCCGCAGGGCACGCCGCCGGCCTCGTTGCTGGACCAGACGGTGCTGACGGTCAGCGGGTCCGGACTGGACGTGAAGATCCCGCTGCGGGTCCTCTTCGCGTTGTCGGGCATGGGTTTCCTCGGCGAGGACGGCGAGGTCCGGGTCACCGCGACCGACTCGTGGCTGCGGATCGACGCCCGGTACGGCGCGGTGGTCCGGCGCCGGCACTCGATGCTGCCGCTGCTCGTCTGAGAACGTCCGAGAACGAGAACAAGGCCCCTGGGACGCGTCCCAGGGGCCTTGTCGCGTCAGCGGATCAGACGAGCCAGACGGCGGTGTCCGGGGGCAGCTGGTCGCCGTCCATCGGACCGGACGACAGCAGCACCTGACCGGGAGGCAGCGGCACGGACGCGCCCGAGGTGTTCAGGGCGCAGATCAGCCCGCCACCCTTGCGCCGGAACGCGAAGCAGCCCGCCGGGGCGCCGTACCACTCCAGCTCGTCACCGGCGAAGCCCGCGTTGGACTTCCGGTGCTCCAGAGCCTGGCGGTACAGCGACAGCATCGAACCGGGGTCCTCCAGCTGCGCCTCGGCCGTGAGGTGGGCCCACTCGTTCGGCTGCGGCAGCCAGGTGTTCACCGCGGTGGAGAACCCGAACGGCGGGCTGGTGCCCTCCCACGGGATCGGCACGCGGCAGCCGTCCCGGCCGCGTTCGGTGTGGCCGGAGCGCTCCCAGGTCGGGTCCTGCAGCGCCCAGTCCGGCAGCTCCACGTTCGGCAGGCCGAGCTCTTCGCCGTTGTAGAGGTAGATCACGCCCGGCAGCGCCAGCTCGACCAGCGTCATCGCGCGGGCCCGCTGCTCGCCTGCCGCGCCGCCGCCGTAGCGGGTCACGTGCCGGACGACGTCGTGGTTCGAGAGCGTCCACGTCGCGGACGTGCCGGCCAGCGCGACGGCACCCAGCGAGTGCTCGATGGCCGAACGGACCGCGTCGGCGTCGAAGTCGGCCTCGACCAGCCGGAAGTTGAAGCCCAGGTGCAGCTCGTCGGGACGGACGTACGCGGCGAACCGCTCGTCGTCCCTCACCCAGATCTCGCCGACGGCCATCGTGCCGGGGTAGCCGTCCATGACCTTGCGGATCATGCGGTGGATCTCGTGCACGCCGTCGTTGTCGAAGCGCGGGTCGTGCGCGTCGTCGGACAGCACACCCGGAGCCTGTGTGCGGATCTCCATGTCCGGCAGGCCCTCTGGCTTGGCCATGCCGTGCGCCACGTCGATGCGGAAGCCGTCGACCCCGCGGTCCAGCCAGAACCGCAGCGTGTGCTCCAGGTCGGCGCGGACCTCCGGGTGCTCCCAGTTGAGGTCGGGCTGCTCCGGCGCGAACAGGTGCAGGTACCACTGGCCGTCCGGCACGCGGGTCCAGGCGGGGCCGCCGAAGACGGACACCCAGTTGTTCGGCGGCTGCGAGCCGTCGAAGCCGCGGCCCTCGCGGAAGATGTAACGGGCGCGTTCCATGCTGCCCGGACCGGCGTGCAGCGCCTCCTGGAACCACTCGTGCAGGTCGCTGCTGTGGTTCGGGACGAGGTCGACCGTCACCCTGATGTTGTGCTCGTGCGCGTCCGCCACCAGCCGGTCGAACGCGGCCAGGTCGCCGAACAGCGGGTCCACGTCACGCGGGTCGGCCACGTCGTAGCCGTGGTCGGCCATCGGCGAACGGTAGAACGGGGTGAGCCACAGGGCGTCGACACCGAGCAGTTCGAGGTAGCCGAGCCGGGATCGGATGCCGTCCAGGTCGCCGACGCCGTCGCCGTTGGAGTCGGCGAAGGAGCGCACGTAGACCTGGTAGAAGACGGCGTCACGCCACCAGGCGGACTCTTCGGCGATCTCGGGAGTGAGGTCGGAGGATCGTCGCACGGGGGGTCATCCTGCCATTCGTCTCGCTGCCAAAGGACTCGTTCGGGTGATGGGCGTTCAGTTGAAGCTGTTCATCAGACTGTTCGCGGCCATCTCCATGTAGTCCCAGAGCTGCTTGCGGTGGGCCTCGTCCAAGCCGGCCTCGTCGACGGCGATCCGCATGCAGCGCAGCCACGCGTCGCGTTCGAGCGGACCGATCTTGAACGGCACGTGGCGCATCCGCAGCCTCGGGTGGCCCCGGTTCTCCGAGTAGGTGTGGGGGCCTCCCCAGTACTGCATGAGGAACAGCCGCAGCCGTTCCTCCGCAGGTCCGAGGTCCTCTTCGGGGTAGAGGGGGAGGAGGATCTCGTCGGACTTCACCTCGGCGTAGAAGCGCGCGACGATGCGGTGGAACGTCTCCTCGCCACCGACCTGTTCGAAGAAGCTCACGGGGTTTCCCACCCACCCATCCTGACTCACGCGAGCCACCGCGCGCAGGCCGCCCCGGGTGTTCGTTGTGCCATAGGCGTGTGAACTGGCAGGACGCCGGGTGATCATCGTCTCGAATGGGTGTTCTAACTCACTCCGCCTACTTGGCCGTGAAGCCCGCTTCCTCCAGCGCGGGCATGAGCTGCGCGCGCAGGTTGCGCTGGACCGCCCACTGGCGGCCGGGGCGCGTCTTCGCGGTGACCCGCAGGGTGATGCCCTCCGGCGTGAACTTCTCCACGCCGAGCACCTCGGGCTTGGCCGTGATGTCGTTCTTCAACGGTTCCTTCTCGGCGACCTCGGCGACCCGGCGCTCGAGCACCCGGGTGGCCTCGGCGAGGTTCGCGCCGTAGCTCAGCGGCAGGTCGACGACGGCGACCGCGAAGCCCTGCGACGAGTTGCCGACGCGCAGGATCTCGCCGTTGCGGACGTACCAGACCGTGCCGCCCGTGTCGCGGATCGTCGTGGTGCGCAGCGCGACCGCCTCGACGGTGCCGCTGATCGACGGGCCGAGGTCGACGACGTCGCCGACGCCGTACTGGTCCTCCAGCAGCATGAACATGCCGGACAGGAAGTCCTTCACCAGGTTCTGGGCGCCGAAACCGATGGCGACGCCCAGGATGCCCGCCGAGGTCAGGATCGGCGTGATGTTGATGCCCACCACGATCATGACCTCGAGGAACGCGATTCCGAAGATCAGGATCGTGACGATCGACTTCAGTACCGAGCCGATCGTGCGGGCGCGCTGCTCCCGGCGCTCGGAGACGAGGTTCCCGAGCGCCTGGGGTGCGCGTTCCCGCAACGGCCTGAGCAGCCTCGGCTTCTTGCCTTCCTTGCCGGGAATGGTGATCCGGTCGATGACCTTGCGGAGCATCGCCCTCAGGATGAAGGCGGCGACCATGATCAGAACGATCTTGATCGCGCCCCCGAGGATCATTGGGCCGTACTTCTCGAAGAAACCCACCGCCTGCGCGGTTCTGTTCGAGATGTCGTCCACGGGACTCGTCACGTGGTCGTGCCCTCCTACAACTCCATGCCGGTGGCATTCGCGAGAAACGTCAGCTGGTCCACGGCGAGAGCCACCGTCCGGCTGACCGACCTGCCCGCGTGACCGACCTCGGTCTCGCGCCTGATCAGCACGGGGTGCTTGGTCGGATCACTTGACGAAGCGTGCTGCAGTGCCGCGCACATCTTCCTGGCGTGGTTGGGGTCCACACGAGAATCCGACTCGAACACCGTGAACAAGACCGAAGGGTACTCAACGTCCGTTACCACTCGGTGATAAGGAGAGTAGGAGAGCAGCCAGCCCAGCTCCTCGGGGTCGCTCGCGCTGCCGTACTCGTCGGCCCACAGCCGTCCGAGCAGGAACTTCTCGTAGCGCACCATGTCGAGCAGTGGCGCTGAGCACACCACGGCCGCGTAGAGCTCCGGGCGCTGGGTCAGCGCGGCACCCACGAGCAGGCCGCCGTTGGAGCCTCCCATGATCGCCAGCTGCTGCGGCGTGGTCCACCCGTCGCGGATCAGGCGTTCCGCGGCGGCGTGGAAGTCGTCGAACACGTTCTGCTTGTTGGCGCGCATACCGGCGACGTGCCAGTCCTCGCCCTCCTCGTCGCCGCCGCGCAACGACACGTGGACCCACACGCCGCCCGCTTCGACCCACGCCAGCGTGGTCGCGCTGTAGCCGGGGCCGCGGCCGATCGCGAAGCCGCCGTAGCCGGTGAGCAGCGCGGGCCGGGGCAGGTCGGGCTTCTGCTCGCCGCTCACGACGAACATCCGGACCGTCGTGCCGTCCTTGGACTCGTACGCGACCTGCTGCGTCGTCACCGCCGGCAGCTCGACGCGGCCGGGCGCGGCCTCGTGCAGCACGGTCTCGCCCGAGGCCTTGGAGTACCGGAACACCGACTGCGGCGTCACGAAGTCCGTCCACCCGAACCACAGCGTGTCCTGGTCATGATCGGTGTGCACGTCCACGACCGTCATGCCGTGCAGCGAACCCGTGCCGGGCAGCGGGATCTCCTGCTTGTGAGCACCGGTCGCGGCGTCGTGCAGGTGCAGTTCGGACACCGCGTGCCTGGTGCGCAGGACGACCAGGTCGCCGTCGAGCCAGCGCACGCCGTCGAGCACCGAGTCCGGCTCCTCGCTGATCAGCTCGGTCCACTCGGTGGGGTTCGCGGGGTCGGCGACGCAGAGGCGCTGCCGGGGCGCGCCGTGGTTCGTGTGCAGGTAGAGCCTGCCGTCACGCCCGACGGACGCCGAGCACTGCACGCGGGCATCGGACAGGATGACCGGCTGGAGCGCGCCGTCGCCGTGCAGGTCCGCGATCCACACGGAGTCGTGCTTCACCGTGCTGGGCGCACCGCTCACGACCAGCCAGCGGCCGTCGTGGGAGAGGTTCAGCGTGTAGTAGAAGGTGTGCGCCTGGTCGTCACCGTGCACGTTGAGGTCCGTGTCCGGGTCGGTGCCGACGCGGTGGCGCCACACGCGGCGGTGGAACAGCTTCTCGTCCTCGGGCAGCAGCGCCGGGTCGAGCTGGCGGACGTAGTAGAACTCCTCGCCGCCGGGCAGCCAGCCGATCGCGGAGTAGCGGCACCGGTCGATGGGGCCCTCGATGAGCTCGCCCGACTCGACGTCCATCACGTGCAGCAGCGAGTGCTCGTTGCCGCCGACGGACACCTGGTACGCCAGGCGCGTGCCCTCGAGGCTCGGCGACCAGCCGTCCAGGGTGGTCCTGCCGGACGGGTCGAGCACGCTCACGTCGAGCAGCACGCGTTCGGTGCCGCCGGGCTCGCGCACCATGACGACGGGGTGGTCCTGCTCGGGACCGCGGCGGGTGAAGAACGCCCTGCCCGCGCGCCAGGTCGGCGTGGACACCGACCCCGTCCGCATCAGCTCCTTGAGCCTCGTGCCGAGGCGCGTGCGGCCGGGCATCGCGTCCAGCCAGGAGCGGGCGAGCACGTCCTGCGCCCGCGACCACGACTCGGTGCGGGGGTCAGCCACATCCTCGAGCCAGCGGTAGGGATCGGCGACTTCGCGCCCGTGGATCTGCTCGGCGATGTTTAGCCGCTCGGCGATCGGGTAGGTGATCGTCGCAGGCAGTGGAGTGGAGGGGGCCTCGGTCACCTTGTCAAGGGTAGCGGCTGATTGAAAACGACTTCCGATAGGGAGTGGCTTCATCCCGAGTTCGATCACACATCCATGACGCGTCACTTATCACACGTGATTTTTTCCTGGTATGTGTGGTCTCCTATGGCTGAACCGGTGGAGGTGGTCGCGTGCCAGACCGACAACCGACCCCTATCGGCGCCTCGCTGACCGGCGAGACGGCGCCGACGGTCCCCCCATGCCGAAATCAGCCCGAGCTGCGTGCGGTGCGGGACGGGGATCGAGACGGGGGAGGTTCCGGTCCGGCGCCGGCGGTGTTCCCCTGGGGAAGACGCAAGGTACTGCTGCTCAACGCCACGTTCGAGCCGCTCACGGCGTTGTCGCTGCGCCGGGCGGTCGTCCTCGTGGTGTGCGGGAAAGCCGAAGTCGTGCACGGGGACGCTTCCGGGCTGGTGCTGCACTCGTCGAAGTCCGAGGTGCTCGTGCCGTCCGTGATCAGGCTGAGCACCTACGTTCGCGTGCCTTATCGAGGCCGCGTGCCGATGACCCGTGCCGGGCTCATGCACCGCGACCGTTATCGCTGCGCCTACTGCGGCGGGCGGGCCGAGACGATCGACCACGTCGTGCCGCGCTCGCGTGGCGGACCTCACACTTGGACCAACTGCGTCGCCTGCTGCGCGAAGTGCAACCACCGCAAGGCGGACAAGCTGCTGTCCGAACTGGGCTGGCGGCTGCGCGTCGTGCCCGCGGCGCCACGCGGCCCGCACTGGCGGCTGCTCGCCGGAGTGGCCGAGGCCGATCCCCAGTGGTTGCCGTACCTGGGTGAACCCGCGGCCTGATCTGCCCGTTCGGTCAGGCCGCGAGGGAGAAGTCGTTCCGGCGTGCCGTGATGCGCACGGAGTCGTCGTGCGCGGTGATCCGGACGGAATCGTCCATCGTGATGCGCACCGAGTCGTCGTGCGCCGTGATGCGGACCGAGTCGTCCATGATGATGCGCACGGAGTCCTCACGCGCGGTGATCCTCACCGAGTCCTGCTGCGCGGTGATCCGGACGGAGTCGTCGAGAGCGGTGATCCGGACGGAGTCGGCGCACGTGATCCTGACCGAATCGCTCGCCGTGATGCGCACCGAGTCGTCCATCGTGATGCGGACCGAGTCGCGGGCGGTGATCCGCACCGAATCGCTCGCGGTGATCCGAACGGAGTCGTCCATGGTGATCCGGACGGAGTCACTGGCGGTGATACGCACTGAATCGTCCTTGTAGCTCGGAAGAGTGAAGGTCACGGCCTGGGGGCGGGTAATCGTGAACATTTTGTGTCCTCCGGGACTCTCGGGACGGGTGCGCAAGACCCGTATAGGTGAAAAGCTAAGAGCTGGGTGATCCAGGAACAAGACCCCAAACCGGCACCCGTTCGCCGCCGACCGGGTGAGGCCTGACCGGGTGTAACCGCTGCGCCGCACGAGAGCACTCATTGCCCTTACTGGCCGGTATGGACACGCTCGGTAGCGTTCAAACCAGTGAAACGTGACATGCGTCATAGCATCGGTGGCGTGCGTGGACGCGGTTTCCGGGACCTCACCGCAGCCTGGGCGGTGTCGCTCGTCGGGGATGGCGTTCGCATTGTCGCGTTGCCCTTGTTCACCGCCTCGAGTACCCGAAGTCCGCTCGCTGTATCCGCCGTGGCCGTCGCGATGACGCTGCCGTGGTTGCTCGTCGCGCTGCCCGCCGGGGCGCTCGTGGACCGCTGGCAGCCCAGAACCGTTGTCGTCGTGGCACATTGGCTGCGCGCCGGGGTGACCGGACTGCTCGCGCTGGCGGTCCACACCGGACACGCGACGGTCGTCGTCTTGTGCGCCACGGCTTTCGTGCTGACCTCGGCGGAGACGTTCGCCGACTCGGCGTCGCAGGTGCTCCTGGTCGAACTGGCCGGCCCGGCCGGGCTGGAGGCGGCGAACAGCAGGTTCGTGACGGTCGAGACGGTCGGCATGGACCTGGCCGGTCCGCTGGCCGCCGCGGCGCTGTTCTGGTGGGCTCCGGCGGCCTGCTTCGCGCTCGACGCGCTCTCGTTCGCCGTGGCCGCGGTGCTCGTGTCCCGCGTGCCGGACGTCGCCCCCGGCCGTTCCTCAGGTGATCTTCGCGGGCAGCTGGCCGAGGGGGCGCGGTTCCTCGTGCGCACGCCGGGACTGCGGTCACTGGTAGTTGCCGTTGCAATTACAGCTTTCTGTGCGGCGGCCATCAACGCCATGCTGGCGCTCTACTCCATCCAGGTACTGGGCCTCGCCGAACCGGTGGTTCCCGGCCTCGTCATGTGCATGGCGGCCGGTGCTCTGCTAGGCGCCTGGGTGTCCCCGCGGCTCGCGTCCCGCTGGGGTGCGGGCCGGGTCATGGTCGGGTTCCTCGCGTTGCTCGGCGCGGGGTTCGCGTTGTTCGGCCTCACGCCGTGGCTGGTGGTGGCCGTGTTCGCGGCCGTGCTGTTCGGCGTGGCGTCCGCCGGCTGGAACGTGCTGTCCGCGACCCGGCGGCAACGACTCACGCCCGGTCCGATGATGGGGCGGGTGACCAGTTCATATCGGGTGCTCGCCTGGGGACTGTCGCCGCTCGGCGCGGGTCTCGCCGGACCACTCGCCGCGGCGACGTCGCTGGGGACCGTCTACGTCCTGGCGGGCGCGATCGTCGCACTGACCGCGATCTTGCTGGCCCGGCCGCTCACCCGCGGCGCAGGTCGGCTACCGTACCCGCCGTGACCATCGTGGAGACCGTTCTCGTCTTCGCGCTGATCCCGCTGGCGATCTACGGCGTGATCACGCTGCTGACGGTGAGGCCAAAGGCCACCCGGATTCCCCGGTACCGGCCTGGCCAGGAGTGGGGCTACGCCCCGGTGTGGTGGAGCGCGAACCCGGCTGGGTTGAGCGCTGGACACCACACTGCCGCCGAGCCCGCTACCTCGGGTTCAACGGCCAAGGGAGGTGCCCGTGGCAACTGGTAAGGCGATCGAGGCCGTCGACCCGTCGACGCTGCCCGTCGGCACCGTCGTGACGAACAGCGGCCGGGTGTCCGCGGCGAAGATGTACGAGCCGCAGGCGCCGGAACTGCCGTTCACGCCGGCCCAGCTCGCACAGCTGGACGAGGCGCTCACGCTGTCCAGCCGCAGCACGGGCCTCGACTTCAGCGTGTACCTGGGCGACCTGGGCGCGAACGCCCACGAGCGCGCGCAGGAGCTGCACGCCTCCACCGACCGCCCGACGCACCACGTCCTCGTGGCCGTGTCGCCGGGCGAGCGCGTCGTAGAGGTCGTGACGGGCGAGGAGTCGCACCGCCGGCTCGCCGACCGCGGCGCCAAGCTCGCGGTGATGAGCATGGTGGCGTCCTTCAAGGAGGGCGACCTCGCGGGCGGTCTCATCTCGGGTCTGCGCATGCTGACCGACCAGGCGGGCAACGCACCGCGTTCCTGACCACGTTTCCCGAACGCCCCCGGTGTGACGCCGGGGGCGTTCGCGTTCTACGGGCTGACCGTGTTCCGCGCGACGACGAGGTCCGAGATCTTCTCCCAGCCCAGCTTGCGGTAGAGGTGCACGCCCTCGGTCGACGAGAACAGCAACCCGGTCCTCGCCCCGTCCTGCACCGCCTCGCGGACCAGCGCGCCCATCACGACACTGCCGAGGCCACGCCGCCGGTGCGCGTCCGCGGTCTCGATGCGGTGCGCGACAGCGTCTTCGCCCACGACGGCCATCAACCCGCTGGCCGCCACCTCACCGTCCGCCAGCACCCGCACGCCGATCACCGGGCTCCTGGTCACCTCCACCGCGTAGCCCGCGGGCGGTTCCGGTACCGGGTGGCCCGCCAGCGCGCGCCTCATGAACGTCTCGTCGGGCCGTGCCACGACCATTCCGGCCGCTTCGAGTTCCGCGCTGACCCTCTGCGGCTCGTGCGTGGGGACGCTCAGCCAGTTCGGTTCGCTCGTGGCTGCCACGATCCTGGCCATCGCGGTGGTTTCGGCGTCGTCCGTCGCGATCCACTCGAACCGCCGCTGCGGCCGGTCCACGTGGACGACCAGGTAGCCGTCGCGGTACTCGGACGTCAGCCCGTCGGCCGCGATCCAGCCGCGGTGCCAGCGCTCCACCAGTTCACCGATCATGCTTCCTGACGTTATGCGAAAGCCCCGCGACACGCGAACGTGTTGCGGGGCTTCCACTTCAGCTCGTCAGGAGCGGTCGAACTCCTGCGCGGCCAGCGCGCGCACGATGCCGGCCCGACCCTCGGACACCAGCCGGCGCAGGGCCGGCGGGTGCTCGTCCGCGAGCCACGCGTCAGCGGCCTCCACAGTGGACTTCGCGATCGACCACGCCGGGAACATGCCGACGACCATCGACTGCGCGCGCTCGGAGGAGCGGCGGTCCCACACGCCCTTCACGTCACGGAAGTAGCGCTCGACGTACGGCGCGAGCAGCTCCTTCTGACCGGGGTGCGAGATGCCCGCGATGATCGCCTCGCTGACCGCGTTGGGCAGGTCGTCGTCGTTCACGGCGCGGTCCCAGGCCTCGTCCTTCGCCGCGGTGGTCGGGCGCAGGGCGCGGGCCGACTGGGCCCGGCGGTGGCCGGTGGAGGTCGGGTCGCGCTCCTCCTCGGCGTTGATCTCCGCGAGGTCCGCCTTGCCGTGCGCCACCAGCGCCTGCAGCAGCCGCCAGCGCAGGTCGGTGTCGACGTCCAGGCCTTCCAGCACGGCCGAACCGTCGTACCAGCCGCGCAGGACGTCCAAAGTGGAGTCGTCGAGCACCGACGACGCCAACGCGTTGACGAACGCCAGCTGGTGGTCGGAGCCGGGCTCCGCGGCCTGGGCCAGTTCCAGCGCCTTCGCGACGAACCGGCGCCAGCCCTCCGCGCGCCACGAGTCGTCCGCGTAGGACGACAGCGAGGTCTGCGCCTGCAGCAGAAGCCGTTGCACCACACCGACCTCGGACTCGGAGTGCAGTCCGCCGAGCACCAGGTTCACGAAGTCGCGGGCCTTCAGTTCGGCCTCGCGGGTCATCTCCCACGCGGCCGACCAGCACAGCGTGCGCGGCAGCGGCTCGGCGATGTCGGAGATGTGGTCGATCAGCGCGGCCAGCGAGTCGGGGTCGAGGCGCATCGTGCAGTACGTGAGGTCGTCGTCGTTGACCAGCACGATCTTGCCGCGGTGCACGCCGACGAGCTCGGGGACCTCGGTGCGGTCGCCCGTCACGTCCAGCTCGTGGCGGTGCGTGCGGACGAGCTTGCCGGAGCCGTCGTCGTCGTAGACGCCGATCGCGATGCGGTGCGTGCGCAGTTCGCCGGCACCCGGACGCGCGCCGCCCTGCAGCACCGCGAACTCGGTGAACTTGCCCGAAGCGTCAACGGTGAACTTGGGGCGCAACAGGTTCAGGCCCGTCGTCTCCAGCCACTGAGCGCTCCACCACGACAGGTCGCGGCCCGACGCCTCCTCCAGCGCGCCCAGCAGGTCGGCCAGCGTGGCGTTGCCCCAGGCGTGCTTGCCGAAGTAGACCCGCAGGCCCGCCAGGAAGTTCTCCAGCCCGACGTACGCGACGAGCTGCTTCAGCACCGAAGCGCCCTTGGCGTAGGTGATGCCGTCGAAGTTGACCTCGACCGCCTGCACGTCGGAGATGTCCGCGGCGACGGGGTGGGTCGACGGCAGCTGGTCTTGCCGGTACGCCCACGACTTCTCGATCTTCGCGAACGTCGTCCACGCCTGGCGGTACTCGGTGGCCTCGGCCTGCGCGAGCACGGACGCCCAGGTGGCGAACGACTCGTTCAGCCACAGGTCGTCCCACCAGCGCATGGTCACCAGGTCGCCGAACCACATGTGCGCCATCTCGTGCAGCACGGTCTCGGCGCGCCGCTCGTAGAGGTAGCGGGTGACGCGGCTGCGGAAGACGTAGTCCTCGAGGAACGTGACGCAGCCCGCGTTCTCCATCGCGCCCGCGTTGAACTCCGGCACGAAGCACTGGTCGTACTTGCCGAACGGGTACTGCACCCCGAACGCCTTGTGGAAGAACCCGAAGCCCTGCTTGGTCTCGGTGAACAGCCGCTCGTGGTCCATGTGGGGAGCGAGCGAGGCGCGGCAGTAGATGCCGAGGGGGATGCGGAAGTCGCCCTCGACGAACTCGTCGAGCCACTCGGCATAAGGCCCGGCGACCAGCGCCACGATGTAGGTCGACATCGGCTTGGTGGTGGCGAACGTGTGCACGTCCGCGCCGCCCTCGCCGGCCTCGGTGGCGGTGATCTCGCCGTTCGAGATGACCTTCCAGTCGTGCGGTGCCGTCACCTTCATCGAGTAGACGGACTTGAGGTCGGGCTGGTCGAAGCACGCGAACATGCGCTTGGCGTCCGCGGTCTCGAACTGCGAGTACAGGTACACGCCGCCGTCGACCGGGTCGACGAACCGGTGCAGCCCCTCGCCGGTGTTCATGTACCGGCAGTCGGCCTCGATGGTGAGCTCGTTGGTCTCCGCGAGGTCCGGCAGCCTGATGCCGTCCTCCTCGCGGTACTCGGAGACGTCGAGCTCGCTGCCGTTGAGCACAGCGCGGTGCACGGTCGCCGCCACGATGTCGATCCACGAGGAAGCACCCGGAGTCCGGCTTCGGAACACCACGGTGGTGGTGGAGCGGAACGTGTCCGTACCCGGCTTTCCGCCGCCGTCGGTCAGGTCCAGCTCGATCCGGTAGGACTCCACTTCCAGCAGCTCAGCACGTTCCTGAGCCTGGTCGCGGGTGAGGTTGGGCGCGGCCACTGGTCACCTCGTCTGCCACGCGTCTGGTTACGCGCTGACGTCGTCGGGAATGGTTATGACTCCCGCATCCAATCACGGAACCGGCGTACGGGAAGAGATGACAGGGTGATCTCGTTGGGCTGATGGGGCGATAACCGCACCCAACGCGACAGAACGCGATCGAAGGGGCACGCATGGCCGACAAGGCGAAGGTCGACTTCTACTTCGACCCTCTCTGTCCGTTCGCCTGGATCTCCTCCCGGTGGATCCTCGAGGTGGAGAAGGTCCGCGACATCGACCTGAGCTTCCACGTGATGAGTCTTTCCGTGCTGAACGAGGGCCGCGACCTGCCCGAGCAGTACAAGGACCTCATGACCAAGGGCTGGGGACCGGTTCGCGTCGCCATCGCCGCCGAGCAGAAGTTCGGCAACGAAGTACTGCCGAGGCTGTACACGGCGATGGGCACGCGCATTCACAACGAAGGCAACCAGGACTTCGACGAGATCATCAAGCTGGCGCTCGCGGACGCCGAGCTGCCGGCCGAGCTCGCCGAGGCCGCGACCTCGACCGAGTACGACGAGGCACTGCGGGTGAGCCACCACCGCGGCATGGACCCGGTCGGCATGGACGTCGGCACGCCGACCATCCACATCGACGGCGTCGCGTTCTTCGGCCCGGTGCTCACGAAGATCCCGCGGGGTGAGGACGCGGGCACGATCTTCGACGGTGCCCGGATGCTCGCCGGCTTCCCGTACTTCTTCGAGCTGAAGCGCACTCGGACGGGTGACTTGGACTTCAGCTGAGTCCTCCGGCCGCGTTTTTTGTCAGGGGTGGTCGCTAGCGTCGTGAGACATGGCACACCACCGCGTCGAAGTCGCAGTTCAGGGGCCCTGGTCGTTGGCGACGTCCAGGGAGTTCTGGGAGGGCTTCACCCCGTCCGCGTTGCCTCACCGCGAGGGCGAGGCGCTGCGGTCGGCGTTCCTGGTCGAGGGTGAGTGGCGCCGTGCTTCGGTCTCCGTGACCCAGCGCGGCGCCACTGCCGTTCTGGAGCTGAGCGGTGGCGGCGACCTGGACCTGGCGGCGGCCCAGGTCTGCCGGTTCCTGTCGCTCGACGTCGACGGGCGGGAGTGGCCGGAGGTGGGTGCGCGGGATCCGGTGATCGCCGCGGCCCAGGCCGAGCTGCCCGGTTTGCGGCCGTGCGGGTTCTACTCGCCGTACGAGGCGGCCGCGTGGTCGGTGCTGTCGCAGCGGGTCCGCATGTCGCAGGCGGCCGCCTTGAGGGCTTCGCTGGCGCGGGACGGCGTGTTCCCGGCCCCGGCGGAGTTGCTGGCGCTCGACCTCGACCTGCCCGGTCGCAAGCCCGAGTACCTGCGGGCGGTGGCCGAGGCGGCGCTGGACGGGCTGCTGGACGCGGTCACCCTGCGTGCGATGAAGCCCGCGGCTGCCGTGCTGGCGGTGCAGCAGGTCAAGGGGCTGGGGCCGTTCGCGGCCGAGTTGGTCGTGTTGCGCGGGGCGAACGCTCCGGACGCCGTGCCGCACAACGAGTCCAAGCTGAACGACGAGGTCCGTAAGCGGTACGGCAGGCCGCTGGCCGAGGTGTCCGAGGCATGGCGGCCGTATCGGACGTGGGCGGCGGTGCACCTGCGCGTGCTGCGTGAGCGGCGGCTCGGAGGTGCGATGGCGCCTGCCTGAGCGTGACCGCCGCCAGATGATGTGACAGGCTGACGCGTTGTCAGTGCAGTGGTGTCACATCCACCTGGAGGGCTCTCGTGATCGAGGTCGTCAACCCCGCCACCGAGGAAGTCATCGGCACACTCGCCGAGGGCACACCGGCCGACGCCGACGCGGCCGTGGCCGCCGCGGTGGCCGCCTTCCCGGCGTGGTCGCAGACCTCGGTCGAGGAGCGGGCGAAGGTCGTCCGGACGATCATCGACGGCCTGCGCACCCGTGCCGACGAGCTCGCGGCGACCATGACCAGGGAAATGGGCACACCCCTCACGTTCAGCCGAAAGGTGCAGGTCGCGAACCCCATCGCCATCGCGGAGGGTGTCGCGGACGTGCTGGAGCGCGGCTACTTCGAGCCGGAGGAGATCGGCAACTCGCTGATCTTCCGCGAGCCGGTCGGGGTCGTCGCCGCCATCACGCCGTGGAACTTCCCGCTGCAGCAGATGGTCGCGAAGGTCGTTCCGGCGCTCGCCGCGGGCAACACCGTGGTGCTCAAGCCGAGCGAGCTCGCGCCGGGGACCGCGGACCTGCTCGCCGAGATCATCACGGCTGCTGTTCCCGAGGGCGTCTTCGGACTGGTGCACGGCACCGGGCCGGTCGTCGGTGAGGCGCTGGCCGCGCACGCGGACGTGGACATGGTGTCGTTCACCGGCTCCACCCGCGCCGGCCGCCGGGTGTCCGCCGTCGCCGCCGAGACGGTCAAGCGGGTCGCCCTCGAACTGGGCGGCAAGTCCGCCTGCATCGTGCTCGACGATGCCGACCTCGGGCGCGCGGTGAAGATCGCGGTCGCGAACTCGTTCATGAACAACGGCCAGGCGTGCAGCGCGTGGACCCGTCTGCTGGTGCCCGCCGCCCGTCACGACGAGGCCGTCGAACTGGCCGCGGCGGCCGCCGCGAAGTACACCTCGGCGGATCCGGGTGACCCGTCGACGCGCATCGGGCCGGCGGTGTCGAAGGCGCAGCGCGACCGGGTGGTCGGTTACATCCGCAAGGGTGTCGAGGAAGGCGCGACGCTCGCCGCCGGTGGACCGGAAGCCCCGCTGCCGCAGGGTTTCTACGTCGCGCCGACGGTGTTCGGTGGCGTGACGCCGGAGATGACGATCGCGCAGGAGGAGATCTTCGGACCGGTGTTGTCGGTCATGCCGTACACCGACGAGGACGACGCGGTGCGGATCGCGAACTCCACGATCTACGGCCTGGCGGGTGGCGTGTTCTCCGCGGACACCGACCGTGCTCTTCGCGTGGCCAAGCGGCTGCGCACCGGCCAGGTGGACATCAACGCCGCCGCGTTCAACACGAGCGCGCCGTTCGGTGGCTACCGGCAGTCGGGCAACGGCCGTGAGTTCGGGCGGTTCGGGCTGGACGAGTTCTGCGAGGTCAAGTCGGTCCAGCGGTAATTGAGCTGCGCGAGCCGCCGTGGCGTTGTATCACTGCTGCCATGGCTGACCCGGCGCTCAGTATCAGGATCATCACCGAATCCGACCTTCCCGAGTTTCGGCGGGTGATGGCGTGGGCGTTCCTCGACGACCCCGAGAACGTCGACGGCAAGTGGCTCAAGATCCTCGAGAACGACCGCACGCACGTGGTCCTCGACGGTGACGAGATCATCGGCACCGCGGGGATCCTCAGCCGGGAGATGACCGTGCCGGGCACCGTTCAGGCACCGGTCGGCGCCGTGACCGTCGTGACCGTCAAACCAGGCCATCGACGGCGGGGCGTCGCGTCGTTGCTGATGAAGACGCAGCTGCACGGCATGCACGAGAACGGCGAACCAATCGCGATCCTCTGGGCGTCCGAGGGGTCGATCTACCGCCGGTTCGGCTACGGCGAGCTGGCCAGCAGCTTCAACCGGATGACGATGCCGACGCGGATGGCGTTTCACCCCGGCGTCCCGGTGAGCGACACCCGGATCCGGCAGGTCACCCGCGAAGAGGCGCTGCCGTTCATGCGTGAGGTGCACGACCGGGTGCGTCGCACGCGAGTCGGCTGGCTGAGCAGGGTCGACGCCACCTGGGACGTGCAGCTCGCCGACCGCGAGGCCGATCGCGACGGCCTGACCTCCTTCCGGTACTGCCTGCACCCCGAGGGGTACGTGGTGTTCCGGGTCAAGGCCGGGGGTGGCCCCCGCGGGCCGCAGAACCAGCTGCACGTGAAGGAACTGGTGTGCGAGTCCGAGCAGGCGTACGCGGACCTGTACCGGTTCCTCCTGGACATCGACCTGGCGGCGGAGATCTCCTTCTACACCGCCGCCGACGACCCGATCCTGCACATGGTCGACGACCCGCGGAAGGTGGGTCGTGACCTCGCTGACGCGCTGTGGTTGCGGATCGTCGACGTCGGCCGCGCGCTGCCGCTGCGGCGCTATTCGTCCGATGTGGACAGTGTGATCGAGGTCGAGGACTCCTTCTGCCCGTGGAACTCCGGCCGCTGGCGCCTCACCGTCAAGAACGGCGAGGCGGTCGTGGCGCGTACCGAGGACCCTGCGGACGTGTCGCTCGACGTCGCCGCGCTCGGCAGTGCTTTCCTCGGTGGCGTACGGCTTTCCGTGCTCAAACGAGCACACCGCGTGGTCGAGCACACGCCCGGTCACGTGGATGCCTTGACGTTGGCGTTCCTCGGCACGTGTGAGCCGCACTGTCCGGAGGTGTTCTGACGGAACTCACGGCTGTGGTTGCTCGTTGACGGTTTACCTGGCGTGGGAGGTAATGCCGTGGGCACCATCGTGTGGGTTGTAGTGCTGGTACTGCTGGTCGCAGGGGTGTTTTACCTGGTCAGCCAGAGCAACGCGCGCAAGGCGCGTGAGCTCGACGACGCCAAGGCGGAGGCACGCCGCTGGGTCGAGCGGCTGGGCGGGCAGGTGATGAGCCTCACCGGCAGCAACACGGCCTCCACGCAGGCGATGGCGGACGCGTCCGAGCGCTTCACCGCCGCCGGCTCGCAGATGGAGCAGGCCCGCACGATCCCGCAGGCCCGGCTGGTCACCCAGACCGCGATGGAAGGCCTGCACTACGTGCGGGCGGCGCGTGAGGCCATGGGCATGGACCCCGGCCCCGCGCTGCCCGAGATCACCGGGCAGAAGCAGGCGGGTGCCGTCAGCGAGGACCGCAAGGTCATGGTCGAGGGCCACCAGTACGCCGCGTCGCCGCAGTCCGGTTCCGGCACGCCCTACTACTACCCCGGTGGGATGGTCGCCGGGCGCCCGGTGCCGCGTGGCTGGTACTCCGAGCCGTGGTGGAAGCCCGCGCTCGTGGCCGGCGCGTGGGGCATGGGCACGTTCCTGCTGATGGACGCCATGTTCTCGGGAATGCACGGCGTCGGCGACTACGGCATGGGCGACATGGGTGCCGGTGACCTCGGTGGCGACATGGGCGGTGCCGCCGACATGGGCGACACCGGTGGCTTCGACTTCGGTGACATGGGCGGCGGCTTCGACTTCTAGCCGCGGAAAGTGCTCACGAACTGAGCACTTTCCAGCCGCACCCCAAAACCCCTGGCCACCCCTTTTCCGGAGTCGATCCTCAGGGCTGGCAGGCGGGGCACCAGAACAGGTTGCGCGCCGCCAGTTCCGTGGTCAGGACCCCGGTGCCGCAGATCAGGCACGGATCCCCGGCGCGGCGGTAGACGTACACCTCACCGCCGTGCCGGTCCACGCGCGGTGCACGGCCCATGGCGCGGGGCATGTGCTCGCGCCGGACGGTGTTGATCTGGCCGACCTTCACGCCGTCCTTCATCAGCACGACCAGGTCGTCCCAGATCGTGTCCCACAGCTCGCGGCTGACCTTGTCGCCGGGCAGCAGCGGGTTCACGTTGTGCCGGAACAGCACCTCGGCGCGGTAGACGTTGCCGACGCCCGCGAGGATCTTCTGGTCCATCAGCAGCACGGCCAGCGGCTGCTTCGACCGGATGATCCGCTCGTAGGCGCGGTCCGGGTCGGCGTCCCTGCGCAACGGGTCGGGCCCGAGCCGTTCGCGGATCGTCTTGACCTCGGCGGAGTTCAGCACCTCGCACGCGGTCGGGCCGCGCAGGTCGGTCCAGTGCGTCTCGCCGGCCATCCGCATCCGGACCTGGCCCACTGGTAGCAGCACCGGCAGCGGCGACTCGGTGAACGTCCCGTAGAGCCCGAGGTGGACGTGCACGATCGCGTCCGGGCCGTAGACGTGGAAGAGGTGCTTCCCGTGTGCCTCGGCGCGAACGAGCCTGCGGCCGTCCACGAGGGACGCCGCGAAGCGTCCCTGTGGACTCGTGACGGCCACGGGCTTGCCCGCGTACCGGCGCTGGTGCAGCCGTGCGAGGCGGTGCAGCGTGTGACCCTCAGGCACGCTTGTTCTCGTCAGCGCTGCTTTCGTAGGCGCTGACCAGATCAATGCGGCGCTGGTGCCGCGGCTCACCCGAGAACGGCGTCTTCAGGAACGCCGAGACGATCTCGGTCGCCTCCTCGGTGGTGTGCTGACGAGCGCCGATGCCGACGAGCAGGGCGTCGTTGTGCTCGCGGGCGAGCTGCGCGGTGGCGATGTTCCACGCCAGCGCGGCGCGGGCGCCCCTCACCTTGTTCGCGGCGATCTGCTCGCCGTTGCCCGAACCGCCGATGACGACTCCGAGGCTGCCGGGGTCGGCGACGACCCGCTCGGCGGCGTCGGTGCAGAACGAGACGTAGTCGTCCTGGGCGTCGTACTCGTGGGCGCCGACGTCGACGACCTCGTAACCCTGCTCCTTGAGAGCCATGGACAGATGGGACTTCAGCTCGAAGCCAGCGTGGTCTGCTGCCAGATAAACGCGCACGTCACGGAGTCTGACACGATGGTCGGCGTGTTCAGCCAGGAGGGGTACCAGCTGAGGCTGGAGTGGGGGCCCGACGGCGTCACCGCGCTGCGGGGCTGTGACGTGCTGATCGTCGTCGACGTGCTGTCGTTCACGACGTCCGTCGACCTGGTCGTCGGCAACGGCGGCCAGGTCCGGCCGTCGCGGTGGAAGCCTGCTTCCGGGAAGACGCTGCGACCAGCGTCACTCGTCGGGAGCACGGGATTGGTCGAGCTGCCGTCGCCGAACGGGTCGAACCTGTGCGCGCTGGCGGCCGAGACCGGTGCCCACGTGCTGGCGGCCTGCCTGCGCAACGCCTCGGCGGTGGCCGCGCGTGCCGCTGAGCTGGGAGAGACGATCGGGGTCGTCCCCGGCGGCGAACGGTGGGGGCTCGACATCCTGCGCTCCGGCCCGCGCGAGTTCGGGCCGTTGCGGCCGTGCGTCGAGGACTACCTGGGCGCGGGGGCGGTCCTGGCCGCGCTGGACGGGACGGCTTCGCCTGAGGCGCTGCTCGCGGCCACGGCGTTCCGGAACACCGATGTCGCCGCCGCGGTGAGAGCGTGCGGGTCGGGCCGGGAGCTGATCGGCAACGGGCACGCCGCCGACGTGGACCTGGCCGTGGAGGTCGGGGTGAGCACCGCCGTCCCGATGCTGGTCGACGGGGTGCTGCGGTGATCGAGATCGCGGACGGAGTGTTCGTCCGGCGGCACACCGAGCTGGATCTCACGCTCGGTCTCATCACCGGATCGGGCGACTTGCTGCTCGTGGACTCCGGCATGGACCCGGCGCTCGCGCGCGAGGTCCGCCCGTCGCGGATCGTGCTGACGCACAACCACTTCGACCACGTGCTGGCCACCGAGGCGTTCCTGCCGTGCGAGGTGTGGGCGCACGAGGACTGTTCGGTGGACGAGAGCCTGCTCGAGGACCGCGCGAAGTACTACGCGGAACCGTTCGAGGGCAGGCTGATCGCGCCCACGCACACGTTCCGCGACTTCGTCACGCTGGACGTCGGTGGCCGCCGGGTCGACCTGCACCACTTCGGCCCGGCGCACACCTCGCACGACGTGGTCGTGCACGTGCCGGACGCCGGGGTGGTGTTCGCGGGCGACCTGGTGGAGCAGGGCGCTCCCGCTCAGGCCGGTCCGGACGCGACGCCGTCGAACTGGCGTGCCGTCCTGGACCGGGTGCTGGAGCTGAACCCGCGGATCGTCGTGCCGGGCCACGGCGACCCGGTCGACGCGCGGTTCGTGCGGGAGATGGCCATCCCCGGCCCGGCTAGCCCGGGGGCCAGCTGAGGCCGCGCCCGCCCAGGACGTGGCAGTGCACGTGGAAGACGGTCTGGCCGCCGTCCCTGCCGGTGTTGAAGACGAGCCGGTAGCCGGATTCGTCGATGCCCTCGGCCTTCGCGACCTGGTGCGCGGTGGCGAGGATCTGCCCCGCGAGCACCGGGTCGACGTCGCCGATCTCCCTGTGGTGCTCCTTGGGGATCACCAGGAGGTGCGTGGGCGCCTTGGGGTCGATGTCGCGGAAGGCGAGCGTCGTGTCGGTCTCCGCCACCACGGTCGCCGGGATCTGGCCCGCGACGATGCGGCAGAACAGGCAATCGGTCACACCGGCATCGTATTGGTACCGCCTGTTGGTTGCGTTGGACTCTGTTCTTCTTGCCCGTCCGGTGTCTCATCAGCTTCGCGATCGGCGTGCCGCTGGTGGTCCTCGCGATCCCACAAGTTCTCAGTGGACGAAGCAGAACTCGTTGCCCTCAGGGTCCCGCATCACCTGGAAGCTGCCCTTCTCGTCCGTGACGACCAGCCCCTCGCGCGACGCCCCGAGACTCGTCGCCCTCACGACCGCGGCCTCGATGTCGTCGACCTCGAAGTCGAGGTGCAGCCGGTTCTTCACGTCCTTGCGCTCCGGCACCGGCTGGAACGACATCCGCACGCCACCCGGCGGTTCGACGTGCGCCCAGCCGAGCTCGCGGTTCACCGGTTCACCGCCGAGCAACTCCGCCCAGAACCGGACGAGCCGGCTCGGGTCGTTGCTGTCGATCACGATCTGTTCCAGCCGCATGGTGTGACGCCTCCACGGGTGCTCGCCGAGCCCGTAGCGTGTCAGATCCCGTGCGGCGGCCAGGTTCAGCGCGTGAAGTCGGGGGCCACCGCGTCCCAGGTGGCGCCGGACAGCACCGCCGCGGCGGCGACGCCGACGAGTGCCAGCAGCACCACGGTGACCATGAGGTGGCCCAGGTAGCCGCCGTTTCTCGCCGATGCCTTGGCCATCGAGGAGCCCACCTTCATCAGCACGGCCCCCAGCCCGAAGCCGATGAAGTACACGACACCCACCGGCAGCCCGGACGGCAGCACCGTGCCGAGCATCGACCCCATGTCCGCCGGCGCCTCGTGGCGGTGCCAGAACCCGAACACGATCGAGGCCCATCCCACGAACCCGAAGCCGGCGATGGCCATCCCGGCCACGATCACGAGCCGTCCCGGACCACGGCCGTGGAAGAGCCCGTTGATGCCGGTCTCGTCGTAGTCGTGCTGGTGCTGGTGGTTCCCTGGGAAGTGCTGGTCCCCGTGTGCCTGGTAGACGCGCCCGCGCCCGGACGCCCGCCCGCGCATGTTCATTCGTTGATCACCTGATCTCCACCGGCCTGGTACACCCTGCCGTGCCCGGACGCGCGGGCGCGCATCGTCACGTCGCTGTGCCGAGCGGGCTTCTTGCGCAGGCCGTGCCCTTCCAGTTCGTCCACGATCCGGCGCAGGTCGTACTCCGCGTCATCGGCGCGCAGCCGCAGGTACTGGCACCGCGCCAGCGCGGCGATGTCGGACGGCAGCGGCACGTCCGTGAGCCGCGACGCCTCGCCGACCAGTACCGGGATCACGGTGACGCCGCAGCGGAACGCCTCCGCGATCTCCACCCGCATTCAGTCGTCGGGCCGGTCCAGCGCCCGGCCGCCACGGGAGTCCGGCGCCGCCAGCCAACGCGTGCCGATGATCGCCAGCAGCACCCGCGCCGTGCGCACCCCGGTCAGCAGCGCGCGGGTGAAGTCGGCGCCGGACGGGATGGCGGTGCTGCCGAGAAACACCTCGTCAGCACCGAACCGAGCGGCCAGCTCACGGTGCACGAGCACCGCCGTGGTGGGCTCGTCGTACGAGCGGTAGTTGATGAAGATCTGCGGCATTGACGTGATGCTCCTCACTCACGGTGAGGAGCAGCGTATTGACGTTTGACAAACCAGTCGACGCCAAAACCATGCCAACAACATGACAGCCGCCAACAACCCACGCCCGCGCGGCGTGGGTGCCCAATGCGCGCGGGTCCTGGATGGACGCCCGAGGTCCAGCCCGATATCCGCCGGGGCCGGGGGAGGGGCTTTGGTGCCCGGCCCCCAAGAAAAGGCCGAGACGGTCTGCGCTCTCCGCAGACATAGGTCGGCCTCGGCCGCGAGCAGGGCTTCGTGAGGCCGCGGCAAGGGGATCCCGGCAAGGCGACCCAGGGAGATGGGGGTCCGGGGGCGGGCCCCGGCGTGGGGGTCTGGGGGCTCGGCCCCCAGGAAAAAGCCGAGAGGCCGACCAAGGTCTGCGCTCTCCGCAGTACATGGCCGGCCTCGGCCGCGCCCGGAACATTGGCGGGGCCAAGGCAAGGGGATTCCGGCAAGGCGACCTGGGGGATGAGGGTCCGGGGGCGGGCCCCGGCGTGGGGGTCTGGGGGCTCGGCCCCCAGAAAAAAGCCGAGAGGCCGACCAAGGTCTGCGCTCTCCGCAGACATAGGTCGGCCTCGGCCGCGAGCGGGCGACGGGAATCGAACCCGCGTAGCTAGTTTGGAAGACTAGGGCTCTACCATTGAGCTACGCCCGCGTTGCGGCCCCGTGTGGGGCTGCGATCACTACTTTAGCGGGTGGCGGTAAGCTACGTACAACCGGGGCGTGGCGCAGTTTGGTAGCGCACCCGCTTTGGGAGCGGGGGGTCGCAGGTTCAAATCCTGTCGCCCCGATCGGTTGACGAAACCCGCAGCGACTCATCGCTGCGGGTTTTCGCATTCAACGAGCGAGGTACCGGCTCGCCCACGCCGCGAGCACCTCGGCCACGTAGGTGGCGTCCGCGTGGTCGGTCAGCAGGTGGTCGGCGCCGTCCAGGGAGACGAACGACCTGGGGTGGCGGGCCGAGTCGAAGATGAGCCTGGCGTTGTCGACGCCCACCGTGTCGTCCTGCGGGGAGTGCATGACGAGCAGCGCGCGGTTGAGGCCGGCGATGCAGGCGGTCTGGTCGTGCTGGTTGATGTCGTGCAGGAAGCCGTTGCTGATCCGGAACGGTCGTCCGGCCAGCAGGACCTCGGCGACGCCGTGTTCCTCGATCTCCGCTTTGGACGAGCCGAGCAGGTGTTCCACGTGGGTCGTGTCGGCCGGGGCGCCGATCGTCACGACGGCGCGTACCTCCGGGATGCGGTGTGCTGCGGCCAGTGTGGCGGCACCGCCCAGTGAGTGTCCGATGAGGACGCTCGGGGCGCCGATGGTGTCGCGCAGGTGGCCGGCCGCGCAGACGAGGTCGTCGACGTTGGAGGTGAACGTGGTGTTCGCGAAGTCGCCGCCGGACTGGCCGAGGCCGGTGAAGTCGAAGCGCAGGACCGCTACGCCGCGTGCCGCCAGCTCGCGGGAGATCCGCGTGGCCGCGACCGAGTCCTTGCCGCAGGTGAAGCAGTGCGCGAACACGGCGGTCGCCACGACGTCGCCCGTGGGGAGTTCGAGCCGGCCCGCGAGTGCCTGGCCGTTCGTGCCCGTGAAGACCGCTTTCCGGTTGTCCATGCCCTCTATCGTGCGTCACGTGCGCTACCAGTACCTCGACGCCCGGCTGCGGCAGGCGTTCGACGACGCCAAGCTCGATCGCGGGCAACGGGCGTTGCTGCAGGGTGTGTTGCGCGCCCTCGACCCCGACGCGCATCTCGGTGAGCACGTGGCGGGGCTCAACAGCGCGTTTCTCGCCGTCACCCGTGCGCAGACCGCGTTGGAGAGTCACGCGACCGAGGACCAGCCGCGGTGGAACCTGTTGCGTCGCATCATCGCCACCTCGATCGCGTGCATGGACGCCGCCAAGCCCGCCTACGCCCACGGTGGCGGGCTGGAGCTCGCCAAGGCCCGCAGGATCCTCGTGCAGGTCGACGCGGCCATCGCGGCCGACGGCCAGAAGCTCGATCCTCAGGTCACGGCCGCCGCTGCCGCGAAGCTCGACCCGCGGGCGTTGCGCAAGGCCGTGCGGAAGTGGGTCACTCCACTGTGGAACGGTGTCGAACTTCCGTTGCGCGCCAGGATGATCGCCGAGGTGGCGGTCGTCGTGGCAGTACACGGCCGCGACGGCAGGCAGCTGCGGGCGGACCTGCTGCGGTGGCTGAAGAAGCCCGGCGCCGACCTCGGGGAGGTGCTGTGGCCGCAACGGCGCAGGCACGTCGTGGCGTTCGTCGTGCGGGGCGCGCGGGTGTTGCGGCACCTGGACGAGCTGCTGCCGCAGGCGCGGCAGGAGCCGTTGCACCGCAACAGGTTGCCGAAGGACGACTTCCTGGCCGGCGCGGTCGACGGCTCGTCGGTGCTGGTGCGGCTGCCGGTCGAGGCCGCGGACGTGCACACGGCCGCGCAAAGGGGCCGCAGGATCCTCAACGAGGTGCTCGACCAGTATGCGGCGGGGGAGCGGCTCACCGAGTTGCACATCGCGCCGGTCTGGCAGGTCAGCAGCCCCGCCGGACGGGTCACGCGTGGAACCGAGCACCAGCGCACGGTCAACAACGCCTACCCGCTCACCGCCTACTGGCCGGCCGAGCTGCGCAGTGCGATGCGGGTGGCGAACCTCGCCCGCCAGGTCGACGCGCCGATGGCCAGCGCCGGGCTCGCGTGGAGTGCGCTGGAGGCGACCGGGCTCGACCCGAGCAAGATCGCGTGGCTGGCCAAGGCGTGTGCGCTGCAGATGTTGCGGCAGCACCTCATCAGCCTGCACGTCGTGGTCACCAACCACGACACCGAGCTGCGCGGGCCCCTCGACGCGCAGGTGCCGACCACCGGCGTGAAGCACCACCTGAAGTCCGTGGACGCGTGGCTGGAGGTGCTGGTCGGCCACAACCGCCCGGACGACCGGCTGCGGGCCGCCCAGGACGCGGTCACCGCGCTGGCCGAGAACGAGGGCGGACTCGTTCAGGACCTCACCGAGCTCTGGCGCGCGAGGCTCGCGGACTCGAAGCTCCTGGCGGACTGGTTGCGCGAGCAGGAGGACACCGCCGCAGCGGTGCTGGAGTGGCTCTACGTCACCAGGAACCTGGCGTTCCACGCGGGCCGGTTCGCCTCGCCCGCCGACACCCTCACCGCCCACGCCGGGCAGGCCGTCGTGGACCTCACGCTCGAGTTCCTCGGGAACTGGCGCACCGTCGAAAGGCTGCGGCAGGACCGGCGCGGAGAACAGCAGAGCCGGCAGGAGACCTCCGCTGTGGAGATCTACCGCCGGCTCGCGCAACGGGAGGACCAGCTGGTGGCCCGGCTCAGGCGGGCGGGGTCGGTTCGCCGGCTGAGCGTCGAGGACATCTCCGGGCCCGACGAGAAGTGGTGGTCCCGGGGCAGGCAGTGAGGACGAAAGTTACGGCTTGGCCTTCGTGAGCCAGTCCTCGGCCCGGTCCGGGTTGGCCTCGATCCACCGCTTCGCCGCCTCGTCCGGCGACATCTTGTACTTCGCGATGAACGACGCGACCGTGTCCTGCTCGTCGTTGCTCCACTGGAAGTTCTTCACGAGCCGGGCCGCCGGGCCGCCGGACTCCATGAACTTCTTGGACGCGATCTTGTCGAGCTCGTAGCGGGGGTAGTCGCAGGCGACCTTGGTCGCGTCCGCGTCGCAGCCGGCCGTGTAGGCGGGCAGGTCGACCTTGACCAGTTCGATGTCGAGGTGCAGCCACTGCGGCTCGAAGAAGTAGCCGATCAGCGGCGTCTTCTTCTCCTCGGCCTGGCGGAACGCCTTGATCAGCGCCTGCTCGCTGCCCGCGTAGACGACCTTGTAGTTGAGGCCCAGGTTCTTGACCAGTGCCTCGTCGTTGGTCACGAACGACGGGTCGCCGTCGAGCACCTGGCCCTTGCCGTCGGACTCCGCGGTCTTGAACTTGTCCGCGTACTTGTTGAGGTTCTGCCAGTTCGTGATGTCCGGGAACTCTTTCTTCATCCACGGCGGCACGTACCAGCCGATCACGCCCTTGTTGCCGGACGGGCCCACCCGCACGGCGGTGCGCTTCTCCTCGATGTACTTCTGCTTCAGGTCCTCGTGACCCCAGTTCTCCAGGATCACGTCGATCTCGCCGGAGTCGAGGCCCTGCCAGGCCGTCTGTTCGTCGACCTCCTTCTTCGTCACCTTGCAGCCGAGCCGCGTCTCGGCGAGGTACGCGACCACGGCCGCGTTCGCCTCGTAACCGACCCACGGGTTGACCGCGATGGTGACGGAGCCGCAAGGCTCGGTCGGGGCTGCCGAACTGGAGCGCGGTGACGCCGTCGATCCACTGCCACATCCGGCAACCGTCAACACGAGTGTCATTGCCAGAGCGATTCTGGGGGCTTGCACGAACAGCTCCTCGTCGAGGGGACGAGCGGTTACAGGAGACCGCTTCGTTCAGCTTTTCCCCATCGATCAGATGACGTCAAGTCGTGGGATGATTGGTTGTCCACAAAGGATCGACTTTGTATCGCCCCTTGACCGTACCCGTGTGAAGGTCAATGCTGTCGCGCATCGAGGAACGGTGTGCGCAGTCCGCAACAGGTCGGAGTGGTTTGGCGTGGATCCCGTGATTTCGGTCAGGGACCTGTGGAAGGTGTTCGGCCCCAACGCGTCCCAAGTGGCGGCGTCGGACGAGCTGAAATCGTTGTCACGGCAGGAACTGATGGACCGCACCGGTGCCGTCGCGGCCGTGCGCGGAGTGGACTTCGACGTCGCTCCGGGGGAGATGTTCGTGGTCATGGGCCTGTCCGGGTCGGGCAAGTCCACACTGGTCCGCTGTCTCACGCGGCTCGTGGAACCGACCGCGGGCACGATCACGTTCGAAGGCGAGAACATTCTCGAGGCGGACGCCAAACGCTTGCGCGAGCTGCGCAGGAACAAGTTCTCCATGGTGTTCCAGCACTTCGGACTGCTCCCGCACCGGACTGTGGCCGACAACGTCGGGTACGGGCTGGAAATCCGCGGGGTACCGCGCGCGAAACGCGGGGAGCGCTCCCAGGAAGTGATCGACCTGGTGGGCCTGACGGGCTACGAGAAGTCCTATCCGGACCAGCTGTCCGGTGGTATGCAGCAACGCGTCGGCCTCGCGCGCGCACTCGCGGGCGATCCTGATGTTTTGTTCTTCGACGAACCTTTCTCGGCGCTCGATCCGCTGATCCGGCGCGACATGCAGTCCGAGGTGATCAGGCTGCACCGCGAGGTCGGCAAGACGATGGTCTTCATCACCCATGACCTGAGCGAGGCGCTCAAGCTCGGCGACCGGATCCTGATCATGCGCGACGGCAAGGTCGTGCAGGTCGGCACCGGTGACGAGCTGGTCGGCGCGCCCGCGGACGACTACGTGCGCGACTTCGTGCGGGACGTGCCGCGCTCGAACGTGCTGACGCTGAAGTGGATCATGCGGCCGCCCCGTCCCGACGACGAGCTGGACGGACCCGAGCTGTCGCCGGAAACCGTTGTGCGGGAAGCGGTGCGCAGCGTGCTCGGTGCCGACAAGCCGGTGAAGGTCGTGCGGGACGGCGAACTGCTCGGTGTCGTCGCGGACGAGGAGATCCTCGGGGTCGTAGCCGGGGAGGCGTGATGGTCGCCGTCGCCGCCCCACGGCAGCTACCGCGCAAACCCCTCATCGTCGCGGGGATCGTGCTCGCCTGGCTGGTGCTGTGGCTGGTGTTCCGCAACGTCGGGACGCTGCCGCTGGATGCCTCCGCGCTCACCCCGCTGCACCGATGGGTCAACAGCGTCAACGACGCGGTCGGCGCGTCCAGGAACTCCAACCCGGTGTTCCTCTACTTCTTCAACGAGATCCGGCTCGTCATCGACGAGTTCGTGACCTTCATCCAGGCGTTGATCGCGCAGCCGTCGTTCGGCCGGCCGGTGCCGGTGATCGGCTGGCTCGGCGTGGTCGCGATCGCGGGCTTCGTCAGCCTCGCGGTCGCCGGCTGGCGGATCGCGCTGCTCGCCGTCGCGGGCTTCGTGTTCCTGGGCCTGCAGGGGCTGTGGCAGGAGAGCATGGACACCCTGTCCCTGACGCTCGCCGCGGTCACGATCTCACTGCTCTTCGGCGTCCCGCTGGGGATCTGGGCCGGACTGTCCGATCGGGCCAACCGGGTCGTGACGCCGGTGCTCGACTTCATGCAGACGATGCCGACGTTCGTCTACCTGGCACCGTTGACGCTGTTCTTCCTGATCGGTCCCGCCTCCGCGACGATCGCCACGCTGATCTACGCGGCGCCGCCCGCGATCCGGATCACCGCGCACGCCATCCGCTCGGTGCCACGCACCACGGTCGAGGCCTCGGAGTCCCTTGGCGCGACGCGGAAGCAGACGCTGACGAAGGTGCTGCTGCCGTCCGCGCGCAAGACCATCGTGCTCGGCGTCAACCAGACGATCATGGCCGCGCTGTCGATGGTCACGATCGCCGCGCTGATCGACGCGCCGGGTCTCGGCAAGACGGTCGTGAAGGCGCTGCAGACGCTCGACGTCGGCACGGCGTTCAACGCGGGCCTCGCGATCGTGGTGCTGGCGATCGTGCTGGACCGCGTGACGACCGGCGCCACCGAGCGCCGCAAGCTGCCGCGCTGGGCGCTGTTCGGCGGACTCGGCGTCACGGGCGTCTGCGTGTACCTCTCCTACACCTACCTGTGGGCGGCGGAGTTCCAGTCGGACGTGGAGATCGGCAGCTCGATCCGGCAGGGCGCGACGGCCGTGACCGAGTGGGTGCAGGACTCACTGCCGGTGATCACCGGCGGCTTCAAGGACTTCGTCACGTTCGCGTTGATCAACCCGCTGCAGGCCCTGCTCGCCGAGTCGCCGTGGTTCCTGGTGGCACTGGTGATCGTGGCGCTGTCGTTCCTGATCGGTGGTGTCCGCAGCGCGGTGGTCTCCGCCGCGTGCCTCGGCCTGCTGATCGCGACCGGGCTGTGGCAGGACTCGATGATCACGCTGGCGTCCACCCTGGTCGCCACGATCCTGGTGATGCTCCTCGGGATCGTCGTCGGTGTCTGGATGGGACGCAGCACGCGGGTGGACCGGTTCGTCCGGCCGATCCTCGACGCGGGACAGGTCATGCCCGCGTTCGTGTACCTCGTGCCGTTCCTGGCGTTGTTCTCCGCGTCGCGCTTCACCGCGATCATCGCGGCCGTGGTGTTCGCCGCCCCGGTCGCCATCAAGATCATCGCGGACGGGGTCCGCGCGGTGTCGCCCGCGACCGTCGAGGCGTCCACGGCGCTGGGGTCGAGCTCGTGGCAGACGATCGTGAAGGTGCAGCTCCCGATGGCACGCGGCGCGTTGACGCTCGCGGCCAACCAGGGGCTGATCTACGTGCTCTCCATGGTCGTCGTCGGCGGTCTCGTCGGCGCCGGCGCGCTCGGCTACGACGTGGTGGCCGGGTTCTCACAGGGCCAGCTCTACGGCAAGGGGCTCGCGGCCGGTGTCGCGATCGTCGTGCTGGGCGTGATGCTCGACCGCCTCACCCAGGCGGCAGCCAAGCGGTGGACCAACTAGGAGGTTCGGAAAGTGGCTAGGCACAGCGTGCTGGGAGCAGTGCTCGTCGGAGCACTCGCCCTTGCTGGTTGCGGTGGCGCCAAGGTCGGTGACACCTCTACGGGTGCGACCGGCGACTGCGGCACGTTCAACCTCGCGATCAACCCGTGGGTCGGTTACGAGGCGAACGCGGCGGTCCTCGCGTACGTGGCCGAGAAGGAGCTCGGGTGCAAGGTCACCAAGAAGGAGCTCAAGGAAGAGGTCGCCTGGCAGGGCTTCGGCACCGGTGAGGTCGACGCGGTGGTCGAGAACTGGGGCCACGACGACCTGCGCAAGAAGTACATCGACGAGCAGAAGACCGCCGTCAGCGCGGGCTCCACGGGGGTGAAGGGCCAGATCGGCTGGTACGTGCCGCCGTGGCTCGCCAAGGAGCACCCCGACATCCTCGACTGGAACAACCTCAACAAGTACGCCGAGCAGTTCAAGACCTCCGAGTCCGGCGACAAGGGCCAGCTGCTCGACGGCGACCCGTCGTTCGTGACCAACGACGAGGCTCTGGTGAAGAACCTGAACCTCAACTACAAGGTCGTCTACGGCGGCAGCGAGACCGCGCTGATCCAGGCCTTCCGCCAGGCGGAGAAGGACAAGAAGTGGGTCATCGGCTACTTCTACTCGCCGCAGTGGCTGCTCAACGAGGTCAAGCTCGAGAAGGT
The DNA here is from genome assembly GCF_051094245.1 of Lentzea xerophila. Classification (NCBI taxonomy): domain Bacteria; kingdom Bacillati; phylum Actinomycetota; class Actinomycetes; order Pseudonocardiales; family Pseudonocardiaceae; genus Lentzea; species Lentzea xerophila. The sequence continues at coordinate 6,681,214 of NZ_CP194934.1, read as the reverse complement.
GAAGCTGCCCCCGTACACGGCCGGCTGTGACGCCGACGCCGAGAAGGTCGCCTGCGACTACCCGGACTACGACCTCGACAAGATCGTGTCCAAGAAGTTCGCCGACGCGAACGGCCCGGCCTTCCAGCTGGTCAAGAACTTCAAGTGGACCAACGAGGACCAGAACACCGTGGCGAAGTACATCGCCGAGGACAAGATGAAGCCCGAGGACGCCGCCAAGAAGTGGGCGGACGCCAACGCCGACAAGATCAAGGCGTGGCTGCCCGCCAAGGCGTAGCGCATGAGCCGTAGGGGGTGTGGTTCCTGGACGAGAGGGACCACACCCCCTACGACTACCCCCGGCATCACGCAGCCTGTTGTCCGGCGGAAACCTCAGGCTCGTGGCGGTGTGTCATGCGGTGCCACCACGAACGCGGCTTCCCGCCGTGGAGGTAGTACTCGCGGGTCCGGCGGGCGTCCTCCCGCAGGGCTTCCTGCCGGTAGTCCATCTCCGCCTTGATCGCTTCGGGCGTCCACTCCATCTGACTCACTCCTCAGTGCTTCTCACTCGGTCTTGCTGACAACGATGAGATTGCTCCTGAGGGGTGACCCCTTACATCGGGCGATCACCCAGGCAACCGCCGCAGGACCCCTTACCCGGCCGCTGAGGCAGGGGCGAAACGGGTCCGATCGGCGGGGTAAGGGGCAAGCCAGTGGCCGTGCCTCTCAGGCGGTACGGACGGGTGGCCCGCTCGGCGCGTGATCAGTCGCGGCAGGCGGACGCGTCAGCCTGCCGCGCTTCGCCGGCTACACGCTCACCTGCGACGAAACAGACGAGGCGCCCGCCAGGAACAATCCCGGCGGGCGCCTCACCTGGCCCCTGTTCAGAGGCCAGGACCTATCAGTTGACCAGAGCGCTCGCACTGGCCGCGGGCCGGACGGTGGCCGTGGTGGCACGGGCCTCGTTGTCGTCCGGCTTCGCCTCGCGCAGGTTCCAGTTCTCCAGCGCGGCGACCGCGCGGAACGTCACCTTGCCCAGCGTCGCGTCCTTCGCGGTGTAGGTGTAGGCGAACGGGAAGTCGACCCTGCCGGTCGGCGATGCCGCCACCCGCTGGACCGTCTGACCGATCTGCTCGTCGTAGCCACCGGTCTCGCTGACCCGGTAGAGGGTGACCCGGACGTTCTCGGTCTGCCGCGTGTTCGCGACCGACACCTTGATCGGCTTGGTCTGACCCGCCCGCACCGAGGACGGCACCGACAACGCGGCCACCGACACGTCGTGCGTGTCGATCGTGACCGTGGAGGTACCGGTGCCGGTGCGGCCGTCACGGGTCGAGCCCGTCATGGTCACCGTGTACACGCCGTCCCGCGCGTACTGGTGCCGGACCTCCTCGTACGCCACGTAGTTCTTCGTGGTGCCGTCGCCGAAGTCGATCACTCCGCTGGTGACGTCCCTGCCGTGCGGGTCGCCCGAGGAGATCTGGAACGAGAGGTTGTCGAGCGCCGAGGGCTGGTAGCGGCTGTTCGAGGCGGTCGGCCTGATCGGCGCGGCCTCTTCCACGTCCATCCAGAACGTCGCCGCCTCCCGCGCGGAACGCGCCACCCGGACCAGGTACGTCTCGCCCTCGGTCGCCGCGAACACCGAGCCGTTCGAGTTGCCGCCGGAGGGGAAGCAGTCCACTTCGGACGGGTCGGTGGCGCGGTGCACGCTGATCGAGTTGTAGTACGCGGACAGGCTGACCCAGCGCGAACGCGTCGCCGTGTAGCTGTACCAGAGCGACTGGGTCGCGGTCGCGTCACAGCTCGGCGGCACCTCACCCGGTTCCGGTGTCGCGCGGGTGAGGTCGCCCTCGATCCGCGACGGCAACGTGATCGGCGCGGCCGCGGCCCGGTCGTCGTTCGGAGCGGCGCGCACCGACATCATCGCCAGCGTCACCGGGCCCGGGTAGCCGGAGTAGTGCTCGACCACGGCGAGGTGGTAGGTCGTGCCCGCCTTGACGCTGAACGTCTTCTCCCGTTCACCGGGGGTGGTGCAGGCACCCGGGACGGGCGTGAGCGCGCCGCGCGTGCCGGTGAAGACCCCGTAGAACGTGGCGTACCGCTCGCTCGTGTTGGACAGCTTGACCAAGCCGTCCGCGGTCGCGGTGAAGCGCAGCCACACGGAGTGGTAGCTCTGGTAGTTGCAGATGCTCGGGTCGTCGGACGCCTTGGTGGCACCGGTGGTGTCGACCGTCGTGGTGGCGGGCAGCGCGGTGATCTCGGTGGCGCCGTCGACGTCGTCGTTGGCCGGCGTGTCCGCGTGGGCGACGCCGGGTGCGAACGTGGTCAGCGCCGCCACGGCCACCGCGGCCAGGCGCAGTCTGGTGAGCTGTCTCATGATTCCCCCAGGTCAGATCGTGAGCGCGGCGGCGGCGACGGTGGCGGCGGGATGCACGGTGGTCGCGATCGCGATCACCTCGTTGTCCTGCTCACGGGCGTCCTGGGTCGGCCACGGCAGGACCACGGCGCGGAAGGTGACCTTGCCGATCGCGGCGTCCTCCGGGGTGAAGGTGTAGGCGAACGGGAAGTTCACCTTGCGGGTCGGGTGTGCCGGCACCTCGATCGACAGCTGGCCGACCTGTTCCCACGAGTCGCCGTCCGACCGGTAGAGCGTGACCGTCGGCTTCTCCAGGTACCTGGTGTTCGCCACCTGCACCGTGATCGTCTTCTGCTGTCCGGCCCTGGCCGAGCTGGGCACCGCGAACCTGGTGATCCCGACGTCGTGGGTCTTGATCTTGACCACGGTGGTGTCGCTGCTGGTGCGGCCGTCCGAGGAGGTCGAGTTCACCGTCACGGTGTACTCGCCGTCCTTGGCGTACTTGTGCTGCTGGCTCGTCTCCGTGCTCGGCGGCGCGGTCGTGCCGTCACCGAAGTCCCAGGAGGTCGTCACCGGCGCTTCGTAGGAGTTGTTGTGCCGCACCGAGAACCCGATGGTCTCGTAGAGCGGGCGCTCCTCGGACGAGCCGTAGAGCTCGGTCTGCAACGGGGCCGCTTCGGACAGCCGCAGCGTCGCGGGCGACGGGTAGCGGTCGTTGAGGCCGGTGACCTGCATGTAGTACGTCCTGCCCTCGGTGACTCCGACGGCCTTGCCGCTGTAGTGGTAGCCGGTGACGCAGGCGAGCATCCGCAGCTCGGGTAGCGACGTGCCCTCGTAGACGGCGCCGTACGGACCGCCGCCGCTCGCGTCCATCTTGACCACGAGCGACTGCGTCCGCGTCGGCGTGAACGCGTACCAGACGGACGGCAGGCCCTGGCTGCCGGAACACGACGTCGGTGCCGGCTCGTCCGGCTCGGCCGACGCGAGCGTGAAGTCCGGCTTGGGCGCGCTGAACGGCAGTGAGGTCACCGGCCGCGCGTTCGCGAAGTCGTCGTTGGCCACCGGAGCGATCCGGTCGAGCGCGAGCTTCAGCGCACCGCCGGGCGTGCCGTTGCCGCTGACCATGAAGTGGTACGTCGTCCCGGCCGTCGCGGGGAACGTGATCGGCGTGGTCCTGCTGGTGGTGCAGCCGTCCCACATGGGATTCCAGACCTGCTTGAGGTCGCCGCGCTCACCGGTGAACGTCGTGACGTGCAGGTCCCTGTCACTGCCCTCGGTCTTCAGGCGCAGCAGGCCGTTCTCGGTCGCGGTGTAGGTGAACCACACCGAACCGGTGAGGCCGTCACCTTGGCAGGCGTACGGGTCGTCGGCCGCCTTGGTCGCCTCGGTCGTGTCCTGCTCGACCGAGTACGGCAGGGCGGTGATCGTCGTCGACGCGCCGAAGTCGTCGTTGGACGGTGGTGCCGCGTGTGCCACGCCGGGCACCAGCACCCCCATCAGCACGGCGGCCGCGACCGCCAGTGATCTGCAAGAAGGCATGCGAAAATCCCCCCCAAGTCCCCAGAACCTCGAGCCCACTGGCCGGAGGTACCCCGGCCTTAATCGCAACGGGCGGGGTGCTCGTTGCACACCCCGCCCGAATTGCGCCGTTCGGCCTACTTCTGCATGGCTGTCACGTCCGCTGCCCACCGCCACGGCTGCGCGGTGCCGCCGGGCAGCGAGTTGAAGTACTCCCAGCCCGCCACACCACCGAAGTTGGCGTACTTGTTCTTCAGGCTCGTGACGGTGTTCCTGAGGGTCGACATGCTGACGTAACCCGACCCGCCGTTGGCCGAGTTGGTGAGCGTGCCGAGCACGACCTTGTTCGCCGGGATCAGCCGCCGGTTGATGATCTGGTCGTAGTGCGCGGTGCTGCCCGCGTTGCCCCAGCCGTTGTAGAACTGGCCGTTGAACCACGCGATCTTCGAGCCGTGGCTGCGGTAGAGCTCCTCGTAGTTGAAGCCGGACAGGTTGCCGCCACCCCACAGGGCCGAGGCGACCGGCGAGAGCGTGACGATGAAGTTCGCGCCGAAGTCGGCTTTCAGCCGGTCGATCACGCGGCGGATGCCTGCGATCGACATCCGCTCCTCGACGTCGAGGTCGACGCCGTTGAGTTTGTAGGTGCGGATCGTGTCCCGCAACAACGGGTAGTACTCGTCGAAGCGGGTGTCGAGCCTCGTGAACGAGCCCGGCGCGGCGCCGCCGACCATGCCGATCACGTTGACGCCGCGGGCCTGCATCGCGGCGAGGTCCTGCCACATCCGCGTGTACCGCGAGTGCGACGGCGGGTGGTCGTTGAGGTGGACGACCTTGTTGTCGTTGAGGTGGATCGCGGCGACGAGGACGTCCGTGACGCCGGTACTGCGGTCGACCAGGGGCTTCGACGAGACGTACGTTCCGGTCGCGCCGTTGCTGTACTGGGTCTGGTAGTAGACGACGGTTCGCTTCTGGGTGGCCGCCTGGGCCGGTGGCGCGGCGAGCGCCACCAGCAGCAGGGCCAGGAACAGCTTCTTCATGCGCTACCTCGTGAATCGCAGGGTGATCACTTGGAACGGGCGCAGCACCACCTCGGCGGACGCGTCGGCCAGGGGGCGTTCGAGCAGGTCGGTCTCCTGGATGCCGCGGTGGGCGAAGGAGGTGCTGATCGAGGCGCGGGCACGGCCGCCGTGCGCCTCGTAGAGCCGGACGACGACGTCGCCCGACCGGTCGTCGGCCAGCTTCACGGCCTCGACCCTGACCGCGGGATTGTTCGTGCGCACCAGCGGTTCCGGTGCGTTCGAGCCGCGGACGGACTGCGGCGGCAGGTTGATGCGGTACCCGGCGTCGATGGCCTCCGGGATGCCCGCGCCGACCACGAGGGCGTAGCGGAAGCGGTGCTCGCCCTGGTCGGTCTCGGGGTCGGGGAACCTGGGTGCGCGCAGCAGGGACAGGCGCACGGTCGTGGTGGTTCCGCCGTCGTCGCGGGTGGTGCGGGTGACCTCGTGGCCGTAGGTCGAGTCGTTGACCACCGCGACGCCGTAGCCGGGTTCGCCGACGTGCAGGTAGCGGTGGGCGCAGATCTCGAACTTCGCGGCCTCCCACGAGGTGTTGGTGTGCACCGGGCGGTGCAGGTGGCCGAACTGGGTCTCCGCCGTGGAGACCTCGGCGCGCAGGTCCAGCGGGAACGCGATCTTGAGCAGCTTCTCCTGTTCCTGCCAGTCGACCTCGGTGTCGAAGTCGAGCTGCTTGGCGCCCTCGCGCAGCCGGATGGTCTGGGTGAGCACCGAGTCGCCGAACTTCGCCCGGACGACCACACCGTCGGAAGCGTCGACGCGCTCGGACGGGATCAGGTCGGCCTTCCAGTTGCGGTAGAACGGGTCGATGTCCCAGGCGTCCCACTGGTTCGGGTTGTCGCGGTGCAGCTGCGGCATGCCGGCGAACCCGTGCGGCGGCAGGACCTCGCGGCCGGCCTCCAGGTCGAGGACCGACAGCACGATGCCCTCGGAGTCGATCGTGACGCGCAGGCGGCCGTTGTCGAGCACGCCGTCGACCGGAGCGACGAAGGGCCTGGGTGCGTCGCCGCCCAGCACGTCGAACGTCAGCTCGTCGTCGCCGTCACCCTTGAGCGCGTCGATGGCCCGGGAGGTCAGGGCCTTCAGCTCGGACGCCACGCGGGCGTAGGTGGCCTCGGCCTCGCGGTGCACCCAGGCGATCGAGCTGCCGGGCAGGATGTCGTGGAACTGGTGCAGCAGCACGGTCTTCCACAACCGGTCGAGGTCGTCGTACGGGTACTCGTGGCCGGCGAGAGCGGCGGCCACGGACCAGTGCTCGGCCTCGCGCAGCAGGTGTTCGCTGCGGCGGTTGCCCTGCTTGGTCTTGGCCTGCGTGGTGTAGGTGGCGCGGTGCTTCTCCAGGTACAGCTCGCCCGCCCACACCGGCGCGTCCGGGTACTCGTCCTGCGCGGCCTGGAAGAACTCGCGTGGTGGCTCTACGCGGACGGTCGGCGAGCCCTCGAGGTTCGCGACGCGGTGCGCGGTCTCCATCATCTCGCGGGTGGGGCCGCCACCGCCGTCGCCGTAGCCGAACGGGACCAGGGACCGCGAGGCCTTGGCGTGCTCGGCGAATTGCCTCGAAGCGCGGGCGAGCTCCTCGCCGGACAGCGAGGAGTTGTAGGTGTCGACGGGCGGGAAGTGCGTGAAGATCCGCGTGCCGTCGATGCCCTCCCACCAGAACGTGTGGTGCGGGAACTTGTTGATCTGGTTCCACGAGAGCTTCTGGGTGAGGAACCAGCGCGAGCCCGACAGCTTGATCAGCTGGGGGAGCGCGGCGCTGTAGCCGAACGAGTCCGGCAGCCAGACCTCCTCGGTCTCGACGCCGAAGTTGTCGAGGAAGAAGCGTTTGCCGTGCACGAGCTGGCGGGCCATCGCCTCGCCGCCGGGCATGTTCGTGTCCGACTCGACCCACATGCCGCCGACCGGCACGAACTGTCCACTGCGGACCTTCTCGCGGACGCGGTCCCACACGTGCGGGTGGTGTTCCTTCATCCACTCGTACTGCTGCGCCTGCGAGCACGCGAAGTAGAAGTCCGGGTACTCGTCCATCAGCTTCGTGACGTTCGAGAAGGTGCGCGCGCACTTGCGGACGGTCTCGCGCAGCGGCCACAGCCATGCGGAGTCGATGTGCGCGTGGCCGATCGCCGAGACCTTGTGAGCTGAGGCGTTGGCGGGCAAGGCGAGTACGCCGGCCAGTTCCGCGCGGGCGAGGTCAGCGGTCGCGGCGACCTCGTTCAGGTCCAGCGCGTCCATCGCCCGGTCCAGCGCGTGCAGGACCTTGTGGCGGCGCGGGTCGTGGCCCGGGAGTTCCTTCATCAACGACTGGAGCACCTCGATGTCGAGCATCAGGTGCCACACCTGCGGCTGGAACACCGCCAGCTCGGCCTTGAGGATCTTGTACAACGGCTCGGTGCCCGCGGTCTCCTTGTCGCCCAGCGGGGTCGGCAGGAACGGGTGGAAGTCGAGGATCGTCGGGTTGCCGGCGGCTTCAAGGTAGAACAGCACCTCCGAGCCGTCGACGGGCAGGTAGGTGTTGCGCGGCTCGATTCCCTTGATCGGCAGTCCGTCAGCGGTGTAGGCGAGGCCCTCGGACTGGAAGCCGGGACCGGGATGGGTGAAGCCGAGGTCCAGCACGACCTCGACCTGCCTGCCCCGCCACTCCTCCGGAACGGTGCCGGTCAGCCGGAACCAGCTCGTGCTCCACGGTGCGCCCCACGCGTCGCCGACGCTCGCGGGTGCGTAGGTGGCAGCCAGGGCCTCGGCCACCGGGACGGGTTCGTCCGGCACGGTCCAGACGGCCAGTTCCAGTGGTGCGGTCTCGCCGTAGACGGCCGGGCGGATGCGTTCCTTCAGCGTGCGGTTGAGTCGTTCTTCCAGTAGCGCGCGTTCGTCGTGCACCTGTTCACCCCAGCTCGATCGAGGCCCGCACACCGGCGCGTGCGAGGCTCATCCACTCGTCGAAGAAAGCGCCGCCCGGACCCCACGAGGGCCGGTCGCCGTGCAGCGTGATCGGCGTGCGCCCGGCCGGCTCGTGCACCGCGTCGCGCACGATCCGGGCGATCGCCTCGCCGAGCGGCTTGACCTTGCGTTCCGTCGTCAACAACCCCAACTCGTACTCGCGTTCGGGGAAGTCCACCAACGCACGGTCGACGTCGTGCGAGCACCACCACGTGATGCCCCACAGGTTCGAGCAGGTCAGCACGTTCGCAAGCGTTTGCTCCGCGAACTGGGGCGCCTGCTCGGCGCTGATCTCGGGCTGGGCGGCGCCGACCTCCTGCAACCACACGGGCCGCTGCCGGTCCTTCGCGTGCGCCTTCGCCAGTTCGACCAGGTACTCGGCGTGGTGGACGCTCTCCGGGCTGAGCGGTCCGTAGCGCTGCGCGGTGCCGTTGAAGACCCACGAGTGCACGGTCGTCATCGCGCCCTTGTTGGCCGCGTGCTCCGGGAGGAACGCGTGCTCGCTCTCGTACCAGACGGCGTCGTATTCGGAGTGGACGTGCGGGTGGCCCGGTGCGGCTTTCTCGCACTCGGCGAGGAGCGCGTCGATCCACTCACCGGCCTGCTCGGGCGTGCAGGGGTTGGACTCGGTGAGCAGGTTGACCTCGTTGCCCAGGGTGAAGCCGAGGAAGTTCGGCTTCTCCCGCAGCGCCTCGGCGAGCGTGCGGACGTAGAACTTCTGCCCGCTGACCACGTCGGCGTCGGTGAAGATGTTGCGGCGGTGCCAGGTCTGCACCCACGACGGGTAGAAGTCGAAGCTCGACAGGTGGCCCTGCAGCACGTCGACCTGCACGTCCAGGCCTGTCTCGTGGGCGGCGTCGAGCATCTGGGCCAGCTGCTCGACCGCCTGGGGACGGACCAGACCGCGGTTGGGCTGGAACACCGGCCACAGCGGAAAGACCCGCACGTGGTCGAGGCCGAGGTTCGAGATGGACTCGAAGTCGGCCTTCACGTCGTCGAGGGAGAAGTCGAGCCAGTGGTGAAACCAGCCCTGGGAAGGGGTGTAGTTCACGCCGAAACGCAAGGTTGAGCTCCTCGGGGGTGTCAGCCCTTGATCGCGCCTTCTCCCACTCCGCGGAAGAAGTGCTTCTGCAGCAACAGGAACAGGAGGATCAGCGGGACGACGGCGATGATCGTGCCCGCCGCCACCAGCCGCTGGTTCTGCACGAACGTGCCCTGGAGGTACGCGAGACCGATGGTGAGCGTGTACTTCTCCTGGTCGCTCAGGACGATGAGCGGCCAGAGGAAGTCGTCCCAGCTGAACATGAACGAGAACAGCGCCACCACGACCAGCGTGCCCTTCACCGACGGCAGCGCGAGGCGGGTGAAGCGCTGCCAGGCGTTGGCGCCGTCGATGACCGCGGCTTCCTCGACTTCGGCGGGGAGTGCGAGGAAGGCGTTGCGCAGCAACAGGACGTTGAGCGCGGCGATCGCGCCGGGCAGCACGACCGCGGTGAGCGTGTTGGTGAGCCCGAGGCCGCGCATCACCAGGAAAAGCGAGATCATGATCGCCTCGAACGGCACCAGGATGCTGCTGGCGAAGATCACCGCGGCGAACCTGCGGCCCCGGAACTTGAGCCGTGCCAGGGCGTAGCCGGCCATGGCCGCGCCCAGGCAGTTCGTGATGACGTTGACGCTCGCCACTCCGAGGGAGTTGAGCGCGAACGACCACACCGGCACCACGTCGGCCACGGCCGCGTAGTTGCCGAACGTCGGGTCGTCCGGGATGAAGTCGGGGACGAAGACGTCCTCGGTCGGCCCCTTGATGCTCGTGGCGAACTGCCACAGGAACGGGCCGATGCTGATCGCGAGGATGCTGAGCAGCGCGAGGTAGCGCAGTGCCAGGTAGAGGTGCGCGCGCGTCACAGCTGGTCCTCCCTGCGGTTGAGCTTGAGGGTGACCAGCAGCAGGCCCAGCAGGATGACGAACAGCACGACGCTCAGCGCCGAGGCGTACCCGACCTCGCCGGTGAGGCCGCGGCCGACCGACTGGATGAGCATCACCAGCGTGGTGCTCGCCCCGCCCGGTCCGCCGGTGCCGCCGGACAGCAGGTAGATCTCGGAGAACACGCGGAACCCGTTGACCGCGCTCAGTGCCGCGACGAGCACCATCGTCGGCCGGAGGCTGGGCACGGTGACCGACCAGAACCTCCTGATCGGCCCCGCGCCGTCGACCATCGCGGCCTCGTGCAGGTCCTTCGGCACGTTCGCGAGCGCGGCCAGGTAGATGACCATGTAGTAGCCCAGGCCGCGCCAGACCGTCACCACCATCGAGCTGATCAGCAGGAGCGTCGAGTCGGTCAGGAACCCGATCCTGGTGCCGCCCAGGGCTTCCACGACGCTGTTCACCAGGCCGCGGCTGTCGAGCAGCCACGTCCAGATGAGCCCGACCACGACCGTGGACGCGATCACCGGCGTGAAGAACGCCGTCCGGAAGATCCCGATGCCCGGCACGACCTTCTGCGCGAGCATCGCGATCAGCAGCGGCAACAGCACGAGCGGCGGGACGACGCCCGCCATGTACAGCAGGCTGTTGCGCGCGGCCGCCCAGAACTTCGGGTCCTGGACCATCCGCACGAAGTTGTCCACGCCGGTGAACTGGCCGCCGCCCAGCGCGCTCGCGTCGGTGAACGCGAGCACGATCATGTTCAGGAACGGGAAGATGACGAACGCCAGGCAGATGGCCAGTCCTGGGGCCAGGAACAGCCACGGCGTGTACGGGCGATGGGTCATGTGCTGCCTACTTGAGGAGCCGGTTGCATTCGGCGACGGCGTCGTCCAGGGCCTGCTTCGGCGACTTCTTGCCCAGCATCGCGTCGGCCAGCTGCTGCAGGAGCGCCTCGCGCATCTGGTCGCTGAACTGCACCGGCGTGTAGTTCACCGCGGTCTTGAGCTGCTTGGCCGCCGCGACCCGCACGCGTGCCTCGTCGGTGCCGTCCTCCGTGGTGAAGTACGGGTCGTCACCGCCCTGGGACGTGCTGGGGAAGATCGACGCGAGCTTGGCGAACTTCACCTGGTTCTCGGCGTTGGTGAGGAACCGGCCGAACGCGAGCGCCGTCGCCTGGTTCTTGCTGCTCTTCGGCACGCTCACGCCGTGCAGGAACATGTTGGCGCTGCCCGTGTTCGTGATGGGCGTGGTGATGCCGATGTTGGCGTAGAGGCTCGGCGCGTCGGTCTTGAACTTGCCGAGGTCGTACGCGCTGCCGGCGTTCATCGCCGTTTGCTGGGCCATGAACTTCGCGCCGGCGCCGGTGTAGTTCTGCGTGAGCGCCTCGGGGATCAGCGCGCCCGCGTCGTACATGCGCTTGTAGCTCTCGACGAACTCGACGCCCTTGGGCTCGTTGAAGGTGAACTTGTCGTTCTCGAACAGCTTGACGCCGTACAGGCCGAAGTCGGCGATGCTCGGGGTCTGGCCGAGGATCGCGATCTTCTTCTCGGCGAGCTTGAGCGCCGTGGCCTCGAGCTCGGTGAAGTTCGTCGGTGGCTTGTCCGGGTCGAGGCCCGCCTGGCTGAACAGGGCCTTGTTGTAGAAGATCGGGCCGGTGTTGAGGTACCACGGGAAGCCGTAGCAGCCGCCCTTGCCGGGGATCTCGAACGCCTGCCAGGCGTTCTCGAGGTACTCGGGTTTGGCGTCTTTCAGCGACTCGTCGAGGTTGACGAGCTGGCCTGCCTTGGCGAGCGGGAAGCTGAGGTCCGGTGGCACGTTGATGACGTCGGGGAGGCTCCCCGCGCTCGCGTCCGCCATGACCTTGGCCAGGTACCCGTCCGCGGGCTGGTCGACCCACTTCACCGAGGTGCCCTGGTGCTGCTTCTGGAACGCGTCGACGACACCGTTGACGTAGTCGGTGTACTTGGGCTTGAGGGACCAGGTCTGGAACGTGATCTCGCCCTTGACCTGGCCGTTTCCGCCTGCGGACGTGCTGGACGTACCGGACAGGCCGCAGCCCGCCACGGGCACCGCCGCCAGGGCCGCGAGGAACGTGCGCCTCTTCATTGACACCCACCTCCTTGGTCGCGGACCCTAGCTAAACCGGTTTATCTCCGGCTAGCCTCCGAACGTCTTGTTGTCTCGTTCTGGACAGGGTGCGTGCGGTGAAAAGGCCGACGATCAAGGACATCGCCGCGGCGGCCGGGGTGTCCAAGGGTGCTGTGTCGTTGGCCTTGAACGGCCGGTCGGGCGTGTCGGAGGCGACTCGGGCGCGCGTGCTGGAGGTCGCGTCCTCCCTGGGGTACCGGCCGTCGGTGACCGCCCGGGCGCTCTCGTCGGCGTCCGCCGACGCGGTCGGGCTAGTGCTCGTGCGGCCGCCTCGGGCGCTGGGCGATGAGGCGTTCTTCTTCCAGCTGATCGCCGGGATGCAGTCCGAGATGTCCTGCGCGTTGTTGCTGCAGGTCGTGGAGTCCCGCGATGCCGAGATCGAGCTTTACCGGCGGTGGTGGGCCGAGCACCGGGTCGACGGGGTGTTCCTCGTGGACCTGCTGGTGTCGGATCCCCGCATCGAGCTGATGCCGTCCCTCGGGCTGCCGGCCGTGGTGGTCGGTGGGGCCGGGCACCACGGGGCGCTGGCCTCCGTGTGGGCTGACGACTACGCGGCCATGACCTCGGTGGTGGAGTACCTGAAGTCGCTGGGACATCAGCGGATCGCTCGGGTGGCCGGGTTGTCGTCGTTGTTGCACACCGTGCGGCGGGATGCGGCGTTCGCATCGTCCGTTGTGGACGGTGTGGTGGTTCCCGGGGACTACACGGCCGAGTCCGGGGCCGCCGCTACCCGTTCGCTGCTGACCGCGGACGAGCCGCCTACGGCGATCGTGTACGACAACGACGTGATGGCGGTGGCCGGAGCCGAGGTGGCCGCTTCGATGGGGGTCGAGGTGCCTGCCGCGTTGTCGATCGTCGCCTGGGACGACTCGGTGCTGTGCCAGCACGGGCGGTTGACCGCGTTGTCCCGGGACACCTTCGCCTTCGGGGCTCGGGCGGCTCGGGCGCTGGTCGCCGTCATCGGCGGGGCCACGCCGTCCGACGTCGAGGACGTGCTGCCCGAGCTGGTGGTGCGGGGCAGTTCCGGGGTGGCGCCTCAGGCGCGCGTCAGGTGAGGGAGGCGACCTGGTCGCTGACCACCTGGGCGGCCGCCGAGACCAGTGCCGTCACCGCCGGGTTGGTCGAGTTGTCCTGGCGCCAGCCGAACTGCGTGTACACGCGGAACGTCGGGGACCAGGGCAAGCGGACCAGCCTGCCGTCGGAGAGCTCGGCGGACACGGTCACCTCGGGCATCAGGGCGATGCCCAGGCCGGAGGCGACGGCGCGTTTGGCGGCGTCCACCGAGTCCAGTTCCAGGACGGGGGCGCGGGTGTCGTCGTAGCCGAGGGAGTGTTCGAAGAGCTCGTGGTACGAGGCGCCGTTCTCCGCCCGGATGAGGGTGCTGCTGGTGAAGTCGTCCTCGGTGAGTGCCTGGCGCTGGGCGAGCATGTGGTTCGGGCCCGCGACCATGACGAGGGGCTCGGGGCACAGAACGGTGGTCTCCAGACCTTCACGGGGTTCTATCGCCCCGATGAAGAAGGCGCAGTCCAGTTGGCCGTCGCGGACCGAGTTCAGGTTGTTCAGCGCGTTGCGCGAGTGCAGCGAGAGTTGGACCGACGGGTAGCGCCAGCACATGTATTCGATGAGCGGTAGCAGACGGTAGTCGGTCAAACTCTGTGCGGAACCGATGACGAGTTTGCCGTGCGGCTCGCCGTTCATCGTTATGGCTTTTCGGGCCTTTTCGGTGAGGTTGATGATGTTTCGCGCGAACGGGAGTAGTTCCACGCCAGCGGAGGTCATCTGGATACCTCGGGGGAGGCGTCGGAAAAGGACGACCCCGAGGCCCTCCTCCAGCGCCTTGATGCGGGTGGTGATGGTCGGCTGCGAGCAGTTGAGCGTGGCAGCGGCCTTGGTGAAGCTCCCTGTCTGAACCACGGTCGTGAACGCGAGAAGCTGGCGTGTCTCCATCAGGCGGATCCTCGGGGTAAAACGGTGCGACGACTTTTTCTCGTTTGTTCCCGTGGTCCTGTTACGGATGGTGCGGGAGCAGTAACGCTACCTGCCCCCTGAGCTGGCGTGATTGGTGCTTATGGAGTCATCTTGATCGGTCGCGAAAGGTGCTTTCCGCCGAAAGAGTGAAATTGTCGTGACGGTCTTCGACGGGCCGTAGTTGGGCGACTCGTTTCAGTGAAGCCTTTCGCCAGGCGAACAAAAGGCGCCAGTCGCCCTGGGAGGCCGCGGCGGCGTTGGCGCGTCCGGTGCCCCCGGCGGACTGCGAGTGGGCGGCGAGTTCTTTACGGTGGCTGGAGGGCCTGCTGTTCGCCTGAACCCCCATGCGCACCCGATCGGCCACGCCCAGGGCGGGCGGTGACCGGCCAAAGCGGGGTGGCGGCGGTCACAGCACGGGCCTCGCCTAGACTCGCTAAGAATCCGGGCGTCCCGTGTGGCGGTACCGGCTGTCTTGCACGTTCTTGTTCGTTACGAGGAGTCCACGTTGAAGAGCACCGTCGAGCACCTGAGCCCGACGAGGGTCCGGATCAACGTCGAGGTGCCGTTCGACGAGCTCAAGTCGAACTTCGACCAGGCGTACCGGAAGCTCGCGAAGCAGGTCCGCATCCCCGGCTTCCGTCCGGGCAAGGCCCCCGCCAAGGTTCTGGAGAACCGCATCGGCCGCGCTCCGGTGCTGGACGAGGTCATCCAGGAGGCCATCCCGGCCAAGTACCTGGAGGCGGTCAACGCGGGTGAGGTGCGCACGCTCGGTCGTCCGGACTTCGAGGTGACCAGGATCGAGGACGGGCAGACCCTCGAGTTCACCGCCGAGGTCGACGTTCGCCCCGAGATCACCGTGCCCGCGTTCGGCGAGCTCGCCGTGACCGTCGACGAGCAGGAGGTCACCGACTCCGACGTGACCACGCAGCTCGACGAGCTCCGCGCTCGCTTCGGCACGCTGACCGGTGTCTCCCGCCCGGTCGAGACCGGTGACTTCGTCATCGTCGACCTGTCCGCGACCGTCGACGGCGAAGAGGTCGAGGAGGCCCGCACCAGCGGCCTGTCCTACGAGGTCGGCTCCGGCCAGCTCGTCGAGGGCATCGACGACGCTCTCGTCGGTGCGTCCGAGGGCGACACCAAGACCTTCACCACCACGCTCGTGGCCGGTGAGCACGAGGGCCGCGAGGCCGAGGTCACCGTCGTGCTGAGCTCCGTCAAGGAGCGCCAGCTCCCCGAGCTCGACGACGAGTTCGCGCAGCTCGCCAGCGAGTTCGACACCCTCGACGAGCTGAAGGCCGACCTGGAGACCCGCCTGGGCCGCGTCAAGAAGATGCAGCAGGGCGTCCAGGCCCGCGACAAGGTCCTCGAGGCGCTGCTGGAGACCACCGAGGTCCCGCTGCCCGAGGGCATCGTCCAGGGCGAGATCGACGCCCGCAAGCACGACGCCGTGCACGCCTTCGACCACGACGACGCGAAGTTCGCGGCCTGGCTCGAGGAGCAGGGCCAGTCGGAGGAGGAGTTCGACGCCGAGCTGCGCAAGGCCGCCGAGCAGGCCGTCAAGACGCAGCTCGTGCTCGACTCGATCGCCGACGCCGAGCAGGTCACGGTGTCCGACGGTGAGCTGACCGAGCGGATCATCTACCAGGCGCAGCGCTTCGGCATCTCGCCCGACGAGTACGTCAAGCGCGCGCAGCAGTCCGGTCAGCTCGGCGCGATCTTCGCCGACGTCCGCCGGGGCAAGGCGCTCGCGAGCGTCGTGCGCCAGGCCGAGGTCAGCGACACGGCCGGCGAGAAGCTGGACCTCGACGAGCTCTTCGGCGAGACCAAGTCCGAAGAGGACGGCCAGGAGTAGCGAGGTCGTCCGGTCGTCCGGTCACCCGCTCGTGCCGGCATCGGCGAAGCCCGTTTCGGTGCGAGCGAGTCGGCCGGACGGCCGGCTTCTCGACGACCTCGCCGCGCGAGCGGGCGAGCGCCAACAAATACAGCCCTGAGCGAACGCGGGCGGTGTCGGGCATCTGACGCCGCCCGTCTTCGTTAAGGTCGATCGCAGAGAGTTTTGGCATCCAGATTCGTTCCACCTGGAGTTAGGCAGGCAGACGTGACGCAGCACTCCTTCCCGACCCCCGAGATGCGGTCGGCCACCGCCGGGATGAACCTCAACGACTCGGTGTACGAGCGGCTGCTCCGCGAGCGGATCATCGTCCTGGGATCACAGGTCGAAGAGGGCATCGCCAACCAGATCACCGCTCAGCTGCTGCTCCTCGCCGCTGAGGACCCCGAGAAGGACATCACGCTTTACATCAACTCGCCGGGTGGTTCCGTCACGGCGGGCATGGCCATCTACGACACGATGCAGCTCATCCAGCCGGACGTGGCCACGTACGCCATGGGCCTCGCGGCCTCGATGGGGCAGTTCCTGCTCTCCGCGGGCGCGCCCGGCAAGCGCCACGCGCTCCCGCACGCCCGGATCCTGATGCACCAGCCGTCGGCCGGTGTCGGCGGTACGGCCGCGGACATCGCGATCCAGGCGGACATGCTGACGCGCACCAAGCGCGAGATGGCCGAGCTCATCGCCGAGCACACCGGCCAGACGCTCGAGACCATCACCCGCGACTCCGACCGCGACCGCTGGTTCACGGCGCAGGAAGCACTCGAGTACGGCTTCGTCGACAAGGTCGTCACCAGGGCCCAGCCCGTCGGCGACTCGAACAACTGACGTCAGCTAGGAGACCTCAAGTGAGCCAGTTCCACATGCCTCAGTCGCGGTACGTGCTGCCGTCGTTCGTCGAGCGCACCAGCTATGGCATGAAGGAGTCGAACCCGTACAACAAGCTCTTCGAGGAGCGCATCATCTTCCTCGGCGTGCAGGTTGACGACGCTTCGGCCAACGACGTCATGGCACAGCTGCTGGTGCTCGAGTCCGAGGACCCGGACCGCGACATCCTGATGTACATCAACTCGCCGGGTGGCTCGTTCACCTCGTTGATGGCCATCTACGACACCATGCAGTTCGTCCGCCCGGACATCCAGACGTACTGCCTCGGCCAGGCGGCCTCCGCCGCGGCCGTGCTGCTCGCGGCTGGAACGCCCGGTAAGCGGCACGCGCTGCCCAACGCGCGAATCCTGATCCACCAGCCCTCCATGGAGGGTGCGTACGGTCAGGTGTCCGACCTGGAGATCCAGTCGAACGAGATCCAGCGTGTCCGCCGCCTGATGGAGTCCACCCTCGCGCGGCACACGAACCGGACGGCAGAGGAGGTCCGCGAGAGCATCGAGCGCGACCGGATCCTGACGGCCGAGGAGGCCAAGGAGTACGGCATCGTCGACACGGTGCTGCCCTACCGCAAGCTTTCCGCCAAGTCCTGAGGTCGGCGGAGGGGCGAGGTGTGCTCGCGAAGAGCGCTCGCCTCGCCCCCGTCTCCTGTGTTTGTCTGGGGACACCCCCAGGCGGACGGCGGAGGAGGAGTGTGCTCGCGAAGAGCGCTCGCCGCCCCCGACGTCCGGTGTTCATCTGGGGACACCCCAGACCCCAGGGGCCTGTCTCGGGGGCTGGGACATCCCATCCCCCGGCACGGTCCTCCTCACCCGACACGCCGATGTGACCGGTTGTCTGGCCTGATCGGGCCGTCGGGGGACGCTGGTCCTCCCCTGAAACGGGGTGGGCCAGGTACCGTCAGGAGAACGGGCTCAGCACCCACAGCCAGTGGGACTGCCACAGCAAGTCAGCAGGCGCACTACAGCAGGTGTGCGCCGGAGGGGACATAGGTCAGCGGTCATGGCGCGTATCGGTGACGGCGGCGACTTGCTGAAGTGCTCTTTCTGCGGAAAGAGCCAAAAGCAGGTGAAGAAACTCATCGCCGGCCCCGGCGTCTACATCTGCGATGAGTGCATCGATCTCTGCAACGAGATCATCGAGGAGGAGCTGGCCGAAGCCGGCGACGTGAAGCTCGACGAGCTGCCGAAGCCCGCCGAGATCCACGAGTTCCTCGACCAGTACGTCATCGGCCAGAGTGATGCCAAGCGAACCCTCTCCGTCGCCGTCTACAACCACTACAAGCGCATCCAGGCGGGCGACCGCGGGCGCGAGGGTCGTGACGACGGTGTCGAGCTGGCGAAGTCGAACATCCTGATGCTCGGTCCGACGGGGTGTGGCAAGACCTATCTCGCGCAGACGCTCGCGAAGATGCTGAACGTTCCGTTCGCCATCGCCGACGCGACCGCGCTGACGGAGGCCGGCTACGTCGGTGAGGACGTCGAGAACATCCTGCTGAAGCTCATCCAGGCCGCCGACTACGACGTGAAGCGCGCCGAGACGGGCATCATCTACATCGACGAGGTCGACAAGATCGCTCGAAAGAGTGAAAACCCGTCGATCACGCGCGACGTGTCCGGTGAGGGCGTCCAGCAGGCACTGCTCAAGATCCTGGAAGGCACCACCGCATCGGTGCCCCCGCAGGGCGGCCGCAAGCACCCGCACCAGGAGTTCATCCAGATCGACACGACGAACGTGCTGTTCATCGTGGCCGGTGCCTTCGCCGGTCTGGAGAAGATCATCCAGGACCGGGTCGGCAAGCGAGGCCTGGGCTTCGGTGCCGAGGTCCGCTCCAAGGCCGAGGTGGAGGCGTCGGACTTCTTCGCCGACTCCATGCCGGAGGACCTGATCAAGTTCGGCCTGATCCCCGAGTTCATCGGGCGTCTGCCGATGGTCGCCTCCGTCACGAACCTCGACAAGCCGTCGCTGGTCATGATCCTCACCGAGCCGAAGAACGCCCTGGTGAAGCAGTACCAGAAGCTCTTCGAGATGGACGGCGTCGAGCTCGAGTTCACCAAGACCGCGCTCGAAGCGATCGCCGACCAGGCGATCCTGCGTGGGACGGGTGCTCGCGGTCTGCGCGCGATCATGGAAGAGGTCCTGCTCCCGGTGATGTACGACATCCCGAGCCGCACGGACGTCGCCAAGGTCGTCATCACCGAGCAGACGGTGAAGGAGAACGTGAACCCGACCATCGTGGCCCGGCAGCCCTCGCGCCGCGAACGTCGCGAGAAGTCCGCTTAGTCCGATCCTTCGCGCGGGGCGCCGGTCATCCGACCGGCGCCCCGTTCGTCGTTCTAAGGTGGAGCCATGTCGCTGCCTCACGTGCTCCTGCTCCACGGCTACACCGGCTCCGGCCCCGGCCACTGGCAGCGCTGGCTGGCCCAGACGGTGTCCGAGCACGGTGGCCTCGCCGACCTGCCGCACTTCAGCGACCCGGACGCGCCCGACCGCGACACCTGGCTGCGCGAGCTCGACACCCACCTCGAAGCAGCGCCGGCCGACCGGGAACGGGTCGTCGTCGCGCACTCGCTCGGCTGCTACCTCTGGCTGCACCACGCCGCCCGCGAGGACATCGGCCACGTCGACCGCGTGCTGCTCGTCGCCCCGCCCGCCCTGGACTACCCGGAGCCGGCCATCAAGTCGTTCTTCCCGGCCCCGCTCGACCCGGCGAGCCTGCGCCGCGCCGCCACCGAGACCCGCCTGGTCGCGGGCGAGGGTGACCCGTACTGCTCGATGCAGGCCGCCAAGCAGCTGGCCGAGGCGTTGCGGATCGAGATCGACGTCCTGCCGGGGGCGGCGCACGTCAACATCGACGCGGGCTACGGGGAATGGCCGTCGGTCCTCAAGTGGGTGCGGTCGAAGACGGTGCCGCTCTCACCGCGCTAGACCGAAGAGGTCGATCAGCTTCCCTGGAGCTGGGCGGCCTGCCGCGGCTAGACCGCGCGCTTCGCGTACTTGGCGAGGAACTGCACGACGTCGGGCGTCACCTTGCGGTACAGGCCGTCGTCGTGCCCGCCCTCCTTCACGGTGCCCACCTCGGGCCGCACCTCGCGGATGAACCGGCGGGTGCCCTCGAGGAACCGGTCGCGGTCGCCGATCCACACGCCCAGCGCGGTCGAGCCGGTGGACCTGGGATGCCGCAACGGGTCGAGCGACGCCCACTCGCTCTCGTTCTTGAACGCCCGGCGCTTGGCCATCTCCGGCCACGTCGTGATCAGGCCGGGGGAGATGGCCGCGGCGGCCGCCACCGGGTCACCGCGTTCGGCCCGGCGGCGGGCGTAGAGCAGGGAGCCGAAGCCGCCCATCGAGACGCCGGTGACGGCGAACGGCTCGCCGTAGCCGCGTTCCTTGAGCCAGCGCGGGACCTCGTCGAGCAGCATGGCCATCGGGTCGTCGCCGGAGACGTTCTCGTGCCAGTAGTGGTCGCCGCCGTCGACCGCGACGAAGCCGAACGCCGGGACCGAGCCCTTGGCGACGGCGGCGGAGAGGACGTCGGCGAGGTTGCCCACGGCGGCGTGCCTGGCGTTGCCGTGCAGGCCGTGCAGCAGGATCGACATCGGCAGGCCGCGGGGGTTCGGGCCGGTCGGGAGGTAGAAGGCGAGGGTGACCTCGCGGCGGCGGGCCTTCGAGTAGACGCGCTCGAAGCGCAGCGTCGCCTTGGCGGCCGGTTTGTTGCTGACCCGGTCCGCGGTGGCGATCTGCTGCTCGGTGGACGGCGAGGACGACGACACGTACGTCACGACGCCTGCCGCCGTCGCGATCACCACGCCGATCGCCGCGAGCAGAGTGCGGCGGCTGTACCTCGGATCCCCCATGCTCACCTCATCGCGCGGGCGCCATTCCCCGTTTCCCCCTCTAGATGTGATGTCCAGGGAGGTTGGTCAGCCGGGTGATGGGTGGCTGGCCTCCGAGGGCGGAGTGGGCTCGGTGGTGATTGTAGAAATGGATCCAGCCGGGCAGGGCGGTTCGGCGCTCGGTTTCTGACTGGTAGTGGCGGGCGTAGGCCCAGCCGTCAGCCAGGGTGCGGTGGAAGCGTTCGACCTTGCCGTTGGTCTGAGGCCGGTAGGGCCTGGTGCGTTTGTGCCGGATGCCAAGTTCTGCGCAGGCGTCGCGCCAGGCGAAGGAGCGGTAGGCGGAGCCGTTGTCGGACAGGACTCGTTCGACAACGACTCCGTGCTCGCGGAACCAGGCGGTCGCGCGGCGCAGGACGGCGGTAGCGGTGTCGCCTCGTTCGTCGGTGTGGATTTCGGCGTAGGCGATGCGGGAATGGTCATCGACGACCGTGTGCAGGAAGGCTTTGCCGGTCAAGGGTTTGTAGTCTTTGCCTTTGGGCAGGCCTGGCATGGCTCGCTTGTTGCGGTCGCCTTGCTGGCGTCCGACGAAGCGGTGTCCGCCGCCGTCGGGAATGTTGCCGAACTTGGTGACGTCGACGTGGATCAGCGAACCGGGGTGGGGGTGTTCGTAGCGGCGCAGGGGTTCGCCGGTGACGCGGTCGATGCGGGAGAGCCGGTTGATCCGGCAGCGCACCAGCACGGCGTGCACGGTGGAGGCGGCCAGGCCCAGCCGGCCCGCGATCTGGACCGGGCCCAGCCGGTGCCGCCAGCGCAGGAGCACGATCTGCCGCACGAGCGGTTCGGGTGTGCGGTTCGGGCTGTGACGCGGACGCGAGCTGCGGTCGAGCATCCCGGCCCCGCCCTCGTCGCGATAGCGGGCGGCCCACTTGCGTGCGGTTCGCTCCGCGACCATGAACATCTTCGCCGCTTCGGCGGGCCGCCAGTCCTGTTCCACGATCAGGCGAGCCAAGCGCAGTCGAGTCCGTGGGGTCAGCGTGGCGTTAGGGTGGGACACGAAGGCCTCCGGTGTGTGAAGCGGTTCCTAGACAGCTCCACTTCACATCCAGAGGCCTTCACCTGTCTTCACGACAGGCCATCACGTCCGGAACAACGTCCCTGGACATCACATCTAGAGGACGGAACGCACGCGTAACGAGGACAGTTCCTCCTCCGAATAGCCCAGCCACCTCAGCACGT
This sequence comes from Lentzea xerophila, assembly GCF_051094245.1. Taxonomy (NCBI): domain Bacteria; kingdom Bacillati; phylum Actinomycetota; class Actinomycetes; order Pseudonocardiales; family Pseudonocardiaceae; genus Lentzea; species Lentzea xerophila. Next base: position 6,659,464 of record NZ_CP194934.1, on the reverse strand, counting down.
GATCATTGTGTGCGCCGAGTGCCGGAACCGCGCCCGGCGACCACTCGAACCCGGCGACGGGCGGTGGCAGCATCCGCGCGGTTCCGCCGGGAACCCGCACGTCAACCCACGTGTCGAGCTGCGGGTGGGTAGCCAGTTCGGTGATCGGCCGGGTCAGCGCGGCCGGCACGTCGGCCTCGTCCAGCGCGGTCAGCAGCTCCGCCGCGGTGAGGCCCGCGAACGCCTGTTCGAGGATCTTCTGCAGCTCCGCGCGGTGCTCGACGCGGGAGGCCACTGTGGCGAACCTCTCCTGCGCGGCGAGGCCGATCAGCCCGCACAGCCGGTGCCACTGGCCGTCGTTCTGCACGGCCAGGTGCACGGCGCCGTCCGCACAGGCGACCGGCCCGTACGGCGCGATGCTCGGGTGGTGCGCGCCCGACCGCGGTGCGGCGGCACCCGTGCCGGCGGCGTAGAGCATCGGCTGGTGCATCCACTCGGCCATCGCCTCGAACAGCGACAACCGCAGCCGCGCACCGGAACCGGTCCGAGCCCGCTGCAGCAGCGCCGCCAGCACCGCGGCCTGCAGCTGGACGCCGGCCGCGATGTCCGCGACCGAGATGCCGGCCCGCGCCACCACGTCGCCCTCGCCGGTCAGCGACACCAGCCCGGCCTCGGACTGCACCAGCGCGTCGAACGCCTTGCGATCCGCGTACGGGCCGTCCCAGCCGTATCCGGACAGCTCGCCGACGACCAAAGCCGGAGGCAGCTCCAGGGCAAGGCGGGACCACACGCGCGGCGACAGGTTGCACAGCAGCACGTCAGCGCGCGCGACGAGCCGGTCCAGCACCTCGCGGCCGTCCGGGTGGAAGATGTCCAGGGACACCGACTCCTTGCCGGCGTTCGTCCACGCGAAGTACGACGACACCTCGCCGCACGCCGAGTCGTAGTGGCGTGCGAAATCGCCGGTACCTGGCCGTTCGACCTTGATGACCCGTGCGCCGAGATCGGCCAGCAGCCGCGTCGCGTACGGCACGGCGACGGCCTGCTCGAGGCTCACCACCACGACGCCGTCAAGCGGTCTCAAGCACGCGCTCCCCACCGGTGTAGACGTTCATCGAGTCGCCGCGCAGGAACCCGACGAGCGTCATGCCCTGCTCCTCGGCCAGCTCGACGGCGAGCGACGACGGCGCCGACACCGCCGCGAGCACCGGGATCCCGGCCATGGCGGCCTTCTGCACCAGCTCGAACGACGCCCGCCCGGACACCATCAGCACCGCGCCGCGCAACGGCACGAGGTTCTGCAGCACCGCCCAGCCCAGCACCTTGTCGACGGCGTTGTGGCGGCCCACGTCCTCGCGCACGACCAGCAGCTCGCCGTTCACGAACAACCCGGCCGCGTGCAGCCCGCCGGTGCTCTCGAAGACCTTCTGCCGCTCCCGCAGCGCGTCGGGGAAGCCGGTCAACGCCTCGGGTGTGACCCGCACCTCATCCAGGGCGGGGGAGTAGCGGGTCTTGAGCTTCACCGCGTCCAGGGCGGCCTTGCCGCACACCCCGCACGACGACGTGGTGTAGAAGTTCCGCTCCACCCCGGTGTCCGGCGGCGGCACGCCCTCGGCCAGCGCGATGTCCAGCACGTTGTAGGTGTTCATCCCGTCCGGCCCGGTGCCCTCGCAGAACCGGGCGATCGAGATGTCCTCCGACGTCCCGATGACACCCTCGCTGAGCAGGAAGCCGTGCGCGAGCTCGACGTCCTGACCGGGCGTGCGCATCGTGACGGCCAACGCCTTCCCGTTGACCCTCAGTTCCAGCGGCTCCTCGGCGGCGAGCGCGTCGACCCTGCGGCGCCGACCGCTCGGCGACACCCGCTCGACCGCTCGGCGCACCGTCACTCGGCCCATGTGCACATCTCCTTCGGACCGCTATGTTCCCCACCGACCAGGCTACGTGGGAGGGATCTCGGGGCATGGACGACGTCGTGATCGTCGGGGGCGGCCACAACGGGCTGGTGGCGGCCGCGTACCTCGCACGGGCGGGGAAGTCGGTCAGGGTGCTGGAGAAGCTGCCGCACGTCGGCGGGGCGGCGGTCAGCGCGTCACCGTGGGAGGGCGTCGACGCCCGGCTGTCGCGGTTCTCGTACCTGGTGTCGCTGCTGCCGGACCAGATCGTGTCCGACCTGGGCTTGAACCTGGCGCTGAAGTCGCGCGCGGCCTCCTCGTACACACCGAACGGCAAGACCGGACTCCTCGTCGAACGCACGCCCGGCGCCGCGACCGTGACGTCGTTCGAGGCCGTCTGCGGCTCGCTGGACGACTGGGAGCGGTGGCAGCGCTGGTACGCCGACCTGGAGGCGATGGCCGCCGCACTGGCGCCGACCCTGCTGGAACCGCTGGTGCCGCGTGAGCACCTGCGCGTGCACGTCGACGCGGTGGCACGCGGCCGGTTGTGGGACCAGGTCTTCGAACGACCGATCGGCGCGACGCTGCAGGAGCTGTTCGACAACAACCTGGTGCGCGGCGTCGTCGCCACCGACGCGTTGATCGGCACGCACTCGTCGCTGCATTCGTTGCGCGCCAACAAGTGCTTCCTCTACCACGTGATCGGCAACGGGACCGGCGAGTGGAAGGTGCCGGTCGGCGGGATGGGTGCCGTCACCGCGGAGCTCGAACGGGCCGCGCGCGAGGCCGGGGCGCGGATCGTCACCGGCGCCGAGGTCACGTCCATCGAGGCGGACGGGAAGACGGCCTCCGTCGCGTATGGGGACTCGGTCGCGGAGGCCCGGTTCGTGCTGTCCAATGTGGCGCCCTCGGTGCTGGGACGGTTGCGGGGCCAGGAGGTCCAGGACGCCCCCGGTTGCCAGCTGAAGATCAACATGCTGCTGCGCAGGCTGCCGGAGCTGAAGTCCGGTGTGGACGCGCGGCTCGCGTTCGCCGGCACGTTCCACCTCGACGAGTCGTACGACCAGCTGGAGACCGCGTACCTGGAGAGCGCCGCCGGGCAGGTGCCGTCGGTGCTGCCCGGCGAGATGTACTGCCACTCGCTGACCGACCCGTCGATCCTGGGGCCGTCGCTCGCGGGTCACGAGACCTTGACGCTGTTCGGCCTGCATCTGCCGGCGTCGTTGTTCGCGGGCCGCAACACGCGGCTGCGCGACGAGCTAGTCCAGCGCTACCTCGACCAGCTCAACGCCCACCTGGTGGAGCCGATCCAGGACTGCCTCGCCGTCGACGGCAACGGTGAGCCGTGCATCGAGGCCCGCACGCCGCTCGACCTGGAGGACGAGCTCGGCCTGCCCGGCGGCAACATCTTCCACGGCGAGCTCGACTGGCCGTTCGCCGAGAGCGACGAGCAGGTCGGCACGTGGGGCGTGGAGACCGACGTGGACAACGTCTTCGTCTGCGGAGCGGGGTCCCGGCGTGGCGGCGGGGTCAGCGGCATCGGCGGCCACAACGCGGCGCGGGCGGTGCTCGAACGCCTGTGAGACATGTTTGATGACACTTGCCGTCATCTCTGGTTACAGTGTGCGGCGTGGGGGACTTCTACGGAATCGCCGAGATCGCCGACGCCATGGGACTGAGCCGGCAGCTGGTGGCGGTGTGGCGCAAACGGCGCTCGCACGGCATCCCCGAGCCGGACGCGGAGCTCGCGTCCGGTCCCATCTGGCGGCGCGAGACGGTCGAGCCGTGGATCGAACGCACGCGCGGCCGGCTGGGTCTCGCCGGTACGCGCGAGTCCGCGAGCAGGAGCTTGCGGCTGCGGACCTGCCGCCGGGTCCTGCGGCTGGCGGCGTTGATGCTGGAGGAACCGCAGCGGCCGCGGGTCCTCAACGAGGCCGCCGACCAGTTGCGCGACCTCATCCACGAGGTCGACCAGTCCGCGGACGACGTGGTCGGGGCGTTGCTGCGCGAGCTGATCGAGCCGGTGCGCGACCCGGACGTGCCCGCCGAGCTGCTGCGGGTGCCCGTGATCGAGTCGTTGCCGCTGGTCACGGCCGTCGCGAGGAACTCGCCCGACTGGTGACCGCTACCTAAGGGTTTCTATATCAAGGAACCTTGCTAAAGGGTTCTTGATACGCGTACCTTGGCCTCATGACCGAGGCTCAGCTCACCGATCCCAAAGCGCTGCGTGCGCTGTCCCATCCCTTCCGGTGGAAGCTGATCCAACTGCTCACCGAGGAAGGGCCGCGCACCGCCACGCAGTGCTCCGAGAAGCTCGGGGAAAGCGTCGCGAGCTGCTCCTACCACCTGAACATGCTGGCCAAGTACGGCTTCGTCACCGAGGTCGAGGGTCCCGGGCGGCAGAAGCCGTGGCAGCTGGTCAGGAAGCGCCAGGAGATCTCGTCGGACGGGCTCGAGGGCGAGGCGGCGATGGCGGCCGAGGCCGCCGCGATGGCCTACCTGGACCAGGAGTTCGAGCGCACGCGGGAACGTCTGCGGCAGCGCGAGCACCTGCCGGAGGAGTGGCGTGCGTCGGTCGGCACGGAGGGCACCGTCAAGTTCCTCACCGCCGAGGAGTCCGCGGCGTACGTGGCGGAGCTGCAGGCGTTGCTGGACAAGTACGACGAGCGCCGCCTCGACGAGTCGCTGCGACCGGACGGCGCGCGAGCCGTCAGGTTCTTCCTGAGCCACACGGTCGCACCCGAATAAACGAGCTGAAGGAGAACGCCTGTGTTCCCGCACCACGATGCGTTTGCTATCGCGAAGTACCGTCAGCAGGAGTTCGAGGCCGACGCGGCCGCGCGCCGGCTCGCCAAGAAGTCCGAACACGTGGCGGCCAGACCCGAACGACGCCGGTTAAGGCTCTTCGTCCGGGTCCGGCACGCCTGAGTCAGGCGACGGGCTCCAGCCGCACGATCACCGACTTGGAGGTCGGCGTCCCCGAGATGTCCGCCTTGGAGTCCAGCGGCACCAACGGGTTCGCCTCGGGGAAGTAGGTCGCCACGCACCCGCGCGCCGTCGGGTAGGAGACGATCCGGAACGCGTCGGCGCGGCGTTCGACGACGCCCGTCGGGTCGTCCTTCCACTCCGACACGATGTTCACCATCTGGCCGTCGGTGAACCCGAGCGCGGCGATGTCGGCGGGGTTCACGAACACCACGCGACGGCCGTCCTTCACGCCGCGGTAACGGTCGTCCAGGCCGTAGATCGTGGTGTTGTACTGGTCGTGGCTGCGCAGGGTCTGCATCAGCAGCCGGCCTTCCGGCACCTCGATGACCGTCATCTCGTTCGCCGTGAAGTTCGCCTTGCCGGTCGCCGTCGCGAACTCCCGCGAGTCACGCGGCGGGTGCGGCAGCACGAAGCCATCGGGCTGGCGCACGCGCGTGTTGTAGTCGGTGCAGCCCGGCACGACGCGGGAGATGTGTTCGCGGATGACGTCGTAGTCCTTCTCGAACTCCTCCCACGCGACGGGGTGCGAGGCGCCGAGCGTCTTGCGCGCGAGCCGGCAGACGATCGACACCTCGGACAGCAGCTGGTCCGACGCGGGCTTGAGGCGGCCGCGCGAGCGGTGCACGACCGACATCGAGTCCTCGACCGTCACGAACTGCTCGCCCGAGTGCTGCACGTCGCTCTCGGTGCGGCCCAGGGCGGGCAGGATCAGCGCCGTCTTCCCGTGCACCACGTGCGAGCGGTTGAGCTTCGTGGAGACGTGCACCGTCAGCGAGCACTGCTCCAGCGCCTTCTCGGTCACCGGGGTGTCCGGGGTGGCGCTCACGAAGTTGCCGCCCATCGCGATGAAGACCTTGCCGCGGCCGTGCCGCATCGCGTTGATCGCGTCGACGGTGTCGAAGCCGTGCTTGCGCGGCACGGAGATGCTGAACTCGTTCTCCAGCGCCAGCAGGAACTTCTCCGGCATCTTCTCGTAGATGCCCATGGTCCGGTCGCCCTGCACGTTCGAGTGGCCGCGCACCGGGCACAGGCCCGCGCCCGGCTTGCCGATCATGCCGCGCAGGAACATGACGTTCGTGATCTCGCGGATCGTCGGCACGCTGTGCTTGTGCTGCGTCAGGCCCATCGCCCAGCAGGCGATCGTGGCCTTCGAGTCGACGAACATCCCGGCCACGCGGGTGATCTGCTCGCGGGTCAGGCCGGTCGCGGCGACCACCCGGTCCCAGTCGAGCTCGCGCAGGCTCTCGGCGTAGGCCTCGAATCCGTGCGTCTTGGTGCCGATGAAGTCCTTGTCGAGCTTGTCCCACTGCAGCAGCAGGTGACCGATCGCCTGGAACAGCGCCTGGTCGCCGCCGACCTTGATCTGCACGAACTCGTCGCACAACGCCGTGCCGCGGCCGACCACGCCCGCGACGTTCTGCGGGTTCTTGAACCGCATCAGGCCCGCTTCCGGCAGCGGGTTGACCGCGATGATCTTCGCGCCGTTCTTCTTCGCGTCCTCGAGGGCGCTGAGCATGCGCGGGTGGTTCGTGCCGGGGTTCTGGCCGATGACCACGATGAGGTCGGCGAGGTCGAAGTCCTTGATCGACACCGAGCCCTTGCCGATGCCGATGGCCTCGTTGAGCGCCGAGCCGGACGACTCGTGGCACATGTTCGAGCAGTCCGGCAGGTTGTTGGTGCCGAACGAGCGGACCAGCAGCTGGTAGAGGAACGCGGCCTCGTTGCTGGTGCGGCCCGACGTGTAGAAGATCGCCTCATCGGGGGACGACAGCGAGGTCAGCTCCTCGGCGATGAGCGTGAACGCGGCGTCCCAGCCGATCGGCGTGTAGTGGGTCGCGCCGGGCCGCAGGACCATCGGTTCGGTGAGCCGGCCCTGCTGGCCGAGCCAGTAGTCCGTCCTCGTCCGCAGGCTCTCGACGGAGTGCGCGGCGAAGAACTCCGGCCCGATCCGCCGCTTGGTGGCCTCCTCCGCGACGGCCTTCGCGCCGTTCTCGCAGAACTCCGCCATCTTGCGGTGACCCTGCGGCTCGGGCCACGCGCAACCGGGACAGTCGAACCCTTCACGCTGGTTGAGCAGGCGCAACGTCTTGACGGTCCGGCCGACACCCATCTGCTCGACCGCGCGGTCGAGCGACACGAGCACACCGGGAATTCCCGCCGCCCATGTCTTGGGGGTGCTGACTTCGAGCGCGGACTCGTCGACGTCGTGCTGCGGAGGCTTGCTGCTCATGGGTTCATTCAACGCCGATCGACGTCGGCGCCGCCAGCGCCCCCGAAGAACGCGGCGGCGCCGCCATCACGGGCCCCAAGGGGTTGAACGGTCCGTGACGGTCAATTGTGAGCGCCGTCACTACGCTCCGGCACCCCTGAAAGAGTGATCAATCGCAGGACATGTCGGTCGGGATCGCGGTGTCGACGGAGAAGTACTTCTTCTCGTCGCCGGGTGCGCCCGTGGACGTCAGCGGGATGGGTTCGGTGAACTGCGGCGCGAGAAAGCCCTCCTTGGCCGCCTTGCACCCCATCGAGTAGTAGTAGTTGTCCAGCGAGGACAGCCACAGGCCGTCCGGCATGACCAGGTACGTGGCCTGCTCGCGGGTGGCCGCGACCATGTCCAGCTGACTCATCAGCTTCTTCGGGTCCGGCGGCTCGAACGCGTACGCGAACACGTAGTCCGTCATCACGGCCGGATAACCGTCCTTCTCGCCGAGCGACATCCTCCCGGACACCTTGATGCCGTTGGGCAGCAGCTTCGTGCCCGGCTTGAGGCTCGTCACCCAGCTCGCGAGGCCGTCCTTCGCCACGTGCTCGCGCATCTGCGGGGAGAGCATCGCGACGAACCTGTCCGGCTTGTGCTCACTGAGCGTGGCCGGGTCCAGCCGCGACGCGATGATGGCCTGCTTGACCTGCTCGAACACCGGGTTGGCGTCCGGTGCGACGATGCCCTTCTCGCCGTCGGCCCACTGCTCGGCCGGCGTGTTCGCGAACGGGATCTCCACGTTCGCGCCCACGTGGGGCAAATCCACGTCCGGCAGCGAGATGTCGCGGACGTCGCCGAACCTGCCTGTCTGGTAGAGCCCGAACACCACCGCGCCGATGACGACGAGGGCGACGGCGGACACGATCTTGCCGCCGTGCCTGCGCATTCGTGCTTGCAGGCGCTGCTTGCGGATGTCCCGCTTGGCCCGTCTGTTCGCGGCGCGAATCCAGCCCGCGTCCTTCAGGTCGGGATGATCTTCAAGGTCGTACTGCAAGGTTCCCCCAGATGTCCGGCGCACATCATTGATCACCAGGGGAGCGCCACCGGCGGACCCGTTCGAATCGTCGCCGGGCCGTTATCAGGTATCTCGTTTCAAGTCGATACCCCCGGCTCCGTAGACTTGTCAGCTGTGACTGAACTCGACACCGCAACCCAGCGTCCTGACCTCCCCGCCGCGTGGACTCCGGCGGAGGTAGAGGCGGAGCTGTACCAGCGGTGGGTCGAACGGCGGTACTTCGAGGCGGACGTCAAGAGCGACAAGCCGCCGTTCACGATCGTCCTGCCCCCGCCGAACGTCACCGGCAGCCTGCACATGGGCCACGCCATGAACCACAGCGTGATGGACGCGCTGACGAGGCGCCGCCGCATGCAGGGCTACGAGGTGCTGTGGCTGCCGGGCATGGACCACGCCGGCATCGCGACGCAGAACGCCGTCGAGCGCGACCTGGCCAAGCAGGGCATGTCGCGGCACGACCTCGGGCGCGAGAAGTTCGTCGAGCGCGTCTGGGAGTGGAAAGAGGAGTACGGCGGCAAGATCCTCGACCAGATGAAGCGGCTCGGCGACGGCATCGACTGGTCGCGCGAGCGCTTCACCATGGACGAGGGGCTGTCGCGCGCCGTCCAGACGATCTTCAAGAAGATGTACGACGACGGCCTGATCTACCAGGCCGAGCGGATCATCAACTGGTGCCCGCGCTGCCAGACGGCGCTGTCGGACGTCGAGGTCGACCACAGCGACGACGACGGCGAGCTCGTCTCCATCCGCTACGGCGACGGGGAGAGCTCGATCGTCGTCGCGACCACGCGCGCCGAGACGATGCTCGGTGACACCGCGGTCGCCGTCCACCCGGACGACGAGCGCTACCGGCACCTCATCGGCACCGAGGTCGAGCTGCCGCTGACCGGCCGTCGCATCCCGATCGTCGCCGACACGCACGTCGACCCGAAGTTCGGCACCGGCGCGGTCAAGGTCACGCCCGCCCACGACCCGAACGACTTCGAGATCGGCCAGCGGCACGACCTGCCGAACATCACGATCATGGACGGCCGCGCGACCATCACCGCGCACGGCCCGTTCGAGGGGCTCGACCGGTTCGAGGCGCGTCCGGCGATCGTCGCCGCGTTGCGCGCGGAGGGCCGGATCGTCGCGGAGAAGCGGCCGTACGTCCACGCCGTCGGGCACTGCTCGCGGTGCGACACGGTCATCGAGCCGCGCCTGTCCCTGCAGTGGTGGGTCAAGGTCGAGACGCTCGCCGCCGAGGCGTCCGCCGCCGTGCGTGACGGCCGCACCACGATCCACCCGGCCGAGATGAGCAAGCGGTACTTCGACTGGACCGACAACCTGCACGACTGGTGCATCTCGCGCCAGCTGTGGTGGGGCCACCGGATCCCGGTCTTCTACGGCCCGAACGGTGAGGTCGTCTGCGTCGGACCGGACGACGAGGTGCCGACCGGCGAGGGCTGGCGCCAGGACGAGGACGTCCTCGACACGTGGTTCTCCTCGGGCCTGTGGCCGTTCTCGACGCTGGGCTGGCCGGAGTCCACCGAGGACCTCCGGAAGTTCTACCCGACCTCGGTTCTGTCGACCGGCTACGACATCATCTTCTTCTGGGTCGCCCGGATGATGCTGCTCGGCCTGTACGCGATGGACGGTGTGCAGCCGTTCAACGACGTCTTCCTGCACGGCCTGATCCGCGACCAGTTCGGCAAGAAGATGTCGAAGACCAAGGGCAACGGCATCGACCCGCTGGACTGGATGGAGCGCTACGGCGCGGACGCCACCCGGTTCACGTTGCTGCGCGGCACGAACCCCGGTTCGGACATGGCCGTCGCCGAGGAGTGGGCGGCCGGTTCCCGCAACTTCACCACGAAACTGTGGAACGCCACCAGGTTCGCGCTGGCCAACGGCGCGACCGTGGCCCGCCCGCTGCCGGACCGCTCCGACCTCACGGCGGCCGACCGCTGGATCCTCGACGAGCTCGACGCGCTGGTGTCCACTGTGGACGCCAACTTCGAGGCGTTCCAGTTCTCCCGTGCCTGCGAGGCGCTGTACAGCTTCACGTGGGACGAGTTCTGCGACTGGTACCTGGAGATCGCGAAGGTCCAGATCGCGGACGGCCGCGCCGAGGCCACGCAGTCGGTCCTGGGGCACGTCCTCGACGTCCTGCTGCGGCTGCTGCACCCGGCGATCCCGTTCATCACCGAGACGCTGTGGACGTCGCTGACCGGCGGTGAGTCGCTGGTGATCGCCGAGTGGCCGAAGGCGTCCGGCGCCGAGCGGGACGCGGACGCGGTGGCGCAGGTCGAGGGCCTCAAGAAGCTCGCGACCGAGATCCGCCGGTTCCGCTCCGAGCAGGGCCTCAAGCCGGGGCAGAAGGTCGCGGGCAAGGTCCGCGGCGCCTGCTGCGTCGGCCTCGTCGACCAGGTTCCGTCGGTCCGCGCCCTGACGCGGCTGACCGAGCCGGGCGAGGAGTTCACCGTCTCCGCGACGCTCGAGGTCGGTCTGCCGGCGGGCGCGGTGAAGGTCGAGCTGGACCTGTCCGGCGCGATCGACGTCGCCGCCGAGCGCAAGCGCCTCGCGAAGGACCTGGCCGTGGCGCAGAAGGAGCTCGACGGCACGACGAAGAAGCTGGGCAACGAGGCGTTCCTCGCCAAGGCGCCCGCCGACGTCAAGGCCAAGATCGAGCAGCGCAAGGCCATGGCGGAGTCCGAGATCGCCCGCATCAACGAGCGCCTGGCCGCGCTGCCGGAGGCATAAGCACTGTGGACACCAACCTCGACGAGTTCTTCGACGTCGAGAACGAGCTCAACCAGCGGTGGCCCGAGACCAAGCTCGAGCCGTCGCTGGAGCGGATCAAGGCGCTGGCGCACGTGCTGGGCGACCCGCAGACGTCGTACCCGGTCGTGCAGCTGACGGGCACGAACGGCAAGACGTCGACGTCGCGCATGGTCGATGCGCTCTTCACGCGCATCGGCCTGCGCACCGGCCGGTACACGAGCCCGCACCTGCAACTCGCGACCGAGCGGATCAGCATCGACAACGAGCCGATCAGCCCCGAGCGCTACGTCGAGGTCTACCGCGACATCGAGCCGTACATCGCGATGGTCGACAGCCGGTCCGAGATCCGGATGAGCAAGTTCGAGGTGCTCACCGGCATGGCCTACGCCGCCTTCGCGGAAGCGCCGGCGGACGTGGCCGTGGTCGAGGTCGGCATGGGCGGTACGTGGGACGCGACGTCCATTGTGGACGCGCGCATCGCCGTGCTGACCCCGATCGGCGTCGACCACAGCGAGTACCTCGGCAACCGTCCCGAGGACGTCGCGGTGGAGAAGTCCGGCATCATCAAGCCGGGTTCGGTAGCCATCGTCGGCGAGCAGACGGCCGAGGTCATGAAGGTGATCCTCGCGCGCGTGGCCGAGGTCGACGCGATGATCGCCCGTTTCGGCAGCGAGTTCGGCGTGATGTCGCGCGCGGTGGCGGTCGGCGGCCAGATGATCACGTTGCAGGGCCTGGGCGGCGTCTACGAGGACATCTTCCTGCCGCTGCACGGCGAACACCAGGCAGCGAACGCCGCGCTGGCCCTCGCGGCCGTCGAGGCCTTCTTCGGCGCCGGCCCCGACCGCCAGATCGACGTCGAGGCAGTCCGCGAGGGCTTCGCCTCGGTCGTCACACCCGGTCGCCTGGAACGGGTCCGTTCCACGCCCAACGTCTTCGTCGACGCCGCGCACAACCCGCACGGCGCGGCGGCGCTGGCCAAGGCGCTGGAGTCGGAGTTCGGCTTCCGCAAGCTGGTCGCCGTCGTGGCCGTCATGTCCGACAAGGACGCCGAGGGCATTCTCGCGGCCCTGGAGCCGGTGGTGCAGGAACTGGTGATCACCACCAACTCGTCCCCGCGCGCCATGGACCCGGACGTGCTGGCGGGCATCGCGGTCCCGATCTTCGGCGAGGACCGCTTCGAGGTGCGTCCGCGCCTGGACGACGCCATCGAGGAAGCCATCCACCTCACCGAGGACGAACTGTCCGGCGGCGGCGTCATCGTCACCGGCTCGGTCGTCACCGCCGGCGAGGCCCGCGCACTGTTCGGAAAGGAGCCGGCATGACCTCCCCGGCCCCCGCTCCGCTCAAGAAAGACCCGATGAAGGCGTTCCGGGGCATCATGGCCGGCACGCTGATCCTCGAGGTCATCGTCGTCGCCCTGGCCCTGCCGGTGATCGCGAAGCTGCACGGCGGCGTCACGTCGCTGGTCGGCTGGGTGGCGTTCGGCTTCATCGCGTTGTTCATCGCGATGTGCGCCTTCGTCCGTCGTCCGTGGGCGATCGCCGCGGTCGTCGGCCTGCACGTGCTGCTGATCGCGACGTGGCTGCTGCTGCCCGCGATGGGCGTGATCGGCGTGATCTTCGGTCTGGTGTGGACATACCTGCTGTGGCTGCGCAAGGACCTGCTCAAGCGCATGGCCGAGGGCAGGCTCCCCGCGCAACAACAACAGGCCGAGGAGGCCTGACCGCGCGACCGCGGTCAGGCCCCGGCCTGCCACTTCTCGGCGAGCTGCTCGTAGCGCTCGCAGACGAGCTATTTCCGGACCGGGCGCAATTCGGCAATCGATTCTCCAGTGACGAAAAGGCGTCGGAGAACAGCGTTTCGTCTTGTTCACTCGATCGTGCTTTGAAACCGAGACGCGTGCCGCGACCTGGCGCTATGCTGCTTGACGCACGAAATCTGCAGGAGGGCACTGGGGATGAGTGGGACCAAGGTCGATCTGGACACACTGCGCGCTGCCATCAAGGAGTACGAGGCCGTCCTCGTCGACCTCCTGAAGGCGCATGACACGGGCAAGGCGCTGATCGCCGTCCAGGCCGCCGGAAAAGACATGCCGAGCAAGGTCTACAACAACTGGGCTGTCACCTCCGGAGCGGCGCACCAGACGTCGAACAAGCAGTTGCAGGACACGTTGAAGACCCGGATCCGAAACCTGAAGGCGACGCTCGCCCAGTACGAGCAGACCGAGCAGGGCAACCAGGCAAACCTCAAGCCGAAGGACTGAGCCGTTGCGCATCCGAACTGTCGTCGCCGGCACCACCGCACTAGTTCTGCTGGCGGGCTGCGACAGCAGCGGTGGTGGCGACGGTACTCCGACGAACGCTCCGCAACCGACCAGCACGAGCAACAGTGCCGCGGCACCCAAGGTGTCGAACCCGCTCGACCTGAAGGCCGCCGAGGCTGATCCGTGCGGTGTCGTCACCGCGGCCCAGTTGCAGGCATACGGGCTGCCGGGGGTGGTGGGTTCGGTGAACACCACGGCGCCTGGGCCCGCTTGCCTGTGGCCCGGCTCGATCACCGATGCGGAGATGTCTCCGGGCGTGATCGTTCTTCCCGACGGCACGAACCTCGAGTCCATCTACGCCAAGAAGGGCTCGACCTATCCCGTGTTCGAGCCGCAGCCGGAGGTCCAGGGACACCCGGCGGTCATCGCCCTCGCCGTGGACCAGCGCACGGAGGGCAGCTGTGAGATCTTCGTCGGCGCGTCCGACGACAGGGTGATCCTCTTCACCATTCAGAGCGATGAGAAGAGCAAGTACTTCGCGGACCCGTGCGCCGGGGTGACCGAGTTCGCGAACCTGGCCATCACGACGATCAAGGCAGGTGCGTAATGACACGGCCCGCGCCCAGTTGCTTCTCGGAGGACAACACCCGCGCAGAGGGGTTCTCCGGAGCTCAGATCTACGCCCAGATGCACGGCGGGCCAGGCACCGCGACGGCACAGCTCGCCGCGGACAAGGCCGTGGAGCTGGAGAAGAGCTACACCCTGGTCGAAGCGCGGCTCAAGAAGGTCGGCGAAACCCTCGGTGAGGCGTGGACCGGTGCCAGCGCGGACGCCGCACAGGCCGCCGCCAACCCGATCAGCCAGGCCATGGTCCAGATGCAGGACGCGCTGCGGCAGGCCGACCGCTCACTGTCCAACCAGGTCTACCAGTTCAACTACAACAAGGCTCAGCTCAAGGAAATGCCGGCGACCAGGCCGGACACGGACCTGTGGGACGACGTGACTCCGTGGGACACCGACACGGAGGACAAGGTCAACAGCTACAACGCCGAAGAGGCCCACAACCGCAAGGTCTACAGCGAGTTCCAGAGCGCCAGCAACACCAACCGCGGTGAGCTGCCCAAGCAGTTCCCCGGCGTCACGGCCGACACGCTGAACGTCGAGGTCATCAACACCGGCGGCGACAACGGCGAGGACAAGACCGCGACGAGCAGCACCACCACGCGCTCGTCGAACCCGTCGGGCTTCCCGACCTCCACCAGCACGCCGGCCACGACCAGCACCGGCTGGACCGCGCCCACCCCCAACGGCGACCAGACCACCACCAGCTGGGCCGACAACACCGGCACCAGCGGCACCGGCAAGCCCGGCGGAGACAACCTCACCGGCGTCGGCAAGCCCCCGGTCGGCAGCGTGATCGACCGGCCGGCCAACACCGGCCTCCCGCCCGTCGGCGTGCCCGTCCGCCCGACCATCCCCGGCCCCGGCTCACCCGGCGGACCCGGTGGCAGCGGTCGAGGCCCTGGTGGTCCCGGCGGCCCCGGCGGAGCAGGAAAGGCCGGCGGCCCGGCAGCCGGCGGCAAGTTCGGCACCGGCGGCCTCGGCGGCACAGGCATCGGAACCGGCACGGGCAGCGGCACGGCGGCCCAGCAGCCGGGCGGCAAGGCCGGTGTGTTCGGCGGCATGGGGGAGACCGGCCAGAACGCCGGCACCCGAGGCGGTGCGGCGGCAGCGGGTGCGGCCGGCCGGGCAGGTGCGGCCGGCATGGGCGGGATGGGTGGTCACGGCGCGAAGGGCCAGGGCGAGGACGACCTGGAGCACAAGTCCGCCGACTACCTCATCACCGAGGAGAACACGAACGAGATCATCGGCGACATGCCGATGGTCGCACCGCCGACGATCGGGGGGTGACGTGCTGCGGTCGTCCATCCAACTGTCCGACCTCGCCTTCGACGTGCTGTGGAGGCAGGAGAAGCTGGGGGCGTACCACCCCGCGCTCTCCGTCGACTCGCCCGGTGAGACCGAGGACGAGCGCGTGCTCATCGAGCGCGACGTCATCGGTGAGCTGCGCCGGGTCGGGCTCGACCACCCGGACGTCCGGGGCACGCTGCACCTGATCGCCGAGGCGGACAACGACTACTCGGCGTGGATCGCGGTCACCCCGAACGAGACCAGGCCGGTGGTCGTGGCGGCGAACGCGCAGCACGGCGTGCTTGCTGTGCACGACAACGGGTTCGTGCAGCTGCACCCGATCCGGCCGGAGAACGCGCGGGAGGTCCTCGCGATGCAGCTGCCGGACGTCCCGGCCGGCAAGGGCGCGTCGATCAACGTGCACGCGTCGGAGATCAACACGCCGCAGCCGGGCAAGGCGTCGCCGTCGATCTCGCTGCGCCAGCTCCTCGCCCAGCCCCGCAGGGGCACGGCGAAGCTGTACTCGGCCAGGCGTGGCCCCGAGGGCAGGCAGCGCGCCAAGACCTTCCTCACCACGATCGACTTCGAGGACGGCCGCTGGCTCGTGGTCCGCTACACCGACCAGAACCACCAGACGTGGGTGCACGCCACCCCGGCGTCGCGCCAGATCATCACCGACTGGCTCAAGCGCCTGACCTGAGGTTGATGAGGGGAGCTTTCGTCAACCTCAGGTTGAGGAAAGCTCCCCCCATCGACGATTTACCGCCGCCTAACCGGACTGCACCAGCGTCGCGGCCGTGAGAAAGCCATTCGCCATCGCCGCCGCACTGGCCGCGACGCTGCTGTCCGCCGGCATCGGCTCGGGTACCGCCAACGCCGAGACCGTCCCCGGCTGTGCCTCTGCCAAGCAGATCGGCACCACCGGCTACGTCAAGTACAACGGCGCGACCATCGCGTCGGTCAAGCAGTTCGCCGGGTGCGGCAAGAACTACGCCTACACCTGGGTCTGGGACTCCTACGCCAAAAACCACTCCTTCCGCGTCTCCAACTGGATCGCGGTGATCGAGGGCGGCGAGGAGTACCCCGGCGGCGCCACCCGCAGCGGGACCAACCAGGAGCTCTGGGGTGCCGGAGCGGCCACGCTCGACAAGTGCACCCGCGCGGTCGCGAGCGTCACCACGCCGGACGGCGGCTACCGGTCGGGCTGGACCGACCTGCGCTGCTGAAGTTCACCTCGGGTTGGGCCGCCGGTCAGAACCGGCGACTAGAAACCGCGCATGACCTTCGACCGTCGCACGTTGTTCAAGGCAGGCGCATTCGGCACGGCCGCGGCGCTGGTGCCCTCGGGCATCAGCCTCGCGAGGACCGACCGCCCGATCCTCACCCACGGCGTGCAGTCCGGCGACGTCACCTGGGACGGCGGCATCGTGTGGACCCGCGCCGACCGTCCGTCCCGGATGCTCGTCGAGGTGTCCAACGACCCGGGGTTCCGCCTCTCCCGCAGGCTTCGCGGCCCGCTGCTCACACCGGAGACAGGCGGAACCGGCCAGGTCCGCGTGAACAGCCTCCTGCCGGGCCGCACCGCCTACTACCGCGTCACGGCCGAGGACCTGCACGGCCGCACCCGCAGCGAGCCGCTCACGGGCAGCTTCACCACCGCCCCGCTCGGCCGCGGCGAGGTGCGGTTCGTGTGGTCCGGTGACGTCGCGGGTCAGGGCTGGGGCATCAACCCCGACATCGGCGGCATGCCGATCTTCAAGGCCATGGCCGACCGCAGGCCCGACTTCTTCATCCACAGCGGCGACAGCGTCTACTCCGACAACCCGATGAAGGAGTCCGTCGTCCTCCCGGACGGCCGGGTCTGGCGCAACGTCGTCACCCCGGAGAAGTCCAAGGTCGCCGAGACGCTCGACGAGTACCGCGGCCAGTTCGCCTACAACCTGCTCGACGAGAACGTGAAGCGCTTCGCCTCGCAGGTGCCGATGTTCGCGCAGTGGGACGACCACGAGGTCACCAACAACTGGTACCCCGGCGAGATTCTCGACCTGCCGCAGTACACCGAGAAGCGCGTGGACGTGCTGGCGCAGCGCGCTTTCCAGGCGTTTCATGAGTGGATGCCGCTCGACCGGCACCGCGCCGTCGACGGCCGGGTCTACCGGAAGTTCTCCTACGGCCGCAACGTCGAGATCTTCGTGCTGGACATGCGCACCTACAAGGACCGCAACACCGCGCCGAAGGACCAGCCGGGCGTGATCCTCGGTGCCCAGCAGGCGAAGTGGCTCGTCGACGGCCTCAGCCGCAGCAAGGCCACGTGGAAGATCATCGCGGCGGACCTGCCGATCGGTCTCACCGTGCCGGACGGCAACGACATCGAGGGTGTCGCGAACGGCCTGCCGGGCGCGCCCAACGGCCGTGAGCACGAGATCGCCTGGGTGCTGCGGGAGCTCAGGAAGCGCCGGGTCCGCAACACCGTGTGGCTCACCGCGGACGTCCACTACACCGCGGCACACCACTACTCGCCGGACCGCGCTGCCGTCGGCGACTTCGACCCGTTCTGGGAGTTCGTGTCCGGCCCGCTGCACTCCGGCGCGTTCGGCCCGAACACGCTCGACCCGACGTTCGGCCCGCAGGCGGTGTTCGTGCACGCTCCGCCCGCCGCCAACACCACGCCGCTGGACGGGTTCCAGCACTTCGGCGAGGTGAAGGCGACGCGCGAGGAGCTCACGGTGTGGCTGCGTGACGCGACGGGCGTCTCGCTCTGGTCCAAAACGCTCAGGGCCGCCTGACGTTCGCCGTAGTGTCGGTGCGTGCCCATCTCGTTCGACACCACCGGCTTCCGGCAGCTCGACCAGAACACCTGGCAGCATCCCAGCGGGGACCAGGCCGATCTGACCTACTACGGCCTGGTCCCCGACCTGCCCGCCGGGCTGGACGACCTGCCCAGGCTCCGGCACGACCTCGCCTTGCTGCACGGCGAGACCGGATGCCTGGTCGAGGCGCACGTCGTCCAGCTCGACGGGGTGCCGGCGTTGCTGCGGATCGTCAAGATGCCGCTGCCGAACCAGCCGAACGGGCAGGTCTTCGCCGGATCCTTCACCATCCCCAAGGCGAACTGCAGCGCCGTGTTGCAGCTCGGGGCGTTGGAGCGCGGCATGACGGGTGCGCGCGAGGCCGTGCTGGCGGCCGAGATCGGGTTCGAGAACTGGACGAGGCCACACCCGTACGCGCCGGAGCTGCAGGGCGTGCTGCCGTTCCACGCGGGCGACGACCCCCGCTTCGACGCGAGGTTCCCCGACCACCCGTTGTCGCGCGTGCGGGCCTGGGCTCACCACGTCGTCCGCACGGCACGGGTGGACCCGCAGTTCGCGTCGTTGCCGCCGTTCCGCGTCCAGGCACCACCGCCGGTCGCGCCGGGCCAGACGCTGGTGACCGCGCTGCCCAGCCTGCCGGTCAAGGACTTCGTCGGCCTGCAGATCGGCGAGGAGACGACGTACTGGCGGATGACCGACCCGAAGCTGAAGGAGATGCTCGGCCGCGGTCTCATGGGCCGGTCGCCGCTCGCGGACACCCGGTTCCGCGACATGCTCCTCATCGACGTCGCCACCGGCGAGGCCATGATCCCCGACCGCTTCACGACTAACGGCGAGATGACCGCGCACGGCACGCACCTGGTCCAGGTCACGCTCGCCGAGGCGGACGCCGAGCTGTCCGACGAGGACGTCCTGGACGCGTTCAGGTGGACCGGTCTGATGTGCGGCGAGGCGGCGGAACGCGGGGAGTACCTCTCCCTCGAACCCGCCCAGAACCAGGGGGAGCAGGCCGACCCGCACGTCCTGCTGGCCGTGCAGCCGCACGACGGGCAGCAGGTGGTCATCGCCCAGTTCTCACCGCCGCCCACGGAAGGACCGCTCGCGGGATCGCCGAGCCGCAGTGCGCCGGCGACGCGGGAGTCCGTCGTGGGCATCGGCCTGATCGCCGGGATGGCCGTGAACGAGTGGCGCTCACATCCGCTGCGCCTGGCGATCACGTACAAGCGCCCAGCGGCCTGATCGCAAATATTTGCAGGGTCCGACGTATTGTTTCCCGCTGTTTGTCGTGGTTTCGTGCAGCAACTCTGCAAGAAGTTGCGACAAGGAGGTCGCGATGCGTCGGGTCGTCGCCGCGCTCGCTGCATTGGCTTTACTGCCCCTCACACCGGTCCAGGCCGTTGCCGCTCCACCGCAACGTCTTGCCGTGGGAGAGGTGGTGGACATAGCGCCCGGTGTGCGCGACGGGGACGCGAGGCTCGCGTTGCCGCCCAAGCGCGACGACCTGCGGGGTGAGCGCTTCTACTTCGTGATGCCCGACCGGTTCGCGAACGGCGACCCGCGCAACGACCGGGGCCGCTCGAACGCCGCCGAACACGGGTTCGACCCCGCCGACAAGGGCTTCTACCACGGCGGCGACCTCAAGGGCCTGCACCAGAAGCTCGACTACCTCGACGGCATGGGCATCACGGCGATCTGGATGACGCCGATGTTCCTCAACCGCTGGGTGCAGGGCGACAGCGCCGGCTACCACGGCTACTGGACCCTCGACTTCACGAAGCTGGACCCGCACTTCGGCACCACGCAGGAGATGCGCGACCTGATCAGGGACGCGCACCGGCGTGGCATCAAGGTCTTCTTCGACATCGTGGCGAACCACACCGCCGACGTGATCAAGTACGCGGAGAACAAGACCCAGTACGTCTCGACCGGCGCGCAGCCGTACCTGGATGCTTCCGGCACGCCGTTCGACATCGCCGACTACGCGGGCCGCAAGGACTTCCCGAAGCTCGACGCCCAGAAGTCCTTCCCGTACACGCCGGTCAGGCAAGGCCCGACGAAGTTCCCGTTGTGGCTCAACGACTCCACGCTCTACCACAACCGCGGCGACTCGACGTTCTCCGGCGAGTCGAGCGAGCAGGGTGACTTCTCCGGCCTCGACGACCTGATGACCGAGCACCCGCGCGTGGTCAACGGCATGAAGGACATCTTCACCAGCTGGATCGACACGCTCGACATCGACGGCTACCGCGTCGACACCGTCAAGCACGTCAACCTGGAGTTCTGGCAGGCGCTCGCGCCGCACGTCAAGCAGTACGCGAACCGTAAGGGCAAGAAGGACTTCTTCGTGTTCGGCGAGGTCTTCGACTCCTCGCCGGAGAACACCTCGAAGTACACGACCGACGGCAGGATGCAGGCCACGCTGGACTTCCCGTTCCAGAGCAGCGCGCTGAGCTTCCTGTCCGGCAAGGGTTCCCAGCGGCTCGGCGAGGTGCTGCTCGACGACGACCGCTACACCGACGCCGACTCCAACGCCTCCTCGCTGCCCACGTTCCTCGGCAACCACGACATGGGCCGCGTCGCGTGGATGATCCGCAACGACCGGCCGGGCATCTCGGACGCGGAACTGCTGGAGCGCCTCAAGCTCGGCAACACGCTGATGTACCTGTGGCGCGGCAACCCCGTCGTCTACTACGGCGACGAGCAGGGGTTCGCGGGCACTGGTGGCGACAAGCTCGCACGCCAGGACATGTTCGCCTCGAAGACGCCGGAGTACATGGCGGAGAAGCTGGTCGGGTCGGACCGCACGGGTGCGGTGGAGAACTTCAACACCGCACATCCGCTGTACCAGCAACTCAAGGGATTGGCGGAGCAGGTCGACCGCGATCCGGTGTGGCGCGACGGCAACCAGGTGCTCCGGTACGCCGACGGTGACGTGTTCGCGTTCAGCCGCATCCTCGGCCGCGAACACCTCGTCGTCGCCAACGCGGGCACCTCGCCCGCCACCGTGACCGTTCCCGTGTCGTCGTCGGGGTTCGAGAACGCCCAGGTCCAGAACGGCCGCGTCACGGTGACCGTGCCCGCGCTGTCGTCGGTGGTGCTCAAGGGAACCAGCGACGTCGTGAAGTCGAAGCCGGCGCCTGTCCTGGTGGCCCCGGCCGCTGGAACCATGCTGGACGAGCGCGTCGAGCTCCGCGCCGACGGCATCGGCGCGCCCAACGCCGCCGCCACGTTCGCCGCGCGCGTCGAGGGCACCCGCGACTGGACCGTCCTCGGCACCGACGACGCCGCTCCGTACCGGGTCTTCGCCGACCTGTCGGCGCTTCCGGGCGCGGCCGCCGGCAAGCGCGTCGAACTGCGTGTGGTGGCGAAGTCCGGCGAGATCGGCGCGGACGGGGCGAACGTGACGCTGGTGGCCGCGCCGCCGCTCCCGGATCCCGGCACGAAGAACCCGGACTGGCTGGTCGTGCACTACGCCCGCGACAACTACGACGGCTGGGGCCTGCACGTCTGGGGCGACGTGGAGACGCCGACCGAGTGGAACGCGCCGCTGCCGTTCGCGGGGGAGGACGCCTACGGGCGCTTCGCGTGGATCAAGCTCAAGCCCGGCGCCAAGTCGGTCGGGATCATCGCTCACAAGGGCGACGAGAAGGACACCTCGGCCGACCGGTTCGTCGACCCGAG
Organism: Lentzea xerophila; assembly: GCF_051094245.1. Lineage (NCBI taxonomy): Bacteria > Bacillati > Actinomycetota > Actinomycetes > Pseudonocardiales > Pseudonocardiaceae > Lentzea > Lentzea xerophila. The sequence goes on along the minus strand of NZ_CP194934.1, from coordinate 6,637,902 downwards.
CGTGACGCCCGAGGTGTGGCTGAAGCAGGGCGATCCGTCCGTGCACCCGTCCGAACAGGCGGCCACGGGCAAGGCGGTCGTGCACTACGTCGGTGACGCGTCCGGTGCTGCGGTTCGCGTTGCCGGACGGGGTGACGTGCCCTTCACCAACGGCATCGCGGAACTCCCGCCCACCACCGACTTCTCCGTCGTGCGCGGCACGACCGTGGAGGCGTCCGGCAAGTTCACCAGTGGCCACGCGTGGGTCGCGAACGGCAAGGTGCACGCCACTCGTGCCGCCGCCGAGAACCGCGCGGTGATCCACTACCACCGCCCGGACGGCGACTACACGGACTGGACGATGTACCACTGGACGGGCTCCGCGGAGCCGTCACCGGGCTGGAACCAGTCGCGGGTGCCGGACGGGCGGGACGCGTTCGGCGTGTACTGGTCGGTGCCGCTCGCGGCCGGTGCGGCGGGCCTGAGCTACATCATCCACCGCGGCGACACCAAGGACCCCGGCCCCGACCAGTTCCTCGACCTGGGGCAGAAGGGGAACGAGGTGTGGCAGTTGCAGGGCGACGAGACCTACCTGCTGCCGCCCAACGCCGGTCCGGCCGCCGATGACGACCTCACCAAGGCCAAGGCGATCTGGATCTCCAAGGACAGGGTCGTGTGGGACGTGCCTTCGGTGCAGTCCGACGGCTACCGCCTCGAGTACGGCTCACGGGTGCTGCGGCTGGCGCCCGCGACCGAGGAGGTTCCGGCACAGTTCCCGCACCTGCGTGGCAAGCCGGTGTTCGCGGTGCGCGGGTTCGTGGACGAGGCGTTGCGCGACAAGCTCTCCGCCGTCCACGTCGACGCGGGTGGCGCGATCCGGCACCGCACGAGCGTGCAGATCGCGGGCGTGCTCGACGACCGTTATGCCGCCGCGGCAACGAAACTGACGTTCGGACCTACGTTCGACCACGGCCGCGCGTCGGTCCGGCTGTGGGCGCCGACGGCTCAGAACGTGAAGCTGCGCCTGTTCGACGAGCCGGCCGGTGAGCCCAGGAAGGTCGTGCGGCTCAAGCGCGACGACGCCTCGGGCTCGTGGTCCGGTTCGGGCAACTGGAAGAACAAGTACTACCAGTTCGAGGTCACCAACTGGCAGCGCACGGTCGTGGTCACCGACCCGTACTCCGTCGCGTTGTCGGTGAACTCGACGCACTCGCAGTTCGCGGACCTCAAGGACAGCCGGTCGATGCCTGCCGGCTGGTCCAAGGATGTCGCGAAGGGCATCGGCGGCGCGATCACCGAGCTGCACGTGCGGGACTTCTCGATCAACGACCAGTCCGTCCCGGCGGCGGATCGCGGCACGTACAAGGCGTTCACGCACCGCGACTCCATCGGCATGAAGCACCTCAGGACGCTGGCCGCGGCGGGCATGGACACCGTGCACCTGCTGCCGACGTTCGACATCGCGACGATTCCCGAGAAGCGCTCGGACCAGGCCACTCCGGCCTGCGACCTGCCGTCGTTGCCGGCGGACTCCGACCAGCAGCAGGCCTGCGTCGGTGCGGTGGCGGGCAAGGACGGCTTCAACTGGGGCTACGACCCGTTCCACTACGACGTGCCCGAGGGCTCGTACGCCACGGCGGACGCGCAGAACGGCTGGGCGCGCTCGAAGCAGTACCGCGAGATGGTGAAGTCGTTGCACGACAACGGCAACCGCGTGGTGGTGGACGTCGTCTACAACCACACGGCGGCGTTCGGCGACGCACCGACGTCCGTGCTGGACAAGGTCGTGCCCGGCTACTACCAGCGGCTCAACCTCGACGGCTCGGTCGCGAACTCCACGTGCTGCGCGAACACCGCGACCGAGAACGCCATGATGGGCAAGCTCGTCGTGGATTCCGTGGTGCGCTGGGCCCGCACCTACAAGGTCGACGGGTTCCGGTTCGACCTGATGGGCCACCACCCGAAGGCGAACATGCTCGCGGTGCGCGCGGCGCTGGACGCGCTGACCGTCGAACGTGACGGCGTGGACGGGCGCAAGATCGGTGTCTACGGCGAGGGCTGGGAGTTCGGCGAGGTCGCCGGCAACGCCCGGTTCGAGCAGGCCACCCAGGCGAACATGGCAGGGACGGGCATCGGCACGTTCAGCGACCGGCTCCGCGACGCGGTGCGCGGCGGCGGTCCGTTCGACGAGGACCCGCGCGTGCAGGGCATCGGCTCCGGCCTGGCCGACGACGTGAACTCCTCGCCCGCCAACGGTGACGTGGCCGCACGGCTGGAGAACTACAGCGACCTGGTGAAGCTCGGCATGGCCGGGAACATGGCGTCGTACCGGTTCCGGTCGACGGCCGGGCCCGAGGTGGCCGGCCGGGACGTGAACTACAACGGCTCCGCCGCCGGGTACACCGGACAGCCGTTGGAGGCGATCACGTACGTCGACGCGCACGACAACGAGACGTTGTTCGACGCGTTGACCTACAAGCTGAAGCCCGAGACGTCGATGGCCGACCGCGTGAAGATGCAGACGGTGGCGCTGGCACCGGCGTTGCTCGGGCAGGGCCGTCCGTTCATGCACGCGGGCACCGAGTTCCTGCGCTCGAAGTCGTTGGACCGCAACAGCTACGACTCGGGGGACTGGTTCAACCCGTACGACCCGTCGTTGCGCGACAACGGTTTTGGTCGCGGGTTGCCGCCCAAGGCCGACAACGAGTCGAAGTGGCCGTACGCGAAGCCGTTGCTGGGCCTGGCGAAGCCGTCACCGGCGGACATGAAGGCCTCGCTGGACGCGACCCTGGAACTGCTGCGGATCCGCCAGTCGTCGCCTCTGTTCGCCCTGGGTGACGCGGACCTGGTGCAGCAGAAGGTGTCGTTCCCGGCCGCGGAGTCCGGCGTGATCGTCATGCACATCGACGACACGGCCGGGCCGGACGTCGACGGTGCTCGCCGGGGCGTGCTCGTGGTGATCAACCCTCACCCGACGGACCGTCTCGTCTCGTTGCCCGCCGGCGACTGGCGGCCGGTGACCACGGAGAAGCGGGTGGGAGCGGCGCGCTCGGTCGTGGTCCTGGAAAGGTAGTTCAGTCGGAAAATAGTTTGATTCGAGACTATTTGGTACGGTCGTGCTCATGGGCGCGGAGGGGTGTACCGACCTGATGATGCTGTTGCATCGAGCGGGTCACGCACTGGAGACCGAACTGACGGCAAGGCTCGCGGAGATCGGACTGACTCCGCGAGCCCGCTGCGTGTTGTCCAGCGCCTTGGGCGCGGGGCGCACGCAGACCGAGATCGCCGACATGATCGACATCGACAAGACGACCATGGTCGTGACGATGGACGCGCTCGAATCGGCTGGTTACGCCGAACGCATGCCGTCACCCACGGACCGTCGCGCGCGCGTTGTCGCCGTGACTGATCTGGGTCGCGAGATCGTGGCGAGGGCCGACGCCCTGTACGTCGAGGTCGTGTCCAGCGTGCTGGGCTCGTTGCCTGAGGACGAGCGAAACGGCCTGGTCAACGGCCTGACGAGGCTGGTCGCAGGTCGGCTGGGCACCGTTGTGCCGTGTGAGAAGCCACCGCGCAAGCGTGCTCTGCGTCATGCCGTTGGGTAAAAGATAGTCCCGTAAAAAACTATCTGTTACGGTTCCTCTCATGACCTCAGGGGGACCGAAGACCGACTCGCGCTGGCTCGCGCTGATCGTGTTGTGCGCAGGCATGTTGATGATCGTGCTGGACCAGACGATCGTGAACGTCGCGCTGCCCGCGATCGAAGAAGACCTCAAGTTCGGCCAGGCCGGTCTGGCCTGGGTGGTGAACGCGTACCTGATCGCCTACGGCGGTCTGCTCCTGCTCGCGGGTCGGCTGGGCGACCTGATCGGGCACAAGAAGGTGTTCCTGATCGGCCTCGGCGTCTTCACGGTCGCGTCGCTGCTGTGCGGCATCTCCGTCAGCGCCGAGATGCTGATCATCTCCCGGTTCGTGCAGGGTGCGGGCGGTGCGCTGGCCACGTCCGTGACGCTCGGCATGGTCGTCACGATGTTCCCGGAGCCCGGCGAGCAGCGGCGCGCCATCGGCGTGTTCAGCTTCGTCGCGGCGGCGGGCGCGTCCCTCGGCCTGTTGCTCGGCGGCGTGCTGACCGACGCCATGTCGTGGCACTGGATCTTCTTCGTGAACATCCCGATCGGCATCGTGGCCGCCGTCGCGGCCGTGCGCCTGGTGCCCGACTCGGTGGGACTCGGCCTGCGGGAGGGCGCGGACGTCCTCGGCGCGCTGCTGATCGTGGGCGCGGTGATGCTCGGCGTCTACACGATCGTCAAGGCCGAGCACTACGGCTTCGGCTCCGCCCACACGCTGGGGCTGGGTGCCGTCGCACTGGCTCTGCTGGCCGGGTTCGTCCAGCGCCAGCGGACCGCTGCGAAGCCGTTGCTGCCGTTGCGGGTGTTCAAATCGCGCAACGTGACCGGCGCGAACCTCGTGCAGATCTCGATGGTCGCCGGCATGTTCGGACTGTTCTTCCTCGGCACGCTCTACATGCAACTGGTGCTGCAGTACACGCCGTTGCAGATCGGCCTGGCGTTCATGCCGGTCGCCGGGGCCATCGCGGTGTTCTCGGTGTCGCTCTCGGCCCGCCTCAACGCCCGGTTCGGCGAGCGGAACATGCTGATCCTGGGCCTGTCGCTGATGCTGGTCGGCATGCTGGTGTTCACCCAGGTGCCGGTGGACGGCTCGTACGTGACGCACATCCTGCCCGCGGTGGCGCCGATGGGCGTCGGCATGGGCCTGTCGTTCCCGGCGTTGATGACGCTGGCGATGTCCGGCGCCGCACACGACGAGGCGGGCCTGGCCTCCGGTCTGGTGAACACGACCGCCCAGGTGGGAGGCGCTCTGGGACTCGCGGTGCTGGCCACGACCTCGACCACCTACACGTCGTCGTTGCTGGCCTCCGGGGTCGGGCGGCTGGAGGCGTTGACCTCGGGCTTCCACCTGGCCTTCTGGATCTCCTCCGCGCTCGTGGCGGTGGCCCTCGGCCTGGCGGTGTTCGTGCTGAGGCAGGTCGCGGTGTCGCGCGACGCCGGGCCAGTCCTGGTGCATTGATCTGTTATCGGTGAACTCGCGATCATCGCCGCTTATGGTTCGGGCATGAGCCAACCGATTCCGTTCGCCGACGCCAACTTCAAGCTCGCCGTCGTCCAGGAGCTGATGTACAACCAGGAGCTCTTGCCGAGGTTCAACCTGCGCGAGTACGCCGCCGAGCAGGGCTTTACCTACGACGACGGGAGCTTCGAGGCGGTGCCCGAGGCTCTGGCCTACTTCGAGGCGCTGGAGGTACCCGCCGAGCTCGCGGAGAAGATCACCGAGATCGAGATGGACGGCGGCAACGAGATCTACCTCGAGATCGCGCCGAACTGGGACGGCGAGGACGCGCTGTTCGACGTCGACGAGTTCGCCGACCTGCGGCACTTTCCCAACCTGAAGTCGATGACGCTGTTCTACACGGGCAACGAGGAGGCGCTGGAAACGCTGCGTGCCCGCGGAATCGAGGCGGACTGGGTCTGAACCGGCCGCGTTCGGAAAAGGTGTGCGATTCTCTCGAATCGCACACCTTTCTGCTTCGAGCCCAGATCTGCGGCCCGGACTCGGTGCGCTTGAGGTGGTTAGTGGTCGGCCAGCTCCTCGCGCTTCCGGACTTCCTCGGTGCGCAGAATGGCGAACTTGCGGTCCTTTGCCTTGAGAACCTTCAGGAAGCCAGGGCTCGTCTCGAACACGTAGACCTCCTCCGCGTCGTTGATCCGCTCCTTGGGAACCCACGGCGTGCTGACGACGGCGGCGACCACCAGCGCGGATCCGGCCAGGATCCAGGCGAACCACTTCAGCAGCCACCGCGCGTTGCGAAGGGCCAGCACCATGGCCGCACCGATCGCCACGGCACCGGCCGAGAGCCACCAGCGGTGGTACGTCAGCGTGTGGGACACCATCAACGCGATGAGCACGATCAGCGTGAGCAGCGCCGTGGTGTTCGCGCGCTCGGGGTCCTTGCGCGTGCGGAGGTAGAAGAAGAACGTCGCCGGCGTGACGATCATCAGCAGGACCGTGCTGATGCGGTCGTCGGCCATGAACGTGCCGAGGAACAGTCCCGGGGCGTCATCCAGCTCGAGTGTGTGGAGCAGGGCAAAACTCGTATGCCAGTCGTAGTGGCTCACGGCCAGCAGTCGCAGGAGGACGAACAGGACGGCGGCGCCGGTCAGAGCGGACCCGGTGTGCTTTGCGCTCATCCCGGGAATGATCGCGCATGGGTTCCAGGCCGGCCGGAACCGCACGTCGTCGTCGCGGTCCCGGCGCTGCGGTGCTCCGCGCGTCGTCCGGCACGGGCGGGTAGCTACCCTGGTGGCCACATCCCGTACCTGTTCTTCAAGGAGTCACACCGTCGTGTCCGAGCGCACCCTGGTTCTCGTTAAGCCCGATGGCGTTGCCCGTGGTCTCGTTGGCGAGGTGATCGCCCGCATCGAGCGCAAGGGCCTGAAGCTCGCCGCGCTGGAGCTGCGCACCGCCGACCGCGCCACCGCTGAGCAGCACTACGCGGAGCACGACGGCAAGCCGTTCTACGGCGACCTCGTCGACTTCATCACCGGCGGCCCGCTGGTCGCCCTGGTGGTCGAGGGTGTCCGTGCCATCCCGGCCTTCCGCCAGCTCGCGGGCGGTACCGACCCGGTCGAGAAGGCCACGCCGGGCACGATCCGCGGCGACTTCGGGACCGAGGTGCAGTACAACCTGGTGCACGGGTCCGACTCGGCCGAGTCGGCGGAGCGCGAGATCAAGATCTGGTTCCCGAACCTCTGATCGTTCGTTGTCGACGGTCCCTGGAGCTGCCGGCTCCGGGGACCGTTTTTTCGATTGCGCTGATTGCGAGCTGGTTGCGTGGTTTTCTTGGGGCGCTGCCCCAAACCCCGCCGATCTGATCTGAAACCGGGCCGGCGCCGTCGGCGGGTTGATGGCACGCCGGTTGCTTACGGCGGCTTGCTGTTGCGTTGGTGCTTGCGTTGGTGGGGTGGTCTCGTCACGAGTCGTGACGAAACCACCCCACCCGGCCCGCGCGCTGAAGGGCGGTACGGCTCGCCTCCGGCCTCGCCGCTCGCCTCCGGCCTCGCGTGGGTCAGGCCCGTCGCGGGCTTCCGCCCAGACCGCCCGGCTTCGCTCCGTTGAGGACGGTGCCCTCCGGGTAGCCGAGCGGCAGGTACATCCACACGTCGTCCCACCGCTCAGCGCCCACGGCGATCGCGTTCGGCATCCGCCCGCACTCCCGGAACCCGAGGCTCTCGTACAGCTCGATGGCGCCGTGGTTGTTGCCGCGCACGCCGAGCATCACGATCTCGATGCCCTGCGCACGGGCGTTCGCGATCAGTCCGTCGACCACCAGGCGGCCGAGGCCGAGGCCGCGTGCGGACGGGTGGGCCATGATCTGCTGGATCTCGGCACGGTGCTGGAAGACGGCGGTCGAGCCGCGGCGCCACAGGCCCACGGCGCGGACCACGCCGTCCACCAGGGCCACGGTGAAGGCGGCGTCGCCGTCGCGGACCTGCTTCAGGACGCCGTCGAGCCACGACGAGACGCGGTCGAGCGTCGGGGGTTCGTGGTAGCCGACCGCGCCACCGGCCGCGACGACGTCGTGCACGACGGTGTGGATCTCGGCGCGCAGGTGGTCGTCGGCTTCCGTGAGCCAGCGGAGTTCGCGGGTGGGCATGCGGCGATCGTAATTGCGTCGAAAATTGTCAGACCTGTTCGTTAACGTCGGACGGGTGGAGAACCTCGTCGAGGCCAAGGCCCTGACCAAGCACTTCGGGTCGTTCGAGGCCGTGCGCGGCATCGATGTCGAGGTGCGCAGAGGTGAGGCGTTCGGGTTCCTGGGGCCCAACGGGGCGGGCAAGTCGTCGACCATGCGGATGATCTCGTGCATCTCCGGGCGCACGGGTGGGGAGCTCAAGGTCCTCGGCATGGATCCGGGCAGGGACGGGCCGAAGATCCGCGCGCGGCTCGGCGTGGTGCCGCAGCTCGACAACCTCGACACGGAGCTGACGGTTCGGCAGAACCTGCAGATCTACGGGCGGTACTTCGGGATGTCGCGGCAGAAGTGCCGGGAGAAGGCCGTGGAACTGCTCGAGTTCGCGCAGCTCTCCGACCGGGCGGACCACGAGGTCGAGCCGCTCAGCGGCGGGATGAAACGGCGGCTGACGATCGCGAGGTCCCTCGTGAACGACCCGGAGCTGCTGCTGCTCGACGAGCCGACCACCGGGTTGGACCCGCAGGCGCGGCATCTGTTGTGGGACAGGCTGTTCCGGTTGAAGCAGGACGGCGTCACGCTCATCGTCACCACGCACTACATGGACGAGGCCGAGCAGCTCTGCGACCGGCTCGTGGTCATGGACGGCGGGCGGATCGCGGCCGAGGGGTCGCCCAGTGAGTTGATCAGCCGGTACTCCACCAGGGAGGTGCTGGAGCTGCGGTTCCAGCCAGGGGCGGAGAAACCGGACCTGACCGCGTTCGCCGAACGGGTCGAGGTGTTGCCGGACCGGCTGTTGCTGTACACGCGGGATGGTGAGCACACGCTCGCGAAGGTGCACGAGCACGGGGTTCAGCCGGTGCAGAGCCTGGTGCGGCGCAGTTCGCTGGAGGACGTGTTCCTGCGCCTCACCGGCAGGACGTTGGTGGATTGATGGAGACGTTGAGGGCCTCCTGGTTCGGGTTCGAGAAGACCTGGACGTGGTACCGGCGCAACTGGCGGGCCACGGCGGTGTCGAGTTTCCTCACGCCGGTGCTGTTCCTCGTGGCGCTCGGGGTGGGGTTCGGGTCGCAGGTGCAGTCGACGGCGTTGCTCGGTGGCGTGCCGTACCTGCAGTACCTCGCACCGGCGCTGGTCGTGGTCACGGCGGTGCAGGGGGCCACGTTCGAGTCGACGTATACGGTCATGTCGCAGTTCATGTGGCAGAAGTCGTTCGTCGCGATGGTCTCCACGCCGATCACGCCGGCGCAGGTGCTCTACTCGCAGACGATGTGGATCGGCTCGCAGTTGCTGCTGCGGTCGGCGGTGTTCGTGGGCATCGCCGCCGCACTCGGCGCGGCGGCCGGTCCGGGCATCCTGCTCGCCATTCCGTTCGCGACCCTGGCGGGGCTGGCGTTCAGCACGCCGTTGGTGGCGTACAGCGCGACGTTGGACAAGCCGGACGCCTTCACGAACATCTTCCGGTTCGTGCTGATGCCGATGACGTTGTTCACCGGCGCGTTCTTCCCGGTCAGCCAGCTGCCGGACTGGTTGGTGCCGCTGGTGTGGCTCACCCCGGCGTGGCACGGCATCGAGCTCGCACGAGGCATGACGTTCGGCACGTTGGACCTCTTACCGGCGTTGGGGCACATCGCGTACCTCGGTGCGTTGGTCGCTGTGGGTGTCGCGCTCGGCGTTCGTTTCTTCCACCGAAGGCTGGCGGTGTGACATGACGCGGACACTCGACCGCGCCGACCAGGCGAAACCCGCCAGCGTCGGGCTGCTGTGGCGCGTGATCCCGCCGGGGCTGTACGGCAGGCGCGCGAGCATGCTCGTCGAACGGGCGGCGGTGGTGAACCGGCGGGCGTGGTTCGTGCTGGTCGGCGGGGCGTTCGAGCCGCTGCTGTTCCTGTGGTCGCTGGGGCTGGGCTTCGGGCAGATGGTGACGTCGGTGGCCGGGCCGGACGGGCAGCCGATCAGCTACGCGGCGTTCGTGGCGCCCGCGCTGCTGGCGGCGAGCGCGATGAACGGGGCGGTGTACGACGCGACGTTCAACGTGTTCTTCAAGTTCAAGTACGTGAAGCTCTACGACGCGATGCTCACGACGCCGATGGGGCCGATGGACATCGCGATCGGCGAGATCGCGTGGGCGTTGCTGCGGGGCGGCCTGTACTCGGCGGGGTTCCTCGCCGTGATGCTCGGGATGGGGCTCATCGTCTCGCCGTGGGCGTTGCTGGCGCTGCCGACGGCGCTGCTGGTGGCGTTCGCGTTCGCCGCGGTGGGCATGGCGGCGACGACGTTCATGCGGTCGTGGCAGGACTTCGACCTCGTGCAGCTCGCGGTGCTGCCGCTGTTCCTGTTCTCGACGACGTTCTACCCGCTGTCGGTGTACCCCGGCTGGTTGCAGGCGGTGGTCAGCTGGACGCCGCTCTACCACGCCATCGAGCTCATGCGCGGGCTCACGCTGGGCGTCGTCGGCTGGGACCTGCTCGGCCACGTCGCGTACTTCGCGGTGCTGGCGGCGGTGGGAACGGTGGTGGCGGCGAGGCGCCTGGGGAAGTTGTTGCTGGACTGACCAGAATTCCGTTCCGGCACGCGATTCGGCTGCACCGCCGGGAGGCCGTTACTCTGGTCGTGTGAGTGTCGAGTCTGTTTTCCCCAGGTTGGAGCCACTGCTGCCACGGATCTCCAAGCCGGTGCAGTACGTCGGCGGGGAGCTCAACGCGACCGTCAAGGACTGGGACGCGGCGTCCGTGCGCTGGGCATTGATGTACCCCGACGCGTACGAGGTCGGCCTGCCCAACCAGGGCGTCATGATCCTCTACGAGATCCTCAACGAGCTGCCGGACGTGCTCGCCGAGCGCACCTACGCGGTGTGGCCGGACCTCGAAGCGCTCATGCGCGAGCACGACGTCCCGCAGTTCACGGTGGACGCGCACCGGCCGGTGAAGGCGTTCGACCTGTTCGGCATCAGCTTCGCCACGGAGCTGGGCTACACGAACATGCTGACGGCGCTCGACCTCGCGGGCATCCCGTTGCACGCCGCGGACCGCACCGAGGACGACCCGATCGTGGTCGCCGGTGGGCACGCGGCGTTCAACCCGGAGCCGATCGCGGACTTCGTCGACGCGGCGGTGCTCGGCGACGGCGAGGAGGCCGTCCTCGAGATCACCGAGATCGTGAAGGCGTGGAAGGCCGAGGGCAGCCCCGGCGGCCGCGACGAGGTGCTGACCAGGCTCGCCGAGACCGGTGGCGTGTACATCCCGCGCTTCTACGACGTGGAGTACCTGCCGGACGGCCGCATCCAGCGCGTCGTGCCCAACCGCGACCGGGTCCCGTACCGCGTGTTCAAGCGCACCACGATGGACCTCGACGCGTGGCCGTACCCGAAGCAGCCGCTGGTGCCGCTCGCCGAGAGCGTCCACGAGCGGATGAGCGTCGAGATCTTCCGCGGCTGCACGCGCGGCTGCCGGTTCTGCCAGGCGGGCATGATCACCCGCCCGGTGCGTGAGCGGTCCATCGAGGGCATCGGCGCCATGGTCCAGAAGGGCCTGGAGGCGACCGGCTTCGAAGAGGTCGGGCTGCTCAGCCTCTCGAGCGCCGACCACAGCGAGATCGCCGAGATCACCAAGGGCCTCGCGGACCGCTACGAGGGCACGAACACGGGCCTGAGCCTGCCGAGCACCCGCGTCGACGCGTTCAACATCGACCTCGCGAACGAGTTGTCCCGCAACGGAAGGCGCTCGGGTCTCACCTTCGCGCCCGAGGGCGGCAGCGAGCGGATGCGCCGGGTCATCAACAAGATGGTGTCCGAAGAGGACCTCATCCGGACGGTGTCGGCCGCGTTCTCCAACGGCTGGCGGCAGGTGAAGCTGTACTTCATGTGCGGTCTGCCGACGGAGGAGGACGAGGACGTCCTGCAGATCGCCGAGATGGCCAAGAACGTCATCCGCGCGGGCCGGCAGGCCAGTGGCCGCAACGACGTCCGCTGCACCATCTCGATCGGCGGGTTCGTGCCCAAGCCGCACACGCCGTTCCAGTGGGCGCCGCAGTGCGACCCGGACGTCGTCGACGACCGCCTGCGCAAGCTGCGCGAGGCCGTCAACGCCGACCGCAGCCTCGGCCGCAACATCGGCATGCGCTACCACGACGGCAAGCCCAGCCTCATCGAAGGCCTGCTCAGCCGTGGTGACCGCCGCATCGGCAAGGTCATCGAGGCCGTGTGGCGCGACGGCGGCCGGTTCGACGGCTGGAGCGAGCACTTCTCCTACGACCGCTGGACCGCCATGGCCGCGCGGGAGCTGGAGCCGCTCGGCGTCGACCTCGCCTGGTTCACCACCCGTGAGCGCGAGGAGCTGGAGGTCCTGCCCTGGGACCACCTCGACTCGGGCCTCGACAAGGAATGGCTCTGGGCCGACTGGCAGGACGCGCTGGACGAGCGCGAGCAGGACGACTGCCGCTGGACCCCGTGCTTCGACTGCGGTGTCTGCCCGGCGATGGGCACGGACATCGAGGTCGGTCCGACGGGCCGCAAGCTGCTGCCGATCTCTCCGGTCGGCATCGGCTCGCCGGTGAAGAACCCCACGCTGACCTCGGGGTGACCGACGCGGAGGTGCTCGACCAGGTGCTCGGCCTCCTCCGGTCCCACGTGGACTGGACGCAGGCCGGCCTGGCCGGCGCCGTGCGGGACGTGGACCTCGGCGACGTCACGTCGAGCGTCGCCGACCACGAGGGCACGATCGTCTGGGAGCTCACGTTCGAGCTGTGGGAGCTGGATCTCGACGACGACGAACGCAACGACTACGAGCAGCTGGAAGCGCTGGCCCGGCCGCGGATGGACGCGTTGCGCGAGTTGTTCGAGCAGCGTGCGGAGGGGTGGCTGCCGGGCGCGATCCCCGTCGCCGAACTCGACGAGTGGTACCCGTACGACTACGTCAAGGGCTGGCACACGGCGGCACGGTCAGTGCAGATCGGCTACACGATCCACGACAACGGGTTGCCGCTGATGGTCCAGCTCAGGGCCTACGACGTCACTGCGTGACGGCTGCCGGCCGTGAAGTCCCCGTCGGCCGGCACGAGGGTCGGACCGCCGCCCGAGCCGTCGCGCAGGCAGGCGGCGACGATCACTTGCTTACGGCGGCCAGTGCGTCGACCAGTCCGTGGCCGTAGAAGGAGTTGTACTCCGAGTACCCGGTGCAGAAGGCGTCCTGCACACCCGTCCCGTTGAGGTCGTAGTCGGCGGGACAGGCCAGCGTCTCCGCCTGCGCGTTCAGCATGCGCCCCAGCGACACCGCGTCGGTGTCGGGATGCACCGACGCGATCAGCGCCGCCACCCCGGCCGCGTGCGGAGCCGCCATCGACGTGCCGCACGAGTAGTCGTAGCCGGACGGCACGGTGGACAGCACGCACCCGGTCGGCGTGCGCGGGTCACCACCCGGCGCCGTCACGTCGATCGCGCCCAGCCCGTAGGAGCTGTAGCCGGCCTTGGTCTTGGTCGACTCGACCGCCGACACGCCGACCACGTTCTTGAGCTGCGCCGGCAGCACCACGCAGCGGGAGTCGACCGGGCGGGTCTGCGCCTCACCGTTCGTCGGCGACATCGAGTCGCGACCCGGCCGGGACAGGTCCGCGGCGGCGTTCCCGGCGGCGGCGACCGTCAGCACGTTGCGCGAGGTCGCGTAGTCGACGGCCCGCCGCACGGCCTCGTAGACGACGCGCTGACCGGGCTCGCTCTGGCACGTGAACAGGTACGGGTCGATGAAGTAGCTGTTGTTGGTGATCGTCATGTTCCGCGCGGCGGCCCACATGAACCCGCACACCGCGTACTCGGGGTAGATGAACCCGTCGTCGTCGACGACCTTCACGGACGCGATGCGCACGCCCGGTGCGACGCCCGTGGTGCCGCGGCCGTCGTCGGCGGCGGCGATGGTGCCGGCGACGTGCGTGCCGTGGGCGGAGGTCGTCGGGGCCCACGCGGACGGCGCCGGGTCGGGCTTGCCGGTCAGGCAGCCCGCGGACAGCTCGGGTGCCAGCGCGGCCACGAGGTCCGGGTGGCGGGCGTCGACGCCGGAGTCGAGCACGCCGACGACGACGGACTTGGATCCGGTGGTGATCTCGTGTGCGGCCGGCGCCTTGATGAGATCCATGTCCCATTGCGCGCCCGAGCGCACACCCGACGGCCGCAGCAGTTCCGTGTCGTCCTTCTTGCGCTTCGGCGACCGCTTGGCGGCGCTCTCGGCCTGGGCGCTGTACGCGCGTTGCGGGCCGATCAGCTTGAGGAACGACGGGTCCGGCGAGGTCGCGACGGCGACCGAGATCTCCGGGTAGTAGACGGTCGTGGTGCCGCACGCCTCAGCGATCTCCGCGTCCGCCATCTCAGGGGTCGTGAGCTGCGAGAACACCACCAGGTAGCGCAGCAGCGGACCAGGCTGGATGCACGCGGGCGCGGCAGGGGTGACCCAGGGCTGCGCGGTCGCGGGCAGGGACGCCGCCATGCACCCGGCTGCGAGCAACGCGGTCGTCGCCGCCGCTCGCGCGCGGTGGAGCAGAGGCACCAGGGACCTCCAGGTGGGCAGGGCGTCCAGTCAGCCGGACCGTAGCCACGCGCAACGATCTAGACAAGCTGAACGTTCTGAATCAGGTTCACGGTACCGTCCTACCGGACGAACAGCCTGCGCCGATGGGACCGCTCACCCGTCGGAACACCACTCGGGGAGCACCACTGAGCCGCAACCTGCCCAACAACCCGTCGGCCGCCGCCGTGCAGAAGCTGCGCCTCCGCTACACCAAGCGGGGGAGGCTGCGTTTCACTTCGCACCGCGACATCGCTCGCACGTTCGAACGTGCGCTGCGCCGCGCAGGCGTACCCATGGCGTACTCGCAGGGGTTCAGCCCTCACCCGAAGGTGTCATGGGTCGGCGCGGCGCCGACCGGCGTCGCCAGCGAGGCGGAGTACGTCGAGGTGTCGGTGGTCGAACGGGTCGACCCGGTGGCGCTCAAGGTCGCGCTCGACGAGGCGCTGCCGCCCGGCATCGACGTGGTCGACATCGTCCAGTCGCAGGGAGGCAACCTCACCGAGCGCATCGACGCGAGCGAGTGGCGGATCGAGCTCGACGGGATCGAGCCGGACGAGCTCGCGAAGGCGGTGAGCGTCTTCCTCGCGGCCGAGTCCGTCGAGGTCGAGCGGCTCACCAAGAACGGCACGAAGATGCTCGACGTGCGGCCCGCCGTGGTGTCGGCGCTGGTCGAACCACGTTCGAGCGACGCCGGACACGATGAGTCCGCATTGTCACAACCGTGTGGGATACTCATGACGGTCGTACGGCAGGTAACGCCTACCGTCCGACCCGACGACGTGCTGAATGCGCTTCGCGTCGTGGCCGACCTCGTGCCGCCGGTACCTGCGAGAGCAACCCGGATGGCGCAGGGACGGCTCGACGGCGAGGGCAGGCTGGTGGACCCGCTCCAGCAGGACAGAGAGTCCTGACCAGCGGAGGAACCGTCCGGCCGCGATGCATACAGGAGGAGCGGCGCTGACAGCGGCGTCGTCGTAGGACCTGCGCAAGCGTGCGCCCTGTGAGGCGCCACGCCGCTGCGCGCTAGGCAAGGATTCCCGCCGCGAGCAGCGGTGGAGAGAGACAAGAGAGGCCCCTGCGCGGCCGCGTCCTCACGGGACGCGCCCGGGGGTGGAGGAGCTGCATGTCGAACACGGAAAAGCCTGCCGGTGGAACCGGCGGGCAGGGTGTGGTTGCCGCGCGCCCTGAGCTGGCGGATCTGCCGGACAAGTTGCGGGTGCACGCGCTGGCGAAGCTGCTGGATGTCAGCAGCAAGGACGTGATGACGGCGCTGGCCGACCTCGGTGAGGTCGCCAGGAGCGCGCAGTCGAGCGTCAGCCGCGACGTCGCGCTGAAGGTCGCCGAGACCCTGGTGGACTGGGACGACGTCGTCACCGGCGAGGTCACCGAGGACTACGAGGCCCCAGCGGTCCCGGCGTTCGAGGCACCGGCGCTCGCGCCGATCTTCGCCGCGCCGAGCGCGGTGTTCCTGCCGCCGCAGCCGATCGAACGGCCCAAGGCGCAGGCGTCGCCGTTCGTCGTCGAGGAGGAGCCGGCTCAGGACGAGAAGTCCGTCGGCGAGATCGCCGCCGACGAGCTCGACGCCGCCGAGGCGGAGGCCGAGGCCGACGGGGACGACGAGAGCGACAGCCGTCGTCGTCGCCGCCGTGGCCGCCGTGGCCGTGGCCGCGGGAAGGGCACGGACGCCGAGACGGGCGAGGAGACCGACGAGGCTCCGGCCGAGGACGCCGAGGACGCGGCGGAGACCGAAGCCGCCGACGAGACCGAGGACGAGGGCGACGAGAGCTCGACCCGCCGTCGCCGCCGTCGCCGTCGCCGCAAGACCGGCGCGGACGAAGAGGTGCTGGCCGAGGACGACCCGCCGAACACGGTCGTGCACGTCCGCGAGTCCCGCGACGCGCGGGACGACAAGGCCGACTCCGAGGCCGCGCAGAGCGAGGTGCGCAGCATCCGCGGCTCGACGCGCCTCGAGGCCAAGCGCCAGCGCCGCCGTGACGGCCGCGAGGCCGGCCGCCGCCGTGCCCCGGTCCTGACCGAGGCCGAGTTCCTGGCCCGCCGCGAGGCCGTGGCCCGCACGATGGTCGTCCGCGAGCGCGGCGACCGCACGCAGATCGGCGTGCTGGAAGACGGCGTGCTGGTCGAGCACTTCGTCACGTCGTCGGGCTCCGGCTCGATCGTGGGCAACGTCTACCTCGGCCGCGTGCAGAACGTGCTGCCGAGCATGGAAGCCGCGTTCATCGACATCGGCCGCGGCCGCAACGCCGTGCTCTACGCCGGTGAGGTCGACTGGGACGCAGCCGGTCTCGAGGGCAAGTCCCGCAAGATCGAGCAGGCTCTGAGCAGCGGCGACTCCGTGCTCGTCCAGGTCACCAAGGACCCGGTCGGCCACAAGGGCGCCCGCCTCACCACCCAGATCAGCCTTCCCGGCCGCTTCCTGGTCTACGTGCCGGGCGGCGGTGCCACGGGCATCAGCCGCAAGCTGCCGGACAACGAGCGCAAGCGTCTCAAGGACATCCTGAAGAGGGTCGTCCCCGAGGACGCCGGCGTGATCATCCGCACCGCCTCGGAGGGCATCTCCGAGGAGGAGCTCGGCCGCGACGTCACGCGTCTGCAGGCCCAGTGGAAGGTCATCAAGGAGAAGTCCGAGAGCACCTCCACCAAGGCGCCGACGCTGCTCTACGAGGAGCCGGACCTGCTGGTGAAGGTCGTCCGCGACCTGTTCACCGAGGACTTCGCCCAGCTCGTCGTCCAGGGCGACGAGGCGTGGGACGTCATCGACGGCTACGTCCGCCACGTGGCGCCGGACCTGCAGGACCGCCTGAAGAAGCACGTCGGCAACAACGACGCGTTCGTCGAGTACCGCATCGACGAGCAGCTGATGAAGGCGCTCGACCGCAAGGTCTGGCTGCCGTCGGGTGGTTACCTGATCATCGACCGCACCGAGGCGATGACGGTCATCGACGTCAACACCGGCAAGTTCACCGGGTCGGGCGGCAACCTCGAGGAGACCGTCACCCGCAACAACCTGGAGTCGGCGGAGGAGATCGTCCGCCAGCTCCGGCTGCGCGACATCGGCGGCATCATCGTCATCGACTTCATCGACATGGTGCTCGAGTCGAACCGCGACCTGGTGCTGCGCCGCCTGACCGAGTGCCTCGGCCGCGACCGCACGCGTCACCAGGTCGCCGAGGTCACCTCGCTGGGTCTCGTGCAGATGACCCGCAAGCGGGTCGGCACCGGCCTGCTCGAGGCGTTCAGCCAGACGTGTGAACACTGCCGCGGCCGTGGCGTCGTCGTGTCCACCGAGCCGGTGCACTCGCACGGCGGTGGCAACGGTGGCGGCCAGCAGCAGCAGGCTCAGAGCGGTGGCCGCAAGTCGCGCCGCAACAAGGGTGGCGACCAGGCGGCCGAGACCACCGAGGTCGTCGAGGCGCCGGTCGAGGCACCGGTCGAGCCCGAGGTCGTCGAATCCGGTGAGCCGGAGGACACGTCCGAGGACGTGGTCGCCGCGGACCAGGAGCACGAGGGCCCCGGCCGTCGTCGCCGCCGCCGTCGTGGCCGCGACAAGGAGCCGCAGGCCGTCGTCGACGCGGTGGTGGTCGAGGAGCAGGCGCTCAACGGACACGTGCCGCACGAGGTCGCCGAGGACCCGGAGCCGGTCGAGGTCGACCCCGTGGTCGTCGCCGAGCCCGAGCCCGTGGTGATCGAGGAGGCGGCCGAGGAGCTCGTCGAGCCGGTCACCCCGGAACCCGTCGCCGAGCAGCCCCTGGTGACCGGACGCATCGGCGCCCAGCGGCCCGCGGTCGCCGAGCCCGTGCAGCAGCCCGCCGTGACGGGCCGCATCGGCGCTCAGCGGCCGGTAGCCGAGCCGGAGCCGGAGCAGGAGCCCGCAGCGGCCCCGGAGCCGGTCTCCACACCCGAACCCGCCGCAGCGGCCCCGGTGGCCCCTGTGGAGCCTCCTGCGGCCCGTCCGCGGCGTCGTGCGGCCAAGCGTGCCGCCGGTGCCCCCACGGCGGCCGAGGCGTCCCCGCCGGTGGTCGTCGAGGTGCCCAAGCAGCCCGAGGTCCAGTTGCCCCCGCCGGTGGTCACCACCACCCGCAGGCGTCGCGCCGTGTCGCGTCCCGCGGGCCCGCCGGTCCAGGAAGACTGACGCGCCAACGCTGTTCCCAAGCGGGGACCTTTCGTACTGCCAGCCGGTACGAAAGGTCCCCGCTTGCGTTGGCGAGGACTGCTGTGAGGGACCGCACAGCCTGCGGGAACGTGATCAGGGCACCCCGGTTTGCTCCTGCGGTACCCACTCCCGTAACCTTGTGAACGGCCCGCCATCCGACGGGTCCTGTCGTGTGCCTCCCCTGGTGCCTTTTGGTGGAAACACCTTCCCAGACTGGTTGGCGCATGGCCCGTCACCATCGAGTAGCAGGAGACTTCCGTCCTGATGTACGCGATCGTCAAGACCGGCGGCAAGCAGTACAAGGTCGCTGTCGGCGACATCGTCGAGGTCGAGAAGCTCGAGGGCGAGCCGGGCACCGAAATCTCCCTCCAGACGCTGCTCGTGGTCGACGGCACTGACGTCACCGCTGACGCGGCGGCTCTGGAGAAGTTCTCGGTGACCGGCAAGGTCGTCGAGCACACCAAGGGCCCGAAGATTCGCATCCACAAGTTCAAGAACAAGACCGGGTACCACAAGCGGCAGGGTCACCGTCAGAAGTTGACCCGTGTCGAGGTCACCGGCATCACCGGTAAGTGAGGACCTGACTTCTCATGGCACACAAAAAGGGTGCATCCAGTTCCCGCAACGGCCGTGACTCCAACCCCCAGTACCTGGGTGTGAAGAGGTTCGGCGGTCAGGTCGTCAAGGCCGGCGAGATCCTGATCCGCCAGCGCGGCACCAAGTTCCACCCCGGCGTCGGCGTCGGCATCGGCAAGGACGACACGCTGTTCGCCCTGCTGCCGGGTGCGGTGGAGTTCGGTATGAAGCGCGGTCGCAAGACCGTCAACATCGTTCCGGCCACGGTCTGAGGACCGTTCCGCGACGTAGTTAGACCTCTGCGAGGGGCGGGACCGGTCATCCGGCACCGCCCCTCGTTGCTTTGTTCAGACTTTTGAAGGGAAGTAGTTCCGTGGCCCGCTTCGTAGACCGGGTGGTGATCCACGCTGCCGCCGGCAACGGGGGCAACGGTTGTGCTTCAGTGCACCGCGAGAAGTTCAAGCCGCTCGGCGGCCCGGACGGCGGCAACGGAGGCAGTGGCGGCAACGTCATCCTCGTCGTCGACTCGCAGGTGCACACCCTGCTGGACTTCCACTTCCGCCCGCACGCCTCCGCCACCAGCGGCAAGGCGGGCGCGGGTGCGAACCGCGACGGCGCGAACGGCGAGGACCTGATCCTGCGCGTCCCGGACGGCACCGTCGTGCTGACCGAGTCCGGCGAGATCGTCGCGGACCTCGTCGGTGAGGGCACCCAGCTGATCGCCGCCGCCGGTGGCCGTGGTGGTCTCGGCAACGCCTCGCTCGCGTCGAAGGCTCGCAAGGCCCCCGGTTTCGCGTTGCTCGGTGAGCCGGGCGAGACGCGTGACCTGGTGCTGGAGCTCAAGTCCGTCGCGGACGTCGGCCTGCTCGGCTTCCCGTCGGCGGGCAAGTCGTCGCTGATCTCGGTGCTGTCCGCGGCCAAGCCGAAGATCGCCGACTACCCGTTCACGACGCTGGTCCCGAACCTCGGCGTGATCACCGCGGGCGAGACCATCTTCACGATGGCGGACGTCCCCGGCCTGATCCCCGGAGCGTCGCAGGGCAAGGGCCTCGGTCTCGAGTTCCTGCGCCACATCGAGCGCACCGCCGTTCTCGCGCACGTCGTCGACTGCGCCACGTACGAGCCGGGCCGCGACCCGATCGCGGACATCGACGCGCTGGAGAAGGAACTCGCGGAGTACACCCCGTCGCTGGGCGGCAACTTCGCCGACCGGCCGCGCGTGGTGATCCTCAACAAGGTCGACATCCCGGACGCCCAGGACCTGGCCGACATCGTCCGCCCGGAGATCGAGGCCCGCGGCCTGCCGGTCTTCGAGGTGTCGACCGTGTCCCGCAAGGGTCTGCGCGAGCTGACGTTCAAGCTGGCCGAGGTCGTGCGCGAGTACCGCGAGGCCCAGCCGAAGAAGGAATCGACCCGAATCGTGCTGCGGCCGACCGCCGTGGACGACGAGGGCTTCACCGTGACCGAGGACCCCTCGGTCGAGGGTGGCTTCATCGTGAAGGGCGAACGCCCGGAGCGCTGGATCCGCCAGACCGACTTCTCCAACGACGAAGCCGTCGGTTACCTCGCGGACCGCCTGAACAGGCTGGGCGTCGAGGACAAGCTCGTGAAGATGGGCGCTGTTCCCGGTTGCCAGGTCACCATCGGCGACCTGATCTTCGACTGGGAACCGACCACCCCGGCCGGCATCGCGATGACGATGACCGGACGTGGCACGGACGCCCGCCTCGAGCGCAACGACCGCATCGGCGCCCACGAGCGCAAGGCCCTCAAGAAGGCCCGCCGCGCGCCCGGAGAGCGCGGCGACGACTTCGACGAGGAGTAAATCCGTGACGGCCCCCGTGGTCTCACCGGCTCGAACCGCGATCGCCTCGGCGAACCGCATCGTGGTCAAGGTCGGTTCTTCCTCACTGACCACGGCGGAGGGTGGCCTCGATCCGGCGCGTCTCGACGCGCTGGTCGACGCCCTCGCCGCCCGTGCCGCGGCGGGCAGCCAGGTCGTGCTGGTGTCGTCCGGTGCGATCGCCGCCGGTCTGGCGCCGTTGAAGCTGTCCCGGCGCCCGCGTGACCTCGCCACCCAGCAGGCCGCGGCGAGCGTCGGCCAGCTGACGTTGGCGCACGCGTACGCGAACTCGTTCGGTCGTTACTCGCTGACCGTCGGCCAGGTCCTGCTGACCGCCGACGACGTGGTCCGCCGAGCCCACTACCGCAACGCCCAGCGGACGTTCTCGCGGTTGCTGGCGCTGGGCGCCGTGCCGGTGGTGAACGAGAACGACACCGTTGCCACCGAAGAGATCCGCTTCGGCGACAACGACCGCCTCGCCGCTCTGGTCGCCCACCTCGTCGGCGCCGACGCGTTGTTCCTGCTGTCCGACGTGGACGCCCTCTACTCGGGCGACCCCCGCAAGCCGGGAGCCGTCCGCATCTCCGAGGTGGCCTCGGCGTCCGATGTGGACGGTGTGCAGGCCGGCACCGCCGGCGCGTCCGGACTGGGAACCGGCGGCATGGCCTCGAAACTCGCCGCGGCGCGGCTGGCGTCCTCCGCGGGTATCCCGGTGCTGCTGACCGGCGCCACCGAAGCACACCGCGCCCTGGCCTCCGCCGACGTCGGCACCGCGTTCGCCGCCACGGGTTCGCGCCTCACCGCGCGCCGCTTCTGGCTCGGCTACGCCACCGACGCGAACGGCCGCCTCCACCTCGACGACGGCGCGGTGGCCGCGGTCGTCGGCCGCCGCCGTTCGCTGCTGGCGGCGGGCATCACCGGCGTCGACGGCGACTTCGAGGCGGGCGACGTCGTGGAGCTGGTCAGCCTCGCGGGCGAGGTCGTGGCCCGCGGCGTGGCCGGTTACGACTCCGCCGAGCTGCCGTCGTTGATCGGCCGCAAGACCCACGACCTGCCGGAGGAACAGCGCCGCGAGGTCGTGCACGCGGACGATCTGGTGCCGCTGGCTAGGTGAGCTCCACGCCCTTCGTCTCCGGCAGCGTGAGGACCACCAGGAACGTGATCACGGCGGCGATCGCGACGTACCAGAAGAACACGGTCCCGCCCACGGCCTGGATGACCAGCGGCGCGGTGCCGCCGAACACCGCGACCGTCAGGTTGTACCAGGCGCCGATGCCGAGCCCGCGCAGTTCAGTCGGGAACAGCTCGCTCATGATCGCGGGCGCGATCGACGTGAGCGCCGTGTACAGCCCGAGCCCCACGGCGAACACGACCACCAGGTTCGCCAGACCGGGTTTGACCAGCGTCGACAACGGCACGACCAGCAACGCCATCGCCGCCGACCACACGAGCATCTGCGGCTTGCGCCCGTAACGGTCCGCCATCCACCCCATCGGGTACTGCAGCGCGATGAACACCACCGTGCCGATCGACAGCGCCAGGAACACGTCGATGTCGTTGGCGCCCTTGGTCTTCACCGCGAACGGCGTCAGTGCGGAGAAGAACGTGTAGAAGCTCAGCGTCGACAGCAGCGTGATGCCGATGAGCTGCCCGACGGCCTTCGGGTGTTCCTTGAGCGTCATCATCAACGGGTTGCGCAGGCTTTCGGCCTTGGCCTTGTTCTCCTCGAACTGCTCGGTCTCCTTCAGTTCCCGGCGCAGCCACAACCCGATCAGGCCGAGCACGCCACCGATCAGGAACGGCACGCGCCAGCCGTAGGAGGCCATCGCGGCCTTGTCGAGGTTGCGCGACAGGAAGAACCCGAGCAGCGACGCGATCAGCACCGCCGCGCCGGTC
The DNA here is from genome assembly GCF_051094245.1 of Lentzea xerophila. NCBI lineage: Bacteria > Bacillati > Actinomycetota > Actinomycetes > Pseudonocardiales > Pseudonocardiaceae > Lentzea > Lentzea xerophila. The sequence goes on along the minus strand of NZ_CP194934.1, from coordinate 6,615,115 downwards.
GAGATGTAGAAGAACGACGAGTACCGCCCGCGGTGGGTGGCGGGCGCGATCTCCGCCAGGTACGCCGACGCGTTCGAGACTTCCCCGCCCAGGGCCATGCCCTGCGCGATGCGAGCGAGTACCAGGAGCGCCGGTGAGAGCCAGCCGACCTGCTCGAACGTCGGCAGCAGACCGATCATGACCGAGCCACCCGACATCAGCACGATCGTCAGCAGCATCGCCGTGCGGCGGCCTTTGAGGTCCGCGAACCGCCCCAGCAGATACCCGCCGAGCGGGCGGAAGAAGAAGGCGAGCGCGAACGTCGCGAACGTGCTCAGCAGCGCGGCGGCCTCGTTGCCCGCGGGGAAGATCTGCGTGGCGAAGTAGATGCTGAACGCCGTGTAGATGCCCCAGTCGTACCACTCGACGGCGTTGCCGGCCGACGAGGCGACAAGCGTGCGCACGGGCAGTCGATGCGTCTCCGAAGTAACCGCCATAGACGCACCCAATCACATACAGTGCTCGAAGCGAATATCCACTCGTCGTCGATACTCGTCGGCATGCGTTCATTGAGCTTGGTGACGTTGGTGGTCCGCGACTACGACGAGGCGATCCGCTTCTACGTGGAAGGACTCGGGTTCACGCTGGTCGAGGATATCCCGCAGGGGCACAAGCGCTGGGTGGTGGTGTCGGCGGGCGAGGGCGCGTCCCTGCTGCTGGCTCAGGCCGACTCGGATCGCCAGGCCGCACGAGTCGGCGACCAGACCGGCGGCCGCGTCGGGTTCTTCCTGCACACCGACGACTTCGACCGCGACCACACCCGCATGACCGAGTTCGGGGTGCGGTTCCTCGAAACGCCGCGCGACGAGGTCTACGGTCGCGTGGCCGTGTTCGAGGACCTCTACGGCAACCGCTGGGACCTGCTTCAGCCCGCCCGCGCCTGACCAGGCGACACCCCGACGATCCGCTTGAACGCCCGGCTGAACGCGGCCTCCGACTCGTACCCGAGGCCGCGCGCGATCTCGCTGACCGTGCTGTCGCGGTCTTTGAGCCGGTTCATGGCCACGTGCATGCGCCATCGCGTGACGTAACGCATCGCCGGTTCGCCGACGAGTTCGGTGAACCGCGCCGCGAACGCCGAGCGGGACATCGCGCTGTGGTGCGCGAGCCGTTCGACCGTCCACGGTTGCGCGGGATCGCGGTGGATCAACGCCAGCGCCTGCCCGATCTGCTTGTCCTGCAACGCTCCCAGCCAACCGGTGCGCGCCGCGGGATCGGTGGCGAGCCACGAGCGGATCGTCTGGATCACCAGCACGTCCGCGAGCCTCGTGATGACCGCTTCGCCGCCGGGGTGCAGGTTCCGCGCTTCGACGGCCATGAGGTCGATCGTGGCGCGCATGTGGTCGGCGCGCCGCACGTACAGCACGTGCGGCAACATGTCGATGAGATGCTTCGCGGCCGGGTGGTCGAAGCGCACCGCGCCACACACAAGATGTGTCACGGCTCCACCGCCGCCATGCCGCAGAATCGCGTAGTTCTCCGTCTCGAACGTGTGCGGCAACGTCGTGACGACCGGCGACTCCGCCTCGCCGTGGAAGAGCCGGTGGCGCTGTCCGCCGGGGACGAGCAGCACGTCGCCGGGTTCGAGCGAGGTGACCTCACCGTCGACCTCGACGTCGCAGCGACCGCTGGTGAGCACGTGGAACCACAGGCAGTCCGCCATGTCGGGCATCGTCGCGCCCCACGGCTCGGTGAGCTCGTTGCGGCAGTAGAAGGTGCCGGACATCCTCAACAAGTGCAGTGCTTCGCCCAGCGCGTCGGTCATGGCGTTGATTCTGGACGAACGAGCAAGACCGCGCGATGAATTGGCATTGAGAGTCCGCCTGATTCCGGCCAGAGTTACCGGCATGGGGACAATCACGCTGATCACGGTCGCTGCCACCGGTCTGCTGGCCGGCCTGTTCTTCGCCTTCTCCGTCGCCGTCATGCCGGGCCTCGCGGACCTGCCGCCCGAGCACGCCCGCGGTGCCATGCGCCGGATCAACGTGCGCATCCAGAACCCGGTGTTCCTGCTGCTGTTCGTCGGCACCGTGGTCCTGAGCGCCGTCGAGGTCTTCCAGGGCCGGGTCGTCGGCGGCCTGCTCTACATCGTCGGCTGCTTCGTGCTGACGATGGTCGTCAACGTGCCGATGAACAACCGTCTCGAGCAGACGGACGACGCCTACTGGCCCGAGTACCTGAGCAAGTGGACGATCTGGAACCACGTGCGCGCCGTCGCGTGCCTCGCCTCGGCGGTCATCCTGCTGCTCGGATTCTGAGGCCGTGCTTGGGACGCATCGCGGCGAGACCGGTCGGCGTGATGCGCTGGGGGAGCAGTTCCGGCTTCGGCCGCTGCAGCAACGCTTTCAGCATCACCGACAGCTCCGTCGTCGCGAGCCCCGCGCCGATGCAGCGGTGCGGACCACCGCCGAACGGCAGGAACTCGTGCGGTGCCGGCTTGCGCTCCCACCGGTCGGGGTCGAACCGCAGCGGGTCCGGCCACACCTCGGCCAGCCGATGCGTGACGTACGGGCTGTACAGCAGGAACGTGCCCTGCTTGATTTTCTTCCCGGCGAACTCGAACGACTGCGCCGCCACCCGTGCCGAGACCACCGCCGGGGGATACAACCTGAGCGTCTCGTTGACGACGTTGCCCAGGTACTCGTCGTCCTCGCTGGCGCGCTCCCACACGCCGTTGTGCCGCAACAGGTTGAACACCGCCCACGCCATGGCGCCGCTGGTCGTCTCGTACCCGGCCGCGATCAGCGTGACGATCTGGTCGCGCACCTCCAGGTCGCTCAGCCCGTCGCCCTGCACGAGAGAGGTGAGCACGTCACCGGCCGTCTTGCCTTGACGCGTCTCCTCAATCGCCTGGTACACCCGCGCGTCCACGGCCCTGCGCGCCCTCATCGCGTCGCGCCAGGCAGGCGCCTTCAGCGTCCTGAGCACCTTGACGACCGCCGGGTTGCGGTCGATCAGGTTGATCAGCACCTGCAGGTGAGCGCCGAAGAAGTCCGAGTCCCGAGCCAGCTCCTCCCCGAACAACGCGTGGATGGTGCTGCGCCGGATCGCCCTCCGGAACTCCTGGTAGGCGTCGACGACCTCGCCCGGCCGCCACGCGTCCAGCGCCGCCTCCGCGTTGGCCCACATCACCGGCACGTAACCCGCGATCTGTCGGTGCGCCAACGCGGGCTGCACGAACCGCCGCCGGCGCTTGTGGTCCTCGCCGTCGCTGACGATCAACGACGTAGGCCCGTCCACCGGCACCAACGACTGGAACGCGCGCTCCACCTCGAACAGCTCGGAGTGGGCGAACAGGAACTGGTTGGCCTCGGGCCCGAGCAGGTACGTGTACGGACCCACCCGCACCACCGGCCCGAACCGCCGGTACAGGCCGGACAGCAGGTCGGCCTGCCGGAACCGCACGACGTCCGGAGTCATGGCGACGACAGTGCCACACCGCGCCGGAGAAGCGCCCCGGCTTACGTCAGTTCGTCACCGCCAGCGCGAACGGCAGTACCGCGGACACCCCCTCCTTCCTGAGCATCCGAGCTGCCACCGTCATCGTCCACCCGGTGTCGATGTGGTCGTCCACCAGCAGAACCGGACCGTCCACACCGGACAGGTCCGGAGTCTCGCCCGACCGCACCAGCCCGGCCAGCCGCTGCGCGCTGTTGGCCCGGTGCGTCGACTCCCCGAGCCAGACCGTGCCCAGGAGCGGCAGCCGGCCGATGGATGCGATCTTCTGGCCGAAGCTGCCGACCAGCTGCGGGCGCCTGCGCGACCCGACCGTCACCACGCCGACAGGGCGTTCGTCCCAGCCCCAGGCCGAGAGCACCTTCACGCAGGCCGCGAAGACGTCGTCCGGGATCTCGCGGTCGCTCCCGTCGGCGAGCAGGTCGCGCAGGCGGTTGCCCCACCCGATGTCGGTCAGCCTGCCGAGCGCCCTGCCCGTCGCCGCCACCTCGGCCGCGGGGATCTTGCCGGACAGCGGGACGCCGATCGCGCCCATGCCCGTCGGCCACATCTTGCGCGGCGCCACGTCCAGGCCGGGGCGCAGCAGCCGTTCGCGGGCCGCTTCCGCCGCCACCTCGGACACCTCGACCGACAGGCGTTCGCCCGTGCAGTTGTCGCAGCGGCCGCACTCGTGCGAAGTCGGGTCGTCGAGCTGGTCCTGCAGAAACTTCATCCGGCACGAACCGGTGCGGAGATAGTCGACCATCACCTGCTGTTCGGCCTTGCGCGCTTCCGCGATGCGCGCGTACCGCTCGCCGTCGTACTCCCACGGCCGGCCCGTCGACTCCCAGCCGCCCTTCACGCGCCGGACCGCGCCGTCGACGTCCAGCACCTTCAGCACCACCTCCAGCCTGCCGCGCGACAGCTCGACCATCGGCTCCAGCGCCGCCGTCGAGAGCGGCCTGCCCGCACCGTCGAGCGCGGACAGCACCTGGCGCACCACCACCTCGGGCGGGAACGCCAGCGACGTGAAGTACGCCCAGATGTCGCGATCCTCGTGGCCTGGCAGCAGGACCACCTCGGCCCGTTCGACACCACGGCCTGCCCGGCCGATCTGCTGGTAGTACGCGATCGGGGACGACGGGGCGCCCACGTGCACCACGAAGCCCAGATCCGGCTTGTCGAACCCCATGCCGAGGGCGGAGGTGGCGACGAGTGCCTTGACCCTGTTGCCGAGGAGGTCCTCCTCGGCGCGTTCGCGTTCGGCGGGCTCGGTCTTGCCTGAGTAGGCCGCCACCGCGAAGCCACGCGAGGCGAGGAACGCCGCGATGTCGTCCGCCGCCGCGACCGTGAGGGTGTAGATGATCCCGGAGCCGGGCATGCGGTCGAGCTGTTCCGCGAGCCACCCGAGGCGGGACTCGGCCGTGGGCAGCAGGGCGACCGACAGGCGCAGGCTGTCGCGGTCCAGCGGGCCGCGCAGCACCAGGGTGCCCTCGTCGGCGCCGAGCCCGAGCTGCTCGGTGACGTCGTGGACCACCCTGTTATTGGCCGTGGCCGTCGTCGCCAGCACCGGCACGCCCGGTGGCAGCTCCGTCAGCAACGTCCGCAGCCTGCGGTAGTCCGGCCGGAAGTCGTGTCCCCAGTCCGAGATGCAGTGCGCCTCGTCGACGACGAGCATGCCCGCCGACGCCGTCAGCGACGGGAGCACCGAGTCGCGGAAATCAGGGTTGTTCAGCCGTTCCGGACTCACCAGGAGCACGTCGACCTCGCCGGCTGCGACCTGCTGCTGCACGGCGTCCCACTCGCCGGGGTTCGCCGAGTTGATCGTCACCGCGTGTACACCCGCCCGCGCCGCGGCGTCGATCTGGTTGCGCATCAGCGCGAGCAATGGCGACACGATGACCGTGGGGCCCTCACCGAGCTGACGCAGCAACGCCGTCGCGATGAAGTACACGGCCGACTTGCCCCAGCCCGTGCGCTGGACGACGAGAGCTCTGCGGCGCTGGGCCACGAGCGTGTGGATCGCGGTCCACTGGTCCTCGCGCAGCACGGCCTGCGGGCCCGCCAGTGCCCGGAGCCGTTCCTCCGCCAGTTCTCGCAGTGCGATGTCGTCCATGGGGAGCAAGCTTGCCAGCCTGTGTTTGTCGGCCGCTGCTCCGCAGCGGCGGCGAGTTCGCCGGGAAGTCGGTCGTCCAGCCACCGGTTCGGGCCGAATCGCCTTCGGCGGTTGACCTGAACCGGTGGCCGGACGACCGACGCGAACTCGCACGATCGGTCGTGGTCGTGGAAGCAAGCTTGCCAGGCGGGTCTGACAATTGTGATTGTCGCTGGTCGTAAGCTGTGCAGCGTGACTGATGACCTGCGCGACCAGGTGCACGCAGCAGCCCGCCGCGCCCGCGTCGCCGCCGACGAACTCGTCCTCGCCACCCGTGAGCGCAAGGACGCCGCGCTTCTCGAGATGGCCGCCGCGCTCCGCCGGCGCGCGCCGGAGATCATCGAGGCCAACGCGAAGGACCTCGAAGCAGGCAGGGCAGCGGGTCTCCCGGAGGGCATCCTCGACCGCCTCGCGCTCGACGAGACCCGCATCGAAGGCGTGGCCAAGGGCCTCGAAACCGTTGCCGGGCAGAACGACCCGGTCGGTCAGGTGCTCAACGGCGGCATCCTCCCGAACGGCCTCGAGCTCAAGCAGGTCCGCGTCCCGATGGGCGTCGTCGGCATGGTCTACGAGGCCCGCCCGAACGTCACGGTCGACGCCGCCGGGCTCGCGCTGAAGTCGGGCAACGCCGCGCTGCTGCGGGGCTCCTCGACCGCCGAGCACTCCAACACCACGCTCGTCGCCGTCCTGCGCGACGCACTCGAAAGCGTGAACTTGCCGGCCGACTGCGTGCAGCTCCTGCCGTGCCACGACCGCGCGTCCGTCACGCACCTCATCACCGCGCGCGGCCTGGTGGACCTGGTGATCCCGCGCGGTGGCGCCGGCCTGATCAACGCCGTCGTCGAGCAGGCCACGGTTCCCACGATCGAGACCGGCGTCGGCAACTGCCACGTCTACGTGGACGCCCACGCCGACCTCGACATGGCCGAGGCGATCGTCCTCAACGCCAAGACACGACGCACGAGCGTGTGCAACGCGGCGGAGTCACTCCTGGTGCACAAGGACGTCGCGGCGGATTTCGTCCCGCGCATCACCAAGGCGTTGCAGCAGGAGAGCGTCACGATCCACGGCGACGAGCAGTTCGCCCAGCAGCCGGACGTCGTCACGGCGACCGACGACGACTGGGGCACCGAGTACCTGAGCCTCGACATCGCGGCCAAGGTCGTCGACTCGCTGGACGAGGCGGTGCAGCACATCGCGACCTACGGCTCCGGCCACAGCGAGGCCATCGTCACGAACGACGTCGCGGCAGCACGCAAGTTCACGACCCGCGTGGACGCGGCGGCGGTGTTCGTCAACGCCTCCACGGCCTTCACCGACGGCGCCGAGTTCGGCATGGGTGCGGAGATCGGCATCTCCACGCAGAAGCTGCACGCCCGCGGTCCGATGGGACTGTCCGAGCTGACGTCGTCTAAATGGGTCGTGTGGGGCGAAGGACACACACGCCCGAAGGCGTAGCTCTACGTTCGGAGACATGGCTCCCACCTACCCGTTCTCCGAAACCGACGGCCTGACCCTCGATCCGACCTACGAACGTCTACGGCGTGAAGAGCCCGTCACGCGCGTGACGTATCCGTACGGCGGCGAGGGTTGGCTTGTCACGTCCTACGAAGAGACGAAGTTCGTCCTGGGTGACCCAAGGTTCAGCCGTGCGCGGACGGTCGGCCGGGACGTGCCGAGGATGCAGCCCCTCATCGCACCGGGCGGGTCGATCCTCACGCACGACGGCGCGGACCACGCACGCATGCGCCGGCTGGTCTCCAAGGCGTTCACGGTGCGCCGGATCGAGGAGCTGCGGCCGCGCGCGCAGCAGATCACCGACGAGCTGCTCGACCGCCTGGACAACCCCGGTGACCTGGTCGAGGGCTTCACCATGCCGTTCCCGATCACGATCATCTGCGAGCTGCTCGGGGTGCCGTTCGAGGACCGCGACGAGTTCCGCATGTGGTCGAACCAGGTGCTGTCCACGGTCGGCGGTTACACGCCTGAAGAGGCGATGCACGGCATGATGAAGCTGCACGCCTACTTCACCGAACTTGTGGCGAAGCGCCGTGCACATCCCACGGACGATCTGATGGGCGCACTGGTCGTCGCACGGGACAACGACGACCGGCTGACCGAAGACGAGCTCGTCCGGTTCGGCATCACGTTGCTGGTCGCAGGACACGAGACGACGGCGAACATGCTCGCGAACAGCGTCGTCACGTTGTTCGAGCACCCGGACGCCGTGGAACGCCTGCGGGAGAACCCGGAGACGCTGCCGAACGCGATCGAGGAGCTGCTGAGGTTCATCCCATTGGGTAGTGGTGCCGGCTTCACGCGCATCGCGACCGAGGACGTCCAGGTCGGCAACGCGCTGGTCAAGGAGGGCGACGCCGTACTGGTGGTGGTGTCGTCGGCGAACCACGACGAGTCGGTGTACCCCGGCGGCGCGGAGCTGGACCTGGAGCGCGAGGTCGGCCAGCACCTGCAGTTCGGGCACGGCATCCACTTCTGCCTCGGCTCGCAGCTCGCGCGGATGGAACTGCACGTCGCCCTGGGCACCCTGCTGCGCCGGATGCCCGGTCTGCGGCTCGCGGAACCCGTCGAGTTCCGCAAGGGTTCGCTGGTCAGGGGCCCGTTGAGGCTCGTCGTCGCCTGGTGAGAAAAATCTTGGGCCAGTCGCGTCATGGGGGAGCGGTCCCCGCGTTCCTCCAGTGCGCGCGGCTCTGCTTCGGGGTGGGCCGCGACCCGAACGGCCCGTCCTCCCCCTGGGCCGTGCGGTGTGATCAGCACGACCGGCGCTGGGCCATGGGAGCGGCCCGGCGCCGGTCTACGCTGTTTCGATGCGCATCGGCGTCATGGGTGGCACGTTCGACCCCATCCACCACGGCCACCTCGTGGCCGCCAGCGAGGTGCAGTCCAGGTTCGACCTGGACCGCGTGATCTTCGTGCCGACGGGTCAGCCCTGGCAGAAGGCGTCGCGGGAGGTCTCCCCCGCCGAGGACCGCTATCTGATGACGGTCATCGCCACCGCGTCCAACCCCCGGTTCTCGGTCAGCAGGGTCGACATCGACCGCGAGGGCCCCACGTACACGGTGGACACGCTCACCGACCTCTCGAAGCAGCACCCGGACGCCGACCTGTTCTTCATCACCGGCGCCGACGCGCTGGAGCAGATCCTGTCGTGGAAGCGCGCGGCGGACGCGTTCGACCTCGCCCACTTCATCGGTGTCACCCGTCCGGGCTACGTGCTGAACGACCACCACCTGCCGCCGGGGTCCGTCTCGCTCGTCGAGGTCCCGGCCATGGCGATCTCGTCCACGGGGTGTCGTGCCAGGACCGCGTCGGGTCAGCCTGTGTGGTACCTGGTTCCGGACGGGGTGGTCCAGTACATCGCGAAAACGGGCCTGTACTCCGAGTCGTGACCACGTTCGAGTGGATTTTGCGTGCATCCGAGCGCGCGGGGAGCAACAATCAGCGGGTTGTTGCTGGTTCGTGGAAGGCAAGACTTTGGCTACAGGCACCGTGAAGTGGTTCAACGCCGAGAAGGGTTTCGGCTTCATCGCCCCCGACGACGGCTCGGCTGACGTCTTCGTGCACTACTCGGAGATCCAGTCCAAGGGGTTCCGTTCGCTCGAAGAGAACCAGAAGGTCGAGTTCGAGGTCGGTCAGGGCCAGAAGGGGCCGCAGGCCCAGCAGGTCCGCCCGCTCTAAGCTTCGGCACCGGTGAAGGCCACCTCAGGGCGCTGAGGTGGCCTTCGTCATGCGTGGGCGCGAAGTACCCGTTGGCGTGCGCCGGTACCCTCAGTAACTCGTGTGGGCGTATCGACGCCCGCCGGAAGTCAGAGGAGTGACGTGGCAGCCACCGACGAGGCACGACGGCTGGCGCTGGTCGCGGCGAACGCAGCGGCCGACAAGAAGGCGCACGACGTGACGGTGCTCGACGTCTCCGACCAGCTCGTGATCACGGACGTGTTCGTGATCGCGTCCGCTCCCAACGAGCGGCAGGTCGGCGCGATCGTCGACAACATCGAGGAGAAGCTGCGGGAGGCCGGCACGAAGCCGGTGCGCCGCGAAGGGGCCCGTGAGGGCCGGTGGGTGCTGCTGGACTTCGTCGACGTCGTGGTGCACGTGCAGCACGTCGAGGAGCGCAGCTTCTACGGCCTGGAGCGGCTGTGGAAGGACTGCCCGCGCATCGAGTTCGAAGCGGACGTCCCCGCCGAGTCCACGGCTGAATGAGGTAGCTGATGGCCCTGAGCCGGCTCGTGCTGTGGCGGCACGGTGAGACCGACTACAACGCGACAGGTCGTCTGCAGGGTCATCTGGACTCGGCGCTCACCGAGACCGGCTTGAACCAGGCCAGGTTCGCCGTGCCGGTGCTCGCCGGGTTCGAACCGGAGATCGTCGTCGCCTCCGACCTGCAACGCGCGCGTGACACCGCGCGGGTGTTCACCACGTCCGCGGACGTGCCGTTGCGGATCGACGAGCGGCTGCGCGAGACCCACCTGGGCAAGTGGCAGGGCCTGACCACCGCCGAGGTGGAGCGGGAGTGGCCGGGCGCCGTCACGGTGTGGCGCACCGACCCGACCTACACGCCGCCGGACGGTGAGTCGCGCGTCGAGGTGGCGGAGCGGGCGATCCAGGTCGTGCGGGACGTCGACGCGGAGTTCTCCGAGACCGTGCTGCTGTGTGCGCACGGTGGCCTGATCAGCGCGTTGACCGGGCGGTTGCTCGACCTGCCGGTGGAGAACTGGTCGCAGCTCGGCGGCATCTCGAACTGCCACTGGACCGTGTTCACCCGGCGCAACGACCGGTGGCGGCTGTCGTCGTACAACGCGGGCACCACGCGTTGAGACTGCTGGTCCTCGGCGACTCGCTGTCGTTCTTCGGGCCGTCGGGGCCGTTGCCCGCTGATCACCCGCGGCTGTGGCACAACATCTGTGCCGCCGAGCTGGGTGGTTCGGCGGAGCTGGCGGCCGGGTTCGGGTGGACGGCCAGGGACGCCTGGTGGGCGTTGACCGGGGACCCGCGGATCTGGTCGTTGCTGCCCCGCACGGACGTGCTGGTGTTCGCGGTGGGCAGCATGGACACGTTGCCCTCGCCGTTGCCCACGTACCTGCGTGAGGGGCTGCGTTATGTGCGGCCGGACTGGCTGCGGCGGTGGGTGCGTGCGCGCTATCAGGAGCTTCAACCGCGGTTGGCGCCTTACACGCGCGCGTCTCTGCCTCCCGCGCTGACCGCGCGGTACCTGCGGGACATGCTGCAGTCGGTCCGCAATCTCCAGTACACGATGCCGGCGGTCGGGATCGTGCCGTCGGTGCACCGGGCGGAAACCTACGCCTATGCGCATCAGGGCCACGCGGCTGCGGTCGCGGCTGTGCGTGGCTGGGCCGCGGGTGCGGGAGTGCCGCTGCTGGACCTGCCTGCCGTGATCGGGGAGCACGTGCGGTCCGGTGCCGGTAATCCGGACGGGATGCATTGGGGCTGGGAGGGCCATGAGCTCGTGGGCAAGGCGATGGCGGAGTTGATCTCTTCGCCCGGCGTCATCTCGTCCGTGGCGTTGAGTCCCTCGGAGGAGTGAGCCCCGTAGGCTCGTCGCTCGTGCGCATCTCCATCGTCACCGACTCCACGGCATATCTGCCCGAGGGGTTCGCGAAGCGCCATTCGATCACCGTGGTGCCGTTGCACGTGGCGGTGGACGGTGCCGGCCGCCTCGACGGTGTCGACTTCGGTCCGTCCGAACTGGCCGGTGCCCTCGCCGAGCACCGCCGGGTGACCACGTCGCGTCCGACGCCTGGCGAGATGGCCGCCGTGTACCGGGATGTGCTGTCGTCGTCGGATGCGGTCGTGTCCGTGCATCTCTCTCGTGAGCTCTCCGGGACGTGGGAGGCCGCACGGCTTGCCGCCGAAGAGGTCGGTTCTTCGCGCGTTCGCGTGGTCGACTCGCGCTCGACGGGCATGGGGCTCGGTTTCTCGGTGTTGCGCGCGTGCGCGGCCGTTGCGGCCGGGTGCTCGCACACCGAGGTGGAGGAAGCGGCCACCTCCGCCGCTCAGCAGACGCGGATGTTCTTCTGCCTCGAGACGCTGGAGCACCTGCGCCGGGGCGGGCGGATCGGCACGGCGGCGGCGCTGGTGGGGACCGCGCTGGCCGTGAAACCGTTGCTGCACATGGACGACGGCCGGATCGTGCCACTGGAGAAGGTGCGCACGATGGGCCGTGCCGTTGGCCGCCTGGTCGACCTGGCGGCCGCCGCGGCGGGGGACGGCCCCGTCGGTCTGGCCGTGCACCACCTCGCCGCTCCCGAACGCGCCGCCGAACTGGCGACCCGCCTGGACGAACGGCTGCCCGGCTCGACGGGATGCGTGATCTCGGAGGTGGGCGCGGTGATCGGCGCGCACACGGGCCCAGGGGTGCTGGGTGTCGTGGCGCTGCCGGGAGGACCCGACAGTCTCCCATAGACCCCCGACAATTCCCCGTTCCCGAGGCGCGAGTGATCGCGACCTGTCCACAACCCGCGAGTAATCCACAGCCACGGAGTTCACCCCACCTCCCCACCCACCCCGCTCCGTAACGTCACTCGCATGTTCCCCCGCTCCCACCCGGACACCCTCCCGAACGAACGCCTGGCCGCCCTGGCGGACAAGGTGAGAGCCGACCCGACCCTGGTGTACGCACGATCAGAGGACTCGGACGAACACGGCCCGCCCCGTCGCCGCTTCCACCTGCCCCGCCTCCCTCGCCGAGGCCTGCTGGCCCTGGGCGTGGCCGTGGCGTGCGCCGTGATCGGCCTGGGCAGCTGGTGGCGGAGCCCCGACGCCGAACCCGCCCCGGACCTCGCGCTGGTGAGCACCTCGGCCCCCGCCCCCGAACTGGTCGTGAACGTGATCGGCGAGGTCGCGTCCCCAGGCCTGGTGACGGCACCGTCGGGCGCCCGCGTGGCCGACGCCATCCGCCTGGCCGGCGGCACGAAGCCCGGCACCGACCTGCACAACCTGAACCTGGCCCGCAAACTCACCGACGGCGAACAGATAGCGGTGGGCATCCCACCCCCAGCGGTCGCCCCGGCAGGCGCCGTCCCGTCCAAGCTGAACCTGAACGCCGCCACCGCCACCGAACTGGACGCCCTGCCCGGCGTGGGCCCGGTGACGGCCCAGCGCATAGTCGACCACCGCAACCGCAAAGGCCCCTTCGCCTCGGTCGACCAACTCCGCGAGGTCGAAGGCATCGGCGACTCGAAGCTCGCCAAACTCGCCGACCTGGTCCACACATGACCCTCACCGCCACGGTCCTGGCCCTCTACCACCACGTCAGGGCGCAGTTCCACCTCCTGACCCGCCCCGCACCCCTCACACCCCTCGACCACACCCGCCCGTCACGCCCACTGACCATCGCCTTCCCCCTCCACCACCCCACAACGGCCCGCCGCGCCGGCCGCCCGCTAGCCGCAGTAATCCGCCACCTGCTGGCGGCCTTCCCACCGCACCCGCTTCGGCTGGCCCCGCTTCCGCCGAACCCGGCCTCCCTCCCACTGGACCCAGCCCCACTGCTGCCACGGAACCCAGCCCCGCCGCCTTCACTGTCGCCGGCCAACCCAGTCCCGCCGCCCCCACTCCCGCCACCGAACCCAGCCCCACCCACCCCTCCCGCTCCGGCGAAGCCGCCCTGCCGCCTCTGCGCGGCAACGGTCCGCCCCTGATTTCCTGCCGCTCCACCGGCGAACAGTCCTCCCGGCTCACCTCACCCATCACCTGTGCGGTGACCGTCCAGAGCGAACCTGCTGCCGCTCAGCGCAGAACCCAGCCGCCAGCTCCGGCCAGTCCGAGTCACGTGGTCCGGTCGGCGTCGCTCGCCACGCGGTCCGAGCCGTGATTCGTCGCCCGATCCGCCACCCCCACTCACGCCCGGCAAGCCCGGCCCCGCCGGGCATCCCTCCCTACCCACCAACCGGAGAAAGCCATGCCGTCCGTCCGCATCACCCGCCAGTCCCGCATCGAGACCGCCTGGCACCACCCGACCGGCAGCCGCCCGCTCATCCAGCCGCAAGCGCTTCCCCACCGCGGCCCAGCCCCACGCCCCAGACTTCCCCGCCCCCGCCAAGGAAGCCCCACCCGTGACCCCAAACCTCCGACCGACCAACGGAGGCACCGGTGGTCCGCAAACACCAGATAACGAACGACTACCGCCTCGTCCCAGCCGCAGCCGCGGTGTGGACGACCGCCATCGCCGGCCTCTTCCTGAGCTGGCAGGCGGCAGTCATCACCGGCCTGGCCGCCGGCGCCATCGGCTTGGCCGCGTGGCGGAGAGCGTGGTGGACCCGCACCTGCGCGATCGCCCTGTTGATCTCCGGACCGGTGGCCGCGGCCTGGGTCGGCGGCCACGTCCTGCGAGCCGAGACCCACCCGCTTCGCCTGGCCGCCAACGAAGGGCGCGGCACCACCCTGGTCGTCGAGCTCACCACCAGGCCGAAGGGCATCAGGGCCGCGGGCTTCGGCGGTCACCAGGCAGGCGTCGACAACGTGGTGATCAGGGCAACGGCAAGCGGCGCCCAGCTCGTGCTGCTGGCACCGGCGGACAAGTGGCGGGATCTGTTGCCAGGTCAGGAGGTCACGGTCAAAGGCACGCTCGCCCCGCCGAGAGGTGGCGACCTGGCGTCGGCGTTGCTGAGAGTCAGAGGGCCGCCGATCGACCCGCGGTCGCCACCGGCCTGGCAGACCTGGGCCGACGAGCACCGTGATGGTCTGCGACGAGCGAGTGCGGTCCTCGGCGACGAGGAGGCCGGGTTGCTGCCGGCGCTCGTGGTCGGCGACACCGAGCAGATGGTGCCGCGCGTCGTCGAGGAGTTCCGGACTGCGGGCCTTGCCCATCTGCTCGCCGTGAGTGGCGCGAACCTCGCCATCGTGTGCGGTGCGGTCTACCTGCTGACAAGGCGGTTCGGGCCACGCAAAGCCGCAGTGGCGGCGATGGTGGCGCTCCTGGGGTTCGTGGTGCTCGCCGGGCCTGAGCCCAGCGTGCTCAGGGCCGCGGTCATGGGAGCTGTCGTGTTGCTGGCGTTGGTGCTGGGACGGGAACGGTCCGCGGTGCCGAGTCTCGCGGCCGCGGTGCTCGTCCTGGTGATGCACGATCCGGCGCTGGGCGGTGATCCCGGGTTCGCGTTGTCCGTGGTGGCGACGGCGGCGTTGGTGCTCGTTGCGCCGAGGTGGGCGCGGGCGCTCAAACGCCGTGGCGTGCCGAACGGGTTGGCCGAAGCGATTGTCGTGCCGATGGCGGCGAGTCTGGCCACGGCTCCGCTGGTGGCGGGGTTGTCCGGGCAGGTGAGCCTGGTTTCGGTGGTGGCCAACCTGGTCGCCGGGCCGGTGGTCGCGCCGGCGACGGTGCTGGGTGTCGTCGCGGCGGTCGTGGCGCCGCTCTCGTCCACGGCGGCCGAGGTGGTGACCCGCGTGGCCGGTCCCGCGGTGACGTGGCTGGTCCAGGTCGGACGGCAGGCGGCCGCCGTGCCCGGTGCGGCGGTCGGCTGGCCTGACGGCTGGGTCGGGGCGATCGCTCTGACCGTCGTCACCGCCGTGGTGGTGTTGTTGCTGTGGCTCAAGAAGACGCGGACGTTGGTCGTCGCGGTGCTCGTCGGCGGGTTCGTGGTGCTGGTGCCGCTCAGGGTCGTGGCGCCGGTCTGGCCGCCGGACGGGTGGAAGGTCCACAGCTGTGACGTGGGGCAGGGCGATGCGCTGGTCCTCGCCACGGACGACGCCGAGACCGCGGTGCTCGTCGACACCGGGCCTGACCCCGGCGCGGTGGATCGGTGCCTGAAGACGTTGGGGGTCAAGAGGATTCCGCTGGTGGTGCTGACGCATCTGCACGCGGACCACGTCGGCGGCCTGGAGGCCGTGCTCACCGGGCGTGCGGTGGGTGCGATCGCGGTCGGGCCGCTCAAAGAGCCCGCGTGGGCGTGGAGGGAGGTCAGCAGGCAAGCCCGTGCCCGCAACGTGCGGGTCGTGGAACCGAAGGCGGGCGAGCGGTTCGCCCTGCCCGGACTGGAGATGGAGGTGATGGGACCGCGGCGGCCGCCGGTCGCCGAGGACGGGAACACGACGGTGAACGACTACTCGCTCGTGCTCAAGGCACACACGAGGGCAGGCCGGGTGTTGCTCACCGGTGACGTCGAACTGGCCGGCCAGGCGGCGTTGCTGGGGGAGCGGGACCTCGCCGCCGAGGTGCTCAAGGTGCCGCACCACGGGTCGCGGTACTCGCTGCCCGCGTTCCTCAAGGCCGTGCGGCCACGGGTGGCGCTGGTGAGTGTCGGCACGGGCAACAGGTACGGGCACCCGAGTCCGCACGTGATCGACGTGTTGCGGGCGGGCGGTGCGTTGGTGTTGCGCACGGACAAGGACGGAGACCTGGCTGTGTTGCCGGGGAACCGAGTCGTACGAAGGAGAAGAGATGGTCTGGATCAGGTTGTTCAACGCGCGCTACCCGATTCCCGGTGGCACGCCAGGACTCGCGTGGGCGCTGTGGCAGATGAACTACTCGGCGACGCCGTGGCCGCACGACGAACTCAAACCCGATTTCGGTTACTACATCTGCGAAACGCTCGAAGACGGCACACGCGCCGTCACCTACAGGGCGACGGCCACGCACGTGCTGCCGCCCACCAAGACCGCGAAACCGGAGGAGGCCTACGACCTTGTCGCGGAGCACGTGTTCGACGGCGGCCTGCGGATCGCGCCTCACGTCTGGCACAGCTACCACTACAACGGGCTCAAAGCGGAAGCCCCGTGGCCGCAGCGGGTGGTGGCGTGGCGGGCGGACGTCGAACGGGTCGGGCCGCACGTGGTGGACGGCCTGCAGCGCTTCCCGCGGACATCCTGGCTGAAGACGGACGGGATCTCCATGTGAGCCAGGGAGATCCCGTCCGGGAGGAGGTGGTTAACCCAGTGCCTTGATGACGGCTTCCGCGGACGGCGGGACCGTCGCGCGCGGGCCGATCGTGTCGCCGAGCGCGTCGAGGGTCTTGAGGCCGTCGCCGGTGATCAGCAGCACGGTCTCGGCGTCCGGGTCGAGCTGGCCCGACTCGATCAGCTTCTTCGCCGTCGCCACGGTCACGCCGCCGGCGGTCTCGGCGAAGATGCCCTCGGTGCGGGCGAGCAGCTTGATGCCCTCGACGACCTCTTCGTCGGTCACGTCCTCGATGGCGCCGTTGGTGCGGCGCACCGCGTCGAGCACGTACGGGCCGTCGGCCGGGGCACCGATCGCCAGTGAGCGGGCGATCGTGTCCGGGCGGACCGGGCGGATGACGTCGTGGCCCGCCTTGAAGGCGGCGGAGATCGGGGAGCAGCCGGTGGCCTGCGCGCCGAACACCTTGTACGGGGTGGCTTCGACCAGGTCGAGCTGGCCGAGCTCGCGGAAGGCCTTGTCGACCTTGGTGAGCTGCGAGCCGGACGCGATCGGCACGACGATCTGGTCGGGCAGGCGCCAGCCGAGCTGCTCGGCGACCTCGTAGCCGAGGGTCTTCGAGCCTTCCGCGTAGTACGGGCGGACGTTGACGTTCACGAACGCCCAGTCTTCGTTCTCCGCGGCGAGCTCCTGGGCGAGGCGGTTCACGTCGTCGTAGTTGCCGTCGACGGCGATCAGCGCGCCTTCGTAGACGGCGCTCATCAGGATCTTGGCGCGCTCGAGATTGGAGGGGACGAGAACGACCGACTTCCAGCCGGCACGGGCGGCGGCCGCGGCGACGGCGTTCGCCAGGTTGCCGGTGGACGGGCAGGCCAGCACCTTGAAGCCCAGCTCACGGGCTGCGGCCAGCGCGACGCCGACCACGCGGTCCTTGAACGAGTGGGTGGGGTTGCCGGTGTCGTCCTTCACCCAGATCTTGCGGACGCCCAGGGCCTTGGCGAGGTTGTGCGCCTCGACCAGGCGGGTGCCGCCGGGATCGGTGTTCGGGTGCTGTTCCACAGTGGACGGAACGGGAAGGAGGCCGCGGTAGCGCCAGATCGACCTGGGGCCGGCTTCGATGTCCTCGCGCCGGATCTTGCCGAAGTCGTAGGCCACTTCCAGCGGCCCGAAACACTCCAGACAGGCGTACTCAGGAGCGAGAGGAGTCTCATTTCCGCACTCCCGACACAGCAGTGCGCGGGCGGGGCCGAGGTCGAACTTGGTGCTCGTGGGCACAGAGACAGCAGTCATCGCGAGGTATCTCCTCATCTTTCCCGCGAAATCGAACGGGTCGGAATTGGCACCGTGATCGTCTGCGCATAGCGCGCTGACGCCGGTTGCCGGGGCTTCTACGGGCCGGTCCCTCTGCCCCTCTGGATGAGCGGTGTTCAGTTGTGGCCACCAAGCTACGGCATCACTCCGTTGCTCAGCCACAGATGCCCACGATCCGAGACGTGGGAGGATGCGGAGCGTGAGCGCACCGGAGTCACTGCACCTCGTCGTCGGCGAGGAGGAGCTGCTGGTCGAACGTGCTGTTCGGGCGGCTCTCGAGGCGGCACGCAAGGTCGATCCGAACGCCGACCTGACCCGTGTGCAGGTGACTGATCTCACGCCTCCCGAGCTGGCCGAGATGGTGAGCCCGTCGCTGTTCGCGGAGGGGCGCGTGATCGTCCTGCAGAACGGGCAGGACATCAGCAAGGAGGTCGCCGACACGGTGCTCTCCTACGTCAAGGCGCCCGCGGACGGGGTCACGCTCGTCGTCGTGCACACGGGTGGTGGTCGCAGCAAGGCGGCCAAGGACCTGCCGGGACAGCTGAAGAAGGCCGGTGCCGTGGTCACCGAGTGCGCCAAGGTCACCAAGTCCGCCGAACGCGAGGCGTTCGTGCGCAACGAGGTGCGGCAGGCGGGCGGCAAGATCGACCCGGAGGCCGTCGCCACGCTGATCGACGCGGTCGGCACGAACCTGCGTGAGCTTTCAGCGGCGGCGTCGCAGCTCGTCTCCGACACCGACGGCAAGGTGACGGTCGAGGAGATCCGCCGCTACCACCAGGGCAAGGCCGAGGTGACCGGGTTCGCCGTGGCGGAGAAGGCCGTCACGGGTGACCGCGCGGGTGCCATGGAGGCGTTGCGCTGGGCCATGCAGCTGGGCGTGCCGCACGTGCTGGTCGCGGACGCGCTGGCCGACGCGGTGCGCACGGTCGCGCGCGTGTCCGCGGTGGGGCGCGCCGACCCGTTCAGCCTGGCCGGGCCGCTCGGCATGCCGCCGTGGAAGATCAAGAAGGCGCAGGCGCAGGCCCGCGGCTGGGACCAGTCGGGTCTCGCCGACGCTATGCAGGTGGTCGCGGGGTTGAACGCCGATGTGAAGGGCGTGGCGGCCGACGCCGACTACGCGCTGGAGCGGGCCGTGCTGCGGATCGTCGCCTCGCACGGCCGCCGCTGACCAGAGAGATCACCGGGCGAGGTCACCGCGCAGATCATTGGGCGCGCGGGATCCCGATCAGGTACTGGGCTCCGGTGAAGCCGGGTTCGACGCCGATCGTCCACGTGAACGACTCGGTGCCGTCCAGGCCGTCGACCATCCGACGTAGTTCCGCGCGTCCGTACATGCGCAGGAACGACACGACGCTGTCGAAGAACATCATGAACGGCAGCACCGGCACGACGTAGGTCAGCACCAGTCGCAGCAGGTAGCGCGGCAGCGGATTGCGCTGGAACGGCGCCGACACCAGCACGGCCAGCGTGAGCAGGAACGGGAAGAGCAGCGGGTAGACGAACGACCGCTTGGTGTCGACGACGACCATCGGCTGACGGGTGTCGACGGCGTTCTGCAGCATGCGCGTGGCGAGCGCGGGCGGGAAGTGGTGGAAGGCGCCGTAGATCGTGCGCGTCCCCTCCACCCGGCAGTCCGTGGCGTCGACCGGAGTGGTCACGTAGTCCACTGAGCAGCACGAATCGGGCAGGCGGCGCCGGTTCTCGGCGGCCACGCGCTCGAACGCGCGGACGTTCGGCACCAGGTCCGTCAGCGTGACCTGGGTGTGGACGCCCTCTGCGTGCAGCCGGCGCTGAATGAGCGGCACCGGTCCGCCGGAGCCCGCACAAAGATCGACGATCCGGTGGTCCGCGCCCGAGCGCAGAGCCAGTGCCAACGGCCGTGCGTACGTCCGCGCGGCGTCCGTCAGCACGTAGATGAACGCGATCGACTCCGTGTGCAGGGTCCGCAGCACAGCCGGGGTGCGTTCGAGGTCGTGGAGCTCGAAGAAGTCGATGCGCGGCAGCGATTCCATGGGGTCTACGCCTACCGTGCGCGGCACCGAATGCGAAAGGGCTCCACCTCCCGGAGGAAGTGGAGCCCTTTCAGAAGCTCGAAGCGAGCTCTACGAGCGAGATCAGCCCTCGAGGGCGTTCGCGCGCAGGGCCATCGCCGACTTCTTGTTGGCGGCCTGGTTGGCGTGGATGACGCCCTTGGTGGCGGCCTTGTCGAGCTTGCGGGACGCGTCCTGCAGCAGCTCCAGGGCCTTCGCCTTGTCACCGGCCTCGGCAGCCTCGCGGAACTTGCGGATGGCCGTCTTCAGGGACGACTTGACCGACTTGTTGCGAAGGCGCGCCTTCTCGTTGGTCTTGATCCGCTTGAGCTGGGACTTGATGTTCGCCATGCGACATCACCCTTCTTGTCGAAACCGGAGTTCGTGACGCGCTTCGTCGGCACCGGCCACAAGGGCCGGGTCTCCTCCACGGCGGAGAGCCGCGCGTTCACGACGACGAAGGATATCAGGCCAGCTCAGCGCACCGCGAAAGTGGCCTTCTCCGCACCCACCACGGCCTCGTAGCCGCCGCGGGCGACCTCACGACGTCCGTCACCGTCCACGTCGCCGACGGTCAGGGCGAGCTGCGAGAGCGTGAACGGCACCTCGACCTGCTTGGACTGCCCCGCGGCGAGTTCCACGCGGCTGAAGCCCACCAGCCGCAGGTCCGGCGTGAGCACCGGGGAGGCCGGCTGCCGCACGTAGACCGGCACCACGACAGCCCCCGCACGCCCGCCGGTGTTCGCCACCGTGAACTTCACCACGCCATCACGACGATCAACGGACACGGAGGTCCCCGAGGTCGTGAACGACGTGTACGACAGCCCGTGCCCGAAAGCGTAGAGCGGGTCGTACTTCGCGCCCGCCGAGGTGTTCGCGCCCGGCAGCTGGTCGTAGGTCAGCGTCGGGTCGCCCAGTGCCTTCGGCCACGACACCGGCAGCCTGCCGCTCGGGTTGACCGCGCCGAACAGCACGTCGGCGATCGCCCTGCCGCCCTCGCTGCCCGGCAACCAGCCCGCGACCAGCGCGTTCGCGTCCGCCGCCGCCCCGAGCACCTGCGGGCGCGCGGTCAGCAGCACCACGACCACCGGCTTGCCGGTCGCCTGCACCGCGTCCACCCACGCCTGCTGCTCCGGCGTCAGCACCGGGTTCTCCGTGTCGGCGGGACCCTCCGCACCGGGCTTCTCACCCAGGACGACGACGACCGCGTCCGCATCGGCAGCGGCAGCCACCGCGGCAGCAGGAGTCGCAGCGTGCACGACGGACGCACCAGGGACAGCCTCACGGACACCGGTCAGCACGGTCGCGGTCGGCGGCAACGGCGAGTCGTCCGGCACGCCCTGCCACTCGACGGTCCAGCCACCGAGCTGACGGCGCACGTCGTCCGCCGTCTCCCCGGTCACGACGATCTTCCTGGCGGATGTCGGCAACGGCAGCACGCCGTCGTTCTTCAGCAGCACGGTGCCCTCGGCGGCCGCCTGACGCGCGAGCGAGCGGTCCACGTTCACCACGTTGCCGTCGGCCTTCGCCGGGTCCACGTACGGCTTCTCGAACAGCCCCAGGTCGAACTTGAGCTTCAGCACCCGCCGCACGGCCTGGTCGATCCGCCCGCGCGACACCGAGCCGTCCCTCACGTTCGCCAGCAGCAGCGAGGTGAACTCGGCCGCGTTCGACGGCTCCATCGCCATGTCCACGCCGGCGTTGACGCTCATCGCGATCGCGGTCTTGTAGTCGGGCGCGACCTTGTGCCGGTCCACCAGGTACCTCATGTCCTGCCAGTCCGAGACCGCGACGCCCCGGAACCCCATGCGGTCACGCAGCTGCGTCTGCAGCATGTACTTCGACGCGTGCACCGGCACACCGTTGATCGACCCGGAGTTGATCATCACGGTCTTCACGCCCGCGTCGAACTGCGCCTGGAACGGCGGCAGCACGAGGTCCTGCAGCTGCCGGACCGGGATCTGCGCGGCCGCGCGGTCGTGCCCGTTCGCCGGCGCCGAGTAACCCGCGAAGTGCTTCGCCGTCGCGGTCAGCTGCGCGGTGTCGTCCACCTTGGACTGCTGCCCGCGCACGTTCGCGGCCGCCAGTTGCCCGGCCAGGAACGGCTCCTCGCTGTAGGTCTCGTAGTAACGACCCCAACGCGTGTCGCGCGCGATGTCCGAGACCGGCGCGAAGTTCCAGAAGACACCCGTGGCGCGCAACGCCTTCGAAGCGGACACCCCGATCTGCTCCTGCAGGCCGGGATTCCACGTCGCGCCGAGCCCGATCTGGTGCGGGAACATCGTGGCGGAGACGACGTTGTTGTGCCCGTGCACGCCGTCCGCGCCGTAGATGATCGGGATCTTCAACCTGTTCTTCTCCAACGCATAGCGCTGGATCGCGTTGTTCATCTCGGCCCACGCCCTGGGCGTGTTCTCGACCGGCGCGTCACCGCCACCGGACAGGATCGAACCCACGTGCGCGTCCGAGAGCACCGCCTTCAGGCAGGACTCGACCAACGGCCCGTTGACGTTGTTGCAGTCACCGCGCACCTTCCCGACGCGGATCTGGGCCATCTGCCCGATCTTCTCCTCGAGCGTCATCCTGCGCAGCAGGTCCTCGACCCGCCGTTCCGTCGACGCCCGACTGTCCAAATAGATCTCTTTGCCCGCCGCCAGACCTCCGGCCGGGGTCAGCGACGCGATCACCACAGCAACGCCCAGCACGCCGCAACCGGCGCGCCTGCGGGAAAAGAACGACAAGACTCCTCCACGTTCCCGTGCGCCCGCCGCCCACGATCGCGTGGCGGAGGTGGACGGAAACACCCCCGAACGGCGGAACTCGGCGAAAGCGGTTTCATGCAGGTGAAACGCCTGTTCAGAGGTGCGGGGACGCCTTACGCCGGCGACCGGTTTTCCGCAAATGCGGAGACCGGGCCCGTCCTGCGCGGGAGGATGGACGGCATGACACTGCCTGCCCTTCCGGAGGAGTCATTCCGGCGCGTGCTCTGCGTCGTCGCGCACCCCGACGACATGGAGTACGGCACGTCCGCCGCCGTCGCTCGCTGGATCGAGCGCGGCATCGAGGTCGGCTACCTCCTGCTCACCCGCGGCGAGGCGGGGATGCCGAACCCACCCGAGGAGACGGCACGCCTGCGCGTCGCCGAACAGCAGGCCGCCTGCGCGGTGGTCGGCGTGCGGCACCTGACCGTCCTCGAACATCCGGACGGCGTCCTCGTCTACGGCCTCGACCTGCGCCGCGACATCTGCCGGGAGATCCGCCGGTTCAAACCGGACGTCGTGCTCGGCGGCAGCTTCGAGGTCGAGACGCCCTACGGGTTCGACCAGGCCGACCACCGCGCGGCCGGGCTCGCGACCCTCGACGCGCTGCGCGACGCGGGCAACCGCTGGGTCTTCCCGGAACAGATCGACGACGAAGGTCTCGAACCGCACTCCGCACGCTGGTACATCACCCCCGGGTTCGCCGGCTCGGGCGCCACCCATGGCGTCGACGTGACCGGTGACCCGTTGCGCCGCGGCGTCGCCTCACTCGAGGCACACGCCGCGTACCTGGCCGCACTCCCGGACCACCCCGCTCCCGCCGACTTCATCCCGAAGTTCCTCGCGATGAGCGGCGAGGTCATGGGCGTCGAGCACGCCGTGCTCTTCCGCGCCCATGACCTGGAGGCACCACCGGAGTTCTAGTGGTGTGGCCCGGAGCCACACCACTAGGCCGGATCCTCTGGTTCGTCGTCGGGCTTCTTCGGTGGCCTGCCCCGGCGAGGCATCTTCTTCGCCTCGCCGGGCAGCCGTCCCGCGTCCGCCAGCGCACGCCGCAGCAGGAACTCGATCTGCGCGTTGGTGCTGCGCAGCTCGTCGTTCGCCCACCTGCTCAACGCGTCGTGCACGGCCGGATCGAGCCTGAGCAGAACGCTTTTGCGATCTGCCATCAGGTGTAGAGCGACCCTGCGTTCACCACGGGCTGAGTGGAGCGGTCACCGCACAGGACGACGAGCAGGTTCGAGACCATCGCCGCCTTGCGTTCCTCGTCGAGCTCGACGACGTGCTGCTCGGCGAGCCGCTGCAGTGCGAGCTCGACCATGCCGACGGCGCCTTCCACGATCCGCGTCCGTGCCGCCACGACCGCGCCCGCCTGCTGCCGCTGCAACATGGCGTGGGCGATCTCCGGCGCGTACGCGAGGTGGGTGAGCCGTGACTCGATCACCTTCACGCCCGCGGACTGCACGCGTGCCGAGATCTCGATCGCGAGCGTCTCGGTGATCTCGTCCGCGTTCTCCCGCAGTGACAGACCAGCTTCGTCGTGGTTGTCGTACGGGTAGCTCGTCGCGATGTGCCGCACGGCGGTCTCGGTCTGGATGCCGACGAACCGCACGAAGTCGTCCACCTCGAACCGTGCGCGCGCGGTGTCCTCGACCTGCCACACGACCACGGCCGCGATCTCGATCGGATTGCCGTCCGCGTCGTTGACCTTGAGCGTCTGCGTCTCGTGGTTGCGGATCCGGGTGGAGATCTTCTCCCTCGTGGTGAGCGGGTTCGCCCACCGCAGACCGTCCGTGCGCACCGTGCCCACGTAACGACCGAGGAACTGCAGCACCCGCGCCTCGCCCGGCGCCACCGTGAAGAGCCCCTTCAGGACCAGCGATCCCGCGAGGAACAGCAGCACCATCACCACGATGATCGCGCCGGACGGGTCACGGCCGTCCGCCGCCGTGCGGATGACACCGTCGACCAGCAGCCACACGCCCACCGCGTACACCACCAATCCTGCGAAGAACATCGGCAGACCGGGCAAGTCCCGTGCGTGCTTCTCGCGCACTACGGGTGCAGGCATGTGCACCGTCGTCTCAACCGTCGCGCTCATCCAGGTCCCCCTATCGAAGTAGTAGCTAAGTGATATCACTTTTTCGGGGTGATCGCCAGTTAGGCTGGATCGCATGAGGGCGAAGAAGCAGCGCGTGGCGGCGTACGGGGTGTGCATCAACGAGGACGACGAGATCCTGCTGGCCCGCTGGCTTGGCCCAAAGGGCAAACGTTGGATCCTGCCCGGAGGCGGCATCGACCACGGCGAGCACCCGTACGACGGGGTCATCCGGGAGGTCGAGGAGGAGACCGGGTTCACCGTCGAGGTGGTCCGCCTGCTGGGCATCGACTCCGAGCTCCGCGAGGAGCCCGACCGCGACTACCACGCTCTTCGGATCATGTACGAGGTCCGGATCGTGGGTGGCGAGCTGCGCCATGAGGTAGGTGGCACGACCGACCTCGCGCAGTGGTTCCCGGTCGCAGACATCGGACAACTGGAGCGGGTGCCGTCCCTCGACACGGCCCTGGGGTTGTATCGGACTACCCCACCTGCCGGAGTTTTGCGGTAGCTTCCCTTCTACCGCCGCCGACGACCCAACACCGGAGTTGGCGAATGATCCGATCACTGGCCGCAGTCGGCGCGGCCGCCCTGCTGTCGTCCTTCGTCCACGTGCCTGCCTTCGCGGCTGTCGTCGGCGTGTCGACCGTGTCCTCCCTGCAGGCCGCGATCGACACCGCGCGACCTGGCCAGCGCATCGTGCTGGCCGAGGGCGTGCACACCGCCGAGCGGCCCATCAAGATCACGAAGTCGGGCATCACCGTCGCCGCGAAGAACGCCGGCCGCACGGTGTTCACGCGCGGCGGCTTCGAACTGGGGGCCGTCCGGGACGTGACGATCGAAGGGTTCGTCTTCAACGGAACCAGTTCGATGACGGTTCCCGTCGAGGCGCAGGCCACGCGCATCACCCGCAACACCTACAACGGCGACAAGGACGGCGCCTCGCTCACCGTGAGCGCCAACGACGTCCAGGTCGACCACAACACGTTCTCGAACCGCAGCAACCAGGGCGTGTACCTGCAGATCACCGGGCCGGGCAGCGAGATCGCCCAGCGCACCTGGATCCACCACAACTACTTCTACAACCACAGCTTCTCCGGCGCGAACGGCGGCGAGTCGATCCGGCTCGGCTACAGCCACAAGCAGTCGAAGTCGGCGTACGCGGTGATCGAGCACAACCTGTTCGAGAAGGCGAACGGCGATCCCGAGGCCATCTCCGTCAAGGCCTCGGACAACACGGTCCGCTTCAACACGATCCGCGACAGCAAGGGCTACATCGTCCTGCGTCACGGCCACCGCACCACGGTCGAGGGCAACCTGCTGTTCGGCAGCGGCATCCGGTTCCACGGGAACGACCACAAGGTGTTCAACAACTACGTGCAGAACACCGGCGACCGGGCGATCGTGTTCGGCAAGGGGTCGGAGAAGGACAGCGGTCCGAGCTCCACGTCGCACGACCGTCCCGACCGCGTGACGGTCGCGTTCAACACCCTGATCGGAACGGGCGCCGTGGTCGACAGCGACACCGGTACCTATGCACCCAAGGACTGCGTACTCGCGAACAACGTCATCCAGGGTTCGTCCTCCAAGCTGATCGACATGATGAGCGGCTCGACGGTCAGGTACGAGGGCAACATCGTGTGGGGCGGCACCGCCGGCATCCCGTCCGGCTACCGCTCGGTCGACCCGAAGCTGGTGCGCGACTCGAACGGCCTGCTGCGTCTCTCGTCCGGGAGCCCGGCGATCGACTCTTCCGCGGGTACGTACTCGTATGTCACGAGGGACTTCGATCCGCAGTCGCGCTCGGGCAAGCCCGATGCCGGGGCGGACGAGTACAGCTCGTCGGCCGTGCGGAAGCCGCTGACGAAGGCCGATGTCGGGGTCTCAGCGCCCTGACGGACGCATTTGTCCTGGTGGCCGCACGTCTCGCGGCCACCAGGACCCCCGATTTGGAGATCGAAACACCCCCGTGTAATGTTCTCCATGTCAGAGCGAAGCGGGCCGGAAATACAAACCGGAACGAGCCTGGCAAAACCGGAAGAAGAAGAGCCTCTGAGAGGCAGATTTGACACCGGCTGGCAAGACCAATAAGCTTCAGCAACACAAGCCCCGAGTGAATGTCTCCGGAAACGGAGATTGGATCCGGTGAGCGCGTGTTCTTTGAGAACTCAACAGCGTGCCGAAACACAGCCAGTAATATATGAATTACCTCCTCGTCGAGGTAGTTCCTTTGAGAAGATAGATGCCAGACATATTCCGTCTGGAGCGATCACACAATCCTTATTGGAGAGTTTGATCCTGGCTCAGGACGAACGCTGGCGGCGTGCTTAACACATGCAAGTCGAGCGGTAAGGCCCTTCGGGGTACACGAGCGGCGAACGGGTGAGTAACACGTGGGTAACCTGCCCTGTACTCTGGGATAAGCCTTGGAAACGAGGTCTAATACCGGATACGACCTTCTACCGCATGGTGGAGGGTGGAAAGTTCCGGCGGTATGGGATGGACCCGCGGCCTATCAGCTTGTTGGTGGGGTAATGGCCTACCAAGGCGACGACGGGTAGCCGGCCTGAGAGGGTGACCGGCCACACTGGGACTGAGACACGGCCCAGACTCCTACGGGAGGCAGCAGTGGGGAATATTGCACAATGGGCGAAAGCCTGATGCAGCGACGCCGCGTGAGGGATGACGGCCTTCGGGTTGTAAACCTCTTTCAGCAGGGACGAAGCGCAAGTGACGGTACCTGCAGAAGAAGCACCGGCTAACTACGTGCCAGCAGCCGCGGTAATACGTAGGGTGCGAGCGTTGTCCGGATTTATTGGGCGTAAAGAGCTCGTAGGCGGTTTGTCGCGTCGGCCGTGAAAACTTGGGGCTTAACCCCAAGCCTGCGGTCGATACGGGCAGACTTGAGTTCGGCAGGGGAGACTGGAATTCCTGGTGTAGCGGTGAAATGCGCAGATATCAGGAGGAACACCGGTGGCGAAGGCGGGTCTCTGGGCCGACACTGACGCTGAGGAGCGAAAGCGTGGGGAGCGAACAGGATTAGATACCCTGGTAGTCCACGCCGTAAACGGTGGGTGCTAGGTGTGGGGGGCTTCCACGCCCTCTGTGCCGCAGCTAACGCATTAAGCACCCCGCCTGGGGAGTACGGCCGCAAGGCTAAAACTCAAAGGAATTGACGGGGGCCCGCACAAGCGGCGGAGCATGTGGATTAATTCGATGCAACGCGAAGAACCTTACCTGGGCTTGACATGGACTAGAAAGCTCTAGAGATAGAGCCTCCCTTGTGGCTGGTTCACAGGTGGTGCATGGCTGTCGTCAGCTCGTGTCGTGAGATGTTGGGTTAAGTCCCGCAACGAGCGCAACCCTCGTTCCATGTTGCCAGCGGGTAATGCCGGGGACTCATGGGAGACTGCCGGGGTCAACTCGGAGGAAGGTGGGGATGACGTCAAGTCATCATGCCCCTTATGTCCAGGGCTTCACACATGCTACAATGGCCGGTACAAAGGGCTGCTAAGCCGTGAGGTGGAGCGAATCCCATAAAGCCGGTCTCAGTTCGGATCGGGGTCTGCAACTCGACCCCGTGAAGTCGGAGTCGCTAGTAATCGCAGATCAGCAACGCTGCGGTGAATACGTTCCCGGGCCTTGTACACACCGCCCGTCACGTCACGAAAGTCGGTAACACCCGAAGCCCGTGGCTCAACCCGCAAGGGGGAGAGCGGTCGAAGGTGGGACTGGCGATTGGGACGAAGTCGTAACAAGGTAGCCGTACCGGAAGGTGCGGCTGGATCACCTCCTTTCTAAGGAGCATCTACCAGTGTTCTGAGCGAACGTCTCAGCGCTGGTCAGAACCTGCACTCGCTTAAGCGAGGTAGGGCTCATTAGTGGATGCTGGCTGGCTAGACGTCCGGTTGCCGGATGAGTGAGTACTGCAGGTTCGCCTGCGTGGAAAGGTCATCGGGGGGCTGGGTGAACGGATCGGTACGCTGTTGGGTCCTGAGGGAACACGCTTTTTGTGTCTTTCAGTGATCGGTCATCAGACGCGGATGGACCACCTGGCTTTGGTCAGGCCGGCGTTCGCAGTGGTTCTGGTGGGTCTGATTGTTCTTTGAGAACTGCACAGTGGATGCGAGCATCTTTGTAGCAAGTTAGTAAGGGCATACGGTGGATGTCTTGGCACCAGGAGCCGATGAAGGACGTAGGAGACTGCGAAAAGTCTAGGGGAGCTGTCAACCGAGCTGAGATCCTAGAATTTCCGAATGGGGAAACCCGGCCCCAGTCATGTGGGGTCACCCATACCTGAACACATAGGGTATGTGGAGGGAACGCGGGGAAGTGAAACATCTCAGTACCCGCAGGAAGAGAAAACAACCGTGATTCCGTGAGTAGTGGCGAGCGAAAGCGGATGAGGCTAAACCGCGTCTGTGTGATACCCGGCAGGGGTTGCATTCGCGGGGTCGTGGGACCTCTTGGCTAGTTCTGCCGAGCTAGCAAACAGTCAGAAAACGCATCGTTAGAGGAACGTGTCTGGAAAGCACGGGCGTAGAGAGTGAAACCCTCGTACTCGAAAACGTAGCGTCTGTTTAGAGTGTTCCCAAGTAGCAGCGTACTCGTGAAATTCGCTGTGAATCTGGCGGGACCACCCGCTAAGCCTAAATACTCCCTGGTGACCGATAGCGGACTAGTACCGTGAGGGAAAGATGAAAAGTACCCCGGGAGGGGAGTGAAATAGTACCTGAAACCGTGTGCCTACAATCCGTCGGAGCCTTTAGGGGTGACGGCGTGCCTTTTGAAGAATGAGCCTGCGAGTTAGTGCTACGTGGCGAGGTTAACCCGTGTGGGGTAGCCGTAGCGAAAGCGAGTCTGAATAGGGCGCTTGAGTCGCGTGGTCTAGACCCGAAGCGGTGTGATCTAGCCATGGCCAGGGTGAAGCGCGGGTAAGACCGCGTGGAGGCCCGAACCCACCAGGGTTGAAAACCTGGGGGATGAGCTGTGGTTAGGGGTGAAAGGCCAATCAAACACCGTGATAGCTGGTTCTCCCCGAAATGCATTTAGGTGCAGCGTCGTATGTTTCACCGCGGGGGTAGAGCACTGGATGGTCTAGGGGGCCCACAAGCTTACCGAAATCAACCAAACTCCGAATACCGTGGTGTGAGAGTGCGGCAGTGAGACTGCGGGGGATAAGCTTCGTAGTCGAGAGGGAAACAGCCCAGAACGCCAGCTAAGGTCCCTAAGTGTGTGCTAAGTGGGAAAGGATGTGGGGTCGCACAGACAGCCAGGAGGTTGGCTTAGAAGCAGCCACCCTTTAAAGAGTGCGTAATAGCTCACTGGTCAAGTGGTCCTGCGCCGACAATGTAGCGGGGCTTAAGCACACCACCGAAGCTGTGTCATTTCGAGCTTGACTCGGGATGGGTAGGGGAGCGTCGTGTAGCGGTTGAAGCGGCGGAGTAATCCAGCCGTGGACGCTATGCGAGTGAGAATGCAGGCATGAGTAGCGAAAGACGAGTGAGAAACTCGTCCGCCGGATGACCAAGGGTTCCTGGGCCAGGCTAATCCGCCCAGGGTAAGTCGGGACCTAAGGCGAGGCCGACAGGCGTAGTCGATGGACAACGGGTTGATATTCCCGTACCCGTGTGAACGCGCCCATGATGAACCTTGTGATACTAACCGCCCGAAGCGCTCGGCGATGTCCTTCGGGACTAGCTGGGTTGTGGAGCGCGGGACCTGAACTTGTAGTAGTCAAGCGATGGGGTGACGCAGGAGGGTAGCTCCGCCAGTGAGTGGTAGTACTGGTGCAAGCGTGTAGGCCGAAGCATAGGCAAATCCGTGCTTCACATAGGCTGAGACGTGATGCGTAGCCGATTGAGGCGAAGTAGAGTGATCCCATGCTGCCGAGAAAAGCCTCTAGCGAGCTTTCACGCGGCCCGTACCCCAAACCGACACAGGTGGTCAGGTAGAGAATACCGAGGCGATCGGGCGAACTGTGGTTAAGGAACTCGGCAAAATGCCCCCGTAACTTCGGGAGAAGGGGGGCCGTAGCGCTTGAAGCCTCTTGCAGGCTAGGGCGAGACGGCCGCAGAGACCAGCGAGAAGCGACTGTTTACTAAAAACACAGGTCCATGCGAAGTCGCAAGACGATGTATATGGACTGACGCCTGCCCGGTGCTGGAACGTTAAGGGGACCGGTTAGTCCTTCGGGGCGAAGCTGAGAACTTAAGCGCCAGTAAACGGCGGTGGTAACTATAACCATCCTAAGGTAGCGAAATTCCTTGTCGGGTAAGTTCCGACCTGCACGAATGGCGTAACGACTTCTCGACTGTCTCAACCACAGGCCCGGCGAAATTGCATTACGAGTAAAGATGCTCGTTACGCGCGGCAGGACGGAAAGACCCCGGGACCTTTACTATAGCTTGGTATTGGTGTTCGATTCGGCTTGTGTAGGATAGGTGGGAGACTGTGAAGCGCTGACGCCAGTCAGTGTGGAGTCATCGTTGAAATACCACTCTGGTCGTATTGGATGTCTAACCTCGGTCCGTGATCCGGATCAGGGACAGTGCCTGGTGGGTAGTTTAACTGGGGCGGTTGCCTCCCAAAGAGTAACGGAGGCGCTCAAAGGTTCCCTCAGCCTGGTTGGCAATCAGGTGTCGAGTGCAAGTGCACAAGGGAGCTTGACTGTGAGACTGACGGGTCGAGCAGGGACGAAAGTCGGAACTAGTGATCCGGCCATGGCTTGTGGAAGCGTGGTCGCTCAACGGATAAAAGGTACCCCGGGGATAACAGGCTGATCTTCCCCAAGAGTCCATATCGACGGGATGGTTTGGCACCTCGATGTCGGCTCGTCGCATCCTGGGGCTGGAGTAGGTCCCAAGGGTTGGGCTGTTCGCCCATTAAAGCGGTACGCGAGCTGGGTTTAGAACGTCGTGAGACAGTTCGGTCCCTATCCGCCGCGCGCGTAGGATACTTGAGGAAGGCTGTCCCTAGTACGAGAGGACCGGGACGGACGGACCGCTGGTGTGCCAGTTGTTCTGCCAAGAGCATTGCTGGTTGGCTACGTTCGGAAGGGATAACCGCTGAAGGCATCTAAGCGGGAAGCTCGTTCCAAGATGAGGTATCCCACCCTTCGTGGGTTAAGGCCCCCAGCTAGACCACTGGGTTGATAGGCCAGAGGTGGAAGACCGGTAACGGTTGGAGCTGACTGGTACTAATAGGCCGAGGACTTGTTACAAAGACGCTACGCATCCACTGTGCGGTTCTGGAAGAACAACCAGGACCGATCGAACCCGGCTGTTCGGGGTTCAGGTTGTAATTTCATAGTGTTTCGGTGGTTATAGCGTTGGGGAAACACCCGGTCCCATTCCGAACCCGGTAGTTAAGCCCTTCTGCGCCGATGGTACTGCACTGGTTACGGTGTGGGAGAGTAGGTCGCCGCCGAACTTAATTTGCCCTGCGGGTTGAGCGCCACAAGCGCTCCCCGCAGGGCAT
Organism: Lentzea xerophila; assembly: GCF_051094245.1. Classification (NCBI taxonomy): domain Bacteria; kingdom Bacillati; phylum Actinomycetota; class Actinomycetes; order Pseudonocardiales; family Pseudonocardiaceae; genus Lentzea; species Lentzea xerophila. The sequence goes on along the minus strand of NZ_CP194934.1, from coordinate 6,582,942 downwards.
TTTCATGTTCAGAACAATCTGTTCGCCAGCCCCGCGACCGCCTGTGCGTCGCAGTCCCGCAGCAGCTCCCGCAGGTTCGCCGCGGCTTTGCGGTCGTCGTGTCCGTACCCGAGCTTGGCGATCGTGGCGCCCCACCGGATGTCGTCGTGGACCGCGTCGGCCAGGTCCTGCCATCGGCCGCGCAGCCGATGCAGGTAGGCCGGCCAGCGCGTGGCTATCTCGGCGACGGCGACCAGGTGACACGCCTGCGGCACGTCCGAGCCGAGCACGCGCAGGTAGAACTGCCAGACGTTGAGCAGTCGCTTCTCCTCCCGCACCGACTGCTCGGGCTGCGCCATGAGCCGGCGTCTGAGGTGGTCGCGGACCTGGTGGTGACGCTCCATCGCCACGACCAGCTGCTCGGGCACCTCGGTCACCGCCGGTGCGGTGGTCGTACCGTTTCCGGAACTCGGCAGGGGCGTCAGGTCGAGCTCGTCACTGTGCACTGCTCCGAGTTGGTCGAGCAGGACGTTGTCGATGTTGTCCTCGGTCGTGCGCGGCAACCGCACGGGGAGCTGGACCAGCTTGCGGAGGAACGTCCAACCCGGACTCGGGTCGTCAGGATGCGTCACGATCTTCGCGTCGGCGAGCTCCTTGTAGGCGTGGTCGACGTGTGAGGCCACCACCGACGAGTCGAGGCCCAGCACGAAGCGCGTCGTGGGGAAGTCGTCGGACAGGAACACGTTGATGGCCTCGAACACCTGGGCCGTCGTCCGCGGCATGCACCGGTCGAGGTCGTCGATCAGCAGTACAACCTGGTAGCCGTGGCCCTTGAGGTCCTCCAGCAACGCCTTGACGTCGTGTTGCACGAGGTACAGGTACCCGGCTTTGGCGTGGTAGTAGGGGTCGCGGATCAACGGATCGACTGTGGTGCTGGAGAAGGCGTTGCTGGCGACCGGGCCCGCGAACAGCTCGCCCGGCAGGAACGCCGACGCTCTCGCGAAGAAGAACCGCCACGCGGTGTGCAGCAGGCCGGCGACACCTATCGACACCGCCGGGATCCACGCCCACCAGAGGTTCATCCTGGTCAGGTGCCCCAGGAGAGCCACGGCGACGCCGATGACGGCCAGCGACGACACCGGTGAGTAGATCCGCTTCACCAGCTGGCGCTGGAGATGACGGCGATCGACGCGGTCGGAGTTCCTCTCGAACCAGTACCGCTCCTTCGCGTCCTGGTCCGGCATGAGCGCGGGTTCGGCGCCCGCCGCGACGGCTTTCGCGAGGCCCGCCCACACCTGTTCGCTCGACTGGTGCCGCCACGGGTTGAACGTCACGACCAACGGCTTGGTCGGCGTCTTCTTCGCCGGCGTGCGCTCGCGCGGCCACAACAGCATCCAGGTGGCGGCGGACACCGTCAGCTTCGGGCCGTCGGGCGCGTCTTCGGGCTCTGTGGCCAGGGCACGGCGGATGAAGTCCAGCAGCGTGCTCTTGCCCGAACCCCAGGCACCCTCGACCGTGATCACGGTCGGTCCGTTGTCGTCGACGCTGAGCAGGTGGCTGAACGTGTCGGCGAGCGTGCGGCGGCCGAGCAGGTCATCCGGGGCGACACGGTCGTTGAAGCCTCGGATGGCCACCGATCCGGCTCGGGAGGGTGCGGGCAGGCGCGGGTTCCAGATGCGTACCTTGCCCGTCGGGCCGGCGGACGCGATGCGCGGACGTCCGTCCAGGCCGAGGTAGGCGAGGAGCACGGTGACGCGGGCCGGCTGACTTCCCCGCACCAGCTCGCCGGTGCGCGGGTTCCAGATCCGGATCGTGCCGCCCTCGCTTCCCGACACCACCAGCGGCCCGCCCGCGGTCGGGCACAGCGTCAACGTGGTGACCGGGGTGGAGTGCCCGGTCAGCCGGCGGATCTCCTCGCCGTTGCCGAGGACGACGACGTCCGTGCCGTCTGCTCTGGCCACCAGGTCCGCGACCCGCAGCGATCGTTGGGGGCGGGCGGCGTTCCTGAGGCTGATGGTGGTTTCGCTCGCGTGCCGTTCGCCCGTGTTCGTCAGGACCGTCTCCGGGTTGCCCTCGGCGAAGAACACCCACAGCACGGGGTTCTGCGGGGACGAGTTGTCGATGACCAACTCGGTGATGGGCTTGTCGAACTCGATCGTGCGTTCGAGTTCCATCCGCGGCGGCTCGGCTGAGGTCACGCCTCCATGGTCGGGATAGGACCGGGTTTCGTTTCCGGGAGGTTTCTGTCCGGTCGGACTAGTGCGAAATCGCCGTGAACAGGGTGAAGATGTGGACCATGGAGCACCGGGCCCGCACCTCAGGACCGCGCCGCAGCCGCACGGTCACGACACCGAGGCTCGGTGAGCTGTTCAACGGGTACCTGAACCCGCAACGGCCGCACGCTGACGCCTACGACGAGATGTTCTCCACCGACAACGGGGTGCGATCCGCGTACCGCGCGCTGTATGAGTCGGTGGCTCCGTCGCAGCTCAACGAGCTGAACGCGCGAAGTGAAGCGCTGGGCCGGGCGTTCGTCGACCAAGGCATCACGTTCTCGCTGTCCGGGCAGGAACGGCCGTTTCCGCTCGATCTGATCCCGCGGATCATCACGGCCGGCGAGTGGTCGAAGCTCGAGAAGGGCATCGTTCAGCGGGTGCGGGCGCTCGAGATGTTCCTCGCGGACATCTACGGTGACGCGCAGATCGTCCGGGACCGAGTGTTGCCGCGGCGTCTCATCACGAGCTGCGAGCACTTCCACCGCGAGGCGGCCGGAATCAGTCCGCCGAACGGGGTGCGCATCCACGTCGCGGGCGTGGACCTGGTGCGGGACGAGCAGGGGACGTTCCGGGTCCTCGAGGACAATCTGCGGTGCCCGAGCGGCGTCTCCTACGTCATGGAGAACCGCCGCACCATGGCGCGGGTGTTCCCGGACCTGTTCGCGCGGCATCGCGTGCGCGCGGTGGGCGACTACGCGGTTCACCTACTACGAGCGCTCCGCAGCGCCGCCGCGCCCAACGCGGCCGACCCGAACGTCGTGGTGCTCACGCCTGGTCTGGCCAACTCCGCCTACTTCGAACACTCGCTGCTGGCACGACAGATGGGGGTGGAGCTGGTCGAGGGGCGAGACCTGTTCTGCCGCGACAACTTCGTGTACCTGCGGACGACGGAGGGCGAGCGGCAGGTCGACGTCATCTACCGGCGCATCGACGACGACTTCCTGGACCCGGTGCACTTCCGGCCGGACTCGGTACTGGGCATCGCGGGACTGCTGAACGCGGCGCGGGCGGGCAACGTCGTCGTCGCCAACGCCGTGGGCAACGGGGTGGCGGACGACAAGCTCGTCTACACCTACCTGCCGGAGATCGTGCAGTACTACCTCGGCGAGAAACCGTTGCTGTCCAACGTGGACACGTTCCGCTGCTGGTTGCCGGACGAGCGGGCGCACGTGCTCGACAAGCTCGACGAACTGGTGGTCAAACCCGTCGAGGGGTCGGGCGGGTACGGGATCGTGTTCGGACCGGACGCCGGCGCGAAGGAGCTCACCTCGCTGCGGAGGCGGATCAGGAGCAACCCACGCGGGTGGATCGCGCAGCCCGTCGTGCAGCTGAGCACCGTGCCCACGAAGGTGGGCGACAAGCTGGCGCCGCGGCACGTCGACCTGCGGCCGTTCGCGGTGAACGACGGCAACTTCATCTTCGTGCTGCCGGGTGGGTTGACGCGCGTCGCGTTGCCGGAGGGCAGTCTCGTCGTGAACTCGTCCCAGGGCGGCGGTTCCAAGGACACGTGGGTGCTGGCGGCGAAGTCGTCGACGCAGGAGCGGGAGCTCGCGGAACCGGGACTCGCCGGACCGTCCGAAATGGAGGCCGCGGCGGCCGAGCAGGGGCCGGAGCTGACCACTTCCCAGCAACAGCAACAACAGCAGCAGTAGGGAGGCGCGCGGCATGCTGGCACGCAACGCGGAGTCGCTGTACTGGATCGGCCGTTACGTCGAACGGGCGGACGACACGGCGCGCATCCTGGACGTCTCAGTCCACCAGCTGCTGGAGGACGCCACTGTCGACCCGGACGCGACATCGCGGCAGCTCCTCACCGTCCTCGGCATCACGCCGCCGGTCGGGGCGGACCAGTTCGACGTGTGGTCGTTGACGGAACTGGTGGCGTACAACAAGGACAACCCCAGTTCGATCGTGTCGTCGGTCAACAGCGCGCGAGAGAACACGCGTGGCGCGCGCGAGGTCGTGTCGACCGAAATGTGGGAGTGCCTCAACGCGATGTGGAACGCCGTCGCGGAACGGCAGACCTACGCGCGCACGATGGGGCCGCACGCGTTCTTCAGCTTTGTGGAGGAGCGGGCGGCCATGTTCGCCGGGCTGGCCGACTCCACGATGTCGCGGGACGACGGGTGGCGGTTCCTGGTGCTGGGACGGTCGGTCGAGCGGGTGGACATGATCGTGCGGCTGCTGCTGGCGCACGTCGGGGACCGGGCGTCGTCTCCTGGCTGGGTGACGGTGTTGAGGTCGGCCGGGGCGCACGACACGTATCTCCGGACCTACCGCGGTGCGTTGGACGCGTCGAGAGTGGTGCAGTTCTTGTTGCTGGACAGGCTGTTCCCACGTTCGGTGTTCCACGCGCTGAGGCAGGCGGAGGCGTGTCTGGAGCAGTTGGAGAACCAGCCGTCGGTGCGGGTCGGCGCACGGGCGGAGGCGTTGCGGTTGCTGGGCAAGGCGCGCAGCGAACTGGAGTTCCTGCGGCCGCGCGATCTGCTCGACGACCTGCCGAAACGGCTTGCGGCGCTGCAGAAAACGGTCCGTGAGGTCGGTGAGGCCGTCTCGGCCCAGTACTTCCACGTGGCGCCGTGGGTCGCCTGGACGAACACCGAGGTGGGCTGACCATGAGCTGGCGAGTGCGTGTCGTGCACACGACTGGTTACGAGTACGAGGGACCGGTCGTGCAGTCGTACAACGAGGCACGGCTCACCCCGCGCGGTGACCGCCGTCAGAACGTGGTGGTCTCACGCGTCGAAACGAGCCCTGCGACCCGTGCGTATCGGTACACCGACTACTGGGGCACGGAGGTCACGTCGTTCGACCTGCACGCACCGCATACGGAACTGAAGGTCGTCGCGTCGTCGGTCGTCGAGACGAGCGCGGAGATCGAGCCGGTGACGACCGGCACCTGGCAGGACCTGAAGCAGGACAACGTCCTCGACCGGTACACGGAGTTCCTCGAACCCACGCGCTACACGCCGCGCGACCGCGAGTTGCTGGCCAAGTCCCGTGAGTTGAAGAAGGGCAGGACCCCGTCCGAGGCCGTGCTGGCCGGGTCGCAGTGGGTGTGGGAGCAGCTCAAGTACCAGCCGGGATCGACGGGCGTGCACAGCTCGGCGGTCGACGCGTGGCGGGAACGCAAGGGCGTCTGCCAGGACTTCGCGCATCTGACGTTGGTGTTGTTGCGTGGCATGGGGATTCCGGCGCGGTATGTCTCCGGGTACCTGCACACGAAGGAGGACGGCGCGCTGCGAGAGACGGTGCGTGGTGAGTCGCACGCCTGGATCGAGGCGTGGACCGGTGGTTGGTGGGGGTACGACCCGACCAACGCGATTCCGGTCGGGCCTCGGCACGTGTGGGTGGCGCTCGGGCGTGACTACGCGGATGTGGCGCCGTTGAAGGGGATTTACTCGGGTGGGGCGGCGACCGCGCTTGAGGTCACCGTGGACATCACACGACTTGCATAGGGCGCACCGTTTTCACCCGAATGAGCTTCTTCTTTGGACCAGGGGCAACCCCTAACGTCGGCCGTATGACTGTGATCACATCGACCGCGTGCAGCAGGGCGTTGGGGGACGAGCTGCGGCGGCTGCGAGAGACCTGCACCGATCTGGGCGGTGCCCACCTGGCCGTGCAACTGGGGTGGCACCCGAGCAAGGTGACCAACATCGAGAAGGGCAAGGCGCGCGCCAGCGAGATCGACCTGGTGCAGTACCTGACGATGTGCGGCAAGGACATCGACTTCTTCGAGGACTTCCGAAGGCGGTACAAGAACGCCTTCGACGAGTACGTGGTGCAGGTGCACGAGGATCTGCGCACGGTTGTGTTCGCCGAGTCCACGGCCAAGACGATGACCAGCTACACACAGCTGTCGTTGCCAGGTCTTGTGCAGACTTCTGAGTACGCCGACGCGTTGTACCGCGTGGGCGGATTCGTGGCGGAGGAACGAATCCCGAACCTCGTGAGGATCCGTACGGATCGGCAGACGATCCTGCGGCGACGCGATCGGCCGACTTGCGTGTTCTACATCCATGAGCTGGCACTACGGCAGCGGGTCGGTGACGAGCGGATCATGGAAGATCAGTACGCAAGGCTCTTGTTCGAGTCCCATGCCATCAGGATCGTCCCCGCGGATGTTGTGGTTCCCTCGTCCGGATGCGTGCTTTGGGAGTACGACAAGGTGCTGCCGGTTGCCCTGAGTGAAAGCGACCTGGGGAATCTGCTTGTGCAAGATCCGGGGGCCATCGCGCGGACCAGGCTTCTCTTCAATCACCTAGAGCAGGTCGCCTTGGATGCGGGACAATCGCGGACGAAGTTGGCGGAGTACGTCAGCCCACCGCGAGAGGAATACGATGGCCGGGGACCGCGTCTGGCGTAAGAGCAGCTACAGCGGAGCAACCGAGCACGGCGAGTGCGTCGAGGTCTCGATCGCTCAGGACGTCCTGGTACGTGACTCCAAGAACGCCGACGCGGGCACGCTGATGTTCAGCGCACCCGCGTGGCGTGTGTTCGTTCAGCGCCAGCCGTGACGTTCGCGTAGGGCGTCCACGACCAGGCCGAAGGCGGCGGGTGCCAGCACGGCACCCTCACGCCGGATGTCGTCGTCCGAGTCGAGGGCGAAGACGCGGTCGAGGCGCAGGAACGACGGCCGGGCCTCGCGGTCCCAGGTGCCCGCACCCAGCTCGATGTAGTCGTCGCGCGGCTCCTTGGACGAGAGCATCAACGCGATCAGTTCTCTCTTCGCGCGGCCCACGACCAGCAGCGGGCGGTCCTTGCCGCGGTTCGCGTCCTCCTCGAAGGGTACCCAGGCCCAGACGACCTCACCGGGGTCCGCGTCGCCGTCCAGCGAGGGCTCGTACTCGAGCTTCGCGGCGTTGGCGGCGTCGAAGATCTCGCGGACCGCGCCCTTCGCGGGACGGGGGTCCTCACCGTTCATCAGCACGAACGCACCCTAGTGGTGCGGAGCACGCCGACCTCTATGGGACCATAAGGGGACACCCGTCCGATTTCCTGCTGAGGACCGCCTTGACCACGTTCGCCGACACGACGTTCACGCCGCCGGATCTCATCCGGAACTTCTGCATCATCGCGCACATCGACCACGGCAAGTCGACCCTGGCCGACCGGATGCTGCAGCTCACCGGCGTCGTCGAGGCGCGGGCGATGCGCGCGCAGTACCTCGACCGCATGGATATCGAGCGTGAGCGCGGTATCACCATCAAGGCCCAGAACGTGCGCCTGCCGTGGCAGCTCGAGGGGCAGGACCACGTCCTGCACATGATCGACACGCCTGGCCACGTCGACTTCACCTACGAGGTGTCCCGCGCGCTGGAGGCCTGCGAGGGCGCCGTGCTGCTGGTCGACGCCGCGCAGGGCATCGAGGCGCAGACGCTCGCGAACCTGTACCTGGCGATGGAGAACGACCTCACCATCATCCCGGTGCTGAACAAGATCGACCTGCCCGCCGCGGACCCGGACAAGTACGCCAAGGAGATCTCGCACATCGTCGGCTGCGAGCCCGAGGAGGTGCTGCGGGTCTCGGCGAAGACCGGTATCGGCGTCGGGGCGCTGCTCGACGAGGTCGTGCGGAAGGTTCCGCCGCCGGTCGGCGAGGCGGACTCCCCGGCCCGCGCGATGATCTTCGACTCGGTCTACGACACCTACCGCGGCGTCGTCACCTACATCCGGGTCGTGGACGGCAAGATCACGCCGCGCGAGCGCATCAAGATGATGTCGACGGGTGCGACCCACGAGATCCTCGAGGTCGGCATCGTCTCGCCGGAGCCCAAGCCGTCCCAGGGCCTCGGCGTCGGCGAGGTGGGCTACCTGATCACCGGCGTGAAAGACGTGCGCCAGTCCAAGGTCGGCGACACCGTCACGTCGGAGCGCAAGGGCGCCACGAAGCCGCTGGCCGGCTACCGCGAACCCCGTCCGATGGTCTACTCCGGCCTGTACCCGGTCGACGGCTCGGACTACCCGGAGCTGCGCGAGGCGCTGGACAAGCTCCAGCTCAACGACGCCGCTCTGACGTACGAGCCGGAGACGTCCGCGGCGCTGGGCTTCGGCTTCCGCTGCGGGTTCCTCGGCCTGCTGCACCTCGAGATCACCCGCGACCGCCTGGAGCGCGAGTACGGTCTCGACCTCATCTCCACGGCGCCGAACGTGGTGTACCGCGTCGTGATGGAGGACGGCACCGAGCACGTCGTGACGAACCCGTCCGACTGGCCGGAGGGCAAGCGCGCCGAGGTCTACGAACCCATCACCAAGTGCACCATCATCGCCCCGTCCGACTACATCGGCGCGATCATGGAGCTCTGCCAGTCCAAGCGCGGCCAGCTCGGCGGCATGGACTACCTGTCGGAGGACCGCGTCGAGCTGCGCTACACCATGCCGCTCGGCGAGATCATCTTCGACTTCTTCGACTCGCTGAAGTCTCGCACGCGCGGCTACGCGTCACTGGACTACGAAGAGTCCGGCGAGCAGGACGCGGAGCTCGTCAAGGTCGACATCCTGCTGCAGGGTGAGACCGTCGACGCGTTCAGCGCGATCGTGCACAAGGACTACGCCTACGCGTACGGCACGCGCATGGCTACCCGTCTGCGTGAGCTCATCCCCAGGCAGCAGTTCGAGGTGCCGATCCAGGCCGCGATCGGTGCCCGCGTGATCGCCCGCGAGACGATCCGCGCGATCCGCAAGGACGTTCTCGCGAAGTGCTACGGCGGTGACATCACCCGTAAGCGCAAGCTGCTCGAGAAGCAGAAGGAAGGCAAGAAGCGCATGAAGATGGTCGGCCGCGTCGAGGTGCCCCAGGAGGCCTTCGTCGCCGCGCTGTCCACTGATGAGCCGAAGGGCAAGAAGTAGCCTTCACCGACTGACGGCCGCGTTCCCCCGGACCTGGGGGAGCGCGGCCGTTTGTCGTTCCTGCCTGGTCACCGGCGGATGAGTCCGAGGTCGGTGGCGGTGGCGACGGCGGCGGTACGGGAGTCGACGCCGAGCTTGGTGTAGATCCGTGCCAGGTGCGATTTGACGGTGCCCTCGGTGAGGTGGAGCCGGTGCGCGATGGCCCGGTTGGACAGGCCGCCGGCGACGAGGACGAGGACCTCGGTTTCGCGGCGGGTCAGAGCGGTGTCGGGCGTGCGCAGCCGGTTCATCAGCCGATCGGCGACGGTGGGGGCCAGGGTGGTGCGTCCGGCGGCGGCGGTGCGCACGGCGGCGGCCAGGTCCTCGGGCGGGGCGTCCTTGAGGAGGTAGCCGGTGGCTCCGGCTTCGATGGCGGGCAGGGTGTCGGCGTCGGTGTCGTAGGTGGTGACGACGAGGACGCGCGGGCCGCCTGGCCGGCTGGTGATCGCGGCGGTGGCCTCGGCGCCGTTCATGCCGGCGCCGAACTGCAGGTCCATCAGCACGACGTCGATGTCTCCCTCGGCGGCGCGGGCGACCGCGTCTTCTGCGGTCGCGGCCTCGGCGACCACTACCAGGCCGGGTTCGGTCTCCAGCACGGCGCGGAGGCCGGCGCGGACCACGGGGTGGTCGTCGGCGAGGAGCAGGCGGATGGGTGCGTCGGTCACGAATGGCCCTCGGTCTCGCCGGGTGGGTTGAGGGGGAGTCGAGCCGCCAGCGCGGTGCCGTGGCCGAGGGCGGACTCGATGGTGAGCGTGCCGCCGAGCGCGTGCGTGCGGCTGCGCATGGCCGCCAGTCCGAAGCCACCGTTCTCCGCGTCGGGGCTGGGCAGCCGGTCCGGGTCGAAACCGGTGCCGTCGTCGACGACATCCAGCGCGACGTGGTCGCCGAGGTAGCTGAGGGTGGTCTCGACGGTCCTGGCGCGGGCGTGGCGGACGGTGTTGGCGAGGGCGGCCTGGGCGATGCGGAGCAGGGCGACCTCGTGTGCGGTCGGCAGCGGTGCCGGCTCGCCGGTGAGGTGGAAGTGCGCGGTGATCTGGTGGCGGGCGCTGGTGTTGGCGCACAGGCGTTCCAGAGCGCCGGCCAGGGTGGTGTCGTCCAGCGCGGGCGGGCTGAGGGCGGCGACGAAGCGGCGGGCTTCGGCGAGGTTGTCCACCGCGGCCTGGCGTGCCTGCTCCACGTAGCGGGCGGCGTTCACCGCGGTGCCGGGCAGTGCCCGTTCGGCGGCACGCAACAGCAGCTGGATGCTGGAGAACCCCTGGGCGAGGGTGTCGTGGATCTCGCGGGCCAGGCGTTCGCGTTCGGCCAGGACTCCGGCGGTGTGCTGGACCTCGGCCAGGTCGGCGCGGGTGGCGGTGAGCTCGTCGATCAGCCGTCGGCGGTGTTCGCTCTCCCGGTACAGGGCCTGGTAACCCCGGACGACCGCTACCGCGACCGCGGCGCCGAGTGCCGGGCCGAGCGCGATGGCCGGGCTGAGTGAGCCCTGGTGGGCGGCGAAGGCGGTGATCGAGGCGAGCGTGGTCGCGGCCACGGCGGTCAGCCCGGCCCGGCGGGGCAGCAGGTGGAGCTGGAGGAAGTACAGCGGGAAGGCGACCCACACCCCGTCGGGTGTCAGTGCCATCAGCACCAGCCACACCGCGCTCACGGTCGCCAGCCATCCGCCGGCGGCCCGGCGGGACGTGCGGATGCGAGGCAGCAGCGGTCCCGCCGCGTAGGTCAGCGCGCACACCACCGCCACGGCGACGACCAGCCCGGCCTGCTCCCGGCCGTCGGCGACGGCCCGCCCGGCTGCCAGCGCGAGCAGGCCCGTGACCAGCAGATGCAGGCACCAGTCCAGCACCCGGCTGGTCGGCGTCAGGGCGGGGGCGACGGCGTTCACAGTGTGTCCAGCCTACGGAGAGGGGGCTGGGGTCGCCTCTGTCGAAAGGTAGAACCGGCGGGCCGTCTTCCGGCCCGGAAAGTGCCGTCCCAGGGCAGATGCCGTCACTGGGGGCCGGCGGCGACGGTGGAGCCACACACCAGTTCCGTCGGAAAGGACATCGTGTTCGTCGCCTGGAGAGACCTGAAGTTCGCCAAGGGACGGTTCGTCCTGATGGGGACCGTCATCGTGCTGATCACCCTGCTGGTCGGGCTGCTGTCCGGACTGACCGCCGGGCTGGGCCGGCAGAACGTTTCCGCGATCACCGGCCTGCCCGCCGACAGGATCGCCTTCGCCGCTCCCAGCGGTGGTCAGGACCTGTCGTACGCCAACTCGGCCGTCGACGAGACGCAGTGGCGGCGCTGGGCCGCCACCCCTGGCGTCACCAGCGCCGAACCGCTCGGCATCACCACCACCAAGGCGGCCGCCGGTGACCGGAGTGCCGGGGTCTCCGCGTTCGGGGTCCGGCCGGGATCGGCCCTGGCACCGGACGGTGAACTCGGCGAGCACTCCGCGGTGCTGTCCACCACCGCGGCCGAGGACCTGGGAGTACTGCCCGGCGACAGCCTCACGCTGGCCGGGCAGCAGCTGACGGTGGCCGCCGTGGCGGGTGACGCGTTCTTCAGCCACACGCCGGTCGTCTGGACCAGCCTCGAGGTCTGGCGCAAGATCGCGCCGGCCGGTGGCGACAGCCCGGCGGCGACGGTGATCGCGCTGAGCACCACCTCCGCTCTCGACGTCACGGCCACGGACCAGGCGGTGGGTACGAAGACGGTCTCCACGGACGACTCGCTGTCCGCGATCGGCAGCTACACGTCCGAAAACGGCTCCCTGCAACTGATGCGCGGCTTCCTGTTCGCCATCTCCGCGTTGGTCATCGGTGCCTTCTTCACCGTCTGGACCATCCAGCGCAGTGGCGACATCGCCGTTCTCAAAGCCCTGGGGGCCACCACGACCGGCCTGTTGAAGGACGCTCTCGGGCAAGCCGTCGTCCTGCTCGCCGGCGGCACGCTCATCGGCACCGGCCTCGCCGCGGCACTGGGAGCCGTCATCTCCGGCTCGGCCGTGCCGTTCGTCCTGACCCCTGCCACCATGCTCGTCCCCGCCGCCGTGATGATCCTGCTCGGCGCGTCGGGAGCTGCCCTGTCCGTCCGCCGCATCACCTCCGTCGACCCGCTGACCGCATTGGGAGGTGTTCGATGAGCCTGAACCTGACCGGCATCACCCTCACCTACCCCGACGGCGACTCCCGCCTGACGGCTCTCGACCAGGTGACCCTGGACGTCCCCGCGGGGAGCCTGACCGCCGTGGTCGGCCCGTCCGGATCCGGCAAGTCCAGCCTGCTGGCCGTCGCCGCCACCCTCATCACCCCGGACACCGGCACCGTCACCATCGACGGCACCTCCACCACCTGCATGACCCGCGCCGAGCTCACCGACCTGCGCCGCCACAAGATCGGCATCGTCTTCCAGCAGCCCAACCTGCTGCCGTCCCTCACCGCGGCCGAACAGCTCCAGGTCATGGCTCAGCTCGACGGCCGCTCCCCGGTCAAGGCCCGCGACCGGGCCAGGGGACTGCTCGCCGCCGTCGGCCTCACCGCCGAGGCAGGACGGCGCCCCCACCAGCTCTCCGGGGGCCAGCGGCAGCGCGTCAACATCGCCCGCGCCCTGATGAACGACCCCACCGTCCTGCTGGTCGACGAACCCACCAGCGCCCTCGACCACGAACGTGGTGCGGCGATCATCGACCTCGTCACCCGCCTCACCCACCAACAGGCGACCGCCACCGTCCTGGTCACGCACGACCGCGCCCACGTGACCTCGGTCGACCAGATCGCCGAAGTCCAGGACGGACGCCTCCGCCTCCCGCCTGGCGTTGCTAAAACGGCAACGTAGATTGCCAGCACGGCACTGCTGGAGGCATCTTGGGAGCATGACGACCGCACAGGAGTTCTGGGAGACCTTCTACTCGGAGCGGGACCAGGTCTGGTCCGGCAAGCCGAACCCGTTGCTGGTGCGCGAGGCCGAGCGGCTCACGCCCGGCAGCGCGCTCGACATCGGGTGTGCCGAGGGTGGTGACGCCATCTGGCTGGCCAAGAGGGGATGGCGCGTGCTCGGCGTCGACGTGTCGCAGGTCGCGCTGGACCGCGCGCTCAAGCACGCGTACGACGCCGGCGTCGAGATCTCGGTGGAACGGCACGACCTGAAGGTCACGTTCCCCGAGGGACTGTACGACCTGGTCAGTGCGCAGTTCCTGCACTCGCCGGTCGAGGAGGACGGGGAGCGCAACAGCATCCTCAGGAAGGCGTCGCAGGCGGTGGCGCCGGGCGGACACCTGATCATCGGCGGGCACGCGGGCGCGCCGTCGTGGTCCGAGCACCAGGACTACTACTTCCCGACGACCAAGGACGTCCTCGACCACCTCGCGCTCAAGGACAACTGGATCATCATCACCGACGAGGTGGTGGAACGGCCGCTCGTCGGGCCGGACGGTCAGGAAGAGACGCGCAAGGACAACGTGCTGACCGTCAAGAGGCTGTTCTAGCACGGGATCAGGAGGAGAGAGTCACCGCGCTTCAGGCGACCTGGCTGGTCGCGAGGTTCACGTCTTCGCCGTCGATGTCAGCCACGATCTTGAGCGTGCCGCCGAGCGCGGTGATGTACCTCCGCACCGTGTCCACCTCGAGCTGATCCACTTCGCCCTGCTCGAGCTGACTGATCCGTGCCTGGCTGACTCCCATGTGCTCGGCCACGTCGACCTGGGTCAGACCGACCTTCTTGCGCAGTTCGGCGAGCCGGAATCCCAGCACGTACGCCTGCGTCCGGTTGCGCGCAGTGGTTCGGGTGGCTTCGACATCGCGTCCGGCGGCGTGGTCGATGGCTTCCTTGTCCGCCTTCACGTCTTTCCACGAGCGGCCCATGCGTCACCTCTTCTCCGCGATCGCGAGATGCTCGTCGTATCGTTGCTCTGCCAGCGGGATGTTCGAGTTGTACCAGCTGTTCCAGCTGCCTGCTTTGTCGCCCGCCACCAGGAGAACGGCGCATCGTGCCGGATCGAAGACGAACAAGATCCGCACTTCACTCGTTCCCGCTGAGCCCGGCCTGAGCTCTTTCATGTTGTGGTATCGCGATCCTTTGACGCGATCCACGAGCGGTCGCCCCAGTTGCGGGCCTCGCTCCGCCAGAAGGTCGATGGCGCACTCGACCAGGTCCGCGGACATCGGGTCCGTCCGAGCCAAGTCAAGCAGCCAGCCGTCGACCTCTGGATGCAGTTCGATCTCCCACACCTGACAAATATAACGTTAGCCTTGTTTTCCGCTTCTGTCAAGCCCTGGAAACGCGAAGGCCACCCTCGGCAGCGTTGCCGGGGTGGCCCAAGGGGATTCGTCAGGCGGAGCGCAGGAGGCGGTCCATCGCCTGGCGGTTGATGATCGAACGCAGTTCGCCGGTCTCCTCCGCGCTGTGGCGCGACAGGATGGCGTCCAGTTCGAGTCGGTCGCTCTCGGTGGTGTAGCTGGCCAACTGCCGCTCCAGGCTCTGACGCTTCAGTCGAGCGTCACGGCGGGAGGCCAGGCTCGAGCGCAGGGACTTCACGGACAGGTCGTGGCGGGTCATCTGATCCTTCCAATCTTGGTTACGATTCGATAATACACCCTGTTCACGAGGTCTGTACCGATGAAGAAGGCGAGTTAGCTCACGTACTGGTCGAGCAACCTCAGCGCCCGCGCGTACTTGAGCTTCAGGCGGTCCTGCGTGGCCGCGTCCAGGCGGGCCATGCGGGTGGGGGAGAGGTTGTCGCCGATGTCCGCCCGCTTCACCGTGAGTGCCAACGGGTTCGCGGCCACGCGGCGCAGGTAGTCCTCCTGTGGTTCGTCCGGGAGGTGCGACAGGGCCACGACCGCGTCGACCACGACCGCGGGGCAGCCCCGTTCGAGGAGATCGGCGGCCGTCACCGGCGTGTCCTCGATGACGTCGTGCAGGACGGCCGCCATCCGTTCGTGCTCGCCCGTCACGGAGGCCATCACCCGCAACGGATGCCCGATGTACGGCCGGCCCGACTTGTCGACCTGGCCGTCGTGGGCCGCGGTGGCGATCGCGATGGCGTCTTCGAGGATGAACACGCGCATCAAGCTAAACCAGGGCTTGACCCGGCGTAGTGGTCTAGTCCATTTTTAGTCCAACTCACAACATGGTCGCCGCATGATGTGTGGAGGTGGACCATGTCCAAGACCAGACGAGCAGCTATAGCGCTGCTGTCCGCGCTGTTCGCTTGCGCCGGTCTGGTGTTGGTGATCAACGGCAGCGCCGCCGCCGCGAACCTCGCGGCCAACAGCGGCTTCGAGGCCGGCAACCTCAGCGGTTGGACCTGCACCGAGGGCACGAGCGTCAACAACAGCACGAAGCGCACCGGCACGTACGCCCTCCAGGGCGCACCGGTGGGGCAGAGCAACTCGCGGTGCCAGCAAACCGTGACGGTGCAACCGAACACGGCCTACAAGCTGAGTGCGTGGGTGCAGGGCAGCTACGTCTACCTCGGTGTCACCGGCGGCGTGGAGAAGAACACCTGGACGCCGGGTACGAGCGGCTTCTCCCAGCTCACGGTCGACTTCAACAGCGGCAGTGCCGGCAGTGTCACGATCTACCTGCACGGCTGGTACGGCCAGCCCGCGTACTACGCCGACGACGTGAGCCTCGACGGTCCCGGCACGCCGCCGACGACCACGAGCACCACGACGTCGACCACGACCACCACCACCACCACTACGACGACCACCACCACGACCACGACCCCGCCGAACACCGGTCTGCCCAAGCACGTCCTGACGGGCTACTGGCAGAACTTCTACAACGGTGCGCGCGCTCTCCGGCTCTCGGACGTCCCCACCACCTACGACATCGTCGCGGTCTCGTTCGCCGACGCGACGGCGGTGCAGGGACAGGTCGCGTTCAACCTCGACCCCGGTCTGAGCAGCCAGCTCGGCGGCTACACCGACGCGCAGTTCCGTGCCGACGTGAAGACGCTGCAGGGCCGCGGTCAGAAGGTGATCATCTCCGTCGGCGGTGAGAAGGGCACGATCAGCGTCGGCAACTCGACGGCGGCGACGAACTTCGCCAACAGCGTCAAGGGCCTGATCTCCACCTACGGCTTCAACGGCGTCGACATCGACCTGGAGAACGGCGTCAACGCCACCTACATGGAGCAGGCGCTGCGCAGCATCCACGCCGGTGGCGGCACCGTCATCACCATGGCGCCGCAGACGATCGACATGCAGAACGTCAACGCCGAGTACTTCAAGCTGGCGCTGGCCACGAAGGACATCCTGACCATCGTCAACATGCAGTACTACAACTCCGGCACGATGCTCGGCTGCGACCAGCAGGTCCACGCCCAGGGCACGGTCAACTTCCTGACCGCGCTCGCGTGCATCCAGTTGCAGAGCGGCCTGCGCGCCGACCAGGTCGGCCTCGGCCTGCCCGCGTCGCCGTCCGGTGCCGGTGGCGGTTACCAGTCGCCGTCCAACGTCAACAACGCGCTCAGCTGCCTCGCCCGCGGGACGAACTGCGGCACGTTCAAGCCGAGCACGACCTGGCCGTCGATCCGTGGCGCCATGACGTGGTCGATCAACTGGGACGCCTCGAACAACTGGCAGTTCGCGAACACCGTTGCCCCTCATCTGGACTCCCTGCCCTAGATGATGGACCCGTCGGCGTCACGTCCACAGTGGACGCGGCGCCGACGGCGCTCGGAGCGGGTGCCCGTTGGGTCGCCAAGGACACAGCGGCTCCACCAGGCACCTACCGCGTCATCCCACTAAGTTGGGCTCATGTTCCACACGCTCGCCGTGCCCGTCATCGCCGCGCCGATGGCAGGCGGCGCCTCCACTCCCGAGCTGGTCGCCGCGGTGAACGAGGCGGGCGGGTTCGGTTTCCTCGCGGCCGGCTACCTCACGGTGGAGCAGCTCGCGGAGAAGATCACCCGCACCACCGAGCTCACGAGCAAACCGTTCGGGGTCAACCTGTTCGTGCCCGGCCCGCGCCCGACGGCGGACATCTCGTCGTACGTGCGACGGGTCACGTCCTACGCGGAGAAGGTCGGCGCGGTGCCCGGCGAGCCGCGCTGGGACGACGACAACTACGCGGCGAAGCTCGAACTGGTCCTCGCGCTGCGCGTTCCCGTGGTGTCGTTCACCTTCGGCCTGCCCGACGTCGACGACGTGCAGCGGCTCAAGGCGGCCGGATCGACGATCGTCGTGACGGTCACCACGCCGAGCGAGGCGCGGCAGGCGAAGCAGATCGGTGCGGACGTCCTGTGCGTGCAGGGCGCGGACGCCGGCGGTCACCGCGGCACGTTCAGCGACGACGGCATCTCTCCCGGTGGCGGTGAGCTGTATGGCATCCTCGCGGCCATCAGGCTCGTGCAGAGCGCCGTCGACCTGCCGGTGATCGCGACCGGTGGCCTCGTCACCGGCGCCGACGTCGCCGCCGTGCTGGCCGCGGGGGCGGTCGCGGCGCAGCTCGGCACCGCGTTCCTCGGCTGCCCGGAGGCGGGAACCGCTGCGGCACAACGGGAAGCGCTCGCCGAAGGAGGGCGGCGCACGGCGCTCACGCGCGCGTTCAGCGGCCGGCCTGCCCGCGGGCTCGTGAACCGGTTCCTGATCGAGCACACCCCGCACGCCCCTGCCGCGTACCCGAACGTGCACCACCTCACGAAGCCGCTGCGCGCGACCGGTGAGCTGGAGCTGATGTCGTTGTGGGCGGGCACGACGTACTCGCTCGCGACGGCCGCACCGGCGGCGGAGATCGTTCAGCGGCTCGGCGACGAGCTGACGGAAGTGGTCAATTCGCTGGCAGAGCGCTTCCAGCGCGGCTAAGAAGGAGAGCGTGACCTCGCTCTCCGATGAGACGTTCCGCGCGATGATGGACTTCGACCCGCTGTTCGCCACGCTGGTCGGCGTGCCCGGCTGGGACGACCGGCTCGAAGACCTCAGCGTCGACGGCCACCAGGCGTTGCGGGCGAGGCTGGTGGACATCCTCGATCGCGTCGACTCCAGTGACGAGGACCCGGTCGCGCGGGACGTGATCCGCCACCAGGCCACCTCGATCATCACCAGGATCGACGCGCGGCTGGTCGAGCACACCGTGTCGAGAGGGCTGAACGCGCCGGTCTCGTCCCTGCTGAGGTTCACCTCCCAGGTGGACTTCTCGCGGCGGCGGCACCTGGTCCCGCGCTTCCTGCGGCAGGCGGGGCAGCGGCTGACCGACACCGACCGCAGGCCGTTGCGCCGGCATGCGGAGAACGGCGCGGCGCACGTCGAACGGTTCCTCGCCTCCCCGAAGCAGGAGTGGGAGGGCGAACTGGACGTGCGCGGGGAGTTCGCCCGGTACCGCGAGATCCTCCTGAACCTGCCCGGACGTGACGACGCGCAGGCCGGTCTCTGCTGGCTGCCCGGCGGCGAGGAGAACTACCGCAAGCTGGTCCGCGACTACACGACCGCCGCCTACACCCCGGACGAGCTGCACCGGCTCGGGCTCGACCTGATCGCCTCGTTGCGCGAGGAGTACGCGGAGATCGGCTCGCGGGTGTGGGGCACCAGCGACGTGCCGGAGATCTTCCGGCGGTTGCGCACGGAGCTGTTGTGGGCGGACGAGAACGAGATGCTCGCCAGTGCGGTGGAGGCCGTCGCGCGGGCCGAGGCCGAGGCTCCGAACTGGTTCGGGCGGCTGCCGAAAGCGCGCTGCGAGGTCCGGTTCGTGCCCGAGGTCGACCGGGAGAGCGCCGCGTTCGCCTACTACCTCGACGCCGCACTCGACGGGTCCCGTCCGGGCACGTACTTCCTGAACCCGTTGAACGCCACCGAACGCAGCCGCACGGTGTCCGAGGTGACGGCGTTCCACGAAGCCACTCCCGGTCACCACTTCCAGCTGTCGATCGCCGCCGAGACCGAGCTGTCGAACCTGCGCAAGTTCGCGTTCATCGACTCCTACCTCGAAGGCTGGGGCCTCTACACCGAGCGGCTGGCCGACGAGATGGGCCTGTACTCCTCCGACGAGGCACGGCTCGGCATGCTCGGCCTCGACGCGATGCGCGCGGGCCGGCTGGTGGTCGACACGGGCCTGCACGCGCTGGGGTGGTCGCGCCAGCAGGCCGTCGACTACCTGCGCGAGAACACCGTGATGGACGACACGGAGATCAACGGTGAGGTCGACCGGTACATCGAGACGCCGGGACAGGCGCTGGCGTACATGGTGGGGCGGCTGGAGATCCTGCGGCTGCGCGCCGAGGCCAGGGCGGCGATGGGCGATCGGTTCGACATCAGGGCGTTCCACGACCTCGTGCTGGAGAACGGCGTCGTACCGTTGTCCACCCTCGGAAAGCTCGTCACCGCCTGGTCGGGAAGGGTCTGAATGTCGCTCGCCGACGAGATGTTCCAGGCAGCCATGGACTGGTCGCCGTTCATGCCGACGATGTACGGCCTGGAGGGCTGGGACGACAAGCTGCAGGACCTGAGCGTCGAGGGCGAACAGGCGCTGCGGGCGCGGATCGCCGACGTCCTGCGCCGCGCCGGGACCAGCGACGAGGACCCGGTGACGCTCGCCGTCATCAGGCACCAGGGCCGGGCGATCGTCGACCGGATCGACGCCAGGCTGGTCGAGCACACCGTCGCCACCGGGCTGAGCGCGCCGGTGAACGGCTTGCTCATGGTCGCGTCGCAGCTCGACGTGTCGCAGCGGCGCGCCGGGATGGCGCGGTACATCGGGCAGGCGGGGCAACGGATTCGCGACTCCGACCGCAGGCCGTTGCGCAGGCACCTGGAAGCCGGTACCCGGCGCATGGACAGCTTCCTGGCCTCGCCCGCGCAGGAGTGGGAAGGGGAGTACTCCACCGAGATCCGCACGGCCGTCGCCGGGTTCCGCGACGTGCTGGCGTCGGTCGAGGACGGCCGTGGTGACGACAGGCCGGGCATCTGCTGGCTGCCCGACGGTGAGCGGAACTACGCCAACCTGGCCCGCAACTACACGACCACCTCCCGCACCCCGGAGGAGCTGCACCGGCTGGGCGTGGACCTGATCGCCTCGTTGCGCGAGGAGTACGCGGAGATCGGCTCGCGGGTGTGGGGCACCACGGACGTGCCGGAGATCTTCCGCCGGTTGCGCACGGAACTGTTGTGGGACAACGAAGACCAGATGGTCGAGAGCGCTGTCGAAGCCATCGCGCGGGCCGAGGCCGAGGCGCCGAACTGGTTCGGTCGCATGCCGAAGGCCGGCTGCCAGGTGCGTCCGGTCGACGAGGCGGAACGGCGGACGGCGGCGATCGCGTTCTACCAGCCCGCTCCGCTGGACGGCTCCCGTCCCGGCACGTACTGGCTGAACCCGTTGGGCGCCACCGAACGCAGCCGCACGCTGTCCGAGGTGACGGCGTTCCACGAGGCCGTGCCGGGCCATCACTACCAGCTGTCGATCGCTGCCGAGACCGACATGCACCCCATGCGCCGGTTCGCGTTCATCGAGGCGTACCTGGAGGGCTGGGGCCTCTACACCGAGCGGCTCGCCGACGAGATGGGGCTGTACTCGTCCGACGAGCAACGCCTCGGGATGCTCGGACTCGACGCGATGCGCGCCGGGCGGCTGGTGGTCGACACGGGCCTGCACGCGTTCGGGTGGACGCGGCAGCAGGCCGTCGACTACCTGCGCGAGAACACCGTCATGCCGGAACCCGAGATCAACGCCGAGATCGACCGGTACATCGAGTCGCCGGGACAGGCGCTCGCGTACATGGTGGGACGGCTGGAGATCCAGCGCGTACGCGCCGAAGCGGCCGCCCGGCTGGGCGACCGCTTCGACGTCAGGGCGTTCCACGACCTCGTGATCGGGCTCGGACCCGTGCCGTTGTCCGTGCTCGACCAGCAGGTCAGCGCTTGGACTCACGCTCCATGAGCGAGTGGCGCTTCGAGTAGGCGAAGTAGATCACCAGACCGACCAGGAACCAGATACCGAACCGCAGCCAGGTCTCCGGCGTCAGGAACGTGATCAGCCAGAGCGAGAAGATCACGCCGATGATCGGCACCACCGGCATGCCCGGCGTCCGGAACGTGCGCGGCAGGTCGGGCTGCTTGTAGCGCAACACGATCACGGCGATGCAGACCACGACGAACGCCAGCAGGATGCCGATGTTGGTGAGCTCGGCGGCCTCCGCGATCGGCAGGAACCCGGCGATGACCGCGGAGGCGATGCCCAGCACCCACGTGATGCGTGACGGCACGTGCTTCACCGGGTGCGTCTTCGCGAACCACCGCGGCAGCAGGCCATCGCGGCTCATCGAGTAGCCGACGCGGGCCGCGCCCAGCAGGAACGTGAACAACACCGTCGTGATACCGAGGATCGCGCCGACACTGATGATGATGCCGAGCGCGGGCAGGCCGACGTCGGCGAACGCCGTGGCGAACGCGGACTCCGCGTCGACGTCCTTGAAGTTCACCATGCCCGTCAGCACCAGACAGGCCAGCACGTACAGCACCATCGAGATCGCGAGCGAGTAGATGATCGCCTTCGGCATGTGCCGCTGCGAGTCCTTCGACTCCTCGGCCGCCGTGGACATCGCGTCGTAGCCGAACACCGCGAAGAACACCGTCGCCGCACCCGTGAGCGCACCCGTGATGCCGAACGGGAAGAACGGGTTGTAGTTGTCGGTGTCGATGTGGAACACGCCGACGCCGATCACCAGCAGCACCACGGCGACCTTCAGGTACACCAACGTGGTCTCGAACCGTGCCGCGTTCTTCATGCCCATGTTCAGCACGTACGCGATCAGCAGGCACAGCACCACGGCGAACAGGTTCACCTTGTACGTCCCCGCGGCGATGTCACCGGTCTCGGTGCCCGGCGCGCCCAGCATCCACTGCGGCAGCTGGATGTTGAGCAAGCTGAGGAGTTCGGTGAAGTAGCCAGAGATGCCGATGGCGACCACCGCCACGATCGCGGTGTACTCGAGCAGCAGGTCCCAGCCGATGAACCAGCCGACGATCTCGCCCAGCACCGCGTAGCCGTAGGTGTAGGCACTGCCGGCCTTGGGGATCAGGCCCGCGAACTCCGCGTACGAGAACGCCGCCGCCGCGCTCGCGATACCGGCGATGAGGAAGGAGATCAGCACGGCCGGGCCCGCCGTCTTGTTCGCGACGGCGCCCGCGAGGGAGAAGATTCCCGCACCGATGATGCCGCCGATGCCGATCGCGGTGAGCTGCCACAGGCCCAGGGTTCTGGTGAGCCCGTCGCCTCTCTCCTCCGAGATCTGTTCGATGGGCTTGCGCCGGAACACGCCCTGCGTCGTCATGCCGTCAGCTCCCGTGGTTGGTGGGTCCGGGCGAACCTAATCGCGTCAACTGTCACGCGGTTTGTCCGAACCCACCAATCAGGGGACCGATTTTTGGCTCTTCGGGCTGTTTACGGCCTGCTGA
The DNA here is from genome assembly GCF_051094245.1 of Lentzea xerophila. Lineage (NCBI taxonomy): Bacteria > Bacillati > Actinomycetota > Actinomycetes > Pseudonocardiales > Pseudonocardiaceae > Lentzea > Lentzea xerophila. Next base: position 6,560,429 of record NZ_CP194934.1, on the reverse strand, counting down.
ACACGATCTTGCCGGCGGTGTCGCCCTCCAGCATCGAACGGAAGCCCTGCTCGGCGTCCTCGAACTTCAGCTCGGCGCCGATCTGCGGCTTGAGGCCGTTGAGCGCGCAGAACCGCAGCAGGTCGCCCAGTTCCTCGCGCGTGCCCATGGTCGAGCCGACGACGCGCAGCTGCAGGAAGAAGAGCCGCTGGAGCTCGGCCGCGGAGGCGTCGCCGGACGTCGCGCCGGAGATCACCACGATGCCGCCGGGCTTGAGTGCCTTCATCGAGTGCGACCAGGTGGCCTTGCCGACGGTCTCGAACACCGCGTCGACCCGTTCCGGCAGCCTGGCGCCGGACTCGAAGGTCTCGTGCGCGCCCAGCGACTGGGCCAGCGCCCGCTTCTCCTCGGACCGGCCCGTGACCCACACGCGGAACCCGGCGGCGCGGCCGAGCTGGATCAGCGCGGTCGACACACCGCCCGACGCACCCTGCACGAGCATCGTCTGGCCGGGGCGCAGGCCGGACTTCACGAACAGCATCCGGTACGCCGTCAGCCACGCCGTGCCCATGCAGGCTGCCTCGGCGAACGTCAGGTCCGCCGGCTTCGGCAGCGCGTTGCGGGCGGGGACGATCACGTGGTCGGCGAACGTGCCCTGGTGCTTCTCGGTGAGCAGCGTGCGCTTCGGGTCCAGGGTCTCCTCGCCGGACCAGTTCGGGTCGCCGATGACGGAGTGCAGCACCACCTCGGTGCCGTCGTCGAGGGTGCCGGCGCCGTCGCAGCCCAGGATCATCGGGAACTGCTCGGGCTTGATGCCGACGCCGCGCAACGTCCACAGGTCGTGCATGTTGAGGCTGGCCGCCCTGACCGCGACGCGCACCCACCCGTCCGGCACCTCGGGGTCGGGGCGCTCGCCGACGCGAAGCGAGGCCAGCGGGTTCTCGGGACTGGGTTCTGCTGCGTAAACGGCGAACATGGTTCGCAACATACCCACCTGGATCGTGGCCAAATGCCGTGACACCCGTCACGAGACTAGGGTGGAGCTGGTGGACTGGCTGGTGCAGTGGTGGGACGGGGTCGAGCTGTGGGTGGTCCAGCTACCCGTCGCCGTGCAGTTTCCCGTCGTGATGATCGTGGTGCTGCCGCTCTGCCTGGGTGTGGCGCGGCTGATCGACCGCGTGGCGGACTGGGGAGCGAAGAACCCGGCGTCGGTCGCTGACGCCGAGCCCGAACCGGAGAAGGTCGCCGCGTGAGTCCTGGTCGCCGCCTGACCGTCGCACTGGTCGGGCTCATCGCACTGGTCGTTGTCGGGTGGTTCGTCAAGGACACCACCTCCTCGGAGACGCCGCCCGCGAGCAACCAGCCGTCCGCGTCCCGGCTGGCCGTGCCCGGCTCGTCGTCGGGCCTGGACGTCGAGGCGTTGTCCTCGCTGCCCGCAGAGGCGGGCGCCACCTGGAAGCTGATCGAGGCCAACGGGCCGTTCCCGTACCCGCGCAACGACGGCGTGACGTTCCAGAACCGCGAGAAGCGGCTGCCCGCCAAGGACTCCGGGTACTACAAGGAGTACACGGTGCCGACGCCGGGCAGTAAGGACCGGGGTGCGCGCCGCATCGTGACCGGTTCGGAAAAGGAAGTCTTCTACACCGGCGACCACTATTCGACGTTCGTCGTCGTGGACGTGACAAAGTGAAGCGGCACATTCTCGTTTCGGAGAAGAAGGCGGCGATCGCGGCCATTGCCGAGGCGCTCGACTTCCCCGGCTGGTTCGGGCAGAACCTGGACGCGCTGTACGACAGCCTGACCGATCTCTCGTGGTTGCCCGAGGGCGAGTACGTGCTGGTCGTGCCCGCGGAGCTGGACTCCTCCGTTGCGGACGTGCTGCGTGACGCTGCGAAACGGACCGCTGAATCAGGTGACCGGAAACTGCGCGTGATTCGCACAGAACGGTGACAGGCGCTGCGGGTTTCCCGTCCGGAGTGGACAGTGCGGTTCCATGGGAACGCAATTCCGTCGCTTGAGCTGTGCGCTCGGTGTCGTAGCAGTAGTCGCAGTGCTTTGTCCGGCCGTGGCGTGGGCCGGTGACCCGGACTGCTCGCAGGAGAAGCCTTTCACGCCGTTCGAGACGATCGACGGCGACAACCCGGTGACGATGCAGAGCGGTCGCGTGATCGAGCTGCGCGCGTCGAACAAGTCGCAGTGCGCGTGGGGCCGCATCTCCTCCGGCACTCCCGGCGAGGAGATCTGGACCGACCGCAAGGACCCCTCGGGCACCGAGCACGAGGGGTTCCTCGGGTACACCAGGATCGACTCGGGCACCGCGAAGTACACCGAGGCGTTCAAGAACGAGGGCAAGGTGATGCGCGCCTGCGGTTCGTCGCAGGGCGTCATCGAGTGCACCGGCTGGTTCTAATCCTCTGTGGGAACCCAGGAGGGCTTGCGCTTCTCCCGGAACGCCGTGATGCCCTCCTGGCCCTCGGGTCCGCCGAAGTGCTGGGCCGACAGCTTCAGCATGTCCGCGAAGACCTCGCCGAGGTTCGTGGACCGCTCCTGCCGCAACATCTCCTTGGTGGCCGCCAGCGCGTTCGGTGCGCCGAGCGCGAGCATGTCCGTGTAGCGGCGGACCTCCGCGTCCACGCCGTCGACCGGCACCGCGGAGTTGAGCAGACCGATCTCGACCGCCCTGGGCGCGTCGAACGTCTCGCCGGTGAGGAACAGCTCGTGCGCCTGGCGGGGCAGCAGGCGGGGCAGCACGGTCACCGAGATGACCGCCGGCACGACACCGATCCGGACCTCGCTGAACGCGAACGTGGCCTCGTTCGCGGCGATGGCGATGTCGCACGCCGCGACGATGCCGACGCCACCCGCGCGGGCCGGGCCCCTGAGTGCGGCGACGACCGGCTTCGGGCTGGTCCAGAGCTGCTCGAGGATCGCGGGGAACTCGTTGACGCCCTGGTCTCCCGCGCTCGCGCCGGCGGCCTCCTTGAGGTCCATGCCGGAACAGAACACGGAGCCCGTGTGGGTCAGCACGACCACGCGCACCTGAGCGTCGTTCGCCGCTGTCGTCAGGTGCTCGCGGAGCTCCCGGCGTAGCTGCGCGGACAGGGCGTTGCGGTTGTGGGGGGAGTCCAGCGTGACCGTCGCGATGCCGCGCTGCACCTCGTAGTGGACCAGCTCGTCTGCCATGTCGCTGACCTTAGCTCCCGGCGTTGTTGACAGGATGCTGTCACTTATGACAGCCTACTGTCATGACAACGCGGACGGTGTATCTCGGCCTCTACGACCAGCTCGCGGACTGGGAGTACGGCCATGTGGCGGCGCAGGTGAGCATGCAGCGGTTCCAGCTGCAGCCCGGCCGCTACGAGATCAGGACGGTCGGCCTGACGACGGACCCGGTCCGCACGATCGGCGGCGTGCGGATGCTGCCGGACATCGCTCTCGAAGACGTCTCGGTGGAGGACGCGGCGATGCTCGTGCTGCCGGGTGGTGACGGATGGGAGAGCGGCGCGCTGGCGGCGTTCGGGAAGCTCGCGCGGCGGTTCCGCGAGGCGGGCAAGCCGGTCGCGGCGATCTGCGGCGCGACGGTCGGGCTCGCTGAGGAAGGCTTGCTGGACGACGTGGCGCACACGTCGAACTTCCTGGAGGGGCTTGGTTCCTACGGCGGTGCCTCGCTGTACCGCGACGAACGCGTGGTGCGCTCCGAAGGCGTGATCACGGCCGGTGGCGCGAGCGCGCTGGAGTTCGCGCGCGAGGTGCTGGCGGAGCTGGAGGCGTACTCGCCGCGCACGTTGCAGGCCTGGTACGAGTTCAACCGCGACGACACGGCCGAGGCGTTCGGGAAGCTGGTGGCGAGTGTCCAGGACTGAGTCGGGTGATGTGCTGACCGACGTCGTGATGAGGACTTTCCGCCTGTATGGGGCGTTCCTCGACGCGGCCGAGGTGATGACGAAGCCGGTCGGGCTGACCGCGGCGTGGTGGCAGGTGCTCGGCGCGGTGCTGCGCGAGCCGTTGTCCGTCTCCGGCATCGCGCGGGAGATGGGGCTGGCGCGGCAGTCCGTGCAGCGGATCGCGGACCTGTTGGTGGACAAAGGTTTGGCGGAGTACCTGCCGAACCCCGCACACCAGCGGGCGAAGCTGGTCCGGCCGACCTCCGAGGGCTACGAGGCGATCGCGCGGCTGCGGGACGCGCAGCACGAGTGGGCGAACCGCGTCAGTGCGCAGGTCTCGCTCGAAGACCTGCGCACGACGCTCGACACCATGACCAAACTGGTCGCTGCTACTTCCTGATGCCCGGCAGGGGGTGGGGCACCAGTCAGCCGATCGTGGTGGTCGTCAGCACCGGGTTGGGGTCCGGATAACCCTTCGCGGCCGCGTCGATCGGGAACCCGAAGACCACGACGACGGCGGTGAAGGTGAGGCCCGGGGCGTCGTAGCTGGTGCCACCCAGCTGCGTGGTGATCGTCCCGGAGCCGCCCGCCGTCAGGTTGATCGTGACGGTCGGCAGCTCGAAGTCCGCGCCGCCCTTGATCGGACCGGGCACGCTCAGCACGACGTCGGTGCCCTGCAAGGCGACCGTCGGCGTGCCGCCCAGCCCGGAGCCGCCGGCCAGCGACGCCGACTGGAACGTCGAGTTGGCGGGCACCGGCAGCTTCAGCGCGAGACCCTTGATCTCACGCACCTGCCGCCCGGCGGCCTCGGACGGGATCGTGTTGGGCGCGGGGTCGATGGTGACGGCGAGTGCCCCGTTCGGCGCGACGCTCGTGGGCGCCGAGGCGTCGACACCCTGGTCGAGCGTGAAGTCCGACGACTGCCCGGCGGCGCTCGCCCGGAGCTTGTAGGTGATGGTCTGCGGATCAGCTGACGCGGTGGTGGCGAACATCAGCATCGGCACCAGTGCGACTGCTGCGATTCCGGCTAGCTTCATGGCCTCTCCCCGATGAGTGGACGAGGGACACTTCCAGCACGCGGCGTAATCACCTGACTACTCATGAGTAGGTTTCACGTCAACAGTTCACACTTCACATCGCCCGAACGGCCCTGCTCATTCGATCTTGCGGCGGCGGCCGGAAGGGGCATTTCGCCACTCGTTCGGGGGTGGCAGCGGTTGGGGTCAAATGTGCTATCATCGCCACCTAGCTTCTGCCGCTAGGTGGAAGAAGTGAGCCCAGGTGCGCGTCCGGACGGTCGCTGCCTGGGCTTCGCGCTTTCAGCCCTCGACCGGCAGCCGTCATCAGGCTGAGCGGGCCACCGTCTGACGCGCCAACGCCTCGTCGTACCGGTCCACCACCAACTGCGCGACCTCGACGTCGTCACCCAACGGCCGCGCCACCACGGCGTCACCGGCCAGCGCGGCGACCTTGTCCGGCAGCATCCCCGGCGCCAGGAACCACGACGCGACGGCGATCCGCGTGGCACCGCGAGCCTTCAGCCGTTCGACGGCTTCCGGAACGGTCGGCGAGGCGATGGACGCGAACGCCGCCTCGACCCCGGCCCACCCCGACTCGCGCGCCCATCGCCGGGCCACACGAGCCACGGCCTCGTTCGCGGGCGCGTGCGACGAACCGGCACCGGCGAGCACCACGCCCAAAGACTTGTCGCCGAACGAGACTCCAGCCTCGGACAGCCGGCGCAACGCGGCCGACTCCAGCCGAGGGTCCGGTCCCAGCACGTCGGTCACCACGGCCGGAACCCGCGACTCGGCGACGGCGGCCGGCACGTCGACTCGGGCGTGATAAGCCTTGCCCAGCAACAAAGGTACGACGACCGAGGGGCCGCGCAGCACGTCGCTCAGCCGGGGCGCGCACAGGTCGAGGAAGCAGCCGCGCACGTCCAGTTCCGGCCGCAGCGACCGGACGACGTCGAGCAGCGCGTGGATCGACGCGGCCGATCGCGGGTCACGGCTGCCGTGTGCGACAGCGACGAGCGGGATCACAGTGCCCCCGTCAGGCCTCGAGCCCGCAGCACGGTGCGCTCCAGCGGGCGGAACAGCAGCAGCTCGATCCCGATGCCCACCAACAGGATCAGGAAGATCGCCGCGATCACCATGTTGATGTCGTTCAGCGACGACCCGTTGTGCAGGTACTGGCCGAGACCGGTGCCCAGCTGGGGTGACGTCGCGATGATCTCCGCGGCCATCAGCGACCGCCACGAGAACGCCCAGCCCTGCTTCAGGCCGGACAGGTAGCCGGGAAGGGCGGCGGGCAGCAGGATGTGGCGGGCGGAAGCCAGCCTTCCGGCGCCCAGGGCCCGTCCTACGCGCGGCAGCAGGGGCGGGATCTGGTCGATTCCCGACACCAGGCCGTTGGCGATGGACGGCACCGAGCCCATCAGCACGACGAAGTAGATCGTGGACGGCGTGACGCCGAACCACAGGATCGCCGCCGGAACCCAGGCCACCGAGGGAAGTGACTGCAGGCCGGTCAGCAACGACCCGATCGCCGCGCGCACCACCCGCACCTTGGCGATCAGCAACCCCAGCGGCGTCGCGATCAGCACCGCCGCGATGAACCCGAACACCGCGCGGTGCAACGAGGTCCACAGGATGCTGAACGCCTCGCCCGTGCCGATCGAGCGGACGAGCTCGTTCCACACGTTGACCGGCGCGGGGAGTTGGAACTCGGGCAGCAGGGCTGAGGCCCACAGCGCCTGCCACACGCCCAGGAGCAGTGCGAAGGCGATGAGCGGTGGCACGCCCGTCTTCAGGAAGCGGCGCCACAACGGCGGCTTGTGCGCCTCTACGGGCACGTCCAGCGCGTCCAGGCCGGCGCCGACCTTGTCGAGCGTGTCAGGAGGCGTGGCCACTGATGACCTCTCGGAGGTGGGTGTTGATCTCGTCCAGCAGCCCGTCGCGCGAGTCCCGCACGTCCCACTCGCGCACCACGCGGCCGGGGCGCGACGACAGCAGCACGACGCGCTGGCCCAGCCGGACGGCCTCGCGGACGTCGTGCGTGACGAAGATGATCGCGGTGTTCGTGGTCTCCCACACGCGGATCAGCTCGGCCTGCAGCACGTCGCGCGTGATGGCGTCGAGGGCCGCGAAGGGCTCGTCCATCAGCAGCAGGGCGGGGGCGCCGTCCGGGGACACGGTGGTGGACGCCAGCGCGCGAGCCAGGGCCACGCGCTGGCGCATGCCGCCGGAGAGTTCGTGCGGACGCTTGTTCGCGACGTCGCCGAGCCGCACCAGTTCGAGCAGTTGCAGCGCCCGACGCTTGCGCGCCAGGCGGCCGACGCCGGCGAAGCGCAGCGCCAGTTCGACGTTGCGGGTGGCGGTGAGCCACGGCATGAGCGCGGGTTCCTGGAACATCACGGCGGGACGGGACGTGTTGAGCCGCAACTCACCGGACGTCGCACCGTCGAGGCCCGCGACGATGTTCAGCAGGGTGCTCTTGCCGCAGCCGGACGCGCCGAGCAGACAGACGAACTCGCCGGGCTTGACCTTGAGGTCGACCCCGTCGAGTGCCACCACCGCGGAGTTGCCGTGGCCGAACACCTTGCGGACGCCCGCCAGTTCGACGGCGGTGTCCATCGTGGACAGAGCAGTGGTCTCGAGCGTGGCGGTCATGTCCGTGTCCCCTCAGAGCTACTTCTGGTCCAGTCCGGCTGCTTGCACGATCGGCTTGCCCTGTGCCTGAAGAACCTTGTTCAGCACCGTGAAGTCGGCGTACCCGGCGACGTTCGCGGTCTCGCCGGCCACACCGGCGGTCACGGCGTCCTTCGCGAGCTGCGGGAAGTGCCTGGCCTGCGCGTCGGTGGTCAGCTCGATGTCGCTCCACGCGGCGTCGAGGATGCTGTCGCCGAGCTTCCTCGACGTGAGCTTCTCCAGCGCGGCGTTGACGGTCGTCTTGGCGTCGGCGGCGTTCGCCTTCGCCCACTCGGTGGCGGCGACGTGGCCCTTGAGCACCGACTCGACGGTCTCCGGGTGCTCCTGGAGGAACCTCGTCCGCACGATGATCACCGTGGTCGGGAACTGCCCGCCCTCCCACAGCTCCTTCTCGTTGACCAGCACCTTCGCGCCGGCCTCCTCGACCAGGCGCGCGGCCCAGGGCTGCGGTGCCCACGCGGCCTGGACGTCGCCCCTCTTGAACAGGTCGAGCGACGCGGCGTTCTCCACGTTCTGCACAGTCACCTGGCCGGTGAGGTTCTTCTGCGCCAGGTACTTCTTCAGCGCCACGTCCTGGGTGTTCGCGAGCTGCGGCGTGGCGACGGTCTTGCCCTTGAGGTCCTCGACCGAGTCGATCCCGGGCCGCACGACGAGCTGCGCGCCGCCCGAGGTCGCGCCCGAGATCAGCCGCACCGTCTCACCCTTGGACTTCGAGTAGGCGTTGATCGCCGGACCCGAGCCGATGTACGCGATGTCGAGCGAGTCGCCCAGCAGCGCGTTCACCTCGGCCGGGCCGGCGTTGAACGCCTGCGTCGTGAGCTTGGTGGTGCCGAGCTCCTTGGTGAACAAGCCCTTCTCGACTCCGATCAGCGCGGCGGCGTGGGTCACGTTCGGGAAGTACCCGAGCCGGACCTCGGTCGCGGGTCCCTTCGACGCCACGGGCTCGTCGTCGGTGACGCGACGGCTGCACGCGCTGACCGCGGTCAGCAGCACGAGTGCCGCGACCACAGCGGAGCGGAGGTTCACGGTGTTCCTTCCGCACCGACAAGCGCGTCGTCGGCGACACCGTCCAGCTCCGGCAGCGGCGCCCCGACCAGCCCGGCGGCAAGCGTGCTCCCGTCGCTCGCGTCGATCACCAGGAACGATCCGGTGCGGCGGCTGAAGCTGTAGTCGTCCAGCGGGACGGGCTCCGCGAGGCGCAGGGTCACGCGGCCGATCTCGTTGAGCTCCAACGAGGCCGGGCTGTCCACACTGGACAGGTTCTGCTCGTCGAAGCGGTCGCGCAGCTCGGTGACCATCGCCTGCACGGTCCGCGTGCCGTGCTTGACGAGAACCCTGGCGCCGGGCCGCAGCGACTTCTCCGCGAGCCAGCACAGCGTGGCCTCGAAGTCGTCGGTGACGGTCGGCGCGTTGCCCGCGGTGGCGATCAGGTCGCCGCGCGAGATGTCGATGTCGTCGGTCAGCAGCAGCGTGACGGACTGGCCCGCCGCCGCCTCGGCGAGTTCGCCGTCCGCCGTGTCGATCTTCGTGACGGTCGAACGGCGGCCCGACGGCAGCACGACGATCTCGTCGCCCGGCTTGACCGTGCCCGCCGCGACCAGTCCGGCGTAGCCCCGGTAGTCGAGGTGCTCGGCGGTGCGCGGGCGGATCACGTACTGCACCGGGAACCGGAACGGCGCGTCCTGCGGGTCGGGCTCGACCGGCACGGTCTCCAGGTGCTCCAACAGAGTCGGGCCGGAGTACCACGGCGTGTTCGCGGACTTCTCCACGACGTTGTCACCGGCCAGAGCGCTCACCGGGATCTCGACGACCGCGTCCTCGGTGTAGCCGAGCGCGGTGGCGTGCGCGGTGAACTCCTTGGCGATGCGGGAGAACGTCACCTCGTCGTAGTCCACGAGGTCGATCTTGTTGACCGCGAGGACGAGCCGGGGCACGCCGAGCAGCGCGAGAACCGCCGCGTGGCGCCGGGTCTGCTCGATGACGCCCTTGCGCGCGTCGACGAGCAGCACGGCGAGCTGCGCGGTGGAGGCGCCGGTGACCGTGTTGCGGGTGTACTGCACGTGGCCTGGGGTGTCCGCGAGTACGAACGATCGCTTGGGCGTCGCGAAGTACCGGTACGCCACGTCGATCGTGATGCCCTGCTCGCGTTCCGACCGCAGGCCGTCGACCAGCAGCGACAGGTCCGGCGTCGCGAGACCGCGGTCGGCGCTCGCGCGGTGCACGGCGTCGAGCGTGTCCGCGAGCACGGACTTGGTGTCGTAGAGCAGCCTGCCGACGAGCGTGGACTTTCCGTCGTCCACGCTGCCCGCGGTAGCCAGCCTCAACAGGTCGCTCATTTAGAAGTAGCCCTCCCGCTTGCGGTCTTCCATGGCGGCCTCGGACAGCCGGTCGTCGGCCCGCGTGGCGCCGCGCTCGGTCAGCCGGGACGCGGCGACCTCGGCGATCACCGCGTGGATGTCGGCGGCGTCGGACTCGACGGCACCCGTGCAGGAGCCGTCGCCGACCGTGCGGTAGCGAACCGTCTTGCGCAGCAACGTCTCCCCGTCGCGCGCCGTGCCCCACGGGCCTTCGGCGAGCCACATGCCGTCGCGCAGGAACACGTCGCGCTGGTGCGAGTAGTAGATGTCCGGCAGCTCGATGCCCTCGCGCTCGATGTAGTTCCACACGTCGAGCTCGGTCCAGTTGGACAGCGGGAACACGCGGACGTGCTCACCGACGCGGTGCCGGCCGTTGTAGAGGTTCCACAGCTCCGGGCGCTGGCGCTTCGGGTCCCACTGGCCGAACGCCGTGCGCAGGCTGAAGATCCGCTCCTTGGCGCGGGCGCGTTCCTCGTCGCGCCGCCCGCCGCCGAAGACCGCGTCGAACTTGTGCTGCGTGATGGAGTCCAGCAGCGGCACGGTCTGCAGCGGGTTGCGCGTGCCGTCCGGACGCTCTTCGAGGCGGCCGTCGTCGATCCAGTCCTGGACCTTCGCGACCTCCAGGCGCAGACCGTGTTGCGCCACAACGCGGTCACGGAACTCGATGACCTCGTCGAAGTTGTGCCCGGTGTCGACGTGCAGCAACGGGAACGGCACCGGCGCCGGGTAGAACGCCTTGATCGCGAGGTGCAGCAGCAGCGTCGAGTCCTTGCCACCGGAGAAGAGGATCACCGGTCGGTCGAACTCGCCCGCGACCTCGCGGAAGATATGGATCGCCTCGGATTCGAGGCGCCCCAGGGTGTCGAGTGCGCCTGCGGTTCTGGTGACTGTCATCCGTGCAACCCACATTCCGTCTTCGACTGACCGGCCCAGCGGCCGCTGCGCGCGTCCTGTCCCGGCAACGGCTTCGCGGTGCACGGCAGGCAGCCGATGGAGGGATATCCCTCCTGCACCAACAGGTTCTCGAGGATGCCCTGCTCGCGGATGTAGGCGTTGAACTCGTCGTCCGACCACGGCGCGATCGGGTTGATCTTCACCAGGCCGTTGCGGTCGTCCCACTGCACGATCGGCGTGTTCGCCCGCGTCGGCGCGTCCACCCGGCGCACTCCGGTGACCCACGCGTCGTACTTCGCGAGCTCGCGGCGCAGCGGCACGACCTTGCGCAGGTTGCAGCACTTGGCCGGATCCGATTGGTACAGCAGGCCGAACTCCGCCTCCTGGTCCGCGACGGACTGCTCGGCGGCGGCGTTGACGATCCGCACGTCCGGGTAGACGACACCGACCGCGTCACGCACGCCGATGGTCTCCGGGAAGTGGTAACCCGTTTCCAGGAACAGCACGTCGAAGTCCGGCTTCACCTTGGCGGCGAGGTCGATCAGCACGGCGTCCTGCATGTTGGAGGCCACGATGTAGCTGTCGCCGAACGTCCGCGCGACCCACTCCAGCGCTTCGGTCGCGGAGGCGTTCGCCAGCTCTTCCCGCGCGGCCTCGGCGACGATCTTGAGGTCTTCCTTGAGATCGCTCACTTCTTCACCTCCTGTGGCAGGTTGAGCCCGACGAACGAGACCTTGAAGACGCGGCGGCATCCGGTGCACAGCCACGCGTAGCTGGGTTCCTCCTGCGGCCGGAGGTCCTCGTCACCGCAGTAGGGGCAGTAGAACGGCGTCGCGCGCTCGCTCATCGCAGCGAACCTTCTTCCGCCCGGCCGACCCACTGCGCGAAGCGCTCGTCTTCTTCGCGCTGGGCAACGAAGTTCCGCACGACCCGCTCGACGTACTCGGGCAGTTCCTCCGCGGTGACCTTGTGACCACGCAGCTTGCGGCCGAACCCGGCGTCGAGGCCGAGGCCACCGCCCAGGTGCACCTGGAAGCCCTCGACCTGGTTGCCCTGGTCGTCCGTGACGATCTGGCCCTTCAGCCCGATGTCCGCGGTCTGGATGCGGGCGCAGGAGTTGGGGCAGCCGTTGATGTGCACGGTGATCGGCGCCGTGACGCCGTCGACGATGTCCTTGAGGTTGGCTTCGAGCTGGGTGACGAGGTCGTTGGCGCGGGCCTTGGTCTCGACGATCGCGAGCTTGCAGAACTCGATGCCGGTGCAGGCCATGATCCCGCGCCGCCACGGCGACGGGTCGACCTGCAGGCCCAGCTTGGCGAGGTCGCTCTTGAGCGCCGGGACCTCGGCCTCGGGCACGTCCAGCACGATGATCTTCTGCTGCGGCGTGAACCGGACGCGCGTGGAGCCCACCCGTTCGGCGATCTTCGCGACCTCGACCAGGATCGAGCCGGACACGCGGCCCGCGACCGGCGCGGCGCCGACGTAGAACAGGCCGTCCTTCTGCCGGTGCACGCCGACGTGGTCGAGCTGCTGGTTCAGCACCTCCGGCGCCGGGCCGTCGATCATCTTGCGCTTGAGGTACTCGTCCTCCATGACCTGGCGGAACTTCTCCGGGCCCCAGTCGGCGACGAGGAACTTGATGCGCGCGCGGTGCCGCAGCCGGCGGTAGCCGTAGTCGCGGAAGACGCTGATGACCGCCTCCCACACGTCCGGCACCTCGTCCAGCGGCACCCAGGCGCCCAGACGCTTGCCCAGCATGGGGTTCGTGGACAGGCCGCCGCCGACCCAGAGGTCGAAGCCGGGACCGTGCTCGGGGTGGTGCACGCCGACGAACGCGACGTCGTGGATCTCGTGCGCGACGTCCTGAAGGCCGGAGATGGCGGTCTTGAACTTGCGCGGCAGGTTGGAGAACCGCGGGTCGCCGATGTAGCGCTCGAGGATCGTGTCGATCGCCGGCTGGCCGTCGAGCACCTCGTCCGTCGCGATACCCGCGACCGGCGAGCCGAGGATGACGCGCGGGCTGTCGCCACACGCCTCCATCGTCGTCAGGCCGACGTCCTCGAGCTGCTGCCAGATCGTGGGAACGTCCTCGATCCGGATCCAGTGGTACTGGATGTTCTGCCGATCGGTGATGTCGGCGGTGTCGCGCGCGTACGTCTGCGAGATCTCGCCGAGGACCTTGAGCTGCTGCGTGGTCAACGCGCCGCCGTCGCTGCGCACCCGCATCATGAAGAACTCGTCGTCCAGCTCTTCCGGTTCCAGCGTGGCCGTGCGGCCGCCGTCGATGCCGGGCTTGCGCTGCGTGTAGAGCCCGTACCAGCGGAACCGCCCGCGCAGGTCAGCCGGGTCGATGGAGTCGAAACCGCCGTGGGCGTAGATGTTCTCGATGCGGGTGCGGACGTTGAGCGGGTTGTCGTCCTTCTTGCTCCGCTCGTTGGGGTTCAGCGGCTCTCGGTAACCGAGCGCCCACTGCCCCTCGCCGCGACGCTGCTTGGCGCGCGGTGACGTCTGCGGCGGGACCATCGCCATCCTCCGGGGTTTGAGGCGCTCGGTGCGCGTGCGAGCCCGGAGGTGCTTGTGGTGGGGGCGTCGTCAGCGCGCCGGGCGCCGACGGGAACAAATCAGCGCGCGGTCAGGCCGAACGACGGCACATCGCGCTGGAGACACGACGGAAGTCGACGTGGCGGCGGGCCACGAGGCGGACTCCAGTCGAATGCATGACCTCAGTGTGCATGGCGTCCAGAGCATGGTCCACCGCCAACCGAATGCTGGGATTTCGCAGGGGAAGTTGACATTCTTCGCCGGTTTCGCAGAGTGATATTTCTGTCACCGACAGAGATGTCTCCTGGCTGGGCACCGCCGTTCGGGGGGCGTGGTGGACACTGGGAGTCATGCCCTCCGCTTTGCCCGAAGGCGAGCCCGCGCCCGCCGACGGTTCGCTCCCCCCGTCCGCCCTGACCGGTGTCGGCTCCCGCCCGTTCGGCATCTACGTGCACGTGCCGTTCTGCGCGACCCGCTGCGGCTACTGCGACTTCAACACCTACACGCCCGGCGAGCTCGGCTCGTCCGCGTCACCCGAGTCGTGGCTGGAGGGGCTGCGCCGCGAACTGGACCTGGCCGCTGCGGTGCTGGGATCCGCTCCGGCTGTCTCGACCGTCTTCGTGGGCGGAGGAACGCCGTCCCTGCTGGGTGCCGCGGGCCTGACGGACGTGCTGGGCGCGGTGCGCGCGTCGTTCGGCCTGGCTCCCGGCGCCGAGGTGACGACGGAGTCGAACCCGGAGTCGACCTCCGTCGAGTTCTTCGAAGGCATCCGGTCCGCCGGATACACGCGCGTGTCACTCGGCATGCAGTCCGCGGCCCGGCACGTGCTGCAGGTGCTCGACCGCAAACACACGCCAGGCCGTCCGGTCGACGCCGCTCGTGAGGCTCGTGTCGCCGGTTTCTCCCACGTGAACCTGGACCTGATCTACGGCACGCCGGGGGAGCGCCCCTCGGACCTGGCGGCCTCGCTGGACGCCGTGCTGGACGCGGGCGTGGACCACGTGTCCGCCTACGCGTTGATCGTGGAGGACGGCACCGGCCTCGCCCGCCGCATCCGCCGCGGCGACCTCCCGATGCCCGACGACGACGTGCTGGCGTCGTCCTACGAGATGGTCGACTCGGTTCTTTCCGGTGCCGGCTTCAGCTGGTACGAGGTGTCGAACTGGGCGACCTCCGTGGAGGCCCAGTGCCGCCACAACGTCCTGTACTGGAAGGGCGCCGACTGGTGGGGCTTCGGCCCCGGCGCGCACAGCCACGTCGGCGGGGTGCGCTTCTGGAACGTGAAGCACCCGGCCCGCTACTCGTCCCTGCTGGCCTCCGGAGCGTCGCCGGCGGCAGGCCGCGAGGTGCTGTCGCCCGAGGACCAGCGCGTGGAGCGGGTGCTGCTGGAGCTGCGCCTCGCCTCGGGCCTGCCGATGGACGTGCTCGACGACGCCGGCCGCGAGGAGGCGAAGCAGGCGATCGCCGACGGGCTGCTCGAGCCGTCCGACGACCGCTGCGTGCTGACCGACCGCGGCCGCCTGCTGGCCGACGCCGTGGTGCGACGCCTGCTGCCCTGACCTCAGCGGGCGCGCAGGTCGTGCTGGCTGTGCACCTCGATGAGCACCTGGCCGCCCTTGCGGTAGGTGACGGTGCCCCACCACAGCCCGTCGTCGCGCCGGGCGTCCTCCCACGTCACCGTGCCCTGCCACCACTCGTCGTCGCTGTGCACCAGGCAGGCCTTGCCCGGTGTCGGCGGTGGATCGCCGTCCCTCACCACTGACAGGTGCCTGCGCCTGTCCTCCTTCATGGTTTGGACCCTAGCGACCACCACCGACAAAAACAGGAGCCCGGATCGAGCACGACTTCCGCAGCGGGCACCCCTCACGAAACCGGCTGGGTAAACTCGGCGTAGTGGACACGGAGGTGAACAGCGGTGAACGCCGATGAGCGTCGGTTCGAGGTGCTGCGCGCCATCGTCGCCGACTACGTGTCCAACCAGGAGCCCGTGGGTTCGAAGGCCCTGGTCGAGCGGCACAACCTGGGTGTGTCGAGCGCGACCGTGCGCAACGACATGGCCGCGTTGGAGGACGATGGTTACATCGCCCAGCCGCACACCAGTGCCGGTCGCGTGCCCACGGACAAGGGGTACCGGCTCTTCGTCGACAAGCTGAGCGAGGTCAAGCCGCTCTCGCAGGCGGAGAAGCGGGCGATCCGCAGCTTCCTCGACGGGGCGATCGACCTCGACGACGTGATGCGGCGCAGCGTGCGGTTGCTCGCGCAGCTCACGCGGCAGGTGGCGGTGATCCAGGTGCCCACGTTGTCGCGTGCGGCCGTGCGTCACCTGGAGGTGCTGCCGATCACGCCGTCGCGGCTCATGCTGGTGCTGATCACCGACACCGGGCGCGTCGACCAGCGGATCGTCGAGCTGGGTGACGTGATCAGTGAGGAGCACACGAGCCAGTTGCGCGGTGTGCTCAACCAGGCGATGGCGGGGCAGCGGCTGGCCGAGGCGAGCGCCAAGGTCGCCGAGCTGCCCGACGAGGTTCCGACGAACCTGCGCGACCCGATGCTGCGGGTCGCTACTGTGCTGATCGAGACGCTGGTGGAGCACCCGGAGGAACGGCTGGTGCTCGGTGGCACCGCGAACCTCACACGAAGCATCACCGACTTCCCCGGCTCGCTGCGTCAGGTGCTGGAGGCGTTGGAGGAACAGGTCGTCGTGCTCAAGCTGCTCGCCGCCTCCCGCGACCCCGGTCGCGTGCTGGTGCGCATCGGTGAGGAGAACGAGGCCGCTGAGATGCGCAGCACTTCCGTGGTGTCCATCGGCTACGGCAGCCGCGACAATCCGCTCGGGGGCCTCGGCGTCGTCGGACCGACGCGGATGGACTACCCCGGGACTATGGCGGCCGTACGCGCGGTTGCCAACTACGTCGGTGAGATCCTGACCGGTCGTTGACCACACGTACTTGAAGTAATTGATGAACATGAAAGCGAACAAGGTGGCCAGGGATTACTACGGCATCCTCGGTGTTTCGCAGAACGCGACACAGGATGAGATCAAGCGCGCCTATCGCAAGCTCGCCAGGCAGCTGCACCCGGACGTCAATCCCAACGAGGAGGCACGCTTCAAGGAGGTGACGGCCGCCTACGAGGTGTTGTCGAACCCCGAGAAGCGCCGCGTCGTCGACCTGGGTGGCGATCCCCTCGACTCGGGCGGCGGTGGCCGCGGTGGCGGTGACCCGTTCGCCGGCTTCGGCCTCGGCGACATCATGGACGCGTTCTTCGGCGCCACGCCCGGCGGCGGCCGCGGTCCGCGCAGCCGCGTGCAGCCCGGTTCCGACGCCCTGATCCGGCTCGACATGACGCTGGAGGAGTGCGCGTCGGGCACCACCCGTGACCTGACCGTCGACACCGCGATCCTGTGCGACCGCTGCCACGGCGCCGGCACCCAGAACAACTCCAAGCCCGTCCAATGCGACACCTGCCACGGCCGCGGCGAGGTCCAGTCGGTGCAGCGCTCGTTCCTCGGCCAGGTCGTGACCTCGCGCCCGTGCCCGGTGTGCCGCGGCTTCGGCGAGGTCATCCCCGACCCGTGCCAGCAGTGCGCCGGTGACGGCCGCACGCGCTCGCGTCGCACGATCTCCGTGAACATCCCCGCCGGTGTCGCCGAGGGCATGCGCGTGCGCCTCGCGGGCCAGGGCGAGGTCGGCCCCGGCGGCGGCCCGGCCGGCGACCTCTACGTCGAGGTCGAGGAACACCCGCACGAGATCTTCGAACGCGACGGCGCCGACCTGCACTGCGTGGTGCAGATCCCGATGACGACGGCCGCCCTGGGCGCCACGCTGCCGCTGAAGACGCTGGACGGCGAGGAAGACCTTCAGATCGACCCCGGCACGCAGCCGAACACGCAGCTCGTGCTGACGGGCCGCGGCATGCCGAAGCTGCGTTCCACCGGCCGCGTCGACGGCCGCGGCGACCTGCACGTGCACCTCGAGGTCGTCGTGCCGACCAAGCTCGACGCCGCGCAGGCGACCCTGCTGCGCGACCTGGCCGAGCTGCGCGGCGAGAGCGAGCCCTCGTTGTCCCACAACGGCAAGGGCGGCGGCGGACTGTTCTCCCGCCTGCGTGCCTCCCGCGGCAACCGGTGACCCTGCCCGTCTTCCTCGTCCCGGCGCTGCCGTCGGGCGAGGAGTTCGTGCTGGACGGCCCGGAAGGCCGCCACGCCGCGACGGTCCGGCGTCTGCGCGTCGGCGAGGAGCTCGTGCTGTCCGACGGTTCCGGCACCCAGGTGCGGTGCGCGGTGGCCGCGGTCGAGCGCGATGCCCTGTCCTTGCGGGTGGTGGAGCGCTGGACGGAGCCTGAACCGACGCCGCGCGTGGTGCTCGCCCAGGCCCTGGTGAAGGGCGACCGCGGCGAACTCGCGGTCGAGCTCGCCACCGAGGCCGGCGTGGACGGCGTGGTGCCGTGGCGCGCCGCCCGGTGCGTGGCGAAGTGGGAGGACGGCCCGCGCGGCGCGAAAGCGTTGGGGCGCTGGCGTTCCACGGCACGCGAGGCGGCGAAGCAGGCCCGCCGTTCGCGGGTACCCGTGGTCGACGAACCCGTGAGCACGAACCAGCTTTCTCATCGCGTGTCGTCGTCGGCGTTGACGCTCGTGTTGCATGAGAGCGCGACCGAGCGCCTCGCCGACGTCGAGCTGCCCGCGTCCGGAGATGTGCTGCTCGTCGTCGGTCCCGAGGGCGGGATCACGCCCGAGGAACTCGACGCTTTGCGATCTTCGGGCGCGCGGATCGTCCGATTGGGCCCAACTGTTCTGCGTGCATCTACCGCCGCCGCGGTTGCTCTCGGTGCCATTGGGGTACTCACGTCACGGTGGTGACCCCAATCACTTCCCAGGTGAACATCGGATGGATTGGCTTGACGGAAGTTGTAGCGAATCCCAGGCCGATGGGGTTACCCTAGTTCGCAGAGGGGCTGATTGGTCTATCCGGAAACGGAGTAGACGATTAGGCCTTTCTGACCAAAAGACTCGCCGGACACCTCCCCCCTCGGTCCGGCGTCGGCGCCTCGCGGCGAAGCGACCCCCAGGCTTCGGACCGCGGGGCGCCCCTTTTGGTTGGTGCCTGCCTGCTCGGCGCTTCGCGCCTTCGCTGCTCGCACCAAAAGCGTGTCTTTTGGGGGCCGAGCCCCCAAACCCCGCGCCGGGGGCCAGCCCCCGGACCCCCGGCCGCCTCGCCTTCGGCTTCGGCAGGCCCTGTTCGGCGGGCAACTCGCCTTCGGCCTCGGCAAGGCCCTGTTCAGCGGGGGGGCATCCCTCTTGGGTTTGGCTGCTTGGCGCTGCGCGCCGTCGTTGCCTCTGCACCAAAAGCGTGGGGTCGAGGCTCAAACCCCGCGCCACGAGTCCGACAAGATCGGTGGCCTTTCCCGTAGTTTCTGCGTGTGCAGAGAATTGCTTACGGTGACCACCCCAGTCAGTTCGGCGAGCTTTACCTTCCCGACGGTGTTGCTGAGGGTGCCGTTGTCGTCATTCACGGTGGTTTTTGGCACCAGCGCTACGGCTTGGAACTAGGGCGGCCGCTCGCGGACGCGCTCGTGAACGACGGATTCGCCGTCTGGAACATCGAATACCGGCGCGTGAGCGGTGGCGGTGGGTGGCCGCGGACGGGACAGGACGTGCTCGCCGCCATCGACGCCGTCGACATCGGGCCCGTCGTGACGCTCGGCCACAGCGCCGGAGGACATCTCGCTGTGTGGGCGGCCAAGCACAGCGCGCGAGTGGTCGGAGCGGTGGCCCAGGCGGCTGTGCTGGACTTCACCAAGGACATCACACCCCGGGCGCTGGAGCTGTGCACCGAGGAGCAGTTCGCGGAGGCCTCGCCGGCCGCGCTGGTGCCCATCGGCAAGCCCGTGATCTGCGTGCACGGTGACCAGGACGAGGACGTTCCGGTGCGGCAGGCGATCGGGTTCTGCGCCGCCGAGCCGCAGGCCGAGCTCGTCGTCGTGGAAGGGGCCGGGCACATGGACATGATCACGCCGGGCACCGAGTCGTGGGAGAGGTGTCGCGCGGCGGTCGTCCGGCTCGCGCGCGGCAGGTAGAAGGGGAGCCGGTGCCCAAGGTTGTCGACCACGAGCAGCGCCGCCGCGAACTCGCTGAGGCGGTCTGGCGCATCGTGCGGCGGGACGGGATAGACCGCGCGTCCGTGCGTGCCGTCGCGGCGGAGTCCGGGTGGTCGAGCGGGTCGCTGCGCCACTACTTCCCGACGCAGGACGCCCTGCTGGGGTTCGCGATGGAGCTCGCGTACCGGCGGTTCATCGCACGGCTGGAGAAGATCGACACCACCGCCGGTCACCGGGAGGTGTTGCGGCGCTTCGCGCACGAGATGCTGGCGCTGGACGACGAGCGCCGGGTCGAGGCCGCGGTGCTGTTGTCGTTCCTGCCGCGGGCGATGGTGGAACCGTCGCTGCACGAGTTGGAGCGCCTCGGCACGCGCGAGTTGTACGACGGGATCGCGCGCGTTCTCGTCGCCGCGCGGGAAGCCGGTGAACTGCGGGACGGCGTCGTGCCGATGAAGGCCGCCCGGCGGTTCATCGTGCTGATCGACGGGCTCAACATCCACCACGCGCTCGGACCCGACGAGCTCACGGCCGAGGACATGGTCGAGGCCGTCGACGAGCAGCTGGACCGGCTGTTCGCCTAACGTCGGGGCCATGTCCTGTCTGTTCTGCCGGATCGTCGACGGTGAGATTCCCGCGACGGTCGTCCACGAGACCAAGACGACGCTGGCGTTCCGCGACATCCAGCCCAAGGCGCCCGTGCACGTGCTGCTCATCCCGCGCGAGCACGTGCCGAACGCCGTCGACCTGAACGGTGACCAGCTCGGCGACCTCTTCGCCGCCGCGAAGGAGGTCGCCGAAGCCGAGGGCGTGGCCGAAACGGGCTACCGGCTGCTGTTCAACACCGGACCGGACAGCGGGCAGGAGGTCTTCCACGCCCACCTGCACCTGCTGGGCGGCCAGCGCCTCTAACCCAGGGCCTGCAACAGCGGCGCGTGGTAGCGGGCGCGGTCGCCGGGCAACTGCTCGGCGTTGCGGACCATCCAGGTGCACTCGCCCCACGACTCCATGCCGTGTTCGCGCACGAACGCGACCACCTCCGGGTCGTGCACGTCCACGCGCACACGGCCGTTGCCTGTGGCGGAGTCGGCGATCAGCGCGCACGCGTCGGCGGGGGAGTCCGCGAGCACCGGGCCGATCAGCAGCAGGTCGTCGCGGACGCGCCACGAGCCGGCGACGCCGTGCTCGGACATCCGGACGGAGCCCATGGCGAGCAACGACTCCCACAGGTACGGCCGGGTGATGCCGGTGGCCTTCGTGTCGAGCGCGACGAGTTCGTCGAGGTCGGCGGCTGTCGCGAGCTGCGATATATCGGATACCGGCCCCGTGAACGTGCCCACGTGGATGTCGGTGAAGCCGACGGTGCGGAAACCCAGCTGCTCGTAGAGCGGACGGCCCATCGCCGTCGCGAACAACGTCGAGACACCCGTATCCAGTACATGGGATACCAGCCGGCGCGCGTGGCCCTGACGCGCGGCGCGTTCCGCGACCAGCACCATGCTGATCGACGCCAGCTCCGGGTAGCGCGTCACGATCGTCGTGCCGACCAGGCCTTCGGAGTCGAACAGGCCCCAGCCCTCACCGTAGGTCAGCAGGAACTCCCACTTGTTCTCCTCGCGCGGCCACGACCGGCTCTCGGCCAGGTCGGAGCACGCGGTGAGGTCGTCCAGCGTCAGTCGTCGCAGTTCCACCAGATCCCCAAGTCATCCCAACGCGTGCGAGGCGGGTGCGAAGTAGCGCGAGCGGTCGCCCGGCACGTCCGCGGTGCCGCGCACCATCAACGTGCAGCCGCCGGTGCGCTTCTCGAAGCCCTGCCCCACCAGGAACGCGGCCACGTCGGCGTTGTCCGTGTCCACCCGGACCTCGCCCGCGCCGGCGGACACGTCCGCGATCATCTCGAACGCGGCCGCGGCGGAGGGTGCGATCACCGGACCTATGGTCAGGCCCACCGGGTTCGGGCGGGTGGCGATCACGCCGGCCTCCGACATCCGCACCGTATACGGCGACGACGGGTCCAGCAGCCGCTCCCACAGCACGGGCCGTGTGTACCCGCTCACCTCGCGGTCGAGCGCCGCCAGCGACTCCCCGTCGGCAGGGGTCGCCTCCCGCGACACGCCGGGAGCGGATCCGGGAAACACGCCGTGGTAGTCGGCCGTGGCCCCGACCGGGTGAAAGCCGAGCCGGGCATACAGCGGCTCACCCATGGAAGTCGCGTAGAGAACCGACGGTCTGATATCCAATATATTGGACATCAGTGCCGTCCCGATTCCGCGCCGTTCCGCCCATGATCCGACCAGAACGCCGCTGATCGCCTGGATTTCGGGATACGGCGTCGTCAACGCGGTGCCGAGCAGCCCCGTCGCGTCGAACGCGCCGAAACCCGGACCCAGTTCGAGCATCAACTCCCACTGCGCGGGCGTCCACGCCCAACCCCGGTCCGTGATGAGCTTCATGCACTCGGGTATGTCGTCGACACCAAGCCTGCGAATCTCCACGATTCCTGAGCACACACGGTGAGCAATCCGGTAGCCACTCATTTTCGGCCGGACTAGCATCGACGGCACCAGATCCGAGCGACAGGAAGCAGGCCGGGGCCACGTGGCCGAAGAAACACAGCAGAGCAACAAGGAAGGTCAGTCCCGGTTCGCCGTGCCGGAAGGTGCGGTGCTCACGCTGCTCGGATCGCGCGACGAGAACCTCCGGCTCGCGGAGGAACTGCTCGACGCCGACGTGCACGTGCGCGGGAACGAGATCACCTTGTCCGGCGACCCCGCCGACGTGGCCTTCGCCGAACGCGTCTTCTCCGAGCTCATCACCCTCGCGGGCCGTGGCCAGGCCATCGACCAGAACGCCGTCCGCCGCATCGTCGCGATGCTGAGCGCGAACGAGGCCGAGTCGCCCGCCGAGGTCCTGAGCCTCGACATCGTGAGCCGCCGCGGCCGCACGATCCGGCCGAAGACGCTGAACCAGAAGCACTACGTCGACGCGATCGACAAGAACACCATCGTCTTCGGCATCGGCCCCGCCGGCACCGGCAAGACCTACCTCGCCATGGCCAAGGCCGTGCAGGCGCTGCAGTCGAAGCAGGTCAACCGGATCATCCTCACCCGCCCGGCCGTCGAGGCCGGCGAGCGCCTGGGCTACCTGCCGGGCACGCTCTACGAGAAGATCGACCCGTACCTGCGCCCGCTCTACGACGCGCTGCACGACATGGTCGACCCCGAGTCGATCCCGCGCCTCACGCAGGCGGGCACGATCGAGGTCGCGCCACTGGCTTACATGCGTGGTAGAACGCTCAACGACGCGTTCATCATCCTCGACGAGGCGCAGAACACCACGCCCGAGCAGATGAAGATGTTCCTCACCCGGCTGGGCTTCGGCTCCAAGGTGGTCGTCACCGGTGACATCACCCAGGTCGACCTCCCCGGCGGCCAGCGCAGCGGCCTGAAGGTCGTCAGGGACATCCTCGAAGGGGTCGACGACGTGCACTTCTCGGTGCTGACGAGCCAGGACGTGGTGCGTCACCGGCTGGTCGGCGACATCGTCGACGCGTACGAGAAGTGGCAGGTCGAGCAGGACACCATCGACCAGAACGGGCAACACCACGGACCCGGTGCGCGCCGGGGGAACCAGCGGCGGGGACGATAGGCGCCGTGAGCATCGAGATCGCCAACGAGTCGGGTGTCGGAGTCGACGAGGGTTCCATCGTCTCCGCCGCCCGCTTCGCGCTGGACCGCATGGGCGTGAGCCCGCTGGCCGAGCTGTCCGTCCTGCTCGTCGAGCTGGACGTGATGGCGGACCTGCACGAGCGCTGGATGGACCTGCCGGGTCCGACGGACGTCATGGCCTTCCCCATGGACGAGCTGGACTCCGCGCGCCGCCCCGACGCCGCGGGCCTCGGCCCGGCGCTGCTCGGGGACATCGTGCTGTGCCCCGCGTTCGCCAAGGACCAGGCCAAGAAGGCGGGCCACGGCCTGCTGGACGAGCTGCACCTGCTGACCGTGCACGGGGTGCTGCACCTGCTCGGCTACGACCACGCCGAACCTGCCGAGGAACGCGAGATGTTCACGTTGCAGAACCGCATCCTCACGGACTTCCGCAACGCGCGTGACGAGGCCGAACGGGCCGCGCACCAGCGCAGCACCGACGACAAGGTGCTCGGTGCGGTCGGTCTCGACGAGAAGAACGACGAAGCCTGACCTCCCCAGAGAAATCGGACCCTAGAGAAAACGGATCATGAGCGCGAACCCTGCCGGTGTGATCGTGCTGGCCGTTCTGCTCGTGCTTGTCGCCGGCCTGTTCGCGTGCGTGGATGCCGCTCTCGGCACCGTGTCACGCGCACGGGTGGAGGCCCTGCAACGGCAGGGTCGCTGGGGCACCGGGCAGTTGCTGCACGTGCTCAACGACCGGCCGCGGCACGTCAACCTGTTGCTGCTGCTGCGCCTCGCCTGTGAGATGTCGGCGGCGGTGCTGGTCACGACGGTGTTCCTCGAGTACGTGGACCAGGACTGGCTCGCCGTCCTGTACTCGTGCATGAGCATGCTGGTCGTGTCGTACGTGCTCGTCGGCGTCGGACCGCGCACCATCGGCCGGCAGCACCCGTACGGCGTGAGCCTGCTCGCCGCGGGCACCGTCCGGCAGCTCGGCCGCGTGCTCGGGCCGCTGTCCAAGCTGCTGATCCTCGTCGGTAACGCCATCACGCCCGGCAAGGGCTTCCGCGAGGGGCCGTTCAGCTCCGAGGTCGAGCTGCGCGAGCTGGTCGACATGGCGCAGGAACGCGGCGTCGTCGACGAGGGCGAGCGCGAGATGATCCACTCGGTGTTCGAGCTGGGGGACACCATCGCGCGCGAGATCATGGTGCCGCGCACCGAGATCGTGTGGATCGAGCAGGCCAAGTCGTTGCGGCAGGCGCTCGCGCTGTCGTTGCGCACCGGCTACACGCGCGTCCCGGTGATCGGCGAGAGTGTCGACGACGTGCTCGGCGTGGTGAACCTCAAGGACCTCATGCGGGCCACGCTCGCGGATGACGAGGACCCGAAGAGCGTCGCCGAGCTGATGCTCCCGACGAGCTTCATCCCGGACTCGAAGCCGATCGCGGACCTGCTGCGCGAGATGCAGGTGTCCCGCAAGCACATGGCGATCGTGGTCGACGAGTACGGCGGCACCGCGGGCCTGCTGACCATCGAGGACATCCTCGAGGAGATCGTCGGCGAGATCACCGACGAGTCCGACACCGACGACCGCCCGCCGGTCGAGCACCTGGAGGACGGCGCGGTGCGGGTCAGCGCGCGCCTGCCGGTCGACGACCTGGACGCGCTGTTCGGCACGGAGCTCGACGACCACGAGGTCGAGACCGTCGGCGGCCTGCTCGCGCAACGCCTCGGGCGCGTGCCGCTGCCCGGCACCGAGGCCGAGATCGCCGGTCTGCGCATGCGGGCCGAGGGCGGCAAGGACGAACGTGGCCGCATCCGCGTCACCACCGTGCTCGTGCGCCCCGCGCAGAAGGAGACAGAAGAAGATGACTGACCTCGACCCCGAGGACGCGAAGCTCGTCACGCTCGCGCGGTCCGTCCGTGCGCGCAACGGGGCGGCGGAGGGCGCGGCCGTGCGGGACCTCGACGGCCGCACCTACAGCGCGTCCACGGTCGCGTTGCCGTCGCTGAAGCTCACCGCGCTGCAGGCGGCCATCGCGGCCGCCGTGTCGAGCGGTGCCGAGGGCCTGGAGGCGGCGGCGGTGGTCACCGAGTCGAACCGGGTGGATGGGGAGTCGCTGGCGGCCGTGCGTGACCTCACGCCCACCGGTCCGGTGCATCTCGCGAACACCGCCGGCGAGCTGCGCAAGCAGTTCTAGCGAGCCGCGCGAGCGGTTCCAGGTGGCCGGAAGGCCCCGCGAACGGCCAGAACCGGCTAGAGGGACAATGGGCGGATGGATGGTTACCGCTCCGGGTTCGCGTGCTTCGTCGGCCGCCCGAACGCAGGGAAGTCGACGCTGACGAACGCGCTGGTGGGCACCAAGGTCGCCATCACGTCGAGCAAGCCGCAGACGACCCGGCACACGATCCGGGGCATCGTGCACCGTGAGGACGGCCAGCTCGTGCTGGTCGACACGCCGGGGCTGCACCGGCCGCGCACGCTGCTCGGCCAGCGCCTCAACGACCTGGTGCGCGAGACCTGGTCGGAGGTCGACGTCGTCGGCTTCTGCGTGCCCGCGGACCAGAAGGTCGGCCCCGGTGACAAGTTCATCGCCGCCGAACTGGAGAAGGTCGCCAAGCGCACGCCCGTGGTCGGCATCGTCACCAAGACCGACCTGGTGTCGCAGCAGCAGGTGATGGAGCAGCTGCTCGCGCTGCAGAAGGTCATGGAGTTCGCCGAGATCATCCCGGTGTCCGCGGTCGACGGCTTCCAGGTCGACAAGCTCAGCGACCTGCTGCTGGGCAAGCTGCCCGAGGGGCCGCAGCTGTTCCCGGACGGCGACCTGACCGACGAGCCGGAGCAGACGCTGGTGGCCGAGCTGATCCGCGAGGCCGCGCTGGAGGGTGTGCGCGACGAGCTGCCGCACTCCATCGCCGTGGTGGTGGAGGAGATGCAGCCGCGTGAGGGCCGTGACGACCTGATCGACATTCACGCGTTCGTGTTCGTGGAGCGGCCGTCGCAGAAGGCGATCATCCTGGGCCACCGGGGCGAGCGGCTCAAGCAGGTCGGCATGGCGGCCCGCAAGCAGATCGAGGCGTTGCTCGGCAGCCGGGTCTACCTGAACCTGCACATCAAGATCGCCAAGGACTGGCAGCGGGACCCGAAACAGCTGCGCCGCCTGGGCTTCTGATGGCCAACCTGTACCGCGACACCGGCATCGTGCTGCGCGTGCAGAAGCTCGGTGAAGCGGACCGGATCATCACGTTCCTGACCCAGAAGCACGGCAAGCTCCGCGCCGTGGCCAAGGGCGTGCGCCGCACGTCGTCGAAGTTCGGCGCGCGGCTGGAGCCGTTCTGCCACGTCGACGCGCAGTTCCACCCCGGCCGGTCGCTCGACATCATCACGCAGGTGCAGACGCTGGACGCGTTCGGCGTCGGCATCGTCAACGACTACCAGCGCTACACGGCCGCGTGCGCGATCCTCGAGACGGCCGACCGGCTCACGGCCGAAGAGGGCGAACCTGTGCTGCGGCTCTACCTGCTGGTCGCCGGGGCGTTGAGAGCGTTGTCGGGTGCCGAGCGTGACCCGTCGCTGCTGCTGGACGCGTTCCTCATGCGCGCCATGGCCTTCGCGGGCTGGGCGCCCGCCGTGAACGAGTGCGCGAAGTGCGGCGATCCCGGTCCGCACCGGGCGTTCAGCGTCCAGGCCGGTGGCTCGTGCTGCCCGAACTGCCGCCCGCCCGGCTCGGCGTCGCCCTCCCAGGACACGCTGACGCTGCTCTCCGCGCTGCTGCACGGGCAGTGGGGCGTGGTCGACGAGATCCCGCACATCGCCCGTCGTGACGCGAGTGGCCTGGTCGCGGCCCACCTGCAGTGGCACCTCGAACGGCAGCTGCGGTCGTTGCCTTTGGTCGAGCGCAAGGCCAAGTCCGACGACGGCTAATCTGGCGGCCACCGATCACGTCTTCCGGAAGGATGCCGAGCCCCATGCTGCGTCGTCGCCGCTCCGACCGCGAGAAGCGCGTTCCGCGCCCGCCGGAGCCGCACCCGTCCGGCGCTGTTCCTCCGGCGATCCCGGTCGAGTTCGTGCCCAAGCACATCGCGATCGTGATGGACGGCAACGGCCGTTGGGCGAACCAGCGCGGGCTGTCGCGGGTCGAGGGCCACAAGCGTGGCGAGCAGGTCGTCGTGGAGGTCGCCAAGGGCGCGATCGAGATGGGCGTGAAGTGGCTGTCGCTGTACGCGTTCTCCACGGAGAACTGGCGCCGCAGCCCCGAAGAGGTCCGGTTCCTGATGGGCTTCTCGCGTGACGTGATCCACCACCGCACCGACGAGCTCGACGAACTGGGCGTGCGGGTGCGCTGGGCGGGACGCCGGCCGAAGCTGTGGCGCAGCGTCATCAAGGAGCTGGAGGTCGCGGAGGAGCGCACCCGCGACAACGACCGGCTCAACCTCGCCATGTGCATCAACTACGGCGGCCGCGCCGAGATCGGTGACGCCGCCCGCGAGATCGCGAAGCTCGCCGCCGCCGGGCAGCTCAACCCGGACAAGGTCGACGAGAGGACCATCGCGCGCTACCTCTACCAGCCTGAGATGCCGGACGTGGACCTGTTCATCCGGCCGTCCGGTGAGCAGCGGACCTCGAACTTCATGCTCTGGCAGTCCGCGTACGCCGAGCTCGTGTTCCAGGACATCCTGTGGCCCGACTTCGACCGCACCGACCTGTGGCGCGCGGTCGAGAAGTTCGCCGAGCGCGACCGCCGTTTCGGTGGTGCGATCGACAAGCCCGATTCGGAGGTGTCGTGAACGCGAGCGGTGAGGCACTGGAGGCCGCGCGCAAGGCGCTGGAGCTGTTCCACGACGTTTCCGTGGACGACGACGGCGCGTTGAGCTTCCGCCACGGCGACGTGCCGTGCGCTGTGCAGGGCATGGAGCTGGCCGAAGGGCTGACGGTGCTCTCGCTGACGGTCGTGGTCGCGTGGGACCTGCCCGGCGACGCGGCGGTGTGGGTCGCCGAACGCGCTGGTCAGGGCCTGTTCGGCACGCTCGGTGTCATCGCGTCCGAACGCGGCGGGACCGACGTGATGCTGCGGTACGCGTTCCCGGCGGACGGCCTCAAGCCGGAACCGCTGAGCACGCTGCTCATGCTGGTCGTGTCGACCGCGTCGCAGGTACGCGGCGAACTCCTCTCCCGGTTTTCTTGAGAAAGGACCCTTCGATGGGTGGCGTGATCATCTACGAGCCGGAAGAGGACTCGGACGTCAACGAGTTCCCCTGGACCGTCACGTTCGAGCCCTCCGGCGGCGACGACTGGGACTCGTTCATCTGCGGCCCGTACGAGCGTGACCACGCCGTCGCGCTGGCCGAGGCCGTGGCGCTCGACGACGCCGAGGGCGGCGTGCTGGCCATCGTGAAGCCGATGCTGCCCGCGCTGTCGGCCGAGGACGTCTCCGCCACGATCGAGGAGCTGCGTGAGGCCGCCCTCGAGGAGGAGGCCGAGGCGGAGGAGGCGGTCAACGGCACGCCCGTCGACTTCGACGACTCCGACGAGCTCGTGGAGGAAGAGGCCGAGTTCGACGAGCCGCCGTCGCCCGAGGAGATCCGCGAGGGCATGGCGCGCACCTACCGCCGGTTGCTGGACCTGGACGCGGAATGACGATCACCGGCGAGATCCGCTCGTCGAAGCGGCGCTCCGGCCCGCCTCGGCTGAAGATCACGTCGTTGGAGGTGCTGTGCGGGATCCTCGTTCTCGCACTGCTCTTCCAGTCCCGCCTCGTCGACCTGCTGGACGTGCCGAAGCTGCGCACGGCGTCCACCGTGTTCGTGGCGATCTGCGTGCAGGCCATGCCGTTCCTGGTGCTCGGCGTGCTTATCTCCGGCGCCATCGCGGCGTTCGTGCCGGCCTCGGCCCTGCGCCGGTTGCTGCCGGCCAAGACGTCGCTGGCCGTGCCCGTGGCCGGTGTCGCGGGCGTGGCCCTGCCGGGCTGTGAGTGCGCCTCGGTGCCCGTCGCGCGGCGGCTGATGCAGCAGGGTGTCGCACCCGCCGTCGCCCTGACGTTCCTGCTGGCGGCCCCCGCGGTGAACCCGATCGTGCTGGTGTCGACGGCGGTGGCGTTCAACGACACCCCGATGATGGTCGTCGCCCGGTTCGTCGGGTCGCTGCTGACCGCGATGATCATGGGCTGGCTGTGGGTGCGCTTCGGCAAGGCCGAGTGGATCGCCGAACGCGCGCTGGCGCGGCTGGAGGACCACTCCGGGACGTCCAAGTGGACCGTGTTCGCCGAGAGCGCGCGGCACGACCTCGTGGACGCCGGCGGGTTCCTGGTGCTGGGCGGGCTGTTCGCGGCGGCGTTCAAGACGTTCGTGCCGACCGCGTGGATGCAGACGCTGGGCGGCCAGATCGTCCTGGGCGTGATCGTGATGGCCTTCCTGGCCGTCATCCTGGCGCTGTGCTCGGAGGCCGACGCGTTCGTCGCGGTGGCGTTCTCCGCACTGCCGTTGCTGCCGCGCCTGGTGTTCCTGGTCGTCGGCCCGGCCGTCGACGTGAAGCTGATCGCGCTGCAGGCCGGTGCGTTCGGGAAGTCCTTCGCGTTCCGCTTCGCACCCGCTACCTTCGTGGTGGCGATCTTCTGCGCGGTCGTGACGGGAGTGGTGCTGCTGTGAGGCGGGAAACCCAGAACATCCTGCTGGTCCTGCTCGGCGGCGCGCTGCTGAAGATCAGCTTCTCCGGGCTGTACCTCAGGTACGTCCAGAAGGGCCTGCTGCCGCTGCTGATCGCGGCCGGCGTGATCATGATCGGCCTCGCGCTGTTCGCGATCATCCGGGACATCCGCCGGGGCAAGGCCGCCGAGGAGAACGACCACGGGCACTCGCACTCGTCCCGCTCGACGTGGCTGATGCTGCTGCCGGTGATGGCGGTGTTCCTGATCTCGCCGCCCGCGCTGGGCGGCGACGTCGTCAACTCCGCCGCCGACACCAACCAGACGCAGCGGTCCCGCAACCTGCTCGGCGAACTGCCGTCCGGCGACGTCATCCCGCTGTCCATGACGGAGTTCGTCACGCGCACGGCGTGGGACGAGTCGGGGACGCTGGACGGGCGCCGGGTGAAGCTCACCGGCTTCCTGCTGCGCGCGGAAGGCGACACGTTCGTCGCCCGGCTCGCGATCTCGTGCTGCGCCGCCGACGCCCGGCCGTTGAAGGTGAAGCTGACCGGGGACGCGCCGTCGCTGCCCGACGAGCAGTGGGTCGAGGTGACCGGCCAGGTCGTGCCGAAGTCGGCGTCCGAGAAGAACTCCTGGGTGCCGAGCTTCACCGTGGAGTCGTTCACCCCGGTGCCCGAGCCGGTCGAACCCTACGAGAGCTGACGACGCCGGCGCGTCCTCGCGCCGGCTTCGTCCAGACCTACTTGAGGCCCTTCGCCGTGCACTCCGCGCACGTGCCGAAGATCTCGACGGTGTGGCTGACCTCGGAGAACCCGTTCTCGGCCGCGACACGGTCCGCCCACTTCTCGACGGCGGGCCCCTCCACCTCGACCGTGCGCCCGCAGTGGCGGCACACGAGGTGATGGTGGTGATGCGCCGAGCAACGGCGGTAGATGGCCTCGCCCGAGTCGGTGCGCAGGACGTCGACCTGGCCCGCGTCCGCGAGCGACTGCAGGGTGCGGTAGACCGTGGTCAGGCCGATGCCCTCGCCGCGGCGGCGCAGTTCCTCGTGCAGTTCCTGGGCGCTGCGGAAGTCGTCCAGCTGGTCGAGCAGGTTCGACACCGCGGTGCGCTGTTTGGTGGACCTCAGTCCGGTCACAGCTTCTCCTCTACGTGCGTCACAGCGTCCACCACGATGTGCGCCAAGTGTTCGTCCACCAGCCGGTACACGACCTCCCGGCCATGTCTCTCGCCGTGCACCACGCCCGCCGACTTCAGCACGCGCAGATGCTGGCTGATCAGCGGCTGGGCGACACCCAGTGCCTCGACCAGCTCGTGCACGCAGCGGTCGTGTTCCCGCAGCTGCAGCACGATGGCGATGCGGACCGGCGCGGCCAGCGCGCGCAGCAGGTCGCCGGCCTCGGCGAGGGTGTGCGCGGGGCGGGGCGGCGCGGGCGCGGGGGCCTCGCGTTCGGGGGAGTGCTCGCCGTGCAGCTGGACGGTCATGGCGGCACACCTCACCTGGTAGGGATTTTCACAACCAATTCTACGGTGATGATGAGCAGTACCAGCAGGACCACCACGCGCAATGCGCGGTGACCTGGGGAAAGAACCTTCCAGGTGGCGGCCAGGAGCACCGCGGCGCCCACGATCAGCACACCGAGCAGCACCGCGCCGAGGGTGCCGCCCACCAACACGCCGGTGATGAACAGACCGAGCACGAGCACGAACGCCACGACGGGCCGCACGCGCGCGAGCGGACCTTCGCCGGGCAGGAGAGGGCGCTTGGAGGTCACCGTGACATCCTTGCACCGTGTTGCTGGTGTGCCGCTTCCGCGTATCCGACCCCGAGACGTTCACCTCGCGCGTCGAACAGGCCTTGAAGCTGCTGACGGCGCAGCCGGGGTGCCGGAGGGGCACGCTGGCGCGGTCGACCGACGAGGACGACAGGTGGGTGCTCACGGTCGAGTTCGAGTCCGTGGTGGCCTACCGGCGCGCGATGTCGCCGTTCCCCGTGCGCGAACACGTGATCCCGCTGCTGTCCGAGGCGCTGACCGACGAACCCGCGATGTACGAGCCGACGCTGACCAGCGCCGGCGGCGAGGTCGAGGAGCACACGAGCGTGCTGGCCGAGGACGCGTTCACCGTGCGGCTCGGCGAGGCCGCCGGTCCTACGAACCCTCGGCGATAGCTTCCATCTCCGCGACCCACTCGTCGTGCGAGTCGTGGGGCAGGAGCTCCAGCGCCCTGCGCGCGGCCTCGGCGGCCTCTTGCGTGCGGCCGAGCGCGTGCAGCGTCTTGGCCTTGCCGCTCTCCGCGTACGCCTCGGGCGTCTTCTCGAACGCGTCCAGCGCCTCGTCGAAGCGGCCGTTCTCGAAGTAGAACCAGCCGAGGTTGTTGTGCAGCGGGCCGAGCCAGCGCACCAGTTCCGGGTTCGCCACGACGATCTCGAGGCCCTGCCTGGTCCACTTCTCCGGGTCGTCGACCAGCGACGCCATGTGCGCGGCGTCGACCGCGAGCGACAGGTCGCCGCGGGTCTTGGCCAGGACGAACGCCGCCACGAACAGCGGTTGCGCGGCCTCGGGGTCACCGCCGGAGCGGTGCAGCCTGCCGCGTTCGAGCAGTGCCCGCACCCGGCCCGTCGAGTCGGGGGCGACGAGCACCTCCGCCTCGTCGAGCAGCCGGTGAGCCGCGGCGAGGTTCTCGCGCAGGCCCTCGACGCGGGCGAGCTGGGTCAGCACCTCCGCGCGCTCGTCGTCGGTCCGCACGTCGCCCAGGAACGCGCGGAACCTCGCCTCGGTGCCGTCCAGGTCGGCGAAGTCCCACAGCTCTCGCAGCCGGTCTTCCATTCCTGCAGGGTAACGGCCCCGGTCGCCCGTTCGGGGATCAACGTGACGGGCTAGGCTTGGGCCCCCGAATCTGATTCCCCCGATGGAGTTCCCGTTGGCCGCCGATCGTATTGAGACCGTTGTCAGCCTCTGCAAGCGCAGGGGGTTCGTCTACCCGTGCGGGGAGATCTACGGCGGTACCCGTTCGGCCTGGGACTACGGACCGCTGGGCGTCGAGCTCAAGGACAACATCAAGCGCCAGTGGTGGAACTTCATGGTCCGCGGCCGCGAGGACGTCGTGGGCCTGGACTCGTCGGTGATCCTGCCCCGTGACGTGTGGGTCGCCTCCGGTCACGTCGAGGCGTTCGTCGACCCGCTCGTCGAGTGCGAGTCGTGCCACAAGCGGTTCCGCGCGGACACCCTGTCCGAGGAGTACGCGGAGCGCACCGGCAAGGAGGTCGCCGAGGGCGACGTCTCCGACGTGCCGTGCCCCAACTGCGGCGTGCGCGGCACCTACACCGAGCCGAAGATGTTCAACGGCCTGCTCAAGACGCACCTCGGTCCGATCGAGACCGAGGAGGGCCTGCACTACCTGCGCCCGGAGACCGCGCAGGGCATCTTCACGAACTTCCTGAACGTGCAGACGACGTCGCGCAAGAAGCCGCCGTTCGGCATCGGCCAGATCGGCAAGTCGTTTCGCAACGAGATCACGCCCGGCAACTTCATCTTCCGCACCCGCGAGTTCGAGCAGATGGAGATGGAGTTCTTCGTCGAGCCCGGTACGGACGAGGAGTGGCACCAGTACTGGATCGACGAGCGCACCCGCTGGTACACGGACCTCGGTGTGTCGAAGGAGAACCTGCGGCACTACGAGCACCCGAAGGAGAAGCTGTCGCACTACTCGAAGCGGACCGTCGACATCGAGTACCGCTTCCGGTTCGGCGGCCAGGAGTGGGGTGAGCTCGAGGGCATCGCGAACCGCACCGACTTCGACCTCACGACGCACTCGAACCACTCGGGTGTCGACCTGTCGTACTTCGACCAGGCCACGAACTCGCGCTACAAGCCGTTCGTGATCGAACCGGCCGCCGGTGTCGGCCGCCCGATGATGGCGTTCCTGCTGGAGGCGTTCACCGAGGACGAGGCGCCGAACGCCAAGGGGGGCGTGGACAAGCGGGTCGTGCTGAAGCTGGACAGGCGGCTGGCGCCGGTGAAGGTGGCCGTGCTGCCGCTGTCGCGCAACGCCGACCTGTCGCCGAAGGCCCGCGACCTCGCGACGGCCCTGCGCCGCAACTGGAACGTCGACTTCGACGACGCCGGTGCCATCGGCCGCCGCTACCGCCGCCAGGACGAGATCGGCACGCCGTTCTGCGTGACGGTCGACTTCGACACGCTCACCGACCTCGCCGTGACGGTGCGGGAGCGCGACACCATGTCGCAGGAGCGCGTGGCGATGGACCAGCTGGAGTCGTACCTCGCGGCGCGCCTGGTCGGCTGCTAGGAGCCGGATCTCCGCCGCGCGGCAACATCCTCGCCCGTTCTCGCGTGTAAAAGGACATGACGGGGGAGCGGACCGGGAGAGCCGGCCTCGGGCAGGCCGCGGCGGGCACTGTGTTCGGCGCGTGGGTCGTGGTCTTCGCGGCGGTCGCCGAGGCCGGGAACCGGCAGGTGCTCGCGGGCGCGGCGGTGTGCGGCGGGCTCGTGTGCCTGGGCGCGGTGGCCGGTGGTGTGGTGGCGACACGGATCACGGACGCGGCGTCGGTCGCGCGGCTGCGGCATGTGTTCGTGGTGCTGGAAGGCGCCGCGCTGGCGATCTTCTTCCCGTTCTACTGGTTCGCGATCGGCGTGGAGCCGGTGGACCGGCCAGGGGACTTCGCGCTGGTGGTCGTGCTGGCGCTGGCCGTGCCGGTGGGCGTCGCGCTGGTGCTCGTCCTGCGGCGGAGCTTCGCCGTGCACGCGGTCGTCGTCGGAGCCTTCGGGCCGCTCGTGCCCGACGGTGACGGTGCGCCCGTGGGGCGGATCAGGGTGCTCGGCACGGTGCTGATCACGGCGGGAGCCGCGTTGTCGGTCGCCGCGGGGGCGGTGGCGTTCACGGCGCCGCTGTACCGGCCGCTGATGCTGGCCGTCGCCCTGCTGGTGACCCTCACGCCGGTGCTGCTCGGACTGAGGCTGGCGCGGGTGACGGACCTCCACTCCGCGCGGCGCGTGCACCCTGGCAGCTACGTCATCGTTCCGGCCGCCTGCGGTTTCGCCGTCTCGGAGTTCGCCTCCGAGGTGGCCGCCGCCGGAATGCTGTTCGGGGCGCTGGTCTTCGGGGCGGTCGTGCTCGTCGTCATCGCGATGCTGATGGTGCGCGAGTTCACCGGGGAGTGGGATCAGCGGCAACCGGGCCGGGTCAGCCGTTGACGCCCAGCTTCGCGAGGACGGCCGCGGTGACGGCGTTGATCGACTGCCTGGCCGTGGTCCAGGAACCGGTCGGGCTCGTCGTGAGCACGGCGACGGCGTAGCGGTTGTCCAGGACGCCCGCGCTGTGCAGGTAGACGGAGCTGGGCAGGTAGTACATCCAGCCCTGCTTGGCGTAGCCGCCGGCGTTGCCGAGCAGGCCGAACGCCTGGTCGAAGCCGTCGGCGGCGGTCGCGGGGGCCGACGACAGCGCCGCGACGACCGCGTCGCGCACCGGTGAGCCGAGGATGTGCCGGTAGAGCCGCACCATGTCGTTCGCCGTGATGACGACCTCGCCCCACTGCGACGGGTCTTCGGGGGCGTGCGTGCCGGTGAGGCCGGCTTCGGTGGCGACGCGGCCGATGGCCCCCATGCCGTCGAACCTCGTCCACAGCACGTCCATGGCGTTGTCGTCGCTCGCGCTCAACGCACGGCGGATCAGGTCCTGGTCGCCGTCGGACAACGGCTGTCGCAGGGCGTCGGCGGCGAGGATCAGCTTCGACAGCGACGCCGAGTAGAACGGCTTGTCGCCCTGTTCCGAGACCACCTGGTCGGTGCCGAGGTCCAGCACGGCGATGCCGACGTCGGACGCACCGCCCGCCGCCGCCACCGCCGCGACGTCCGCCGCCGATATTTCGGAGACCGCCGACGTCGATCCGGGGTCCGCCAGATCGGTATCCACCACTCCGGGACCACGCGAGATGTCAGCCGACGGCTTCGCTTGAGCCTGGCACGGCGCCGCGTCCGGAACCGCGAACACGGCCGCCACGAGGAAGACGATCAGAGCCCAGCGCACACTTCCAAGGTCCGCGTCACAGGAGCCTGGTATCGAGCCTTTCCTCCTGTGCGGTTGCTGAAGAATCGTCCCTGACCACCACATATGCACCGGAGTCGGGACGTTCCGTCACCGCTTCGACCATCTCGGTGCCCCGGTACAGCAGGCCGGCACCGTCGTCGGTGCAGTACGTGGTCGGCAGGACACCGGCTGCGACGGCCTCGTGGATCTTCGGACGGCGCTGCTCCTCGGAGTCGTAGTGGACGCCGTTGCCGTAGGGCAGGAAGCCCAGGCCGTTCGTGACGATCCGGAGGTCCGGGCCGAACGAGTCCGTCGCACCGCCCGTGTGCCAGCAGATCGAGCCCGCCGACACGCCGCTGAGCACGACGCCCGCCTCCCACGCTTTGCGGAACACGGCCCCGAGCCCGTGCACCTCCCACACCGCGAGCAGGTTCGCCACCGACCCGCCGCCCACCCACACGACGTCGTGGGACAGCACGAAGTCCTCGAGGTCGTCGGTCGGTGGCATCGTGAAGAGGTTCAGGACCGACACCTCGATGCCCGCGACCCGGCCGGCCTCGGTCATGTTCGCGTTCATGTGCCGCTGGTCGCCCCCGGCGGTGCCGACGTGGCACAGGCGCGGCCTGCGGCCGTCCACGCCCGACAGGTCCACCGCAAAGTGGATCAACTTGCCGAACTCGACCAGGGTCCGGCGCCCGGAGCGCAGACCTCCGGACGTGGCGAGGATGGTGGGCTGCTCAGCAGGCATGACGATGATCCTCGCAGGGGCGTCAACGCGGCATCCGCGGGGTCTGCGACCATGCACGGTGTGCGGACCACGCCCCTCAAGCCACTCGCCAGGATTCGCCGGATCGTGTTGCGCCTCGTCTTCGGGGCGTTGGTCATCGGCATGCTCGTGGTGGGCGGTACGGCGTTCCGGGTGTGGCAGGTCGCACGCGTGGACGACTGGACGAAGGCCGACGTGGCGATCGTCCTCGGTGCCGCGCAGTACAACGGCGTCCCGTCCGACGTGCTGGAAGCCCGGCTGAACCACGCGCTCGGCCTCTACAACCAGCGTGTCGTCAGCTACATCGCGACGACGGGTGGCCGCCAGCCCGGTGACAACTTCACCGAGGGCCAGGTCGGCAAGTTGTGGCTGGTCGAGCACGGCGTGCCGGAGGACCGGGTGCTGCAGGTCGGCGAGGGCGCGGACACGCTCGGCTCGTTGCGGGCCGTGGCGTCGGTGGCGCAGGAACGCGACCTGAGGACCGCGGTGATCGTCAGCGACCCGTGGCACTCGCTGCGCGCTCGCACGATGGCGGAGGACGCCGGTCTGCAGGCGTGGACGTCACCGACCCGCAGTGGCCCGAACGTGCAGACGCGCGAGACGCAGCTGTTCTACATCCGGCGCGAGACCGGAGCGTTGCTGTACTACCGCCTGATGAAGGCGCATGCCGGCGTGTTCGAGGAACTCAATCTCCCTAAAATCGGGTGATGGGATACACCGGCCACGACGCGGAGCGACTGCTCCCCGAAGTCCCCAAGAGCGCCGCGCTGCCGGGTGCCCGTACCGAAACACGGACGCCCTTCTCCCGTGACCGCGCCCGCGTGCTGCACTCCGCTGCGTTGCGCAGGCTCGCGGGCAAGACCCAGGTCGTGGGCCCCGGCGAGGGCTCCGAGGTCACCGGTGTGCCGCGCACGCGCCTGACGCACTCGCTGGAGGTCGCGCAGATCGGCCGCGGCATCGGTGAGGAGCTGGGCTGCGATCCGGACATCGTCGACACCGCCGGCCTCGCGCACGACATCGGTCATCCGCCGTTCGGGCACAACGGCGAGAGGGCGCTCAACGAGCTCGCCGGTCCGTGCGGTGGTTTCGAGGGCAACGCGCAGACGTTCCGCATCCTCGCGCGCCTGGAACCCAAGTCCGCGCACGGCTTGAACCTGACACGCGCGGTGCTCGACGCGTCGACGAAGTATCCGTGGGCACGCACGCCGGGCACGGTGAAGTTCGGCGTGTACGACGACGACCTCGAAGTGTTCGAGTGGATGCGCGCGGGTGCGCCTGAACGGGAGAGGTGCATCGAGGCACAGGTGATGGACTGGTCCGACGACGTGGCGTACTCGGTGCACGACGTCGAGGACGGCGTGCTGGCCCACCGCATCAGCCTGGGCGCGCTGGCCCGTGCCGACGAACGCTCCGCCATCGCGTCGCTCGCCGCGAAGACGTTCTCCGACGAGTCCGTGGCCACGCTCGAGGCCACGGCGGAGGAACTGCTCACGCTGCCGGTCATCGCGTACTGGACCGGCCGCGAGTACGACGGCTCGCTCGGCGCGCAGGTGGCGTTGAAGAACCTCACCAGCGAACTGGTCGGCCGCTTCGCCTCCGCCGCCGTCACCGCCACCCGCGACGCGCACGGCGACGGCGTGCTGACCCGCTACAACGCCTCGCTGGAGGTGCCCAGGCAGGTCGTCGCGGAGGTGGCGCTGCTCAAGGCGATGGCCGTTCGGTACGTGATGAGCGACCCGGCGCGGCTCGCCATGCAGGCCAGGCAGCGCGAGCTGATCGCCGACCTGGTCACCCGCCTGGTGGAGCGGCCGACGCTGCTCGACCCCGCGTTCCGCCCGGTGTTCGCGGCCGCTTCCTCTTACCCGGCACGGCTTCGCGTCGTCATCGACCAGATCGCGCTGCTCACCGACGCCCAGGCCGTGGCCTGGCACCGCGCATCGGCGTAGCGTCGGACCCATGGCGGACGAGTCGAGACCGCCGGGCCGGCCATGGCCGTGGCGGAGACCGAGCAGGGAAGCCGTGCCCGTGGGCTTCGACGACCAGGGGGACGACGACGGTTCGGCCGGTGTGCGCGAACCCCGTCACCCCAAGCCCCCCGGGCCGATGGGAGGAGCGGGGGAGCGGCCCGTCCCGGACGACCCCATCGTGCTGTCACTGCCAGATCCGCGCCGATAGAGGAGAACCTGTGACCGATCAGGCCGACTTCGCTCTGAACCTGCACCGCGTCGCCGTACCTGATCCGTCCTCCACCGCGTGCTGGTCGCCGTTCTCGGTGGCCGGCGCGCTCGCACTGGCGCGGGAGGCGGCGCGCGGCGAGACCCGCGCCGAGCTCGACGGCCTCCTGCGGGGCTTCGACCCCGCGGATGCCCTCGACGTGCCCGAACTGGCTGTCGCGAACACCCTGTGGGCCGACGACGACCTGACCCTGAACCCGGACTTCTCGCTGGCGTCCTCGGTGCGGCGCACGGCGTTCTCCGACCCCTCGACCGTGCGCAAGCTGGTCAACACCGACGTCGCCGAGACCACCCGCGGCCTGATCACCGAGCTGCTGGCCGACCCGCCGCCCCCGGACGCCGCCGCGATCATCGTCAACGCCCTGTACCTCAAGGTCGGCTGGCTGAACCCGTTCTCGTCCGGGGAGACCGCTCCGAAGCCGTTCCACGCGCCCGGCGGGGACGTGGACGTGCCGACGATGAAGGTGACGGAGAAGTTCCGCTACGCCCACCGGAACGGCTGGCAGACGATCGTGCTGCCCGCCGACTCCGGCGTCGAAACCGTGGTCCTGCTGCCGGACGAGTCGCTGGACCAGCCGCTCGACCCGTCGGTGTTCACCGGGCCGGGTGTCACCCGGCTCGAACTGTCACTGCCCACAGTGGACGTACGGGCGAGGTTCAACCTCAAGGACACGTTGCGGCAGCTCGGTGTCGAGCGGATGTTCGCGCGCGACGCCGACTTCTCCGGACTGTCCCCGGACGAGCGGATGTTCGTCGACGACGTGGTCCACGAGGCCGTGCTGCGCCTGGACGAGGAAGGCCTCGAAGGCGCCGCGGCCACCGCGGTCACGTTCCGGACGGTCTCGTTCGAGATCCCGGCCGACCCGGTCGTGGTGAACGTCGACCGGCCGTTCCTGCTCGCGGTGCGGCACGCCCGGTCCGGCGCGATCTACTTCCTCGCGCAGGTCGCCCATCCGTGACCGTTCGCCCTGTAGAGCGAGCGTTTCGCCCGGCGTGATCATGATCATGGCTTTACGGTGCTGGCATGACCCAGCACGGTGCCGGTGAGCAGCTCGTCGTGCTCGCCGCGGCGGGCGCCACGCGGATCACCTGCTTCAGCGGCGTCACCATCCCCGTCCTGCTCAGGACAGAGGCCTATGCGAAAGCGCTGGCCAGCGCGCTGGGCTTCGCGCCGACGCCCGAGCTGAAGCGCGACGGCGAGCTGCCGCAGTGCGTGTTCTTCATCCACGAGTACGCGTTGCGCACCGCCGTCGGTGGCAACCGGTTGATGGAGGACCAGGTCCTGCACCTGCTGTTCCACGCACCGTCGATCAGGATCGTGCCGGCCAGCGCCGGTGGGGCCGCGGCGGTCGGCCTCGACTACGCGCTCGTCCAGTACGAGCACGAGCCGCCGCTGGTCTACCTCGCGAACTGGGTACTCGTCAGCGACGCGGTGGCCGTGGAACGGGCCGTGCTGGTCTTCCAGCACATGCATGCCGTCGCGCTCGACAACGAGCGGTCGCGCGACCTGTTGATGAAGTACGTGGCCGTGTACGACCGTTAGGGAGTGTTCCGGCGCAGGAACAGACGCATGCCGTCCTCGCCGGGCAGCGCGCACAGCAGCAGCTTCACGTTCTGGTGCCGCACCGGGACCGCACACGAATCGCCTGCCAGCAGCGTTCCCGCCAGCAGGCCGGCCGACTCGTGGTCGATGTCCAGCACGAAGTCGTTGCTCATGGAAGGACCCTATGAGCTGGCCGCCTCGCGACCCAGTCACCCAAAGGTGTCACATTCTCGCGCGCCACCTCGTCCAGTGGGCATGACGAGGATCAAAGGAGTCACCAAGAAGGACACGAGCCTGCTGATCAGGGCCGTGTACTGGTTCGCGCGCCGCGAGTTCGGGGCGGTGCCGGAGCCCGTCACGGTGATGGCGCACCACCCGAAACTGATGATGGCGAGCGGCCGGCACGAGCTCGCGGTCAAGAAGGCCGTGCGCGGGCCGTTGTTCGAGCTCTGCGTCTACCGGACGGCGGTGAAGCTCGGCTGCTCGTGGTGCGTGGACTTCGGCGCCATGCTGATGAAGCACGAGGGCCTCGACATCGAACGGCTCAAGCACATCGACTCGTACGCCACCTCACCGCTGTTCACCGACCTCGAGCGCAAGGCGCTCGCCTACGCCGACGCCATGACCGACACCCCCGTCGGCGTCACCGACGAGCAGGTCGCCGAGCTGGAGAAGCTGCTGGGGCGCAAGGATCTCGTCGCGCTGACCCACCAGATCGCGCTGGAGAACCAGCGCGCCCGGTTCAACAGCGCGTTCGACATCAG
Source organism: Lentzea xerophila (assembly GCF_051094245.1). Classification (NCBI taxonomy): domain Bacteria; kingdom Bacillati; phylum Actinomycetota; class Actinomycetes; order Pseudonocardiales; family Pseudonocardiaceae; genus Lentzea; species Lentzea xerophila. The sequence goes on along the minus strand of NZ_CP194934.1, from coordinate 6,519,322 downwards.
GGACCAGGGCTTCACCAGTGGTGACGCCTGCCGGGTCCCGGCACACTAGGGCCGTGGAGAAGATCACCCTGACGGGTGCGCAGGAGACCATGCTCGCCACGCTGTACGGCCGGGCACTCGACAGCGAGCAGCCCTCGTCCGTGCTGCACGACGACGAGGCCAGGCGCGCCGTCGACCGCATCGACTACGACTTCACCAAGACCGGGGTGACCACGACGACCGCTGTCGGCGTGGCCATCCGCGGCAGGGTGCTCGACGACTGGACCCGCGAGTTCCTCCAGCGCAACCCCACCTGCACGGTGCTGCACCTCGCGTGCGGCCTGGACACCCGCGCGCACCGGGTCGAACGGCCGGACACCGTGCGGTGGGTCGACGTCGACATGCCGGACGTCGTCGCGTTGCGGCACAAGCTCCTGCCGGAACCGGGCGGCGACTACCGGCTGGTGCCGTCGTCGGTCACCGAGGACGCGTGGCTCGCCGAGGTGCCCGCCGACCGCCCGGCCGTGGCGGTGTTCGAGGGCCTGTCGATGTACCTCACGCAGGCCGAGGGCCACGCGTTGATCAGGCGCATCACCGAACGGTTCCCGAGCGGTGAGCTGCTGTTCGACGTCTACGGCTCGTGGGGCATCAAACTGCAGAAGTTCGTGCCCGCCGTGCGCAACGCCGGCGCGACTTTGCACTGGGGCGTCGACGATCCGCGTGAGATCGAGGCGCTGCGACCCGGACTGACCACTGTGGACGACTGGCGCAGTGTGGAGCTGCCGCACCTGGACGCGTTGCCGAAGTCCGGCAGGATCCAGATGAAGGTCGTCGCCGCCATCCCGAAGCTCCGCGACGTCGGGAAGCTGCTGCGAATGCGGTGGTAATCAGGCCTCGAGGCCGGACCCGGCGGTGTGGCGGTAGCCCGCTCGCGCCGGTTCCGGCCACCGTCCTGACCGAGGTCAGAACGTCACGTGGGTGAGCTTGTCCGGGTTCACGATGTCGTAGACGGCGACGACCTTGCCCTCGTGCACGGTGAAGGTCGTGACGCGTGCCGCCACGTCGCCGTACGCCGGCACGGCCATGCCGAGCTCCCCGTTGACGAACACCGGCCGGGGTTGGTCCGGGAAGCCGTACTTGCGGACGAGGCCGAGGAAGAAGCGGGCGACCTTGGCGGCGCCGGAGACCGTCTGGACCGCGGTGCGCGCCTTGCCGCCGCCGTCGCCGGTCATCACCGCGTCCGGGTGCAGCAGTCCGAGCACAGCGTCGATGTCCCCGCTCTTCAAGGCGCGCAGGAACTTCTCCAGCACCTCCTGCTGCTCGGCCAGCGCCGCGCGGGGCGGTGGCTCGGCGTCCGCGACGGCCTTGCGGGCACGGGACGCGTGCTGGCGCGCCGCGGCCTCCGAGACCTGCAGCACCTCGGCGATCTCGTTGAACGACAACGAGAACGCGTCGTGCAGCACGAACGCGACGCGCTGGTCGGGGGTGAGCCGGTCGAGCACCACCAGCGCCGCCATCCGCACGCCGTCGGACCGCACCACGCTCGCCAGCGGGTCGTCGTCCTCACCGGTCGTGAGCAGCGGCTCCGGCAGCCACGAGCCCACGTACGTCTCGCGGCGCACGGCGGCGGACCTCAGCCGGTCGAGGCAGATGCGGCTCACCACGGTCGTGAGCCAGGCGCGCGCGTCCTTGACGCCCTCGGCCTGCGCGAAGCGGGGCCACGCCTCCTGCACGGCGTCCTCGGCGTCGGCGAGGCTGCCGGTCAGCCGGTAGGCGACACCGATCAGGTGCGTCCGATGCAGTCCGAAGTCGTCCACGGCGGTCACGAGCCGCAGTCTGCCACCCTCGGTGCCGGGCACGAGTCGTAGACTCGGGGACGTGGCAGGACGCATCAGGGAGAGCGACATCGCGTTGGTGCGTGAGCGCAGCCGCATCGACGAGGTCGTGGGCGACCAGGTGTCGCTGAAGAGGGCGGGCGGGGGAGCGCTGAAGGGGCTGTGTCCCTTCCACGACGAGAAGACGCCCTCGTTCAACGTGCGCCCTTCGCACGGCACGTTCCACTGCTTCGGCTGCGGTGAGGGCGGCGACGTGATCGCCTTCGTGATGAAGGTCGAGCACCTGTCGTTCGTCGAGGCCGTCGAACGGCTCGCGGACCGCGCGGGCATCCAGCTCACCTACGAGGGCGGCGGCGCGACGACCCAGCGCGACCGCGGCACCCGCAGCAGGCTCATCGAGGCGCACAAGGCGGCCGCCGAGTACTACGCCGAGCAGCTCGCCACGCCGGAGGCGCAGCAGGCCCGCGAGTTCCTGGCCGAGCGCGGCTTCGACGAGGCCGCGGCCCGCCAGTTCGGCTGCGGGTTCGCGCCCGGCGGCTGGGACAAGCTGACCAAGCACCTGCTCGGCCGCGGGTTCGAGATCGCCGAGCTGATCAAGTCCCAGCTCGTCAAGGAGGGCAAGCAGGGGCCGATCGACAGGTTCCACCGGCGGCTGCTGTGGCCGATCAAGGACATCGGCGGCGAGGTCGTCGGGTTCGGCGCGCGGCGGATCTTCGACGACGACCCGATCCAGGCGAAGTACCTCAACACCAGCGAGTCGATGATCTACAAGAAGTCGCAGGTGCTGTTCGGGCTCGACCAGGCCAAGCGGGAGATCGCGAAGCGCAAGCAGGCCGTCATCGTCGAGGGCTACACCGACGTGATGGCGATGCACCTGGCCGGCGTGCCGACGGCGGTCGCGTCGTGCGGCACGGCGTTCGGCACCGACCACATGAACGTGCTGCGCAGGCTGCTGATCGACGACGACGTGAACGGCGAGGTCATCTTCACATTCGACGGCGACGAGGCGGGCCAGAAGGCCGCGCTGAAGGCGTTCGACGGGGAGCAGCACTTCTCCGCGCAGACCTACATCGCGGTGGCGCCGGACGGCATGGACCCGTGCGAGCTGCGGCAGGCCAAGGGCGACGTCGCGGTGCGCGACCTGGTGGCGCGGCGCACGCCGTTGATCGAGTTCGCGATCAAGGCGCAGCTCAGGGCGTACGACCTCGACTCGGTGGACGGGCGCGTCGAGGCGCTGAAGAAGATGGTGCCGTTCGTCGCGCAGATCAAGGACCGAGCCAAGCGCGACGGCTACGCGACGCGGCTGGCGTGGTGGGTCGGCTGGGACGACGAGGCGATGGTCGTGCGCCGGGTGCGGCAGACCGCCGGTGGCAAGGCGCCGGTCGCCCCCGCCCAGCGCACCGACCCGAACCAGATCGCGCTCGGCGTGGAGGTCGACGGCCCACCCCGGCCGAACCCGCGCGACCCGCGGCTGGTGCCCGAACGCGAGGTGCTCAAGATCGCACTGCGGCTGCCCGAGTACGCGGGTCCGCTGTACGACTCGCTGCCGGACGAGGCCTTCACCGACCCCGCGTACGTGGCGCTGCACCGGGCGATCCGCGCCGCCGGTGGCGCGTCCTGCGGCCTCGCCGGCACGGCGTACCTGGACGCGATCTCGCAGGCGTGCTCGCACGCCTCGGTGCGGTCGGTGCTGACCGAGCTCGCCGTGGAGCCGTTGACCGTCAAGCAGAACGACGAGTTCCGCTACGTGTCGATGGTGATCGCGCGGCTGCAGGAGGTGCAGGTCGGCAAGCAGGTCGAGGACGTGAAGTCGCGCCTGCGGCGGCTGTCGCCGATCAAGGACGCCGACGAGTACCGGGCGCTGTGGGGCGACCTGGTGGCGCTGGAGGAGTACCGCAAGGCGCTCCTGCAGCAGAGCGCTGGAGTGCTGTAGTGGGGCTGTTCCGACGGTTGTTCGGCGACGGTGCGCCGGACGGGTTCACCGGCACGCTGGAGCCGGACGAGACGGTGATCGCGTTCGCCGCCGTGCAGAGCGGCGGTCACCTCGTGGTGACGTCGCTCGGGCTGTGGGTGCCGGGAGAACCGCCGCGGCGGATCGGCTGGCACCTGATCAGCAAGGTCAAGTGGGAGGGCACGCTGCGGGTGGTGGAGGCGTCCGAGGCCGCCGCGGAGAGGGCTGTCGTGCTGCTGGAAGACCTTCCGGCGCAACGGTTCGCGCTGAACGGTGATCCCGGCCGGCTGCTGCGGGCGATCAGCCAGCGCGTCGAGGGGTCGATCCGGCACCGGGAGCGCGTCGAGTCGCCCGGCGTGTGGATCCTGCAGCGCAAGGTCCCCGGCCGGGACGGCTTCGTGTGGCAGGCCCGCGGGGACGCCGGCGTGGACCTCGCCGCCGTGCGTGCGGCGGTGGCCTCGTTCGCCGAGGGGCTGACGGGCTAGCAGTACGCGTGTACTGTTAGTGGTATGTGGGATCCGGCGCAGTACCTGGCCTTCGCCGATCACCGGGCGCGGCCGTTTCACGAACTCGTGGCGCGCGTGGGGGCCGTGGAGCCCCGTCGCGTGGTGGACGTGGGCTGCGGGCCCGGCAACCTGACGGCGTCGCTGTCCGCCCGGTGGCCCTCGGCGGTGGTCGAGGCGTTCGACTCGTCGCCGGAGATGGTCGAGGCGGCGCGGGCGGCGGGCGTGGCTGCCCGGGTGGACGACGTGACGACGTGGGAACCGTTGCCCGACACCGATGTCGTGGTGTCCAACGCGGTCCTGCAGTGGGTCCCGTCACATCCCTCGATCGTGTCGAAGTGGGCGGCCGCACTGCCCGCCGGCGCATGGCTCGCGTTCCAGGTGCCCGGCAACTACGCCGACGCCTCGCACCGGCTGATCCGCGAGGTGGCCGGACCTGCGCTGGCGCACGTCTTCCGGGCCGAGAAGCCGGTTCTGGACCCCGTGGAGTACGCGAACCTGCTCGGCGACTGCTCCACAGTGGACGTCTGGGAGACCACGTACGTACAGCGGCTCTCCGGCCGGGACCCGGTGCTCGAATGGGTGAGCGGCACGGCTCTGCGGCCCGTGCGCGCCGCGCTGTCCTCTTCGGACTGGGAGGCCTACGTCGCGGAACTGGCGCCGCGGCTGCGCGAGGCGTACCCCGAGCGCGCCGACGGCACCACTTGGTTCCCGTTCAGGAGGATCTTCGCGGTCGCCCGCGTGTGAAGATCGTCACGCCCTCGGCGTGACAGGACGGCCGTTGGCCTCCGCATGGTGCTTCCACGGAGCCTTCTCCGCGGCCTTCTCGGCGGCGTCCGCGGCCAGGTCCTTGGCCTGAACAGCGGCTTCGAACGCCTTGTCCTTCGCCTGGCTCGCCGTCCTGCGCACCGTCGGGTTCTCGGTGAAGCGGTGCCAGAGGCGCACGATCTGGTCGTAGCGCTCCCGTCCGGCCTTCGCGCCGAGCACGTAGCCGATCGCCGCGCCGACCAAGATGCCCTTCATGTGGCGTCTCCTTTCGCATCGTGCCTGGTCAAAGCCTGTTCAGCCGCAAAGTGGGGGGTCCTTGCGAAACCCGTTTCGAGGCTCATGTAGAGTTACCCACTGTCAGGAGGAACCAAGCCTGACAGGTGGAACAACAGAACATTCCCCCATAGCTCAATTGGCAGAGCATGCGACTGTTAATCGCAGGGTTACTGGTTCGAGTCCAGTTGGGGGAGCCAGAACCGACCGTCAGACTACGTCTGGCGGTCATCTTGTTTCTCAGGTGGGGGTAGTCCACTGCCGCGGCCCCAGTCCACCGACTGGGGTCTTTCGCTTTGCGCGGGCTTCGGTCACGTTGGTGGGCATGTCCCGCTTCGCGAACCTCCGCCGCATCTCCTCGCTCGACCCCGTGGCCGACCACGAGGAGATCATGCGGATCTCCGCCGGCCTGGAGTTCCCGTGGGACTACCAGAAGTCGCTGGAGATGGCGCTGTTCCGCACGTACTGCGTCCCGACGATCTCGGGCCTGCTGGAGCGCACCGGCGAGTTCGAACGGCGGCCGCAGAAGCGTTACGACGACACCGCCGTGCTGATGGCCGAGCTCGTGGAGCACGGCTACGACTCACCGCGCGGGCGTGAGGCGCTGCGCGTGGTCAACCGGCAGCACGGCCGTTACGAGATCTCGAACGACGACATGCTCTATGTGCTGTCGACGTTCATCTACGACCCGATCGAGTGGCTGCAGAGCTACAGCTGGCGGCCGTTGACGCGCAACGAGCAGCTGGCCGGGTTCCACTTCTACCGCGCGGTCGGCGCCCGCATGGGGATCCGGGACATTCCGGCGGACTATGACGAGTTCCAGGCCTTCAAGACGGCTTACGAGCAGGAGCACTTCGTGTTCGCGCCGTCGAACCGCCGCATCGGCCAGTACACGCTGGACCTGTTCTGCTCCTGGTACCCGTCCGTGGCGCGGCCGGTGGTCTCGCGGGCCGTGATCGCGATGCTGGACCCGTTGATGGTGCGCGCGTTCGGGTTCGTGGCGCCGCCGGCCTGGGTCGGCACTGCGGGGCGGCTGGCGTTGCGCCTGAGGGCTTTCGTGGTGCGCCGGATGCCGGTACGGCGGACGTTGAAGCTGACCAGCGCCCGCAACCGCACCTATCCCGGCTACCCGGCCGGCTACCGGCCGTCGGACCTCGGCGCGATCTCCAGCACGGCGCGCTGACCGTTGAGCGTGAAGCCCAGCGACTTCAGGAACTCGGTGCCGGGCTTGAAGTCGTCGAGCCTGACGTGCACGCGCGTGACGGCGGGAAAGCGTTCGGCGAGCGCCTTCGCCATCTCCCGGCCGATGCCCCACCGGCGCAGGTCCTTCGGCACCAGGAAGAACCCGATGCTCGCTTCCCGCGGCGCGGGGTGGTCCAGCACGAGGTCGACGAACCCGATCATGCCCTGAGCCTGCGCGACCAGCAGGTGCTTCTGCTCGAACGCCGCGCCCTCCGGCAGCGCGTAGAAGAGGCTCTGCACGTCGCCGGGCCCGGACGGGTGACCGGTGGCGGCCTGGAACCAGTCGTCGCAGTCGGCGAACAACCGCAGCACCTCTGGCTCGTCCGCCGGGGTGAAGTCGCGGAGGATCAAACGCACGCGTGCAGCCTATGTGGCGCCCGCCACGGGGGCGCGCAAGGCCCGTTCGGCGTGATCGGTATTCTTACCACGCAGCGTTAGCCAGTTGCATCGGCCGCTGCGAGGGGGCAGTAGCTCAGCTGGTCAGAGCAGCGGACTCATAATCCGTCAGGTCGTGGGTTCGAGCCCCACCTGCCCCACCAGACCGTTGGCACGCGGCGGGTTCCGCAAGCCGGATCGCTGCCCGCGCGCGATTCGTTGTCAATGAGAATACGTACTCCTCGGGTGGTCGGTTCCAGTACTCTGGAGGCATGGCCGGCGAGGGGGATGAAAAGCAGAAAGCCGACAACGAACCGGAATACAAGAAGTGGAATGTCGTCGTCGGCACCATCGGCGGCATTCTCACGATCTTGCTCGGAATTCAGGGGCTGACCGGGTTCAATCTGCTGCAGGAAATCGGTGTCGCGAGCAAGTCGTCGTCCTCGGTGCCGACGACGACCACGCGGGCGAGCTGGACGGCGGTGAAGGGGGAGACCACGACCAAGAGGGTGAAGCCCCCGGTCGTGACCACCACCAAGCCGAAGCGTCCTGATTTCCGGCTGAGTTCCTCGGACTGGGACGGGCCGTGTGAGCCACATGCGTGCAAGATGAGCGCGATTTTCCGCAATCACGGGGGAAAGGGTTCCGGGTCGGCGACCTTCTACGTCCTCCGGCAAGACGAGAACACCTATCTCGCCCGGTGTTCCGTGGTCCTGCCCAGCACCTCCGAGAATGGTTTGACGAAGGTCGGGTGCACGGCGAGCAGTGGGCAGCTCCAGCGGTACTTCCAGGCTTATCGCGGTGCCACGGTGCGAATGGACGTCAGGGTCACCGACTGATCCGGCCTACGCTTTCAGGCCTTCGACGTAGATCGACAGGAAGCGGCGCCACTCGCCGGGCGAGTCGCGGATGACCTGGGCCATCGCCCTGGTCAGCGTCGCCATGTCCGCGATCGAGTAGTCCGGGCGCAGGACGCCGGCGTCCTGCGCCCGCGTGATCAGGACCTGGACGTGGCCGACGCCGCGGTGGCAGGCCGAGACGACCTCGGGGGCGTTCGGCAGGTCGCGGGCGAGGACGTCGTTGAGGCCGCGGTCCTCGGCCTGAAGGGCGTAGAGGTCGTCCAGGTAGCCGGCGAACGCGTGCCACGGGTCCGGCTCGGCCAGTGCCTTCGCGCCGATGACGTCCAGGGTGGCGAGGCGTTCGGGGAAGATCGACGCCACGAAGTCGTCGCGGGTCGGGAAGTGCTTGTACAGCGTGCCGATGCTGACCTCGGCCTTGCGGGCGATGTGTTCCAGCGGCACGTCGAGGCCGCGTTCCGCGAACAGTTCCGCGGCCGCTGCCAGCAGCTTCTCCCGGTTGCGTGCCGCGTCCGCACGCAGGGGCCTCGACGCGGTGACCATGCGCCGGATCCTACTCAGCCACTAAGTCGAGGGTGCCCTCGAAATCTGTGGTAGCGTCGGCCGAGTAAGTCGAGGGTTACCTCGAATTAGCTTTCGGAAGGACGGAATCCATGTCTCCCACCGCAGTCGTGCTCGGTGTCGGTCCCGGGCTCGGCATGTCCATCGCGCACCGGTTCGGGCGCGAGGGCTACGAGGTCGCGCTGATCTCCCGCAGTACCCGGCGACACGAGGGTTATCTGGCCTCACTCGCCGACGCGGGGGTGAAGGCACGGGCGTTCGCCGTCGACGTGCGTGATCGGGACCAGCTTTCGTCCACTTTGGACTCGATCGGTCCGGTGGACGCCGTCTACTACGGGCCGGGTGCCACGGACCTGAACGACCGGCCGGGTGAGATCACGACGACGACGTCCGACGACGCGCGGGCCGCCATGGACTGGCTCTACCCGGCGATCGACGTCACCCAGCACGTGCTGCCGGGGGTGATCGAGCGCGGTGGTGGCCTGCTGTTCGCCGGTGGGCTGAGCGCGGTGCAGCCGATGCCGATGCTCGGTGCGCTCGCACTGACGGGTGCCGCGTTGCGCAACTACGCACTGACGCTCAACGCGGCGTTGGTCGACAAGGGTGTCTACGCCGGCACGCTCACCATCGGTGGCCTCGTCGAACGCGGCGACATCCACCAGGTCGTGAAGAGCAAGCCCGAGGAGTTCGGGACCGTGGCCGGGCACACGCTGGACCCGGACGCCATCGCGGAGACCGCGTGGCAGATGTTCGTGCGGCGGGACCGCGCGGAGGAGGTGTTCTCCGTCTTCTAGACCCGCGTTCCGCACATGGGGGTTGATCAACTTTGGTGATCATTTCCGAGGTGGGATTTGATCATCTTGGCCTGGTTGGATCAACCTCTAGCAGGGCCAGGAGTGTGGCCTGTAGTGGTGGTGGTTGCGGGATGCCGGGAGGTTCGTTCGCGGTGGCAGGGATGAGCCGGAGCCGGGCCAGCGCCTCGAAGATCAGCCGGCCGGTGGGTTTGGCGGGGCGTCCGACGTAGAGTCCGTCGAGTGTGGTGTGCGGGGCGATCGCGAGTCGTGTCTGGCGTTCGATCAGGCAGAAGATCAGCAGTGCCAGGCAGATCACGGTGATCAGCGCGGCGATGCGCCGGTTGTTCTTGAGGAACAGCGGCGCCACCGCGAGTGGTCCCTTGAACGCGCCGTAGCGGCGTTCGACGGTTTCCTGGCCCTTGTAGCGGCGCAGCACTTCGGCCGTGTCGGCGTCGGCGGGATGAAGGTTGGTCAGCAGCGCGTGCCAGCCGTCGAGGGCGGCCTCGGCGGCCAGGGCCTGGTCGTCGAACTCCCAGGCCAGGGCGGGTTTGCTGGTGGCGGGGTCGGTGCTCACCGTGGCGCGCAGCAAGGCGCTGACCCGGCGGGCCTTGCTGATCGTGGCGATCCGGGCGGTGACTGACGCGGCGTCGGGATAGTGCCGGCTGCCCAGCCCGCGTGCCAGCCGCCCCAGGTCGGCGCGGGCCTGGGCGAGTTTGCGTTCTCGTGCGGTGACGGCGGCCTGGGCGCGGGCGGTGGAGTGCACGAACACCCGGCGCAGCGTGAGCACGGGGTCCTTCTTGCGGGGCCCGGTCAGCGTCATAGTGTCCTCGAGCACCCGCCACCGGCCCTGCTCGGCGGTAGGCTTTCCCAGGTCTCGTTCGGCCACGTGGTCGACCTCGACTGCGGCGTGGATGTCCAGCGTGGCAAGGACAGCGGCCGGGACGTAGGTCTTGGACGCGGGCGCCAGGAACGCGACACCGGCATCAGCCATCGCCACAAGGTTGCTGTAGGACACCAGTTTGGAATCCCCGACCAGCAAGAAGTCCCGCGGCGCGGCCATTTTCGTCAGCGCGGTCATCGCCGCGACGACCTGAGTCACCTCGCCGGCGTTGCCGTCGTAGGCGCGGTGGAACACCGGGACCGCGCCGTCGGAGGTGACCGCCAGCCCGGCCTGGATCTGTTTGAGGTCGTGGCGGCGGTCTTTGGGGTGGCCGTACTTCGGGGCCGGGTAGTCCTCGTCGTTGCCGGCGAAGTCCCCGTGCAGGGAGATCGAGGTCATGTCCCAGTGCAGCCGGGACACCTCCAGCCCGAACGCCGAGATCGCCTGGGCCCCAACGGATCCGATGATCCCGTCCAGCTCGGGCGCGATCGCGTCCAGCGCCCGGCCGATCCGGTCGTCGTTGAGCAGCTCGGCGGCGATGCCGAAAACCTCCTCGACCGCCCACTGGCCGGCCCATTCCGATACCCGGACCAGCGGCGCGGGCGAGGTGAGCCGGTTCGCGATCAGCGCCTCGATCACCTGGCCGTGGCTCAGATGCGCGAGATCACGCACCGGACACGCCCGGTCGATGATCCCGGCCAGGTCCAGGCGGCGGCAGTAGTCGGCCACGACCGGCAACGCGCCCAGCGACTTCTCCAGCCTCGCCGTCACATACCGGGCCCGCTGTCCACGTTGATCCACGACCGGACACCCTGGCAGAACTCCCTGATCAGGCAGCCACTGGGCCGCCTGATCAAGTCACTCACTTCTATGTGCGGAAGACGGGTCTAGACGTACGAGGTTCTAGAGGTACGAACCGGGCGTGTGGCCGAGCGAGCGCCGGAAGACGTCGATGAACGCGCTCGCGGTGGCGAACCCGCATCGCACGGCGACGGCGGTGACCGGGTGACCCTCGGCCAGCAGCCGCAGGGCGTGGTAGAGCCGCAACTGCGTGCGCCACTGAGGGAAGGTCATGCCCATCTCGTCACGGAACAGCCTGGTCAGCGTCCTGCCGCTCGCCCCGGCCGCGCGGCCGAGCGCGTCGAGACCGCGTGCGTCCGAGGGGTCGGTCTCGAGCGCCGCGCAGACCGCCGCGAGCCGGGGGTCGCGGGCGGCGGGTACGCGTACGGGTCGTTCGGACGCGGTGGCGAGCTGGTCGAGCAGCACTGAGCGCATCCGTTTGGCCGCAGGGGTTTCTCGGTCGGTGAGCTCGGTGTAGGCGATCAGCAACTCACGCAGCAGAGGGGAGACGGCGAGCGCTGTCGGTTCGTTGAGCTTCAACGGGTTTTGAGTGAGGCCAAGGAAATGCAGCCGTGTCACGCCGTACGCGCGGTGCGCGTGCACGGCGCCGGACGGGATCCACAACGCACGGTGCGCGGGTGCGATCCACCGCGAATTCTCGGTGTGCACGGCCACGACGCCGCGGCTGGCGTAGACGATCTGGTGCTCGTCGTGCCAATGCGCGGTCACGCCACTGGTGCCCGCCAGGTCGCGGCTCGTGGTCGGCGCCGCCGGCAGATGGCGAGTATGCGACATACATCGGCAGAATATCGGAATCGCGAACCCGCGCGGGTCGCGACGATCGGTGCGTGAACTCCTCTCGCCGGCGGATGGCGGTCCTGGTCGCGGGCCATTCGGTGAACGACCTCTACCAGGGCGCGGTCCCGGCCGTGGTGCCGTTCCTCGTCGCCGAACGCCACTACGGCTACGTCGCGGCGGCCGGCATCACGGTCGCCGCGACGCTGCTGTCCTCGGTCGTGCAGCCGTTGTTCGGCGTGCTGACCGACCGGCGTCCGCTGCCGTGGCTGGTCCCGGCCGGCATGACGGTCGCCGGGGTGGGCATCGGGCTGTCCGGTGTGAGCGACTCGTACCTGCTCACCTGGCTCGCGATCGCGTTGTCCGGTCTCGGCGTCGCCGCGTACCACCCGGAGGCCGCCCGGCTCGCGCGCCGGGTCGCCCAGGACAGCCACGTCGGCATGAGCTGGTTCGCGGTGGGCGGCAACGCCGGGTTCGCGCTGGGACCGGTGCTGGTGACGCCGGTGCTCGCCTTCGGCGGGCTTGCCGCAAGCCCGTTGCTGGCCGTTCCGGCGCTGGTGGGAGGGGTGTTGACGGCCGTCGCGTTGCGTGGCGTGCAGGGTGCTCCGACTTCGGTGGTGGCGAGTCCCGGCCGGGACGACTGGGGCCAGTTCAGCAGGCTGACCGTGGTGATCGTCGCGCGGTCGATGGTGACGTTCGGGCTCGGCACGTTCCTCGCGATCTGGGTGACCGACCGGGTCGGGGGCGGCCCGGCGGCCGGGGCGGCGGCGCTGGTCGTGCTGTTCGGAGCCGGTGCCGCGAGCACGTTGCTCGGCGGCGTGCTGGCCGGGCGTTGGGGCCGTGTCCGGGTCCTGCAGGTGTCGTACGCCGTTGCGGTGCCTGCTGTCGCGGGCGTCGCACTGGTGCCCGGTCCTGCTGTCTATTTGATGGTGGCACTCACGGCCGTGGCGTTGTACGTGCCGTTCTCGCTGCACGTCACCCTGGGCCAGGACTACCTGCCCAACCGTCTCGGCACCGCCAGCGGCGTCACGCTGGGGCTCGCGGTCAGCATCGGCGGCCTGGGCTCACCGGTGGTCGGAGCGGTCGCGGGCGTGTGGAATCTCCAGTGGGGCTTGCTGACGCTCGTCGTGTTGCCGGTCGTCGCGTGGCTGGCGGCGCGTGGACTGAGGTCGCCTCGTTCGATGCGGGCTTGAGCGGCGGTGGCTACGGTTGACGGCGTGCGAGTGGCGACCTGGAACGTGAACTCCGTCAAACAACGCGTGCCCCGCCTGCTGCCGTGGCTGGACCAGCGCAAGCCGGACGTCGTGTGCCTGCAGGAGACCAAGCTGGCCGACGACGCCTTCACGGCGCTGCTGGGTTCCGAGCTCGCGGACCGCGGCTACGAGGTCGCGCTGTTCGGCGAGACCCAGTGGAACGGCGTGGCTGTGCTCTCCCGCGTGGGACTGGAAGATGTCGAGGTGGGCATCGCCGGCGCACCGGGATACCCCCACGTGGAGGCACGCGCCGTGGCGGCCACGTGCGGCGGAGTGCGCGTGCACTCGCTGTACGTGCCCAACGGCCGTGAGCCCGAGTCCGACCACTACAAGTACAAGCTCGAATGGCTCGCCGCCCTGCGCGACGTGCTGGAGTCCGGTCCCGCGGACGCCCTGGTGTGCGGCGACATCAACATCGCCCCGGCCGACGCCGACGTGTTCGACCCCGATGCGTACATCGGCCAGACCCACGTCACCGAACCCGAACGCGCCGCGCTGCGCGCCATCGAAGCGTTGGGGTTCCACGACGTCGTGCGCGACCGGTGGCCGAACGAGCGCATCTTCAGCTACTGGGACTACCGCGCCGGCATGTTCCACCGCGACCTCGGCATGCGCATCGACCTGATCCTCGCGTCCAGTTCCGTCGCGCCGAGGGCGAAGGCGGCGTGGATCGACCGGCACGCGCGCAAGGGGACCGGGCCGAGCGACCACGCGCCGGTGATCGTGGACCTCGACGTGGCGCCGGACGGCGACATCGGGCCGGTGGTGCCGCCGCCGTCGGCACCGGGGGCGAAGAAGAAGGTCAAGCTGCCGCAGGCGAAGTGACTGCCGGGGCGCGGACCGGGCTACTGATCGTGTCCCGCGCCCCAGCGGCATCACCGTCACGAGCCCACCGATTCGCGAACGTCCGCGAGCCCGGTTAAGCCTGATGGGTGAAGACGGCGGCCTCAGGGACAGCGATCGGCGGCCGCCGGCTGTCCTCCGGCACGTCGAGCAACGCCCAGATGACCTGGCGGCCGCCGCCCGCCGGCGTCTCGCCCATCGAGAAGTTGCAGACGGCGATGGACGCGACGTTGTGCCGCATGATGTGCCACTGCTTGAGGTCGAACCGTGTGGTCGTGCGCACGGCGACGGACAGCTTGTCGCCGCGCATGCGCAGCATCAGCGTGAGAGGGCTGTCGTCCTCGACGTGCGACACGAGCTCGACGGCCACCTGCGGCGCGACGTCGAGCATCGACTGGATACCCCACCGCTCGCAGGCGCGTTCGGTGATCCGCTCGGCCACGTGCGGCAGGCAGCGGCACGTGGGCAGTGCCGCGTCCACCCGGTCCTCGTGCCGCAGCCGCACGACCGCGGCCACGGCGGCCGACGTCGTCGAGTGCATCGGGATGTGCCGGGGCAGGCCGCGCGACTCCAGTGTCGACCGCAGCCGGTGGTCGCTCACGACGAGGCTCAGCGAGATGCCCGGCCAGTGCGCCGCGGACAGCCACACGACGTCGAACAGCACGAGCAGCGCCGGTGACTCCGCGACCAGCTCGTCCAGCTCCACCACGACGCCGACGAGCTCCTTGGTGGCGCAGTCGAGCAGCACGTCCTGCGCGCGCATGTACGTCGTCCAGTCGAGCCGGCCGCTGAACCGGACGACGAGCACGCCGTTCTGTTCCCGGACGTCCACGTCGAGGCTGTCACCGGCCATGATCGGCTCCCCTCCCGGATGCGCGTCCCCAGCCTTCAAGACTGACGTGGTGACTGGATGCTCCCTAGGGGGTAACTACCCGTGTTCCGGTTGGTACCTCCGGGGGACCGCGTTGCAGCGGGAGATCGGACCGACCTAGGGTTCCGCTGTGGGCGGTACGCTTTCCCCAGGTCGCAGAGGCAATTTGCCTGCCGACACAACTACTTTCGTCGGCCGCAGGCAAGATGTCGCCGACGTGCGGAGGCTGCTGTCCGAGTCCCGCCTCGTCACTCTTACGGGTGTCGGTGGTGTCGGCAAGACGCGGCTCGCGTTGCGGGCGGCCGCCGAGACGCACCGGGCGTTCCGCGACGGCGTGTGGTTCGTCGAACTGGGTGGCGTCACCGACCCGGAACTGGTCGTGCACACGGTCCTGGAGCAGCTGGGCATCCACGACGACACGGTCCGCAAGCACCGCACCGTCCTGCTGGAACACCTGCACGACCGGCAGATGCTGATGGTCCTGGACAACGGCGAGCACATCGTGGAGGCCGCCGCCGACCTCGTCTCCGCGTTGTTGCGCGGGGCTCCCGGCCTGCGCGTGCTCGTCACGAGCCGCGAACGCCTCGGCGTCGACGGCGAGCACCTCTGGCAGGTCGCGCCGCTGCCGCGGGACCCGGCGCTGGCGCTGTTCGCCGACCGGGCCGCCGCCGTCGAACCGGGCTTCGCCCTGAGCGCGCACAACCACGACACGGTCAGCCAGATCTGCGCGCTGCTGGGCGGTATCCCGCTGGCCATCGAACTGGCCGCGGTGCGCCTGCGCGTGCTGAGCCTCGACCACCTGCTGTCCAGATTGGACGACACGTTCCGGGTGCTGGTGGACGGCAAGCGCGGCGGCGACCCGCGGCACCAGACGTTGCACGCCGCGGTGGACTGGAGCTTCCACCTGTGCACGCGGCCCGAGCAGATCCTGTGGGCGCGGGCGTCGGTGTTCTCCGGCACGTTCGACCTGGAGGCGGCGGAACGGGTCTGCTCGGGCGAGGGCGTCGCGCGCGAGAACGTCCTGCACTCGCTCATGGGCCTGGTCGACAAGTCGGTCGTGGTGTCGGAGCAGCACCCGTCCGGCACCCGCTTCCGGCTGCTCGAACCGTTGCGGCAGTACGGCCTGGAGAAGCTGCGTGCCGCGGGACGTGAGCGGGTGATGCGCGAACGGCACCGCGACCACTTCATCGACTGGGCCGAGCGGCGGGAGCAGGAGTGGTTCGGCCCCGCCCAGCCGCAGATCTTCTCGCTCACCCGACTGGAACAGGCGAACCTGCGGTCTGCGCTCGACTTCTGCTCCGACAACGCCGGCGACCACTGCGTGCACCTCTCCGGCACGCTGTGGTTCTACTGGGCGGGCTGCGGCATGCTCGGCGAAGGCCGCCACTGGCTCGACCGCGCCCTGACGAGCGCGGAACCGGGTCCGGCGCGGGCGAAGGCGCTGTGGGTCAACGGCTACGTCTCGACGTTGCAGGGCGACATCCCCGCCTCCACGCGCATGCTGGAGGAGTGCCGCCGGTACGCCGTCGAGTCGGGGGACGGGACCGCGCTCGCCTACTCGACCCACCGCCTCGCCTGCACGCACCTGGTCGGCGACGACCTCGACCTGGCCGACAGCCTGTTCGCGGAGGCCATCCGCCTCTACCGGGGACAGGGCACGGTCAACAGCCACACCATGCTCGCCGGCATCGAGCTCGCGATCTCGGCGACGTTCCAGCACGACTTCGCCGCCGCGGAACGGCTCTGCGTCGAGGCCAAGGCCGTCGGCGAGGAGCACGGCGAGCTGTGGGCGCAGGCGTACGCGATCTACGTGCTGGCGCTGTGCGCGTGGGTGAGCGGCGACCTCGTGCGTGCCGACCGGCTCGGCAGGGAGTGCCTGCGGATCAAGCGGACGTTCCACGACCTGCTGGGCATCGTGCTCGCTATCGAGGTGCTGGCCTGGATCGCGGCCTCGCAGGGCGACGCGGAACGCGCGGCGACGCTGCTGGGCGCCACCAACGAGATCTGGCAGTCGGTCGGCTACCCCATGTTCGGGTCGCGGTACTTCGGCGCCCCGCACGGCGAGTGCGAGTCGGCGTCCATCAGGGCACTGGGCGACCAGCGGTTCCGGGCGGCGTTCCGCAAGGGCATGGACCTCGAACTGGAGGACGCCATCGCGTTCGCCATCGGGGAGGAGCAGGTGCGGGACCCGGCGCCGGTCGTGACGCTCACGCCGTTGACGCGGCGCGAGCAGCAGGTGGCCGACCTCATCGCCGGTGGCATGTCGAACAAGGAGATCGCGGCGCGGCTGGTGATCGCGCGCAGGACGGCGGAGGGCCACGTCGAGCGGATCCTGCAGAAGCTCGGGTTCACCTCACGCGCGCAGATCGCCACCTGGGTCACCGAACGCCGGAACTGACGAACTATTCTAGGCGCTCGTGGGGGTTCAGCTGCCCAGTCTCGCCGCCGTCGCGATGCTGGGGGTGTTCGCGCAGACGGGGATCGTGGCGGGCGGGGACGACCTCGGCTGGGCCTTCGGCATCTGGCTGGTGGCGGGCACGATCGTGGCTTCGGCCCTCGTGCGGCGCGTGGGGCTGTGGACGGTGGCACCGTCGCCGCCGCTCGTGTTCGTCGCCGTCGCGGTGGGCAACGCGGCGTGGGACCGGCAGTCGAAGAGGCAGGCTCCGTGGGGGAGCAGCAGGGAGTTCGCCGCCGACGCGGTCCCGTGGCTGGTCGGCGGGTTCCCGTGGATGGCGGCAGCGGTCGGCGCGGCACTGGTGGTCGTGGTCGTCCGCCTGGTCACCGGGGGAAACGGGAAATGCAGGTCTTCGTCGATCGCAGCGGCGGTAGACGGGTAGTCGCGCGGCTGGTCAGCTGGACCGTCGCGAGTGGACTGATCGGGTTCACCGCCGTCGTCTGCGGCACGCTGCTGGAAGCCTGGTGAGACGCGCTCCGCGGCTGCACTGGATCTCCCTCGTGCTCGGGCTGCTGGTGTTGATGGGGGTGGCGTCGTTCCACGCCTACGCGGCGGTCCGGCCGGAACCCCTGCGGCACAACGGGGTGCACCGGGAGATGCCGGACCGCACGCTGGCGCTGGCGTTCCACGGCGGTCCGGACCCGAGGTGGACACCGCGCGCCCTCGACAGGTTGCGGACCGCCGGGGTGAAAGCGACCTTCTTCGTCACCGGCGCCCAGGTCACCCGCCACCCCGAGGTGGCACGCCGGATCGTCGCGGAGGGGCATCAGATCGGCATCGACGGCTTCCGCGCCGAGGGTGACCACGCCGAACCGCTGAACATCGCCTTCGCGCAGGCCGCGCTCGCCGACGCGCTCGGTGTCCACACGCGACTGATCGGCGCGCCCGCCGAGATCGACAGCGGCGACCACGAGTTCCCGGACGTCGGCACGCTGGTGAAGTTGTCGTTACGGGAAGAGGGAGGCGTCGTCCGGCTGCGCGACGACGGCAGCATCGGCGGCGACGTCGCCCGTGAGCTCGCGAAGGCACCCGGCTACCGGTTCGTCCCGGTCTCGGACGACCAGCCCGTCGCCACCACCGCGCGCGAACGGTTCACCGGCGCGGTCACCACGTGGTCGCAGCGCAACGGCGGCGTGGCGCTGGGGCTGTTCGGCACTGCTATCGCGCTCGCGGCACTGGCAGGTCTCCTGCGCACCCTGATGCAGCTCGGCCTCGCGCACACCGACCGCCGGCTGCGGCGCGAGGCCGAGCGGGAGCCGCCGCCGTGGTTCGCCCCGCCGGTCTCGGTGGTCGTGCCCGCGTTCAACGAGGCGCTGAACATCGCCGCCACCGTACGGTCGATCGCCGCGAACGACCATCTCGCCGACGTCGAGGTGATCGTGGTCGACGACGGCTCGACCGACGGCACCGCGGACCTCGCCGAGGAGCTCGGCCTGCCCGGCGTGACCGTGCTCCGCCAGACCAACCAGGGCAAGCCCGCCGCCCTGAATGCGGGCGTCCGCGCGGCGATGCACGACGTGCTGGTGCTGGTGGACGCCGACACGATCTTCGAGCCGGAGACGGTCGGCCAGCTCGTGCAGCCGTTCGCGGACACCGGTGTCGGCGCGGTCTCCGGCAACGCGAAGGTCGGCAACCGGCAGGGCCTGCTCGGGCGCTGGCAGCACCTCGAGTACTGCGCCGGGTCGAACCTGGACCGGCAGATCCTGCACGCGCTGCGGTGCATACCGACGGTGCCGGGCGCGGTCGGGGCGTTCCGCCGGGCCGCGCTCACCGACGTCGGTGGCGTCAGCGACGACACGCTGGCCGAGGACACCGACCTCACGATGGCGGTGACCCGTGCGGGCTGGCGGGTCGCCTACCGTCCGCAGGCGAAGGCGTGGACCGAGGCGCCGGTCACCCTCCACGGCCTGTTCCGGCAGCGTTACCGCTGGTCGTACGGCACTTTTCAGGCGATGTGGAAACATCGCGGCGCCCTGGTGGAGAAGGGGCCGATGGGCCGGTTCGGGCTCATCTACCTGGTGGCGTTCCATCTGCTGCTGCCGTTACTCGCTCCGGTGATGGACCTCTTCGTGCTCTATGGGTTCTTCGTCGCGGACGCGCCTCTCGCGCTGGTCGTGTGGGCGGCGTTCCTGCTGATCCAGACCGCGAGCGTGGGGTACGCGCTGAGGCTCGACGGCGAGTCGCTCAAACCGTTGTGGGCCAGTCCGCTGCAGCAGATCGTCTACCGGCAGCTGATGTACGCCGTGGTGATCCAGTCGTTGGTCACGGCGGTGCACGGCACGCGGTTGCGGTGGATGTCGGTGCGGCGCACGGGTCGGCTCGCGGACGCCCCCGGCGGTACGGTGCACGTCACCTGAGCCACGGGAGGCAGGGTTGGGTCGCATGCCCCTCGACGCGCCGGAGCGTCAGCAGGAAGTCTTCGCCGCTGTGCTCGCCGTGCTGGCCGAGGTGGGCTACGCCCGGTTCAACATGGACCTCGTCGCGGGCCGGGCACGCGCGAGCAAGGCGAGCCTCTACCAGCGCTGGCCGTCCAAGGCACGGCTGATCACCGACGCCCTGAAGGCGAACCTGCCCGACCTGCCGCAGCCGGACGAGGGCGCGTTCGCCGAGGACGTCCGCCAGATCCTGCTGGCGTGGGGCGAGCCGATGCCGTTCGACACCGCCGGCATCTTCCTGGGACTGCTCGAGGGCAGCCGGCAGGACGCCGACCTCGCGTGCCTGCGCGAGGAGCACATCGACCGCGCCTACACCGAGCACCTCCAGGTCGCGGTGGACCGGGCGAAGGCGCGTGGCGAGCTGCCGGAGTGCCTCGACGCCGGCTTCCTCATCACCGCGCTGATCTCGACGTTCGTGCTGCGCTCCGAGGAACAGGGCGTCATCGACGGCATCGTCGACGGCCTGTTGCGACCGCTCATCGGTACTTTTAGGACCAAATAACTCGTCAGAACGTAGTCGTTGCGCTACTTTCGGTCATGGATCAAAAGAACAATTCTGTTCTATTGAGGGGAACTCCCGTGACTGAAGCTGCTGTCTGCCCGGTCCACCACGAACGCGACCACCCGCTCCAGTCGCCGATCGGCTTCGTCGAGGCCGTGAGCGACGGGCCGGTCAGGATGCTGTGGCCCAACGGCGTCGAGGCCTGGCTGGTGTCGAGCTACGCCGGAGCCCGGCAGGTGCTGTCCGACCCGCGGTTCAGCACCCGCAAGGGCGGCCAGCCGGAGATGCGCACCGACGACGGCGAGGCCGTGCTCGACCCCGACCAGCCCGGCAACATCAACGCGATCGACGGCGCCGAACACATGCGGTTGCGCCGTCCTCTCTCGCGCGGCTTCATGGTCAAGCGCATGAACGCGCTGCGGCCACGCATCCAGCAGATCGTCGACGAGCACCTCGACGTCATGGAGGCCAAGGGTGCTCCGGCCGACCTGGTCAGCTCGTTGTGCCTGCCGCTGCCGTCGCTGGTGATCGCCGAACTGCTGGGGGTGCCGCCGGAGCACCAGGAGCTGTTCCAGGCCACCGCCGGTGACCTCTTCGGCAAGAACGGCTCGAAGGATGAGTACTCCGCGCACGCCACGAAGCTCGCGGAGGTGCTCGCGCCGATCGTCGCGGAGAAGAAGAAAGCCGGGACGAACGACGACCTGATCGGCCTGATGGCCAACGACACCGACTTCAGCATGGACGAGCTGATCTTCCTCTGCATCGGGTTGCTCGCGGCCGGCCACGAGACCACGTCGAACTTCCTCGGCCTGTTCACGCTGCACCTGTTCGAGAAGCCCGACCAGCTGGAGATCCTGCGGCGTGACCCGAGCCGCGCGGACGTCATCGTCGAGGAGCTGATGCGGTACACGGTCGGCCGGCTCGGTGATCCCGGCCTGATCCGCAGGGCGACCGAGGACGTCGAGGTCGACGGCGTGCTGATCAGGGCGGGTGACTGGGTGAGCGTGTCGCTGATCGCGAACCTCGACGAGGCGCTGTGCCCGCGCGCCGGGGAGCTGGACCTGGAGCGCGATGCCGTGTCGCACCTGGGTTTCGGGTTCGGCCCGCACCAGTGCCTCGGCGCCAACCTGGCCCGCGCGGAGCTGCAGATCGGGCTGCGGACGCTCTTCGAACGGTTCCCGGACCTGCGTCCGGCGGTGCCCGTGACACAGATGAGGTACCGCAACGACATGATTACCTACGGCGCCGCCGAGATCCCGGTGGTGTGGTGACATGACGGTCCGGATAGACCAGGCCGGGTGCATCGGATCGGGCCAGTGCGTGCTCGCCGCACCGGACGTGTTCGACCAGTCGGACGACGACGGGCTCGGCCTCGTGCTGATCCCCGAACCGCCTCCGGAGCTGTTGCCGGGCGTGCGTGACGCGGTGGACCGGTGCCCCGCCCGGGTGGTGAGCCTGCAAGAGTGACCTCGATCGGCCGATCCGGTGAGGTGCCATCACGGAAAATTGATTCAGCTCCGTTTCGCCGACACCTCGTTGGCCCTTTCCGATCACCATGACCGTCCGAAATCGTAAGCGCGACCAGCACGGCGTTGTGGTGGTCGCGCCCACGTACCGGGGGAGAGTCGAAAGACCCTTCCCGACCAGGCTCGACAGCGGGATGGTGGCGGCGGCGCGGTGAGTACCGGCGGTGTGTAACGGGTATCTGTGCAATGGGTACTCGGCGCACGTCAGGAGGGCCAGTCATGTTCAACGGCGATGCATTTCCAGCTCGCGTGGACAAATCCGACGTGCGGCATGTCGAAACCCTGACCGGCGCGTTGAGGGCGTTGGATCACGAATATGGTGGTGGCGCCTGCCGCGACGCCTGCGTCGCGTTGCTGAACTGGGCGAACCCGCTGCTCGACGCCGGCTCGTCCGGACGGGTGCTGCACCGGCTCCAGGTGGCCATCGCGGACCTGCACAACCTGGCCGGCTGGGCGTCGTTCGACATGGGTCTGCTGGAGTCGGCGCATCTGCACTTCGGCCGGGCGATGGGCCTCGCGCGCGCGTCGGGCAACAGCGCGTTGGAGGCGAACCTCCACTACCGGATGGGTCGCGTGCACCTGCACTACGAGCTCGCCGAGGACGCGTTGGCGTCGTTCCAGCGGGGACTTCCCATCGCGCAGGCCAGCGGGTCCACGCTGGCCGTGTCGATCCTGCACGCCAACGAGGCGTGGGCGTTCGCGAAGATGGGCGCGGAAAGGCAGGCGCTGCGCCAGTTCGCGCGCGCCGAGGACGAGTTCGACCGGGCCGGCGCCGAGGAGGCACCGCCGTGGGCGCGGTTCTTCGACCTGTCCGACCTGGTGTCGATCGGCGGCATGGTGCACACCGAGCTCGCGCGCACCTGCGACGTGAAGTACGCGCGGTCGGCGATCCCGTTGCTCACCAGGGCGATCGCCTCCGGGGGAGAGGACGCGTCGCGCAGCCAGTCGTTCCGGCTGGCCGCGCTGGCGATGAACTACCTGGTGCAGAACGAGGCCGAACACGCGCGAGATGTCGGGGAACAGGCGATCACGGTGTCCGGCCCCATCCGCTCGGCCCGCACCCGTGATCGCATGCGGCCGTTGAAACAGGAAGCGGAACGGTTGCGCGGCAACGAAGCCGCGGACGAGCTGTCGTCACGTCTGGGGAAGTTCATGACGACGTCGCGGGGAGCGGCCTAGTGCCGCAACCGGCAGCGTTTGCCCCGTCTTCGGCGTTCAGACGGGTGCGTCGCGGTGCCGGCCCCACGTCCTCATACTGGTTGTATGTGGGCGTGGGGCCGGTGCCGCGAGGCGCCCTGCTGAGCGTCGAAGACGCGGCGAAGGTTGCGGTTGCGGCACTAGCCTGGAGGGCGTCACCGGGGCCCGAGGAGAGGTTTGGGCTTCGAGCCCCGGCGACACCGTCAGAGGCGGAGCGGCGCCGAGCTGGGGGGCCCTGGACGCCGCTCCGGTCCGGGGCGGTCAGCAGCGGATGTCGGTGCGCGCCCGGTAGGTCAGCGCGCCGGAGTCCCACTCGGCGTAGGCGGAGGTGCAGTCGCTCAGGGTGTTGGTGCCGCCGGACCACAGCTCCTGCTTGCGGTAGGTGCCCTGCCTCAGGCCGACGCGTCCGTACGGTTCGCGCGCGTCCTTGGACGCCCACTGCTCGATCAGAACGAGCTCCGGGGTGTACGGGGCACCGGCGTTGTGCACCGAGTCCCAGGTGTAGATGTAGGCCCAGTTCTTGCCGCACCCCTTGAACTGCTTGATCGACGCCCACCTCTGCCCGTGGTCACCGATGTAGGCGGTGCTGCCGATCTGGGTGACGGGTCCGCAGCCGGGGGCGCTCTCGGCGGCCGCGTTGGTGGCGGTGACCAAGCCGAGAAGTACCGCACCTGCGGCGATCAGTGCTGACCTCTTCATGGGCTGTGAGCATCACGACGGCCGCTGACATTTCGCTGACACCTCCGGTTACCGGCTGGTTAGGATCGGCCACATGCAGCGGCGGTGGGGGTTCAGGGTTCTCGGATCGTTGCAGGTCATCGACTCCGGCCGAGTGGTGGAGCTGCGTTCGGCCAAACAGCGCGTCCTGCTCGCCGCGTTGCTGATGAAGGCCAACGCGCCGGTTTCGTCCTACGAGCTGATGGAACACCTCTGGGGCGAGGAGCCGTCGGGTTCGGCACGCGCGACTCTGCAGACGTACGTCATGCGGCTGAGACAGTCGCTGGACGACCTGGCCGACCGCAAGCTCGTCCGCACGTGGCCGACCGGCTACTCGATCCACGTCGAGGACGACCAGCTCGACCTGCTGACGTTCCAGCGGCTGCGTGCCGAAGCGCGGCGCGCGCCGGACCTGGAGACCGAGGCGCGGCTGCTGGGCGAGGCCGCGGCGCTGTGGCGCGGGCCGGCGCTGGACCAGGTGTCGTCGCTGCGGATGGAACAGACCGACGTGCAGCGGTTGAACGAACAGCGCTGGGAGGTGCTGGAACGCCGCAACGACGCCGAGCTGCAGCTCGGCCGGCACGACCAGATCGTCGACGAGCTGCGGTCGCTCGTCGCGGAACACCCGCTGCGCGAACGCTTCTGGTACCAGCTGATGCTCGCCCTGCACCGCACCGGCCAGCAGGCGCAGGCCCTCGACGTCTACCGCCGGGCCAGCGACGTGCTCGCCGACGAGCTGGGCATCGACCCGAACGCCGAGCTCCGCGCCCTGCACATGGAGGTGCTGGCGGGATCCTCGGCGCCGGTCGCGGTCCAGTCCGGACCTTCGTGGCTGCCGCCCGCGGTGGGGGACTTCTCCGGCCGGTCGGACGAGGTCGCCCGGCTCACGGCCGGACTGCGCGCCGGTGGGACGTGGACGATCACCGGGCCGGGCGGGGTCGGCAAGACCTCGCTGGCCGTGCACTGCGCGCACGTCGTCCGGGACGCTTTCCCGGACGGCCAGCTGTACCTGAACCTGCGCGGTGGTGAGCAGAGGCCCGTCGAACCCGCTGCCGCCCTGGACCGGTTGTTACGCGGCCTGGGTGTGTCGGGTGGTGCCATTCCGTCCTCTGTGGAGGATCGGGTGGACCTCTACCGGGACCTGCTGTCGGACCGGCGGATCCTGGTCGTGCTGGACAACGCCGTGAACGAGGCCCAGGTCCGGCCGCTGCTGCCGGGGACCACGTCCGGTGCGGCGCTGGTGACCTCGCGGGCCGCGCTGGCCGGGCTGGAGGCGGCGCACGTCGTGCCGCTGGACGTGCTGCCCTCCTCGGACGCGCTGGCCTTGCTGCGGGCGGCGGTCGGTGAGTCCCGTTGCGCCGCCGAGCCCGTTGCCGCGCAGGAGATCGTGACCTACTGCGGCAAGCTGCCGCTGGCGTTGCGGGTGGCCGCGGCCCGGCTGGTCGCGCGGCCGCACTGGCAGCTCGCGAAGCTCGCCGGGCGGTTGTCCGACGAGCGCCGCCGGTTCGACGAGCTGTCGTTGGGCGATCTGGACGTGCGTGCCTCTCTGGCGCTGTCCTACGACGGCCTGGACGAGACGCACCGGACGGCGTTCCGGTTGCTGTCGCTCGTGGACACGCCGGACTTCCCCGCCTGGGTGGCGTCTCCCCTGCTGGGACTGGGGCTGGACGACGCGGAGGACCACGTCGAGGCGCTGGTCGACGCCAGGCTCGTCGACTACGCGGGGCGCGATGCGCTGGGCCAGGTGCGTTACCGGCTGCACGACCTGTTGCGGGCGTTCGGCCGTGAGGCTGCGTCGGAGGAACCGGCCGTCGCGTTGAAGGCGCTGTTCGAGCAGTGGCTCGACCTGGCGATGCGGGCGGACGTGGAGCTGCCGCACCAGGGCGTCCGCCTCGAACCCCTGGCGCTGGAACGGTTCGACCTCGGTGACGCGGCGGAGTGGTTCGACGCGGAGTGGCAGAACATCCACGCGGTGATCACCCAGGCCGCGGGACTGGGGCTGGGAGCACTGGCCGCCGAGCTCGCGATCCGGTCGATGGCCTTCTGCGACCTGCGGGCCCGCTTCGACGACTGGGAGCAGATCAACTGCCTCGGGCTGTCGTGCGCGCCGCCCGAACGCAAGCCGATGCTGTTCCAGCAACGGGGAATCCTGCGCGCCCGGCTGCACGACTACGCCTCGGCCTCGGAGAACTTCCAGGCGGCGCAGGAGGGTTTCGCCGCCGCCGGTGACGTGTGGGGTGAGGCGTACGCCTGGTACGGCATGGGGTGGATGCACGAGTGGAGTGGCCGGTCGGCTGAGGCCCGGGCCGCTCACCGCGAGGCCATGGCCCGGTTCGTCGCCTCCAGCAACCAGCACGGCGAGATCGAGGTGCTCTGCTCGCTGGGCGCCATCGAACGGCGCGCCGGCGGGCTGGGCGCGGCGTCGGAGTACCTGGAGCGGGCGCGGCGGATCGCACGGCAGCTGGGGGACGAGCAGAGCGAG
Organism: Lentzea xerophila; assembly: GCF_051094245.1. Lineage (NCBI taxonomy): Bacteria > Bacillati > Actinomycetota > Actinomycetes > Pseudonocardiales > Pseudonocardiaceae > Lentzea > Lentzea xerophila. Next base: position 6,493,388 of record NZ_CP194934.1, on the reverse strand, counting down.
CTGATGGCGACGCTGGAACTGGGGCGGTTGCACCAGTTCACCGGTCAGCTCACGGAGTCCGCTTCGTTCCTGCGGTCGTCGCTCGCCGCCGCGCAGAAGCTCGGCGACCCGGACCTGGCCGCCAACATCCGGTTGTTCCTGGCGGACACGCTGGTGCGGTCGGGGCAGGACTCCCTGGCCGAGGAGCAGCTGCGGCAGGCCTCGGAGTTCTTCGAGGAGCACGACGACCGGCAGGGTCGGATCTGGGTGTGGCGGCTGCGGTCGGGCATGGCCTCGTCGGCCGAGGAGGCGTTGAGCCTCGCGGCGCTCGCGTTGGAGCAGGCCCGGGAGATGGGGTCCCCGCCGGAGTTCGGGCGCTCGTTGCGGGTGTTCGGCAACGCCCTGGAGCGGGCCGGGCGGGGCGAGGAGGCCCGGGAGCACTGGCGGCGGGCTGAGGAGACGCTGACCGCGGCCGGGTTCCAGGCCGAGGTGGATGAGCTGCGGCTGGCTACGTCGTAGCCGGGCTGTTCCCGGACGCTGGTTCCGGACGCCGGCGGGCCGGCTCGGGGTGGCATCGGCGGGCCGGCTTGCGTGCTCGCCGTTGTCGCAGATTTTCCGGCGGACAGCCGTCAGCGCCAGGCGACGGGGTCGTCGCCTGGCGCGGTCGCAACGGTCAGCTGATCGTGATGGCCCCCGCCGGGCAGAGGCCCGCGGCCTCCTTCGCGGTGGCCTCGTGCTCGGCGTCGGGGTGCTCCTGCAGGAGCACCACCGTGCCGTCATCTTCGCTCTGGTCGAAGAGGTCCGGGTCGGTCAGCACGCACATCCCCGAACCGCAGCACTTCGACTGGTCGACGGAAATCCTCATGCCGACCACGCTACTGGTAGCGAGTGGACCCCGTAGATCCCCATGTCGGTGCGCAGCGGCACCTCCTCGGCCTCCACGTCCAGCCGGAGGTCGGGGAACTCCTGGAACAGCTTGGCGAACGCGATCCGCATCTCGATGCGGGCCAGCTGCTGGCCCAGGCACTGGTGGATGCCGTGGCCGAACGCGACGTGGCCGCCGGCCGGGCGGCGGAGGTCGAGCTCCTCGGGGTTGCCGGGGAACTTCTCCGGGTCGCGGTTGGCCGTGGGCACGTGCATCAGCACGGTGTCGCCCGCCCTGATCAGGTGGCCGTCGATCTCCACGTCCTCGGCCGCGGTGCGGACCGGTCCGAAGTGGATGATCGACAGGTAGCGCATCAGCTCCTCGACGGCGTTGTCGATGACCTCGGGCTCGTCCTTCAGGATCTTGAGCTGGTCCGGGTGCTGAAGGAGCGTGAACGTGCCGATGCCCAGCATGTTCGCCGTGGTCTCGTGGCCCGCCAACAGCAGGAGCAGCGCCATGTTCGACGCCTCCTCGTCGGTCGGTTCACCGGTGGCGAGCAGGTCGCTGATCATGTCGTCGCCGGGGTCGGCCTTCTTGCGGACGATCAGCTCGCGCATGAACTCCTGGATGCGCGCCATCGCCGCCATGGCCTCTTTGAACGTCGAGTCCAGGCTCAGCAGCTTCGTCGTGTCCTCCTGGAACCTGTGCCGCTCGTCGTAGTCGACGCCGAGCAGCGCGCAGATCACCAGTGACGGCACCGGCAGCGCGAACTCCTTCACGAGGTCCGCCCTGCCGTCGAGCGACCGCAGGTGCTTGAGCTGGTCGTCGACGATGGTGCCGATCCACTCGGACAGCTGGTTCATCCGCCGGACCGTGAACTGGCCCTGCAGCATCTTGCGCAGCCGGGTGTGGTCCGGCGGGTCCTGGCTGAGGAACATGCCAGGCTCGACCTTGCGGCCCTCCTCCGGCACCTCACCCTGGAACCTGCGGTCCAGCAGGTGGTGCTTGGCCGGGTCGTTCGTGAACTTGGGGCTCCCCAGGACTTCACGCACCTGGTGGTGGCCCGTGACGAGCCAGCCGAGGTGACCGTCGGCGAACTTCAGCCTGCTGATGCGGGCCTGCTCGCGGATCGCGGTGATCTCGGCGGGCGGGTCGAACGGGGTCTGGCGCATGGTGGGTAGTTCGTCGGAGATCAGTTCGGTCATCTCGCACACCTCCCAGTGCTCGGCAGAGGACCTATTTCGAAGGTACAGAAGTTTCATGACTCCGTGAAGGTGATTTGAGGGTCACGGACCGCCACGCACCGAAATCTGTCCGCATCCGCCGGTCGTGGGTCGCGACGGCCACCGCCGCACGGGTCTGGCGGAGCGCTTCCGTCAGTTCGTCGACCAGGGCGATCGACAGGTGGTTGGTCGGTTCGTCGAGCAGCAGCACGTGCGGGCCGCCGCTCAGCAGGAGCGCCAGTTCCAGGCGCCTGCGTTGTCCAGTGGACAGGCGGCCGACCGGTCGCGCGAGGTCTTTTCCGCTCAGCAGACCGAGTTTCTCCACGTGCGAACAGAGCTGTGCCGCGGTGGCGTCCTCGTTCTCGAACGACGACTCCTGCGCGAGGAGCGCGACCCTGCCGACGTGGTGCACCGTGCCGTGAGCAGGCGTGATACGGCCGGCGAGCACGTTGAGCAGCGTCGACTTGCCGGCCCCGTTCGGTCCGGTGATCAGCAGTTTCTCGCCCGCGCTGAGCGAGATCGGCTCGGTGAGGCGCAGCCTTCCGGGTACGTCGAGTGGGGTGGCGTGCAGCAGGTCGCCGCTCGCCTCCAGGTCCGGCGGGGTGAAGCGCAACGGCGGCGGGGGAGCGTCGACGCGGTGGTCGTCGAGCTCTTCCAGCCTGCGCGCGACAGTGCGCATCTTGTTCACCGCGCGGCTGCTGCGCTTGTGCTTGAACGCGCCCTTCGGCGGGCGCCAGGCGTCCCGCAGACGTGACTGGGCCCGTTCCACCTTCTCGGCCAGCTCGTCGTGCTCGGCCTCCTCCTGGGCGAACCGCTGTTCCCAGCGGCGGCGTTCGGCGTGCTTGGCCTCCTTGAACGCCCGGTAGCCGCCGCCGTGCAGGTGCACCTCGCCGTCCGGCGACGGGTCGAGGTCGAGCAACTGGGTGCAGACGTCGTCCAGCAACGTGCGGTCGTGGCTCACCAGCACCACGACGCCGTGGTGCTGCTGGAGGCGTTCGGTCAGGAAGCACAACGCACCCGCGTCGAGGTGGTTGGTCGGTTCGTCGAGCAGCAGGACGTCGGCGCGTTCGGCGAGCAGGCACGCGAGCCTGACCCGGTAGCGTTGCCCCACGCTGAGCCGCCGGAGTTCCACGGACCGGTCGTGGTCGGCGTCGAGGGCCTTGAGCGCGATGTCGGCACGCCGCTCGGCGTCCCAGGCCTCGATGTCCTCGGCGTGGGCCAGGGCCTCGGAGTAGCGCTGCTCGTCGAACGGCTCCGCCGCACTGTCCAGTTCGGACAGTGCTTGGCGGCTTTCGCGCAACGCTTCGGACAGCAGGTCCCCCACCGTTTCGCCCTCGTGGAACGGCATTTCCTGGCGCACCAGGCTCAACGAGCCGTGGCGCGTGACGGTTCCCTGGTCCGGCGCCAGGTCGTCGGCCAGCAGGCGGAGGAGGGTGGTCTTGCCGCGGCCGTTCTCGCCGATGACGCCGAGCCGCTGGCCGGCCGAGACCTTCAGCGAGATGCCGTCGACGACGGGCCCGGCCTCATAGCCCTTGGTGAGATCTTGGGTCGTCAAATGAACATGCGAACGCACGGGAATCCTCTTTTGGGTACGCGAAATCAGGACGTGTTGCGCGGTGGCACACGTCCGTGATCAGAGGTAGAAGACCCCGTACCCGAATCCCATGAAACCCACGGTACCTACGGTCGCAACGCTTTTTCGACGGCGTCGCGCAGGTCCCGCCGGCTCTCCTCGGTGCCCGGCGCGGGCCCGGTCGTGCTGCCGCCGCCGACGAGCCGGTAGAACAGCAGGCCCTCCAGGAACGCCGTGAAGTGCGTGGCGGACCGCTCGGGATCCTCGTGTCCCAACGCCTTCGCGAGCGCGGTGGCCTGCTCGCGCGGGGAGTGGGCGAGGATCGACCTCAGCTCGGGGTGGTGGGTGGCCTCCAGCATCGCGGCGTACCGGGCGAGGGTCCGGTTCCGTTCGACGAGCCAGCTGTCGAGTGTCCTCGCGATGCTGCCCGCGACGTCGTCGGGATCAGGCGCGATGTCCAGTCGTTCCTGGTCCGCGAGCCGTTCCACGAACCCCTCGACCAACGCCTTGCGCGTGCGGAAGTACGCACTCGTCGAGCCCTCGGGCAGACCTGCCCGGCGGTCGACCGCGCGGTGGGTGAGGCCGCGCATGCCCTGCTCGGCCACGAGCTGGATCGCGGCGTCGGTGATCAGGTCTTTGCGCACTGTGGTTCCTGTCTCTCTACAGCCGTAGTCTACAGGTGTAGAGTCCTCTACACCTGTAGAGGAGGACGCCATGAAGGCGATCGTGGTGGGCGGCGGCATCGGCGGACTGGCGGCGGCGGTGTCGTTGCGGCGCGTCGGCTGGGAGGTCGTCGTCTACGAGCGTGCGGCGGCTTTCGGCGAGATCGGGGCCGGCGTCGGCGTGATGCCGAACGCGATGCGCGCGCTGGAGTGGATGGGCGTCGACGACGAGGTTCGGAGGCTCGGCACTCCGCGCGTGTCGGGCGGAGTGCGGTCGTCCGACGGCCGCTGGCTGGTGCACCTGCCCGACGTGGGCCAGGAGAAGGTCGTCGCGATGCACCGCGCCGACCTGCACGCGGTCCTGCTGTGCGCGCTGCCGTCCGGAATCCTCTTCAACAACGTCGAGGTGACCAGCGTTGAGGACCTGGACGCGGACCTCGTGGTGGCGGCGGACGGCATCGGCAGCCGCCTGCGCGCGGAGCTGCTGCCCGACGCGCCGGGACCGGTGTACGCGGGGGCCACGGCGTGGCGAGGGGTGGCGCCGGGGCCCTTCGAGCTGCCCATCACGCAGACACTCGGTCCCGGCGGTGAGGCGGGGATCCTGCCGCTGGGGGACGGCAGGGTCTGCTGGTACCTCGCCGCGGTGGCACCCGCCCAGGCCGAGCTGGACCCGGTGGAGCTGTTCGCGGACTGGCACGACCCGCTGCCGTCGCTCGTCGCTTCGACCGCGAACGTGATCCGGCACGACATCTATGAGCTGCCGTTGCTGCCGACGTTCGTGAAGGGACGGGTGGCGTTGCTCGGCGACGCGGCGCACGCGATGACGCCGTACCTGGGTCAGGGAGCGTGCATGGCGCTGGAGGACGCCGTGACGCTGGCCGCCGTCGATGGCGATCTCGCCCGGTACGACGCTCTGCGTAGGCCGCGCGCGCAGTCGGTGTGGAAGGGGTCGCGGATGGCGGGGCGGGTCGGGATCGAGGTGCGGTCGCCGATCGCGCTCGCGCTGCGCGACCTCGCCTTCCGCGCGTTGCCGGCTTCCTTGGGGATTCGCGGGATGACCCGCTTCACGGCCTGGGACGTGCCTGCTCAAGTTCACTCGAACGGGTCGAATCCACGGGTGAACTGAATCACTGGTCAATGTTTGGTCTCGGCCAGATAACAGTCGAAAACCACTCTTTGTCCCACCTTTCGTCACCCGGTCGCGGTATCAAGTACTCGCTGAGCGTGTCGGACGCGCTCCAGTGATCCAATCGGCGTAGCGCGACAGGCGGTTCCGGCTCCGCGAAAGCGCAACTACGGTGCCTCGCCATGACCCCCGTCCCGACTGATGTGATGCCCCGTTCCCTCACGGCGCTTCCCCCGGCGCAGGTCGAGAAGCTCGGCGAGATCGACATCCCCGAGGCAGAGGACTTCGTCCGCCGGCACCACGCCGAACACCCGGAACTCGGTCCCGTCGAAGCCAGGCTCGCCGAGGTGCACGCGGAGATCGCCGCGACCGGCACCTACCGCCACACGACCGCCGAACTGACCTTCGGCGCCAGGGTGGCCTGGCGCAACAGCTCCCGCTGCATCGGCCGCCTCTACTGGCGCAGCCTGAAGGTGCGCGACCTCCGGGAGACATCGGCCCCCGCCGACGTGGCCCGCGAGTGCGTCGAGCACCTCCGCGTCGCCACGAACAAGGGCAAGATCCGTCCCGTCATCACCGTCTTCGCCCCGGCCGAGCCCGGCATGAACGCCCCGCGGATCCTCAACGAGCAGATCATCCGCTACGCGGCCTACCGCGGCGCCGACGGCGGTGTGCTCGGCGACGCGCGGAACCTGGCGCTGACGGAGCTCGCGCTGAAGCGAGGCTGGCGGCCGCCGGCCACCCGCGGCCCGTTCGACGTGCTGCCGCTGATGGTCACCTGCGCGGGCCACGACCTCGCACTCGTCGACGTCCCTGCCGACGCGGTGCTCGAAGTCCCGTTGTCCCACCCCGACTTCCCGTGGCTGGAGGCGCTCGGCGTCAAGTGGCACGCCGTTCCCGCGATCAGCGACATGCGCCTGCGCATCGGCGGCATCGACTACCCGTCGGCGCCGTTCAACGGCTGGTACATGGGCACCGAGATCGGCGCCCGCAACCTGGCCGACCACGACCGCTACGACCTGCTGCCGTACCTCGCCAGGCGGATGAACCTGGACATGTCGTCGGAGGCGACGTTGTGGCGCGACCGAGCGCTGGTGGAGCTCAACCGCGCCGTCCTGCACTCGTTCGCCCGGGCCGGCGTCACGATCACGGACCACCACACGGAGTCGAAGCGGTTCCTGACGCACCTGGAGAAGGAGGAGGCCGCCGGACGGTCGTGCCCCGCCGACTGGTCGTGGATCGTGCCGCCGGTGTCAGGCGGCCTGACGCCGGTGTACCACCGCTACTACGACTCGGGTGAACTGCTGCCGAACTTCTTCCCCGCCGACAAGCCTTCCGGGTGCCCTGTCGCACACTGACCGGGTGCAGCTCACCCGAAGTCTGACCCTGACCGACGCCGTCTTCGTCGGGCTCGGCTCGATGATCGGCGCGGGCGTTTTCGCGGCGTTCGCCCCGGCCGCGGCGGCGGCCGGGTCCGCCTTGCTCGTCAGCCTCGTCATCGCGGGCGTCGTCGCCTGCTGCAACGCGTTGTCGAGCGCCTGGCTGGCCGCGCGGTACCCGCAGTCCGGCGGCACGTACGTCTACGGCCGCGAACGGCTCGGGCGCGTGTGGGGCGACCTGGCCGGCTGGGCGTTCGTGCTGGGCAAGACGGCGTCGTGTGCGGCGATGGCGTTGACGGTCGGCACCTACGTCGGCGCACCCAAACCCGTTGCGGTGGCGGCGATCGTGGCCTTGACCGTGCTGAACCTGACCGGCGTGCAGAAGTCCGCGCTGGTCACCAGAATCATCGTGATCACCGTGTTGCTCGTGCTCGCGTGCACGGCCGTGACAGCGCGGGACGCGGCGGAGCCGGCGGACTTCCTCCCGACCGGCATCCTTCCCGCCGCCGCGCTCCTGTTCTTCGCGTTCGCCGGCTACGCGCGCATTGCGACCCTCGGAGAGGAGGTCAAGGAACCCCAGCGAACGATCCCTCGTGCCGTGGTCATCTCGTTGGCGATCACGCTGGTCGTCTACGCGGTCGTGGCGGTGACGGCCCTGAACGCCCTGGGCAGTGACCTGGCCGTGAAGACGCTCGCCGACGTGTCACCCACGCTGGCCCCCGTCATCCGGGTCGCGGCGTGCCTGGCCGCCCTGGGTTCGTTGCTGTCACTGCAACTCGGTGTCAGCCGGACCGCGCTGGCGATGGCGCGCGACCGCAGGCTGCCCGGGTTCCTGACCGACCTGCGCGCCGCCGAGATCGCCACCGGCCTGGTCGCCATCGGCTTGGTGCTCACCGTCGACGTCACGCGCGCGATCGTGTTCAGCTCGTTCTGCGTGCTGCTCTACTACGCGATCGCCAACGCCAGCGCGTGGACGCTCGGTAAGCGCGTCGTGCCCGTGGTCGGGCTGGCAGGGTGCCTGACCCTGGCCGGTGCGGTCCTCTGGCAACTTTGAATGCTCCCTGCCCCGTAACGGGCTGCCGGGATTTCCGGCTCAGGCTGCCTGCTCGTCCGGCGGGCGAACAGGTCTTGTGCCGTCAGCGCGGTACACACGCACCGACGACGGCACGGCGGCCAACGCCCGCGACCACACCGGCCTCTCCACGACCCCGCCCGCCAGTTGCAGCGCACCGGCACGCAACCGGAATCCGCGCCGCGTGTAGTTCAGTGTCGGCTCGGCCAGCGACCGCGGGCATCGCGCCTTAGCCGGATACCGTCGCCGGCGCGTTGTGCGCTCGAACCATCCCGGCTCCGTTGGACCACTGACGCCGGAGTCCGAATGCGTCCCGCAGGACATGTCAACTGTGATGTGGCTCAGGTCACCTTTGATCGCGTAACGTGCGTACGGTGAAAGTGGGAACCCCCGCAGAGTCGCGGCCCGCCGAGCGCCGAGTCGCCTGCGTACCGGAAACGGTGTCGTCGTTGGTCGACGCTGGACTGACCGTGCACGTGCAAGAAGGTGCCGGGCGTCATGCCCATGCCCCCGACGCCGCCTACCGGGCGGCCGGGGCCACCGTGACGCCCGAGGACCCGACGCCGGAATCCGACGTCGTGGTGTCCGTGCAACCGTTGACCATCGACCAGGCCTCCCGGCTCAAACCCGGTGCCGTCACGATCAGCTTCCTGCAGCCCGGCGGCGAGCGGGAACTGCTGGAGGTCTACCGCGACCGCCGGGTCACGTCGTTCAGCTTCGACCTGCTGCCCCGCGTGACGCGTGCCCAGAGCGCGGACGCCCTGTCGTCGCAGGCGCTGGTGGCGGGCTACCGGGCCGTGCTGGTCGCCGCCGAACGAATGCCGCGCTTCCTGCCCATGTTCACCACCGCGGCCGGCACCGTGCCGCCCGCCAAGGTGCTCGTGCTGGGCGCCGGTGTCGCGGGCCTGCAGGCGATCGCGACCGCGCGCCGGCTCGGCGCCGTCGTCGAGGCCTACGACGTCCGCAAGGCCGCGGGCGAGGAGGTGCGCAGCCTCGGCGCGAAGTTCGTCGAGCTCGACCTGGAGACCCAGTCGGGCGTCTACGCGTCCGCGCAGTCCGAGGAGTTCCTGGAACGCCAACGAGAACTCATCGGCGAGCACGTGGCGGCGTCCGACATCGTGATCACCACGGCCGCGATTCCCGGCCGCAGGGCTCCGGTGCTCGTGACGACCGACATGCTCAAGGCGATGGCGCCCGGCAGCGTTCTGGTCGACCTGGCCGCGGAGTCCGGCGGCAACTACGCCGGATCCGTCCCTGGCAAGGAGATCTGGGTCGGTGACGTGCTGGTGCACGGCGCGTTGAACCTGCCGTCGTCCATGCCGGTGCACGCGAGCCGCCTGTACTCGCGCAACGTGGTCAACCTGCTCAAGCTGATGATCGTCGACGGGGCGGTGCTGCCGAACCTCGGCGACGAGGTGCTCGACGGCTGCTGTCTCACCCACGACGGTCAGATCCGCAAGGAGTTGCCGTGATCGACCTGCTGACGATCTTCGTGCTGGCCGTGTTCGTGGGCTTCGAGGTGGTCTCGAAGGTGTCCACGATCCTGCACACACCTCTGATGTCCGGCGCGAACGCCATCCACGGCGTGATCCTGGTCGGCGCGATCCTGATCACGGGATCCGCCGAGAGCACGCTGGAGCTGGTTCTCGGGTTGCTCGCGGTCTTCCTGGCCACGGTGAACGTCGTCGGCGGGTTCGTGGTGACCGACCGGATGCTGGAGATGTTCCGGAAATGACGGTCCAGCTGATGTACCTCGTCGCGTCGCTGTGCTTCATCCTGGCGCTGAAGGGTTTGAGCTCGCCCAAGTACGCGCGCTACGGCAACTTCATCGGCGCGTTCGGCATGGTGGTCGCCGTCGTCGCGGCGTACGTGCACGGCGTCGTCCACAACGGACTGTGGATCCTGGTCGCCATGGCACTCGGTGTCGTCGTGGGCATTCCGGCGGCGCGGTCGGTGAGGATGACCGCGATCCCGCAGATGGTGGCGCTGTTCAACGGCGTCGGTGGCGCGGCGGCGGCGCTGGTGGCGCTGGCGGAGTTCTTCGCGGTGCCCGACGGCGGCGTCCTGTTCCGGCTCGCGACGGTGCTGACGGTGCTCATCGGCTCGGTCAGCTTCTCCGGTTCGGTGGTCACGTTCCTCAAGCTGCAGGAGCTGATGACCACGCGGCCGGTGTTGCTGCCGGCGGGCCAGCAGCTGGCGATCGCCGTCGCCGTCTCGTCGGTCGCGTTGTGCGCCTTGACGATGGCGGTGCCGAACGGGTTCCTGCTGTGGCTGCTGGCGGTCGTCGGTCTCGCGCTCGGTGTGTTGTTCGTGCTGCCGGTCGGGGGTGCGGACGTGCCGATCGCGATCTCGTTGCTGAACGCCTTCACCGGCCTCGCGGTGGCCGCGTCCGGGTACGTGCTGGCGAACACGCTGCTGATCGTCGCCGGCACGCTCGTCGGCGCGTCCGGCACGATCCTGACCCGGCTGATGGCGCAGGCGATGGGACGCTCGCTCGCGAACATCCTGTTCGGCGCGTTCAAGGCGACCACCGTTGCCGTGGCTGGGGAAGAGCAGCGCACGGTCAAGTCGGGCACGGTCGAGGACGTCGCGATCCTGCTGGGGTACGCGAACAACGTGGTCGTCGTGCCGGGGTACGGGCTCGCCGTCGCGCAGGCCCAGCACGCCGTGCGCGAGCTCGTGGCGCAGCTCGAACGGCGTGGAGTCACGGTCTCGTACGGAATTCACCCCGTCGCCGGTCGCATGCCGGGGCACATGAACGTGTTGCTGGCCGAGGCGGACGTGCCGTACGAGCAGCTCAAGGAGCTCGACGACGTCAACCCCGGCATCACGTCGGTCGACGTCGCCGTGGTGGTCGGCGCGAACGACGTGGTGAACCCCGGTGCGCGCGACGAGCCGTCGAGCCCGATCTACGGCATGCCGATCTTCGACGTGGACCGCGCGAAGTCCGTGGTGTTCATGAAACGCTCGATGCGGCCGGGCTTCGCCGGCGTGGACAACGAGCTGCTCTACAACCCGAAGACGACGCTGCTGTTCGGTGACGCGAAGGACTCGCTCACGAAGCTCCTGGCTGCGGTGAAGCAGTTGTAGCGAACAGGCCGGTCACCTCGGCCGCGGCCAGGGCGGGCAGCAGCCCGATCACGCCGTCCGCGCCGACGGCTCTCCAGTGGTCCGCGTCGGCGAGGGTGTGCGTCTCGTCGACGCCGAACCGCACGCCGAAGCTGTGCACGGTCGCGACGAGGCCGCGCATCGCCTGGCGCAGCGGGGAGCCGGGGGCCGGCGCGGGCGCGCGGGTGATCACCGAGCGGACCGGCACCTCGGTCAGCACGGCCAGTTCGTCGTGCCCGCCCCGGAACCCGTCGAGCGCCGTGACGATGCCGCTGTCGTGCAGCACCGCCGCGTTGTCGTCACCGGCCAGCACCGACGAGATGTCGAGCGCGATCCGCAGCCGTTCCGGCGGCAGGCCCGTCTCGTCGAGCGCCCGCTTGACGTCGGCCACCAGGTCCTCGTCGCGCGAGTGCAGGGCGCCCAGCGCCACGTGCAGCGTCGGGGCCTGGTCGCCGGACTCCTCGGCCCACCGCGCGGCGTGCGCGCACGCCTCCCGCAGCAGCCACCTGCCGATCGGCAGTGACAGGCCCGTCGAGTCGGCCAGTGTCATGGTGTCGTGGTGGCTCAGCCCGTCCCAGTGCAGGCGGGCGGCGGCGCCGAGCACCTCGCGGGTCTTCAGGTCGTGCACCGGCGCGTAGACGATCTGGATCTCGCCGTGCTCCCACGCGCCCGGCATCGACGCGGCCAGCGCGTACCTGCCGCGGCGGCGGGCGTCGTCGTGCGGGTCGTGCAGGGCCCACTGCCGCTTGCCGCGCGCTTTCGCCTGGCGCAGCGCGGAGTTGGCGCACCGCATCAGTTCGGCGGCCGTCGCGAACGCCGTCGGCCGGTCCACCACGCCGATGCTGGCCGACAGCGCGATGCCGCGATCGTCCACAAAGGCCGGTTCGGCGAGCACCTCCTGGACCTCCTCGACGGTCGAGGTGACGTTGTCCGAGGTCGTCATCAGGGCGAACTCGTCGCCACCGATCCGCGCCAGCACCGCGTTCCGCTCGTGGGCGAGCTTGCCGAGGCGGTTCGCGACGATCTTGAGCAGCTTGTCGCCGGTGTCGTGGCCCAGGCCGTTGTTGACGACCGAGAACGCGTCCAAACCCAGGTGGTACACCGTGATCGGGTCGCCGTCGAGCTGGCGTTCCAGCTGTGTGGTGAAGTGCTGGCGGTTCGACAACCCGGTGAGCGCGTCGTGCAGCAGCTGGTGGTCCAGGTTGCGCTGCAACAGGTGCAGCTCGCTGGTGTCCTCGACCATCGTCACGTGGTGCGTGGGCCGGCCGTCCGCGTCGCGCAGCACCGACACCGCGAGGTGCACCCACACCGGCTCACCGTCCGCGCGGACCAGTTTGCGCTGGTCGCGGAACCCGTCGGCGTGCCCGTCGCGCACCCTGCGGTACGAGGCGCTCAGTGCCGCCAGGTCGTCGGGGTGGAAGAAGTCGGTCAGGTCGCGTTCCTTCAGGCCGGCGCCCGAGTCCAGTCCGACGATCCCGGCGAGCGCGTCGTTCGACTCGACGCACCGGCCGTCGAAGTCCGTGATCGCGATGCCCAGCGCGGCGGAGTCGAACACCTGCTGGAACCGCGCCTGGCTGACCTTGAGCGTGCGCTCGACCCGCTGTTTGGCGCGCACGATCGCGACCTTGATCTGCTCCTGCTGGTCGAACGCGTCGATCCGCATGGCCTGTGCGTACGCGGAGCTCAACCGGGCCAGCACAGGTAGTTCGAAGGTGGGGGAGAGAACCTCGATCGTGGCACGCAACGAGTCCGGGCCGGTTGCGTGCAGTGACACCAACCGCGAGGCAACCGACTCAGGTGACTCCCGCAGCTCCACCAACGAGTCGAGCAGGATCTGCTCGATTTCCGCGTGGGACAGCGGGATGTACGCGGTGGACGTCAGCGCGTGCATCCAGCGGGCGGCGAGCTCTGGAGGTTTCATCCTGTTACAGAGCGTACGGATCTCGTCGCTCAACGGCCACCAGCGACAGGCGGGACTACACCTTCCGGCCCACGGCCGCGTAGATGCCCGCCTTGTCCGGATCGTCGAGGTTCGGGCCGTCCGGCCGCCACAGCGGCAGCGGCACGATGCCGGGCTCGACGAGTTCGAACCCGCCGAAGAACCCCTCGATCTCGTCCTTCGTGCGCGGGAACATCGGGTTCTGGCTCTCCTTCATGACCTCGACGGCGCCGGCCGTCTCCCCGGGCTGCAGGTCCTGGGTGAACTGCGAGAACGCCAGGTGGCTGCCCTCGGGCACGGCGTCGCGGTACGCCGCGACGATCGCCTTGGGACCGGCCTGCGGTGGCACGAAGTGGAAGACGCCCACCGTCAGCAGGCCGACGGGTTGCGAGAAGTCGATGAGCCCGCTCTCCCGCGCCGCCGTCAGCACCGCGGCCGGGTCGGACATGTCCTCCTGGATGATCACGGCACGCGGGTTCTGCTCGAGGATGAGCCGGCTGTGCGCGACCGCGACCTCCTCGAAGTCCACATAGACGACGTGGGCGTCCGGGGCGGCCTTCTGGGCGATCTCGTGTACGTTGCCGACCGTCGGGATGCCGGAGCCGAGGTCGAGGAACTGCCGGATACCGCTTCCCGCCATGAACAGCACGGCCCGCCGCAGGAACGCCCTGTTCAGCCGCGCGATGGTGCGGGCGTTGGGCTGGGCCCGCAGGAACTTCTTCGCCAGCTCCCGGTCCGCCGCGAAGTTGTGCCCGCCGCCGAGCAGGTAGTCGTAGAGGCGGGCAGCGCTGGGCTTGCGCTGGTCGAGGCCTTCGGGAACCCAGCTCATCTGTCCAGTCACACTTTCTGGCTACCGACGCGGGGCAGGGCGCGATCTTCCCACAGTGATCACTGAAAGGTGCGAATCAGTGCCGTGGCCACGGCGACGCCCAGCGCGGTGCCGAGTCCCCGCGCGACGTTGACCAGCCCGCTCCCGACGCCCGCCGACGCCTCGGGCAGCGCGCTCATCACCCGTTTCGTGCAGGCGGGCGCGATGATCCCGAGACCGATGCCCGCGACGACCAGCTGGAACATTTGCGGCACAGGCAGAAGCAGCGCGATCGCCGCGACCAGCGCACCGGTCCTGACGCTGGACCTGGTGAGCAACGTCGCCGCGACCGCGAACCCCAGCGGCAGCGCCGCGACCGTGAACCCGATCTGTGCCAGGGGTTGCTTCATCGTGAACGGCAGCAACGTCATCGGCGCGAACAACGCGGCGTAGGTGAGCAGCACGCCGGCCAGTCCCGGCAGCACCCTCCAGCTCGGCTTTCCCCTGTCCCGCGCGGTTCTGGTGCGGGGCAGCAGGTAGTGGCCCGCGATCATGGCGACGACGCCGATGGGCACGTTGATCGCGAAAACGGCCTGCCAGCCGAAGTTCTCGGTGAGGTACCCGCCGAGCAACGGCCCCGCAGCCAGCCCGGTCGCCTGCGCCGCGGCCTGGATGCCGAGCGCCTTGCGCCGCTGCCCTGGCGCGACCGCGGTGGTGACCAGCGCGACGCTGTTGGCCTGCAACATCGCGGCACCGACGGCCTGAGCCACGCGGGCCGCGATGAGCGCGTCGAACCCCGGCGCGTACATGCACGCGATGGACGCGCCGGTGAACAGCGCGAAACCGTAGATGTAGACGATCTTGCGGCCGACGACGTCCGCGATCCTGCCCATGGGGACGAGCAACGCCACCAGGGTGATCAGGTAGCTCAGCGAGATCCACTCGGGGTTCGCCTGGAAGTGCTCGCTCATCGCGGGGAACGCCAGCGTGACGATCGAGGCGTCGAGCTGCCCCATGAACGCGCCGAAGCAGACCGTCGCGATCACCAGCCACGGCGCGTACGACCGGCGCGTGATCCATGCCGGTCTGGGTGACTCCGTGACGAACCAGTTCATCGTACCCAGATTATATCCGACACAGAGCTATTGCCGTGCGGCCGCACCCGGTTCGCGCCCTCGTCGGCGACGAGCAGGGGTGGGGACTGGGAGGTTGACTAAGATTTCCGCATGTCAGACGAAGCCCGCACGCTCACCGACGTCGTCACCCGTCTGCGCCGGGCGTTGCGGACGAGCATCCGGGCCGACTGGCCGTGGGAATCCCTGCCGATGGCGCAGGTAGAGCTGCTGCAGACCCTCGCGGAACGCCCGCCGATGAAGGTCGGCGACCTCGCCGCCGCGTTGCGGCTCGCCCCCAACACCGTGTCGGGACTGGTGTCCCAGCTGATCGACTCGGGCCTCGTCGTGCGCGGCGGAGACCCCAAGGACAGGCGGGTAGCCCGGCTATCCGTCTCACCCCGTGGACACGAACAGCTGCTCGTCTGGCAGCGCGAGCACGAGAAGCGGATCGGTGCCGCGCTGGGCAAGCTGGAGACCTCCGAACGGGAGGACGTCGTGCGCGCCCTGAAGGCCCTGGACCACCTGGTCGAGCACCTTGCCGAACCCACCGCCTGACCGTCCGCTGGCCTTCGTCTCGCTGGTGTCGCTGGGCGGTGGCCTCGGCGGCGTGGCGCGCTACGGCCTGTCGGTGTTCGTGCCGGGGGCGTGGGGGCTGTTCGTCATCAACGTGCTGGGGTCGTTCCTGATCGGCGTGCTGATGGGGTTGGTGCCGCGGCCGTTGGTGCGGGCCTTCTTCGGCGTCGGGCTGCTGGGCGGTTTCACGACCTTCTCGTCGTACGCGGTGTCGTGGTCGTGGGCCGCGCTGGTGGCGACGCCCGTTTGCGCTGTGCTGGCAGCGTTTCTGGGATTGCGGGTCACGCGATGACCCTCGTCGCGGTGTTCCTCGGCGCCGCGCTCGGGGCTCCGGTGCGGTATCTGCTCGACCGGCTCGTGTCGGCGCGCAATCCGTCGGATTTCCCTTGGGGGACTTTGACGGTGAACGTCCTCGGGTGCTTCCTGATCGGGTTCGTGGCGGGGACCTCGTGGATGCCGCTGCTCGGGATCGGGTTCTGCGGTGGGCTCACGACGTACTCGACGTTCAGCTACGAGACGGTGAAGCTGCTGGAGGCGGAGAAGTACCGGCTGGCCCTGGCGAACGTGGTGGTCAGCGTGGCGCTGGGAGTCAGTGCGGCGGCTCTGGGACTGGCGCTGGCGCGCTGATTCCGGACGCCGACGAAGACCTCCTGCGCGGAACCCGCGCAGGAGGTACCTCCGGAGGATCAGTCCTTCAGGCGGGACAACATGTCGGGCAGCGTTCCCGCGTGCACGACGCCGAGCCGTTGGGTGGCACGGGTGAGCGCCACGTACAGGTCGGACGCGCCGCGCGGCGACTCGGCGAGGATTCCCTCCGGGTCGACCACGACCACCGAGTCGAACTCCAGGCCCTTCGCGTCGGTCACGCCGAGCACGACGACCTGCGCCTCCTCCAGCTCGTTGCCCACCGAGGAGCCGGGAACCGACGCCGACACGGCGGAACCGACGGACGGCAGCAGGGCGGCCGGCACGATCACCGCGATCTTGCCGTCGCCGACGGCGGCGACCTCGCGGGAGATCAGGGCCGGCACCTCGGAGGCGAACGACGGCACCGCGGCGACCCAGGGCGCCACACCGGTGTCCCGCACGGACGTCGGGGGCACCAGGGCGGGGTCCACCGAGGCGAGCACGTCCGCGGCGACCTCCATGATCTCGGCGGGCGTGCGGTAGTTGACCGTCAGCTCGGTCAGGCGCCAGCGGTTCTGCACGTACGGCGACAGCACGGAACCCCACGAGGTGGCGCCGCCGATGTCGCCGGTCTGCGCGATGTCGCCGACCACCGTCATGGACTTGCTGGGGCAGCGGCGCATCAGCGTGCGCCACGCCATCGCCGAGAGCTCCTGCGCCTCGTCCACGATGACGTGGCCGAAGGTCCAGGTGCGGTCGGCGGCGGCGCGTTCGGCCGCGGTCTCGTAGCGGTCGACGCCGTGGCGCTCGGCCAGGCGGTACGCGTCCATCAGGTCGGTGGCCATCAGGATGTCGGGGTCCGCGTCGTCCTCGAGGTCGAGGATGTCGAGAACTCCCTGGGCGTACTCGATGGCCTGGCGGCGCTGGCGTTCGGCGCGGGCCTTGGCCTCCGTGTCGTCCTCGCCGAGCAGTTCGGCGGCCTCGTCGAGCAACGGGACGTCCGCCGGCGTCCAGTCGTCACCGACGCGCTGCAGCAGATCGCGTTCCTCGCGGGTGAACTTCGACATCGCCCGGTTGCGGCGCTTCGGGTTCGCGTAGAGCTCCGAGAGCAACGAGAACGGCGTCAGCACCGGCCACAGCGACGAGATCGCGGCCTGCACCTCCTCGGACTCGCGCAGCTCGCGGCGGATGTCGTCGATGTCGGCCTTGTCGAGCAGGTGACCGCCCAGCCGGTTGACCACCATGCCCGACAGCGTCGAGATGATCTCGCGGGCGAACGTGCGGCGCGCCTCGTTGTGCGGCCGGCGGGTCCGGCGCGCCCTGCCCCGTGCCTCGGAGATCGCGCGACGGTCCAGGCGCAGCACGTCGTTGTCGAAGCGGATCTCGACGAACGGCGGCGCCTCCTGGCGGTCGCGCACAGCCGCGGCGATCACGTCGGCCATCTGGAGACGGCCCTTCACCGCCGCCGCCTCCGGCGATTCGCGACCGGTCGCCGTCAGGCCGGGGTAGAGCTCGCCGACCGTGGACAGCAGGACGCCCGTCTCACCCAGGGACGGGAGGACCTGACTGATGTACCGCAGGAACGTCGTGTTCGGGCCGACGACGAGGACACCGCGTTTCGCCAGCTGCCGACGGTGTGTATACAACAGGTATGCGGCTCGGTGCAGGGCCACCGCGGTCTTGCCGGTACCGGGCCCGCCCTGCACGACGACGACGCCGTTGAGCTCGGACCGGATGATGATGTCCTGCTCGGCCTGGATCGTCGCGACGATGTCGCTCATCTGGCCGGTGCGCGAGGCGTTCAACGCGGCCAGCAGCGTCGCCTCGCCGGTGAGGCCCTCGTTGCGCGACGGCTCGACCGAGTTGATGTCGAGCACCTCGTCGTCGAGGCCGATCACCTTGCGCGAACGGGTCCGCAGGTGCCTGCGCCGCCGCACGCCGTCGGGGGAGGCGGCGGTGGCGAGGTAGAACGGCCTGGCGGCGGGCGCGCGCCAGTCCATCAGCAGCGGCTCGTATTCCTTGTCCTCGTCGAAGAGACCGATTCGGCCGATGTAGAAGCGGTCACCGTTGTGGAAATCGAGCCGGCCGAACGCGAGGCCGTTCTCGACCGCGCTGTACTGAGCCAATTGATCGGTGTACATCGCGACGGAGGTGTCGCGCTCGGACCGCATCTGGTGCGTGCCGCCGGTTTGTCGCAACGATTGTGCGAGTCGTTTCGACGTCTGTTCGCGGAGGTCGTCGAGCCGGCCGTACAACATGGCCACGTATTCCTGCTCCGGCTCCATTTCGGCGAGCTGGAGGTCATCGGAGGGGCTTGACAACTTGCCTCTTTTCTCGATACTGTGCGACGTCAGGTTTTATCCTGAATCGACCATTCCTGCCCGCGCCGGGTCGCGTGAGCGCAGACTGTCTAATCTACACGCATAGCAGCGCGATGCAGGTACGCCTTCCGCCGCAGTGTGGCCAAAGTATCGCGCTCGTGCGGGGTCGACGGCACCAGCAGCTCATCCTCGTGTGCCAGGGCCGCCTCCAGGCCCGCCTGGCCTGCACCGGTGATCGACACGGTGAACGGCGCTGGTCCCTCTCGTTACGCCTGCGCTGGGCCACGCCGAACCCTTCGAGCGCTTGATCCGCTTCCGCGCCACCGCCTGCTGCTGGGCGAGAAGAACCCGCCGCCTGATCGTGGATAGCGCTGCGTGACGGACGGCCCCGGACGAGGGCCTTCAGGGTGAGCGTTGGGGTGACGTTTCTCCGTGAACCGCCAGGTGACGGCAAGGTGGGCGTATGACGCGCGCGGAGATCGTCCGGCTCGCCCGCTGTGTGGTGCGCCGGCCCAGGTGGCAGCTCGTCGTCGCGGTGCCGCTGTCCGCGTGGACACTCGCCTGGGTGCTCGGTCAGCTCGCGGACGACCCGCCGAGCCCGCTCGGTCTGCTGGCCTGGACCGGCATTCCCCTCGATCCGGCGTCCCTCTGGGCACGGGAGCGCGCCGACGTCCTCGGCTGGCTCGCCACGGCCGGCGGCCTGAGCTGGGCCGCCACCACCGAACAGGGCCAGCTGCCCGCGCTCGCCGGGTGGTCCGCCGTGCTGGTCGCGGGAGAAGCCGCCGGTTACGAGCACGCGGTCCAACGGGCGATGCTCAGCATGGTCGTGTTCCTGGTGATCCTCGCGGCCGTGTCGGTCACCGGGCGGCGCGCGTTCGTCGTCGACCGCGTCGCCGTGATGCCGAGGGACGTGGTGCGGGCCGGCATCACGGCCGCCGTGCTCACCGCGGTGGTCCCGCTCATCGCCGTGGGCCTCGCCCTGGTCCGCCTCGTCAGCCCCTACGTGACGAAACCGCCGCGGCGGCTGAGGCGGGTTGAGACCGGGTTGCTGCGGGAAACCGGATGACGTGAGCGACTACCTGCCACCTCCCGCGCCGCCGCGCAGCGCGCTGACGTTGCGCCTGTGGCTGGCGGGGTTCGGGCTCGTCTTCAACTCGGTGGCCGGCTGGCTGGCACTGCGAGCTGACATCGTGTGGCTCGGAATCCTGCTGCTGCTACTCGCCGTCGTCTGTCTCGTCGACTTCGGCTGGGTGGTTCATCGCAAACGGCGCGGAGATCCCGGCTGAAAGTTGTCAGGAACCTGTGCTGGGCTTATGCACTTCCATGGATAAAGATGTCGGAGTGCATGAAGATCCGGCAAAGGACAGGTTAGCCAGGGTGATGCGCCGGCAACCGGTGCAACAGCGTGGCGCGGCTACCGTCGGCGCGATCCTGGACGCTTGTGCGAGCCTGCTGAACGAATGCGACTACGACGACATCACCACGGCGCGCATCGTCGAGGTTGCCGGAGTGCCCATCGGTTCTTTCTATCAGTACTTCCCCGACAAGCGATCTGTTGTGCACGCGCTGGCGCTTCGCGGTATGGAGAGCTATCTCCGCGAGGTCGAGGAGCTGTTCGCCGCCGATCTGATCGCGGACACGTGGCGTGAGGCCATGAAGCAGGCCATCGCGGTGTACCTGCGGATGCTGGTGGACGTGCCGGGCTTCGGGCGGGTGCGGTTCAGCGACATGCTGGACAGCCACCGGCTCGACTCGAGCGTCGACCAGTATGAGCTGATGGCCGAACGGCTGGCGAAGATGTTCGTCGACCGGTTCGGCGCGCACGGCGACGCGCCGGTGATGCTGACGTTCCGGATCGCCGTGCAGACCGCGGACGCGCTGTTCAAGCTCGCCGAACGGGTCGACGAGGACGACCGCGCGTACGTGGTCGGCACGGCGAACGAACTGCTCACCGGCATGCTGGGAACAGTGCTGGAGGCGCCTCAGAGCCCGTAGGCCTCGAGCATCCGCAGCCAGACCTCGCTGATCGTCGGGTACGAGGGCACCGCGTGCCACAACCGGTCCACGGTGACCTCCCCGACGATCGCGACCGTCGCGGAGTGCAGCAACTCGGCGACGTCCTGACCGACGAACGTGACACCGACCAGCGTCCGGGTGCGCTCGTCCACGACCATCCGCGTCTTGCCGCGGTACCCGTCCGCGTGCAGCGACGACCCGGCGACCGCGATGTCGAGGTCGACGACCTTGATCTCCCGGCCGGCCTTGCGCGCCTCCTCGGCGGTGTGCCCGACGAAGGCGACCTCGGGGTCGGTGAACACGACCTGCGGCACCGCCACGTGGTCCGCCCACGCCTGCCCGGCCGACCACTGCTTCGGCTCGAACCCGCGCGAGCGCTCCAGGATCGCCGTGCCGACCGCCCGCGCCTGGTACTTGCCCTGGTGCGTGAGCAACGCCCTTCCGGTGACGTCACCGGCCGCGTACAGCCATCGTCCGTCCACACCGGACACCAGCCCGCTGTCGTCGATGCTCAGCGGCTTGCCGTCCTTGGTCGCCGGCACCCGCCCGGTCGCGACGAGGATCTCCTTGCCGTGCACGACCCTGCCGTCCTGCAACGTCAGCTCGCCCGGCTTGATCGCCGACGCACGCCCGTTGAGCAGCACCTCGACACCGTCGGCCTCCAGGCCCTCGACGACCAGCGGCCCGACGAACTCCTCCATCCTCGGCAACGGCCGGTCGCCGGACACCACCAGCTTCACCTTCGACCCGAGCCGCGCCCACGCCTGCGCCATCTCGACGCCGACGACACCACCGCCGAGCACGACCAGCGACTCCGGCACCTCGCGCGCCGACGTGGCCTCCCGTGAAGTCCACACGCGAGTGTCGTCGAGTCCGTCCAGCGGCGGCATCTTCGGCACGCTGCCGGTGCACACCACCACGGCCTGCCGGGCGCGGTGCACCTCACCGCCGACCGTGACCTCGCGTTCGCCGGTCACCTCGCCGTCGCCGCGGATGACGTGGATGTTCTCCGACTCGGCCCACTTCACCTGGCCGGAATCGTCCCAGTCGGACGTGAAGCTCGTACGTCGCGCGAGCACTTCCTTCGGATCCAGCGACCCCGCGTTCACACCCTGAACGCGCTGGGCGGCCGCGAGCGCGTGACCGGGCCGCAGCAGTGCCTTGGAAGGCATGCACGCCCAGTACGAGCACTCGCCGCCGACCAGTTCCTTCTCGATCATGGCGGTGGACAGGCCTCCCGCGGCCGTCCGCCAAGCCACGTTCTCGCCTACGGGGCCACCACCGATGACGATGACGTCGAAGTCCATGCCCGCCAGACTAGGCCTGGATCAGGAAAGCCACACGAGGCAGAAAGTGTGCCCCACCGGGTCCGCGTACACCCGGAACGTGTCGTCGTTGTCCTTCCGCACCAACCGCGCGCCGAGCTCCAGCGCCTTCGGCTCGGCTTCCTCGATGTCCTCCACCAGCACGTCGAGGTGGAACTGCTGCGAGCCGTGCGGATCGGGGAACGTGGGCGGCCGGTAGTCCGGCGCGAGCTGGAACGCGAGGCGCGTGCCGGAGGCGACGATCACCACCCACGTGTCGTCGGCGCCGGCCAGGCGTTCGGCGCCGAGCAGCTTCTCGTAGAACGAGGCCAGTTCGGAGGGGTTGGGGCAGTCGAGCACGACTGAACGAAGTTGTCCGACCATGCCCTCCACCCTCTACCGGGTCACGGGCAGCCGCAACGCCTGCTTGGCGATCGGGTCCAGTGCCGGGTCGCCCGCGCCGCCCGACCACACCGCGAACGCCAGCGTCACGTGGCTGCCCTTGGTGCTGTTCGCGAACGCCGCGTTCTCCAGCGGTTTGCCGTCCAGGCCGTGCACGCCGCCGGATCCCGGCAGCACGACGACCGAATGCAACGACTTCGCGCTGGGCGCGTCGTGCAGGTCCATGTCCGCCACCAGCACGGTCGCCTGCCTGCCCTCGACCGTCGTCTCGTAGGTGGCGCGCAGCATCACGCCGCAGTCGTTCGCGACCAGCCACGCCTTCACGTCACCGAACGCCTGCGCCTCGCACTCCTGGTCCTTGCGCATCTCCTTCGGCACGAACGCCGTGCCGTCCACGACCACCGTCGTCGGCTGCGGTGCCGTGGGCTCCGTCGCCGACCCGGCCGCGTTCTCGTCGCCGCCGGACAGCAGCACCATCAGCCACACGAGCAGGACCAGCGAGACGACCCCGACCGCCGCGAGGAACGTCCACGGCATCTTCCCCGGCTTGCCGTCCGGCAAGCGTTTGCGGGAGATCGCCGTACGCACCGTGACCTTGGGGATCAGCATCGTGCTGGCGGACGCGAGATCCGCGGAGACGGCGTCGCTGAACCCCTCGGAGAGCAACGTACGCGCGTCCGGCGGTGTGCCGGTGGTCTGCAGGATCGCGAGGAGCTTGACCGCGTGGTCGGCCGTGCACGGCACCGTCGACGTCGCGAGCTCGCGGGCCGCGGTGAGCAAAGTGGACGGTTTGGGGTGCAGCACCCGCACGCCGCGGTTGAGGTCGACCGTCGGCTGCACGACCTGGCCCACGAACGGGCCGACCGCCACGACCGTGCTGACCGGAAGCGGTTCCGCGCGCATCTTCTGGATCCGCTGCGCCACCGCGGTCGCCGCCGCCACGGCCTCGGTCGCCGGGTTCGGGGCGCCGTCGGAGGAGACCAGTGGCCAGCCGTCGATCTTCCACTGACCGCCGAGCGGGGCCTCGAGCTTCACGGCGGGGTCGGGCAGGTCGACGCCGACGATCACCAGCACGCCCTTGGGCAGCACGACGATCGCGTCGAGCGGCAGGGGACAGTCCGGCGGTTGCACGCCGACCAGCGCCACGCCACCCAGCACTTCGGTCCCCGCGCCGCAGGCGGTGAGGGCGGCACGGACGTCCGCCCCAATGGCCGAAGGTTCAGCGCCCAGACGGATCAGCCGCACGAGTCCCTACCTTTCCGCACGGGGGGACACCGTAGCGGTCCGGGGTCGTTTCACCGCAGTCGGTCGACACATTGGGTGATGCCCGTCACCGATAAGTGGATCACTCGTTAGAGGGAATGCCTGCCAATGTTCACGGAGGGTCCATGTACAAACGCGCTGCTCTGCTCGCCGTGCTGATGGTGGCCGCCGCGTCCCCTGTCGCGACGGCCGCACCGGCCTCCACGGTCTACGTCCACGGAACCGACATCGCCGCCGCCGAACAGGCGGTCGAGGCAGCCGGGCTGCGGAAGCTCACGAGCTTCCGCAAGATCGGCGTCGTCGCCGCGCGGGGTGACTCCGCGCAGATCTCGTCGGCCAGGGCCGCGGCGGGCGTCACGCGCGTCGAGGTCCAGCAGTCGATCAGGTTCCTCGGCTCGACCTCGCACACCGCCACCCGCGGCCTCGACGCCCGCAACAGCCTCGGGCTGACCGGTGCGGGCGTGTCGGTCGCGGTGATCGACTCGGGTGTGGACCCGACGCACCCGTCGTTCGCCGGCGGCAAGATCGTCCGCAACCTCAAGAGCCTGTGCCTGGACGGCTCGACGCAGACGAACTGCATCGTGCCGGTGCCCAACTTCGTCGACACCGACACCACGTCGCTGGGCGGCCACGGCACCCACGTCACCGGTATCGCGATCGGCGGCGACGTGCAGACCACCGGCGGCCCGGTGATCCGCGGCGCGGCGCCCGGCGCGAAGGGCGTCGTGATCTCCACCGGTGCGGCGATCCTGATCCTCGGCGCGGACGCCGCGCTGAACTGGGTGCTGGAGAACCACCGGGCTCCGTGCGGCGCCGGTGTGCCCGCGTCGGCCTGCCCGCCGATCAAGGTGATCAACAACTCCTACGGGCCGTCCGGCGGCGGTGCGTTCGACCCCGAGTCGGTGACGGTCAAGCTGCAACGTCAGCTCGTGGCCGAAGGTGTCGTCGTCGTGTGGGCGAACGGCAACGACGGCGGCGACGGCTCGGCGAACCTGTCCAACCCTCCCGGCACGGACCCGACCCCCGGCGTGATCTCGGTCGCCTCCTACAACGACCAGGAGACCGGCACCCGGGACGGCGCGCTGTCGGACTTCTCCTCGCGCGGCCTCGCGACGAACTCCGCGACGTGGCCGGACATCTCGGCTCCCGGCGAGAACATCACGTCGTCCTGCCGGCTCTACCTGCCGATCTGCGCGACCGGGCTCGCCCCGCAGAACGGGCCGGGACTGCTCGACCTCGGCACGTTCAACACGATCAGCGGCACGTCGATGGCGGCACCGCACATCGCCGGCATCGTCGCACAGCTGTTCCAGGCCAAGCCTTCCGCGACCCCGGCCGACATCGAGCGGGCGCTCAAGTCGACGGCGTACAAGTACGGCACCGGCTACCAGCCGGCCGGGCCCTACACCTCGTCGTTCGACAAGGGCACGGGTCTGGTCGACGTGGTCGCCGCGGTAAACGCTCTGTAGATCACGATCACGCATCGCTCGGCCGGGGAGATCGGGACTTAAGACCTGTATCTGCCCCGGTCGGGTGATGATCGAGCTGGTTCTTATGGCGGACATGGCTCAAGTCAAGGCAGAATGCGGTGAACGGGTTTCGCGGTGATCACCTCGCTCGGCAAAGGCGTAGGGGAAGACGTCCCTCGTCGAGTAGCGGAGGTCAGCAGTGAGCACCCGTGGCAGCACCAGTGGCGTGGTTTACGTCCACTCGTCGCCGTCTGCGGTCTGTCCGCACGTCGAGTGGGCGATCTCGGGCACCCTCGGTGAACGAGTAGACCTCAGGTGGGCAGCGCAACCCGCGGCACCAGGCCAGTTGCGCGCTGAATGCGCATGGACCGGGGACGCCGGGACAGGCGCCAAACTCGTGGCTGCGCTGCGCGCGTGGCCCATGCTCCGGTTCGAGGTGACCGAGGAACCATCCCCAGGTCAGGACGGTGAGCGCTTCTGCTTCGCCCCCGTCCTGGGACTGTGGCACGCTCGCACCTCGGCCAACGGCGACATCGTCGTGAACGAGGACCAGCTGCGCGCGCTCGCCGGCAGAGCCCGTGGTGGCGAGTCCTTCGCGCACGGCGTCGACGAACTGCTCGGCGCCGCGTGGGACGACGCGCTGGAACCGTTCCGCCGCGCGGGCGACGGCGCTCCGGTCACCTGGCTGCACCGTGTCGGCTGAGTCCGGGCCGGCTGCACCAGGGCCGGCTGATCAGGGCGGGCCAACCGGATCGTTTGGTCCTGTGTGGACCCCGCTCACCGGTTGGGCAGCGGGGTCTCCTCGCGGTGGGTGGGATCCCAGGCGAGCATGAGCTGCCCGTAGAGCGCGGAGGTTTTGAGCAGGTGCTCGTGCGTGCCGAGCAACGGCCTGCCGCCGTCCATGACCAGCACGCGGTTCGCCCGCAGCGCCGAGCTCAGCCGGTGCGCGATCACCACGAGAATCCCTTCCCGTCCCGCGAAAGCCCGTTCGGCGCGCGCTTCCGCGGCGGGATCCAGGTGTGAGGTCGCCTCGTCGAGGATGACGACGCTGGCGGACGTGACGTAGACCCGGGCGAGCGCCAGAAGCTGTGCCTCACCAGCGGAAAGTCCTTCACCGGCGTGGCCGAGCAGCGCGTCCAGGCCGCCGAGCCGGTCCAGAAGTGGTTTGGCACCAACCTTTTTCGCCGCCGCGATCAGGTCCTCGTCATTCACCCACGGTGCGAGCAGTGAGAGATTTTCCCGCACAGTGCCCGTGAACAGGTAGGTCTCCTGCGGGATCAGGGCGATCGCATGGTGCCTGACCGCCGGTGCCACCCGATCGACCGGAGCGCCGCCGAACAGGACGCTGCCGAGGCCGGGTGGCATCAGGCCGGTGAGCAGACTGGCCATTGTGGACTTGCCGATGCCCGACGGCCCGACCACGGCCAGGTGGTCGCCGGGACGCAGGTCGAGCGACAGCCCGCGCAGCACCGGCTCCGCGTCCGGGCTCCAGCCGAACGTGACGTCACGCAGCACGAACTCGCCGTTGGACGGGATCTCCTCACCGGTCTTCCTCGTCGTGCGCGGTGCTGCTTCCTGAAGTCGTTTGAGGGAGACCATCAGCCGCATCACGACGGTGCTGGTCGTGCGGGCCAGGCCGTGCAGCGCGGGGTTCACGCTGGTGGTCAGGTAGACGACCGCCGCCAGGACCGCACCCGTGGTGAGCCGGCCCGACGCGACCAGTGGCGGAGCGAACGCCACGAGCAGCACGACCGGGGTGAAGCCGCCGAGCGCGATCACCGTGGCGCGCAGCGAGTTCGCCCACGCGACCGTGATCGTGGCCCTGGCCTGCTCGTCGATCTGCTTCGCGACGTCCTGGTAGGCCTCGGCCGACGCGGCGCAGGCCGCGACGTCACGCAGTCCGGTCAGCACTCCGCCGGACGCCTCGGCCGTGCGTTCGTCGGCCATCACGGCGTCACGCTGCCGTTTGGCCAGCGAAGGCAGCAACAACCCGAAGAGCAGCAGCGCGACCACGATCGGCAGCACGACCAGCCAGATCAGCGCGGTGGCGGTGGTCGCGAGGCCGACGAGCGCGGCGATCGTCGTGACCAGAAGCGCACGGGCCTGCACCAGCACACCGGCGGTGGCGTCGCGGACGACCTCGACGTGCCGGGTGATCATGGCGACCGCGCTGGCGTCCGGCGTCCTGCGGTGCGACGGGTCGTTCAGCACGCCCTGCACGACCCGCGTGACCAGGGCGTCGCGCATCGGTTCGACGACGCCGCCGAGCCGCGCGAACACCTGTCGCTGACCGAGCGCGCCGACCACCGCGAGTGTGGCGAACGCGAGCAGCCACAGGACGCCGGCCAGCGGGTTCCCCGCCGCGAAGCCCTGGTCGACGGCGGTGCCGACGAGCTTGCCGCCGAAGAACGCGGGCACGCCTTCGAGCGCGGACCAGCCGAGCAGGATCAGGACACCCCTGCGGTGCCCGGCCAGCGTCGAGAGGTAAAAGCGCATCACTCGCCCCCGGTGAACACGGCGCGGTAGTTCTCGTCGTCCCACAGCTGCGCGTGGGTGCCGGTGCCCGCGATCCGGCCGTCCTCCAGCCACACCACGAGGTCCGCTCGCGCGGCGGTGGCCGGGCGATGTGTCACCACCACCCTCGTCCTGCCGGGGAGTGCCGTGGTCAGTGCCTTGTCCACTTTGGCCTCGGTCACCGTGTCCAGACTCGCGGTGGCGTCGTCGAGCACGAGCACCTCGGGATCCCGGACGATCGCGCGCGCCAGGCCGATCCGTTGTGCCTCGCCGCCGGACAGCGGGGCGTCGGCGACCGGGGTCTCGTAGCCCTGCGGCAGGCGGATCAGCACGTCGTGGACCTGGGCCGCGACGGCGGCGTCGCGCACCTGGTCCTCGTCGGCACCGGTTCCGTAGCCGATCGACCGGCCGATCGTCGCTCCCAGCAGCGCGGGACGTTCGAAGGCGTAGCCGACGGTGCCCCGCCGCGACACCTCGCCCGCGTCCACGACGGACAGTCCGCCGAGCACCCCGGCCAGCGTCGACTTGCCGGAACCGGAGGCGCCGACGATCGCGGTGAACGCGCCGGCCGGGATCGTGAGCGTGATGTCGTGCAACGCGCCGTCCACACTGACGCCACGCAGCTCGATGTCCCCGGTGGAGGAGCCGGCGGCGGGGCGTCGCGGCACCGGGCTGTCGAGGACCTCGGCGATCCGGCCGGCGGACGCGCGGGTCCGTTCCAGCACGGTCAGCTGGGTCATCTGGCCGACGATTCCCATGCCCAGCGCGGCATAGCCGAGGGCGGCGAGCACGTCACCGGTGCTCAGCCTGCCCTGCAGCACCCCGAAACCGGCGGCGGTGAGCACCGCGACCTCGACGGCGGGCAGCAGGAGTCCGGCCCGCCACATCATCTTCGCCTGGGTACGCCACATGCCGGCGCCGGCCGCGGCGAGCCGGGGGAGTGGCTGCAGCACGCGGTCCGTCTCCCGGTCGGCGATACCGGCGGACGCGATCGTGCGCAGGCCGGACACGGAGTCGAGCAGCCGCGCCGAGACCTCGCCGGACACCTCCTGGTAGGTCAGCACGTCGTCGGCGGTCAGGCGCAGGTGGGTGCGGATCAGCAGACCGGCCAGCGGCACGCTCACCACGAACACCGCCGCGAGCCGCCAGTCCAGCAGCGCGAGGGCGATCACCGACCCGACCGAGGACACGACGGTGACCACGAACCCGATCAGCGTGACGGCGATGCCACCGGCGTTGCCGCAGTCGCCCGTCACGCGGCTGACCGCGTCTCCCGCGGCGAACGGGGAGGGATGGCCGAGCGTGAGGAACCGCTGGGTCAGCCGGCGCCGCAACCACGCGGTGGCGCGGGCGGTGATGCTCGCGGCGAGCACGATGCCGATGGCGTCACCGACGACCTCGATACTCGCGAGCAGCAGCAGCCACAGGATCGTGGCCAGCACGAACGTGCCGCCCAGCGCCATGTCGACGGCGCCGGCGAGAGCGGTGGGGAGCAGCAGGCCCGCGGCGGTGGTGACGGCGGCGTTGAGGAGCATCAGCCACGGGCGGTAGTCGCGTTTCGCCGTGGCGAGCAGCAGCCGATCACCTGATTTGCGCATCGGGCTGTTCCTCCGGGGGTGACGAGGGCCCATCATGAAAGCGAGGGCCCGGCAGCTGGCCGGCTGCCGAGCCCTCGAAGCCGGCGGGTGAGCGGCGCACTTCGCCTGTGCCGCTCACCGGCCGAGGTGAATCAGGTGTGGCGAGCTCAGCAGGCCAGCAGGCTGACGGTGCTGTGCGAGCAGGGGAGCAGCAGCGACGCGTTCGACGCGGTCGTGGAGCCGCCGCCGCCGCCACCGGAGCCGCCACCGGCCAGCACGTTCGCCGGCGCCTCGGGGGTCTCCAGGTCCTGCATGTCGAGGATGAAGCCCATGACAATCTCCTTCTTCGAGGGATCTCTTAAGGGTTTTCCTGCTACCGGCCCTGGCAGGCCGGGGTCTGTGACCTGCCCAGGAAGGGCAGGAGCGGACTCTCGTCCACTGTGGAGGCGATGGCGAGCAGCACGCCCGCACCGCCGGTGTTGAGGTCCATGGACATCCGGCGCAGCTGCACGCCGGGGAAGGCGAGCCCGCCGCCGTAGCGCACGGCGTGCCAGCCCAGCGCCCTGAGGTGCTGCTGGACGGAGCGTTCGAGCCGCTCGTCCGGCGCGTGCCTGGTCGCGTGGGCGAGCGTCGCCATCAGTCCCGCCCTGCCGAGCGTGAGCGCCGGCTGGATCACGAACTCGCCGGTGCACCCGCTGAGCAGTCCGGGCAGCTTCCCGGTGCACGGCCGGTCTGGCGCGACCGCCGCGAACTCGGTGAGCGCGAGCGCGATGCCCGCACCGCCGATGCCCACGTACGGCAGCGAGCGGAAGGTGCCGTCCCGCACCTGCAGCGACCCGTCCAGCGCCACCATCGTCTCGGCGAGGTCGCGTTCCAGTGCCTGCTCGGACAGCCCGAGCCAGCGCCGTTGCGCGGTGCGCTCGAACATCCGCAGGAAGAACAAGGCGGGACCCGACCAGCCGTGCAGCAGACCAGCCTTCGCCTTGCCGCCCGGCGACCCGGCGTCGGAGAGCTGCTTCGCGAGCCGTTCCGCGACCTGCTCGGCCTGGGTGGCGTAGTCGTCGTCGTGCCGGACGTCCGCGAAGTGCAGCAGGTTCAGCCCGATGCCGGACAGTCCGGCGCTCAGCCCGTGGTCCTGGGTCGAGGGGATCAGCGCCGCGTAGCTCTCGACGAGCTCCGCCGCGACGTCGTGGTACCCGAAGTTCTCCAGGACGTGCGCGATTCCGTGCGCGCCGACGAAGAAACCGGGCTGCTTGGGCGGGTCCCGGCGGATCGAGTCGATCAGCCAGTCCTCGTGTTCGGGATAGCGGCCCTCGCCGGCGGCGTCGAGCGCGTGCAGCACACCCGCGGCGCCGTAACCGAAGCACGCGCCGCCGACCTCGAACTGCTCGATGTCGCCGGGGAAGAGCCTGTCCTGCCGGTGCGGCGACGCGCTGTGCAGGATCGCCGTGGCGATCTCCTTGCGCACCACCGTCCAGTCCGGTTCCGCGTCGTCGAACGCGGTGAACGCGGGGTCGGCCGGCGGGTCCACGCGTGGCGTGAGGACGTCCGCGATCGACCGGCAGTACTCGTCGGTCAGGCCGAAGCGCTCCTTGATCACCTGCAGGTGCCGGCCGAGCTTCGCGGGGGAGAGCTCCAGCACCGCGTTGAGCGGAAGGAAGATCCACAGCTTGAGCGCCGCCAGCGGGTACTCGTCGATCTCGAAGCCGTCGCGGTCCTGCGGCGCCTGGAACCCCGGCGCGCCGAGCGTCGGCCGGTGGAGGTCGTCGATCGTGGACGACAGCTCGAAGTCGATCAGCGAGACCTCGTCGTCATCGTCGACGAGGATGTTGAGCGTGTGCAGGTCGCCGAACACGACGCCGCGTTCGTGCACCAGCGCCATCAGCCGCTCGACCTTGTCGATCAACGCGAGCGCGCGGGGCCGGTACTCGGCGAGCTGCTCGTCGGTGACTTCCTTGTGCGTCAACGGGTAGTTGTGGCCGAGCCACTGCCCGAGCGAACGCCCCGGCATGAACTCCATGGCGACGAACAGGTGCTCCCACTCGGTGAAGCGGTCGTACACCGCGGGCACGCCCTCGACGCCGGCGAGCCGGGTGAGGATCTCGTACTCGCGCTCCAGCCGTGCCACGGCGTCGCGGCCCTCGCGGTCGAGGCCGGCGTGGGGCCGTGCCTCCTTGAGCACGACCTCCCTGCCGTCGCTCCTGCGCGTCGCCAGGTAGACGCCGCCACCGTTGGAGAAGTGCAGCGGGTTCTTGATCTGGTACGGGAACTTCGCCGGGTCACCGGCGTTGCGCTCGGCCAGGTGCGGCGCGAGGAACTCCGGCAGCTCGATCCACTCGGGCAGGCTGAACACGGGCTTGCGCTTGTCCGGCACGAGCACGCCGTCCGGCCCCTCGATCGCGAGCACCTGCTGCCCGTCGACCTCGAGCCACTGCTCGGAGAACCCGCCGTAGCGCACGTACAGCGGCCCTTTGCCGAACCGCAGGTCGCTCAGGATGTAGGCCCCGTGCTCGCCTTCGAGGACCTCCGCGAGCTCGGTGAGGACGCTCTCCAGCTGCTCCGTGCTCGTCGGGTAGATCGTGACCAGCTTGCCGCTGCCCTCACGGGGCGCGTACTTCGAGTTGCGGGCCAGCACGATCGAGACCGTCTGCAGGTACTTGAACGGGATGCGCCGCCGCGTGCAGTAGTCGAAGGTGGCCTTGAGGACCTTCGCGGCGTTGTCGAGACCCGCCGAGACGTGCACCTTCCACCCCTGCTTGGGCAGTTGCACCCCCTGGGGGTGTAAATGCCTCCACACGTTGCGTTCCGCCTGCACCCATCCGGTCGGCAGAGCCGGCAGCTCGTGTGAGAAGTCGTCACCGGGGAGGGCACTTTCGGTGCTGCTCTGCAGATCGTAGAACCGTCGATCCGCGAAGCAGAACGCCTCGTATCTGAGGTCCACCGAATTCCCTCCTCGGCTGTTTTGCGTTTTCTTTGACGCCGCATATTCCCGCACAATTCGGCGCCTATGGCCAATCCGCCGTTCGAGTCATATGGGTCGGCCGTTCGAGATCAAAAGACCAGTGGTTACCGGTGCGTATGTCACTTCAGGTGATGAGGTTTGGGTCCGCATCACCCGGTTGCAAGGTTTGCTGACGGGCGTACCGGCGACCATATGGCGCGGTGTCGCTAAACGGCACCGGATCGTTCTCGATAGCGCGAGTTGCTGAGCTGCGGTATTCCAACCCGGCTCAGACGTATAGTTGGGTGGTGATAACAGACGTGCACGCACTGTGTTCCCTGCTCTCTTCGAGTGAAGGCACAAATGACTGCCAATGCGTGTTTAGTGCGGCCGAACGGCGGTACGGATGCCTCTGAATGAACTCATTCGGAGGATGAGATTGCTGCGCTGGAATTTATGTAGCAAACGTTGTCTCGCTACATGCAACTTGCCAAATTGATGTTTAATGTAGTCTTTCGAGTGAATATTGTGTTTTGATGTAACGCGACAGGCGTTTTGTGAGCGGTCCTCTGCTGTCCGGCGTGTCGTGCGACTAGGCTGCAGGCGTGGGGAGCGTGGCGAGCCGCTGGCTGGTGCCGGCCGTGGTGGTGATCACCGGTGCGGCGGTGGCGGCCGGGATGGTGGGGCGGACCGTGTACTCGCGTCCGGCCGAGGCGAAGGGGTCGCCGGCCGTTCCGTCCTCGTCGGTCGCGGGGCCTCTGCCGGGATCGCCGGAGGTCCGGCTGAGCCCGGACTCGTTCACCCATCCCGATCGGACGTCGGTGCAGCGGGTGCTGCAGACCTACTTCGACTCGATCAACGCACGGGACTTCACGGCCTGGCGTTCGGTGGTGTCGGCTCGGCGGGTGTCCGTGACCACGGAGGCCGGGTGGCTCGCCGCCTACGAGAGCACCCGCGACGGCGGGATGGTCGTGCAGCGGGTCGAGTCCGACGTGGTCGCGCGGCGGTTGCGGGTCCTGATCTCGTTCGTGTCCACTCAGGACGTCGCCAAGGCCCCGCCCGCCCTGCCCGAGCCCTGCATCCGGTGGCGGGTGGTCTACGTGCTGGTGTGGGAGCGCGGGGAGCTCAAGGTGGACGAGGCTCCGGAGAACCGGAGCCCGCAGATGGAGAAGTGCTGAGGCTTGCGGTGAGGTCGATGAGGGCAGCTCCCCTCACCGACCTTGTCTCGCGCCTGGGGCGCGCACGAGGCCCGGTCCGCATTGCGGACCGGGCCTCGTGGGTGAAGCGGTGTGCTAGGCCGGGGTGAAGGCCAGGGCCACGTTGTGGCCGCCGAACCCGAACGAGTCGTTCACCGCGGCGTCGAGCTTGATCTTGCGGGGTTCGCCCGCCACCACGTCCAGCGTGACGGCCGGGTCGAGGTTCTCCAGGTTGAGGGTCTGGGGAACGATGCCGTCGCGGATGGACAACACGGTCACGATGGCCTCGACCGCTCCCGCCGCGCCCAGCAGGTGGCCCAGGGCGCCCTTCGGGGCGGTCAGGACCGGGTGGTCGCCGATCGCCTTGCGGATCGCCACGGTCTCCGCGACGTCGCCCACCGGGGTGGAGGTGGCGTGGCAGTTCACGTGGCCGACGTCGGACGGGTCGATGCCGCCGGACCGCAGGGACGCGGCGATGGCACGCGACTGACCGACGCCCTCGGGGTCGGGGGCGGTGATGTGGTAGCCGTCGGCCGAGGTGCCGATGCCCGCGAGGCGGCCGTAGATCTTGGCGCCCCTGGCTTCGGCGAACTCGCGGCGTTCCAGGACCATGACGCCCGCGCCTTCGCCCAGGACGAAGCCGTCGCGGCCCGTGTCGAACGGGCGCGAGGCCTTCTCCGGCTCGTCGTTGCGGGTGCTCATGGTGCGGGCCTGCGAGAAGCCCGCCACCGGGATCGCCGTGATGCACGCTTCCGCGCCGCCCGCCACGACCACGTCGGCTTCGCCGGCCATGATCATGCGGTAGGCCCACGCGATGGCCTCGGCGCCCGACGCGCAGGCGGAGACCGGGGCGTGCACGCCCGCCTGGGCCTTGAGCTCCAGGCCGACGTGGGCGGCCGGGCCGTTCGGCATCAGCATCGGGACGGTCAGCGGCGACACCTTGCGCAGGCCCTGCTGCTCCAGGAGGTCGTCCTGGGTCAGGAGGGTGATCGCGCCGCCGATGCCGGTGCCGATGATCACGGCGAGGCGCTGGCGGTCGACGGTGTCGTCGTTGTGGCCCGCGTCGGACCACGCCTGGCGGGACGCCACGATGGCGACCTGCTCGGAGCGGTCCAGGCGGCGTGCCTCGACTCGGGGGAGCACCTCGGTCGGGTCCACCACGAGCTCAGACGCGATCTTGACCGGCAGGTCGTACTTCTCGACCCAGTCGTGGGTCATCGGAGCGACCCCGCTCTTGCCGGCCAGCAGCGCGTCCCAGGTGGACATGACATCACCGCCGAGCGGGGTGGTGGCACCCAGCCCGGTGATGACGACCTCGATGCCCGACGTCACTGGTTGCTGGTGATGTAGTTCACCGCGTCACCAACGGTCTTGAGGTTGGCCAGCTCGTCGTCCGGGATCTTCACGCCGAACTTGTCCTCGGCCTGGACGGCGATCTCGACCATGGACAGCGAGTCGATGTCGAGGTCGTCCACGAAGGACTTCTCGGCGGTGACGTCGGCGGCAGCGACACCGGCGACCTCTTCGACGATCTCGGCAAGACCGGGCAGGACGTCGTTGTTGCTCACTGAAGTTCCCTTTCGATTGACACGGTGGAAAAACTCGGGGTGGTACTCACGGGCACCGGACCACCTGTCCCGCGTAGGACAGGCCCGCGCCGAAACCGACCATCAGCACCACGTCTCCGGAGGAGATCTCGCCCGCCGACCTCATGTGGTCCAGCGCCATGGGGACCGAGGCCGAGGAGGTGTTGCCGGATTCGACGATGTCTCGAGCGACCTTCAGGTCCTCGCGCGCACCATTGTTGCGCAGGCGCTTGGCGATGGCCTCGATGATCCTGAGGTTGGCCTGGTGCGGGACGAAGGCGTCCACTTCGGACAGCTCGATGCCCGCGAGTTCGGCGGCGCGGATCGCTACCGGTGCGATCTGGGTCGTCGCCCAGCGGAAGACCGTCTGGCCTTCCTGGTGGATGAACGAGTCGCGGTCGTCGATCCTGATGACCTCGGACAGCTCGCCGTCCGAGCCCCACGCGACGGGGCCGATGTGGTTCTCCTCGCTGGCGCCCACGACGACGGCACCCGCGCCGTCCGCGAAGATGATCGCGGTCGAGCGGTCGTCCTGGTGGGTCCAGTCGGTGAGCTTCTCGGCGCCGACGACGAGGACGTTGCGCACCGTGCCCGCGCGGACGATGTCCGCGGCGGTGGCGACGGCGTAGCAGAAGCCCGCGCACGCGGCGTTGAGGTCGAACGCGGCGGCGGCCTTGATGCCGATCTTCGTGGCGACCTGGGCGGCGGCGTTCGGGATGGTCGACGGCATGGTGCACGTCGCCACGATCACGCCGCCGATGTCGGCCGGCGTCAGGCCCGCGTCCTCGATCGCCTTGGTGCCCGCGATGACGGACATGTCGACGACGCCCTCGTCCTTGGCCGCGACGCGCCGGTTGGCGATGCCGACGCGCTCGCGGATCCACTCGTCGGAGGTGTCCATGCGAGCGGCGAGGTCGTGGTTGCTCACCACCGTCTCGGGCTGGTAGCTGCCGAGGCCGATGACGCGGCTACCCGCGGATGCGCGCGGGGCTTGAAAAGGCACAGCGGTCGTCCCTGAAGAGGTCATTACTGCGTGGCTCCAACGGTGTCGAAGAGCTCCGCGACCTTGTCCAGCTGGTCGGGGGTCTTCAGGGCGAGGGTGGCGGTGCCCTTCATCGCACGCTTGGCGAGACCGGTGAGCACGCCGGCGGGCGGCAGTTCGACGGAGCCGGTGACGCCCTTGCCGACGAGGGTGGCCTGGCAGACGTCCCAGCGGACCGGGCTCGTGACCTGGGAGACCAGGCGCCGCAGCACCTCGGCGCCCTCGGTGACGACCTGACCGTCCTTGTTGGACACCAGCGGCAGCACCGGGTCGTGCGCGGTGACTTCGGCGGCACGTGCGCGCACAGCGTCTTCCGCGGGCGCCATGTACTTGGTGTGGAACGCGCCCGCGACGGAAAGCTTGCGAACCTTCGCCGTGCCCGGCGGGGTCGCCGCGAGCTCGTCGAGCGCGGAGTGCGGACCGGCCGCGACGATCTGGCCGGCACCGTTGCGGTTCGCGGGCACGAGGCCGAGCTCTTCCAGGCGCGCGAGCACCTCCGGCTCGTCGCCGCCGAGCACCGCGGCCATGCCGGTCGGCTCCAGCGCGCACGCCTCGGCCATCGCGCGACCGCGCACGGCGGCGAGCGCGACGGCGTCGTCGGCGCTGATGACCCCCGCGACGGACGCGGCGGCGAGCTCGCCGACCGAGTGACCGCCGACGATCACGGCGGAGGGCAGCTCGATGCGGCGGCGCAGCTCGTCGAACGCGAGCAGCGCGAGGGCCACGACGAGCGGCTGGGTGATCGCGGTGTCGACGATCTCGTCGGCCTCCGCGGTGGTGCCGAGCCGCACGAGGTCGAGGCCCGTGATCTCCGACCACGCGCGCACCTGCTTCTCGGCCCCCTCCAGTTCGAGCCAGGGGGCGAGCATGCCGGGCGTCTGGGACCCTTGTCCGGGCGCGAGGAGTGCGATCACGCCGATTACTAAAGCTGGTGAACCCACCGGTACCCCATGTCGTGAAGAACGAAGTACGGCGACCGTATTTGTAGAGACCCTACAAAAGTGTCGCCCAGGTCAACGCTCCGCGACATAAGCCCAGCTCAGCGCGGTGCAGGTTCGTTTGGCCCTCACCCTAACGGATGTGTGCGAAGTCCGTCACAGGCCGTTCACTACCACAGGCCCCGGGAGCGCGCTAGGCGTCCTACAGACAATGCGACGCGAAGCACAAGCGCGTCTCGAGCGTCATGTGCATTTCTTCCCGTCATTTCCTGAACGCGCCGAAGGCGATATCTGACCGTGTTCGGGTGCACGAACAGTCTTTTCGCACACGTCTCCAGCACGCCCCCGACCTCCAGGAACGCGTCCACCGTCTCCAGCAGCGCGCCGCCGGCGTCCTCCAGCGGCCGGGCGACCCTGTCGACGAGCTGCCACTCGGCCTCCGGGTCGCCCGCCAGCGCCCGTTCCGGCAGCAGGTCGAGCGACCGCACGGGCCTCGGCGCGGCCGGCCAGCCCACCACCGCGCGCAGCCCGCTCAGCGCGTCGCTCGCACTGCGGTGCGCCTCCGCCAGGCTCGGCATCGTGGGGCCCGCGACGACCGGACCCTCGCCGAAGCCCTCGGCGATGCGGCCCAGCACGTCCTCGCCGGTCTCGGTCGGCCCGCCGAGCACGACGACCAGCCGCGAGCCCTGCACCGACAGCAGCACCGGCCGTCCCGCGCGGGCGGCCTTGCTGCGCACCGAGTAGATGATCGCGGGCGGGTCCTCCCCGCCGGGGTTGCCGACCAGCACCGTCGCCTCGAGCGCCGGGTCCCAGCCCAGCGCGGCCGCCCTGCTCAGGAGCGACTCCTCGGGGTCGCCACGCACGACGCCGTCCACGACCAGGGCTTCCAGCCGCGCGTCCCACGCACCGCGCGCCTCGGCGGCGGCCGCGTAGGAGGTCGCGGCGGAGAAGGCGATCTCCCGTCCGTACCGCAGGACGCCCTCCATCAGCAGCGCGCGCTCGGCCTCGTCCGCCGCCATCGCCGGCATCCGCTCCTCGAACAGCTCCAGCGCTATCCGGACCAGCTCGACGGTCTGGCGCAGGCTGACCCAGCGGGAGATGTCCTTGGGGGCGCTGCGGAACGCGTCCGCGGTGAGCCGGATCGCCTGCTGCCGGTCGTGCAGCCACTCGACGAAGCCCGCCACGCCGTTCTGGATCAGCAACAGCACGCTCGCCCGCTGGTCCGCGGGCATCCGGGCGAACCAGGGCAGCCGCCGCTCCATCTCCGCCACGCTCGCCGTGGCGAGCGAACCCGACGCGCGTTCGATCTTGCGCATCGTGCGGGAGGAAAGGGCAGGCGGGTGCTCCTCCTTCGCCTTCGGTGCCTTGCTGCTGGTCATACCCGCAGCCTAAGGCTCCGGAGGTGACATCACCGGGACGGGTGACACAACCCATGAAGCCGTGAGAACGGCCATACCTTCGGGTACCAGAGCTCAGTTCGTTCCGGCGCGGAGGTTTTCGTCTTGCGTAAGTTCCTGGCTTTCGCCGCGGGCGTGGTCGCGCTCACGGCCACGGGTGTGACCGCGTCGGCGGATCCTCCCGACCCACTCGCCGAGTACTACGCCCAGCCCGTCACCTGGGCACCGTGCACCGGGAAGCTGAACCAGCTGGAGTGCGCCACGATCGTCGCGCCGCTCGACTACACCGCTCCGGCGGGCGACCGGATCAACCTGACGATCAGCCGTAAGAAGGCGGCGGCGCCCGACCGCAGGCGTGGCGTGCTGTTCACCAATCCGGGTGGACCCGGCGGTTCCGGGCTCGGCCTGCCGCTGTTCCTCGCGAAGTCCGAGCTCGGGCAGGTCTACGACCTGATCGGCATCGACCCGCGCGGCGTCGGCGGTTCGACGGCGCTGAACTGCCGCACCACGCCCGCGATCGCCACGCCCGAGTCCCGGCCCCCGGACGAGGAGTTCGCCAAGTGGGCGGCCGAGGCGCGTGCTGCCGAGGAGGCCTGCCAGCAGTCGGCCGGCGGGATCCGGCAGTTCGTCAGCACCGCGAACACCGCCAGGGACATGGACGTCGTGCGGGCGGTCCTGGCCGAGGCGAAGATCAACTACCTGGGGTACTCCTACGGCACCTACCTGGGCGCGGTGTACGGGACGTTGTTCCCGCACCGGCTCGACCGCAGCGTGCTGGACTCGGCCGTGCACCCGGAGTGGATCTGGCACGAGCAGTTCCGCCAGCAGGCCGTCGCGTACCGGCGCGGCGTCGAGGCGTGGGCGACGTGGGTGGGGGAGCGCAACGAGAAGTTCGCGCTCGGCAAGTCACGCGACGAGGTGCTGGCCGAGGTCGAGAAGGTCGCCGCCAAGGTGCACGCCACGCCGATCGGTGAGCACGACCGCACCGCCTTCGACGGTGCGATGGGCGTGGGTTCCCGCTACCGCCCGCTGTGGTCGGACCTGGCGGCGGTCGTGATCAACCTGCGGTCGGGGGAGCAGCCGGCGAACGCGGCGGGCGCCAAGGCAGGCCAGCTGCTCGCGAAGACCGGG
The DNA here is from genome assembly GCF_051094245.1 of Lentzea xerophila. Classification (NCBI taxonomy): domain Bacteria; kingdom Bacillati; phylum Actinomycetota; class Actinomycetes; order Pseudonocardiales; family Pseudonocardiaceae; genus Lentzea; species Lentzea xerophila. The sequence continues at coordinate 6,454,242 of NZ_CP194934.1, read as the reverse complement.
CTGCAGGAGCTGCGGTCGGGCGTGTTCGACACGGTCACCTGCGAGTCGGACTGGCCGACCGACCTGCACCTGTACTTCGAGGACATGCGCACGTTCCGCGACCGCTACCCGTACGGCTACGGCATCGTCAGGGCGGCGCCGATGACGTGCACGTTCCGCTCGTTCACCCCGCCGGAGCCGCCGGTCAAGATCGGCCGCAACGGCTACCCGGTCGGCGTCGTCGTGCAGTCCGAGGGCGACACGCAGACCCAGTACGCGAGCGGCCCGGCGATGGCGAAGCGGCTCGGGCACAACCTGATCACCGTCGTCGACGAGGGCAAGCACGGCCTCTACAACGGCGGCAACGCGTGCGTCGACAAGAAGGTCAACCGGTACCTGATCGACGGGGCACTGCCGGGCAGCAGCTCCGAGTGCGCCGGTGACGCGCGGCCGGACGTGCCGAAGGACGGCCAGGGCGGTGCCGCGCCGGCGTTGTCACCCGACCGGATCCAGACCTACCTCGACGGCCGCGGACTGAGCGCCGCGAGGCCTTAGCGGCCCTGGAAATGTGGAAGCGCCCGCCACGGAGCGTGGCGGGCGCTTCCCTCTCCCCGGTCCCCACCGGTACCTCCACTCTGGACTGTATTGAGACGAATATCCACGTCAGCCACCCTTTCGTGTCACAGTGTCGAAGTTGTGGAGCGGTGTGATCCACGCGACGATCCACCGGTCGGAGCTTCACTCACCGCAACTTTGTTCTAGGAGGGCCCGTGGGTTCGCAAATCACGGAGGGCCTGGGCCAGGCGTGGACGATGATCGCCACGTTCGTGCCGAAGCTCCTCGGCTTCCTGGTCGTCCTGCTCATCGGCTGGTTCATCGCGAAGGCACTCGCCAAGGCGGTCCGGTTCCTGCTCAAGCGCGTCGGCTTCGAGAAGCTGGTCGACAGGTCGGGCCTCAACGGAGCCATGAAGCAGTCGTCGATGGACGCTTCCGGCCTGATCGCCAAGATCGTCTACTACTTCGTGCTGCTCATCGCGCTGCAGCTGGCGTTCGGCGTCTTCGGTGCCTCCAACCCGGTCAGCACGCTGCTGAACGACGTCATCGCGTACCTGCCGCGCATCGTCGTCGCGCTGGTGCTCGTGATCGTCGCGTCGGCGATCGGCACGGCGCTCAAGGGCCTCGTGACCGGTGCGCTCGGCGCCCGTTCGTACACGAGGCTGATGGGCAACATCACGTACGGCTTCGTGATGGCGCTGGGCGTCATCGCGGCCCTCAACCAGCTGGGCATCGCGATCTCGGTGACCATGCCGGTCCTGATCGCCGTGCTCGCCACCGTCGCCGGCGTCATCGTCATCGGTGTGGGTGGCGGCCTGGTCCGCCCGATGCAGTCGCGCTGGGAGGGCTGGCTGAACCGCGTGCAGGACGAGGCGGCGGCCGTTCAGTCGCCGACGCCGCGTGCGTCGCAGGAGATGCCGGCAGGAGCGGCCCGCCGTTCGGGTGACATGCCACCGCCTGCGTCGGGCACCCTCGATGTCTGAGAAGTAGTTCTCACCTCGTGGAAGGGGCCCTGCGCAAACATCTCGCGCAGGGCCCCTTCCTCGTGTTCTGACGGTTCTCCAGTTCCGGTCCAGCGCGCGCACGGAGCCTCGTCTCCACCCGAACTGTTCCGTCGCGGTGGAGGACCTATGAAAGCCCTTGTGCTGTCCGCGGGCGTGCGCCCGGCCGGATACTCGCTGCCCCGGCAGATCGTCCCCATCGCGAACAAGCCGGTGATCGAGTACGTCGTGGAGAACCTGCGGGACGTCGGGATCACCGAGATCGGCATCGTCGTCGGCCAGGGCGGCCAGGAGATCTCCGAGCTGTTCGGCGACGGCTCCTACCTGGGTGTCTCGATCACCTACATCAAGCAGGACGTGCCTCTGGGGCTGGCGCACTGCGTGCGGATCGCACGGCCGTTCCTCGGCGACGACGACTTCGTGATGTACCTGGGCGACAACGTCCTGGCCGAGGGCATCGGCCAGATCGCGGACGAGTTCGCGCGGCTGCGGCCGTCCGCGCAGGTGCTGGTGGACAAGGTGGAGGACCCGCGCCGGTACGGCGTCGCGGAGGTGGACGAGAACTCGCGCGTGACGCGCCTGATCGAGCACCCGCAGGAGCCGCGCAGCGACCTCGCGATGATCGGCGTCTACTTCTTCACGCCCGCGATCCACGCCGCCGTCGACGCGATCGAGCCGTCGTGGCGCGGCGAGTTCGAGATCACCGACGCGTTGCAGTGGCTGGTGACGCACGAGCGGGACGTGCGGGCGCGGATGTACTCCGGGTTCTGGAAGGACACCGGCAAGGTCGAGGACGTGCTGGAGTGCAACCGCGAGCTGCTGATGGGGCTGCGCACGGACATCCAGGGCATCGTCGACGACGAGTCGCGGCTGATCGGTGACGTCGTGGTCGAGGAGGGGGCGCGCGTGGTGCGGTCGTGCATCGTCGGTCCCGCGATCATCGGCGCCGGCACGCTGGTCGAGGAGTCGATCATCGGGCCGTACACGTCGATCGGCGCGGACTGCCGGATCACCGAGTCCGGCGTGGCCGACTCGATCGTGCTCAACGAGGCGTCCGTGCACAACGTGTCCGGCATCGAGACGTCGCTGATCGGCCGCCGGGCGCGGGTCGGGTCGGCGCGCCAGCACCGGCTGGTCGTCGGCGACGGCGCGCACGTCGAGGTCGCGGCCTAGCGGAGCGTTGCCTGTGACGCCAGGCGGGCCGTCAGCTCCGCATCCAGTCCTGAAGGCGGTCGCACTCCTCGGCGACCGCCTTCTGCCTGCTCTTCGGCAGCTCGTCGAGGTAGTCGACGGTGATGGTGCGGTCCTTGCTGATCGCCCAGGTGGCGGCGACGTAGCCGTCGACGAGGACCGTGGGCTTGCCGCCGATGACCACGCCGAGCCGGTCGTCCGCGATGACGCGGCGGCGGTCGGCGTGGGCGAGCAGGATGTTGTCGAACTCGGGCAGGAGCCGGACCGGGAGCGGGGTGTCCTGGTCGGGGCGCGGGGCGTCGGGGAGGTCGAACAGCTCCTTGCCGGCCTCGTCGCGGAACGTCACGAGGCTGGGCCTGAGCTGCCCGAAGACCTCGCCGAGCCGGGTGAGGCCGGACCACTGCTGGGCGTCCATCACCGTCGCCGGGCCGAACGCCCCGAGGTAGCGCAGGATCAGCTCCTGCCTGTCCATGGCCCGCTGCGGCTCGCCGAGCCAGTTCTCGACGGTCGTGCACACGGCCCGGCCGCTGCGGTGCCACAGGCCGCGCGGAGGGAGCTGGACCAGGGCGAGCTTGTTGCGCAGGGCGTTGCCGAGGACGGTGTGTTCGCGGTCGGGCCAGCGTTCTTTGAGCTGCCTGCCGGCGTCCGCGGTGCCCTGCGGGGTGTCGTCGAGGATCTCGCGGCCCGCTTCGGCTACCTCGTCGAGGTCGAGTCCCCTGAGCGGGGCGGCGAACGGGCCGCTGCGCAGTTCGCGGTCGAGCTTGAGCTGGGTGTGAGGCCGCAGCCCGAGCGCGTCGCCGGCGGTGACCAGGTGGATCGTGCCGCGCATCAGCAGCATGCGGACGGCCTGCCTGCCGGTGAGCAGGTCTTCGAGCTCCTGCGGCCGGAAGTCCCGCAGGCGGGTCCAGAGGCCGACGTAGGGCGACTTCGGTTCCTGCGCCTGGATGCCGACGAGGTGCTCGACGGTGGCGAGCGCGCTCCGGTCGGCGCGCTCGCGCAGCAGCTGGCGTTCGATCAGCGCTCGGTTGAGCTGGTTCCGGCTCAGGATCCCCATCGGGACAGGTTAGAACCTGATGAACGCGAACCCGGTGCCGTTCGGGCGTTCCCCGTCGTGGACGACGAGCAGGTTGAGCTTTCCGAGGACGATGTCGGCGCCGTCGGAGTGCTCGACGCCGGAGACGCGGAAGTCCTTGAGCGGCACCATGTCGGCCTTGCGGTAGGCCACGAACCGTGAGTCGCCCTGGCTGGAGGCGAGCAGGACGTCGCCCGCGATCGTGAGGCCCTCGGCGTCGGCTTCGAGCCACTGGCCGCCGAAGCCGGGGTCCGGGCCGTCGGCCACGCACTCCTCGGTCTCGGGGTCGTACTTCTGCGGCGCGCCGAACGTGCGGACCTTGTCGACCAGCTGCGGCTTGCCGAAGCCGTTGGCCCGCAACGGGATGCGCCAGATTCCGACGTCCTCCTGCGCGGCGTAGAGGGTGTTCGTCCTCTCGTCGATCACCATGCCCTCGACCTGCGGGTCCTCGCCGGGCTCGCCGCACACGGTCCAGCTCTGGCCGTTGGGCAGGGTGAAGGTGCTCGGGAGGTCCAGAGTGGACACCTTCCTGGTGTCGTAGGTCCTGCCCTTCTGGACCTGGAGGAGCGCGATGCTGGTCTCGTTGCGCCTGCTGGTGACGACGACGTCCTTGCCGTTGACACGTCCGGCGGCGAGGCCGTAGACGGTGTGCTGCTCGTCGACCTCTTCCTCGGTCTTCGAGAACACCGGCCTGGTCGCCGGGTTCGTCACGTCCCTCGCGCCGCGTTCGTCCACTTGGAACACCCGGACGCGGTCACGGCCGCGGTCGCTGACGAACGCGAGGTCGCCGAGCACGTCGACGTTGTTGTAGCGGCCGGGCTTCGCGTCCGGCGTGGGAGGCAGGGGCGCCGGGTAGACGCCGATGGTGCGGCCGTTCAGGTCGAACGCCGCGAGCCCGCCTTCCTTCAACGTGCCGAGGACCACACTGCGTTCGGTGTTGCGCGGGTTCACCCAGATGGCCGGGTCGTCCGCGTCCGCGGGCTCCTCGAACGTCTGCGTGATCACCGTCGGTGTGATGACGGGCGTCGCAGGGGTGGTGAGGAACAAAGGGACGAGCGCCAGTGCTAAGGAAGATGACATGGTGGGACCGTAGGAAACACCGGTATACAGCGACTGAACCGCGGGGGAACAAGCCGTGTGGTACGAGCTGGGATTGACGATCTTCGGCCAGAAGATCGCGTACACGGAGCTGGTCGGGCAGGTGCTGGCGCTCGCGGTGGTGTTCCTCGCACAGCGCCGATCGCTGCTGACCTGGCCCGTTCAGCTGGTCTCGGTCGCACTGCTCTTCACGGTCTACCTGTCGGCCCACCTGGGCGGACTCGCGACCCGTCAGGTGGTTGTCGGCGCGATCGCCGTCTACGGCTGGTACGCGTGGGTGCGCCGGCGTGACCCGGTCTTCGGTGTGGTGGTGCGCAAGGGTTCCTGGCGCGAGCGGTTCGCGGTCGCCGGTGTCTTCGTCGCCGGGACGGTCGCGTACGCGCTGGTGCTGGACGCGCTGGACGCCTCGTGGGCGCCGTGGCCGGACGCCGCGATCTTCGTCGGCACGATCCTCGCGTTCGCCCTGCAGGGCCTGGGGCTGGTGGAGTTCTGGCTGGTGTGGCTGGTGGTCGACGCCGTCGGCGTGCCGTTGCAGATCCAGTCGGGCCTGTACTTCAGCGCGTTCGTCTACGTGATCTTCGCGGGCCTGGTGATCCACGGTTTCGTCGACTGGAACCGCACCGCCCGCCGGTTGACAGAGGCGGCAAAGTCTCCTCTATGAGGGGACTGATCGCATTACTGGCTGCTGCTTCGTTGCTGGTTCCCGTTCCGGCGCTGGCCGCTCCCGAGCCGCCGCGCACCGGATTCGAGCTCACCGGCAAGTGGACGACCGAGTCCGAGGAACAGGCCTACCTGCGCGCGACCGGCCTGCCCGTGTCCGAGATCGGGGTGACCGCCCAAGGCCGTCCGATCCAGCTCGTGCGCGTGGGTTCCCGCTCCGCGCGCACCGTCGTGCTCTTCATCTGCTCGCAGCACGGCAACGAACCCGCCGGCCGTGAGGCGTGCCTGATCCGCATGCGCTCGCTGCCCAGGTCGTCCGGCGTGACGTACCTGTTCGTCCCGAACGCCAACCCCGACGGCCGGGTCGCGGACACCCGCGGCAACTCCGCCGGCATCGACATCAACCGCGACCACCTGCTGCTGCGCACCGCCGAGGCCCGCGCGATGGCGTCGGTGATCCGCGACTGGAAGCCCGACGTCATCCACGACCTGCACGAGTTCGGCCCCTCCGCGCCGTACTACGTGAAGGACTTCCTCTGGCTGTGGCCGCGCAACCTGAACGTCGCCGACGGCGTGCACGACCTCTCCGAGACGTTGTCCCGCTCGTACGTCCGTCCCTCCGTGGAGGCCGGCGGCCGGACCTCCGGCGTCTACGGCATCCACGTGGACCCGGTGACCGGAGAGCCGATCAGGCAGGTGGCGGGCGACCACCAGGAACGCATCCTGCGCAACACGAGCGGCCTCAAGCACTCCACGGGGATCCTGGTGGAGACCAACGTCGACGGCACGCCCGCCTACCGCGTCGGGTCGCAGCTCCTGGGCCTCGACGGCACCCAGTCGTTCGTCCGCGAGAACCGCTCGGCCATCGACGCGGCGACCGCGGCGTCCCGCGCCGTCAGGTCCGGCCCGGTGTACTTCGGCGGCGCCGACAACCAGGCGCCGGCCCCCGAGGACGTGCTCACGACGCCACCGTGCGGCTACGTCCTGACCGGTGCCCAGTACCGCGACTTCCAGGACGAGCTCGCCCTGCACGGCATCAGGTCGCAGTACCTGCGCGGCGGCGACCGCATCGTGCCGTTGAAGCAGGAAGCCCGTGCGGTGATCCCGCTTCTCCTCGACGCGCGAGCCGACGAGCCCCTGCTGAAGGCTCGGCCCGTCGCTCAGTGCTAGCCGACTGACGAGGGGCCGTCCCGCAGCAGCGGAACGGCCCCTCAGATCGTTTTCCAGCGCCTCAGCGGGCTCCGGCGGCTACGCGAGACCCGCGTCCGACGTGGAGGGCCCAGCGGCCTGCACGTCGTCGATGCGGTACTTGCGGGCCGCCTCGACGACCTTGGACTGCTCGACCTCGCCGCGCCTGGCCAGTGCGGCCAGCGTGGCGACGACGACGGACTCCGCGTCCACCAGGAAGTGGCGGCGGGCGGCCGGGCGGGTGTCGGAGAAGCCGAAGCCGTCCGTGCCCAGGGTCGTCATGTCGGTCGGGACGTACGGGCGGATCAGGTCCGGGATCGCCGACGCCCAGTCGGAGACCGCGACGACCGGGCCCTGCACGTCCTGCAGCACCTGCGTCACGTACGGCACGCGCGGCTCGGCGTCCGGGTGCAGCAGGTTGTGGCGGTCGGTGTCGACGGCGTCGCGGCGCAGTTCCGAGTACGACGTGGCGGACCACACGTCCGCGGAGACGCCCCACTCGTCGGCGAGCATCTTCTGGGCCTTGAGAGCCCACGGGAGGCCGACACCCGAGCCGAGGATCTGGGCACGGGGACCACCGGTCTGCGGCCCGTCCTGGTACTTGTAGAGGCCCCGCAGCAGGCCTTCCACGTCCAGGCCCTCCGGCTCGGCCGGCTGGACGTACGGCTCGTTGTAGACCGTCATGTAGTAGAAGATGTTCTCGGCGTTCTCGCCGTACATCCTGCGCAGACCGTCCTTGACGATGTGCGCCACCTCGAAGGACCACGCCGGGTCGTAGGAGACGACGGCCGGGTTCGTGTGCGCCAGCAGCAGCGAGTGGCCGTCGGCGTGCTGCAGGCCCTCACCGGTCAGCGTGGTGCGGCCCGCGGTGGCACCCAGCACGAAGCCGCGCGCCATCTGGTCCGCCGCCGCCCACAGGCCGTCGCCCGTGCGCTGGAAACCGAACATCGAGTAGAAGATGTAGATCGGGATCATCGGCTCGCCCTGGGTGGCGTAGGACGTGCCGGCCGCCGTGAACGACGCCGTGGAACCCGCCTCGTTGATGCCCTCGTGCAGGATCTGACCCTGCTCGGACTCCTTGTAGGCGAGCATCAGGTTGGCGTCCACCGAGGTGTACGCCTGGCCGTTCGGGTTGTAGATCTTCTGCGTCGGGAACATGGAGTCCATGCCGAACGTCCGTGCCTCGTCCGGGATGATCGGCACGATGCGCGGGCCGATCTCCGGGTCCTTCGCGAGGTCGCGGACGAGCCGGACGAACGCCATCGTCGTGGCGACCTCCTGCTTGCCGGAGCCGCGGCGGACACCCTCGTAGACCTTGTCGCCCGGCAGCACCAGTGCCTTGGACTTCGTGCGGCGCTCCGGCAGGAAACCACCCAGCTGACGGCGGCGCTCCATCATGTACTGGATTTCGGGCGAGTCCTGCCCGGGGTGGTAGTACGGCGGCAGGTACGGGTCGGCGTCGAGCTGCGCGTCCGAGATCGGGATGCGCAGGCTGTCCCGGAAGCCCTTGAGGTCGGCCAGGGTCATCTTCTTCATCTGGTGCGTCGCGTTGCGGGCCGCGAAGTGCGGGCCGAGCGAGTAGCCCTTGATGGTCTTGGCGAGGATGACGGTGGGCTGGCCGACGGTCTCGGTCGCCGCCTTGTACGCCGCGTACACCTTGCGGTAGTCGTGGCCGCCGCGCTTGAGGTTCCACACCTCGTCGTCGCTCATGGCGTCGACGAGCGCCTTCGTCCGCGGGTCGCGGCCGAAGAAGTGCTCCTTGACGTACGCGCCGTCGTTCGCCTTGTAGGTCTGGTAATCACCGTCGGGCGTGTTGTTCATCAGGTTGACGAGCGCGCCGTCGCGGTCGGCGTGCAGCAGCGCGTCCCACTCGCGGCCCCAGACGACCTTGATGACGTTCCAGCCGGCGCCGCGGAAGAACGACTCCAGCTCCTGGATGATCTTGCCGTTGCCGCGCACGGGGCCGTCGAGGCGCTGCAGGTTGCAGTTGACGACGAACGTCAGGTTGTCGAGCTGCTCGTTCGCCGCGAGCTGGAGCAGGCCGCGCGACTCGGGCTCGTCCATCTCGCCGTCGCCGAGGAACGCCCACACGTGCTGGTCGGACGTGTCCTTGAAGCCGCGGTCGCGCAGGTAGCGGTTGAACCGCGCCTGGTAGATCGCGTTCATCGGGCCGATGCCCATGGAGACCGTGGGGAACTCCCAGAAGTCCGGCATGAGCCGCGGGTGCGGGTACGACGGCAGGCCGCCGCCGGGGCCCGCGTGCGAGTACTCCTGGCGGAAGCCGTCGAGCTGGTGCTCGCTCAGGCGGCCCTCGAGGAACGCGCGGGCGTACACGCCGGGGGAGGCGTGGCCCTGGATGAAGATCTGGTCGCCGCCGCCGGGGTGGTTCTTGCCGCGGAAGAAGTGGTTGAAGCCGACCTCGTAGAGCGACGCGCTGGACGCGTACGTCGAAATGTGGCCACCGACACCCACGCCGGGTCGCTGCGCGCGGTGCACGGTCATCGCCGCGTTCCAGCGGATCCACGCACGGTAGCGGCGCTCCACCTCCTCGTCACCGGGGAACCACGGCTCCCGCTCGGTGGGGATGGTGTTGACGTAGTCGGTGCTGGTCAGCGACGGCATGCCGACCTGGTTCTCGCGTGCCCGCTCCAGCAGGCGCAGCATCAGATAGCGCGCCCGCTGCTGTCCGCCACCCTTGAGGACCTCGTCGAACGACTCCAGCCACTCCGAGGTCTCTTCCGGGTCGATGTCCGGCAGGTGTGCTGCCATGCCATCACGAATGACACGTACCCGCTCGGGGCCGGTGTTCTGCGGGCTCAAGGTGTCTCCTCGGCTTCGTTGGCGGTACACGCGCTGGCCCGGAAAACCGTGCCACGCGCTCCTATCGTTGTCCTTGCGCGACGACTTCGTCACCGCTACTGATCGGTAGTTCTGGATCGTGTCGCTCACGCGCGCGCGATAAGAGGTATGTAGAGCGTGCCTCATGCCAGTGTAGGGACTTCCACAGGGGTGCCTGTTACGGCGTGTCACGTGGTCAACAGTTGCGCCGGAGGTAGCCGACAGTGTTCGCTAGCCGGAGTAACCGACCTCAGCGGCAGTCTCAGGGCTGTCGCTCTTGCGTAGTTGGAGGAGTGAAAACCGTGGTCGCCGCGGAAGACGCCGGCAAGATCGGCGTCGCCGAGAAGCTCGGGATCGAATCGGGCATGGTCGTCCAAGAACTCGGCTGGGACGAGGACGTCGACGACGCCTTGCGTGCCGCAGTCGAGGAGCAGATCGGGGGCGACCTCCTCGACGAGGACGCCGATGAGACCGTGAGCGTCGTCCTGCTCTGGTGGCGGGAGGACGACGGCGACCTGGTTGACGCCCTGCTCGAGGCCACCGGCGTGCTCGCCGAGGACGGCGTGATCTGGGTTCTCACCCCGAAGACCGGCCGCCCCGGCCACGTGGAGCCGAGCGACGTCGCCGAAGCGGTCCCGACCGCCGGCCTGTCGCAGACCTCGAACATCAGCGTGGCCGACGACTGGGCGGGCATCCGCCTGGTGTGGCCGAAGTCGGTCAAGGCCAAGCGCTGACCCGGATCCGGCTGGCATAAGGTTGATCCACGGGCGGTAGCTCGCCCGTGGTTTCGTCCTGGTCAACCGGAGGGGTTTGTCTGATGGCGGTCGAGGTCGGTTCGGAAGCCCCGGACTTCACGCTCAACGACTACAACAAGCAGCCCGTGACGCTGTCGTCGTTCCGTGGCGAGAAGAACGTGCTCCTGGTCTTCTACCCGTTCGCGTTCAGCGGCATCTGTCATGGCGAGCTCTGCCAGCTGCGCGACGAACTGGCGTCCTACGAGAACGAGAACGTCCAGGTGCTGGGCGTGTCGGTGGACTCCCCGTTCGCGCTGAAGGCGTGGGCGAACCAGGAGGGCTACGAGTTCCCGCTGCTGTCGGACTTCTGGCCGCACGGCGCTGTCGCCCAGTCCTACGGCGTGTTCAACGAGGCCGTGGGCATGGCGCTGCGGGGCACGTTCCTGATCGACGTGTCGGGCGTGGTGCGCTTCGCCGAGGTGAACGCGCCGGGTGAGGCCCGGGATCAGGACGGCTGGAAGAAGGCCGTAGCCTCTCTCGGGGCATGATGTAGCTGTACCCCTGCGCCTGTGCGGCGCGGGGCCGGGGCGTGTAGCTCAGCGGGAGAGCACTCGGTTTACACCCGAGCGGTCGCAGGTTCGATCCCTGTCGCGCCCACGGCCTTCGGCCGACCCTGCTCAGTGGCTGCGCCACTTTCGCCGGGTCGGCCGTGATCATGTTGGGTGCCGAGCCGCCCAAACCCCCACGGTGCGGTTGGTCCCGACCCAGCGTGGCTGGTGTGAATGCCTCCCGGCGGGCTCCGCCCCCGGACCCCCGGTTCGGCCTTGCTTCGCTCGGCCGCCTGGGTGGCGTGCTGGGCCTCAAGCGCGCCCGGCCGACGGCGTGCTCGTCTCCACCCGGTGTCGAATCAGCGACCGCTCCAGGCTTTCCGCGGTGCCTGCCCACGATCCCGTCTTTCGCTGGAACGTGCCGGGGCGGTGCCGTACTTTACGTGCTGCCGTTGGACGTTTGGGCCCGCCACCTCCGAAGGACGACCAGGACCGTGAAGCGCAAGGGCAAGGCCCCGAAGCCCGTTCCCACCACCGTCACGCAGGAGCAGGTCAAGCTGCTGGCCCTGGTCGAGCAGGGCGGCGTGCACCGCGGCGCCACGAGTTGGTACCTGGAGCACCGGCCCGCCAAGCAGTGGGACGCGGACGACCTGGAGATCCTGCGGGCGCGGAACTGGATCACGTGGGTCAAGCCCGAGCGGGCGATGGACCACGGGATGGCGGCGCCGGTCGACATCACGGCCGAGGGGCGGGCGGCGTTGCGGCATCACCTGCCGGAGTGGGTTCTCGGACGCCGGGCCATCGCCGCGGAGCCGCCGCGGTTGCCTGCCGTGGAGACGATCAGGGCATTGGACGCTCTCTGAACCGTGGGCGCCGCCGTGCGGGTAGAACGGTCTCAGTCGATCCATACGGAGGCGAACCCGAGCATGTCGAACTTGCTGGGCGGCGGCGACCTGCGGGCGCGAGAGCACCATCGGGTCGAGGACGACGCACGGGAGCGAGGGCCCCTGCACGCCGTGACGTTGCCCAACGGTGTTGAAGTGCAGGTGGTGACTGTTGGGCTGGAACTCACCCGTCAGCTGCTCACCGATCAGCGGCTCTCCAAGGACAGCGCGGCACTGCAACGCGAGATCAAGCGTCAGCTCGCGGCGCGGGGCAGCACGCAGGAGAACCTCGCCGGGCTGTTCGGGCCGAGCATGCTCAACAGCGACAACCCGCAGCACGCCCGGCTCAGGGCGCTCGCGGTCAAGGCGTTCAACGGCAGGGCGGTGCAGCAGCTGGCGCCCCGCATCGAGGAGATCACCGCGGAGCTGGTCGACCGGCTGCCGGCCGGCCGGCGGATCGATCTCGTCGAAGAACTCGCCGTGCCGATGCCGCTGCACGTCATCGGCGAGGTTCTCGGCGTGCCAGGGCCGGACCGCGCGCGCGTCCGCGCGTTGATCGAGACCATGATGTCGATGGACCCCGAGGTGTCGCAGCCCGCGAGCGACGAGCTGGGTGGCTACTTCCACGCGTTGCTCACGAGCGAGGCACTCGACAAGACGTCACTGTTCGGCGCGGTGGTCGCGGCCGACGACAACGGCGACCGCCTCTCCCACGACGAACTGATGGCGATGGCGTTCCTCCTCGTAGTGGCGGGCCACGAGACGTCAGCCGGCCTCATCGCGAACGTGGTGCACGACGCGTTGGACAACGACCTGTGGGAGAAGGCCGCCGCCGACCCCGGCATCATCCCGGCCCTCGTCGAGGAGACGTTGCGGCACAACTCACCGGTCCGCAGCGCCACGCACCGCATCACCACCGAACCGGTCGGCATCGGCGGCGTGCAGGTACCGGCGAACACACTGCTGCTGATCAACCTCGGTGCGGCCGGACGCTGCCCGCGAGCGCACGAGGACGCCGTGCGCTACCGCCTGGACCGGTCGACGACCGGCCACGCGTCGTTCGGCCACGGCCCGCACTTCTGCCTGGGATCGGCGCTCGCCCGGCTGGAGACCGAAACCGTGCTGCGGCTGCTGACGGCCCGGTTCCCGCGCGCCACCTACTCGGGCGACGGGCAGCCCGAGGTCACGCACAACGACATCATGGTCAGCCTCAAATCGCTTCCCGTCGTGCTCAAGGGCTGACACGCTGGGTCGCGTGGAGATCATCCGAGGGGGAGCCGGGGACGTCGTCACCGCCGCGTCGATCTGGGCGCACGCGGTCGCCAGGAGGGACGGCTACGAAGTCCCGTCGCTGGAGGAAGCGCGACCCGGCATCGAGAACGCGCTCAGCAACGATCCGGCGCTGTTCCTGCTCGCGCTGGACGGCGGCGAGGCGGTGGGATTCGTGGCCGGCGGTCCACAAGGGACGGACACAGCCTTCGTCAACTACGTGGGCGTGCACCCCGGCGCGTGGGGCAGGGGCGTCGGGGAGGCGTTGTTGCGCGCGCTGCCCGGTGTATTGATCGAGAACGGATATGAAAGAGCCGAGTTGCTGGTCTTCGTCGACAACGTCAGGGGCGTGCGGCTCTACGAACGCCTCGGCTGGATCAAGGCCGGCGCCCCTGTGCCGCATCCGCGCCACGGCCGGGTGGAGCAGCGCTACTCGTTCTCGCCCGCATCGTGGGACGGGGAACCGGCGGTGTTCAGCGGGGGATTAGGGGATCAACCCCAATGAGTCTGACCAGGGCTATCCGAAAGTCCATTTGAGACGTAACTTTTGCTCATGTCAGTGCGCACGTTCGCCGTCGTCGTCGGCCTCGCGTTCCTGCTCGGTGGAGGGGCGATCCTGTTCGTCATGCTGGCGGTCGAGGCGCCGAGCGGGGCGCTGATCCCGTGCGGCAACGGTCTGGGCATGGGGTTCGACGAGCCGGGGGCCGCCGCGGTCAGTCCGGCCTATGTGGACATCTGCGCCGACCTGCGGCATCGCCGGTTGCTCTGGGCGCTGCCGGTGATCGGGGTGGGCGTGGTGCTGCTGATCGGCTCCTTGCTCTCCTCACGCAAGGCTACTCGCCGGTAAGGTCGCGGCATGACGTGGATGGTCTACGGCGCCAACGGCTACACCGGACGTCTCATCGCGGAGCTCGCGGTCGAGCGCGGGGAACGGCCGGTCCTCGCCGGTCGCTCGCGGGAGAAGGTCGAGCCGGTCGCCGCCGCCCTCGGGCTGGAGCACCGCGCGTTCGACCTGAGCGACGCGCCGGCGCACCTCGAGGACGTCGACGCCGTCGTGCACTGCGCGGGCCCGTTCGCGCACACCGCCGCCGCGATGGTCGACGCCTGCCTGAAGACCCGCACGCACTACGTCGACATCACCGGCGAGATCGACGTCTTCGAGTCCGTCAGCCTGAGGGACGACGACGCGCGCAAGGCCGGCATCGTGCTGTTGCCCGGCGCCGGGTTCGACGTCGTCCCCACGGACTGCGTCGCCGCGATCCTGAAGAACGCCCTGCCGACCGCCACGCACCTCGACCTCGCGTTCATCGTCGGGGGAGGCGCGAGCGCGGGCACGACCAAGACGTCCGTCGAGGGCGCGGCGGTCGGCGGGCGGATCCGGGTGAACGGCGACCTGAGGAGCGTCCGCATCGGCCACCGCAGGCGCACCGCCCACTTCCGGTCGGGGCCGCGTGAGGTCGGCAGCATCCCGTGGGGTGACGTGAGCACCGCGTACCGCTCGACCGGTATACCGAACATCACGACGTTCACCACAGTGCCCGGCGTGCTCGGGCAGTTGCAGCGGTTGTTCGCGCCCGTGCTGCGGACGTCGTTGGTGCAGACCGCCGCGAAGGCCGTCGCGGGGAAGGTGAAGGGGCCCGACGAGCGCAAGCGCGCGAACACACGCGCCGAGGTGTTCGGCGAGGCGTGGGACGCGCGGACGAAGGTCGGCTGCGCGATCACCACCCCGAACCCGTACAGCCTCACCGCGGACTCCGTGCTCCGCGCCATCGCCAAGATCAACGCAGTGGCGCCGGGCTCGCACACGCCGTCCAGCGCGTTCGGCGCCGACTTCGTGCGCGAGCTCGACGGCGTCGTCGTGGGTGAGGTCCGCTTCAGCTGACCGCAGCCCCCTCCGGGCGTCCGTCACGCCACTGCCGGGTGAAAAACCGGGTGAGAGCGATCACGAGCGGGAAAACCGGGAACCGCGTGACGTTCCGCGACCGAATGTGTCATTCGGGACGACGGAGCGAAAATGGCGGGGGTGTGCGCATGAGCGTGGCGGAGGCGGCCTCACTCGACGATGCCACGCTGGTGGCGAGGTCCCGTGACGGAGACATGCGGGCTTACGAACAGCTCGTGCGCCGTTATCAGGGGCCGATGTACCGGCTGGCGTTGCGCATCGTGGGCAGCACCGGTGACGCCGAGGACGCGGTGCAGGACGTGTTCCTGACGGCGTGGCGGCGTCTCGGGCAGCTCAACGACGACGGGGCGTTCCTCGGCTGGCTCTACCGCACTACCACCAACCACTGCCTGAACGTGCTGCGCAAACGCAAGCCGCACACCGACACCGAGCCGGACGAGCACGAGTCGCCGGCGCCGCGCACCCGGCCCGAACGCGCCGTGGAGGTGACCGCGCAGCTCGACGCGCTGCAAGCCGCACTGCGCGACCTCACCCCGGAGCAGCGGGCGTGCTGGGTGCTGCGGGAGGTTCACGGCCGGTCCTACGACGAGATCGCCGAGGCGATCGGCACGACCCAGCAGTCGGTGCGCGGAAGGCTCGCGCGGGCACGGGCACAACTCGCGGAGGTGATGGCGCCGTGGCGGTGACATCCGACTACGTCCTGCCGTGCGGGCGGGACGTGGAAGAGGTGTGGGAGGCGATCGACCTCTCCGACGAGCACACGCGCTCGTGCCCGCACTGCGCGGCGGTTCGGGAGAGCCTGCTCGTGCTGCGCGAGGCGACCGCGGAGCTGGTTCGCGAGGAGATCGAGCCGCCGTTCGACCTGGTCAGCCGTGTGATGTCCGCTGTGCGCGCCGATGTGCGCCGGTCCGACGTCGTGCCGTTGCCCGGCGACGGCCTGGCCAGGATCAGCACGCGCGCGGTCGCGGCGGTGCTGCGGTTCGCGGCGGACGGCGTCGACGGCGTGCGGGCACGCGGGTGCCGGGTCGTCGAAGCACCGGAGTCGACCGGGTCGGACCCGGTGATCGAGGTCGAGCTCAGCATCGCGATCACGGCAGGGCTGGTCACCCGTGAGGCGTACGACGAGGTGCGGCGCCGGGTGCTGGCCGCGGCCTCCGCACGGATCGGTGTGCGGCTGGCCCGCCTCGACCTCGTCGTGTCCGACGTTCTCGAAGGATGAGCCGGGTGATCGAAACAGTTGTGTCCGCACCGGCGGTGGCGGCGGTCGCGGTGCATGCGGCCGAGAGAGTCGCCGGCGTGCGCGTGCAGCCCGGTCTGGCGGGCCTGGTGAGCTCGGTCGTGCGCGTGGCGCGGCAGCAGGTCAAAGGTCTGCAGCCCGCGCCCGTGGAAGGTGTCCGGGTGCGGTGGGCGGGAGCCGTCGCACTGCTGGAGGTGGACGTGGTGATCTCCGGCCAGGACCAGGCCGCGGCCGTGGCCCGTGCCGTCCAACGGTCGGTTCGCGCGCTCGTGCCCGAGCTCACCGGTGTCGAGGTGGAGTCCGTGGTGGTCACGGTGGTGGACGTCGCATGCTGATCGTGACGGAGTTGTTGAAGGCGCTGGAGAAGATCGAGGGGCTGCGTCCGTCGACGCCGGCCTCCGCGCCCGCTCGCTCCTGGATCCCTTGGGACGTCGACGCATTGGCGGTCGACGTCGGTGACGACCTGGTGTGCGTCCGGGTCGTCGCCACCCGGTTGCCGCTGGCGCTCGCCGACGCCGCTGAGGTACTGCGGTCGGTTCTCCTTGGCACGCAATGGGAAGACGCCGTCGTGCGGATCGTCGTGACCGATGTGGACAAACGTGCTCTCGATCACCTGAATGGTGCGTGACGTTTTCCCGGCGGCCGGTGTCGATCTGGTGTGAACGCTTCGAAGGAAGGGATTGCGATGAGCACGCAGGCTGTGGAGAAGAACGTCGTCTCGAACGGGAAGCTGGCGACCGACAAGGGATCCACCACCATCGCGGACGTCGTGGTGCAGAAGGTCGCGGGCCTCGCGGCACGTGAGATCCGCGGTGTGCACGCGCTGGGCGGCGGCGCGACGCGGGCGCTGAGCGCGTTGCGCGACCGCATTCCCGGCGCCACCGCGAGCGCGGGCCAGGGCGTGTCGGTCGAGGTCGGCGAGAAGCAGGCCGCGGTGGACCTGGAGCTCGTGGTCGAGTACGGCGTGCCGATCGCTGATCTCGCGAAGTCCGTGCGCGGCAACGTGATCACCGCGATCGAGCAGATCACCGGCCTCGAGGTCGTCGAGGTCAACATCAACGTCAACGACGTCCACATCCCGAGCGACACCGAGGGCGAACAGCAGCCCGAAACCGCTCGCGTGCAGTGAGGGGAACCGCCATGAGCACCACCGCACTGGGCCTGCTGACCGGGCTCACGCTCGGCCTGGCCGCCGCGTTCGGGGGCTTCAGCGCGTTCCTGCTCGTGCTCGTCTTCGGTGCGCTCGGCCTGATCGCGGGCCGGGTCGCCGAGGGCAAGCTCGACCTGGCGCAGCTGTTCGGCAGGGATCGGGACTGACGATGACCACAACGCTCGTTCCCGCACAGCCCGGCATCACCACCGTCGCGGACCGCGCGGTGGGCCGCATCGCCGGATGTGCCGCGCTGGAGGTGCCGGACGTGCTCCGCTGCGAGGTCACCGCGCGCGTGACCGGGGGAGTGACGACGCTCGACGCGCGCCTCGACCTGCGGTACCCGGCGCCCGTCGCGTCGACCGCCGCCAGAGTGCGCGCCCACCTGGTCGCCCGGGTCGCGGAGCTCACCGGTCTGCGGGTGTCCGTGGTGGACGTGTCGGTCGGGATGCTGCGCGCGGACGCGGTGCCGGTGCGGAGGGTGCGATGACCCGCCGGTCCCGCCGGACCCTGTCCGCCACGCTCACGGCGCTCGTCCTGCTGGCCGCGTCGGCCCTGGTCGCGGTGTGCGCGATCCAGCTCGCCCTCGGAGAGACACCGCTGCCGCCGTACGACTCGGTGGCGGATCTGCTGCACGGCACGCCGTGGTCGGCGCGGGAGGTGGCCGTGGCCGGCGGGGTCGCCGCGGTCATCGGGCTGGTGCTGCTGCTCGCCGCGGTGGTGCCCGGCAGGGCGCGAACCACGGCGCTGGACGAGCGCACCGCCGTCTCGGTGCGCGGGCTGCGCAACGCACTGCGGTCCGCCGCACGGGTCGACGGCGTCGAGTCGGCCGCGGTGAAGGTGCGCCGCCGCCGGGTCCGTGCGGTGGTGCGCACCCGGCGCGCTGTCGTGGACGGTCTCGGGGACGCCGTCCGCACAGCGCTCGAAAGCCGTGTCGGCGAGTTCGCCCTCGCCCGGCCACCGCAGGTCGTGGTGCGGGTCAAGGCCGTGAGGAGTGCGCCGTGAACCGTGTCCTGCTCGGCCTGGTGGGGTTCGTCCTGCTGATCGCGGGCGGCGCGGCGGTCGCCGTCCACCTCGGGTACGTGCCGGCGGTGGACCGTGACGCCGCGCTGGTGCCCGGCACGGCGGTGCCGCCGACGTGGGTGCTGGTCGTCGTCGCCGTCGTCGCGGTGGTGATCGCGCTGCTGTGCCTGCGCTGGCTCGCCGCCCAGGTGCCGCGCCGCCGGGTCACGGTCTGGCGCTGGGCCGACGAGGCCGGTGCCACCCGCATCACCACGGCGACCGCCACCGCGCCGTTCGCCGAGGAGGTGGCCGGCTACCCCGGTGTCCGCAAGGTCGACGCCGCGTTGACCGGTCCGCACGCCGCCCCGCACCTGGCCCTCGTCGTCCGCGCCCACGGCGACGCCGATCTGCGGGGGATCCGCCGCCGCATCGACGACGAGGGCCTGCCACGGCTCCGCGAAGCCCTCGGAACGCCCGGCCTCGACGCCACCGTGGAGTTCCGGATGTCGTCCTCGAAGGCCGGTGCCTGACCGCACTGATATATCGGTTATGCAAAAAACGTTTGCGGACGACCGCAAACGTCTTTTGCATCCGGATGCAAAACAGCAGGTCACCCCGGGGTGGGGTGACCTGCTGATATATCGGTTGCTCGCCGTTGGATCCGCTCAGCGCGGGGCGAGCAGGCTCGTGATCTCCTGGGACGCCGACACCGTCAGCAGGTGCTGGAGGTTCTCCGGGAGGTCCTCGCCGCGCTTCTGCTTCGCCTGGGCGTACAGCCGGCCGGCGCGGTAGGAGGAGCGGACCAGCGGGCCTGCCATGACGCCGAGGAAGCCGATCTCCTCGGCCGTCTCCTTGTGCTGGACGAACTCCTCGGGCTTCACCCAGCGCTCGACCGGGTGGTGCCGCGGCGACGGGCGCAGGTACTGGGTGATGGTGATGATGTCGCAGCCCGCGTCGTAGAGGTCGCTGAGCGCCTCGGTGACCTCCTCGGGGGTCTCGCCCATGCCGAGGATCAGGTTCGACTTGGTGACCAGGCCGAAGTCGCGGGCCTGGGTGATGACGTCGAGGGAGCGTTCGTAGCGGAACGCCGGGCGGATGCGCTTGAAGATCCGCGGGACGGTCTCCAGGTTGTGCGCGAGCACCTCGGGACGCGACTCGAAGACCTCGGCCAGCTGCTCCGGGACCGCGTTGAAGTCCGGGATCAGCAGCTCGACACCGGTGCCCGGGTTCATCTCGTGGATCTGGCGGACGGTCTCGGCGTACAGCCACGCACCGCCGTCGGGCAGGTCGTCACGGGCGACGCCGGTGACGGTGGAGTAGCGCAGGCCCATCGCCTGGACCGACTCGGCGACCCGGCGGGGCTCGTCGCGGTCGAGGTCCGCGGGCTTGCCCGTGTCGATCTGGCAGAAGTCGCAGCGCCGGGTGCACTGCTCGCCGCCGATCAGGAACGTGGCCTCGCGGTCTTCCCAGCACTCGTAGATGTTGGGACAGCCGGCCTCTTCGCAGACCGTGTGCAGGCCTTCGCGTTTGACCAGACCCTTGAGCTCCCGGTATTCGGGGCCCATCTTCGCCCGCGTCTTGATCCACGAGGGCTTCTTCTCGATCGGCGTCTGGCTGTTGCGGACCTCGAGCCGCAGCAGCTTCCGACCCTCAGGTACCACAGTCACCACCTCACCCTACGCTGCGGCCTCACGTGTCCGGGGTCACGCACTCCTAGGGGAGGGTAAGTTCCAGAAACAGGCCTGCGGTGGAGCGCGCGTCGTTCACGACCTGCGGTGACGCTGATCGTCACGGAAGGTCCGGAGTGATCCCCGTCAGCTTGGTCGTGAGCTCCCAGAGGCGGTTCGCGGCGAGGTCGTCACGTGCCGCCGCGGTCATCCGCGCGACGGTGGGATAGCCGCGCAGGCCTTTGAAGCCGTCCGGGCCGTAGAACTCGCCACCGCGCGCCGCGGGTGACGTCGCCGCGTAGAGCTGCGGCAGGGAGCCCATCTCGACGGACTGCGAGAACAGGTGGCTGAGCCTGCCGCCGACCCGCATGACCAGGGACTTGTGTGCGTCGGCCATGTTGTTGGTCAGCTCGGTGACCGTCATGCCGGGGTGGGCCGCGATGGACGTCACGTCCGGCGATCGGCGTTCCAGCTCGCGTGCGAACAAGATGTTGGCGAGCTTCGACTGCCCGTAGGAGCCTTGGAGGCTGTACGGGCGGCGCTCCCAGTTCGGGTCTTCGAAGTCGATGCGACCGGCTCGGTGCATCAGTGACGAGACCGTGACGACGCGAGCGCCCGGACGTTGCCTCAGAGCGGGCAGCAACAACCACGTCAGCGCCGCATGGCCCAGGTGGTTGGTGCCGAACTGGCGCTCGAAGCCGTCCACGGTCCGGCCGTTCGGCACGGCCATGATGCCCGCGTTGTTGATCAGGACGTCGAGCTTCTCGACCTTCTCCGCCGCGGAGCGCACGGAACCGAGGTCCGCGAGATCGAGTTCGAGGACCTCGGCGGACCCGCGGACGGAGCGCCGTGCCGCCTCGCCGCGCTGGACCGAACGACACCCCAGGAGCACATGGGCCCCCTTCGCCGCGAGCACCTGGGCGGTGCGCAGGCCGAGACCGGAGTTCGCGCCGGTCACCAGGACGGTGCGGCCGGTCTGGTCGGGGATGTCGGCTTCGGTCCAACGACTCATGGAGTCATTCCTACCGTCCGGTAACTGCCGAGCGAAAGGTGGGCGTCGAGTACCGCTCGCAACACCGGCTCCTCGGCGGCGAGCTCCGCGGTGACGCGACCCTCGTCTACCTGGCCCTCCAGTGCGGCGACCTCCATGCGGGCGGTCAGCTTGTTCTGCCAGCGGTGATCGAGCGCCAGCAGCAGTTCGTGCGCCGAGCCGAAGACGTCCGGATCGACGATCAGCGGCGCGGACGGGTCGCGACGGGCGTCGCGCAGCACGGCGTCGAGCGCGTCACGGCGGCGGTAGTGGTCTGCCCAGCCCATGTCTCGTACCCCCGGTCTCTCGCATACCCTCGGTATGTCACGACCATACCACCGGTACGTACTGCCGGTATGTGAGATACGTTTCGGTCGTGCGAACACGGCGTGCCGAATATTCGGAGTCGACCAGGCAGGCGCTGGTCGACAGCGCCGTCGACCTCTTCACCAAACGCGGGTACGCCGGGACCTCGCTCGACGCGGTCGTCAAACGCGCCCGCGTGACGAAAGGCGCGCTCTACCACCACTTCAGCGGCAAGCAGGCGTTGTTCGAGGCGGCTTTCGCGCAGGTCGAGACCCAGGCGATCGAGTCGCTGACCGCGCTGATCATGGCGGACGGCGACGCGTGGAAGACCGCGGTCGCGGGTCTGCGCGCGTACGTCCGCAAGTGCCTGGAGCCGGAGTACCAGCGGATCATCGTCCACGAGGCGCCGGTGGTGATGGGCTGGGAACGCTGGCGTGAGGCGGAAGAGCAGTTCAGCTTCGGCCTGCTCCGCGCCGCCGTGCAGCTGCTGGTGGACGCCGGCGAGATCGAGGAGGCACCGGTGGAGATCATGGCCCGGCTGCTGTTCGGAGCACTGTCCGCGGGCGCCAGCACCATCGCGAGCTCGTCCGATCCGAAGCGCACCGGGCGTGAGGTCGAAGGCGCGATCCTGCGCGTTCTCGAGGGATTGCGCAAGAAGTAGTCGAGTTCGGCCCTAGTGGCCGGGCGCAACGTCGATCACCACGCGGACAACGAGGTGGTCAGCATCATGATCGAACCTGTCAACACGCGCCTGGGACTCGACGGCAAGATCGCAGTGGTCACGTCGGGAACGCACGGGCTCGGTCTCGCTATCGCGAGCAAACTCTGCGACAGCGGCGCCCACGTCATCCTGACGACATCCGACGACGACAACGTCGACCTGGAGCGCGCGAAGACCGTGCTCGCGGGCAGGCCCGGTTCGGTGACCGTCACCCACTTGAACATCCACGACGAGCACTCGGTGCGGATGTTGCTCGACAGGGTCAAGGAAGAACGCGGCCAGCTCGACGTGTTCGTGCACCACGCCGTGTCGCCTGACCTCACGCCGTTGCTCAACATCGTGGAGCCACTCGCAAAGGGTCTCGTCGACGGCGGCCGCGTGGTCGTCGCCGGCTACACGGTGACACCGGTGCACGGCGTGATCCGGACGCTGGCGCTGGAAATGGCTTGGTACAAGGTCGCCGTCAACGCCGTCGTCACCACGATCGTCGACAACGGCCCCATGAACATCGACCCGGGCCTGGTCGACCGGCTGGCGATCAAGAGCCCGTCCGGTCGCGTCACGCTGCCCGAGGACATCGCGAACGCCGTCGCGTTGCTGTGCACCGATGAGGCCGCGTGGATCCAGGGGCAGGTGATCACCGTCGACGGTGGACTCGAACTGCTCGAGCGCTGGGGCGAGACCCGCTGAACCGGCCGGCCGAATCGCTGCCACGGGTTTGTGCTCGGGCGCCGCTCGAGCCGTGCCGGCGCCCGATTCGGTCGCTGAGCAATCCGTGAGCGGCCGGTAACCCCAAGTCATCCGCCGATTACGGTTATTAATTGCTCATAGCGCATTTGGAGTAACGGTGGCTGCACCCGGCCCCAATGCTTGTCTCACCTGGTCACCGAGTGTAAGACTCAAAATGGTGACCTGGGGGCAAGCAAGGGGGTCGGATGATCAGAGTCCTACTAGCCGAGGACGTGCAAATGGTCCGCGGTGCTTTGGTCGCTTTGTTGAATCTCGAACCGGATATTGAGGTCGTCGCGTCTGTCGCAACGGGTGACGAAATAGTCTCGGCGGTGGCAAAGAACAAACCGGACGTAGCGGTGCTCGACATCGACCTGCCCGGTATGGACGGTCTTTCCGCGGCCACCGTGATCCACGACACCGCACCGGAGACGCGCACGCTCATTCTCACGAGCCTGGGCCGGCCGGGCACTCTGCGCCGCGCGCTCAACGCTCGCGTCAACGGCTTCATCCTCAAGGACGCTCCCGTCGGTGAGCTCGCCGACGCCATTCGCGGGGTCTCGATCGGTCGTCGCGTGATCGACTCACAGCTCGCTCTTTCCGCGTGGGACACCGACGAATGTCCGCTGACTCCGCGCGAACTCGAAGTGCTGCGGCTCGCCTCGGACGGCGCGGACGCCATGGAGATCGCCTCGACGCTGTTCCTGTCGGTCGGCACCGTGCGCAACTACCTGACGGCCGCGACGGCCAAGCTCGACGCCCGCAACCGGGTCGACGCGGTCCGCATCGCCCGCAAGTCCGGCTGGTTCTGACCGGCCTCCGAACCGCAGTACTCCTGATCTTCGGCGACCCGCTGTCCTGATCTTGATCCGGCCTTTGCAACGAGTCTTTTGCCGACGAAGTCCAAAGAGTCGTTGCTAGGGGCCAGGTCAGCGTGGTGAGCGAAGATCGTCTTTGCCGTGAACGGCGGCGTGATGGGGTTCGTGCGCGTAGTTCGTGAAAATACGAATTATGGCGATATGCAATATATTGCCGGGTTCTGGACGGCCGCGCCGGGTCCGGAGTCAGAGCTCTGGGGCGGCCGGGATGGCGGCGTGGACGTGGAACGAGCCGCCGCCGATGTGGCGGGCGCTGAACGTGCCGCCGGCGGCCTTGACGCGCTCGGCCTGGTTGCGGACGCCGTTGCAGTCGGCGGAGTCGGCGCGGTCGGCGGCGCCGTCGTTGATGACGTCGAGCAGGATCGTGGTGCCGCACTGGTGCACGCCGATGGTGCAGGTACTGGCGTCGCTGTGCCGCAGGACGTTCGTGACGGCCTCGCACAGGACGGCGGCCAGCACGGTCTCGATCGGCTCCGGGAGCGGGTCGTGGGCCAGTTCCACGCGGACGTCGATGTTCGAGGCGGCCAGCATCGCCTTGGCCGAGTCGGATGTGTCGGCCAGCGACAGGGGCCGGTAGGCGCGGGCGAGAGAGCGCACGTCATCCAGGGCGTGGTGGGTGATATCCAATATATCGGTGATGTGTTCCCGCATGAACTCCCAGCCCTGGTCCGGGCGGTCGGCGGCGATGCGGTGCGCCAGTTCGCTCTTGAGCTTGATGGCGCTGAGGCTGTAGCCGAGCAGGTCGTGCAGGTCGCGGGCCACGCGGACGCGTTCGGCGGTCACGGCGGCGGTCGTGGTGCCCACGGCGTCCGTGACGGGGTCAGTGACGGGGTTCGGGTCGGCGCGCTGGGGGACGGGGGAGGGCCAGTCGCGGTGCGTCGCGAAGCCGGTGGCCAGGCCTGCGAGCAGCAGCGCGGTGGCGGCGGTGGCGGTCATCGCCTCGCCGTGCGTGGTCTGGGCGAGGCCGGTCGCCACCACCGTCGCGATGAAGATCGACCAGCCGAACATCGGGCGCAGCACCAGCAGGGCGTTGCCCGCGACGAGGCCCGCGACGCCCGCCCAGGAATGACCGAACAGGACGTAGGGGATGATCAGCAAGGCGCCTTGGGTGGCCAGCACGAGGTGTCGCCGGACCGCGTTCAGGTGCCGGAAATACGACACTTGCAGTACGACAAGTACCGCTAAATCAATGACCGACACCGCCATTTCGGTGGTCTCGTCGGCGAGAAGCAGTGCGCGGGTCAGGTCGGTCAGGCACACCGCGGCGAACACCGCGACGATGATCGCTCGGTATCTCGGTATGACCGGCGTTGCATTCACGTGCCCCCCAAGAGCAACCGCTCCAGAGCAAAGTCCGGGAGTCGACGCCGGTCAAACACGTCTCGCGGCGTGTGCCCGGCTGAATACTAGACAGACCAGGACAGTTCAGGACGGCGACTGTACCGGTTCAGAAGGTGAACAAACATTGATTTCCTGCCCGTTGTCACGCTAATGGCGGAGTATTTTTCGACCGGTGTCACGGCGTGTGCTCGGGTGATTACGAGGCGGGACGGTTTGGGTTCGTTTGAGCATATGAATTTCTCATGTGAGGCGCGGTAGTTCGCCATCCGAGAGTCATGGCCGGATACGTGGCGTTCGATAGCCCGACTCAGGTGAACTTGATGGCACGACCAAGTCGACCGCCGCTGAGCAGGGGAGGCTCCAATGGAGATCAAGGTTCTCGGACCGCTGGAGGCACGGGAGAACGGCGTCTCGATCGCGCCGAGCGCGGTGAAGCCCAGGCAGGTGCTCTCGCTGCTCGGACTGCAGGCCGGTCACGTCGTCACGGTTCCGACGTTGATCGAAGAGTTGTGGGGGATGACACCGCCACGCAGCGCACTCACGACGCTGCAGACCTACGTGCTGCAGGTGCGCCGGCGCATCGAGGCGGCCATGCCGGGCGACGGTCCCGGTGTCGCGAAGAACGTTCTGGTGACCCGCTACGGCGGCTACATGCTGGACGTGCCGCCGGAGAGCGTCGACGTGCGCAGCTACGAGCGGCTCGCGAGTGCGGGTCAGCGTGCGTTCGAGGTGGGCGACCTGGAGTCCGCGAGCCGGTTGCTGCGCGGCGCCGCCGAGGTGTGGCGCGGGCCGGTGCTCGTGGACGTGCAGATCGGCGTCCGGCTCGGCATGGAGGTCACCCGTTTGCAGGAGAGCCGTCTCGGCGTGCTGGAGACCCGCATCGAGGCCGACCTCCAGCTGGGCAAGCACCAGTCGTTGCTGAGCGAGCTGTCCGTCCTCACCGCGCAGCACCCGATGCACGAGAACCTGTGCGCGCAGTACATGCTCGCGCTCTACCGGGCGGGCCGGCAGTGGAAGTCGCTGGAGGCCTACCAGTCGCTGCGGGACACGCTGATCGAGGAGCTGGGGCTTGAGCCGTCCGAAAGGCTGCGTCAGCTGCAGCGGGCGATCCTGAGCTCCGAGCCGTCGCTCGACAAGCCGCTGTCCCCGCGTCAGCTGGAGCGCCAGCTCGCGGGCTGAAAACCGTTCGGGAGCAACCGTGGATACCACCGGTGCAGGTGCGTTGGTCAAGGCGCTCGAGGACGTCGGCTGCGAGGTGATCTTCGGAATGCCCGGCGGGGCGATCCTGCCCGCGTACGACCCGCTGTTCGACTCCGTCAAGATCCGGCACGTCCTGGTGCGCCACGAGCAGGGCGCCGGGCACGCCGCCCAGGGGTACGCGCAGGCGACCGGACGGGTCGGCGTCTGCATGGCGACATCGGGGCCTGGGGCCACGAACCTGGTGACGCCACTGGCGGACGCGTACATGGACTCGGTGCCGATCGTCGCGATCACGGGTCAGGTCGCGCGGAGCGTGATCGGCACCGACGCGTTCCAGGAAGCCGACATCCGCAGCATCACCCTGCCGATCACCAAGCACAGCTTCCAGGTGCACGACCCGGCCGACATTCCGCGAGTGATCGCCGAGGCGTTCCAGCTCGCGTCGTCGGGGCGGCCGGGCCCCGTGCTGGTGGACCTGCCCAAGGACGTGCTGGCCACCGCCACGACCTACACACCGCCGAAGCTAACCACGCAGTCACGCCCGGTGCTCTCCCCGGTGCAGATCCGCAACGCCGCCCAGCTGATCGGGTCGTCGAAGCGGCCGGTGTTCTACGTCGGCGGCGGGGTGATCCGCAGTGGTGCGGCGCCGGAGTTGCGGAAACTGGCGGAGAAGACCGGGATCCCGGTCGTCACCACGCTCATGGCCCGCGGCGCGTTCCCCGACTCGCACCCGCTGCACCTGGGGATGCCGGGCATGCACGGCACGGTGCCCGCCGTCGCCGCGCTGCAGCGGGCCGACCTGCTGATCGCGCTGGGGACCCGGTTCGACGACCGGGTCACCGGGTCGCTGCCGGACTTCGCCCCGCACGCCGCGGTGGTCCACGCCGACATCGACCCGGCCGAGATCTCCAAGAACCGCAAGGCCGACGTCGGCATCGTCGGCGACTGCCGGGACGTCCTGGCAGCGCTCTCCGCGGTCATCACCCGGAAAACGGACCTCACCGGCTGGTGGAACTACCTCGGCGGCCTGCGCACCACCTACCCGCTGGGCTACGACTGGCCCTCCGACGGCATGCTCGCGCCGCAGTACGTGATCGAACGGCTCAGCAAGCTCGCCGGTCCGGAGGCCATCTACACCGCGGGCGTCGGCCAGCACCAGATGTGGGCGGCGCAGTACGTGCGCTACGAACGCCCCGGCTCGTTCATCAACTCCGGCGGCGCGGGCACGATGGGCTTCGCGGTGCCGGCGGCGATGGGCGCGCAGGCGGGCGCACCGGACCGCACGGTGTGGGCCATCGACGGCGACGGCTGCTTCCAGATGACCAACCAGGAGCTCGCGACCTGCGCCGCCGAAGGTATTCCGATCAAGGTCGCGATCATCAACAACGGCAACCTCGGCATGGTCCGGCAGTGGCAGACCCTGTTCTACGCCGGCCGCTACTCCAACACCGGGCTCGGCACGCACCAGCGCCACCCCGACTTCGTGAAGCTGGCCGAGGCACTGGGCTGCGTCGGGCTGCGCTGTGAGACGAAGTCCGAAGTGGACGGAGCGATCCTGGAGGCGATGGCGGTCCACGACCAGCCCGTCGTCGTCGACTTCGTGGTGGGACAGGACGCCCAGGTCTGGCCGATGGTCGCCGCGGGCACCGGCAACGACGAGATCATGGCCGCGCGGGGCATCCGGCCCCTGTTCGACGAGGTGGAGTGATGACCAGACATTCGCTTTCCCTGTTGCTGCGCAACGATCCCGGTGCGCTGGCACGGATCGTGGTGCTGTTCTCCAGTCGTGGCGTCGACGTCTCCTCGCTCAGCCTCGGACCGGCCGAGCGGGGTGACCTGTCGCGTCTCGACGTGGTCGTCGACCTGCAGCCAGGACGTACGGTCACGCAGCTGATCAAGCAGCTCGGCCGGATCGTCGACGTGAAGAGCGTCGTCGACCGCACCCACGACGAAGCGCTCGAGCTCGGCGCGTAACCGCACGGAGAAACGGCCGCCCCGGAGGCTTGGGGCGGCCGTTTCGTTGTGCCTGAGAGTCTTCCGGGGGTGAGTCTCAGGCAGCCTTCGGGACGTGCTTGCCGACGACGCCGGCGTACTTCTCCAGCGTCTCGCCGGGCGAGGGACCGTCCAGCGCCTTGTGGATGCCCTCGGCGATCTCGCCGTGGCGGTGCAGGTCGGCGTGGGTCAGCGTCACCTTCGTCGTGGTCGGGCCGACGGCGACGAAGTCCACCTTGATGAACGACGCCTTCTCGTCGTCGAAGATCGGCTGCCAGTAGGGGCCGACCCGCCACGTCATCACGAGGCGCTTCGGCGGGTCCCACTCGGTGATGGTGCCCCAGGCGATCTCCTCGCCGTCCGCACCGCGCTCGAAGTACCGCCCGCCGACGAACGGTTCGATCGTGATGGCCTGCCGGTCCTTGACGAACACGTGCGACTCCGGCCACCACTCGATCGGTTTCGACGCGAAGATCGCGAACGCCTGCTCGATCGTCGCCTCGACCGTCACCGACTTGGCGACATCGGGAGTTGAGGCCATGTGGCCCTCCTCGCGAATAGATAGGGGAGATGTCATCGACGACCGTGCCCGGTTCGTCTCAACCCCACCTGGAACCGGGGTCGAACCAGGACGGCTCGACCGGATGTCCAGCGGCCGCACCCATATTCCCGGTAGCGAAACCGGCAGACCGAGGAGTTGTCGTGTCCCCAGTCAATGTTGCGGTCCACATCGAGGTCCAGACGTTCTACGCCCAGCAGATGCGGCTGCTCGACGCGTTGGACGTGGAGGGCTACGCCCAGACGTTCACCGAGGACGGGGTCACCGACCACGCCCACCGGAGCGAGAAGGTCGAGGGCCGGGTGGCCCTGATCGCCGGTGCCAGCGCCGCGCTGCCCCGCTACAAGGGCGTCGCCGTGCGGCACTGGAACGACCACTACCTGATCGAAGAGGTCGACGAGAACACGCTGAACGTCAGCTACGCCTCGCTCGTCACGCGCACGACCGCGGAGGGCGTGGTCAGCTTCGAGCCGACCTTCTCCATCGAGGACGTGCTCGTGCGCATCGACGGCAAGCTCTACACCAAGTCCCGCACCATTCACCGCGACCTGCCCGTCCAGGCCGCGTGAGCTTTCCCAGGAGGTGACGAGGTGACTGCTCAAAACACCGGGCTGGCTGTTGCCGCGGAGAAGGTGAAGCTGCTGGCCGCCGATCACGCGGCCGACGCGGACGCCACCCGCAGGCTGGCTCCCGAGGTCGTGGAGGCACTGCGCGAAGCCGGGTTCGCGCGGCACTTCGTCGCAGCCGAACGTGGTGGCGCGGAAGGTTCCTTCGCCGAGCTGACCGAAGCCGTACTCACGGTCGGGCAGGGCTGCGCGTCGGTGGCGTGGTGCGCCTCGCTCGCCGCCTACTCCGCCCGGTTCGCCGGGCATCTGCCGAAAGCCGGCCACGACGAGATCTGGGCGTCCAGTGCGGACACGTTCGTCGTGACCGCGCTGCCGCCGATGGGCAAGGGCACCGTGACCGGTGGCGGGCACCGGCTCAGCGGCCGGTGGAGCTACGTCAGCGGTGCCGACTTCGCCGAGTGGGCGTTGCTGTGCGGCACGGCCGGTGACGAAAGCCGGTTCTTCGCTCTGCCGCGCAAGGACTTCAGTGTCATCGAGACGTGGGACAGCGTCGGCATGAAGGCCACCAGCAGCCACTCGGTCGTGGTGGACGACGTCTTCGTGCCGGAACATCTGTCGTTCCCGCGCTCGGACATGGTGGCGGGCACCAGCTGGTCGCCGGTGGCGAGCCACAACGTCCCGTTCCAGGCGGTCGGCGGCCTCACGTTCGCCGCTCCGGCCGTCGGAGCGGCGCTGGGAGCGCTCGACGCGTGCGTCGCGGCGCTCACCGGCAAGAAGCAGTCCGTCACGTCCGCGGTGGACCTGGTCCGCGCGGCCGCGCAGATCGACTCGGCCCGGTTCCTGGTCGCGCAGAACGCCAAGGTCATCGACGACCGCGAGTTCACCCCGGCGGCGATGGCGCGCAACGAACGCAACGGCGCGTACACCGCCGAGGTCCTGGTCGACGCGGCCGGCGGCCTGGTGCGGGCCGCCGGCACCAGCGGACTCGCGGAAGGCGCTGCGCTGCAACGGTTCTGGCGTGACGTGGTCAGCTGCACCAGCCACATCGCACTGAGGTACGAGACCGCGTCCGTGCGCACCTATCCGGCGTCGCTGTTCGGCTGAGCCGGAACAGAAAAGGCCCTGGTGCCCGCCTCCCCGGCACCAGGGCCTTCGGCGTGCGCCCGAAACGTTCCGCCGCGACCTGACCGGGACTCAAGCGGAGGGGATCACTCTGGTCACCTCGACCGGCAGCCGTTTTTCCGACAGGAGGTGGGACCTCGTTCAACTCGACCGGCTTATCGCCACAACGAGTAGTCCCGACCCATCGCCTGTCGTGCGCAGCGAAATAAGTCACTTGAGGAGAAATCGTGACCTCCACCAACACCAATCCCGACCTGGAGTCGCCACCGGCGACTGCCGGCGCGCAGGCGGCTGCGGTCGTTGACGCGCCGGCGGCTGACCCGCGCCGCTGGGCAGCGTTCATCATCATGACCGTCGCGACGTTCATGGACATGCTGGACGGCAGCATCGTCAACGTCGCGCTCGCCACGATCCAGAACGGCATGGGCGCGAGCTTCGTGCAGCTGCAGTGGATCACCGCGGGCTACGTGTTCGCGTTCGCGCTCACCCTGATCACCGGCGGTCGTCTCGGCGACATCTACGGCCGCCGCAAGATGTTCCAGCTCGGCGTTCTCGGCTTCGTCGTCACGTCGTTCCTGTGCGGCATCGCGGTCAACGCCGAGATGCTCGTGATCTCCCGGCTGGCCCAGGGTCTCGCGGCCGGCCTGATGGTCCCGCAGGTCATGTCGATCATCCACGTCACCTTCCCCGACAAGGAGAAGGGCGCGGTCTTCGCCATCCAGGGCACCATCGGTGGTCTCGCCGCCACGATCGCGCCGCTCGTCGGTGGCGTGCTCGTCGCCTGGAACGTCTTCGGGTGGGACTGGCGGACGATCTTCCTGGTCAACGTCCCGATCGGTCTGGTCGGCTACGTGCTGGGCTGGAAGTACATCAACGAGTCGAAGGCCCCGCAGCGCATCCGCCTCGACCTTATCGGTGTCGTCCTCGCGACCGTCAGCCTCACGGCTCTGCTGTTCCCGCTGACCTTCGGCCGCGAGCTGCACTGGCCGGCGTGGGGCTTCGTGCTGATGGCCGCCTCGGTCGTCGGCTTCATCGGCTTCGTCGCCTACGAGAAGGCCAAGCAGCGCAAGGACGGCATGCCGCTCGTGCCGCTGAACCTGTTCAAGTCCCGCAGCTTCTCCGCGGCCCTCGCGCTGATGCTCGGCATGTTCAGCTTCACCGGCATGTTCATGCTGGCGCTCTACCTGTACTTGCAGGAGGGCCTCGGCTTCTCGCCGCTGCGGACCGGTGTCACGCTGCTGGCGTTCTGCATCGGTGCCTTCATCACCGCGTCGGCCTCGGTCATCGCGCTGGTGCCGAAGTTCGGCCGCGCCGTCCTTCAGGTCGGTGCCGTCGTGATCGCCGTCGGTGTCGCCGTGCTGCTGTTCTCGGTCAGCCCCGACATCACCAGCTGGGGCCTCGTTCCCGGGCTGCTGCTGATCGGCCTCGGCTTCGGCATGACCGCCACCCCGATCGCGCTGTTCGCGCTGCAGGAGGTGCCGCACCAGGACGCGGGTGCGGCGTCGGGCCTGATCAACACCAAGCAGCAGCTCGGTTTCGCGGTCGGCATCTCGGTCGTGACGCTGGCGTTCTTCGCGCCGCTGGCGTCCAACGGGGCGTCCAATGTGGAGTCGCTGACCCCGCAGGTCCGCCAGGAGCTGGTGGCAGCGGGTGTCGCCGACGCCAGGGCCGGCGAGCTCGCGGGTGCCTTCAAGACCTGCG
The DNA here is from genome assembly GCF_051094245.1 of Lentzea xerophila. NCBI lineage: Bacteria > Bacillati > Actinomycetota > Actinomycetes > Pseudonocardiales > Pseudonocardiaceae > Lentzea > Lentzea xerophila. The sequence continues at coordinate 6,422,121 of NZ_CP194934.1, read as the reverse complement.
CCGCGAACACGTTCGCCGGTACCCCGGACGCCGGGGCGGCGGCGTGCGCGGCGGTGCAGGCCGACCCGCAGGCCAAGGCGATCGCCGACAGGTACACGCACCAGGCCGCGGGCGAGTCCTTCACGGAGGCCTTCCGCACCACCCTCTACGTCGGCTTCGGCTTCGCCGCACTGGCGCTGCTGCTCGCCTCCTTCCTGCCTCGCTGGCTGAAGCAGGAGGAGTGGGGCGCGCCGGCCGAGGAGGCCGCTGAGGGCTCCGAGGAGACCGCCAAGGCGTAGTTCCTCCCAACTGGAAACCCCGAGGCCCCAGGCGATCCGCCTGGGGCCTCGGTGCGTGTTCCCGACATGGCAGAAGGCCCCTCGCAGGCGCGAGAGGCCTTCTGGTGGCAGGAGCTTCAGATGCGGAACGCGGCACCCTCGACGTCGACGGGACCCTGCCACGGGGTGCCGTCGTTCATGTTGATGTAGGTGTGCGCCTTGGTGCTGAACTTCTTCTTGTTGCTGCTGATCTTGCCGAGGTGGCTCGCGTTGATCGAGCCGACCGGGTTGCCGTTCGCGTCGCGGTGGGCGTGGTGGGTGATCCAGAAGCTGAACTGGCCGTCCTTGGCCATCGTCCAGATCCCCCGGCCCTCGAGGTGGTCGGGGTAGCCCGGCTTGGTCTCGCAGTGCAGCTGGTAGTCGGCCGTGAAGTCGCAGAACAACGGGGTGAGCAGCGGGGGTTCCTCGATGTGGATGGTCACCGTGAGGTCCCAGCGGCCGACGAGCGCGTCCTCGTAGCCGGGTTTCGCGGTGGCACCAGCGGCGGCGACGGCGGGGACTGCCAGCACACAGGCGGCCACGGCGGCCAGTGCCTTCTTGCGGACGTTCATGGAGTTGCGCCTCCGGTCAGGTGGGCAGCGGATGCCTGAGTGTTGTTCGAGCAGCTCAAACACCCCTGTAGCGCCAGTTGTGACCCGAGGGGGAGTCGAGGTCCGTTGCGCAGGATGGGAGAAAGCGAGAGGAGCTGGGGCATGTCTGCATCGGTGACCGACGCGTTCCGCTGCCGGGCGGCCAGAACGCCCGACGCGGTGGCGCTTTCGGCCGAACACGGTTCTGTCAGCTATGCCGGGCTCGACCGGTGGTCGGACGCCCTGGCGGGGGAGCTCGTCGAGGCCGGCGTGCGGCCCGGCGACCGGGTGGCGGTCTGCCTGGAACGGTCGCCGCAGCTCGTCGTGGCACTGCTGGGCGTACTCAAGGCCGGGGCGGCGTACGTGCCGATCGACCCCGAGGACCCCGAGTCACGGATCTCGATGATGCTCACCGACGCCCAGGTCTCCCTCGTCGTGGGGCAGTTCTTCGCCGGTTTCACCACGCTCAAGGTGCCGCCACCGGGCACCAGGTCCACAGTGGAGCTTCCGGCGGTCGCCCCGGAGGACCTCGCCTACCTGATGTACACCTCGGGTTCCACCGGCAAGCCGAAGTCGGTGATGGTGGAGCACCGCAACATCACCAACCTCGTCACCGGGCCGAACTACGTGGACATCACGCCGGCCGACCGGATCCTGCAGCTCGCACCGGTCGCGTTCGACGCCGCCACGTTCGAGATCTGGGGCGCGCTGCTGGGCGGCGCCCGCGTGGTGCTCGCCCCACCCGGCGTGGTGCAGGCCGAGGAGCTCGGCGACCTGTTGCGCTCCAACGAGATCAGCGTCCTGTGGCTGACCGCGGCGTTGTTCCACCGGCAGATCGACGTCGACGTCGCCGCGTTCAAGGGCCTGCACACCGTGCTGTCCGGCGGGGACGTGCTGTCCGTGCCGCACGTCCGGCAACTGCGCGAAGCCGTGCCGGAGTTGCAGATCGTCAACGGGTACGGGCCGACCGAGACCACGACGTTCGCCACCTGCCACCGCATCGGCGCGGACGAGGACCTGGGCGGGGCGGTGCCGATCGGCACGCCGCTGCAGAACGTCGAGGTGGTCGTCGTCGACGCGGACGGAAGGCCGGTCGAACCCGGTACGGCCGGCGAGCTGTGGATCGGTGGTGCCCAGGTCGCGCGCGGTTACTGGAAGCGCCAGGACCTGACGGAGGAGAAGTTCGTGCGCGGCAGTTGGAACGGCGAGCGCTACTACCGCACCGGTGACCAGGGCCGCAAGCGCGCGGACGGCGTCGTCGAGTTCCTCGGCCGGATGGACGACCAGTTCAAGCTCCGCGGTTTCCGGATCGAGCCGGGCGAGGTCGAGAACGCGCTGACCGAGCACCCGCAGGTGCGCAACGCCGCGGTCGGCGTCCGCACACACCCCAGCGGCGACCGCAGGCTGGTCGCGTGGGTGGTGAAGTCCGGTGCGGAGCTGGACAAGCGAGCGCTGCGCGGCCACCTGCGCGCGGTCATGCCCGAGCACATGGTGCCGGCCGGGTTCGTCGTGGTGGACGAGCTGCCGATCACGAGCAACGGCAAGACCGACCGCAAGGCGCTGCCGGAACCGGACTGGAACTCGAAGTCGCTCTACGTCTGAGCAAGCGGGAAGGGCCGGGCTCACAGGGAGCCCGGCCCTTCACCGTGGGATCTCCTAGACCCAGGAGGGAACTTCCAGGATCTCGACCACGGCGGCGGTCCAGACGTAGCCGGCGCCGGAGGACTGCAGGACGATCAGGTCGCCGGGCTTCGGGTCCCGCTCGGCCAGCACGTGGTCGAGGCCCAGCGCGATGTCCGCGGTGCCGACCATGCTGTACTGCTTGGCCCAGTCGTACGTCGTGGCAGCGCGGTCAACCCCCAGGAGACCGCAGATCCCGTGCGTGACGATGGTCTCCGCGAGCTGCTGGTGCAGGAAGAAGCGTGCGTCGGAGAGCTCGATCTCCGCTTCGTACAGCGCCATCTTGAGCGAGTGCCGCACTCCGCCGCCGATGCGCGCGATCATGTCGTCGAGGTCGACGTCGGCGTTCTGGAGGAAGTCCTCCACGCCACTGTTGAGCTGCAGGGTCTTGCCGTCGGCGAACGGCCCGGTGGTCCATTCCGCGTAGCCGCGCGACATCTGCTCCAGCGTCGAGTCGGCGTGCGAGTGGATCGACCGGACGCGGGCGAAGCCGGACCGGTTCGACAGCACCAGCGCCCCCGCGCCGTCACCGTTGACGTTCTGCTCCTCCGACGCCCACCGGTCGAAGTACGGCAGGTGGAACGCGTCGCCGGCGGTCACGAGCGCGGCGGACGTCTCCCGGTGCGACGAGAGGTAGGAGGCCGCGAGGTCCACCGCGGCCATGAGACCGTTGCAGCCCTGCTTGACCTCGAACGCGGGCCCGGTGCCGCCGACGGTGTTGGCCTGCACGTAGCTCGCCGGGGTCCACAGGTCGAGTCCCTGGTGCGACAGGGAGGCGTGCACGGTCAGGCCGAAGTCCAGCGGGCTCAGCCCGGAGCGCTCCACCGCTTCGACGCCGGCCTTCGCCGCCATGACGGGTCCGGTCTCACCGGGAGCGGCGACCCGCAGCTCCCGGTAACCGTTCATGGCCTTCTTCTCCTCGGTGTACCGGCCGGCCGCGATGGCGTCGTCCACCGTCTCGACCTGCTCGGGCAGATATGTGCCCACACCGGCGATGTACAGGTCATTCCATCGCATCTCGAACTCCTAGGCTGCCTGGTCCAGCTGCTTGGCGACGGCACGCGCCGTCGGGTCCTCGTAGAAGCTGCGCAACGGGACGCGGACGCCGTACCGCTCGTGGACCTGCTTGACCAGCTTCGACGCCAGCAGCGAATGGCCCCCCAGGTCGAAGAAGTGGTCCCCGGGCTCGATCCCCGGTACGCCGAGCACCTCCCCGAACAGTTCGCAGAGCTCTGTCTCCCGTTCTGTCACGGCGTCCTCCCTGTCGGCCTTCCGTAACGAGAACTCTGCGTCAACCAGGTCGAGGTGAGCTTGTGCCGCAACGGAAACCCGCGCGTTCGAGCCGTTCTGAAGTGTGCGCCGAGGACGGTCGTCCACGGTTGCGCGCGTCCTTCGCACGCAACCGGGATTGGGAGCCACACAGATGCAGACGTCCACTCCGAAACGGTCGACCTACCTCGCACGCATTGGAGCGATCACAGCCGTGGTCCTGCTTGCTCTGTCGGGCATCGCCACCGCGGCGAACGCGACAGGCTGCACGCCGGTCGGATCCTGGACGGGATACGTGACCCGGACGGACGGCGACCACCCGACCAAGCTGGTGTTCAAGGCCAACGGAAGCGTGTTCCTCACCAACGAGCAGAACACCACTACCAAGGGCTCGTGGTGGGTGACCGGGAACAACACGTTCCACTACAAGTTCCGCGGCGAGAAGGTCTACGACGAGAACGGCGCCTACTTCGCCTACGTCGACTTCGACCAGGACGCCGTCCAAAGTGGAGCGAACAACTTCACCAGTTCCGGCCCGTCCACGTTCTTCCTCGCGGACGGCACGAACCTCGGCACCTCGACCATCACGTTCACGATGACCCGCGGGTGACACGCGCACACGGACGGGGTCGGGCCGGGTCCGCCGCCCTCAACCCGACTCCGGTCCGTGGGCATCAGGCGAGGAAGGACGCGTGCTCCTCCACCCACTGGCGGAACGTGCGGGCGGGCTTGCCGGTGATCCGCTCGGCGGTGGCGCTGGTGTCCGCGACGACACCGACCGCGGCCTCCCACTGGTTCAGCAGTGAGGTGAGGACGGGAGGCGGCACGAAGTCGCTCATCTGCGCCTCACCCTCCTCGCGGGTCAGCCCGTTGATCACGAGCTTGCGGCCGAGCACCTCGCCGACGATCTCCAGCTCCTGGCGGAACGTCAGCGACTCCGGCCCGGTGAGGTCGACGATCTCGTCCCGCAGCTTCTTCTCGGTCAGCGCGACGACCGCCACGTCGGCGATGTCGTCCTCGTGCACCGGGGCCACCTGTGCCTCGGGGAAGACCTGGTCGATGGTGTCGCCGGCCTGCAGCGAGTAGCTCCAGCCGAACGCGTTGCCCATGAAGGCACCGGGCCGCAGGATGGTGTAGGTGAGGCCGGAGGAGACCACGGCCTCCTCGACGACCTTGTGGTGGTGCGCCAACGGGTCCTCGTCGGCGCCCGGAAGGCCGACGGTGTTCGACGACAGCAGCACGATCTGCTCGACGCCCGCCTTCTCGGCCTCGTCGAGGAACTTCACGATGCCGTCCGGCTCCGCGTACAGCAGGACCTTGGAGACACCGGCGAGGGCCGCGACGAAGGTCTCCGGGTCGTTGAGGTCGAGGGCGACTGTCTCCACGCCCTCGGGGGCGTCGAGCTCCGCGGGATTCCGGCCCGACGCGCGGAGGCTGTGACCCGCCGCGTAGAGCCGCTGGAGCACGCGACGGCCTACGTTGCCGCGCGCCCCGGTGACGAGGATGGTCATGTGGATCTCCCGAGTTGGGGTGGTTCGCCTGAACGGCTGATCACGCTCAGCGTCCACTCGGTCACTCGAACGGCACTAGACCGGGGTTCAGGCCACTGCTCCTAACGTGCGGAAACGTCCCCTTGTCAGCGTGAGGAGCGCACGGTGGTCACCTTTCCCGTTCCCGGATCCAGCTACCGCGGCCCGGCGCCGGAGTTCGCCCGGTTCCGCGCGTCGCGTCCGGTGGTGCGCCTGCCCGCCGCGGGCGGTGGCCACTGCTGGATCGCCACCACCCAGGACTCGGTCCGCGTGGTGCTCGACGACGTGCGGTTCTCCCGCGCGGCGTCGTACGAACCGGCCGCGCCGACCTTCCCCGGCCTGTTCCAGGCACCGCCCGGCATGATCATCTCGCTGGACCCGCCCGCGCACACCCGGTTGCGCGACCTGGCGTCGCAGGCGTTCTCGGCCGACCGGATCGAGTCCATGCGACCGCGAATCCAGCAGCTCGTGAGCGATCTGCTGGACAGTGCCGAGGAAGAGGCGCTCGAGGGACCGGTGGACCTGCTCGGCAGGTTCACGTTCCCGCTGGCGATCATCGCGATCAGCGACCTGCTCGGTGTGCCCGCCGGCGACCGGGACACGTTCGCGCGGCTGATCCGCGAGTTCGCCGCGGTCGACGCGCCGGAGGTCGCGGCCGCGGCCGGTGAGCAGCTCGGCGAGTTCATGGCCGCGCTGGTGTTCGCGAAGATGAGCGAACCCGGTGACGACGTCCTGTCGGCGCTGACCGAGGCGCGGATCGGTGACGACAAGCTGGAGGTCGGCGAACTCATCGGCCTCGGCTACACGTTGCTGGGCGCCGGCGGCGACTCCACGGCCTGCCACCTCGCGAGCTCGATCCTGACGTTGCTGGGGCACCACCGGGACGAGTGGATGCGGCTGGGGGAGCGTCCCGACGAGGTGCCGGCGGCGGTCGAGGAGCTGCTGCGCTGGATCACGTTGTCCACCAACGACACGACAGGTCTGCCGCGGATCGCGGTCGAGGACGTGACGCTGTTCGGGGTCACGATTCCCAAGGGGGACGCGGTGTTCGTGTCGACCAACTCGGCGAACCGCGACGAGGCCCTGTTCACCGACCCGGACCGGCTCGACTTCGCGCGGACCGACAACGCTCATCTCGCGTTCGGGTACGGGATTCACCGCTGCCTCGGCGCCCCACTCGCCCGCATCGAGCTGACCGCCGCGTTCGAGGAGCTCACCCGGCGCTTCCCGGCCGCGCGGCTCGCCGTCGCGGAGGAAGCCCTGGAGTGGCAGCAGGCGGACATGAACCACCGGCTGGTTTCCCTCCCCGTCGACCTCCACGGCAAGGGCTTCTGAAATTGATGAGGGGAGCTTTCATCAACCTGGTGTTTTAACCTCAGGTGAGCTCTTTAGCGGGCCGTCGCGTCAGCGGCGGCTCGTTTCTTGTTGTGTGTCTTGGGTTTGGGTGAGCTGGGGTGTTTGCGGGTCACGGGGTGGCGGGGTGCGGGTGTGGAGGTGCGTCCGGGTGGGCGGCCGGGGCCGGGCTGGGAGGGTTTGCGGGACTTGGCCGGGGTGTCCAGCTCGGGCTGAAGTATCCGAAATCCGCGTTTGACCCGTAGCGGGGACATCAGGCCCGCGCGTTCCCAGGGCAGGCGGTGGTCTGCGACGAGGTCGCGGGCGGCGTGCAGGTGGGTGTAGGAGGCGGCGATCAGCCAGCTCCATCGTTCGGCCTGTTCGGGGGTGCGCAGCCTCGGTGCGGTCCAGCCGAGGTGCTGTTTGATGAACCGGAACAGGTGCTCGATGTGGAAGCGGCGCAGGTAGGCCCGCCAGAGCCGGTCCAGGTCGAACGAGCCGCCCGGTCCGGTCCAGAAAAGCCAGATCGGTTTCTCGTCCGGTGCCGCGGAGTGGATGCGGATCACGCTGCCGCGCACGATCTCCCGTGCCTTGCCTGGGTGCGGGGTCCGGCCGGGTTCGTCGAGTTTCTTGGAGTGCCGCGGGTGCAGGCCGTGCCAGGCCAGTACCGACAGCTCGTGCCGGCGGCCCCGGTCCGGCCGGGGTGGCACGATCCTGATCTCGTCGGGCTCGGGCCAGCTGGCCATCTCCGGCAGTTTCATCGCCGGTCCGTGCACCGGCGGCCGGCCGCGAGCCCCGGCCCGGCGCGGGGGCGGGTCGGTGCGCATCACCGAGTCCGACCGCACCCGGATCAGCATCTGCACCGGCAGTCCGGCCAGCTGCCGGCCGATCCAGGACGCACTGTAGTCACCGTCCAGACACACCACCGGCACGTGCGGCCGGTCGGCGGGCAACCGGTCGAGCAGGGACCTGATCTGGGTCACCGCGACCGCGTGATGGTTGTCATCGGGGCCGATCCGGGCCAGGTCGACCGGCGGCGCCCACGACGAGTGCTCGCTGTTGGTGGCGGCCAGCCACTGAAACCACCAGCCCTCGGTCACCGGTGCCCGCCGGTCACGCCGGTCCTTGGCCGCGTCGTAGTTCAGCGTCCGGCCAGGGCTGGTGACCGCGCCTGGACGGGGCCACTGCGAACAGTCCAGCGCGAACACCAGCGGATCGGCCACGTCCGCGGAGCCGATCACCAGCCGGGTCAACGTCCGCGCGAGCCCCTGGGTGTCGACCCGGCCATGCTTCAACGCCTTGTAGACGCTGCCGTGCCCGCGTCGCAGCGGCGTCTCCAACGTCAGCCACGGCACCGACGACGGCCGCTGCGGACTCACCAGCAACGCGTCCACCAGCTCGAACAACGTGTCCCGCCACGCGCCGAAACAGTCATAGAGCTCGCGCCGGAACCGTTGCAGCACCCGGACTTGGGCACTCAGACCTTGATCAGGCACACTAGGAGACACGGCCACCACTTGTCATGATCGAGTTCTTTGGACGGAACCCGAAGATGATCAAGCGGTGGCCGTGCCTATGTCAAAGATCAGGAGCCTCCTGGTTAAAACACCAGATCAACCTGAGGTTGATGAAAGCTCCCCTCATCAATCACCGGCCTATTTTTTGCGGGGTACGGCGAGTGCCGCCAGCGCGCCGCAGAAGGTGAAGACACCGGCGCCGAACAACGCGAGCCCGTAACCCGAACCGAGCGAGTGCTGCAACGGCTGTCCTTCCGCCAGCAGGGAGTCCGTGCGGGCCGACGACATCGTCGCGAGCACGACCAGGCCGATCGCGCTGCCCATCTGGCGGATCGTGTTGAGCAGACCGGACGCGAGGCCGGCCTGCTCGCGCGGCACACCGGACGTGGCGGCGTTCGTCGTCGCGTTGAGCACCGCGCCCATTCCCAGTCCCAGCAACGTGGCCGGGACGAGGATCGAACCCAGGAACGTCGACGTCTCGTCCGCTGTGGACACCCAGAGCAGGCCGACGGTCGCCGTGAGCAGACCGGAGATCAGCACCGGCCGGGGACCGATCTTCGGCACGATCCGCGCCACGCCGAACCCGCCGAGCGCGATGCCGATCGACAGCGGCAGGTACCCGAGGCCGGTGGCGAGCGGGCTGAAGCCCATCACCTGCTGCAGCACCAGCGTCAGGAAGTAGAAGGTGCTGAACAGGGCCGCGATCGCGAAGAACGCCACGATGTTCGCCGCCGTCACCGCGCGGTTGCGGAAGATCCCCAGCGGCATCAGCGGGTGGTCGGAGACCGTCTGCTGGCGCAGGAAGAACGCGAACAGCACCAGCGCGAGCACCAGCGAACCGCTGACCTGCAAGGAACCCCAGCCGAGCTCGTGCGACTGCGCGATGCCGTAGACCAGCGCCATCAGGCCGATCGTCACGGTGATCGCGCCCGGCACGTCGAGGCCCTTGCGGCCACCGTTGCCCGGCGTCTCCGGCACGGCACCGCGGATCATGGCGACCAGCGCGATGCCGAGCGGCACGTTGATCAGCAGCACCCAGCGCCAGCCGAGCGACTCGGTGACGATGCCGCCGAGCAGCACGCCGACCGCTCCGGCCGAACCGGACACAGCGCTCCACCAACCGAAGGCCTTCGCGCGCGCACCCGGATCGGTGAACGTCGTGCCGAGCACCGTCAGCGACGCCGGCGCCATCACGGCCGCGCCGAGGCCCTGGAACCCGCGGGCCGCGATCAGCGTGCCGGGCGAGGTCGCCATGCCACCGACCGCGCTCGCGACCGTGAACAGGGCCGCGCCGAAGAAGAACACCCGGCGCTGCCCGAAGAGGTCGGCGAGCCGGCCGCCCAGCAGCAGGAAGCCGCACACCGCGATCGTGTACGCGCTGTTGACCCACTGCAGGTCGTGCCGTTCGAACCGCAGCTCCTCGAAGATCGAGGGCAGGGCGACGTTCATGACCGAGGCGTCCAGCACGTTCATGAACTGCGCCAGGCAGCACACGGCCAGCACGAGGCCGAGCTTCGCGCCCGGCCTGCTGAGAGTGGCCGTCATGAGCGCACCAGGCGGAAGAACGTCCGCAGTTCCTCGACGAGCACCACCGGGTTCTCGAGCGCCGGGAAGTGGCCGCCGGACGGCATCTCCTTCCAGTAGCGCAGGTCGGTGAACCGGTGCTCGGCCCACGGCCTGGGCATCCTGGCGTCGGCGGGGAAGACCGAGAACCCGGTGGGCACGTCGACCCGCGTCAGCGGTGACTTGTTGTAGCTCTCCCAGTACAACCGGCCCGACGACGCGGCCGTGGCGGTGAACCAGCACACCGAGACCATGTCGAGGATCCGGTCGCGGGAGATGATCTTCTCGGCGTCACCGTCGTGGTCGCTCCACGACCAGTACTTCTCGCCGGCCCAGCCCAACTGGCCGACGGGCGAGTCGGTCAGCCCGTACGCCAGCGACTGCGGCTTCGTGTTCATCACCGCCGCGTACGCCGACTCCTTGGCGGCGAACTCCTTCAGGTTGGAGAGCCCTTTGTAGTCCTCTTGGGACAGTTGAACCTCGTGCTCGGGAGCGGAGGCGAACGGCATGACGAGGTGGATCGCCTCGACGTGGTCCGGTGCGATGTGGCCGAGGATGCCTGTGATGAACGAGCCCCAGTCGTTGCCGTGCGCGTAGAACCTGTCGTAGCCGACGCGGCCCATCAACGTCACGAACGCCTGCGCGATGCGCTCCAGCGTCCAGCCGGTGCCGGTCGGCTTGTCGCTGAAACCGTAGCCGGGCAACGAGGGCGCGACGACGTGGAACGCGTCGGCCGGATCCGGCGGGTTCGTCAGCGGCTCGATCACGTCGAGGAACTCGGCGACCGAACCGGGCCAGCCGTGCGTGAGCAGCAACGGCTTCGCGGTGGCATGCGGTGACCTCGCGTGCAGGAAGTGGATTCCGACGCCGTCGATCTCGGTCTTGAACTGGGGGATGGCGTTCAGCCGGGCCTCGGTGGCACGCCAGTCGTAGCCGCCGCCCCAGTACTCGGCCAGTTCCTTGGCATAGGCCAGGGGCATGCCCTGCGACCAGTCGTCCACGGTCTCCGCGTCCGGCCACCTGGTCGCTGCCAGCCGCCGGGTGAGGTCCGCCAGTTCGGAGTCGGGAACCTCGACCCGGAACGGCACGAGTGCAGTGTCCATGGCGCGAAGGTAGGTACGGGGGCTCGACTCCCGGTCGACATCCAGGTTTCGAGCCGCCTTCGAGGTGCGCGTAGGAGGGTTCCGGCGAGAGCCGAACCCGCACCCGGAGGTGTCCCGTGCTGCCCCTTGAACTGGACGAGGAGTTCCCGTTCACCGGCTCCTCCTACCGCGGCCCGGACCCCAAGTACGACCGGTTGCGCGCCGAGTGCCCGGTGGCCAAGGTGCGCACCAACTCCGGCACACCGACCTGGGTGATCACCAAGTACGAGGACGTCCGCGCCGGGCTGGCCGATCCGCGGCTGAGCCGCGCGTTGACGTGCGCCGAAGGTGCTCCCCAGGTCGGTGGCGCCATGACCACCACCCCCGAGATGATCATCTCGCTGGACGGCTCCGAGCACTCCCGGCTGCGCAAGCTGGTGATGGGCGCGTTCACCGTCCGCAAGGTCGAGGCGATGCGCGCCGGCGTGCAGAAGGTCTGCGACGAGCTGCTGGACGCCGTCGAGGCCAAGGGCGGGCCGGTGAACCTCGTCGAGGCGCTGTGCGTTCCGCTGCCCCTCACGATCATCGGCGACCTGCTCGGCGTGCCGACCGAGGACCTGAAGATCTTCGAGACCGACGCGCGGGCGTTCGCCACGTTCGACGAGAACGACCCCGAGGCGCCGATGCGGGCGTTCGGGCGGCTCGCCGGGTACGTCATGGGCCTGATCGCGCAGAAGCGCGAGAACCCCGGCCAGGACATGCTGTCCGACCTGATCTCCGCGCGGGACAACGACGACAAGCTCAGCGAGCAGGAGCTGGTGACGTTCGCGTTCACCCTCATCGGTGCCGGCTTCGACACCGCCGCGAACCAGATCTCCAACTCGGTGCTGGCACTGCTGCACGACCACCCGGACACGTGGAAGCGGCTCGTCGCCGACCCGTCGCTGATCCCGGCGGCCGTCGAGGAACTGCTGCGGCACGTCAACCTCTTCGCCACCGACACCACGGGTTTCCACCGCATCGCGGCCGAGGACCTGGAGCTCGGCGGGCAGAAGATCGAGAAGGGCGACGCGGTGTTCTTCGTGCTGTCGTCGGCGAACCGCGACTCCGACGTCTTCGAGAACGCGGACGTGCTCGACATCGACCGCGCCACCAACCCGCACATCGCGTTCGGGCACGGCGTGCACTACTGCCTGGGCAAACAGCTGGGGCGCATGGAGATGGCGATCGCCATCGAGGGTCTGACCCGCCGCTTCCCGGACCTGCGGCTCGCGGTGCCGTACGAGGACCTGTCATGGCACCAGGGCGAAATCAACCACTCACTCGTCACGTTCCCCGTCACGTGGGGTCAGAGCTAGAAGGAGAGCCATGAGCATCCCCGAGAAGCAGTGGGAGGTCAGGCTCGCCAAGCACGTCGAGGACGACCTGACCCTCGAGCACTTCGACGTCGTCGAGGTGTCCGTCCCCGAACCCGGTGACGGTGAGGTGCTGGTGCGCGTCGACTATGTGTCGGTGGCCGCCGCCTTCAAGGAGTTCATGAGGTCCGACTGCCAGATCCCCGGTGTGCCGCCGTGGAAGGTCGGCGACCCCGCGGGTGGCGGTGGCGTCGGCACCGTCGTGCAGTCGAACAGCCCGGACCTCGCCGTCGGTGACCTGGTGCAGTCGTTCGGGCCGTGGCAGGAGTACTGGGCCGGTCCCGCGCAGCAGTTCATCAAGCAGAACCCGCACTACGTGCCCTCGCCGGTCTACTTCCTGTCGCAGGGACCGACCGCGTACTACGGCATGGCGACCATCGCGCAGGCCGGCGAGGGCGACGTCGTGTTCGTCACCGGTGCCGCCGGTGGCGTCGGGTCGCTGGCCGGGCAGATCGCGAAGGCCCGTGGCGCCAGGGTGATCGGCTCGGCCGGCAGCCAGGAGAAGGTCGACTGGCTGGTGAACGAGCTCGGGTTCGACGCCGCGTTCAACTACAAGGACGGCCCGGCGGTCGACCGGCTGCGCGAGCTGGCGCCGGACGGCATCACGGTGTTCTTCGACAACGTGGGCGGCGAGCAGTTCGAGGCCGCGATCCAGGCCGCCCGTCCACACGCCCGGTTCGCGTTGTGCGGCGCGCTGGCCAACCAGGTGGACGGCAAGGCCGAGCACCCGCGGCTCGACCTGATGACGGCGATCACCAAGCACCTGGAGATCCGGCCGTTCGCCTGCTACCACCTGCCGGAGCAGATCCAGGACTGGGTCGTCCACTTCGGACAGTGGTTGCAGGAGGGGAAGTTCGTCTTCCCGCACACGATTGTCGACGAGGGTGGGGTCAAGACCGCGCCGCAGGCGTTGCTGTCGCTGTTGGCGGGCAAGTACACCGGCAACGTGACGGTCAAGATCTCCTGACGCGCGTTTGTAGAAGGGGGCGCCTCGATCGGCGCCCCCTTCGAGGTGTCCATGGCCTGGAGGAGATCGGCGACGGACAGGTCTCAGCCGTACCGTTCGACGAGTGCGGTGCCGATCGAGGCCAAGTGGTCTCGCACACCCGTAGGGCCGGTCACCTCGAGCCATTCGACCAGCCCGGCAAGCTCGCCGGCGAGCGCGTACTCGTTGTAGCCGCGGATCACGACCTCGATGCGGCCGTCGGTCGTGGAACCTCCGACCTCGAGCCGGTCGCCGAGCACCATCCGGAGCCGGGCTATCCCGTCGGGTGTGCAGGTCGCCTGGGTCTCGAGGGGCGTCCGCCTGCGTTCGACCTCGTCGGCGATCTCGCGCCAGCTCTCGGCGAGGTCGAAGTCGCCGGGTCGGTGTACGGGATCGCCGGTCGGGTCGGCGGACGACACGCGGTCGATCCGGAAGGTCCGCCTGCCTGTGTCGGTGTTGCAGACGAGGTACCACCACGGGCCTTTGGCGACGATACCCAGCGGGTGGGTGGTTCTCCGGGTTTCGGTGCCGTTGCCGTCGACGTAGCCGAGCCGCACCTGGACGCCGCGGATCACCGCGTCCTGGAGCTCGTCGAGGAAGCGAGGCGGCGGCCGGTGCTCGACCCGGGCCGACCCCCACCGGTGCGGGTCCATGACCAACGACGACGCCGCCGCCTCGGCCTGCACCCGGAAAGGCTCCGGCAGGGCACGGACAAGCTTGCGCAGCGCTGCTTTCACGGCCGGCGTCGCAGCCGAGGCCGGGCCGGCGACCAGGAACAGGGCGCGGGCCTCGCCCGCGGTCAGCCCGGACAGGTCGGTGCGGGCGCCGCCCACGAGGCGCCAGCCGCCGCCCCGGCCCTGGATCGAGTAGACGGGCACACCAGCCATGGCCAGGGCATCGAAGTCACGGCGGGCGGTGCGCTCGGACACCTCCAGCTCCCGGGCGACGTCCGCTGCTGTCAGCTGCTCGCGCTGTTGCAGCAGCAGGAGGATGGCCATCAGCCGGTCGGCTCGCACACCGCCAACACTCCCACAGGAAACCGGTCATGGGGTGACCTGTTTCGGTCGGCACGATGGCGACCTGACCGCATCGGCCGCCAGTTGCGCCGACGCCCCGAACGACAGAGAGAAAAGATGTTCAATCCGACCGACTTTCCCGAACCCAGCCTTGTCTCCGTCAACGGTGTGGAACTCGAGGTCTTCGAAGCGGGCCGGGAGAACGCAGGAAAGCCCGTCGTGCTCTGTCACGGCTGGCCGGAGCATGCCTTCTCCTGGCGCCACCAAGTGCCGGCCCTGACCGCGGCGGGCTACCACGTCATCGTCCCGAACCAGCGGGGCTACGGCAACTCGTCCCGTCCTGCCGAAGTGACGGACTACGACATCGAGCACCTGTCGGGTGACCTCGTCGCACTCCTGGATCACTACGGCTACGAGGACGCCACCTTCGTCGGCCATGACTGGGGCGCGTTCGTCGTCTGGGGCCTGACCCTGCTGCACCCGAACCGGGTGAACGGCGTGGTGGCGCTGAGCCTGCCCTACCAGGAGCGCGGCGAGATGCCCTGGATCGAGTCCATGGAGGCCGTGCTCGGCGCCGACTTCTACTTCGTCCACTTCAACCGGCAACCGGGCGTCGCGGACGCCGTGCTCGACGAGCACACGGCCCAGTTCCTGCGCAACATGTTCCGGAAGAACCAGCCTCCGAAACCGCCTCAGCCGGGTATGACGATGATCGATCTCGCCAGGGCGGAGACACCCCTCGGCGAGCCCGTCATGAGCGACAGCGAACTGGCCGTCTTCGTCTCCGCCTTCGCGTCGACAGGCTTCACGAGCAGCATCAACTGGTACCGCAACCTCGACCGCAACTGGCGTCTGCTGGCCGACGTGGACCCGGTCATCCGGCAGCCCGCACTCATGATCTACGGCGACCGTGACACGATCCCGAGGTCCGAACGACTGACCGAGTTCGTGCCCAACGTGGAAGTGGCCGGCCTGGACTGCGGTCACTGGATCCAGCAGGAGAAGCCGGATGAAACGAACCAGGCGATCCTGAAGTGGCTGGACCGGCGGACTGCCGCCCAGGGCGTGTCCGGTAAGTGGGTCAGAGCCATTCGTTGATCGCTGCGATGGTGGCGGTCGCTTGGTAGCGCTCGCCTCTCATAGCGGGTGGCCATGCCGCGGTCTCCGGTATTCAGGTTGCTTGGTCGCCAACATGCTTACCGGAGACCTCGGCACTTTTCGATCATCGCCACACCGACGAACAGCCGGCAGCCCGACGACTTGCCGAACACGCCTCAGCCCAGCCGTTGCGCCACAATTCGGATCGCGGCCTCCCGTGCCGTGGTGCCGTTCGCCAGGCGCACCACCGCGTTGCCGTTGCTGACGAACTCGTCGCCGCGCAGCACGGCGTCCTGCGCGATCTCGATCGTGCCCGGTGCCTCGGTCAGTTCTTCCTGGATCCGGTAGCTGAACGTGTCGGGACCCGTCTGGGTCCACGTGCCGGATCCCCTTCCGCCCACGACGAGCATCGCCGTGCCGTCGCGGGCGAACTCGAACTCGCTCTCCGTGTCGCCGCCGGGTCTGCCGACCCGTGCGCGCCACCTGCCCACCGCGAGAATTCCCATGCTCCCCAGGGTTTCCGCCCCAGCTAGACCTGGACTCAAGGTTCAACCAGCAGGGTTGACGGTGACTGCACTGCCGAGTGGAAAGAAGCTGGAGGCGTCATGTCGGACGCACCATTTGCCGGACAGCAGGTCGTCGTGACGGGTGGGGGAACCGGCATCGGCCGCGCGGCGGCGCTGGCGTTCGCCGACCTCGGCGCCGCGAACGTGATCATCACCGGCCGCCGGGAGAACCGGCTCACCGAGGTCGTCGCGCTGCACCCCGCGATCACCGCCGTCGTCGCCGACGTGACGACGGCCGAAGGCGCGCAGAAGGTCGCCGACGCCGTGAAACTGGGCGGCGGCAAGGTGGACGTGCTCGTGCACAACGCCGGCATCTTCCGCTTCACGCCGGTCGCCGGGTTCGACATCGGCACCGCCCGTGACGTGCTGGAGACCAACCTGGTCGGCCCGCTGGTGCTGACCGCCGCGCTGCTGCCGCAGCTGACTTCGCCCGGCGGCAGCATCGTGTTCGTGTCGAGCAACGCCGGGCACATCGCGGTGCCGGGCGGTGGCGTGTACGGCGCCAGCAAGGCCGCCGTGGACAGCCTGGTGCGCAGCTGGGCCCTCGAACTGGCCCCGCAGGGCATCCGCGTCAACGCGGTCGCGCCCGCCGCGGTGCGCACGGAGGTCTACGCGGCCAACGGTTTGAGCCCCGAGGAGGTCGAGGGCTACTTCGGCTTCCAGGCCTCGCAGACGCCGCTCGGGCGCACCGGCGAGGTCGACGACGTCGTTCCGTGGATCACCCGCTTCGCCGAGCCGGCGAGCTCGTGGGTGACCGGGCAGGTCATCACGCTCGACGGCGGCGCTGACCTGGCGTGAGCCAACTCTCTCGACTAGGAGGAAGACCCAGATGACCAGCAGCGCCACCGAGCCAGGTGTGGACACGTTCCCGTACAAGCGCACATGCCCGTTCACCCCACCCGCGCAGTACGCCCAGATGGCCGAGGAAGACGTCGTCGAGGTGACGCTGACCGGGTCCGGGCTGCGGATCTGGACGATCAGCGGCTACCACACGATCAAGCAGCTCCTGACCGACCCGCGGATCAGCGCCTCGCGCAAGCACGACAACTTCCCGTTCTACTTCATCGCGCCGCCGGAGTTCCGCACCGAGACGTCGTTCATCGGCTACGACAACCCGGAGCACACCAAGACCCGGCGCAAGGCGGCCGTGACGTTCACCAACCGCCAGGTGAAGCGCCTGCGCGGGCGCATCCAGGAGATCGTCGACGAGTACATCGACAAGATCCTGACGATGACGCCGCCGATCGACTTCCACCGCGAGTTCTCGCTGGCCGTCCCGATGACCGTCATCTGCGAGCTCCTGGGCATTCCCCAGGACGAGCACGACTTCTTCATCGAGCACGGCACGTGTCTGCTGGGCGGTCACTCGACGCCGGAGCAGCGCCAGGCCGCGATCGTCGAGGTGAACGCCTACGTCGACAAGCTGATCACGTTGAAGGAGAAGGAGCCCGGCGAGGACCTGCTCAGCCGCGCGATGGCCGAGTACGCCGCGTCCGGCGAGGAGTACACGCGCCGCGACCTGTTCAACATGATCCGCCTGCTGATGAACGGCGGCCACGAGACCACGGCCTCGATGCTGTCGCTCGGCACCGCCGCGCTGCTGGAGAACCCCGACCAGCTCAAGCTGCTGCTGGACGACCCCGAGGGCATGATCGAGCCGGCCGTCGAGGAACTGGTCCGCATCGCCACGATCGGTGACACGGCCATCCCGCGCGTCGCGCTGGAGGACATCGAGATCGCGGGCAAGACCATCAAGGCGGGCGACGGCATCCTGTGCCTGGGCCTGAACGGCAACCGCGACCCGGAGATCTTCCCGGAGCCGGAGAAGCTGATCCTGGAACGCGGCACCCGCAAGCACCTCGGGTTCGGCCACGGCCTGCACCACTGCATCGGCGCCGACCTCGCGCGCCTGGAGATGCAGCTGGTGTGGACGACGCTGTTCCAGCGGATCCCGTCGCTGCGGCTCGCGAAGCCGTTCCTGGAGATCCCGCGCAAGGAGGGCGCCGTGATCTACGGCCTCTGGGAGCTGCCGGTCACCTGGGACATCCCCGCCGAGGACTGAGCCCCACGAGAAAAGGCCCCGCACTCCGGTGCGGGGCCTCTTTCCTTGTGCCGTCAGTCCTTCGGGATGTCCGGACGCTGGACATGTCCCGGAACGGTGACCCTGGCCTGCGCCGGCAGCACGCCGTCGACCAGGTAGTCGTCGACCAGGGCGTCGAGAACCTCGTTGCCTGCCAGGGCGTACACCTCGTGGTCACCGGAGTCCTCGATGACGACCAACGGGTGGTCGAGCAGCTCGGCCAGCACCACGCCGCCCTCGTAGCGGTCCATCGGGTCGCCGTCCGCCTGCACCACGAGACCCTTGGGGTAACCGGGTTGCGCCAGTTTCGTCGGCGGCTCAAGGCTTTCGAACGTCCGGAACGCGCCGACCCACGGCTGCGCGCGCAGGACGCCGTAGCCGTACGGGTGGCGGGCGCGGTGCTCGCGGACGTCGTTGTAGTAGACCTCCAGGTCCTGCGGCCAGTAGGTCTCCAGCGTGATGGCCTCCAGCACGCCGACCCGCAGGTCGCCCTCGGAGTCCTGCGGCCGCCACGTGCCCTGGCCGACGATCAGCGTGCGCGCCTTGTCGAAGTCGCCGTCCTGCAGCGCGGTGCGCAGGTCGCCGATGAGGTAGCCCAGCGAGTCCCACTGAGCGCGGTCCGTAGCCCTGGTGCCGACCGCACCGTCGAGCAGCGTGCGCAGGTGGATCTGGTCGCCCTCCTCGAGCTTCTCGACGACGGCCTCGATCTCGGCGATGACGGACTCCGCGTCCCGGCCGAGGTGGAAGTGCCCGTCGCGCTCCGCTGTCCAGTTCGCCCACAGCTCGACGTTGCGGTAGACCGCCTCCGCCTGCGTGACGAACTGCTCGCGCCAGGTCCACTGTGGATTGATGCACGAGTCGAGGACCGTGCGGTCGAGGTGCTCCGGGAACATCGTGCCGTAGACGGCGCCCACATAGGTGCCGTACGCGTAGCCGACGAACGAGATCTTCTCCTCGCCCAGCACCACCCGGATCAGGTCCATGTCCCGCGCGGTGTTGCGCGTCGTGATGTGCCGGCGCAGTTCGCCGCCGGCCTTCTGGCACCCCAGCTCGCGCAGCCGCATGTCCTCGGCCAGCTGCTCGAAGAGCGAGTCCGGCGGCCGGGAGTCGAAGGGCGCCTTGGGAATCGTCACCTCGCTGTAGAGCTTGGTCGACTCGCCGAACCCGCGCGGGTCGAACCCGATGAGGTCGTAGGCGGTCCGGACACGCGCGCCGAAGTGCTTGATCAACGCGAGCCCGTCGCCGCCGTCGCCGCCGGGACCGCCGTTGACCGCCAGCAGCACACCGCGGCGCTGCGCCGGGTTCGTGGCCTTCAGGCGGGCGAGCGCGATGGTCAGCTTGGGACCGTCGGGATCGGAATAGTCACGTGGCACGACGACCGTCGCGCGTTCAAGGCCGTCCTCGAACGGCGGTGACCAGTTCACCTGCTGGTCGTAGAACTCCTTGAGGGGCACGATGGAACCTCCGCGTGTGGGTGTGCGCCGACACCGCAGCGTCGCAAGACCTGCTCGAACGGCCCTGGAACACGGGACTCAGCGCCCGGTAGCACCGTCGATCAGCTCGCGCAGGATGTCCGCGTGACCCGCGTGCCGGCCCGTCTCCTCGATCAGGTGGACGAGCCTCCACCGGACGTCCGTGACCTCACTGCCGTCGAGCACCTCGTTCACGCGGTCGACGGTCTCCCGGTAGCGGGCCACGACGTCCTCGGCACTGTCCCGCGAGGACGCGTGGAAGGTCGCCTTCCAGTTGCGGGCCTTCTCGCCGAGGAACGTGGCCCGCTCCACGAACACGAGGTGGTTGAGCAGTCCGAGCAGGTTCGTGCCGGACGGCACCGCGGCGGTCCGGACCTGCGGCTCGGGCGCGCCCTCGACCTTCGCGACCACCGACTCGCGCAGGTAGTCGAGGAACCCGCGCAGGACGTCGGCCTCGCCACCGCCGGTCCTGGGCGGCGGCTGGTCACGGCGGCGCGTTCTCCTCGGCATGGCCCCATCCTCGGCGTCCGGGAGGGGAGAAGCACGAGAACTTGCCGTTCCGGCAAGCCCCCGAACGCTCAAGGTGGTCTCCACCACGTGCAAAGCGCTGCCGTTCAAGGTGAACCACGTCCGGCGAGCCGCAGATCCGTGGGAGAACTGCCATGCCAAAGATCACTTACGTTTCGCACGACGGCATCGAGACCGTTGTCGACGTTGCCCAGAACGACTCCGTGATGCGCGGCGCGGTTCTCAACGGCATCAAGGGAATCGTCGCGCAGTGCGGCGGCGGGGCGTCGTGCGGGACGTGCCACGTGTACGTGGACCCCGAGAACACCAAGCCGTTGTCGCAGATGCACCAGGTGGAGGACGAGTTGCTGTACTTCACCGCCTGCGAGCGCAAGGACAACAGCCGGCTGAGCTGCCAGATCCCCGTGACCGAGGAGCAGGACGGGCTCGTCGTGCACATGCCTGAGACGCAACTCTGAGGAGAGAACGCATGAGCAAGCGACGGGTCGCCCTGGTCACGGGCGCCACCAGCGGGATCGGTCTCGAGGTCGCCCGCGGCCTCGGCAGGGAGGGGCACGCCGTCTTCGTCGTGGCGCGCACCGCCGAGAACGTCCAGACCACGGTGAAGCAGCTGCGCGAAGAGGGTTACGAGGCCGACGGCGCGGCCGCCGACGTCACGTCCACAGAGGACATCCGCAGCGCGGTCCAGAAGGCGGTCGACGTCTTCGGTCCCGTCGAGATCCTCGTGAACAACGCGGGTCGCGGTGGCGGCGGCATCACCGCCGAGCTGGACGAGAACCTCTGGCTGGACGTCATCGACACCAACCTCAACGGTGTCTTCCGCTTCACCAAAGAGGTGCTGAGCACCGGCAAGATGGTCGAGCAGACCTGGGGCCGGATCATCAACATCGCCTCCACCGGCGGCAAGCAGGGCGTCGTGTTCGCCGCGCCCTACTCGGCGTCCAAGCACGGTGTCGTCGGCTTCACCAAGGCCGTCGGCATCGAGCTCGCGAAGTCCGGCATCACCGTCAACGCGGTGTGCCCCGGCTACGTCGAGACGCCGATGGCCGGCCGGGTGCGCCAGGGGTACGCGAACCACTGGGGTGTCACCGAGGAAGAGGTCCTCGAGAAGTTCAACGCCAAGATCCCGCTGGGTCGGTACAGCACGCCGGAAGAGGTCGCCGGTCTCGTGACGTACCTGACCACGGACACCGCGTCCTCGATCACCGCGCAGGCGCTCAACGTCTGCGGCGGGCTGGGCAACTACTGACATGCGCGGCGAGTCGGTAGTCGTCGTCGGGGCCGGGCAGGCGGGCTGCCAGGTCGCGGTGTCCCTGCGCGAGCAGGGACACCGCGGCCCCATCACGCTCATCGGTGACGAGCAGGCGGCGCCGTACCAGCGGCCGCCGCTCACCAAGGCCTACCTGGCGGGGGAGACCGACCTCGCCGGGCTGGTCATCAGGCAGGACTCGTACTACGACGACCACGGCATCAAGCTCGTCCGTGGCGAGCGGGTCGTCGGGGTCGACCGCCGGGCACGGGTGGCGGTGCTGGGCTGTGCCCGTACGGTCAGCTACGACCACCTGGTGTTCGCGACGGGCGCACGGCCGCGGCCGTTGCCGATCCCCGGCGCCGAGCACGTGCTGAACCTGCGCACGGTCGCCGACGCGGACGCGATCAGGCAGCGGCTCGACGGTGAGATCGGGCTCGACGTCGTCGTCATCGGCGGCGGGTTCATCGGCCTGGAATTCGCCGCCGTCGTGCGGAAACTGCGCCACGAGGTCACCGTCGTCGAGGCGCAGCAGCAGGTGATGCAACGGGCCGTGTCCGCGGAGACGGCGCAGCACCTCGTCAGCCGGCACCGCAGCGAAGGCGTCCAGATCCTCACCGGAACGGGCGTCGCCGCCGTCAGGGAAGGCCTGGTGGAGCTGACGGACGGCACCGTGCTCGTCGCCGACCTCGTGGTCGCGGGCATCGGCGTCCTCCCGAACACCGAGGTCGCCCAGCGCGCGGGGCTCGCCGTCGACAACGGCATCATCGTCGACGCCCACCTCGGCACGGTCGACCCGCGCGTCTACGCGGTGGGCGACTGCGCGCGGTTCGCCAGCACGCACGCCGGTGGCCTGATCCGCCTGGAATCGGTGCAGAACGCCACTGACCAGGCCACCACGGTCGCGGCGGCCATCCTCGGCAGCGCGGAGCCCTACACCGCCCTGCCGTGGTTCTGGAGCGACCAGTACGACGTGAAGCTGCAGACCGCGGGCCTCACCAACGGCCACGACCGCACGGTCACCGTCGGTGACCCGGCCGAGGGCAGGTTCTCGGTGTTCTGCTTCAAGAAGGACAGGCTGATCGGCATCGAGGCCTACAACCGGCCGATCGACTTCCTGATGGGCCGCCGGATCCTGGAGGGCGGCAACTCGCTCACTCCGGAGATCGTCGCCCGGCCTGGCTTCGACCTGCGCGCGAGCCAGCAGAAGGCAGCGTGAGCGATGCCATCCGCGTCGTCAGAGCCAGCCGGCTTCCTCGGCGATGCGGATGGCGTCCACCCGGTTGCGGCCGTTGAGCTTCGTCATGATCGTCGTCATGTAGTTGCGGACCGTGCCGACCGAGAGCGACAGGGCGACAGCGATGTCAGGCGCGTCGGCGCCGTTCGCCGCCAGCCGGAGAACCTCCAGCTCGCGGTCGGTCAGCGGGCACTCGCCGCGGTCCCACGCGGCCAGGGCGAGCTGGCTGTCGACGACGCGCTCACCGGCGGCGACCCGGCGGATCGCGTCGGCGAGCTCCGTCGGCGGCGCGTCCTTGAGCAGGAAGCCGTCCACCCGTGCCGCCAACGCCCTGCGCAACGTCCCCGGACGGCCCAGCGACGTCAGCATCAACGTCCTGACCTGCGGCATCGTCTCGCGGATCGTCGTCGCGGCACTCAGCCCGTCGAGGATCGGCAGGTCGATGTCGATCACGCAGACGTCCGGGTTGTACTGCCGTGCGGTCGGCACGATCTTGTCGCCCGAGCTCACCTCGGCCACGACCTCGATGTCCGGTTCGAGATTGAGCAGCGCGATGAGAGCACCGCGCACCATGTGCATGTCCTCCGCGAGCAGAACCCTGATCATCGCGCCCCTCCGCGCGACACCATATCTCCCAACGTTCATGTCGCGCTCCACGCCACATCGAGGCGACCCGGCAAGGGTGAAGCGAGCTGCCTTGCGAAGGGATGCGCCATGGAACGCGCCGTCAACGTGACAGTCGTGTACTACTCCTCGACGGGAACGATCCACCGGCTCGCCGCGGAGATCTCCGAGACGGCCGAGAAGCACGGCGCCGAGGTGCGGCTGGTGCGGGCTGCGGAGCTCGCTCCCGAGGCCGCCTGGCGGTCCCGGCCGGCCTGGGCGGCGCACCTCGAACAGACCGCGGACGTGCCGATCGCCTCCGTCGACGACGTGCTGTGGGCCGACGCCGTCGTGTTCGGCACGCCGACCCGGTTCGGCAACGTGTCCGCGCAGCTCAAGCAGTTCATCGACACGCTGGGGCCCGCGTGGTTCAGCGGCATGCTGGCGAACAAGGTGTACAGCGCGTTCACCTCCGGCGGCAGCCTGCACGGCGGCATGGAGACCACGCTCGTGTCGATCTACAACATGGTCTGCCACTTCGGCGGGATCATCGTGCCTCCGGGCGGCGACCTGAATCCCTACGGCACCTCACACGTCCTGGGCGCGGACAACATGCCTGTCAACGAGATCGCGTTGCAGGCGGCCCAAATGCAGGCGGAACGCGTCGTGCGCATCGCACGCGCGCTGAAGGAGGTCTGACCGCGGTGCGAGTGAAGGATGTTTTCGTCAGTGGCAGCGGGGTGCGCCTGCCCTCGACACTGAACGTCGCGGACGCGATCGCGTCGGGGGAGTGCGAGCCGAAGCTCGTCGCGCGAACGGACGTCGAGTCCGTCTCCGTGTCCCCGCACGAGTCGGCGGCCGAGATGGCGGTCGAGGCGGCCCGGGTCGCGCTGGCACGCGCGGGATCGGCACCCGACGACGTCGACCTGATCCTGCACGCCACCACCTACCACCAGGGCCAGGACCTGTGGCCCGTCGGCTCCTACATCCAGCGCGAGACCGTGCGGAACTCCTGCCTGGCGCTCGAGATCCGGCAGATGTCCAACGGCGGCCTGGCCGCGATGGACCTCGCGGTGTCGTACCTGATCGCCCGGCCCGGCAGGGACGCCCTCCTGACGTCCTCGGACCGCTTCTGCCTGCCCGGCATCGACCGCTGGCGCACCGACCCCGGAACGCCCTACGGCGACGGCGCGTCGGCCCTCGTGCTGTCCACCCGAGGCGGCTACGCGAAGCTGCTTTCCCTGGCCATCAACGCGGACTCGGACCTCGAACCGCTGCACCGCGGCGACGTGCCGTTCGGCCTCGCGCCGTTCTCGCACCGCATCCCGGTGGACTTCGAGGAGGCCAAGCACACGTTCAGCCGCGAGTTCGGCCTGTCCTACGGCATCAACAAGGCCAACGCGGGCCAGGCGCTCGCCGTCGAGCAGGCGCTGTCCGACGCCGACATGAAGATCGGCGACGCGGACTGGATCATCCTGCCGCACTTCGGCCGCCGCCGCCTCGACGTGAACTACCTGCGCCCGTACGACATCGCGCCGGAGCGCACCACGTGGGAGTGGAGCCGCACGGTCGGGCACCTCGGCGCCGGCGACCAGTTCGCGAGCTTCGACCACCTCGTCCAGACCGGCAAGGCCACCTCGGGTCAGCGCGTCGTGATGTTCGGCGTGGGCGCCGGCTACAGCTGGGGCTGCGCGGTCATCGAGATGCTGTGAGCGGGATTTCGGCGCGCAGCCGGTAGGTGTGCTCGGGCGTGAGCCCGGCGTGCAGGTCGCCGCCGAGCGCCCGGACGCGGGTGGTGAGGTTGCCGATTCCGCTGCCGTCGCGGGACTTCCGCTCGATCACGGGGATGCCGTCGTTGATGATGTCCATCGTGACCAGTTGCCGCGAGCTGGAGAGCACGATCTCGCAGTGCTCCGCCTTGCTGTGCCGCAGGAGGTTCGTGACGCCCTCGCGCAACACGGTCGCGAGCGTCACCCTCGCCTCCTTGGGCAGTTGGTCGCACGCGTCGATCCTGACGGTGACCTCGATGTCGGCCGCGGATAGCAGTGCCTGCGCCGACTGGGTCTCCTCGTTGAACGACAGCTCGCGGCAGCTCAGCGCCACCGAGCGGACGTCGGCCAGTGCCTGCCGGGAGATTTCCAGAACCTCGGTGAGCTCTTGGCGGGCCCGGTCCGGGGCGGCCCCGGCCAGCCGGTGCGTGAGTTCACTCTTCAGGGTGATGGCCGAGAGGCTGTAGCCGAGCAGGTCGTGCAGGTCGCGGGCGAACCGCAGCCGCTCCTGCGACACCGCGAGGTCAGCGAGCTCGGAGCGGGCGGTCTCCAGCTGCTTGACCAGCGTCGGGAGCCGGGACAGGCCGTACACGACCATGCCGGCGACCATCGCCGACACCACGTAGTAGGCCAGCTGCGCGGGGTCGCTGACGTACTGCGCCCTGATCGCGCCGTTGCTGAGCGCGATCGCGCCGAACACGGACCACCGCACGCGACCGGGCAACACCAGCAGAGCGCTGCCCGCCAGGAAGCCGGGCATGCCGGCCCAGGCGTTCGAGAAGAACGGGTACGGCACGTACACCAACCCGGCCATCGTGCCCAGTGCCAGGTACGCCTTGGCCGAACGCAGGTCCGAACCCGGCCTGCTGAACACCCGCAGCTGCAGGTACCCGATCGTGAGCAGGCAGGCGAGCGACGTGCCGATGCGCGCGGGAGTCGGGCCGCCCTGCAGCACGTAGGAGAAGGCATTGCCGAGATAGTTGGCGAACACCACGCTGATGACGGCGTACGCCAAACGACGGGACACGGACGAGCGTTCCTGTCGTAGCGTCACAGCAGCAGCTCCCACGCGAGGGTCGGGACGCGGCCATGATGGCACTCACCTGGCGTTCGGATGGCTCAGTTGAGCGGCAACGGTATTTCGGCGCGTAGCCGGTAGGTGTGTTCGGGCGTGAGGCCGGCGTGCAGGTCGCCGCCGAGGGCGCGGACGCGGGTGGTGAGGTTGCCGATTCCGCTGCCGTCGCGGGACTTCCGCTCGGTCGTGGGGATGCCGTCGTTGATGATGTCCATCGTGACGAGGTGCCGTGAACTCGACAGCACGATCTCGCAGTGTTCGGCCTTGCTGTGCCGCAGGAGGTTCGTGACGCCCTCGCGGAGCACCGTCGCGAGTGTCACCTTCACTTCGGTGGGCAGCTGGTCACAGGCGTCGATCCGTACCGTTACGTCGATGTCGGCGGCGGACAACAATGCCTGCGCCGACTGGGTCTCCTCGTCGAACGACAGCTCGCGGTAGCTCAGCGCTACGGATCGGACGTCGGCGAGTGCCTGCCGGGAGATCTCGAGTACCTCGGTGAGCTCTTGGCGGGCCCGGTCGGGGTCGACCGTGGCCAGCCGGTGCGTGAGTTCACTCTTCAGGGTGATGGCCGAGAGGCTGTAGCCGAGCAGGTCGTGCAGGTCGCGGGCGAACCGCAGCCGCTCCTGGGCCACCGCGGCCGTCGCCAGCTCCTCGCGGGCCTCGTGCAGCTCGGTCACCATCGACCGAAGCCGGGTCAGCGCGTACAGCACGAGGCCGTGGTTCATCACGGCGAACAGGCCGTAGGCGACCCAGAAGAAGTCAAAACTGGTTACGATCCACATGGCCATCTGCCCGGCGACGATCGCGAGGAACGCCCACCAGCCGATCCGGCGGGGCAGAAGCAGCGCCGCGGACCCGGCGAGGAAGCCGGCCACGCCCATGAGCGGGTTGCCGAAGATCCACACCGGCACATACACGCACACGGCCATTGCGGCGAGCACCGCGAGGCTGCTTGCCAGGTTCAGCCGGACGTGCGGACGGCCGACCAGGCTCAGCACCAGCCCGAGCTCGACCGCGGTGGCGAGTACCGCGACCGCCATCCCCGGCAGTCCGATACGGGGGTAGTCGAAGGCCACCTGGGACAGCGACATGAGGCCGTAGCCGACCACCACCGCGGTGAACAGCACCTGGGCGAATCGCGTCGCCATCGGCTGTCCCGCAGGTCGTGAGTCGCTCGCCCGTTCCCGCAGCGCCGGCTCGACCGGTACCTCGGCGTGCAGGCGGTAGGTGCCCTCTGTCGAGGTCTGGGCGAGCAGGGAACCGCCGATGGCCGTGGCGCGCGTGGCGAGGTTGGTGAGACCACTGCCCCGCTCGGCGTCGACCTCGGCGGGAGCACCGTCGTTGACGATGTCGATCGACACCGCGTGGCCGGCGCCCGAAATGGTGATGGCGCAGCGGGTGGCCTCGCTGTGCCGCAGCAGGTTCGTCACGCCTTCGCGCAGCACCGTCGCCAGCACGGTCCTGGACCGCGGCGAGAGTTCCGGGTGGTCCGTCTCGATCGTCGTAGCGACGCCGGCCGCGGTCAGCACGGAGCGCGCCGACTCGATCTCGTCCGCCAGTGACAACTCGCGATAGCTCGACGCCACCGCACGAACGTCCGTCAGGGCTTCACGCGCGATGCCGAGGATCTCGGCCAGCTCCCGCAGCGCGCGGTCGGTGTGCGCACCGATCAGCT
The DNA here is from genome assembly GCF_051094245.1 of Lentzea xerophila. Taxonomy (NCBI): domain Bacteria; kingdom Bacillati; phylum Actinomycetota; class Actinomycetes; order Pseudonocardiales; family Pseudonocardiaceae; genus Lentzea; species Lentzea xerophila. The sequence continues at coordinate 6,394,495 of NZ_CP194934.1, read as the reverse complement.
TGCGGGCCAGCTCCACCTTCAGCGTGATCGCCGACAGGCTGAACCCGAGCAGATCGTGCAGGTCGCGGGCGAACCGCAGCCGCTCCTGCGACACCGCCAGCGCGGCGAGCTCGGAGCGGACGGCCTCCAGTTGCTTCACCAGCGACGGCAGCCGCGACAGCCCGTACACGACCAGACCGGCGACCATCGACGCGATCATGTAGTAGACCTGCGAGGAGACATCGTCGACGTACCAGGCCTGGATACCGCCGTTACCCAATGCCACGGCGAAGAAGACAAGCCATCGCACCCGGCCGGGCAGCACCAGCAGGGAGCTGCCCGCGAGGAAGCCGGGCATGTTGGTCCACTCGTCAGGGAAGAACAGGAGCGGTACGTACACGAGCACGGCCATCGCGCCCAGTGCCAGGTAGGCCCTGCCGGAACGCAGATCCGCACCGGGCCTGCTGAACACCCGTAGCTGCAGGTACGCGATCGTGAGCAGACAGGCGAGGGAGCCGACGATCCGGGTGGGCGTCGCACTGACTTTCACCACGTCGAGGAAGTTGTCGAGCAGGTAGTTGGCGAACACCACGCTGATGACGACGTACGCCAAACGACGGGACACGGACGAGCGTTCCTGTCGTTGCGTCACAGCAGCTCCCACGCGAGGTTCGGGACGCGGCCATGATACGGGCGCTTCCTGGGAAATCTCGCTTTTTGCGATCCTCGATCGGAGCAACATGACGATGGCTCAACACCTCTGGACAACGACGAGGTCGGCTCCCGCGAGGTAGGCCACCACGTCGGCGACCAGCGTCTTCTCCACCTGCAACACCTCGGCGAGCTGGGCGATCGTGCTCTCGTTGTGCAGCAACGACTTCGCGATCTCCGTCGCGGGCGCGCCGTGCAGGATCACCTGATAGGGACGGCCGGGGCAGGCCAGTGCCTGGTCGCCGTTCAGCCGCTCGATCCCGGTGCCCCTCCGCATGGTGACGACCTCGTCGTCCCCGACGGCCGGCAACGCGAACACCGCGTCGCGGGCCACCGCGACGAGCGAGAGGATCGGGCCGGCGCCGTCGTTCAACCCGAGCGACGGCACTAGGCAACCACCCAGCTCGTCGAGCGTGTTCTTCAGCTTGCGCCAGACGAGGCAGGGGCCGGAGCCGGCCTTCCACCGCACGAAGTTCTCGTGCAGCGCCGAGATGTTCTCCAGCGCCACGGGGCCGAGGCTCATCCGGTGCAACGCCTCGCGCACGAGCGGGCTGGTGTCGGCGATCTCGATCGCACCCCACCTGCCGTGCACGATCAGGTGCTCGGCGCCCTCGTCCACAAAAGCGTCCTCCAGCAACGACCACAGCGGCCTGCCAGCCGGAATGTGGGACTGCGTGGGCACCACGGCGCCTCCGCTCTGGGCGATGGTCATCCCGTCGATCACATGAACAACGGGATCGGGTTGAGCTCTTCGTACTGGCGTGGCCGTGCCAGCCGACCCAGTTGTACAGGTACGTCGTAGAGGCGCCCTTGAGCGAATCTCGACCAGAAGTGCCGCAGTCCCGGCACCACCACCCGCACGACCGGGAGACCCACGTCGGGCCGCGTCTGGTCGAGCACCAGCAGCTCCATGCCCTTGGTCTCCAAAGTGCCCTGGATCGCGTGAATGTCGTCGACGAGATCACGCCGATGTGTGTAACCGTGGTGCGACGGGCTGTGCGGCGCCACGGCCGGGTCGGGTGCCAGCCACAGGTGATCGGCGAGCCGGGTGGTCTCGAACCAGCGCCGCATGTCGATGTCGAACACGGACATGTCCATCGGATCGCAGACCATCGGCATGCACTGGTTCAGCTCGGTGAGCGCCCGGCGTGCGGCGACCTTGGGGTCCAGGTGCGCGCCGCAGCCGAACATGATGTCCTCGCGTGGCCCGTCGGTGCGGCGGGAGACCGCCACCATCGCGGGCACGCCGAGGTCCGAGGTGACGTCGAGCAGCCAGACGTCGCGGCCCAGGCCTGCGTGCACCGTGCGAAGCTGGTCGATCCACGGGTCGTGGAAGGCGTCCAGGTCCATTTCCGGCACCGGTGTGCGGTTGTACCACCAGATGGCGACCGCGTCGCGTTCGACGAGTTCCAGAAGTCCTTGCAACACCGCGTCCTCCAGGCTGCTGCCGGCAGCACAGCCGTTGGAGTTGGAGGTGACACTCGGCGGACAGGGGGCGCCGAAGTAGAGCATCCCCGTGGGCAGGAGCTTGTGCCGCTGTTCGGTCAGCGACCACAGCGGGGTCCAGTCCATCACCTCGTCGTCGTCGAACGGGGTGGTGACGTGCTGGAAGGCGGAGTGGTTCGTGTTCCACTCGTCGCGGTTCTCGAACTGCCTCGGGTGGTACAGCTGCACAGAGCAGGGGTGGATCGCCTGGTCGCCCAGCGAGGTGTAGCTGCCGCTCACGCGTGCCTCGTCGCCGGCGAACGCGCCGCTGCGCCGTTCGACGGCCTCGCAGAGCGCACCGACCTCGGCGTCGAGCGGCGTGACTCCCTTGCCCCCGCTGTCCGCGCGCAACGCCGAACGCAGTCCCTCGATGCCCTCGCCCGCAGCCGCGATGTTCGACCCGGAGCGGAAGGAGTTGAAGAACGCGGGCCCGTGCTCGTCGCGGCGGATCTCCCGCACGATCCCGGTGACCGGGCCGATGAGGTGCCGGTAGGTGTCGAGCACCTCCTGCGGCGACGACGACCGGTGGCCACCGCCGTCGCAGGAGGTTTTCACGCGACTGACGAGTTCGACCGGCTCGAACGCCCTGCGCGCGACAACTTCGGAATCACCACAGTCTGAACACTGTGGACGGTGCCGTACCTCGTGTTGCGTGACCTTCATCGTCAGGCTGTCGTAGTTCCAGATGGAGCGCTGCGTCCCGTGGCGGATGCCCGCGAGCCACTTGGCCGTCTCGACCGACGCGATCTCCAGCGCCGTCGCCCGCAGCGACGGCAGCCCGATGGCGGGGCGCGGTGCCGGGCCACGTTGCCCGCACCGTGCCCGGACGTGCGCCTCCGCCTTGCGGTTGGCGGACAGGCGGGTGGCGAGGCAGCGCCAGCAGGGGCCCTCGCCAGGTGTGAAGAAGGGGCCCACGCTCACCTGCGCGCCGACCGGCTTGACGAGCAACCAGGGCGTACCGGAGGCGCGGTGTGCCGCGTCGATGTCGCGGAGTTCAGAGGCCAGGTAGTCCGTGCACACCACGACCGTGAGGTCACCACTCCCCGAAGTGACCGTCAGTCCGTTGTGCCGGAGAGCTTCCTCGAGCCCTTCGCGATCGACGTCGCCGATCGCGACGACGGAGACGAGCGCCGCCGATGTCGCCGCCACCGCGTCCGCGGGGTCGAGACCCGCCGCGTCCCAGTAGGCGAGCGAGGCCTCTGTCGTGGTCGAACCGTCCAGCGTGCACCGCCAGCCGACCAGACCCGCCGCGGCGAGCCTGCTGAGCATGCGTTCCACCAGGTCGGCGGACAGGCCGGCGGGCAGATCCCGCAGCACGGCGGTGAGGTCCCTGGTGCCGTCGAGCAACGGCGCCAGTGCCTCCACGTGCGTGCCCTGGATCGCGGTGACCCCGGACTCGCCGATGAGGTAGACGGCCTCACCCTGCACAATCTGCGGCCGGAGATGGCGTTTGAACCCAATTCTTTGTTCGCCGGGTTCGGCCAGTTCGCGTCTCATGCCGCGAGAACCTCGTCGTAGGCCGTGTAGTGGCTGCCGATAATGCTTCCACCGCTGCTGCACCACCAGGTGGCGACGATGACGTCCATCGAGGCCTCACGGTCGAACTGGTAGATCTTCATGTCGTCGGAGTCGTCCGTGGCGGTGATGGAAGACAGGCGCTCCACGGTGGCGGTGGGGTACATGTGCATCTCCGATGTTTGGCGTGATTTCTTGTGGGTAATCATGCGGACCAGCGGTAATGGCCCGGTAGTTACCGGCTAATGCGCCCCCGTATGAAGTTTTCATACCCGGCACGGGCAGAACTCACCTGACATCGATGGCCTGTGCACTAACGCGCCGACGTTGGGCCGAGCAGACTAATCCCGTGCTTGGAACCGAAGGAGGGGTCGCGATGCAGATCAAGGTCCTGGGGCCCGTCGAGGCCAAGGTGAACGGTCGCTCGGTGACGCCTACCGCCGCCAAGCCGCGGCAGATCCTGGCGCTGCTCGCGCTGCACTCCGGACAGGTCGTGTCCGTCCCCACGCTGATCGAGGAGCTGTGGGGCGACCGGCCGCCGCGCAGCGCCCGCACCACCCTGCAGACCTACATCCTGCAGCTGCGCAAGCTCATCGGTGACGCGCTGTCGGCGTCCGGTGAGGGTGAGGCGAAGGAAGTGCTCGTCACCCGGTACGGCGGGTACCTGCTCGACGTGCCGCCGGAGGCCGTCGACGTGCACGAGTTCGAACGCCTCTCGCGTGCCGGCCAGCAGGCCTACGAAGTCGAGGACTACGCCTCGGCCTCGCGGCTGCTGCGCCAGGCGCTCGACATGTGGCGTGGCACCGCTGTTGTCGACGTGCGGCCCGGTATGCCGCTGAGCATCGAGGTCGTGCGGTTGGAGGAGGCCCGGCTGGGCGTGCTCGAGGCGCGCATCGACGCCGAGCTGCGGATGGGCAAGCACAAGGCGTTGCTCAGCGAGCTGTCCGTGCTGACCGTGCAGAACCCGATGAACGAGAACCTGTGCGCGCAGTACATGATCTCGCTGTTCCGCGCGGGCCGGCAGTGGCAGGCGCTCGACGCGTTCAAGGGCCTGCGCAACACCCTGATCGAGGAGCTCGGCGTCGAGCCGTCGTCGCGCCTGCAAGGGTTGCAGCACGCCATCCTCACGTCCGATCCGCGCCTCGACAGCGCGGAAACCCGGCAACTGCAACGGCTTCTCGCCTGAGCCCGGCTCCAGCGGCCCTCGCCACACTGTGGCGAGGGCCGTTTTTGCTTGTCTGGCAACGGTTTCTTGAGAATCTCTCCAGTGGCTTACAGGCGTGCGGTGACAACCTCAGTCGTGGGCGCGCGGGAATCGCCCGCTGGAGGAAAGGAAGCTAGCCGTGAGCGCACTGACCATCGAGGGCCTCAAAGAGATCCTCAACGAGGCCGCGGGCGACGACGACTCGTTCAAGCCGGGCCAGGACATTCTCGACCTCCCGTTCCTCGAGCTGGGCTTCGACTCCCTCGCCCTGCTGGAGACGGTCGCGCTGATCAAGCGCAAGTACGGGGTCGCCGTCGCCGATGACGAGCTGGCGCACCTGGAGACGCCGCGTCAGCTGCTGGACAAGGTCAACGGACAGATCGCGGCCTGACGCCGGCGACTCGGGATACGGAGACGGACATGACGCACACCACCACGCACACGGTCATGATCGGGGCTCCCGCCAAGGTGGTGTACGACCTGGTCGCGGACGTGACGACCTGGCCGTACATCTTCGGACCCACGGTGCACGCCGAGGTTTTCGAGCGGGACGGCTCGACGGAACGGTTGCGGTTGCACGCGTTCGCGAACGGTGACGTGCGTACGTGGACGTCCCGGCGCGAGCTCGACCCGGCGAACCTGCACATCTCCTTCGAGCAGGAGCGTTCGGCGGCACCGGTGAAGACGATGGGCGGACAGTGGCGGATCGTCCCGATCGCCGACTCGGCGACCCGGGTCGATCTGCTCCACCACTTCACCGCGGCACAGCCCGAGGCGGTCGAGGTCATCCTGAACGCCGTCAACAACAACAGCGACGCCGAGCTCGCCGCTCTCAAGCGGGCGGCCGAGTACGGCGACGACTACGACAAGCTGGTGCTGTCGTTCTCCGACAGCATCACGATCCACGCGAGCCGCAAGGACGTCTACGAGTTCCTGTACCGGTCGGACCTGTGGCCGGAGCGCCTGCCGCACGTGGCGCGGCTGGACCTGAAGGAAGCCGTCACCGGGGTGCAGTCCATGGAGATGGACACGCGCAGCCCGGACGGGTCGATCCACACCACGCACTCGGTGCGGGTCTGCACCCCGTACGACGGCATCGTCTACAAGCAGACGCACACGCCTCCGATCATGGCGGCACACGTCGGCCGGTGGACGTTCAAGGACATCGGCGACGGCATCGAGGCCGGCATCGAGGCGACCTCGCACCACACGGTCGTCATCCGGCCCGAGGTCGTCACCGAGGTGCTGGGAGCAGACGGGACGATCGAGCGGGCTCGTGAGCTCATCCGTCACGCGCTGGGCACCAACAGTCTCACGACGCTCCGGCACGCGAAGGAATTCGCCGAGAACGGATGAGGTGACGAGATGGGGTTGGGTGGCGCGGACCTGCTGACCGCCGCGGCACGCGCTGCAAGCCGCAACGGACTCTACGTGGTGTCCATGTACCTGGAGAAGGCCGCGGTCGAGCACCAGCGCAAGGGTTGCCCCTCTTCGGACGTGGCGCCCTGTGCCTACGAGATCGAGGCCTCCCGGGTGCTGCTGTCGGGCTTCTGACCGCGGGAGCGCGAGGGGTTCGGGGATGATGAAGCTCTACGACATCTCGCTGCGCCGCACCGGCCTGTCCATTTCGGACAGACTGGTCGCGGCGCGGCGCCTCGACGCGCTCGGCGTCACGTTCGTCGACGGAGGAAGGCCCGCCCGGTCGTTCTACCACCGGGCGGCGATCGAGCTCCGGTTGCGGGCCGCCACCCTCATCGCCTCGGGCGGTGCGGAGGACCTGGCCGCACTCATGGCCGCGGAGACCCCCGCGGTGGCAATAGTTGTCCAAGGGCACGGCATCTCGGTGGTCCGGGAAGCCGTGCGTCAACTCGTGCGCGCCGAACGGCGAGTGATCGTCGAGGCGCGCGATTTCTTCGACGGCTGGCTGATCGACCCCGAGCACTCTCTCGAGGTCGTGCTGACCGCCGCGGAGGCTGGGGCGGAAACCGTGTTGCTGCACGACACAGCGGGCAAGCTGTGGCCGGACCAGATCGGCGAGATCGTCGAGTCGGTCGCACAAACCGGTGTGCCCCTTGGTTTCGGATGTCACGACGACGGTGGCTCGGCGGCGAAGCAGCTCTTCGCGGCCGACGCGGGGGCTGGCCTCGTACAGGGGTCCTACGCCGTCGTTCGAGGTGGCCTCGATCGGGCCGATTCACCATCGGTTCATTCGGCAGAGACAGGTATCGCTCCCGTGCCCTGTCCGAGATTGGAGCAGACCGTGTCCGCACAGAAGGCGATTGGAGGTGTCCGATGAGTCGTCGCGCCGTCATCACCGGGGTGGGCGTGGTCGCACCTGGTGGCATCGGAACGAAGGCGTATTGGAAACTGCTGTCCGAAGGGCGTACGGCGACTCGCAACATCACGCACTTCGACGCGTCTCCGTACCGCTCCCGCATGGCGGGGGAAGCAGATTTCGATCCAGTGCGCGAAGGCTTGACGCCGCAGGAGATCCGCCGGCTCGACCGCGCCGCGCAGTTCGCGGTCGTCGCGGGCCGTGAGGCGATGTCCGACTCCGGCATCGAGTTCGACCAGCTCGACCCCGGCCGCATCGGTGTCTCGCTCGGCACCGCGGTCGGCTGCACGACCTCGCTGGAGCGCGAGTTCATCGTCGGCTCCGACCGGGGTAAGTACTGGGAGGTCGACCAGTCCTACGCCGTCCCGCACCTCTACGACTACTTCACGCCGTCCTCGATGGCGACGGAGCTGGCGTGGACAGTGGGCGCCGAAGGGCCGGTCTCCGTGGTCTCCACGGGCTGCACCTCCGGTCTCGACTCGGTCGGTTACGCGGCCGAGCTGATCATGGAGGGATCCGCGGACGTCGTCGTCACCGGCGGCACCGAGGCTCCGCTCTCCCCGATCACGGTGGTGTGCTTCGACGTGATCCGTGCGTCGAGCACCCGCAACGACGACCCCACCACGGCGTGCCGGCCGTTCGACAAGACCCGCGACGGCCTGGTGCTGGGCGAGGGTTGCGCGATCATCGTGCTGGAGGAGCTGGAGCACGCCCGTGCTCGCGGCGCGCACATCTACGGTGAGATCGGCGGCTTCGCCTCGCGGTGCAACGCCTACCACATGACGGGTCTGCACCCCGAGGGCATCGAGATGTCCGACGCCATCAACATCGCGCTGAAGCAGGCGCGGGCGGACGCCACGGACGTCGGGTACATCAACGCGCACGGGTCGGGCACCAAGCAGAACGACCTGCACGAGACGGCGGCGTTCAAGCGCAGTCTCGGCGCGCACGCCTACAAGACCCCGGTCTCCGGCTTCAAGTCGATGATCGGGCACTCGCTGGGCGCGATCGGGTCGCTCGAGATCGTCGGCTCGCTGCTGGCGTTCGAGGAGGACCTCATCCCGCCGACGGCGAACCTGCACGAGCCGGACCCCGAGTGCGACCTCGACTACACGCCGCTGGTCGCGCGCGAGAAGAAGGTCAACACGGTCCTCACCGTGGGCAGTGGTTTCGGTGGATTCCAGAGCGCCATGGTGCTCAAGAAGGTGGAAGGGGCAGGCCGGTGACTCGGGCGGTGGTGACGGGAATCGGCATCGCGTCGCCGAACGGGCTGGGGCCGACCGCGTACTGGCGGGCGACCCTGCACGGGGAGGCGGCGATCAAGCCGATCACCCGGTTCGACAGCGCGAACTACTGGGCGAAGATCGCCGGAGAGGTGCCCGGCTTCGAGGCAGGGCGGCACCTGCAGGGTCGCCTGCTGCCGCAGACGGACCACATGACGCGGCTGACCCTGGTCGGCACTGACTGGGCGTTGCGTGGTGCGGGCGTGCAGCCGAACGACATCCCGGACACCGACATCGCGGTGATCACCGCGGCGACGGCGGGCGGGTACGAGTTCGGTCAGCGGGAACTGCAGAAGCTGTGGCACCAGGGCCCCGAGTACGTCTCGGCGTACCAGTCGTTCGCGTGGTTCTACGCGGTCAACACGGGCCAGATCTCCATCCGCCACGGCACACGCGGTCCCGGCGCGGTGGTGGTGTCCGAGCAGGCCGGTGGCATCGACTCCATCGGCCACGCCCGGCGCCAGCTGCGCAAGGGGGTCCAGCTCGCCCTCACCGGCGGCATGGACTCCTCGCTGTGCCCGTGGGCGTGGGTGGCGCACCAGGCGTCGGGTTGCCTGTCCCGCAACAACAATCCGAAACGCGCCTACCTGCCGTTCGACCGCGACGCCTCCGGGTACGTCGCGGGCGAGGGCGGCGCGATCATGGTCGTCGAGACGCCGGAGTCGGCGGCCGGTCGTCCGGGTACGCGCATCTACGGTGAGATCGTCGGGTACGCCGCGACGTTCGACTCGAAGATGCCGTCACGGGAGCCGGGACTGAAGCGGGCGGCCGAGCTGGCGTTGCGCGACGCCGGCATGGACGCCTCGGAGATCGACGTGGTGTTCGCCGACGCGGCGGGCATTCCCGAGCTCGACAAGGCCGAGGCCGAGGCGATCAAGGGCATCTTCGGGCCGTTCGGCGTGCCGGTGACGGCGCCGAAGACCATGACAGGGCGTCTGTTCGCCGGTGGTGGCTCGCTGGACGTGGCGTCGGCGATCCTCTCCATCTACTGGAGCGCGATCCCGCCGACCGTCAACGTCGAGAACCTCGTGCCGGAGTACGAGCTCGACCTCGTGATGAACGAGGCGCGGCACGGCAAGATCAAGGCCGCACTGGTGCTCGGGCGCGGCAAGGGCGGCTACAACTCCGCCATGGTGGTTCGCGAGTACAGGTGATGTCATGCCTCAAGGGCCGTGAGGGTTTCGTCTCTCACGGCCCTTGAGCCTTTTCTGGAGGCTTCTTGTGGACGTAGCACTGATGTTTCCCGGGCAGGGGTCGCAGTACCCGCGGATGGCGGCGTCGCTGTACGGCACGGACGCCGTGTTCACCTCGGTGATCGACGAGGTCTTCGAGCTGTTCGGCGAGGTGGGGTCGCTCGCCTGCGACGACTGGCTGGCCGGCAACGACATCGACCACGTGTCGCGCGCCCAGCCGTTGCTGTTCGCGGTCGACTATGCGTTGGGGCGCACGGTTTTGTCGTGGGGCGTCGAACCCGTCGCGTTGATCGGGCACTCCGCCGGTGAGGTCGTCGCGGCGACGCTGGCCGGCGTGTTCTCGTTGGAGGAAGCCGTTTCCCTGGTGCGGGACCGGGTGTTGTCCGCCGTGCCGATCCCGTCCGGCGGCATGCTGGCCGTCGCGGCTTCCGAGGCCGACCTGGTGCCGTACCTGGAGGGCGACGTCGCGATCGCCGCGGTGAACTCCGCGCGGCAGACGATGCTGGCCGGGTCGGACGAACCGCTGGCGCGCGTGCGGGCACGGCTGGAGGCGGACGAGTACATCGTCGTGACGGTGCCGGCGTCGACCCCGTTCCACAGCCCGGCGATGCAGCCCGCCGTGGACGAGGCACTGGCGGCGTGGAGCGCTTCGCCCGTCGCGCCGTCGATGCCGTTGTACTCCGGCTACACGGGCAAGCTGATGACTCCCGAAGACGCTCTGTCGGCACGGTTCTGGACCCGCCAGCTGACCGACGCCGTCTACTTCGGACCGGCGCTGAACGAGCTGGTGGCGATGTACGACGTGCTGCTGGTGGAAGCCGGGCCCGGCCAGACGCTGACGTCGTTCGCGCGCCGGACGAAGGCGGTGCGGTCCGGTGCCTCGCAGGTGCTGCCGCTGCTGGACGCCTCGGACTTCGTGGAGACCGCTCGCGCCCGGCTGACGTAGTACGTATAAAAGGGCCGCCCTCTCCTGGTGAGGGCGGCCCTTTGGCGGTGCTCAGTCGATCCCGCGGACGATGTGGTCTTCGTTCTCCGGTGGCCATATTTCGTTGTTATCCATACCTTTCACGGTAGGTATGGTGATTCAGCTCTCACTTGAGAGCTAGTGGCGTGGCTCGGACCGTTGGCTCGGTAATTCACGCTCAGCAGGGCGCCTCGCGGCACCGCTCCCACGCCCCCGTACAACCAGTACGAGCAATGCCTGGAACTTAAGCGGTTCTGGGGCTGCTTGAGGTTGGCGGGTGCGTGGTAGCTGTTGTTGAAGTCGTTGTGGGGAGTACCTGGATCTGGTAGCTGGCGTTGTTGCTGGTCAGCTGCCGGGTCTTCCCGCGCCACGGGTATCGCGCGTAGGTGTTCTTGAGCGCGCGGGGGAAGATCCGGTGGTGGGTGTGGACGGTGACCAGCTGCCGGCTCAGGTCGTGTGCTGCCCAGGCGAGGTGTCTGGCGGCGTCGGCGGGCGTGGTAGTGATCGCGTGCTCGACGGTGTCACGGGCGGCGGTGAAGGAGATCCGGGACGGGTCCAGGTCGTGGGTGAGTGCGGCGTGGCCGATCAGTAGCCGGATGGCCTGGTGGACGACCAGGGTGGCCCATAGTTCTTGCTGGGCGCGGATCGGGGTCTGGCCGCGTAGTGCTCGCTTGGCCAGCAGCACGGTTTTGATCTCGCCGATGCCGGTCTCGGCGGCCCACCGGCGGGCGTAGAGGGCCACCAGCTGGTCCGCGGGGGCGGTGGCGGGGTCGAGCAGGCTGGTGACCAGCCGGTATTTCTCGGTGCGGGTCTCGCCGTCGGCGGTGACGGTGATCAGCGCCTCGACCACCCGCACCACGATGCCCTTGATCGGACGGGGCGTGGGCGGGCGGTGTCCGTGTTGCTTGTTGCGGCGCACGTTGCGCCGCCAGTTGCGGGCGTCGTCGGGGTCGTGGAGCACGGACAGCCACGATCCGTCCGGCAGTGCCTGCCGCACCGGCAGAATCGGCTTGTCCAGCTTGGCCCGCCACAACAGATGCGTGCCGCGGGCCCGGCACGCGGTCCACAACGCGTGGCTGAGAAAGCCGCGGTCGGCCAGCAGCAGCATCCCGGCGCGCAGCCGCTCGATGAGCTGCCCGGCCAGGAATCTCTCGCTGCGGGCGACCCGCCCGGTGGCCGCACCCAGCAGACGGCGTCCGCCGCAGGCCAGCAGCACCAGAACCCGTGTCTTGGGCAGTCCGTGGAAGACGCCTTTGCGTTGATGGGGCGGGAAGTGCTCGCGGTTGGCGGTGGTGTCGGCCAGCTCGATCTCGGTGCCGTCCCAGGCACACACCAGCAACCCGAACGCATGCGACCACGGTCGGACTGGGGCCGGTATCGCCTGGACAAGCGCGCCGAACAACAGTTGAAACGGCACCACGCCGATCCGGTCCCGCAGCGCGGTCAACGCCGTGCTCGACGGCAGCCGCCAACCCCGCACCGATAACCGGACCAGACCGTCGAGCGGGAACATCGCCTTGATCGTTGTGGCTGCCGACTTGGTGCGCAGCAGGCATAACGCGAGCACGAAGTACACGCCCAGCCGCGATGGCAACGCCCGGAACCGTCGCTCGTCGCGGCCCGACACCGCCAATGCCTCATCGACCAACGCCGGTGGCAGGACACACGACAACAGGCCTAGCGCGGACCGGGACAACAACCGCCCCACCGGCGAGGACCACCCTGAGGGCATGACAGCATGAACAGACAACGAGGCTCCTGGCCCAGACTGCTGACTTCGACAATCACCAGTCCTAGCCGGAGCCTCGTTGCCTGTTCAGGCAGCCACACTGATCACAGCCGAACCGTGATCAACGCCCTCCGCCACCCAGCCTTAAGTTCCAGGCATTGCCAGTACGAAGACGTGGGGGCGGCACCACGATGCACCCGTCTGACCGCGAATTCGCCCGGCAACGTCCGAGCCACACCACTAGGGCCTGTATCGAAGTCCATGTCCGCGATAGCCGGGCCTGAGGCGGCCCCTGGCGGCACGGCCGGATGGCCCACATACAACACCGGTATGCGGGCCATCCGGCCGCACCACCAGAAACCACCTCAGGCGCGACTCTCATCGAACGGGACTTCGATACAGGCCCTAGTCGTCGAGCAGGGCGACCGCGCGGGTCCAGCCCGCGCCGGCGCCCTTGATCTTGACCGGGAACGCGACGACGGTGAAACCGAAGTCCGGCAACGCGTCCAGGTTCGCCAGCCGCTCGATCTGGCAGTACTCGCGGTCGCGGCCGGCGAAGTGCGCGGGCCACAGCACGCTCTCGTCCTTCGTCGCCAGGTAGCGCTTCACGATGTCCGGGAACGGCGCGTCGAGGCTGAACGCGTCGGTGGCGATCACCTTGACCCCCAGGTCCAGCAGGAAGTTCGTGGCGGGACCGTCGAGTCCGGTGTAGTCGGTGAAGTAGGTCTGGGTGCCCGCGTGCTCGGCGGCGCCGGTGTCGAGGATGACGATGTCCATCGGCTTCGGCGTGTAGCCGATGCGGGCGAACTCCTTCTCCAGCACCTCGACGCCGATGACGCCCGTGCCGTGGCCGCGGACGTCGAGCTTCACGCCGGGGTTGTGGAACCACTCGAGCGGCATCTCGTCGATGTGGCGCGGGATCCCGTTGCCGTACGTGGTCTTCGAGCCGTAGTGCGACGGGGCGTCGACGTGCGTGCCGGTGTGGGAGGTGAGGCTGATCCGGTCCAGCGTGAGGAACTCGGAGTCCCGCAGCACGGAGACGTCGAACTCGATGCCGAGCCGCGCCTTGAGCTGCTCGGCCATGTGTTCGGCACCCTGGGCGGCCGTGAGCACCTCGTGCGTCACCGGGTCCGCTTCGTACGCGGATGCGTCAATGTGGGAAGACAGATCGATGATGCGCATGGAACCGAGCCTGGCGGGCGTTCCTTGAGCACGTCTCAAGACGCGGTGTGCATGGTTTTCGTCAGCTGACACCGTTTCCGTAGGGAGTGCCTGGCATGATCACCTTCGTCAACCGCTTCACGCTCACCGGTGACCCCGAGGAGTTCGAGAAGGCCTTCGACGAGACCGCGGCCTTCCTGAGGGAACAGCCCGGCCTGATCAAGTACACGCTGTCGCGCCAGCTCGACGACCCGGCCTCCTACATCAACATCGCGTTGTGGGAGAGCGCCGACGCCCTGCGCGCCGCGCTGGCGCACCCGGACTTCGGCAACCACGCCAAGGCGATGCGCGGCCTGGCCGAGTCCACCGGCGCGATCTTCGCGCCGCGCCTGTCGTTCGAGGCCTGATGGGTCCGCTGGAGGGCTTGAAGGTCGTCGAGTTCGGCGGCATCGGGCCCGGTCCGCACGGCGCGATGCTGCTCGCGGACCTCGGCGCGGAGGTCACGCGCGTCGAGCGTCCGTCCGGCGGGCTGTCCGTGGTGCCGGACGCCTCCCGCGACTTCCTGTTGCGCGGCAGGCGTTGCGTGTCGGCGGACCTGAAGTCCGCCGACGGCCGTGCCGCGGTCCTGGAGCTGATCTCGTCGGCCGACGTGGTGATCGAGGGCTTCCGCCCCGGCGTGCTGGAACGGGTCGGCCTGGGACCCTCCGACTGCCTGGCGGTCAACCCCGGCCTGATCTACGCGCGGATGACGGGCTGGGGCCAGGACGGGCCGCTGGCGCAACGCGCCGGGCACGACATCAACTACCTGTCGCTGACCGGTGTGCTGCACGCGATCGGCAAGCCGCCGCTGAACCTGGTCGGCGACTTCGGCGGCGGCTCGCTCTACCTGGTGCTGGGCGTGCTGGCGGCGTTGTGGGAACGCCAGCGCACCGGGCGGGGCCAGGTCGTCGACGCGGCGATCGTCGACGGGGTGGCGTCGCTGGCGCAGATGATCTGGTCGATGAGGGCGCAGTCGGTGTGGGAGGACGTGCCGGAGGCGAACCTGCTCGACGGCGGGTGCCCGTTCTACTCGATCTACGAGTGCGCGGACGGCCGGTCCGTCGCCGTGGGGTCGCTGGAGCCGCAGTTCTACGCGTTGCTGCTGGCCGGACTGGGGCTGGACGCGGCTGATCTGCCCGAGCAGCTGGACCGGGATGGCTGGCCGTTGCTGCGCAAGACGTTCGCCGAGGCGTTCCTGAGCCGGACCCGCGACGAGTGGTCGGAGGTGTTCGCCTCCACCGACGCCTGCGTGACCCCGGTGCTGACACTCGACGAGGCTTCGTCGCACCCGCACCTCGTAGCACGCGGCGTGTTCACCCCGGACGGCGCCGCCGTCCCTGCGCCGCGCTTTTCCAGCGACTAGATTCGGTCTTCGTGGAACTGCGCATCTTCACCGAGCCCCAGCAGGGGGCGAGCTACGACGACCTGCTCCGCGTGGCGCGGACGGCCGAGGACGCCGGATACGGCGCCTTCTTCCGCTCCGACCACTACCTCAGCATGGGCTCGGCCGACGGCCTGCCCGGCCCGACCGACCCGTGGATCACGTTCGCCGGTCTGGCTCGCGACACCTCGACGATCCGCCTGGGCACACTGATGACCGCCGCGACGTTCCGCCACCCCGGACCGCTCGCCATCAGCGTCGCCCAGGTCGACCAGATGTCCGGCGGCCGGGTCGAGTTCGGCATCGGCGCCGGCTGGTACGAGGCCGAGCACACCGCGTACGGCATCCCGTTCCCCGCGCTGGGCGAGCGCTTCGAGCGCTACGAGGAACAGGTCGCGATCATCACCGGCCTGTGGGAGACCCCGGTCGGTGGCACGTTCTCGTTCGAGGGCAAGCACTACACGCTGACCGAGTCGCCCGCGCTGCCCAAGCCCGCGCAGGAGCGCGTCCCGCTGCTGATCGGCGGCATGGGCGCCAAGCGCACCCCGGCCCTCGCCGCCTCCTACGCCACCGAGTTCAACCTGCCGTTCGTCGGCATCGACGCCGCCGTCGAGCAGTACGCGCGGGTCGACGCCGCGTGCGAGGAGATCGGCCGCGACCCGAAGGAGATCATCCGCTCGGTCGCGCTCGTCGCGTGCGTCGGCCGCACCGACGCCGACGTCGCCCGCCGTGCCGCCGCGATCGGCCGCGAGGTCGGCGAGCTCAGGGAGAACGGTCTCGCCGGCACCCCGGCCGAGGTCGTCGACCGCATCGGCGCGTGGCGCGAGGCGACCGGCATCCAGCGTGTCTACCTGCAGACCCTGGACCTCGCCGACCTCGACCACATCACCGAGATCGCGGCGGACGTCGCCCCGCAGCTCTGACCAGTTGATATATCGGATATCAGGCGAGCGCTCGGCGAACCGCCGCCGGCATGGGCAGCACTTGGTTCGCATACCGCCGCCGATATCCGATATATCGCAGCTGCAGTCCAGGGTCGTCGAGGTAGCGCTTCTCGAGCCCGTTCTGCCCCAGAACCACCTTCAGCCCCCGTCCCAGCATCGACGGCGAGTCGAGGCCGAAGCGGTCGCGCAACACGTCGGCGGCCGCGTGGTCGCCGAACTCCAGTGCCGCCCGGCGGACGGACTCGACCGGCACCATCAGGTACTGCTCGTCGGCCCGCACCCCGTCGCGGTGCGCGATGCCCAGCGCGCCGAGCGCCTTCTGGTGCGCCCCGCCGTCCAGCCCGAGGTAGTACCGCTCCCACTCGCCGACCTGGATCTCGCCACTCCACGTGCGCACGGGAGCGGCCGCCGCCACCGCCCCGTTCGACGTGATTCCACCTGCCAGCGCCGTCAGACCGGCAGCCGTGAACAACTGGCGTCGGGACAACCTCACGACGCACCCTCCTCCGGAATCCCGCGGTTCCCCGCCGCAGGGCTACGGAATGCTAGCGAAGGTGATACCCGGAGCAACGGGTCCGGTGCGGGTCAACGTGCGGTCCGTCAGGGGGAGCGTTCCGTCCAGCGCCGCGAGCACAGCGTCACGGGCGAGTGGCAGCACCTCGGCGACCGTGACGTCCCGGCCGAGCTCGTGCGACAGCGAAGCGACGCCCGCGTCCTTGATGCCGCACGGGATGATGTCGCCGAACGCGTCGAGGCTCGCGTTGCAGTTGATCTCGAAGCCGTGCATGGTCACGCCCCGCTGCACGCGGATGCCGATGGCGGCGACCTTGCGCTCCGGACCCCGGTCGTCGGCGGGGATCCACACGCCGCTGCGGCCCTCGACCCGGCCGGTGTGCACGCCGAGCCGGTCGCACACGTCGATCAGGCCCTGCTCGACCCGCCGCACGTACTCCACGACGTCGATCGGATCGGCGAGCTTGACGATCGGGTAGCCGACCAGCTGGCCGGGGCCGTGCCAGGTGATCTTGCCGCCGCGGTCGACGTCGATGACCGGGGTGTCCCCACCGCGCGGGCGCTCCTCGTCGAGGGTGCGCCGGCCGCAGGTGTAGACGGGCGGGTGTTCGAGCAGCAGGAGGGTGTCCGGGCCGCTACTGATACCACCACTGGCGGCGCGTGCCTCGGCGATCTCCTTCTGCAGGTCCCACGCCGCCATGTATTCGATGAGCCCCAGCTCACGGATGACGACGGGGTCTGACGAGGTGCGGCACGAGTTCACGACCCGACGTTACCAACCCCAGCACCATGGCGGCCAAAAGCCCAGCGCCCGTCACACCCAGCACCGCGCCGACGACGTCGGTGACCCAGTGCATCTCGAGCACGACCCTGGCGAACCCGGCGACCAGCACCGCGAGCACCGCCCACAGCACGCCGCGTTTCAGCAGGACGACCATTGTGAAACCGACCGACGCGACCGCGACCGTGTGCCCGCTCGGGTAGCTCGGCAGGTGGTACTCGACGGGCCTCGCCCGGTCGAACAGGAACCTCGTGAGCAAGGTCGCGCAGCACAGCCCGTGCAGTAGCAACGCCTTCCACAACTGTGGATCGCGCCGCCGCCAGGCCAGCACGAACAACACCGCCGCGAACGCCCACCCGAGGGTCGGCCCCATCACCAGGCTCACGGCGAACGCCGTCGCCCGCAGCCACTCCGGGCGCGGCAACGAGTCGTGCACCCACATGTCGAGCCCGGTCGTCTCGGGCAGTCCCAGGAGGATCCACGAGATCACCAGAACGGCGGCGGCCGCCCGCGTCATGCGACCGCCGCGTTCAGCGCGACCGGAAGTGCCGGGTGCATGAACTGGAACCCGTGGCGTTCGAGCACTTTCGGCGTCAGGCCCGGTCCGCTCAGCAGCAGTTCCTGAGCCATCTCACCGCCGAGCAACGTCCTCAGCGCGAACGCGGGCACCGCCCACGGCGTCGGCCGGTTCAGCGCCGCCCCGACCGCCTTGGTGAACTCGGCGTTCGTCACCGGCGTGGGCCCGGCGACGTTCACCGGCCCGCGGATGTCCTCGTGCTCGACGACGAACCGGTAGGCGGACACGACGTCGTCCAGCGACACCCACGGGAAGAACTGCTCCCCGGACCCGAGCTTGCCGCCCAGGAAGAACTGGAAGAGGGGCTTCAGCCGGCCGAACACACCGCCGGACGGCGAGATGACGACAGCGGTGCGCATTAATACGACACGCACGCCGCCTTCCTGGGCCACGGACGTCGCCGCCTCCCAGTCCTGGGTCAGCCGCGACATGAACGTGTGGCCGCCCGGCGCGTCCTCGTCCGCGAGGCGCGAGCCGGTGTCGCCGTAGAAGTGGGCACCCGACGAGTTCACGAGCGCCGGCACCCCGTGCTCGACGACCGCCGCCGACAGCACCTCGGCCGGCACGACGCGACTGTCGTGCAGCACCTGCTTGCGCGCGTCGTCCCACCGCTTGTCGCCGATGCCCGCACCGCACAGGTTGATGACGGCGTCGACGTCGTCGAACGTGCCGTCGTCGATGCGCCCGGCGTACGGGTCCCAGCCGCGTTCGTCGGGGGCGGCGGCCTTGCGGCGCACCAGCCGCAGCACCTCATGACCGGCGGCGCGCATGTGCGCCACCAGGCTCGTTCCGATCAGGCCCGACGATCCCGCGATGACGACTCGCATACCTAGATCGTTCCCCACTGTGACATCACCTGCACAGCACTACACCGCACACAGGAGCCAGGATGTGCTGAAGGCCACCCCGGCAAACCGGGGTGGCCTTCAGGTCACTCTTCGGAGATACCCGATATATCGGATATCAGCCTGCGCTCAGAGACCGAGGTCGGCCTCGAACGCACCCTCCTCGAGACGGTTCTTGACCGTCGTGAGGAAGCGGCCCGCGTCCGCACCGTCGACCAGGCGGTGGTCGTAGGTGAGCGCGAGGTACATCATCGAACGGATCGCGATGGTGTCGTCGCCGTTCTCGTCGGTCATGACGACCGCGCGCTTCTTGACCACGCCGACGCCCAGGATGCCGACCTGCGGCTGCTGGATGATCGGGGTGTCGAACAGCGCGCCGTTGCTGCCCAGGTTGGTCAGCGAGAACGTGCCACCCGTGAGCTCGTCCGGGGTGAGCTTGTTCGAGCGGGCGCGGGTCGCCAGGTCGCCGATCTTGTGGGCGATGCCCGACAGGTTCAGGTCACCGGCGTTGTGGATCACGGCGTTGAGCAGGCCGCGCTCCGTGTCGATCGCCATACCGAGGTGCTCGGCACCGTGGTAGGTGACCTCCTTGCGCTCCTCGTCGATCGACGCGTTGAGCACCGGGTGGGCCTTGAGGGCCTCGATGGCGGCCTTGGCGAAGAACGGCAGGAACGTGAGCTTCGCGCCCTCACGAGCCTCGAACGCCTTCTTCGCCTGGTTGCGCAGGCGGGCGATCTTGGTGACGTCGACCTCGAACACCTGGGTGAGCTGGGCCGACATCTGCAGCGACTCACGCGTGCGCTGCGCGACGATCTGACGCAGACGCGGGAGCTTCTGCACGGTGCCGCGCTTGCCCGAGTTGTCGACCGCGGCCGGAGCCGAGGTGCGAGAGGCGGGAGCGGCAGCCGGAGCAGCGGCGGCGGGCGCGGGAGCCGGGGCCTTCTTGGCCTCGACCGCGGCGAGCACGTCCTGCTTGCGGATGCGGCCGCCGACGCCGGTGCCCTTGAGCGAGCCCAGGTCGATGCCGTTCTCCGACGCGAGCTTGCGCACGAGCGGAGTGACGTACGGCGTGCCGTTCGCGTCGTCGCCCGAAGGAGCGGCGGCGGGCGCGGGAGCGGCCTGCGGGGCCGGAGCCGGCGCCTGCTGCTGGGCCGGGGCGGGCTGCTGCGGAGCCGGTGCCGGAGCGGACTGCTGCGGCGCGGGAGCCGGAGCGGACTGCTGCGGTGCGGGCTTGGTCTCCGGCGCGGGCGCCGACTGGGCCGGGCTGCCCGAACCGATGACGGCGAGCTTGCCGCCGACGTCGACGGTCTCGTCCTCACCGGCGGTGATCTCGAGCAGCGTGCCCGCGACCGGCGACGGGATCTCGGTGTCGACCTTGTCGGTCGAGACCTCGAGCAGCGGCTCGTCGACCTCGACGCTGTCGCCGACCTGCTTGAGCCAGCGGGTCACGGTGCCCTCGGTGACGGACTCGCCGAGCGCCGGCATCGTGACGTCGGTGCCCTGCGCCGAACCACCGGACTGGGCCGGCGCCGGCGCGGGAGCGGCTTCCTGAGCGGCCTCGGAGGGCTGCGCGGACGGCTGGGTCTGCTGCGGCTCGGGCTGCGCCTGCTCCTGGGGCGCGGACTCCTGGGCCGGGGCGGGCGCGGCGGAACCGCCGTCACCGTCACCGATGACCGCGAGCTCACCGCCGACCTCGACGGTGTCGTCCTCCTGCGCGACGATCTTCTGCAGGACGCCGGCCGCCGGGGACGGGATCTCGGTGTCGACCTTGTCGGTGGACACCTCGAGCAACGGCTCGTCCACCTCCACCCGGTCGCCTTCCTGCTTCAACCACCGGGTGACCGTGCCCTCGGTGACACTCTCACCGAGTGCGGGCATCTGGACGGAGAAGGCCATTGTTCGCTGACTCCTCGTGCTCTCGTGTGGCTGACTTGGATGGGGAACGGTCAGCCGTGCACGTGCAGCGGCTTGCCGGCCAGGGCGAGGAACGCCTCGCCGAGGGCTTCAGTCTGGGTCGGGTGGGCGTGGATCAGCGGAGCCACGTCCTCCGGGTAAGCCTCCCAGCTGTAGATCAGCTGGGCCTCACCGATGAGTTCGCCGACGCGCTCGCCGACCATGGTGACGCCGACGACCGGGCCGTCGGGGGCCTTGACGAGCTTCACGCCGCCCGCGGTCTTGAGGATCTGGCTCTTGCCGTTGCCCGCGAGGTCGTAGATGAACACCTCGGCCGAGCCGTACTTCTCCTTGGCCGCGGCCTCGGTGAGACCGACGGAGGCGACCTCGGGCTTGCAGTACGTGACGCGCGGGATGCCCGCCTCGTCGATCACCTTCGGGTTCTGGCCCGCGATCTCCTCGGCCACGAAGATGCCCTGCTGGAAACCGCGGTGCGCGAGCTGCAGGCCCGGCACGATGTCGCCGACGGCGTAGACGTTCGGCAGGTTCGTGCGCAGCCGGTCGTCGGTGACGACGAAGCCGCGGTCGATCGTGATCCCGGCCTCCTCGTAGCCGTGGCCCGCGCTGTTCGGGCCGCGGCCGACCGCGACGAGCAGCAGGTCGGCGTCGAGGACGTCGCCGTTCTCCAGCGTGATCGACACGCCCGAGTCGGACTGCGTGGCGCCGGTGAACTTGACGCCGGTCTTGAACTTGATGCCGCGCTTGCGGAAGGCGCGCTCGAGCTGCTTGGACGCGTACTCGTCCTCGGCGGGGACCAGGCGGGGGAGGGCCTCGACGATGGTCACGTCGGCGCCGAACGAACGCCACACGCTCGCGAACTCCACGCCGATGACGCCGCCACCCAGGACGACGACCTTCTCCGGGATGAAGTCCAGGTTGAGCGCCTGGTCGCTGGTGATGACCCGGCCGCCGATCTCCAGACCGGGCAGGCTGCGGGCGTACGAGCCCGTCGCGAGCACCACGTTCTTGCCGGTGTAGCGCCGGCCGTTCACCTCGACGGTGTTCGGGCCGACGAACGTGCCCGCGCCCTCGACCAGGGTGACCTTGTTGGCCTTCGCGAGACCCTGCAGACCCTTGTAGAGCCGCGAGATCACGCCGTCCTTGTACGAGTTGACGCCGGCGATGTCGATGCCCTCGAGCGAGGACTTCACACCGAACTGGTCGCCTTCACGCGCGTTGTCCGCGACCTCGGCCGCGTGCAGCAGCGCCTTGGTCGGGATGCAGCCGCGGTGCAGGCAGGTGCCACCGAGCTTGTCCTTCTCGACCAGGACGACGGACAGGCCGAGCTCGGCCGCGCGGAACGCGCAGGCGTAGCCACCTGAACCGCCGCCGAGGATGACAAGATCGGCGTTGGTGGCCGACTCCAGTTCCGGCGAAGTCACTTCGGATCTCCTCGGGATTACTTACTACGCGCGGGTGCGCGCGAGGTACGCGGCCATCTTGTCACTAGTTGCCGGAGCGCGGTGATCCGGCATGGGACACCACGTCACGATCCTGATCATTCACCTACTCATAACACCCTTTCCTGGCACGATGGTGGAGGCAAGCACAGGAGGTGCTCGATGGGGCTGTTCGACCGTTTCCGCAGGAAGCCACGCCCAGGTGTGCTGCGGACCGCTTCCAACCAGGACACGAGCCACCTCGAGCAGTGGACGAAGAGCCGCCAGGGCGTCGAGGCCTACGTGGAGCCGAAGACCACGGTGACCGAAACCACTGTGGTCCTCGTCGCTCACGACGGCGAGTGGACCCGCCGCCGCGTCGCCTCCCCGGACGCCGCGCGATCGTTCGCCCGCAAGCTCGGCATGCCGATCTACGACGCCGGCATCGTCGGCTACCCCAAGCGCATGCGCGACTACACCGCGCGCCAGAAGAAACTCGGCAACGGCTAGAGCGCCTCGCCGGACGCTCTGTCGGTCACTCCGCCGCGCATCTGTTCCGTTGGGCGGCGATCCGATCAGCCGTCGGTATTCGCGGACCCCTTCGGCACGGAGGTCTCCGGCGGGAGTTCAGAGCGCCGCCACCGCGGCGGCGATCCACGGCTCGCTCGCGCCGGTGCCGACCTCGTCGGGCGTCCCGTTGATCGTCTCCATCAGGGACGTGTAGCGCTCCAGCACGCCGGTGAACCGCGCGACGGCTTGCTGGGCGTGCTCTTCGACGACCGGGTCGGGTTCGATCATCGACCGCTTCAGCTCACCCAGGTCCGGCGCTGCTCCGGTCACCTCCGCGGTGAGCCCGGCGAGCGAGGCGAGCAACCGCCCGGCGATCTCGCGCCCCCGCGGTGAGTCCGGCTCCACTCCGGACCGCTCCGCCTCCCACGCCTCGACCTCGATCAGCCGATGCGCCTCCATGCGCGCCATCACCTCCGGCGACGTCACGGTGAGCGCCTTCGGCGAGGCGAAGCCGGCGTGGAAGTACTCGCGCACCTCGGTGCGGAAGTCCGCGTCCCGCACCAGGTCCGCGAGCTCGATCCACGCCTGCAACTGCTCGGTGGTGGGCTCCTCTGGCAGCGCGGGCCGCATGCGGTGCAGGTGCTCGACGAACGCCGGGTGCACGGTGAGCCCGTCGGTGACCTCGTTCCAGAACCGGTCGAGCAGCTGTTCACGGTCCTCATCGGACATTGAGACGAGCTCGTGCATCAGCGCCACCTGCTGGGCGCTGCTGCCCTGGCGGACGACGGTCCGCAACACGGCCCGCCGCGCCTTCAGATGCCGCAACTGCCGTTCGACGATCACGAGGTGAGTGCTGGCGAGGTCGTGCAACGAGGTCTCGTCGGACAACAACCTGCGCACGTCCTCCACGCTCGCGCCGAGATCACGCAGGGTCCGCACGAGTTCCAGCCGTGCGACGGCCTCGACGTCGTAGAGCCGATAACCGCCGTCGGTGTGGCTGGTGGGCGGAACGACACCCTCGTCCGCGTAGAACCGGATGGCGCTCACACTCAGTCCGGTGCGGCGCGCGACGTCCCCGATGGGGTAGAGCTGCTGCTTGGTCATGGCAACCACCCTGTGGTCTCAAGCAGCTTGAGACTCAAGCCCCATTTCATGCAACGGTCGGTTCGTGCCGCACGGGGAAGTTGACGCTCGCCGCGATGAAGCACATCGAGTGCGCCTTCTCGTGCAACGCCTGCGCCGTCTCCCTGGTGCCGGGATCGGCGACGGTGACGATGGGGTGGAGCACCACCTCGGTCATCCGCCCGGACCCGTCGGGATGCTCGGCCATCGTGCCGGTCGCGTGGTCGCGGTACTCGGTGACGACGACGCCGTTGACCGACGCCAAATGCAGGAACCAGAGCATGTGGCATTGCGAAAGCGACGCGACAAGCAGTTCCTCGGGGTTGTACCGGCTGCGGTCACCCCGGAACGACGGATCGGACGACCCGAGGATCCTCTCCTTGCCGTCGATTCGAATCTCGTGCGCGCGCTCGTAGGACTTGTATCCGGAAGTCCCGTTTCCGGTGTTCCCGGTCCAAATGACATCGGCCTCGTAGTGATGCGTCCCCATATGGAAATACTCCTCCGGGCGGGCCTGGGGACCTAGCCCGCTGAGACACGCGTCTCCGTTCGGCCGCACCCGTCCGCGACCGTTCGCCCGATATATCAGTTCCGCCGCGCCGCCTGACCTGCACCCTAGCAACGACTCTTTGGACTTCGTCCGCAAAAGACTCGTTGCAAAGGCCGCGACGGCACCGTCGGCCGCGCCGTCGCGAGCGGGCCGGCGAAGCGGTGGCGGGCCGGCCGGGAGACTTCTTCTCCGCGTCGGCCGCCGGTTCCGGGAGCATTTCGGAAGCACGGCAGTTCCGTATTCCGGCAGGATTTCTTTCGCCTGCAAACCAAGCTGTGGAATCAACGAGAAATGGGGGCACGGACATGGAACTCGGGAGATTGCCCGTCGACGAACAGATCGAGGCCTTGCGAGAAGTGCTGAGTCACAACACCGTGCTGACCGACGTCCTCACGGAGGCGGCCGAGCTGGACCTGCCGGGCTGGTACCTGACCGCCGGGTGCGTGGTCCAGACGGTGTGGAACGTCGTCACCGGCCACCCCGCCGCCGACGGAATCGTGGACTACGACCTCTTCTACTTCGACGCCTCCGACCTGTCCTGGGAGGCCGAGGACGCCGTCATCCAGGCAGGCCGGACGCGGTTCGCCGGAGCGCCCGTCGAGATCCGCAACGAGGCCCGCGTCCACCTCTGGTACGAGCAGAAGTTCGGCGTCCCCTGCCCGCCCCACTCGTCCACCGAAGCCGCGATCGACTCGTTCGCCGCGACCACGTGCTGCGTCGGCGTCCGCGTCGACCGCGACGGACGGTGGCACGTCTACGCGCCACACGGCCTGTCCGACGTCTTCAACCTCGTCGTGCGCCCGAACCCGGTGCAGGCGCCTCGCCACGTCTACGAGACCAAGACGTCCCGCTGGCGCCGGCAGTGGCCGGCGCTCACCGTGCTCCCGCCCTGAAAGGTGACCCGGAAAGCAGAACGGGCGGGAGACCCCGGAGGATCTCCCGCCCGCACCGCAGAAAGAACTCAGCCGTTGGCCGCGATGTCCGCGAGCACGGCCGCGATGGTCCGCACCGGAACACCGGTGCCGCCCTTCGAGGTGTACCCGTACGGGCCACCGGTGTGGAACGCCGGGCCCGCGATGTCGATGTGCGCCCACTGCACGCCCTCGGCGACGAACTCGCGCAGGAACAGGCCCGCCGCGAGCATGCCGCCCCAGCGGTGGCCGGTGACGTTCGCGAGGTCCGCCAGGCGCGAGTCGAGGTCCGCGCGCAGCTCCTCGGGCAGCGGCATCGCCCACGCCGACTCGCCGACGGCGGTGCCGATGGCGGCGACGCGGTCGCGGAACTCGTCGGAGCCCATGACGCCCGAGGTGCGCTTGCCCAGGGCGACGACCTGCGCGCCGGTCAGCGTCGCGGTCTCGATCAGGTAGTCCGGGCCGTCCTCGCACGCGCGCACGATGGCGTCGGACAGGATCAGGCGGCCCTCGGCGTCGGTGTTGAGCACCTCGACGGTCTTGCCGCCGTACATGGTCAGCACGTCGCCGGGGCGGTACGCGTCGCCGGACGGCATGTTCTCCGCCATCGGGATCGACGCGATGATCTCCAGCGGGTACTTGAGCTTCGCGGCGAGCACCATGGTCGCGACGATCGCGGCGGCACCGGACATGTCGGAGGTCATCTCGTCCATGTTCGCGGCCGGCTTGATCGAGATGCCGCCGGTGTCGAACGTGATGCCCTTGCCGACGAGCGCGACCTTCTTGGTGGCCTTGGCGCCCTTGTAGGAGATGCGCACGAGGCGCGGCTGGCGCGTCGAACCGCCGCCGACACCCAGGATGCCGCCGAAGCCCTGCTTCTTCAGCGCCTTCTCGTCGAGCACCTCGACGTCGAGGCCGGCCGCGGTGGCGAGCTTCGCGGCGCGGTCGGCGAACGAGCCGGGGTAGAGGTCGTTCGGCGGCGTGTTGACGAAGTCACGCGCGATGGCGACGGACTCGGCGATCGCGACGGCGGCCTTCAGCGCGGCCTTGTTCTCCTTGGAACCGGCGGCGTGCAGGTCGACCTTGGTGACCGCGGCCTCGCCCTTGTCGGACTTGTACTCGGTGAACGAGTAGGCGCCGAGCAGCGTGCCCTCGGCCGCCGCACCGACGTGCAGGGCGGCGAGCGTGTTGATCGCGCGCTTCTTGCCGGCCAGCGCGCGGGCGGCGACACCGGACGCGCGGCGCACCTCCTCCTCACCGGCGGACTTGCCGAGGCCGACGGCCAGGACGAGCGGAGCGGCGATCTTGCCGAACGTCGGCACCTTCACGAGCTCGTCGGCCTTGCCGGACGCACGCAGGGTGCCCAGCACGTCGAGCAGCGCGCCGTCGAACGCGGCGGCGACAGCGTCGGCACCGGGGGCGAGCTCCAGACCGTCCGCACCCTGCAGGGTGCCCACGACGACTGCGTCCGCGGCGGTGGTGCTCAGGTCACCCTCGGTGAGGGCCAGCTTCGGGGCTGTCACGTGCTGCTCCAGGGTTGTGCGTGCGGGGCTCGGGATCGTGACCCATGCTAAAGGTCGGACAGTCCCACTAATGCCCAGCCCCGCCACGTTCGCCGCAATCCGTGACGTTCACAGTTGCTCACAGTTGCGATTCGCCCGTTTCGCGTATCAGTCGACCGGGTGGTTACGGCCGGTTGCCGCATCTGAGAACGTGTACCCGTGACCCA
The DNA here is from genome assembly GCF_051094245.1 of Lentzea xerophila. NCBI lineage: Bacteria > Bacillati > Actinomycetota > Actinomycetes > Pseudonocardiales > Pseudonocardiaceae > Lentzea > Lentzea xerophila. The sequence goes on along the minus strand of NZ_CP194934.1, from coordinate 6,367,702 downwards.
CACGCCTCGCGAGATCGTCACCACGGTCGCGCTCGGTCTTCCCGCGGTGCTCGGAGCGGGGGTCTTCGCCGGATTCGCCCCAGCCGCAAGCCTTGCGGGCTGGTGGGTGCTCCCGGCGCTGGCCCTGTCCGCGTTGGCCGCCCTGTGCTCCGCCTTCTCGACCGCCGACCAGTCCCGCTCCTACCCGGACATCGGCGGTGGTTACGGATACGTACGTGCGCAGCTCGGCGTGTGGCCCGCGAGGATGACGGCGAGCGCCCACCTCCTCGGGCGGTGCGCCATGGCGGCGGTCGTGGCGTCGATGTTCGGCGCGTACGTGGTGCCGGACCAGCCGATGATCGGCGCGCTCGCCCTCGTCGTGGCGACGGCGTTGCTCGGCGCGGCCGGGTTCCGCTTCACCACGGGGGTGAGCGTGCTGGTGTCGCTGGTCGTCCTCGGCGTGCTGGCGCTCGTGGTCGCGTCGAGCTTCTCGATCGCACCCGTGCCGTCGGCGGGGGAGGCCGGCACCGTCAACGAGCTCGTCGGCGTCGCGGGCCTGATGTTCATGGCGTTCGCGGGCTTCGAACGCATCACCGCCCCGGACCGCGGTGAGCAGCCGCACTCGCCGTCGGTGCTGAAGTTCGCGATCCCGATCCTCATCGGACTGTCGTTCGCGGTCTACCTGGCCGTGGGCGCCGGAGTGCTCCGCCAGCTGGGCAGCGCGCGCCTCGCGTTATCGCCCGCCCCGCTGCGTGACGCGCTCGTCGCGGCGGACTCGGCCGCGCTGGTGCCGCTCGTGCAGATCGCCGCGGCGGTGGCCGGAGTGGCCGCGCTGCACTTCGTGCTGGCGTCCGCGCACCGCACGCTCACCGGACTGGTCGAGGACGGCGACCTGCCGACGCGCCTCAAGCCCGGTGCGCTGTCGCTCGTCGTGGTCGTCGCTGCCGTGCTCGCCGTCGTGCTCATGCCGATCGGGATGGCGCTGGGCGTCGCGGCGTGCTCGACGCTGTTCTACTACGCCTTCACGAACGCGTCGGCTCGAGTCCTGCTGCAGAACGACCGCACGTGGCCCATGCGCACGGCCTGTCTCGGACTCGGGCTCTCGGTGTTGCTCGCGATGAGCATGCCGGTGCCCGCGCTGCTGATCTCGATCGCGGGGCTGGGCGCCGGCACCGGGCTCATCGGCTGGACGGCGTCGATCAGAGCGTCACTGAGAGGAAAACGAGAAGAGTCAGGGCGACGCACACCGCAAGCCCGATGACGCGGCCGTTGTTCGACGGCTTCTCCTTGGCGATCGCCGCGTAGCAGGCGAGGAAGATCGCGGCTGCGAACACCGCGCCCACGACACCGCCCACACCCCCGATCACCCAGCCGTCCAGCAGGGTCATTCCGGTCCCCAGAACCAGCAGCGCCGCCTGCAGCACGGTACGGACGTCGGCACCCGTCGAAGATCCTTCTTCCGTGGTCATGGCCCGGGACTCTATAGAGTCCGACTTAGTAGGATGTCCGAGTTTTGGGAAGACGATTTTCCCTATCCCCACCTGCGGGTTACCGTGCACACATGACGAGCGAGTTGCCTTTCACCCGGACTCCCCACCCGCACCCGGCGACCCCGGAGCGCGTAGCGGAGGTACTTGCCAAGCCGGGCTTCGGGCAGCACTTCACCGACCACATGGTGACGATCCGCTGGAACCGCGAGAAGGGCTGGCACGACGCTGAAGTCGGCCCGTACTCCACCCTCGCACTGGACCCCGCGGCAATGGTGCTGCACTACGGCCAGGCGATCTTCGAAGGGCTCAAGGCCTACCGGCAGCCCGACGGTTCGATCGCGTCCTTCCGCCCCGCGGCCAACGCCGAGCGCTTCCGTGCCTCGGCCCGCCGCATGGCGATGCCCGAACTCCCCGACGAGCTCTTCCTCGAGTCGGTGCGGCAGATCCTCGCGGTGGACAACCGCTGGGTGCCCTCCGCGGCGGAGGAGTCCCTCTACCTCCGGCCGTTCATGATCTCCACGGAGAAGGGCCTCGGCGTGCGACCCGCGTCCGAGTACCTCTACGTGCTGATCGCCTCTCCCGCCGGCTCCTACTTCCCGGGCGGCGTCCGCCCGGTGAGCGTGTGGCTCTCGACCGAGTACGTCCGCGCCGCTCCCGGTGGCACCGGTGCCGCCAAGTTCGCCGGCAACTACGCCGCGTCCCTGGTGGCGCAGGCACAGGCCGCCGAGAAGGGCTGCGACCAGGTCGTCTGGCTCGACGCGGTCGAACGCCGCTGGGTCGAGGAGATGGGCGGCATGAACCTGTTCTTCGTCTTCGGCGACAAGGTCGTCACCCCGGAGCTGACCGGCACCCTGCTGCCCGGCATCACCCGGAGCTCGCTGCTGGAGCTGGCCGCCGATCTCGGCCTGTCCGTGGAGCAGCGGCGGATCTCGACCGAAGAGTGGGAGAAGGCCAACGCCTCCGGTGAGCTCACCGAGGTCTTCGCCTGTGGCACCGCGGCGGTCATCACGCCGGTCGGCCACGTCAAGCACGCCGGTGGCGAGTTCGACATCGCCGGCGGCGGCACCGGTTCGGTGACGGCGAAGCTGCGCGAGCGCCTGACCGGCCTGCAGCACGGCCACGTCGCCGACTCCCACGGCTGGATGACCGTCCTGCACCGCTAGGCGATCACCAGCACGGCCAGAAGCGCGATTTCGGCGGCAGCACCGAGCACATCACCGGTGATGCCGCCGAAACGCTTTCCGGTGTGTCTCACCAGCAGCCACACGAGCGTGCCCGCGACGACGACTCCGACGACGGCGCTGATGCCGATCGGAACCGCCGCGAGAGCGAGCACGGCCCACGTGCCGATGACGATCCCTGGATGCTGTGTGCCCGCAACGAGAGCACCGAGCCCTTCAGGCCGTGCAGCAGGCACGCCACGCATACAACAGATGCCGAACGCGGCCCTGCTCGTCGCGAACGCCAGCAGGACGACCTTCCAGTCGGTCTCGGGGAGCGCGGCGGCCTGCGCACCCAGCACCACGATCAGCGAGACGACACCGAACGGCCCGGCGCCGCCGTCCTTCATGACCTCGAGCGCCCGCTCCGGCGGCCCGTAGCAGCCGAGCCCGTCGGCGACGTCGGCCAGCCCGTCCAGGTGCATGCCGCGGGTGGCGAGGGCGACGACGCCGACGACCAGGAACCCGGCCACCAGCCCCGATATATTGGATATCGCCAGCAGTTCAAGCACGCCGACGACGAACGCGCCGAGCACGAACCCGACGACGGGCGTGGTGGTGATGGCTCGCCCTGCCGCCTTGCGATCGACGTCGTCGACCCGGAGCGGCAAGACGGTCAGCCAGGACAGCGCCAGTTTCAAGGGCAGGGCCAGTTTCAAGGCGGGGCCAGCTTCACGCAGTCGTATCTTCTCGGTTCGTGATGCCGGCGCTCTCGAACGTCGCCATCTCCGCGAGCACCTTCACCGCCGAGATCAGCAACGGCAGCGCCGCCACCGCACCGGAGCCCTCGCCGAGCCGCATCTCGAACTCGAGCAGCGGCTTCAGGTTCAGGTGCCCGAGCGCGATCGCGTGCGCGGGCTCCGCGGACTGGTGCCCGGCCACCCACCACTCGCGCGCACCCGGCGCCAGTTCCTCGGCGACGACCGCGGCCGCACCGACGACGACGCCGTCGAGCACCACGGGAGTCCGCCGCAGCGCCGCCTGCGCCAGGAACCCGGCCATCGCGGCGAGGTCGGCGCCACCGGCCGTGGCGAGCAACGCGACCGGGTCGCTGATCACGAGGCGGGCCCGGCGCAGCGCGTCCCGGATCGCCGCCGTCTTGCGCATCCACGCCTGGTCGTCGATGCCGGTGCCGCGCCCGACGACCACGACGGGCTCGGACCCGGTCAGCGACGCGATCAACACGGCGGCCGGCGTCGTGTTGCCGATGCCCATGTCACCGGCGACCAGCACGTCGGCGCCCGCGTCGATCTCCTCGTCGGCCACCGCCCGGCCGGCCGCGATCGCGAGCTCGCACTGCTCGCGGGTGAGCGCGTCCTCGCGGTCGATCGACCCGGACGAGCGCCGCACCTTGTGCTGGCTGACCGCCGCGGGGGTGTCCGCGTCGACCGCCATGTCGACCACGCGCACCGTGGCGCCCGCGACCTGCGCGAGCACGTTGACCGCGGCGCCGCCGGTCAGGAAGTTCGCGACCATCTGGCCGGTCACCTCGCTCGGGAACGCCGACACGCCCTGCGCGGTGATGCCGTGGTCGCCCGCGAACACGACGACGCGCGGCCGCACGAACGGCTTCGGCGGCACGACGCCCTGGCAGGCCGCGATCCAGTTGCCCAGCTCCTCGAGCCGGCCGAGCGAGCCGACCGGCTTGGTCAGCACCGCGTGCCGGGCCTCGGCCTCGCGCAGAACGGCCTCGTCCGGCGGTTCAACCGGCGGGAACTCGGTGCTCACTGTCGCTCCTAACGCAGTTTCAGTGGAATGCCGGCGACGAGCAGGGTGACCTCGTCGCAGACCTCGGCGACGCGCGCGTTGAGCGCACCGAGGTGATCGCGGAAGAGTCTGCCTGAGCGCGTCGAGGGAATGACGCCGAGGCCGACCTCCGCGGTCACCAGCACGAGCCGCGTGCGGCAGGTGGCGACCGAACGCACGAGAGCGTCGACGTCGCGTTCGACCACGTCCGCCGCGGGACCCTCGCTCGGGCCCTCCCAGGCTTCGGCGTCGTCGAGCACGCCGACCAGCCACGTCGACAGGTCGTCGACCAGGATCGGCGGGTCGTCGTAGGAGGTCGCGGTGAGCAACGCGGGCAGGTCCGACGGCGCCGAGGCCTCGACCGTGTGCCACGTGGACGGACGCCGCGCGACGTGCAGCGCGATCCGTGCGTCCCAGTCGGCGTCGTCGGGGTAGCGGCGGGCGGTTGCGACATAGGTCACGGTGGCCTCCGTGAGCAGGCCTTCCGCGTGCGCTGACTTGCCTGAACGCGCTCCGCCGAGCACAAGCGTCCGAGATGACAAGAGTTAGCCTTCGTCCATGGAATACCGCTGGCGTTACCAGGATGCACACGGACGCGACGTCGCGGGCCCGGATGTGATGTTCGCGGACCAGACCGAGGCCGAGGAGTGGTTCAGCGCCCAGTGGCGTGACCTGCTCGACGCCGGGGTCGAACAGGTCACGCTGCTGCGCTCGGAATCCGAGGTGTACGGCCCGATGAGCCTGTACCCGGTTCAGTAGTTTCAGCCCTGGGCGGTGAGCCTCGGGTCGTCGGTGACGACGCCCTCGAGGACGTCGTCGATCTGCTTGAGCACGTCGTCGTCGAGCTCGACGTCGATGGCCTTGACGTTCTCGAAGACCTGCTCCGGACGCGACGCACCGATGATCGCGGAGGCGACGTTCGGGTTCTTCAGCACCCACGCCACGGCGAGCTGCGCCAGCGTGACGCCGACTCCCTCGGCGATCGGCTTGAGCCGCTGAACGGCGTTGAGCACGTCGTCCCGCATCCAGCGCGCGATCATCTGCGAGCCGCGGGCGTCGGCCAGCCGTGACCCCTCCGGCACGTCGGCGCCCGGCAGGTACTTGCCGGTCAGGATGCCCTGCGCGATGGGGGAGAAGACGATCTGGCTGATGCCCTCGCGCTCGCACGCCGGGACGACCTGCGGTTCGATGACCCGCCACAGCATCGAGTACTGCGGCTGGTGTGACACGAACGGAACCCGCAGCTCACGGGCCAGCGCGGCACCCTGGGTGATCTGCTCGGCGGTCCACTCGGAGACACCGACGTACAGGACCTTGCCCTGGCGGACGAGGTCGGCGAACGCCAGCATCGTCTCCTCGAGCGGCACGCTGTGGTCGAACCGGTGGGCCTGGTAGAGGTCGACGTAGTCGGTCTGCAGGCGCTTGAGCGACGCGTTGGCCGACTCCATGATGTGCTTGCGGCCGAGTCCGCGGTCGTTGGGGCCGCCGGGACCGGTCGGCCAGTAGACCTTGGTCAGGATCTCGAGCGACTCGCGCCGCTCGCCCTTGAGCGCCCGGCCGAGCACCGATTCCGCGGCGGTGTTGGCGTAGACGTCGGCTGTGTCGAAGGTCGTGATCCCCGACTCGAGTGCCGCCTTCACGCAGGCGTGGGCCTGGTCCTCCTCGACCTGGGACCCGTGGGTGAGCCAGTTCCCGTACGAGATCTCACTGATGTTCAGGCCGCTGCGGCCGAGACGACGGAACTTCATACATCGGAGCTTAAACCGAAATCGTTCGTCCTGCTAATGAACTTCGGGCGCGCGCCAGACCAGCGAGTACCGCCAGAACAAATGTCGTCGGACGCGTGCGCCGGGCACGACCTCCGCCGCTGCCGCGCGGATCTCCGGCAACGTCGGCGCGGTCATCACCATCGGCATCTCGGTGTCGTGGGGCTTGCCGCCGGTGCCGTTGGCGGCCTTCACCAGTCCGACGATCGCGTTCGCGGGCAACGTCACGAGCTCCATCGCGTAATCCGCCCGCGTCGACGTCAGGTACAGCCCGACGACGATCAGCAGCCCGCCCGGCTTCGTCAGCGCGGCGAGTCGTGCCAGGCCCTCGCGCAACGGGAGGTGGTGCATGCTCGCCTCGGCGGTGACGACGTCGTAGCGGCCCAGTTCGTGGGTGAGCACGTCGCCGTGGACCCAGTTCACCCGAGCGCTCGTCGCCCTCGCGCGTTCGATCATGCGCGCACTGGCGTCGATCGCGGTGACCTGGCGGGCCGGCAGCGACCGCGCGAGGTCACCGAGGCCGCAGCCGACGTCCAGCGCCGTCTCGGCCCCGGACGGCAACTGCCGGAGCAGCCAGCGGCGGTACCACTCGTTGTGGTTCCACCGCAGCTTCTCCGGCAGCTGGAGCTTGCGCTGCTTCTCGCGCACTACTTGATGGCTTCGCCCGGCTTCACGCGCGGCTTCGGCACGCGCAGGCGACGCAGCTGGCTCGCGCGGATGAACGAGTACCAGCCGATCGAGATGCCCTTGATCGGCTCGGTCGGGAACTTCGCCCGCACCCTGCGCGTGACGAGGCGGCCCAGCACGAGGCCCTCGATGATCATCGCGATCAGCATGAACGTCGTCGCCAGCGTCGCGTACCGCTGCACGGCCAGCGACGGCGTCAGCAGCGCCACGAACACGAGGATCGCGAGCGGCATGAACAGGCCCATGAGGTTGCGGCGCGAGTCCACGAGGTCGCGGATGTACGCCTTCACCGGACCGCGGTCACGCGGCAGCAGGTACTTGTCGTCGCCCGCCATCATGCGCTGACGGCGCTCGACGGCCGCGGCACGGCGTTCTTCCTTGCTCACCTTGTTGCCGCGCATGCGCTTGAACGCCTCGCGTTGCGTACGGGGCGGCGGCGGAACCGGACCGGAGCGCCTGCCCTGCGCTTCCCGCCGCTTCGGCGTGGGCCTGCCCTTGCCCGCGTTGCGGGTGGACTCGGCGCCCTCGTCGGTCGACTCGGCGGCCGGGGCTTCGGTGTCGGCGGAATTGCGGCGCAGGAACCTCACGGCACCAGGGTAGGGCAGCGGGTCTTCTGTACCTTTCGCGAGGTGCGCGTACTCATCGCTCCGGACTGCTTCGGCGGCACCCTGACCGCCCGCGAGGCCGCTGACGCCATCGCCACCGGCTGGCACGACGCCAAGCCCGACGACGTCGTCGTCCAACGCCCCCTCGCCGACGGAGGCCCCGGCTTCGTCGACGTCCTCCAAGCGGCAACGAACGGCGATATCCGATATATCACCGTGACCGGCCCACTCGGCAAGCCCGTGGAAGCACGCTGGCTCAGTGTGCATGCAGACGGGGTGCATACCGACGGTCGACGCGTTGCATACATCGAGTCCGCGGAGGCGTGCGGCCTCCACCTCATCCCCGCCGAGCTCCGCCCCGAGTCCTGTGAGACGGCCACAACGCGCGGCGTCGGCGAGCTCATCGCGGCAGCGGCGGCCGACAGCGACGTCATCACGATCGGCCTCGGCGGCTCCGGCACCACCGACGGGGGCGTCGGCATGCTCGCCGCCCTCGCCCACGCCGAGGCCGACCTCACCGATATATCGCTCGTCGCCGCCTCCGACGTCGAGAACCCGCTCCTCGGCCCGCACGGCGCCGCACGCACCTTCGGCCCGCAGAAGGGCGCGTCCCCGGACGCCGTCGAACGCCTCGAAGCCACGCTCGCCGCGATGGACGTGCTCCGGCCGGTGGCCGAGGTACCGGGTGCCGGAGCGGCGGGCGGCCTGGGCGCCGCGCTCCTCTCGCTGGGAGCGACGGTGACGTCGGGCGCCGGCCTGGTCCGCGAGCTCACCGGCCTCGACGCCGCCCTCGACGACGCCGACGTCGTCATCACCGGCGAGGGCAGCTTCGACTGGCAGTCACTGCGCGGCAAGCTCATCACCGCCGTCGCCTCGGGCGCCGCCGAGCGCGGCATCCCGTGCATCGCCGTCGCGGGCCAGGTCAGCGTCGGCCGCCGCGAGATGGGCGCCGCCGGCGTCCAGGCCGCCTACTCGGTGTCCGAGCACGTCGGCTCTGTGCAAAAGTCGATTGCGGACGCCCGCAAAAGTCTCGTTGCAACGGCCCGGCACGTGGCCGGCCAGTGGTCGCACGAGGGATCCCGGTAGGAATCGCGCTGGCCAGTCGCGCTGATATATCGGTTGGACTCAAGGGTGGTCTACGTGACAGTCCCCACTTGAGGCGTTCTGGGGGGCCGTTGTGGGACCATGGGAGAGGAACAAAGCGGGGAACGCCCGTGTTGTTGAGGGGCGAACCGCCCGCAAAGGACCTCTTAGGAGAGCCATGACGACCGCTCAGGATGCCGCTTCGACCACCAAGGCGCCGAGCCACGGCGTGACGCTGACCGATGCGGCCGCCGTCAAGGCGAAGGCGCTGCTCGACCAGGAGGGCCGCGACGACATGCACCTGCGCATCGCCGTCCAGCCCGGTGGTTGCGCCGGCCTGCGCTACCAGCTGTTCTTCGACGAGCGTGCGCTCGACGGCGACGCGATGGTCGACTTCAACGGCATGAAGGTCGCCGTTGACCGCATGAGCGCGCCCTACGTCGAAGGTGCCGTCATCGACTTCGTGGACACCATCGAGAAGCAGGGCTTCACGATCGACAACCCGAACGCCGGCGGGTCGTGCGCCTGCGGCGACTCGTTCCACTAAGGCGACCAACGCGTGAGGCCGCGTTCCCGCATCGACGGGAACGCGGCCTCACGCGTGTGTGGACCAGGAAATCCGCCAGGCGCAAGCCCGGCGGACCGGAACGGAAGTCAGACGCCGTACTCGGCGAGGCCTTCGACCTGGTGGGTGCACCGCTCGTCGACCTGCCACGGCGCGGCCTCACGCGGGGCGGGAAGGGGGTGCGCGGGGTGGGTCAGAGCGAAGGGGAGCTGCGCGCAGTCCTCGATCAGTTCACTCATCGTGGTCGCCTCAGGGATCGTCACGCCCCGACGGTATGACGGTGGTCTGACCTGCGGTAGCCCTACCAAACGGTAGTCTTCACAGCTGCACTCGTCCGGGTGAGTTGTCACATAGCGCAACAAGGAAATGAGGAGCCGACGTGCCACTAGCCGTATGCGGCAGCATCGCGACCGACCACCTGATGCACTTTCCGGGTCGTTTCGCGGACCAGCTGGTCGCGGAGCGTCTGGACCGCGTGTCGCTGAGCTTCCTGGTCGACGACCTCGTGGTCCGGCGCGGTGGCATCGGCGCGAACATCGCGTTCGGCCTCGGTGTGCTCGGGGTGCGGCCGGTGCTCGTCGGTGCCGTCGGCCAGGACTTCGACGACTACCGCTCGTGGCTCGAGCGGCACGGCGTCGACACGTCCGGCGTGTACGTGTCCGAGGTCGCGCACACCGCGCGGTTCGTCTGCACCACGGACGACGACATGTGCCAGATCGCCTCGTTCTACGCCGGTGCGATGGCCGAGGCGCGCAACATCGAGCTGGCGCCGATCGCGGGCCGCGTCGAGAACCTCGAGCTCGTCGTGATCAGCCCGGACGACCCCGCGGCCATGCTCCGCCACGCCGACGAGTGCCGTCAGCGCGGCTACAAGTTCGCCGTCGACCCGTCGCAGCAGCTCGCTCGCATGGACGGCGACCAGGCGCGCTCGTTCATCGAGGGCGCCGAGTACCTCTTCAGCAACGACTACGAGTGGGAACTGCTGCTGCAGAAGACCGGCTGGACCGAGGCGGACGTCCTCGCCCGCGTCGGCAAGCGCGTCACCACGCTCGGCGCCAAGGGCGTCGAGATCGTCGACCGCGACGGCTTCTCGCTGCACGTCTCCGCCGTCCCCGAGGTCGCGAAGACCGACCCGACCGGTGTCGGCGACGGCTTCCGCGCGGGCTTCCTCGCCGGGATCGTCTCGGGCCTGAGCATCGAACGCGCTGCTCAGCTCGGCTCGTTCATCGCGGTCGAGGTGCTCGAGACCATCGGCACGCAGGAGTGGGTGATCGAGCGCGAGGCGGCACTCGCGCGCATTCGTGGCGCGTTCGGTGCGGAAGCCGCTGAGGAGATCGCCCCCGTCCTGCCATGATCGGACAATGGGGACGTACCTGTTCGGCGACAACGGTGAGTTGCGCGACTCGCACTTCGACGCGATGAGCTCCCTGCTCGACGCGGGCACGTTCGCCCGCGTCGAGCAGCTCGGCATCGCGGACGGCTGGCGCTGCCTCGAAGTGGGCGGCGGCGGGGGATCGGTGGCGACGTGGCTCGCCGACGTCGTCGCACCGTCCGGCCACGTGACGGTCACCGACATCGACGTCTCCCGGCTGGAGGAACGCGACAACATCACCGTCCTCGAGCACGACGTGGTGTCCAACATCCTGCCGGGCAACGCGTTCGACCTGGTCCACGCCCGTGTGGTGCTGTTCCACCTCCCGGCCCGCGACGCCGTCCTGCGCAAGCTGCGCGACTCGTTGCGTCCCGGCGGCTGGCTCGTGCTCGAGGAGTTCGACTGCCTCCCGCTCGAAGTCCTCGCCGCGGCTCCCGACGACGCCAAACTGATCATGCGCGTGAAGAACGCCCTGCTGACGCTGCTCGACCAGGCGGGCGCGGAACTGGCGTGGGGCGCGCGTATCGAGCGGGCGTTGCTCGACGCCGGCCTGAACGACGTCAGTGGCTCTCGCGAGGTGCAGGAGTGGGAGGGCGGCTCAGCGGGTTGCCGCCTGCTCGCCACGACCGCGCGGAAAGTGCGCGCGAAGCTGCCGCTCTCCGACGACGAGTTCGACCGCTACCTGAGGCTGATGGCGTCACCGGAGACCGTCGTGAGCTCGTATGCGATCTGCGGCGCGCAGGGACGCAGGTAAGCGTCAGGGCCCCTCCGTGGAAGGGCCCTGACGTCGCTGGCACTTAGAGCTTGACCGGGTAGTGCGGCTCCGGCACCGCCGGCTTGATGCGCCCCTCGACGAAGATGCCGTGCCAGATCATGAACACCAGCAGCGCCCAGATCCGGCGGCTGTGGTCGAGCACGCCGGAGCGGTGCTCCTCGATCAGGCGCAGCACCGCGGACTTGTCGAGGTACTGGTCGGTCTGCGACGACCGCACGATGTCGACCGCCCAGTCGTGCATCTCGTCCTTGAGCCAGTGCCGGATCGGCACCGGGAAGCCGAGCTTGCGCCGGTTCAGCACGTGCGCCGGAACGATGTCGCGAATTGCCTTGCGCAGCGCGAACTTCGTCGTGTCCTTTGTGATCTTCAGCTCGCTCGGGATCTGTGATGCGATCTTGAAGACCTCGGGGTCGAGGAACGGGACGCGCAGCTCCAGCGAGTTCGCCATGGTCATCTTGTCGGCCTTGACCAGGATGTCGCCGCGCAGCCACGTGAACAGGTCGACGTGCTGCATGCGCGTGACCGGGTCCCAGTTGCGCGACTCGCGGTACGGCTGGGCCGTGGCGTCCATGTGCGACACCGACGGGTCGTACGTGCGCAGCACCTGGCGCAGCTGGTCGTCGAGGAAGATGCGCGCGTTGCCGTAGTAGCGCTCCTCCAGCGTGAGTGCGCCACGGCGCAGCAGGTCCTTGCCGCGCACACCGTGCGGGATCTTCGTCGAGACCTTGCCCATCGCCTTGCGCAGCGCGCCCGGCACCTTCTCGAACCCGGCCAGCGACAACGGTTCGCGGTAGATCGTGTAGCCGCCGAAGAGCTCGTCCGCGCCCTCGCCGGACAGGACGACCTTCACGTGCTGACGCGCCTCACGGGCGATGAACCACAGCGGCACCAGCGCCGGGTCCGCCACCGGGTCGTCGAGGTACCAGGTGATCAACGGCAGGGAGTCCATCATCTCCTGCGCGCTGACCGTGCGGACCACGTGCTTCACACCGATCAGCGCGGCCGACTCCGCCGCCACGTCGACCTCGGAGAAACCCTGGCGCTCGAACCCCGTGGTGAACGTGATCAGGTCCGGGTTGTGCTCCTTGGCGAGCGCCGCGACCACCGTCGAGTCGATGCCGCCGGACAGGAACGAGCCGACCGTCACGTCCGCGCGCATGTGCTTGGCGACCGAGTCGCGCAGCGCCGCGGTGATCTCGTCGTACAGCGCGTTCGCCTCGGCCTCGCTGCGAACGGTGCGAACCCTGAACTCCGCCGGGAAGTAACGCTCGAACACCGGCGCCTTGCCCGGCACCAGCGTGAACGAGTGGCCGGACTCGACGCGGTGGATCTGCTCGTGCAGCGACGCGGGCTCCGGCACGTACTGCAGCGTGAGGTAGTGCTGCAGCCCCTTGACGTTCAACTTCGGGGCGATGCCGATCGCGGAGGCGATCTCCAGCAGGACCTTCTTCTCGCTGGAGATCGCGACGCCGGCCTGGCCCTGCGCCCAGTACAGCGGCTTGATGCCGAACGGGTCGCGCCCGCCGAACACGATCTCGCGCTCGGAGTCCCAGATCATGAACGCGAACATGCCGCGCAGCTTCGTGATCGCCGCGGGGCCGAAGTAGTGGTACGCGGCGACGATCGTCTCGGTGTCGCCGTCGGTGTAGAAGACCGCGCCGTGGTTCCTGGTGAGCTCGGACCGCAGCTCCAGGTAGTTGTAGATCTCGCCGTTGAAGTTGATCGTGTACCGGCTCGGCGACTCCGGCGGGCCCCAGGTCAGGGGCTGGTGGGAGTGCTCGATGTCGATGATGGCGAGACGGTTGAACCCGAACACGACCTCGTCGACCCGCCGGGTGCCGCTCTCGTCCGGTCCGCGGTGCCGCATGCAGCGCAGTGCGGCCTCCACGGCCGGGCGCGCGTTCTCGGCCTCGTTCTCGCTAGGGCATACAAGTCCTGCCAGGCCGCACAAGGCTCTCGCACCTCTCAAGAAACATGACGGAGAAGACCACGGGGAAGTCCTCAGTATGCCGAAGGGGCTCTGTGTGACCGAAACTGCACCGCAGCGGCGGTGCCCCCAAGGGGTGAGCGCCGTTGCGCTGGGCTACGCTCCCGCTTGATCCGTTGGCATGGAACGAGGAGGCGGGCGAGCAGTGGGCCTGAAGGAGGGCACCAGGGCATCCCGGCTGGCGAAGACCGCCGGGCTGGTCGGCCTGGTCGGTATCGGGGCCACCGGTTGCTCCACGGACGAGGTGCTGCGCTTCGGCTGGCCAGTGGCCGTCACGCCGCAGGCCGAGAAGATGCGCGAGCTCTGGACCTGGTCCGTGATCGCCGCGCTCGTCGTCGGCGTCATCGTGTGGGGTCTGATCGCGTGGTCGGTGGTGTTCCACCGCAAGAAGTCGGAGGAACTGCCCCGTCAGACGGCGTACAACCTCCCGCTGGAGATCGTGCTCATCGTCGTGCCGACGGTGATCGTGGCGGTGTTGTTCTACTTCACCGCCGTCACGCAGAACTACGTCACGGACAAGTCGGGCAAGCCCGACGTGAACGTCGACGTCATCGCGTTCCAGTGGAACTGGGAGTTCCAGTACCCGGACCACAAGACTGAAGAGGGCAACGTCGTCAGCACTGTCGGCACCTCGGGCGAAGTCCCGATCATGGTGCTGCCGGCGCACAAGCGCATCCAGTTCACGCTGCGCTCGACGGACGTCATCCACTCGTTCTTCGTGCCGGAGTTCCACTTCAAGCGGGACGTCTTCCCGCAGCCGGAGAAGAACAACCAGGACAACGTCTTCCAGATCGACCAGATCGACCGTCCCGGTGCGTTCGTCGGTCGTTGCGCCGAGCTCTGCGGTTCGTACCACGCGGTGATGAACTTCGAGGTCCGCGCCCTTGAGGAAGCCGACTTCGAGAAGTACATCGAGCTGCGCAAGCAGGTCAACGAGAAGACGGGCAAGCCGTACACCACGGCAGAAGCCCTTTCTCAGGTGAACTGTGACGAGTGGTGCTCACCGCTGGCCACGACGACGACCCCGTTCAACACCGACCGGACGGCCCGCGAGGCCTCCGGCGCGGGCCAGAAGTAGGGACACGCCCCGCGATGAAGATCGAAGCTCGCGTATTCGACCTGGTGATGGCCTTCTCGTTCCTGATGGCCGTCGTCTACGGCTACTGGACGCACCTGGCGACCGGCCACGTCGAGCCCACCGGCACGGTGGCGCTCGCGCTGACCGGCGGCCTGGCCCTCATCACCGGCACCTACTTCCGGTTCGTCGCCCGCCGCATCGAGGTGCGGCCGGAGGACAACCCCGACGCCGAGGTGTCCGACGGCGCCGGTGAGCTGGGCTTCTTCAGCCCGGGCTCGTACTGGCCGGTCGCCCTCGCGGCCGCGGCGGCGACCACCGGTGTCGCGGTGGCGTTCTGGCACGTGTGGCTGCTCGTGATCGCCATCGTCATGGTGCTGATCGCGGTCGGTGGCCTGGTGTTCGAGTACCACACCGGACCGAACCACGACTGATATCCGATACATCGCTCTGAGGCCCCCTCTCTCGCGGAGGGGGCCTCAGTCGTTTCCGGGTGCGATATCCAGCATGTGATATATCGCATATTGGATATCGCCGGGCCATCATGGGTTCCGATATATCGCATATCGCGCGAAAGGGCCCTTCCCGCCGTGATGGCGGGAAGGGCCCTTCCAGCAGGTCCTCGGGGTACTACGCGGCGGCGCCGACCTTCTCCGGGGTCTTCTGGTACGCGTCGACGTACTCCTGGCCGCTCAGGTCCAGGATGCGGTAGATGATCTCGTCGGTGACGCTGCGCAGGACCGGCAGCGAGTCCTGCATGCCGTCGTAGCGGCTGAAGTCGAGCGGCTCGCCGAAGCGGATCGTCACCGGGACGATCTTCGGGAACCTGCTGCCGACCGGCTGCACCCGGTCCGTGCCGATGATGCCCACGGGCACGACCGGAGCACCGGACTCGAGTGCCATCCGGGCGACACCCGTACGGCCACGGTGCAGCTTGCCGTCGAGCGAACGCGTGCCCTCGGGGTAGATGGCGAAGGCGTCTCCGCGCGCGAGGATCTCGGTGGCCGTGTCGAGCGCGGCACGGGCGTCGCGGCCCTTGCCGCGGTGCACCGGCACGTGGCCGAGCGAGGAGAAGAACCAGCGCGACAGCGAGCCCTTCACACCGGTGCCCGTGAAGTACTCCGCCTTCGCGAGGAACGACACGCGCCGCGGCACGACCATCGGGATCACGACGCTGTCGATGAAGCTGAGGTGGTTGGCCGCCAGGATGACGGGGCCGTCGGTGGGGATGTTCTCCAGACCGTCCACCACCGGGCGGTAGACAAGACGGGCTGCGCGCGCGACGACATGCTTCATCACCGGGTAGAGAACCATGCCTCCAGCATTCCAGGTGGCGATTGCGGCGGCGTTACCACGTGGTGCGCATCTCGGGCCCATCACTCGCTCGGACTACACCGGGTGCAGTGGCCGTGCGAGCAGGGTCACGCGGCGACGACGACGT
This sequence comes from Lentzea xerophila, assembly GCF_051094245.1. NCBI lineage: Bacteria > Bacillati > Actinomycetota > Actinomycetes > Pseudonocardiales > Pseudonocardiaceae > Lentzea > Lentzea xerophila. The sequence goes on along the minus strand of NZ_CP194934.1, from coordinate 6,351,911 downwards.
GTCACCGAACCGCTCGCCAGGCCTGGAGGGCCTGGACGAACTCGACCCGGCGGCGCTTTCGACCATACGTGACCGAAGCGCCCGCTAGCCCTTGAGGGGCTGGGCGGGCTGGACGCCGGCGGCGCCATCGACGAGGCGCCACCGAGAACGCCCACTAGCCCTTGAGAGCCTGGGAAACCTCGACCCAGCGGCTCAGCAGCGCCGCCGCCCTGCCCGAGTCGATGGCGTCCGCCGCGCGGCTCAGCGAGGCCGTCAGGTCGGCGTGCAGGTCGTCGGAGAACCCGCCGTGCGCCGCGATGGCACCCGCCGCGTTCACGAGCACCGCGTCGCGCACCGAGCCCGTCCGGCCGGCCACGAGGTCGCGGACCACCTGGGCGTTGACCGACGCGTCGCCGCCCTTCAGGTCCTCCTCGCGCGCGGGCTTCACGCCGAGCACCGCCGGATCGATGGTCTCCGTGCGCACCACGCCGTCCTGGGCGAGCCAGGCGGACGTCGTCGTGGTCGTGGTGATCTCGTCGAGCCCGTCGTCGCCCCGCACCACCAGCGCGGTGTTGCGGCGCCGCGCGAACACGCCGGCGATCAGCGGTGCCGCGGCGGCGCGCGCGCAGCCGATCAGGCCGACCGTGGGCTGCGCCGGGTTCGTCAGCGGGCCGAGCAGGTTGAACGACGTGGGAATGCCGATCTCGCGCCGCACCGGGCCCGCGTGCCGGAAGCCGGGGTGGAACACCGGCGCGAAGCAGAAGCCGATCCCCAGCTCGCGCACGGTCTCCTGCACGCCCTGCGCCGGCAGGTCGATCGCGACGCCCAGCGCCTCCAGCACGTCCGCGGTGCCGCACTGCGACGACGCCGCCCGGTTGCCGTGCTTGACGACGGGCACGCCCGCGGCGGCCGTGACGATCGCGGCCATCGTCGAAATGTTCACCGAACCGGAATGGTCGCCGCCGGTGCCCACGATGTCCGCCGCCCGCACGTCCACCGTGAACCGGTTCGCGTGGTTGAGCATCATCGTCGCGAGGCCGTCGACCTCCTCCGGTGTCTCACCCTTGGCGCGCAACGCCACGATGAACGCCGCGATCTGCGCCGCGGTCGCCTCGCCGGACATCACCTGGTCCATGCCCCAGGCGGTGTCGTCGGCGGTCAGGTCGACGCCGTCGAGCAGGCGGTTGAGCAGCGAGGGCCAGGTGCGCTGGCTCATGGCGGATCAGCCCTTGACGACGGGCAATGCCGAGCCCCGCAGCACTTCGGCCACGGTCTCGGCGGCGGCCAGCGGGTCGAGCGGGTGCACCAGCACCGCGTCCGCCTGCGACCAGGTCGCGAGCCACCTGTCGTCCTTGCGGCGCACCGCGACGACGATCGGCGGGCAGTTCGTGATCTCGTCCTTGAGCTGGCGGGACAGGCCCATGCCACCGGTCGGCTGCGCCTCGCCGTCGAGGATCAGCAGGTCGACGGTGCCGGCGTCCGCCTCGTAGAGGACGTCCGCGATCGTCGCGGCCTCGACGAAGTCGACGCGTGGCAGGTCCGGCGCCGGACGGCGGCCGACCGCAGTGATGATCGTCTCACGCACCTCGGGCCGGTGGCTGAACACCAGGATCTTGGTGGTCTGCGTGCTCATCTCTCGATCCTCCGCTGCGACTGCCGACGGCGGACACTTCCCGGGAAGCGTCCGCGGAAAGTGACCAAGGTCGCCGCGATGCTATCGGGCCGGTTGCAGCGCGTCCCACCCCAGGGCTTCGCCACCGAGCCGTTGCGCCAGCGACGCCATCCGGGAGCGCTCCTGAGCGCAGTGCAACGCATCCAGCTTCTGCACCCGGCTGATATGCGATATATCACCTGCCACGAGCACCCAGCCGTCCGGCTCGAGTAGTTCACGCGCACGTTCTACCTGCTCAGCGGGGATGCGGACGTGGTGACGCAGCACGGCGAGATCGTCGGCGCGCCACCGCGGGGAGCGCGCCAGAGCCGCCGAATCGGCTTCCGCGATGTCGAACGCCTCGACCACCACGACGAGCGCCGGGTCGTCGATCGACAGCGCCGGCTCGTCCTGTCGGTGCAGCAAGTCCCGCAATCGGCTCAGCAAGCCCATCCGTTGATCTCCTCGCGATCACGCTGTGTGTGACCCAGCCGACCCATGATCTGCCCAGGACCCGATGGGCGGACCGAAATAGCGCAAGCAATAATGCTGCTCGTGACCACGGCAGCGCCTTCAATCGGCCAGCGCGTGCACTCGCTGAACCGCCCGAACATGGTCAGCGTCGGCACGATCGTCTGGCTGTCCAGCGAGCTCATGTTCTTCGCTGGCCTCTTCGCCATGTTCTTCACGGTGAAGGCCCAGAACGAGGGACCTTGGCCCCCGCCTCCCACCCATCTGAACGTCCCCTACGCGGCGGTCTTCACGATCATCCTGGTCGCGTCGTCCTTCACCTGTCAGTGGGGGGTGTTCGCGGCGGAGCGCGGTGACGTCTTCGGTCTGCGTCGCTGGTACATCGTGACGTTGATCATGGGCGCGATCTTCGTGGGCGGTCAGGCCGGTGAGTACGTCGAGCTGGTTCACGCCGGCACGACGATCCCGTCCTCGGCCTACGGCACGGTCTTCTACCTGACGACGGGCTTCCACGGCCTGCACGTCATCGGCGGCCTGATCGCGTTCGTCTACCTGTTGATCCGGACGAAGCTCAGCAAGTTCACGCCGGCACAGGCCACCTCCGCGATCGTCGTGTCGTACTACTGGCACTTCGTCGACGTCGTGTGGATCGGCCTGTTCGCCATCATCTACATCGTGCCCTGACCTGGGTCAGCACGAAGCCAAGCCACGAGCTCCCGAACTGACAGCAAGGGTTGCCGCACACCATGACCACCACGACGAAACGCCCCCGCGGCGCCCGCACCAAGCTGCGCCGCCGGGTCGCTGGACTGCTCGCACTGGGCTTCGGCCTGCTGAGCGCCGGCATGCTGTTCGCCGCCTTCGCGCCCCAGGCGCAAACCGCCCAGGCGCAGCAGCAGGACGCCCTGGTTCGCCAGGGTGAGCAGATCTACCTGAACACCTGCCTGAGCTGCCACGGCAGCAGTCTCGAAGGTGTCAAGGACCGCGGGCCGAGCCTGATCGGCGTCGGTGACGCCGCGGTCTACTTCCAGACTTCCTCCGGCCGCATGCCCATGGCACGGCAGGAGGCGCAGGCCATCCGCAAGCCCGCGAAGCTCTCCCCCGAGGAGATCAACGCGCTGATGGCCTACATCGACGCGAACGGCGGCGAGGGCCCGAAGAAGCCCTCCGAGTCCGGTGAGGCCCTGCGCGGCGACAACCCCGCGCGCGGTGGCGAGCTCTTCCGCCTCAACTGCGCCAGCTGCCACAACTTCACGGGTCGTGGCGGCGCGCTGTCGTCCGGCAAGTTCGCGCCGGCGCTCGACGGCGTGAGCGAGGAGCAGATCTACACGGCGATGCTCAGCGGCCCGCAGAACATGCCGAAGTTCGGCGAGCGCCAGCTCACGCCGGAAGAGAAGAAAGACATCATCGCGTACGTCAAGTCGGTCACCGACGGAAACAACAACTCCGGCGGTAACCCCCTGGGCGGGTTCGGACCCGTCTCCGAGGGATTGATCGCGTTCATCGTGGGCATCGCCGCGCTCATCGGCGTGACCCTTTGGATCGGAGCCAAGGCATGAGCGGCGACAAGCCGATCGAGCTGCCCAGCGAGGCAGAGCTCGCGGAGATGAGCCGGGACGACCTCGTCAAGCTCGGCACGAAGATGGACGGCGTCGAGCTCGTCCACTACGAGGAGAAGTTCCCGGTCCCCGGCACCCGTGCCGAGCGTCGTGCCCAGCGCGGCGTCGCGGTGTGGTTCCTGATCTCGGCGCTGTCCGGTGTGGCGTTCCTCGGCGTGTTCCTCTTCTGGCCGTGGGAGTACGAGTCCCCGTCCAACGCCGAGGGGCACTTCCTGCACAACCTGTACAACCCGCTGATCGGCCTGCTCCTGGGCCTGTCCGTGCTGGGGCTGGGTGTCGGCGCGCTGCTCTACACCAAGAGGTTCCTGCCCGACGAGCTCGCGGTGCAGCAGCGCCACGACGGCCCGTCGACCGCCGTCGACCGCGCCACCCTGGTCGCGGAGCTCGCCGACGCGGGTGAGCGCAGCGGCATCGCGCGCCGCAGCCTGATCAAGCGCACCGCGGGCCTCGGCGCCGGCGTGCTGGGTCTCGGCGTCGCGGCGGTTCCGCTGGGCGCGTTGATGAAGAACCCGCACTCGGACAGCGAGACCAAGAACTCGCTGTGGCACACCAGCTGGAAGCCGGAGAAGCCGGGCGAGAAGGTCTACCTGCGCCGCCACACCGGCGACTTCCACGAGGTCTCCCTGGTGCGCCCGGAGGACATCGAGCCGGGCGGCTTCGAGACGGTGTTCCCGTTCCGGGAGTCCGAGCGCGGCGACGACCACGCCCTGGTCGCGGCCCTCAAGCGCGCCGACGCGCCGGTCATGCTCATCCGCATGCGCCCGAACCAGGCGATCACCAAGCGCGCTGGTCAGGAAGACTTCAACTACGGCGACCTGTACGCGTACTCGAAGATCTGCACGCACCTCGGTTGCCCGACCTCGCTGTTCGAGCAGCAGACCGGTCTGCTGCTCTGCCCGTGCCACCAGTCGCAGTTCGACGTCTTCGAATACGCCAAGCCGCGGTTCGGTCCGGCAACCCGTCCTCTTCCCCAGCTTCCGATCACGGTGGACGAGGACGGATACTTGGTTGCCCGCAGCGACTTCATCGAGGCTGTGGGTCCGGCGTTCTGGGAGCGGAAGTCATGAGTGCCATCACCACGCCCACGAAGCCGGCCAACGCGGCCGCGCGCGTCGCAGGGGCGGCGGCCAACGCCGCGGACGAGCGGTACCACGCCGCCTCTGGCCTGCGCAAACAGCTGAACAAGGTCTTCCCGACGCACTGGTCGTTCCTGCTCGGCGAGATCGCGCTGTACAGCTTCATCGTGCTGTTGCTGTCGGGTACGTACCTGGCGTTGTTCTTCGACCCGTCGATGACCGAGGTCACCTACAACGGCGCGTTCGAGAACCTGCGCGGCATCGAGATGTCGCGGGCGTTCGCGTCCACGCTCGACATCTCGTTCGAGACGCGCGGTGGCCTGTTCGTGCGCCAGGTGCACCACTGGGCGGCGCTGCTGTTCATGGGCGCGATCGTCGTGCACATGTTCCGGATCTTCTTCACCGGCGCGTTCCGCAAGCCGCGTGAGATCAACTGGGTCATCGGCATCGTGCTGTTCATGCTCGGCGCGATCGAGGGCTTCCTCGGCTACTCGCTGCCGGACGACCTGCTCTCGGGCACCGGCCTCCGCGTCATGGCGGCGCTGCTGATCTCGTTCCCGGTCATCGGCACGTGGCTGAACTGGCTGATGTTCGGCGGGGAGTTCCCCGGCACGGACATCATCCCGATGCTCTACACCGCGCACATCCTGATCATCCCGGCGATCATCCTGGGTCTGATCGCGGCGCACCTCGCGCTGGTCTGGTACCAGAAGCACACGCAGTTCCCCGGCGTGGGCCGCAAGGAGACCAACGTCGTCGGCGTCCGCATCATGCCGGTGTTCGCGGCCAAGGGCGGTGGCTTCTTCGCCATCGTCGTCGGTGTCATCGCGATCATGGGTGGCGTCTTCCAGATCAACCCGATCTGGAACATCGGCCCGTACAACCCCGCGCAGGTCTCGGCCGGCTCGCAGCCCGACTGGTACATGGGCTGGACCGACGGCCTGGTCCGCATCTGGCCCGCGTGGGAGTTCTACCTGGGCAACTACACGATCCCGGCACCGTTCCTGCCGTTCATCCTCGGTCTGCCGCTGCTGACCGGCATCGCGGCGGCGTACCCGTGGATCGAGCGCAAGATGACCAAGGACTACGCGCACCACAACCTGCTGCAGCGCCCGCGTGACGTTCCGGTCCGCACCGCGCTCGGCTGGATGGCGATCACGTACTTCATGGTCCTGCTGCTCATGGGCGCGAACGACATCTTCGCCTTCCAGTTCGACATCTCGTTGAACCTGACGACGTGGATGGGCCGCATCGGCATGCTGGTCCTGCCTCCGCTCGCGTACTTCATCGCCTACCGCATCTGCATCGGCCTGCAGCGCGGCGACCGCGAGGTGCTGGAGCACGGCGTCGAGACGGGCATCATCAAGCGCCTGCCGCACGGCGAGTTCATCGAGATCCACCAGCCGCTCGGCCCGGTGGACGACCACGGCCACCCGCTCCCGCTCGCCTACCAGGGCGCGTCGGTGCCGAAGAAGATGAACAAGCTCGGCTCGGCCGGTCACCCGGTCGCCGGCAGCACGTGGTCGCCGGACCCGGTCGAGGAGACCGTGGCCCTGGAGAACGCGCGCGCGAAGAAGCACGTCTCGGAGGAGATCAGCGCCGAGAACAAGGCCGGTGAGCTCGCGGGCAAGCCGTCCGACCCGAAGGCCTGACCTTCGGCTTGAAGCACCGAGAAGCCCCCGTGAACCTTCACGGGGGCTTCTCGCTGTCCACGGCGGCTCTGCGGGCCGTCCAGACTCTGGTGGCGGCTTGGGCTACTGGGCGTCGTCCAGGCCGATGGCGAACGCGGCCTCGTCGTCGCGCTTGGAGTAGCTGCGGAACGCGATGTGCGTGTCGGTGTTCAGCACGCCCGCGACCTTGCTGATCTTGCCGGGCACCAGGGCGGCGAGGTCTTCGTGCTTGCTGACCCGCACCAGCGCGATCAGGTCCACGTCGCCCGCGCAGGAGTACACCTCGGTGACTCCGTCGATGTCGGCGATCTCCTGCGCGGCCTCGGGAATGCGTTCGGCGGCGGCCTGGATCAGCACGATGGCGGTGACCACGGCGTCCTCCTCGTCTCAGCACTGGTGTCTCAAGCATCCGTAGTCTGCCCTACTCGCTGACCGCCGGCGTGAGGACGTCGACGTGAACGCGTGCCGTTGCATCGACTACCGCTTTGTCGACATCCCAACTGATATATCGGTTCGGCGCACCTCGCTGACCTGCTCAAACCAAGGCTTATGCAAAAGACGTTTGCGGACGTCCGCAAACGTCTTTTGCATAAAGGGCTGCGGAGGTGGGTTCGAAGAGTTGCTTCGGGGTCAGTTCCAGCGGTCGTGCAGGGGACGGGCGCCCGCGGCTTGTTCCGCCCACGGCACCCACGCCGCCGCGGCACCGGCGGGGGAGGACCACGGCTCGTCGGCGTACACCAGGCGGGTGCCCGGCTGGTCGAGCCAGCGCAGGACGACTCCGGCTTCTTCCGGTGGCGCGCCGCGCAGCGGGCCCGCCGTGGGGACGACCGTCTCGGCCGAGGCGACGAGGGCGTCGACGACGGGCATCGGCCGGGTGCCGCGACGGGCGACGCCGGCGGAGGCCAGGCGGCCGTAGCGGACCACGGAGAACTCCCAGCCGCCCTCGCGGTCCGGCCGGGCCGCCACGAGCTGGGGCAGCGCGGCGAGGGCCGCCAGGCGCTGGGCGCGGTCGAGCGACCTGACCAGGCCGGCCAGGCGGTCACGGCGGCGTGCGGCCTCCTCGAAGCGTTCGGCCGAGGCCAGGCCGCTCAGTTGGTCGACGAGCGCGCGCAACGGGTCGGCACTGCGGCCGACGACCAGATCGCGCACCGCGACGACGGCGGGCGAGTACTCGTCGACGGTCTGCCGGCCCGCGCACGGTGCCTTGCAGCGATCCAGTTCGGCCAGGGCGCAGGGGGTGGCCCGCTGGTTCGCCGCCGGGATCTTGATCGTGCACGAGCGCAGTGGCACGGCGTCGAGCAGCGCGTCCGCGACCGACTCGGCGGCCCGCCGGGTGCGGAACGGGCCCAGCGCGCCGTCACGTGGCGTCCTGACCAGCGACAGCCGGGGGAACGGCTCGTCCGTCAGCACCAGCCACCACGCGTGGTGCGGGTTCTTCGACCTGCGGTTGTAGGCGGGGCGGTGCGCGCGTAACAGCCGAAGCTCGCGGACTTCGGCTTCCAGCGGGTGGGCGCACTCGACGGCGTCGACGCGCACGGCGAGCGCGACCATCTCGCGCAGCCTGCGTCTGCCTTCGCTGGCCGTGAAGTACTGCCGGACCCGTCGGCGGAGGTCTGACGCCGTGCCGACGTAGAGCACCTCCTCCTTCGGGCCGCGGAACAGGTACACGCCCGGCGTGGACGGCAGGTGCGAGGCGAGAGAGCGCTTGCGGCGTTGTTCCGGCGTGACCTCCGGCAGGTACGCCAGCAGCTCCTCCAGGGAGTGCACCCCGACGTTGCCGACGCGCTCCAGCAGCGCGTGCAGCACCTCGACCGTCGTCCTCGCGTCGGCCAGCGCCCGGTGCGTCGGTTTGGTGGAGGTGTGGAACAGGTCCGAGAGCGCGGACAGCCGGCACGACGGCGCCTCGTCGCGGCTCAGCACGCGCCGGGCGAGCTTCACCGTGCACACCACCGACGGCTTCGGCCACCGGTAGCCGTGCCGTTCGCAGGCCGCCTTCATGAACCCGATGTCGAAGCCCGAGTTGTGCGCCACCAGCACCGCTCCGGCCGCGAACTCGAGGAACGCGGGCAGCACCGTCTTGATCGTCGGCGCGCCCGTCACCATCAGCTGCGTGATCCCGGTCAGCTGCGCCACCATCGGCGGGATGCCTCGCTCGGGGTCGACGAGCGTGGCGAACTCGCCGAGCACCTCGCCGCCGCGGATCTTCACTGCGCCGATCTCGGTGACGGCGTCCTCTTCGGCGCTGCCTCCCGTGGTCTCCAGGTCGAAGACGACGAACGTCGTGTCGCGCAACGGCGTCCCGAGCTCGTCGAAGGACAGTTGTCCGGTCACGGGGCGCACGGTAGCGAGGGGGTCTGACAATTTTCGACGGTGATCATTCGCGTGGCTGTGACCTGCGGTTGCTCCATTGGAGTGGTCTCCGGGTGATCTTTTCCAGATCGTTGTTCCGGGGGTGGACACGTCCGTGCGCTGCTCAGGCGCGGGGGCTCTAGCCTGTGGGGGTGCCCGACCCGATGCCCGAGCCCGAGTTCGACCAGCCTGCCGAGGAGGTAGGCGAGTCCACTGTGGACTGGTCGGCCCTGCCGGAGCCGTTGCGGGTGAGGCTCGCGGAGCTGGGCGCGGACGCGCTGGGCGAGATGGCGAAGGTCGACGTCCCCCAGCACCTGCGGCCGGTGGCGAAGTTCGCCCCGACCAAGCGCGCCAGACTGGGTGGGGCGCAGGTCGTGGCCGGGCTGCGGAGCTCGGCGAACTTCCGCACCGCCGTGGTCGAGTGGCTGCGCAAGAACCGCCCGTCGACGCTGGAGGTCACCTCGCCGGACCCGGTGACGGCCGCCGCCGCGGCGGTGCTGACCGGTGACGAGGTCGCGCCGCACTACGTGGAGCTGGTGTCGCGGCGCGTGGGCGACGCGACGCTGCGGGCCGAGCGCGACGCCGCGGTGGTCAGGGCGGAACGGCTGGAGAGCGAGCTGGAACGGCTGCGGGCCGAGCGCACCCAGCTCGACGGCGCCACCGAACGCGTCCGCGCGGACGCCGAGGTCGAGCTGGAACGCCTGCGCAAGCGGTTGCGCGAGCAGGGCGTGAAGCTGCGGGAGGCCAAGGACGCCGCCCAAGCCGCGGCTGCCGAGGTGGACAAGATCCAGGAACGCACCGCGGACGAGGTCAAGCGCCTGACGGCCGAGCGCGACCGGGAGCGGGAGCGGGCCGAGACCGAGCGCGGCAAGGCGCAGCGGGCGATCGCGGACGCCGAGGTGGCGCGGCAGTCCGCGCGGGAAGCCAGGCAGGCGGACGAGGTGCGGCTCGCGCTGCTCGTCGACACCCTCGACGGTGCCGTGACGGGCCTGCGCCGCGAGCTGGCCCTGGGCGGGACCGGGCCACGTCCCGCCGACCTCGTGCGGGGCGCCAGCACGTCGCAGGGGGCCGTGGGGCGCGTCGAGGACCCGGCGGCGCTCGACAGGCTGCTGGCGTTGCCCGCGGTGCATCTGGTGGTGGACGGCTACAACGTCACGAAGACCGGCTATCCGGAGCTGTCGCTGTCCGATCAACGCGATCGGCTCGTGCACCAGCTCGCCGTGCTGGCCGCGCGCACGGGTGCTGAGGTGACGCTGGTGTTCGACGGCGCCGGGGTGGTGGCTGTGCCCGCGGCGGCGCCACGGGGCGTCCGCGTGCTGTTCAGCGACCCCGGTGTTCTGGCGGACGACGTGATCCGTGCGCTGGTCACCGCGGAACCCGAGGGGCGGCCCGTGGTGGTGGTGACGTCGGATCGCGCGGTCGCCGATTCGGTGCGTCGTCGTGGCGCGCACCCCGTGCCCAGCGCGGTGCTGCTGGCCCGTCTCGGGCGTGTTTGATCACCCGGTAGCCTGACGCCGTCGATCTTGGCGGTCTTGTTCTGGCGAAGGGGATCGGCGACCTCATGTCGCGCAAGCTCACCCGTGGTTTTCTGGTTCTCGTCCTGGTGCTCTCGGCTACTCCGGCTGTTTCGTCAGCCGCGCAGCCGGCTGATCCCGCACGCGCGTACGCCGATCTGACGGCGCAGGCGACCAAGCTCAACGAGGATGTCCTGCGCGCGCAGGAAGACCTCGTCCAGCGCAGGGCCGAGCTCGACCGCGCGACCGCGACGGTCGCGGCGGCGCAGCAGATCGAGCGGCAGGCCAAGCGGGACGAGGAGGACTACCGCGGTCAGGTCGACCTCATCACCCAGGCGTCGTTCGAGGGCGCCCGGTTCAACCAGCTGTCGGCGCTGCTCGTCGCGGACTCGCAGCAGGACTTCCTGAACCGCCTGGAGATGATGCGGGTGCTGGCCGCGGACAAGGCGGAGTCGCTGGCGCGCCTGTCCGGTGCCGTGGAGAAGGCGCGTCAGGCGCATCAGGTGGCGGAGAGCGCCCGCAACCGTGCCGCCGAGGCCACGGTGGCGGCCGAGAAGCTGAAGGCCGACCTGGACGCGCGGAACCGGGCGTTGCAGGCGCAGATCGGCGAGGTGCGGTCGGCGTTGGCGCGGTTGCCGGCCCCGGTCGTGTCGCGGTTGCGCGATCCGGGCGACCGGTCGGCGATCAGCGTGCCCACCGGAACCGCGGGACTCGCCCTGGCGTTCGCGCTGGAGCAGCGAGGGGACGAGTACAGGTACGGCGGGACCGGCTTCGACCAGTGGGACTGCGCCGGGCTCACGATGAAGGCCTACGCGGCGGCGGGATACACCATTCCCCGTACGTCCGGAGGCCAGGCAGGCGTCGGACGCGTGGTCTCGCGCCCCGAGGTCCGCGCGGGCGACCTGATCATCTACTACTCGAGCCGGTCGCACGTCGCCATGGCGGTCGACAACACCCGCGCGGTGCACGCCTCGACCGAGGGACAGCCCGTGAAGATCGCGCCGATCGACGCCATCGGGCCCATCGCCGTGATTCGGCGCATCGAAGGCTAGCGTTGCGCCGGTGAGGCACCTCAGGACGTTGCTGGCGGTCACCGTCGCCGCGACGTTCCTGCTGGGCCTCAACGTTGCATTGCGGCCCGCTGAGTTGCGGTCGACCGCAACAACTCATTGCAAAGAGACCGCGCTGACGGTGGCGTCGGGCGCGGTGACCAGCAGTTCTTGTGACGGCGAGCTGGCTTCGCGGGTGTCGGGGCTGTTGGACGAATCGGTGCGCGGCGTCGCCGATATATTGGATATCAGCTGGGCGCGGCGCGTCGAGGTCGTCGTGCCGGCGACCGATTCCGAGCTCGTGTCGCTGGTCGGGCCGGCGTTCGCGGACATGGCCGGGATCGCGATCCGCGACGGTGCCGGGCAGCGCGTGGTGATCAACCGGGTGCGCGCGGCGGCGCTGACGGACGTGGAGTTGCGCGTGCTCCTGCGCCACGAGATCACGCATGTCGCGACGCGCGACCTCACCTCCGACTCGGCACCGCTGTGGCTGGTGGAGGGATTCGCGGACTGGGTGGCCTTCCACGGCCTGGGGCTGTCGCTCCGCCAGGCCGCGCCGTTGCTCACCTCGGACGTCTCGGCGCTGCCGGCCGACTTCGGTGGCGCGGGTCGTGACCTCGCCTACCAGCAGGCGTACTCGATCATGGTCTACCTGGAGTCGAAGCTGGGGGAGCGCGGCGTCGTGGACTTCTTCCTGCAGCACGCGTCGATGTCCACTGCCGAGTCCACTGCCGACCTCGGTGCGGCCGACCTGGCGGGTTGGCGTGAGTTCCTGAAAACGACCATCGGATAGCGTTGGGTTCGTGCGCCGAACCTTGCTGGTGACCAACGACTTCCCGCCCCGCCCCGGTGGCATCCAGTCCTACCTGCACGCTCTGGCGACACGGCTGCCCGCGGCCTCGCTCGTCGTGTACGCGCCGAAGTGGAAGGGCGCGCAGGAGTTCGACGCCGCGCAGCCGTTCCCGGTGGTGCGGCACCCCACGTCGCTGATGCTGCCGACGCCGGACGTCCTCGCCCGCGCCCGCGACATCGCCCGCGCCGAGTCGTGCGAGGCAGCGTGGTTCGGCGCGGCGGCACCGCTGGCGTTGCTGGCGCCGTCACTCGGGTTGAGCCGCGCGGTGGCGTGCACGCACGGGCACGAGGTCGGCTGGTCGATGCTGCCGGTGGCGCGGCAGGCGCTGCGGGCCATCGGGTCCGGTGTGGACGTCGTGACCTACGTCAGCCGCTACACCCGCTCCCGGTTCTCGGCGGCGTTCGGGCCGATGGCGGCGCTGGAACACCTCCCGTCCGGTGTGGACACCGAGCTCTACCGCCCGGATCCGGCCGCGCGCGCCGAGATCCGCCGCCGGTACGGGCTCGGCGACCGGCCGGTGATCGTGTGCGTCTCCCGCCTGGTGCCGCGCAAGGGCCAGGACGTCCTGATCCGCGCGTTGCCGCTGATCCAGCGCTCGGTGCCGGACGCCGCGCTGCTGATCGTCGGTGGCGGGCCGTACCGGGCGACGCTCGAGAAGCTGGCCGCCGGGTCCCGCGACATCGTGCTGACCGGCTCGGTGCCGTGGGAGGAACTGCCCGCGCACTACAACGCCGGCGACGTCTTCGCGATGCCGTGCCGCACGCGTGGCCGCGGCCTCGACGTCGAAGGACTCGGCATCGTCTACCTGGAGGCCTCGGCGACCGGGCTGCCCGTGGTGGCCGGACGGTCCGGCGGAGCACCGGAGACCGTGCGGGACGGCATCACCGGCAACGTCGTCGACGGCCTCGACACCGAGAACGTCGCCGAGCGGATCGCGGGCCTGCTCGCCGATCCCGGGACGGCGGCCAAGATGGGGCGCGCCGGTCGCGAGTGGGTGAGCGACCACTGGCGGTGGGACCAGCTGGCGCACCGCCTCGAACGCCTGATCGGCTGAGCGCCTCGTCGTGCACTGCTTGTATACCGGCGGTCGGCATCCCGTATGCCTACTGTGAGCAGTCCGTATGCCTACTGTGGCCAGTCCGCATGCCCGCTGTCGACGCTTGGTATGCCTGCGGTCGGCACGTTGAGTGCCTGCTGTCGGCTGACTCGCGGAGTTCTCGGCCTCGGTCTGACGCTCGCGCAGGTGACAACGTTGTCACCTGCGCGAAACGATAGTTCGCATATCCCGAACGATGCGGGCGAACGCTGGCGGTCAGAGCAGGTCGCGGGCGCGGTTCTCCAAGGCGCGCAACCCGAGTTCGGCACCGCGCCGAACGGCCTGCTCGGCGGCGGACCGCGAGTCGGCGTGGCGGTCGAGGTTCCGCCACACCACAGCGAGGGCGATCAACGCGCGGACCTCACCCGAGGCGTAGCCGATCCGCCGCGCCGTGGCCAGGGCCTGCTCGAACAGCTCAGCCGCGGCGCCGAACTCGAACAGCGCACGCCGGACCTCGCCGAGCGTGATCCGCACCGACGTCGCCACCTGCGGATCCCCGCCGTCGGCGACCAGCGACAGGGCACGCGAGGCCAGCGACAGGGCGGTGGAGGTGTCGCCGGAGGCGAGTTCCAGGGCGGCGAGGTTCTCCAGGGCCTCGGCCTCGCCGGCGGGGACGTTGCCGATCTCCAGGGCGCGTTCGAGGTGGGCGCGCGCCTCGTCCGGCCGGCCCTGCAGGCGCAGGGCCATGCCGAGGTACGCGTGGCTGTCGGCGCTCGGCGCGAGGGCCAGCGCCTGGGAGAAGTGCTCGACCGCGCCGTCGATCTCGCCGAGTTCCACGGCGAGCTGGCCGAGGTTGTACAGGCCGGTGCTGATGCTGTCCGACGAGTGCAGCATCTCCAGGCAGCGGACCAGGGCCTCCTTGGCCGCGCCCAGTTCTCCCGAGCGGCGGTGCACCAGGCTGAGGTTGTTCAGCACGCTCGCCTCGGCGTCCTTGTCGCCCAGCGCGCGGTACAGCTCGATGGCGTGGTGGTGGTGCTCCACCGAGAGCGGATACTCGCCGAGCCGCAGGTAGAGGGTGCCGAGGTTCGCGTGCATCGCGGCCTCGGCCGGGTGGTGCGCGGACGCCTGGGCGGCCTGCAGGCCGTGGTGCGCCGTCGCGAGCCAGTCGCCGACGTGCTGGCCGATCCACAGGTAGCCGCGCAGCGCGTCGGCCAGCTGCCAGGCCATCTCGGCGGGGCCGTGCTCGGCGGCGTGCCGGATGGCGGCGGTCAGGTTCGGGCGTTCCGCGTCGAGCCACGCCAGGGCCTCGGCGGAGGTCGAGATCCGCGGCGCCGGTCCCTCGGCCGACGACGGCAGCCGCACGATGCCGGGGTAGAGCAGTTCGGCGCAGCGTTCGACGCCCCGCGCGTAGTGGTTCAGCAGCGCCGTCCACGCCGCCTGCTGCTCGGAGGAGCTGTCCGACTCCTCGCGCAACGCGGCGGCGTAGCGCACGAGCTCGTCGTGGAACCGGTAGCGGCCGGGGACGGTGGCGTTCTTCGGGGGAACGACGAGCTTCGCGATCGCCAGCACCGTCAGCAGGCCCTCGGCGTCCACGTCGGCCAGCGCCGAGGCGGCCTCCGCGGTGAAGTCCGGCCCCGGCACCAGCGACAACAGCCGGAACAACCGCTGCGGCGCGGGAGGCAGCGCGGCGTAGGCGAGCTCGATCGGCGATCCCGAGATCGTCACGTCGTCCCGCCCGGCCAGGTAGGCCGCTGCGACCCGCAACGCCAGCGGCAGGTGCCCGCACCGGGCGGCCAGTTCGGCGTGGTCACCGGGCCCGAGCAGCTTGGACAGCAACGCCTCGGACTCCGCGGCGTCGAACACGTCCACCGGCACGGTTCGCGCGCCGTTCATCGCGATCAGGCCGCGCAGGTCGTCCCGTGACGTCACGATCACCCGGCACGACGCCGTCCCCGGCAGCAGCGGCCGCACCTGGTCCGGCGCGGAGGCGTTGTCCAGCACCAGCAGCATCCGCCGGCCCGACAGCAACGACCGCAGCATCGTGCTCTGCTCGTCCGCGTCCGGCGGGATCTCGTCCGGCGGCACGCCCAGCGCCCGCAGGAACCGCGACAGCACGTCCTTGCCGTCCGCGGGCGGCCCCAGCGCGTAGCCGCGCAGGTCGACGTAGAGCTGCCCGTCCGGGAACCGGTCCCGCAGCAGGTGTGCCGCGCGCACCGCCAGCGTCGTCTTGCCCACCCCGGGTTGCCCCGCCAGCGTCACGATCGGCACCGAACCGCCCGTGAGCAGCCCGGAGATCCGCTCCACGTGCCGGGAGCGCCCCGTGAAGTCCTCGATGTCGTCCGGCAGCCGCATCGGTGACGCCCGCGCGCGTTCCGGTTCCCGCGACACCACCGGCGCCGCCAGCTCCCGGGCCCGCACCAGGATCGCCTGGTGCAACGACCGCAGCTCCGCGGACGGGCCGATGCCCAGCTGCTCGTCCAGCGTCCGGTCGAGCTGCCGGAACGCCTCCAGCGCCTCCGCCTGCCTGCTGCCGCGGTACAGCGCGACCATCAGCTGCGCCCAGAACCGCTCGCGCAACGGGTGGTCCCGCGTCAGCGCGAACAGCTCCGGCACCAGGTCCGCGTGGTTGCCCAGTGCGAGTTCCACGTCGATCCGTTGCTCGTGCACCGTCATCAGCAGCTCGGTCAGCCTCGGCGCGTGCTCGGAGTACAACGTCTCCGACGGCACGTCCGACAGCACCGGTCCACGCCACAGGTCCAACGCCTCAGCAAACGCTTTCCGTGCGGTGACCAGGTCGTCGGCAGCGGCGGCCACACGTCCGCGAGCCGCCGCGTCAGCGAACCGGTGCGCGTCCACGGCCAGGGGATCGACCCGCATCCGATAGCCGTCGGCGGCGGTCTGGATCAGTGACGGGTCGCCCAGCGCCGCCCGAAGCCTCATCACGTACGTCTGCAACGTTCCACGTGTGCGCGCGGGCGGTGTGTCCCCCCACACGTGCTCGACGAGTTCCGTCACGGGAACGACGCGGTTCGGCCGCAGCAGCAACGCCGCCAGCAACGCTCTGTGCTTGCCCGCGCGCAGCACCACCGCCGAGCCGGCCGGGCGCACTTCCAACGGGCCGAGCAGCCGGAACTGCGGACCCGAAGTCATTGCTTTCCCCTCGTACGAGCCGGATGATCCCCGTCTGCCGGACAGCCTATTAGCGCGCTGTCGCCAAGTGACATCGGCGCGTCAGCGATACGTCAGCGCCGTACGGCAATCTTCCTCATGTCCCGGTCGGGGGGCCGGGGCAACAAACTTCTCGGGTTCCGCGGAGATCCGCGGATCACGATCGCTGGGGGTCGAAAGGCCCAGGAGCTCGCAACGAGCTCCTGGGCCTTTCGCGTACTTCCAGGGACTACTTCGCGTAGATCGCGTCGATGTCGGACGCGTAGGTCGTCGCCACCACGGAGCGCTTCAGCTTCAGCGACGGCGTCATCTCGCCACCCGCCTCGGTGAAGTCGACCGGCAGCACCCGGAACCTGCGGATCGCCTCCGCCTGCGACACCGACTTGTTCGCCTCGTCCACCACGGCCTGGATCTCGGCCAGCAGGTCCGCGTCCTCGATCAGGTCGGGGACCTCGGCCGACGCCGGCTTGCCGTGCGACTCCTTCCACGACGGGAAGAACTCCGGGTCGATCGTGATCAGCGCGCCGATGAACGGCTGCTTGTCACCGACGACCATGCACTGCGAGATCAGGGGGTGCGCCCGGATCCGGTCCTCGAGCTGCGCGGGGGAGACGTTCTTGCCACCGGCGGTGACGATGATCTCCTTCTTGCGGCCCGTGATCTTCAGGAAGCCGTCGGAGTCGAGCTCACCGATGTCACCGGTGTGGAACCAGCCGTCCTCGAGGGCCTCCTTGGTGGCGGCCTCGTTGTTCCAGTAGCCGGTGAAGACGATGTCGCCCTTGATCAGGATCTCGCCGTCCTCGGCGATGCGGATCGACGTGCCCGGCACCGGCAGGCCGACGGTGCCGACCTTCTCCTGGCCGCTGAACGTCACGCACGCCGCCGCCGACGTCTCGGTCAGGCCGTAGCCCTCGTAGACCGGGATGCCCGCGCCGCGGAAGAAGTGCGACAGCCGGTCACCCAGTGGCGCGCCGCCGGAGACCGCCGCGATCGCGCGACCGCCCAGGGCGGCACGCAGCTTCGTGAACACCAGCTTGTCGAACACGGCGTGCTTGATCCGCAGGCCGAGGCCCGGACCGCCGTTGTCGAGCGCCTGGCTGTACGCGACCGAGGTGGCCTCGGCGGCGTCGAAGATCTTGCCCTTGCCGCCGGCGTGCGCCTTCTGCTTCGCGCCGTTGTAGACCTTCTCGAACACGCGCGGCACCGCGACGACGAACGTCGGGCGGAACTGGCCGAGGTCCTCGACGAGGTTCTTCACGTCCGCCGTGTGGCCGACGGTCGCACGCGAGTACACGCACGCCAGTGCCAGGGCGCGCGCCAGGATGTGCGCGAGCGGCAGGAACAGCAGCAGCGAGTTGCCGGCGGTGAGGATCTCCGGGAACCGCGACAGCGCCGACCGCACCTCGGACAGCAGGTTGCGGTGCGTCAGCGTGCAGCCCTTGGGGCGGCCCGTCGTGCCGGACGTGTAGACCAGCGTCGCCGTCTGCTCCGCCTTCACCAGCCCGCGGCGCTCGTGCACCTGCTCGTCGGTGATCTCGGCGCCCAGCGCGGTCAGCTCGTCGACCGCGGCGGCCGAGCCCTCGATCTGCCACACGTGGCGCAGCTCGGGCAGCTTGCCGACGACCTCGTCGACCAGCGCGCGGTGCTGCGCCGCCTCGACGAACACCGCCGTCGCGCCGGAGTCGGACAGGATCCACTCGATCTGCTCCGCCGACGACGTCTCGTAGATCGGCACCACGACGCCGCCCGCCGCCCAGATGGCGAAGTCGAGCAGCGACCACTCGTAGCGCGTCTTGGACACCAGGCCGACTCGGTCGCCCAGTTCGAGACCGGCCGCGACCATGCCCTTGGCGACCGCCATCACCTGCGCGGCGAAGTCACGCGCGGTGATGTCGATCCAGGTGCCGTCGACCTGCCTGCGGAAGCTGACGGCGTTGCCGAAGCGCTCCGCGTTGGCCCACACCATGTCGGTGAGGTTCTCCTCCGGAGCCACAGCGGCGGTGGCGGGGACGCTGAACTCGCGCACGTCAACCTCCGTACGGTGAAATGTTACTGGTGGGGAAACTTAGCGTGTGATTCCGGCAATACAAAGGTCGGTACGCCCTTCCGTTACCTTTTGTCCTCATGGCCAGCGTGGACGTCGTCGACGAGACTTTCCTGGCGGTACCACCCAGCGTGGTCGCCGCCGCCTTCGCCGCGCCGGAGTCGTGGCGGGCGTTCTGGCCCGATCTCGACCTGGACGTCTACGCGAACCGGGGTGACGAGGGACTGCGCTGGACCGTCGCCGGCGCGCTCGTGGGCACGATGGAGATCTGGCTCGAGCCCATGCTCGACGGCACCTTGCTGCACTACTTCCTCCGCGCTGACGCGCCCGCCGGGGCGCTCACCCCGCGCAACGCCCGCCGCGAGGTGCAACGCCGCCAGCTCGACGCGAAGTCCGTCGCGCTGGGGTTGAAGCTGACCCTGGAGGACGGCCGACCGGCCGGCTGCCCGCCAGGAGTGTGATCTTGCGCCACGCGCGTCTCGGAGAACACCCCCGTGCGGCGTCAACTAAGTTGGAACCGTGCGGGTTCACGTGGTTTCCGATGTGCACGGCAACGCGGAGGCGCTCGCGCGCGCCGGTGACGGTGCGGACGCGCTTCTCGTGCTCGGCGACCTGATCGACTTCGTCGACTACCACGACCATTCCAAGGGGATCCTCGGCCGCGTCTTCGGGCCCGAGAAGGTCGGGATCTTCGCCGAGCTGCGCCGGGGCACCAGGCGCGCGGACACGGCGAGCTACATCCGGTCGCTGTGGGACGGTCTCGCCGACGCCCGCACCATCGTGGAAGAAGCGGTGCTGGAGCAGTACCACGCGTTGTTCAGCGCCATGTCCGCGCCGACGTACGCGACACCGGGCAATGTGGACAGTCCGCACCTCTGGCCGCGGTTCGCGGGCGACGGTGTGCACGTGCTCGACGGCGACTCAGTGGAGATCGGCGGGCTGAGGTTCGGCTTCGCGGGCGGCGGGCTGATGGTGCCCGGCCTGGTCCGCAACCCCAACGCGCCGTGGTTCCCGTACCTGCGCACGGAGGAGGACATGGCGGCCGCGCTGGAGCGGATGGGGCAGGTCGATGTGCTGTGCACGCACATTCCGCCGCTTGTTCCGGAACTGACGTACGACGTCGTCGCGCGCCGTCCCGAATGGGGATCTCGGGCCGCGCTGGGCAAGATCGTGAACGAACGCCCGCGCTGGTCGGTGTTCGGGCACGTGCACCAGCCGTTGGCCCGGCGCGTGCGCGTCGGCTACACCGAGTGCATCAACGTCGGGCACTTCCAGCGCAGCGGCAAGCCTCACGTCCTGAACTGGTAGCCACGCGAGTAACCTCCATCTCTATGGCCGACGAGTCCACTCAGTCCATCGTCATCGACGCTCCGCCTGAGAAGATCATGGCGATCATCGCGGACTTCCCGTCGTACCCGGACTGGGCGAACGGGATGAAAGAGGTCGAGGTCCTCGACACCCGCGACGACGGCCGTGCCGAGCAGGTGCGGTTCGCGATCGACCAGGGTCCCGTGAAGGACGAGTACACCCTGAAGTACGCCTGGGCCGCCGACGGTCTGTCGGTGAAGTGGGAGCTCGTCAAGGGCACCATGCAGAAGGCGCAGCAGGGCAGCTACGTGCTGACGCCGGCCGGCACCGGCACCAAGGTCACCTACACGCTGTCGGTGCAGCTGGTGATCCCGATGATCGGGCTGTTCCGCCGCAAGGCCGAGAAGCTGATCCTCGACACCGCGCTCAAGGAGCTCAAGAAGCGCGCGGAGAAGGCGGCTTGAGCCGGGTCCTGCTCTTCACCGGCAAGGGCGGGGTCGGCAAGACGACGCTGTCCGCCGCCACGGCCGCCTCGCTGGCCGCGCACGGCCGCAAGGCGCTCGTGGTCTCCACCGATCCCGCGCACTCGCTGGGCGACGCGCTCGGCGTCCGGCTGGGCGCCGAACCGTCCGAAGTGGACGCCCCAGGGACCTCGGTCGGCGGGTTGTTCGCGTGCCAGATCGATCCTCGTGGTCTCGTCGACGAGGCGTGGGGAGAGCTGCGCGGGCACCTGCGGACCGTGCTGGCGGGCGCCGGTGTCGACGAGCTCGACGCCGAGGAACTCACCGTGCTGCCGGGCGTCGAGGAACTCCTCGCGCTCGCCGAGGTGCGCAGGCTCGCGTCGTCCGGGCCGTGGGAGGTCGTGGTCGTCGACTGCGGGCCGACCGCGGAGACGTTGCGGCTGCTGTCACTGCCCGAGGCCTTCGCCGGCTACCTCGAACGGCTCTTCCCGACCCACCGGCGCGTGGTGCGCGGGCTGCTCGCGGGCGTCGCGGGCACCGGGACCGTCGAGAAGTGGGACGCGACGGCGGACGCGCTGAGCAGGCTCGCCGAGCGGCTCGACGCGTTGCGCTCGCTGCTCTCCGACCCGTCCTCGTGCTCGGTGCGGCTGGTGCTGACGCCCGAACGCGTCGTCGCCGCCGAGACCCGCCGCACGCTGACCGCGTTGGCGCTGCAGGGAATCCGGGTCGACAGCGTGATCGCGAACCGGCTGGTGCCCTCACCGGGGGCCGCGCGTGGTGCCGCCGCTGCCTGGTTGCGCACGCGCCGGCACGAGCAGGACGCCGTGCTGGCCGAGCTGACCGGAATCGGCGAGATCCGCACGGTCGACCACCGCGCGTCCGAGCCCGTCGGTGTGCCGGCGTTGCTGGAGGTCGCCGCGCAGCTCTACGGCGAGGAAGACCCGTTGCCGGGCGCCGCGGTGCCCGCTTCCGGTGTTTCAGAGCCGTTGCTGGAGGTGTCGGGCAGCGGTCGCGGACTCGACGCCCGATACTCGCTGCGGATCGCGTTGCCGCTGTCCGACGACACGGACCTCGACCTCGCGCGTGTGGGCGACGACCTCGCGTTGACCGTCGACGGCCGCCGTCGGCTCGTGGCGCTGCCGTCGTTGTTGAGGCGCTGCATCGTCACCGGTGCGGAGATGGACTCGGGCGGTGTGACGGTGGGGTTCCGGCCGGACCCGTCCCTTTGGCGCTGACTGTGGCGCTGATCAGGAGCTTTGGATGACCCAGGACAACACCGGCAACCTCGCCGAGGAGCTGCGGCTGCTCATCGACACCGCCGCCGAACGCATGCAGCCGTGGCTGCAGCGCGTCGCCGAGGCGAGCGACGACGGCGCGCACACGCCCGAGACGTGCGGCTGGTGCCCGTTGTGCAACGGCGTGGCGCTGCTGCGCGGCGACCGCTCCGAGCTGGCCGCGAAGGCCGCCGAACACGCGGCGGGCCTGGTCGCGGTGCTGCGGGCCGCCCTGCGCGAGCCGGGTGCCCCGCCGACGGCTCCCGCGGGTGAGGAGCCCGCTCCTGAGTCTGATTCCGGCGCCGGTCAGCGCGTGCAGCACATCAAGGTCGTCAGGAAGACCGACTAGTGCTCACGGTCGGAGTGGACATCGGTGGCACCAGCATCCGCGCTGGCGTCGTGGACCCGCGCGGTTCGGTGCTCGACACCTCCCGCGCGCCCACCCCCGCGGGCGAACGCGCCCTCGAAGACGCGATCGTGGCCACCGTGGAGGAGGTGGCGGACCGGCACGCGGTGACGGCCGTCGGTCTCGCCGTGGCGGGCTTCATCGCCTCGGACCGCCGCACGGTCCGTTTCGCGCCCCACCTGGCGTGGCGGCAAGCCGACGTCGCGGACCGCATGAGCGACCGCCTGGGCATGCCGGTCGTCCTGGAACACGACGCGAACGCCGCCGCCCTCGCCGAACACCGCTTCGGCGCCGCACGCGGTGCCGGCACCGCCGTCCTGGTCGCCATCGGCACCGGGATCGGCGCCGCCCTGCTGCTCGACGGCGAGGTCTTCCGCGGCGCGCACGGCGTCGCCCCCGAACTGGGCCACCTGCGCGTCGTCCCGGACGGCCGCCCCTGCCCGTGCGGCAAGAACGGCTGCTGGGAGCGCTACTGCAGCGGCACCGCCCTGAGCGCCACGGCCGTGGAACTGCTGGCCAAGCACCCCGGTGTCTCCACCGTCCTGGCCCGCGAGGCCGCCGGTGACTCCCGCGCGGTGACCGGCCGCCGGGTGGCCGGCGCGGCCCGCGACGGCGACCCCCTGGCCAAGCGCGCGATGGCCGACCTGGCCCGCTGGCTGGGCGAGGGCCTGGCGCTGGTCGCCGACGTCTACGACCCCGAGGTGATCGTCATCGGGGGAGGGGTGTCGACCTCGGCGCCGCTGTTCCTCGACGACGCCCGCGAGCGCTACGCGTCCGTCGTGACGGGAGCGGGCCACCGGCCGCTGGCCCGGATCCGCACCGCGCAGCTCGGCGACGACGCCGGCATCGTGGGTGCGGCGACCCTGGCCCGCGAGATGGCGTCCCAGATGACCACCCAGATCACCACGCGGACGGCGAGGAACCACTCCCGCCGTTCTTGAGCGCGCCTTCTCGCCCACGCGCCGGCAGCCGGTCGCTGCCGGACAGATCGCTGAAAAAGCCGAGCCATGGCGGACGTCCTGCCGACCTTTGCAACGGCCTTTGCAACAGCTCGTTTGTGGACGAGGTCAAAAGAGTCATTGCTAAGCAGCAGGTCAGCGAGTTCCATAGCTGATATATCGGTTGCGGAATGCTCGATTCGAGCGGTATGTCCAACCTGCGGAAGGCAGCGCGGACGCTCCCGGAACCAGACGCCGAGGGCCGGCACGGGGCCTTTCCTGGGGCGGCGGGACTGGCAGTCGTCGTCTCTTCGAGAGGGCTGCGACTCGCCGTGCGTGGCATCGGCGAGGAGTTGAGTGTCGCGGCGGACGTGTCGGGGTCTGTTCGCCCGCCGCGAACACCCAGTTCGGGGGACTATCGGCCGAGCAGGCGCAGGATGCGCGGGCGGCGGCGCTTGGCGCGCTCCGCGTCCTTCTTGCTCAGGGTCGCCATGGCACGGGCCATCATCAGGTGCTGCATCTGGTCCATGCACGACACGGTAAGCATGCCCGAATCGTTATCTGAAGGTTTGAGTGGCCGTTATCACGTCGTTACCAATCAAGACGTGACCTGTCACACCTGGGCGCCGTCGTCCCATCCGGAGTCGGGCGGCGGGGTGTTGCGCATGCGCAGGATCAGCCAGCCGACGCCCGCGCAAAGCGCGACGAGCGACAGCGGGGTGCCGATGCGCGGCTGCAGTCCGAAGAGGCCGGGGGCGACCAGCAGGACGATGCCCAGCGCGAACAGGCCGAGCGCCGCCAGCGTGGAGGCGCGCAGTGCCGGGAGGGGCGGCGGCTCCGGCGGAACGTAGTGGTCCTCGTCGGCCGGGTCGCGCCGTTCGGGCTCTTCCAGGACGTCGGACGGGATGTCGTCCGCTTCGTCGCGTGCGTCGAGCCTGCTCGGCTCGGGCTCGTCCGCGCTCGCCTCGTCGAGGTCGAGCCAGTCCTTGCCGACCCCGTCCCGCTCGAGACCCGCGACGATCTCGGCAAAGAGCTCGTCGACGTTCTCGGGGCCGTCGGTCGAGTCGCGCCGGGCGTTCATCCAGAGCCTCTCCATGTGCCGCAACCCTCTGACCCCTCATCGTTGCACGGGCCGGATGTGTTGCGAGTTACGGCAGTCGGCTCAGTCACGCCGTCACGCACTAACTTGGGATTCGTTGTGTGAGGTGCGGTCGGCTCCGTAGGCTGGTTGCCGGGATCAAGGTTCGGTGTCTAGGGAGGCGCTTCCCGCTGTGCTGTATTGGATCATGAAGCACGTCCTCCTGGGACCGATCTTGCGGCTGTTCTTCCAGCCGAAGATCATCGAGGGCGCCGAGAACATCCCGAAGGAGGGTGGCGCGATCCTGGCGAGCAACCACCTCGCCGTTTCGGACTCCTTCTTCCTGCCACTGATGCTGTCGCGGCGCGTCACCTTCCCCGCCAAGATCGAGTACTTCACCGGCACGGGGCTCAAGGGCAGGCTGCAGAAGTGGTTCTTCTCCGGCGTCGGCCAGGTGCCGATCGACCGGTCCAGCGCGTCCGCCGCGCAGGGAGCGCTCGACACCGGCGTGCGGATCGTGCGCGAGGGCAAGCTGCTCGGCATCTACCCCGAGGGCACGCGTTCCCCCGACGCCCGCCTGTACAAGGGCAAGGTCGGTGTCGCGTGGATCGCGCTGGAGTCCGGCGCGCCGGTCATCCCCGTCGCGATGTTCGGCACGGACAAGGCGAACCCCATCGGCTCGAGGATGTGGAAGCCGCACCCGATCCGGATCAAGATCGGCAAGCCGCTCGACTTCTCCCGCTACGAGGGGCTGTCCGGCGACAGGTTCGTGCTGCGGTCGATCACCGACGAGATCATGTACGCCCTGATGGAGCTCTCCGGCCAGGAGTACGTCGACGTCTACGCGTCGAAGGCCAAGGAGCAGGCCGCGGACGTGCCGGAACAGGCCAAGCCGGCCGACCGGGTGCCCGAGAAGAAGGCCGGCTGACGGCAACCCCTAGGGTGTCGCGGTGCGGTTTTTCTACGACTGTGAGTTCATCGAGGACGGGCTGACGATCGACCTGGTGTCGATCGGTGTGGTCGACGAGGAAGGTCGCGAGTTCTACGCCGTGTCCACCGAGTTCGACCCCGATC
Source organism: Lentzea xerophila (assembly GCF_051094245.1). Classification (NCBI taxonomy): domain Bacteria; kingdom Bacillati; phylum Actinomycetota; class Actinomycetes; order Pseudonocardiales; family Pseudonocardiaceae; genus Lentzea; species Lentzea xerophila. Next base: position 6,326,893 of record NZ_CP194934.1, on the reverse strand, counting down.
GCGCGGGGCCGTGGGTGCGGCAGAACGTCCTCAACCAGCTGCCCTCGCCCGCGGACAAGGCGTGGCGCAGTCGTGAACGCATCCGCGAGGACCTGCTCGACTTCCTCGGCGCCCGCAACGCCGCGCGCGACGACGTGGAGCTGTGGGCCTGGTTCGCCGCCTACGACCACGTGGCGCTGGCGCAGCTGTGGGGCGCGATGCCCGCGTTGCCGCGCGCCCTGCCCCGGTTCACCCGCGACCTGCGGCAGCGCTGGGACGACGTCGGCCGCCCCCGGCTGCCCGCCCCGCCGGCCGACGCGCACGACGCCCTCGCCGACGCGCGGCACAACCTCGCACGGTGGAAGGTGATCGAGGAACAGCGCAAGAAAATCGGCTTTCCTGTCCGGTAAGTGAGACCCGCGTTGCTGCACCGATACAGCTCGTGACAGTCTGCGTGACACAGAACACGAGAGATGGGGAAGCAGATGCGCATCGGTGTGCTCACTGGCGGTGGTGACTGCCCCGGTCTGAACGCCGTGATCCGGGCCGTGGTCCGCAAGGGCATCAAGGCACACGGCTGGGAGATCGTCGGGTTCCGCAACGGGTGGCAGGGCCCGATCGAGAACCTCACCAAGTCGATCGACCTCGCGGACGTCGAGGAGATCCTCACCCGCGGTGGCACGATCCTGGGCTCGTCGCGCACGAACCCCTACAAGGTCGAGGGCGGTGTCGACCGGATCCGCGAGACCATCGCGGAGAACCAGATCGACGCCATCATCGCGATCGGCGGCGAGGACACCCTCGGTGTCGCCAAGCGCCTCACCGACGACGGCATCGGCGTCGTCGGTGTGCCGAAGACGATCGACAACGACCTCGGCGCCACGGACTACACGTTCGGCTTCGACACGGCCGTGCACATCGCGACCGAGGCCATCGACCGCCTGCGCACCACGGCCGAGTCGCACCACCGTGCGCTCGTCGTCGAGGTCATGGGCCGCCACGCGGGCTGGATCGCGCTGCACTCCGGTCTCGCCGGTGGTGCGAACGTCATCCTCGTCCCGGAGCGCCCGTTCAGCGTCGACAAGGTCGTCGAGCACGTCGAACGCCGCTTCGAGAGCGAGTTCGCCCCGATCATCGTCGTCGCCGAGGGCGCGATCCCCGAGGGTGGCGCCGAGGTGCTGCACTCCGGTGAGCGCGACGCCTTCGGTCACGTCCGCCTCGGTGGCGTCGGCCAGTGGCTCGCGGAGGAGATCGCGGACCGCACCGGCAAGGAGTCCCGCGCGGCCGTCCTCGGCCACATCCAGCGCGGTGGTACGCCGACCGCGTACGACCGCGTGCTCGCGACCCGTTTCGGACTGCACGCGGTCGACGCCGTCGCCGCCGGTGACTTCGGCACGATGGTCGCGCTGCGCGGCACCGAGATCGCCCGCGTGAAGCTGTCGGAGGCGACGGCCGAGCTCAAGACGGTTCCGGCCGAGCGCTACGAAGAGGCCGAGGTCTTCTTCGGCGCCTGATCTCCGGCCGGTTTTGGGCCGATGTCTGAGCCTGATATATCGGATATTGCACATCGGAATGCCGGGCGTCACCGTCGACGCCCGGCATTCCGCGTGTATACCGCCGGTGTCCCACTCGCCGGGACTCGCGTTGTGATCGCGTGCACGCTCACTGGAATGGTTTTTTTCACCATCCGTTGAGCTGTTTCAGGAGACCTGATGAGCGACGCGCGAGTCGTCCTGCCCGAGCCGGACGCCGGCGAGACCGGGCCGTACACCCACCTGGGCTTCGCCACGGCGAAACCGGGCCGTGAGGACGAGGTCGAGGCACTGATCCTCGGACTCGTCGAGCCGTTGCGCGCGGAAGAGGGCTCGATCGAGTTCCACGTCCACCGCGACCGCGCGGACCGGTCGCTGTTCGTGATCTACGAGATGTTCCGGTCGAAGCAGGACCTGGAGAAGCACCTCGCCGAGCCGTACGTCCAGGAGTTCGTCCGCGCGATCCAGCCTCTCGTAGCCGGTCCGCTGCGCCAGCAGTTCCTGCGCATGTCCAGCGCCCTGCCCGAGGGGAGGTAGGCCGTGGGACTGCTGATCTTCGCCGTCGTCACCCTGCTCTTCCTCCTCACCCGCAGGATGTGGGGCAGGCTCACGGGGAACCCGCTGCCCCGGGTCACCGCACGGCCGGGCAGCGGCTTCCTGGCGGGCCTCGGCAAGTCGAGGACCCGGCCGGAGCCGTCGGTCGCGCCACCGAAGGCCGCGACCCGCGCCCGGTTGCCCCGCTACGACTGCGACGTGCTCGTCGTCGGCGCCGGCCCGAGCGGCCTGATGACGGCGGCACTGCTGGTCCGCCAGGGCGTCAAGGTCTGCATCGTCGACGCCGGCGACGGTCCTGCCACCGAGTCGAGGGCGTTCGCCGTCCAGGCCCGCACCATCGAGCTCTTCCGCGGCATCGGGCTCGCGGACGAGCTGCTCCGGTGCGGCGTCGTCACCACCGGCATCCGCTTCCACATCAGGGGCGAACACGTCGGCGGACTCGACTTCGACCGCGCGAGGGCGGCGACCACGCCGTACCAGTTCATCCTCATGGCGCCGCAGTCCGAAGTGGAGGAGGTACTGCTCAAAGACCTGGCACGGCACGGCGTCACCGTCCGGCGTGGCACGAGGCTCACCGACCTCCAGCAGACCGAGGACGCCGTCACCGCCGTCCTGACCGGCCGCACCGTCAACGCCCAGTACGTCGTCGGCGCGGACGGCGCCCACAGCACCGTCCGCCGGCAGCTCGGCATCAGCTTCGACGGCGACAAGTACGCCCAGCGCTACCTTCTCGCCGACTGCAAGGTCGAATGGCCGCTCGACCACGCGCACTTCCGGGTGTTCGTGAACCGCGACCGCATCGGTCTGTTCCTGCCGCTCCGGGGCGCCGAGACGTCCCGCGTCATGGTCACCGACTTCGGTGAGCCGGGAGCGGACTTCGACCTGGAGACCCTGCAGTCCGAGCTCCGCAGGGCGATGAACCTGCCCGTCACGCTGAGCGCCCCGATCTGGACCAGCCGCTACCAGGTCCACCTGCGCGGAGTCGACGACTACCGCCGCGGCAGGGGTTTCCTCGTCGGCGACGCCGCCCACATCCACTCCCCGGCCGGCGGCCAGGGCATGAACACGGGCCTGCACGACGCGGCCAACCTCGCCTGGAAGCTCGCGGCGGCGATCAACGACGACGTGGACCTGCTCGACACCTACTCGGCCGAACGGCACCCGGCGGGCGTCAGGCTGCTCGAGTTCACCGACCGCCTCTACCGGGTCGCGGCGGGCCTGCGAGGCTGGCGGGCCTGGTTGCGGGACACCGCGGGACCGTTCCTCATCGGACGGATGTCGGCGGCACCGATCCCGCACCGCAAGTCGTTCCACCGCCTCTCGCAGCTGAGCCTCGGCTACCGGCCCAGCGAGATCAACGTCAACGAGCTGCTCTACTCGCTCAAGGGCCCTCTCGCGGGCCAGCGCGTCCCCGACGCCCGCATCAACGACCACGAGCAGGTGTTCGATCTGCTGCAGGGCTACCGGCTGCACGTGATCGCGTTGTCGCGCAAGCACCTCACCGCCGACGAGATCACCGCGCACACGACGGCCATGGCCGGACTCGGCGTCACCACCCACCTCGTCGCCCGCGTCGAGGCCAGGCCGGACGACCGCGTGCACCGGGCCGACTCCGCGCAGGTGTTCGAGCACTACGGTCTCACCGAACCGGAGTCGCAGGCCCTGTACGTGATCCGCCCGGACGGCCACGTCGCGTGGCGCTGCGACGAGCTCGACTTCGAGGCCTGCCAACGGTTCCTGGCGACGGTGCGCCGCCCGGCCGCACAACAGGTCCAAGCCGCATAAGACAAGGCGGCCCGGCGAAACCGGGCCGCCTTCCTCTCACGCCATCGCCGGCGATATGTCCATGTGCACGCGGTAGTCGACGATCTTGTTGCCGGACATCCAGATCACCGTCACACAGGGCAACGCGAGCGGCTTCCCGTCCGGGGCCTCGGTCTCGATGGTGAACCGGCAGAACAGCTGGTCGCCTACCTCGGCGACCTGGTCGACCACGTGCCGCACCCACGGCAACGCGCCGGCCGCACCAGCGGTCGCCGCCACCACGGCGGCACGCCCGATCAACGGCTCGTTGTTGCCGAACGTGTAGGTGGCGTCCTCGGCGAACCAAGCCCCGAACGCTTCCGCGTCACCGGAGTCGACCGCGGCGCACATCTGCCTCACCATGCCCGTGCGGTCAACAGCAGCGCGCGTCATGGCTTCTTCTGCAGCGAAAGGCCGTGCTGCACCATGATCTCCGCGACCAGCTTCATGTCGCGCGGCCCCGGCGGCAGTTCGGACAACGCCTGGTAGTAGTTCTCCAGCCCCGGCGGTGACACGACGGCCACCACGCGGGTCTCCTCGTCGAACGGGTTGTGGAACATGTGCGGCACCCCGCGCGGCATCAGCAGCGAATCTCCCGGCCCCAGCACGTGTTCCTCGCCGTCCAGTTCGACGACGACCCGCCCCTGCACGCACGTGAACAGCTCGTCCTCGCGCGAATGGATGTGGGTGGGTGGCCCGCCGAGGTTCGGCGGCACGACGTACTCGAACAGCGAGTAAGCGCCCTTGGTGTCCGCGCCGGTCAACCGCGTGTAGATGCCGAGGCCGATCGCGCCGACGTTCGTGCCTTCACCGCTGCGGTAGACGTGATGCTTCACGGGGGTTTCCATGGTCTCCAACCTCATTTCGACCGAGCCGGGTGAGCAACTGGGGCGTGACCTTGCGGTACGCCGAGGGCGCGACCGGGTTGAGCCAGTGCGACGCACGGGTCGCGCGGCCGATCTGCAGCCCGAGGTCCGACAGCACCTCGTCGGCGTTGTGCAGCGAGAACGGGATGATCTTCGTGCCGCGGCAGTGATGTGTGCTCGTCGCCTCGTCCATGAACGCGAGCTGCGCTGTCACGTCCGCCCGGCGCGTGGCGTCGTCCGGCAGCGAGAGCGCTCCCGCGAGGTCGGCCGCGATCCACAACGCCGCCAGTTCCGCGTTGAGCGGGCTGAAGAACGACGAGTTGTAGCCGTTGAAGTACAGGCCCGGCACGCCGATCGGCTGGATCTGCCGGTACAGCGCGAAGTTGCCGCGCTCGTCGAACAACCGCTCCTGGACCTCGCCGGGCAGGAACGGCACGCCCTGGGTGAACCCGGTGGCGCAGACGACCAGGTCGGCGGGCAGCACCGTGCCGTCCGACAGGACGGCGCCGCCGGACTTCAACCGCTCGATGGTCATGTCGCGGCGCACCCGGATCGCGCCGGACTCGACGCCTTCGAAGAACCCTTCGGTGACAAGGCCGATCGCGCCCTTGACGATGTCCTCCATCTGCCCGGACGGCACCAGGTCGTGCTTCGCGAGGCCGAACTGCCGCACCGACACCGAACCCAGTGAGTTGAGCATCGAGCGGCGGACCTTGTCCGCGGGGCCGTGCAGGAACTTCTCGAACCCGCGCACCCACCGGTAGCGGAACAGCGCCTCGCCCATGCGGGTCAGCAGCAGCATCTTGAAGTTGACCACCCCGGCGATCCTGCGCGGGACCTTCCACAGCAGCTGCCGCGCGATGATGTCGGTGCTGGCCGCGACACCGCTGATCGGCACCGTCACGTCGCACGCGGACTTGCCGTACCCGACTACGAGGACGTGCTTGTCCCGCGCCTGTTCGACGTCGTGGAACTCGGTGCCCGCGAGAACCTGTCCACCGGCCGCCTCGAACTCCTCACGGCCGGGGAACGCCGGCACGGAAGGCTCGCAGAACACGCCGTTGGCCACGACAACCCGGTCGTACCGGTACGTCGTGCCCGTGTGCGTGGTCAGCTCCCACTCGTCGTCGACGGGCACGACGGACGTCACCGCCGTCTCCAGGCGCAGGCACGCGTCGACACCGAAGTGCCACGTGTAGGCCTCCAGGTACGCCTGCACCTGTTCGCCGGTCGGCCACTCCGGCAGGTCCTTCGGCATCGGGAAGTCCGAGAACGAGTACTGGGCCTTGGGGCTCTGCGTGGTGAGGCCGGGGTAGCGCCGGGTGCGGCTCCACACGCCGCCGACGTCCGGTGTCCGGTCGAACACCTCGGCCTCGTGTCCTGCCTGCAGCAGCACCTTCGCCGTGGTGAGGCCGGCGACTCCGGCACCGATGATCGCGACTCGCATCCGGTCCTCCTGGGTGAGGATGTGACGGACCACACTGTGGAGCGCGCGCACGTTCGCGACCAACCGGAAGTCCCGGCTAGTGGGACTCCCAGCGCCGGGTCGAGTAAGCCCGGCTCGCCGCGGCGGCCGCCATCCGCACGGCCGGACCGATCCGTTCCGGGCGCACGGCCGCGCTCGGCCCCGTCACGGACAGCGCGGCGGCGGGCTCACCGGTCGCGGTGAAGATCGGGGCCGCCACGCAGCTCACGCCGACGTTGCCCTCCTCCCTGTCGTAGGCCCAGCCGCGGTCCGGGACCGCGGCGAGCTCGCGGCGCAACGCCGTGGGGCTCGTGATGGTGCGCGGCGTTCGGCGTTCCATCCCGGCTGCGATCACCGCGTCCACGGTCGCCGCGTCGGAGTAGGCGAGGATCGCGCGGCCCAGACCCGAGCAGTGCGCCGGGATCATGCCGCCGACCTGGGACAGCATCGGCATCGGCCGGTGCCCGGTGATCTTGTCGACGATCAGCACGCGGGTGCCGTCGAGCACGCCGAGCTGCACCGTGACGCGGGCGGCCGCGTAGAGGTCCTGCAGGAACGGCAGCACGGCCTCGCGCAGCTCGTGCCGCACCGGTACGAGGCCGGACAGCTTGAACAGGCCGGTGCTGATCCGGTAGCGGTCGTGCGGCTTGTCGAGCCAGCCGAGGTCGATCATGCGCGCCGCCGTGCGGTGCACCGTCGAGCGCGGCAACCCGGACCTGCGCACCAGTTCGGCGAGGCCCAGCTCGCGGTGGGCGGCGTCGAAGGCGTCCAGGATCGCCGCCGCGCGTTCGAGTGAACCGCTCGGCTCGGTCGGCTGCGAGTCCCGGTCACTGGGACTCATCCTTGGTCCGCCTCTGCCACACGGTGACTGTAGGAGCTCATGGACGCAAACACCACGCGGGTCGCGCTCGTCGGGGGCGGCGCGGGCGGAATCGGTGCGGCGACGGCCGCGGCGCTCGTCGGGAGCGGGCACCGCGTCGTGCTGGCCGGACGCACCGAATCGACGCTGAAGGAGACGGCCGCGGCGCTCGGCGCCGACCATCTCGTCGGCGACCTCGCCGATCCGGGTGAGGCCACCGAGCTGGTGCGCGAGGTGACCGGCCGGCACGGCTCGCTCGACGTGCTGGTCGTGAACGCGGGCGGGCCGTCTCCCGGAGGACTCTTCGAGGTGCCGGACGCGCAGTGGCACCGCGATCTCGACCTGCTGCTGCTCGGGCCGCTCGCGTTGCTGCGGGAGGCGCTGCCCGCGATGGCGCGGCGCGGGTTCGGGCGGGCCGTGGTGATCACCTCGACCGCGGTGCGGCAGCCGCAGCCCGGACTCGCGTCGTCCACGGTGCTGCGCGCGGCCGTGACGTCGGCGGCCAAGCTCGCGTCACGGCAGTTCGCGGCGGACGGCGTCACGGTCAACTGCGTCGCTCCCGGCGCGACCCTGACACCTCGCCGGCTGGAAGTGCTGCGCCGCAGGGCCGAGGAGACGGGCGTCGACTTCGACACCGCGGCGGCCCAGGACCTGGCGGACATCCCGGCACTGCGCGCCGCGGACCCCCGGGAGATCGCCGCCGCGGTGGCGTTCCTGGCCTCGCCGCAAGCCTCGTACGTCAACGGCACCGTGCTCACCGTCGACGGCGGACGCACCGAGTTCGCTCTCTGAAAGGGAAACCGCGTTGGCCACCTCAGGACCCGACTTCGCCATGACCGACTTCCTCGGGGCGCTCACGCACGCGGTGCGGCCCGACGGCGCGCGGCCGTTGGTCGTGCACGACGACGAGCTGGAGACGATCCCCGCGGGCGCGGTGCCGAACCCGACGACGCTGCGGATCGCGGGCAGGCTGCCGACGTCGACGTTCGAGCTGTTCCGGCAGGTGATCCCGCCGGGTGAAAGCTCCGACATGCAACGGCACTACCACGAGACCGTCCACTTCGTGATCTCCGGCGACGGGCACAGCGAGATCCAGAACGCCGAACCGGAGGAGTACGAGACGGTGACGTGGACTTCCGGCTCGTTCGTCTACACGCCGCCGTGGACGTGGCACCGCCACTACAACGACTCCAGCGAGAAGCCCGTCGAGTTCCTGACGATCGAGAACTCCCGGCTGCTCGCGCTGTTCGGGCTCGCCCGCAGGCAGAGCGCGGGGCTCGCGACCTTCGGCGAGGCCCGCGCCCGTTTCGACACATCAGAGTTCGATTCTTCAGAGTTCGATTCTTCTGGGGAGGACCAGTGATTCCCGAGCACGTCAGCATCTGGGGCGAACTGTCGCATGTGGACCATCTTGTGCGGCACGTCGACGTCCCGGTGCGCGGCCACACCGTGCGGACGAGGATCCTGCAGGCGGGGGCCGGGCCGGAACTCGTGCTGCTGCACGGTACCGGCGGCCACCTGGAGGCCTACTCGCGCGACATCGCGGGACTGGCGGAGGACTTCCACGTCACCGCCTACGACATGGTCGGCCACGGCTGGTCCGATCTGCCGGACCTGCCGTACACGATCGACGTGCTGTCCGAGCACCTCGTGGGACTGCTCGACGCGCTGGGCGTCGGGAAGGCGCACCTGTCCGGTGAGTCGCTCGGCGGCTGGGTCGCCGCGTGGGTCGCGGCGCACTTCCCCGAGCGCGTCGACCGGCTGGTGCTGAACACGCCCGGCAACATCGCGAACAAGCCCGAGGTCATGCAACGGATGCGGGACAGCACGATGGCGGCCGTGCTCGATCCGAGCGAGGAAACCGTGCGGCGGCGGGTCGAGTTCCTGTTCCACCACAAGGAGATGGTGACCGACGAGCTGGTGAACCTCCGTCGCCAGGTGTACTCGCGGCCGGGGTTCGTGCAGGCGATCACCAACACCTTGGTGCTGCAGGACCCGGTGGTGCGCAGGGACTTCGCGTGGGACCCGGCGTGGGTCGGGAAGATCGCGGCGCCGACGTTGCTGCTGTGGACCAGCCACGACCCGACGGGCGGCCTGGACGAGGCCGGCATGGTGCTGGACTGGCTGGCGGACGCGCGCCTGCACGTCATCGACGACGCCGGTCACTGGCCGCAATGGGAGAAGGTCCCGGAGTTCCTCGACACGCACCGCACCTGGCTGTTGCACGGAAAGGACCCCTCCTGATGGCGGAGATCATCGGTTTCGCCGGGATGTCGCACAGCCCGTTCGCGACACTGCTGCCGCCGGACGGGGACGGGCCGGGATCGGTGTTCCTGCGGGACGCGGACCGCGTGCGGCTGGCCGTGGAGGAGCTGGCGCCGGACGCGGTCGTGGTGATCGGGCCGGATCACTTCCACGCCAACTTCTACGACGTGATGCCGCCGTTCGTGCTCGGCGTCGAGGAAGCGGTGGGGTTCGGCGACTTCGGCAGCAGCTCGGGACCGTTGCCGGTGGCCAGGACGCTGGCCTGGTCGGCGCACAGCGGGGTGGCCGGCGCGGGGTTCGACGTGTCGCTGTCGTATTCGCTGACCGTCGACCACGGCATCGTGCAGAGCTACGAGATGATCACCGGCGGCACTTCGCTGCCGCTGGTGCCGTTGGTGGTCAACACGGCCGCGCCACCGTTGCCGTCGCTGGACCGTTGTGTGCAGCTGGGTCGCGCACTCGGGGCCGCGTTGCGGTCTTCGGAGTACCCCGGACGAGTGCTGGTCGTCGCGAGCGGCGGGTTGTCGCATTGGTTGCCGTCCAACGATCCGCGCGATCCGTCCGTGGTGGGGGAGCGGCGCGAGTCGTTGATCCGGGGCCGGGCGTACGCGAAGGAGTTCGCCGCCGCGCGCGAGCCGCGGGTGCGCGCGATGGGCGGGAACCCCGAGGCGAAGGTGAACGCGGTGTGGGACCGGTGGTTCCTCGACCGGCTGGCGGCGGGGTCGGCCGGTGAGATCGCCTCCGTGGGGCACGAGGCGCTGGAAGCCCATGCCGGCAGCGGCGGGCACGAGATCCGCTGCTGGCTCATCGGGCAGGTCGCCGTCGGCCTGCCGCTCATATGGACCAGCTACGAACCCGTGCCCGAGTGGATCACCGGCATGGGCATCGGAACCACTTTCCCGGTGACGGCTACCGGGTGAGGTCGAGGGCGATGTCGGTGAGCATGTCCTCCTGACCGCCCACCAGGCGCCGTCGTCCGGCTTCGAACAGGAGAGCCCGGACGTCGGCGCCGGTGCGCTCGGCGGCGATGCCGGCGTGGCGCAGGAACGAGCCGTAGACGCCCGCGTACCCGAGGGTGAGGCTCTCGCGGTCGACGCGGACCGGGTGTTCCATGAGCGGGCGGACGAGGTCGTCGGCGGCGTCCTGGAGCGCGAACAGGTCCGCGTTGTGCTTCCAGTCCTGGAGGTTCGCGACGGCGACGAACGGTTCGATCGGGCAGTTGCCCGCGCCGGCACCGAGTCCGGCCAGGGAGGCGTCGACCCGCGTGGCTCCTTCCTCGACGGCGGTGATGGAGTTCGCCACGGCGAGCGAGAGGTTCTCGTGCGCGTGGATGCCGATCTCGGTCCGCTCGTCGAGGACGTCGCGGTAGGCACGGATGCGGTCGCGGACGTCGTGGGAGAGCAGGCGGCCGCCGGAATCCGTTACGTAGACGCAGTTCGCGCCGTAGGACTCCATCAGCTTCGCCTGGCGTGCGAGCTCCCGCGGTTCGGCCAGGTGGCTCATCATCAGGAACCCGGACACGTCCATGCCCAGCTCGCGGGCACCGGCGATGTGCTGGGCGGCGATGTCGGCCTCGGTGCAGTGCGTCGCGACGCGCACGGATTTCACACCGAGGCCGTGGGCACGCTTGAGGTCGTGGAGGGTGCCGATGCCGGGCAGCAGCAACGTGGTGAGTGTGGCGTGGGTCAACGCTTCCGCGGCCGCCGCGATCCACTCCCAGTCGGTGTGGCTGCCCGGACCGTAGACGAGCGACCCGCCGCTGAGCCCGTCGCCGTGCGAGACCTCGACGGCATCAACGCCGGCCTGGTCCAGTGCCCTGGCGATCTCGGCGACCTTCGACGGCGTGATGCGGTGCCGCAGGGCGTGCATGCCGTCCCTGAGGGTCACGTCCTGCAGGTAGATCTTCATGCGCGCACCACCGCCGCCATCTCTTCCGCGACCCGGAGGGCCGCGCTGGTCATGATGTCCAGGTTCCCCGCGAAGGCAGGCAGGTAGTCGGCCGCACCCTCGACCTCCAGCAGCACGGTGACCTGGTGCGTCACCGGCTCTTCGGTGAGGGTGTGGGGCTGCTCCACCGGGTTGATCTGCACCCGCTGCTTGAGGCGGTAGCCAGGGACGTACGTGGCGACCTCGGCGACCATCTCCCCGACGGAGGCTTCGATCCGTTGCCGTGCCTCGGGATCCGGTGCGTTGACGAGCGCGAGCACGGTGTCGCGCATGGTGATCGGCGGGTCGGCGGGGTTGAGCACGATGACGGCCTTGCCCCGCCGCGCGCCGCCCACCTCCGCGATGGCGTGCGCGGTGGTCTCGGTGAACTCGTCGATGTTCGCGCGGGTACCGGGACCCGCGCTGCGCGACGCGATCGAGGCGACGATCTCCGCGTACGGCACGGGCGTGACCTTGCCGATGGCGGCGACGATCGGGATCGTGGCCTGGCCGCCGCACGTGACCATGTTGACGTTCGGGGCGTGCAGGTGCTCGTGGAGGTTCACCGTCGGCACCACCATCGGCCCGATCGCCGCCGGGGTCAGGTCGATGACCCGTTTCCCGTGCTCTGCCAGGATCTTCGCGTTGATCTCGTGAGCGTGCGCGGAGGTGGCGTCGAAGACGATCTCGACGTCCGCGAACTCAGGCATCCCGATGAGCCCTTCGATCCCTTCGGCCGTGGTCGCGACGCCGAGCTTGCGGGCCTTGGCGAGACCGTCCGACTCCGGGTCGATGCCGACGAGCGCCGCCACTTCCAGCGTCGTGGACCTCTTGAGCACCTTGATGACGAGGTCGGTGCCGATGTTGCCCGGCCCGATCACCGCGACCTTCGTGCGCATCACGCCTCCTGTTTCGCGAACGAGGCCCGCACGGTGCCGAGCCCGGTGATGGTCGCCTCGACGTGGTCGCCGGCCTGGACCCCGGTCATCGGGCCCAGAGCGCCGCTGAGCACGATGTCGCCGGCCCGCAACGGGTCGCCGAGCTTCGCCGCCATCGTGGCGAGCCAGGCGAGCGCGGTCAGCGGATCGCCCAGGCAGGCGGCACCGGTCCCGGTCGAGCGCTCCTCACCGTTGACGCTGAGCACCATCGACACGTCCCTGGGCACGACGTCGCCCAGCCCGACCCGCTCGGTGCCGAGGACGAACAGCCCCGACGAGGCGTTGTCCGCCACCGTGTCGGCGAAGGTGATGTCCCAGCCGGCGATCCGGCTGTCCACGATCTCCAGCGAGGCCCGGACGTGCCCGACCGCCGCCGCGACGGTCTCCTCGTCGAACGGCCCGTCGGTGAGGTCCGCCGTCAGCACGAACGCGAGCTCCGCTTCCACCTTCGGCTGCAACAGCCCGGACGTCGGCAGCTCGGCGCCGTCCTCGTAGGTCATGTCGTCGAGCAGCACCCCGAAGTCCGGCTGGTCCACCCCGAGCTGACGCTGGACCGCCGGGGAGGTGAGGCCGATCTTGCGCCCCACGACGGCGGCGCCGCCGTCGATCCGGGCGGCGACGTTGAGTTGCTGGACCGCGTAGGCCTCGTCGTCGCCGATGAGGTCGCGCACGGGCGCACAGGGCACCCGGTCGCGTGCTGCGGTGGCGAGCCGCTCCGCGGCCGTGCCGACGTTGTTCATGCCGGCAATGGTGGCGTCGCCGGCGGCCTCCTGGACACTGCGGAGTTCCGATGAGCGGAACTCATGGCACGATCAGGTGATGACCGAGGTGCCGAACACCCTGCTGGGCAAGGTGATGTCGGTGCTGAACGCCTTCGGTGCCGACGACGACGAGCTCGGCTTCGCGGAACTGGGCAGACGCACCGGCCTGGCGAAGGCGACGCTGCACCGCCTGCTGGGCGACCTGGCCGACGCCCGCCTGCTCGACCGCGGCACGCGCGGCTACCGCCTCGGCGGCCACCTGTTCCAGCTGGGCATCCGCGCGTCCGTCGAACGCCGCCTGGTCGAGGTGTCCACGCCTTACCTCGAAGACCTCTACGAACGCACCCACGAAACCGTCCACCTCGGACTCCGCGAGGGCCACGAGGTCATCTACGCAGCCAAGATCGGCGGCCACCGCCAGGCGTCCTCGCCCTCACGCCTGGGCGGCCGCATGCCGCTGCACGCCACCGCGATCGGCAAGGCCCTGCTGGCCCACTCACCCACGTCCGTGCGCACGGCGGTGCTCGCGTCCCCGCTCGCCCGCCGGACACCGCGCACCGTCGTCACCCCCGGCATGCTCCGCCGCCAGCTGGCCGCGATCCGGCAGACGGGCGTCGCCTACGAGTTCGAGGAGTCCAGGATCGGCCTGGCGTGCGTGGCCTCGCCGGTGCTGGACCACGAGGGCAACGTCGTGGCCGCGGTCAGCGTCGCCGGCCCGGCCACCCGCTTCGATCCTCGCGCGCACGCGGCTTCGGTGCATGCCGCGGCCACCGGTATCGCGCTCACGCTGATCCGGCGCGCGACGCTGTCGTCCGGCACCTGATATCCGATATATCGCTCGCCTCCTTCGGGGTCGAGTCCGTGTCGTCCGTGCGCGATATCCGATATATCGGTCGCGAGCTCCTAGGTCCAAGCCCATGCGCACCGCCCCGCGATATCCGATATATCAGCGCGCCAACTCGTCGTCCCCCACGCCGTTGCACCACTCACCGATATATCAGTTATGCAAAAGACGTTTGCGGACGACCGCAAACGTCTTTTGCATAAGGTTGGATAAGCGCAGGTCAGAAGGCTTTCACGTCGAGGTAGGCAGCGAACGTCCCGAGCCAGTGGTCGGCCATGTAGCCGTGCCCGCCGAACACGTAGGTCCACCCGGCCTCGCGGTGCACGGCCGAAGCGGCGCGGGCCAGTGAGGCATAACGGTGCCCGTCCGGCAGGGCCTCCGCGATCGCCTCCCAGTTCCAGGCGCGCGACAACGCGAGCCCGGCCAGGTGTGAGCCGTAGGGGTCGCTGGGGTCGTCGACCGGGTATGGCTCACGCAGCACGCGCCACCGCTCGGAGTCGAGCTCCGGCAGGTAGGCGTCGAACCAGCTGGCGAAGTCCGCGGGGTTCAGCGCGCGCCGCATCAGGTCGGCCGTCGTCAGCGCGGGCGACAGGAAGTCGGCGGCGTCCGGCTCGAAGCCGCCGTAAGCGACCTCGTCCCGGTGCCACCGCAGCGCCGCGTCGGCGCAGGCGGAGACCAGTTCGGTGTCGCCGTTCGCCTGGGCGGCGTCGAACACCAGGCCCGTCGCGAACGCGGTGTTGCTGTGCGTGCCGGTGCGGATCGGCAGCCGCGCCGCCGAGATCCACTCGAGCCACCGGTCGCGCAGCACGTCCGCGATCGGCGCCACCGACCACGGCAGCCCGGAGGTGCGCAGTTCGGCGTCGAGCAGCAGCAGCCACGCCCACCCGTACGGCCGCTCCCAGTGCCGTCCGGCCGGTGAGGCGAAGAACGAGGCCTCGACGGCGCAGTTGTCGGGCGTGATCAGCTTGTCCAACGCGTCACGTGCGGCGTCGGCACCCGCGAGAGAGGGGCGCAGGCGTAGCAGCCGCACGGCCAGCCACGTCTGGTGCACGCACGAGTGCCAGTCGAACGATCCGGCGAACACGGGGTGCAGCACCCGTTGCGGCACGAGCCGGTGATCGCCGTCGATCACGTGCGTCCAGTGCACCGGGTGGTCGCGTTGGATGTTGTCGATCGCGATGCCCAGCAGCCGGGTGGCGGTGCTGTCATCCAATCGGGTGGCGTCCATGGCCCACATCATGCAGTGCGGCGTCTCAACAGGGCAGGGGCGGATAGTTGACTGGTAACAGACTTCGGGTGGCGCGGGACCGCGGGCGAGCAGCTGACAAGGCCCGGCCCGTTCTCTCAGTGTGGGACAACTAGGATGAGCAGCGTGAACTGGACCGTGGACGTGCCCATCGACACGCTTCCCGAGCTTCCGCCGCTGCCTCCCGAGATGCGCAAGCGCCTGGACGACGCCCTGTCGCGCCCGGCTGCCCAGCAGCCGGAGTGGCCCGACGCCGAACAGGTGCGTCGCGTGCGGACGGTGCTCGAGAGCGTGCCGCCGATCACCGTGCCCGCCGAGATCGACCGGCTGCACACGCAACTGGCGCAGGTCGCGAACGGTGAGGCGTTTCTCCTGCAGGGTGGTGACTGCGCGGAGACGTTCGCGGACAACACCGAGCCGCACATCCGCGCGAACATCCGGACCCTGCTGCAGATGGCCGTGGTGCTGACCTACGGCGCGAGCCTGCCGGTGGTGAAGGTCGGCCGCATCGCCGGCCAGTACGCCAAGCCGCGTTCGTCGGGCATCGACGCGCTCGGCCTGCCGTCCTACCGCGGCGACATCATCAACTCCCTGGTCGCGACCCCCGAGGCCCGCGTGGCCGACCCCGGCCGCATGATCCGCGCCTACGCGAACGCCGGCGCGGCCATGAACCTGCTGCGGGCGCTGACCGGCGCGGGTCTGGCCGACCTGCACCGCGTGCACGACTGGAACCGCGACTTCGTGCGCACCTCGCCCGCGGGCGAGCGCTACGAGGCCCTGGCCGGCGAGATCGACCGCGGCCTGAAGTTCATGTCGGCGTGCGGCGTGAACGACCAGTCGCTGCACGGCACGGAGATCTTCGCCTCGCACGAGGCGCTGCTCCTCGACTACGAGCGCGCGCTGCTCCGCCTCGACACGACGGGCGACGAGCCCCGGCTGTACGACCTGTCGTCGCACTTCCTGTGGGTCGGCGAGCGCACCCGGCAGCTCGACGGCGCGCACATCGCGTTCGCCGAGATGCTGGCGAACCCGATCGGTCTCAAGATCGGCCCGACGACGTCGCCGGAGATGGCCGTCGAGTACGTCGAGCGCCTCGACCCGCGCAACCAGCCGGGCCGCCTGACGCTCATCTCGCGCATGGGCAACCAGAAGGTGCGCGACGTGCTCCCCGGGATCGTGGAGAAGGTCGAGGCCAGCGGCCACAAGGTCATCTGGCAGTGCGACCCGATGCACGGCAACACGCACGAGTCGAGCACCGGCTACAAGACCCGTCACTTCGACCGCATCGTCGACGAGGTCCAGGGCTTCTTCGAGGTGCACCGGCGCCTGGGCACGCACCCCGGCGGCATCCACATCGAGCTCACGGGTGAGGACGTCACCGAGTGCCTCGGCGGTGCGCAGGAGATCTCCGACGACGACCTGGCCGGCCGCTACGAGACGGCGTGCGACCCGCGCCTGAACACGCAGCAGTCGCTCGAACTCGCGTTCCTCGTCGCCGAGATGCTGCGCTCCTGAGGGGTTTGCTGAAGACGAGCTGAAGAACGAAGGGCCCCGCGTCGAGAACGCGGGGCCCTTCGCTTTGTGCTGGTCAGAGGCCGAAGATGGTGATCTCGGTGCCTCGCTCGACCCGCGTGCGTGGCGGGATCGACTGGTTCACGACGGTCGCGTTGCCGCTCCTGTTGAACTCGACCTTCACCTTCAGGCCGGCCTTTTCGAGCTCTTCCTTGGCGTCGCGGACCTTCTTCCGGGTCACGTCGGGAACCTCGACCTCACGGTCCTTGTTCTCGTAGAAGACGGTCACCCGCTTGGCCCGCGTCGGGTCCAGGACCGTGCCCGCGGGCGGATCCGTCCGCACCACGCGCGACTTCTCGTCTTCGGGGCCGTCCTCGCCGCCCGCGTCGACCGGCTCCAGACCGGCGCGCTGCAGTTCGGCGAACGCCTCGTCCTTGGTCTTGCCCGTGACGTTCGGCACCGGCAGGCGCGGCGGCGGACCCTTGCTCAGCACGAGGGTCACCGGGCTGTCGAGGTTGAGCGCCGTGCCGGGGCGCGGGTCGAGCCCGACGACCTTGCCGATCGGCACGGTGTCGTGGAACGCGTCCTTCGCGGCGTCCTTGACCGCCTTGAGGCCCGCGGCCTCGATCTCCTTGGTCGCGGCGTCCACCTCGGCGCCGACGTTGATGAACGGCACGACGGGCTTGCCGCGCGACACGACGAGCTTGACGGACCCGTTCTTGCGCAACTCCGTGTTCGCGGCGGGATCGGAACTGATGACGGTGCCGATCGGCACGTCGTTGGACGGCACCTTCTCGACCAGCGCGATCAGGTCGGCCTGCTGGACCAGCAACGCCGCGTTCTGCTCGGACTGGCCGGCGACCGCCGGCATCACCGTCCAGCGACCCGCGCCGACGTACCAGGAGAACAGGCCGACGATCAGCGCCAGCACGGCGACCACGGAACCCCAGATGATGAAGAGCTTCTTGCGGCGCTTGCGCTCTTCCTCGACCGGGTCGACCTTCGGCCGCTTCTTCTGCGGGGGCCGGCGCCGCGGTGGCTCCGGCCGCTGCATCGTGCGCGTGGCGGAGATGCCGGGAGGCGGCGTCGGCGGACCGGTGGTGACCGTGGTCACAGCCGCGTTCATCGGCGGGTTCGGCACCACGGGCCTCGTCGCCTCGGCGGCCGTCGGGGGAGTGGCACCGACCGCGACGGGCACCGGTCGCATGATGACCGTCCTGTCGTTCTCGGGCGCCGTGCCGGGAACGGGCACCGGCTGCGGCGAGAGGCCGAGCTCCGAACCCACGCGCTCGAGTTCCGCGAGGAACGCGTCCGCGTTCACCGGTCGCAGCGCCGGGTCGCGCCGCGTCGCCTTGCGCACCAGCGTGTCGAGCGCCAGCGGGATCTCCGGAACCGACGGGACGTCCGAGTTCACGTGCTGGTAGGCCACCGAGATGGCCGTGTCGCCGCGATAGGGCGCCTGACCCGCCAGCATCTCGTAGAGCACGATTCCGGCCGAGTAGACGTCACTGCGCGCGTCCGCGACGCCCGTCTCCACCTGTTCGGGTGAAAGGTAGGCGACAGTGCCCAGGATCTCACTGTCGCTCGTGACGCCGTTCTCGGCGATCGCGCGGGCCAGCCCGAAGTCCGCCACCTTGACCTGGCCACCGGGTCCGATCAGCACGTTCTCCGGCTTTACGTCGCGGTGCACGAGCCCGGCGCGGTGCGCCGCGCCCAACGCCGACAACACCGGTCCGAGGATGCTCAACGCCACGGCCGGAGCGAGCTTGCCGCGCTGGTTGAGCAGGTCACGGAGGTTGCCACCGTCGATCAGCTCCATCACCAGGTACACCTGGTCACCATCGACGCCCTGGTCGTGCACGGACACCACGGCAGGGTGATGCAACTGCGCGGCCGCGCGCGCCTCTCGCTCGAAGCGCGCCACGAACGCGGGGTCAGCGGTCAGGTGAGGATCCATCACCTTGATGGCGACATCGCGATCGAGACGGGTGTCCCGACCTCGATAGACGGTGGACATGCCACCGCGCGCCAGCACGGAGTCCACCCGGTAGCGCTGCTCCAGCAGTCCACCCATCACGTTCGAAACCGACCTCTCCACAGTGCGAGATGGTAAAGCTCAGGATGACCCGGTTGGCGGAAGGGCGTTCCCAGTTCGGTTATGGCATCGTGACCCCCGTGAGTGCGATTCCTGCCGCTGCGGATGTACTGGCTGCCGACCTGGAGGTTCTCGGCCTCCCCGAGGTGGCCGACCGAATGGGACTTCCGGTTACCCGGGTCCACCAACTGCTGCGCGACGGGCAACTGCTCGCCGAGCGGCGGGCCGGCGTTCTCGTCATCCCGGAGGCGTTCCTCGCCGCCGGAGGCGTGGTGAAGGGTCTGCCCGGCACCATCACGGTGCTGCGCGACCAGGGCTTCTCCACGGACGAGATCCTGCGCTGGCTCTTCACGGAGGACGAAAGCCTCCCTGGCACTCCGATCGAAGCATTGCGCGGAGACCGTGGGCGTGAGGTAAAGCGACGCGCCCAGTCGATGGGCTTCTAGTTCACCCGTTGCAGCGGTTCCAGGCGTCTCAGCGAGCGAGAGGCGCCTGGAACCCCTGAGCTGGTGCACATGATCACCAAAACTCTCGTCGCCGGCCTCGCCGCCTTCGGGCTGCTCCTCTCGCCGGTCGCCGCGACCGCCGCCCCGGCCACGCAGGCCAAGCCGACCACGCTGGAACTCGACGCCGGTGGCGCCAAGGTCAAGCTCAAGAAGGGCGACAAGCTCCAGATCAAGGGCAAGCTCGGTGTCCGGGGCGAGCGGCAGCTGACGCTCGGCCTCGACGTGTTCGCCCAGGTCAGGGTCGGCGCCTCGGCCTGGACCAGCATCTACACCAAGAACTGCCAGCCGAACGCGACGTTCACCGCGAAGCTCACCATCGATGCCTCCGCCGACCTGCGGCTCTACTTCCCCGGCACGAACGTCTACGCCTCCGCGACGTCGAACATCGTCGGAGTGATCGTGATCTAAAGCGGAGATCATCTCGTCGCCGTGCGCACGGGCAGGGCGTGGGCGAGCAGTGCCCGGCAGGTTCCGGGCACTGCCACCGCGAGCCGTCGTGCGCCCGGCACCGACACCCGTCGCCACAGCACCTCGCAGCCGACGAGCCCGAGGATGTCGCGGTACAACGTGAACGCCGTCCGCATGCAGGGCCGCGACGACGCGGACAGCATCGCGATGCCCGGCTCGGCCGACTGATATACCGCATATGAGTGCGCGACGAGGTCGTCGAGCGCCCGTTGCACTCGGACGTTTGCGCGACGATGGCGACGACACCATTGCAAAAGGTCGCGGTCGACGCCGTGCGCGCCGAGGACGTCCTGCGGCAGGTAGACCCGGCCGCGGTCGAGGTCCTCGCCGACGTCGCGCAGGAAGTTCGTCAGCTGGAACGCCACCCCCAGCCGCGCCGCGTACGGTTCGGCCTCCGCACGCGGCACGACGGTGCCGAGCACCGGCAGCATCTGCAGCCCGATGACCTCCGCCGAGCCGCGCATGTAGACGCCGAGCGCGTCGAGGTCCGCGTACTCGGTCACGTGGAGGTCCATCCGCATCGACGCGAGGAAGTCCGCGAACAGCGACCTGTCGATGTCGTAACGGCGAACTGTGTCCGCCAGCGCGTGCAGCAGCAGGTTCGACGGGGCCTTCTCCAGGAGCCGTTCCAGCCGGTCGAGCTCGCCCTCGCGGTCGGTGACCCCTGCCGCGTCGACGATCTCGTCGGCCCAGCGCGCGAACGCGTACAGCGCGTGCACCGCGGGCCGCTGCTCAGGCCGCAGCAGCGTCGTGGCCAGGAAGAACGTTTTGCCGTACCGCGCGTTCACCCGGCGGCAGGCGGCGTAGGCGGCGCCCAAGTCCACGGGTCGCGCCTCACTCGTAGCGGGTGGACAGGCCGAACGGGTCCGGCTTCACCAGCGACCACGCCGCGAGGCCCGACACCGCCAGCGCGAAGAACAGGTAGCCCCACGAGTACAGCGCCGTGTCGCCGTTCGGGAACGTCACCAGCAGCAGGAACAGCGACGCCAGCGTCACCGTGACGAGCGCGCCCGTGCTCCACGCGAACCCGGCGGCCATGGCGAGCGGCCAGGTGAAGTACCAGGGCAGCGTCGCCGGGGACAGCAGCGCGACCGCCAGCATCGTCAGCGCGCCGCGCCGGATGCCGTCGCGCACGTCGCCGTCGCGGGCCGCCCACCACTGCGTGTACGCGATCCAGACCAGCACGAGGGAGCCGAGCGTCCGCGCGACGCCGATGAAGATGCCGCCGTCGACGTAGACGAACCAGTTCACGACCATGCGGGCGAAGTCGCCGACCGCGCTCGGCAGCGACAGCCAGTTGATGATCATCGACGAGCTGCGCAGCGCCGGGATCCAGCCGAGGGTCACCCCGGCGATCACCGTGCACACTGCGAACGTCCCGAGGAACGCCACGAGACCCGGCAGCAGCGCCTTGCGGAACTGCGCGCGCTTGTCGCCGTCGAGCCGCGCCGCCCAGATCCAGACGAGGAACGGCACGATCACGACCGCCGTCGCCTTCACCGAGAACGCGAGGGCGAGCAGCACGAAGCCGAGCACGTGCCTGCGGTCGAGCACCAGCAGCACGCCCGCGGCCATCAGCCCGATCATCAGCAGGTCGTTGTGCGCGCCGCCGACCAGGTGGATCAGCACCAGCGGGTTCGCCGCGACCAGCCACAGCGCGACCGCCGACTTGCCGCCCAGGTGCCTGCTCAGGCCCGGCAGCGCCCAGCACAGCAGCACCAGCCCGCCCGCGAGCGAGAGGCGCATGGCGACGACGCCGAGGATGACGCTCGCGTCGGTGGCCCACACGATCGCCTTGGCGATCAGGATGAACAACGGCCCGTACGGCGCCGGCGTGTGCTGCCACACCCAGCTGACGTTCTCGCTGAGCGTGCTCTGCAGCACGGCGGGCCCGACGGTGTACGGGTCGTACCCGCTCAGCGCGAGCTGGCCCTGCGCCAGGTAGCTGTAGATGTCCTTGCTGAACAGCGGCGGCGCGAAGAGCAGCGGCAACGTCCACACCGTCACGGCGACCAGCACCGCGAAGTCGCCGATCTCGCCCCACCGCACGAGGCGGCCGAGCCTGATCCACGCCCAGATGACGAGGCCCAGCCCCAGGTACAGGACCATGCTCGCGAGGTCGCGGCCGTGGCCGTAGCGCAGCCAGCTCAGCCCGACCTGGGCGAGCAGCGGGTCGCGATCGAGGATCGCGCCGGCGCCCATGCCCCCGAGCGCGATCAGCGCCACGCCCAGCAGGCCGAGCATGGTCGTGCGGATGGGGATGGCATAGGTGTTCGTGCGCACGACTGGTTGAAGCTCCTGTGGAGACGCCTCGGAGCTCGTGCGGGGAAGGGACGGAGTTGCTGCCATCGCCCGAACATCGTTGCACAACGCGCGGAAGCGTCCGCAGGCAACAGGCCACACGGTCACAAGGAGTTAATCAACTCTCAGGGAGAGGCTCATGATCGACTTCAGAAGGCCCGCTTCGTCGAGCTGATCGCGAGGCCGGCGAGCCTGGCGGCGGCCGGTTCGGCCACGGGAGCCGCGTCGAGTGCGGCCAGCGCGCTCTTCGTCAGGTCCTCGATGCGCTCCTCGACGGCGTCGACGGCGCCGACCTTCACCAGCGCCCGGCGGACCTCCTCGACGGTGTCGAGGTCGAGGTCGGGCTTGCCGAGAGCGCGATCGAGGATGTCGGCGCCGAACTGCATGCCGAGCGCCACGAGCAGCGTCCGCTTGCCCTCGGCGAGGTCGTCGCCCGCGGGCTTGCCGGTGACCTCCGGGTCGCCGAACACGCCGAGCAGGTCGTCGCGCAGCTGGAACGCGACGCCGATGTCGGCGCCGAACGTCCGCAGGCCGGCGATCAGCTCGGGTGAGCCGCCCGCCATCGCCGCGCCCATGTGCAGCGGCCGTTCGACGGTGTACGCGGCGGTCTTGAGCCGGTCGATGCGCAGCGCGGCGTCCGGGGACGAGTCGCCCCGCGCCTGCGTCAGCACGTCGAGGTACTGGCCGGCGAGCATCTCGGTGCGCATGTCCCGCCACGGCTCGCTCATCCGGCGCAGCACCTCCGACGGCAGCCCGGCGGCGAAGAGCATGTCGTCCGCCCACGCCAGCGCGATGTCGCCGATCAGGACGGCCGCCGACATGCCGAACCGCTCCGGCGAACCGAGCCAGCCCTGCTCGCGGTGCCGCGCGCCGAACGCGATGTGCACCGTCGGCTTGCCCCGGCGCACCGAGGAGGCGTCCATCAGGTCGTCGTGGATCAGCGCGCACGCCTGGATCAGCTCGAGCGAGCTGACCGCCGTGAGCACCTCGCCCGCGAGCTCGCCGTCCGGGTCACCGCCCGCCGCGCGCCAGCCCCACCACGCGTAGGTCGGTCGGACGCGCTTGCCGCCGCCCAGCACGAAGCCGGAGAGCGCGTCCACCGCGCTCGCGAAGCTCGGGTCCATCGCCTCGCCGGACGCGCGCCGGGAGGCCAGGTACGTGGTCAGCGCTTCGTCGACGTGCTGGGGCAGGGCAGCGTCGATTGGGTGGTGGGACACAGGTCCATGGTCCGCTGTGTCCGGTGCCACCCGCATGCCGGGGCCTGCGTACCACATCGTGAGCGGGTGTCTCAGCTACCGGAAGTACCACTAGGGTTGGTCGCATGACATCGGTGGTCGAGCGGCTCCAGGGCGAGCCACCCAAGTTCTCGGTGGAGTTCCTGCCACCGCGGGACGCCGAGGACGAGAAGGTCCTCTGGAGGGCCGTTCGCGAGCTGGAGGGCCTCGACCCGGCCTTCGTGTCGATCACCTATGGCGCCGGCGGGTCACGCCGGGACCGCACGATCCGGGCCACCGGCCGCATCGCGCAGGAGACGACACTGCTGCCGGTCGCGCACCTCACCGCCGTCGACCACTCGGTGGCCGAGCTGCGCAACGTCATCGGCTGGTACGCGGCGATCGGCGTGCGCAACGTCCTCGCGCTGCGCGGCGACCCTCCCGGTGACCCGATGGGCGAGTGGGTCGCGCACCCCGAAGGCCTCAACTACGCCGACGAGCTGGTGAAGCTCGTCCGCGAGCTCGGCGACTTCTGCGTGGGCGTGGCGGCGTTCCCGTACGGGCACCCGCGCTCGGCCGACCTCGACACCGACCTGAAGTTCCTGCTGCGCAAGCTCGACGCGGGCGCGGACTACGCGGTGGCCCAGCTGTTCCACGCGCCGGAGCCGTTCCTGCGGCTGCGCGACCGGGTGGCGGACGCGGGCTGCTCCGCCGCGATCCTGCCCGGCATCATGCCGATGCTCTCGCCGCGCGGCCTGGCCAAGATCGTCGAGCTGTCGGGCGCCGACCTGCCGCTGGACATCTCGCGCAGGCTGGAGCCGTACGCCGACGACGTGGCGGGGTTCCGCGCCACCGGCATCGACATCGCGACCGAGATGTGCCAGCGGCTGCTCGACGAGGGCGTGCCCGCGCTGCACTTCTACACGATGAACAGGGCGAAGGCGACGCGGGAAGTGCTGGGGCGCCTGGGTTTGGTCACGCGCGCCTGAGCTAGTGCCGCGTCAGCCAACCTCCGCCGCGTCTTCGGCGCTCAGCAGGCCGCCTCGCGGCACCGGCCCCGCGCCCCGGTACAACCAGTACAGGGACGCGGGGCCGGCACCACGATACGGCCGTCTGAACACCGAATACGGGGCAAAGGCTGACTGACGCAGCACTAGATGTGATGTCCAGGGACGTTGTTCCGGACGTGATGGCCTGTCGTGAAGACAGGTGAAGGCCTCTGGATGTGAAGTGGAGCTGTCTAGGAACCGCTTCACACACCGGAGGCCTTCGTGTCCCACCCTAACGCCACGCTGACCCCACGGACTCGACTGCGCTTGGCTCGCCTGATCGTGGAACAGGACTGGCGGCCCGCCGAAGCGGCGAAGATGTTCATGGTCGCGGAGCGAACCGCACGCAAGTGGGCCGCCCGCTATCGCGACGAGGGCGGGGCCGGGATGCTCGACCGCAGCTCGCGTCCGCGTCACAGCCCGAACCGCACACCCGAACCGCTCGTGCGGCAGATCGTGCTCCTGCGCTGGCGGCACCGGCTGGGCCCGGTCCAGATCGCGGGCCGGCTGGGCCTGGCCGCCTCCACCGTGCACGCCGTGCTGGTGCGCTGCCGGATCAACCGGCTCTCCCGCATCGACCGCGTCACCGGCGAACCCCTGCGCCGCTACGAACACCCCCACCCCGGTTCGCTGATCCACGTCGACGTCACCAAGTTCGGCAACATTCCCGACGGCGGCGGACACCGCTTCGTCGGACGCCAGCAAGGCGACCGCAACAAGCGAGCCATGCCAGGCCTGCCCAAAGGCAAAGACTACAAACCCTTGACCGGCAAAGCCTTCCTGCACACGGTCGTCGATGACCATTCCCGCATCGCCTACGCCGAAATCCACACCGACGAACGAGGCGACACCGCTACCGCCGTCCTGCGCCGCGCGACCGCCTGGTTCCGCGAGCACGGAGTCGTTGTCGAACGAGTCCTGTCCGACAACGGCTCCGCCTACCGCTCCTTCGCCTGGCGCGACGCCTGCGCAGAACTTGGCATCCGGCACAAACGCACCAGGCCCTACCGGCCTCAGACCAACGGCAAGGTCGAACGCTTCCACCGCACCCTGGCTGACGGCTGGGCCTACGCCCGCCACTACCAGTCAGAAACCGAGCGCCGAACCGCCCTGCCCGGCTGGATCCATTTCTACAATCACCACCGAGCCCACTCCGCCCTCGGAGGCCAGCCACCCATCACCCGGCTGACCAACCTCCCTGGACATCACAACTAGACGACGGTGCTGCGCTTGTGCGCGATGAGCGCGAGAACGACGACGATCAGCGCGGCACCGCCGGTGAGCCCGGCGACCAGCAGCGCCCAGCCGAAGAACGAGTTGGAGTTCTGCCCCGCGTACTGCACGGTCGCCTGCAGCATCGACGCCTGACCGGGTTTCGGAGACCACGCGATCGTGTTGTTCTCCTCCTCGCGGCCGTTGGTGTTCACGATCTTGCCAGGGAAGCTGACCTTCACCTGGATGTCCGCGCGTTCCACGGGCACCTGGGTCAGGTCGACCGACCCCGAGAGGGTGACGAGATCACCCGACCGGCGGAAGTTGAGGCTGTAGCGGCTGTTCGACGAGCTGGTCGACGTCGCGAGCGTCCGCATCTCGTCGAACGACAGGCCGTTGAAGAACAGCTGCGTGCCGGCGTACGCCTCCACCCGGTACGGCTTGGTGGTGACGCGGCTCGCGAGCTCCGGCGGCACCTTGAGCTGCGGGCCGGGGTCGTTGTCCTGCGTGGGCGGCGTGGCCGCGACGATCTCACCCGAGATGCGGTCGTCGTCCGACACGGCCATGGCCGCGTACACGCGAACGCAGCCACTCAACGAAAACAGGGTGAGCAGCAAGAAGACCGGCACCAGCAGTGCCCGGGATCGACGCACCCGGACATCCTGCCAGCACGGCCCGGACGACGCAGGATCCCTCCGAAGGTCGTGAGCTTGACTAACTACCTTTTGGTGTGGAGGGGTGCGAGGTAGCGTCTCGGCGCATGGCATCCGTGCACGAAATCAGCAACAAATACGTCAGCGACTACGTGGCGCTGGACCCCATCACCGCCACCAGCCTGGGCTTCGCGGGAGCCGACGACCAGCTGACCGATCTCTCACCGGAAGGGCACGCGGCGCGCGACGAACTCGCCGTCCGCGCTCTCGCCGCCATCACCGCCGCGCAGCCCGCGGATGCCTCCGAGGAGGCGGCACGCGCCGTCTTCCAGGAACGGACGGGCCTCGAGCACGAGCTGTACGAGTCCGGTGAGACCGAGTCCTCGCTGAACGTCATCGCGAGCCCGATCCAGTCGGTGCGCGACATCTTCGACCAGATGCCGACGGACACCCCGGAGCAGTGGGCCACGATCGGCCGCCGTCTCTCCGCCGTGCCCGCCGCACTGGACGGTCTGCGCGCGTCGCTCTCGCACGCCGCCTCCCGCGGCCGCGTCTCCGCGCTGCGCCAGGTCACCAGGGTGGCCGAGCAGTGCGACACCTTCGCCTCGACGTTCTTCGGCCCGTTCGCCGCCTCGGCCGACGTCGACGGCTCGGTGCGCTCCACCCTCGACGCCGGCGCCACCGCCGCTGCCGCCGCCTACGCGGACTTCGCCACCTTCCTGCGCACCACGCTGGCCCCGCAGGCGCCCGCGAAGGACGCCGTCGGCGAGGAGCGCTACCGCCTCGGCTCGCGCTACTTCACCGGTTCGCGGCTCGACCTGGCCGAGGCCTACGCGTGGGGCTGGGAGGAGTTCCTCGGCATCGAGGCCGAGATGAAGAAGGTCGCGGCCCGGCTCAAGCCCGGCGCGACGCTGGCGGAGACCGCGGCCTACCTCGACGAGCACCCGCGCTACCAGGTCCACGGCCAGGACGGCCTGCAGGCGTGGATGCAGGAACTGTCCGACAAGGCCCTGCTCGACCTGCGCGACGTGCACTTCGACCTGCCGGACGCGCTGATGAACCTCGAGTGCAAGATCGCCCCGCCCGGCGGTGCCGTCGGCGCCTACTACACGCAGCCGACCGCCGACTTCTCCCGCCCCGGCCGCATGTGGTGGTCGATCGCCGAGGGCAAGACGGTGTTCCCGACCTGGCGCGAGACCTCGACGGTCTACCACGAGGGCGTGCCGGGCCACCACCTCCAGTGCGCGACGGCGGTGTACCAGTCGGAGACGCTGAACGACTTCCAGCGCCTGATGTGCTGGGTGTCGGGCCACGGCGAGGGCTGGGCGCTGTACGCGGAACGCCTCATGCGCGAGCTCGGCTACCTCGACGACGACGGCGACCTGCTCGGCATGCTCGACGCGCACCTGTTCCGCGCGGCCCGCGTGATCATCGACATCGGCATGCACCTGGAGCTCGAGATCCCGGCCGGCACCGGCTTCCACCCCGGCGAGCGCTGGACGCCCGAGCTCGGCCTGGAGTTCATGCTCACCAGGACGCTCTCGGAGCCCGCGCACGTCCACGACGAGATCGACCGCTACCTGGGCTGGCCGGGCCAGGCCCCGGCCTACAAGATCGGCGAGCGCCTGTGGCTCGCCGCGCGCGAGGACGCGAAGGCCCGCAAGGGCGCCGACTTCGACCTCAAGCGGTTCCACAAGGAGGCGCTGGAGATGGGTGCGATGGGCCTCGACACGTTGCGAGAGCGTCTCGCCGCTCTCTGACACCAACCTCGTTGCAACGCTCTGACCTGCCCTGATGGCCCCTTATGCAAAAGACGTTTGCGGACGTCCGCAAACGTCTTTTGCATAACTGATATATCGGTGCGCTGATATATCGGATATCAGGTGCCGGCTGCGCGGCTGTCGCCGAACGGTTCGCCGTCCGGTCCCGCGCATCTCAGCCCTGAGCGCGCGGCCTCCAGAATGCTCAAGCGGTGCGTCGTCCTGGGCCGGCGGCGCGCTCGAAATCGTCGGCGCTCGTCACGCCGGATCGGCCCACCGCACGCGCACGCGGCTGGTGATCGGCTCCGGGTCGTCGGTCCGCACGAACTCGAGCCACGGGCCCGGCTCCGGTCGCACCGAGGCGAACCCGTCGCCGCTGCGGACCACCGGATGCCCGGTCGCCCGAGCCGACGCCAGCGGGTCACGCGAGTCGATGACGACGGCCGCGATCACCCCGGGGTACTCGGGCCGCGGCTCCAGGACGCAGAACTCGTTGCCCTGCGGATCGCGCAGCACCACCCACGGCACGTCGGCCTGACCGACGTCGGCATGCTCCGCGCCGAGCTTCAGCGCACGCGCCACGATGTCCGCCTGGTGTTCGAGCGAAGCCGAGGCCAGGTCGATGTGCACCTGGTTCTTCTCGATTTTCGGAACGTCGCTCCACACGAACGTCAGCTCGATCTCGTCGCCGGCGAACTCGGACCAGAACGCGGCCAGCGCGGGCGGATCCGCTGCCTCGAACGTGATTTCCACGCGTGCGAGGGTACTGTCTCGCGCGTGGCGAAGCTGGTGCTCGGACCGCTCCTCAGGTATGTCGACGACAAGTCCGCGACGGTGTGGGTCGAGACGGACGCCTCGTGCGCCGTCACGATCGCCGGCCACACCGAGCGAACATTCCAGGTGGCCGAACAGCATTTCGCCCTCGTCAAGCTCGAGAACCTCGGCCCGCGCACCGAGTACGACGTCAGGCTGGACGCCGAGGTGGTCTGGCCGGAACCCGGCAGCGACTTCCCCCAGCCGGTCATCCGCACCGGCGAGGTCCGCCGGATCGCCTTCGGGTCGTGCCGGGCCGCTCCCGGCCAGCCGGTCGGTGACGACGCACTCGACGCGTTCGCGCAACGGCTCATGAAGACACCGGAAGCCGACTGGCCGCAGGCGCTGATCCTGCTGGGAGACCAGGTCTACGCCGACGAACCCACCGAGGCCACCAAGCAGTGGCTGCGCGACCGCCGGCACGGCACGAAGGAGCCGGACGGCGAGGTGGTGCACTTCGGCGAGTACGCCCGGCTCTACCACGAGACCTGGGGCGACCCCGAGATCCGCTGGCTGCTGTCGGTCCTGCCCACCTCGATGATCTTCGACGACCACGACGTGCGCGACGACTGGAACACGTCCGCCGTGTGGCGCGAGCAGATGGCCGAGAAGCCTTGGTGGCGCGACAGGATCCGCGGCGCCATCTCCTCCTACTGGGTCTACCAGCACCTCGGCAACCTCGGCCCGGCCGAGCTCGCCGGGAATCCCCTGTACGCCAAGGTGAAGGCCCAGGGCACCGACGTGCTGCCGTTGCTGGAGGAGTTCGCCGAGGAGGCGGACAAGGAGACCGGGGGCCGCAAGTCCACGTTCTGGAGCTACCGCCGCGACTTCGGCCGTGCCCGGCTGCTGATGGTCGACACGCGCGGCGGCCGCATCCTCGCGGAGGACAGGCGGCAGATGATCAACGACGCGGAGTTCGACTGGATCGAGCGCAACACCGACGGCGACGTCGACCACCTGCTGATCGGCTCGTCGCTGCCGTGGCTGATGCCGCACGGGCTCAGCCACTTCCAGTCCATCAACGAGGTCGGCGCGCGCAAGCCCGGCTGGCAGGGCAGGGCGGCGGAGAGCATCCGCCAGGTGCTCGACCTGGAGCACTGGCCGGCGTTCCGCGAGTCGTTCGACCGGCTCTCCCGCATGATCGAGAAGGCCGCGAACAGCGGTTCCGCGACGGTGTGCGTGCTCTCCGGCGACGTCCACCACAGCTACGTCGCCGTGGCCGACTTCCCCCGGCCCACCAAGGCCGTGGTCGCGCAGCTCGTGTGCTCGCCGGTGCACAACGAGCCGCCGAAGGCGCTCGAGCCCATGTTCCGGCTCGCGTGGTCGCGAGCCGCCGGGTGGCTGTTCCGCCGGATCGCGACGTTCGTCGGCGTGCCGGATGACCTGATGCGCTGGCGCAAGACCAGCGGCCCGCACTTCGGGAACTCCGTGGCGCTGCTGGACTTCGACGGTCGCAGCGCCCGTTACCGGTTGTTCTCGGCAACGGGCGCGGAGACCGCGTCGGTGCTACTTGGTGGCGAGCCGCAGTAGCGCCCACAGCTGGGCGATCGCGTCGTCGTCGCCGACCGTCGTGACCATCCGGTCGGGCAGCCGTCCCCACAGCCAGCGGTACATCGTCATCGGGCTCGCCGACACCTGCGCGTCGGCGACGTGGGCGTCCTCCGGGTCGACCACGCGCCACGCCGACGAGCCGCGCGGGCCGCAGCGCGTGAGCCATAGGTGGTCCTCGACCTCGACGGTGACGAGGCTCTCGCGCGACCCCCGCACCCCGAGCACGTCCAGCTTGTGCCCCAGCCACAACGTGAGCACCTCGTCGACGCCGTCGAGCGCGACCTCGTCGGTGACGGCGCCGACCTCCATGCCCGCGGCACCCTGGACGTCCATGCGGTGCACCGTGGTCTCGTGCGCGAGCCGTCGCCGCCAGAACCCGTAGTTCTGCTGATCGGGCCACCACGTCGCGCACGGCTCGTTCTCCTCATGTGCGCCAAGCTCCGCGAGGACGGCCTCCGCGCCCGACCGCATGAAGTCGAGCGAGCTCTCCCCGGCCTCGGGGTAGTCCTGCCACTCGCCGGTCCCGGGTTCGCGGCCGAGCCTGATCCACTCCAGGGTCCTGCGGTAGCCGCTGCCGACGTGCCGCACGGTCTCCCCGAGGTTGAGTCCGGGACAGGCGGGCACGCCCTTGTGCGGTGGCTGGCCGATCGCGGACATGGCGAGCAGTTCCGCCTCACGACGCAGGATGTCGAGAGGGTTCACCGCTTCGCCTCGTTCATCACACGGTCGACGAGCGTCACGAACTGATCGGTCTGGCGTACCAGGTCGTCGGCCGTGCGTGCGTTGACGTGCCTGGTGATGCCCGCGAGCACAGCGGCCCGGGTGGACGACCACGAAGCGAAGAAGGTGGCCCACTCGCTCATCTCCGGCGCGATCGCGGCGAGCAGCACCCAGGCGCTGGTCGGTTTCGACCGTCCTCGATGGGGTCGTCCGCGTAACGCGAGCACCGCGGCGGCGGCGCGCAACGCGGCGAGGTAGGCGGTCGCGAACCGCTCAGGTGGCTCCGGTGTGCGTTCCGATTCGGCGAGTGACTCGCGGGCCTGCCGCAGCAGTGCGAGCGCAGAAGCGGGTGGCAACGGGATGGGGAAGGCTGCCGGACTCGAAATCTCAGCTGTCATCTCGGCCTCCTCGTGGCGTCGGTGAACGACGTCTCCGCCGAGGGGAAGCCGGCGGCTCTCGGAGGTGGGGTGCTTCCCCCACCCCACCTCCGAGGCATGGTGCGACTCGAACACATGTTCGAGCCCGCTTCAGCGTAGCTCCCGGCCGATGGATTCCTCAACCCGCCCCACCACGTGGGCCCGAGTCGTGGTCTGATGGTGACGTGAGTGCGCTCGAACACCCCGGAATCCGCAAGGTGGCGGAAGCCCTGCCTCCCGCCACCGCCGAACGCATCGTCGTGCTGCCGGACGCGGTACGGACCGCGGCGGCCGCGGCGCAGGCAGTGGGTGTGCAGGTCGGCGCGATCGCGAACAGCCTGGTGTTCGCCGCGGTGCGTGGCGGCGAGGCGGCCCCGCTGCTGGTGCTGACCTCGGGCGCACACCGCGCGGACACGTCACTCGTGGCCGAACTGGTGGGGGCGGACGCGGTCAAGCGCGCCGACCCGGAGTTCGTCCGCGAGCACACGGGCCAGGTGATCGGCGGCGTCTCGCCGGTCGGGCACCCGGCGCCGATCGAGACCCTGGTGGACGAGTCGCTGTCCGGCTACGAGGAGATCTGGGCGGCCGCCGGTCATCCGCACGCCGTCTACCCCACGACCTTCGCGGAGCTGGTGGCACTCACCGGCGGACGCGTGGCGGTGGTGTCGGCATGACGGCCGCGCCGCGCCTGGAGCGCATCGTCGAGATGACGGCCGCGGAGCTGAACGTGCGGCTGGGCGAAGCGCTCGCGCTGTACGTGACCGCGATGAACTACCCGCCCGGCACCGTCGAGCAGCGCGCCCCGATGTGGCTCGCGCACATGATGCGCGAAGACTGGCGGTGCGTCGTCGCGCTGGGGGAGCAGGACGAGCTCGTCGGCATCGGCTACGGCTACCGCGGCGCGGCCGGCCAGTGGTGGCACGAGCAGGTGCGGCGCGGGCTGATGGCCGTCTCGCCGCCCTCCGTCGTCGACGAGTGGCTCGCCGACTACTTCGAGCTGACCGAGCTGCACGTCCTGCCGCGTGCGCAGGGCCGTGGCCTCGGTCAGGACCTGTTGCGCCGGCTCCTGGACGGCGTGCCGTCCTCCCGCGTGCTGCTGTCGACACCCGAAGGCCCGAGCAAGGCGTGGAATCTCTACCGCCGTGTCGGCTTCGTCGACGTGCTGCGGCGCTACCAGTTCACCGGCGACCCGCGCCCGTTCGCGGTCCTCGGCCGTGTGCTGCCCCTCGCCTAGAAGCGCAGAACACCGAACAGAAGCCCAGAACACCGAACCCCGAGTCGCACGAAGACCCGGGGTTCTTGCTGTTGCGATCACCGGACCTCGGCCCTACGCTCGCCAATATGCAATATATTGGATATGGGTCACTGAAGGAGCGGGCGGCGGCCGAGATCCGATCGGCGATCGTGCGCGGCGACCTGGAACCGGGCACGGCCATCAAGGACATCGAGCTGGCGGAGAGGCTCGGCCTGTCCCGCACCCCGGTGCGCGAGGCGCTCGCCACGCTGACCGACGAGGGCCTGGTCGAGACCAAGCCGCACGCGTACACCCGTGTCACCGCGCTGGAAGCCGAACCGGTGCTCGACGCCCTCATCGTCGTGCAGTCGATGCACGCCCTCGCCATCGGCTTGGCGGTGCCGAGGATGACGGCCGACGACATCGCCGCCATGCGCGCCGCGAACAAGGCCTTCAAGAAGGCGCTCGACGCCAACGACGCCGTCGCGGCACTGGCCGCCGACGACGAGTTCCACGACGTGGCCGTCCGCCGCTGCGACAACTTCGCGATCACCGCGACCATCGCCCGCTACACCCCGCTGGTCCGCAGGATCGAGCACAGCCGCTTCTCCTCGCCGAACGCACGTCATTCCGTGACGCAGCACCAGCAGATCATCGAGGCGTGCGAGCAGGGCGACCACCGGGCGGCCACGACCCTGGTCGACGAGAACTGGAACACGCTGAAGGACGAACTGTGAACAGATTCCCGCTGCTCTTCGGTCCCTCGCCGGTCCACCGCCTGGACCGCCTCACGACCCACCTCGGCGGCGCCGAGGTCTGGGCGAAGCGCGAGGACTGCAACTCCGGTCTCGCCTACGGCGGCAACAAGACCCGCAAGCTCGAGTACCTCGTCGCCGACGCGCTGGCCACCGGCTGCGACACCCTCGTGTCGATCGGCGGCATCCAGTCCAACCACACCCGCCAGGTCGCCGCGGCGGCGGCGCGCGCGGGCCTGAAGGCCGTGCTGGTGCAGGAGAGCTGGGTCGACTGGTCGGACGTGGGCAGCGACCGGGTGGGCAACATCCTGCTCAGCCGCATGATGGGAGCCGACGTCCGCCTGGTGAACGCCGAGTTCGGCATCGGCGTCAAACCCGCCTGGGAACAGGCCATCGAGGATGTCCGCGCGTCCGGCGGCAAGCCGTACCCGATCCCCGCCGGAGCCTCCGACCACCCGCTGGGCGGCATGGGCTTCGCGAACTGGGCCGACGAGGTACGCGAGCAGGAAGCCCAGCTCGGCGTCTTCTTCGACACCATCGTCGTCTGCTCGGTCACCGGCAGCACCCAGGCCGGCATGGTCGCCGGGTTCGCGAACGACACCCGCCGCCGCGTGCTGGGCATCGACGCCTCCGCCAAGCCGGCCGAGACCCTCGACCAGATCACCCGCATCGCGCACAACACCGCGAAGCTCCGCGAGGTCACGGTGTCCGAAGAGGACATCCTCCTCGACGACCGCTTCCACGCCGGCACCTACGGCATCGCCGACGAGGCCACAGTGGACGCCATGCGCCTGGGCGCGAGCCTGGAAGGCATGATCACCGACCCGGTCTACGAGGGGAAGTCCCTGGCAGGCCTCATCCACCTGGTGTCGTCCGGCGAGATCGCCCGCGACTCCACCGTCCTCTACGCCCACCTCGGCGGCCAGCCGGCGCTGAACGCCTACAGCTCCCTGTTCGCCGAATAGCGGGTCACGCCCGCAGGCGCAGACCCTTCGGAGTGGCACGGAAACCGGCTTCCTGCAGGACCGTCGCCAGGTGCGAGGTCAGCGCGACCTCGCCATCGGCTCGCTGCACCGCCAGCTGGCCCAGCCAACCGTCGCGGACAGCCCTGCTCAGGGCGTTCGCGGCGGTGCGCAGGGTCGGGTCGTCGTCGGTGAACGACAGCAGCGATCTACCTCCTCTCTCGACGTAGAGCGCCGGGGTGCCGTCGACCAGCACCGCCAGCGCACCGGCTTTGCGGGCCGGCCGGTGTTTGCCCTCGCCCAACGGGTCCGGCCACGCCAGAGCGGCCCCGTACGGCTGGGCTGGATCCGCCGCGGCGAGCACCACCGCGGCCTGGTCGGCCTGCGAGGGCTGGCCGGGAGGACGCGACAACGCCCTCAGCCGGTCCACCGCACCTCGCGCCGCGAACTGGGCGGCGCCCAGCCCCTCGACGACGTAACCGCGGATGACCTGGCCCGACTCCTCCATCGCCCGCAGCACCTTGTAGACGCCGCTGAACCCACCCGTCACGCGCTCGGTGTCCAGGGCGCCGCGGGTCAGCACGCCGTGGCGCTCCAGGAAGGCCTCGGCGCGAGCGTGCGCCCGGCGGGTCGGGTCCTCGGCCGGCCGTACCGCCAGCGACCAGCGACCGGCGGCGGTCGGCGGCCCCGTGCGGGACGGCAGGTCGGGACGAGCCGCGCGCAACCGGGCGTACCGGCCTCGCGGCGCGGCCCGGCGGGGTTTGTGCGCCGCGCCGCCACCGGACACCAGTGCGCGCAGTGGCGACAACGTGTCGTTCGTGATCAGGCCCGCCCACACCAGGTCCCACAGCGTGCCGACGACCTCGGCATCCGTGCACGTCACGGACAGCGAGGCCCGGTCGGCCACCTGGCGGAAGAACAGCGCCCCGCCGGACAGCGCCTCCAGCACCGCGGTGTGCAGCGGTGACTCCGGGATCGACTCCGGCACCAGGTCGGGCAGCAGCAGATCGGCCACGTCGGCGGGGGCGAGCGCGATCCAGCCGTCGCCACCGGCCAGCGCGCCGCACCCGGTCCACGTCACCTCGCCGGACGCGGTCAGCTCGTCCAGCAACGCCGGGTAGTAGCCAGGAAGCCGGGACGGCAACAGCAGGGATTCCAGGGCGCTGGCGGGAAGTGGCGCCCCGGCGAGCTGTTCCACCACCGAGAACACGTCGTCGACCGTGGGCGCCGAACGCAGCCGGCGACCGAGGCCGTGCCACTGCGGCAGGAACCGGCCCAGCGCCGCGGGTTCGACCGGCTCCACCTCCGACCGCAACCGGGCCAGCGAGGCCCGGCGCAGGCGGCGCAGCACGTCCGCGTCGCAGTACTCGGTGTGCGTGCCACCGGGGCGGAGCTCACCGCGGACCAGCCGGCCCGTGGCGGCCATGCGTTCCAGCACACCCGTCACCACGGCCACACCGAGGCCGAACCGGGTGGCCGGTTCCGCCGCGGGGAACGGCCCGTGGGTGCGGGCGTAGCGGCTCAGCAGGTCGCCCAGCGGATCCGCCACCGGTTCGGTGAAGGCCTCCGGCACGCCGACCGGAAGCGCGACACCGAGCGCGTCGCGGACCCTGCCCGCGTCCTCGATCGCGATCGTGCGTTCCTCACCGGCGATGCGCACCCGGATCGCCCGGCGCTGCGCCACCAGCTCGTCCAGCCACTCGCGCGGCACGCCCCGTTCGAGGGCCTCCGCGTCGGAGAGATCTCCCAGGAACCGCAACAGGTCCGCGGTGTCCTCCGCGTGCCGCGGCCGGCGGTCCTCCGACAGGCGTTGCAGGCTGCGCTCGACCTCGGCCATGACCTCCGGGTCGAGCAGCTCGCGGATCGCCTCCGAACCGAGCAGCTCCGCGAGCAGCGTCGAGTCGAGCGACAGTGCCGCCGCACGGCGTTCCGCCAGCGGGGTGTCCGCCTCGTAGAGGAACATGCCCACGTAGCCGAAGAGCAGGCTGCGGGCGAACGGCGACGGTGACGGGGTCTCGACCTCGACCACGCGCACCTTGCGCGCGCGGACGTCCGACATCAGCTCCCGCAGACCCGGCACGTCGTAGACGTCCTGCAGGCACTCGCGCATCGCTTCCAGGACCACCGGGAAGCTCTCGTACTTCGCCGCCACCGACAGCAGCTGCGCCGAACGCTGGCGCTGCTGCCACAACGGGGTGCGGCGTTTCGGGTCACGGCGGGGAAGCAGCAGGGAACGGGCGGCGCACTCGCGGAACCGGGCCGCGAACAAGGCCGAGCCGCCCACCTCCGCGACCACGATCTGCTCGACCTCGTCCGGATCGAGCAGCACGTCCTCGGCGCTCGCCGTCACCTCGAGGCCCTCGTGGTCGAGCGCGTCCGGCAGGCGTAGCACGATGCCGTCGTCGGAGTGCGCGGCCTGCACCTCGACGCCGCGGCGTTCGCGCAGCCGCGCGGCGATCGCCAACGCCCACGGCGCGTTGACCTGGGCGCCGAACGGGGAGTGCACGACGAGCCGCCAGTCGCCCAGCTCGTCGCGGAACCGTTCCACCAGAACGGTCCTGTCGTTCGGGACGTGCCGAGTGGCCTCCCGCTGCTCGCCCAGGTACGCGAGCAGGTTGTCCGTCGCCCACGCGTCCAGCCCGGCGGACGCGGCCCGCTCGCGAGCGGCCGAATCCTCCATTGTGGACATCTCGCGCAGGAACCTGCCCATCGCGCGGCCGAGTTCCAGCGGACGGCCCGGAGCGTCGCCCTTCCAGAACGGCATCCGCGCGGGCTGCCCCGGCGCGGGCACCACGATCACCCGGTCGTGCGTGATGTCCTCGACCCGCCACGACGAGGTGCCCAGCAGGAACGTGTCGCCGACCCGCGACTCGTAGACCATCTCCTCGTCGAGCTCGCCGACGCGGGAGCCAGGACCGTTCTCGGACGGCGGTGTCATGACCGCGAACAGCCCGCGGTCGGGGATCGTGCCGCCGGACGTGACCGCCAGCCGCTGGGAACCCGGCCTGCCGCGCAGCTCGGAGTTCACCCGGTCCCACGTGATCCGCGGCCGCAGCTCGCCGAACTCCTCGGACGGGTACCGGCCGGACAGCATGTCCAGCACCGCGTGCAGCGCCGAGTCCGGCAGCCCGGCGAACGGCGCCGCCCGCCGCACCAGCGCCGTCATGTCCTCGACCGTCCACGTCTCCATCGCCACCATCGCGACGATGTGCTGCGCCAGGACGTCCAGCGGGTTGCGCGGGAACCTCACCGCCTCGATCGAGCCGTTCTGCATCCGTTCCGCCACCACCGCGCACGACACCAGGTCGCCGCGGAACTTCGGGAACATCACGCCCCGCGACACCGCGCCCACCTGGTGCCCCGCGCGGCCGACGCGCTGCAGCCCGGACGCGACCGACGGCGGCGCCTCCACCTGCACCACCAGGTCGACCGCGCCCATGTCGATGCCGAGCTCCAGCGACGACGTCGCCACCACGCACGGCAGCCGCCCCGACTTCAGGTCCTCTTCCACGGTCGTGCGCTGCTCAC
This sequence comes from Lentzea xerophila, assembly GCF_051094245.1. Classification (NCBI taxonomy): domain Bacteria; kingdom Bacillati; phylum Actinomycetota; class Actinomycetes; order Pseudonocardiales; family Pseudonocardiaceae; genus Lentzea; species Lentzea xerophila. The sequence goes on along the minus strand of NZ_CP194934.1, from coordinate 6,289,105 downwards.
GCGACATCGACCCGTGGTGCGCACGGGCCACGGACGCGGTCTTCTGCACCGTCAGACCCGACTGACCGATCGCCTCGGCAGGGAAGGACTCCAGCTCGGCCGCCTCGTCCGCGAGCTCGTTGAGGCGCGCGGTCAGCCGTTCCGCGAGCCGCCGCGAGTTCGCGAAGACGATCGTCGACCGGTGCGCCCGCACCAGTTCGAGCACCCGTGCCTCGACCGAGGGCCAGATGGAGGTGCGCTGCTCGGCTCCGGCGGCCGACCCCGACACCTCACCCGTCGGCTGGCCGAGCACCGACATGTCCTCGACCGGCACCTCCACCTCGACCTGGATGGTCTTGGGGGTCTTCGGCTGCACCACCGACACCGGCCGCCCGCCCGCGAGGAACGCGCTGATCTCCTCGACCGGCCGCACCGTCGCCGACAGCCCGATCCGCTGCGCAGGCCGTTCGAGCAGCGCGTCCAGCCGTTCGAGTGACAACGCCAGGTGCCCGCCGCGTTTGGTGCCCGCCACGGCGTGCACCTCGTCGACGATCACCGTCTCCACGCCGCGCAGCGACTCGCGCGCCGACGACGTGAGCAGCAGGAACAACGACTCCGGCGTCGTCACCAGCACGTCCGGCGGGGTGCGGCCGAACAGGCGCCGCTCCTCGGCGGACGTGTCACCGGTCCTCATGCCGACCGTGATCGACGGCTCGGTCACACCCAGCCGGTGCGCGGCCTGCCGGATACCGGCCAAGGGAGCGCGCAGGTTTCGTTCGACGTCGACCGCCAGCGCCTTCAACGGCGACACGTACAGCACCCGGCAGCGCCGTTTCGGCTCCGCGGGCACGGGAGAGGAAGCCAGCCGGTCCAGTGCCCACAGGAAGGCGGCCAGCGTCTTGCCCGAGCCCGTCGGGGCGATGACCAGCGCGTGCTCGCCCGCCGCCGCGGCCGCCCACGCACCCGTCTGCGCCTGGGTAGGCGCGGCGAAGGCGCCGGCGAACCACTGCCTGGTCGCCGGTGAGAATGCCTCCATCACGTCCATGGAGAACATCATGGCGCCGGGGTCTGACAATTTCTGATTACGCAGGTCCGAGCACCCGGCGAAGGCCCCTGTGGCACGATCACCGGAGTACGTCCTTCGAGGGGAGCACGGTGCGCGTCCTGTCCGTCGACCTGGGCACCGCCAACACGGTTGCGGTGCTGTCCGGCCATGGTGTCGTGGATGTGGACGGGGGCCCAACGATGCCCTCGTCCGTCTACCTCGACGAGGACGGCACCCTGCGCGTCGGCAGAGAAGCGGAGCGGCGGTCGCGCCAGGACCCGTCGCGCTACGAGCCGAACCCCAAGCGCCACATCGACAAGGCGACGATCAAGCTCGGCGAGCAGAACCTGCCGGTCAACGACGCTCTCGCGGCCATCTACGCGCGCGTCATGGAGGCCGTAGGGCCCCTGCTCATGGGCGCGGAGCTCGACGAGATCCGCCTGACGCACCCGGCCGAATGGGGCCCGAGCAGGCGCAACAGGCTGCTGTCCTCCGCCAGGCTCGCGGGCATGACCGGTGAGCTCGTGCCGGTACCGGAGGCCATCGCGGTGGCCGCGCTCGGCGGCGGCCGCCCACTGGCGGTCTATGACTTCGGCGCCGACACCTTCGACGTCTCCGTGCTCGACTCCGAGCACCGCATCCTCGCCGACGGCAGCCTCAGCGACGTCGGTGGCCTCGACATCGACCAGGCGCTGCTGGAGCACATCGGCCGCATGGTCTCGCACAAGGATCCGGCCGGCTGGCAGCGGCTGCTGCGCCCCACCACCGTGGACGACCACCGCGCCCGCCTCGGCCTGCGCGAGGAGCTCCGCCTGGCGAAGGAGGACCTCTCCGAGCTGCAGCAGGTCGAGGTGCTGATGCCGGAGCCGTTCGAGAAGGTCGTCATCACGCGCGCCGAGCTGGAGGCACTGGTCAGGTCGAGCCTGATCCGCAGCACCGAGGTCCTCATCTCCACGGTCCGCAAGGCGGGCGTCACGCCCGAGCACGTCTACCTCGTCGGCGGCTCCTGCCGGATGCCGCTGGTCGCGCAGACCATCGCGGAGAAGGTCGGCATCGTCCCGACCAACCCCGACCACCCGGAGACGATCGTCGCCTCCGGAGCGCAGGTCGTGGACCGGGCGACGATCACGCTCAAGGCCGAGGACGACAAGCCCAAGTTCGTCGAACCGCCCACGGTCGTGACGGCGCCGGTCAGCCCCGCCGTGACCGGTCCGCACCCGGTGAACCCGAACGTCAGCGGCCCGAACCCGGTGATCAGCGGCTCGTACCCGAGCGGGTCGTATCCGAGCGGTTCCTACCCCAGCGGGTCGTACCCCAGCGGGTCGTACCCGAGCGGCGCGTACTCGGCGAGCGGCACCTATCAGGTGAACCCGAACGTCAGCGGCAACTACCCGATGAACTTCCCGCAGCAGCAGGCCCCGAAGAAGAAGGACAACAAGAAGGTCCTCATCGCCGCCGGCGCGGCGGTCCTCGTGGTGGCGGGCGTGATCGGCACGGTCTTCGCGTTGTCCGGCCCGAGCCTGCCCAGCGCGGACGAGTGCAAGGACGACACCTCGCAGGACGGCCAGGGCTTCACGAAGTGCCTGCGCCAGCTCGCGGGCACGGTGCCGGACGGCGGTGGCTGCGAGAAGGCCGACTCCGCGCAGATCACCGGCATGGAGGAGATCAAGGGCACGGTCGTGAGCTGCACGATCCGCGACGGCTACGCGGTGCAGTACATCCTCACCGACAGCGTCACCGGCGCGGAGAACAACGCCGACGCCATCGCGCAGTCGTTCCAGACCGACCGCGTCGAGGCTGACTGGACCGGCAACGGCCTGGAGGGCGACTACCGCGTGGCCACGTCGAGCGGCACCGGCGTGCTGGTGTTCACCGCCAAGGGCCGTCCCATGTTCGGCATCCTCACCAAGAACGCCGAGGAGAACGCCGACGAGCTCAAGCCGGACGAGATGGCCGACTTCTTCGAGAAGTCCGTGCAACCGGGTGAGTAACCGCCACTGATGGACCTGTCGGCGCGCGCCGGGGCATGCCACGATCGTGATCATGGTGACCGCCGCGCCGCAGGTCGAACGCGTGCAGCGCAAGGTCGTTCGCGTGCTGACCGGCACCCAGGTCCTCGGGTCGGCGGCGGTGACGATCGGCCTCGCGTTCAGCACGTTGATCGCCGCGTCCCTGTCCGGGTCGGAGGCCGTCGGCGGGCTCGCGCAGACCGCGGCCGTCGCCGGTGCCGCGGTGCTCGCCCTGCCAGGAGCCCGGCTCGCGCAGCGCAGTGGGCGCCGTCCCGCGCTGATCCTCGGCTACGGCGTGGGCGGGCTCGGCGCGTTGATCGCCGCTGTCGCCGTGGGCCTCGGTCTGTGGCAGCTGCTGCTGGTGGGCCTGCTCCTGTTCGGAGGGGCTTCCAGCGCGAACTACGCGGCTCGTTATGCCGCAACGGACCTGGCGCACCCGCACCGCCGTGCGCGGGAGCTCTCCCGCGTGGTGTGGGCGGCCATGATCGGCGCGATCATCGGCCCGAACCTCGCCGATCCCGCCGGACGGGCGGCCGCGTTCCTGGGCCTGCCGGTGGGTGCGGGGCCGTTCCTGCTGGCTGCCGTCGTGCTCGGTGCCGCGGTGCTGGTGATCCAGTTCGGGCTGCGGCCGGACCCGCTGGTCGTCGTGAAGAGCACACGACCGGTTGAATCTCCGCACTGCGCAGGTGGTTCCAGCGCGACTCCCGGTGGGTTGAAGATCTGGGGATCACTCGGACCTATGGCGCGACTTGCACTCGTTGGTGTGATGTTGTGCCACACCGCGATGGTCGGGCTGATGTCGATGACACCGGTGCACATGAACCATGCCGGGTCGTCGTTGCGCGTGGTCGGTGTCGTGATCAGCCTGCACGTCGCCGCGATGTACGCCGCGAGCCCGCTGTTCGGGTGGATGGCGGACCGGCTGGGCCGCGTGCCGGTGCTCGCGATCGGCGCGTCACTGGTGGTCGCGGCGTCCGCGGTCGCCGGAATGGCGCCCTCGCACGACGCCCCGCAGCTCGCCGCGGGACTGGCGCTGCTCGGGTTCGGCTGGTCGGCCGGCCTGGTGGCGGGATCCGCGTTGCTGACGGAGTCCGTGCGGGTGCAGGACCGGCCCGCGGCGCAGGGGCTGTCCGATCTGGTGATGAACGTCGGTGGCGCGATCGGGGGAGCGGTGTCCGGAATCGTCGTGACGGCCTGGTCGTACGCGGCGCTCGGACTGATCGTCGGGTTCACCGCGCTGCCGCTGCTCGTCGTGTGCCTCTTCGCATCGCTGCGCAGGCCCGTTCGTTAGGGTCTCCCGGTGCGCATCACCATGTTCCGCAAGCTCATGTCCGGGGAGTTCGGCCAGGTCAGGGCCGAGATGATCGCCCGCGACCACGTGCTGTCGTCGCTGGGAGGCCGCACCGCCGACCAGGCGCTGGAGGCGGGAATCGGCGCCAAAGAGGTCTGGATCGCGGTCTGCGAGGCCTTCGAAGTTCCTTCGAATCGCCGGTGAGCAGGTGCTTCGGAGTGTCACGTGTGCTCGAACACGTGTTCGGCTACAGTGGCCCCGACCCCCGGCTTCGCAGAATTGTCAGACCCCGCCAGTAGCGTCAGGTCCAACATGACGAAGCAACGGCAGACGACAAAAGGTGGACCCAAGATGGCACCCGCAGCACCCGACCGGGACAAAGCGCTCGAGCTGGCCCTGGCGCAGATCGACAAGCAGTTCGGCAAGGGCTCCGTGATGCGCCTCGGCGAGGAGGGCCGTGCCCCGATCGAGGTGATCCCGACCGGCGCGATCGCGCTGGACGTGGCGCTCGGCATCGGTGGTCTGCCGAGGGGTCGCGTCGTCGAGATCTACGGTCCTGAGTCCTCCGGTAAGACCACCGTCGCCCTGCACGCCGTCGCGAACGCCCAGAAGGCCGGCGGCATCGCCGCGTTCATCGACGCGGAGCACGCCCTCGACCCGGAGTACGCGAAGAAGCTGGGCGTCGACACCGACGCGCTGCTGGTGTCGCAGCCCGACACCGGCGAGCAGGCGCTCGAGATCGCGGACATGCTGGTCCGCTCCGGCGCGCTCGACATCCTGGTCATCGACTCGGTCGCCGCCCTCGTGCCGCGCGCCGAGATCGAGGGCGAGATGGGCGACAACCACGTCGGTCTGCAGGCCCGCCTGATGAGCCAGGCGCTGCGCAAGATCACGGGTGCGCTCAGCGCGTCCAACACGACCGCGATCTTCATCAACCAGCTGCGCGAGAAGATCGGCGTGATGTTCGGCTCCCCGGAGACCACGACCGGTGGTAAGGCGCTGAAGTTCTACGCCTCCGTGCGTCTCGACGTGCGCCGCATCGAGACCCTGAAGGACGGCGGCGAGCCCGTCGGCAACCGCACCAGGGTCAAGGTCGTGAAGAACAAGGTCGCGCCGCCGTTCAAGCAGGCCGAGTTCGACATCCTCTACGGCAAGGGCATCAGCCGCGAGGGCTCGCTCATCGACATGGGCGTCGACCAGGGCATCCTGCGCAAGTCCGGTGCCTGGTACACCTACGAGGGCGACCAGCTGGGCCAGGGCAAGGAGAACGCCCGCAAGTTCCTGCTGGACAACCCGGACATCGCGAACGAGATCGAGAAGCGCATCAAGGACAAGCTCGGCATCGGTGCCACCCTCGACGCCGAAGAGGCGGCTCCCGCCGCGCCGGTCGAGTTCTAAGAGGTAGTGAGGTTTGGACGAGGCTGAGGAGCAGCGCAAAGCGCGGGACATCTGCTACGCGCTGCTCACCGCTCGAGCCCGCTCCCGGCAGGAGCTGCACGATGCCCTGCTGCGCAAGGGGATCAGCGCCGGCGTCGCCGAGGTCGTCCTCGGCAAGTTCGACCGCGCCGGCCTGATCGACGACACGCAGTTCGCCGAGATGTGGGTGCGTTCCCGTCACACGTACAACGGCCTGGGCCGCCGTGCCCTGGCCATGGAACTGCGCCGCAAGGGCGTGGCCGACGAGGTGGTGGCCGAGGCCGTCGCCGCGGTCGACAGCGAGGCCGAGGAAGAGCGCGCCCGCGAACTCGTCCGCAAACGGCTGCGCACCCTGTCCGGAGTGGACGAGACGACGAAGATCCGCCGTCTCGTGGGTGCGTTGGCGCGCAAGGGTTACGCGGAAGGCCTCGCCTACCGGGTGGTGCGCGACGAACTGCGCAACGCAGGCGACGAGGCCTCGGCCCTGGACGAGCCGTGGTAGCGAGCTTGAGCTGTGCCATCGGGGCCTGACCGCCCCGGTGCGGTCACGGCGTGGCGGCAGTCGTGATGGGCTGCGGCACAGCGGAGTGCCATGCAGCTCATGCGAACGCCCTCGTGATCGTGTCTGACGGCGGAGGGCTTCGCGATGGCGTTGTGCCGGTGATCTGTCGCAGCACCGCTCCCGTCGCCTGCTTCACCGCACCGGCTCGCATGTCCTCGCCCGACAGCCCTTGCTGCCGTTTCACCGCTGTTCTGTGGCGAGTCTGGTTGCTTGCCCGGCAGCCTCTCGCTGCCGCTTCACCCCTGTTCCACCGCCAACCTCGCCGCTCGTCCGGTTGGTCCCGAGTAGCCTGAAAGCGTGAGCACTACTCCCGAAGCGCCGTCCGCCGTGACTCCCACGGTCTCCGACCTGCTCTGCTTCGACCTCTACACGACGTCGCGAGCGGTCACCGGCTTCTACCGCCCGATCCTGGACAAGGCGGGCATCACCTACCCGCAGTTCCTGGTGATGCTGCTGCTGTGGGAGCGGGACTCGCGGCCGATCCGGGAGCTCGTGAAAGAACTCGACCTGGAGTACAGCACGCTCTCGCCGTTGATCAAGCGGCTGGAGAAGAGCGGACTGCTGGTTCGCGTCACGCACCCCGACGATGAGCGTTCGGTGCTCGTCCAGCTCACCGACAAGGGCCGTGAACTGCGGTGGATCGGCGCCGAGATGTTCAGCCAGCTCGGCAACGCGCTCGGCATGACCGCCGAGGAGATCGCCATCCTCCGCAAGGCACTGCAGCGAGTGAAGCTCGGCGCCGAACGCCAGTGAGCTGAAACACATCGCGCACGAGGTAACTCGTCGGGTAACTTACATCGTGTTCGATCTAATCGAGCGCGATGCACCACCATCCGGTGCCTGACGAGAGTGAGAGAGCAATGCGAGTTCGTAAGGTGTTCGCCGTTCTTGGGACCCTGCTGGCGCTGGCTGCCGTTGTTCCGTCCGGTGCCGGTGCCTCGGAGACCGCCGAGAAGCAGGGCACGAAGAAGCCGACGGTCGTGCTGGTGCACGGTGCGTTCGCGGACGCGTCCAGTTGGAACGGCGTCGTGGAACGCCTGCAGCGCAAGGGGTTCCCGGTCGTGGCGGTGGCGAACCCGCTGCGGTCGCTCACCGGTGACGCGGAGTACCTGCGCAAGGTGCTCGCCTCGATCGAGGGGCCGATCGTCCTCGCCGGACACTCCTACGGCGGCATGGTCCAGTCTCAGGCGGCGCTCGGCAATCCGAACGTGAAGTCGCTCGTCTACGTCGCGGCGTTCGCGCCGGAGAAGGGCGAGAGCGCCCTTGAGCTGTCGAACAAGTTCCCCGGCAGCACCCTCGGCGACACGCTGTCGACCATCGACATCGGTGACGGCAGCAAGGACCTGGTGATCCAGCAGGACAAGTACTGGCAGCAGTTCGCGGCCGACGTGTCCCGCAAGGACGCCACCCTGGCGGCGGCGACGCAGCGGCCGGTCAACGACACGGCGCTGACCGAGAAGGCCGGCGACCCCGCGTGGCACACCATCCCGTCGTACTTCGTGGTGGCGAGCAAGGACAAGAACATCCCGATCGCCGCGCAGAAGTGGATGGCCGAGCGCGCCCACGCCCGTGCGGTCGTCGAGGTTCGTGGCGCCTCGCACTCGGTGGCGGTGTCGCAGCCGGAGACCGTGGCCGACCTGATCGTGCGCGCCGCACGGTAAACGGGGAACGAGCAAGCCGGGACGCGGGCAGGGGCGTCCCGGCTTGCTCGCGTCCTACTGGGGTTTCGCGACGTTGCAGCCGGGCAGCGACAGGTCGAGCGTCGTGCCGGGGCCGAAACAGGAGACGAAGCCGAACGTCTGCTGGCCGTAGTTGGTGCCCTTGCGCACGGTGATCTTGCCGGTGGCGTCGACCTCGCACGGGTTGTTCATCGTGCAGCGGCCGCCGCTCTCGTTGCCGGTGTTGTTGACGCCGACGACCTTGCCGCTCGCGTTGTCGATGATCGGCGAGCCCGAGGTGCCGCCGATGGTGTTGCAGGACGGCGTGTAGCGCAGCGAGTCGCTCCAGGTCCAGTCGGCTTCCCTGACCTGGTGGACGAAGTCGTCGATCTGGCAGGAGTAGATCCGCTTCCAGTAGCCGGAGACGACCCGGATCTCCGTCTTGGCGGCGGGGCGTGAAGCCGACAGCTCCAGCGCCCGGCTGCCGTACTGCTGCTGGATCTCCTGGTACGTCTTGCTGAGCTGGTAGAGCGCGGCGTCGGTGCCGGTCATCGTCGCGTAGACGAGCTTCGTGCCCGTCAGGGACGCGATCTTGGCCCCGGCGCCGTCGAGCAGGCTGAAACTGCGCGACACCGACCGGTCGACGATCACCTGGCCGGGCTTCATGAGTTCGACGCAGTGCCCGTTCGTGAGCACGAGAGCCTTGTCCGCAGGGCCTGACCCGGGCAGGCGGACCAGCGAGCCGGAGCAGTTGCTGAGTGCCACGATCCCGGTGAAGTCGACGGCGGCCTGCGCGGGTGCCGTCGTCACGCCGAGTGCGGCGATCGCCGCGAGCAGGGTTCCGACGAGTCGTCGTGCCATGTACAGGGTTCCTTTCGAGGATGGCATCCAAGCCAAGCCTGTACGGATCGTATCCGGTTCGCTACCGACGGAAGTCGGCTGACAGGCCGTTGATAACTCGATCGAGTGGCGCTGCCGGAGGCGGGCTAACGGGTTAAGCGGACCGATCGACGTCGTGGTCACACATCGCAACCGCCAGGAGCCTTCATGACCTACCCGACGCCGCCCGTCTACGCCCAGCCTCAGGTCGCGCCGCACAAGCCCGCAAGATTCGGTGCGCTGGCGTGGACCGCGGTGATCCTCGGGATCGTCGGTGTCGTCTGCTCGTGGGTGATCTTCCTCAACAACCTCACCGCCATCGCCGCGTTCGTCGGTGTCGTGCTCGGCTTCATCGCGCTGTTCGGCACCCGCAAGATCCTGGCGAGCGTGGGCATCGTCCTTTGTGTCCTCGCGATCGTCTTCACCGTGGTGGCGCAGCAGGCCGCGGTCGAGGAACTCGACAAGATCCTCGACGGCGGCGTGAACCAGGGCCAGGCCGGCGTCGCCGGTGAGACCGCCGGACAGGCCGCGGTCACCGAGACTCCGACCTGGGGCAAGCGGCACACGTGGGCGAACGGCCTCTCGGTCGACGTCGCCGCGCCGGTCGCCTGCACGCCCGGCCAGTACGCGCTGCCGCCGAACATCGCCCGCGCGGTGAAGTTCGAGATCACCATCACCAACGGGACCAGTGCCGCGTTCGAGACCGCGCTGTTGTCGGTCGGCGCCGACGCGCAGTTCAACGGGCAGAAGGCCGACATGGTGTTCGACAGCAGCGGCGGATGCGACAGCACGTTCGACTCGGCGACGGTGCTGCCGGGCAAGGCCTACACGTTCCACGTCGTGTACTCGGTCGCCGCGCAGCCCGGCGAGATGCAGCTCGTGTTCGAGCCGACCTTCAACTCCGACAAGGCGGCGTTCATCGGCCAGGTGTAAACCGTTCGCCTGCGGGCGCGCGGACGGGATACAAATCGGGGCATGTTGCGCAAGTACCCGCGAACGCCCCACCTGGAGGGCTCGCGCCTGCAACCGGGCGACGAGGACCTCGACCAGGTGCCGTTCCGCGCGATCGCGGGGCGGCACCTCGTCGTCGAGGAGAAGCTCGACGGCGCCAACGCGGGCATCAGCTTCGACTCCGCCGGTGCGGTGAAGTTGCAGTCACGCGGCCATTTCCTGGCGGGCGGGCCGCGTGAACGGCAGTTCGCGCCGCTGAAAGCGTGGGCCGCGACGCACCTGGGCGTGCTGTGGGACAGGCTCGGCACGCGGTACGTGCTCTACGGGGAATGGCTTTATGCCAAGCACACCGTGTTCTACGACGCGCTGCCGCACCACTTCTGCGAGTTCGACCTGCTCGACCGCTCGTCAGGGGAGTTCCTGTCCACACCGGAACGCCGCCGGGTGCTCGCCGGTACACCGGTGGTGTCCGTGCCCGTGCTGCACGAGGGACCGTTGCGGAGGCTGAAGGACCTGACCGCGCTGCTCGGCCCGTCCACGTGCCGCACTCCGAGATGGCGCGACGCGCTCGTCGACGCGGCACGTGCGGCCGGCCAGGACCCGGAAGTCGTTGTCGCGGAAACAGATTCGGACGACGACATGGAGGGCCTCTACATCAAGGTGGAGGAGGACGGGCGCACGGTCGAACGCTACAAGTGGGTACGGCCGACGTTCCTCACGGCCGTGCTCGACTCGGGCAGCCACTGGCAGGACCGCCCGATCCTGCCGAACCGGGTGGTGGCCCGTGTTTGAGCGACTCTGCCCGACCGGTCCGGAGTGGACTCTCGACTGGGACGCCGTGCGCTCGGCGTTCCCGTGGGTGCGCGCCATGGAGGGCGTGCGACAGGACCCGGTGCACCACGCGGAAGGCGATGTCGCCACGCACACCCGGATGGCGTGCGAGGCTCTTGTCTCGTTGCCCGAGTGGCGCGCGCGTCCAGAGCCGGACCGAGTGCAGTTGTTCGCGACCGTGCTGCTGCATGACTCCGCGAAGCCGTTCCGCACGCAGATCGAAGACGGCCGCATCACCGCACACGGCCACTCACGCGCCGGAGACCTGCTGGCGCGCAAGGTGCTGTGGGAGATGGGCCGCCCGATCGCCTGGCGCGAGCACGTCGCCGCGCTGGTGCGCCATCACCAGGTGCCGTTCTGGGCACTGGAGCGGCCTGATCTCGACCGCATCGCGTTCCGGGTGAGCCTGCTCGCCCGCAACGACGACCTGGCGACACTCGCCCGCGCCGACATCCTCGGCCGGATCTGCGGCGACGCCGGGCAGGTGCTGGAGAACATCGCGCTGTTCGAGGAGTACTGCCGCGAACGCGACTGCCTGGACCGGCCACGCTCCTTCCCGTCCGATCACGCGAGGTTCCAGTACTTCCGCACGCCAGGCCGCGACCCGGACTACGCCGCCTACGACGACACACGCGTCGAGGTGACGGTGCTGTCCGGCCTGCCCGGCGTCGGCAAGGACCACTGGATCGCCACGCACCGGCCGGGCTGGAAGGTGGTGAGCCTCGACGCCGTGCGCTCCCGCCTCGGCATGGCGCCCGACGGCGATCAACGCGCGGTGGCCGCCGCCGCGTTCGACGAGGCCCGGACGCTGCTGCGCGCGGGGGAGCGGTTCGTCTGGAACGCGACCAACATCTCCCAGCAGATGCGCGAGCGTTGCATCGGACTCGCCGCGGACTACCGCGCACGCGTCACCCTGATTGGACTCGAAGCGCCGAAGAACGTCATCCACGCTCGCAACCGCGCCCGCCCGGAACCGGTGCCGGCCGCCGTGATCGACCGGCTCGTCGGCAAGTGGGAGGCGGTCGACCCGACCGAGGCGCACGTCGTGGAACTGGTGGACACCGCACCGGCCGCGCCCCGCACGTAGGTCTGCGGACGCCCCCAAGATCCATATATCAGTTCTCGCGCTTCTCACACCGTTCCACTCCGACGCGGCCGGATCACGCGCGCACGCCCGTTATGTCAACCCAGAAAGCGCCTGACCTGGCCCTTAGCAATGACTTTTTGGACTTCGTCCGCAAACAAGTCGTTGCTAAGGGCTGGCGGCGCGTGTTCGATGGGCGGTGATATATCGGTTGGCGAGGGCGACAGCCGATATATCGGGGGCTAGCGACGATGTTCGCCGTGGTGGCCGATGGCACGGACGAGCCACAGGGTGCCCGCGCTGGCGACGACGAGAACGACGATGCCGGTGAGGAAGCCGATGCTCGTGGACGAGTCGTCGGGCTGGGGTGGCGGGCTGCTGTTGGGCTTCGTCTGGGCGATGGCCGGGATGTCCGTCATCGTCAGCGAGTTCGACCTCACCAGACCGGTGCTCTCCAGCAGGAGCATGTGTTTGAGCAGGAGGGTCAGGCCGGTCTGGGCGGCGATCCGCGCGGGGACGTTCTTGGTCGTCGCACGGGCGTGAGCGACCTGGATGATGAGCGAGCCGTCGGCTGCCCGTGACAGGTTCGCGTACATGCGGTCGAGCTCCTCGCCGGAGCTGGACGAGATCGCGTTCGCCCACGACTTCTGTTCCGTCGTCGGCTCGGCGGGCAGGTCCACGCCGATCTGCCGGGCGGCCTCGGTGACCGCCTGCGTCAGCTGGGCGTGCTCGGCGGCGAGCTGGCCCGCGACCTTGCGGACCTTCGCGTCGCGTGCGCGGTCGGAGCTCTCGCGGCTGACCGGTTTCTGCCAGAGCGAATGCTGGGCGAGCATCACGAGCAATTCGCGGTCAGGCGGTTCGACGTTCTGGCCGATGACTCGTACCGAGTTCACCTGAGCCTTCGCCGTCACCAATTCGAGTGCGGACGGGTCGGCGAGTCCGGTGTTCTCCAGGGTCGTCATCGTGCGGATCAGCATTTGCAGGGTTTGGTGAGCGAGCGTGCGGACTGCCGTGTTCTGCGTCGTGGCTCGCGTCTGTGCGGCCATTACCAGAAGGCCGCCCTGGGCCTGGCGGACGATCGTCGCGTAGGCGCGATCATGGTTGTCGCCGGTGCGTTCTGCCATCTCGTCGATGAGTGACTGGTGTTCACTGCTCACGTCGTTCGGCAACACCACGCCGAGTTCTTCGGCGGATTTGAGCAGATCGATGTCGAGTCGTGAGTGTCCTTCGAAGACGCCCCTTCCCGCGTTGCTGATCGCTGGGTTGGTCGTCCTCGCCGGAGCTTCTTTGCTCACCGGTATGAGCCAGGAGTTCGCTTGCCGTAGAGAGACGATGAATGAGCGGTCCGATGGTTGCACCTCGGTCGACTGCGCATTCGCTGGAACGGCTCCGATCACAACCCCCAGAAATACGACGGACAGCATGGTGAATAACGCTGCGCGCTGTCCCAGCGTGCCCAACTGGTGACGCATAGTGCTCGTTCCCTCCCGTGATCGAGCTGCCTTCGAAAGAGATACGCGCAGGTGGGGTCATGGTTCACGAATACCACCAGGCTGCTATGTGATGTGGATCACATGGTGACTGGCGAACCATTGAGGGTGAATTTACGTACCCGAGAGCTTTTCGTGTTCGCGATGTAGGATTCGGTGGATTCCACGCTCGGCCACCGAGTCGCTAGGTCTGCCGCCCGAAGCGAACCCGTCGCCGATATCTGGGGAGGTCGTCAGCTTCATGGGTGATCCGGGCAAGGTCGCGCAAGCCCGCCGGGACGAAGAATTGCTCGTGTTGCTCTACGGGCAGTTCCAGCGGATGTTGTTCTCGCAGGTCCTGTGCTTGACCAACTATGACCGCCAGTGGACGGAAGACGTCGTGCAGGAGACGTTGATCAGGGCTTGGCAGAACTCCGCGCATCTCGTTCGTGAGCCGGGCATGTTGCGCGGCTGGCTTTGTACTGTGGCTCGTCGCATTGTGATCGACGGATGGCGCAGCCGTCAGGCCCGTCCGCAGGAAGTGGAATTGTTGCGTCCGGACATCGCCGAATCTCCGGACGACACGGAACAGACACTTTCGGTGATGGTTATTACCGAGGTAGTACGCCAATTGAGTGATGAACACCGTTCAGCTATTTACGAGACGTATGTCATGGGACGAACGGTGAAGGAGGCCGCGATCGTTCTCGGAGTACCGGAAGGAACCGTCAAGTCCCGGCTGTACAAGGCGATGCACACGATCCGCCGGGCGCTGCAGGACAGGAGCTAGTGATGGTGATCCGTCAACCACATCACGAGCAGGCCGTAGCAGGCGAAGACGACGAAGACCGCACGGACCAGGAGGGGCCGTGCGGTGACGTTGCGGCGTATGCGCTGGGCGTGCTCGACCCGGCCGAGCACGTGCTGTTCTCCCGCCACCTAGCCGGGTGCGAGACCTGCCGGCTCGATGCGGCCGACTTCGGCATGGTCGCGCCGGTGCTGCGGCCGGTGCTCGGCGAGAGCGCCGGTCCACCGGGCGTGCCGCGCCTTCCGTGTCGCATCACCCGCGGCATCGTGCTGGTGGCGGCCGGCTTCGTGGTGGCCGTCGCCGCGGTGCTGTCGGTCGTGGAGTCCCTGTCCTCGCACGTCGGCGATCCCGTCGACGTCGGCACCCTCACGCGCGCGGCACCCGCTCACGACGAGCAGTTCGCGCCGCTGCGACGCGTGTAGGTCCTGGCGGGAGCCGGAGAGCAGGCAGGCGAGGCGCAACCACCCGCGCACCAGCGTGGCGAAGATCATCGCTCGCTCCCGCTCACCACTGCGAACAGCTCGCAGTTCCGTTGGCCGTTACCTGTGGGTAAGTTTGCCCGACGCCGAAGCGCGCGTCTCTACGGTCGACACCGAAGGAACCACCGCAACCTTCACCCTGCGGTCTCTCGGTACCGAAGGCAGGAGTAGACAGAGGTGACATCTCCACTACTCGGCCGGGACGCGGAACTCGCCGCGCTCGGACGCTTGCTGGACGACGCGCTCGAAGGCACGGGCTCGTGCGTGGTCGTCACCGGTGGCTTCGGCATCGGCAAGACCGCGCTGCTCGACGCGTTCACCGCCGACGCCCGCGAGCGCGGTTTCAGCGTCCGCCTGGCCAAGAGCGCACGCCTCGAGAGCCACCTTCCCGGCGCGGTCGTGCGGCAGCTCGCGCCTTGTCTCGCCAACGAGCACGACCTCGAAGAGCTGTATGCGCGCGCCGCGAACTCCGCGCGCAAGGCACCGATCCTCATCGTGGTTGACGACGTGCACGTCGCCGACACCTTCTCCAAGCGCGCACTCGCGTACCTGCGCCCGCGGCTGCGGCACATGCCGGTCGTCATCGCACTCGGCGCGTCACAGGGCTATCTCGCCACGGACGAGGTCACGCTGCCCGAGATCGCCGGCGCCCATCCGCACCGGATCGACCTCGACGGCCTCGACGTCGCCGCGATCGCCAGCCTCACCGAGAACCTCCCGGACCGGGACCCGCAGCGCTGTCACGAGCTCACCGGCGGCAACCCGTATCTGCTCCAGGCGTTGCTACGCGAGGAAGGCGACGGCTCGGCGGCCGTCGGCGAGATGATCGGCATGCGGCTGCGCGAGTACACCGGCGCCGCCGAAGTCGCCCGATCCGCCGCCGTGCTGGATGCCGACGCCGGCCTCGACCTGCTGTCCGCGCTCACCGGCTTCGACGCGCTGCCCGCCGTCGACACGCTCGTCCGCCTCGGTGTGCTCGCCGACACCGACCCACTGACTTTCCGGTATCCGTTCGTACGCAACAGCATCCTCGCCGACATGCCGCTCGCCGTCCGGTCCGCCGCGCACGCCCGCGCCGCCTGGCTGCTGTTCGAGGCGGACGCCCCCGACGAACGCGTCGCCGAGCACGTGCTGAAAGCCAGGTCCGTCCGCTTACCCTGGTCCGTCGACCTGTTGCGGGAGGTCGGCGGCGTCGAGCACCTGGAACGGGCGCTCGAGGAACACCTGTCCGAACCCGACCGGCTGGCGATCGAGGCCGAGCTCGGCCACACGGAACACCTGCGGGACAACGCACTGGGGCGCGACCGCGTACGCGACGCGCTGGTCCGGTGCGAGGACCCGCATCTCGCCGCGAACGTCGCGTTGTCGTTGATCCAGCGCATGTGCACGGGTTCGGACCCGCACTTCGCGGTCTCGCTGGCGATCATGGTCGTTGCGCGGCTGCTACCGGAAGACCGTGACCTGGTCTGGAATCTCGTCTGTACGACGTACCTGCTGGCCGCGAACCGCGACGCGCCCATGGCGAACTGCGCCGGCAAGTACTTCGAAGACCTCATCGGTGACGTCCCGCAGGACCCGAACCTCAAGCGCGCGCGGTCGGCGTTGCTCGCGGTCGGCAACGCCCGCAGCGGCGACTCGTACGCCGAAGCCGTCGAGTACGCGCTGGAGGCGCTCGAAGGCGACTGGGTCGACGTCTTCGGTTCGTCCTACCTGTTCACGTTCCTGGTACCGGTACTCGGCGACAACCCGGAGAACATCAACAAGCTCTGGCTCTCCCACAGCACCGCGCCGGTCTCGCACGACCCGCACCTGCGCCGCGGAATGCTCAGCATGATCGCCCGCGCCTCCTCCTTCCACAACAGCGGCGACCTCGCGCGCGCCTACACGTTCCTGACGCCACCGGTCTCGACCGGCAACCGCGACTGCCCCGCCGTCGTGCTCGCGACCGCGAAGCTCGCCGAGGTGTGCATCGAGATGGGGCAGTTCGACGAGGCCGCCCCGCTCGTCGCCGAGGACGGCGACCTGTTGCAGCACATCAACATCTGCTACGCCCGCGGCCGGCTCAAGCTGGCGTCCTGCCACGCGGAGGGCGCACTGGAGGACCTGCTGGAAGCGGGCCGGCGGCTCGCCGCACGCGAGATGCCCAACCCGGCTCTGGTCGCGTGGCGTCACCACGCCGTGCGGGCGTACCTGGCGCTGGGCAACCGCGACGACGCCGCCCGGCTCGCGCACGAGGAGTTCGACCTGGCCAAGCGGTGGGGCTCTCCGAGGGTGGTCGGCACCGCGCTGATGAGCGTCGGCGTGAGCACCGACGACATCGACGTCCTCGTTGAGGCGGAACAACTTCTCGCCTCAACGCCGCACCGGTTGCTGCACGCCCAGTCGTCGTACTGGCTCGGCCACCACCTGCGCCGCAAGGGCCGCACCGACGCGGCGGCGCCTCACCTGCGGCAGGCGTTCGACCTGGCTCGCCGCCTCAGCGCGCACCCGCTGGCCAAGCTCGCCGGAGACGAGGTTCGCGACGAGGACGACCAGGTGCAGGGCCTGACGAAGCAGGAGAACCGGGTCGCGCGGATGGCGGCGCAGGGCCAGACGAACCGGCAGATCGCCGAGACCCTGCACCTGACCCGCCGCACGGTGGAGCTGCACCTGTCGAGCGCCTACCGCAAGCTCGGCATCACGGGACGAGCCGAGCTCGTCGCCGCCTTGTGGTCCTGACCCAGCGGCACTCGGCTCGGTCCATGATGGACTCTCGGGTGGAAGCGTTGCGCGGTAAGGGGAATCCGGGGCGCGCGTCGTTGATCATCTTCTTCTGGTTGGGAACCTCATACCCGCCACGGAGAGCCACCACAGCGACACGGTCGTCACGATCCTGCGGCCTCGAAGATCGTCATCGCGGCGGCACCGAGCCGTACCAGCTGATCGAGACGTCCTTCGATGACAGCACAGGCTGGAACTCTCGATACGAGACCGGCGTCCCGTTGGAGTGAACTATCCAACGTGGTGGGACGCCGGTCTCGTGGGCGAGCCATCCGGTTCGTGAGTTACCCGAGCTGTGAAGCCTCGCGGGCGAGGGTCTCGATGCGGTCCCAGTCGCCGGCCTTCAACGCGTCCTTAGGGGCCAGCCACGAACCGCCCACGCAGCCGACGTTGGACAGCGCGAGGTAGTTCGGCGCCGACTGCGGGGTGATGCCGCCGGTCGGGCAGAACTTGATGTGCGGGATCGGGCCGCCGATCGACTTGAGGTAGTCGACCCCGCCCGCGGCCTCGGCCGGGAAGAACTTGAGCGCGTTCAGTCCGCGCTCGGCCAGCCGCATCACCTCCGACACCGTCGCCGCGCCCGGCAGGTACGGCAGCCCCGTCGCGTCGGCGGCGTCGAGCACCCGGTCCGTTGTGCCGGGGGTGACGAGGAACGCCGCTCCCGCCTTCGCGGCCTGCTCCGCGTGCTCCGGCGCCGTGACGGTGCCGGCGCCGATCACGATCTCCGGCACCTCGCGCGCGACGTTCTCGATCGCGGCGAGAGCGGCCGGAGTGCGGAGCGTGAGTTCGATGACGCGAACGCCACCGCGCAGCAGCGCCTGGGCGAGCGGCACCGCGTGGTCGGCGTCGTCGACCACGACGACGGGGATGATGGGCGAGAGCGCGAGCAGGTCGGCTCCGGTGGTCGCTCCGGTGGTCACGGTGTCACTCCTTGATCGAAAACCGATATATCGCATACCACCCGCTGGTTGACCACCGTCCGGATGCAAAAAACGTTTGCGGACGTCCGCAAAAGACTCATTGCAAAGGCGGTAGGCAAGGTCCGCGTGGGCGGTCTGGTCGGGCGTCACCGCCCCTTTGCAACGGGTCTTTTGCGGACGAAGTCCAAAGACTCATTGCTAAGGAGCAGGTCAGCTGTGGTGTCGGGGCCAATATATTGGTGGTGCGTGGTCGGGTCAGTGGTGCGTGACCGGAGCGAAGTGGTCGGCGGTGATCGGGCCGAACACCGTCGCGCCGCGGTCGGCAGGTCCGACGGTACGGCGCAGGGCGGCGAACAGCTCGCGGCCGGTGCCCGCCCACTCGTGGCCGGCCGGCGGGAAGTCGACGAGCGGGCGCGACGCCAGTTCGTCGGCGGAGACGCGGACCTCCAGGGTTCCCGCGGTGGCGTCCAGCCTCACCATGTCGCCGTCGCGGACGCGGCCGAGCGGGCCTCCGACGGCGGCTTCCGGGGTCAGCTGGATCGCCGCCGGGATCTTGCCCGAGGCGCCGGACATGCGGCCGTCCGTCACCAGGGCCACCTTGTGGCCGCGGTCCATCAGGACGCCCAGCGGGGGCGTCAGCTTGTGCAGTTCGGGCATGCCGTTGGCCTGGGGGCCCTGCTGGCGGACGACGACGACCACGTCTCGGTCGAGCTCGCCCGCCTTGAAGGCCTCCTGGAACGCCTCCTGCGTGGTGAACACGCGGGCCGGCGCCTCGACGACGTGGTTCTCCGACGCCACCGCCGACACCTTGATGACCGCGCGGCCGAGGTTGCCGGACAGCATGCGCAGGCCGCCGTCGGAGGCGAACGGGTCCGAAGCCGGCCGCAGGACGTCGGTGTCGAGCGAGCGGCCCGGACCGTCGACCCAGATCAGCTCGCCGTCGACCAGCATCGGCTCCTGGCGGTAGCGGTCGAGGCCGTGGCCGACGACGGTGTTGACGTCGGCGTGCAGCAGGCCGGAGTCGAGCAGGGTGCCGACGACGAACTGGACGCCGCCCGCGGCCTGGAAGTGGTTGATGTCGGCGCTGCCGTTCGGGTAGACCCGCGCGATCAGCGGCACGACGGAGGACAGGTCCGAGAAGTCGTCCCAGCTCAGCTCGATGCCCGCGGCGGCGGCGATGGCGACCAGGTGCATCGTGTGGTTCGTCGAGCCACCGGTGGCCAGCAGGGCCACGACGCCGTTGACCACGGCCTTCTCGTCGACGATGTGCGCGATCGGCGTGTAGCCCTCACCGCGAGCCATCTCGACGGCGCGGCGGCCGGCGTGCTCGGTCAGCGCGCGGCGCAACGAGGTCCCGGGCGGCACGAACGAGGCGCCCGGCAGGTGCAGGCCCATGACCTCGACGACCATCTGGTTCGAGTTCGCGGTGCCGTAGAACGTGCAGGTGCCGGGGGAGTGGTACGAGGCGGCCTCGGCCTCCAGCAGGTCCTCGCGCGAGGCTTTGCCCTCCGCGTAGAGCTGCCGGACGCGGGCCTTCTCCTTGTTCGACAGGCCGGACGCCATCGGGCCCGCGGGCACCAGGATCGACGGCAGGTGGCCGAACGACAGCGCGCCGATCAGCAGGCCGGGCACGATCTTGTCGCAGACGCCCAGCAGCACCGCGGCGTCGAACATCTCGTGGGACAGGGCCACGCCGGTCGACATCGCGATGACGTCACGGCTGAACAGGGACAGCTCCATGCCGTCACGACCCTGCGTGATGCCGTCGCACATCGCGGGCACGCCGCCCGCGAACTGGGACACGCCGCCGACGGCGCGGACCGCGTCCTTGATCCAGGCCGGGTACTCCTGGAGCGGCTGGTGCGCCGAGAGCATGTCGTTGTAGGACGAGACGATCGCGACATTGGACTTGCGCAGCGCCCGCAGGGCCGCCTTGTCGCCGCCGGTGATTCCGGCGAAGCCGTGCGCGAGGTTGCTGCAGGCGAAGCCGGACCGGGACGTTCCGTCCTGCGCGGCGGCGGCCACACGTTCGAGGTACACACGGCGGGAATCGGCGCTCCGGGCGGCGATCCGGCGTGTCACCTCGGTCAGAACAGGATGCAGTTCGGTCATGGGGGTCTCCGGGTCATCACGGGCCGTGGTGGGCCCTTACGAGACGACAACGGTGGCGTCCCACGGACGGGCGTGACGCCACACACAGTAAGTCATGGCTGGTCGTAGACACAAAAACGATTCAGTAGCTGAGACCGAACCAGTTTTGAATCTTGGCGTGTGGTGCTTGTCACATGGCTTGAGATTGGGCAGAGTGCGGGGCACGACCTTGGAACGGAGGTGTCCCATGAACTCCACGGAGATCGTCGAGCTGCGCCGGGTCATCGGGCAGATGCGGCACGCCGTCAGCGCGCTGCGCGCCAGGTATGGCGACGTGGCGCCCGTTCAACGCCTGGCCAACGACGTAGAGCGCATGGACATCGACGCCACCGAACTCGTCGACCTCAGCACCCCGAGGCAGCGCGAAGCGCCTCAAGTGGAACGCGAGGTCGTGGTCGTGCCCGACACGCCCTACGACGAGTCGCTCTGGAAGGACGCAGACGACGAAGGACTCGGTGGCTACCGCAACCGGACCTGAGCCGAGCTGATCACACGGCCCCCGCCTGACGCGGGGGCCGTAGTCGTTCCTCCACAACGACGTGGACCCCCAGAAAGGTGAGTAATGGCGAGGGCAGAGATCGCCGCCAGGACTCTGCGCACGGACCGATGGTGGCTGCCACCGCTGACGACCTTCGTCGGCCTGCTGCTCATCTCGATCTACGCGGCGTTCCGCACGTTCCAGGGGGACTACTACTGGGTCGACCAGTACCACTACCTCACACCGATGTACTCGCCGTGCCTCACGGAGGAGTGCATCCCGGCGGCATCGCACTTCGGTCAGTGGTTCCCGGCGCTACCGGGCTTCCTGACCCCGCCGCTGCTGATCATCCCGTTCCTGCTGGGGTTCCGGATCACCTGCTACTACTACCGCAAGGCCTACTACCGCGCTGCCTGGGCGTCACCGCCCGCGTGCGCCGTGGCCGAGCCGCACAGCAAGTACACCGGCGAGACCAGGTTCCCGCTCATCGCGCAGAACCTGCACCGCTACTTCTTCTACGCCGCCTCGCTCCTGCTGCTGATCAACATCTACGACGCGCTGCTCGCGTTCGGCACCGGAGTGGGCCTCGGCAACATCGTCCTGCTGGTCAACGTGAGCCTGCTCGCCGCGTACACGTTGTCGTGCCACTCGTGCCGCCACATCGCGGGCGGGCGGCTCAAGCACTTCTCCAAGCACCCGGTCCGCTACTGGATGTGGACGCAGATCTCGAAGCTCAACAACCGGCACATGCAGCTCGCCTGGGCCTCGCTGATCTTCGTCTGCCTCACGGACCTGTACGTCGCGCTGGTCGCCTCGGGAACGATCTCCGACCTCCGCTTCATCAACTAAGGAGTGGTTTTGCCCGAGCTGGAAAGGCATTCGTTCGACGTTCTCGTGATCGGCGCGGGTGGTGCCGGTCTGCGTGCCGCGATCGAGGCCCGTGAGCACGGCCTGCGCACCGCCGTTCTCTGCAAGTCGTTGTTCGGCAAGGCCCACACCGTCATGGCCGAGGGCGGGATCGCCGCCGCCATGGGCAACGCGAACGAGAGCGACAACTGGCAGGTGCACTTCCGCGACACCATGCGCGGGGGCAAGTTCCTCAACAACTGGCGGATGGCCGAACTGCACGCACAGGAGGCACCGCAACGGGTCTGGGAGCTCGAGACCTACGGCGCGCTGTTCGACCGCACCAAGGATGGCCGCATCTCGCAGCGCAACTTCGGTGGCCACGAGTACCCGCGCCTCGCGCACGTCGGCGACCGCACCGGCCTCGAACTGATCCGCACGCTGCAGCAGAAGATCGTGTCGTTGCAGCAGGAGGACTTCAAGGAGTTCGGCGACTACGAGGCACGCCTGCGGGTGTTCCAGGAGTTCACCGTCACCGAGCTCGCGAAGGACGGCGACAAGATCGCCGGCGCGTTCGGCTACTGGCGCGAGTCCGGCAGGTTCGTGCTGTTCGAGGCACCGGCGGTGATCCTCGCGACCGGCGGCATCGGCAAGTCGTTCAAGGTCACCTCGAACTCCTGGGAGTACACCGGCGACGGCCACGCGCTCGCGATGCGCGCGGGCGCCTCGCTGATCAACATGGAGTTCATCCAGTTCCACCCCACCGGGATGGTCTGGCCGCCGTCCGTCAAGGGCATCCTCGTCACCGAGTCCGTCCGCGGTGACGGTGGCGTGCTGCGCAACTCCGACGGCAAGCGGTTCATGTTCGACTACATCCCCGAGGTGTTCAAGGACAAGTACGCCGACAACGAGGAAGAAGCCGACCGCTGGTACACCGACCAGGCGAACAACCGGCGCCCACCGGAACTGCTGCCGCGCGACGAGGTCGCCCGTGCGATCAACTCCGAGGTCAAGGCCGGTCGTGGATCACCGCACGGTGGCGTCTTCCTCGACGTGTCGACGCGTCTGCCTGCGGAGGAGATCCGCCGCCGGCTGCCGTCCATGCACCACCAGTTCAAGGAACTGGCCGACGTGGACATCACCGCCCAGCCGATGGAGGTCGGACCGACCTGCCACTACGTGATGGGCGGCGTCGAGGTCGACCCGGACACCGGATCCTCGTCCGTGCCAGGGCTTTACGCCGCGGGTGAGGTCTCCGGTGGCATGCACGGCTCGAACCGGCTGGGCGGCAACTCGTTGTCGGACCTGCTCGTGTTCGGCCGGCGTGCGGGTGCGGGTGCCTCGGAGTACGTGCGGGCTCTCACCGAACGGCCGGTGGTCGCCGAGGAGACCATCACCGAAGCACGGGCCACCGCGCTCAAGCCGTTCCAGCACGAGGGCGGCGAGAACCCGTACACGCTGCACATGGAGCTGCAGCAGTCGATGAACGACCTCGTCGGCATCATCCGCCGCGCCGGTGAGATGGAAGAGGCGTTGCAGCGCCTCGAGAAGCTCAAGGAACGCGCCCGGTCGCTGACCGTCGAGGGCCACCAGCAGTTCAACCCCGGCTGGCACCTCGCCCTCGACCTGCGCAACATGCTGCTGGTCTCGGAATGCGTGGCGAAGGCGGCACTGCTGCGCACCGAGTCCCGCGGCGGCCACACCCGCGACGACCACCCGTCGATGGACGCCGAGTGGCGGCGAAAACTGCTGGTGTGCAAGACGGAAGGGGATGGTGTCTCCGTCGGGGAGAAGCCGCAGATCCCGATCCGGTCCGACCTGCTGGACCTGTTCGACCGCACCGAGCTGGAGAAGTACCTCACCGCCGAGGAGTTGGCATGAGCTACCAGGGCAAGTTCCGGGTGTGGCGCGGTGACGACTCCGGCGGCGGGCTGGAGGACTTCACCGTCGAGGTCAACGAGGGTGAGGTCGTCCTCGACATCATCCACCGGCTACAGGCCACGCAGGCACCGGACCTCGCGGTGCGGTGGAACTGCAAGGCGGGCAAGTGCGGCTCGTGCTCGGCCGAGATCAACGGACGCCCGCGCCTGCTGTGCATGACCCGCATGTCGATCTTCGAGGAGTCGGAGACGATCACGGTCACGCCGATGCGGACGTTCTCGATCATCCGCGACCTCGTGACCGACGTGTCCTTCAACTACACCAAGGCGCGCGAGGTCCCGTCGTTCGCGCCGCCGAAGGACCTGGCGCCGGGCGAGTACCGGATGCAGCAGGTCGACGTGGAGCGCTCGCAGGAGTTCCGCAAGTGCATCGAGTGCTTCCTGTGCCAGAACACCTGCCACGTGGTGCGTGACCACGAGGAGAACAAGGAGGCGTTCTCGGGCCCGAGGTTCCTCATGCGGGTCGCCGAACTGGAGATGCACCCGCTCGACACCGCGGACCGCGTCGACCAGGCCCAGGAACAACACGGGCTCGGCCTCTGCAACATCACCAAGTGCTGCAGCGAGGTGTGCCCCGAGCACATCCACATCACCGACAACGCGCTCATCCCCATGAAGGAGCGCGTCGCCGACCGCAAGTACGACCCGGTCGTCTGGCTCGGCAACAAGCTGTTCAAGCGGTCCTAGCGACGGCCTGCGGTATGACCAGCCCGGACTCGTACGCCATCACCACGGCCTGAGCCCGGCTGGTCAGCCGCAGCTTCGTCATCACGCGGTTGAGATGCGTCTTCACCGTGCCCTCGGTGACGGTCAGCCTGCTCGCGATGGCCGTGTTCGTCAGACCGGTACCGACGAGCCTGAGCACCTCGCGTTCCCGGTCCGTCAGCTCGTCCAGCCCGGCCGCGCTCCACGCCGAAGCCGCCGCGCCGCCCCTCAGGTAGGCCGCCACGAGCCTGCCCATCACCGTGGGGCTGAACTGCATCTCCCCGGACGCCACGGCGTCGATGGCGGCGATCAGCCGGGCCGGTTCGGATTCCTTCAGCACGAACCCCGCCGCACCCAGCCGCAACGCCTCGTGGACGTACTCATCGAGGTCGACGGTGGTCAGCACCAGCACCCGCGCGGACGCCGCGACGCGCTTGAGCGCCGCCGGCCCCGGCAGGCGGATGTCCATCAGGATCACGTCCGGACGCACCGACTCGGCGAGCGACACCGCCGTCTCGCCGTCGGCGGCCTCTCCGACGACCGTCATGCCCGGTGTCGAGTTCAGCAACGCGACCAGGCCCGCCCGGAACAACGGCTGGTCGTCCACTACAAGCACGCGCGCCACAATGCCCCTCATTCATGTGACGTCACCGCGGTAGTTCCCCCACCACGAGCGTACCGCGAAAGTTGACGGGAGATCCACTCTTCGTGAGACGACCCGGTTCCGCCGGCGTCGATACGTTCCGCGACATGCGCACCGCATCGGCAGACCTGCTCGCCGTCCGCACGATCACCGTCGACGGCTCGGACGTCTGGCTCCGCGTCACGTCCAGTCCCGTCGACCTGGAGATCCGGTGGTACCGCGACGGCGACCACCGGGTGGCAGGCAGCCCCGTGCTGTTCCCCGCGGGCGACCGCTCACGCCGGTTGCTCGGCACAGGCTTCCGCGCCGGCACCACCTTCTGCCTCGACGTCGTGGGCGAGGGCGGTCAGGACTGGTGCGGTGTCGTCGACTGGAACGTCTGACAAAGAGAAAGGGGCGTGTCCGAAGTGGACACGCCCCTTGCCGTTCGAACGGTGTCAGACGGTGACCCCGCCACCGATCGTGTGCGACGCGTGGCCGAGCTGGACCTGCCCGGCGGCGTCGTCGTCGGTGTGAATGACCTTCTTGTTGCGGCGGTTGCGCTTCTCGAGGTAGTTCGCGAACCACGTCAGCAGCAGGCACAGTCCGATGTAGATGAGGGCGACCACGATCATCACCGAGATCATCGGACGGCCGAAGTTCACCGCGTCACCACCGATGCGCGTACCCCACCGCAGCAGTTCCTCGAACGTGATGAGGAAGCCGAGCGCGGTGTCCTTCAGCAGCACGACGAGCTGGCTGATGATAGTCGGCATCATCGCCCGCAACGCCTGCGGCAGCAGCACGAACGTCATCACCTGCGTCTTGCGCATGCCCAGCGCGTACGCGGCCTCGCTCTGCCCCTTCGGCAGCGAGTTGATGCCCGCGCGGAAGATCTCCGCGAGCACCGAGCCGTTGTACAGCATCAGGCTGACCACGACCGCCGTGAACGCGCTCAGCTTCACCCCGGCCACGGGAAGGCCGTAGTAGAAGAAGAACATCATGATCACGAGCGGGATCGCGCGGAAGATCTCCACGATCACCGCCGCGGGACCGCGCACCCACGCGTGGTCGGACAGCCGCGCCGCCGCGAAGATCGCGCCGAACACGAGCGCCAGCACCGCGCCGACGCCGAACGCCGACAGCGTGTTGCCGATCGCCTCCACGAGCGACAGCTGGATCTGCTTGTAGTTGATCCAGTCGAGCCTGCGGGCGGTGAACTGGTCGGTGGCGATGAAACGCATGATCACGTACACGACCGCCGCGATCGCGGCCGCGATGCCGACGACCGCCATGATCCTGTGACGGAAGCGGGCCTTCGGGCCGGGGACGTCGAACAGCACCATGCTCATCGGGCCACGCTCCACCGCTTCTCGAAGACCTGCTGGACGTACGTCAGCGGCATCACCAGGACGACGAACCCGATCGCCACCCAGAGCAGTCCGAACAGGACGTTGTCACCCTGCTCCGACAGCGCGTCGCGGATCGAACCGGCCTGGGGGACCGCGAAGCCCGACGCGACCGTCGTGTTCTTCAGCAACGCGATCATCGTGCTCGTCATCGGCGGCACCACCGAGCGCAACGCCTGCGGCAGCACCACGTTGCCGAGCATCTGCGTGAACGTGAGGCCGAGCGCACGGGACGCCTCGGCCTGCCCGACCGGCACCGTGTTGATGCCGGAACGCACGACCTCGCAGACGAAAGCCGCGGTGTAGAGCGACAACGCGGTCACGGCCGCGGTGTAGGGCTCGATCTTCACGATCTCCAGGAGCGGATACGCGAAGAGGAAGAACACGAAGACCAGCGTCAGCGGCGTGTTGCGCAGCACCGTCACGTAGGTCGCCCCGATGCCCCGGAAGACCGGTACGGGGCTGACGCGCAGCGCGGCGAGGAGCGTGCCCAGCACCAGCGACAGGACCGCGGAGACCGCGAAGAGCTGGAGGGTCTGGCCAAAAAGCCGCAGGAAGAGTTCTAGGTTGTTGGTGAGGACGCTCATCGGTTTCCTTGCCGTCCGTCCGCCTTCAAAGGAACGGCCGGTGGACCCACGTGGGATCCACCGGCCACGTGATCAGCCGTCAGTAGCGGTCGATCGCCGGCTTCTGCGCCGTCGAGCCAGACTTGCCGAGCGTGCCGTCGTAGATCTTCTGCCAGGTGCCGTCGTCCAGCGAGGCCTGCAGGACGTCGTTCACCTTGTCGCGCAGGGCCTTGTCGTCCTTGGGCAGGCCGATGCCGTACGGCTCGCTGGAGAACGTCTTGCCGACGACCCTCAGCTTGCCCTCCTCGGCGGCCGCGTAGCCCTTGAGGATCGCGTCGTCCGTGGTGACCGCGTCGACCTCACCGTTGAGCAGCTTCGTGACGCACTGCGAGTAACCCTGGAACTCCAGGATGTTCTCCGGCTCGGTGTAGCCGTTGTCCCGGATCTTCTTGATCGGGGTCGAGCCGGTGACCGAGCAGACCTTCTTGCCCTTGAGGGTCTCCGGGCCGGTGATGTCGGTGTTGTCCTTCTTCACCAGCAGGTCCTGGCCGGCGACGAAGTACGGTCCGGCGAACGAGACCTTCTCCTTGCGACCGGCGTTGATCGTGTAGGTGCCGACGTAGTAGTCGACGTCACCGTTGATCAGCGCCTGCTCGCGGGCGGCGGACTGGATCGTCTTGAACTGGATCTTCGTCTCGGGGTCGAAGCCCAGCTTCGCGGCGACCAGGCGCGCGATGTCGATGTCGAAGCCGCTGTACTTGTTCGTCGTCGGGTCCTTGTAGCCCAGACCCGGCTGGTCTTCCTTGACACCGACGATGAGCTCGCCGCGCGCCTTGATCTTCTCGAACGTGGGCGAGCCGTCGACCGTGACGTCCTTGGCGACCTCGAAGAGGCCGGCGGGCGCCGCCGAGTCGGTCGGGCTGCCCTCCTTGCCACACGCGGTCAGGGCCAGTGCGCCCGTCAGCAGCACCGCCGCAAGGGTGCGAACCCTCATCGTCCTTCTCCTGCCATTCGTTCGAAAGTGGGCTGACTACTAGTGAGTCAGGATCTTGCCAAGGAAGTCCTTCGCGCGGTTGGACTTCGGGGCCGAGAAGAACTCCTCCGGGGTCGAGTCCTCGACGACCTCGCCGTCGGACATGAAGATCACCCGGTCCGCGGCCTTGCGGGCGAAGCCCATCTCGTGCGTGACGACGAGCATCGTCATGCCGTCCTTGGCCAGGCCCGTCATGACGTCCAGGACCTCCTGGACCATTTCCGGGTCGAGCGCGGACGTGGGCTCGTCGAACAGCATCACCTTGGGCTTCATGGCGAGCGCGCGGGCGATCGCCGCACGCTGCTGCTGCCCACCGGAGAGCTGTGCGGGGAACTTGTCGGCCTGGTTGGCGATGCCCACTCGCTCCAGCAGTTCCATCGCGGTCTTGCGCGCATCGGCGGCCGGGGTCTTGCGCACCTTCGTCGGAGCCAGCATCACGTTCTCGACGATGGTCTTGTGCGCGAAAAGGTTGAAGGACTGGAACACCATGCCGACATCTGCGCGCAGGCGGGCCAGTTCCTTTCCTTCGGCGGGAAGTGGCTGCCCGTCGACCTCGATGACACCGGAATCGATCGGCTCGAGTCGGTTGATGGTCCGGCACAGGGTCGACTTACCGGAACCCGACGGCCCCAGCACGACCACGACCTGCCCCTTCGGCACTTCCAGCTGCACGTTCTTGAGCACGTGCAACGGGCCGAAGAACTTGTCCACACCCGCCACACGAATCATCGGCGGGGCAGAGGCGGCAGTCATCCAGTCCTCCATTTGGGGTCGTCGGCGTTGGCGGAAACCTAGGTGTCCGCCACCACACCAGTCCAGGACATTGAGCAAGACTTA
The DNA here is from genome assembly GCF_051094245.1 of Lentzea xerophila. NCBI lineage: Bacteria > Bacillati > Actinomycetota > Actinomycetes > Pseudonocardiales > Pseudonocardiaceae > Lentzea > Lentzea xerophila. The sequence goes on along the minus strand of NZ_CP194934.1, from coordinate 6,260,377 downwards.
GGGTCTCAACTCTGTCACAGGCAGACATCGGTTGCCCGGGAGGTAGCGAAAGTGCGCGTGCTGCTCGTCGAGGACGACGACAGGGTCGCCGAGGCCTTGGTCCCAGCCCTGACCAGACGGGGTTTCCAGGTGGACCGTCAAGCCACGGGCCGCGGCACGCTCGACCGCCTCACCGGCGTCGACGTGGTGCTGCTCGACCTCGGCCTGCCCGACATGGACGGCGTGACGCTGTGCCGTGCCATCAGGGCCGCCTCGGACGTCGCGATCATCGTGGTGTCCGCGAGAGGGGAGATCGACGACCGGATCCTCGGCCTGCACGCCGGGGCCGACGACTACCTGGTCAAGCCCTATGACGTGGGTGAACTCGTCGCACGCGTGCACGCCGTCCGCCGCCGTCGCGGTGCCGACCCGGTCGGCGTGGGCTCGGTGTCGACGGAGGTGTTCGAGACCGGCGACGTGCGGGTCGACCTGGGGCGCCACGAGGTCACCGTGGCGGGTGAATCCGTCGCGTTGTCGCGCAAGGAGTTCCAGGTCCTCGCCCTGGTGATGGCGGCCGGCGGCGCGGTGTGCACGCGGGAGCGGATCCTCGCCGAGGTGTGGGGACGCACCTGGTCCGGTGCGAACAGGACGCTCGACGTGCACGTCGCTACGCTGCGGACCAAGCTCGGCCGTCCGGCGTTGCTCGAGACGGTGCGCGGCGTCGGGTACCGGCTGGGGCAGGTGTGATCTCAATTGGGTGATCTTCGCGCGGCGTGTCGCCGCCGGGTGGGGTGACCGCCCGTGAGGTCCCGGCTGCTGAGCGTGGTGCTCGCCCTGATCGTGCTGGTGCTCGTCGGCCTGGGCGTGCCGCTGGGCCGCGGTGTGGCGTCCGCGGAGCAGCAGGAGATGTTCCTCGACCGGCTCACCGACACCAGCCGGTTCGCCTCGCTGGCGGCGCGGCCGCTGATCGACGACAAGCCCGATCTGCTGCGCCCCGAGCTGGAGCGCTACGACGAGGTCTACGGCATCGGCGTGGCCGTGGTCGCCCGCGACGCGCCGACGGTGCCGCTGGTGGCGTCGCGCAACGACCTCGCGCTCGGCGAGAGCGGCGTGCAGGACCTGGTCAGCAAGGCGCTGGCCGGGCGCCTGCCGGTCGCCCCGCCGCTGTTCATGCCCTGGAGCGACGCGATGCTCGTGCTCGCCGAACCGGTGCTGGTCGACGGCGAGGTGCGCGGCGCGGTCATCACGTTCTCGCCGACGTCCAAGACCCGCTTCGAGGTGCTCGCGTGGTGGGGCGTGCTGCTCGCGGCGAGCCTGCTGGTGCTGGCACTGGCGGTGCTGCTGGCGCTGCCGGTGGTGCGCTGGACGTTGCGCCCGGTGCAGGCCCTGGACGACGCGACGGGCAAGCTCCTCGCCGCGGTGGTGGCGGGCCGTCCCGTGCCGCCGGTGGGCGCGGAGAGCGGGCCGCCCGAGCTGCGGCAGCTCAGCAGGTCGTTCGACCAGATGGCCGCGAACGTGAGCGATGTGCTGGCCGCCCAACGCGCGTTCGTCGCCGACGCCTCACATCAGCTGCGGAACCCGTTGACCGCGCTGAAACTGCGTCTGTCCAACCTGGAGGGCCACGTCGACTCCGAGGCGGAGGTGCACCAGGTCGAGGCGCTGAGCGAGACCGACCGGCTCAACCGCATCCTCGACGAGCTGCTCGCGATGGCGCGCGCCGAGTCGAGCTCGGTCGACCCGGTGCCGGTCGACGTCGACAAGTCCGTGGCGGCACGGCTTTCGGCGTGGCAGGCGGCCGCGGCGGCGAAGGAGGTGCACCTCGTGCTCGACGGGCAGCGCGTCGGCATGGCCCTCGCCCCGCCGCGCGGTGTCGAGACGATCCTGGACGCGCTGCTCGACAACGCGTTGAAGTTCACCCCGGAAGGCACGCTGATCGTGGTCGACGCCCGCAAGTCCGGCAGCGTCGTGCGGCTCTCCGTCGCCGACCACGGGCCGGGCCTGCAGCCCGACGAGCTCGAACGCGCGACCGACAGGTTCTGGCGCAGTCCCGCCCACCAGAACGTGCCCGGTTCCGGGCTCGGCCTGTCGATCGTGCGGCTGGTCGTCGAACGCGTCGGCGGCACCGTCCGGCTGGAGTCGCCTGAGGACGGTGGGCTGAAGGTCGTGATCGAGCTGCCGGCGGTTTAGACCTTGGCTTCGCGGAAGTAGCGCATCGCGCCGTTGTGCAGCGGCACCGGTGACGTCTCGATCGCGGACCGCTGCTCTATCGTGCGCGCCGCCGAATGCGCCTTCACGAGCTCGGGCTGGCCCTCGAACAGCTGCCGGACCAGCGCCTCGGCCACGTCGTCGGGCATCTTCTCGTTGACGAGCAGGAAGTTGCGGACCACGAGCGTGATGACCGGCCCGACCGGGCCGGACTGCAGGTTGTAGACGGACGCGGGCAGCGTCGCCGACCCGTACACGGGCTTCTCCTGGCGGAACTTCGGCAGCACGTCGCTCAGGTCGAGCATCCGCACGCCGAGCGCCTTGGTGAGGTCCGTGATGGTCTTGGTCGGCAGGCCTCCCGACCAGAAGAACGCGTCGAGCCTGCCCTCCTGCATCGCCTGGGCGGAGTCGTCGAGGTTGAGGTTCACCTCCTGGGGCGTGACGTCCGCCGACCTGAGCAGCCCGCGCGCGATGATCTCGACGCCCGACTCCCGCCCGCCGATCGACACGCGCCGTCCGGAAAGGTGGCCGAACTTCGTCACCGGCAGGTCCGCGCGGACGATCACCTGCAGGTAGTCGTCGTGCATCCGGGCGAGCGCCCGCAGCCGGTCGGAGCCGGGGACGGCCTCGAGTGCGTCGGCCTGGGAGAAGCCGACCTGCGCCTGGTCGTTGACGAGCCGGATGACGTTGTCGGTGGACCCGGCGGTGGCCACGACCTGCGGCCGGGTGATGCCGAGGCGCCCGCTCCAGATGTCCGCGAGGCCCCTGCCCAGCGAGTAGTAGACGCCACCCTCGCTGCCCGTGGCCATCGTGATCTTGACGTCTTCCAGCGTGCTGCCGCAGCCCGTCAGGACCGTTGCGGCGGTCAGCAGGCTCACGGCGGCATGCACTCGTCCCAGCACCTGCGCATCGTGCCACGGGGGCGTTCTACGCTTGCACCCGACGAAAGGTTGGTTGCAGTGACCCGCAGTTACCAGATCCGTACGTTCGGTTGTCAAATGAACGTGCACGACTCCGAGCGGCTCGCCGGACTGCTGGAAGACGCTGGCTACGCGCGGGCCACCGAGGACGAGCAGGCCGACGTCGTCGTCTTCAACACCTGCGCGGTCCGCGAGAACGCCGACAACAAGCTCTACGGCACGCTCGGCCACCTCGCCCCGCGCAAGGCGGCGAAGCCCGGCATGCAGATCGCCGTCGGCGGCTGCCTCGCGCAGAAGGACCGCAGCGAGATCGTCCGGCGTGCCCCCTGGGTGGACGTCGTGTTCGGCACGCACAACATCGGTTCGCTGCCGGTGCTGCTCGAACGCGCCCGCCACAACTCCGAGGCGCAGGTCGAGATCCTCGACGCGCTGGAGACGTTCCCGTCGTCGCTGCCCGCCGCGCGTGACTCCGCCTACTCGGGCTGGGTGTCGATCTCGGTGGGCTGCAACAACACCTGCACGTTCTGCATCGTCCCGTCGCTGCGCGGCAAGGAGAAGGACCGCCGCCCCGGCGACGTGCTCGCCGAGGTGCAGACGCTCGTGGACGAGGGCGTGCTGGAGGTGACGCTGCTCGGGCAGAACGTCAACTCCTACGGCGTCGAGTTCGGCGACAAGCTCGCGTTCGGCAAGCTGCTGCGCGCCTGCGGTGACATCGACGGCCTGGAGCGCGTGCGCTTCACCTCGCCGCACCCCAAGGACTTCACCGACGACGTCATCGCCGCCATGGCCGAGACGCCGAACGTGTGCCACAGCCTGCACATGCCGCTGCAGTCCGGGTCCGACCGCCTGCTCAAGGCGATGCGCCGCTCGTACCGCACGGAGAAGTACCTGGGGATCATCGAGAAGGTCCGTGCCGCCATGCCGGACGCCGCGATCACCACCGACATCATCGTCGGCTTCCCCGGTGAGACCGAGGAGGACTTCCAGGGCACGCTCGACGTGGTGCGCCAGGCCCGATTCTCGTCGGCGTTCACGTTCCAGTACTCCAAGCGTCCCGGCACACCCGCCGCCGACCTGCCGGACCAGCTGCCCAAGGCCGTCGTGCAGGAGCGCTTCGACCGGCTCGTGACGCTGCAGAACGAGATGACCCACTCGTTGAACATCGAGCAGGTCGGCCGCACCGTCGAGGTCCTCGTGGCCACCGGTGAGGGCAAGCGCGACGCCGAGACGCACCGCATGAGCGGCCGTGCCCGGGACGGACGTCTCGTGCACTTCACGCCCGGCGCGACCGTCCCGCGTCCCGGTGACGTGGTCGAGACCGTCGTGACGTACGCGGCCCCGCACTACCTGGTCGCGGACGGCGAACCGCTGTCGTGGCGGCGTACCACGGCCGGTGACCGCTCCGAGGCCGGCATCAAGCCCAAGACCGCGGGCGTCGGCCTCGGTCTGCCGTCGTTCGGGGCACCCGCGCCGCTGCCCGCAGTCTCGGGGTGTGCGGCCCAGTGAGTGATGAGGACTTCTTGCGCAAGGAAATCGACGCGGTGGAGCACCAGGCGGCCAAGCGCATCGACCCCGGCACAGGCGCGCTGACGATCTCCATCGCCGTGCTCGCGCTGCTGGTGTCGTTGGTCCTGCCGTGGATCGGGGAGCACTCGGGGCTGCGGGTGGTGCTCGGTGAGTCGGAGCTGTTCCTGCCGCGGCTGTTCTCGTACTTCGCGCTCGGCGTCGGCGTGCTGGGTTCCGGCATCACGCTGGCGGTGCGGCGCTGGGGCCTCGCTTGGGTGTGCTCGCTGGGGCTGTTCGCCGGGTCGATCATCGGCGTGCTGTCGATCTGGACGCAGCAGACAACGACGAGCAACAAGACCGTCGGCCCCGGACCCGGCATCGGCCTCGTCATCGCGGTGGTCGCGGTGATCGTCCTGCTGGTGAAGTGGGTGAAGATCGCGGCCTCGCGCCCGCCCCAGCTGTAGCGACGCGTAACGCCCGCTGTAAGCGCCTGAGGGCCTCTCTCCGCTACGGGAGAGAGGCCCTCAGGGTGGTGAGGACTAGCGGGTCGCCAGCGCCTGCTCAGCGGCAGCGAGCCACTCGCGCCACTGCGCCGCCTGCGCCTCGGCCTGCTCGGTGCGGCGCTTGTCGCCCGCGGCACGGGCCTTCGCGGCCTGCGCCTCGAACTGCTCCACGCGCTCGCGGAACTGCGCCACGCGGGCCTCGGCCTCGGGGTCGGAACGACGCCACTGGGCGTCGACCGCGCCGCGGACCTTCTCCTCGATCGCGCGGAGCTTGCCCTCGAACTCGCGGATGCGCTCGCGCGGCACCTTGCCGATCGCGTCCCAGCGCTCCTGGATCTTGTAGAGGTGCGCGCGCGCCGACTCGAGGTCGGTCGACGGGTCGATGCCCTCGGCCTCGGCGAGCAGCTCCTCCTTCAGCTTCGCGTTGGCCGCGAACTCGGCGTCACGCTCGCTGAACGCCTCGGAGCGCTTCTGGAAGAACGCGTCCTGCGCGGCCCGGAACCGCTGCCACAGCGCGTCGTCGGCCTCCTTGGGCGCACGCCCGGCGGCCTTCCACTCGACCATCAGCTCCTTGTAGCGAGCGGCCGTGGGGCCCCAGTCGTCGGAGTCGACGAGCTTCTCGGCCTCCTCGACCAGCGCCTGCTTGGAGGACTTCGCCACCGAGCGCTGGCGGTCGAGGTCCGCGAAGTGCGAGCCGCGACGGCGGTTGAACGCGTCACGGGCCTTCGAGAACCGGCGCCACAGCTGCTCGTCGGTCTTGCGGTCGACGCCGCGGATGGTCTTCCACTCGTCGAGGATCTGGCGCAGCCGGTCGCCCGCGACCTTCCACTGGGTCGACTCGTTCGCGATCGACTCGGCCTCGTCGACCAGCGCCTGCTTGCGCGCCACGGACTGGGCTCGGGCGGCCTCCTTGGCCTCCTTCGCCTTCTCCATGCCGGCCTCTGCCTGGACCAGCACGTGCTCGACACGGGCGGCCAGCGCCTTCAGGTCACCGACGACGGCGGCCTCGGCGAGCTGCTCCTTGACGTGCTTCGCGCTGGTCAGGGCGTGCTTGGGGTCGCCGGCGCCGGACGCGAGCCGCGACACCAGCAGCTCGACCTCGGTGCGCAGGTCGTCGAAACGCCGCGCGAAGTGCGCGAGGCCCTCGACCGGCTCACCGGCCTGCCACGACCCGACGGCGCGCTCGCCGTCCTCGGTCTTCACGTACACGGTGCCGTCGGCGTCGACGCGCCCCCAGCGGTCAGGGTGGTCCGACGCCACGGGGACGGCCGGAGGCGTCGCCTGCGCGGTCTCCTTCGGCGTTTCCTCGACCACACCCTCGGCTACGACCTCCACGGGGGTGGCCTCGGCCACGGCCTCCGGTGTGCTGTCCTGCTCCGACATCGCCGGTTCCTCCCATCTGACGCCCGTGCCTGCCACGGGCGCCCCGCCAGAAGCGGGGCCGATGCAATACGGGCGCTGGAGGGTCTCCCGTCCCCAGTTCCCCGCGCGCATTCAAACAGGTCAGAGCTCGACTCGGTACTGGGAGTCCACGATAGGTAGCCTCGTCCGTCGTGATCACCCGTGTCGCGGTGGTGCCGCACCCACCTCTTCTGGTGCCGGAACTGGTCGTCGGAGCAGCCGCCGAGACCGAGCCCGTGCGTGCCGCAACCCTTGCCGCAGCAGGAAAACTCCCCGGTCCGTGGATCGCCGTGGCCGTGGACGACGGTGGCCGGGCGACGTATCGGCCGCCGTTGTCGGGAACTTTTCTCGGTTATGGGGTCGATGTCCCTGTGTCACTCGGCGGTGACCTGCCGCCGAATGCCACGATTCCGTTGCCGGTACTGGTCACCGCATGGCTGCGGGAACGCTGCGCAGCCGAGGTGTCACGCATCGAACTCATCCCGCGTGACCTGCCGGTTTCCGACTGTGTCTCGTTTGGACGGGAACTCGCCGACGAGGACGCCGGGCTGCTGGTCCTCGGCGACGGCTCCACGCGGCACGGCCCGCGCTCGCCGGGTTCGGACGACCAGCGTTCGGGACCTTTCGACGCTCTGGTCCACAGTCTGCTGGCCGCCGCCGACGTGGACGGCCTGCTCGACCTCGATCCGGACCTCGCCCGTGAGCTGGGCGCGCAGGGACGTGCGGCGTGGCAGGTCCTCGCCGGCGTGCCCGGACCGTGGCGCTGCTCGGGCGCCGAGTTCTTCGCACCGTTCGGCGTGGGCTACCACGTCGCCGTCTGGGAGCGCCCGTGATCACCCCCATCGCTGTCGTCGGACCCACCGCGACCGGCAAGTCCGACCTGGCCGTCGCGCTCGCGGAGCGGTTCGGGGGAGAGGTCGTCAACGCCGACGCCATGCAGCTCTACCGCGGCATGGACATCGGCACGGCGAAGATGCCGGTGTCCGAGCGCCGTGGTGTGCCTCACCACCTGTTCGACGTCCTCTCCGTCACCGAGACCGCGTCGGTGGCGGCCTACCAGCGCGAAACGCGTGCCGTCATCGAGGACCTGCTCGCCGCCGGACGGCCACCGGTCCTCGTCGGCGGCTCCGGCCTGTACGTCCAGGCGGTGCTCGACGACCTGAAGTTCCCCGGCACCGACGACGCCGTGCGGGAGCGGTTCGAGGCGGAACTGGCCACGGTGGGCCCGGAGGCGTTGCACCGGCGGCTGCAGGAGCTCGACCCGGCCGCCGCGATCGCGATCCTGCCGTCCAACGGCCGCCGCATCGTGCGCGCGCTGGAGGTCATCGAGCTGACCGGGCAGCCGTTCTCCGCGAACCTGCCCAAACCCGGTCCCGCGCGCTACGGCACCGTCCAGATCGGTGTGGACCGCGAGGTGTCCGAACTGGACTCGCGCGTCGACCAGCGCGTGGACGTGATGTTCGCCTCGGGTCTCGAAGACGAGGTGCGTGCTCTGGTCCGCCTCGGCCTGCGCGACGGCAAGACGGCGTCGCGCGCGCTGGGCTACCAGCAGGTGCTGTCCGCAATGGACGGCGCGTGCACGATCGACTTCGCCGCGGAGGAGACCAAGCGCGCCACCCGCCGGTTCGTGCGCCGGCAACGGTCGTGGTTCCGGCGTGACCAGCGCATCACCTGGCTCGACGGTGCTCGGCCGGATCTCGTGGACGCCGCCGGTAATCTGGTGCCGTGGAGTTCGTGAAGGGGCACGGCACGGAGAACGACTTCGTCATCCTCCCCGACCTCGATGACCAGCTGAACCTGACCGTCGCACGCGTGCAGGCGCTGTGCGACCGGCAGCGCGGCCTGGGCGCCGACGGCGTGCTGCGCGTCGTGCGGCCCGGTGGCGATTCCGCGGCCAAGTGGTTCATGGACTACCGCAACGCCGACGGCTCCATCGCCGAGATGTGCGGCAACGGCCTGCGCGTCTTCGCCCGCTACCTCGTCGACGCGGGCCACCAGCCGCAGGGCGAGTTCGTCGTCGGGACGCGCGCCGGTGACAGGACCGTGGTGACGCACCCGGACGGCACCGTCACGAACGACATGGGCCCCGCGCGGGTCACCGGCACGTCCATCGCCGCCGTCGACGGCCAGGGCATCGGCGGGTTCGCGGTCGACGTCGGCAACCCGCACCTGGCGTGCGTCACGGACGCCGCCGTCGACGGCTTCGACCTCACCGTGCCTCCGGGCTTCGACCCGGTGATGTTCCCGCACGGCGTGAACGTCGAGCTGATCAACGTGCTGGACGCCGGCGACTCGTCCGGCCGCGACGGCGCGCTCAAGATGCGTGTCTACGAACGCGGCGTCGGCGAGACCCGCTCGTGCGGCACCGGCACCGTCGCGTCCGTCGCCTCGTGGCTCGCCGGTCAGGGCAGGACGACCGGCTCGGCGTCCGTCGACGTCCTCGGCGGTCAGGTGTTCGTCACCATCGAGCCGACGACGTCGACGCTCACCGGACCCGCCGTGCTCGTCGCGCGCGGCGAGCTCGACAAGTCCTGGTGGGATGCACTCGCCTGATATCCGATATATCAGTTAGAGCTTGTAAGTCTCGATCTTCCCGAGCCGGTCGGGCCTGACCACGGACGGGTTCGAGTCCGGCGCCGTCAGGCACACGAGGTGGTCGTCGACGACGGCGACGGCGAAGCACGTCTGCGTCGTCTCCACCCGGTGCGTGATCGTGCCGCCCTCGGTCACCCGGAACACCGCCGGCTGCAACGCCGGCGCCACCCACACGCCGTCGCCGTCACCCGCGATCCCGTCCGGCGCGATGCCGAACTCCTTCACATCGGCCCACACCCTGCGGTTTTGCAACGATCCGTTGCGGTCGACCGAAAACGAAGTGAGCTGGAATGCAACGGTCTCGGCGACGACGAGGAGGTGGCCGCTCTCCGACTCGCCCGTCGGGTCGGGCAGCAGCGCCATGCCGTTCGGGAACTTGAGGTCCTCGGCGGCGACGCTGACGGACCCGTCGGGCCCGACGAGGGCGAGCGCGGCGCCCTGCGGGTCGAAGTCCGGTTCGAGCAGGCGTGCGATGCCGACCTCGTCGATGAGGCCGTGCAGGTCGAAGCCGAAGTTGCCGACGTAGGCGCGGCCCTCGCCGTCGACGAGCATGTCGTTGGCGTGGAAGGTCGCGATATCCGATATATCAGCGTGCAGGACGAGGTCGTCGCCCTCGAGCCGGCGCACCGTGCGGTCGAGCATCGAGACTACGAGCAGGCGTCCGTCGGGCAGCCAGCCGAGCCCGGAGGGCTGGCCGTCGAAGGCGACGACGACCTCGTCGTCGCCCGTCGTGAGGTCGAGGGCGTGCACTTCGCCCGCGTAGAAGTCGGAGTAGTAGAGGCGTCCGTCGGGCCCGCGTCGCGGTCCCTCGCCGAAGTGGAGACCTTCCCGAAGCACCGTGGTACCTGCATGTTCAGCGTCAGCCATGGGCCTCGACGCTAGACGGGGCGGGCAGGTCCCGCATAGACCGCAGCGGGGAGAGCAGCACCCAGACAACACCGGCCACCGAACCGACGAGCGAGATCCACAACGTCGGGACCACCCCGAGCCACGAGCCGAGCCCGCCGCCCGCCAGCGCGCCCAGCGGCGTCGCGCCCCACACCACCCAGCGGATCGAGGCGTTCATCCGGCCCATCAGGTGGTCCGGGCAGATCGCCTGCCGGTAGCTCACCTGGCCGACGTTGTAGACGATGATGCCGAACGTGCTCACCGCGAGCCCGACCATCGGCAGCACCAGGCCCCAGCCCGGCGAGACGAACGGCAGCAGCAAGGTGAACGGCCAGGTCACGACCGGGATGAGCCAGATCATCCTGGCCTGCCCGACGGCCTTGCCGAGCCGGTAGGCGACCGCCGCGCCGAGCACGCCGCCGACGCCGCCCGCGCTCAGCACGAGGCCCGCCGTGCCCTCGTTCAGGCCGGCGAAGTTCAACAGGAACAGGATCATCACGGCGTTCTGGATGCCGTGGAAGAAGTTCGACGTGCCGGTGCAGGCGACGATCATCCGGAGCGTGACGTTGCCGAACACGAACCGCAGGCCCTCCATGACCTCGCGGCGCAGGTGCGGGTCGGGGTGACGTTCCGGCGCGGTCTCCACCTTCCTGATCCGGAACAGGAAGAACGCCGAGCTCAGGTAGCCCAGGCCGGTGGCGAGCACGCCGTTGGCCGCGCCGAGGAACTGCGCCACGTACCCGCCGATCGCCGGTCCCGACACCTCGGCCACGGACATGCTGGCCTGCAGTTTCGAGTTGCCGTCGACGAGCTGGTCGCGCCCGACCAGTGACGGCAGATAGGACTGGTAGGCGACGTCGAAGAAGACGGTGCACACGCCGACCGCGAGGCTCACGATGACGAGTTGTGGCAGGTCGAGCGCGTCCAGCCACCACGCGACGGGCACGCTCAGCAGCAGCGCGGCGCGGGCGACGTCCATCGCGATCATCAGCGGCTTGCGGCGCATGCGGTCGACCCAGACGCCCGCGGGAAGCCCGATCAGCAGGAACGCCATCGTGCCCGCCGCGGCCAGCAGCCCCATCTCGAACGGTGTCGCGTTCAGCACACCCGCCGCGAGCAGCGGGATCACGGTCATGCCGATCGTCGAGCCGAACTGGCTGATGGTGTCGCCGATCCAGAGCCGGCGGAAGTCGTGATGCCCCCAAAGCGCCATGCCGGGGAGTCTGCGCCGAGTGATTGGAAACTGTCAATCACTTAGACTGGGGCCGTGCCACTCTCCCGGAAGCGACGTCCCGCGACGAGCGAGGAGGCCGCGGCTCTCAGCTCTGACCTGCGGCTTCGGATGATCCGCATGACGTTCGACCGCCCGCTCACCAACAAGGAGCTGGCGCAGCGGCTCGGCAAGGACCCGGCCACGACGCTGCACCACGTGCGCAAGCTCGTCGCCGCCGGATTCCTGGAGGCCATGCCGTCGCGGGCGGGCAACCGGGGCGCGAAGGAGATCCCCTATCGGTCGACAGGCCTGTCGTGGCAGCTCGACAACAGCGAAAATATGGTCGCCGTCGGCGAGGCGATGCTGCACGCTTTCCTCGGCGAGGTTGCCGACATCGGGCTCAGTGACGTGGATCAGAGCCGCCTGGTCGTCACCGTCGACCCGGAGGAACTAAAGCGGCGGCTCGCGACGTTGATGGATGAGCTGGCCGCGCAACCGGTCAAGCCGGATGTTCCCCGTGTGGCGATCTACCTCGCGGTGTATCCGGGGGACTAACTGTCCGTGGGACGATGAAGGGCAAATGACGGAAAACATCCAGAGCACAGAGTTCGACCCGGAGTTCGACGGCACCTGGGAAGAGGAGGACTTCTCCACAGGTGACTACGAACGTGTCGAGCGCGCCGCACTGCGTCGTGTCGCGGGCCTGTCCACCGAGCTCGAGGACATCACCGAGGTCGAGTACCGGCAGCTCCGCCTGGAGCGGGTCGTGCTCGTCGGGGTGTGGACCGAGGGCACCGCCGCGGACTCCGACGCGTCGATGGCCGAACTGGCCCGCCTCGCCGAAACCGCAGGTTCCGAGGTGCTCGAAGGCGTCGTGCAGCGCCGCGACAAGCCCGACGCCGCGACGTACATCGGGTCCGGCAAGGTCTCCGAACTGCGTGACGTGGTGCAGGCGACCGGCGCGGACACCGTGATCTGCGACGGTGAGCTCTCTCCCGGCCAGCTGCGTCAGCTGGAGGAGAAGCTCAAGGTCAAGGTCATCGACCGCACCGCGCTCATCCTGGACATCTTCGCGCAGCACGCGCGGTCCAAGGAGGGCAAGGCGCAGGTCGAGCTGGCCCAGCTGCAGTACCTGATGCCGCGCCTGCGCGGCTGGGGTGAGACGTTGTCGCGGCAGGCCGGTGGACGTGCCGGTGGCGGCAACGGCGGTGTGGGTCTGCGCGGTCCCGGTGAGACCAAGATCGAGACCGACCGGCGCCGGATCCGCGCGCGCATCGCCAAGCTGCGCCGCGAGATCGCCGCGATCGGCGTCATCCGCGAGACCAAGCGCGGCCGCCGCACGGCGAACGAGATCCCGAGCGTCGCCATCGCGGGCTACACGAACGCGGGCAAGTCGTCGCTGCTCAACGCGCTGACGGGCGCCGGTGTCCTGGTGGAGGACGCGCTGTTCGCCACCCTCGACCCGACGACGCGCCGCTCGCTGACGCCCGAAGGCCTGCCGTACACGCTGACGGACACGGTCGGCTTCGTCCGGCACCTGCCGCACCAGCTGGTCGAGGCGTTCCGCTCGACGCTCGAGGAGGTCGGCCAGTCCGATCTGCTCGTGCACGTGGTCGACGGCTCCGACGGCATGCCGGAGAAGCAGGTCAAGGCCGTGCGCGAGGTCCTCGCCGAGATCAACGACGAGTCCGGCACGCCGATGCCGCGCGAGCTGCTCGTCGTGAACAAGATCGACGCCGTGGGCGACCTGGGCATGGCCCGGCTGCGGCACCTGTTCCCGGACGCGTCGTTCGTGTCGGCGCACTCGGGTCTCGGCATCGAGGAACTGCGGGTCCGGATCGCCGAGCTGATGCCACGTCCCGAGGTCGTGGTCGAGGCTCTCGTGCCGTACGCGCGCGGCGAGGTCGTCGCTCGCGTGCACCGCGACGGCGAGGTGCTGTCCGAGAAGCACACGGAGTCGGGCACGCTGCTCAACGCCCGCGTACGCCCGGACCTCGCCGGTGTGCTCGAGGAGTTCGCGACGAACGGGACACCTGCTTGATCCTCCCGCCTCCACCGGTGGACGTGTGCCCGGTAGCCATGCAGGAGCTCTCCGGGCTCACGTCCGACGGGAAACAGTTCTTCGCCGTCAGCGACAGCGACAACGGCACGCTGCGCATCCAGGTCATGGGCCGTGACTGCGTGGTGACGCGCACGATCACCGCGCCCGTCGACCCGTACGACGTCGAAGACCTGGCGATGACGCCGGACGGCACCCTCTGGGCCTCCGACACCGGCGACAACCGGAAGTCCCGCTCCACGGTCGGCGTGCACAAGGTCTCGCCAACGGGTGCCGTGGAGCGGTTCCGCGTCACGTACCCGGATGGCAAGCACGACGCCGAGGCGTTGTTCGTCGACAAGTCCGGTGTGCCGTACATCGTCACCAAGGAGCCGCTCGGTTCCGCACTGGTATATCGCCCGACGGCCCCGCTCCGAACTGATATATCGGTGCCGTTGGAGCAGGTCGCACGCGTGTCGCTGTCGACGACGGACACACCCGGCGGCCCTCTGGAGGGCAGCCTCGACTCGCGCCTGGTGACCGGGGCGGCGGCCACGGCCGACGGCTCCGTCATCGCCCTGCGCACCTACACCGACGCTTACCTCTACCCGGTCCCCGACGGCGACATCGTCAAGGCCCTGTCCGGCGACCCGGTCCGCGTCCCGCTGCCGAACGAGTCCCAGGGCGAGGCCATCGCCTTCGCCCCGGACGGCACCCTGTTCTCCGCCTCCGAAGGCGCCGGCACCGCGATCCGCGCCGTCGCGGGCGCCGCGGCACTGGCCCAGCCACCCGCTCCGACGACCACGGCACCGCCACCCGCCGCCGACCAGCCACAGGCCGTGCCCCCGGACTCGTCGAGCGGCTCCTGGCAGAACTGGCCCCTGGCACTCACCCTGGGCGGCATCGTGTTGGTCGCTGCCCTGGTCATCGGCCTGCGCTTCCGCCGCCGAGCCTGACCGCCGTCAGTCCGCGCCCGGCGAGGTGGCAGCGGCGAAGGCCCGCTCGACCTTGCTCGCCGCCGCCTTCGTCGCACCGCGCTGACTCAGGTGCGAGTAGGCGATGAGGCCCGCACTGCCGACGACATTCGCCACGGTCAGCGCGATGTAGAGCCACGCCCGCTCGTGTCCCCACGCGCCGGGTGTAGCCGTGCGAAGCGCTTGCGCCAAGCCGATCACCGCGCTGGCGGCGTACACGACGACGGCGGTCAGCAGGAGGACCTTGACCTGCCGGTGAGACCGCCCGCCCTCCTGGACGTGCGACTGCCAGGCGACCAGCGGCAGACCGGTGCGCCGCAGGATCTCCTTCTCGAGCCCGATCTGGTACCCGATCAGGTTCCGGACCATGTTGTTCAGGTAGAGGCCGTGCAGGATCACGATCGACACGGCCAGCGGGAACCACATCAGCAGGTACCCCTTGCCGCCGCCGATCGCGACGGTGGCCGCCAGCGCGATCACCGTGCTGCCCGTGGCGAAGATGCGATCACCGGAGGTCGTGACGGTCGTGATCCGGCCGGCGACGTCTCGCGACTCGTCGACCAGCCACTCCACGATCTGCGTCTCGGTGAACCGTGGCGACGGAGTTCCCTGTGTCACGACAGCAGGCTCTCGCACCTCCCGGACTTCCTGTACCGCTGTTCTAGTCCCAGGCGACGGGCATCCGCTCCAGCCCGCCGATCACCAGACTCGCCCGGCGCGGCAACTCGTCCTCGGGCACGGCGAGCCGCAGCTTCGGGAACCGGGTGAAGAGCCCGGGAAACGCGATCTTCAGCTCGATCCGCGCGAGGTGCTGCCCGATGCACTGGTGGATACCGTGCCCGAACGCGAGGTGCCCGGCCGCACCCCGGGCGAGGTCGAGGACGTCCGGATCGGCGTACCGCGCCGGATCGCGGTTCGCCGGCCCCAGTTCGACGAACACCGTGTCGCCTTCGCGCACGACGACGTCGTCGACCTCGACATCGGCCAGCGCCGTCCGCGCCGTCGCGGGCGTCAGACTGATATATCGCAGCAGCTCCTCCACGGCGGCGTCGGGACTGGCGAGCATCGCCTCCACCCGCGCCGGTTCGCGGAGCAGTTCCAGCGTGCCGAGCGACAGCATGTTCGTCGTCGTGTCGAGGCCGCCACCGAGCAACGCCATGCTCATCGCCGCCATCTCGTCGTCGGTGAGGGCGGCACTCGATCCCGCGGCCTCCGAGTTCACGAGATCGCTCAGCACGTCATCGGTCGGCCGTGCCCGCTTGGCCGCGACCATGTCCAGCATGAACCGCTGAAGCCGCCCGAACGCGGCGTACATCGCCTCACCTGCGTCGGCTTCCGCGCCGCTGGCGCCGGTAAGCACCATCGCGTCCTGCTGGAACTCCTCCCGCCGCTCGTACGGGACGCCCAGCAACTCGCAGATCATCAACCCGGGCACCGGCACCGCGAAGTGCTCCACCAGATCCGCCGGCGAGCCCTGCGCCGCCAGCTCGTCGAGGTGCTCGGCCGTGATCACTTCGAGCCGTTCGGCGAGCAGCCGCATCCGCCGCACGGTGAACTGCCCGGTCAGCCTGCTCCGGTAGCGGGTGTGGTCCGGCGGGTCGTGGTCGGTGAACGCACCGGGCGGCGACGGCGGCGCGTCGCCTGGGCTGCCCGGCCCGAACGGGTTGTGCATCAGATCCGGCCGGATGCTGAACCGGTCGCTCGCCAGCACCGCCCGCACCGTGGCGTGGTCGTGCGCCCGCCAGCCCACGTGCCCGTCCGGAAACGTCATCGGACTCAGTGGCATCGTTCCCCCCTTGCAACGAGTGTCTTTCCCCTTCCTGCAAGCTAAAAACGTTTGCGGACGAAGTCAAAAGACTCATTGCAATGGCCTGAAGCGCAAGGCACTATGGGGTTGTGCCTGGTAAGCGGCTAGACGAGGAAGAACGCCAGCTCATCGCCCAGTTCCTGTGGGACGGGCTGGGCTACTCCGAAATCGGCAGGCGGTTGCAAAGGCCCGCCTCGACGATCCAGCGGGAGGTGGTCCGCAACGGGGGCCACAACAACTACCGGCCGGGTGCCGCGCACCGGGCGGCGAGTGAGCGGGCGATGCGCCGGATGCCCGCGGTGGACGACCTCGACGTCGACGAGGAGGCGTACGCGTTCGGGCGCAGTCCGGGCGAGGTGCAGGAGTTCCACCTGAGGCTGGTCGCGTCGTTCCGGCAGACCGGCATACCGAAGACGGCCGCCCGGATCCTCGCCGAGATCTTCATGGTCGACAAGGGCAGCCTGTCCGCCACCGAACTGGTGCTGCGGCTCTCGGTCAGCCCCGGCACCGTGTCGAGGTCGACGGCCTACTTGCAGGACCTGGGGGTGTTGCGCAGCGAGCGCGACGGCAAGCGCATGCGCTACTTCCTCGACCAGGACATCTGGTACCGGGCCTGGCTGTCCAGCGCCCAGCGCAACTCGACCTGGGCGGACACCGCGCTGGAGGGTGCCGAGATCTTCGGTCTCGGCACCCCGGTCGGCGCCCGCCTCAAGGACATGGGCCAGTTCTTCGCCTTCGTCGTGGTGGACATGGAGGCCACGCGCCAGAAATGGCTCGACTTCTTCGAGAAGAAGAAGCGGGCCCGCGGCGAAGTTACGGGAGACGCCTCAGCACGGTGACGACCTTGCCGAGGATGGTGGCCTCGTCGCCGTTGATCGGCTGGTAGGCCGTGTTGTGCGGCATCAGCCACACGTGGCCGTCCTTGCGCTTGAACGTCTTCACGGTCGCCTCGCCGTCGATCATGGCGGCGACGATCTCGCCCTGGTCGGCCGTGGGCTGCTTGCGGATCACGACCCAGTCGCCGTCGGTGATGGCGGCGTCGATCATCGAGTCACCGACGACGCGCAGCAGGAACAGCTCGCCCTCACCGACGATCTCGCGCGGCAGCGGGAACACGTCCTCGATCGACTCCTCGGCCAGGATCGGGCCACCAGCCGCGATCCGGCCGACCATCGGCACGTACGCGGGGGTCGGCTTCGACATCGGGTCGAGACCGGGGTCGATCTCGGTGGGCAGCATGCCGACCGCGCGCGGGCGGTTCGGGTCGCGGCGCAGGAAGCCCTTCCGCTCCAGCGCGCGCAGCTGGTACGCGACCGACGAGGTCGACGTCAGGCCCACGGCCTCACCGATCTCACGCACGCTCGGCGGGTAACCGAAGCGGTCGACCCAGTCGCGAATCACGTCGAGCACCTTGCGCTGCCGCAAAGTCAGGCCGGCGTTGCCCGCGATCTCGCTCACCACTGGCTCCACGAGAGCGGGGTCCGGATCGATCGTCTTGCCTGCCACGGTCGCTGTCCTCCTCGCCGCCCCCAGTTCGAATGGGATTCCGGCATCCGTCGATCTTCGTGGTCGACGGTAGTCGTGTTTGCTGCACAGATCAAACACCTGTTCGAGGTATTTGGCCGCGTGTTGTGGCGTCCGCGGAGTCAGCGTGGTAGAAATTCGCACGGACGTTCGATCGAACCCCTGTTCGATCATGGTATCTGACCTGCGATGGAGGTCGTGATGGCGGTGCTCGTCGAGAAGCGGTTGCCGGGTGTCGAGGGCAGTGACGTCGCTGCCGTCGCAGCGGGACGTCCACTCCGTTCGGGTCCTCGTGTCATGCCTCGCCGCCCGGCGACTCGGCCGCATCCGGTCGTGGTACCCGACTCGCGTGAGTCGAGCTCGTGTGAGGTCCGGCCGAAGCGCGAGTCGCTGTTCGAGCTCGTCGCCGTCGGTGTGCTGAGCGCGTTGACGGTCGTGGCGCTTGGCGTGCTCTACCTCCAGCAGGCGGGGGTCACCCCGTAGGCCTGCCCCTACATCTTGTGTTTCCACGCCCGCGATGACGTGAACTCTCCGTCATGGCGGGCATCTTTGTGTAATCGCCGCTGATCGGCGCGACGTTCCCTCGTTCGAGTGGTGTGTCGAGTTGCGTCGCCGTCCGCCGCGATCTAGGTTCTACCCCTACATCTAGTGGTTACACCGTTGTAAGTAGTCCACAGGTTGTGGGTAACCCGACCAGTGTGGCTGCTGCGATGGGTGCTGCGCAGGGAAGGGGTGAGGTGGCGTGCGGTGTCCGTTCTGCCGTCATTCGGACTCACGGGTGGTCGACTCCCGTGAGGTCGACGAGGGCCAGGTGATCCGTCGTCGTCGCTCCTGCAACAGCTGCAGCCGCAGGTTCACCACGGTCGAGGAAGCGGTTCTCGCTGTGGTCAAGCGCTCCGGGGTGACGGAGCCCTTCAGCCGCGACAAGGTGGTCGTCGGTGTGCGCAGGGCGTGCCAGGGCCGCCCGGTCGACGAGGACGCGTTCCAGCAACTCGCCCAGCGGGTGGAAGAGTCGATCCGGTCGACGGGATGTGCGGAAATCCCGAGTCATGAGGTGGGTCTGGCCATTCTCGGACCCCTGCGCGAGCTCGACGAGGTCGCTTATCTGCGCTTCGCGAGCGTTTACAGATCCTTCTCGTCCGTCGAGGACTTCGAGAAGGAAATCCTTGATCTTCGCACTGCACGGGCCGAAGCGGCTCAAGAGCAGTGATCCGCGTGCGCTGCTGAAGCGCACGCTTACACCATCTTTTCTAAAGCACCAGTACGAGGGAGATCCACCGTGACCGAGACCGTCGGCGGCTCAGCCAAGAAGACAGCCGCACGGGCGGCTGCGAAGCCTGCCGCGCTGAAGGTCCAGCGTGTCTACACCACCGAAGGCCGCCACCCCTACGACGAGGTCACCTGGGAGCGCCGCGACGTCGTCATGACGAACTGGCGGGACGGCTCGGTGAACTTCGAGCAGCGCGGCGTCGAGTTCCCCGAGTTCTGGTCGGTGAACGCCACCAACATCGTCACCAGCAAGTACTTCCGCGGTGCCGTCGGCAGCGACAAGCGCGAGCAGTCGCTGCGCCAGCTGATCGACCGCGTCGTGAAGACCTACGTGGGCGCGGGCAAGGAGCACGGCTACTTCGCGGGCGAGCAGGACGCCGAGATCTTCGAGCACGAGCTCACCTACATGCTTCTGCACCAGGTGTTCAGCTTCAACTCGCCGGTGTGGTTCAACGTCGGCACCAGCTCGCCGCAGCAGGTCAGCGCGTGCTTCATCCTCGCGGTCGACGACACGATGGAGTCGATCCTCAACTGGTACCGCGAGGAGGGCCTGATCTTCAAGGGCGGCTCCGGTGCCGGCCTGAACCTCTCGCGCATCCGTTCCTCGAAGGAGCTGCTGTCCTCCGGCGGCACCGCGTCGGGCCCGGTGTCGTTCATGCGCGGCGCCGACGCGTCCGCGGGCACCATCAAGTCCGGTGGCGCCACCCGTCGCGCGGCCAAGATGGTCGTCCTCGACGTCGACCACCCGGACGTCGAGGAGTTCATCGAGACCAAGGCGAAGGAAGAGAACAAGATCCGCGCGCTGCGCGACGCGGGGTTCGACATGGACCTCGGCGGCACCGACATCGTGTCGGTGCAGTACCAGAACGCGAACAACTCGATCCGCGTCTCGGACGAGTTCATGCACGCCTACGAGAGCGGCACCGACTTCGGCCTGCGCGCCCGCCAGACCGGTGAGGTCATCGACCGCGTCGACGCCAAGTCGCTGTTCGGCAAGCTCGCGCAGGCGGCGTGGGCCTGTGCCGACCCCGGCATCCAGTACGACGACACGATCAACGACTGGCACACCTGTCCCGAGTCGGGCCGCATCACCGCGTCCAACCCGTGCTCCGAGTACATGCACCTCGACAACTCGAGCTGCAACCTCGCGTCACTGAACCTGATGAAGTTCCTCGGTGACGACGGCCGCTTCGACGCCGTCACGTTCGCCAAGGCCGTCGAGCTGATCATCACCGCGATGGACATCTCGATCTGCTTCGCGGACTTCCCGACCGAGCCGATCGCGGAGACCACCCGCAAGTTCCGCCAGCTCGGCATCGGCTACGCCAACCTCGGCGCGCTGCTGATGGCGACCGGTCACGCGTACGACTCCGAGGGCGGCCGCGCGCTCGCCGCGACCATCACCTCGCTGATGACCGGTGTCTCGTACCGCCGTTCCGCCGAGCTCGCGGGCATCGTCGGCGCCTACGACGGCTACAAGCGCAACGCCACGGCCCACCAGCGCGTCATGCGCAAGCACGCCGCCGCCAACGACCTGATCCGCACCTACGGCGGAAACGACGCCGCCACGCACAAGGTCGCGACCGAGGCGTGGCAGCAGTCGCTGGAGATCGGCGCGAAGAACGGCTGGCGCAACGCCCAGGCGTCCGTGCTGGCCCCCACCGGCACCATCGGCCTGATGATGGACTGCGACACCACCGGTATCGAGCCGGACCTGGCTCTGGTCAAGTTCAAGAAGCTCGTCGGCGGCGGCTCGATGCAGATCGTCAACCAGACGGTGCCGCGCGCACTGAAGTCGCTGGGCTACCAGGACGAGCAGATCGAGGCGATCGTCGAGTTCATCGGCGAGCACGGCCACGTCGTCGACGCGCCGGGCCTGCGCCGCGAGCACTACGAGGTCTTCGACTGCGCCATGGGCGAGCGTTCCATCGCGCCCATGGGCCATGTGCGGATGATGGCGGCCACGCAGCCGTTCCTGTCCGGTGCGATCTCCAAGACGGTCAACATGCCGGAAGCGGCGACTGTCGAGGAAGTCGAGGAGATCTACTACCAGGGCTGGAAGCTCGGCCTGAAGGCGCTCGCGATCTACCGCGACAACTGCAAGGTCGGCCAGCCGCTGTCCGCCGGCAAGGGCGCGAACAAGGGCGCCGAGGCCAAGACCGAGACGGTCGTCGAGTACCGCCCGGTCCGCAAGCGGCTGCCGAAGAAGCGCCCGTCGCAGACCGTGTCGTTCACGGTCGGTGGCGCCGAGGGCTACCTGCACGCCGGTTCCTACCCGGACAACGGCCTCGGCGAGATCTTCGTCAAGCTGGGCAAGCAGGGCTCCACGCTGGCCGGCGTGATGGACGCGTTCTCGATGTCCATCTCGGTGGGTCTGCAGTACGGCATCCCGCTCGAGTTCTACGTCTCGAAGTTCCAGAACCTGCGCTTCGAGCCGGCGGGCATGACCGACGACCCGGACGTGCGCATCGCGACGTCGGTGCTGGACTACCTGTTCCGTCGTCTCGCGCTCGACTACCTGCCGTACGACAAGCGAGCGCAGCTCGGCATCTTCACCGCCGACGAGCGTTCGGCGCAGGTGGCCGGTGAGTACGGCGCCCCGACGTCCGATGTGGACCTCGAGGGCCTGCGCGGGTCGGTCGAGGCGGCTCCGGCCGTCGAGACCACGGTGGAGGCCGCCGCGCCGAAGCAGGTCGGCAGCTCGACCGAGCTGCTCGAACTGCACCTCGGCAAGGCCGCCGACGCGCCGCTGTGCATGACCTGCGGCACGAAGATGCGCCCGGCCGGCTCCTGCTACCTGTGCGAGGGCTGCGGCAGCACCTCCGGCTGCAGCTGATTCGCCCGAGTTGCGTGTGATGCGACAGTGAGCCAGGTGCGCACAGGCGTATGACGTGCACGTCCAGGTGGGGTTCAACCGCAAGGTTGGACCCCACCTCGCGTTGGCCCCGGCTACAGGGAAGTTCCGATGGATACCGATCAACTCCTGGCCGGCTACCTGGTGGTCGCGAGAGGTGTCAGGACGGACTGGCAGGACGTGGGGCTGCCGAGCGCCGGCCTGATCTCGATGAGCGACTGCGTCGTCGACCTGGTGCCGGCGAACCGCGATGGCTGGGACGACTGGTTCGACGACCCGGTGTCGGCTGAACGATCACGCACTCGTGCGGGCCGATCAGGGCTGCACGTGCTCGCGGTGGGCATCGCCGCGACCGACGCTCCGGCCGTGCTCCGGGAAATGGCCGATGCGGGCCACCACCCGGACATGGGCGGGGTGGCGGGACGCCTGGCGCGGCGGGAAGCCCTTCCCGGCGCCTGCTCCGGTGGACCGAGGGGCTTCGAGCTGGTCGGCTTCGACACCGGAGGATGGCACACGTGGACCTGCCTCGGCGGGCTCGTCGACGACGTTCGGCAGGCGACGGGCGTCCGGCCGGACAGATGGGGGTTGATCCAGGACGAGCAGGAGGCTCGTCGGGCCGCGGCGTGGCTCACGGCTTCCGGGCTGGGTGATCCGAAGGTCTTCTTGTGGGTTCCCGCTCTCCTGGTCGACGTCGGTGCGGCGCACCGTCATGGCAACTCGATGCCGTGACGGTCCGCCAGCTTCTTCTCGATCTCCGCGATCACGCACGCGATGGTCGACGGGTTGAGCCGCCCCTCCCCGAAGTGCAGGACGGTCTTGGCGAACTCGTCCGCCGCCAGCGCACGGCATTCGGCGTTGAGCGAGCGGTGGTCGACCTGGGCCTGGTTGAAGCACTCCAGCGGCTTCCTGCCGAACATGACCTCGAACTCCTCCCAGCCGCGCAACGTCCAGTACGTGTCGCGGGACGAGACGCACGTCGCCCGAAGCCACCGCCACAGGTACCGCGGGTCCTGGTGGCTCGGCGCCTCGCGGTGACACCGGCCGCACAGCAGGACGAGGTTGTCAGCGGAGGTCCTCCCGCCCAGAGCGGCGGGCACGATGTGGCATTTGTCCAGCGAGGACTTGTATCCGCAGCGCCAGCACCGTTCGTGTGCCGTGCTCCAGTCGACCGCCAGGTCGATCTCGTGCTCGACCCAGTACGCGACGATCTGCTCGTTGCTGACCATGTGCTCTCCCCAGTTGTTGCCTCTCCTGTCGGTCGTGAAGGCGATTCCGTTTCGGATGCGCGCAACTGATAGAACAACGCACTAAAGGGGGAGAGATGCCTTCGTTCGACGACTTGCGCCGTTACCTGCTCGGCCAGCTCAACGCCGCTGTCCGGCGTCCCGGCATGTACGGCGGCGAGGCGGTGATCCTCACCCTGCTCGACGCGCTGGCGTTCGCCGACGACCGCACGGACCGGTGGCAGCACGAGCTCGACGCGTTGGTGAAGCGGGGCGCGGCGAACGCGGCGATGGTGAGCGGCGCCGTGCACGAGGCGCTCGGCCACCGCAGCGAGGACGTCATGGCGTCGGTGTACGCGGATCTCGCGCACCGGCAGGGCTGGCTGTCGCTGGACGCCGACAGCCGGATCCCCGGCGTGCTGGGGGAGCGGGACTGCCTGCTCGACGACGTGATCGAGGAGTACGGCGAGCCGCCGTTGTGGCTGGGCGGCACGAACCCCAAGTACTCCAAGACGCTCGGCTACCCGGACCGGTCGGGTTCGCTGGTGTTCTTCCACTTCATGCCCGAGCTGCGGCTGATGGCGACGAGACGGGGCGACGGCGGTTTCCGGGACAGCTTCGTCTTCACCCCGGCAGGGCTGTCGCGGTGACCATCTCCGGGTAAAATCGCAGGTGATGCGCATAGTTCTGCATGATCGCGCCCGCCTGGACCTCGCATACGACTCGCTCGACGGCCTCTCCGTCGGCGACGCGCTGGGCGCACAGTTCTTCATGGTCGGCCGCTCGTTGCCCGACCTCGTGGCCGGCAAGCCGCCGCGAGGGCCGTGGGAGTGGACCGACGACACCGAAATGGCCTGCAACCTCGTCACCGAGCTCCGTGATCACGGTGGGGTGGACCAGAACCGGCTCGCGGCGACGTTCGCCGAGCGTTGCGAGCCCTATCGTGGTTACGGCGCAGGGGCTTTCACCATCCTGCGCAGGATTCGTCAAGGCACGCCGTGGAAGAAGGCGGCCTCGGAAGCGTTCAAGGGCCAGGGTTCGTGCGGCAACGGTGCCGCGATGCGGATAGCGCCACTCGGCGCGTACTTCGCCGACGACCCGAAAGCCGTTACCGCGCAAGCGATCCGGGCCAGCGAGGTGACGCACCAGCACCCGGAGGGCATCGCGGGCGGGGTCGCGGTGGCGCACGCGGCCGCCGTCGCGGCGAAGGCGCGCCTGACGGGAACGCCACCGCGTGACCTGCTCGGCACCGTGCTCGGCCATCTCGGCGAATCCTTCGTGCGCAAGGGGATCGAGAAGGCGCGCGAGATCGACAACGCCGAGGAGGCCGCGTACGTCCTCGGCAACGGCTCACGTGTGACGGCGCAGGACACCGTGCCGTTCGCGCTCTGGGTCGCCGCCCACCACCTCGACGACTACCGCACCGCCATCACGACGTGCGTCCAGGCCGGCGGGGACATCGACACGACCGCCGCGATCGTGGGCGGCATCATCGGGACGGCACCGCCGCAGTGGCGCGACGAACGCGAACCGCTGCCGGACTGGGTGGACCGCTAGTCCTTGTGCCGCTGGTAGTACCGCGCCACCCGCACCCGGTTCCCGCACGTCGCGGGGTCGCACCACCGGCGTCGCGGGTGCGCGGGCACGAACAGCAACCGGCACCCCGGCCCCTCGCACGTCTTCACCTTCCGCACGGCCGGTGACACGAGCAGTTCCGCCGCGGCGCCCGCCAGCGTGGCAAGCGCTTGCGCGACCTCGTCACCCGAGCGTTCCCGCGTCACCGTGACGCCGTCGGACCACGCCAGCACTTCGTAGGCCGGTGCTCCGCGCAAGGCCGCGTTCAACGGCGTCAGATCGGGCTCCTGGCCGTCCCGCGCCGCGAGCACCGCCGCCTCCACCTGGCCCCGCAGCTCCTCGATGGCCTCCGACCAGGGCAGACCCTGCTCGGACAGCCACTGCGGCAGCCGGTCCTCTTCGGACGTCAGCGTGTTGACGAAATCGATCGCGAGCACGATCTAACTGTACAACACTCCGACTATCCATTAGCCTAATGTGTCATGACGGCAGATATGCATGTGACGCGCCACCGGTTCGCCGACGTCGGCGGGCTCAACGTCTTCTACCGGGAGGCCGGCGACCCGGCGGCACCCAAACTCCTGCTCCTGCACGGCTTCCCGTCCGCGTCGCACCAGTACGCGCGGCTCATCGAGGAGCTCAAGGACGGCTTCCACGTCATCGCGCCCGACCACCCCGGCTCCGGTCACAGCGACGCACCCGAGCGGACGTACACCTTCGACTTCCTCGCCGACATCGTGGAGAAGTTCCTGGAGACCATCGGTTTCACGGGCTTCCGGATGTACGTCTTCGACTTCGGCGCCCCGGTCGGCTTCCGCGTCGCGACCCGCCACCCCGAGTGGATCAAGGGTCTGATCGTCCAGAACGGCAACGCCTACGAGGACGGCCTGTCCGACCTCGCCTGGGAGTTCATCCGCAACCGCGATCCGCGGACTGCCCGGAGCCTGCTGGCGCTGGAGTACACGAAGTTCGGCTACCTCGAAGGCGCGCGCGACCCCGAAACGATCTCGCCCGACACGTGGACGCTCGACCAGCGCTACCTCGACCTGCGCCCGCAACCGCAGGTGGACCTCTTCCTCGACTACCACTCCAACGTCGCCAAGTACCCGGAGTGGCAGGCCTACCTGCGCGAGCACCAGCCGCCGACGTTGATCACGTGGGGCAGGGGAGATCCGTTCTTCCTCGAGCCCGGCGCCAAGGCGTACCTGCGCGACCTGCCTCGCGCGCGGCTGCACCTGCTGAACACCGGGCACTTCGCGCTGGAGGAGGACCTGGCCGAGATCGCGGGGTTGATCAGGGGCTTCGGCTTTGACGAGTGATTTATTCATCATGTGTTGAGTTTTTGACCGGACGCTCGTAACCTCCTCTTCAGGCGGAACCGGAAGGGGTGGCCATGGCGTTCACCATCAGCTTCGGCGGCATCGACGGCACCATGCTCGCCGTCGTGGGCGGCAAGGCCGCCAACCTCGGTGAGCTCACCAGGGCCGGCCTGCCGGTGCCGCAGGGTTTCTGCGTCACCACGAACGCCTACCGCACTGTCGCGCAGGCCGACGCCGCTTCTGGGAACGCCCGCAGGACGTTGCTGGAAACCGCTGTGCCGCAGGAGATCCGGGACGCGATCGTCGACGGGTACCGCGAGCTCGGCGACGGCGTGCCCGTTGCGGTGCGCTCGAGCGCGACGGCCGAGGACCTGCCGTTCGCGAGCTTCGCGGGCCAGCAGGACACGTTCCTCAACGTCGTCGGCGAGGACGAGGTGGTCGACGCCGTGCGCCGGTGCTGGGCCTCTCTGTGGACCGACCGTGCGGTCAGCTACCGCGAGATGAACGGTATCGATCACACCACGACGTACCTCGCCGTTGTTGTGCAACGGATGGTGCAGTCCGCGATCTCCGGTGTGATGTTCACGGCCAACCCGGTCACCGGCACGCGCGACCAGATCGTCATCGACGCGAGCCCCGGCCTCGGCGAGGCGGTCGTGTCCGGCGCGGTCAACCCGGACCACTTCGTCGTCGACGGCGGCGAGATCACCGAGAAGCGGCTGGGGGACAAGAAAGTCGTCATCCGCTCGCTGCCCGGCGGCGGCACCGAGCACGTCGAGGTCGGCGAGAACGAGGAGCCGTGCCTCACCGACGGGCAGATTCACGCGCTCGCCGTCCTCGGCCGCAAGGTGCAGCAGCACTACGGCTCGCCGCAGGACATCGAGTGGGCGATCGACGCCGGCGGCGACCTGCACCTCACCCAGGCGCGGCCGATCACGACGCTGTTCCCGTTGCCGGACAACCCGGACGGTACCGCTCACGTGTACTTCTGCTTCAGCCTCGCGCAGGGCCTCGAACGGCCGATCACGCCGATGGGGCGCGCGGCGTTCCGGGAGATCTCCAAGGCCGCCTTCGAGATCGTCATCGGCGACCCGCGGAGCCGGTCCTATGTGGAGAGTGGCGAGCGGATCTTCTTCGACGTCACCAAGGTGCTGCACAGCCGCGTCGGCCGCGAGTTCGTCACGCGCCTGCTCGGCGTGATGGAGGCGCGCTCGTCGGAGGTGCTGCGCGGCCTGTTCGACGACCCGCGGTTCGCGGTCAGGAGCTCCTCGCCGACGCCCGCCCTGAAGCGGGTGCTGCGGCTGGCTCGCCGGTTCCGCGTGCCGGTGACGGTGGCGAAGGCGCTGGTGAACCCGGAAAAGGCCGTGCGGACCGCGTTGCTGATGGAACGCGAGGTCCTGGAGAGGTCCGCCGGCCTGTCGATCGAGCAGGCACTGCGGCAGTGCGTCGTGCCGATGTTGCCGCGGCTCGCACCGACCGCCCTGATCGGGTTCGTGATGCTCGGCCTCGTCGGCAAGGTCGTGCAGACGAAGCCGGGGGAGCTGCAGACCGTGCTGCGCGGCCTGCCGAACAACATCACCACCGAGATGGACCTGGCGATGTGGCACCTCGCGCAGGAGATCCGGCACGATCCCGTTGCACTGCGGCAGTTCCACGACGGCGAACGCCCCGCCGCACTCGACCGCTTCCTCGCGAGGTGGGGGCACCGCGCCGTGGCGGAGATCGACCTGGGCCTGCCCCGGTGGTCCGACGATCCGGCACACGTCGTCGGCGTCGTGAAGAACTTCCTGCGACTGGAAGGCGAGCAGGCGCACCCGGACGCGGTCTTCGCCCGCGGCGCCGCCGAAGCCGACGCCATGATCGAGACCCTGGCCCGGCGGGCCTGGGGCCGCGGCTGGTTCGTGCGCTTCGCGTTGCGCCGCACCAGATTACTCGCGGGCCTGCGCGAGTACCCAAAGTACCTGGTCATCACCTTGTTCGGCACGCTGCGCAAGCGGGTGGCCGAGATGGGCGCCCAGTTCGCCGCGGACGGCCGCCTCGGCACCGCGGACGACGTGTTCTTCCTGAACTTCGAGGAAATGCGCTCTACGCAAGGAGATCTGCGCCCGCTCGTGGCCGCGCGACGTGAGGTATACGACCGCGAGATGCGGCGCAGGCACATCCCGCGCGTGCTGCTGTCGGACGGCACGGAACCCGAAGCCGCGCACCATGGTGTTCCGGCGGAGGGCGACCTGGTCGGCACGCCGGCGTCGGCGGGCACGGTCACCGGCGTGGCGCGCGTCGTGATGGACCCGGTCGGCGCGTACCTCGAACCCGGCGAGATCCTCGTGGCACCGTCGACGGATCCCGGGTGGACGCCCCTGTTCCTGACCGCGGGCGGCCTGGTGATGGAGATGGGCGGCGCGAACTCGCACGGCGCCGTGGTGGCGCGGGAGTACGGAATCCCCGCCGTGGTGGGCGTGCGCGAGGCTGTGACGCGGATCAGGACCGGTGAGCGGATCACCGTCGACGGCAGCACGGGCGCGGTGACCACGCTGGGCTCCCCGGTTGAGGTCTCATAGCGGCAGCCGGACGCGTAATGTCGGGATTGTGGCTGAGTCCAAGGGTGAGCTGAACAAGGTCCAGCAGGGCCTCGCCGACTACCTGCTGCGTGCGGGCGTGGACGGCTTCGGTCCGTTCAAGAGTGCTCGTGAGTCCGCGTCCGACGCTCTCGCCAAGAAGGGCGACGAGGCCGACGCCGTCAAGCACCTCATCCGCAAGCACGTGGCGCTGGCAGGCGCGCAGGGTTTCGTGACGAACCTCGGCGGCCTGATCACGTTGCCGATCTCGTTGCCGTCCAACGTCGCGGCCACGTACGTGATCCAAACGCACCTCATCGCGTCCATCGCGTCGTTGCGCGGCCACGACGTCGACAGCGAAGAGGTGCAGACGGCCATCCTGCTGTGCCTTCTCGGCAATGCCGGAACCGAGCTGTTCAAAAAGGTCGGCATCAAGCAGTTCACCAAGAAGGCCACGTCGGCACTCATCACAAAATACGGTACAAAAAAGCTCGGCACGGTCGCGGCGAAGGGCGTTCCGCTGCTGGGCGGCGTCATCGGCGGTGGTGTCGACGCTGCCTCCACCCGAGCGGTCGGCGCTTTCGCGAATCGCTACTTCACTCAGGCGGACGCATTGCCGAAGGTCATCGACGGTGAGGTGCTGTCCGTGGAGATCGAAGAAGCGGGCGGAACGGCCGATTCGCGTTAACTCAGCCGGTCCAGTGCGGAACTGAACGCGTCCGACGGGATGAGCACGCCACCGCTGAACGGGTTCTGCAACTGGTAGATCGCGAACAGCAGCAGAACGAGCGTCGAGCTCAGCGTGATGGTGATCAGCAGCTGCGAGGTCAGGGTCGGACCGCCGAACAGGTACGGGAACAGCAGTGAGAGACCGGTGCCGATCAGCAGCGCGAGCCACACGACCGGGTTGACGCCGTTGCCCGCCGCGTCCAGCCGCTCCTGCCTGGCCTGGTAGACCTCCCACAGCTGGTTCGCGGCCTCGGTCTTGCGGTCCTCCTGCCAGTCGCCGTCCGGCGCCGCGGTCGCGATCGTGTCCCTGAGCTGGTTCAACGTGACCCAGCCCTGGTTGTCCACGTTCTCGCCCTCGCGCATGCGGGGCCACTCGTCCTCGACCACGGTCGACACGTAGTCGCGGATCAGCCCGTCGACCTTCGACTTCGCGGGCTCCGGCAGCGAGTCCGACGCCCAGTTGACCGCGACGAGCGAGTTGGCCTCCTTCTGCACCTGTTCCTCGGCGCTGTTGGCCGAGTCGAACAGGGAGATCAGGATGAAGGCGACCAGCACGGCGTGCAGGCCGGCGACGATGCTGAACACCGATCCGCCCGCGCCGAGGTTCTTCTCGCCCACCTCCTCCGAGCCGAACCGGCGGGTGATGACGACGAGTACGGCGGAGATGACGGCAGCACCGAGAACCCAGAGCGTGCCGCTGAGGTAAATGCTCAATTCGGCTCCTTTCTGGTGTGGGATTAGACCACGGTCTACTGTGACCGGTACAGCGCGGTCTGGGTAACGAGTAATGGTCAGGTGGGAATGCGCGACAACAGCAGAAATACCCGGTTGTCGTATTGGGTTACTCCATTCCGGTGGCGGCGGGATTTGCTCGCGTTGAGCGCCGTCTCGTCGATGCTGGTGCTTTCCGTGCCGTTCACCAGCGCCGTTGCTCAGGCCGCACCGCAGAACTGTGACGCGTTTCAAGTACGTTCATCCCATCGTGGAGGTCTCTCGACGTTCACGAAAGTGGACGCGTCATCCGGTGGGGTGACGGAAGTAGCTCGCCTCGACTACGCGGTGAACGCATTGGGATACTCGGCGGCGTTGGGCCGTCTGGTCGGTCTCACCTCCCGCGGCCACCACTGGTGGAAGAATCCGTCGCACGTCGTGCTGATCGACACCAAGGGCGTGGTCAACGACCTCGGACCCGTTGAGGCGCACTGGTTCCGCACCGACGACGTGTCGGCGGGCACGGTCGTCGGCACCACGTTCTACGTGCGCGACCACGCCCGGTTGCACGCGATCGACATCGACCCGCTCAGCGCGTCGTACCTCGAGATCGTCCGGACCGTCGTGCTCGACTGGCCCGCTCTCACGCTCGACGACTTCGCCGTCGACCCGGCGAGCGGAAGGCTTACGGGCGTCTCGGCCGCGGGCAAGGGGCCGGGTGAGGTCGTGTCGTTCGACCCGGTGTCCGGCCGGGTGCTGAGCCGGACGGAGATCGCCGGGCTGCCCGGCAAGTCGACCTACGGCGCCGTCGTGATCGACTCGGCCGGCACTGTCTACGCCGTCAACAACGGGTACAACGGCCGCAGCCGCCTCTACCGGATCACCGGCACCACCGCGGTGGAACTGTCGTCGGGCCCGCGGATGGGCATGATCGACGCGGCGGGCTGCCTGCCGGCCCCGATGCCGCCGCGCGTCGACCCTCCCGCCCCCCGCCCCGAGGTACCGCCGCCGCCACCGCCTCCCGCGCCGAAATCGACCCCGGCCCCGGTGCCGGCCCCGGCCCCGGTCGTTCCGCCGCCTCCGGCCGCCACGGCCACTGCACCCTCGGTCCCGCCGCAGCCGGTGCCGGTGCGTGCCGCGCGCCAGAAACCCCAGCCGCGCAAGGACCTCCCCCAGGAGGCGGAGACCACGCCGATGACCAAGTCCCGCAAGTGGGCGATGGTGACGATCGTCCTGGTGATGCTCGGCGCCGGTGCGGCCGCCGCACGAGCCCGCGGTTAATTCGGTTGGCATGAGGCGCCGTCGTCGCTAGCGTTGCGGACATGTTCTTCAACTGATGAAGCTCCGCAGCGCTCTCGACGCTGCCCTTGCGACCTCGGCGTCGCGCTCTTCTTCGGTGACCCTCACGCGGGTCCATCTCTCACGGCCGTCTTTCGCCGTGCCCTTTGCACGCCCTCTTCGTGAGGAGGCTTTCGCATGCCTGACACCACCCAGCCCGAACCCGCCAACCGCGCCGCACGCCGTGCGCAGAAGCGGGGCAAGCACGACCAGGCCACGCACTTCCAGCTGCCCCAGCAGCGTGTTCCCGTGGTCCAGGCGCGCCAGTTCGCGACCCGTCGCCGCGGAGGAACCGCGTAGCCGACGCCGAACCAGGCGCGACACCGCAGGGGACGCGTTCACCCGCGTCCCCTGCTCCCTTCGTGGGTTCGATCTCCCGTTCTGTCCGGATCCGATCTAGCCTGAGGTGCTACCGGACCGACAGGATCGGAGGCGCCAGATGAGAATCGCTGACGTTTTGCGCAACAAGGGAACGGCGGTTGCGACGATCGACCCGGACGTTCCGGTGTCCGAACTGCTCAGAGCGCTCGCCGAACACAACATCGGCGCCATCGTCGTCGTCGGTCCTTCCGGCGTGGCGGGGATCGTGTCCGAACGTGACGTCGTGCGCAGGCTGCACGAAACAGGCGCTGAACTGCTGTCTTCGCCCGTGTCGTCGATCATGACCGCCGACGTGTTCACCTGCACGCCGTCGGACACCGTGGACAGCCTCACGGTCGTGATGACCGAACGGCGCTTCCGCCACGTGCCCGTGCTGTCCGACGGGCAGCTGGTCGGGATCGTCAGCATCGGCGACGTGGTGAAGAGCCGCATCGGACAGCTGGAGCAGTCGCAGGACCAGTTGCAGGCCTACATCGCTCAGGGTTGATCCTCCGGCCTCACTAGGCTTGATCGGGTGAAGCCTTCCGTTGGCCGGCCCGAACTCGTCCCGGAGCTGGTGGCAGTCGCACCAGGAGTCCACGCCTACATCCAGCCCGACGGGTCGTGGATGATCAACAACACCGGCGTCGTCGTCGGCTCCGACGACACGTTGCTGCTCGTCGACACCACGTCCACCGAGGCGCGCAACCGCGCGTTGTTCGCCTCGGTGGCGTCGGTCAGCGCCGCCGATCCCGCCTACGTGATCAACACCCACCACCACGGCGACCACACCTTCGGCAACTGGCTCGTCCCGCCGTCGACCGTCATCGTCGGCCACGAGGCGTGCCGCGACGAGGTCCTCGCCGCCGGGCTGATCGCCTCCCAGGTCCTGGCCGGCCCGGACTACGGCCACCTCGAAGTCCGCCCGCCGTCGCTCACCTACACCACGTCCCTGACGTTGCACCTGGGCACGCGCGTCGTCGAACTGCACCACCCCGGCCCGGCGCACACCCGCGGCGACACCGTCGTGTGGCTACCGGCCGAGCGCGTCCTGTTCACCGGCGACCTGGTGTTCGCGGGCGGCCAGCCGTTCCTCGCCGAAGGCAGCATCAACGGCTACCTCTCCGCACTTGAGTTCCTGCGCGCGTTCGACGCCGCGGTCGTCGTACCCGGCCACGGCCCGCTACTGCGGGACGGTGAGATCAACCGCGTCCTGGACGACCTGACCGCCTACACGACCTACCTCTCCGAACTTGCGACCTCCGGCCACGCCACGGGCAAGAGCCCGATGGAGGTCGTCACCGAGGCGGGGGAGTCGCGCTTCTCGGCATGGCAAGAGTCCGAACGCCTCGTCGCCAACCTCCACCGCGCCTACCACGAGCTGGACGGCAAGCCCCTCTCCGAACGCCTGGACCTGCCCAGCGTCTGGACGGACATGATGAAGCTCCACGGCGGCCCCATCACCTGCCACGCCTAGCCACACTGATATATCGGTTTATCAACCGCCCTTGACCTGCTGCTTAGCAACAACTCTTTTGACGTCGTCGTCAAAAGAGTTGTTGCAAAAACAGGTTTCACGTTTCAGACGCCTGCCGATGCCGGGCGGCTCGGAGACGTTCTCGGTCTTGGTGCCGGACGGCATCGCCCACATGTAGGCGCGCATCATCGCGTACTGGAACTTCAAGCCGGTGCCGACGTCGCCGTCCTCGACGACCTGTTTGAGCGCGGCGAGGATGCCCTTCCACGTGGCGTCGACCTTGTCGAGCCGCTTGACGCCCTCGGGCCAACCGGAGTTGCGCAACGTGACGCGCGTGCCGCCGTCGACCTCTTCGAGCTCCCAGGAGACGACGGTCCACGGATCGTCGCGCATGGTGAGCCGTTGCGTGTGGGAGAGCAGCCGCGGCGAGGCGACCTCGACGACGCGACCGACGACGAAGACCCGCTTGCCGTCGGCCGACCGGTAGTACAGCGGCGCGCCCGGCTCGAGCGTGGAGTCGAGGACGGCGTCCATCATGGCGCGCTGCTTGCCGTCGAGTTCGGTGATCTCCGCCCAGACCTTCTCGATGGGCGCGGCGATCATGATGCTGTGCAACAGCTCGGGGCCGGGTTCAGCCAACGTCCTCATCCTCCTGTTCGGCGCCCTCGACCGTGAGCTTCAAGCCGACCAGCGCCGCTGCTCGGTCCTGCTCGTAGTGCATGACCCACCGCTGGTGGATCTGCTGGATGGGCACGGGATTCAGGTGGTTGACCCGTTTCCGGCCCCGTGGCTCCACGATCACCAGATGAGCCTCGCGGAGCACACCGAGGTGCTGCATGACGACGTGCCGGCTGGTCTCCAACGCCTCTACCAGCTCGCCGGTGGTGCGTGGACCGGTACGCAGGACGTCGAGCAGCCGGTCACAAGTCGAGACCGTGCCTCGTCCGTACCGGTATGAGCATTCTTCGCGCAGGTCTCGCGTTCCTCGCCTTGGTCCAGGCTGTCTCGGGCGGTTGGGCACTGCTCGCCCCGCAGGGCTTCTACGACAACTTCCCGCTGCCGTCGAATCCCTGGGTGGCCTACTTTCCGCCGTTCAACGAGCACCTGCTCCGTGACTTCGGCGCCCTCAACCTCGCGTTGTGCGTCGTGCTCGTGTTCGCGGCGGTGACGATGGAACGCAAACTCACTCAGGCGGCGCTGGCCGGCTACCTGGTGTTCGCCGTCCCGCACCTGGTCTTCCACCTGAACCATTTGTCGCACATGTCGTTCGTCGACCAGGTCGGCAACGTCGTCTCGCTGGTCGGCGTCGTGCTGATTCCGCTGGCGCTGCTCCCGTTGACCCTGAAGACCGGCGCCGGAGTCGGCCGGTGACCGCTACCTGCTGCTATGCGACCTCACGGCCTATAAGTTCGAATCATGCTGCACGACGTCGCCGACGCCACGCGCCAATATATTGGTTTGCTGTCCGCTGACCAGCGCGAACACGCGATTCGCGCCATCACCGACGACGACTTGAGGCACCGCTGGTCGTATACACCCGGCACACGACCCGGCCTCGTGCTGGGCGAACTTCACCGAGACCAGCGCAAAGCGGTGCACGGCATGCTCGCGACGGTGCTCAGCCCGCACGCATATGCGCAGGCCGCGGCAGTGATGGCGCTGGAAGACGTGCTCGACCACCGCGAGGGCGGGAATCGTGACAGGCACAACGGTGACTTCTGGACGGTGCTCTTCGGCAAGCCCGGTGGCGACGAGCCGTGGGGCTGGCGCGTCGAAGGGCACCACCTCTCAGTGAACGTCGTCGTCGCCGACGGCCGGGTCTCGGCGACACCGTTCTTCCTCGGCGCGAACCCGGCGCGCGTCACCTACCGAGGCCGGGTCGTCGGCCAGCCACTACGGCTGGAAGAGGAACTGGCCCGCGAGCTTCTCGACCGCATGGGCCCGACCGCACGCCGCCTGGCCGTCGTGGCGGACACCGCGCCACACGACATCCG
This sequence comes from Lentzea xerophila, assembly GCF_051094245.1. Lineage (NCBI taxonomy): Bacteria > Bacillati > Actinomycetota > Actinomycetes > Pseudonocardiales > Pseudonocardiaceae > Lentzea > Lentzea xerophila. The sequence goes on along the minus strand of NZ_CP194934.1, from coordinate 6,225,417 downwards.
CACCGGCAACTCATCTCGGATCAGCCCGTCCGAAACGGCCGGCGTGACGCCGGCACAGCTCGGCAAGTCCTCTGGTGAACTGCTCCTCGACATCGTCCGCTTCTACCTCGACCGGCTTGCGTTCGAGCTCGCCGACGAGGAGTTCGCGCGAGTCGACCCGGAACGCCTGCACTTCTCGTGGGAAGGCTCACTGCGTCGCGGCGAGGGCCACTACTACCGCATCGAGGGCCCGGAACTGCTCATCGAGTACGACAACACGGCCAACGAGGCCAACCATGTGCATACGGTCTGGCGTCGTCATTCAGGTGACTTCGGCGACGACCTTCTCGCTGCCCACTACAACGCGTCACGGCACACTGTCGTCCGTGGAGTGGCCCAGAACGGTTGACGACGCTGTTGCAACGCAAGAACGCCTGCGCGCCCAGGTGATCACCACCAGTGCCCCTGACCTGCGCATAGACACTGTCGCAGGCCTGGACGTCGGCTACCGTAGCAATGACACAGTTGCGGGCGTCTGCGTGGTGTTTGATGCAAAAACGCTGGTCGTCCTCGACGAAGTCGTAGTTGAGGACACGACGGACTTCCCGTATATCGCCGGTCTCTTCGCGTTCCGGGAGATGCCGGTCCTGCTGCGCGCACTCGATCAGGTGACCGTCGCCCCGGACCTGTTGGTCGCGGACGGTCAGGGCCTCGCGCACCCGCGCCGGTTCGGCCTGGCGTGCCATCTCGGCGTGCACACCGGCATCCCGAGCATCGGCCTCGCGAAGAACCCGATGGGCAGGTTCGAGCCGCCCGGCCGCGAACGCGGGTCGGTGAGCGACCTCGTCATGGCCGGAGACAACGGCGACGAGGTCGTCGGCAGGGCGTTGCGGACGCAGGACGGAGTGAAGCCGGTCTTCGTGTCGATCGGCCACAAGATCGACCTGGACCGGGCGTGCGCCGAGGTACTGCGTCTCGCCCCGCGCTATCGGCTGCCCGAGACGACCCGCCGTGCCGACGCGCTCACGAGGCAGGCTGCTTCGTCGGCGTGAAGCTCAGCAGCACGAGCAGGATCGCGCCGCAGACCAGCGCGATGTCCGCGACGTTGCCGACGAACCAGCCGTTGTAGTCGAGGAAGTCGACGACGTGCCCGCGCGCGAAGCCCGGCGGCCGGAACAGCCGGTCGAGCAGGTGCGTCGTTGCGCCACCCAGCATCAGCGCGAGCGCGGCCGCCCGCAGCCTCGTCTGCGGCTGCATGCCGTACCGCGCGAGCAGGACGACGGCGACGGCCGCGACGATGGTGAAGATCCACGTCGACCCCGCGCCGATCGAGAACGCGGCGCCGGGGTTGTAGAGAAGCCTGAGCTGCAGGAACTCCCCAAGTACGGGAATGGGCGCGCGGCCGGTCAGCGCGCTCTCGGCCCAGAACTTCGTGGCCTGGTCCAGCAGCAGCACGAGCACGGCGATGCCCATGACGAGTGGCACGCGGCGAGAGGTGGTGGTGTCCATTTGCCGACGAGCGTAGTTAAGAACACCACCACTCGGCATCAGACCCCTGGTCACGTCCTGGTCGCCGCGCCGCCCGCGCTGATGAGCTCCGGCGAGTACAGGTCCAGCAACGCCGACGTGTGCAGCTGCGCGTAGCCGTGCCGGCACGGCTGCCAGAGGTCATCGAGCCGTCGGAGCAGGCCGGCATCCACGCTCAGAAGCTGGTGCGGACACCGCCCCGCGCAACTTGGCGTTTCGGTCCCACCTCAGCGATCACCGCGCGCGGAAGACCCCGGACAGCAGCGGGTGAGTGTCAACGATCTTGCGAGCGACGTTGACGGAGTCGACGAGCGGATGCAGCGCCAACGCCTTCACCGCGTGCGCTCGCTCGCCGCTGATGGCCGCCTTGATGGTGGCGCGTTCGACGACCTTGAGCGCGGTGACGAGCCCGACACCCTCGTCCGGGACCTGACTGACGGAGACAGGCCGCGCGCCGTTGGCGTCGACAAGGCTCGGCACCTCGATGATGGCGTCCGCGTCGAGGCACGACAGCGTTGTCCGGTTCGGCACGTTGAGAATCAGGGTGGCTTGGTTGTCCGACGCGATGGCGTGCATCAGGTCGAGGGCAACCCGCTCATAGCCGCCCCCGTCGAGGTCGTCGGCGTCGCGTTCGTCATCTCGGGTCTCGGCCATGTACGTCTGTTCGCGTTCGAGGCGGGTCCGCTCCCAGCTCTCCCAGGACGGCGCCGCGTAGAACTGTTTCTGCTGCTCCAGCAGGAACGCCCCCCGCGACGCACCAGACTCCACCGCCTCACGCGTGAAGTAGTAGTAGTGCAGGTACTCGTTCGGGATGGCGCCCAACGTGCGGAGCCACTCCGCGCCGAAGAGCTTGCCTTCCTCGAACGACTCGAGCCGCTCGGTGTCGGCGAGCAGGTCCGGCAGCACATCCCTCCCGTGCACGTGGACCCCTCGCAGCCAGCCGAGGTGGTTGAGGCCGGCGTAGTCGAGCCACGCGTCGCGGAGGTCGGCGCCGACGGCGCGCGTGACCCGTTTGCCGAGCCCGACGGGGGAGTCGCAGATGCCGATGACGCGGTTGCCGAGATGTGTCGACATCGCCTCGGTGACCATGCCCGCGGGGTTCGTGAAGTTGATGACCCACGCGTCCGGCGCGTGCGCGGAGATACGACGTGCGACGTCGATCGCGACGGGCACGGTACGCAGACCGTATGCAACTCCGCCGGCGCCGACGGTCTCCTGTCCGAGCACGCCGCAGCCAACCGCGACGCTCTCGTCGGCCGCGCGTCCGCCGAGTCCGCCGACCCGGATGGCGGAGAACACGAAATCCGCCCCGCGCAGAGCGTCGTCGATGTCCGTCGACATCGTCACGGACGGCGCATCCGACACACCGGTCGAGAGCTCGGCGAGGACGCCACCGATCGCAGCGAGCCGGGCCGGGTCGAGGTCGTGCAGCACTACCTCGGACACGCGGCCGGGCGACCGATCGGCCAGCAACGCGCGGTATACGAGTGGCACACGGAAGCCGCCCCCGCCCAGGATCACCAGCTTCATGCTTCAGTCACATCCGCTCCGGCCTCTTGTATTGAAACGCCACGTCGTATTGATCCTGGACGTGCAGCTGTTGATGTTCCAGTTCTACTGGATGGTCATCGTGCCGACCAGGCCGACGCCGGACACCTCAAGGCTCCAGAACGCAGTTCCGGGCGGTCGGCGCATTTGAGGGCGCGCCGGGCGGTCGGCGCATTTGAGGGCGCGCCGGGCGAGACGATGGCGTGGATCGCGTTAGGCCAGCTCAGCCATGCGATGGACGTCGGCTGCGGCACGCTGATGGTCTTGCTTGTCGGCGCTCGCGATTACTCGAAAATCTCCGCGACGGGGTTTCGAGCGCGACAGAGCTGTGATACAAAGAATGGCTTTGTGTTTTCGGAATGAATTTTCCGGGAAGACGGAATTATTGTATCACAGGGGGCAAGGTGTTGGCGAGCGAACAGGCACGGATCACCTCTCTGTATGAAAAGCTCGACCAGGAACGGAACAAGGCGGCAGTGGACCTCGCGGCCGCGCTGCGGGACGGCACCACCCAGAGGCTGGACCGTGAAGCCGCCGTCGAGGTGCTGATCAGGCAGGTCGGGAAGTACCGCGCGGCGGAGGACGGGCTGTGCTTCGGCCGCATCGACTCGGACAAAGGGGAATGCACCTACATCGGACGCGTCGGGTTGTTCGACGACGACTTCCAGCCGCTGCTGCTGGACTGGCGTGCACCGGCCGCGCGGCCGTTCTACACCGCGACCGCCGCGAATCCGGAGGGCCTCGTGCTGCGGCGGCACTTCCGTGTCCGTGACCGGGAACTGCGCGACTTCCACGACGACGAACTGCTGACCGACACGACCACACTGCTCGACGCCCTCAACGCGCCGCGGACGGCGACGATGCGCGACATCGTCTCGACCATCCAGGCCGAGCAGGACGGAATCATCCGCTACTCCGGCCCCGGCGTTCTGGTGATCGAAGGTGGCCCTGGCACCGGCAAGACCGCCGTGGCCCTGCACCGTGTGGCATACCTGCTGTATACCCGCCGTGAACGCCTGTCGCGGCACGGTGTGCTGATCGTCGGCCCGAACACCGGCTTCCTGCACTACGTCGGCGACGTCCTGCCTTCGCTGGGGGAGACCGACGTCGTGTTCGCAACACCCGGCGAGCTCTATCCCGGCATTGCGACCGACGTCGAGGACACTCCGTCGTTGCAACGGATGAAGGGCGACCTGTCGGTCCTGGACCTGCTGGCCGTCGCGGTCGCCGATCGGCAGGAGCTTCCCGACGATCCGATCGAGATCGAGCTGGAGGACGTCGTCGTCCCCCTCGACGCGCACGTCGCCGCCGTGGCACGAGAGAAGACGCGGTACTACGGGCTACCGCACAACGCCGCCCGCAAGTACTTCTTCCTCGCACTGGCCGAGGAACTCGTCGCTCCGGCGATGCGGCTGATCGGTGTCGACTGGCCCGAGATCGAGGAGGACGTCCGCCACGAACTCCGCCACAGCTCGGAGTTGCGCGATGCCGTCGACAGGCTGTGGCCGCTGCTCACGCCCGAGCAGTTGCTCGCCGACCTGTACGCGGGCCGCTGCTTCCGGATCGGTGCACCCGAGCTGTACCGGGCAGACCCCGAGGCGTGGACGGTGTCCGACGTGCCGTTGCTCGACGAACTCGCCGACCTGCTCGGATCTGACGGCGCCGCGGAGCGCGCGGTGAGGCGTCAGGAGGAAGAACAGCTCGGATACGCCCGTGGCGTCATGGACGTCCTGTCGATCGACAAGCGCGCCGATGACGACGAGTACATCGTCACCGACTTCATCAACGCCGAGGTCCTGGCCGCACGACACGAAGTGCGCGACCGCCGTTCTCTCGCCGAACGCGCCGCCGACGACCGCACCTGGACGTACGGCCACGTCGTCGTCGACGAAGCACAGGAGCTGTCCGCGATGGACTGGCGTGTGTTGCTGCGCCGGTGCCCCAACAGGTCCATGACCGTCGTCGGCGACCTGGCCCAGCGCCAGGCAGCGGGCGGCGTCCGGAGCTGGGGTTCGGTGTTCGACCGGTTCACCTACCGCCGGCTGGAGGTCAACTACCGCACTCCGGGCGAGATCATGGCCGTCGCCACCCCGGTACTGAAACTCGTCGACCCCGACGCGTCGGCGCCGACGTCGGTGCGCACGACCGGCGTGCGGCCGTGGGCTCGCCGCGTGACTGATATATCGGCGGCCGTGCGCGACGAACTCGACGCGCACGCCGAGGCACGCAGCGGACGCACGATCGCTGTCATCGGCGGCGGTTGGATGCCGCCGCGCGCGTCGAAAGGGCTGGAATTCGACGTCGTCCTCGTCGTCGAACCGCAACGCATGTCGCCCAGCGAGCTCTACGTGGCGCTGACGAGAGCGACGCAACGGCTCGGTGTCCTGCACACCCAACCGTTGCCACGTCACCTACGAAGTCTCATCTGAGATCCACGCGAGGTAGTCGTCGTTGCCTCCGACCACAGGGGTGACGACGACCTCGGGCACGTCATAGCTGTGATGCGCTTTGATGTGCGCGACGAGCTCGTCGACGCGGATGGCGGACGTCTTCACGACGCACTGCCACTCCGCGTCGACGCGCACCTCGCCGTCCCACCGGTAGACACTGCGGATAGGCACGATCTGAACGCACGCGCCGAGCCGTGCCTCGACGATGCCCCTCGCCAGCGACTCCGCGGCCTCGGCGGAGTCGACGGTCGTGGTCACGACACTGGCACCACTCATAGCGCGTCGATCTCCTTCAGCAGTTGGTCCTTCAGTTCGGCCGGCGCGTACGACGCCCGCACCCCGGCCTGTGCCAGGCCGGCAAGCTCGTCGCGGCCGAAGCCGAACCGCTCGTGGCACAGCAGGTACTCGCGGTCGAGATCGGTGTGGAACATGCCGGGATCGTCGGTGCTGATCGTCACCGGGACGCCGGCCTCCACGAGTCGCGGCAACGGGTGCTCGTCCAGCGATTTCACCGCACCGGTGCGGATGTTCGACGTCGGGCACACCTCCACGACGACGCCCTCCTCGGCGAGATGTTGCAGCAACGCGGGATCCTGCACCGCACTCACGCCGTGACCGATCCGTTCGGCACGCAGGTCGCGCAGCGCGGCCCAGATCTCGCTGGGCGGCGTCGTCTCACCCGCGTGCGGCACCATGTGCAGCCCGGCGTCACGCGCCATCGCGAACGCCTCCCGGAAGTTCGTCCTCGGCGAGTCGGACTCGAATCCGCCCAGTCCGAACCCGACCAGTCCCTCCGGCCGGTGCTCGGTCGCGAACCGCGCGCTCGTCATGCCCCAGTCCCCGTCCCAGACACCAGGGACGTCGAAGATCCACTGCAACGCCACGCCGTGCACGGCGAGTGCCTCGTCACGACCTGCGCGCAACGCTTCGACCAGCTCGTCGGGCGCGATGCCCGCTCGTAGATGGCTGGTGGCGCTGATCGTCAGCTCCGCAAATCGGATATTGGTCCGAGCGGCGTCGCGGGCGTATCCGACGACGAGTGTGCGCACGTCCTCGCCGGTGGTGACGAGGTCGTTGACGATGCCGTAGACGTTGATGAAGTGCCGGAAGTCCGTGAACTCGTAGAACCTCCGCAGCGCCGCCTCGTCGGTCGGCACCGGCCCGTCGGGGTGGTTGCGGGCGAGTGCGAGGACGGTGTCGACGGAAGCCGCGCCCACGAGGTGGACGTGCAGCTCGGCCTTCGGCAGCGCGTGGACGAAGTCGGAAATGTGCACGATCCATGCTCTCAGGTCAAGAGCCGTTCGACGGGTGACATGTCTTGCAGTCAAGGGGAAGGGTGCAGGGCGAAATCCCTGTCTCTGGCATTGCATTGGGGGTGCCTCGTGAGGGGCGCACGAAGAGTTGCACTGTTGACCGCTGTGCTGGTCCTGCCATTCCTGCCCGCCACGGCTCAGGCCGCCGAAGGACCCGTGTTCAAGGACGGCGAGGCGCAACCCGTCTTCGACCCGAAGGACGTGGTGAAGGAGAGCCTCTGGGTCCGCGCGCCGGTCGACAGCGACCGCGACGGCAAGGACGACGAGGTGTACACCGAAGTCGTCCGGCCACGTGCCACCGAACGCGGCCTCAAGGTCCCGGTCGTCTACATGGTCAGCCCGTACTTCTCAGGCGGCAACGACGTCGCAAACCACAATGTCGACGTCGAGCTGTACGTGCCTGACAAGCGCAACGGCCGTTTGCTGAAGTCCTCCTCCGACGAACGCATCACCGCCGCGCTCGGCCCGAACCCCATCACGTCCGGCCGTTACGAGGCCTACTTCATCGCGCGCGGATACGCGGTCGTCTACGCCGAATCGCTCGGCACCGGCAAGTCGACGGGCTGCCCGACGACGGGTGACGTCAACGAGACGATCGGTGCGCGTGTCGTCGTGGACTGGCTCAACGGCCGTGCGACAGCACGCACCGCCACGGGCGAAGCGATCAAGGCGACCTGGTCGACCGGTAAGACCGGCATGATGGGCGTCTCCTACAACGGAACGCTGCCCAACGCCGTCGCGTCCACCGGTGTCCGCGGCCTGGAGGCCATCGTGCCGATCGCCGCGATCTCCAGCTGGTACGACTACTACCGCGCGGACGGCGCCGTCGTCGCGCCCGGCACGTTCCAGGGCGAGGACGCCGACGTGCTCGCCGAGTACGTCTACACGCGCGCCGACAGGGAGATCTGCAAGCCGATCATCGCCGAGATCGCGAAGGACCAGGACCGCGTCACCGGTGACTACAGCCAGTTCTGGGACAAGCGGAACTATCTCAACGACGTTCGCAAGGTGCGTGCGGCGGTGCTGGCGGTCCATGGGCTCAACGACTGGAACGTCAAGATGACGCACGTCGAGCAGTGGTACTCGGCGTTGAAGAAGGTCGGCGTGCCGCAGAAGATCTGGCTGCACCAATCCGGGCACACCGACGCCGACACGCTGCGTTCGGTCGAGTGGCGCCGCACGCTGAACCGCTGGTTCACCCAATACCTCTGGGGACACCGCAACGGCATCGACCAGGAGCCGAAGGCGACGCTGCAGCGCGAGGACAAGACGTGGGTCGATGAGAAGGACTGGCCGGCGCCCGGCACGTCGGACGTGCGGCTGCGGTTGTCCGCGGGTGGATCCACCAAGGGCGGCCTGGGAGTTCTGCCCGGCCGGGGTGTGGAGAAGCTGACCGATGACGCGACCAAGACGGCTGAGTCGCTGATCGACCTGGCGACCTCGCCGAACCGGCTCTCCTACACCTCCGAGCCGACGCGGAAGCCGTTGCGGCTGTCCGGCAAGCCGACCGCGAACCTGCGGGTCGCGTTCGACCGCCCCGCAGCCAACGTGACGACATTGCTCGTCGACCGCGCCCCGGACGGACGGTCGCACGTCATCACGCGCGGCTCGACCGATCCGCAGAACAGGGAGCGGCCGGACAAGACGTCGCCGATCAAGCCCGGCAAGTTCTATGACGTCGAGGTGCCGATCGTTCCTGACGACTACGTCCTGCAGGCCGGTCACCGGCTCGAGTTCGTCGTGATCTCCAGCGACTACGACTACACGCTGCGCCCGCGGCCGGGTGCCGGCCTGTCGCTGGACCTCACCCGGACGTCGGTGGAGCTGCCGGTCGTCGGCGGCTGGCGTGCCTTGTTCCAGACGTTCTGACATGGCGCCGCGCTTCGGTCCGTGATCGCCGGGACCGAAGCGCGGCAACCTAGCACCCACCCCTGACGAAACCCCGTTCCCGCACGCTCCAAGATCTCGACCTGTCCACAACCGCTGAGTTGTCCACAACCTCGCGGTCAGCCGGGGTCAGCACCCACTCCGACCCGCCACAGTGGGCCCATGCCCACAACCCTTCCGAAACCGATCCGCGTCCGTGGCGCGGCCGACCTCTACGCCGCGATCCCGCACCTCACGGGGTTCCACCCCGCCGACTCGCTCGTCGTGCTGGTGCTGAAGGACGACCTGGTCAGCATGACCATGCGCGTCGACCTGCCGCGACCGCGACATAGAGGCTTTCTTGCGGCGCAACTGGAAATGCCGCTGCTCGAACAGGGCGCCACGGACGTGGTCCTCGTGGTTGTCTGCGCGCCGTCCGAACACATGCCAGAGGAACTGCCGCATGAACCATTGATCACCATGCTCAAAGACAAGCTGGGCCTTGTCGGCATCGAAGTCGTCGAGGCGGTGTGGCTGCCCGCCTGCCAGAAGGACGCGCAGTGGCTTTGCTATCTCGACATCGACTGCCATGGGAAGTTGCCGGATCCTCGGCTGTCGGCTGTTGCCGCCGCGTCAGCGCACGAGGGCAACGTGACGTTCGAGTCCCGTGCCGCTCTGGCCGCGATCGCCGCGCTGGATCCACCCGAAGCACTGGAACGCAGATCCTCGTTGCTCGACGAGCTGATGACGAGCTTGGGCGAGCCTGATCCGGGCACGGAGCTGCACCGGGTGAGCGCCGCGATCGACGCCGTAGAGGATCGCAAGGGGCCGTTGCCGGACAAGGAGATCGCCGCGTTGGCGAGGGCTCTGGCGGTACCCGAGGTGCGGGACGCGAGCATGGGGTTCGCGGCACAGTCCAGGTCCAGACTGGCGGAACGCCTGTGGCTCGAGCTCACCAGGTCCTGCCCGGCACCGGAACGTGCGGAGGCCGCGTGCCTGCTCGCCTTCTACGCCTACCAGCGCGGCGACGGAGGGGTCGCGTCCATCGCGCTCGACGCGGCCGAGGACGCTTGCCCCGGCCACACGCTGAGCAAGCTCCTCCGTGCCGCCGTCAGTGCCGCGTTCCCGCCGGACGAGATGCGGGCGCTGTCCATCAAGTACATGGACGACGCCCGTCAGTTGCTCGCCGGCGCTCAGAGCAGTTCGGGTCGCTCCCAGTCCTGATCCAGGACGTGCTCGGCCAGGAACGCCCACACCGTCTCGTACCAGACCCGAGAGTTCCCGGGGGTGAGGATCCAGTGGTTTTCGGTTGGGTAGTAAAGGTACTTCGCGGTGACCCCGTGCCGGACGAGGTCGAAGTACAGCCGATGCCCCTCGCCGATGGGAACCCGGTAGTCCTTGTCCCCGTGGATGACGAGCATCGGGGTCTTGATGTCGGCCACCCGCAGGTGCGGGGAGTTCGCCAGGATCCGTTCCGGCTGGGTGAGGGGGTCGCCCATCTCCCGCATCCAGAAGTAGGAGCTGTCGGTACCACCGGAGAACGCGTCGAGGTGCCAGAGGGACGCGTGGGTGACGATCGCGCGGAACCTGTCGGTCTGGGTGGCGATCCAGTTGGCCATGTAGCCACCGAACGATCCGCCCATGGCGGCGGTCCGGGAGGCGTCGATGTCGGCGCGCTCGACAGCGACGTCCGTGATGGCCATGAGGTCGGTGTAGGGCTCGGAGCCCCAACGACCCCAACCGGCCTTGATGAAGTCAGGTCCGTACCCGGTGGACAGCGCGGGGTCGGGCAGCAGGATGGCGTACCCGCGAGCGGCCATCAGCCACGGGTTCCAGCGCCAGGTCCAGCCGTTCCAGCTCATGACCGGGCCGCCGTGGACCCACAGCACCAGCGGCACGGGGGACTCGGCGGAGGCGCCTTCTGGCAGCACCAGCCAGGAGCGGACGGTCCTGCCGTCGGCGACGACGGTCGAGATCTCGGTGAGGGTGCCGGGCACCGAGGCGATGGCACCGGGCGCGCGCAACCGCTCCGGGTCCTGGTCGGCTCCGGTGGCGGCGAACCGCACTGGCTGAGGCGGGTGGTCGATCGAGTTGCGCAGCGCGTACAGCGTCTTGCTGTCCGGGCTTACGACCAGATCGCTGTAGTAACCGGAGACTGTCAGCTTCGTAACCTCGCCGCTCGCCAGGTCCAGTCGCCAGACCGGCTGGTGCCCGAGGTGGCTGGCCGTGAAGTAGACCGCCGACCCGTCCGGGCTCACCACCGGGTGGTCCGGCTCCTCCTGGAAATCGGGCGCCAGTGGCGTGACCGAGCCGCCCGCCAGGTCGACGCGCACGAGGTCGCGCCGGTGCGGGGAGTCCGGAGTGGACTCGCGGAACCGGATCGCGATCACGGCTGCGGAGTCCGGCGTGAAAGTGGCGCCGCCGAAGGAGAAACCGTCCTCGGAGGCAATCGTCCGCGACGCGCCGCCGCTCGCCGGCACGACGCGCAGTTCGGTCCGGCGGCCGTAGGAGGAGCTGACGTCCACGGCGTGGCCGTAGACGGCCCACTTCCCGTCTGGGCTGAGCGCGATGTCCTCGTCGCTGAGCCTGCTTTCGGAGTCTTCGCTGAGAGCGGCGACCTCGCCGGCCGTGATGTCCGGCAGCGGGGCCGAGAACAGGCGCGGATAGGCCGGGCCGAGGTCCGCGTCCCAGTACCGGATCGGGTACGACTCGTGCAGGATCGCTGTCACACCGGCGTCCTCGCGGGCCTTGCGCTTGGCGTCGTCCTCGTCGCCGAACTCCGTGAAGCGGTACGCCGACGACGTGAACAACACCGTCTCACCGGCGGCGCGCACCTGACCGACTCCGCTACCCGGACGCAGCACCTCGGCGGCCTCACCGCGGACCGGAAGCCGCCACAGCGCCTTCTTGTCCTTGGTCTCACCCGGCTTCGCGAGCGGGTCGGGACGGGCCGACAGGAACAGCAGCGACCCGTCCGGCGCGAACACGGGGGAGGAGTCGCCCTTCGCGGAGCGGGTGAGCCGGACGGCCTCCCGCTCCCCGGTGGGGTCGACCTCCCAGAGAGCGCCCTGCCACGTCTTGCCGTCCGGGGCGAGCGAGGACACGACGGTGACGAGCCGGGTGCCGTCCGGGGACAGCGCGAGCGACGCGAGCCGCGGGGTGGCGTTGTAGCTCTCGAAGGAGGCGAAGTCGGTCATGCCGGCTCAGGCCCCGTGCCGGGCGCGGGTGAACTCCCACGCGTCGCGGACGATGCCGGCGAGGTCGGCGCGTTCGGGCTTCCAGCCGAGATCGGTGCGGGCCCGCTCGGCGGAGGCGACCAGGACGGCCGGGTCGCCGGCACGCCTGGGGGCGACGACGGCGGGGATCGGGTGGCCGGTGACCTCGCGGCAGGTGTCGATGACCTGCTTGACCGAGAAGCCGGTGCCGTTGCCCAGGTTGTAGATCCGGTGCTCGCCCGCGGTGGCGTGGTCGAGCGCGAGGAGGTGGGCGTCCGCGAGGTCCGTGACGTGGATGTAGTCGCGGACGCAGGTGCCGTCCTCCGTCGGCCAGTCCTCACCGTAGATCGAGATGTGCTCGCGCTGCCCGAGTGCGACCTGGAGCACGAGCGGGATGAGGTGGGTCTCCGTCGCGTGCCGCTCGCCGATGCTGCCGTAGGCGCCGGCGACGTTGAAGTACCGAAGGCTCGTCGCCGCCAGGCCGTGCGCGGCGGCGTACGACGTGATCGCGTGGTCGATGGCCAGCTTGGTGGCGCCGTAGGTGTTCGTCGGCGCGGTCGGGGCGGTCTCGGGGATCGGCACCTCCCGCGGCTCGCCGTACGTCGCGGCAGTCGAGGAGAAGACGAGCTTCGGCGTGCCATGCTCCTTCATCGCGTCGAGCAGGCGCATCGCAGTGAGGACGTTGCCCGTCCAATACTTGCCGGGGTCCTGCATGGACTCGCCCACGAGGGACTTCGCCGCGAAATGCAGAACGCCGTCGAACCCTTCCGCGAGGACATCGCCGATCACCTCGGCGATGTCACCCCGGATGAAGCGCGCTCCCGCGGGAACGGCGTCCTCGTGGCCGGTCGAGAGGTCGTCGAGGACGACCACCTCGTGCCCGGCTTCGAGCAGCCTGGCAGCGCACACGCTGCCGACGTATCCGGCCCCGCCCGTCACGAGCAGCTTCACCGCAGTCCTCGCATTCCTGGTCAAAATCGCTGTTCGCTACCGGTCCCTGCCCGCGCCCGCGGACGGAACCGCCGTGAAGAGCCTCGGTCGCGTAAGCGAACGCGAGGCGAAGCCGGCGAGCACGGACCGCTCGACCTCGTCGTGCCGTTCGACGGGCACGAGGGCGATGGCCGAGCCGCCGAAGCCGCCGCCGACCATCCTGGCCCCCAGAGCGCCGGCCGTCATCGCGGAGTCGACGGCGACGTCGAGTTCCAGGCAGGAGACCCGGTAGTCGTCCCGGAGGCTCGCGTGGGAGCCCGAGAGGAGCGGTCCGACGTCGGCGAGCCGGCCCGCGCGGAGCAGCTCGACGGTGCGCAGGACCCTGTCGTTCTCGGTTACGACGTGCCGTACCAGCGGACGCAGCTCTTCGGGCAACCGGACGAGCGTCTGATCGAGCTCGGCGATGTCGATGTCGCGCAGGGCGGGGACGCCGAGGATCTCGGCGGCACGCTCGCAACCGGCCCGCCGGGCGCCGTAGCCGCCGTCGACGAGGGCGTGGCTGGCACGGGTGTCGATGACGAGCACCTCGAGCCCGCTGGCAGCCGCGTCGAACGCGACCTGCTCAGGCTTGCCGGAGCGCACGTCGTAAAACAGGGCGTGCGCTTCGACGCAGCACAGCGATGCCGTCTGGTCCAGGATGCCGGTGGGCGCGCCCACGAAGTCGTTCTCGGAACGCTGCACCCAGCGCGCGATGTCCGGCCGCTCGGCGTCAACGCCGGCGAGGCCGAGCAACGCGAGCGCGACGGCGCACTCCAAGGCGTGCGAGGAGGAGAGACCGGCCCCGGCGGGCACGTCGCCCGCGATGACGAGGTCCGCTCCGCCGGTGACGGCGATCCCCTGCTCACGCAGCGCCCAGGCGACGCCGCCGGGGTACGCGGCCCACCCCTTGACGGTGCCGGGGACTAGGTCGGCCACCACGAGCGGGTCCGCCTCCTGCGTCTCGCCGTCATCGCCCATCGTGGCGACGGTCATCACGCCGTCGGTGCGGGGCGACGCCGCGACCGCGATGCGGTGGGGCAGCGCGAACGGCAGCACATAGCCGTCGTTGTAGTCGGTGTGCTCGCCGATGAGGTTGACGCGGCCTGGGGCCGACCAGACCCCTTCAGGGTCGCGTCCGTGAAGGCGCTGGAACGCCTCGGCCGCCTTCGCCGCCGGTGTCTTCGCCTGGGTCACCGGGCGAGCACCAGGACGGCGTGGGCCACCGCGGGGTCGAGCTCGGCCGTGTTGCCGTTGCCGCCGCGCACCTGGATGACCTTGGCGCCACCCAGCGCCTCGACCTCCACGGTGCCGCCCGGCACGACGCCCGCGTCCTTCAGCTCGGCCATCAGGTCCGGGTCGAGCTGGACGTGCTCGGCGATGCGCCGCACCTCGACCCGACCGCCGCCGCGACGGGCCACCTCGTCCACGCGCACCAGGTCCGCCTCGGCGGGCGGGGCGGGCTCGCCGTCGCCCAGCTTGTCGAGGCCGGGGATCGGGTTGCCGTAGGGCGAGGTGGTGGGGTTGCCGAGCAGCTTGATGAGCTTGCGCTCGACCGCCTCGCTCATCACGTGCTCCCAGCGGCATGCCTCGCTGTGCACGTGCTCCCATTCGAGCCCGATGATGTCCACGAGGAGGCGCTCGGCGAGCCGGTGCTTGCGCATGACGGCGATCGCGAGGTTGCGACCCTGCTCGGTGAGCTCGAGGTGGCGGTCCTCCGCCACGACCACCAGGCCGTCCCGCTCCATGCGGCCGACGGTCTGGCTCACCGTCGGTCCACTCTGGCCGAGGCGCTCGGCGATGCGGGCGCGCAGTGGTACCACGCCCTCTTCTTCGAGCTCGTAGATCGTGCGGAGATACATCTCCGTGGTGTCGATGAGGTCGTTCACACCCGCTCCCCTTCGTATGGTGTCAATGGTAGTCGTGCCGGGGGACACAGGTGTCCGCGCGGGTGCAGGATGTGAGCCGTGCATCCCTTGATCACTCCTGAGGCCCTCGCCGACGCGCTGAGTGCGCGGCCAGGCACCGTCGTGCTGGACGTCCGGTGGCGGCTCGGCGGACCGCCCGGACGCCAAGACTACGAGGTCAGCCACGTGCCCGGTGCGGTGTATGTGGATCTGGACACCGAACTGTCCGCTCCCCCCGGCGTCGGGGGCCGTCATCCGCTGCCGGATCCGGAGCGGTTGCAGGAGGTGCTGCGTCGCGCCGGTGTGCGCGAGGGCGGTCAGGTCGTTGCGTACGACGCTGCGGATGGTTCGGTCGCCGCGCGGGTGTGGTGGCTGCTGCGGTGGGCCGGGTATGGCGAGGTCGCGGTGCTGGACGGCGGGTTCGCCGCATGGGAGGCGGCCGGGCTGCCGGTGACCGCGGAGGTGCCGGCGGCCCTGACGGGTGACTCGGCTGGCGACGTGGTGGTGCGGCCCGGGCAGATGCCCGTGCTGGACGCGGACGAGGCGGCGGTGCTCGCTCAGGAGGGCGTGCTGCTCGACGCGCGTGCGGGTGCGCGGTATCGCGGGGAGACCGAGCCAGTGGATCCCAAGGCCGGGCACATCCCGGGTGCGCTCAACGCGCCGGCCACCGGGCACGTCGGGGCGGACGGGCGGTGGCTCGGCGCGGCGGAGCTGGCCTCGCGGTTCGCGGACATCGGGGTGCCGGGTGGTGTGGCTGTTGGCGCGTACTGCGGGTCCGGGGTGACCGCGTCGTCCGTGGTGCTCGCGCTGGAGGTCGCGGGGATCACGTCGCCCGAGAAACCGGCGGCGCTGTACGCCGGGTCGTGGTCCAACTGGTGTGCGTTGGACCGGGAGGTCGCGACCGGCGGCTGACGTTGGTGCGGCCGGTGGAGGCGGTCAGGCGTTCGGGATGCGGTTGAAGCCATCGGTCGCGAGTTTCAGGGCCGTGGCGCAGGTGTCCAGCTCCTCGATCGCCAGGACGCTCACCGAGAACGCCGGGGTGATGACCGCCGGGTCGTCGGTCAGCATGACGGTGACCTGGCAGTCCTCCTTGGAGGCGGCGACCTGCCACGCCGTGTTGCCGCCGATCTCGATCTGCTTCTTCTCGCCGTCCTGGTCCGCCACGTCGGGCACCGTGACCATCTGGGTGATGACGGCCGACGGGCCGGTGATGGTGTGGATGCAGCCGCCGTCCGCCGAGGACTTGCCGCCGGTGGCGGCTTCGATGTCCGCCGCCTTGAGGACGCCGCAGGTTTCCAGGCCGGCGGCCTTCTTCTTCGTGGTGATCTTCACGTCGCCCGGCTTCTGGGCGGTGGGGTCCGCGGGCTTCGAGGCCTGGGTGCTGGCGGGTGGCTTCTTCGAGGTCGTGGTGGGGTCGGCGGGTTCCGGGGCGGCGTTGGTGCCGGCCGTCGCGGAGCCCTTGATCTGGTCGCTGCAGCCTGTGACGGCGGCGAGGGTCAGGCCCAGTGCGATGAGGATGGCTGCCGGTCGCAGGTGCATGTCGCCTCTGACCTCTGTTCGGTGAGATCGGTTCCGAGTTCGGGCTCTGGGTTCGGGCTCTGGGTTCGTGCCGATGGGATCGCCGGGAAGGTGCGCCGGCGAGCTGCGACTGTAGGTTGCGGGGCATGGGTAAGCCAGCCGCTGTTGTCTGGGACAGGTCATTCCTCGGGTACGACCTCGGTGGCGACCATCCCCTGAATCCGGTTCGGCTCGATCTGACCGTGCGGCTCGCGACGGCGCTCGGGGTGCTTGACGACGTCGAGTTGCGGGCGTCTGAGCCGGCTGGCGACGAAGAGATCGAGCTGGTCCACAAGCCTGGGTATTTGAGCGCTGTGCGGGCGGCGCCCACGGCTGGGTGGGATGTCGGGCACGGGTTGGGGACGGCGGACAACCCCGTGTTCGAGCGGATGCACGAGGCGTCGGCGTTGGTGGTCGGCGGGTCGCTGGTGGCGGCGCGGGCCATCGCGTCCGGTGAGGCGGACCGGGCGGTCAACATCGCCGGTGGGCTGCACCACGCTATGCCGGACAGCGCGGCTGGGTTCTGTGTCTACAACGACTGTGCGGTGGCCATCGAGTGGTTGTTGCGCAGCGGTGTGGAGCGCATCGCGTATGTCGATGTCGACGTGCACCATGGCGACGGGGTGCAGACGGCGTTCTGGGACGACCCGCGGGTGCTGACGATCTCGTTGCATCAGCATCCGATGAGCCTGTGGCCCGGGACCGGCTGGGCCGGTGAGGTCGGTGGCGCCGGGGCCGAGGGGAGTGCGGTCAACGTGCCGTTGCCCGCGGGGACGCGGGATGGCGCGTGGTTGCGGGCCTTTCACGCGACGGTGCCGTCGCTGCTCAAGGCGTTCCGGCCGCAGGTGCTGGTCACGCAGTGCGGCGTGGACACGCACAAGGAGGACCCGCTCGCGGACCTGTCGTTGAGCGTGGACGGGCACCGGGCGATCTACCAGGCGTTCCGGGAGCTGGTGAACGAGCACGGGTACAAGTGGCTCGCGCTGGGCGGTGGCGGGTACGAGCTGCTCAGGGTCGTGCCGCGGTCGTGGACGCACCTGCTCGCGACGGTGCTGGACCGGGATGTCGACCCGAACCGGCCGTTGCCCGCCGACTGGGTCGCGCATGCGACACAGATCGCACCTGAGTGGCCGTTGCCTGCGTCGATGACGGATGGATGCGACCCTGGACACGAGCCGTGGGGCGGTGACGCGGAGCAGCCGGTGGACAAGGCGATCCGCGACACGCGTCGCGCGGTGTTCCCATTGCACGGTCTTGATCCCGACGACCCCAGGGACTGAAGCCAAGTGCCAGAGGTGGGCCCGGTGGCGGACTCCGCGCGAGATCCGTTCGATTTCCCGAGGCAGTGGGAGGCGGACGTCGTCCTCAGCGACGGTGGCACCGTCCACCTGCGGCCGATCACGCCCGACGACGGCGAGAAGCTGAGGGAGTTCCACGGCAGGTTGTCCGAGCGGACGCGGTACTTCCGCTACTTCGGGCCCTACCCGCGGATCCCGCAGCGCGACCTCGAGCGGTTCAGCACGGTCGACCACCACGACCGGGTGGCGCTCATCGCGCTGCTCGGCGACGACATCGTCGCCGTCGGCCGGTTCGACCGGCTCAACCACGGTGACGCCCAGGGGGAGAGCGCCGAGGTCGCGTTCGTAGTCGAGGACGGGCATCAGGGGCGCGGGCTGGGCAGCATCCTGCTCGAACACCTCGCCGCCGCGGCCAAGGAGGTCGGGCTGGTGCGGTTCGAGGCCGAGGTGCTGGCCGAGAACGGGCAGATGGTCAGGGTGTTCCGCGACGCCGGCTACCAGGTCAGCAGGGCGTTCGAGGAGGGCGTGCTGCACCTGGAGTTCGCGATCGACCCCACCGACGAGTCCGTCGCCGTCGCCAGGGCCCGCGAGCAGGCAGCCGAGGCCCGCAGCGTGCACAACCTGCTGCACCCGCGCAGCGTCGCCGTCATCGGTGCCTCCACGGATCCGACCAAGATCGGGCACGCGGTCCTCAAGAACCTCCTCGAAGCCGACTTCAACGGACCCGTCTACCCGGTCAACGCCGAGCACCGTGCCGTACGGGGTGTCAGGGCCTATCCGACCGTGCTCGACATTCCCGACGATGTCGACCTCGCTGTCGTCGCCGTGCCCGCGGCCAGCGTCGACGAGGTCATGGACGGCTGCCTCGCCAAGGGCGTGAAGGCGCTCGTGGTCGTGAGTTCGGGTTACGGCGAGACGGGTCCGGACGGTCTGTCGGCCGAACGCAGGCTCGCGGCGGAAGCACGGGCGCACGGCATGCGCGTCGTCGGTCCGAACGCACTCGGCGTGCTCAATCTCGATCCCAAGGTGCGCCTCAACGCGAGCCTCGCCCCGCAGTTGCCGTCACGGGGCCGCGCGGGCTTCTTCTGCCAGTCCGGCGCCCTCGGCACGGCCATCCTCGCCAACGCCGCCGGGTGGGGCCTCGGCCTGTCCACGTTCGTCTCGGCGGGCAACCGCGCCGACGTCTCCGGCAACGACCTGCTGCAGTACTGGGAGACCGATCCCGCGACCGACGTCGTCCTGCTCTACCTGGAGTCGTTCGGCAACCCGCGCAAGTTCGCGAGGCTCGCGCGCAGGCTCGGCCGCACCAAGCCGATCGTCGCGGTGAAGTCCGGCCGCCACGCCGTCGTGCCCGGACTCGCCGCCACCGCCGCGAAAGTCGACGAGGCGAGCGTCCAGGCGCTGTTCGAGCAGGCCGGCGTGATCAGGGTCGACTCGCTGGCCCAGCTGTTCGACACCGCGCTCCTGCTGGCCAACCAGCCGCTGCCCGAGGGCAAGCGCGTCGCCGTCGTCGGCAACTCCACCGCGATCGGCCTGCTCGCCGCCGACACGCTGCTCGCCCAGGACCTGGACCTCGCGGGCGACCCGGTCGACGTCGGCGCCCAGGCCGCCCCCGAGGAGTTCACGAAGGCGGTGAAGGAGGCCCTCGACCGCCCCGACACCGACGCCCTCGTCGTCGTGTTCGTGCCGCCGATCGCGGTTCCGGGCGCCGCCTACGCCCGAGCGCTCAAAGAAGCCGCGCATGGCACGAAACCGATCGTCTCAACGTTCCTGGCGGTCGAAGGCATCCCGGCCGAGCTCAAGATGCCCGGGAAGGGCTCGATCCCCAGCTACGCGAGCCCCGAACGCGCCGTGCTCGCACTGGCCCGCGTCGTCCGCTACGCCCGCTGGCGCGCCGCACCCCAGGGCACCTTCATGCGGCCGGACGGCATCGACACCGCCCGAGCGCGGTCCATTGTGGACAACGTGCGGGCCGAAGTCGTGCTTGACGACCACAAGGCCGTCGAGCTGCTGGAGTGCTACGGCATCGACGTCGTCCCGTTCCGTATCGCCCACAGCGCCGAGGAAGCCGTGCTGGCGGCCACCGAGCTCGGCTTCCCGGTCGCGATGAAGGCCACCAGTGAACGCCTCCGCCACCGCACCGACCTCGTCGGCGTCCGGCTCGACATCGCCCAGCAGGAATCGGTCAAGGCCGCCTACCACGACCTCGCCGCGCTCTCCGGCAAACAGGGCGTGTATGTGCAACGCATGGCGCCCAAGGGAGTCAGCTGTGTCCTGGGCCTGCAGGACGACCCGAGCTTCGGCACGTTGGTCTGGTTCGGACTGTCGGGACTGGTCAGCGATCTCCTCGGCGACCGCGCCTACCGTGCGGTACCCCTCACCGACACCGATGCCGCGGAACTCGTTGCCGCACCGAAAGCCGCGCCGCTGCTCACCGGTTACCGCGGCGACGAACCCGCGGATCTGAAGGCACTTCAGGAACTGGTACTCCGTTTGGCCGCACTGGCCGAGGACCTTCCGGAGGTGCGCTCGCTGAAGCTCGAACCAGTTCTTGCTTCTGCCGCAGGTGCTTTCGTGAGCAGCGCGCGTGTGGTCATCGGCCCACCTCCGTCCCTGCACGACGTCGGTCCGCGTCGCTTGCGCTGACACGGTCACGGCAACGATTCCGATGTTTCATTCGCGCTGAGGTATGGACATACGTCCTTTCGCCGCTTAGGTTTCCGGCATCGCCGAGCTGTGCCGACCCAGGTGCGCAGGCGCATGCCCGTGGAATAACGCCGTAAGAGGGAAGAATGACGCCGAGAGCACTTCTCCGCCTGGTGGCGACAACATGCGCGGCCGTGCTCCTACTCGCCTCGTGCGCCGCTGGTGACGTGTCCACGATGGTCGGCAAGGTCAGCTCGAACGACCGCATGGTCATCGCCGTGTCGTACGACCAGCCGGGACTGTCGGTGCGCAGGCTCGACGGCAGCTACCGCGGCTTCGACGTCGACGTCGCCAAGTACATCGCGGGCGAACTGGGCGTCACGGAGGAGAACATCACCTGGAAGGAAGCGCAGCCCGGCAACCGGGAGACGCTGCTGACCAGCGGTGAGGCCGACATGGTCGTCTCCACCTACTCGATCACCGACAAGCGCAAGCAGATTGTCGACTTCGTCGGCCCGTACTTCGTCGCCGGCCAGGACCTGCTGGTGCGCATGAACGAGAGCCGCATCGACGGTCCGAAGTCGCTCAACGCCAGCCTGCGCCTCTGCTCCACCGCCGGCTCTACCTCCGCCGAGTACGTGCGCGACCAGTTCGCGAAAGACGTGAAGATGGTCGAGTACGCGAAGTTCAGCGACTGCGTCACGGCGCTGCTCGCGGAGAACGTCGACGCCGTCACCACCGACGACGTCCTGCTCGCGGGCTACGCGGCCCAGAACCCCGAGCTGCTGCGGGTCGTCGGCGACCCGTTCAGCAAGGAGGAGTACGGCGTCGGCCTGCGTCGCGACGACCCCGACAGCAAGGCCAAGGTGCAGGCGGCGCTGCAGAAGATGATCGACACGGGAGCCTGGCGCAAGTCGCTCGAGGTGAACATCGGATCTTCCGGCTACAAGATTCCCGACCCACCGAAGCTGGCGCCCTGATCACACGGGGCGTCACGTAGGCTCACGCAACGTGAACCGCGTCCCGCCGCACCGTGCTGATCGACCCGTTCGCGCGGGCATTCCCGAACACGGCCGAGTTCCGCGCTACTACGCGGTCAAGGCCGAGCTGTTCGACCTCGTCGAGACCCTCGGCGAAGGCACCGTCCTGCCGTCCGAACGCGAACTCGCCGAACGGTTCTCCGTCTCGCGCGTCACGCTGCGCCAAGCCGTCAGCGAACTGGTGCTCGAAGGCAAGCTCATCCGCCGCCAGGGCAGCGGCACGTTCGTCGCGCCGCCCAAGCTCGTCCAGCCGCTGTCCCTGGTCAGCTACACCGAGGGCATGCGCCGTCAGGGCGTCGAGCCGAACCGCACCGTGATCACGGTCGAGGAGCTCAGCGCCGACGACGGCCTGGCCCGCGACCTGGTGATCGAGCCCGGCGACCCGGTCGTGCACCTCGAACGCGTCCTGCTCGCCGACGACGAACGCGTCGGCCTGGAGTCGACCTACCTGAGCCTCGGCCGTTTCCCGGACCTGCTGGAGAAGCTCGACCCCGCCGGATCGCTCTACGCGTGCCTCACCGAACGGCTCGGCGTGCGGTTCGCCGAGGCGGAGGAACGCGTCGAGACGGTGCTCGCGACGCCCCGCGAGGCGTTGCTGATCGGCACGAACCCGGCGCTGCCGATGCTGTTGCTGCACCGCGTCTCCTACGACGTCGACGGCCACCCGATCGAACGCGCCCGATCGCTGTACCGGGGTGATCGGTTCAGTTTCGTCGCGAGGTTGCACGCGGACCGCTAGGAACGCCACACCGTCCACAGTGGACCAGTCGACCCAGAGTCTCCTTTGGGTCCCAACGGAGTGGTCGCGCACTTTGCGTGACCCGCCGGGCGCGTCCGTGAGGCTGACGTGGGCGAGCGGTACCTCGGCGAAGTGACTGCGGGTCACCGGACACCGTTGCGGGCACAGAAAAGTACCGCCCGTTCGCACTCGTTTCCCGCTCAAGTCGCGGAGGTACTGTTGATGCCACGACTTCAGGATGTCCGCAGGGGTGCGGAGGAGCGGGGGTGTGCCGTGTCCTTCAAGGCGGAGTTCCTCGCTGAACTCGAGGACTGTCTGCGCGGTTACGGCGCGGTCCCGGTGAGCAACCCCGACGCACTGGCGTTGTTCATCGAGTTCGTGCGAGCCCTTCCGGCGGCGGACCAGAGGCTGAGGTCCCTCGAAGGTGTCGACCAGGGTTCCGGCTCGTTCTGGAACAACCCGGCGGTGTGGTGGGAGCAGGTGCCGCGGTTCGGTGCGGGACTGCCGAGTTGCGGATCGGCGGAGTGCCGCAAGCTGCTGGACGACATGCTCGACGAGGCGATCAGCGACGAGATCGACGTGCTCGAGATGGAGATCCGCGAGCTGCCCAGCTGAACCAGGCCCGGGATGGTCCGGACATGCCTGCCGGCGCCGCCACCTGTTACGGCCACGGCGCCGGGGCTTCCAGCACTTATTTGACGGCGACCAGCGACTTGAACAATTCCCGATACCGGTGGAGAGCCAGTCGCAAGTCCTCGGTCTGTGGATCACCGTTTCCCTCGAACTGCTTGGCGAGGGAGCGGTGCCGGGTGGTGAGCTCCTCGAGCGCCCGCGTCACGAGGCCGTCGGCCTTGCGGACGGCCGCCTTCGGATCGTCGACGAACTCGTACTGCACCGCCTGCCACTCGTCCGCGAGCTTGCTGGACGGCTGAGGATCGACGCGCTGCGCCCCAGTGCGCTGCTGGTCCGTGCGCTGCTGGTCCGTGCGCTGCTGGTCGGTGCGCTGCTGATCGTGACGTTGTGACTGCTGCGGCATGTTCTCGGTCTGCGCTGCGCGCTCAGTCTGCGCGGTGCGCTCGGTCGGTTGCGGCCGAGCAGGAGTGGGAACTCCAGCGGCGTGAGTGGGTGTCTCAGACATCCGACTTCTCCTTCCGCACGGCTTCCCGGTTCTTGTGCGGCGTGGCGCCGCGTTCGAGCAGATCGGTGAACAGTTCGCGGTAGTGCACCATCGCGGTGCGCAGGTCCTCCGTGCTCGCCTCGCCGATCTCCTGGCGCTCGGAGATGTCATGCGCCTTGCGGTAGTGCTCCAACGTCCGTGCGTGCTCGACGGACAGAACGCTCAGCTGCGCCTCGTAACCCTCAGTGGGGTAGCCGCGCTCGGCCATCAGGTCGGTCACCAGGCGGTCGGCGTCGGCGATCGCGCTCTCCGGCGAGTCGACGAACTTCGCCTGGACGTTCGCCCAGTGCCGGCGGTAACTCTCCTGCGCCGTCGGGGAAAGTGGCTTCAGGTCGAACTCGCTGTGGCGGTGCTCCCGCTCCGCGAGCTCCTTCTCCGCGGCCGTTCTGCTGTCGCTGTGCGAGACCGCGCGGTCGTATTCAGGGCCGAAGCGGTCGCGTAGCTTCTTGCGCTGCATCGCGGGCCTCAGCACGAATGCGAGGACCGTCAGCACCACGAGAACCGCGACCACCAGGCCGATGATGGCGCCCGTTGACATGGAAAAACCTCCAAGACAGGCAAAATTTCTGCTGTCCGGAGGCTTTCCCATGGTCTCAGAAGGGAAACATCAGCCCTTGATGCATACCACCTGCTTGAGCTTGGCGACCACCTCGACCAAGTCGGACTGGTTCGCCATCACGGCGTCGATGTCCTTGTAGGCGCCCGGAATCTCGTCCACCACACCGGAGTCCTTGCGGCACTCGACGCCACTTGTCTGGGCGGCGAGATCCTGCTCGGTGAACGTCTTGCGGGCCTTGTTGCGCGACATCTTCCGGCCGGCGCCATGCGATGCCGACTCGAACGAGTCCGGGTTCCCGAGGCCGCGCACGATGTACGAGCCGGTGCCCATCGAGCCCGGGATGATCCCCAGCTCGCCACGCCCGGCGCGGATCGCACCCTTGCGCGTCACCAGAACGTCCTCACCGAAGTGGTTCTCCTCGGAGACGTAGTTGTGGTGGCACGAGATCGGCTTCTCAAAGGCGATCTGCGGGAACTCGGCGCGCAGCACGTCGCATACCAAGCGCAGCATGACCGCGCGGTTACGCCGCGCGTAGTCCTGCGCCCAGTACAGGTCGTGCCGGTACGCCGCCATCTCGGGCGTACCGGAGAGGAACACGGCGAGGTCCGGGTCCGGCAGCTCGGCGTTGTGCGCGAGCGTGCGCGCCACCGAGATGTGGTGCTGCGCCAGCTCGTTGCCGATGCCGCGCGACCCGGAGTGCAGCATCACCCACACCCGCTGGTCGGTGTCCAGGCAGACCTCGAGGAAGTGGTTCCCGCCGCCGAGCGTGCCCATCTGGTGCATCGCCTTGTCGGCGCGGGCCTTCACCGCCGGCGTCAGGTCGTCGAACTTCCGCCAGAACGTTCCCCAGTCGGACGCGTCCCTGTCGGTGAACGCGGTCGCCTTGTGCTGACCGAAACCGACGGGGACCACGGCCTCCATGCGGGACCGCAGGCCACGCAACGTCTCCGGGAGGTCGCTCGCCGTGAGTGAGGTGCGCACGGCGGCCATGCCGCAGCCGATGTCCACGCCGACGGCCGCCGGGGAGACGGCGTCGCGCAGCGCGATCACCGAGCCCACCGTGGCGCCCTTCCCGTAGTGCACGTCAGGCATGACCGCGATGTGCTTGACGGCCCACGGCAGCGCGGAGATGTTCTGAAGCTGCCGCATGGCGAACTCCTCGACCTCGTCGGGCCGAGTCCACATGCGGATGTCCACGTTCTGGCCGCGGACCAGGGTTGCTGCCATGTCTTCGAGGTTAGGCCGCGTTTTGCCCGTTCCACAAAGGAGTTTCCTCTGCGCCGGACACGAACTCCCAGGTCCCCTTGCGCACCTTCGCCTTGCGCATGTCGCCTCCGATGCCGGTGACGAAGGCCCGCACGGTCGGCAGGTCGTCGACGTCCGCGATGAGGATCGCCTTGTTCTGCAACGTGACGCTACCGCCGCCGAGCTTCTCGCGCGCGGTGGCGTCGTTGAGCAGGCCCTCGCGGACCTGTGCCGCGGTGATGCCGTCGACCTCGACCTGGACGGCGTCGACCTCCGGCGAGTTCGCGAGCAGGAAACGGAACGTGAGCACCGACTCCTGCCGGAACTGCTTGCTGATCGTCGAGGCGGTGTGGCGCAGGCTTTCCTCGTCGAGGGTGACATCGAACTTGCGGGAGCGTTCGAACGTCGTCTGCTGCAGGTCGCTCGACCAGAACACACCGTCGAGCAACGTGGAACGGGTGGTGACACCGCCGTTGGCGTGCACGATGCCGCGGACTTCGCGGTCGAACCGCACCAGCCTGTCCCGCAGGCGCGGATCGCCGGGATCGGTGATGATCGCGGTGTTGTTCGTCGCGAAGATCTCCGGGAACGGCAGCGGCGCGCCCGCCGCCGTGCCGGTGGAGACCGCGAACGCCAGTACCGACGTGACCGCCACAAGAAGATTTCGCATGCGGCCCAACGTATTCCTCCCGACGTGCCGGGCATACCCGATTCCACTCATCGGGCGACCGCGCGCTTGTACTGGTAGTTGGCGAGCGGAACGAAAATCAGCAGGAAGATCACGACCCAGCAGAGCGAGGCGAGCACCGGGTGCTGCAGTGGCCACACGTCCGGTGGCGTCTGCAGGGGAGAGGTGTTGCCGAAGAGTTCGCGGGCCGCCAGCGTCACCGCCGAAACGGGGTTCCACTCCGCGATGTGACGCAGTCCCGAAGGCAGGTTCTCCGACTGCACGAACGTGTTCGCGATGTAGGTGATCGGGAACAGGAAGATGAAGCTGGCGTTGTTGAACACCTCGGGACTGCGCACCAGCAGCCCGATCCACGCCATCGCCCACGAGAACGCGTAGGCGAACAGCAGCAGCACCGCGACCCCGCCGAGCGCCTCCAGCGGTGAGGAGTGGATGCGCCACCCGACGATCAGGCCGGTGATCATCATGATGACGATGACCAGCGCGTTGTTGACCAGGTCGGACGTGGTGCGGCCGACCAGCACGGCCGAGCGGGCCATCGGCAGCGACCGGAACCTGTCGATGATGCCCTTGGTCATGTCCTCGGCGAGACCGCTGCCGGTGATGGTGGCGCCGAACAGCACCGTCTGCGCGAAGATGCCGGCCATCAGGAACTCGCGGTAGTCCATGCCGGGGATCTCGATCGAGCCGCCGAACACGTAGGCGAACAGCAGCACGAACATGATCGGCGCCGCGGTGGAGAACACCAGCAGGTCCGGAACCCGTTTGATCTTGATCAGGTTGCGCTTCGCGACGACCGACCCGTCCGCGAGCGCCTGCAGCAGCTTCACTTCTCTTCCTCCCCCGCTGAATCGTCTTCCGCGTGGTGGCCGGTCAGGGCCAGGAACACGTCGTCGAGCGTCGGCCTGCGCAGCCCGATGTCGAGCACCTTCACCGACTCGGCGTCCAGCCGCCGGATCGCCTCCATCAGCACCGTGGACCCGCCCGCGACCGGCACGGTGAGGTGGTACTGGCGCTCGTCGGACTCGATCTGGCCGATGGCGAGCCCGGCGAGTGCGGACCTGGCGGTGCCGAGCTCACCGGACGTGGCGACGGAAAGCTCCAGCCGTTCGCCGCCGACCTGGTCCTTGAGCTGGTCCGAGGTGCCTTCCGCGATCACCTTGCCGTGGTCGATCACAGCGATCTGGTCGGCGAGGCGGTCAGCCTCCTCCAGGTACTGGGTGGTGAGCAGCAACGTCGTGCCGCCCTTGACGAGTTCCTCGATCACGTCCCACATGCCCAGGCGCGAGCGCGGATCGAGGCCCGTCGTCGGTTCGTCGAGGAACAGCACGCTCGGCTTCGCGACGAGCGCGCCCGCGAGGTCGAGCCGCCTGCGCATGCCACCGGAGTAGCCCTTCACCGGGCGGTCGGCGGCGTCCTCGAGGTCGAACCTCGCGAGCAGTTCGCGGGCTCGTTCCCGGCTCCGGACGCGGCCGAGGTGGTAGAGGCGGCCGACCATGTCGAGGTTCTCGAATCCGGTGAGGTTGTCGTCGACGGCCGCGTACTGGCCGGAGAGCCCGATCTTCTTGCGCAGGTCGTCCGCCTGCGCGCGGACGTCGAGCCCGGCGACGCGCGCCGACCCCTCGTCGGCTTCGAGCAGGGTGGTGAACACCCGCACCGCCGTCGTCTTGCCGGCGCCGTTGGGACCGAGCAGACCCGTGATGGTGCCTTCGGGAACCCTGAGGTCCAGGCCGTTGAGCGCGACGACCGACCCGTAGCGTTTGACCAGGCCTTCGGCCACGATCGCGTCTGTCATGCGGGCATCATGGCGGTCCTGTCCGACAATTTTCGTGCGATTGACGACCGTGGCCGGTGATTGACAGCCACGTTGAACGTGAAAATACTTCAGCGCCATGGAGCGCGTGTGCGTAATCGGAGCAGGGTCGTCCGGCATCGCCGCATGTCAGGTGCTCAGCGCCCGCGGCATCGAGTTCGACTGCTTCGAGACCGGGTCCGAGATCGGTGGCAACTGGCGCTACCTCAACGACAACGGCATGTCCTCCGCCTATCGATCCCTCCACATCAACACCTCGCGGCAGATGATGGAGTTCAAGTCGTTCCCGATGCCCGCGCACCTGCCGGCCTATCCGTCGCACTTCCAGATCGCCGAGTACTTCGACGACTTCGTGAAGCACCACGGCTTCCGCGACCGCATCCGGTTCAGGACCGAGGTCATCTCCGTTTCCGTCGCGCCGGATGGTTACTCGGTCACGACGCGCGATCGCGACACGGAGGAGGAGATTTCGGTTGTCTACCGTTCGGTGATCGTCGCGAACGGGCACCACTGGTCGCCGCGGATGCCCGAACCGGCGTTTCCCGGCGCGTTCGACGGCGAGCAGATGCACGCGCACTTCTACAAGACGCCCGAGCGTTTCGCGGACAAGAAGGTGCTGGTCCTCGGCATCGGCAACTCTGCCTGCGACATCGCGGTCGAGTCGTCGCGCGTCTCCTCGCGAACGTTTCTGGCGATGCGCCGCGGCGCGCACATCATGCCCAAGTACCTCTTCGGCATGCCGACCGACCACCTGACGACGTCGCCGCTCGCCCGGTTCGCGCCCGCCTGGCTGCAGGCGTTGTCACTGCGGGTGATGCTGCGGCTGGCGCGCGGCAAGCTCTCCGGCTACGGGTTGCCCGAGCCGTCGCACGGCATCCTCGCCGCGCACCCGACGGTGTCCGACGACCTGCTGACCCGGCTCGGGCACGGCGACATCACCGTGAAGCCGAACCTCTCGCGGCTGGACGGCTCCGGGGTCGTGTTCTCCGACGGCAGCCGTGAGGACGTCGACGTCATCGTCTACTGCACCGGGTACAAGGTCGACTTCCCGTTCCTCTCCGCCGCCGAGTTCCCGGCCGTGTCGTCCGAGGACAACGACGTGTCGCTGTACCGGCGGGTCGTGGACCCGGCGCATCCCGGGCTGTACTTCATCGGGCTGATCCAGCCCCTGGGGGCGATCATGCCGCTGGCCGAGGCCCAGTCCGAGTGGATCGCCGACCTGATCTCGGGCCGCGCCGCGCTGCCTTCAGTGCCGGAGATGAACGCGGAGATCACCTCGTACCGGCAGGCACTGCGGCGCCGGTACGTGAAGTCGAAGCGGCACACGTTGGAGGTCGACTTCCTCGGGTACCAGCGGGAGCTGCAGGCGGAACGCCGGGCCGGCGCCGCTCGCCGCTGACGAGCGCTGGCGGCTGGCTGTCGAGCTTTGCAATGAGTCTTTTGACTTCGTCCGCAAACGTTTTTGCATCCGGCGTGGTGCGACGGGCGATATATTAGTTGTGAGGACGCTCTGAGCTGCGGCTTAGCAATGACTCGTTTGCGGACGTCCGCAAACGAGTCATTGCTAAGGCTGGGGTGCGGCGGAGCGGACGTGGGCTTGGGACGGCGTGGGTACGGTCGGAGCGTGTCGTCGACTGCTCAGGTGATCGTTCTCAACGGTGGGTCGAGCTCCGGCAAGTCGGGGATCGCGCGGTGTCTGCAGGCGCTGTCGCCCGATGCCTGGTTGGCGATCGGGGTCGACGCGTTGATCGACGTGATGCCCGCTCGGTTGCAGCTCGGGTCGGAGGGGATCGAGTTCGCGGAGAGCGGTGAGGTCAGCGTCGGAGCGGAGTTCCGGTTGCTGGAGGACGCGTGGATGGAAGGCGTCGCCGCGATGGTGCGTGCCGGAGCGCGAGTGATCGTCGACGATGTGTTCCTGGGTGGGCCCGAGTCGCGGCGGCGGTGGGAGAAGGTGCTGGGCGGGCTCGACGTGGTGGGGGTGCGGTGTGCCGCTGCCGTCGCCGCTGGTCGGGAGCTTGCTCGCGGTGATCGGGTGTCCGGGATGGCCGAGGCACGGGCCGATCTGGTGCATCGCGGGATGGCCTACGACGTCGAGGTCGACACCGCGCGTGCCGAGGCGGTCGAGTGCGCGAAGGTGATCGCCGAGTGGATCGAGACCCGTTGAGGGCGGAAGCCGCAGGTGCTGCGGAGATGTCGGCTCTGCTGCGGCTGCCACGTGATGGCTCGCGAGACGCTGCCGGAGCAGTAGCTCGCAAACAGAGCCCGGGCGGGAGAAGCGGCTCATAGCGCTGGTCATGCCGATGACACGAATCCGGCGGGCGCCTCGCCGGACCGGTGTCGACTGGCTAATCAACCGTCAGTCAGCAGCAGTCGCAAGAGGTGCAGCAGTCATCCATCCCATTCACCTCCCCTCGGGCGGGCACCACGGCGGGCAGTCGGTGCCGACCATGCCCACCAGGTCCGAACGCAGTCGCGCGAGCCGCTCCATCTCCGCGTCGATCTCGGCGATGTGCCGTCGCAGCAACTCCTCGGCCGGCTCGCACGGGCACTCGCCGGTGTCGCGGACGGCGAGCAACGACGAGATCTCCCGCAACGTGAGCCCGAGGCGCTGGCAGTCGCGGATGAACCGGATCCGGTCCGCGGCCGACGACGGGTACTGCCGATACCCCGACGACGTGCGCGGTGGCGGCGCGAGCAGTCCCGCGCGTTCGTAGTACCGGACCGTGTCCGGCCGGACCCCGACCTGACGGGCGAGCTCGGCGACTCTCATGCGCTCCACGCTAAACCTGTGAGCGCACTCCAAGGTCAAGCCCGAGTCATCACGAACAGGCGAATCCGCTGCCCGGAACGGGCTCCGGCAACCGCTCGATGTCGAACGAAGCGCCGAACAGCGGTTGCTCGTCGCCGACCGCGAGGCCGGGGAACCGTCCGCCATGACGCTTCCACCACGCGATCTCGTCGTAGAAGCACCACATCACGAAGATCGAGCCGGGCGTCGCGCCCCGCCGGGATCCGTCCCGACGTCACCAGCCGCACCAGTTCCGAACGAGGGCCCACCTCCCACGGCGCCCAGGTCCGGTACATGAAGTCATAGGCACGACGACCGACCACGAGGCCTCCCAACGAAAAGCGGGGCCACCGCCGGTGACCCCGCCCGCTCCGCAACCTCAGTGCACGCCCAGCACGCCGTCCACCCGGCGCGGAATGCCGAGCGGGTTCGCGTCCTGCAGTTCGGCCGGCAGCAACGCGTCCGGCCACGACTGGTACGTCACCGGGGCGATCCAGCGGCGGATCGACGTGGCGCCCACCGACGTGTGCAGCGGGTTCGTCGTCGACGGCCACGGACCACCGTGGTGCTGGCCCCACGCCACCGCGACACCGGTCGGCCACGCGTTGAAGATGATGCGACCCGCGACGTGCCTCAAGATCTCCGCGACGGCACCGGCCTCCGCGTGGTCCGACTCGGCCGCGTGCACCGTGCCGGTCAGCGTTCCGGGCAGCTTGGCCAGCACCGAGTGCAGCTCCGACGGCTCCGAGTACGTCACGACCAACGCCGCCGGGCCGAAGTGCTCCTCGGTGAGCTTCTCGAGGTTCTCCTCGAACACCTTCACCGGCGTGGCGAACAGCAGCGGTGCCACCGCCCATGCCTCGTCCGGGCGGACACCGGTCGACACCACGGAGACGAGATCCGACGCCGCCAACGCATCGGTGCCCGCCTTGTAGGAGTCGCACATCCGCTCGTTCAGCATCGCGCCACCGGTGGACGCCGCGACCGCCTCACCCAGCGCGGGCACGATCGACTCGGGCGCGAACACCAGACCGGGGTTCGTGCAGAACTGGCCGACACCCATCGTCAGCGACTGCGCGAAACCGGCGGCGATCTCCGGAGTGGCCGCACCCGGCAGGATCACCGTCGGGTTCACACTGCCCAGCTCGCCGTAGAACGGGATCGGGTCCGGCCGGCCCTGGGCCAGGTCGAACAACGCCCGGCCACCACCCGTCGAACCGGTGAAGCCGACCGCGCGCACCGCCGGGTGCTTCACCAGCGCCACGCCGGACTCCGTGCCGTACACGATGCCGAACACACCTTCCGGCGCGCCGGCCTCGCGCAGCGCGTCCACCACGACCCGCGCGGTCTCGCGCGAGGTCGACGGGTGCGCCGAATGTGCCTTCACCACAACGGGACAACCGGACGCCAGCGCGGAAGCCGTGTCACCACCGGCCACCGAGAACGCGAACGGGAAGTTCGACGCGGAGAACACCGCGACCGTCCCCAGTGGACGCAACACCCGGCGCAGCACGGGACGCGGCGGGATGATGTCCGGGTTCGCCGTGTCCAAAGTGGCCTCGACGTAGCTGCCCTCGCGCAACACCTCCGCGAACAGCCTCAGCTGGTTCGTGGTGCGCTTCAGCTCCGTCGTCAGCCGCGGCACCCCGAGGGCCGTCTCGCTGTCGGCGGTGGAGACCAGCAGCGACGACTCGGCGTCCAGCGCGTCCGCGACCTTCTCCAGCACCACGGCGCGGTCCGCCGCCGCGACGGCCGACCAGGCCGGGAACGCGAGCGCCGCGGCGGAGGCGATCCGGTCCACCTCGCTGTCGGGGGTCTTCGCAACCGGCTCGCCGAACGGCTCACCGGTGCGCGGGTCGTATCCCTGCACGACGTGGCTCAACGCCCTGCCTCCTTGACTGCCGTGTCGAAATCGGGGCCGCACCAGACCCCGCCCACGTACTTCACCGCGTACGACGAGGGGTCGGGCTCACCGTGCTGCTCCAGCACGGCGGCCGCGTGCACCTCCGAGTCGTCCTTCGGCTCGTACCCCAGCGCGCGGGCCTCGTCCAGCGAGAACCAGCCGCGCTTGTTGTCCGAAACGCCCCACACGACCCGGAACCCCGGCGACGGAGCGGAAAGACACGCCTCGAACAGGCGCGCGCCGTCGTCCGGCGACATCCACGTCGACAGCATCCGCACGTCACGCGGCTTCTCGAAGCACGAGCCGATGCGGATCGCGATCACGTCCATGCCGTAGCGGTCGGCGTACAGCGACCCCAGCGCTTCCAGCGCCACCTTGGACACACCGTAGTAGGTATCCGGGCGGGGGAACGCGTAATCACCCGCCTCCCCATCGGCCTGCTCGAGGAA
The DNA here is from genome assembly GCF_051094245.1 of Lentzea xerophila. NCBI lineage: Bacteria > Bacillati > Actinomycetota > Actinomycetes > Pseudonocardiales > Pseudonocardiaceae > Lentzea > Lentzea xerophila. Next base: position 6,192,744 of record NZ_CP194934.1, on the reverse strand, counting down.
GCCGACGGCGTGGTTCGAGCTGGCCAGGACCACGCGGCGGACGCCGGACCGCCGTGCGGCCTCCAGCACCGTGTGCGTGCCGTCGATGTTGACGCGCAGGATCTTGTCCCACGACTCCTCGAGGCTGTGGCCGCCGAGGTGGATCACGGCGTCGACGTCCGCCATCGCGGCTTCCATCGTGGCCATGTCGGTCACCGAGCCCTCGACGAGCTCGACGTTCTCGCCGTCGGCGGCCGCGGGGAGCTCCGCGATGTCCAGCAGCCGCAGGACGCGGCCCGGCGCCGCGAGGCGGGTACGCATGAGCGTGCCCACCCCGCCACCGGCGCCGGTGATCAGGATGCGTGCGGTCACGGGTTGGGACCCTCCGTCGTGTTCGGGTGTTCGGGTGAAACTCGTTCAGCGGCCGAACTGGCGCAGGAGTTCGGTGATCGTCCTGGCGGCGTCCAGCAGGGCGGAGATGACCTGCTTCTCGTGCTCGGCGGTCAGCCTGCCCAGCGGGACCGAGCAGCTCATCGCGTCGAGAACGGGATTGCGGTACGGCAGCGCCACCGCGAAACAGCCCAGTCCGGGCGTGTTCTCCTCGCGTTCGTGGGCGTACCCGACGTTGCGGAACCCCGCGAGCTGCTCATGCAACGCGGCCCGTTCCGTCACCGTGTTGGGCGTCAGCGGCGCCAGCTCGTCGGGGAGGATCAGGTCGACTTCCTCCGGCGTGCGCGTCGAGAGCACGGCCTTGCCCAGCGACGTCGAGTGCGCGGGCAGCCGGCGGCCGACGCGCGAGACGACGCGCAGGTGGTGCTCGGACTCGCGGCTCGCCAGGTAGACGACGTCCGCCCCGTCCAGACGGGCGAGGTGCACGGTCTCGTTGATCTCCTGGCGGACCTGCTCCATCACGCGGATCGCCGCGCGCACCACCGGGTCGTGGTCCAAATAGGACGTACCGACGAGCAGCGCGCGCACGCCGATGCCGTACGTGCCCCGGTCCGAGTCGACCTCCACCCAGCCGCGCGCGACCAGCGTCTGCAGCAGCATGTAGAGGCTGGACTTGGGGTAGCTGAGCTCGCGGTGCAGCTCCGTGAGGGTCAGCCTGCGGTCTGACGCGGACAGCACCTCGAGCAGTTCCACCGTGCGGTCGGCGGACTTCACCGCGCCCGGACGAGCCGTGCCCTTGTCGATCGGTGACGCCACCTGGCCTCCTCGAAACAGGTAAGCAACTTGCCCTTGACACGTCGCTGTGCTGATTCTTACAGTCCTGCACCAGGTTCACAAGTACGACCCCAGTTCACATACGTGAAAACGAAGGGCTCCGACGATGCGCCGTAGAACAGCCACAACCATCGCCACGCTCAGCGTGGTCGCGCTGCTCGCAGGCTGTGGCAGTGGTGGTGGCACGGCGTCGTCGGCCAAGGACCCGAACAAGCCCCTCGAGGTGTGGACCCGCTCGACGGAGGCGACCGCGAAGGTCTACGAGACGATCTTCAAGTCCTTCACCGAGAAGACCGGTGTGCAGGTCGACTACAAGCCGATCTTCAACGACTTCGACAAGCAGGTGCAGCAGCGCGCCGCGTCGAAGGACCTCCCCGACGTCGTCATCACCGACACCGGCTCGCTCGGCAACTTCGTCAAGCAGGGCTGGACGACCGAGGTCAAGCGTGAGGACGTCGCGGGCGGCGGCGACATCGTCGACCGCGCGTGGAACAACGGGAAGGGCGCGGACGGCAAGTTCTACGCCATCCCGTACTCCACCCAGGCGATGGTCACGCTGATCCGCAAGGACTGGCGCGAGAAGCTCGGCAAGCCCGTCCCCACCACGTGGGAGGAGCTCGACGACCTCGCGAAGGCCTTCACCCGCGACGACCCCGACGGCAACGGGCAGAACGACACCTACGGCATGCTCGTCCCGGGAACGACCGACCGCGGCTACCTCGCGTGGTGGGCGTCCAGCTACATCTGGCAGGGCGGCGGCGACATCCTCGAGGAAGAGGGCGACGGCAAGTTCGCCGTCGGCATCGACTCGCCGGAGTCGACCAGGGCGGTCGAACGGCTGCGCAAGCTCTTCTGCGAAGAGAAGGTCATGCAGCCCGGTTCGCTGACGCTCGGCACGAACGACGCGCACCCGCTGTTCGAATCGGGCAAGAGCGGCATCTACCTCACCGGCCCGTACATGATCGGCCGCTTCGACAAGTCGATGGGCAAGGACAAGTACGAGGTCATCGCGTCCCCGCGCGGCCCGGCCGGCGCCACGGTGCTCGGCGAGGGCGAGAACATCTACCAGATGGCCGGGTCCGCCAAGACCGCCGACCAGAAGAAGCTCGCCGAGTACCTGATCACGCCCGAGGCGCAGCAGGCCGGCATGAAGGGCGCCCCGCAACCGGTCGTCCGCCTGCCCGTCAACAAGAACGTCGACGTCAACGCGACCTACAACGACCCGCGGTGGGCGACCGTGGCGGGTGTTTACCAGAGCGAGGCGCGACCGTTCCCCAGCGTTCCGAACTTCGCGCCGTTCCGGCAGAAGACCTCGGAGACCCTGAACTCCATCTTCGCGAAGTGCCCGGCCGACTCCTCCACTGAGCTGAAGTCCCTGGCCGAGGCGCTGGAGAAGGAGCTCGAGAACCAGAAGGCGTCGCAGTGACGGCGGTCCAACCGCCCGTGGAAAGTCACTGGGACACCCGAGACGTGGGCTCGACGGCTAGTGGCGGCGGTGCCGTCGAAACCCACCCCGTGAGGCGGCGCCGCCGGCGTCGCCTCACGGGAGCCACCTCGAAGGGACCGGCCTGGGTTCCGTGGTTGTTCCTGCTCCCCGCCGCGCTGATCTTCCTGGTCTTCAAGTTCATCCCGATGGCGGAAGGGATCCGGCTCTCGCTGTTCGAGGTCCGCCCCTTCCTCGGCGACATCTTCGTCGGTTTCGAGAACTACGCGACGATCCTGCGGGACGAGAAGTTCCTGACCGCCAGCTGGCACACCCTCGTGCTGGCCGGCGGTCAGACGGTCGGCGCGATGGTCATCGGCTTCTTCCTGGCGTTGCTGCTCGAAGGCCACACCAAGTCGCTGTGGTTCGTGCGGTCCGCGGTGTTCCTGCCCGTCGTGGCGGCCACCGCCGTCATCGGTGAGATCTGGCGTCTGTTCTTCTACCCGGCGCCCGAAGGCTTCCTCAACGAGCTCATCTCGTGGGTCGGCCTCGGGCCGTGGGAGTACATCCACAGCACGGACACCTCCCTGGTGTCGGTCATGTTCGTCGGCATCTGGAAGCATGCGCCGTACGACATGGTGCTGATCCTGGCCGGGCTCGCGGGCATCGACCGCCAGCAGTACGAGGCCGCCGCGATCGACGGAGCCACGACGCCGCAGCGGATCTGGAACGTCACGCTTCCCGCGCTGCGTCCCGTCATCACGATCCTGCTGACGCTGGCGGCGATCCGCGGCCTGCGCGTCTTCACCGAGGTGTACGTGCTCACCGGTGGTGGCCCCGCGGGGTCGACCGACGTGTGGATGACCCGCGTCTACACCACGGCGTTCGAACAGTCCGAAGCCGGACTCGCATCCGCTGGTTCCGTGCTCTTGTTCCTGGTTACCTTGATTTTGACGGTCAGCGTGCAGTGGTACCGCCGCTGGAAGGAGGCGCGATGAGCGTCAACTCAAGTCGCTTCGACAGCGCCATCGGCTGGTCCGCCCGCCCGGACGCGTGGGTCAGCAGGGGCATCCGGTTCCTTTTCAGCGCCCTCGCTGTAATCCTTTTCTGCGGCCCGCTGCTGGTCATCTTCTCCGGCGCGTTCGACCACAACCCGGACCCGACCAAGCTGTCGGTGATCCCGGAGAACCCGTCGCTGATCAACTTCCAGGTCGCGGCGGAGAACAAGATCTGGCACTACCTGACGAACTCGTTGATCATCGCCGGTGGTGCGCTGCTGCTGCAGCTGGCGGTGAGCGTTTTCGCCGCGTACGCGCTGGCGCGCAAGAAGTTCCGCGGTCAGGCCATCGCACTGTTGGTCATCCTTGCCACGATGATGTTGCCGGAGGAGGTCATCGCGATCCCGCTGTCGCTGGTGATCGGAGACCTGCCGCTGGTGCACGTGAGTCTCAAGGGCACCCTGCTCGGCGTCATCCTCCCGTTGGGGGCGTGGGGTTTCTCCATCTTCGTCATGACGGAGTTCATGAAGGAAATCCCCGCCGAACTGGAGGAGGCGGCCAAAGTGGACGGTGCCGGAGAGCTGCGCCTCTTCGCGCAGATCATCCTCCCGCTGTGCAAACCCGCGCTCGGCGTCATCGCCGTGTTCGGCTTCAACATGATTTGGGAGCAGTACCTGCTGCCCCTGATCGTCGCCGCTGACCCCTCCGATTACACGCTCACGGTCGCACTTCTCGCGCTCCGGTCCGACGACATGGTCGGGACGGGCATCGTGCTGGCCGGTGCGTTGCTGGCGCTGGTACCGAGCCTGGTCGTGTACCTGTCGCTGCAGAAGTCCTTCCTGCGTGGGATCACCACCGGAGCGATCAAGGGATGAGTCTCGTTATGCAACTCGATGGTGTGCTGTTCTTCCCGGTGACCCCGTTCGACACCGAGGGGAACATCGCGTACGACGTGCTGGCCGAGCACGTCAAGCACGGTGTCTCCGCCGGGCCGGGCGCCGTGTTCGCCGCCTGTGGCACCGGCGAGTTCCACGCGCTGGGACTGGAGGAGTTCGAGCGCGCGGTCGCCGTCGCGGTCGAGGCGACCGCGGGCAAGGTGCCGGTGTTCGCCGGCGCGGGCGGCTCGATCGTCGCCACCAAGCAGTTCGTGCAGGCGGCGGAACGCGCTGGTGCCAACGGAATCCTGCTGCTGCCGCCGTACCTGGTGTCCAACCCGGCCGCCGGTCTCGTGCGGTACGTGGCGGAGGCCGCCGGCGCCACCGAGCTGCCGATCATCGTGTACCAGCGCAACAACGCGCGGTTCACGCCGGAGACCGCCGTCGACATCGCGTCGATCCCGAACGTCGTGGGCTTCAAGGACGGCATCGGCGACCTCGACCAGATGCAGCGGATCGTGCTGTCGGTCCGCGCGGCGGTCGACAAGCCGTTCCAGTTCTTCAACGGCCTGCCGACCGCGGAGATGACCCAGCTCGCGTACCGGGCCATCGGCGTCGACCTGTACTCGTCGGCGGTGTTCTGCTTCGCGCCGGAGATCTCGCTCGGCTTCTACAACGCCGTGCACTCCGGCGACACCGAGCTGGTGAACCGCTTCCTCCTCGAGTTCTACAAGCCCCTGGTCGAGCTGCGGGACAAGGTTCCCGGATACGCGGTCGCGCTGGTGAAGGCCGCCGTGCGGGCGAACGGTCTCGACGTCGGCGGCGTGCGTCCGCCGCTGGTCGACCCGGCCGACGAGCACCTCGCCGCTCTCGACAAGATCATCGCGGCGGGCAAGGCACTGCTGAGCTGAGAGGGGGTTCGGAGTGAAGATCACCGAAATCGTTCTGACACCGATCGCGTTCCGGGACCCGCCGCTGCTCAACTCGGCCGGCGTGCACGAGCCGTGGGCGCTGCGCACGATCGTCGAGGTGTACACCGACGAAGGCATCTCGGGGCTGGGGGAGACCTACGGCGACCTCGGGCACCTGGAGCGCTCGCGGTCCGTTGTGGACTCCCTGATCGGGCTCGACGTCTTCGCGTTGAACGAGATGCACGCGCGGGTGGCGGCTCGGCTGGGTGGCCAGGCCGGGCCGGACAAGCACGGGCTGACCGGGAAGATCACTGCCGAGAGCACCGTCGACCGCGTGTACTCGCCGTTCGAGGTCGCGTGCCTGGACATCCAGGGCAAGGCGCTGGGACGTCCGGTGCACGACCTGCTGGGCGGCGCGGTGCGGTCCGCTGTGCCGTACTCCGCCTATCTGTTCTACAAGTGGGCCGGGCATCCCGGCGCGGAGCCGGACGAGTGGGGCGAGGCGATCGACCCCGCCGGCATCGTGGCCCAGGCCGCCATGATGATCGACCGGTACGGGTTCGGGTCGATCAAGCTCAAGGGCGGCGTGTTCCCGCCCGAACAGGAGATCGAGGCGATCCGGGCGCTGTGCGAGGCGTTCCCCGATCACCCGCTGCGGCTCGACCCGAACGCGGCCTGGTCGCCCGCGACGTCGCTGAAGGTCGCGGCCGAGCTCGACGGCGTGCTGGAGTACCTGGAGGACCCGGCGCCGGAGATCTCCGGCATGGCGGAAGTGGCCGCGAAGGCGCCGATGCCGTTGGCCACCAACATGTGCGTGGTCGCGTTCGAGCACCTCAAGCCGTCCGTGGAGCAGGACGCCGTGCAGGTGCTGCTGTCCGACCACCACTACTGGGGCGGTCTGCAGCGGTCGCGGCAGCTGGGGATGATCTGCCAGACGTTCGGCATCGGGCTGTCGATGCATTCGAACTCGCACCTGGGCATTTCGCTGGCCGCGATGACGCACCTGGCGGCGGCGACGCCGAACCTGAACTACGCGTGCGACACGCACTACCCGTGGAACGCTGCCGACGAGGTCGTCGAGCCCGGCGTGTTGTCCTTTGTGGATGGAGCGGTGCCGGTGCCGGTCACGCCGGGCCTCGGCGTGTCGCTGGACCGCGACGCGCTGGCGCGGTTGGCGGAGAACTACGTTCGCTGCGGCATCACGGCCCGCGACGACACGGGGTACATGCAGAAGTTCGACCCGAGCTACGAGAGGAAGCGTCCCCGGTGGTGAAGTCGGTGGTCCACGCCTACCCGTGGGACCTGATCGGAGATCCTGAAGCCGTTGCGCGGTATCAGGACCTCGGGGTCGACGCGATCGCTCTTGCCGCGTCGTACCACACCGTGCGGGCTGCGACGCCGTTGCATCCCGCGCATCGGATGGTCGATGCGCGGCATGCGGCGTTCTACCTGCCGGTGCGGGCTTCGAAGTACGGCCGGTTGGTACCGGCGGAACCGTCCTGGATGGACGGTTCGGATTCCTTCGGCGCGGCAGCGGCTTTGGTTCGTGCCGCTGGGCTGCCGGTGTACGCGTGGACCGTGCTGACGCACAACTCGCGCCTGGGTGACCTGCATCCGGACGTGACCGTCGTGAACGCGTTCGGCGACCGCTACCCGTACGCCTTGTGCACCGCACAGCCCGATGTCGTGGAATACACGTCGGCGCTGGTGTCCGAGGTGCTGGAACTCGGCGCGCCGGACGGGATCATCCTCGAAGCCTGCGGGCCGCTCGGGTTCTTCCACGGCGGGCACCACGAGAAGACCGATGGCACGGACTGGAACGCGGTGCAGCAGAAGCTGTTGTCGCTGTGCTTCTGCTCTGCCTGCACCGCCCGGTACGCCGACCCGGATGCCCTGCGTGAAGCGGTCCGGGCCGGGGTTGATCGCGGTGCACCCAGCGTTGAGGAAGCGTTGGGTGCGCTCGCGGAAGACGTTCAGGCCGTGCGCACCGGCGTGGTGCGGTCGTTGCGGCAGAAGCTGGTCGGCGAGATCCGTGCCGCCGCACCCTCGGTCCGGGTCGGGCTGCACGTGACCGCGGACCCGTGGGGTACCGGGCCGTTCGCGACCGTCGCCGGTGGTGTGGACGCGGACGTCGACGTCCTGACGACGATGTGCTGGCCGGGCCAGGACGTCGCCGTGCCCGGCATCGAGGCACTGCGCGCGATCGCCCCGGACACGCGGATCGCCGCGTACGTGCTGGGGCTGCCGCCCAAGCCGGCCGACGGCGCGGCGCTGTCGAAGGAATGGCTGGCCTACCTGGACGCCGGCGTGGAGGAGTTCCACCTCTACCACGGCGGTTTGGCGTCCGCCGCACGTCTGGAGGCGTTGCGCGAGGCCGTGGCCGCCGTGTCGCGGTAACTGTGAAGGGAAGTCGCTGCAACCCGTTGTGAGCGCGGTTCCGTCCTTGGTGCATGAGGCACATAGGAACCGTAGTTGGCACTGGCGTCCTGCTGCTGGTCATCTCGGCCTGTGGCGGTGCGCAGAACGCGAGCACCGGGGCAGGTGGCGGTCCGACGTTGCCGACCGCCACCTCACCTTCTGAAGCGCCTCCTGGTGTCGCGCCCGGAGAAGTGCCTCCGGACGGCAAACCCGTGACGAAGCTCGACACCAGCGCTTTGACGCCGGACCATCCACGCACCGTGTGGACGCAAGACGACGGCAGGACCGTCGGCGTCATCGGCCAGGAGGGCGGCTGCGGCAAGGCGAGCGCGTCCGTGCTGGAGCAGAACGCTTCCACGGTGAAGATCGAGCTCCTCGAGACGCTGCCGCTGACCAAGCAGATGTGCACGATGGACATCCGCTTCCCTCCGTTGACGGTGCAGCTGTCCGAGCCCCTTGGTGAGCGCACGGTCGTGCTGACGTCACGGCAGGAACAGAAGTAGACCTTCCTCCCCACGGTGCCCGGCCGGCATCTGCCCCGCCGGCCGGGCATCACTACTTACTTCACCGGAACTCTTGTCCCGGTTTGCAAGGATGGTGAGCATGAGAAACGCCGTCGCTGCCGTTGCTCTCGCCGTCGTGCTCGTCGGCTGCTCGTCCGGCACGGAGTCGAGCGCGCCCGGCACCGGGTCGTCCAGCGGGACACCCACCACGGGCACGTCCGCCCCCGGTTCCACCGGCTCGTCCGGCGCGAACCCCACGGCTCCCGCCCAGCCCCCGGTCTCCATCTCGGAGGAGAAGCCGGTCATCCCGCCCAACGTCACGCCCGTGGCGAAGGAGAAGGTCGACACGACATCGTTGTCAGACACCTACCGCGACGAGGCCTACGTCTTCGGCGACGGTCGTGACATCGAGGTCTTCGGCGTCGGCGGTGGCTGCAAGGAGGCCCGTGCCGAGGTGACCGGCCAGTCCGCCGAGGTCGTCCACATCACGCTGGTCACGATCACCAAGCAGTCTCCGGGTACCGCGTGCACCCAGGAGATCCGCCAGGTGCCGCTGACCGTCCGCCTGAGCGCGCCGCTCGGTGACCGCCGCCTGGTCCTCGACTCCCGCGAGGAGATGGGCTGACGATGAGACGCTGATAGTGGATCTTGAGTTGGGCTGGAGCCACGGCCAGCCCAACCCTTTCAGCGCTCGTTGGTGACGGCCGCAGCTGATATATCGCATATCGCTGCTGTCTTGGATGTCCTGACGTTCGCGGTGCGCCGGTCCGGCGGTTTCGCCTTCCGCGATCCCCACGCTGAGATTCGCCTGACCCTGGCCTTGACGGCCATATATCAGTTTTCGATCTTCCCGCCCCTATGCTGACCTGCGCCTTAGCAATGACTCTTTTGACTTCGTCAGCAAAAGTCCTGTTACACAGGGTGGAGCAACGCAAAAGACCCCTGGTCGGACAGGACAAGCGTCCTGTCCGACCAGGGGTCTCGTGAGGTAGCTGTGAGGGCTAGCGGCGGAAGCTGATCTGCAGGGTCGGCGCGGACGTCTCCGCGAAGAAGTCGTTGCCCTTGTCGTCGACGACGACGAACGCGGGGAAGTCCTCGACCTCGATCTTCCAGACCGCCTCCATGCCGAGCTCGGGGTACTCGAGCACCTCGACCTTGCGGATGCAGTCCTGCGCCAGCCGTGCCGCCGGGCCACCGATCGAGCCCAGGTAGAACCCGCCGTGCGCGGAGCAGGCGTCCGTGACCTGCTTCGAGCGGTTGCCCTTGGCGAGCATCACCAGCGAGCCGCCCGCGGCCTGGAACTGCTCGACGTAGGAGTCCATCCGGCCGGCGGTGGTCGGGCCGAACGAACCGGAGGCGTAGCCCTCGGGCGTCTTGGCCGGACCGGCGTAGTAGACCGGGTGGTCCTTGAGGTACTGCGGCATCTCCTCGCCGGCGTCGAGGCGTTCCTTGATCTTGGCGTGCGCGATGTCGCGTGCCACGACCAGCGGACCGGTCAGCGAGACGCGGGTCTTCACCGGAAGGGTGGTGAGGACCTCGCGGATCTCCTGCATCGGGCGCGTGAGGTCGATGCGGACGACCTCGTCGGACAGGTCCTCACCCTCCACCTCGGGCAGGAACTGGGCCGGGTCGCGTTCCATCTGCTCGAGGAACACGCCCTCCGCCGTGATGCGGGCCTTGGCCTGGCGGTCGGCCGAGCATGAGACCGCGATGCCGACCGGGCATGAGGCGCCGTGGCGGGGGAGGCGGATGACGCGCACGTCGTGGCAGAAGTACTTGCCGCCGAACTGGGCGCCGATGCCGAAGTTGCGGGTGAGCTCCAGGACCTGCTGCTCGAGATCGGTGTCGCGGAACGCGTGGCCCAGCGGCGAGCCCTCGGTCGGCAGATTGTCGAGGTAGCGGGCGGAGGCGAGCTTCGCGACCTTCAGGTTCTGCTCGGCCGAGAGGCCACCCACGACCACGGCCAGGTGGTACGGCGGGCATGCGGCGGTGCCGAGCGAGCGGAGCTTCTCGTCGAGGAACGACGCGAGGCGCTTCGGGTTCAGGACCGCCTTCGTCTCCTGGTAGAGGAACGTCTTGTTCGCGCTACCGCCGCCCTTGGCCATGAACAGGAACTCGTACACGGGTTCCTGGCCGGGCTTGTGGAGCACCTCGATCTGCGCGGGCAGGTTCGTGCCGGTGTTCTTCTCGTCCCAGAACGTCACCGGCGCCATCTGCGAGTAGCGCAGGTTGAGCTCCTGGTAGGCCTCGAAGACGCCGCGGGCGAGGGCCTGCTCGTCGTCGCCGCCGGTCAGGACGGTCTCCGAGCGCTTGCCCATGATGATCGCCGTGCCGGTGTCCTGGCACATCGGCAGCACTCCGCCGGACGAGATGGCCGCGTTGCGCAGCAGGTCCATGGCCACGAAGCGGTCGTTGCCGGACGCCTCGGGGTCGTCGATGATCTTGCGCAGCTGGGCGAGGTGCGACGGGCGCAGCAGGTGCTGGATGTCCCGGATCGCTTCCTTCGCGAGCAGGGTGAGCGTCTCGGGGGCGATCTCCAGGAACCTGCGGTCACCGGCCTCGATCAGCTTCACCCCGTCGGAGGTGACGAGGCGGTACTCGGTCTCGGTGTCCTTCGCGAGCGGCAGGACATCGGTGTACTCGAAAGTGGTGGGCACGTCGTACACAACTCCAACGGTGTGCAGTTCGGATCAGAAAACCGTACCGCCATCAAAGGGACGTATTGGTGTGATCCCCGACCACCGCGTTGTTCCGTGCCCCACAGGACCCCATGAACGCGGAAGGCCGGGGCAGCCCCCGGCTGCCCCGACCTTCCTTCGTGTGCGACACCCGACTCACGACGGGCGTCGCGTGGCTCTGGTAACGCCCGACCGTGCCGTGAGTTGAGTCACAAGTCAATACTGCCGGTCAGGTGAGACCCGACCGTGACTACGAGGCGTAGGCCCGCAGCTTCGCAGCGCGTTCGCCCTGGCGGAGCTTGGACATGACCTCGCGCTCGATCTGGCGCACCCGCTCGCGCGACAGCCCGAACCGCTTGCCGATCTGGTCCAGCGTGCGCGGCTGGCCGTCCTCCAGGCCGTAGCGCAACCGGATGACCGCCTGCTCGCGCGGCTCCAGCGTCGCGAGCACGCGGCGCAGGTCGTCCTGCAGCAGGCCGGAGATGACGGCGCTCTCGGCGTCGGTCGCGTCCGAGTCCTCGATGAAGTCACCGAGGGGTGCGTCCTCCTCCGTGCCGACCGGCATGTCGAGCGATACCGGGTCACGCGCGTGGTCGAGCAGGTCGGCGACCTTGTCGACCGACAGGCCCGACTCCTTCGCCAGCTCCTCGTTCGTCGCCTCGCGGCCGAGCGTCTGGTGCAGGTCGCGCTTGATCCGCGCGAGCTTGTTCACCTGCTCGACGAGGTGGACGGGGAGGCGGATGGTGCGGCCCTGGTCGGCCATGCCGCGGGTGATGGCCTGGCGGATCCACCACGTCGCGTACGTCGAGAACTTGAAGCCCTTGGTGTAGTCGAACTTCTCGACCGCGCGGATCAGGCCCAGGTTGCCTTCCTGGATCAGGTCCAGCAGCGGCATGCCGCGGCCGGTGTAGCGCTTGGCCAGCGACACGACGAGGCGCAGGTTCGCCTTGAGCAGGTGGTCCTTGGCGCGGCGGCCGTCGCGGACGAGCTCCCCCATCTCGTCGCGGCGAGTGGGAGTAAGGCGCTTGGCCGTCTCCAGGACGTGCTGCGCGAACACACCTGCCTCGATGCGCTTGGCGAGCTCCACCTCCTCCTCGGCGGTGAGGAGCGCGGTCTTGCCGATTCCGTTCAGGTAGACTCGAACGAGGTCGGCTGCTGGTCCCTGCGCGTCGAGTTCGTGCTCGACGACGGTGGGCATGTTCTCTCCGACTTCACGGTCGGAGATCCTCGTGACAGTCATGGATCTCCCTCCCCCTGCTGCGGGCGACGCTGCTGCCGGTCAGGACAGTCGCGCGTGGCGGTCAAGGCGGCGCGGCGCTGCGCCCTGGTTGCCGGTTGCGGCGGGGCCCGCTCGGGATCCCATCGCTAGCTGGCTGATACCTGGGTAACGAACCCGATTCCGAATTCGTTCCCGACTTCCATGACCTGAAGACGTCGCCACTGTCACAGCGGTTGCGCGGCTAATCTGAGGATTGGCTGAGAACCCTTTAGTCACACCTCGACGAGCACGGTGAACGGACCGTCGTTCACGCTCCGTACCTTCATCTCGGCTCTGAATCGTCCCGTTTCGACACGCGCGCCCTTTTGGCGTAGTTCCTGCACGACTGCGTTCACCAACGGTTCCGCGTGCTCGGGCCGCGCGGCCGCCGTCCAGGACGGGCGGCGGCCCTTACGCGTGTCCCCGTAGAGCGTGAACTGGCTGACGACCAGCAACGGAGCACCGGTCGACTCACATGACTGCTCGTCGGCGAGGATGCGCAGACCGTGCAGCTTCTGTGCCATTTTGCGAGCGTGTGCGTCCGTGTCGTCGTGGTGGACGCCGAGTAGCACCAGCAATCCGGGCTCGTCGAACGAGCCGACGATCTGCCCTTCGACTTCGACACTCGCCTCTGTGACGCGCGCCACAACTGCTTTCACGCGGGAATCAGCATTCCGTGCCGGATGAGATCACGAACGATCGGCAAAGCCGCTTCTGCATCGATTTCCCCGTACGCGAACTCGAGCAACGAGAGCAGGTCTTCCAGCGGCAGCGCACCGGTGCAGCCGGCCACGAGCTTCGCGGTCGCCTCGTCGACCTCGTGCTGCCAGCCGGGCCCGTCGGTGCGGTGCAGCCGGGCGACGACCTTGCGCCAGCCCTCCTCGCCCGGCTCGGACACCTCTTCGAGCAGCACGGTGTCGGCGACCCGGAACCGCTGCCCCAGCAGATCGGGGTTCGCGCGCAGCCACGCGACGTTGTCGAGCCAGCGCGCCGCCTCCGGGCCCAGCGGGTCGTCGTAGGCGTGGCGCAGGTCTTCGCACACGACCTGTGAGTGCATCTCATCAGTGCGCCGCAGCGTCACGTACCCGAAGCCGACGCCCTGGACCTGGTTCTCCTCGAACCAGTCGAGCCACGCGCTCGCCTTGGCCCGGCCCTCGGGGCTGCGCGGGTCGACACCCGCGTCCTTGAGCCACGTGCCGACGTAGAGGGCGGGCTCGGCGATGTCGCGTTGCACGAACCACGCGTCCACACCGCCGCGGGGCAGCCAGCCGGAGACGCGTTCCTCCCAGTCCTCGCCCTTGCGGTGCACCCAGGACGCGAGCAGCTGGCCCGCGCCGCCCTCGTTCAGGAACGAGGGGAGCTGCCGGATGACGAGCGCCGACGCGTCGTCGCCGCCGAGACCGGAGTCGCGGTACACGAAGTCCACGCGCGGCGGACCGACGACGAACGGCGGATTGCAGACGACCTGGTCGAACCGCCGGTTGCGCACCGGGCCGAACCACTCGCCCGGCAACGTCTCCACGTCGAGCTCGTTGATGCGGAACGTGCCCTGCGCGAGCCTCAGTGCGCGCTCGGACAGGTCGGTCGCCGTGATGCGTTCGGCGTGCGTGCTGGCGTGCAGTGCCTGGACACCGCAGCCGGTGCCGAGGTCGAGCAGCGTGCCGACCGGCGTGCGCTTGGTCGCGCGGGCGAGGCTGATGGACGCGTGGCCGACGCCGAGGACGTGGTCCTCGGGGACCGCTGCACCGCGCAGGTCGGAGTCGAGGTCGGCGATGACCCACCAGTTGTCCTCGTACGGCCGCACGTCCAGCCCGGCTTTCAGATCCTTGGTCAGGATCTCGTTCTTGACGGCGTCGTCGAGGTCGACGCCGTCGAGTGCCTTGCGGACGTCCTTCTCCGGCTCCTGGTCACCGAGCAGGAACAGGCGGATCAACGTGCCGAGCGACCCGGCGTCCTTGCTCGCGCGGCGGGCGGGCTCCGGCTCGCCGCGGCCGAGCGCGGCGTGGGCCTGCGGACCGAGCGCGTCGACGACGCCGTCCGCGGTGTAGCCGGCGTTCAGGAAGGCCTCGCGCAGGCGAGCGCAGAGATCGCCGGAGAGGGTGGGCAGCTGATCGGGGTGCACGGGTGGAGATGCTTTCACGCCGCCCGGTTCACCGCGTGATCTGGAGGGCGATGGCCATCGCGAGCCGCTGCTCCGGGTCGTCGAGGGGGAGTGGCGTCACCTCGGACATCTTCTGCAAGCGGTACCGCATCGTGTTCGGGTGCACGTTGAGCTCGCGCGCGGCCGCCCGCACGTCGCCCTGAGCCGCCAGCCACGCCCTCAACGTCGTCGCGTACTGCGTCCCGTATTCAGCGTCGTACCGCAAAATATTGGATATCGGCCCGCGTGTCGGAACCCGTCCGGCCTCGGCCACGGCGGCGAGCCGGTGCAGCAGGACCCGCGCCCACGCGTCGTCGTATACAACCGGTGCACCGGTGGAGAGCGCGAGGCATTCATCGGCTTCCTGCCGCGAGACCGGCAGCTGCGTCGCCTCGGCAGGACCTCCGATTCCGGCCAGCACGGTGGCTTCGGCAGGCAGTTCCCGAACCAGTGAGCGCACCCACTCGACGGCGTCGTCGGCGGCCGGGATGACCGTGTAGAGGACGTTGCCGAACAGCGCGCTGCGACCGGGCCGGGACCAGCCGAAGCCCGCGGTGGCCCGTTGGAACGCGAGCACCGCCGCGCCGTGCTCACCCTCACCGGCGTGGGCCTGGACGGCGATCACCCGCAGGTCGGCGGACGGCAGACCGAGCCGCGCGACATCGGCGGACTCCGGATGCTCCAGCAGCCTGATCACCAGATCCGCTTCGGCCTGACGTTCGAGATCCGTCGACGCCCGCGACCGCAACAGGTGCAACGCCGCCGTGCGCGCGCCATCGACCAATGCGGCGCTCCGGGCGGCGTCGACCGGCCCGGTCACCTCGACCCAGACGGACCCGAGCAGCTCACGCCCCGCCCGCACCGCCGCGACCAGCCGGTTGCCCAGCTGCGGGGTCAGCTTGGGGACGAAGATCGGCTCGTCGGACGACGCCAGATGCGTGAACACGCCGAACTCGTCGAGCGCGCGCCGGGCCTGTTCCGGGACGCGCCGGCCGAGAATGGTCTGCACCCGGACGGGGTCGACGTCCTCCTGCCGGTACGAGTACGCGAGCACGCGGGACTGCTGGTCCTCGATCGTCACCGGACCACCCACAACGCCCGCGATCACGTCGGCGAGGCCGAACAGGTCTCCAGTGCGCGTACCGCCGTTGACCAGCGTCTGCGTGACGTTCGCGAGCTGGCTCCACGGCACGGACGGGTCCACGAGCAACACAGCCGCACCGGACTTCTTCGCCGCGGCGATCACCCGCTCGTCGAGCGGCGGCTTGCCGTGCAGGACAACGGCGGAAGCCGCGGTGGAGGACACCAGGCGCACGGCCGCGGCGACCGACGGAGTGCCCAGACCGAGAAGCACGTCACCCGCGGCGGCAGGCGTGTTTTCCGCCGGGTCGTGCAGGGCAACCCCACGAAGTTCGGCGTCACGGCCCCTCGGCGCGCAGGCCAGATGCGTGCCCAGACTGCCGAGCACGTCCACGAGGCGATCAAGGGCGACCACCCGCGGATGTTAACCGCCGCCCGGCTGTCCCGGACGTCACCTGGACGTGGGACCATATGACACGTGGAGGTGGTGTCGTGAGCAGTCCCGACCGGAACGACACCCCGGTGTTGATCACCGAGGCGGCCCCGTCCTACGAAGAACAGCACGCCGCCCGGCGCAAGAAGTACGCGATCATGATGAGTCTGCGCTTCCCATGCCTCATCCTCGCGGCGCTGTTCGCCCACACCTGGTGGCTCGCCCTGTTCTTCATCGTGCTGTCCGTGCCGCTGCCGTGGATGGCGGTACTGATCGCGAACGACAGGCCGCCGCGCAAGACCGAGAAGGCCAGCCGCTACGACGCCGAGCGCCGCGCCATCGCCCCAAAGAGCACCACGGTCATCGACGGCTGAGCCCGCCGAACCCCGCCCTTCCAGCTCGGCCGTTCACGGCCGCCGCTTACTCCTACACGCCCAAAACTTAGCAACGAGTCTTTTGACGACGTCCGCAAAAGATTCATTGCAAAGCTCACCACGCCTGCCGCCCTTTGCAATGAGTCTTTTGTAGTCGTCCGCAAACGTTTTTTGCATCCGGTGGAGGCTGGAGCAGGCGGCGGATCGCGGGCAGCCGAGAACCGATATATCAGTGGGTGAGCTGATATATCGGTTGAAGCCGGAGGGCTATCGAGGCGGCTGGGCGCCTACGACACTGACCGCGCGCGAGCCCGCGCGGACGCCGCCGACGAGAGCGGCGCGCTTCGAGGCGCCGGACAGCCAGGCGGCGAGGAAACCGGCGTCGAACGCGTCGCCGGCGCCGGTCGAGTCGACGCACTCAGTGGGTTCAGTGGGGACCGAGATCACCTCGTCGGCGTCCACCCACGAAGCGCCGTCAGCGCCGGAGGTGACGACGACCGCACCGACGTGGGACAGCAGCACCTTCGCGGCGGCCGGTTCGGGAGAGCCGGTGAGGGCGACGAGCTCGTCGGCGTTGGGGAGCAGGAAGTCGACGCCGCGCACGTCCTCGAGGAAGGCGGAGGCGGAGTGGATCAGCACTGCCGCCTGGGGGTCGACGGACGTCGTCCACCCGGCGGCGCGGGCGGCGGCCAGCACCGCCAGGCCGGCGGGGCGTGAGGTGGCGTCCAGCAGGACGTAGCCGGACAGATGCAGGTGACCGTCGGTGCCGGTGAGTAGGCCAGGGTCGAGGTCGGCGGGGGAGAAGCGGGCGTTCGCGCCGCGGTCGGGCAGCATCGAGCGCTCGCCGTTCTCGTCGACCAGGACGACCACGCAGCAGGTCGCGAGGTCCGGGTCGACGGCGAAGGCGCACTGGACGCCGGCCGAGGTCAGTTCGGCGTGAACCTGGCGGCCGGCCGAGTCGGCGCCCACACGGGCCACCAGCACCGGCGAGGCGCCGCACGAGGCGAGCCACACGGCCGTGTTCGCGCCGGCACCGCCTGGCTCGATGGTCACTTTCGCGCGCACATCGCCGCCGTGAGCAATGGGGCCGGTGTGGCGGGCCACGACGTCGAGGCCCGCGTCACCGACCACGATCACCGGCCTCACTGGAACAGCTCGACGGCAACGGCCGCGGCGACGGAGGCGTTGTTGACGACGAGTTCCTCGTTCGTGTCGAGGCTGACACCGGCGCTCGCCGTGTGGAAGTGCTCCAGCAGCACGGGCGTGACGTCCTTGCCGCGCACGTCCTGGTCGACGAGCTTCTGCAGGCCCTCGGCGAGCAGGCGGTCGTGCAGTGCGGAGTCCATCTCGAACGGGGCGGGGATCGGGTTCGCCAGCAGCATGCCGCGGCCACCGGCGGCGAACACGGCGGCGGCTTCGGCGGCGGTCTCGACGCGCCACGGCACGTCGAATTCCGACTCGCGGCGGTAGAAGCCCGGGAAACGGGACGTCTGGTAGCCGACGACCGGGACGGAGCGAGTTTCCAGGACCTCCAGGGTCGCGCCCATGTCCAGGATCGACTTCACGCCCGAGCAGACGATCAGCACCGGCGTCGTCGCCACCACGTCGAGGTCGGCGGACACGTCCCACGTCTCGCGGGCGCCGCGGTGCACGCCGCCGAGGCCGCCGGTCGCGAAGACGCGGATGCCGGCCTGGTGGGCGAGGGCCGTGGTCGAGGCCACGGTCGTCGCGCCGCTGCGGCCCAGCGCGTAGGCGGGGCCGAGGTCGCGCAGCGAGAGCTTCACGAGGTCGCCCGCGTTGCACACGCGGTCGAGCTCGGAGGAGGAGAGGCCGATGTGCGGCACCCCGTCGAGCACGGCGATCGTCGCGGGTACGGCGCCTGCCTTCCGCACAACCTCCTCCAGGCGCGCGGCGACGGCCAGGTTGCGCGGCGCGGGCAGGCCGTGGGACAGGATGGTGCTCTCGAGAGCGACGACGGGCCGGTTCTCGGCCAGTGCGGCGGCAACTTCATCGGCGATGTGCAGCGTGGTCACGAGAGGACATCATCCCAGGTACCCTGGGCGCGTGAGCACCCAGACTCTCCCCGAGGTCGACGTACGGCCGGATGAGACCGACCAGTCCGGGGACGACAGCCCGAAGATGTTCCACTACGTGCGCAAGGCGAAGATCGCCGAGAGCGCCGTGATGGGCACACACGTGGTCGCGTTGTGCGGCGAGGTCTTCCCGGTCACGCGGTCACCGAAGCCCGGCTCGCCGGTGTGCCCGGACTGCAAGAAGATCTACGAGAGCCTGCCGCCCGGCGGCGACGAGTAAGGCAACTCCTCAAAGCTGACAGCAGCGCTCTGCGCCTCGCTTCCCAGCGAGGCGCAGGGCGCTGCTGTTCTGCACCGCTGTCGTGATCATGTGAGCGGCGTCTGATTGCGTCCGCGTCCGTTACACCCGCACGAGTGAAATTTCGCACATTGACCTGCTACGCGGCGTCGAGACCGGAGTTGGCGGACTTGAGCAGCGCCGCGGCATCGGCCACGTGCGCCGCGGCGGCCGACGTGCCGGAGAACTGGCCGATGGTCGCGTGGAGACTTTGTCGAACGCTGTGATGCCCGGCTTGATCCGGCCGTCGACCGTGGGTCCGCGGCTGCTGCAGGACTCAACCGCACCCGAGTTCGGCGCCGTCACGCAGACCGCGATCACGTGCGGTGAGGTGGCGGGCTCGGCGACGCTGCCAGCCTTGGTGAAGGTCTGCAGCTGGTCGCTCGGACCGTTGACGAACAGCTCGACCGGCGTGACGAATTTGGCGTTGTTGTTCTTGACGTACACCCAGTGGGTCGTCGTGATCGAGGTCGTGTTGGTGAAGGTGACCTGCTCGGTCGGGCTGAGCCCGTCGGTCGTGTCCTTCTGCGACCTGGTCGACACGGCCTTGAGGTCCGGGTCATTGTCGCCTGTGGGCGGGTGCGGTTGCGACATGACGTAGAGGTCGAGGTCCTCGTTCGTCGTCGGCCACGCGTCCCAGCGCAGACCGACCGTCGCGGTGCGACTCGGCTCCAACGGAAGCCGTTGCGTGGTACCCGAGAACTCGACCCAGCCGTCGCCGTTCGCGTCCGCGGCCGTGCCCGCGAAGTGCAGGCGGGCCTGGTTGCCCGCCGCGACGGACCAGAGGATGCCGGACTCGCGGGCTGCGCTTGACCACATCGGCCGGGCTGTCCGCGGGGCCGGTGCCGTCGCCGCGGCCACCGGTCGGGCTGAGGAAGCCAACCGCGGCGGTGATCACCTGAACACCCTGCTGCTTCAGCCAGTCGGCGGCCGAGGAGAAGCCGGCCGCGTCCTCGATGCAGGCGAGGTAGAGCAGGCCATGTCGTGCACGAGCTCCGCGACGGCGGTGCCGTGCGGAGTCCGCACCGAACTGTCGACGCAGCCCGCGTTGTTGATGGTGAGCTCGGAACCTGTCGCGGGCAGATCACCGTTGTCCTGCGCGTCGGCCAGGTTGCCGAAGCCGACGTCGATGATGCCGACCTTGACGTTGGCGCCCCTCTTGCCGTCGGTGATCCACAGATCGGCCTTAGAGTCGGCCACGTTCCGCAACGACACGGGCATCACGCAGTCCTACTGGATCTACGTGAAGAACAACAACGCTCCGCTCAACACCCCGATGGAGCTCTTCGTCAGCGGACCGAGCAACAACCAGCAGCTGCAGCAGTACACCGAGGCCGGCAGCGTCGTCGAGCCGGCGACGTCGCCCACGTGATCGCGGTCGGTGCGACCCATCCCGCATCGGGACGGGTGCAGGACCACAGCGGCCGCGGCCCGACGGTCGACGGCCGGACCAAGCCGGACATCACGGCTACGACCAGGTGACCACGAACGCGATGGGCGTGCTGCGCGGCACTTCCGCCGTGGCCGGGCACGTGGCCGGCGCAGCCGTGTTGTTCAAGTCGGCGAACCCCGCGCTCGATGCCTTGCAGCTGCAGACCGCGCTGCAGAACGCCGCGAACCCCAAGCAGTTCAACAACACCTGGGACAACGGGCCGCTCAGCGTCCGACGCCGGCCACCCCGCCCGCCGCCCCCGCCGGGTCCGGCTTCACCGCCGCCGCGGTGCAGATCCGAGGCGTCGCCGGCATCCCGCAGAGCGCGCAGTCCGTCGTCGTGCCGATCGGCTCGGACGGCAAGATCCGCGTCAGCAACCGGCCGTTGCCTCGACGGTCAGCTCGGAGTCGAGAACGACAGGGTCTACGTCTTCGACTGCCGCGGCGGGGAGGCCTCGGCTACCCCCGCTGCCGCTCCTCCTCGGAGTGCTGCCGCTGGTCCTGGATCTTGAGCGGCGTCGTCAGCTGCGTGTCCGCGGGCGAGGGCGCCGAGTAGCCGGTGTTGTTCGTCTCCTGCCGTGACGATTCCTGGGGCTGCGAGGCTTCCTCGCGGATGCGGGACGCGGCGCGCTCCATCTCGAGCCGACGCCACCGGCGGCGCTGCCGGCGGGTCATGCGGGCGGGCCACATGTCCTGGATGGCGCTGTTGAAGTACGCGCCGATGGTGATCGCCAGGCCGATGAAGAACACGAACAGCAGGAACGCGATCGGCGTCGCCAGCGCGCCGTAGGTGTAGCCGGTCGTGGTGATCCACTGGATGTACAGGCGCAGGCCGATCGACGACAGGATGAAGACGGCCATCGCGAGGATCGCGCCGGGCAGCACGCGGTGGTACGGCAGTCGCCGCGGCAGCGCGACCTTGTAGAGCAGCGACAGCGACAGCACGAGCAGCAGCCCGACGCCGGGGTAGTAGAAGCGGCCGGCCCACGTCTCGATGTAGGGCTGCCAGGACGTCGGGAAGAACTGCGGCAGGATGTCGGGGCCCAGCGCCAGCACCGGCAGGCCGACCACCAGTGCCACCAGCGACACCATGTAGAGCAGCAGGGCGAAGATGCGCTGCCACAGCTCGTTGCGCACGCCGTACTGGCCGTGGGCGACTGTGATCGCGTCGACGAACGACGACATGGCCGACGAACCGGCCCACAGCGAGATCAGGAAGCCGATCGAGACGATCTCGCCCTTGCCGGTGGTGAGGATCTCGGCGACCGTCGGTTCGATCACACCGCGGACCACGTCCTGGCTGAAGATCGTGCGGCTGAAGCCGATGATCCTCTCCTGGACGGCGTTGACCACCTCGTCGCCGAACCAGTCGCCGAACCAGCCCATCGCGCCCAGCACACCGAGCAGCAGTGGCGGGAACGACAGGGTCTGCCAGAACGCCGCCTCGGCCGCTTCTGAGAAGATGTTGCCTTCCCACGCCTTCGACAGTGTGCGCGCGAGTAGACGCAGCGGCCCCTTGCGGCCGGACCTGCGTGCGTCGTTGTCGGAAGCCGGGCCCATCGCAATGACAAGCATGGTGCATGCCGCCACGTTTCGCGGCATCGACGCCCACAACAGGTACAGTCGCAGTGCCCTCGGCCACGGTCCGCCTGAGGGTATTGCTATGTCTGACCTGCACAAATGAGGAGAAACACGTCTGTGACAGCGACAGCAGCAATGCGACCGCTGCGGGCATGGCAGCGCCGGGCGCTGACCAAGTACCTCGCCGCCAAGCCGCAGGACTTCCTCGCCGTCGCGACCCCCGGCGCGGGCAAGACGACCTTCGGGCTCCGCGTCGCCGCCGAACTGCTGGCCGACCGGACGATCGAGGCCGTCACGATCGTCACGCCCACCGAGCACCTCAAGCACCAGTGGGCGAAGGCGGCGGCCGAGCAGGGCATCCACATCGACTCGAACTTCCGCAACACCAACGCGATGACCTCCCGCGACTACCACGGTGTGGCCGTGACGTACGCGCAGGTCGCCGCCCACCCGACGCTGCACCGGGTGCGCACGGAGAACCGCAAGACGCTCGTGCTGCTCGACGAGGTGCACCACGGCGGTGACGCCAAGTCGTGGGGTGAGGCGATCCGTGAGGCGTTCACGCCCGCGGTGCGTCGCCTCTGCCTCACCGGCACGCCGTTCCGCTCGGACGACTCGCCGATCCCGTTCGTGCAGTACGAGGAGAGCAACGGCGGGTTCAAGACGTCCAAGGCCGACCACACCTACGGTTACTCCGACGCACTGCGCGACGGCGTCGTCCGGCCCGTGCTGTTCCTGGCGTACTCGGGTGAGGCGTCGTGGCGGACCAGCGCGGGCGAGGAGTTCACCGCTCGCCTGGGTGAGCCGCTGACGCAGGAACAGACCGCGCGTGCGTGGCGTACGGCGCTGGACCCGGCGGGCGACTGGATCGCGTCCGTGTTGCGCGCCGCCGACCAGCGGCTGACCCAGAAGCGTGAGAACGGGCTGCCGGACGCGGGCGGGCTGGTGATCGCCACCGACCAGGAGACCGCGAAGGCCTACGCGCAGGTGCTGCTGCGCGTCACGGGCCAGGTCGCCACGGTCGTGCTGTCCGACGACCCGAAGGCGTCCGGCAAGATCGCGGAGTTCGCCGCCACGAACGAACGCTGGATGATCGCCGTCCGCATGGTGTCCGAGGGCGTCGACGTGCCGCGGCTCGCCGTGGGCGTGTACGCGACGTCGTCGTCGACCCCGTTGTTCTTCGCGCAGGCCATCGGCCGCTTCGTGCGCAACCGGAAACCCGGCGAGACCGCCTCGGTGTTCCTGCCGTCGGTGCCGGTGCTGCTGCAGCTCGCGTCCGAGCTGGAGGCCGAGCGCGACCACGTCCTGGGCAAGCCGCACCGCGAGAAGGACGGCTGGGACGACGAGCTGATGGCCGCCGCGAACCAGGCGAAGGACGAGCCTGGCGAGGACGAGCGCGCCTTCACGGCCCTGGGCACCACGGCCGAGCTCGACCAGGTGATCTTCGACGGCTCGTCGTTCGGCGCCCCGACCATCGCGGGTTCGGACGAGGAGCAGGAGTACCTCGGCCTGCCGGGGCTGCTGGAGCCGGACCAGGTGCGCACCCTGCTGCTGCAGCGGCAGGAGGAGCAGATGGCGCTGGCGGCCAAGCGGCCCAAGCCCGAGGTCGCCGTACGGGAGGCGAGGCCGGTCGGCGTGCAGGAGCGCCTCACGTCACTGCGCAAGGAGCTCAACACACTCGTCGCGATGCACCACCACCGCACGAAGAAGCCCCACGGCAAGATCCACAACCAGCTGCGGGAGTACTGCGGCGGCCCGCCGACGGCGATGGCCACCATCGAACAGCTCGAGGAGCGGATCGCGACCCTGCGTTCCTGGTAGCCGATCAGCTTCGGGTGACGGCGACGGCCAGCGTGTCGTACTGCATGGTGAACCGGCCGCCGGCGGCATCGATCGCGCCGCCGACCGCCTCGAGCAGTGCGGTGATCTGCTCGGTGCCGAGCAGGGCGATCGGACCCATGGTGAGCATCAGTTCGAGGTACTCGGCGCTCGTGTAGGTGTGCGCCCAGTTCGTCTTCCACTGCTTGGCGCCGCCGAACGCGCCAGTGCCGGCGAACGTCTCACCCGTGCGCACACAGCCCGCCCGGTAGGACTCGAGCGCCTCCGCGCGGGTCTGGCCGGCGGGGAACGGGAGGTCCGGCGCCACCGTCCGGTAGGCGTCGGCGATGGCCTGGCTGATCGGCTCCGGCGGCGCGAACACGTGCCACAGCGCCACGAACACGCCACCCGGCCGCAGCACCCGTGCCACCTGGAGCGGCCCCGCCTCGGCGTCGACCCAGTGCCACGACTGCCCGGCGACGACGGCGTCGAACTCGCGACCGGCAGGGTCCCAGCTCTCGAACTTCGAGACCTCCACGGTCACCCCGGTGCCGCGGGCGAACTCGGCCATGCGCTCGTCGTGCTCCACGCCGAGCACCTCGCACCCGGCCGCGGCCAGTGGGCGGGACAGGACGCCGGTGCCGCACCCGACGTCGACGACGCGCGGGCCGGGACTGGCCGTGACGATCTTCCGGACCAGCTCGTCCGGATAGGCAGGGCGGGTGCGGTCGTAACGCGCCGCATCGGCGCCGAACGAGATCGCCAGCCGCTTGGCGGCTTCCTTGTCGACCGTCATGGACCCAACCTAGAGATGTCCGGGAGGCAACGGGCGAGTGTTCACCGCAAGCGATATCCAATATATCGCCGCTGAATGCAGTAGCGCCGTGGTAACGCTCTCACAACTCTCGGTCACCAAATTTCGCCACGGTTACCGCATCGTTGCGACTTAATCGATCCAGTGTGGTTCCGGTCACGCATATGTCCGGCATACGTTGTGCGCCACAACATTCTCTGTGACACAGCGCAGTGAAAGGGATGGCGGATGCGCAGCAAGAGCCTCGCTTCCATCGCCGTGACCGCGGGCCTCGCCCTGGCGGTCTCGGCGTGTGGCGCCAACACGTCCTCCGGCACCGGAGGAAGCACTGACACGAACTCTGGCGGCGCCGGGGGCGCGAAGGTCGGCGTGATCCTTCCTGAGACCGCCTCCTCCGCTCGCTGGGAGGGCTTCGACAAGCCGCTCCTCGAGGCGGCTCTGAAGAAGGAGGGGCTCGACCCCGACATCCAGAACGCCCAGGGCGACGTCCAGAAGTTCAGCACCCTGGCCGACGGCATGATCAACGCCGGCGTCAAGGTCCTGATCATCGCGACCCCCAACAGCGAGGTCGGCGCCTCCGTCGCCAAGAAGGCGCAGGCCCAAGGCATCCAGGTCATCGACTACGACCGCCTGAACACCGGCGGCTCCTCGTCCTACTACGTGTCGTTCGACAACGTGAAGGTCGGCGAGCTGCAGGGCCAGGGTCTCGCGGACGCGATGAAGTCCGCGCCGCAGGGCGCCAACGTCATCGAGATCGAGGGCGCGCCGACGGACAACAACGCGACCCTGTTCTACGAGGGTCAGCAGAAGGTCCTCAAGCCGCTGTACGACTCGGGCAAGCTCAAGCTGGTCCAGTCGCAGCCGATCGACAACTGGGACAACCAGAAGGGTGGTCAGGTCTTCGAGCAGATCCTGACCTCCAACGGCGGCAAGGTCGACGGCGTCGTCGCCGCGAACGACGGCCTCGCCGGCGCCGTGATCACGGTCCTCAAGAAGTACAGCCTGAACGGCAAGGTGCCGGTCACCGGTCAGGACGCCACCCCGGACGGCCTGCAGGCCGTGCTCCGCGGTGACCAGTACATGACCGTCTTCAAGCCGATCAAGGACGAGGCCGAGGCCGCCGCCAAGCTGGCCGCCGCGCTGGCCAAGGGCGACACCGCCGCCGCCGACGCCCTCGCGACCGGTTCGGTGAAGGACGACAAGGGCAACCGCGACGTCAAGTCCGTGCTGCTCACCGCTCAGCTGATCACCAAGGACAAGGTCAAGTCCGTGGTGGACGCGGGCTTCGTCAAGGCCTCGGAGATCTGCGTGGCTGACACCCAGGCAGCCTGCACCGAGCTCGGCATCAAGTAGGACCGCTTGCGTCAAGGCGGGGTGCGGAACCTGCGCACCCCGCCTCGGCGCGTGGTAACCACGGAGGAATCCCCAGTGAGCGAGCCGATTCTCGAGCTGCGCGGCATCAACAAGAGCTTCGGCCCCGTGCACGTCCTGCACGACATCGACCTCGTCGTGAACCCCGGCGAGGTCACCGCCCTCGTCGGCGACAACGGCGCGGGCAAGTCGACGCTGGTCAAGTGCATCGCGGGCATCCACCCGACCGACTCGGGTGAGGTCCTGTTCGACGGCAAGCCGGTCGAGATCAAGGGCCCGCGCGACGCCGCGGAGCTCGGGATCGAGGTCGTGTACCAGGACCTCGCGCTGGCCGACAACCTGGACATCGTCCAGAACATGTTCCTCGGCCGTGAGCGCACCAAGGGCGGTCTGCTCGACGAGACGGACATGGAGCAGGCGGCGCGCAAGACGCTCGCCTCGCTGTCGGTCCGCACGGTCAAGTCGGTGCGCACCCAGGTCTCGTCGCTGTCCGGTGGTCAGCGCCAGACCGTGGCGATCGCCAAGGCCGTGCTGTGGAACAGCAAGGTGGTGCTGCTCGACGAGCCCACCGCCGCGCTGGGCGTCGCGCAGACGCGCCAGGTGCTCGACCTGGTCCGCCGGCTCGCGGAGCAGGGCCTGGGGGTCGTCCTGATCAGCCACAACATGAACGACGTCTTCGAGGTCGCCGACCGCATCGCGTGCCTCTACCTCGGCCGCATGGCCGCCGTCGTGGGGTCGAAGGACGTCACGCACGGCCAGGTGGTCGAGCTGATCACCGCCGGGCGTTCCGGTGACCTGGGCATCGCCCGCCCCGAGGCGGCGACGATCTGATGAGTTCCGAAGAGGGCAGCATGACCGACACCACCGAATCGCCCGCGCAGGACACCCCGCAGCAGGGCGCCATCTCCGACTTCGGCATCGACACGACGTCGCAGTCCACCGGCGAGGCCGTCCGCGACTACTGGGCGCGGGTCCGCGGCGGCGAGCTCGGCTCACTGCCCGCACTGCTCGGGCTCGTCGCACTGCTGATCGTGTTCAGCGCGTTGTCGGACAGCTTCTTCACCCTGGGCAACCTCGCCAACCTGCTCCAGCAGGGCGCCAGCATCACGATCATCGCGATGGGCCTGGTGTTCGTGCTGCTGCTCGGCGAGATCGACCTCTCCGCCGGTACCGCGTCCGGTGTGACGGCCGCGGTGATGGCGCTGCACCTGATCCACAACGGCAACCTGCTCGGCGGCATGGGCGACACGGTGTTCTACGTGTTCTGCGGCCTGCTGATCCTCGCGATCGTGCTCGCCGTGATCATGAAGATCTGGGCCGGCGCCGCGCTGTCGGCGGTGGCGCTCGTGATCGCCGCGGTCGGCATCCCCGCGAACGCCTGGCTCGAGATGCTGCTCGCCGTCTGCGTCGGTGCCGCGATCGGCTGCATCACCGGCTTCCTCGTCGCGAAGGTCGGCATCCCGTCGTTCGTCGTGACCCTGGCCCTGTTCCTGGTGTGGGGCGGTGTCGTGCTGCAGCTCATCGGCCAGGGCGGCACGCTCGGCCTGCGCGACGACACGATCTTCAACGTCGCCAACGGCAACCTGAACGTCGCGGGTTCGTGGGCGCTGTTCGTCATCGCCGTCGGCGGCTACGCGGGCGTCGTGCTCACCCGGCACTTCTCCCGCCTCCGCAAGGGCCTCGTGGCCCAGCCGACCGCGCTGGTGCTCACCAAGATCGGTGCCCTCGCGGTGCTGGCCGCCGTGATCACCTACGCGCTGTCGATGAACCGCGCGCCGAGCAACCTCGTGGTGATCGAAGGCGTGCCGTTCGTGGTGCCGCTGGTCCTCGTGCTGCTGGTGATCGGCACCTTCGTGCTCGACCGCACCAGCTACGGCCGCCACATCTACGCCGTCGGCGGCAACAAGGAAGCCGCGCGCCGCGCCGGTATCAACGTCGAGCGCATCCGGATGAGCGTGTTCGTGATCGCCTCCGCGGCGGCCGCGATCGGCGCCATCGTGTACTCGTCGAAGGTCGGCTCGGTCGACCCGAACGCCGGTGGCGGCAACACGCTGCTGCTGTCCGTCGGCGCGGCCGTCATCGGTGGCACGTCGCTGTTCGGTGGCAAGGGCCGCCTGCGCGACGCGGTGATCGGTGGCGCGGTGCTCGCGATCATCCAGAACGGCATGGGCCTGCTCAAGCAGCCCGCCGCCGTCGTGTTCATCGTGACCGGCCTGGTCCTGCTGCTCGCCGCGAGCGTCGACGCGCTGTCCCGCCGCCGGGCGGCCACCGCGGCTCGCTGACGCGGTGACGGGACCCACGTCCGGCACCCGTCCCGACGAGATCCGCAGGCACAACAGGACGGCGCTGCTGCGCCGCCTGCACGTCGACGGACCGTCCACCAGGGCGTCGCTCGCGGCCGAGCTCGGGCTCAACCGCAGCACGATCAAGGCTCTGGTGGACGGCCTCGCCGAAGCCGGTGTGGTCGCCGAACGCGTGCCCGCTCTGCGCAGCGGAGCGGGCCGTCCGTCGCTTCTGGTCCTGCCCCAGCCGCACGCCGCGGTCGTGATCGCGATCGACGTGCGGGTGGAGCACGTGGCGATGGGGTTCGTCGGCCTCGGCGGGGAGATCCTCGGGCGGGACAGCTGGAACCTGCACCGGACGCGTGATCCGGGGGAGGTCATCACGCACATCGTCGAGTCGGCGCGCCTCATGGCCGACGACCTCGACACCACCGCGGTCGGGGTCGGCGTGTCGGTGCCCGGTGTCGTGCGACGCGCCGACGGGCACGTGCACGAGGCACCGAACTTGCACTGGACCGGTGTCGCGCTCGGCAAACGCCTGGAGGCGGTGCTGAAGCTGCCCGTCCAGGTCGGCAACGACGCGGAGCTCGGTGCGCTCGCGGAGCACGTTCGCGGTGCGGCGCAGGAGTCCTCGGACATGGTCTACATCTCCGCGGACGTCGGCGTCGGCGGCGGAGTGATCCTGTCGGGGCAGCCGTTGCGCGGCTCTGGCGGCTATGTGGGCGAACTGGGGCACATGGTCGTCAACCCGAGCGGACGGCGTTGCTACTGCGGCTGTGACGGCTGCTGGGAGACCGAGGTC
The DNA here is from genome assembly GCF_051094245.1 of Lentzea xerophila. Taxonomy (NCBI): domain Bacteria; kingdom Bacillati; phylum Actinomycetota; class Actinomycetes; order Pseudonocardiales; family Pseudonocardiaceae; genus Lentzea; species Lentzea xerophila. The sequence goes on along the minus strand of NZ_CP194934.1, from coordinate 6,163,981 downwards.
GGCGAACCGGCGCTGTGCCGGGCGCTGGGCCTTCCCGACGACGCCCCGCGCGGCGCCGTCGTCGCGGCACTGCGGGCGCTCGACGACCCGGCGGTGCTGGACGAGTTCGCCGGTTGGCTCGCACTGGGGCTCGCGAACATCGTCAACGTCCTGGGGCCCGAGCTGGTCGTGCTCGGTGATCTCTACACGGCGCTGCCGGCATCGGTCGTGGACTCGGTGAGCTCCGCCGTGCAGAAACGCAGTCTGGTCTCCCGCGCGGTTGGGGGAACCCAGGTCGTCACGTCGCCGCTGGGCCGTGACGCGAAGCTCGTGGGGGCCGCCGAACTGGCCTTCGAGCCGGTGCTGGACACGCTCTAGAAAGCGAAGGGGGCGGAGATCCTCGCGGATCCCCGCCCCGAGCGGCTAGGTGGGGTGGAAGTCAGCCCTGCTGAATCTCAGCAGCGAGTTCGCGCAACTTCTCGCTGTGCGCGCGAGCGTGGTGCCCGCAGAACAGCAGCTCGCCCCCGGAGGGGAGCAAGGCGCGAACCTGGGCAGCAGCCCCGCAGCGGTCGCAGCGGTCGGCAGCGGTCAACTCGGGGCGGGTGAGTGCTGCGGTCATGATGAATCTCCCTCCGTCCCAGCACCGGCAACGTTGTGTTTCGGTGCCCTCTTACCAAGCTGCGACCACGGCGCCCCTGGATGGTGCGCGGTGCTCGCTGGCTCCACTCTGACAGACGTTTCGGCGATAGTCAGTGTTCCCGTGTGCGTGGCGACTCGCGTCACTATGCGATTTACCCGGCTGCAGCAGGCTTACACATGCGTTCGCCACCGGTTCACCGTCTTGACACGCACGCTGCGCAACCGAAAACCTGCTGGTGGAGCAGCGAATTCCGGCCAAACGGTCGGTTGCGTGCGGCCGGGAGTGTGATATCGGTTGCCCTTGTCCGCCCGCAGCGAACAGGTCACGAACGTCCCACGATTCGGACGCGGGACCGTGATCAAACTCCGGTCGAGCGCTTGCTCTCCCCGCCGGATCTGGCGAACTCCGCGCCCGCCGGACGGCGAATTGCGTGAGTTCCAGCTCACCATCGCCCATCGGTTTGTCCGGCAAAGAGAAAGCTCTTTCGGCCACAGCCTGAGGGCGCGGAAAAACACAACAGCCCCGCACCGAACCGGTGCGGGGCTGTGTGCGTATGACTGGGTAAGACCTAGTCGAGGTAGTCGCGCAGGACCTGCGAGCGCGACGGGTGGCGCAGCTTCGACATCGTCTTGGACTCGATCTGGCGGATGCGCTCACGCGTGACGCCGTAGACCTGGCCGATCTCGTCCAGCGTGCGCGGCTGGCCGTCGGTGAGGCCGAAGCGCAACCGGACGACGCCCGCCTCGCGCTCGGACAGCGTCGCGAGCACGGACTGCAACTGGTCCTGCAGCAGCGTGAACGAGACGGCGTCGACCGCTACGACGGCCTCGGAGTCCTCGATGAAGTCGCCGAGCTGGCTGTCGCCCTCGTCGCCGATCGTCTGGTCCAGCGAGATGGGCTCACGCGCGTACTGCTGGATCTCCAGCACCTTCTCGGGCGTGATGTCCATCTCCTTGGCGAGCTCCTCCGGGGTGGGCTCGCGGCCCAGGTCCTGGAGCAGTTCGCGCTGGATGCGACCGAGCTTGTTGATGACCTCGACCATGTGCACCGGGATGCGGATGGTGCGGGCCTGGTCGGCCATCGCGCGGGTGATCGCCTGACGGATCCACCAGGTGGCGTACGTGGAGAACTTGTAGCCCTTGGTGTAGTCGAACTTCTCGACCGCGCGGATCAGACCCAGGTTGCCCTCCTGGATCAGGTCCAGGAACGCCATGCCACGGCCGGTGTAGCGCTTGGCCAGCGACACGACGAGACGGAGGTTCGCCTCGAGCAGGTGGTTCTTGGCGCGCTCGCCGTCACGGACGATCCAGCGCAGGTCGCGGCGGAGCTGCGGGGTGAGCTTCTCCGCCTCCTCCTCGGAGCGGCGGACGCGCTCGGCGGCGTAGAGACCCGCCTCGATGCGCTTGGCGAGCTCGACCTCCTCCTCGGCGTTGAGGAGGGCGACCTTGCCGATCTGCTTGAGGTACGCGCGGACCGAGTCGGCCGAGGCGGTGAGCTCCGCGTCCTTGCGCGCCTGGCGCAGGGCCTCGGACTCCTCCTCGTCCCAGACGAAGTCACCCTCGTTCTTGGGGTCCTCCGCCTCCTCGGGCTCGTCCACGACCGGCTCGTCGACGATCTCGACCTCGTCGACCAGGTCCTCGGCGCCAGGAGCGCCATCCACGTCGTCCGGCTCTTCGCCGTCGGCCTTCTTGGTCGCGCCCTTCGCGGCAGGATCGGCCTTGCCGGCCGTCTTGCGCGGGGCCTTGGCTGCGGGCTTCTTCGCTGCCGCAGCGGTCGTCTTGCGCTTCGGCTTCTCCTCGGCCTCGCCGGCCGCCGTCGCCTTGGTCGTCTTGGCGGCGCTCGCGGCGGAGCTGGAGCGTCGGGTTGCGGTTTCTGCGGCTGCCACGTACGCCCTTTCGCGACGGTCGTTCAAGGCGGACCAGAGGGCGCGAAACCTCGGTCGCCAGAGTTCGGGGGATCTCCCCGCCGATCTTGCTTGGCGGGTGTGTGTTCCATTGTAACGACGTCGGTGACGCGGTGTTGCGCCCCGAGGTGCTTCGAGGCGCTCTCACCTGCGTTCCCGCAGCTAGATCGAGTCGGACACGTTTCGGTGTCGAACGCTCGTCAGGGCCTGACGCCGTGCGTGGCGGCCCATGCGGCACCGACGATGCCGGCGTCGTTTTTGAGGGCGGCGGCGACGACCTCCGTGCGAACCTCGAGCAACGGCAACCACTTGTGCGCCTTCTTGCTCACACCGCCACCGGCGATCACGAGATCGGGCCAGATGAGGTCTTCCAGCACGTTGATGTACCGCGTGACCCGAGGCGTCCACTCCTCCCAGGACAGCCCCTTCTCCTCCTTGACGGAGGCGGCCGCGCGCGTCTCCGCGTCGTGCCCGTCGACCTGGAGGTGGCCGAACTCGGTGTTCGGGACGAGCTTGCCGTCGAGGAACACCGCGCTGCCGATGCCCGTGCCGAACGTCAGCAGCACCACGGTCCCGTTCTTGCCGACGCCCGCGCCGAACGACATCTCCGCGATGCCGGCCGCGTCCGCGTCGTTCATCACGACGATGTCCTCGGGCCTGCGCTTGAGACGTTCCGCGAACAGCTGCTGCGCGTCGCAGTTGATCCAGCCCTTGTCCACGTTCGCGGCACTGTGGGCGACACCGTGCTTGACCACGCACGGCAGCGTGATGCCGACAGGCCCGTCCCACTGGAACTTCTCGACGATCTCGGCGACGACCTCCGCGACCGCCTCCGGTGTCGAGGGCTGAGGCGTGGGGATCCGCATGCGCTCGCCGTCCAGTGCTCCTGCCTCGAGGTCGACCAGGCCGCCCTTCACGCCGGAGCCGCCGATGTCCACACCGAACCCGCGGGTGATGCCCATTCCCCGTGGTCCTTCCTACTCGATCCTGCTGGCTTCGATTCAGTAACCGTGGTGCGCAGACATTAGCCTGACGTTGTCCGATAGTCCCGTGCTAGTGACGCAGGAGGGAACCGGTCGTGTTCGATCCCCGGCCACTCGTTGAGATCGCGACGGCCATCGGACAGGAAGCGGGCGCTCTTGTTCAGCGCATGCGTGCTTCCGCCGTCGTCTCGTTCGACACCAAGAGCACCCCGACCGACGTCGTCACCGCCGCGGACCGCGCCTCGGAACAACTCGTCCGGACGCGTCTGTCCGAGTTGCGCCCCGGCGAGCCGGTGCTCGGCGAGGAGGAGGGCGGCACCGTCGTCGAAGGCCTGACCTGGGTCGTCGACCCCATCGACGGCACCGTCAACTACCTCTACGGAATCCCCTGGTACTCGGTGTCGATCGCGGCGCAGCTCGACGGCGAGTCCGTCGCGGGCGCCGTGGTGGAGCCGGCGACCGGGCGGATCTGGACCGCAGCCCGCGGGTACGGCGCGTTCCTGGACGGCACGCCGTTGCACGTGTCCGCGACGACGGACCTGTCGCTGTCCCTGCTCGGGTACGGCTTCGCGTACCGGCCGGAGCGCCGTCAGCGGCAGGCCGACGCGTGGGCCCGGATGGCGACTCGGGTGCGCGACCTGCGCCGGGCCGGTGCCGCGTCGCTCGACCTCTGCTCAGTGGCCGCCGGGCGGCTCGACGCGTACGCGGAGCACGAGCTCGGCCGGTGGGACTGGGCGGCCGGCGGGCTGATCGCCGCGGAGGCCGGCGCGGTCGTGCGGCTGCCGGGGTCGTCGCCCGAACTCGGCGAGGACGCGACGTTCGCCGCCGCCCCCGGCATCGCCGACGCCATGTACGGCGCGCTCGTCGAGTCCGGCTTCGGCAAGGTCTGAAACCGCAGGTCAGAGCACTAATAAGCGTGCCTTGACCAGGCCCAATCAATGTTGATTAGGAGGTTGATTGGGCGTCCGCCCAGTCAACGTGGACAGCAGCGTGACGACCTCACGCACGTCCGGAACGTGGATCAGTTCGGCCACCGTTCCGTTGCCGAAGCCGTCCGGCATGACCCGCTGGTCGAGCCGGATGTGACCGGAGCCGTCCGGCTCCTCCGTGAACGTCAGGTTGCTGATCTCGGCGAGCCGCACTGACCGCGCCCGCCGGCCTGGCACGGACACGACGCGTTGGTCGGTGACGTAGTAGGTGGTGCGCGGCAGCGTGCGGTGGCGCCAGAGGAACGGCTCGGCGAGGTAAAGGACGTCGAACACGACGAACGCCGCGACCAGGGTGAAGATCGCGCCCCAGGTGTCGACAGAACCAAGCCACGCGATGAGCGCCGCGATGAGCAGGATCTTGACGGTGCCGAACTTCAGGCTGAACCGGATCCAGGCCGGATCTGTGCGCAGGAACACGGAGCGATGCGCCGGCGAGGCCTGCCAGAGGACACGCTCGTCCGGAAGAAGACCAACCCCCATGCGCGCAAGATAGCGGCGCGCGGCCGTGAAGTCAGCAGGTCACGTCGCGGGCGGCGGCGAGGTTGTCCGCGTTCAGCGTCGGCGGTGCGGCCGCGGCGACCTGGCCGCCCTGCTGTTCCGGCTGCTGCGCCGCCCACTCGCTGAGCTGGTCGAGGACCTTGCGGGCGTCGCTGTTCGGCTTGACCTCGTCGAACTTCTTGCCGATCGCGACGTCGACGGTGGCGTCCTGGCGGTCGTCGCGCACGAGCTCCAGGCACGGCTCCAGCAGCGACAGCGTCCGCGCGGCCTGCGCGCCGGGGGCGCCGAAGCGGATCTGGCCGCGGCAGGTCATGTCGCCCGCCGGGTAGAGCGCGTCGTTGTCGGGGTCGGCGGCCTGCTTCAGGCCCAGTTCGGTGAGCATCGTCGCCACGGCCTTGGCGTGGTTGCGCTGCGTCGAGGCGTTGACGACCTTGAAGTTGACCTCGCCGACCGGCACCGGGTTCGTGCGGTCCAGCGCGTCGTGCTCCAGGACGGTGCCCAGCGCGGGAGGCGGTGCGGTCGAGGCGGCGGGGTCGGCCCCGGCGCTCGCGGAAGTCGTCACGTGGCTGGGCGGGTTGCACTTGATCGCCGCGTCGACGTCGCTCGCGTTGCCGAGCACCTTCACCCACACGAACACGGAACTGACCATCAGTGCCGTGAACAGGACGAGCGCGGGCAGGGGCCGACGCCGCTTGTATGGCGTCAAGCTTCCTGATGCGGATCCCACGTGCGAAGCCCTCCCCGTGATCCGTCCCCTGAGATCAGCCTAGGCCCTGCCCGGCTGACACGCGCCCTGACGGGCGTGACCCACGGCACCGGCCCCGTCGCTCACAGTCAGGACGGTACCGGCTCGGCGCCAGGTTGCACGCCAAGGTGTAGGTGCTCCCGCACAGGGTATCGGTCCAGCGTAGAAAGGTTGTGTCACCCGTCCGGTCGGTAAGGGGTAACCCGATGCCGGGCGACTCGGGCAATGAGCTACCCTCTGCGCGCTCCGCACCTAAGTGGATCAAGCCGACGGGCACGTCCAGGGGGTTGGCTTGCCGCCTGGGTGAGGGAGACCTACGTCACCTTGACGTAGGGCACAAAAGAGGGCGCTGGAGCGTTAACCAGCGACACGAACAGTCTCCGTAGACCGCAGGGGTGAAGAAGATGGCGACCGACTACGACGCGCCGCGTCGCAGCGAGGCGGACGAACTCGCTGAGGACTCCCTCGAGGAGTTGAAGGCCCGGCGGAACGAGACGCAGTCCGGCGTCGTCGACGTCGACGAGGACGCGAGCGCGGAGAACTTCGAGCTTCCGGGCGCCGACCTGTCCGGCGAGGAGCTCACGTTCAAGGTCCTGCCCAAGCAGGCCGACGAGTTCACGTGCTCGAAGTGCTTCCTGGTGCACCACCGCAGCAGGCTCGCCGAGGACAACGGTGGTGTGTACATCTGCCGCGACTGCGCCTGATCCAAGGCCGGACAGGCCCGTCAGCGACGAAGTCCGCCAGAAAACTGGGCGCTCACCCGCACGGGTGGCGCCCAGTTGTGTTCTTCAGGGTTCTTCAGGACTTGATCGCGGCGGCGAGCTCGGCCGGGCGCCGCGTGCTGATGATCCAGTAGGGCGTCGGGTCCTCCGGGTCGTTCACCCGCACGCGCACGAGCGGTTTGACCCAGCCCCGGTGCACGACGTACGCCGCCGGGTCGAGCTGCGGGCCCATGGCCCTGCGCTTCTCCTCGGGGGCGATGACCTCCACCTCGCCGAGCAGCTCCAGCGGGATGTGCGCGTCGCCTGCGCGGAGCTCGCCGTCGGCGACCTCCACCTTCGTCGCGCCCATGCGTGTGATCAGCACGACGGTCAACGGCAGCAGGATCACGTACGGCAGCCAGGACCGCACACCGGGGAAGCCCATGTGCACCTCGGCGGCCAGCAGTCCGGCCGCGAGCAGCGGCAGCGGCCAGATCCACCACGTCACGTACAGGCGCTCGCGGAAGGTCGTACTGGCGGTCACGGCAGTCTCACTCACGTAGTCAGGGTAATCTCGGCCGCCGTGTCCAGCGTCGAGGTGTTGCTGACCCGGCTCGATCCGGGGGTTCCCGTGCCCGCCTACGCCCGTCCCGGCGACGCGGGCGCCGATCTGGTCACCACGTCGGACGTGGTCATTCCACCAGGCGAGCGCGCCGTGGTCGGCACCGGCATCGCCATCGCGCTCCCGGACGGGTTCGCCGGGTTCGTGCACCCGCGGTCCGGACTGGCGGCGCGGGTCGGGCTGAGCGTGGTCAACACGCCCGGCACGATCGACTCCGGCTACCGCGGTGAGATCCGCGTTTGCCTCGTGAACCATGATCTCCGTGAGCCGATCGCGCTGTCGCGCGGCGACCGGATCGCCCAGCTCGTCGTGCAACGCGTCGAGCACGCGGTGTTCCGCGAGGTCACCGCGCTGCCGGACACGGAACGCGGTGCGGGAGGCTACGGCTCGACCGGCGGGCACGTGGTGCTCGCCCGGATGAATGCGGAGGGGTAGGGGCATGTTCGGAAGGCGCCGCAAGCGCGGTCGTCACTCCTCGGGGGCGGTCGACACCGGTTCGGAGCACGACGAGGCGTTCGACGAGGACGTCGACGGCCCGTGGGACTCGACGGTGGCGCCCCAGGACGACGTGCAGCGGCTCGACCTGGGATCGGTGCTCCTGCCGATGCCGGAAGAGGCCCAGCTGCAGGTCGAGATGGACCAGCAGGACGGTTCCGTGCGCGCGGTGCACGTCCTCACGCCCGTTGGGCAGCTGACGGTCAGCGCGTTCGCCGCGCCGAAGTCGGGTGGCCTCTGGAAGGAGGTCGGCGCCGAGCTGATCGGGGGCCTCAAGGAGGACGGCGCCCGCATCAACCGCGAGAACGGCGAGTGGGGCGAGGAGATCACCGCGCGCAACCAGGGCGTCCAGATCCTCTTCGTCGGCGTCGACGGCCCGCGCTGGATGCTGCGCGGCGTCGCGGCCGGGCCGGAGGAGCACTTCGAGCAGAACTCCGCGGCGCTGCGCGAGTTGCTGCGCGGCACGGTCGTCGTGCGCGGTGAGCAGCCGATGCCACCCCGCACCCCGCTGCCGATCGAGCTGCCGGAGGCGATCGCCCGGCACATCCAGCAGCAGGGCTAACGAGCCTGCTGCCACGCCTGCACCGCACGGCCCAACGCGTGCGGGTAGGCGTCCAGCGTCGTTGTGACCAGCACGGCGCGTGGGATGGCTTCCGCCCACTGCTCCGCGATCTCGATCGGGTGCACCGGGTCATCGGTGCACCCGACGATGCCCGTCGGCACCGTCAGCGTGCTCAGCTCGGCGAGCGTCGGCGCGTGTGACCGCGAGGCTTCCTCGAAGTGCGGCACGAGCTGCTCGCCGTAGCCACGCCAGGCCCGGCTCAGCTCGTCGTGCAGCCACCCGGTCGTGCCGGCGAGCGCGGTCGCAAGCCCCTGCGTCGCGACGATCTCCGCGCTGGCCCTGGCCGCGAGTGCCGCCGGTGCCTCGTCCGGTGCCCCTGTCCAGGCCGGCAGGGCGAGGACCAGGCCGGCGCACCTGTCCGGGTTGTCCACCGCCCACTTCGCGGCCACGTGCGCGCCGAGTGAGACACCACCCACCACGATCGGGTGGCCTGCTGGGGCATTTTCGAGGGCCGTCAACCGTTCACTGAGTGTGCGGACCCGCGGAGCGGTGAGAACGGCCCCGACCTGGGACAACGGGTCGGCGAAGACGGAACGGACAAATACCTCGTCGGAGGCGGTTCCGGGCAGCAGGAGGACGGTCTCGGCAGGCACGCCCGAGATTGTCGGCCCTCGTGCGTACCCTCACTGTCAGACGGTCCACACCACTGGGCCACCAGAGCACTGCAGGAGTCGGGGATGGGCGGCTATTGGCGCCGCTTGGTACGTCGCTTGACCAGCGACGTTGCCGAGCTCGACGCGGATGACCTGTCGCGAGAAGCGGAGGCCGTCGGCGCGGTGAAGGCCTGCGACTGCAAGTCCGGTGAGGAGGTCACCGTCCTCGGAAGGCTCCGCAGCGTGGAGCTCTGCCCCCGGGACGCGGCCGCCACGCTGGAGGCCGAGCTCTACGACGGCACCGAGGGCGTCACCCTCGTCTGGCTCGGCCGCCGTCGCATCGCGGGAATCGAGCCTGGTCGGACGATCAAGGCTCGCGGCCGCATCGCCGTGCGCGACGGGCGCAAGGTGCTCTACAACCCCTATTACGAGTTGCAGAACGCTTCATGACTTCAGCCAAGACCGAAGAAAAGCAGCCCACCGTCCTCGACCAGATGGGCGGCGTGAGCGGAATGCTCTACTCGTCGCTGCCCGTCCTCGTCTTCGTGATCGTCAACTTCACGACCAAGAACCTGATGGCCGCGATCATCAGCTCCCTCGCCGCGGCCCTCGTCATCGGCGTGGTCCTGGCCGTGCGCAAGGGCACCGTCCAGCCCGCGATCTCCGCCGTCTTCGGCGTCGGCATCGCGGCCTTCATCGCCTACAAGACAGGCGAGGCCAAGGGTTTCTTCCTCTTCGGCATCTGGCAGAGCGTCGTGTACGGCAGCGCGTTCCTGCTGTCGATCATCGTGCGCTGGCCGCTCGCCGGAGTGATCTGGACGTTCCTCAACGGCAGAGACCGCTCCTGGCGCGCCGACAAGGCCTCGGTCCGCGACTACGACATCGCCACCTTCGTGTGGGCGCTGGTGTTCTTCGCCCGCTTCGTGGTCCAGCGCTGGCTCTACGACGAGGACCAGGTCGGCTGGCTCGCGGTCGCCCGTCTCGGCATGGGCTACCCGTTGATGGCCATCGCCCTGCTCGCCACGGTGTGGGCGGTCCGCCGGGCCGACAAGCGCCTGAAGGCCGCCGAGGAAGCCGCCGAGGCCAAGGCCGCGGCGGAAGCCGAGATGGAGGGCGTGCTGGCCCGCACGGCAGACGACCTGTTGACCCCGGACATGGACGAGCTCAAGCGCGTCGTCGACGCCGAGGCTCGCGACAAGTCCAGAGACTGACCCGCTCTGCTCTCGCGGCCGGCGCCTCCCAGGAGACGCCGGCCGCGTCGCGTTCCGGCCCGGCTCGCGTCAGGTGGCGCAGAGCGCGCCGCACCGCCATCGAGGACGAGATGCGCGTCAGCTGATCGGCAACACTCGCCGTCCGCCACGACAGATGCCCGGCGCGATCTAGTAGCCCAGGGCCTTCTTGATGTCCTGCTCGACGGCGGCGGTCGTGACGAACAACAGCTCGTCGCCGCCCTCGAGCGTGTCGTCCGGCTGCGGCACGATGACCCGCCCGCCACGCAGGATCGTCACCAGCGCGGCGTCACGGGGCAGCGACAGCTCCGACACGGCACGGCCGGCGAACGGCGTCGCCTCGTCGAGCGTGATCTCCACGAGGTTCGCCTGCCCCTGCCGCAACGTCATCAGCCGCACGACGTCACCGATCGTCACGGACTCCTCGACCATCGCGGCCAGCAGCCGTGGTGTCGACACGGCCACGTCGACACCCCACGACTCCGTGAACAGCCACTCGTTCGTCGGGTCGTTCACGCGCGCGATGACACGACGGACCGCGAACTCCGTCTTCGCCAGCAGCGACACCACGAGGTTGACCTTGTCGTCACCCGTCGCGGCGATCACGACGTCGCACAGCTGCATGCCCGCGTCCTCCAAAGAGGACAGCTCGCACGCGTCGGCCTGCACCCACTCGGCCTGCTCGACGGAGTTCGGGTCGAAGTGCGCCCGGTCCCGCTCGATCAGCATGACCTGGTGCCCGTCGGACACGAGCTCCTGCGCGATGGACCGCCCCACCGCGCCCGCGCCAGCGATCGCGACCCGCATCAGCTCTCCTCCGGTGCCTGCAGCGCCGCCGCCGCGACGTCGGTGATCGTGCCGGACAGCGCCGCCACGTAGATGGTGTCGTCGGCCTGCACGACGGCCTTGGCGTCCGGCAGCACACCCGTGCCGAACCGCATCAGGAACGCCACGCGCGCGCCGATCGCGCTCTCCAGCTCGAACACGGGACGTCCGACCCAGGCCTCGTCGACCTCGATGGGCAGCACCGCGACGGTGCCGGACGGGTCGCGCCACGCCGTCGCCGCCCCCTCGGGCAGCAACATCCGCAGGAACCGGTCGGTCGACCACGGCACCGTCGCCACGGTCGGGATGCCCAGCCGCTCGTACACGGCGGCGCGCTTGTGGTCGTAGATGCGCGCGACGACGTGCTCGACACCGAACGTCTCGCGGGCGACCCGGGCCGAGATGATGTTCGAGTTGTCGCCGCTGGAGACCGCCGCGAACGCGCCCGCGCGCTCCACACCGGCCTCGACCAGGACATTGCGGTCGAAACCGTTGCCGACGACCTGCTGCCCGTGGAAGTCGCTGCCGAGCCGGCGGAACGACTGCGGGTCCTTGTCGATCACGGCGACCTGGTGGTCGAGCCGCTCGAGGGCCCTGGCCAGGGAGGCTCCCACCCGGCCACACCCCATGATCACGACGTGCACGACATGCCTCCTCAGGCGAACTCTGCGCAGAACCTACCGAGCATTAGCCCGTCCCGGTGAGCGGACCCCTTACGCTCTGGCCGTGTCCAAGCTCGCCACCGCTGCCAAACGCCTCCTGGTCGGACGGCCGTTCCGCAGTGATCGCCTCTCGCACACCCTGCTGCCCAAACGCATCGCTCTGCCCGTGTTCGCCTCCGACGCCATGTCATCGGTCGCGTACGCGCCGGAGGAGATCTTCCTGATGCTGTCGGTGGCGGGTCTGAGCGCCTACACCATGGCGCCGTGGGTCGGGGTCGCGGTCGTCGTGGTCATGCTCACCGTGGTCGCCAGCTACCGCCAGAACGTGCACGCCTACCCGTCGGGCGGCGGCGACTACGAGGTCGCGACGGTCAACCTCGGCCGCAAGGCGGGGCTCACGGTGGCGAGCGCCCTGCTCGTCGACTACATCCTCACGGTCGCGGTGTCGATCTCGGCGGCGGCGGCGAACATCGGCTCGGCGATCCCGTTCGTCGCGACCCACAAGGCGGAGTTCGCGGTCGCGGCCATCGTGCTGCTGACGGCGGTGAACCTGCGCGGCATCCGCGAGTCCGGCGCCGCGTTCGCCGTGCCGGTCTACGCGTTCATGATCGGCGTCTTCGGCCTGATCGGCTACGGGCTGATCCGCGGCTTCGTGATGGGCGACGAGATGCGGGCGGAGAGCTCCGGTCTCGAGATCCACGCCGAGTCCGACCACCTGATGGGTCTCGCGTTCGTGTTCCTGGTGCTGCGGGCGTTCTCGTCCGGCTGCGCCGCCCTCACCGGTGTCGAGGCGATCAGCAACGGCGTGCCCGCGTTCCGCAAGCCCAAGTCCCGCAACGCCGCCACCACGCTGCTGCTGATGGGCGGCATCTCGGTGTTCATGCTGATGGGCCTGATCATCCTCGCCCAGCTGACCGACGTGCGCGTGGCCGAGTCGCCCAAGCAGCAGATCACGAACGCGCCCGAGGGCTACGAGCAGAAGACGATGGTCGCGCAGATCGCGCACGCCGTGTTCGACAACTTCCCGCCCGGCTTCTACTTCATCGCCGGCGTCACGGCGCTGATCCTGGTGCTCGCGGCGAACACGGCGTTCAACGGCTTCCCGGTGCTCGGCTCGATCCTCGCCCAGGACCGCTACCTGCCGCGCCAGCTGCACACCCGCGGCGACCGGCTGGCGTTCTCCAACGGCATCCTGTTCCTGGCCGGGTTCGCGGTCGTGCTGGTGATCGCGTTCGACGCCGAGGTCACCCGGCTGATCCAGCTCTACATCGTCGGTGTGTTCGTGTCGTTCACGCTCAGCCAGCTCGGCATGATCAAGCACTGGCAGCGGCTGCTGAAGACCGAGACCGACGAGCAGACGCGCAGGCGGATGCGCCGCTCGCAGGCGATCAACACGTTCGGCCTGGTGCTGACCGCGACGGTGCTGATCATCGTGCTGATCACGAAGTTCACCAAGGGCGCGTGGATCGCCATCGCCGCGATGGCCGCCATCTACGCGTTGATGACGGCGATCCGCAAGCACTACGACACCGTCGCCGAGGAACTGCGCAAGCAGGAGCGCGTGCGCACGATGCCCGCGCGCAACCACGCGATGGTGCTGGTGTCCAAACTGCACATGCCGACGATCAGGGCGCTGTCCTACGCCAAGGCCGTGCGTCCGGACGTGCTGGAGGCCGTCACGGTCAACGTCGACGACGGCGACACCCGCAGGCTCGTGCTGGAGTGGGAGAAGGAGAACTTCAAGATCCCGCTCAAGGTGATCGAGTCACCCTATCGGGAGATCACCAAGCCCGTTCTCGACTACGTGAAGCGCGTCAAGTCGGACAACCCCCGCGACGTTGTTACGGTGTTCATCCCCGAGTACGTCGTCGGCCACTGGTGGGAGCAGCTCCTGCACAACCAGAGCGCGTTGCGGCTCAAGGGAAGGCTGCTGTTCCAGCCGGGTGTGATGGTGACCAGTGTGCCGTGGCAGCTCGAGTCGTCGGTGAAGGTCAAGGACAAGGACGTCATCGTGCCCGGCGCTGTCCGAAGGGGTCTGGACGACCGATGAGCTTGGCCAAAGAGAACTGGGTCGGCGAGCAGTTCGAGGTAGAGGTGGGGCCTGTCGCTCATGGCGGGCATTTCGTCGCACGGCACGAGGGACGCGTTCTGTTCGTGCGTCACGCGCTGCCCGGCGAGCGCGTTGTGGCGTCGGTGTACGAGGACAACGGCGGGTCGTTCTGCCGTGCGGACGCCGTGGAGATCCTCACGCCCTCACCCGACCGCGTCGAGGCGCCGTGCCCGTTCAGCGGTCCGGGGATGTGCGGTGGCTGCGACTTCCAGCACGTGTCGTGGGACGCGCAACGGGAGCTGAAGGCCCAGGTCGTCCGCGAGCAGCTGAGCCGCCTCGGCAAGATCGAGCGGGACGTCGTCGTGGAGGCGTTGCCGGGTGGCCCGCTGGAGTGGCGGACCCGGATCCGGATGGCCGTCGACCGCGACGGGAGGCCGGGTTTCCGGGGCACCCGTTCCCACGATGTGATCCCGGTCGACCACTGTGTGATATCCCGGCCGGGCATGGTCGAGGCCGTGGCCGACCGAAAGTGGCGGGCGCAGGAGCTGACGATCGTCCAGGACGGTGACGGCAACCGTCATGTGGGTGAGGTGCGCGGCCGACACACCGTGCGACGCGCCGGAACCGGTACGGCCGTCGAGACCGCCGCCCAACGAAAGTGGCGAGTTTCGGCCGACGGTTTCTGGCAGGTCCACCCGGAGGCCGCGGACACGTTCGCGTCCGTAGTGGGGGAGTGGGCCGCGGCTCAGCCGGGGCAACGCGCGTGGGACCTCTACGGCGGTGCGGGACTCTTCGCCTCAGTGCTCGGACGGCAGGTCGGCGACACCGGATCGGTGCTGGTCGTGGAGTCTTTCGCGGGTGCTGTGGAGGACGGTCGGCGCAACCTCCGGCGCATGCCCCAGGTCGAGTGGGTCGTCGGCAAGGTCGAACGGCTCGTGACGCGCGAACTGCCCGTGGAAGACCCTCATGTCGTGGTGCTCGACCCTCCGCGCAAGGGAGCGGGCAAGGTCGTTGTGGCTGAAGTCGCACGGCGCCGTCCCGAGCGGGTCGTCTATGTGGCCTGCGACCCCGCCGCACTGGCCCGTGACCTGGCCGAATTCACAGTTCAGGGGTACCGGCTCGCGGAGCTGCGGGCGTTCGACGCGTTCCCGATGACGCAGCACATGGAGTGCATCGCCCTGCTGGTACCTGAGACACGGTGACCATGCGTCTCAGTCGTGTCTCCGTAGACTGAGCCGAAGTCTTCAGGAGTGAGGTGGGCGTGGTGACCCTGCTGGAGTCCGTGCACGGACCAGCTGATCTGAAACGGATGGACGAGGCGCAGCTGACGCGGCTGTGCGAGGAGATCCGTCGTTTTCTGGTCGACAAGGTGTCCAAGACGGGCGGGCACCTTGGCCCGAACCTGGGGGTCGTCGAGCTGACCGTGGCACTGCACCGGGTCTTCGACTCGCCGCAGGACCCGATCGTGTTCGACACCGGTCACCAGTCGTACGTCCACAAGATCGTGACCGGCCGTCGTGACGGCTTCGACCGGCTGCGCCAGCGGGGCGGCATGTCCGGCTACCCGTCGCGGTCGGAGTCCGAGCACGACGTGCAGGAGAGCTCGCACGCCTCGACGGCGCTGTCCTACGCCGACGGCCTGGCGAAGGCGAAGCAGCTCAGCGGCACCAACGGCCACGTAATCGCGGTCGTCGGTGACGGCGCGTTGACCGGCGGCATGTGCTGGGAGGCGTTGAACAACATCGCGGCGGACAAGACGCGTCCGGTCGTGATCGTCGTCAACGACAACGGCCGCTCGTACTCGCCGACGATCGGTGGTCTCGCGGACCACCTCTCGTCGCTGCGGTTGCGCCCCGGCTACGAGCGCGTGCTGGAGAAGGGCAAGAGCGCGCTGCAGCAGACGCCGTTCTTCGGCAAGCCCCTCTACTCCGCCCTGCACGCCGCCAAGCGCGGCATCAAGGACGCGCTGGCACCGCAGGCGATGTTCGAGGACCTCGGCCTCAAGTACATCGGCCCGGTCGACGGCCACGACATGGCGACGCTGGAGTCCGCTCTGCAGCGCGCGAAGTCGTTCGGTGGCCCGGTGATCGTGCACGCCGTGACCCGCAAGGGCATGGGGTTCGCGCCGGCCGAGAACCACGAGGCCGACCAGATGCACGCCACCGGGATCATCGACCCGATCACCGGCGAGGACGTCAAGCCGAGCAAGCGCACCTGGACGCACGTGTTCTCCGACGCACTGGTGGAGGTCGGCCGCGAGCGTTCCGACGTCGTGGCGATCACCGCCGCGATGCAGGGACCCACCGGCCTGAACGCGTTCGCCAAGGCGTTCCCGGAGCGCTTCTTCGACGTCGGCATCGCCGAGCAGCACGCGCTGACCTCCGCCGCCGGTCTGGCGATCGGTGGCCTGCACCCCGTCGTCGCGGTCTACGCGACGTTCCTCAACCGGGCGTTCGACCAGCTGCTGATGGACGTCGCCCTGCACAAGCAGGGCGTCACGGTCGTGCTGGACCGCGCGGGCGTCACCGGCCCGGACGGCGCGTCGCACCACGGCATGTGGGACATGTCGATCCTCGGCGTCGTCCCCGGTGTCCACGTGGCGGCGCCGCGTGACGCCGGAACGCTGGTCGAGGAGCTGCGCGAGGCCGTGGCGATCTCGGACGCGCCGTCGGTGATCCGCTACCCGAAGGCCTCCGTCGGCGCCGACCTGCCCGCGTTGGAGCGCGTGGGTTCCGTTGACGTGCTTCGGCGGTCGGGCAACGACGTGCTGTTGGTGACGGTCGGCGCGTTGGGCGAGCTTGGCCTCGATGCCGCGCAACGGCTGGAGGACCAGGGCATCGGCGTGACGGTCGTCGACCCGCGGTGGATCTACCCGATGCCGGTCGACCTCGTGGAGATGGCGGCGTCGCACAAGCTCGTGGTGACGGTCGAGGACGGAGGCCGCCACGGTGGTTTCGGGTCGTCTCTCGCGGCCGCCCTGCGTGACGCCGACGTCGAGGTGCCCCTGCGGGACATCGCTCTGCCGCAACAGTTCCACGACCACGGCGAACGTGGCGAGGTGCTGGCGCTGTGCGGGATCACCGCGCAGGACGTGGCGCGCCGCGTGACGGAGTGGGCCGCCCGGCTGGAGTGCCTGCCCGTCGAAATTGACGCGCCCGCGGAGAAGTAGCTCGGCTAACCTCCCCTTGCGTCCGCTTCAAGCGGCCACGGCAGGACTCCCTGTTCCGGGTCCCGCGATCGGGCGGACGCATTGGCGCTGTAAAGGCACCAGGTTCAATTCCTGAACGCCACGACCCCGGTCGCACACGGGGGTGTCGGGCTTTGCGAGTCCCTTGTGGACTCCCGCCTCGACGTCCCGCCGGCCGGGGTCGTGGTCTGCCTGGACGGGGGTGGAGACGATGAAGCGCACGTTGTACCCGTGGGAGCGGGGCGTCCTGTTCGACCGCGGCGTGCTGGTCGGAGAGGTCGGTCCGGGCCGTCACCGGATGCGGATGCGGACCGTGCTGAACCGCGTCGACGTCCGTCCGCGCACGATGACCCCGGCGGCGCAGGACGTGCCGACCGCGAATGGCGTGCTGGTGCGCGTCACTGTCGTCGTGCGGTGGGCGGTGACCTCGCCGACGCGGTTCGTGATGGAGGCGGCGGAGCCCGAGTCGGACCTCTACACGGCGGTGCAGCTCGCGTTGCGCGGTGCCGTGCTGACTCGTGCGCACTCGGCGGTGGACCCGGAGCGTGCGGCCATCGCTGCCGAGGTGGCCGCCAGCGTGGCGGCACGCGCCGACGAGCTGGGCATGTCGGTCGCCGACGTGGCCGTCCGCGACGTCGTCATGCCCGCTGAGCTGCGCCGGGCCGCGCTGGCCGAGCTGGTGGCGGCCGCGGAGGGACGTGCCGCGCTGGAGCGGGCGCGCGGTGAGACCGCGGCGCTGCGGTCGTTGCTGAACGCGGCCCGGCTGGCCGAGGAGCACCCGGCGTTGCTGGAACTCCGCGCCCTGCAGGCCGCCTCGACCGTCGTGGTGGACAGGCCTGCGAGGAAGTCCTGATCACTTCTCGTCCAGCCAGACGAGGGTGGTTCGCGACTCGCGCAGTCGCCAGCCGGCGGGCGTCCTGACCGCGACGCCGTTCATGCGCAGCCCCGCGGTGCGGAAGGGTGCCTGGCCGTCGCGGAAGAAGTAGACGACCGAGTTCGCCGAGGTGACGGCCTTGTCACCGGCGAGTTCCACCAGCAGATCGGTGGTCACGTGCTGGGTGAGCTCGTCCGGGTTCTCGGCCCGCCGCATCACGCCGACGAGCTCGTCGATGCCGTTGAGCTCGCCGTTGCGCGGCGAGGACACCGAGATGTCGCGGTCGAAGACGGTGTCCGCGTCGTCCCATCGCTTCTCGTCGAGCAGGCGCGAGAGCCGGCTGAACAGGTCCGTGATCTCGATGCGGTCGACCAGTGCGTCCACGGAATTCTCCTTTGGTTGGTGGCGCCAACGTTGGCGCCACCAACCATACAGACCGTCGTTGGTTGCGCCAACGTTTTAGGATGGTGTTCATGGAGCAGACCCCCGCACGCCTGGCAGGTAGGCCGAGCTGGCTGCTGACCCAGCTGGCGGTGCACGCCCACCGGCTGGCGTCCGAGGGTTTCAGCGAAGCGGGGGCGCGCGGCTACCACTACCGCGTGCTGGCCGCGCTGGACGAGTTCGGCGTGGCCAGCCAGGCCGAACTCGGCCGCCGCTGCAACATGGACCGCAGCGATGTCGTGGCGGCGGTGACCGAGCTGGCGGAGCGGGGTTTCGTCGAGCGGACACAGGACCCGGACGACCGCCGGCGCAACCTGGTGACGCTCACCGAGGCGGGCGAAGAGCAGCTGCGGCGACTGGACGCCGCGCTCGACCAGACGCAGGACGACCTGCTCGGCCCCCTCGCGCCGCAGGACCGGCAGGCCCTGACCCGCCTGCTCGGCGTGCTGCTCGCGCACCACCAGCGCGCCTAGCGCCGACAGCTCACGTGAAGGTGTCGTTAAGCGTGGTCTCAGGTCGATATGGCACCTTTGGTGGCGTGCGGATTCTGGTTGTCGAGGACGAGGCACCTCTGGCCGACGCGATCGCTCGCGGCTTGAGGCGCGAAGGTATGGCCGTGGACGTCGCCTACGACGGCGAGACCGGGCACGAGAAGTCGACCGTGACGCGGTACGACGTGGTTGTGCTCGACCGCGACCTGCCGGGGATGTCCGGTGACGAACTGTGCAAGGAGATCCTCAGCTCCGGCGCGCTCACCAGGGTCATGATGCTGACGGCCAGCGGCACCATCGAGGACCGCGTGGCCGGGTTGTCCCTGGGTGCGGACGACTACCTCGCGAAGCCGTTCGCGTTCCCCGAGCTGGTCGCGCGCGTACGGGCGTTGGCCCGGCGTGCGACTCCGGCGACACCGCCCGTGCTGTCCGCCCAGGACGTCGAACTCGAC